>NZ_CP027860.1:0-2400000 GCF_003015185.1 Ahniella affigens
ATGGGCGACCGGCCGCAAGCACTAATTAACAAGCAAATCCTGCACGACTGCGACCTGCTGGTCGGCGTGTTCTGGACCCGGATCGGCACCGCAACAGGTGAGTACGCGAGTGGAACAGTCGAAGAGATCGAAGAACACATCAAGGTGGGCAAGCCAGCCATGCTGTACTTCTCAAGCGCACCGGTTCTGCCCGACAGTGTTGATTATGACCAATACCGACGGCTGAAGGAATTTCGACTAAGCTGCCAGTCGCGAGGGCTTTACGAGCCGTACAGCGACATTCAAGACTTCAGGACAAGACTCTATCGACAGCTCCAGCTGAAGATAAATCGAGACGAGTACTTTCAAGCTAACGGGCTCGCCGAATCCTTGCCAGTCATACGGGATATTCCACCGAGTCCCTCGCTGTCCAAGGAGGCAGCCTTTCTCCTGAAGGAGTGCGTGGCCGACCCGTCAGGCCACGTGCTTCACCTTTCCCATCCCGGCGTGTACGTGTTGCAGGTTAAAGGCAAGAACCTCATCGAGTACGGGAACGAGCGTTCACGAGCAACCTGGACCTCAGCGTTGGAAGAGCTTGAACGCGATGAACTGCTTGCCGCGACTGGCCCCAAGCGAAACATCTTCAAAGTCACTCGCAAAGGTTACGAAGTCGCCGATCGGCTGCCGTGAGGCGGAACTATTCAGTCAAGCGGGCGTGCCTACGGCACGCCGCTTACCTCAATTGTTGAGACTGTAGGAACACGCCATTTTTCAATCGGCTAACGTTCGCATGGCCGCTGTTTACCGCCGCCGCGACGCTGGGCGCCGCATGGACTGCTGATCGACGGGATATTCGTCACTGAGCCAGTTCGATCCTACGCGCTCTGGCGGCAGTTGCAAAGCTTGTAGTCGACCTCACCCACGTCGCCCTTCCGGGATCGAGTGGACACGCACCAATTCCCTGCGCAGGGTGAACAACTGGGCACACGCCAATTTTCGGAACTGCCGGGGCCATGGCGCAGAGGCTGTAGTTTGCTGGCAGGCAAGAGCTCGACGTCTCATCTCAATCGCGGGGAAGACCCAGCCGCTCGGCTGCAAAGTGATACTTCGATGCGTTTGCGGGCAACTTCACGCCATCGATGGCGAACATCTCGCGGTCGATCAATCCTTCTTTGCCGAGAATCGCCAGAACCTGCGCAAACACCGATGAGATCGCATCACGCGAGCGACTGACGAAGTCGGCAATCGTTGTGAAGTGCGGCTTGGCGTCGCCAGTGATCGCGATGAACAGGACGTTGTCGCGGCACGCCCGTCCAATGGCGCGTGAGCTCACGATTCCCTGCGTGTAAGCCAGCAGCACTGCCTTCAATAACTTCGACGGCGCATGCGCGGTCGCCTCGATGAGGTCGTTCCGATAATGCGAGTCGAATCCAAACAAGGCCAGTGCATCCACCAGATGATGCGTCGCATGGGCAAACGAACCGGGCGCCAGCTGATCCTCCAGCACCACCGGCAAGAACAGCGGGCACATGTCGACATACTTGTAACGTGCCACCGCGAACTCCCTTGCGCTCAATCACCGAAAGAAGCAAGATCGATGCCACTTTTTCTACAGCTTCGTTAGGGCGGATAGGAAACGCACGTGGTCACCAAGAAGCAACACTACGTCCCGCAGTTGTTGCTCCGTCGGTTCGCAACACCGCACGGGAGTGAGTCGCGTATCAACGTTTACGACTTTGAAAGACAACAATATCGCAAGAATCAGAACATACGTGATGTTTGCTCAAGCAACTACACGTATGACACTAACAACTCGTTCGAACGCTTCCTGAGCGAGCACGTCGAATCGCCTGCGGGAAGCGCTTTAGAAATACTTGCGCAGACGCAAGATCGAACTGATCCAAGGCCCAGTGCAGCATTACTTCGCTTTCTACTCGTACAACTGGCGCGGACCCGTCAGATGTATGAAAGTAGCCTAAATTTCACGAATGCCTGGATGCAAACCATCTTTGCGGAGGTCGCGCGGCTAAACGGCCTTGACGAGGCTACGGCACGGGAACTGCACATTCAACCATCTGAGCCGAGGGAGGTACTCGCATATCTTGCAGCCTACGCGGCTACCCAATACCGACTAATTTCGGATCTGAATCTCGCTCTGGTACTCAACCAAACCAGAGTGGAGTTTATTCTCTCAGACCACCCGGTGTTCCAACACAATTGGTATCTTCGCGAGTCCGCACATCCCATGGCGGGATCGATCACTGTTCGAGGTGTCCAGTTCTTTCTTCCGCTGTCGCCGTCAGTCACATGTTGCCTCTATGATCCGTCTGTCTACCTGTATGGCCAAGCGACTGAGGGGGCTGTTATCAACGCAACCGAAGGCGATGTCGGTCTACTGAACTCATTCCAAGCCATAAACGCTGGCTCACTCTTGCTCGCCCGGTCAGCTACAATGGAGGCCGTACTCAGCTCTCTGGGATCAAGGTACGCTGATTCAACATCCTTCTTCGAATCAGCCACATACGTCCCCGCAAGCGTTCGGGAAGACGGAACCCTTCGCAGCACGCACCTCACGCAGCGGAAGCAGACTCGGCTTCCAGCAATGCCAGCATTTGTAAAGATCAAGAACAAGGTCAGGAGCCAGACGATCGAGTGTGTTCACCGCTGTCCAGAGAACGTTGCCGCGCACAAAATGTTCGACGAGAGTCTTCGGCGTCAACGCAATGCGCCCTAACCCTCGTTCGAGGCGAGGCCCAACGGCAAACTACCAAGCCCGGCTCCAGGTGTCGGATCGACTGGACACGCACTACTTCCTAAACTGCCGTGCTGAGTTGGTGCGTGTCTGCAATCGCTCCCTGCGAGCAAGCCAGCAGCACTGCCTTCAACAGCATCGACGGCGCAAGTGCAGTCGCACCGGTCGGGTCGTTCCGATAGTGCGAGTCGCATCCAGACAAGTCCAATGCATCCACCAGATGGTACGTCGCATGGGCAAGCGAACCCGGCCCCAGCTGATCCTCCAGAACCAGCGGCAAGAACCGGGGCTCGTGTCGACACACGTGTAACGTGCCACCGCCGACTCCCTTGCGCTTGATCACCGAAAGAAGCAAGATCGAGGCCACTTTTCCTACAGCTTCGTTAGGTCCACGATAGAAAGTTCATCGCAAGTCTTCTTGGTCTCATCCGGTCCGCGGCCATCGTTCGCGGCTCGTGGCCGATTCTTTGTGGCCTGGTCGCGAAGTGGACACCGACAGCAACAGCGAAATGCCAACATCTTCATCTTGGACGGAGCTCACCATTGCCCTTCGGCCTGACTGCATAGAGCGCATCGAAGTAGATCCAGTGTCGTCGTCTCCCCTCGTGCTTCGCGTCTCTGCCACCACTGGCGAGCCCGCGTCTCGCGCGGCAGTCTTCTTCAGGAGCATAGCGGCGGTACGCTCGTAGCTTCATGGCCCTAACTAGGTGTTCAAGCCGACCGCCGAGGAAGTTGCGCGTATCATCCACACCGTCGCGCGGCGGCGGCTTAACACGACGATAGGCATTGAATTGCCGCCACGTTCGAATCGTCCGGTGGATCTGGTCGGTGCACATTTACGGCGGTCATGCGTTACAGGTCCAGAGTCGCATTCCTCGCGCATTCCGCCCACGAGCCGGATTGTGGCTGCAAGCGCTCAGGGGTTGAGCTGTTTGCTAAGGCGAGGCGCTGTTGTGGCCTTGCCGTCGGTCCGAGGGCAATTCGCGCGGATTTCCAGCCTAACTGTACATTCGAGCGGACAGCCGGGGGTATACTAGGCGCATCCAACCATTCGCGGCCGGCTGCTGCTTGATTCAGACGTTAGGCATCAACCGCCACTATCAATGAACCGTTCCAGATGAATACAGATTTGTACGTTCTTGGCGATGCAGACCAGATTCGGGATGGAATTGACAAGAGATTGCTTCAAGGCAAGCTCGAAGAACTGACTGCGTTCTCATCCGCACTGACCAAAGCGATTGCTTCCCTCCTCCAATCTTTTGAAGAAGAAATGGGAGCGACAGTAATCATGGCAGGAGGAGACGACGTACTCCTGCGAGTAAGTTATGAACGTTACTCTTTAGATACAAACCTATCTCTTGCCGAGGAGTTCCACCGAAGCACGGGTTGCACTATCTCGTTTGGTGTCGCCGAGAAGCTCAGCGATGCATACATTAATCTCAGGAAGGCCAAGGCGGAGAAGTCGTGCGTTTGCTTTGGTGGCGTTCACATATGAAGTCACTGCACATCTTCGTTGACTCCGAGCGCCCTGACCAATACCTAAACACGATTGTTCATTGCGTGTTAGAGAGAGACGTTCGGGCGATTGAATTTCTTCATATAAGGACACTGACGAGCGTCGATACAAAGAACCGAAGCAACGGGTTGTCCTCACGTGTAATGGCGGCTGTTCAGTCTCAACTAAAGAGTTTGGCGGAACGTCAAGAGTACACAAGTCAGTCCACCGACAGATCTCACCATCGAGTTGAGTTGGCCAGTATCTACGGTCATGAAAAGGCGGCGGAAGTTGCGGCGTACTACGAACGAGTTCGTGAAATTTCGCTCTCATACTCTAACCGTGAAGTCGAGTACGAAGAGTTACGCTCTGTAATGCAGAAGCTTGCAGAGAAAGGAAATGACGCCTTCTTGGATGTCACCGCAGTCAAGAAACGCTACTTAGGTGACATTCTTGCTGCCGGCTTAGTGGAAGGTATTCGTGGGCTCTGGACATTTGACCTGCTCACACGATCGGTAAACTTTGACAAACCTTGGTCAATGCTCATACACGAGCTTCGCGCATCTGGGACTGTGATGTATCGATACACAAATATCCTCGATACTCAGACCTATACGGCATGTGTTCGCTTGGTGTTCATTCGTGCTCCGCGATACAAACGTATGGCGATTGGAACAGTGACACTGATTTTCGTTGGTGCGCTTGGTTACTTTGTTCTCGGTGAAGAGAGCCAGGCCGTCAAGGTTGTTCTCGCAATGTCAGGAATCGCTAGTATTGCATCACTCGCGCTTGTGTTTTATCCCCCAAGAACAGAGGCCTAACGTCGCGCTCGACACGGACGATCAAAATGCTGCGCATTGCGCCCGCCGGTTAGCTCTACGTTAGGCTTTGCCTGCCGGGCTATGTAGTTCACGTTGTGGTGCGAAGTTACGCACGTTCCCGGCATTCCTGCGATGTGGCTTCGGGATTTCTGTCCTCTGGTTCTCGCCCAAAAACGCCGAGCGGCGTCTGACAGGAGTCTGGCTTGGGGCAAGGCGCCTAGGCGCCGCATGTACCCCATCCTTGCCGGCATTGCAACGGCAATGCGTGTGTATTTCCAGCCCAACTATGCATTCAAGCGGACAGCCGGGGGTATACTCGGCGCATCCAACCATTCGCGGCCGGCTGCCGCTTAATTCAGACGTTATGCGTCACAAAAACCGCCATGACACGCGAAGTGCAGTTTGAAGTTGCTCTCTCCTTCGCTGGAGAGGATCGACCGTATGTCGATCAGGTTGCAAATCTCCTTCGAAGCTCTGGCGTCAAGGTCTTCTATGACCTCTTCGAAGAATCGAGCCTCTGGGGCAAGAACCTCTACGACTACCTCTCGGACGTGTACCAGAACAAGGCCTTGTACACGATCATGTTCATTTCAAAGCACTACGCCGGGAAGCTCTGGCCATCTCATGAACGTCAAGCCATGCAGGCTCGTGCGTTCCAAGAACATCAGGAGTACGTGCTCCCAGCCCGTTTCGACAGTACCGAGATTCCAGGCGTGCTGCCGACGGTAGCCTATGTCTCCCTTGTTGACAAACCGCCGCAGGAGTTCGTCAAGCTTGTCCACAAGAAGCTCGTTTACGCCGGGCGTAGCATCCCCTCGGAGCAACTACGGAACGCAGTCTTCGCGGTAGAATCACCGCCGCGCGTCGACCCAACTGAGGCTGTGGTCCACGTAATCGATGAGGATGGAAATCCGCTGGAAGGTGCGATTGTCACGGCGCTGGCAGACAACAGCACCTTCAAGGACTCAGTCAGTTCCGGACTCGGAGTTGCCAAGTTCACATTCCAGACTCGACGGAAACTGCGGGTTCTCATCGCTCATCCCAATCGTCCTGGTGCCATTTTTCCTGAATGGGATCCCGCGGATGACTTGCGCGCAGCGCTTCCCGCGAGCGGGAACACAGGTTCGATCATCTGCCACAGCACAGGCTACATCCCAGGCTTGAAAGGCCGACTGAACCCCATTCTGGATACGAGAAACCGCATGTACCTTTATGCGGACAACATTGCCATCCGCGGCGGGGAACGGCAGCCAGCTCAGTTCTTGGTAGGGGTGCCGTTCATGCTGGAGGACTCAAACGGTACGGTCATGCAGGTGACTGTCCTGCACATCCAAGGTCGAACAGCCTTACTTCAGTACGTTCACGCTCGCACCAGTGACGCATAACCCCTCGCTCGAGCCGACGCGCTGCGGCAGCCAAGGCTTGGTCGCTTCAGGTCATAGTGGTCATTGTCTTTCCGCGGCGAAGGCTAGTCTGCCTCCACGCGCGGCTCAGCTCGAACGTTAGGTTCCATATGACGCAGCAATTCCGCGCTACGGCACGATTGGGTAACTCGATCGATAGGCGGATCGAGTGGACACACACCAAGTCTAGCCACTGTCCGAGTCATGGCCGCAAGCGCTGCCTCTGCCGGAAGGCGGACACGCACTAGAGCCGCGACGCCATGCGCTTTGCTGCGTGTCCGCCATTCGCCTACAGTTGGCTAGGCATTCCAGCTAGAGCGCAAGCACGGCTCGCCGCCTATGCCCTCTAACTATACGTTCGAGCCGACCGCCTGGGAAGTTTGTCGTTTAAGCCAACTGCTGCGGGTCGGCGGCGGCTTAATGTGGCGTTGAGGCTGTAGAAAAAGTCGTTCAATGCCGAATTTCATGGGAAGTGCTGAAAAGTGACCGCACCAGAAGGGCTACATTCAACGATCGGAACATCGGTAGGGGTAAACGCACCCCAAAAAACTGTTGCCCGGCCAGTATTTCGACTTTTTGTACAACCTCGTTAGGCTTTGCTTGCCGGGCGATGTAACTCACCTTGTGGTGCGATGTTACGCACGTTCCCGGCATTCCGGCATTGTTGCATCGGGACTTCTGTCATCTGGCGCTCGCCCAAAAGCCGAACTGCGGTTGCCAGCGGTCAGGATTGGGGCAGGGAGCCTCCGGCTAGCATTAACTCCAGCCTTGCCAGACTTCCAACGGTTATGCGCGTGGATTCCCAGCCCAACTATGCATTCAAGCGGACAGCCGGGGGTATACTCGGCTCATCCAACCGTTCGCGGCCGGCTGCCGCTTAATTCAGCCGTTTGGCGTCTTAATTACAGCACTTCCGCTCTTGCCAATTTATCAGGGAGAAAACTATGGCCACAAAGAAACGAGTCTTTATCAGCTTTGACTACGATAACGACGAAGGAGCAAAGACAATGCTCGCGGGGCAAGCGAAGCTGCCAGACAGTCCCTTTGATTTTAAGGATGCCTCGATCAAAGAGCATCTCACTGGCGACTGGAAGGAAAAGGTGAAACGCCGCATGGATAACATAGATGTGGTGGTTGTCCTCTGCGGAGAAAAGACCCATACAGCAGCCGGTGTATCCGCTGAGCTGGATATTGCGAAGGAGAAAAATAAGGATTATTTCCTTCTAGCCGCATACTCCGACAAGACCTGTACAAAGCCCAAGAGCGCTTTGTCCACCGACAAGGTGTACAAATGGACTTGGGATAACCTCAAGGCGTTAATTGGTGGTGGGCGCTAGGAGAGGATCATGCGCAAAGCGCTTGTTGTTGGAATTAACCATTACCAACGAGTGGGATGTCTTTATGGCTGCGTTGACGATGCCCACTCAGTAAAAGCCGTACTGGACCGCAACAGCGATGGAACCGTCAATTTCGGTACGAAGCTATTAACAGGGACCGGCCCAACCGATATGGTTAATCGCGCAACTCTGCGCGAGAGCATCAAAGAGTTGTTCGCTGGTGAGTGCGAAACGGCTCTTTTCTATTTCGCTGGTCATGGGTATGTTGAAAGCACTGGCGGCTATTTAATTGCAAGCGATACAGCATCTGGAGACGAAGGTCTACCGTTGAGCGAGGTTTTGATTTTCGCCAATCAATCTAGAGCCAGAAATAGAATCATCGTACTTGATAGCTGTCACTCAGGCATAGCAGCCACTTCAGTTACTGCGAGCGGATTCGCCGAGATCAAAGAAGGGACCACGATTCTTACCGCTTCTACGGCAGAACAATACGCTACCGAAGAAAATGGCGCGGGGGTTTTTACCACGCTATTTGTTGATGCGCTGGGTGGTGCCGCAGGTAATCTAGTGGGCGAAGTAACTCCTGGCAGCATTTACGCTCACATAGATCAGTCTCTCGGTCCTTGGGATCAACGCCCTGTATTCAAGACCAACGTCAAAAGCTTCGTCTCTCTCAGGCGCGTTCAACCGCCGATAGCGTTGAACGAACTCCAACGAATTACCGAGTTTTTCCCCGGCCCCGGTCATCAATTCGCGTTAGATCCGTCATTCGAACCTGAACGGCAAGGAAATGATTCAACGATTCCAGCACCTGATCCGCTAAACACGGCCAAGTTTGCAGTGCTTCAGAAATACAACCGAGTTGGCTTAGTTGTTCCTGTGGATGCTCCTCATATGTGGCATGCGGCAATGGGGAGCAAGTCATGCCGCCTTACCGTGCTTGGGGAGCATTACCGCAGGCTAGTTGAGCGGGGTCGCATCTAAGGCATGAGTACGCCCAACAACTCGCTCAACACGGACGTGCAAAAGCGGCGCTTCGCACCGCTTTTGCACGCCGGTTAGCTCCAACGTTAGGCCTAAAACGGAGATTCCTATGCCTTACAAAACCTTCAAGGTCCAGCACGAAGTTGAAGCTGTAGATATTCAAACAATGGCCGGCATGTCTATTTCTGATTACAAAGAATACCTAAGCGGCGGTCTGATCTTTGTCGATCATCACGATGTTCTGAGATCACAACCCGCCGGCTATCCACTTGCCGTCACGAAAGCTCAATTCAAGGCTCTTATTAGCTATCTGAAAGGACTTGAGTCGCGCGTAGGCTCTGAGTAGGCCTAACAATTCGTTCAAGCCGACCCCGTGTAGACAGAACTGGACACACACCAGTTCCTGGCACCGCCGGCGGGAATAGCGGACCCCCATCTGTTGAGCTCCAGGGGACTTGAGCGCCACGGACATCAGGAATGACCAGGATTGCTGGGTGTCCGGTATCGGCGGACAGCCGTTTCCCGCATTTCCGTCGATCACGCGGTCACAAGGGCGGGAATAGCGGACACCCGTCTGTTGAGCTCCAGGGAACGTGAGCGCCACGGACATCAGGAATGACCAGGATTGCTGGGTGTCCGGTATCGGCGCCACGCGTTTCAGGCAGTCATGCGTTGTTGCTTGGGTATTGCTGCCCTAAAACGCGCGCCGAAAAGCCGGACCTCGTTTCCGGCGGTCAGAATTGGAGCAAGGTGCGTGGGCAAACCATGTGACTTAGCTGTGCGGCCATTCCAGGTGCAATCCGCGCAGATCTGCAGGCCAATTGTGTGCTCAGGCGTGCAGCTGTGGGTAAACTCGGCTCATCCAACCGTTCGCGGCCGGCTGCAGCCAAATTCAAACGTTAGGCTCCCTTGATGCTGATTCGCACTGCACGCCACTGGCTTTGTTGCGCAGCCTTCAACACTGACGAAGGTCTCGCAGAACATCCAGGCGCGATGTGCTCGCGTCACGTTTGCGGCGAGGCCCATATGCGAGTTTGGCCCTTACGACGATGTCTTCGTCGAATCCTCGAAAGTGGATCAGCTACTAGAGCTAGCTGGCGAAGATGTGCTGGAAAAGCTGGAGGCCAATGCGAGCGCCATATCAAGATGGATCGGCGCTCTCGTCAGTGGCGTGGAAGTCATAGTTCGCACGAGCCAGAACAGGTACTCAGAGGCGGTCAGTCCCGAACTGCTCGGGCGTTTGGCCAAGTTCAAGCTAGAGGTCAGCTTCACGTATGAACACATCTCCAGCGAAAGCGGCTAACCCTTCCATCGAGAGGACGCTTTCCGGCCTAAGGTCTCCGAGCGGCTCTCATGTCAAACGTTTGGCCTCATCCATGCATTCTCGAAACATCGCAACATTGCTAAGTACATTCCTGGTCGCTTCTTGTGTGTCGGTTTCACGGCCGCCTGAGGCGGGGCCCGTGTCGCCTCCCGTGACGCCCGCTTCATGCGAGCCGGTTCCTGCGGGATTAAAGCTTTACGGTGGCCTTCCCGTCTCGGAGGTCGAGCGCCTAGGCAGATTTCCTATGCAGCATCCGGAGCGCCGCTACCTGGAAACAAGCAATCAGCTATGGCTCAGGTTCCGAGACGGGCTTAAGCCGACAGATATTGTCTTTGAGTACGTCCACGATGAGAGCTGGGAAGGGGTCGCTTTTCACCACGGCGGTGTTTCGGCGTTCCGTGGTGGTTGCAGCGTCAAGATTGAACAGGTCTGGACCACATGAGGCCTGACAATTCGTTAAAGTTGGCGGGATCGAGTGGACACGCATTAGATTGAGCCGCGATGCCAAGTGGGGAATAGCTGGGGAATATCGGACACCCATCTGTTGAGCTCCAGGGGACGTGAGCGCCACGGACATCAGGAATGACCAGGATTGCTGGGGGTCCCGTATCGGCGGACAGCCGTTTCCCGCATTTCCGTCGATCACGCGGTCACAACGATGTAGGCTCATCCCTTCCCGATGCAGTTGCCAGCGCCCGCCATGACTGAAGCAGTCCGATCGACTTACTGGACACGCAACAGTTTTAAGCGACGCCAAGTCAGCTGGCAGCGCGCCGAAATTGCACACGCACCAGGCCAATTCAACTAGCGACTCCAATTCAACTAGCGACTCCAATTCAACTAGCGACTCCCGGTGGGGCAATGCGTGTCCGCGACTGGCTTCCGCGATTGGCTCCGCTCCGCTACAACTTCATTAGGATTCAAGGGTCTGTTGCTGCCTCCCGCAGCTTGCGCAGGAATAACATATTTGTTACTGTGTGCGCGTGGACTACACGATCACCTACTACAGCGATAGCCGTCCAAGACGAGATCCTGGCGCTGCCTGACACGTTGGCGGCACGCTATGTCGTGCTGACCAGGCGGATGGTGGTTCTCGGGCCAGACCTCGGACAGCCGCACACCAAGGCGTTCGGCCGCGGCTTGTTCGAGCTTCGCCTCAAGAGTGCTGACGGCATCGCTAGAGTCTGTTACTGCACGCTGGTCGGTCGTCGCATCGTGATGCTTCATAGCTTCATCAAGAAAACTAACAAGACACCCATTCGAGAGCTGGAAACCGCGCAGTCAAGGCTTAAGGAGATCAAACATGAAAAGTCATGACCAAGTCGTCAAAAAGCTTCTTGCGCGTCCAGGCGTCAAGGCGGAGGTTGAACGCATCGAGCGAGAGGAAAGTGCATTGCTCGATGCGTTGCTGAAAGCAAGGCAGGAGGCCGGCCTGACCCAGGCGCAAGTTGCAGAGCGCATGGGTACTCAGGCCCCTGCTGTTGCAAGGCTTGAGCGCGCCCTGGCCACTGGCAAGCACTCTCCTTCCGTTGCCACCCTGCGCCGCTATGTCAAAGCATGTGGGAAGCGACTGGTGCTGCACGTCGCTTGAAACCTTTCCCTTGATCGACGGGATGTCTTGCAGCAAGTCGTAAGCAGCGCGTGGTATCTGCGGGATATCGATGGACGGCTGAAAGCGGAAATGCACGAGATCAATCCGCGGCGCAAAGTGCTTTGGCGCACGTCCGCCATACACACCCAACCAGCCGCATGGCGCTCGTGATCAGTTTGAAGCGCGGCGAGGGGAATCGACTGGACACACACCAATCCCTTCAAGTGCCAAAACGAGACGCTCCTCAATTCGACTAGCGACTCCAGGTAGGTCGGTGCGCGTCCGCGACTCGCTCAACGAGTGGCGTGCCGACGTTCCAACGGATTCGCATTCAAGCGGACAGCCGGGTTAAAGTTTAGTCACCACCACGATCCGCGGCCGGTTGTCGCTAAATCCAGACGTTATCCGCCAATCAGCAACGGCTCTACGTCCATGCTCTTGTGCAGGATGCGGACGATCTCAATGACGCTGGCAATGCCGTTCTTGTAGAAGACCAAGTGGCTTCCCTGAGGGAACTTGCGGTAGCCTGGCATGATGTCGTTGCAGGCCTTCCCGAGCCCAGGCGTGGCCGCGAGCAGGTGGAAGGTGTCATCAAACTGCCTGATGTACAGGTTTCTCTGCTCAACTCCCCATTGCTCTTCGGTGTAGACGGCTATGGCTCGCAGATCTGCTTTTGCGAGCCGGGTGAGGGTAAAGGGCCTCATTTCTTGCGGGTATCTAGCTCGGCCATGAACTCGTTGTAGTTGTAGTTGGCGATACCGCTTTGCTCGCCTTCGGCCAGCATGCGGCGCAGGGCTCCTAGCTTGTTTTCGGCGTCCTCAAGCAGGCGCAGACCGGCCCGTACTACCTCGCTGGCAGAGCCGTAGCGGCCGTTTTCGATCTGTTGAGCAATGAAGCCCTCGAAGTGCTCGCCCAGGCTGACGCTGGTGTTCTTCGCCATTTTGCGCCTCAGGTTACCAATTAATACCGAATATTGGTACATAGCTGGTTCGGGCGTCAACCGCTGGCGCTGACACGTACGCCTATTCCTTGGCCGGTATGAACATTTCGCCTACTTTTTCCTTCTTGCCCCGGAACCTATTGAAGACTGTGACGTTGATTCCTCCGTCCGGTAAACGGCCACCCCATTGACAGGTGATGGTCTGAACCCAAGGCAGTTTAGTCACGGTCATTGGTTCAAAGTTGCAACGGTCGATTGGTTGACCTGAAGCATCTGCAAATTCGATGGACGCCTGATGTTCTCCCAAATGGCGAAATGCGACGTATGCGAGAACAACCGCTTCCGAAGAAGGGTCGTTGACTCTGTATAACGTCAAGATGCTTCTCGGGTTCGTGAAGTTGTTCACGTCGACGGTTCCAGAGGTGTTCATGATTCCAACGAGACCCGCCGACTCCGCGCACCAGGACGCTTGCGCCCAAAGCGTGGCAGCTGCAAATAGGGCAATGTACTTGATCCTCATAGGTTCTTCCTGTTGATAGTGATGAATGAGGGCTAGCTGCTGAATTGAGCGCCAGCCGGTCGCTAAGGAGGGTCTGAACAAGTCGGTTTTTGGCGATGGATTCCGTCCTCCGGATTCTCAGGCGGGTTTCGGTCGGTGATCCGTTAAGTATCCTTCCTAATCGGTATCGTTCTTCACTTGGGAAAGCGGTTCTGGCGCTACTTTGCCCCTCTTTCGTGATCAGCTCGCGAACTTCGGGCGCAACTCCCCTGCAGTTTCAAGTAGCACTTTTCTGACACGATGCAAATTGGCCAGCGCGAACAGGGTGACGATGTGACTGGTGTTCTTGGCCAATCCCTTGAAGCGCGCCTTGTTGTACCCAAAGAAGCACTTCACCTTCTGAAACGCATGCTCGACTCGCGCGCGAACCTGCGCCTTCCTACGCTCGATCTTCACGATATTGCTCTTTGCCCGACCTTCTTCCATCGCCTTGATCGCGCTTCGGCGCATCGCAATCCTCCACTCAGGGAAGCGCTGCTTGCGCGGATGGTTCTCGCGCATGTTTTTGTCGGCGCCCTGGTAGCCCGCATCTGCCCATACTGTCTCTTCCTTGCCGTGCAGCAGGCTTTCAACGTGATCAACATCGGCATCATTGGCTGCCGACGTCACCACTGTGTGGACCAGACCACTGTCAGCATCCACGCCAATATGCGCCTTCATGCCGAAGTACCACTGGTTGCCCTTCTTCGTCTGGTGCATCTCAGGATCCCGCTCACCGTCTGAGTTCTTCGTCGAACTCGGTGCCGCGATGATCGTCGCATCGACGATCGTGCCACGCTTCAGCAGCAAGCCCTTGCGCGACAAATGACCGTTGATCCGCTCCAGTATCGACGAAGCCAAATCATTCGTCTCAATCAGACGCCGAAAGTTCAGGATCGTCGTCTCGTCTGGAATGCTGCCGCTCAGCGTCAGACCGGCAAAGTTCCGAATCGACACGATCTCATACAGCGCTTCTTCCATCGCCGGATCGCTCAACCCAAACCAGTTCTGCATCAGGTGAACCCGGAGCATCACTTCAACGGGGTACGGGCGACGGCCGCGACCGGCGACCGGATAAACCGACTCAATGTCCTTCAGCAATGCTGCCCACGGCACGACTTGCTCCATCTCGGCTAGGAATACCTCCCGACGCGTCTGCTTCTTCTTAGCCGCATATTCCGCGTCACCGAAACTCATCTGGTCCATGCTGAAATAACCTCGCCGCAACACCTGTATCTAACCAGAAATTGCGGGACTTGTTCAGACCCTCCCTAACGGTTAGACGATTCAAGTGTACGCAAGGCCTTCTGCTCGAATGAATAGGTGAGCTGCAGATCCGCGCACAACTCTCGCCCAGCGAATAGCGCGCAGCGAATAGCGGAGACAGCGAATAGCGGACACCCATCTGTTGATCTCCAGCGGAAGTCAGCGCCACGGACGGGGCGCATGCCGCGCCGATGGTGACGACCGCGCGCACAACTCATGCGAAGCGCCGAATACGTGCGCAGATGAAGAAACTAGCGATTCCCTAGGCGCAAAGCGCACACATGCACTAGATCAAGTCGCGACGCCAAGTGCGTGTCCGCGATTGACTGCTACGCGCTCTAGTGGCAGTTGCTAAGGCTGCAATCGACTTCATGCCGCCCTTCTGAGCTTAGAGCGGGAACGGCGGACACCCATCTGTTGAGCTCCAGGGGACGTGAGCGCCACGGACATCAGGAATGACCAGGATTGCTGGGTGTCCTGTATCGGCGGACAGCCGTTTCCCGCATTTCCGTCGATCAAGCCGTCACAACGGTGTAGGCTCATCCCTTCCCGATGCAGTTGCCAGCGCCCGCCATGACTGAAGCAGTCCGATTGTCCAAACGCCTTGCCGAAATCGTGGGCTGCTCGCGTGCGGATGCCGAGCGCTACATCGAGGATGGTTGGGTTCGCGTCGATGATGAAATCGTTGACATGCCGCAGTTGTTGGTGACGACGGAGCGGGTGTCGCTGGATCCTGATGCGGTGCTTGAAGCGCCGGAACCGGCGACGATCCTGCTGCACAAGCCGGCCGGCTTTCATACGATCGACGGTGACAAACCAGCTTCGTCCCTGGTCACACCCGCCTACCGCTGGCAGGATGATCCGACCGGCATCCGCCTGCTGCGCCGACACTTTAACCGTCTCACCCCACTCGTGC
Organism: Ahniella affigens; assembly: GCF_003015185.1. Taxonomy (GTDB): domain Bacteria; phylum Pseudomonadota; class Gammaproteobacteria; order Xanthomonadales; family Ahniellaceae; genus Ahniella; species Ahniella affigens. The sequence goes on from NZ_CP027860.1 coordinate 15,347, forward strand.
CGATGGAAACGAATGCCACTGGTTTGATGGTGCTGACGCAGGACGGCCGGGTCTGGAAGCGGCTGACCGAAGATGCGGATCTGATCGAACACGAGTACGTGGTTGAAGTCGCCGGCGAAATCGTGGCCTACGGCCTCGCCAAACTAAACCACGGACTGAGCTTCCGAGGGCGCCCATTGCCGCCATGCAAAGTCAGCTGGCAAAACGAGTTCCGGCTGCGCTTCGCGATCAAGGCGGTGCAACCGGGGCAGATCGAGAACATGTGTTCGCAGGTCGGCCTTCAGGTCACTGCGATTCGTCGGCTCAGAATCGGCAAGGTGCCATTGGGAAAGATGCCGGTTGGTGCCTGGCGCTATCTGCCTGTAGGCGAGCGGTTTTGAGGGGACCGGTTGCCCGCCAATGTGGGATTTAAACGTTCAATTGAGGGGAGCCAAATTGGCCACACACTAATCCAATTTGCGACTCCAGGTGAGTAGCTGCGTGTCCGGGAAGGTGCATCGGTTCGGTATCCATGCTGACGGTATCTGGTCCGGCAGCTGGCGCCTCGACTGCGAATTCCGATGCCCTGAGTGCGTGAATGTGGGGCCATCAAGCGGCGGCGGAGCTGTTACATTTACACTGTCGCGACGATATGGGCAGATTGAGTGGAAGGCTAGGGCGCGGAACAACTGGATACACAACAATTCCCCAACGGATTGGCATACATGCTGACAGCCAGGTGTAAGCTCGGCCGATACCAGAGTTTGCGGGCCGCTGCCGCTCAATTTAGACATTAGGAACCGGCGGTGTAGGCATGAAGCGCTTACTAATCGAAGGCTACACGGCGGACGAGATACTCGCACTCTCCAATGAAGACCTACACGCTATAGTGCTTCGTAACGAGGCCATAGTGTTCCAGGTCGGAAGCGCCAGTTTGCTCGGACAGTTTTCCGTGGCGGACGACGCGCTCATCATCGAACTCGGTCACATTGATGGCGGTGGTGAGGGCGCGCTGCCGAGCCTGGCCTCTCTGGCTGTCCGCTATGCTAAGCGAGAGCGGCTTGCTTACATCGAATGGAGAGTCCATGCGGTAAATTGTGCCAAGCCCAATCTCAAGCTCCGCCGGGTCCTCGTTCGTCGCGGCTTCGTTGTGCGCAACCTTCCGGGCGTCGGTGAGTGCTACTGGGCACGCGTCCCTGCGGTTTCAGCTTCCAGCATGGGCGCGTAACGATGCGCTCAAGCCGACTGCCGGGGTGTGGCCTCATTCAATCTCAGAAGCGACTGGACACGCGCGCATTAGTCAATCGCCAAGCTGAGTTGGTGCGTGTCTGAAATCGCTTCCTGCTCCACCCATCAAACATCCATTGGCCAGGTTTCACCTCGTAAAGCAAATGCCTTGGAGGAAAGTTTGGTAGCCAGTGGATAAGAATTCATTCAAGCGGACCGGCGGGGGTATACTCGGCTCAGGCAACCATTCGCAGCTGGCTGCCGCTTAACTCAGGCGTTAGACGTTGGAGCTGGATGTGCGCAGTTTGCAGGCACCTAATGGGTGGGTAGAGAGAGACTTGAGGCCACGGTTCCCGGACTTGGCTGAGCGGGCTCTTGAGGCTTATGAGATTGGAACCCGGTGCGAAGACACCGGCAGTATTTCAGTTGAGGAACTGGCCCGGCTTGAAGGCTTTTGTGCAGATCGGAGTTCGATGCTGCGAGACTGGGCTACTCAAGTTGTCGGAGCATTGGGGCGTATCATCCCGGCTGCCGCAGAGTTGCTCCAGAAATTAGCAGGTCATGGCCGGGCTGAGGTTGGGATTTCTGCTGTTGGCGCCTTGCATTTCTCCGACAATTTGGAGCTGTTTGCGTCAGTCGTGAGCAGTGGACTCCGCCATAAGTCCCATAAGGTGCGCATATTGGCAGCCTGTAAGATCCAGACGTTCGGAATGCGGAATCTGGTTGGCCAGCTTCAAGACGCAATAGGGCGGGAAACAAATGCCGAAGCTCGAGGTAGCCTAGAGTCCAGTCTGCGTTTGCTGCTGGATGGCTACTTGGTTAAGCAATTGGAAAATGGGGAAGTCTACGTGACGGTTTCTGTTGGCAAGGCTTTTCGTAGCCAGCTATTCAGTCCAGAGGAATTTCGCCAATTGGGAATTGAGGCAATTCAAGAATCGCTCAGATTGGGGGCCAACGTCTAACGATGCAATCAAGCCGACGCAGCAACAGGCTATTCGCGCAAATCAGACAATACCGCCGACGCGCCATATTGCGGCTTTTGGCCATATGAACGCACTCCCAGACGAGCTCGTGAAGAAGCAACTAGAAGCAACTGGGAAGCAACTGGACACGCACCAATTCCCGGCGCAATCAAAGCGGACACGCACCAGATCAAGCCCCGACGCCAAGTGAGTTAATGTGTGTCCGCGATTCACGCACACGGATCTTCTACGCTAGTTCTCGGCACCACAGTAGTCAGGCCGCAAACACTGTGATTTGCCGCCAGCCAAGAGCTCGAAGTCTCATCTCAATCGCGAAGGAAGGCCCAGCCGTTCGGCCCCAAGCGGGGTGACGTGGTGGAGAACAACTGGACGCACACAGGGCCGAAGAACTGAGAACAGCTGTGAGAACAGAACAACTGGACACAGACCAACTTTAGGCACCGCCGGGATCAGGGCGCAAACGCTGTGGATCGAGTGGGCACGCACCAATTCCCTGCACGGGGTGAACAACTGGGCACAAGCCTGACGGGGTCATGGCGCAGAGGATGTAGTTTGCTGGCAGCCAAGAGCTCAAAGGCTAATCTCAATCGCGGGGAAGACCCAGCCGCTCGGCTGCAAAGCGATACTTCGATGCGTTGCCGGGCAGCTTCACGCCATCGATGGCGAACATCTCTCGGCCGATCAATCCCTCTTTGTCGAGGATCGCCAGCACCTGAGCAAACACCGATGCTATCCCATCACGCGAGCGACTGACGAAGTCGGCAATCGTCGTGAAGTGCGGTTTGGCGTCGCCGTTGATCGCGATGAACAGGGCGTTGTCACGGCACGTCCGTTCAATGGCGCGTGAGCTAACGATTCCCCGTGAGTAAGCCAGGAGCACTGCCTTCAACAGCATCGACGGCGCATGTGCAGTCGCACCGGTCAGGTCGTTCTGATAGTGCGAGGCGAATCCAAACAAGTCCAATGCATCCACCAGATGGTACGCCGCATGGACAAGCGAACCCGGCAGCAGCTGACCCTCCAGAACCAGCGGCAAGAACCGGGGCTCGTGTCGACACGCTTGTAACTTGCCACCGCCGACTCCCTTGCGCTTGATCACCGAAAGAAGCAAGATCGAGACCACCTTTTTCTACAGCTTCGTTAGACGGCAATGCATCGCGCCACTCTCAAATACGACGAGCAGCTTGTGAACCGGGCCGTGCGGTCCTATTGGCGTCGCTCCCTTGGCATTGGCGTTTTGGTCGGTGTCCCATTGCTCTGCGTCTTTCTGGTCTTGCGCATCGCTGATGGAGACCGTTCCTGGTATGTAGGATTGCTTGCTGGCGCAGTTCTACTCGGCATCGGAATGCCAATCTTGGCGTACTGGGTGCACCACCGAAACTCCATTACAAAGTTTCGCGAAATGAAGGAACCAATCGCTACCTTCATTGCCGAGCAGGACTCATTCACCCTCGCGTCAGATCATGGTAGCTCAACACTAAAGTGGGAAGCGATTAAGGAGATCTGGGGCTTCGAACGCTTCTGGCTGTTTCTCTTCTCAAAGACGCAATTTGCAATCATTCCGCTAGATGGGCTATCTGCCGAGATGCAAGCCTATGTCCTTGAAAAAGTAAAGCGGAGCGGCGGCAGTGTTGCCGTCTAACACATCGTTCGAGCGGACACGTGAGGGATAAAGTGCAAAGCTCATACTTCGGCGCGCGCGCCGCTCAACTCAATCGTTAGATCGCGCATGAAGGCATCGCTGAACATCGAACAACTGGATGGCCTGCTCGCTGAAGCCTGCAGCAAAATCAATTGCGCCGCGGGAGACGCCGCCGGCGTCGGCGCCGAGAACGACGCAAGGTTCAAGCGCATTCTCGCCGATGCGCTGGTCCGAGTTTGGAACGCTCGTGCCATCATTCACGGGCTTCGTCCCGATCTGAAACCACAGTTCGCCTTGGAGGCAGAGACTGACCCGGCTTCACATGAGGCATACATGCACGCTTGCATCCTTGCACATCAATTGGCTACCGATGGGAATTCCGTCAACGCTGCTGAGGCCCTCATCGGGTTCGCCAACTCAACAACGTCGTCTTATTTCGCAGCTGCTGCACGAGAGAAGGCGGCGAGTTACAGCGGCGAGGTTTAACTATGTGTTCGAGCCGACCGCAGAGGACGTTGTTCGTATCATCTACACACCGTCGCGCGGCGGCAGCTAAACATGGCATTGAGGCTGTAGAAACAGTCATTCAATGCTGAATTTCATGGGGAGTGCTGAAAAGTGACCGCACCAGAAGGGCCACATTCAACGATCGGGACATCGGTAGGGCTAAAGGCGCACCCGAAAGTGCCCGCCCGACCAATATCTCGATTTTTTCTCCAACGTCGTTAGGCATCACGGGAGAAGGCCTTGTGGCTTCATATCAGCTTGAACTCCAGTCTCCACCAAGCGATGAAAGGTCGTTCGAGCTTTGGCTCCAGCACGCCGCCGGCCGCATCATCTTTGAAGATGTTCGAGATTACGCGAAGGGAAAAATGGATCCGAATCTCTCGTCTGAAGCCAAGGCAGCGGCCGAAAAGGCGATCAACGATGCCGTATATGGACTGATGATGGTCATTGATGGAGTGGCCGGAAGCCTGCGAAACGGCCAACAAGCCGTTGAAATCTCTGCAGTGGTCAGCCTACTGAATCGAAGTTCAGGAGAAGTGGCCGCTCAGCTCGATCTGAGGGAAGGCGATGGCATGTGCATGGGCTATCACGGCTGGATCGAAGGCGACTTTGGCGAAGATCCCATCGTAGTTGACGACCGCAATGCGGGTTCAGCGTGTGATGCCTAATCCTTCCATCGAGCAGATGTCTTGCCGGCTGCGCCGTCAAGCCACCGCTCATGTCAAACGTTAGGCGGCAGAGATGGTTTCGAATCCGCATTACCAAGCAATTCAAGTCTTCTACGGTGACCGGCGTGCACAGCGGTCTCAGGTGCCGCTTATTGCGCAGATCGATGAGGGGTTGGCTCTACTAGACGCCCTTTGAGTGGAACAATCAGCCAAGAATGCCTAGGGAGGGTCTGAACAAGTCCGCAATTTCTGGTTAGATACAGGTGTTGCGGCGAGGTTATTTCAGCATGGACCAGATGAGTTTCGGTGACGCGGAATATGCGGCTAAGAAGAAGCAGACGCGTCGGGAGGTATCCTAGCCGAGATGGAGCAAGTCGTGCCGTGGGCAGCATTGCTGAAGGACATTGAGTCGGTTTATCCGGTCGCCGGTCGCGGCCGTCGCCCGTACCCGTTGAAGTGATGCTCCGGGTTCACCTGATGCAGAACTGGTTTGGGTTGAGCGATCCGGCGATGGAAGAAGCGCTGTATGAGATCGTGTCGATTCGGAACTTTGCGGTCTGACGCTGAGCGGCAGCATTCCAGACGAGACGACGATCCTGAACTTTCGGCGTCTGATTGAGACGAATGATTTGGCTTCGTCGATACTGGAGCGGATCAACGGTCATTTGTCGCGCAAGGGCTTGCTGCTGAAGCGTGGCACGATCGTCGATGCGACGATCATCGCGGCACCGAGTTCGACGAAGAACTCAGACGGTGAGCGGGATCCTGAGATGCACCAGACGAAGAAGGGCAACCAGTGGTACTTCGGCATGAAGGCGCATATTGGCGTGGATGCTGACAGTGGTCTGGTCCACACAGTGGTGACGTCGGCAGCCAATGATGCCGATGTTGATCACGTTGAAAGCCTGCTGCACGGCAAGGAAGAGACAGTATGGGCAGATGCGGGCTACCAGGGCGCCGACAAAAACATGCGCGAGAACCATCCGCGCAAGCAGCGCTTCCCTGAGTGGAGGATTGCGATGCGCCGAAGCGCGATCAAGGCGATGGAAGAAGGTCGGGCAAAGAGCAATATCGTGAAGATCGAGCGTAGGAAGGCGCAGGTTCGCGCGCGAGTCGAGCATGCGTTTCAGAAGGTGAAGTGCTTCTTTGGGTACAACAAGGCGCGCTTCAAGGATTGGCCAAGAACACCAGTCACATCGTCACCCTGTTCGCGCTGGCCAATTTGCATCGTGTCAGAAAAGTGCTACTTGAAACTGCAGGGAGTTGCGCCGAAGTTCGCGAGCTGATCACGAAAGAGGGCAAAGTAGCGCCAGAACCGCTTTCCCAAGTGAAGAACGATACCGATTAGGAAGGATACTTAACGGATCACGACCGAAACCCGCCTGAGAATCCGGAGACGGAATCCATCGCCAAAAACCGACTTGTTCAGACCCTCCCTAGTGCCCACACCCACTGGTCCAAGATAACGAAACGCTGGTTCAATCGCTGGAGCCCGGTTCGCACCTCCTGGCGGTTCCCGTCGAGCCAAGGTCAACCAGACACGCACCGATTCTCTGAGCGAGGTACTGGAAAGGCGCCAATCCCGACTTCTGAAAATGGCCTCAGAGATGTCGGTTTGTGTCCACAATCGCTTTGCCGCACCATCGTCTGCTGAGCGGGTGTGTGTCGATTATCGGCGGTTTCCGGTATTGCCCTACGTGCCACCGCCGAATCGCTTGCGCTCAGTCACCGGAAGAAGCAAGATCGAGGTCACTTCCTCTAAAGCTGCGTTAGGCGTCAGATGAGACTCCCAGGGATATTGTCGCTGATTGCACTGGCTTCGTTGGATGCGACTGCGTGCTCCTATCCTGAGCCGCCGCCGTTCTCAGAAGCGCTCTCCGGCGCAACGTCGGTGTTCGTTTTCCGTGTCGAAGGAACTCAACTCAAGCGAAAGGATCTCCCAGGAGAAGCCTACTCGGAGTGGGTTGAAGCAAGCATCCGTGTCGTGGAAACATTGAAGGGCACACCGAGCGTTGCGCGCGTGGTCTCGTTCTCCACGGGGCGGTGCGGCGGTCTCCGCCTAGACTCTGGCCACTACTTCCTTGCCGCGGTTGCTATCAACGCCTCGCGAATTGCTTTGATGCCGGCCGACCAGTCTGTAGTCGATATCACCGACGAATATGCGGAGGGCGATCCTGAGGCAACCGACAATGCGGGCTTCATTCCCGTCGTTCGGCACGCCATCGCAGGCGCTCCGCTACCGCCTGGCTTTCCGTCGCCGTCACTCGTGCATCGCTCGCTGCAGGTCGGTGCACCACCCACCCCATGCGATCGGTAGCAGTCTGCGCTGCGGTTCAACTGTTTACTCGACTGGACCTGCGTGGGGAAACGCTTCGTTGAAACTGACCACGAGTCAGACAGGACGCCGAGTCAAACAGGACACGCGCGAACCAAACTAGCGACTGCGTATGAGTCGGTGCGTGTCAGCATCAGCCCTCCCGGGTGATTTGGTGCGTGTCCGCAACCAGCTGTGGACATGTTGCCGTCTAACCACTCGCTCGAGCGTACGCGTGAGTGAGAGGGCAGAAAGCGGACACGCACTAGTAAAATCCGCGACACAAAGTGCTTTGGCGCGTGTCCGCAATTTGATGACAACTCCTTGGGCGTCATCTCGTCGACCAGACGGCGCCCCGCGGTGAGGAAAGATCGCCCATGAACGACCTTGCGCACCGTGTGTGCAGACATCTAGAATTATTCGAACCTGCTTGAAGCATGCGGCAGCTGGCGGGCTAGGACCGAAGGCTTGAGGGTGCCACCGCCATGACGATTCCACCGGCTCGCTGCGATCTCCCGAGAAGGGAGCGCATAGATGTACTGCTGCTGACTGCGGTGAAGGACGAGCGCGACGTACTGTTGCGCGTTGAATCGGACTGGGAAGAGAGCGCTGATTCAAGCGGTTTTACCGTCCATTTCCGTCGCGATCACGGCGGACTCCATTGGGCGCTCGCGCGTGCAGTGGACATGGGCCCGGAATTTGCCTCGAACGTATGTACAAGGCTAGTAACGGAACTGCGACCGCGCTGCGTTGCGATGGCGGGAGTTTGCGCAGGGTGGCGCAAGGAGCTAAAGCTCGGCGATGTTGTCGTGGCTGAGCGCTTGTTTCGGTATGACGCCGGTAAGTTGCACGCGTTTCAAGAAGGCGGTGCGCGCAAGGAGGAAGTGTTTCAGGATATACGTACCTACAACATTGACGCACGTTGGCGGCAGAAGGCCGAGGATTTCCCGAACGCTAAGTGGGCGGGAACGATCCGGTCGGCTCGACCCCAGGACTATGATGCGCAGGAATCCTGGCTCCTATTGGCACTGGATGCCCATGCTCGTCAACTTCGTGCGCACCCTCGGGATCTTGCGGATCGTAAAGAGCGGTGTCCAGACTGGACCAAAGTTGTCGAACGCCTTGAAAAGCGCAAGCTCGTTACATTGGACGTAGCGCTTCGCCTCACTGAAGCAGGCAGGGCTCGCGTTCAGGCAGATCGAGACCGATTTCCTGACGGGCCCCCTGCAGCGCGTGCGGAGCCTGTCTCACGTGTTGCGCCAATGGCGACCGGCAGCCGCGTCGTAGAAGACGCCGAGCTATTCCCGACTTTACACCGTTTCGTGCGAAAGACGCTCGGGGTGGACATGGAAGGATCCGCGGTTGCAGCTGTGGCCGAAATCGAATCAGTAGAGCACTGCCTTGTAGTGAAGGGCGTGCAAGATCACGCTGACTCTGACAAAGACGACCGATTTCGTGAGTACGCCATTGAGGCATCTTACCGATTCCTGGTTGCCTTTCTGAGGTACAGCCTCGAGCCCGCGCGGGTTGCCTCGCCCTTCGTCGTACCGCAGTTGGGCCAGGTGAGCTTTACGGGTAGACAAGAAGAGCTTCGGGCTCTCGAGCAGACGCTTCTCGGCAACGCCACCGGGAAGATCTGCACTATCGCGGGCTTGAGCGGATCCGGAGGTATCGGCAAGAGCGCGCTCGCTGTTCGCTTTGCGGACGTCCATCGTGCCCGCTTTCCGGACGGCGTCGTCGGTCTACGCGTGGACGGCAAGCATGTGGATGCCGTCGCACGAGAGTTCGCGCGCACCGTCGGGGAGCAGATTGACCGGGAGGATGATCGCGACGCTGCGGCGATCATGCAATCGATCTTCGCTGACCGGGCAATGCTTCTCATCTTCGACAACGCCGAGGATGCCGCTGTGCGACGGCTCGTCCCCGGAGGACGCTGCGCTGTCATCGTCACAACGCGTGATCGTGGCTTGCCGGTGGCGCTCGACGTTCCGGTGGAAGCCCGCATCGATGTGCCGCCTCTACCGGTCGACGAGGCCGTTGCATTGTTGCGTCGTTTGGTGGGTCCACGCGTTGACGCTGAGTCCAGTGCAGCGCTCCGCCTCGTAGGTGTTGTCGGGGCCATGCCGCTCGCGCTCCAGATTGTGTGCGCGACGCTGCAGATCGAGCCCTGGCGCACGCTCGAGAGCCTCGCCGAAATGCTGGAGGTCGAACGGGAGCGGTTGTCGAATCTGAAAATTCGCGGCGACCAACACCTCGACGTCCGCGTGTCGTTCACCGCAAGCTTGCGGCTGCTACGCACCGAGGAGATCGATTTCTTTGCCTGCCTGGGTTCTTGCGCTGCGGACGGTTTCTCGCCGACCACCGCCGGCGCCGTTGCCGGGGGAAACGCGTCACGAGTCTCCGAGCGGTTGGGCTACTTGCATCGGCTATCCCTTCTCAATCGTCCTCAGAGCACGTCCGAAAGGTTCGTCCTTCATCCTTTGTTACGCGACTTCGCCCGTGAACTGGCAGTAGAGCGTGGGTTGCATGATGACGCCGTGGAGCGCCATGCCTGCCACTTTGCCGAGTTGATTGAGGCGCTCGATCCCTGGGACTGGTTGGCCGTTTCGCGTTTTCCTGAGGAAGATATGGACGATGCGCTCCTGGCAGCGCAATGGATTGTCAAGCGCAAGGGAGCAAGCCAACGGTTCCTGATTCGGTTGCAGCCGCTCTTGGTGCGCGGCGGCTACTGGCTCGAGGCCGTACAACTAATCACGGACGCGCTTGAGATCACCCAAGCCAGTGAAAGCAGTGATTCGGTCATCCAACTGCGGATCCAGCAGGCAAAGTTCCTTCAATTGAGAGGTGACTTCCACGGTGCCGAGGCAGCCCTTAGGCCAGTCATGGACGAGGTCGTGGCGCAGTCGCTCGCCCCGCGCCTCGAAGCGATGGCGCTTAACAGTTTGGCTGGAGTGTTGCAGCGACAGGGCAAGTTCGACGACGCGGCCGATGCGTTCAGGAGGAGCCACGAGCTACTGAAGGCGCAGGGCGACGAACGCGGTCAGGCCATGGTCCTCAACAGTCTGGGCGGGGTGTTGCAGCGGCAGGGCAAGTTCGACGAGGCGGCCGACGCGCTGAAGCAGAGCGCCGAACTGGAGGATCGGATCGGCAATGAGCGAGGGCGTGGAATGGTCCTCAATAGCCTGGGCGGGGTGTTGCAGCGGCAGGGCAAGTTCGACGAGGCGGCCGACGCGCTGAAGCAGAGCGCCGAACTGGAGGATCGGATCGGCAATGAGCGAGGGCGTGGAATGGTCCTCAATAGCCTGGGCGGGGTGTTGCAGCGGCAGGGCAAGTTCGACGACGCGGCCGATGCGTTCCGCCGCAGCATGACCATCTCGGAGCAGCTGAAGGACGAGCGAGGCCTCGCGATGGTCCTCAACAGCCTGGGCGGGGTGTTGCAGCGGCAGGGCAAGTTCGACGACGCGGCCGATGCGTTCCGCCGCAGCATGACCATCTCGGAGCAACTGAAGGACGAGCGAGGCCTCGCGATGGTCCTCAACAGCCTGGGCGGGGCGTTGCAGCGTCAGGGCAAGTTCGACGACGCGGCCGATGCGTTCCGCCGCAGCATGACCATCTCGGAGCAACTGAAGGACGAGCGAGGCCTCGCGATGGTCCTCAACAGCCTGGGCGGGGTGTTGCAGCGTCAGGGCAAGTTCGACGACGCGGCCGATGCGTTCCGCCGCAGCATGACCATCTCGGAGCAACTGAAGGACGAGCGAAGCCTCGCGATGGCCCTTAACAGCCTGGGCGGGGTATTGCAGCGTCAGGGCAAGTTCGACGACGCGGCCGATGCGTTCCGCCGCAGTGTGGCCATTGGTGAGCACCTCGACGACCGGCGTCACTTAGCTATGGTCCTCAACAGCCTGGGCGGGGTATTGCAGCGTCAGGGCAAGTTCGACGACGCGGCCGATGCGTTCCGCCGGAGCATGACCATCTCGGAGCAACTGAAGGACGAGCGAGGCCTCGTGATGGTCCTCAACAGCCTGGGCGGGGTTTTGCAGCGGCAGGGCAAGTTCGACGACGCGGCCGATGCGTTCCGCCGCAGCATGACCATCTCGGAGCAACTGAAGGACGAGCTAAGCCTCGCGATGGTCCTCAACAGCCTGGGCGGGGTATTGCAGCGTCAGGGCAAGTTCGACGACGCGGCCGATGCGTTCCGCCGCAGCATGACCATCTCGGAGCAACTGAAGGACGAGCGAGGCCTCGCGATGGTCCTCAACAGCCTGGGCGGGGTGTTGCAGCGTCAGGGCAAGTTCGACGACGCGGCCGATGCGTTCCGCCGCAGCATGACCATCTCGGAGCTACTGAAGGACGAGCGAAGCCTCGCGATGGCCCTTAACAGCCTGGGCGGGGTATTGCAGCGTCAGGGCAAGTTCGGCGACGCGGCCGATGCGTTTCGCCGCAGTGTGGCCATTGGTGAGCACCTCGACGACCGGCGTCACTTAGCGATGGCCCTTAACAGCCTGGGCGGGGTATTGCAGCGTCAGGGCAAGTTTCACGAGGCGGCCGATGCGCTCAGGAGGAGCCACGAACTACTGACGACGCAGCGCGACGAGCGCGGTCAGGCGATGGTCCTCAATAGCCTAGGCGGAGTGTTGCAGAGACTGGGATCGATCGCGGAATCGGACGCCGCCTTCCGCCAGAGCATCGAAATCGGCGAGCGGCTTCGAGATAGCCGACATCTGGCAAAGGCGAGGACTGCATTCGGCAAAGCACTAGTGACGCGCGGCGTATTGAGTGCCGCAATAGAGCAACTTAAACTTGGCCTCGAGTTAGATCTTGCCGCAAGCAGCGCACAGGGCCTCGCCATCGTCGCCCCAATCCTTGTTGACACCTTACGCAGAACCGGGGCTGTAGCCGAGGCAGCGGAGGTCATCCGACGCGCCCTGGCGGTGGCTCCGGGGCATCCAGCACTGCAGAAGCTCAGCGAGCCCGCAAGCGACAGCGGCTTGGCCCTGCAAAGCAGCGCAGCGGAGTTGACTGGTCGCATCAAGAGGTTGCTCAGCCCGCTAGGTCGTCCCCGATTCGGATTCATCACCATTGATGGCGGCACCGAGGACATCTACTTTCGCGAGCCCCCAATTCCGCCGGATATCTATGCTCAACTCTCGCACGGTACACGCGTCGCAGCAACGGTTACCAACACCTCTCGGGGCAAGCAGGCTATCAGCCTACGGATTCTGCCCGATTGACTCCATCTCTCGGCAATGTTTGGTCGGACCGCCTAATACGAACTCACTGTTGTGCGAAAGCATCCCGTGTCTCGCCGTTGACATTCCTGAGTCGGCTGCGATGCATGGATCGAATGGACACACATCAATTTCCGGCCACGAAAAGCGGACACGTACTAGATCAAACTGCGAATCCCAGTGCATTGGTGCGAGTTCGCCATTAGTCTAGCTTGGCGTCGTCGGTGATCGCGAAGAACAGAGCGTTGTCGCGGCACGCCGGTTCAATAGCGAACGAGCTCACGAGTCCCTGGGAGTAAACTAGCAGCACTGCCTTGAACAGCATCGACGGCGAATGCGCGGTCGTTCCGGTCAGGTCGTTCCGATCGTGCAAGTCGAATCCTCGCAAATCCTGTGCATCAACCAGATGGTGCATCGTATGGGAAAACGAACTAGGGAGGGTCTGAACAAGTCCATCCTGGACTTTCAGACCCACACCGAGTCCGGCACATGTCCGGACTCGGTGCTCCAGAATCAAGCACTTGCGCGCTTGATTCTGGGCAGGCCATCCATGGCCTGCGTCGCCTCTGAACTTGTTCAGAGGCTCCCTAGGTGCCAGCTGATCCTCCAGCATCACCGGCAACAGCTTAGGGTTCATATCGACATACTAGTAGCTCGCCACCGCCGACTCCTTTGCGCTTGAGCACCGAAGGAAAGCAAAATGCGGACACGCACTTGAACAAGCTGCGAAGCCAAGGTCGTTGTTGCGTGTCCGTGGTTTGTCTCGGTGCCGCCCGAGCAATGGGCGCAATCCTTGTAGTTTGTCGCCAGCAAAGCGTTCGCAGACTCAACTCAATTGCAAAGAATGACTCAGCTGCTCGCCGCTCGCCACTCGGCTGCGTTTCGTTGCCAGAGATAAGATCAAGAAACGGGACACGCACTAGATCAAGCCATGACGCCCAGTGCGTTGGCGCGTGTCCGCCTTTGCGCCTCTGGTCGGTGTGTGTCCGCGATGGCCTTCTGGTCGGCGTATGTCCGCGATGGCCCCGTGACGAGGTTCAGCCTCGGATACCGCGCGATTTGATGATTCCCGCCAGAGCCCGCCGCGCTTGCTCAGACTTCGATGCAAAGGACTGTGTCAGCGTTGGTCCAGGCGAAAGCGGCCGGTGCCGACGGATTGCGCCGCGCGGCAGGTCGGCCCTGTTGCCGACCCGCCCAATCAATGCACCAGACCCCACTCGCTATACGTCAGCTTGCAGCCTTTTTCAAAGTCGATGCCCGCGTGCATCAGGTCTTTGGTGTCGGCTGTTGTATCCGGAAGGTCTGCGAGTAAGTGACCCAGTTCGTGAGCGGTGATGAGGTTGACGTTGGATTCCTTGTCGTCTCCGATCCAGGCTTCCTTGCGCTCGAACTTTGTCAGTGCCACTGGGCGCCCGTATTTCATGATGTAGTAGATGTTGTAGTCGGCGCTTGCATCGTAAGCGGACGCCCGCAGTGCATCAACTTCGGCGAAACTGTTGCCGGGGGTCGGAGGGTCATCCAGAGCGCCGTCACGATCCAGATCGAAGTTCACGGTTCTACTATTCATGCTCAGGGTGAAATGCACATTCGCCTGCTTTCCCCAGATGTCGGAATTCAAGTACTGCTGCAGCGAACTTTGGTTGGGGGCATCGGTGGGCACAAGGTTGATGTTGTTCGCGACGGTTTGGCACACGCCATTCGGGCCAGAGTCGATTGCCGTTGCACCGGCAACATCATCACCGGCCGCATTCGCCGTGTCACGGAATCCATTCGGACCTGCACCCACGCAGGCGCTGTGAGGCAAACCCTGATGTTGTGGGATCACCGGGTCGTCGTCGCCAATTCGCGGCGTATCGCAGATGCCGTCGCCGCCGCTGTACACCGTCTCAGGAATGGCAGGCGGACCGTCCGAGCCCGGGAACAACACATCAGTGTTTGGGACTTGAGCGTCGATACGCCTATTGTTGCCACCGCGCAGGCAAAGTTGGTTGGGTACCCCGCGATTGACGGGAATGGGCTGGGTGTCGTCGTTCTCTTCGGTGATCACATGGAGACTGACGTGCTTGTCGATTCTGTCCTTCACCATCACTTTGAAGCTTCCGAAGTTGCCGCTCAGCCCCTTCATGGATTCGATCTCGGTGTCGCCCACCGCAACGCCAGTGACGGTGAGCTCCTGTGGCGATGCTGCTGCAGTGTCAGGACTGACCGTGGCGAAGCCGGTATTGGCGCTTCTGAACTCGACATCGGTGGCGACTTCCGTCGGGTCAATCGCCGCATCGGTCTTGTTCGTACTGCCGAGCGGAACGAACAGCCAAGGCGGCTTCGGCACATCATCGAAGCCTTCGCACGGACGTTGTTGCGAGTACTTCACTTCGACCAGCGCCACCTCGATCGTGTCCGAGGCGCCAGCACAACAGGAGCCGCAGGTGAGCGTGGCCCTCACAGTGTAGGATTGCGGACCGGTATAGGACTCGTTCGCCACTGGGCCTTCTGCTGTCTTGCCAGTTCCCAACGTCCAGGTGGTCATGGGGGTCGGACAGTTGCCGCTGGCCGTGCTCGAGAAGGCCACTGGTATCGCGCCGCCTGCTTCGGGTTGGGGCAGGAAGAGATCTGCGGTTTCGCCATTGGCGCGAATCTCGATCGCCGCTGGTTCCGTCCCCTCTCCGAATCCGGAAGGACAGCGCACCGGGCATTGGTTGTCACCATCATTCGGTAGCGGCGGCGGCGGACCACCGCCACCCCAGCCGGCTTTCGAGATTCCTGAACCTGGGTCGCTGATGATCTGCGTCGCATCTTCGCTCACCGTGCCATGGCCCATGGGCACAAACGTGGCCAGATCGTGATCCCACTGGAAAATCGGCAGCGTTCGGCCTGGCGCCAGCCCTTCGGTATTCGGGATATGAACCTCGATCGGCGGATCGAAGCGGGTATTGGTCGGCTGGATGGTCCAGCCGATGCCGGCGAACTGGCCGGCAGTGCCCAAGGGCACCATGGGCAGACGGTCGGCATGGACGGCATTTACGACCAGCGGGCCCTCGCGGCTACCATCCGGAAAGGTCACGCTGTTGGCGCGCACGCGCATCGAGAAGCCTTCGAATCCTGGCATGGTCAGCACGACGTCCTGGTTGCCGCCGACCGTTACCGCACGGCCGATCGACACCGGCGGCAGATAGATCGGATGCGGCAACTGATTCTGCTGGCCTTGCACGATCGGCATCTCGAAATGCAGCGCCGGATACTCGTGCGCGACACCGCCGCGGCTGAACTGGACCAGACGGCCATCGACGAACAGATCGATCTTGCCCGGCGGCACCTGATCGGCGAACCGGAAGCTGCCATCGGCGGCACTCAATACGCTCAACGGTGTTCGGTCGATCGACAGGCGAACGCCAGCAATCGGAGTGCCATCGTGGTCCATGACTGTGCCGCCGAGGCCGGTAGGTCCATTCGACCGCTGTAATGACATGAGCTGGAACGTGCTTGTTGCAATGTCCGTGTCGGGCACGCTTGCCCGAATCTGGATCAAGCCTGGACTCGCGCCCGTTTGCGGTCGAACCGTTGCCACGCCATGGCGATCGGTCTGCACGGCAATTGCTCGACCCTGCTCGCTGATGCTTCCCGACGTTGCCGAGCGTGCATCGAAACGGGCATCGCCATCGGTCACCTGGAAAGTGACCGTCGTGTCGGCAATCGGATTGCCGTGAGCATCCAGTGCCTGCGCCATCAAGGCTTCGACGGGGCGACTGTCGGTGCCGACGAATTGCATGCCGGCGGTTCCATACAAGCCGAGACGCGTTGGTGCTCCGGCTTCTGCACTAGCCACAAACACCACGTCTTCGGCCATACCGTCACCACGCACGCGCAGTACATCGCTGCCGGGGCGAGCATCCTCGCCCAACGTCCACCAGACCCGCGCCAGGCCCTCAGCATCCGTCAGCAAGCTGAGATTGCGTGCCGGGTTCAAGCCATCGGGACGATTCGGCTGCGGACCCGCGCGCAGCGAACCGCTGCCGCGCAGCAGATCGATCTGCAGCGGGTGGTCGGGCAAGGGCTCGCCTTCGGCATTGAGCGCTTGAATCTCCAAAGCGCGCGGCAATTCGGTGCCGGCTGGTGCACTTTGACGATCTCCGGAAACCGCAACGATCCGACGCGCTCCTACGGCGGTGCGTACCACCACGAGTTCCTGCTCACGCAGATTGCCGAGCGCGTCGCGAGCACTCGCCTTCAAGAGATTGCGACCCACAACCAGAGGTACCTCTGCGGCCAGGAAGCCTTGGTTGGCGACGCTTGCCTCAACACCGGAAGCCAGACTCAGATTGTCGACCCGCACGCTCATCTGAGCGGCGCCGGCGCGTCCTTCGACCGCGTCGTTGACGATGCCGCGCACATCGATTCGCTGCAGCGATGTGATTGCAGACGGTGCTGGCGATTCGACTGTCAGCACCGGTGCCGTCTGATCGACATAAACCGTGATCTGGGTGCCACTGGCCCGACCGTGGGCATCCATGGCTTGCGCATTCAGCAGATTGGTGCCTTCATGCAGGAAGAAGTTCGGAAACGTGAAGCTGCGCCCATCGGGCGACAGCTGTGCGGCCTGCTGATTGATCTGCACCGAGCTCACCGCGGACGACGTGCGACCGCTCACGATTACCGGTCGGGCCACCTGCCCGGTCAGATCGAGCGCACCGCCGGCTACGGGCGTATTCGGGCTCGAGGCCGGCCCAAGGATCGACCAGTCCAGAGGCGTGTCGATCACCACTTCGGCAACCGGCTGGTAAGTCACCGGAATTTCCAGCGTGCGCGACTCGCCGCTCGCGAACTGCGCCTCAGCCGTGATCGTGTTTGGGCCAGGTACTAAGGCGAACGACCGACCGTAAATGCGCAGGCCCTGCTCTTCACGCACTGATATTGGCGGCAACCCGTTCAAGCGAACCTTTAGCGGATGTCCGGGGCTGGGCGTCGACGCAACCAGAACCTCGACCAAGGCCAGCGGTTCGATCTGCACGGCGCCCGCAGCCGGGCTGACACGCTCGAGTCGATACAAGCGCTCCTGGTCAATCGTGAAACCGGTCAAGGCCAGCTCGCGGACGCCGTTGCCCGAGCGCGCGTAAGCTCGCAGTTGGTAAAAGCCCTGCGCAGGTGCTTCGGCAAAGGTATAGCGCAGCAGCACATCGCCGGGGCCGGCTTGCTCAACGGTGAACCGCGCAGTGATGTCTTCAGATTCCAAGAAGACCTGGATGTCCTGCGCTGCCAATGATCCACGGCTAACCGATGCCCGCAGCACGATCTCCGGGCGACTGCCGAAGGGCAACACGGTCGCAGCGGGCGACTCGAACACGAGTTGCGGTCGTGGCCCAATCAGAAATGCCCACCCGGCGCGCGTGACATTGCCAGCCAGATCGTAGACTTCCAATGTTGCCTCGCGCTGCCCGTCAGGCAATATCGCCGGCGGCTGCAAGGTGAATGAGAAGGCGGTGAGCTGCGCTTGCGCGGTGACATCGACGCCATCGAGCAGCAGGCGAGTTCGACTTGGATCGACACCGGCACCAAGGTCACTGAAACGGCCGCTCAGCGTCGGTGCGCTCGGCCCGTCGGGCACATCTCCCTGCGGCTGCAGGTCAACGACTTGCGGCGGGCTGCGCAGCGTGAACGACCAAGTCAAAGTATTGCTGCCATGACGGACCTCAGCCTGGTGGGTCGCTTCGCTGAGCACCGTTGGTGGCGACCAGACAATGCCACTGGCGCTCACCGTCGATTCCTCCGTACGTTCGATGCCGTCGACAAACAGGCGCCAACCGGAAGCCGGCAAAGACCCGCTACTGAGTTGCGCCCCGATCGGTGGCCGCGCGTCTGCCGGCAGCAATGCATCCCGTTCCGGCGACGGCACCGCCAGAAACAGAGCGTCCAGCGGTTCGAAACTGGAACTGAAAATCAGATCTGCAAAGACAAGCCCGGGCAGCAGGAAGCCAAACAGTACGCAGAACACCCTGCCAAGGCGGAGCATCCGTGTCGAGTTTCTGTTTCGAACGGTGTTTTGATCCATGAGTGCGACCGCCTGTCTGCGTGGATGCTTCGAACTTGGCCGGCGGCGAATCAAAAATCTCGAGCCAGCTCGACATCTCACGCGGAATTCGAACAGGCAAAATGCGCAGAAAGGCTCCGTAGGATGGAAGATATTACCTTTTGTCACATGCGGCGAAAGCCAGCAAATCAGGACAGCCAGCAAAACAGGACATGCACCAAGTCTAGGCACCGTTCGATCAGTCGGCTGGGTTGTGGCGGCCAACCTACGAAAGAACCGGACACGGCAAGAACCGGACACGCACAAATTCTCAGGACCGCCAAATCAGTCCGGCGGGTTCTGTCGGGCAACTAGATGCGCACCTGCGCTCCAACGGATAGGCATCCAGCGGACAGCCGTGTGCTAGCTTGGCCGACACAACCGTTCGCGGAACGCTGCAGCGTAGTCCAGGCGCTTGCGCCGTTGGACGAAGGATTGCAGCGCCTGCAGTGACACTTTAGTCTCACTACATGCGTACTGAACTCGTTACGACCCTCAAGCGCCAAGCCACCGAGCACCTGTCCGATCTGGAGCGGGATAAGGAGCCGATTTTGATTACCCAGCATGGCGTGCCCAGCGCGTATCTCGTTGATGTTGAGAGCTTTGCGCGTCTGCAGCAGCGTACGATCGTCCTTGAAGGTATCGCCAGGGGTGAAATGGCCATTGCCGAGGGCAGGGTGGTGACCCATGAACGGGCCAAGGCTCGAATGGCACGATGGCTCAAGTAGTCTGGAACGAGCCAGCGCTCCACGACCTGGACGCCATTGCCGACTACATCGGCATCGAGAACCCGATGGCCGCTGCCGAGTTGGTGAAACGGGTGTTCGCGGATGTTGAGCAACTCAGGGCTCACCCAGAGAGCGACAGTCGGCCTCAAGAGATAAAGCGCTCCCGCGACCGCCAGATCATTGCGCCTCCTGCAGGGTCTTCTATCGCTATGACGGTAAGAAGGTCTTTGTGCTGTTTGTCATGCGTTCAGAGCGATTGCTTCGGAAGCGCGTGCTTCAATCACGAGAGTGAGCAGAAACAGCCAACCATTCGCTGCAAGTGCGACAGCCCTGACGGACCGTGGTCTGAGGTCAACATTAGGCGGCTAAACCCGTGAACGTTCCCACGCAGATTCAAAATTATGAGGCGGTCGTCGACTTCTTCGGGTCTTGGCCATCATTCCACGACGCGAATGTTGTCGCGTACGACGCGGATGTGGATTCGATCAAGTTGACGCTACACACATGGCGGATCACAAACCAAGTCGATGCAAACGGCTACTTGGTATTGCGGCATCACGCTCTGGTGTCCTTTCGATTCAGCGGACTTCATGATGTCCAGATGGACGCGTTTAATTCGCGAAACATCCTGTCCAGTTTGGAGATCTCGCCTTGCTCCGACAGAGGCTCGTGCCGCGTCGAGCTTGATTCCGTCATGGACCTGTCAGGGTCGTTCTCAGCCAAATCAGGTGAGATTGTTTCCGTGATCCCGTGTGATTCCGACGGCGTGGTTGCCTGACAGATCGTTGGATCGGTCCTGTGAAGGATGGACTTCCAAGCTAAGGAGCCTTTGAACAAGTTCAGAGGCGACGCGGGCCATGGATGGCCCGCCCAGAATCAAGCACGCAAGTGCTTGATTCTGGGCCCTGAGTCCGGACATGTGCCGGACTCAGGGCGGCCTGTGCCTCGACAGCCAATCGAAGCGTGCCAAGTTCAGAAACCTATGTGGCACCGTCCGGCGCTATAGTTCTGCGTGTCCGAACAACGAAGGTCGAGGCTACCGACTACTTCCCGGGTGTATGTGCACCCGACGAGCTTTGCATTCCACAACGCTTTTGGTATCGATACCGAGCTGATGTCGTTGAAGTTCTCCGTGGAACGTGGGAACAGGGCAATGTCCAATTCGCAAACGTGCAGCACGCATACTTCGTCGACGCTGTCGTTCGCGATTGCTACGTGGTCCTGGTTCCCGCATCTGATGACGTTCGCGATAAGGTGGGAGTAGCGTTTGTCGTTGACAGGTTATTCTCGCGACGGTTCGAACGCGACAAGCGCATCATTCGCGCTCTTCGCGCTGGTGGCTAACAATGCAATCGCAAATCGATTGGACACACACCAATTCTTGGTGCCGCCCGAGTAATGGGCGCAATCCTCGTAGTTTGTCGCCAGTCCAGCGTTCGCAGGCTCATCTCAATTGCAAAGGAAGACCTAGTTGCTCGCCGCTCGCCACTCGGCTGCGTGTCGTCGCCAGAGTAGAATTGCTGGCCAGTGATGGCAGCTGGTCAGCGATAAGCCGCGCCATGCTCGGCCCACCAGGCCTTCCAGCGTTCGACGTGCGCCTCGTCGTATGTGATCCACTGCATGTCCAAACGAGGTGCCGTCGGATCGGTCACCAGACGCGACAGAAGAATGACGGCAAGGAATCTCGGCGCGGCGATGGCAACATCGGAATCCATGCGGCCATCGGCCCCAATCGGCCGGCCGCCGGGCATCGGATTGTCGAGCTGCTCGATCGCAGCCCGGATCATGTCGTTGCCGCCGATCTCGGCAGCGTCCTCAAATGCGTTGAGCGATTTGTATCGGTTTGATCCCGCGAAGTCATTGATGATGGCGGATCGGCTTTGCGCGTCGCCGAGTGCGGCGAGGGACTTCTGGAGATATCGATGCCGCGACGGGTCGTAGGTGTCGCCGAGCGCTTCGGGCAGTTGTCGGCGCAGGGATTCGATCAGCGTCTGCTCGATGCCCCGCGACGAAGTGCGCAGGGCCACCAGATCGCCGCGTCTTGCGTCCGCTTCGGCCGCCTCCAGTGCTGCGTTTGCTGGCGGTGCCGCGGCAAAAGCAGCAGAACTCGATGCCATGGCAATGGCAACACCGACACCGAGCAGAATGTCGAGACACCGGAATCCAGTTTGATTCGATCGTGGCATGTTCGGTCTCCTAGGGATTGGCTTGGTTCCATTCCGTCTGCGGAATACGGCACCCGGACAGTCCATCGATCCACTTGTTCATGAGGTCGCGGTTGTCGGTGAGTGTATCGGGCAGATTGCCGAGAAGGTGGCCCAACTCGTGGGACGTGATGACATAGACGGATGCGGTCTTGCTGTCGCCGATCCACGATTCTCCGCGAGGCCGTTCGGCAAGTGCTACCGGATATTCGTAGTTCCTCACGAAGTAGACGTTGTAATCGGCGCTTGTATCCTGCGCCGCCGCCCTCAGCGCATCCACTTCCACCCAGGTTGCGGAGACCAGGTAGGGATCGGCCAGTTTGCCATTTCGGTCCAGATCGAAGTTCACGTTCTGGCTACGCGCCGACACGGTGAAGTGGACATTGGTCTGTTTGCCCCAATAGTCGTTGTTCAGGTGATTCTGCAGGGTCGCTGCATTCGGAACCTGTGTCGGCACCAGATTCGTCGTGTTAGCGGCCGTCTCGCATTTGCCGTTCGGCCCTGAATCGACACCGGTGGACGAACCGCTCGCGACATCGTCACCCAGCAACGCAAGCACCACGGTATCGCGAAAGCCGTTTGCTCCGACGCCGACGCAGCTACCGCTCGGTTGACCATTGCCAACCGGCAGCACCTGGACGTCATCGCCACTGCCCGTCGAGTTGCAGATTCCATCCGGTCCCGTGTGCACGGTCGCTGCGGTCGGGGGTGGCCCGGGAACACCCGGGACCAGAACATCGTCGCCGGTGACCGTGCCGTCCACGGTCAGGTTCGTCCCGCCGCGCAGACACAACTGGTTCGGGATTCCCCTGCCAACGGGAATGGTTTGTACGTCATCGTTCTCTTCGGTGATGGCATGGATGGTCACGCGCTTCGTAATGCGGTCCTTGACCGCCACCTTGAAGGAGCCGAACGTGCTGCTCGTGCCATTCTTCGACTCGATTTCAGTATCGCCCTTGGCAACACCCGTGACCGTAACAACCTGCGGCGACGCGCTGGCCGTCGCCGGGGACACGGTCGCAAAGCCAGTGTTGAGGCTCTTGAAGTCGACGTCTGTGGCCGCAGTCGATGGGTCAATCGTGGCATCCGCCGTGTTCGTGCGGCCAGTTGCTACCAGCAGCCAGGGGGGCGAAGGCTTACCGTCGAAGCCGTCACACGCGGTCGATCGAGCGTACTTCACCTCGATGACCGCGACCCGGATCGTGTCGGATGCGCCGGCGCAACACGCGCCGCAAGTCAGCGTAGCGTTCACGTTGAAGTCGCCGGGTCCGGAGTAGTTGTGCGTGACCGAAGCGCCGGTGAGCGTCGTGCCATCGCCCATCGTCCAGGTGATGGTTTGCGTCGGGCAGGTGCCCGTTACCGACGACGTGAATGCGACGCTCGTGGTGCCGCCCGCCGCCGGTTGTGGCAGGAACTGGTCGGTCGTATTGCCATTCGCGCTGATCGTGATGGCCGCCGCCGTGGCCCGTCCATCGATGCCGCTCGGGCACCGCACCGGACATTGGTTGTCACCGTCGTTCGGCGGCGGTGGTGGCGGACCACCACCGCCCCAGCCCGCTTTCGAAATACCCGATCCCGGGTCACTCACGATCTGCGTGCCGTCCTCGTTAACGGTGCCATGGCCCATCGGCACGAACACGGCCAGGTCATGGTCCCACTGGAAGATCGGGAGCGTGCGACCCGGCGCCAAGCCTTCGGTGTTCGGAATGCGCACCTCGATCGGCGGATCGAAGCGCGTATTCGTGGGTTGAATTGTCCAGCCGATTCCGGCGAATTGCCCGGCCGTGCCGAGCGGCACCATCGGCAGACGATCGGCGTTCACTGCGTTGACGACGATGGGCCCCTGTCGCGTGCCATCCGGGAACGTCACACTGTTGGCGCGCACACGCATCGAGAATCCTTCGAATCCCGGCATGGTCACGTCGACATCCTGATTCCCGCCGACCACGGTGGCGCGACCGATCGACACGGCCGGCAGATAGATCGGATGCGGCAACTGATTCTGCTGGCCCTGCACAATCGGCATCTCGAAATGCAGCGCCGGATACTCATGGGCGATGCCATCGCGCAGGAACTGCACGAGTCGACCGTCCACGAACAGATCGATCTTGCCGGGAGGTACCTGCTCCGGAAACTGGAATGTGCCGTCTGCCCCGGTCAACAGGCTCAGCGGTGTGCGATCAATCGACAGCCGCACGCCGGCAATGGGCGTGCCGTCATGATCCATGACAACGCCGCCGAGGGACGTCGGTCCACTCTTGCGCGCCAGGGACGCCAGTTGGAATGTCGCGCTGGCCGTTGGCAGGTCCGCTAGCGTCGCGTCGATCCGGATGGCACCCGCGGTCATGCCGGTCGACGGGCGAACCGTAGCCACGCCCAGGCGATCGGTGCGGATGTCGATGGCTTGGCCATTGTCGCGAAGGATCCCCTGAGGTGCCGAACGTGCGTCGAACTTGGCATCGCCTTGGCCAACTCGAAATGTCACGAGGGCCTCGCTGACTGGGTTGCCGTGCGCGTCGATCGCCTGGGCCATCAGTGCCTCGACCGGCGTGCTGTTGGTTGCCACGAATTGCGTGCCGGCGGTTCCGTACAGGCCGAGCGAGACCGCTGGGCCCGTCAACGCCGTGGCCGTGAAGACCACATCCTCGGCCATGGCGTCACCCCTGAAACGAACAGCATCGCTTGCGGGACGCGTGTCATGACCCAGCGTCAACCAGACGCGCGCCAGGCCGTCTTCGTTCGTGACCAGCGTCAGGTTGCGGGCCGGCGTGACGCCGTCCGGTCGATCCGCTTGTGCGCTGCTGCGGATTGCGCCGCTGCCGCGAAGGACATCAACTTGAATCGGGTGGCCGGCAATCGGCGCGCCTTCGGCATCGAGTGCCTGCACGTCGAACGATCGCGGAAGTTCGCTTCGCGCCGCGCCCGATTGCCCATCGCCTGAGACAGCAACGATCCGGTTTGCACCGACAGCAGTCCGGATCACGTCGATCGATTGTTCGCGAACGTTGCCGACGGCATCCTGAGCGCGCACCCTCACTACGTTGCGGCCAATGGCAAGTGGTACGTTCGTCCCGAGGAATCCGAGGTTCGATACGGTGGCGTCAACCCCCGCGCCGAGCGTCATGTTGTCGATGCGGACTGTCGGTTGGGGTGCGCCGGCGCGACCTTCGACTGCATCGTTCACGATGCCGCGAACATCAATGTCCTGTCCCGAAGTGATCGCTTCTGGTACCGGTGTTTCGACCGTGATCAATGGTGCGGTCTGGTCGACATAGACCGTGATCTGCGCTGTGCTCGTGCGATCGAAGGCATCGGTCGCGACTGCGCTCAGCAGGTTCGTGCCTTCATGCAGAAAAAAATTCGGAAACGTGTAGCCAAGACCATCCGGGTCCAACTGTGCAGCTTGCTGATTGACCAGGACCGACACGACCGGTGATGTGGCGCGCCCCGAAACGACCACGGCACGGGCAACGTGACCAGTCAGGTCAAGAGCACCACCAGCCGCCGGCGCGCCGACACTTTGTGCGGGCCCGAGAATCGACCAGTCGGCAGGCGCGTCGATCGTCAATGAAGCTGCGGGTCCGAAAACGATCGGAATGTCGAGTGTCCGCGTCACGCTGTCAGGGAACGTGGCCATGGCCGCGATCGTGTTCGTTCCGGCGACCAGCGGAACTTCCCGCCCGTAAATGCGAACGTCATGTTCCGTTCGTACCGACGTGGGCGGCAGGCCAGCAATCCGGACTTCGGTGGGATGCCCCTCGGTCGAACCCGCAAGAACTTCGACAAACGCACGTGGTTCAATGATCGACGCACTTGGGTTTGGCGACACGCGCTCGAGACGGTACTCGCGAACCCTGTCGATCGTGAATCCGTGGACGGCTGTCATGCGGATTCCGTTCGCGGTCTCAAGCGTCGCATGGAGACGATAGTGACCGGGCGCCGGTGCCGATGCAAACACATGACGCACCAGCAACGCGCTCGGCCCATCAGGCTCGATCGACGAGGAACCGGTGATATCGACGGCGTCCAGGTACAGTCGGATGGCCTCTGGCGCAATGGCGCCGCGTGAAATCGACGCGCGCAGACGAATCTCCGGCACGCTGTCTGGAGCAAGGATCAAAGACGCAGGCGACTCAAAGACAAAAATCGGTCTGGGTCCGAACAGGAACGCCCAGCCCTCTCGATGTTCGTTGCCGGCGAGATCGTAGACTTCCAGGGTTACCTGATGTTGGCCATCCGAAGGCGCTGATGCAGGTTGGTAGGTGAATGCACTGGGAGTTACCTCGGCCAGCGAGGTCACATCGGCGCCATCGAGCAGGATGCGTGTCCGTGCGACGTCGATGCCGGAACCGATGTCGCCGAACGCCCCACGGATGACCGGAGGTGTCGTGCCATCCTGGACATCACCCTGAGGGTGCAGGTCGGCGACGTGCGGTGGGGTTCGCAAAACGAACGACCAAGCCAACATTTCGGAGCCATATCGGACTTCTGCGGTATGTGCGGCCTCCGTGAGTGCCGATGCAGGCGTCCACTCGATCCCGGTCTCGCTGGCGGTTGCAGCGCTGGTTCGGTCGACGCCATCGACGATCAGTCGCCACCCGGCGGCGGGTAGTGTGCCCTCACTCAAGCGTGCGCCGACGGTCGGCTGTGACAAGGCGGGCAGCACGGTATCGCGTGCGGGCATCGGATCGGCAAAGTGGAGCGTGCCCAAGGGCTCGAACCCCGACTTGAAAATCAATTCCGCGGAGACACCGAGTGAGGTGAGCGCCAGGATCAGCAACGCACCCAATCTTGTCCCGAACCGGGCAAGGGACTGTCCCAAGGCTCGTGTGGCGGAAGCTGCGTCTTTGAGTGGACGAATTCCAGATGCTCGGTTCGTTGTTTTCATGCGGCGAGTGAGCCCAAGTTTGAGAATGTTCGTTCAGGCGAATGCGCCGGACTCAACGTCGAGCCGCGTCGCCCGAAGAATATATGAGTGTACCCCTCGTAACTCGAGATTTCGTGCTCTGAACGATCAGTCGTAGACGAGAATTCGAACCGAGTTCCGGCTTGGACCCGCATCGAGAGCGGTGACGCAGAATTGCGCAGAACTGGATGCAGGGGTGGCGACGAACGCTTCCGGCATTCATGTGTTGCGGCCCCAGGGGGGCCTCTGACGAGCCGTCGAAGAGCCGGGCATAAGCTTTGCCGGCACGACTGTCCGCGGGAGGCCGTCACTAGAGTCACGCGATTCAAACGCCGCCTGGGGAAGTTCGCAGCGATCCAAGGCATACTACCGGTCTTCTCCTGGTGTGCTGGTGTGGCTATGGCTGACCCAAACAAACGCGATCTTGAAGCTGGTATCGAAACCGAACTTCAAGATCGAACGACCTATGATGGCTATTTGGCGCTGGATCAGTTGCTGTCCGCGCAGGCACCTCTGTCGAGTCCGCCGCATCATGACGAAATGCTGTTCATTGTTCAGCATCAGGTTTCTGAGCTCTGGATGAAGTTGATCATTCACGAGATGAAGGCTGCGCTCAGCAATCTGCGTGAGGATCGGGTTGATGTCACGCTGAAAGTGCTGGCGCGCGTCAAGCACGTGCAGAAGCAATTGCTCGAACAATGGTCGGTGCTCGAAACGTTGACGCCGAGTGAGTACCTGCAGTTCCGTCATGTACTCGGGCCGGCATCCGGCTTTCAGTCGCTGCAGTACCGCATGATCGAATTCATGCTGGGTAACAAAAACGCCGACATGCTGCGCGTATTTGGCTATAAGCCGGGTGCGCAGGCGGAGCTGCGCGATGTGTTAGAAGCGCGAAGTCTCTACGATGAGTTTCTGCATTACCTGGCGCGACGGGGCCATGCGGTGCCGGCCGAGATTCTAAACCGCGATGTGTCGCAGCCGTATCAAAGGCATGATGGGTTGTTGCCAGTGTTCGTCAACATTTACCGGGACACCGAGGCGCACTGGGAGGAATACCATCTGTGCGAGCAACTGGTTGATGTCGAAGTGACGTTCCAGCAATGGCGATTCCGGCACATGAAGACCGTGGAACGAATCATCGGCTATCGGCGTGGCACCGGCGGTTCATCGGGCGTGGCGTTTCTCCGAAAGGCATTGGAGCTCACATTCTTCCCGGAGTTGTTTGAGGTCCGCACGGTTCTTTGAGTTGCAAATGGACCGAGATGGCACGTGGTAGCGTCGAATCGTTTCGGCGCGACGCGGCCGTTTGTAGGAGGGGCCTTCAGGCCCGAACAATATTGCCGCGAGATTGGTTCGCGGCTGAAGCCGCTCCTACAAAAACCTCGTTCCATACCCTACTTGCGGTTGGGTCCGTCGCTTTTTGTAGGAGGGCCTTCAGGCCCGAACAATCTCGCTGCGAGATCCATTCGCGGCTGAATCCGCTCCCACAAAAACCTCGTTCTATACCTTACTTGCGTTGGGGTCCGTCGTTTTTTGTAGGAGGGCCTTCAGGCCCGAACAACATTGCCGCGAGATTGGTTCGCGGCTGAAGCCGCTCCCACAAAAACCTCGTTCCATACCTTACTTGCGGTTGGGTCCATCGCTTTTTGTAGGAGGGCCTTCGGGCCCGAACAATCTTGCCGCGAGATCCATTCGCGGCTGAAGCCGCTCCCACAAAAACCTCGTTCCATACCTTACTTGCGGTTGGGTCCGTCGCTTTTTGTATGAGGGCCTTCAGGCCCGAAGCAAGCTTGCCGCGAGATTGGTTCGCGGCTGAAGCCGCTCCTACAAAAACCTCGTTCCATACCTTACTTGCGGTTGGGTCGGTCGCTTTTTGTAGGAGGGCCTTCAGGCCCGAACAATCTTGCCGCGAGATCCATTCGCGGCTGAAGGCGCTCCCACAAGAGCGGCGCTCCCACAACTGCCGCTCTCACCAGAGCGGCGCTCGCGCCATCAGCCGCGCAGGAATCGCTCGCCGAGCATCAGGCCAATACCGACAGCCACCAAGGCTGCCCCGAACATTGGCAGTAGCATCAGGAACGGAATGCCGAGCACCAACGCGCCAACGCCCCAGGCATAGCCGTCATTGATGGGCTGCGGATAGTCGGCGGTCTTGAAGAACTTGCTGAGTAGGTGATCGACGCTCAACTTGCCTGGGCCGTTGAAAATCAACGGTAGCAGCATCACGATAAACAACAGCGGCAACTTGAAATTGCCGTGACCGTTATCGCTGATCGAATAGCCCTTCAACAGATCGCCCCACATGGACCACATGTCAGGCCAGTGCACGGCCGCGGTGGCGACAAAGGTCAGGAACAGGAGTTGAAACGCAAAGAAGCGGGTGAACAAGCCGAACCACAAACAAAACGCGCCGATCAACTCGAACCAAGTCGCAATTTCCCAACTGATATCGGCTGGAATCCGACTGAACGGAAACGGAAACTGATCCTGGATGGCGCCGAACCAGTTCTCGCCGTAGAGCTTTTCGCGACCGGCTTCGAAGAACTCCCAGCCCATGACAATGCGCATGATCAGCCGGGGCAGAACTTCGCCCACGGCACGCAGCCTTGCGATCAAGGCATCCCAAAGATTGGTCAATCGATACAGTGACAGCATGTTGGTCTCCCGAAGTTGGCAACGGGTGCGTGCTGAATGCGATCAGCCAGCCCAGCCTGCGCTCAGTCGCCGGCCACGCACCCGTCAATCTTAAATCAATGAAGCTGCATCGGGCCGTCAGCTGCCTGCCGCCCCTGAATTCTGGCTGGGTGAGGGGTTCAACCAACCGGCTTTCCGAATGTCTTGTCAATCTTGGGCGCTGCGCCCCAACCGCGGCGTTCGCTGCGGCCGGCTGCACGGCGGACCGATTGTGGGTCCGAACATCCACGAATGGACTGGTTCACGCCCTTGGTAGCCGAATCAACCACGTCGGACGCGACGCGTGCTCAGTCCTCGTCGCGCATGGTTCCGAGCAGGATCTCTTTGCTTCGGAACTTGCGCAACATGTCCTGCGCGGATTGCAGCAGCTCAGCGTTGCCATCCAGCCCGAGGGCTTCCAGCAACGCTTGGATCAGCTCAAGACCGGGCACACCTGGATTGTCTTTCACCAATTCGAGCAACTTGAACGACAGCGCATTCAGTTCGGTGAACTGAACCTGCCCACCGCGGGTACGGGAGACGCACAGGAATGTTGGTTGCTCGGGCGCTTCAGTCGGCAAGAAATCCTCGCGAATCGCCTGAACCGGAAACCGATAGTTCAGCAGCCAGGCCACGGGCGAAAACACTGGTGCCGACAAAACCACATCGCCGTCCTGATCGGCGACGATGGTGTCGAGATCCGTTTCGTCGATCATCACCGCGAGCTCGACCCATTCGTAATGCGCGAGCTCAATCAGGAATGGCCAGTCGGACTCGCCCCGATCATGGCGGTCTTCCAGATATCGAATGAATTCGCGGGCAATCTCCGGGAACAACGGCGTGTGCGAACAATGCTCTGCATAGAAGCGTCGGACCAGCGGTTTCCAGGCGTCGCCTTTCAGGCGCTTGATGACCGGAAACTGCGACCCGAGCAAGCCCTCGATGCTGTTGAAGAACAGATCACGGTAAATCTGCAGGCGCCGATCTTCGATGCCAGCCGGAGCCGGGTTAGCTTCGGGATCGCGCAGATGCTGGGCAAACTGTACCTGCAATGCCTGAAATGCTTCAGTCATTGTGCGCTCAGCTCGCCTGGCGGATCGCGCGATCCGCGATGACGGGGTGCCGCGCCTGGGCCGCGCGGATCTGGTTCAGTTCGGCTGCCAACTCCGCTATTGGCGGGATGTTGAAGTCGCGTTCCAGCAGCGTCGGCGCTGGCCCGAACACCGCGTATGCCTCATCCAGCAAAGCCCAGACCGGGTCGACGACCGGCGAACCATGCGTATCAACGATCAAGTCCGGTGCCTCGTTGTAGTGGCCGGCGACATGGAAGTAAGCGACACGCGAAGCGGGCAGCGCGCGAAGAAACGCGGACGCGTCATAGCGATGATTGACGCTATTGACGTAGATGTTGTTGACGTCGAGCAGCAGATCGCAATCGGCGCGCGTCAGCACAGCCGTTATGAAATCGAGCTCGGACATCTCGGCGCCAAGCGGCGCGTAGTAGGAAATGTTCTCCATCGCGATGCGTCGACCAAGCAGGTCCTGCACACGTTGGATTCGGTCGGATACATAACGCACGGCTGCTTCGGTAAACGGAATCGGCATCAGGTCATACAGATGCCCGTCGTCACCGCAGTAGCTCAAGTGTTCGGAATAGAGCACCACTTGATGCTGCTCAAAAAAGCGCTTCAGGCGGGCAATGAATGTTTCGTCGAGTGGGCTCGGAGCCCCGATCGACAACGAGAGCCCATGACAGACCAGCGGCGCGCGTTCAGTCACTGCGCGAAAGCGCTTGCCAAGCGATCCGCCGACGCCGATCCAGTTTTCGGGCGCGACCTCGAAGAAGTCGGCTACATCTGGCGCGGCGTCCTGCAACGGGCTCAAAAGAGCCCGTCGCAGGCCAAGTCCTGCACCACGAAGTTTGTTCAGGACAAGACTCATGGTTCAGTACGCGTCCGGCTTACTTCTTCTCTTCGCCGCAAGCGCCTTCTTTGGTCTTGCCTTCACCGCACTTGCCTTCGCCACACTTACCTTCGGCAGCGGCCTTGCCTTCGCCGCACTTGCCTTCACCGCACTTGCCTTCGGCAGCGGCCTTGCCTTCGCCGCACTTGCCTTCACCGCACTTGCCTTCAGTGGCAGCCTTGCCTTCGCCGCACTTGCCTTCACCACACTTGCCTTCGGCGCCGGCCTTGGCAGCTTCACCGCAAGCGCCTTCTTTGGTCTTGCCTTCGCCGCACTTGCCTTCACCGCACTTGCCTTCGCCCACGATCATGTAACCCTGGCCCAGATCATTCATCTGGAATGCGTTGGCAGCATTGGCCACGGCAACAGAGCTGAGCAGCGCGGCGCCAACGGCGATCGAGAGAGAATTGATGACCTTCTTCGACATGAGAATCTCCAGTATCCATTTCAGACAGCGGGAAACGCCCGCCAACGCTGCCGTGTCTACGGCCCTCGGCCCAACCGGCGCGACCAGGAGGATTCCCGCAACGCCGATCCAAGACTCGAAATTAGAATAAGCATATGCCGCTGGCAAGAAGTGCCGGCAGCAGTTTGCTTACGAGCCATAAGACCGTACTGCCAGAAATTTCTTACAAACAAGTGGTCATATTGCGCTGCGACAACAAATCGTGTGCCGATTGCCGCCAGTTCCAGCATTTCGACCAGCCGATGTTCGCGAGAGCTTCACTTTTTCTTGATTCTCGCGGGCTTGTCGGCGGCCGCGACGGTCTTCGGCTTGTACGCACACAGATCGCGCACCGGGCACTCCGGGCAATTCGGTTTTTGCGCTTTGCAGGTGTAGCGACCGTGCAGAATCAACCAATGATGGGCGTCCTGCAGATACGCGTTCGGAATGGCTTTCAGCAGTCCGAGTTCGACCGCCAGCGGCGTTTTGCCCTTGGCCAACCCCAGTCGGTTCGCTACCCGGAAAATGTGCGTGTCGACCGCCATCGTGGGCTGCCCGAATGCCGTGTTCAGCACCACGTTCGCCGTTTTCCGGCCAACACCTGGGAGCGCTTCGAGTGCCTCGCGCGCTGCCGGCACGGTGCCACCATGTTGTTCCAGCAGAATCCGGCAGGTCGCGATCACATTTTTCGCTTTTGCGTTGAACAACCCGATTGTGCTGATCAATTCGCGAACGCGGTCCTCGCCCAATGCCAACAGCGCGGCCGGGGTGTTGGCAAGCGGGAACAATCGACGCGTGACTTTGTTTACCGATACGTCCGTGGCCTGCGCGGACAGCATGACGGCGATCAGAAGTTCAAACGGGGAGTCGTACAACAACTCGGTGGTTGGATGCGGATTCAGCGCTTTGAAGCGCGCAAACAATTCCTGGCGGGCAGCTGGTTTCATGCCCCGATTGTCGCAAGTTGCCGGTGGCCGTGACCAGTCGGATGCCGGATCGGTCCCAGGACCTTGCACGCAGCAGTTGAGTGGCCGACCCAGACCGGCGAGGATTGGAGGCTGACTGACTGCCCGACTTCATGCTGCCCGACTGGTTACCGCTGACCGCGACCCTTGCTGCCGCCCTGCTCACCGCAGGGTTTCGTCGGCATCGGCTGTTTCAGTGCTCCGTGCTCATGGTCCTGATGGCGCTCGCCCTGACGAAGGCCGATCCCGTGCGCGGGACGACCTCGGCGCTCGCATTCCTGCCATGGTTGTTTGCCTACGCGGCAATCATGCCGGAAGCCCGCTGGCGGGCCCGCCGGAGTGCCTTCTGGCTGGGGGCCTTGGCGCTACTGCTCGTATTGAGCCAGTACGCGCCCGCGCACGTGCTGCGTGCGCTGCTGAACATTGGTCTGGCAATCAACCCGAGTGCGCACCCAGGCCTTGGTGCGGCGGGCTTGCACGCGCTGGCGGCCAGCGTGCTGTTAGTGCGCTGGATTCTTCGAGGCGCGTTTTTTGATGCGGCGGGCGCCGTGCTGATGCTGGCGATTGCCGCGGTCTGGACGCAGGTCGGCAGCCCCGCAGCGTTTGCGATTTGGCTGGTGCTCGCAGCGGCGCTGACCATGCTGTTGGTGCTCGTCGGTTCGTATCGCATGGCATTCGTCGACGGCCTGACCGGGTTACCCAATCGCCGCGCGTTGGATGAGACGCTGGATCGACTGTCTGGGACCTTTGCGATTGCGATGGTGGACGTCGATCACTTCAAGCAGTTCAACGATACCCACGGGCATGCGGCCGGCGACGTGGTATTGCGCGAAGTCGCCGCCCTGCTGCACAAACAGTCCCGAGGCAAGGCGTTTCGCTACGGTGGCGAGGAGTTCTGTCTGCTCTATGTCGACGGCCAGGTCGATCACGCGATGGACGGCTGCGAGTCGGCCCGGACGGCCCTGGAGTCCAAGCCGATCCGGGTTCGGAGCCCGAACGCGCAGGGCAAACCGGGCAAGCCGAAGGACGTCAAAGTAACGGCCAGTCTTGGGCTCGCTCAGCGCACGGAAAAGCGCAAACAGCCGCGCGAGGTGCTGCAGGCAGCCGACAAGGCGCTGTACAAGGCCAAGGGGCAGGGGCGAAACCGGGTGGTGCAGGCTTGAGCCAGCGCGTCTGATGTCTCCCTATTGGCGTAACCTATTGAAGTATAAGAACTTGGTGTCAATACCCAGACGCAACGTGAATCTCGGGCGCGGGCCGACCTATCCAAGCTCCGAGCGCTCAGGCAAGCTATGCGGATGAAAATGCGCCTCCTTGCTCTAGCTTGCCTGTTGCCCACCCCGGCCCTGGCCGCCGACACTTGTTTCGGTGCCCTGTGTCAGTCGTGTGTGGCGCCGCTGTTCACGCCCAATCAAACGCTGATCAACGAAGGCCGCGACACGGCCGACACCCATATCGAAGCGGATCGCTACCAACTCGGTAAGGACGGTCAATACAGCGCGAATGGCAACGTCGTCATGCAGCGCGCCGACCAGGAAGTGAAGAGCGAATCAGCGACCTATCAAACCGAACCACCCAAGGCGGCATTCCCGGCCCCGCTCAGCTATCAGGATCAGCGCATGCTGGCCACGGCGCAGTCCGGAACCTGGAGCGCTGACGACGGCACCCTGCTGAATCAAGTGTTGTTCCAAATGCGAGATGGCCGCGGCAATGGTCGCGCCGAAACGGCCAGTCTGGCTGGGCCGAAGAGTGCGCTGACGCGCGCGACGTTCACCAGTTGTGATCCGGCGCATCCGGCGTGGTCGCTCGCTGCCCAGAAAATCGAGATTGACTCGGACAAACAGGTGGGCCGCGCCGAGAACGTGCGCCTGCAACTGGGCAAGGTGCCGATCTTTTACTGGCCGCGAATGAGTTTTCCGACCGACGCGCAGCGCAAGACCGGTTTCTTGTATCCGCAGCTTGGCAGCGCGAACGATTCGGGCTTCGACCTGATCGTACCGTACTACTTGAACCTGGCACCCAACTACGACGCCACGTTGAAACCGCGCTACATCCAAGAGCGCGGCCTGATGCTCGCTGCCGAAACGCGGTACTTGGGCGAAGCGTCGCTGACGGAGTTCGAGTTCAGTTGGTTGGATCACGATCGCAAGGCTGATGATCGCCGTACCTCGTTTGATTTCCGGCACCAGCAGCGATTTGGCGCGAACTGGTTCTTGAACGCCGACATTCGCGATGTCTCCGATGATCGGTATTTCGAGGACTTCGGTGATTCACTGAGCTCGGTCGCCACCAGCTTGCTGCCGTCCTCAGCCTACTTGACCGGT
Source organism: Ahniella affigens (assembly GCF_003015185.1). GTDB lineage: Bacteria > Pseudomonadota > Gammaproteobacteria > Xanthomonadales > Ahniellaceae > Ahniella > Ahniella affigens. Next base: position 50,163 of record NZ_CP027860.1, read on the forward strand.
CGGGCCCCGTCGTGGACGTTCTCGGTCGGCGGCGATCGCCAGGAAGTGACCGACCCGCGTCTGCCGCTGAATGTCGAGCCGTATCGCCGTTTGCCGCGCGCGACCTTTGACTATTTGACCCCGAATCTGAGTGGGCCGCAGTTTCAGTTGGAATCCGAACTCGTCCGCTTCAGCAAGGATGGCGTCGACGGTGGCAATCGTCTGGATTTGACCCCCGCCGTGATCTGGCCGTTGGAGCGAAGCTACGGGTTTTTGCGCCCGAAGCTCGGTTACCGTTACACCGCGTATGAGCTGGATCGGGATATCGACTCCAGTCCGACGCGCGGGATGCCGATTGCGAGCCTGGATTCCGGCTTGATTTTTGAGCGCGAGGCAAACTGGTTTGGTGCCGATGGCACGCAAACACTTGAGCCGCGGGTCTACGCGCTCTATGTGCCGTACGAGAATCAGGACAACTTGCCGCTGTTCGACACGCAAGCCTTCACTTTCGGCTGGGGCTCGCTGTTCCGTGACAACGCGTTTACCGGTGCCGATCGCCAGATCGACGCCAAGCAAGTCACGGCCGCGCTGACCACGCGTTATCTGGACGATGCGGGACTGGAGCGGTTCCGGTTTTCGCTCGGTCAGATCCGCTATCTGGATCCGCCGCGCATCGCATTGCCCGGCACGCCGCTCCGGGATGAGCCCGGCTCGGCCTATGTGGCCGACCTGGAGCTGAACTGGACCAAGGACTGGACCCTGGCCGCCACCCATCAGTACGACCCGGCGGTGAGCGCCACCGAGTTGTCCAGCGTCTACGTGCAGCGGCACTTTTGGGATCGCGGCGTGGTCAATGTCGGCTATCGCTACCGGCGCGATCTGTTCGAGCAGGTCGATGTGTCCACGGCGATTCCGATCAAGGACAACTGGCTCTTGATCGCGCGCGTGAACCAAAGCCTCCGGGACGATGAATTGCTCGAGGGTTTAGCGGGATTTGAATACTCGACGTGCTGTATTGCCGTCCGGATTCTCGGTCGGCGCTATGTCCGCAACATCGAAGGTGACCTGAACAATGGCATTTACGTGGAACTCGAGTTCAAGGGATTGGGCTCGCTCGGCCGTCGGGCTGAGGACTTCCTGCGCCGTGCTATTCTCGGCTATCGCTGAGCCAGTGCCTGATCAATCCGGCCACCACCCCTTTTTTCGCGGGGTCCGCGCCACGGGTCAATTTTCGACCCGTCTCGCGCTGCCGCCGCGTTCTCCAGCAACACAGTACGGAATGTCCATGATGAAGCGAATTCTTCCAGCCCTTGTCTTGACCCTGGCTTCGGCTCTGCCGATTTCGGCGCTGGCGCAAGGGGTCACGGTGCAGGACATCGACAAGATCATCGCGGTGGTCGACGAGGATGTGATCCTGAATAGCGAGCTCGATCGAGCCGTTACCAGCGTGCTCGCGCAATTTGAATCCCGCGGGCAATCGGCGGCGCTGCCGCCGCGCGATGTGATCGAACGCCAAGTGCTTGAGCGGCTGATTCTGCAACGGGTCCAGGTTGCGCGCGCCGAGGGTACGGGTATTCGTGTATCCGACATTGAAGTCGACGACGCGCTGAACCGACTCGCCGCGCAAAACAACGCCTCGATTCCGCAACTGCGTTCAGCGATCGAGCGCGATGGCGCGAGCTTCGAGGAGTTCCGCAACGGTCTAAGAGACGAGCTCTCCGTACAGCGCCTGCGGCAGCGCTTTGTGCAGTCGCGCGTTCAGGTCAGCGATACAGAAGTGGACATTCTGCTCGCCAGCAATCAACTCCGGACCGGCGAAATCCGTGTCTCGCACATCCTGATCGGCATCCCAGAAAATGCCAATGCCAGCGCGGTCCAGGCCTCGGCAGGCAAAGCGGCCAAAGTCATCGAAGAGCTGAACGGCGGTCTCGATTTTGCGTCGGCAGCGATCAAATACTCGGATGGCCAGCAAGCCCTCGAAGGTGGTGATCTCGGCTGGCGTCGCATGGAGCAGATTCCGTCCGCCTTTGCCGAAATCGTCGGCCGCCTGCGGAAGGGCGAAGTCTCCGAGCCCGTCCGCGGCCCAAGTGGGTTCCACATCTTGAAGCTTGTCGACGAGCGTGAGGCCGAGAAGACGGTCGTCAAGGAATTTCATACCCGGCACGTCGTGGTCAAGGTCAGCGAACTCGTGACCGAAGACCAGGCGTTGGATCGCATCCAGAAAATTCGTGATCTGCTGCTCAAGGGCGCCAAATTCGAAGAAACCGCCCGCAAGTTTTCGGAAGACGACGCAACGTCGAACCTGGGTGGCGACATGGGCTGGTCGCCGGAAGGCGCGTTCGGTCCGCGCGTGACCCAAGTCATCGACGGCCTGAAGGACGGCGAGTTGTCCGAGCCATTCCGCTCCGATCTCGGGTGGCACGTGCTGCTCCGTGAAGCCAGTCGGGAAGTCGATCGCAGCGTGGAAGCCCGCCGCGAACAGGCCCGCGAGACGTTGGTCAATCGCAAGGCTGAAGAAGAATACGATGCCTTCCTGCGCCAGCTGAAGGGCGAGGCTTACATCGAAAATCGTCTCACCGCGGCTGGCTGACCCATGCTGCGCCTGGCGCTGACCGCCGGCGAACCTGCCGGCATCGGCCCGGAGCTGTTGGTTCGCGTCGCGCAATTGCCCTGGTCTGCTGAACTGGTGGCGCTGGCTGATCCAGCGCAGCTCGCAGACCTGGCCGCGCGGCTCCACTTGCCGCTGCAACTGCATTCGTATGATCCGGCAGAGCCGCGCCGGCACCAGCCCGGTGCGCTCAGTGTGTTGCCCGTTCCGCTGGCCGAGCCGGTACGCCACGGCCAGTTGAATCCGGCCAATGCGCCGGCGGTCATGGCGATGCTCACCCGCGCTGCCGAAGGCGCCGAAAGCGGTGAGTTCGCGGCCATCGTGACGGCGCCTGTGCAGAAGTCGGTGCTCAATCAAGGTGCGGTACGTTTTACCGGGCATACCGAATTTTTCGCCGAACGGGTCAAGCGACCGGTCGTCATGCTGTTGGTTGCCGATCGCCTTCGCGTGGCATTGCAGACCACCCACTTGCCACTCCGTGCAGTCGCCGATGCCATCAAGCCCGATGAACTCAGCAACACGCTTTGCATTCTGCACCGCGAACTGCGCGAACGTTTCAAGATTGATACGCCGCGTATCGCTGTCCTTGGTTTGAACCCACACGCAGGTGAGAGCGGTCATCTGGGTCGGGAGGAAATCGAAATCATCGAGCCGGTGCTCAATGCGTGGCGGGCAGAAGGCATGCAGTTGATCGGCCCGTTGCCTGCCGATACCGCGATGGTGCCGAGTCGCCTGGCCGCGTTCGACGCCGTATTGGCGATGTATCACGACCAGGGGTTGCCGGTGCTGAAGTACGCGGGGTTTGGGCACGCGGTCAATATGACCCTCGGGCTGCCTTATATTCGAACCAGCGTCGATCACGGCACGGCGCTCGATCTGGCTGGGCAAGGCGTGGCCGATCCGGGCAGCCTGATTGCGGCGACGCGCCTGGCCCTCGATCTCATTTCGGAACGCCAATGAATCGTGGACCCGATGGCCATCGCGCCAAGAAACAGTTCGGGCAGAACTTTCTGCATGACCGCCAAGTCATCGACAACATTGTGCGGGCCATTGATCCGAAGCCGGGTGAGCCCATCGTCGAGATTGGTCCGGGTCGCGGCGCTTTGAGCTTCGCGTTGCTGAAGCGTACCGACGCGCTGACGGCCATCGAGATCGATCGCGATCTGATTCCCTGGTTGAAGCAGCAGGATGCACGCATCCAGATCGTCGAGTCGGATGTGCTGAAGGTCGATTTCAGCGCGTTGGCGGAGCGCCTTGGCGGGCCGATTCGGCTGGTCGGCAATCTGCCCTACAACATCTCTTCGCCGATTCTGTTTCTGGCGCGCGAACACCGCTCCGCGATCCGCGACATGCATTTCATGTTGCAAAAAGAAGTGGTCGAGCGCATCGCTGCCGGACCCGACAACAAGGACTACGGCCGCCTGACGGTGATGCTGCAATCCATGTTCGCGGTGGAACATCTGTTCAACGTACCGCCGTCGGCGTTCACGCCGGCACCCAAAGTGGATTCCGCCATCGTGCGGCTCCAGCCACTGCCGGTCGGCAGTTGGCCAGAGTTTGACGATGCGCGGCTCGAACTGGTGGTCAAAGCAGCGTTTTCGATGCGCCGCAAGACACTCCGCAATACGCTGAAAGGCGTGGTCGACGAAACCGAGTTGCGGGCACACGGGATCGATCCGGGTGCCCGCGCCGAGCAACTTGATGTCGCGCAGTTCATTGGACTGGCACAACCTCAGGCAGCCACTGCGTCATAGCGCCTGAGAGACTTACGCCGCGGTCTTGGCAGATCAGCGCGTGAGCTCGAACACCACCGACACGCTGGCACGCACCGGAATCATGCCTGGGGCGATGGCGCCCTCATTGGGCTCGCCGCTGCTCGGGGCCACGCTCATGACGTTCTGTGCAAAACCACCGCCGCCGTATTGGCCATAGCTCCGGTAATACCCGCAGCAGCTGTAGCCCCATTGCGACCAAGACCAGAAGCCGGAGCCGAGATCGTTGGATTCGTTGATGCTGGTTGCGGCGCCAATGTCCTGACCGAGTTCGCGCGCAAGTGCCTGAGCCTTTTCGCGCGCCGCGCGGATCGCCATGGCGCGGGCCTGATCGCGATATTGGCGGAGCGCGCTCGTGTGATACTCCACGTCCATCAGCATCACTGTCGGGTCGGTGGACAATTCATTCGCAAGCGTGGCGAGCAGGTTGATTCGCCGCAGCGTGAACGTGGCTTCCGAACGAGCGGTGAAGCCGGTTTTTTGCTCCGCCTCGGTACAGGTGCCGCACTGCCATCGCGATGGGAATGTCATCGCGGGCGTCGTGGCCAAGTCGTTTTGACTCATGCCAAGCTCTTTTGCTCGCGCGAGCCAGCGCGCAACGGTTGCTTGGTTCTTTTCCCGCGTCGGAACCAGCGATTCGCCGTAGTTGACGACGGCCAACTTGAACAGCGCGTAATCGGGCTGCACCTGCACTTCGGCCTGACCCGTTACGGTCACCTGAGCCACGCTGAGCGGGGCAGCCAAGACCAGCAGCACACCACAAACCAAGTACTGAAGCCGAGCAAGAACGCGTTGAACAGGCATGAGAGGGCTCCAAGAAGACGGAAAGGGCAACGGCGGCGCCAGAGTGATCGAGAACTGCGCGGGCCAGTGCCATAGTACCGACCGGAAATCGGGCAAAAAGTGCCGGCCGGTCGGTTGGATCCGGGCGTTTTCGGGGGTTTTGCGCGAATCACCCTGCGGCTGCGCCGGCAAACCATGCGATCACGTTGTCTCAGGCTTTGAGAAAAAGCTGATATATCAATTGGTTACGGAATGGTGTCGGCCGCGGGCCGAAACCACCCGAACACGCCTTTCGGACGTTGCGGGGTCTAACGGATTCCGCTTGAATCCAAAGGCGGGAAGGGGCTTCCTGGCTGGCTGTTTTGAACGGCTTCCCGGCGGGCCTGTTGGGTGCCCACAGATTGGCTAGTTGCCCACAGATTGAGGTGTTCGTCATGCAGGCTGAGCAGTTGCTTGAGGTCGAAACCAGCCAAGGTCGGCGCGTTCGCGTACTGGCCACGGTCAGTGCGCGCGCACGGCGTCTGAATCTGACCGTGGGTGCCGGCGGCGCGCGCGTTTCGATGCCGGAAGGCACGCATCCGGCCACGATTCGCGCGTTCTTGCGTGAGCACGCCGACTGGCTCGCCAAGAAGCTCCGTCAGCTCGAATTGACTGGTCGCAAACTCAGTGCGCCCGTGCCCGGTCGTGAGGACAGTCTCACGTTTCGTGGTGTGCAACTCCCGGTGGTGTGGAAGCACGAATCATTTCCAAAGATCCGCATCAGCAACAACGATCTGATCATTGGCTTGCCGATGGATCGCGACGATGCGTTGCCGATTGCAACGCGCGGCATCCGCAATTTTCTGATGCGCGAAATGCGCCGCGAATCGACGCGTCTTGCGGCTTACTACGAATTGCGGCTCGGCAAGTCGGTGTCGGGTTTTCGCTTTCTGCCGATGAAAACACTATGGGGCAGCCTGAGTTCCAGTGGCCACATGACCTTGGATCTGTCGTTGATTCTGGCGCCACCGAAGGCGCTGGAATATGTCGTCGTCCATGAAATGTGCCATCTGTGGGTGCGCAATCATTCCAGCAAGTTCTGGGATCGCGTCGCCGATGTGTTTCCAGAAGTAGATTCGCAACGCGACTGGCTCAATCAGAGCGGTCATGGGATCAAGACCGAACTGGCCCGCTGGATCGGCAAGATGCCGCAAGCGATTTGACGAGCGTCGGGAGCAGGCGCGAATCAAACTTGCGGCAAGCCCGGTTCGGGCCTGAAGGCCCTCCTACAACAAGGCAACCGACCTCGCCGCAAGCGCGGGATCGAGCGGCGGTTTTTGTAGGAGCGGCTTCAGCCGCGAATCAATCTTGCTGCAAGCCCGGTTCGGGCCTGAAGGCCCTCCTACAGAAATGCGACCGGCCTCGCCGCAACGGCGGGTTCGAGCGATGACTTTTGTAGGAGCGGCTTCAGCCGCGAATCGATCTTGCTGCAAGCCCGGCTCGGGCCTGAAGGCCCTCCGACAGAAAGGCAACCGGCCTCGCCGCAACGGCGGGTTCGAGCGATGACTTATTTAGGAGCGGCTTCAGCCGCGAATCAATCTTGCGGCAAGCCCGGTTCGGGCCTGAAGGCCCTCCGACAGAAAGGCAACCGGCCCCGCCGCAAACGCGGGTTCGAGCGGTGGTTCTTGTGGGAGCGGCTTCAGCCGCGAATCAATCTTGCTGCAAGCCCGGTTCGGGCCTGAAGGCCCTCCTACAAAAAGGCAACCGGCCTCGCCGCAACGGCGGGTTCGAGCGATAATGTTTGTAGGAGCGGCTTCAGCCGCGAATCAATCTTGCGGCAAGCCCGGATGAAATCGCGCCTCCCAACGGGCCAAACCTTTACCCACCGCAAAAAACCACCGTTGTGCGCGAATGACTGCGCGGCTGAGCGGACAACGGTCGGGACGCCGTGTGGCGCTATGGTAGCTTGTGCTACAACGCCGCTATAACCCGCTTGAGGAACCGCTATGTCCGACCAGATCATCTTTGAAACCAGCGACTTCGCCGACAACCCTGAGCCCCGCTGTCCGTGCCTGCTGGTCCTCGATCACTCCGGTTCGATGGCTGGTCCGCCTATTGCCGAACTCAATGCCGGGCTTGCTGTGTTTCGCGATGAGTTGTTGGCCGATGGTTTGGCGATGAAGCGCGTCGAGGTGGGCATCATCGGGTTTGGCCCGGCGCGGGTGTTGCAAGAGTTCGAGACGGCCGCCACGTTCACACCGCCAACGCTCAAAGCCAATGGCGATACCCCGCTCGGTCAGGCGATCGAGATGGCAGTCGAAATGGTTCGCCAGCGCAAGCAGGAATACCGTCAGAACGGTATTTCGTACTATCGGCCCTGGATCTTTCTGATCACCGATGGCGCACCGACCGATGCCTGGGCGCAAGCCGAAACACTGATCAAACAGGGCGAACAAGACAAGTCATTCGCGTTCTTTCCGATCGGCGTGCGTGGCGCGAACATGACGATTCTTAGCCAGATCAGCACGCGCGCGCCACTGTCTCTCGATGGTTTGAAGTTCCGCGAGCTCTTCAGTTGGTTGTCGAGTTCTTTGCGTTCGGTGTCCAGGTCTACGCCGGGCACCGAGGTGAAGCTGGAGCCACCATCCGGTTGGGCCTCAGTGTGAGTTGGGCGATCGCTTCGGCCGCTGCGGTCGGCAGCAGTCATCTGCGCGGCAACACGCCGTGTCAGGATGCGTACTTGGTCGATACATTGCCGATGATTCTCGGTGAACCCGCCTTGATGGCGTTTGTTGCTGATGGCGCCGGTTCGGCGAGCATGGCCGAACAAGCAGCCCAGGCGGCGGTAGGCACCGCCGCCGAACACTGTCGCCAGCACGCGAATATGATCGGTGCCAGCTTCGATGCAGCGTTCATCAGTCAGCTGGTGCGGAGCGGTCGCGCGGCCATGGTGTCGCTCGCCGACAACGCGGGCCTGCCGGTCCGCGAGTTCGCGTGTACGTTGCTAGGGGTGCTCGCGTTCCGCGATCAGACGCTCGCGTTTCAGATTGGCGACGGCGGCATTGTGCTGGATCACGGTGATGGCTTAGCGCTTGCGATCACGCCAATGTCGGGTGAATACGTCAACATGACACACTTTCTGATTGACGACGATGCCGAAACGCGCGTTGCCGTGCAGACGAGTGCGCGTGTTGAGCGGATGGCGCTGTTTTCGGATGGGCTGCAGCGGCTCGCGCTGAGTCTGCAAGATCTCACCCCGCACGCGCCATTCTTTGCGCCGTTCTTCCAAACCTTGGGCAAAGTACCAAGCCCAACGCGCGAGCAACTGGATCAGGCGCTGGAGCAATTTCTCAGTTCAGACAAGGTCAATGCCCGTACCGATGACGACAAGACCTTGATTCTGGCTTGCCGGGTGGCATGAACCGGATCGTCGATGCCGAAGGTCGACCCGTTCCGCTGGGGCGCGAGCTCGGTCGCGGCGGCGAAGGCTCGGTATTCGCGCTCGATGGCAAGCAAGGCTTGGTCGCCAAGATCTATCACGAGCTGCCCGCTGGCAAGAAACAGGAAAAGCTCCGGCTGATGGCAGCGGGCGTCGACGATCGGCTGCGTCGTTACGCCGCCTGGCCCGAGGCAACCTTGCACCGCGAATCCGATCGCGCTGTTGTCGGCTTCATCATGCAGCGCATCGAACAGCGCGCACCAATTCATATGCTCTACAGCCCCGCGCAGCGTCGGCAGATGTTTCCAAAAGTGCGCTTTGACTTCTTGTTGTTCGTTGCGCGCAACGTGGCGGCGGCATTCGATACCTTGCATGATCACGGTCATGTGCTCGGTGATGTCAACCAGGGCAATGTACTCGTTGGTGAAGACAGTCAGGTTGTGTTGATTGACTGTGATTCGTTCCAAGTGCGGTTTGGTGCCGCGTTGCATCGCTGCGAGGTGGGCGTCGCGCACTTCACCCCGCCGGAACTGCAGCGCGTCAATGCGTTCGAGACCACCACGCGGACATCCAACCATGACGGCTTTGGTTTGGCGTTGCTGATCTTTCATCTCCTAATGGGTGGTCGGCATCCGTTCTCTGGCGTGCCGCAAAGCGAACGGGTGGGCAACGCGTTGGAGGCCGATATCCGCGACTTTCGCTACGCCTATGCGCGTGATGCGATGCGCCGCCTGTTAGTGCCGCCACCACGTGCAATGCCTATCGATGCGATGCCGTTGGCGATCATTGGCATGTTCGAGGCGGCGTTTACCGAAAGTGGCGTGCAGCGCCGTCCGAGTGCTGCCGACTGGGTATCTGCACTCGATCAGTTTCGCAGCACGCTTCGGACCTGTGCGCGGAATCCGGCACACATCGATGGCGGACACCGCCCAACGTGTCTGTGGTGCGAGCTCGAAACCGAACAGGTGTATCTGTTCAGCGAGCGCCCGGGCAAACCAGTGTGGTCGGCGTCGATGCCGGCTTTGGCTTTCGACCTTCGCGGGATGCGTCGAAAGCTCGAACAGCTCCCCGTGCCCAGTCTGATTCAAGTACCCGCGCTGCCAACGCTGCCGGCGCCCGTGCGTGCCGATGGCTGGATGCCCTATATCGTGTCAGGACTATTCGTTGGATTGGCATGTGTGTTCGTGACAATGCTGATACTGCTGAACTGGCAGTCTGTGCTCTTCATGCTGGTGAGCTTGATTGTTGGGCCAACGGCCGTAGTGATTTGGTGGCATCACATGGTGCACCTGCGGGATCTGCGCCTGCAACATTTAACGACACGAATCAACGATTGTACGATTCGTCTGCAGCAATTGGTCAACCGATTCAATCAGCAGCGTGGGGCGGAGCCGTTTCTCGCGCAACGAAAGCAGATCGACGAGCTTCTCGGTCAGTACGAAGCGCATTTGAGGCGCGTGCCGGGTCAGCTGACCCCGAGTCAGCAAGCCGCTTCTGACCAGGCTTTGGCGAAGTTCCTTGGTCGATTCGCGCTATATGATTGGAAAGATGCTCGCGTCGGTGCGGTGGAACGCGTGCGTCTGCAACGCGCCGGTGTTTGGACAGCAGCTGACATCACACCGCAATCGTTGGCCGCGGCTGAACTGAAGCGCACGGAGTCCATCTCAGCGTTGCTCGACTGGCGTCGGGATTTGGAGCAGAAACATTTGAAGAACGCACCGATCATGAGTGTTGACGGGCAGGCTGACCGGCGTGAGTTACATCGCGTTCAAGTGGCACTGGAAGATCGAATCCAGAGCGGCTGGCAAAAGTTGTCGACGATCAAGGTCAACACCAAACCCCTGAGCAAATCGGATGCCGCCCAGCTCCAGGTGCTAGTCGAACAGCGCGCCGCTGCGTATCAAGACTATTGTCGCGAGGCGTTGTCGTGAGGGGGCTGGCGCGATGAACCAACTTGTCGACAAGATCGGTCGGTCCGTTCCTCTTGGTCGGGAACTTGGCCGCGGTGGCGAAGGCGCGGTCTATGAAGTGGTTGGCCAGCCCGACTTGGTTGCAAAGTTGTATCACGACGTCCCTGATGCAAGGAAACAGGACAAGCTGATCCGCATGGCCGCAGGACTCGATGATCGTCTGCACCAATACGCAGCGTGGCCAGAAGAAACCTTGCATCAGCCGTCCGATAGCGCCGTCGTTGGCTTCACGATGCAGCGTATCAAGGCGCGCAAGCCAGTGCATATGCTGTATAGCCCTGGGCAGCGCCGTTCGGCATTTCCGAATACCGACTTTGGCTTTCTCGTCTACGTGGCGCGCAACATTGCGGCGGCATTTGACACCGTGCACGACCATGGTCACGTGCTCGGCGACGTCAATCAGGGAAACGTGTTGGTAGGCGCCGACAGTCAGGTGATTCTGATCGATTGCGATTCATTTCAGGTCCGTTTTGGCGGCATCGTCCATCGATGCGAAGTCGGTGTCGCGCACTTCACGCCGCCCGAGTTGCAACATAGCGGTGGTTTCGAACAAGTGCTCCGCACGTCGAACCATGATTGCTTTGGTCTCGCGCTTTTGATCTTTCACCTGTTGATGGGCGGACGCCATCCCTTCTCTGGCGTGCCGCAAAGCGAGCACGTCGGCGAAACACTGGAGTCGAACATCCGGGAGTTCCGGTATGCCTACGCGCGCGATGCGAATCTTCGCCTGCTGTTGCCGCCGCCGCGCTCGGTGCCGATCAATGTTTTGCCACTTTCGATACAAGATCTATTTGAACAGGCGTTCCTCGAGCCAAGCGTTACCGCGCGGCCGACTGCTGCAGCGTGGGTCGCGGCACTTGATAGGCTTCGAGCCGGTCTCAAGACCTGTTCCCAACGTGCGCTGCATCGCTATCCTGGTCAGTTGGAAAGCTGCTGTTGGTGCGCGTTGAATAGTCAGCGCATCGTGTTATTTGGGAATCAAACGATTCCAAAGACCGCGCCGGCGCCGAGGGTCACGCTATGGAGCGAGCAGCAGATCCGCGCACTGCGGGCGGAAGTGCTAAGAATCCAGTTTCCAGACCCGATATCGGTAGTGCTACCGCGATTGCCCTGCGTCAGTGAGATAGGGTCGAACCATAGTACGGTGACCGCTGTTTCCGTTTGTGCCGCTTTGGTGCTTGCGGCGCTGCTGATTGTACTGGTTGACTGGCCTGCCGATCGGGAATCGCGGGAACTGCTGATCTTGATGACTATCGGTGGTTCGACAATCTTGGGTGTGCTGGGGGCGTCTGTCGCCATCATCATCACCGAGCGCCGCCGGAAACAAATCGTTCAGGCATTGGAGTTCGACTACTTCGAAGTCGAAGCCAAACTGGAGGTAGCTTTAAAAAGGATGAATCTGGAGCTTGGCGTACACACGCTCAGAATTCGCACCGATCAACTCATGGCGCTGATTGACGAATACGAGTTACTTCGGCGCGACGGACTAGAAGCATTCAGGAGCGAGGCGCAGGCAGCAATACATCAGGCCCAATCCCTTTATCTCCAGAAGACTTCGCTGAACCAGTGCCAAGACCCACGTGTCCAAGCCCGACACAAACTTGTCTTGCGTGAGGCGCAGATCGACAACGCAGACCAATTGTCGCCCGCGCGCTTGCAAAGTCTGGATGAACTTGAAGCCGCAGTCGTCGATGCCTTGCTCGCCTGGAAAGGGGGCATGATCGTTGCGTTCCATCAGACGATTCCCAATCGCTCCGACCGTGAAACGGCTTTTCGAGCTCGGCACGAGCAAAGCTTATTGCGCTTGCAGGCACAAATCGAATCGGCGCACGCTGATGTGAACCACTTGCATTCTAACCTTCGGCCGATTTCCAATGCACAACGCCAGCAGCTTGAACTGCTGCTTGCGAAGGGCGGGGAAATTCATCGTCTCTACAGTTTGCAGGCGAGTTCCGGCCGGCGTTAAGGAGCCTCTGAACAAGGTCAGAGGCGATGCGGGCCATGGATGGCCCGCCCAGAATCAAGCACGTCAGTGATTGATTCTGGAGCAGTGAGTCCGGACATGTGCCGGACTCAGTGCGGGCCTGAAAGTCCAGGATGGACTTTTTCAGACCGGCAAATACTGGCCATGGATGGCCCGCCCAGAATCAAACACGCAAGTGGTTGATTCTGGAGCACTGGGTCCGGACATGTGCCGGACTCAGTGCGGGCCTGAAAGTCCAGGATGGACTTTTTCAGACCGGCAAATACTGGCCATGGATGGCCCGCCCAGAATCAAGCACGTCAGTGATTGATTCTGGAGCAGTGAGTCCGGACATGTGCCGGACTCAGTGCGGGCCTGAAAGTCCAGGATGGACTTTTTCAGACCGGCAAATACTGGCCATGGATGGCCCGCCCAGAATCAAGCACGTCAGTGATTGATTCTGGAGCAGTGAGTCCGGACATGTGCCGGACTCAGTGCGGGTCTGAAAGTCCAGGATGGACTTTTTCAGACCGGCAAATACTGGCCATGGATGGCCCGCCCAGAATCAAGCACGCAAGTGGTTGATTCTGGAGCACTAAGTCCGGACATGTGCCGGACTCAGTGCGGGTCTGAAAGTCCAGGATGGACTTCTTCAGACCCTCCCTAATAGTGCAATTCGATTCGAATGCAGCCGTTCAGCCGGATCCGTCCCGATCACCAAACCACCAGACGCCAGCCTGTTCCGGCAAGCAACCCCACACTCAGGCCGGCGACGACGTCAGACCAGGTATGCCGCTGCAACTGCAATCGGGACCACGTGATCAGCATAATGCTGCCAGCAGCCACTGCGACGCTCAGGTAGTCACTTACGAGCACACAAGCCGCCAGAGCCGCAAAGCTCACGTGCAATGACAGTTTCAGCCAGCGTGCAAGGATCAAGGCGCTCGCAAGAATCACGCTGCTCGCAGCGAGTCCAAGTGCGAGCGCCACTTGTCCCAGCCCGAACCAACACAACGCACTGGCCCCAACCAATACGCAAAGCATGAACACGTTGAGTTGGGTGCGTTCCTTCGGAACAGAAGCGTCCACGTGTTGCCACTGCCCGCGATGGACCTTCCAGAATGCGAACGCGAGTCCGATCGCCACGATCAGCAACGGCACCAGCCAAGTGGCCGCTGATTGGTTGGGACTGGCGTGCCGTACGGGCGCAAAGACCACCGCCAACGACATCAGCATCGCGGGATGCCCGAGTGTGGAAATCAGGCTGGCAAGCCGAATCACCGCACGTTGCGCCATCGGTTGCTTAATCGCGAGCGTTTAGTGTGACGCAAGCACAGCTGCCTACTTGGCCAAATCCGACGTTTCCCGATACAGCACGGCCTCAACCCGCGATTCGACCTTGTCGCCGTCGTCGCGAATCAAATTGAGTTTCGTGCCGCGCTCGAGTTTGTCGCTACCGACAATGGTGTTGTCGCGCATGGAGCGGAAGCGGCCCGCATCCAACTTGCGGCCACCGGTGAGTCGCATCCACTGATCAAAGTCCGGGGCGCCGGCAATTTCGTGGGCGGCATACCGGTCGGCGCCGATTTCGAAGACCAGCCAATGGGCTTTGTCTTCCTTGGCCATGTTGGCGGCGATTGGGCGGAACAGCAGCGTGTCGTCGACGCTGAAGCAGACGCGCTCGCTGAGCTGGCGACCACCGCGCTCGAAGTGGCCAAGGAACAGGGCTGCACAGAATTCTTCCAACTCGTCGCTGGCACCCGGGCTCAAGCGGCTGAGGTCGAACGGCTCCGGTGAGATCGTGTACAGAATTTCGGGCGTGGAGGCCGACAACGTGTCGATGAAATCTTTGTCCGCACGCGACGCTGGGCTCAGGGCCAACACGGCTTGCACATCATGTGGTTGGTGATACATCGGCAGATGCGAGGCGATGAGCCCCTGTGGATTGACGATCAGCAGCATGCCGTGCGTGCCCTGGCGCACATCCTGAGCGAGCGCCAGATCAGCACTGAGCAGCAAGGGTAGGGTGCAAAGCAGGCGGTGGATGGCGCGCATGGGGGGCTCCAGAGCAGTCAGCTCTAAAGTGTACGCCGAAACAGTGGAGCAGGCGTTCGAATCAAGTGCCCGTCAGCTTGAACAAGGGCAAATCCACGCATCACCCACGCGGGCCGGGCGATCAGGAGCCGAACAATCCGGGCGGATACTCAGGCTTTTGCTCTCGCGCCAGAAGCGCCTTGAGGCCTTCCGCCGGGGTAATCTCTTCGTTCAGCACGCGACTGACTTGCTCGGTGATTGGCAGGTCGAGCCCATGCTTTTCGGCAATTCGCATGACCTCATTCGCGGTCTGGACGCTCTCGACCACCTGGCCGATCTCTTTGACGGCCTGCGACAGCGGGATCCCGCGACCCAAGGCCAGACCCAGGCGCCGGTTTCGGGACAGATCGCCCGTACACGTCAACACCAGATCGCCAACGCCAGCCAAGCCCATCAGCGTCTCCGGTCGGCCGCCAAGGGCGTGGCACACGCGGATCATTTCGTTCAGACCGCGCGTGATCATGCCGGCGCGGGCATTCAATCCCAGCTTCATGCCGTCGGCCACGCCGGTCGCAACCGCCAGCACGTTCTTCATTGCGCCGCCGAGCTCGGCGCCGATCACATCGTTGCCGGTGTACGCCCGGAAGCCCGGGCCATGCAGGCGTTTGGCGACCTGGTCGGCGTACGGTTCGTGTTCGGAGTGCACGGTGACGGCGGTTGGTAAGCCGGCAGCGACTTCCTTGGCGAACGAAGGACCCGTCACGATCGCGAGCGGCAGGTAGCGCCCAACAATGTCTTCGGCCACTTCGTGCAAGAACCGTCCCGTGCCGGGTTCAAAACCTTTGGTTGCCCAGCTGAGCCCGTTGGGACGGTGCCCAGTAGCGCACGCATGCTCCAGCACTTCCCGGAACGCGTGGCTTGGCGTCACCAGCAGCCAATCGTCGGCATCACTGAGCGCCGAATTCAGATCGGCGGTGACCGCGAGTCCGTCGGGAAACAAGGAGTCCGGCAGATAGCGCGCGTTGCAGCGCGCTTCCGCCATAGCAGCCATGGCCGCGGTGTCGCGGCCCCAAAGTGTGGTGCGCACCCCATGACGGGCGAGCACCATGGCCAACGCCGTGCCCCAGGAACCCGCCCCGAGTACGGCCACTCTGGCATTCAGTGGCATGGCAGCCCTGGATCAGGCGTTGCCAGCGGTTTCACGACGACGCATCTGGTCGGCGTACATCTGGTCAAAGTTCAGTGGCTGCAGCAGGAACGGTGGGAAGCCACCATTGACCGTCAGCTCGCAGATCGCCTGGCGGGCAAACGGGTACAGATTCGACGGGCAGAACGTATTCAGCACGGCATGCGTGCTTGGTTGATCGAAGCCGCTGACCGAGAAAATGCCGGCCTGCTGAACTTCGGCCAAGTAGGCCGTTTTGTCGGCAATCTTGCAGGTAACGGTCACCGTGAGCACGACCTCAAACACCGCCTCGGCGAGCTGCTGAACCTTCTGGCCGATGTTCAGCTGGATGTTCGGCTGGCCCTGCTCCTGGAAGATCATCGGAGCGTTCGGCACTTCAAAAGAGCTGTCGCGCACGTAAATCTTCTGAATGGCAACCTGACCGACCGCACCGGCCTGTTCCGCGCCGTTGGCGACGGCGTTTTCGTTCTCGCTCATGTTCACTTTCTCAAATTTTAGGGATGGAACAGCACACCGACCGGCGCGCTGCGGTTAAGAAAAGAAGCGGGATTATCCCACGGACATCGACTTTGGGCGAATTTCGCCCGATTTCAAGGGCAAATCGTGCGCGGATGAGGCAGTGGGGCGGGTGATTCGGTGCGGATTTGGGTTGGCTTGGGCCTGTTCAGGCTGCGTCAGTAGGTGACCTTGCCGCGAGCCCGGTCCGGGCCTGAAGGCCCGGCGGCTTTTGTGGGAGTGGCTTCAGCCGCGACCGGTACTTGCGGTCAGATTGGTTCGGGCCTGAAGGCCCAGCGGTTTTTGTGGGAGCGGCTTCAGCCGCGAAAGGTGATGCCGCAAGCTTGGTTCGGGCCTGAAGGCCCTCCTACAAAAAGCGACAACGACCGAACTTTGGCCCTTGCGAATCCCGGCGCTGGGACCGCCGACAAATTTGTTAGCGTCAGGCCTTGCCCTTCATCAACGGCAGATCAGCCGACGCCCAACTGGATATCCCGCCGTCCAGCCAATAGACCTTGGCGAATCCGGCCTTCGTTAGCCGCTCGCAAGCCGTCGCAGCGCGTTGACCGCTTCGACACACGACAACGACCGGCAATTCGCGGACCTTGGCCAACTCTTTGTTTTCTGGGTCAAACTGGGTCATGGCTACGTGCTTGGACCCGGCGATATGGCCAGACTCGAACTCGGCCTGCGACGACACGTCGATCAGTAGCGCGTTTTCGCGATTGACAAGCCGCGTCAGCTCGGCGGGCTGGATGCTCTTGTACTTCCGTGTAAAGCTCTGAAATTCATGGGAAATGATCAAAAACAGCACCAGCAGAAAGATGCTGACCAGGATGAAATGGTTGGAGATGAACTCCGGAAGACGTTGCAGAAACACAGGGGTACTCACTCAGGGCTGACCGGAAGCACGAAAAAGATGATTCCGTGCATTAATCGCCCATTATCGCTGGTTTATGCCACCAAGGAAACGGACAGCCGCCAATTCCGAACCGGGGATCGGTGCCATCAACCCCCGACTGGCGGCTCCAAAGGCTGCTCGCGCTGGCGCGTCGACGCCGCGGTTCGGCGCAAACCAGATCCCGGGCCGTTGTGTGTCAGCGACATCGTGGACTACAACGTCGGCATTCCCACTCAAACTGACAAGCCATGCGCCACAACGCCAAACTGTTATGCCACACCCTCTGCCTATCCCTGGCAATGTTGCTCAGCGCTTGCGCCACCAACCCACCGAAACAGGCGACCGAGGTCGCATCGGTTCTGGATCAGGCAACGGCTAAGGGGTCTATCATTATTGCAGCACAGCCAACCGAGGGTGACCTTCACTCACTTAAGGCGAGAGGCATCAGCCATGTCATCAATTTGCGCAGTGACGAAGAGATGGCATCGCTCAACTTTGCTGAGTCAGACTTGGTAGCGATGCAGGGCATCCAGTACCAACATCTGCCAATCGCTGCAAGCAGCGACTACCAACCCGCCGTCCTGAAGGCGCTGCAGAACGCGGTCGATTCAAACGATGGCAAGGTCCTCGTGCATTGTGCTTCGGGCGGCCGAGCGGCGATGCTTTATGCCGCCTATGCCATGCAACATGAAGGCCTCAGTCCCGATGCGGCCATGCGCACGCTCGCGTCGGCCGGCGCGTGGCCATTGGCGTTGGAACGGTTGACCGGGCGTAAGCTGAAAGTCGTGTTTGCTGAGGATGATCCGTAGATACGAGGTACCACTTGCGCAAGTGTGGAATCGGCTAGGACACCGCATCGGGAGTTGCCTGACCCGGGCCAAACTGTGCCTTCAGACTGGCATCGATCGCGGCGTCATCTTCTGGTCTTTTCCGATGCACCGCATCCACCTCTCGCTCGAGGCTCGTTTTGCGGCGATTGGCTGCGCAATTCTAAACAATCGATCCTGGATGACGCGGGGCTAAGGCGTGCCGTGGGCTGAACCGGAGTCGGATGGCTCCAGGGCTTTGGTACGAGGGTAAGTTGGATACTTACAGCGGCTCTGTCGCGTAGGACCACTTGGGCGCACCAAGCCGGCAGCTCGTTGCCAGTTGAAGGAACTCATCCGTTGTGCGCGAACGTGTTGTGGGGCGTTCGCTTCCCGCCAGTCTTAACCGTTAAAGCGCGAAGCCCTTCGGCATTGTCGGAGGTGTGCCTGTCGCCCCTCCCCCGAACGCCATGGAACACCACGTGCGATTGTGCGCGGATGACGGTCCACATCAACGAACCATCGACCCAACGCGATAACGTCTGCAGATAGGTGCGAGTTGGGATCAAACCGTCGCAGGATCTGATCCGCCAATCGCAGATGCTATTGGAGCGTCGAATGCGACGTTGACGACAGGATAACGACACAATGAAAAAGCGCATGATTACGTGGGTCATTGGCTTGGCCCTCTCCACCAATATCGCATCGGCAGCCCCTGGTGAACTGGCCACGCCGCCATTGCTGATTGACGATCTATCTGGGCAAACCTTGCTCGACAGCGCAATTGCCAACAACCCTGCTGGCGACACGGTCATGATTTGGCTTGTTGAAGACCCTGACACGAACTTGCGCGAGATTCGGTATCAGCGATTCGACGAACATGCAGAGCCGATTGGCGCCTATGATGTTGTCGCAGGTCCGCTGACTGGCTTGTCTTCTCCGAGCGTCGCGCTAGGCGATACCGGGACGTTTTGGGTTGTCTGGCAGCAAGATGGTGCCGACACAGATGGCACCGGGATCATGGCGCGGATCTGGCAAGCCGACGCTCAGTTTCTCTCGGAGCCCTTTCTCGTCAATCAGATCACGACCGGAGATCAGCAGACACCCTCGATATCGTTCGATCCGGATTCCTACCAGGTTTTGGTCGTCTGGGATTCTCCAGCGCCTGGGGGCGGACATGCGGTAATGCTGCGTGAGTTCAACCATTGGGGGACGCCGACCTGCCCGAGTTGTATCGAAACCCAGGTCAATGCCTTGGCGAGTCCACGATTGACGACACCTCAAGTCGTCGCTAACAACGTTTGGCCGAGTCAAGTCTTCTGGCTCGCGCCGAGCCCTGACAGTCCGTTCGACGACCGAGTGCATCAGATGGAGCTTCTGGCCGATTTCTCGCCCGCCTGGTCGGAGCCAGAGGTTTGGGGGCGAGACCTCCTGATTGACGGCGACGTCGAACACTTCGATGTCGCTCGGAATCCAGAAGGCTGGTACTTCAATTCGGTCGCCTATGACATCGGTGAACATGCATACGTTGATGATGGTCCAATGTGGAATGTGCCGGTATACCTTGATGCTGGGTATTGCGATCTTCGCGGCAACGCGGTTGGGCGCAACTCGGTAAACGGACTTCTGTTGAACTGCCTCTACGAGAACCAGCGCATTCCTTTCATCGGCTTGAGCGAGCAGTCGACGATGTTGCCGATTCCGGTGCTTGCAGATTGGCTACCACCTTACCAGCCCGGCCAGATTGAAGCTTTTGACCTAGCCATGGATGTCGATGGCAATGGGCTTGTGCCGGTCCAATTGCCCCCCAGCTATGGTGGATCCGAGCCAGTGCTTGCAGTCCTACGCTTGCGCGGACAACGGGAAGTGCCAATGTCACTAAGCGTCCAAGCGGCGGAGAGTGCATTGGCCGGTAGCGTCATCACCTATGCGTTCCAAGTTCGCAACCTTTCGACGTCTTGGCCCCAACAAGTCGACAACTTGAAAGGCTTGGAACTGAATATTGAGCTTCCTGAGGGTGCAGTACCTACCGATTTTCACGACTATGGTTGGCGTTGTAGTGGTTCAGCACTGCTGACGTGTCGGACTCTGGCGCCGCTTCGGGCTGGCCAAATCGCTGATATTTCTTTCGACATCGAGGCACCTCACGTGCCTGGTCCACTTGTTGTGCAGGCGCACCTGAGTTCGATCGTAAACTCAAGCCCGACCGAAGTGACTGTTACTGCGACCACAGACATCGCGCCTGAAGACTTGTCACCGAATTCTTTCGCACTACCAACCCTTTCTCCTGTGGCACTCGGCACCGTCTACGAGGCGGGCGTGTCGGTTGCTGGCATTAGTGCGCCGGTTCCCATCGCGATCACCAACGGTCGCTACTCGATCGAGGGACGTCCCTTTACAAGCGAGCCTGGAGTTGTTGAGAATGGCGAATGGGTAAACGTTCAGCACACGAGTGCGAGTACCTACGCCACGACTGCAGTGACGGTCCTGACCATCGGCGACAAGAATGCCAGCATGACCACTACGACGGGTGCCGAAGGCACGATGCCGTTGCCATTCCAATTCGTCGATGCCACTGCAGTGCCCCCGAACACCACAGTCACATCGAATCCGGTGTCGATTTTGGGTCTCACCCAGGCATCATCAATTTCGGTGCAGAATGGCAGTTATGCAATCAATGGTGGCCCCTTCCAGACGCAACCAGGCATGATTGCACCTGACGCATCAGTGCAGGTCCGTCACACCTCGGCGCATGGATTTTCGAATACCGTCGACACCGTGTTGTCCATCGGTGGTGTCAGCGACACCTTCAGTTCGACCACCCAGGCAATTGACAGTACGCCTGACGCATTCTGGTTCGCGGCGCAATCTAACCAGGTGCGAGGCAGTCTCGTGACGTCCAATGCAATCGTGCCACAAGGTTTTAATACGCCAATTCCGGTGCAAGTCCAGAACGGCAGCTATTCGATCAACAACGGCCCGTTCACGACCGCGTCGGGAACGATTGCCCCCGGTAATCAAATCCGTGTTCAGCATACGGCGGCTTCGAGTTTCCAGACGTCGGTGCTAACCACATTGACGTTGGGCGGTATTAGCGGAAGCTTCATCTCACATTCGGAGTTGCGGGATGATGACCCGAATCTTCCCGTTCTGCCAATGCGTTCAGATGTGCCGCGCAACTCGCTGCAGACGTCGTCCGCGTTCTCAATCACCGGGATCAATGACGTCGTATCAATTGGCATCGTCAACGGCGCTTACGCGATCAACGGCGGTGCGTACCAGACTTCGGCTGGTACCGTGCGCTCGGGTGACACCGTACAGATTTCACATACGTCGGCAAGCGGATTTGCACAGCAAACCGCGAGCACGCTCTCAGTTGGATCGGGCACGGTCTCATTTGTGTCGCAAACTGAGTTCGCCGACACGACTCCCGATCCCTATGCATTTGCAGCGTTGAACAATGTGCCGCGCAGCACCGAGCAAACATCGAATGTCGTCACCGTAGCGGGTATCAACACGGCGGCAGCGATCAGCGTCACGGGTGGGACTTACTCGATCAACAATGGCCCGTTTGTCAGCACCAGTGGCGCAATCAGTGTGGGCGATTCGGTGCGCGTAAGGCACGTCTCTGCTGCAAGCTTCTCAACCGCCGCGATAGCAACGCTGAGCATTGGCGGCGCAATCGCGAACTTTACGTCGGTGACTGAAGCGATCGACACGACGCCGAGTGCATTTGATCCAACCGACCTCAACAACGTTCCGATCGCGACCTTGGTCAGCGCTGCGCCGATCGTGGTCAATGGGATTAATGCGCCGACGCCGATCAGTGTCAGCAACGGGAGCTTTACGATCAATGGCGGCTCTGCCCAAACGGTAGCCGGAACCGTGAATCCTGGGGACACCGTGATCGTCCGCCACGTCAGCGCTGCGACCTTTGCCACGGCAACTGAGACCGTACTGACAATTGGTGGCATCAGTGGTCTGTTTCGCTCCACCACCGAAGCCGCTGACAGCATCCCGTCGAACTTTAGCTTTGCCGCGCAAACGGGTTTGGCTACCAATGTCGCAGCGACGTCGCCGACTGTCACCGTGACGGGGATCAACACGGCGAGTCCGATCTCAGTCACCGGCGGCAGCTATGCGATCAATAGCGGGGCGTTCGTTACAACTGCCGGCACGGTGAATGCGGGTGACCAGGTCCGAGTCAGGGTAACCACAGCAGCGGCGGCGAATACAGCCGTCAATGCGACTCTGACCATTGGCGGCGTCAGCGCAAACTTCACGGCGACAACCGGCAGCGTTGACACCACACCGAATGTGTTTGCCTTCACCGATGTCGTCGATGCACGCCGCGGCAAATCCGTGACATCAGCTTCGGTTACGGTCAATGGGATCAATGCAAGCGTCCCGATCACGGTGAGTGGCGCTGGCGTGAAGTACTCGAAGAACGGTGGCACCTTCACATCCAATGCCGGGACCGTGGCGAACGGCGATCAGATTCGCCTGCAGCTGACAGCGTCTGCCAACGCCAACACGACCGTCAATGCCATCGCAACGGTTGGTGGCATCAGTGACACCTGGAGTGTCACGACAGGTACGCGGTAATCGCTGAAGTAAGTCGCTAGGGAGGGTCTGAACAAGTCCATCCTGGACTTTCAGACCCACACCGAGTCCGGCACTCAAGCCTGCCCCGGCGAAGGCCGGGGTCCGGACTCGGTGCTCCAGAATCAAGCACTTGCGCGCTTGATTCTGGGCAGGCCATCCATGGCCTGCGTCGCCTCTGAACTTGTTCAGAGGCTCCCTAGGGCCAAACTTCGGCAGGCTGTTGCAAAGCAGCCTGCCGAGCCGTTTGGGGGCGCCCGGTCTGGTCGCGTCAGGCATCGTCGAGCCGCCGTTGGCTACACCTGAATATCCAGATGCGCTCGTGTCGACGATTAGGGTCGACTTACGGTTCTACTTGATCGCGGCGATCGCCGTGTCGAGCACCGTATCGCGGCCCGCGCGAAAGCCATCGACGGTTTCTGCACTCGGAATATCGGGATGAATGCCGTGACCAACAAACTCGGTGCCGTCGGCAAGGCGATCGCGCTTGGCGCAGATTCGGGCGCCACCACCACCAGGCAGGGCCAGAAACAGCGGTTGCCCGGTACTGCCGCCGGTGGCTTCACCGACAATCTTGCCTCGTCCCATGTTCTTGAATGCGCCCACGAAGTCCTCAGCCGCTGAGTAGGTTTCAGCGCTAGTCAGCACAAGCACTTGGCCTTGGTAATGGCGTTCGCCATCGGCCGACCACGAGTTGGATTCTGCAATCGGTGTCTGCACCAAGCCCCAGGCGCGCCAGGCTGGCACATACTTTCGAGTCTGCCAGCGTGACGTGGGGATGGGTTGATCAGTCAACGTGGCGAGCACTCGATAGCCCTCACCACCGTTGCCGCCGCCGTTTCGACGAACGTCGAAGATAATCGCCTTGGCCTTGCTGATGCGCTCGAAGTTCGCAAGGTACTGCGTGGCGGCCTGGTCGCTTTCAAATTCGTTCAACGCGACATAGGCGATATTGTCCGGCAACATCTTCCAGCTGAAGGACGGCTTTCCAGAAACCTTCAGCGCCGAACGTTGTGCTTGCGACCATCGTGCGACGTTGATGTCGGTCGCATCCTCGCCTGCATTTTGGATTCGGAGATCAAGATCCTGATCGAGGTCACCTTGAAGGAGCTGAAACCCGAAGCTCCGTTGATCGCGGTCCTGTGGCGTGGATGCCGATACCCACGGCACAACCGACTCCGACACATACTGATGCACCGATTTGCCATTGATGGCGAGAATTTCCGTTCCTGGTCGCAGACCCTGGTCAGTCAGGCTCTTGTGGAACACCTCAGTGACGAGCACCCGGTTCTCAATCAGACGTGTGCGCAATGGCGGCCGCGCGTAGAACGTATCGTTCAACGCGGCGGGCGGGAAAACCCCGGAATGTCCGTCTTGCAACTGCGCGACAAATGCGATCAGCTCACGATAGTAGTCGGCGGTGTTCGATGACCGCTGCACCTTGGGTAGTGTCTGCAAGTAAAGAGCGTCCCAATCAAGCTTTGGGACCAGATCGAAGTTCGCAAAGTTGTATTTGGCCTCGGACCACAATCGGGACAAGCCAGCGATCCGCTCGGCTTCCGGCAATGACTTGGCAAACGGGGTTTCAATTGCCTTCGCGCCATAGACGCGCTGGTCGAATGCCAAGAGCGCGCCAGCATGTTCGATCACCGCGTTGAATCTTGGGTCGGTGCGCAAACTTGCCAGATCGGCGTCCCGCTGCATGTGGTCCGTATCGGTGTAGCCCGCATTGACTGCAGCCTCGAGCGCAGTGAGCGCGCGGTCGTGATCGCCGCTCAGGGCGAGTACGCACGCAAAGTTGTATTGTTGGCCTGCGTCCAGATTTCCCAGCGACGCTGCACGATCGAAAGCCGATACGGCTTCCGGCCATTGCTTCGCAAGCATGTGCTGAACCGCCTGATCCATCGCCTCAGTGAAGCGCTCCGCATGAACGTGGCCGACATGCAACAACAAGATCAAGGCGATTGCCTTGATGACTCGATTCCCTGCCATGATCTGTCGTCTCCTTGTCTGGTCAATCGTTGCTCGTCGCGGGTGGACATCGATTCGAAGGTACTGAATGGGTCCACCCTGGAATGTCGGCCCATCGAGTCTTGCGAACAGACTGCCTTGGGGGCGGTCCAGGCCCCCGCGCAATGCGCCACGATCATGTGCTTGGGGGTTTGGGTGCTTGAAGCCGCGCAGAACATCCATGCCCCGCATCCACTCTGAACGTGTTCAGAGTCGCCTTAGGATGGCGTAACTGGGCCCGGGGTTTAACATGACTCTCGTTACATCGCCTTGGGAGCCGCTGAACACGTTCAGAGGCGATGCGGGGCCATGGCTAGCCCGCCCAGAATTAAGCACGCAAGTGCTTGGTTCTGAGGCAATGAGTCCGTACATGTGCCGGACTCATTGCGGGTCTGAACGTCCAGGATGGACTGATTCAGACCCTCCCTAAACGTTCGCCTGCGGCACCGAACGACTTGGAGAAGCTTGGCGGGTGAATCAAGCTGCCCGCGGCAGCACTTGCTGCTTGCCCATCAGATGTCCGAAGAGGTCTTTCGGGTCAGCGAGATCGGGAATGAGCGCCACCGAAGTGCCGAGCCCGAGCTGCTTGGCGGTGTCCCGCAGCAGGCGAAGCGCGGAATAGTCTTCTAGTGCGAAGCCGACGGAGTCGAACACGGTGACCTGCTGTGCGTGCGCGCGGCCGATGTGCGCGCCGGTCAGCACTTGCCAGAGTTCGGTCACGGCAAAGTCGGCCGGCATTTGCTGCAGATCACCTTCAATGCGCGTCTGCGGTTCGTACTCGACGAATACGGCCGCGTTGGCCAACACGTCCGCATGCAACTCGGTCTTGCCCGGGCAATCGCCGCCCACGCCGTTGATGTGCATGCCCGGTTCGATCATGTCTGGCGTCAGAATCGTGGCATTGCATTTGTCGGCGGTGACCGTCGTCACGATATCGGCGCCGCGCACGGCATCGTGAGTGCTCAGAGCGCGAATCACCCGTAGGCCGGGCACGTTGCGTAGATGTGCCACCAGCTTGTCGGTCGCAGCCGGATCAACGTCGAATACACGGATTTCGTCGATCCCCAGCAAGTAGTGAAACGCGAGCGCCTGAAACTCGCTTTGCGCGCCGTTGCCGATCAGCGCCATGCTGCGCGAGTCCGGTCTTGCCAACACGCGGGCAGCGAGCACCGAAGCACCTGCTGTGCGAATGGCCGTGGTCAGCGTCAGTTCTGCAAGCAAGTCGGGCCGGCCGGTGGCGACATCGGCCAAAACACCGAATGCCATCACCGTGGGCAAGCCTTCGCGTGTGTTCTTTGGGTGACCGTTCACGTACTTGAAACTGTAATCGCGGGCGTCCGCAATCGGCATCAATTCGATAACGCCCACCTCTGAGTGCGACGCCACCCGAGCGCACTTTTCGAAATCCTGCCAGCGGCGGAAGTCGGTGGCCAAATAATCGTGCATCCGCTGAAACATTGTCGGCAGCCCAAGCGTCTGGACCATACGGCTGATGTCGCGAGTGGTGAGTAGCGTCGTCATGGCGGTCTCCGTGGGTGTCGTGAATGCCATTGTCCCGATTGCACTGACAGCGCAAAAGAGCAAAAATGTATGCAGAATGCGCAATAATGACCAAAATGGCAGGACGAAATGACACAATAGCCAATGGACAGTCTCGATCAACAACTGCTTGCCCAACTGCGGCAAAACGCCCGCGCATCGATCGCTGAGCTTGCGGCCAAGCTCAAGGTTGCGCGCGGCACGATCACCAACCGCATCGCGAAGCTGGAGCAGTCCGGCGTCATCGTCGGCTATACGATCAAGTTGCGACCCGATGCGAACCCCGACGAAATCCGGGCGTGGACTGGGATTGCCGTTGAGGGCAACCAACAAACAGTCATTCGAGCGTTGCTTGGCGAGCCCGGAATCGCAGCGCTACACGACACCAACGGGCGTTGGGATTTACTTGCCGAACTTCGCGTTGCGAATCTAGGAGAATTGGCGGCAACCCTTGAGCGCATTCGCAAGGTCAAAGGGGTCAGCGCCACCGAAACCAGCATCCACTTGCAGAGCTTTCGCGGTTGATCCGGCCTGTTCGGGCTGCTGTTGACCGGTGTTGTTCACACGATTGAATCGTGCCCAGATCGCCCGCCAAGTGCAGGGCAGTGCACGCTACGATCGCTCCCGCTTTGTTGAGGACTGCTGATGCCGCGACCTATCTTGTTGTCCTGGAGTTCTGGGAAAGACAGCGCCTGGACCCTGCACTGTCTGCGCCAGGACCCGAGTGTGCTGGTGGTTGGCTTGGTGACTACCGTCAATGCAACCTTTGATCGGGTTGCCATGCATGGCACGCGGCGCGCGATCTTGGAGGCGCAAGCCAACGCGCTCGGTCTGCCGCTACATGTGGTGCCGCTGCCTTGGCCGTGTACGAACGCCGAATATGAAAGCGCCATGCGACAAGCCCTGATCGCGGCTGCGCGTGACGGCGTCACGGGTATGGCCTTTGGCGACCTGTTCCTGGCGGACGTGCGGGACTATCGCGTTCAGCTGCTTGCCGGCACGGGGATCGAGCCCATGTTTCCCATCTGGGGCGACGATACGACCGCGCTCGCCCACCAGATGATCGACGCGGGCTTGCGTGCTGTCGTGACCGCAGTTGATCCGCGTCAGGTGCCAGCTGACCTGGCTGGGCAAGCGTTTGACCAGGACTTTCTGGCTCGCCTGCCAACGGGCGCAGATCCCTGCGGGGAAAATGGTGAGTTCCACACCTGTGTCCTTGCTGGGCCGATGTTTTCGGCGCCCTTATCGCTCCAGCCGGGTGAGGTGGTGACGCGGGATGGCTTTGTGTTTGCCGATTTTCTGCTGGCTGAGGGCCAATGACCAAGACATCGCGATCGCCTTGATGCCGGTGCAGCCAGACGGCTTTCAGAAAATCGTTGCGATGGTCGGGAAGAAAAATCGGGCCTGGGTGTTATACGAGACACCAGGCCCAATTCGCGGCCCTTGACCCAAGAAGGAACCTTCATGAACCGTATGATCTGGATCGTCGCCGCCGTCTGCTTAGCGCTGATCGGCGCCTGGCTTACGACTCGCCCTGGCGTACCGTTGCCGATGGCGCCCGAAACCAACGAGTTGGCGGTCTATGCAGTTCCGGTCGACCGCGCCATTGAAATCAACAATGCCATCGAGTATGTCATGGCGGTCGGCGAGAAAAAGCTGGGCAGCAGCCAAATGGCCGGACCAGATCAGATCATGGTCCTGGCACCGCCTTCGGTGCACGCCGGCATCCAGAATGCGCTGAAGGCGCTGGGCGCCAGCGATTTGCCGGGACGATTCGGCAAACAAGCGCTCAACCTGAGCGTCTGGCTGCTGCACAGCACGGACAATGCTGCGACGGATCCGGCTCTGGCCAGCGTCGCGACCCAAACCGACGCGCTGCGTCAAGAGTTGGGTGTCGCGGGCTTCAAACTGAGCGACCGCGCCCAGCTCAGCCTCGCAACCAATGCCGATACCGCCCAACTGAAAACGCCCCGCGGCACCGAGATTCGGGCGCGGGCGTTGACCGATAGCAAAGCGTATGTGCTCGAATTCAACCTGGTCCGACACGACGCGAATGACAGTGGGCTCCGCACCAAAACCACCGTATTGCCGGGCCAGAATCTGGTCTTGAGCACGGCCGCAGGCGCTGAGCCCGGGCAGTGGGAAGTCGTCATATTGCGGCTGGATCAACCAGAAGCCTGAGCCGATCCCATGGCGATCGATCAAGAGCGGCTGCTCAGCGCGTACCAGCGCTTGGAGAAGCCGCTCTTCAATGTGCTGTATCGTTGGCTGTGGAACGCCGCCGATTGCGAGGATGTCATGCAGGAAACCTTCCTGCGCGTGTTCGCGGTCAGCGCCCGCGTGCACGGTGACCAGTTGGACGCATTGATTTATCGGACGGCATTGAACGAAGCCAAGAACCGTCGGCGCTGGCAACGCTTCAAGCAGTTTCTCGCACTTGCGCCTGACGATGATGCAACGTTGTTGTCGGCTGAAAACCCTGAGCTGGTCGCCGAGCAGTCGCAGCTTCGAAAGGCTTTGGAACAACTGCCCGCTGATCAACGCAATGTGCTGCTGCTTTCCGAGTTCGCCGGCCTGTCGACCGACGAGCTAGCAGATGCACTCAACATCGCTGCAGGCACGGTTGGTTCGCGAAAGCACCGCGCGCTCCAGCAACTGCGCATACTACTCGCACAAGGAGCGTCCTCATGAAATTTGAGCCATCGCTTGCCTGGAAAGTGCTTGACCCAACTCCTGGCGGTGTTGCCCGCATGCGCGAACGGCTGGTCCGGGTCAACCGTGAACCACCGATGATCTGGCGTGAGGCGCTACTGAGCTTCAGTCTGACGCTTGCCGTTTGCTGGTCCGTCGCAATGCCGTTGCTGGCCCGTTGGCACGAAACGAAGTCGGTAGAGGAGGCAATCGGCGCGGCGATTCAACGCCCGGACTCGGGCCCGAAAATTACCGCAGGCGCAGCGCTCGAACAACCAACTTCATTGACCGATACGCGCGTGTTTCTGGTCGCAACAACCTCGGATTTGCAAGACACGCCGTAGGCGCGTTGGCATCGCTTTGGATCAGCGCGATGGCAAAGAGCCATTCGTGGATCGCCGCGCCGCGTCATGCAGTGCCTATGCAGTTTGCACTTGGTGTCTGATTCGCCCGGCAGGTTGCAGCATCAGAAACAATGGGACTAGACTCAAGACATCGCGTCAGTGGCTGCATTGCCGCGAGCATTGGGGAAGCATGCGCCAAGGGGCGATGCTTCGCACTGCCGACGGTTGCATGACTGGCGGCGACGATCTTGGGGAGCTTTGGGGCTATGAGTGGCATTCGCGAAATCATTCTGCCGGTTCTTGATTCCATGCCTGATTCGTATTTGAAGAGCGAATTGCGGCCCAACTTTGCCGCGCACCATGAAGCGTTTCAGGCTATTGAAGGCGCCTTTCAGCGCCTGACCAGTGCGCCGCAATCCAAGGCTGTGCTCAGACGGTTTTTTCAAAGCTGGAGCCAAACCAACAACAGCGCCATGACCGTTGCCGGCATCAGCAACCGACTGAGCCAGATCGCGTTTCTGGGGCGGCCGGTCAGGCATCGCGATGCTTTATTGAAGAGTCTTTGCAGCCTGCATCGGATTATCGACGAGGATCTCGCCGTGACCCATCGCGTGTTGCACTCTGAGCTGTATTACGCCATGGCGACCGGGATCGTCGGCGACGACGGCTGGCTGTCCCGGCAATATCTGTCCAAAGAGGCGATCGCCTTCAAAGGGTGGAAGGATACCCAATCGTTACGTGATGACGATCTGATGATCGCGTTGTTGACCACGCTGGTACATGAGATTTATACGCACGGCGAGGTGGAATACATTTTGCCGCGATTCAAGCACTGGCTTGAGGTGGTGCTCGGCCATTCTTCGCACGACGCGGCGAAGACGTTAGGTTGGATCAGTGTGCATTGTGGACCCACTGAAAAGAACCATTTCTTTCATGCGCGTGACACCATCATGCACTACGCAGAGGCCGTCGGTGCACGGCTGGAATCCTATTCTCTGGCGGCCATCGTCGCTGCCTACTTGCAGAAGAAGGCGGCGGTGATGTCGGCGATCTTTGCCGACCCGGTGGTCACGAACAGACCACCGCTTCCGGTACTGGCGCAATCGGCCTGACTCGTGGAAATGCCTCAGTCATTCCAAGCCCGAGATGAGGGGTATGGTCCAAGTTGGCGGGGCGCACCTGACTTAGTGGCGCTTGGTGACGCCAATCGCATTCGTGTCAATTTGACCGAGGCACTCGCCGACTGGTGGCCCGGCGCCTTGCCCGCCATGGCAGACGCCGCCGTGGTGCTGTCGACCGACCAGGTGGCCGCGATGGCTGAATGCTGCGGGGCGTTGCACCGTGCGTTGCGTGCCGTCGTTCAGCACTACCCACACGATGCGAGGATTCGGGCGATCTACGATCTCAACCCGGCGATGCGTGACATTTTGAGCGTCGCCGACGGCATGCCGTATCAGGTTGGTTGCTACCGGCCAGACTTCGTATTTGATGCCCAAGGCCACCCAAGAATTTGCGAAATCGGTGCCCGATATCCGCTCAATGGCTGGGTGATCAGTGCGCTGCTGGAGGCGGCAGTGTCGACTGCTGACTGTGAACCCGCTGCCCCCGTAGTGCCCACGTCGTTCTGGGCACGAGCCTTCTGGTCGCAGTGGGTGGCATGTAACCCGCCGGGCAGCACCATCGCATTGGTGCATCATCAGGAGCGCGGTTCCGAGGTTCATCGCGCGTTGCGCGTGCTCGCCGAGTATGGCGTGTCCGTGCGGGACGTAGCGCCGCAGGCATTGCAGATTCGGCACGGCACCATCATGTCGGCGCAGGGTTCGACCTGGCATCCAATCGATCACTGTCTGTTGGAGTTGGACCGCAGTGAACTCACTCTGGTCGAGCCCGCCGTGCTGCAGGCCATGATTGCTGGCGGGCAGTATCGAAACGATGTCCGCACGCTGATTCTGGTGCACGACAAGCGCGTGCTCACGGTGCTGTCCGATCGCGACATTTTGACCGACTTGGTTGGCCCCGAGGACGTGGCAACACTGACACCGTGGCTCATTCCAAGTCATGTGGGCAACGATCCAACGGCGCGTGCGCAACTCCTTGCCGCGCCGCAGGACCTGATCGCAAAACGCAGCAGCGGCGGTCGCGGGATCGATGCCTTGATCCGCTCGCAATGCGCGACGCATGAATGGCGCCAATTGGTCGAGGCCGAATGGTCGTCCTTCATGTTTCAGGACTATCTCGACCAACTCGATTTCGAGTCTGGCGGCGCAGCCATGCACTTGGTGGGCATGATGCTTTGCTGGAACGAACGCTTTCTGGGGCCGGGCGTGTTCCGTGGTTCGCAGGACGCGATCATCAACGTGCATCAGGGTCGCGGCCAGCTGTATCCGGTGCAGGTGCGGCCATGACAGGGGAGCCGCCGCGCATCAGTATCGTTGTGCCGCTCTACAACAAGGCGGCTTACATCGGTGACACTATTGCAGCGCTCGCAAATCAGGCGCCACCGCCGGCGGAATTGATCATCGTGGATGATGCGAGTACTGACGACAGCGTCGAAAGGTGTCGACAGGCGCTCACGGAGTTTGCCAAGCCGCTTTCCGAAACACGCCAACAACTTATTCTGTCCGAACGAAACAGCGGCCCAAGCCACGCGCGCAATCGGGGTTTGCAGGACGCAACAGGTGACTGGATCGGGTTTCAGGACGCGGACGACTGCTACACACCTGGGGCGCTCAATCGCATCCGGCGCGCGATCCGAGCCTGCGATCCTACGATGCTCGTACTCGGCTATCAGAGTGATCCTGCTGGCGAGCACTTTCCTGACTTGGCAGCATTGGAAGGTGAATGCGCTGCGCTTGAGTGTGGCTTGCAGCAATTGCGGACGCCGCTTCTCACCGTGACGGGCCCGGACTTTTTCATGGGGCGGGCAAGCAATGTGATGATCCGCCGCGAGCACTTGCGTGGCTTATGGTTCGATGAAACCGCGACACTCAATGAAGGGATCGATTTCTGGTATCGCGTCTTGCGTTCCGTGCTCGCCACCACGCCAGACGCGCGGATCGGCCTCTTGACCGAACCCATGATTCGCTTTCGGATCCTGCCCGACAGCCTGTCACACCAGGCTCGCCATCGTTGGCAGGACTTGCCGCCGCCGCCCAGCATTGCGCGCTATCTGGACAGCACCGATCCCTTCGATCAACGTCTGATCCGCACACTGGCTGCGCGCTGGACCGAATACGCCGATTGGTCGCTGAAAGACGCGAGCGAGCAGCGCGCGTTCTTTGCTGCGCACGCGACGTTGCTGCAGCGTGTTGCACTGAGGGCGTCGAGTCGAGGTGAGGCATGAGCCAGGCAGCGTCATTGGGGGACGAAGCCATTCTGGCGCAGTGCTTTGCCTGGGCGAAAGAGCATCCCTTCTATCGAGGCTTGTATTCGCCTTTGCAACAGTGGCACGACGCGCCAGCGCTCGAGAAATCGCATTTGCTGGCGGCGCTGGACAGCTTTGACGTCCATGCCGAACGGCGGGGCCTGTATTTGGTGCGCTCCGGTGGAAGCAGTCACGCGCCCCTCATCTTCCCGGTTGCAATTGACGAAAACCACGCTCAGCGCAAAGCCTTGGCGGAGGCACTGGTGCATGCCGACCTATTTTGCCCCGGCGACCTTGTCCTCAATGTGCTGGGGTACTCTGACCTGTATCGCAGCGCAGCCATTCTCGATGATTTGCTGGAGCGTTGCGGCGCGACCACCTTGGCAGTCAGTGCCCATGCCAAGTATGAGGACATGATTGCGATTGCTCGCAAATTCCGGCCGACACACGTTGTGGGCACGCCCTCCAAGCTTCGCCAACTGGCGCAGGTGCTGGCGCTCGCCGGAGAGACGCTGGCGATTCCGAATCTGGTCTATGCCGGTGAGGTGATGCGGCAGGAAACGCGCGCGGTGCTGGCGGATCGCTTGGGCGCTGGCCGCATCCTGTCACTGTACGGCGCTGCGGAAACCGGAATTTGGGCGTGGTCAGCTCCTGGCGCTGCGCCTGGTCACTTCGGCATCCTGGATGGCGTGGTCGTTGAAATCCTGGATCCGGACCAGGATGGATTTGGGTCCGTGGCCGTCACCAATAGCTATCGGCGCCGGTTTCCGGTGTTCCGGTATCGCCTGGGCGATACCGCCCGCCTGATATCAATCGATGGTCAGCGATGTCTGGAGCTCAGGGGGCGTGATGCGCACTCATTCCAGTTTGATGAGCTCACGTTCGATCTGCAGCCAGTGTTGGCCCTTGCGGGGCAGTCGGAGTATGCGCAGCTGCACCTGGAGTCGATGGCAAACGGTCGGGACTTTGCGCATCTCAAGGTTGTCCCGATGTTCGGCACCACCGTGACGCCGGAAGCGCTCGAGCGGATCCAGACGACTTTGAGCGCGTTGCTCCGGCACGATTTGGGCACGGCCGCTGTGCGGGTGACCGCTGTCAGCATTGCCGATCTCTATCATGATCCGCATACAGCCAAGGTGCCGCTGCTGGTCGACCGCCGTAGCTGATCTGAGACACCAATCCGAACCGTTTTTGGTGCTGGACTTCCAGCCGTATTGATCCGATAGACTCCACGGAGGCGCGAGCCAAGGGGGCAGGCGCCGAATACCTGACCAGGAGACTCGATTGATGAGTGCGCTTGCTATGCCGGTCCACACCTATGTGGTGCCGACGCTGCCGCAGTTCGACACGGACGCGGGCCGTGATGCCCGCCAGTTCCAGCTGTCATTGGCGCGGACCAACTACAACTACATGCACAGCTACCTGGAGCAGGTCCCGCTGTCGGCGGGCGTTCCGGGCGGAGAAGGATTCTCGCCGCAGTTCATCGAGAAGGTTCTCAAAGTCATCGTGCCGATGCTTGAGAATTTCAAGGCAGCGGTGCACGCGGTACTGAAGCGCGAGTTGGAAGGGGACTTGCCTGGCCCGGAAATTGAGGCCTTGCAAGCCGCCTACGACAAACTGGTCCATGACTTCGGTATCTTGAATCCGATCAAGGACATCAAGGACATCCACGCCTTTCTTGGGGCCTTGACGCGCACCGCCAAGGCGCTTGAAGGATTGACGCGGGTGCCCGGTGACTTGGAGCAAATGGTCAAGGGGCTGGAGACAGTGTTTGCTGAAACGCTGAAAACGCCCACTGCCTTTCTCAAGTCAACGTTGTTCGACACCTTGCGTGGCGAGCGCGGTCATGCGTATTTGCGTCCGCAGTCGATCGATGACTACGAGGCCTTGTTCGGGGCCTTGAAGCCACCGACGATGCTTTCTCTGCCGCATGCGCCGTGGATGACCTCGACCGAAAAGCCGTGCCTGCAGGATTGGTATTTCGGTTGGATGCAGATTGCGGGCTACAACACGACCAACTTGAAGGGCGTGGTGAGCTCGGTGGTGCCAGACAGCGATACCGTAGTGCTGGCCGACTTGCAAAAGAAAATGCCGATCACGGATGCGTTACTGCAGTCGGTGACCGGCGACCAGACCCTGACGCTCGCTGACGCAATCGCCAAGCACCGCCTTTATGTCGTGGACTACGAGGTCTTTGCGGGTGCAACGTCAGACCCGTTGCACGGAGAACAGCGCTATCTGACGGCGCCCATCGCGTTGTTCTATTGGAATCCGACGGCACCACCAGGCTATCCGCCGAGCCCCGAGGGGGTGATGCAGCCGATCGCCATCCAGCTCGGTCAGCACTTTGATGCCGAGGCGACCCCGATTTACACCCCAAACAACAGCGCTGGGGGTAACGACGCCAGCCTGCTGAAATGGCGCATTGCCAAGTTCTTCATCAACGCGACGTGCGCGATGCAACACGAGTCGATTGCCCATCTTGGCGACTGCCATCTGATCGTCGAGCCGTTTATTGTCGCCGCGCATCGCCAGCTCGCCGAAACCCACCCACTGCTCAAGCTGCTGCTCCCGCATTTTCGGTTCACGATCAACATCAACGATGATGCGATTCACAGCTTGATCACGCCGGGCGGCGTCGTTGCCACGAACGTCGGGCCCAAGATCGAAGACACGCTGGCGGCCGTCGGCAACGCCCACGCCAATTATCGATGGGACCAGCGGAATCCGGAACGCCTGTTCAAACGGCGTGGTGTTGATCAGATTCCGGTGTTTCCGTTCCGCGACGATACGCTGCTGCTGTACGCTGCGATCAAGCCTTGGGTCCGCAATTACCTGAAGCTCTACTACGTCAACGATCAGGCGGTGCGTGATGACACCGAACTGCAGGGCTTCGTCAACGAGCTTGTGCTGCCGCAGTATTGTGGCTTCAAGGGCATGAATGGCCTCGTCGATACGGGTGATCCCAAACGCCCGGTGCGCATTGAGAGTTTCGACTATCTCTGCGAGATGGTGTCGCAACTCATTTACACCGCCGGCCCGCAGCATGCATCCGTGAACTATGCGCAGTACACGATGATGTCGTACATGCCCTCCGTGGGCGGCACGATCTATGCGCCACCACCGCCGCGCGCCATGGTGCTGCATTCGGTTCAGGACTGCCTGCCTTGGTATCCGGCGCTGGATGTGGCGCTGTATACCTTCTCGTTCGAGTACCTGCTGACCGAAGTGCAGTACGACACTTTCGGGCACTACGATCCGGATCCGCGGGTTCCGTATTTTCAGGATCCGCGCGTTTGGCCGCTGAACGAAGACTTCAAGGAA
Organism: Ahniella affigens; assembly: GCF_003015185.1. Classification (GTDB taxonomy): domain Bacteria; phylum Pseudomonadota; class Gammaproteobacteria; order Xanthomonadales; family Ahniellaceae; genus Ahniella; species Ahniella affigens. Next base: position 85,952 of record NZ_CP027860.1, read on the forward strand.
GCGCTTGCCGTGGCCGAGATACAGATTCGCAAGCGCAATGCCACGCGGCCGATGGAATACGCACTGCAGATTCCATCATTGATTCCGAACAGCATCAGCATCTGACCTGCCTTGAAGTGTGGCAACGTATCGATCCCATCCCGGTTCTGGCCGGGATGGGTGATGATGGCTTGCCGAGCTCGCCCGCTCAGTGCGGCAACCAATCAACCCTGACGCCAGCAGTTACGGCCATCCTGCTTGGCGCGATACAGGGCCTGGTCGGCGCGCGCGATCAGCGTTAGTGGGCTCGTCAGGATTTGGTCGTCCGCAGTTGCTTCAGCTGGTTGCAGGCTGCTGACGCCGATGCTGAGTGTGACCCAGGGGCCAACACTCGAGCGCGGGTGGGCCAAGGCTTGCGCCGCCACCGCCGCGAGGCTCTGCTCGGCCACCTGAGTGCCGGCAACGAGGTTCGTCTCGGGGATCAGCATGGCAAATTCTTCGCCGCCATAGCGGGCCACCATGCCTCGGCACGCCACGGCCACCGATTCCAGCGTGCGCGCTACCTGGCCGATGCACTGGTCGCCTTCCAGATGCCCTTGGCTGTCGTTGTATTGCTTGAAATGATCGATGTCGATCATCAGCAGGGATAACGGGGTGCCATCCCGCAGGCTACGTCGCCACTCGACATCGAGCCGCTCATCGAATGCGCGCCGGTTCGCAATACCGGTCAGCCCGTCTTTCATGGTCATCATCCGAAGCTCGTGCGTGCGCGCCTCAACCTTCGCTTCCAGGTGCTCGACCAAGTGCGCGTTGACGAGCGAGATGGCCGCTTGCGCACTGAGCAGCTCCAGCGTTTGCTGTTGCTTGACGGTGAATGCATTCTCGAGCTGGTTGTTTTCCAGGTAGACGAGCGCGACGATTCGACCTTGGGTGATGACCGGCAGACACAGCACGGACCTCGGCTGGCGTGCTGCCAAATAGGCGCTGCGGGCAAAACGATCATCCAGATGGGGGCTGTTGATCACCAGCGTGGTCCGCGTCAGGCGTGCATACTCGATCAGTTCGCTCGGCAGCCAGCCGACATTGGCCTCGGCGCCTGGGTCGCCGAGTGGCCGCGCGATGCGACTCGATTCCAGGCGCTTCGCCGGGCTCAATCCCCCAACGACTTCGACCATCAGCCGGCCGTTGTCATCCAGGACAATGGCCCCGCGCTCTGCGCCGGCGTTCTCAAGCAGCACCGACAGCATCTGGCGGAGCAATGAATCGAGTTGCAGTTCGCGTGCCAGCAGTTGGTTGGCTTTCAGTAGCGATTGCAAGTCCAGGTAGCTGGCATGTTCGCTCGTATGCCGATACGTGCCGCCGCTCGTGTTACTCGCGTTGCGGATGCGGTAACTCGACAAGGACACATCCGGCCAACGCCGTTCCAGTTCGGCGCATTTGGCGGACGCACCCCAACGGCGATAGAGGTGATACGCCTCTTTGATGAAATTGCGTGCCAATTGCCGTTGCTGGTGACTGGCCCAGAAATCTGCATAGCGCTCGTTCGCTAGCGCTTCGCACACCAGGAACCCAGCGTCGCCGGCAGCTTCAATGGCTTGCGCATAGAAGTCCATGGCGGCGCGTTCCTCGCCCCGCACGCGAGCCAGCTCCGCCGCAATCAGCAGTGCTTTGTGTCGGAAATTGCCAGCGCAATCTGCTGACCAAGTTCGGAACAACGTGAGCAACTGCTCGGCTTCAGTCTGGCGTGCCTCTGGCGACTTGCCGCTGGCCTCGGCGAAACTGTCGCGCAGAAGCCCCATCGCAAGATAGAACTGCGCCTCGACCCAAGTGGGGCTGTCTGGCAGGCACATCCCAATCATGCCGACCTGTGCCGCCGCCTGGGTCCACTGACTGGGGGCGTCGAAGAGATACGCATGCCGAAGCATCGCGGTCTGCAGGAACGCAAGCGGGATCGATGGCGTCTGGTAGTCGCCCTGAAACACGAGGTCGATCTGAAAACTGTCCGTGTCGAAACTGAGCAGGTCGCGGGTCTCGCCCTTCAGCGCGAGCATTGGCTGAATCACCCCCACGCGCAGCATTGCATCCGACTTCGGCTGTCGACTCTTCTTCAAGAACTTCAGCGCGCGCTCGCAATCGAGTGCCAGTTCGTCGAGCGGTACGCCCATGATTGCGCGGTTGACGGCCGCAAGCAGCACGCAAAAGCCGCCGGAGAGTGGGTTGATGCCGGTCAACGCGAGCTCCAGGCCGCGCTCCATGTAGGGCAATGTCGCCGACAATGGTTCGCACCAATGCTGATAGAACGGCGAAAAGTACTGGTACACCGGCATGCGGAAGTACTGGCTGTGGCGCTGCTCGGCGATCGTCAGCGCGAGACGGCCCATGGCATGGCACTGCCCATATGGCTTCTTCATGGCCGCCATGGCCGTCATGTACGTCACGTAGGCGATGCACGCCAAGTCACTCTGGCCGTGTGTCAGCGTCGTTTGCACCAATCGGCACGCATCGACGGCGAACGACGCAAACGCGCCACTCTGGTAAGTCGCATAAGACAACGCGAAGTAGACGCGCATCTCCAGAAGGCGCTCGGCGTCGTGCATCTCTGGCGCCGACAGCAAAGCCTCATGGGTAAATGGTGCCAATGCCTGTTCAGTGGCCGCAAACTCACTCGGGAATAGCGCCCCCGCATCTGATTCGGTTTCTGGAAATGGACGGCCGAGCAGCGCCAACGCCTCGCGCAGCACAGGCATGGCATCGGGAAAGCGGCCTTGAATGTGCAACTGATCGGCATGTACGAGCAGCATGCTGACCTTGCCGATCACCGTTGGTGCAGCGTGAATGGCTTCTGGATAGAGTGCCTCAGCGGCTTCGAAATTTCCGGACAGATATTCGGCCTCGGCCAACTCGCGATACAGCAGCACCGTGTTGTCAGGATCCGTCTGCCAGGCATCGTCCGGTAACAGGGCTCGTGCCTGCCGCAAATGTCTGACCGCTGCATCCAATGCGGCGGCGTGCTTCGCGCGCAGACCAGCGTGGCGATTCAAGGCACTGAGTTCGGCACGCTCGGCCGGGTCCTGAATCAGCGCCATGGCGCCGTTCAAGCACGCCAGAATCGTGAACAGACGTGCTTCGCGCTCGCCGCCCTGACACGTGGCCAGAAAACGGCGGCCACAGTGGTATTGCAATGCCGGTCGCTCGGATTCCGGCGTCAGGTCGCGCGCTGCCTGTTGCACCCGGTCATGCAGAAAGCGGAACCGGGCGCCTGCCAGCAGTTCGGCGTCGTGCTCGAACTTGTAGTCCTCGTTCAGCGGGATCACGAAGCCAGCCTGGAGCGCGGGCCAGAGCCGGGCGTGGCAGTTCCCCGCGCTGTCGTCTTCGATCTGCATCAGATCGCGCAGCGCGAAGCGTTCGCCCAATTCGGCGGCAATCGCCAGGGCCCGCTGACTGTCCGGGCCAAGCAGCCGCAGTTTGTTCAGCATCAGCGTGACGACGTTATCGGTCATGTTGCTGGCGCTGATCTGGTCGATGTCCCAGCGCCAATTGCCGACGCTGCGGTCGTAGTGCAGCGCGCCTTCCTGGACCAGCGTACTCAGAAACTGACCAACGAAGAACGGATTGCCGTGGGTCTTCTCCATCACCAAGCGGCGCAGCGATGCGATCTGCTGCTCCGGCTGCCGGAGCGTATCGGCGAGCAATGCACTGATTTGCTCACTGCCAAGGTGGCGGAGTTTGATCCGGGTCAGCATGCCTGGGCTATTGCTGAGTCGGGACGCCATCAGGGCCAACGGATGGGCGTCGTCGACCTCTTGGTCGCGATAGCTGCCGACGATCAGCACACTGCGTGACTCGTCATCGCCAAGCAAGTGTTCGATGAGCTTCAGGGTCGAGACGTCGGCCCACTGCAGATCATCGAGGAACAACAGCAGGGGATGATTGCTGGCGGCCAGCGCCTTGACGAACTGGAGAAACGCAATATGGAACCGCTGCTCGCTTTCCGCGGGGGGTACCATCGGCAGCGGCGGCAGGCTGCCGAGCAACAAGCTCAGGTTCGGCAGGATCTCAGCGACCGCTGCGGCCTGCGCACCCAGCGCGTCGGTCAACTGCCCGCGCCAATAGTGGCGACGTGTCTCGCCCTCAGTCGCCAATTGCTGCAGCAAGGGCTCGAATGCGCGCACCAGGGCGGCATAGGGCTGATTGCGCCCGAATTGATCGCACTTGCCATGCAGAAAGTAGCCGCGCCGCGCGACAATGGGTCGATGCAGCGCTGCGACCAGTGCTGTCTTGCCGATGCCCGCCTCGCCGCTGATCAGGAGCAATTCAGCGTGGGCGTCGCTCACCCGCTCAAATGCCTGCAGCGCGGTCTCGGTTTCCGTCTCGCGCCCATACAGGCGTTGGGAAAGACAGAAACGTTCAGGCACATCTGCCGTGCCCAGTTCAAACGACGGCACCCGGCGTTCGCGCTTCCAGAGTTCAGCAATCCGGGTCAGGTCATGAATCAGACCAAAGCTCGACTGATACCGGTCATCAGGCACTTTCGCCAACAGTTTCTGCACCAGTTGTGACAGCGCCGATGGCAGGTTCTGATCAATGTGCTCCAGCGGCTCGGGTTGCAGCGTCAGCTGCGCATGCAACAGGCTCAACGGGTCGTCAATTTGAAACGGCCGACGACCGGCGAACAGCTCATAAAGGGTCACGCCGAGCGAATAGAAGTCGCTGCGGTAGTCGACCTGCAAATTCGTGCGACCGGTTTGTTCCGGCGACATATAGTCGAGCGTGCCACGCGGCGACTGCGGTGCTTCCCGATACGACTCCCCCTGCAATCGCGATGCCAGGCCGAAATCGCAGACCTTGATGCGCAGGCGGGCCAAATCAACCAGCACGTTCTTTGGCGCCAGATCGCCATGGATCAGTCCATGCTTGTGAATATCACTGACCGCCTCGGCCAGTTGCAACGCAATGCTCAAGCGTTCCGCGAAATCGAGCAGCTTCCGCGAGATGACCTGCGCCAAGTCCGTGGCCGCAAAGTCTTCAAGCTCCAGCACACTCCGGCGACCAACCTGGTGCAGGGCACGGGCCTTGATGACCCAGGCCGAATCGATGGCACGCAGCATTGCGTACTCGTGTTGCCAACGCGCGCTCGTCTCCGGCGCGGGATGCTCGGCATCCAGCACTTTCAATACCACCGCTTCACCATTGCTCGTGCGGGCCGCCGCTACCACGGTTTCACCCGCAGCATGGATCACCTCGCCGACCGTAAAACCGGACAACTTCATAGGGCACATCCTCGTCGCTCAGCCAAGCCCCGGAACCGAGCCTGGCGACTTCAGACGCGACTTATACCCGGGGTTGGGCTGGGCTGCCACACTTGCCTTCTGTCCGGACTGAACGTACGTGACCGGCTACTTTTGCCGAAGTGGTGGGCAATTGCCCTGGTCCCTGGCCTTCGCCAGGGCAATGGCTTGGGGGCGTGCAGACTCCAACTGGACTGCAAGGGTCTGATCTGGTTTTTGAGTTCTGGTCGGACCAAAGGGGTGCTCATTCGCTCATCAAATTGTCGGTGACCGTGCGCCATTCTTGCGACGGTGCAGGGTCGCAAGTAGCCCTCTCCCCAGCCCTCTCCCACTCGCGTGGGAGAGGGGGCGCTCGCTCCGCCGCAAACGCGGGGTGGGCCGGGGAGTGCGTTGCTTGCGACGACGTCGCCGCGTTCAATGATCCCATTTTGCCTCTTACGACACCGAGTCGTCCAAATCGACGCACCCAAGGGTTGGCTCATACCCTTTTTCCAACGGTGACCGGCAGAAAAAACACGAGGCATTCGCAAATGGCATAAGCAATCTCTCTGCAAACGCCTGTTACAGCCACCGTAGTCGAACGTTCGTTCGAAAAATTACTCTATTCAAACAGAGTATTAGCCTTGATCTAAGAAAGTTAATGTGTCGCTTTGAAACATGTGCTTTGTGAACTCTAAAGAACCGGCGTAAGGTCGGTTGGGCGGAGGTCGTGGAGGGCTTCGCAGCGGCACAAGAACAACAGAGCCGGAACCAGAATGCGGATTCCGGCCGCCCATAAGCTGGCGTCCGGGGCGTGCTCCGGACGCTGGCGGAATGCCCACGCCGGGTGGCATTGGTCCTGTCGGATCAGCGCTGCCCAGATCGACAAGGATCGCCATGGTTGCCACCTCCACCGCTCCGTCCTCCATCCAGGCCGCGCTGACCATTCAAGGCGAGGCGGCCGCAGTCGCTAACGTTTTGGATGCTGCCACCACGGAGCTGTTGGTGCAGTTGCACCGCCGCTTCAATGCCCGCCGCCTGGAGCTGCTGGACGCCCGTCGCGTCCGCCAGGCGCGATTTGATGCCGGCGAGCTGCCGGATTTTCTGCCGGAAACGCGGCGCATCCGCGAGGGCGATTGGAAGGTCGCGCCGCTGCCGCCCAAGCTTCTGGATCGTCGCATCGAGATCACCGGCCCGGTCGATGCGAAGATGATCATCAACGCGCTGAATTCCGGCGCCAATGTGTTCATGGCGGACTTCGAGGATTCCTCCAGCCCGACGTTCGCCAACGTGATCCAGGGTCAGGCCAATCTGCAGGCAGCCGTGCGTGGCGAGCTCAGCTTTACGAGTCCGGAAGGCAAGCATTACGCGCTGAAAGCGAGTGGACTCGCCACCCTGATGGTGCGCCCGCGTGGCTGGCATTTGAGCGAGAAGCATGTGCTCGTCGATGGCGAGCGCATGAGTGGCGGGATCTTCGACTTGGCGGTGTTCGCGATCCACAACGCGAAGCGCCTAGCGAGCGAAGACCGCGGTCCGTATTTCTACTTGCCGAAGATGCAGAGCCACCTTGAAGCCCAATTGTGGGACGAGGTCATGAGCTACATCGAGACACGCCTCGTGCTGCCGATTGGCACGATGAAGGCGACGGTGCTGATCGAGACGTTGCCGGCTGTGTTCGAAATGGACGAAATCCTGCATGCGTTGAAGTCGCGCATCGCGGGCCTGAACTGCGGTCGCTGGGACTACGTGTTCAGCTACATCAAGACGTTCCGTAAGCACCCGAATCGCTGCTTGCCTGAGCGCGGCCAAGTCACCATGACAACGCCGTTCCTGAAGCGCTACTCCGAGTTGCTGATTCAAACCTGCCATCGTCGCGGCGCACTCGCGATGGGCGGCATGGCCGCGCAGATTCCGATCAACCATGACCCAGAAGCCAACGCTGCTGCCATGGCGAAAGTGCGTGCTGACAAGCTCCGCGAAGTCACCGCGGGCCACGATGGCACCTGGGTGGCGCACCCGGGCTTGATTCCGATCGCGCGCGAGATCTTCGACGCGCATATGCCGACCGCGAATCAGTTGCACGTCGAGAAGCCGCCAGTGGCCGCCGAGCGCGATGTGCTCATTGATCCGCCCACGGGAACGATCACACGCACCGGATTCCTGAACAACATCGACGTGTGCGTTCGCTACATCGCGGCATGGCTTGATGGTCTGGGCTGCGTGCCAATCCATTACCTGATGGAAGACGCCGCCACCGCCGAAATCTCGCGTGCGCAGCTGTGGCAATGGCTGCATGTCGGTGGCCAGACATTGGACGATGGCACGGCACTCGACTTCGCGCTGTTCGATGCCGCAATCGACACCATTGATCAGCGCATCGATCGCTCGGGCCTACCGGGCGAACACCGGATTGATGAGGCCGCGAAGCTGTTGAAGCTTTGGACCCACGCGCCTGAGCTGATCGAGTTCCTGACCTTGCCCTGCTACGAACGCCTCGCCTGAGGCTTGGCACCACCAACCCCTTTCTCCTGAGTGGGCACCACCGCTCAAAAACACCAAACGAGGTAGATCATGAAGACCACGCTTCCGACCGCAGAACAGATCAAACTGGATTGGCAGAACAACCCGCGCTGGGCCGGTATCAAGCGCGCCTACTCGGCGGAGGATGTGGTCCGCCTGCGCGGCACGGTATCGGTGGAATACACGCTTGCGAAGCGTGGGTCGGAGAAACTCTGGCACTACCTGCACACCGAGGCCTTCGTCAACGCACTCGGCGCGATGACCGGCAACCAGGCCATGCAACAGGTCAAGGCCGGTCTGAAGGCCATCTACTTGTCCGGCTGGCAAGTCGCCGCCGACGCCAATACGGCCGGCTCCATGTACCCGGACCAATCGCTGTATCCGGTCGACTCGGTGCCGAACGTGGTTCGCCGCATCAACAACACGCTGCTCCGCGCCGATCAGATTCATCATGCCGAAGGCAAGAACGATATCGACTGGCTGCAGCCGATCGTGGCGGACGCTGAAGCCGGTTTCGGTGGCGTGCTGAATGCCTACGAACTGATGAAGCACATGATCGAAGCCGGTGCGTCGGGCGTGCACTTTGAGGATCAATTGGCCAGCGCGAAAAAGTGCGGTCACATGGGCGGCAAGGTGCTCGTGTCGACGCAGGAGGCCGTGCAGAAGCTCGTTGCGGCGCGTCTGGCCGCTGACATCGCAAACGTCCCGACATTGATCGTGGCCCGCACTGATGCCATGGGTGCTGGTCTGGTCACCTCCGACATCGACCCGACCGACCAGCCGTTCCTGACCGGCAAGCGCACCGTCGAAGGCTTCCATGAAACCAACATGGGCATTGAACAAGCAATCGCCCGCGGCTTGGCCTATGCGCCGTATGCCGATCTGATCTGGTGCGAAACGTCGACGCCGGACTTGGCCCAGGCCAAGCAGTTTGCGGATGCGATTCACGCGAAGTTCCCAGGCAAGCTCCTGGCCTACAACTGCTCGCCGAGCTTTAACTGGAAGAAGAATCTGGACGAAGCCACCATCGCGAAGTTCCAGAAGGAAATCGCGTCGTACGGCTACAAATTCCAGTTCATCACGCTTGCTGGCTTCCATGCGTTGAACTACTCGATGTGGAATCTGGCCAGCGGGTACAAAGATCGCCAGATGGCCGCATACGTGGAGTTGCAGGAAGCCGAATTCGGTGCCGAAAACCGCGGCTACACGGCTGGCAAACATCAGCGCGAAGTGGGCACGGGTTACTTCGACAAGATCAACGAAGTGATCACCGGCGGTCAGAGTTCGCTCGGCGCGCTGCATGGCTCGACCGAGGAAGAGCAGTTCCATCACAAGGCAGCGTAAAGCCTGAACATGACGGCGTGGTGGACGCCGTCTTGGGTGAGCAAAACAGCCTGGCGCGAGCTGGGCTGTTTTGCTTTAGTCGTCTGGCTGTGGGGCGATTGGGCGGGTTGATCGCAAGCGTGCCCTGGATCCCGGAAGCCGCTGCGCGGCCTCCAGGATGACGACTCGGTGGTTTGCCCGCTCAACACTCATTGGCTTTCGGATTTGCGGGATTTCGGCTTTGGGGCGAGCAGGGTTTGAGCCGTAAGCGGCGAACGCGGGACACTGCGGTCGTCGCGCGACTTGGTGGCATTTGAAGCCTCGAAACAGCCGACACTTATTGTCGTCATCCTGGAAGTCGCGCAGCGGCTTCCGGGATCCAGGGCAAGCTCGCCAAAAGCCCCCTTTCGACCTCCTTGCCCAATTCCAGGATAATGCGCGGAGAAGGCGCCCAACTCGGGTGCCATGCCACGGAGCACTCAGCCCATGCATGTCGATACCCACGGCCAAGGATCAGATCTCGTGCTCCTGCACGGCTGGGCCATGCACGGTGGCATTTTCCATAGCCTCCTGCCCAGGCTGCGGGCGCACTATCGTGTGCATGTGGTGGACCTGCCCGGGCATGGCTTGAGTCGCGGGCATGAGTCGCGCTTTGAGCTGCATGACATCGTCTATCGGCTCAAGTACCGGCTGCCGCGGGCGGTCTATGTGGGCTGGTCGCTGGGCGGTCTGATTGCGTTGTCGCTGGCGTTGGAGCATCCGGAGCACGTAGCCGGGCTCGGCATGATTGCGGCTGCGCCGAGTTTTGTCCGCCGGGCCGATGATCCGCATGGCGTCGATCTCACCGTATTCGAGCAGTTCCGTGATGATCTGGCCAGCAACTACAAGCGAACAATCGAACGGTTTCTCGCCTTGGAGGTTGTCGGCGACGAGCACGCTCAGAGCTGTCTCCGGTCTCTGAAGGCGCATATCTTCGATCGCGGTGAGCCCGACCCGCACGTGTTGCATGATGGCCTGAACATCTTGGCGCATACGGATTTGAATGCGCGCCTGTCGCGGATCAATTGCCCCAGCATGTGGATTGCCGGTGCGCGCGACCGCCTGGTGTCTGTCGATGCCGTGGAACGCGCGGCCATGCATTGCCGCGGGCATTTTCTGCGTTTTGACCATGCGGGCCACGCACCGTTTCTGACGCATGCGGAGCGGGTGGAGCGGGCGCTGGAAGACCTGATGATTGAGGCGGAAGGCGCGTGAGTCTGGATGTCCGGCGGATTGCCGTCAGTTTTGCCGGTGCCGCCAAGCGCTATGACCAAGCGGCCCGATTGCAGCACCAGGTGGAGTCGGAGTTGCTGGAACGTGTTGCCGAGTTGCCGCTTGCGCCGAGCCTGATTCTTGATCTCGGAGCGGGGCCAGGGCGGGCTGCCGCGGCGCTCAAACAGCGCTTTTCGAAGTCCGAGGTGATTGCGATCGACATCGCTTTGCCGATGCTTCGTGAGGCTAGAAAACGTCAGGGCTGGTTCCGGCCATTTCGCTGCGTGAATGCCGACGTCCGGCATCTGCCGATTGCCGATGGCAGCTGCGACCTGCTGTTTTCCAGTCTCTGCCTGCAATGGATCGACGACCTGCCGGCCTTGTTCGCCGAGTTCAGGCGCGTCCTGAAACCCGGCGGCTGGCTGCTGTTTTCAAGCTTTGGTCCAGACAGCCTGCGGGAATTGCGGGCCGCCTGGGCGACCGTGGATGAACGTCCGCACGTCAATGTGTTCCTGGACATGCATGATGTCGGTGATGCACTGATCAGTCAGGGTTTCAAAGACCCAATGCTCGATGTCGAGCGCTACACCTTGCCTTACTCAAGTGCCCTTGACCTGATGCGCGAGCTCAAGGCCATTGGCGCCCACAACGTCGATCAGGATCGTGCGCGGGGCTTGACCGGCCGGCGGGCGCTTGATCGTGTGATTGCCGCATACGAGGCCTACCGGATCAGCGATGACGCAGTGGCAGCGAGCTACGAAATCATCTTTGCGCAGGCACAGGCGCCGAGCGGCGAGCAGCCGCGGCGTCAGCATGGTCAGGACATTGCTCAGGTGTCGCTCGCGACCATGCGCGAGTTGATCCGCAAGCCGGGGCAGAAATAAAGATTGAAACGTGGCGGATCAGCAACCGTTCGGAACCGTCACTCCGATGCGACCCCAACAAACTCAGGCGTTCTCCGACCAAATATTTGTCCGGCGCTGATACCGCCATTTGCGAATGTGCCATCGCCGACGTTAACGCAATGTTGAGGCCCGTCGCCCCGGCACGGCCCCGCATTTCCCGTACGGGCAGACCCCTGTGTCTGCCCGGCACCGCGCCCCGCACCCGATCCCCGAGGCGCAGATGTCTGAGTCTACCCCTGCGGGTTTGGACGCATCCCTTGAAAACCCGGCCCGGCGGCTCCAAACCTGGAAAACGCGTGAACGCGGCGTCCAGGGAGGGTGCGATCAAATCGTTCGTTCGGGCGTAGGTATTTGATTTGTATGCAACTGTTTGGTTAGTCGACGCGGTTTCGCGCGGATTGTGGGACGACGTTCCCAACCCGTGGGCAGCGCGTGGCATAATCCGCCGTTCTTTTGACCGGGTAGGCCGTCCAGCCACCCCAAACTGGAAACTATCCATGAGTTTTTTCATCTCCGATGCCTATGCCCAGGCGGCTGGTGCTGCGCCCGAGCAGAGCCCGATGTCGTTCATGATCATCATGCTGGTCATGTTCGGCGTGATGTATTTCGTTGCCATTCGGCCGCAGATGAAGCGTGCCAAAGACCACAAGGCCATGGTCGAAGCCCTGGGCAAGGGTGACGAGATCGTGACCTCAGGCGGAATCGGTGGCCGCATCGTCGATATGGGCGACGCCTTCGTTACTGTCGAAATTGCGCCGAACACGCAGATCAAGGTTCAGCGCCATGCCATTGCTGCGGTGTTGCCGAAAGGCACGCTGAAGTCTTCTTAATCCCGTCCGCAGAGACGTACGTATGACATTCCCAAGTTGGCAGAAATACCTGATTCTGGTGCTCCTTCTGATATCGGCGCTGTTCTCGCTGCCGAATCTGTACCAGAAAGACCCGGCCGTGCGCGTGTCCGGCAAGGAAGGCATCGCGATTGAGGCGGCGACCGAAGAAAAGGTCAAGCTCGCGCTGGAGCGCGATAAATACGAGATCAAGCGCATCGATCGTACCGACGATCGCATTGTTGCGCGCCTGATGAATGAGGCGCAGCAGCAAGCGGCCCGCGAAGCGATTGCAAAGGAGCTCGGCGACAATTACGTCGTCTCCGTCGACCTCGCCTCGACCGTTCCTGGTTGGCTCACGATGCTGAAGGCCAAGCCGATGAACTTGGGTCTGGACTTGCAGGGTGGTGTGCACTTCCTGGCCGAGATTGACGGCGCCGAAGTTCGCAAGCGCAACGTTGAGCGTCTGATTTCGGATCTACGCGCTGCGATGAAGACCAAGTCGTTGGCCGCCCGCATCGCCGAGTCCCCGCAGGGCATCAGCCTGACGTTCAAAACGGACGCCGAACGCAATGCGGCGTTGGGTGACCTGACCCCATCGTTCACGATCCTCAAGTTCACGGAAGTGCCGCCGACCGATGCCGGCTTCCCGATCATCGCCGAGATTCGCCCAGAAGAAGAAGCCAACGCGATGACCCGTGCGATCGATCAAAACCTGGTCACGCTCCGCAAGCGTCTGAATCCAGACGGTACGAAGGAAACGGTCATTCAGCGCCAGGGCGCCGCGCGAATCGCGATTGATCTGCCGGGTGTCCAGGACATCGAACAGGCCAAGCGCCAGATTGGCTCGACCGCCACGCTGGAGTACCGGCAGGTGCATCCCACCATCCGGCCCGAAGAGGCGATGTCCACGGGCCGCATTCCGGCTGGCTATCGCCTGTACACCAATCCGGATGGTTCCGCCTATCTGCTCAATCGCCGGCCGATCGCCACCGGCGAGCAGCTGACCTCGGCGCGCAGCCAGCTCGATGCCGAAAAGGGCACGCCAGCCGTTTCAGTGACTCTGAACGACCTGGGCGCGAAGAAGATGTTCGCGTTTACGCAGGATAACGTCGGCAAACCGATGGCGGTGTTGTTCGTTGAGTCCGAGGCGAAGCTGGTCGACAAGCCAGACGGCAAGCGTGAGCTGACGTTCGTGCGCAAAGAACGCGTGATCAGTGTGGCCAACATCCTGGAGCCGTTCGGCAAAACGTTCCAAACCACCGGCTTGGGCTCGATGGCCGTCGCCAATGAGTTGGCCAACAACCTTAATGCCGGTTCGTTCTCGGCGCCGATCGCGATTGTTGAAGAACGCGTCATCGGTCCGAGCCTCGGTGCTGAAAACATCAAGGCCGGTGTGCTGTCGGTCACGTTCTCGTTCCTGTTCGTAATGGTGTTCTTCGTCATCTACTACAAGATGTTCGGCGTCGTGACCAACCTGGCGCTGTTGCTGAACATGCTGCTGGTCGTGGCGATCATGAGTGTGCTCGGTGCCACGTTGACCCTGCCGGGTCTCGCGGGTCTCGCACTGACCATCGGTATGTCGGTCGACGCAAACGTGCTGATCAACGAACGTATCCGCGAAGAGCTGCGCGCCGGGGCGTCGCCGCTGGCTGCAATCCAGGCTGGTTACGAGAAAGCATCCGGCACGATCTGGGACGCCAACATCACGGCGGCACTGGCCGGCTTCGCGATGCTGTTCTTCGGCTCGGGCCCGATTCAGGGCTTTGCCGTAGCCTTGCTGGTGGGTATCGGCACCTCGGTCTACACCGCTGTGTCGGCATCGCATGGTTTTGCTTCCATGTTCTACAACAGTCGCCGCAAGATCAACGCGTTGGCGATCTGAGGACTCTCCATGAATCTGTTTCCTTACGATACAAAGTTCGATTTCATGGCGCTGCGGCGCTATGCCCTGGTCGTCTCGCTGGCCTTGCTCGTCGCTGCTGTGGTGGGCATGGCAACGAGAGGGCTCAATTACGCGCTCGACTTCACCGGCGGTACTGCGGTTGAGCTGAAGTTCGAGAAGCCGGTCGATGCCGAAGCCATCCGCCAGAAGCTAGCGGCGGCCGGGATCGAGAACCCGAACGTGCAGTCGCTGGGAGCGACTAACGAGCTGATCGTGCGCCTGAAGTCGGAGAAAGGTGCTGATGGTGAGCACGCAAATGCCGACAAGACCGGTGCCGAAGTGCTGGCGGTGGTCAACTCCGCCGATAACCCGGCACGCGTCCTGCGGGGCGACTTCGTTGGTCCGCAAGTCGGCAAGGAGCTCGCACAGCAAGGCTTGGTTGCCGTGCTGTTCGTCGCGCTGGGCTTCCTGATCTACATTTCGGTCCGCTTCGAGAAGCGTTTTGCCGCCGCCGCCATTTTGACGACCATGCATGACGTGGTGGTGGTCATTGGTTACTTCGCGGTCACCGGCAAAGAGTTCGACTTGAACGTGTTTGCCGGCGTGCTGTCGGTCATGGGCTACTCGATCAACGACACCATTGTGGTGTTCGACCGTGTTCGCGAGAACTTCCGCAACATGCACCGCGCCACGCCGTACGAAGTGTTGAACAAGTCGGTCGGGCAAACCCTTTCCCGCACCGTCATCACGTCGTTTGTGGCCTTGTTGACCGTGCTGGCGCTGTACTTCTTCGGCGGCGATGCCCTGAAGAGCATGGCTGAATCGCAGATCATCGGTATCGTCATCGGTACGCTGTCGTCGATCTTCTTTGCTTGCCCGCTGCTGCTGTGGTTTGGCGCGACGCGCAAGGATCTGCTGCCGAGGGCGAAAGATCTCAGCTATCTCGAACGTCGGCCGTAACCAGCGCTTCGAAGACGCACAAAAAACCCCGCCTTGGCGGGGTTTTTTTATGGTCGTGAGCCGGCGCTTACTTGTCCGAGATGCTGTACTTCGGCAGCTTCTGTTTTAGGAGCTTGTTCTTCAGCTGCACGTAGTCGGGCAAACCGTCTGGCCGGTAGGGCAGTGGTGCCTCGCCTTCAATCAGCGGTTGCAGATACTTACGTGCCGCAGCCGTAATGCCAAAGCCGTCAGCCCGGATGAAGTTCGCTGGCATCTTCTTCTCGTGGTTCGCAATGTCGGACAGGTTCGCTGCTTCGATCGTGTACGTGTAAGGGTTTTGAGACTTCCGCTTGATCACGGGCATCACGGCGTTCAACCCCTTGACCGCGAACTCAACCGCCGCCTTGCCCACGGCGTAGGCCTGCTCGAAATCCGTACGCGACGCGAGATGGCGGGCCGAGCGCTGCAGGTAGTCCGGCACCGCCCAGTGATATTTATGTCCGAGTGTCCGCTTGACCAGATCGGCCAGCATCGGCGCCACACCGCCAAGCTGCGCATGCCCGAACGCGTCGCGGGTGCCCGCCTCGGACAAGAACTTGCCGTCGGCGTTTTTCACGCCTTCAGACACGACCACCGTGCACCAGCCCACGGACTCGACCGTCTCTTTGACCTTTGCCAGAAACTTGGCTTCGTCAAAAACAACTTCCGGAAACAGGATGATGTGTGGCGCTTCGCTTGCTTTGGTCCCGGCCAGACCAGCCGCTGCAGCGATCCAGCCCGCATGGCGGCCCATGACTTCCATGATGAACACCTTCGTCGACGACTCGTGCATCGACGCCACGTCCAGGCTCGCTTCCTTGACCGACACCGCCGTGTACTTGGCGACTGACCCAAAGCCCGGGCAGCAATCGGTGATCACCAGATCGTTGTCGACGGTTTTCGGTACGCCAATGCAGTGAATCGGATAGCCCATGGCCTCGGCGATCTGCGACAGCTTGTTCGACGTGTCGGCCGAATCGTTGCCGCCGTTGTATAGAAACCAGCGGATATCGTGCGCCTTGAACACTTCGATCAGACGCTCGTATTGGGCGCGATGCTCATCCAGCGACTTCAGCTTGAATCGGCACGACCCGAACGCACCACCGGGCGTATGGCGCAGCGCATGGATGTCCTCGGCGCTTTCCAGGCTCGTATCGATCAATTCCTCACGCAGCACGCCCAGAATGCCATTCCGGGCCGCCAGGACCTTGCCGATCTTTTTCTGCTTGCGCGCCGTCTCGATGACCGCCGCAGCGGTCGTATTGATCACGGCGGTCACGCCGCCGGACTGCGCATATAACAAATTCCCTTCACTCATGGTCCTTTCCTTCGCTTCCGCTGCAATAGCCCGAATTTCGCTGGAATCCAGGGCCCTTTCAAGGGCTTTTCGGTTATGAAATTGACTTCGATTCAGGGTTCCCGTTAGTTTCAGCCTTTGCTTTCCAGTCCGGGCCTGCCCGGGCCCGACTTTTGGACCTAATCAATGCGAATTGTCATTCTTGGCGCGCCCGGCTCGGGCAAAGGCACCCAGGCTGCGTTTATCAAACAGACCTATGAAATCGCTCATATTTCCACGGGCGATTTGTTGCGTGCGGCAGTTCGGAACGGCACGCCCCTGGGGCTCAAGGCGAAAGCCGTCATGGAAGCCGGCCAACTTGTGTCCGATGAGCTCGTGCTTGGCATGTTGGCCGATCGCCTGAATGAACCGGACACCAAGAACGGCTTTATTCTCGATGGCTATCCGCGCAACTTGAATCAGGTCGCCTCGCTCGACGACCTGCTGAATCAGCTGAAGCAACCGCTCGATATCGCGGTGAAATTGAACGTGTCGTTCGACATCATCGTCGGTCGCTGTGAGATCCGCTTCAAAGCCGAAGGCCGCAAGGACGACAATCCAGACGTCGTCCGTGAGCGCCTGCGCATCTATTCCGAGCAGACCGAGCCCGTCGTCACCGCGTATCGCGAGGCGGGCCGTCTGGTCGAGATCGATGGTGTTGGTGACGTGGCTGAAATCACCAGCCGCATTCAGAACGCCCTCAAGCCTTACGCCTGAGCGCTACGATCCGGCGCGCGTAATGACGTAGCGCGTGCCGGAGTTGTCCCGTTGCAAGTCATGACCAAAGCGGGCGCAGAACGCGCCCAAGTCGACATGTGCGAGCGGGTCATCGGCGAGCACAACAAAATGCCGGCGGTCCGGCTGTTCGCGAAGCGCACTCCGCAGTTTCAGCAGGGGCTCCGGGCAGCGCAAACCCAGCGCATCGATCAACAAGGCATCTTCTGGCATCGGCAAAGCGTAGCAGCCAGTTGCCCGCACGCGGACATCATTCCGGCCGCGGCCGGTCGCGCTGGTGCTGGCACAATCGCCGCGACCTCCAATCGGACTGCACCATGAGCCTACACATCCTCGGAATCTGCGGCACCTTCATGGGCGGCATCGCGGCGCTGGCGCGCGAGTTGGGCGAGCAGGTCGAAGGCAGCGATCAGAACGTGTATCCGCCCATGAGCACGCAGTTGGAGGCGCTCGGCATCGCCCTCAAATCGGGCTATCGGCCGGAACATCTGCAACCCAAACCGGAGCTCGTAATCGTTGGCAATGCCATCAGCCGTGGCAACCCGGCGATCGAGTGGGTCATGAACGAGAAGTTGCCGTTTGTATCCGGACCCGCCTGGCTCGGCCAGAAGCTGCTGCCGCAGAAGCGGGTGCTCGCCGTTGCGGGCACGCACGGCAAGACGACGACGACCAGTTTGCTCGCGTGGCTGCTCGAAGCTGGTGGCAAGGCGCCTGGCTTTCTGGTTGGCGGTGTGCCTGAGAATTTCGGGATTTCCGCGCGGCTCGGGCAAGGGGACGCGTTTGTCATCGAAGCCGATGAATACGACACGGCGTTTTTCGACAAGCGTTCCAAGTTTGTGCACTACCAGGCCGAGATCGCGATTCTGAACAATTTGGAATTCGATCACGCCGACATTTTCGATGATCTGCGCGCCATCGAAACGCAGTTTCATCATCTCGTGCGCACGGTGCCGGGGCGCGGCCGCCTGATCGTCAATGGTGAGGACGAAGCGCTGGCGCGCGTGCTCAATCGCGGTGCCTGGACGCCCGTGGAACGCTTCGGCATCGATGGTGCACAGTTGGATTGGCGCGCGGAATTGCTGAGCGCAGATGGCACGCGCTTCAAGGTGTGGCATCGCGATGTGTTGCTCGGCGAGGCGACTTGGTCGCTGCTGGGGCGGCACAACGTGCTGAACGCGTTGGCCGCGATTGCCGCCGCTGCCGCGTATGGCCAGGACCCGGCGATCAGTATCGCCGCGTTGACGGAATTCAGGAGCGCGAAGCGGCGCATGGAACTGCTCGGCACGCCGGCCGGTGTCCATCTTTACGACGATTTCGCGCATCATCCAACCGCGATTCAAACCACACTGGCTGGCCTGCGCGCACGCGTGGGTACCGGACGCGTGATTGTCGCGTTAGAGCCACGCTCGAACTCCATGCGTTTGGGCGCGCATAAAGACGCCCTCGCGCCAAGCCTCGCGGATGCCGATCACGTCGTGTTTCTGCACAAGCCGGAATTGCCTTGGGACAACGCGCAGCTGCTGGCTGATCTGGCCCCGCGTGCCGAGGCGTGTGCGAGCGCCGATGCCATGGTCGACCGACTCGTCGCCATCCTGAAGCCAGGCGACCATTTGGTGTTCATGTCGAACGGCGGGTTTGATGGCGTGCCGCGCAAGGTGTTGGCGCGGTTGTCGGGTTGACCAACCTTGGGCTCGCGATTGCCGGCCGCTTGCCCGTACTCACAATTGCTGTCACCGCAATGGGCTTGGGATTGCTTGCGACGCGACCGATGATCGAATTGCCTTCACCCCGGACTTGATCCGGGGTGGGTTTCGGCGCATCGCGTTAGCGCTGGAATCACGGCGGTCAGTGCGTCGGTGTTTGGAACTGCTAGCAATATGTCCGCGAACGCTATGGCCGTCACCCCCTCGTAGCAGACTGTGTGAAAACGCCTAGATCAGCCCGAACGATTCAAAAGTGTTCGAGTGCTGGCGCCACTATTGTCGTCATCCTGGAAGCCGCGCAGCGGATTCCGGGATCCAGGGCAATCTTGTGCCGTGCTCGCAGACAAGGCGCACGGCACTCCAGATTGAACGTTTGACGCAAGATTGCCCTGGATCCCGGCTGCGCCAGGATGACGACAATAGGGTTTGTCCCCGCGAGGCGAAGCTGACACCGACCGAGTGATCGCCAATGCCTGATCAGGATTGAACCTACTTGCGACACACCTAGTCTCGACTTGAGTCCATCATTGCTTGGCGTCTTCACACGGTCTGTTGCGTCGGGATGACGAGAAAAATTCGATTTGCACCGGTGCGATGGCACGGCGTCACACAGATGCGGCGTTGCGAGGCCGCGATCACGACGATCCCGATTACGCACGCTGTAGCGCGACCACAAACCCCTAATCCCGATGATACGGATGTCCAGACTGAATCGACCACGCCCGATACATTTGCTCCGCGAGAATCACCCGCACCATGCCATGCGGCAACGTCAGCGCTGATAGTGACCACTTCAACGCCGCGCGTTGTAGCACCGAAGCGTCCAAGCCATCTGGTCCGCCGACGACGAGTGCAATATCCCGACCCGACTGCTCCCAGCCCGGCAACAACCCAGCCAGATCCCGACTCGACAACGCCTTCCCGCGCTCATCCAGCGCAATCAGCTGCGCATCCTTGCACGCATCGAGAATCCGAAGGCCTTCATCCGCCTTGGCCTTCAACACATCCTCGCGCCGCTTCGCCAGGGGCAACTCCACGAGTTGTGGCTGCAAATGCTTCGGCAGCCGCTTGGCGTAATCGGCAAAAGCGCTATTCACCCAATCGGGCTGACGCTCGCTGACAGTGATCAGCCGAACCCGCAAGACTCAGTCCGCCAACGGCGTGGCGCTTGGCGCGCGCAAGGGCTCGCCGACAATCTCGATGCCGTCTTCCGGCGTAAAGGCAAACTCCGCATCGGCAATCTTCGGATTGCGCTCCCAACCATCGAAGCGCCACACCGTCTCGGTGCCCAGCAAGTCCACCATCAGCATCTCCGATGGCGACGATTCGCCAAAGCGAATCTGCACTTCCTTGAACGCCGGGTCCTTCGCCTTGGCCTTCAGCACCAGCGTCGGCACGCCGTCCGCATTCGACTCGCCGACGACAAAATCCCGATCCAACTGCGCCAGATCCGTCAGCACGGTCAGCGGGCTCTGTGCCTCTTCAAGCGACTGCGCGCGCACCGTGACTTGCTCCAAGTCCGGGTCATAGATCCATACGTTAAGCCCGTCGGCAACGATCAACTGCGAAAACGGCGCCTCGTATTCCCAACGAAATTGCCGCGGCGCATGCAGCGCCAATTTGCCGGTGGATGAGTCGATGAGCTGACCCTTCGGATCCAGACTATCCTGTTGAAAGGTTGCCCGCACCGTCACCAAGCCCTTGGCGAACTGCTCCAAGCGATCCCGCGCCGGACCGGCATGTGCCGAACCCGCGAGCACACCGAGCACCAAAACGAGCGACGAACCTATCGACAAACGCATGGCAAACCTCCTGACTGAGGTGCATTGTGCCAAAACTGGATGAATGGGTTCTGACGGGGTCGCTTGTTGAGTGTGTCATCAGCGCGCCTTCTCGCATCACAAACGCCAATTCACATGGGAAAAGTCGGCATTCGTGCGGTTGGAACCATGTCGCAAGTAGCCCTCTCCCCAGCCCTCTCCCACTCGCGTGGGAGAGGGAGTGTTGCCAAAAACACAGCTACAGGCCACCCGGACGCTTGCCAAAATGTGACCTTATGTCATGGCAGGCCGCACCCTGTGCCGACCTGCACTCGTTTCGATTAGCCTCAGCCCCAGTCACCACACGACGCTTGGGGAAATTATGGCTGCTGCCACACCGTCTGGTCCAAACCAAATCCTGATCATCCGTCACGCTGAAAAACCGTACACAACGCCTGCAGGTGCCGACATACAGGGCGTGAACTACGGCGCCAGCGCCTTCGACAAAGAATCCCTGATTCCCTTCGGCTGGCAACGTGCCGGCGCGCTCGCTCAGTTTTTCACGACGATGAATCCCGGCCTCACGCCGAACACGGTGATTGCTTCGTATCCCGGTGCCGGCGATGGCGGCAAAGGCGACAGCAAGAGCTGGCGCCCGATGCAAACTGTCATTGCGCTTTTGGCCAAAATCAACAACGTGGCCGAAAACAGCTTTTACGAGCCAGAAGCCCCGTTCAATCCGATCCCGATCACACTGACCACGTGCCCGTTCAACACCCAGTACGACAGCGGTTCCTGGTTGCCAATGGCGAACAGCCTTGCGACGATGAGCGGCAACGTCCTCGTCGCCTGGCAACACCAAGACATCATCGATATCTGCACGCAGATCGGCAGCGTACTGAAGATCGCGAATGCTGGGGATATTCCAATTGATTGGCCCAAAAATCGGTTCGATATTGTGTTCCGGTTTCTGCTGCAGCCCGGGACGGGGGCGTATCAGTTTTCGCAGATACCGCAAATGTTGTTGGCGGGGGACGGTGCGGGAGGTATTCCAGCATGAAGAGTGCGAAGAAGATCACTTGAGGCGTGAACGTTTAGGGGGCGGCACTAGGTGTAGGTCGGAAATAACGAGCATCTTGTCGCCTGACTTAGTCGAGACGTGACGTCGAGCTGAACCAACGAGCGTTGAATCTTCCGCTCCAAACGACACAAGCATGGGAATCGGTCCCCAAGTGACTTGCAGTAATTCGTCAGCCGTGGTCTATTTTGGATCGAAACGAGAACAGTCATGTCGCCTCCAGGCCACCTGGGCAAGTATGTATTCACTTGCTCTTGCCAATAGGCTTCTGCTTCGGGTTTGTACCATCTTCTTGGTGGCGTCCATGGTTCGAGATGTATTCATTTGTCATGCTGGCGAGGACAAGGAGGCAGTTGCGCGGCCGCTTGCAACAATGCTGAAGGAGCGGGGCCTAACTGTCTGGCTTGATGAGCAAGAGTTGACTGTTGGGGATAGCCTTCGGCGCGTCATAGATAGAGGCCTCAGCGACTCAAAATTCGGTGTTGTGATACTAAGCCCGTCGTTCTTCCTGAAGGAATGGCCGAACGTTGAACTAGACGCCTTGTTCGCGCGTGAACTGAAAACAGGAAAGACGATTCTTCCGGTCTGGCATGATGTTGATCACATCGCAGTTCGGCAGCGCGCGCCTCTTTTGGCTGACAAGCTGGCTGTGTCGACTTCCAAAGGACTTGATGTCGTGGCAGACGAAGTCGCCAGGGCGATTTCGGCTTCAACAAACGGTCCGCGAGACACAAGCGCTACCAGAGGCTCAGACCTATCCTTGTCGGGTGCAAGACCTAGTCGAAGAAGCCTGTTTGCTTTATTGACGGGAATTGCTGCTCTGTTGGCCCTTGTTGCAGGGTACTACTTGGAGTCAGCGGACGTCTTTGGTGGCAGAAGTCCGTCCGTTGCAAAGCTGACAGAATTGATGTTGTTCGGAAGCCCGCGAACGCTCTCTGAAAGCTGGCAGAAAGTTTTCTTTGATCAATCGGGCTCGGCCGTGGTACCGCTGCGCGAGCGCTCGACGCTGAAATTGCTTGCGCTCGCCTACGTCGACAGCCCATGCCTGGGGCATGTTGAAACCATGAATCTCATTCAAAAGTACCTTTCCAAGTACATTTCGATCAAGTCGTTCGTGCTGTCAATCAATCCGAGAGATGATTCCAAGCGAGTGTCAGAATTTGTCGAGAGAAACGACTATGTTCTGACAATGCTGCGGGGTGCTCCAGAGCAGATAGCTGGAGTCTCTAGAGATTTGGGTTTCATTTTCGTCGACGCAGGCGTCAGAGATGGGAAGGAGACATTCGATCACTCCCAGGGAATCGCACTCATTGACGGAAAGAAATTTGTTGGGATGTTCCGGTACTCTGAGATTCGTGACACGGAAGGTGGCAAAGTCCGTCCGTACGCGAAGGTGTTGGCGGAAGATCTGCTGGACTATATAGATCGCAAGTCGGCGGAATCGTCTGTCGGGTCATCGCGAGACGTCTCTTTCATTGGCTATGCGACAGCGGCTGAAACACAGCAGATCTGGATAGAGAGATTGACGCAGGACGAACGAAGTCGGGTTCTTGCGGCAATCGAGCGCGACGTTGCTTTAGATCCCGGCAGATTCGAGTGTAAGAGGTGAATGATACTCAGACTCAGAAGAGCGACATCTCCACTAAGTAGGGCACAGTTCGATTGCGCCGATTCCGCACTCTTCACGCCAACCCACCGCCGCTTAAGCCCCCCGCGCGGCAGCCCTCAAATCATTGATATGCGACTCCCACCAAGTCGGCTCCAGCGCAAACGGAAACGCTAACGGAAACGCGGGGTCATCGATGCGGGCAGCAATCCAGCCGGCGTGATGTATCTGCCGGAGAATTTTCAGGGAATCGATTAGTTGGCGTTCGGACGGCGGTAACACCCGAAACGTGCGATAGCCTTTGAGTAAGGCCGCTTGCTGCGCGGGTCCGCCGGTCATCAGCATCCACAAGTCTTGGATTGCGGGGCCCATGCGGCAGTCATCCAAGTCGACAAAGTGCGGGCCCTGATCGGTCCACAAGACGTTGCCGGGGTGGCAGTCGCCGTGCAGTCTGAGGGAGATCGGGTCGATGTCGGACCACAGGGTGTCGATCTCGTCCGCGATTTGGTCGAGGGCATCTTCGTAGGCTTCGACCAAGTTGTCGGGAATCAGGCCGGAGCGGATCGCGGCATCGGCGGGTTGGTCGAGCATGTGGTCGAGGTCAAACGGCACGCGGGCCGCAAAGGCTTCGCGCTCGCCAATCAAGTGGATGCGCGCGAGCAGGCGGCCCATCCATTCGGCCACGTCCAGGCCTTCGAGTTCGGGGGCGCGGCCGCCGCGGCGTTCGAATACGGCAAAGCGGTAGCCGCCGTGTTCCAGCAATGTCTTGCCCTGGTGCGAGAGTGGCGGAACGATGGGCAATTCGGCGGCGCGTAGTTCGAGTGCAAAGGCGTGTTCTTCGAGGATCTGCGCAGGCGTCCAGCGGCCGGGGCGATAGAACTTCGCGACGACAAACCGGCCATCTTCGAGGCCCGCTTGATAGACGCGATTCTCGAAGCTGTTCAGCGCCAACAGGCGGCCATCGATCTGCCAGCCGGCAGATTCCAACGCGTCCAGAATGAGGCTGGGGGAGAGATCGGCAAACGGGGTCAGGTTCATGCCCAATGGCCTGACGGCATATCGGCGGCAATCCGAAAGCGCAGCAAGCGGGCATCGAGGAGACGGGTGACAACGTTCAAGGCGTCCGGGTCGCCGGGACCGCGTTGATCGGGGCCGCGGCCTTTGGCGTGGTTGCAGGTGAGGCAGGCAATGGCGAGGTTGCGGCCGTCGTTCGGGTCGTCGCCGACGCGGGCGCAGATGGCTTTCGCGGCGCGTTTGCCGAACCAGGCCTGGGGGACCACGTGTTCCAGGCTGCCGGCGCTGATGGGCTCGCCATCGGGCTTGAACAAGAGCCGCGAGCGGCAGTGCAGGCAGCGGGTCTGCCAGCCTTCGCTGTCCCGGTATTGGGCCTCAGTGTCGGTGGACAGGGCGAGGAGGAACAGGCGTTTCAGGACGGGGCGCATGGGCCATAGTTGCGGGTGGGGGTCGGAATTACAAGCGCGACGCCGATTCTGATGCCTGGAGGCCTGCCCAATTGTCGTCATCCCGACGCACGTCGGGATCCAGAATACTTGCGGCAGTGTCGCAAGGTTGCCCTGGGTCCCGACTTTCGTCGGGATGACGAGGGTGGGGGAGCGCGGCGAGAAGGCCGTGGAACCCGACCTTCCAGACTGTGTGAAAACACCGAAGTGCTGGTTCGAGCAACTTAGCCGATCGCGTTCGGAAGCGATGCTGAGCGCAAGCGATGGGTCGGCTTGCCGCGAGCTTGAAACCCGCCCCGGATCAAGTCCGGGGCGACGAATCGCAAGTGTGTCCGTCGAGGCGAAACCGTTGCTCCAGACGCTAGAAAGGAGCGGATTCCCACGGAGTTCCAATCTACCTCTCGTCACCCCGGACTTGATCCGGGGTGGGTTTGAAGTTCTTTCACCCACACGGAGACCACGTAGAAACAACGAATTTTGTCCTACCCCAACGTTTTCACACAGTCTGCTTCGGAGAGTTGAGGGAGCGCCGCGAGTAGGCCCTGGGTTCCCAATTTCGCCGGGATGACGAGGGTGGGGGCTCACGGGAAGACGCCCCGGCCCTTATCGCCGCCATATACCCATCCGGATATGACGGAATGCCCCCAAATCGTTTCTCAGGCCGGGGGCTCGCGCCTATTGTGCTCCCATGAGCACGCTTACCGCCCAGGAAGGCATTAAAACCCGCAGTCAGTACCTGCGTGGCACATTGAAAGAGTCGTTGGCTGACGGCGCCAGCGGCGCACTCGCGGGCGACGATACGTTTGTCGTGAAATTCCACGGCAGTTATATCCAAGACGACCGCGACAGCCGTGAGGAACGCCGGGCGGCCAAACTGGAGCCGGACTGGACCTTCATGATCCGCACGCGCACGCCAGGTGGCGTGTTGACGCCGTCGCAATGGCTCGGTGTCTCGCAAATCGCGCGCGACTACGGCAACCAAGGTCTGCGCCTGACCACGCGGCAAGCGATTCAGTTTCACGGCATCATTAAGCGCGAACTGAAGGCCACCATGGCCGCCATCAACGCGCAGCTCATCGACACGATTGCCGCTTGCGGCGACGTGAATCGCAATGTGTTGTGCTCGCCGAATCCGGTCGAAACCGCAGCGCATGCCGAGGTCTTTGAGTGGTCGAAGCGCATCTCCGAGCACCTGTTGCCGAATACGCGCGCCTATCACGAGATCTGGCTGGACGGCGAGAAGCAGAACCTGGAAGGCGTCGTCGAGCCGATCTATGGCCCAACGTATTTGCCGCGCAAGTTCAAGACCGCTGTCGTTATTCCGCCGCAAAACGACGTTGACGTGTACGCCCACGACCTGGGCTTCATCGCGATCATCGAAAACGGTCAGCTGCAAGGCTTCAATGTCAGCGTTGGCGGCGGTTTGGGCACGACGCATGGCAACCTCAAGACGTATCCGCGTCTCGCCGATATCATCGGCTTTGTGACACCCGAGCAAACCCTGGCGTTTGCCGAGGCGGTGCTGACGACGCAACGCGATTTTGGTGACCGCACCAGTCGCGATAACTCCAAACTCAAGTACACCATCATCGATCGCGGGCTGGATTGGTTCAAAGCTGAAGTCGAGCGGCGCCTTGGCTTTGCGCTGCCAGCGCCGCGGCCGGTGGGGTTTACGAATCAGGGTGATCGCTTTGGTTGGATCGAAGGTCACGATGGCCGCTGGCATCTGAACTTGCGGATTCCCGCTGGCCGGATCCGTGATGAGGACGGCAAGCCGTGGTTGAGTGGTCTCGAAGCCATTGCAGGCGAGCATGTCGGCGACTTTCGCGTGACGCCGAATCAGAACCTCGTCATTGCGAATGTGCCCGCATCGGCAAAAGACCGCATCGATGCGCTGGTCCGCCAATATGCGCTCGATCTGTACGAACAGCAAACCCCACTGCAGCGCGACGCGCTCGCGTGCGTGGCACTGCCGACGTGCCCGCTGGCGATGGCCGAAGCGGAACGCTATCTGCCTGACTTGCTCGGTAAGGTATCGGCACTGCAAGCCAAGTATGGCTTGCTGCAAGACCCGCTGGTCCTGCGCATTACGGGTTGCCCGAATGGCTGCGCGCGGCCGTATCTCGCTGAGGTCGCGCTGATCGGTAAGGCCGCGGGGCGTTACAACCTGCTGCTGGGTGGCTCGGTGCGCGGTGATCGACTGACGGTGCTCTATCGCGAAAACATCGCTGAGCCGGAATTCTTGAGCGTGCTCGACGGCTTGCTCGGCCGATACGCCGCCGAGCGCGAAACGGGCGAGCGTTTTGGTGACTTCGTGCATCGCGTGGGCGTGCTGGATGGTCTGAAAGGTGTGCATCGGGAGCGGGGTGCGGCATGAGTCGGTTCGAACTCGAAACGCTGAAGCACGATCCGCACGCGCTCAGCGCGCTGAACAAACGCCTTGCGGGCGAAACTGCCGAGGCGCGCGTTGCATATGCATTAGAACATCTACCCGGCGCGTTCGCGTTGTCGTCGAGTTTTGGCGCACAGGCCGCCGTGTCGCTCTCCTTGGTGACGCGTCAGCACGCCGATATGCCGGTGTTGCTCGTTGATACCGGCTACCTGTTCCCGGAAACCTATCAGTTCATTGATGAGCTCAATGAGCGCTTGCAATTGAACTTGCATGTGCTGCAGTCGGATTTGTCACCGAACTGGTTCGAAGCGCGTTACGGCAAGTTGTGGGAGCAAGGGCTGGAGGGCATCAATCGCTACAACCAACTGCGTAAAGTCGCGCCGATGAAGGCCGCGCTGAGCCAGCTTGGCGTGCAGACGTGGTTTGCGGGATTGCGCCGGAAACAGAGCCGCAGCCGCGCCGAGCTCGACGTGCTGACAATTCAAGACGGCCGCGTCAAGGTCCATCCGATCATCGATTGGACCGACCGCGATGTGTGGAAGTATCTGACGCAGCACGGTCTGCCGTATCACCCGCTCTGGCACCAAGGCTATGTGTCGATTGGCGACACGCACAGCACCCGCCCGCTACTCGCCGACATGAGCGAGGAAGACACCCGCTTCTTTGGCTTGAAGCGCGAATGCGGTCTGCACGAAGCGAGCGAAGAGGTGGCCGGATGAGCCGCGCACACGCGCTGATGCAGCGCTCGCAACGAATGTGTCGCTGTCGACACTGATCCCTTCTTTGGGGCCCTAACGCCCCCGCGCGCCAAAGCGCGCCCCCATTCGCTGAACCCTTCGCTTGAACCCCATTCTGGAGTGACCGATGTCTGCTGTATCTGCTGCTGTGAAAACCCCGGCTGGTGCCAACCTGCCTGAACTGAATACCCCGTACGGCGGGTCCCTCCGTGACCTGTTGCTGCCGGCTGATGCAGCGCTTGCGCTGAAGGCGCGCATTCCAAGCCTGCCGAGCGTCGATCTGACGGATCGCCAGCTCTGCGATCTGGAACTGCTGTTGAACGGCGCGTTCTCGCCGCTGCAAGGCTTCTTGAATCAGAACGACTATGAGTCGGTCGTGACCGATCTGCGTCTCGCGGATGGCACGTTGTGGCCGCTGCCGATCACGCTCGACGTCAGCGAAGCGGTCGCCGAGAAGCTCAGTGTGGGTGCCGAGCTGGCGCTGCGCGATGCCGAAGGCACGCCGTTGGCAGTATTGGATGTCGAGTCGATTTATCGCCCCGACTTGGCCCGCGAAGCGGAACTTGTGTTTGGCACCCAGGACGCCTTGCATCCGGCGGTGGCCGATCTGCAGAAGCGCACCCAGCCGGTGTATCTCGGTGGCAAGCTGCGTGGTCTCGCGCTGCCACGGCACTTCGACTTCGAGGCGCTGCGCGAAACGCCGGCACAAGTTCGCGCCGACCTGGAGGCGCGCGGCTGGGAACAACTCGTCGCGTTCCAAACCCGCAACCCGATTCATCGCGCGCATCAAGAGCTCACGGTTCGCGCTGCGGCCAAGGCTGGTGGCAACGTGCTGCTGCAGCCGGTCGTCGGGCGGACGAAGCCAGGCGATGTGGATCACTACACTCGTGTGCGGTGCTATCAGGCGATTCTGAAGCACTATCCGAAGGGCACCGTGAAACTCTCGCTGCTGCCGCTCGCGATGCGGATGGCCGGTCCGCGCGAGGCGGTGCTGCACGCGATCATTCGCAAGAACTATGGCGCGAGCCATTTCATTGTCGGCCGCGATCATGCCGGCCCAGGCAACGACAGTACCGGCAAGCCGTTCTACGAGCCGTATGCCGCGCAGGAACTGCTCGTTCGGCATCAGCAAGAAATCGGCATCAAGGTGTTGCCGTTCCCGGCACTGGTCTATGCGAGCAACCGAAACACTTATGTCGCGCAGAACGAGCTGAAAGCCGATGATGTGGTGGCCGATATCTCGGGCACGGAGCTGCGTCGGCGCTTGGTCACCGGCGAGTCGATCCCGGATTGGTTCACGTATCCGGAAGTGGCTGAGGTGTTGCGGGCGCGGTATCCGGCGAAGGGCGCGCGTGGTGGTGTTGTGTTCTTTACGGGCCTCTCCGGTTCGGGCAAGTCGACGATTGCGAATGCGCTCATCGCGAAGCTCTCGGAGCAGACGGCGCGCTCCGTGACGTTGCTCGATGGTGATCTCGTGCGGAAGCATTTGTCGAAAGGCTTGGGCTTCAGCAAGGAAGACCGCTCGGCGAATGTGCAGCGGATTGGCTTTGTGGCGGCTGAAGTGGCGCGGCATGGTGGCTTGGCGGTGTGCGCACCCATTGCGCCGTATGCTGACGATCGCAAAGCGGTGCGCGACCTGGTGCAGGGCAGCGGCGCTGCCTTTATCGAGATTCACGTGGCGACCTCGTTGGAAATCTGCGAAGCGCGCGATCGCAAAGGCCTGTATGCGCAAGCCCGTGCCGGCAAGCTGAAGCAATTCACCGGCATTGACGACCCTTATGAAGCGCCGGAGAAGCCGGAGCTTCGGTTTGATACGGACGGTCAGGACCCGGGTGTCTTGGCGGCGCAGATTGTCGAGGCGCTGAAGACGCAGGGTGTGATTGCCTAACCACGAGGCGTTGCAGGCGGGTTTCTTGTGGGGGCGGCTTCGGCCGCGAATCAAGCTGGCCTCGAACTGGCTTCATTGCCAAGATGTTTGGGCGCGAGGAGCCTCTCATCAATCACACGCAGATGCATGATGTTCTCTGCTCAAACCTTTGCGTGAAATGACCATTCTGATCGCAAGTAACCCCCTCCCCGGGCCCTCCCCCGCGATCGCGGGGGAGGGAGTCAGCTCCCTCTCCCACGCGAGTGGGAGAGGGATGGGAAGCGGGCTACTTGCCACACGGTGCCGTCGTGCAAATCGCGCATCGTCGCTGAGAGTTTGATGCGCGACTGAGCGCACGTTCGGGGCGGTCGGTGCCCTTGCCATAGCAAGAACATGTCTTGCCGTAAGTTTGGTTCGGGCCTAAAGGCCCTCCCACAAAAGGGGGGGCAGACTTGCCCCACGCTCGAATCTTACCGATCGGCGCTCGTACAATCTTCGGGCTTTGCTGCAGTAGGTTCGATTCGAGCTCGAGAACCTAATACTTGGCAGATCACACAGTTGTTGCGAGAACTCATGATTGTCTTGCATCTTGCAGACTTGGCCGGTTGAGCGGAATTCCAAACCCTGCTCACGGATCCGTCCGCCGCCTCATGCTGACCAAGTCCACACCTTCGCGATCCAACACCTGCTGAAATAACGCGTCCTCCGCCAACCGTTTGCGGTATTCGCGCAACGCCGGACACAACGCACGCTGCGGCTCGGGCAACACGCTCGACCAGCGCAGAAAGGCCGCCGCGTAATAATCAAGCAACCCCAACTGCGCACGACCTAGCGTCGTGCCGAGTGCTGACTCAATCTCGCCCAAGACCGCATCGATGCGCGCACTTGCGCGGCATTTAAGCGTCGCTTGCTCGGCGTCGCCCTCCGCCAACCACTCCGGTCGCAGATACGCGCGAAACAGCGGATGCACCGTGCTGGCGAACCAACTCAACCAAGAAATCGCCTGTGCGCGCGGCAAACCACTCGCCGGCAACAATCGCCGATCCGGAAAGCGACTGTCCAAATACAGCAAGATCGCGGGGACTTCGGTCAGTGCCTCGCCGTCAACCAAAAGCGTTGGCACCCGGCCACGCGAGTTGATCGCGCGATACCAGGGCTCATGCTGCTGACCGGCTCGAACATCGCAGACCCGCGCCTCAAACGGCACCTTGCATTGCAGTAGTGCGGCGTGCACGACCATCGAGCAAGCACCGGGCGAGTGATAAAAGACCAAGTCCGTCATGGGGCGTCCCTTCGTGACATCGAGGCGTGACGATACGGACGCACAGACCGCCTCGGTAGCGATAAAATCTCCACGTCGACTTGAGTTTCTCTCAACATGAGCCAACGCCTGCCGCTCGCTGCTTTGCAAGCCTTCGTGATCGCTGTTCGCGCCGGCAATCTGTCCCATGCGGCCGCGAGCATGCATGTGACCGTGTCCGCGCTCAGTCATCAGATGCGACTGTTGGAGCAGCGACTTGGGCAGGCGCTGCTGGAGCGCGGTCCTCGTGGTATCCGCACCACCGCGGTCGGCCAACGTCTCTTTGAAGAAGTCGCACCGCAATTTGATGCGTTGAATGTGAGTGTGACCCGGGCGTTGAGCCCGCGCGATCAGCGCTTGACCATCAGCGTGATGGCGTCCGTGGCATCGAGTTGGCTGTTGCCGCGCCTGCCCGATTTCGTGGCCAAGTATCCGGAGATCGAACTCAATTTGCATTCCAGCACCACACTGGTGGATTTCGAACGCGATGGCGTTGACTGTGCGTTGCGTTTTGGCGCGGGTCGTTGGCCCAACACCGAGGCCGAGCTCATGTTTGAGGAATATTTGACGCCGGTGGCCAGCAAAGATCTGCTGAAGCGCCTGGGTCGCCCCAATCTGACTACCTTGCCCCGATATCCGCTGCTCGGTGACCCAGGGCAGCGTTGGCCGCTTTGGTTTGCACGCTTTGGCGGCAAGGCGCCGAAACGTTATGTGGCGCAATTCACGGATTCAGAAACATTGACGCGTGCCGCAGTTGAAGGTTTGGGCATTGCGCTCGGGCGCGTGACGATGATCCGCCCGCTGGTCGAATCGGGCCGCTTGGTGCAGCTCTGGCAGAAGACGCTCGAAGCCGAGTTCTCGCATTGGTTCGTGTATCCGTCACGGCGTGCGCCGTCACCGGCAGTGCAGGCTTTCCGGGTGTGGGTGCTCGCCGAGGCCGAACGTTCACGCGCAGCGAATTCGGACCTGAGACAATCCACCCATGTCTGAGACCGAATCCCTTCCCCTGTTTCCGCTGAACACCGTGTTGTATCCCGGTGGTCTGCTGTCGTTGCGCATTTTCGAAGCGCGCTATCTGGATTTAGTGCGGCGATCGATGCGCGAAAGCAGCCCGTTCGGCATCATCTTGATTGCGGCCGGCATGGAATCCGGCGGCCCGGCGTTGCCGATGGACCTGGGCGTCAGTGCCCGCATTGTCGACTTCTGCACGCTGCCAGATGGCTTGCTCGGCATTACTGTGCACGGCGAATCGTGCTTTCGCAATGTGCGCAGTTGGCTGGAGCCGAACGGGCTGCGCCAGGCCGAGGTGCGCTATCGGAGCAGTGATCCGGACCTCCCGTTGCCGCCTGAGTACAGCGTGTTCGAACTGCTGTTGCGCCGTCTTGGTGACGAAGGCGACAGCTTGCTCCGCGAGGCTGACAAAGCGAACTTCGACGATGCCGCCTGGGTCGTTTGGCGCCTGGCCGAGCGTTTGCCGTTGACGGTCGAGGAGCGTTACGAACTGCTCGAACGCACCGACGTGCATGCCCGTCTGGAAAAGCTGGCCGAGTGGTTGCCGCGGTTTCAGGAGCCCTGATCGAGTCTGCCCGCAGTGTTGCCGGGCGCTTTTGCGTCCGCCAGCAAATACAGCGGCCGCATCTTGCTCTCTTCAAACAGGCGCCCCAGGTATTCGCCAATCATCCCAAGCGCAATCAGCTGGATGCCGCCGAGGAACAACATGACGACCATCAGACTCGGATAGCCGCGGACAGCCTCGCCGTAAGCAAGCGTCTTGGCGATCACGACGGCCCCATAGATGAACGCCGCAGCCGCAGTGAGTGCGCCGACATAGGTCGCGAGGCGCAGCGGCACGGTCGAAAACGACGTGATGCCCTCCAGTGCGAAGTTCCAGAGCTTCCAATAGTTGAACTTGCTGGTGCCAGCCACCCGGGCAGCGCGCTGGTAGGGCACCCCGATGCTCTTGTAGCCGACCCAGCCGAACAGGCCTTTCATGAAGCGGTTGCGCTCGCGGAGCTGGCGGAGCGCGAGCACCGCGCGGCGTGACAGCAGGCGAAAGTCGCCGGTGTCGCGGGGAATCGGCGTACGGCTCATCCGGTCGATCACCCGATAGAAGCCCGCGGCGGTCACTTTCTTCAAGAACGACTCGCCATCGCGCGACGTCCGCACGCCATAGACGTTGTCACAGCCGGCCTGAAAGTGTTTCCAGAACTCGTGGATCAATTCGGGCGGGTCCTGCAGGTCGGCGTCCAGAATGACCACGGCGTCGGCGTCAGCATGGTCCAGCCCGGCGCTCATGGCGATCTCTTTGCCAAAGTTTCGGGCCAGCCGGAGGTAGCCAATTCGAGAATCGTTCTCAGCCAGCTCGGCCATGCGCTCGCCGCTGCCGTCCCGGCTGCCGTCATCGACCAGCAGAAGGTGCACCTTTGCCGGCAGGTCGGCCAGGGCGGCAAACACCCTGGGAATCAGGTGCGGCAAGGATTCCGCCTCGTTGTAGACGGGAATCAGGACGCACAAGCTTGGTTGTTCAGGATTTGCCATGTCGGGGAATTGTCAAGTGGTGCAGTGCATCAATGTGGCGGATTCAAACATACGTTGCAATCGGTCAGACGCACTGCCTATGATACCGAGGCGCTGAGCCCGGATTGATCCACCGTCCGGTCGGGTGGGAATCGATAGAGCTGGCGCGACGCTTCGTTGGATTGGAGGGCTTTCCAACAGAAGTGGCGCGCGCAGGCTGTCCATGGCCACCTGGCCGTCAGCGCTGAAGGCGCAAACCTTCAGCTGCTGGCAACGATTGATCCATCCGTGCTTGGGGGCGCTCCCCGATTTCATACTGACGAAAAGGAAAACAAGCATGCAGGCCCGAACTCTTTTGGCTACTGCCTTGTCGTCGATTCTGTTGGCTGCGTGCTCAAGCAGCAGCAACAGCCCGCGAGCGGTTGAAGTACAACCCGCCCGTAATGATGACGGCTCTTTGGTTACCGGCGTAATCACCGCCCGCTTTGATCCGGCGACGGGTGTGGTGCCGTTCCCGACGGACCTGCTGCTGTCCGGTACACGCGATTTGACGATCAACATTCCGGTCTCGAATCCGAACGACTTCAGCAACCCACAGGTATCGTTGAATGCCCTGGACGGTTGGTCCACGGTCGCTCCTGGCCGCTTCCAAACCTCCGCTCCGGTGCGCGACAACACCTTGGTGCCAGGTAGCTCGATCCGCATGTTCCAGGTCACGATCAATCCGTCGACCCGCGCAGTGACGGGCGTGACGCGTGAACTCGCGGCTACCGAATTCGTCGTGGCCAAGTCCGGCTCCGACACCACCGGCACCACGGTGGGCATTGTGCCGCTGGCGCCATTGCAGCAGCTGACCTCGTACATGGTCGTGGTGACCGATGACGTGAAGGACGCTGCTGGCAACGACATGACGCCGGATACGACCTACGGTCTGGTCCGTCGTACGTCGCCACTGATCAGCCCGACGTCGCAGACTGGCCTCGCCAGCTGCCCGACCACGGCACAGTCAACGGTCCCGCTGCTGCCGGCTGCCAGCGCGTGTTCGCTCGAACCGCTGCGCTTGCTGACCAACACGCAGGAAGCCGCCGCCGTCGCGCGGGGCATTCCGCGTGACGAAATCGTGCTGTCGTGGGTGTTCACCACCCAGAGCACCTCGGTGGTCCTGAATGCCATGCGTCAAACCACGGTTTCGGGCACCGCCACGCTGGCCCCAACTGGTCTCAACACCGGTGCGGTTGGCCTGCCGCCGGTTGCGGACATCGTCGTCGGCGTGATGCCGGTCCGGTACTTCCTGACCGCTCCGACGGCACAGAACCCAACGGCGCCGCTGACCACGTTCTGGAAGTCCGCGCCAGGTGCTTATGTGCCGCCGTTCAACGCTGCCGGTCTCGATGCCACGTCGACCAACGTCACGTTCGCCAATCCGTTCCCAGTGGCGACCAGCACGCAGAACATCCCCGTGCTGATGACCGTGCCGAATGCGGCCTCGGGTCGCACCAAGCCAGCTGCAGGCTGGCCGGTGGTGATCTTCCAGCACGGCATCACGCGTAACCGTACCGACATGCTGGCCATCTCGGCCACGATGGCGGCGCAGGGTTTCGCAGTCGTTGCGATTGACCAGCCGCTGCACGGTGTGCGTTCGATCGACGGCCCGACCGCGGCGTTCTACATCGAGAACACCCCGTTTGCCCCGATCGCCTCGGAACGCACGTTCGACCTCGACTTGACCAACAACACCACGGGTGCCAGTGGCCCCGATGGCGTGGTCGACTCGTCGGGTACGTTCTTCATCAACCTGAGCAGCCTCTTGACCTCGCGCGACAACCTGCGCCAGTCGGTGTCTGACCTGTTCACCCTCGCCAAGACCATTCCGAGCATGAGCTTCGATGGCGACGCAGTGGGCGACTTGGACGGCTCGCGCATCTTTTTCGTCGGCCAGTCCCTGGGCTCGATTGTCGGTCTGAACTTCGTGGCGCTCGACCCGAGCGTGACGACGGCCGTGCTGTCGGTGCCGGGTGGTGGTATCGCCCAACTGCTGAATGGCTCGCCGACGTTTGGTCCGCGCATCCGCGCTGGCTTGGCTGCCTCGGGCGTCGTCGCTGGTACGCCGGCATTCGACCAGTTCCTCGGCGCTGCCCAGCAGGCGGTTGACTCGGGCGATCCGATCAACTTTGCTGCCCTCGCTGCGGGCGAACGCATCCTGCTGCACGAAGTGGTGGGCACGAGCGCCTCGACGACGGACCAAGTGATTCCGAACGCCGTGGCCGGTGCGCCGTTGGCTGGTACGGAACCACTGATCCGCGCCCTTGGCCTGAGCACACTCACGGCCAGCGCCCAGTCGGCCACGGGTATCCGCGGTGCGGTGCGCTTCATTGCTGGTGATCACGGCTCGCTGCTGAGCCCGACCTCGTCGGCTGCCGCCACGGTGGAAATGCAGACCCAGATGGCCAGCATGATCGTCAGTAACGGTCAGGCGGTGCAGGTGACCAACACCTCGGTCATTCGCACGCAATAAGACGAGACACGGAGAACCAACATGAAAGCAAACAACCATTCCCTGCGTGTTCGTCGTCCCCTGCTTGGTCGCGCGGTGCTGTTCGCGCTCGCGAGCGGTGCCTTCGCACAGGCTCAGGCAGTCGACTTCACCTTCGGCGATGACTGGTCTGGCTCCGTCCAGACCCAGCTGTCCTACGGCGTTTCGATGCGCGTTGAAGAACGCGATGACGAACTCGTCGGTCTGGCCAACATCAACCCGCTGATCGGGCTGCAACCGCTCAGCGCGCAATTGACGGCGCCGGGCCGCTTCTCGGTGAACTCCGACGACGGCAACCTGAACTATGACGATGGCGACTTCTTCTCGAACGCGGTCAAGGCCACGAGCGAGTTGAGCCTCAACTATCGCGAGAACATGGGTGCCTTCGTCCGCGCCAGCTACTTCTACGACTTCGAGAACAACGATCGTCGTGAACTTGGCAAGTTTGCCAAGCAGAAGGTCGGCAAGGACTTCCAACTGCTCGACGCGTTTGTGTTCTGGAACTTTGATGTCAGCGGCCATGATGGCAGCCTGCGTCTGGGTCGCCAGGTGGTCAGCTGGGGTGAGAGCACGTTCATTCAGAACGGTATCAACGTGATCAACCCGGTCGACGTGTCCAAGCTGCGCGTGGCGGGCTCCGAACTGAAGGAAGCCTTCCTGCCGGTCGAGATGCTCTACACCACGTTCAACTTCACCGAAAACCTGTCGGCCGAAGCCCTGTACATGTTCGAGTTCGAACAGACCGAGCCCGATCCGGTCGGCACGTACTTCAGCACGAACGACTTCGCGACGCTTGATGGCGAGTTCGTGATGCTGAACTTCGGCCGCAACAACGAGCCCGCCTCATTCGCCGCGTGTCAGCGTGGTCTGGTGCCGGCTTCGAACGCGCTCGAGTTTGCGAACTGCTCGGCCGCCGTGGGTCGCGCGCCGGACCGTTATGCCAGTGACAGTGGCCAGTACGGCTTTGCCGTACGCTACTTCGCTGACCAGCTGATGAGCACGGAATTCGGCTTCTACTTCCTGAACTATCACAGCCGTCTGCCGCTGATCTCGGGTATCGCGATCACCAATACGGCGCCGTCGTCGGGTCGTTACTTCGTCGAATATCCAGAAGACATCAAGCTGTACGGCGTGTCGTTCAACACCACGCTTGGCGATACGGGTGTCGCACTCCAAGGCGAACTCAGCCACCGCGACAACATGCCGCTGCAGGTCGACGACGTCGAACTGCTGTTCACCGCGTTGTCGCCACTCAACAACTTGATCCCGGCCGAATACCTGCGTTTCCGCAGCCAGCTCGGCCAAGTCCTGCCAGGCGAAGAGATCCGGGGTTGGGAGCGGCACGAAGTGTCGCAGCTGCAATTCACCGCAACCAAGGTCTTTGGCCCAGGCAACTTCCTGCGCGCCGATCAGATCTCGCTCGTTGGCGAAGTCGGTGGCACCGAAGTGTGGGATCTGCCCGACCCGGGTACGTTGCGCTACCAGGGTGACGGCACGGATACGGGCGGTGGCCCGGATACCGCGACCGGCGGCAGTGGCCGCAACCCGGTGACGCAGATCGAAGGGTTCCCGACGCCGTTCTCGTGGGGTTACCGCGTGGCTGCACGCGCCGACTACCCGAACGCGTTTGGTTCGTCCTTCACGATGTCACCGCGCGTGGCGTTTAATCATGACGTCAACGGCATCACCCCAGGTCCGGGCGGCAACTTCATCGAAGATCGTCGCTCGCTGACGCTCGGTGTTGAGGCCAACTACCTGAACAAGTGGATCGGCGACATCAGCTACACGCGTTTCTCGGGTGCGGGCAACCTCAACCTGATTCACGATCGCGACTTCGTGTCGTTCACAGTGAAGTATTCGTTCTAAGCAAACAGGGAGGAAGTTATGCGTCACGCATCAAAACTACTGCTTGCCGCGATGATTGGACTGGGCGTTTCTGCCCAGTCCGTTGCTGCGGTCTCGGCTGATCAGGCCGCACGGCTCGGCAAAGATTTGACGCCAGTTGGCGGCGAAAAGGCGGGCAACAAGGACGGCACGATTCCGGAATGGACGGGCGGCATCACTCGGCCACCGGCTGGCTACAAGGCCGGCGCGTTCCATCCCGATCCGTTTGCCACCGACAAGGTGTTGTTCGCGATTACCCCGCAGAACTACAACGACTATGCGGCCAAGATGACGGAAGGTCAGAAAGCGATGTTCAAGCGCTACAAGACCTTCAAGATGAACATCTATCCGACTCGTCGCAGCGCGTCGTTCTCGCAGGACATCTACACCACGACCAAGGCCAACGCGACCACCGCAAATCTGGTCTCGAATGGTGACGGCGTCGAAAATGCCTCGCTCGGCTTTCCGTTCCCAGTCCCGCAGAACGGCTATGAGCCAATCTGGAACCACAAGCTGAAGTACAAGAGCACGGGTGGCATGCGCTGGGCGAACCAGGTGGCCCCAACCGCCACGGGCGCGTACACGCTGATCCGCCTGAAGGAAGAATTCCTGGGCCTGTACTACCGCAAGGGCGCACAGATCAAGGACATCAACAACATCCTGCTGTACTTCTTCCAGGAAGTGGTCTCGCCAGCGCGTCTGGCCGGCAACGTGTTGCTGGTGCATGAAACGCTGAACTCGAAGGTGCAGCCGCGTCAGGCGTGGATCTACAACCCAGGTCAACGTCGTGTTCGCCGTGCTCCAAACGTCGCGTACGACAATCCGGGTACCGCCTCCGACGGTCTGCGCACCAACGACATGACCGACATGTTCAACGGCGCCATGGACCGCTTTGATTGGAAGTTGGTGGGCAAGAAGGAAATCTTCGTGCCGTACAACTCCTACAAGGCGCATAGCAACACGGTGAAGGTCAAGGACTTGGTCAAGCCGGGTCACCTGAATCCGGATTACCTGCGCTATGAACTGCACCGCGTTTGGGTAGTGGATGCCACGCTGAAGAAAGGCATGCGTCACATCAACAGCCGCCGCACGTTCTATCTGGACGAAGACAGCTGGCAGATCCTCGTTGTTGATCACTACAACAACAACAACGAACTCTGGCGCTATTCGGAAGCTCCGTCGATCAACTACTACGAAGTGCCAACCTTCTGGGCGACACTGGAAACGCATCACGACCTGCAGTCCGGTCGTTACATTTCCGGCCTGATCGACAACGAAGAGGCGCATCCGATCGACTTCGGTTTCCGGGTCGAGCCATCGCAATTCTCGCCACAAAGCCTGCGTCAGCGCGGTATCCGCTGACCCTGGCAAGTCCTGAGCATTCGGGCCGACCGTCGTTCTTAACTTCGGTCGGCCCTTTTTGTTTCAGATGTTCGAATCTGGAGACGATGCATGAGGCGTTTGCCTGTTCCCGCGATGTTCAAGGGGTCTGCTCTGATCGCAGCCCTGATGTTTTCTGGTCTCGGTATGGCTCAGGAAGCCGAATCCGATGTTCCTGCAAGTGAAGCCGCGACCGACGCGGGTGATCTATCCGAGGTCGCCACCGACGATGTCGATCCCGTGCCGCCGGAGACCAGCACCGGCTTTATTCCGACTGAGGACGATCTCGCCATTCAAACGGCTGAAGTTCTGCCGAAAGTCGGCAAGAGCCTGATCCTGGACATGACCGATGGCGCCAATCGCGCCGTAGCGGTCGGCGAACGCGGGCACATTCTGGTTTCGGAGACGCGACGCGGAGATTGGCGCCAGATTGAAGGCGTACCGACACGGTCGACTTTGACTGCTGTTTCGGCTTTCGGCGATCGCGTCGTTGCCGCCGGCCATGACGGCGTCATTCTGCTTTCGACTGACGGTGGTCTGACGTGGAGCCGCAAGCGACTGGCACCGTTCGTGCCGGACAATCTGGATTTGAAGAACGGCGCGCCGATCCTCGACGTGCTGATGTATGACGATAACAATGGCTACGCCATCGGCGCGTACTCGTTGCTGTTGAAGACGAGCGACGGCGGCGAGTCCTGGCAGTCGATGAATATTCTCGGCAAGTCCGACGAAGAAGTCCTGGACACCCAGGAAACTGATACCGCTGCGGCCAACGACGAGAATTGGACGTTCGATCAATCAGACCTCGACCTCGAAGAAGAAACCGATCCGCATCTCAATGGCATTGCGCGGACGGGCGATGGTTCGTTCATGATCGTGGCTGAGCGCGGCGCGGCATTCCGCTCGACCGACGATGGCGCGACATGGGAGCGTCTCCAACTGCCGTACGAAGGTTCGATGTTCGGCGTGATTGGTTATGAGGGCCGGCATGTGCTCGCCTTTGGCCTGCGCGGCAACGTCTATGAGAGCTTTGACCTGGGCGACAACTGGACGCAGCTTGAAACCGGCACCGAGCTCAGCCTGATGGGTGGCGCGGGTTGGCAAGGCGGTGGCGCCGCGCTGGTTGGTGCCAATGGCGCGGTCCTCGTACGCACAAGCGCCGATGAGGCGCTCAAACTTACTGCCGCGCCGGATGGCACGGTGCTTTCCTCGGTTCTGGCGATCACCGCGGGCGAACTGTCGCTTGCCGGTGAGTCCGGACTGTCCTTCTATCAGCCCTGAGCCAAGCGAGGTCCCGCATGCACGCAGGAAATTCCGACAGCGCTTTCGCTCGGTTTGCCGAACGGATCGTCTTTGCCTCCCGGCCAACGGTGCTGATTCTCTTCACCGCCATCACAGCGGTGATGCTCTATTTTGCCGCCCAGCTCTCGGTCGACGCCGGCTTCAAGAAGCAGGTGCCGCTGAAGCATGAGTACATGCAGACCTTCCTCGATTACGAGAAAGAGTTTGGTGGCGCCAATCGTGTGTTGGTGGCTGTGGTCGACAAGAAGGGCGACATGTTCAACATGGCCTTCATGCGATCGCTGGAACAAATCACCAACGACACGCTCGCGCTGGACGAAGTCGACGATTCGCACTCGCGCTCGATCTTCACGCCCAATGTTCGCTTCGTCGAAATTGTCGAAGACGGCTTTGCCGGTGGCAATGTCATCCCATCGACGTTCAGCACGACCGCCGAAGGCTATGAGCCGACGCCGGAGGATTTCGCGCAGATCAAGGCGAACATCGTCAAGGCCGGCGTCGTCGGTCGCCTCGTTGCCAAGGATTTCTCGGGTGCCATGTTGATGGCCGAGCTGATCCCGGAAGTCGCAGCAAAAGGCGGCAAACTCGATTACCAGCGTGTCGCGCACGATCTGGAGAAGATTCGCGAAAAGGTCACGAAAGAGAACCCGAACGTCGACGTGCACATCATTGGCTTCGCCAAGATGGTGGGTGATATTGCCGATGGCGCACGCTCGGTCATGGGCTTTTTCCTGGTCACGATCATCCTGACCTGGTTCCTGCTGTTCATCTATTCGACATCGGCCAAGCTCGCGAGCCTGACGGTGTTCTGCGCCTTCGTCGCGGTCATCTGGATGTTGGGAGCCCTGAAGCTGCTCGGTTTCGGTATTGACCCCATGAACATGCTGACGCCGTTCCTGATATTTGCGATTGCGGTCAGTCACGGCGAGCAGATGATCAACCGGTTTCGCGGCGAGATCTTCTTTGGAGGGCTCGAAGAGGGAACGGTCGAAGAACTCCGCACGCGACACGGCGTGCCGGCTGATGTGGCGGCGCGCAGCGCCTTCCGCGCCTTGCTGATCCCAGGTGCGATCGCGTTGCTGGCTGGCTGTATCGGCTTCGGCACGATCATGCTGATCGAAATCCGCATGGTGTACGAGCTCGCGATCACCGCGACCGTCGGTGTCGCACTGACCATCCTGACCGATCTCGTGCTGCTGCCGGTACTGCTCAGCTACACGACGCTCCGCAATCTGGAAAAGAAACGCGAGTATCGACTGCGGCAGCTCACAGCCTTCGACAAGATTTGGGAATTCCTCACGCGCTTTTCGCGTCCGATCCCGGCTGCCATTCTGATCGTCATTGGCACCGTGACGTGGTATTTCGCCGAAGCGCAGGGCGACAAGGTCATGATCGGTGACGCTGAGCGTGGCGTGGCCGAGCTCCGTCCGGAGTCGCGCTACAACCAGGACTCGGCTGTGATCACCAGCAAGTTCGCACTCGGTGTCGACATCATGAACGTGATTGCCGAAGTCGGTCCGTTCGCTTGTACCGAAAGCCCGAAGGCCATGGCACTGATCGATCGCTTCGCGTGGCACATGTCAAACGTCGAAGGCGTGCAGCAGGTCATTACGCTGCCGCAGGTCGCGAAGATCATCTACGCTGGCTACAACGAGGGCAATGTTCGCTGGCGTACCATTCCGCGTGACCCGAACCTGTTGCGGCAGAGCCTGCAGGGCGTGGAAAGCGACTCCGGTCTGCTCGACGACCAGGAATGCAAGGCCATGCCGATCACGATCTTCACGACCGACCATAAGGCGACAACGATCGACCGTGTCGTGGACGCTGTGAAGGCGTTCCGGGACGAGAACAAGGCTGCCTTTGCGGATTTCCGGAAGACTCGTGATGCTGCGCGTGCGGCGGCCGAAGCGAATGGCGAGCAGTACCAGACCGACCAGGTCAATCTGCGCCTTGCTACCGGCAACCTGGGGGTGATGGCGGCCATCAATGACACGGTGCGCCATGTCGAACACGACATGCTGTATTACCTCTACGCCGCGGTGTTCCTGATGTGCCTGCTCAGCTTCCGGAATCCATTGGCGGCACTGTGCATCGTGTTGCCGCTGGTGCTCGTGACCGAGCTCGGGCATACGCTGATGACGCACCTCAACATCGGCATGAAGGTCAATACGCTGACCGTGGTGGCGCTGGGTGTCGGTATTGGTGTCGACTACGCGATCTATATTTTTGCGCGCATGCGTGAAAACATGGGCAATGGCGCGACCTTGTCGGAGTCCTACTTCGGTGCGCTGAAGACCACCGGTATTGCGATCTTCTACACCGCCTTGACGCTCGCTGCAGGCGTCTTCACCTGGTACTTCTCGGAACTGAAGTTCCAAGCTGACATGGGTCTGATGCTGACCTTCATGTTCGTGGTGAACATGATTGCCGCCATTGTCTTCCTGCCGGCGTTGTGCCGTTGGTTCTTGCGTCCGACTGAACGCGACTGATCGACCACGACGGTATGAATGCAGACAAGACTCCCCGCCGCGTGCGGGGAGTCGTCTTTTGGGGGTAACCCGGCACCGCGTGATGACCACGAGCGTCGTCGATACGCGCCGCAATACCCGTGCGCGCGCCTCACGGTGCGCGTGAGCCTTCGCCGTGCACGACGCGCGGTGCGATCGTCGTTCGGGCCAACAATCGCAAACCGAGTGACAGCGCCGACGGCCCCACGCTGTCATGACGCTTGTGTCAAAACGCTTTTTTTCGTATCCGGCTCTTGGCGCCCGAAACGCCGAACAGCAGTGCTGCCAATGTCATTCGCCGTCAACTCGGGCCAACCTCAGAACAAAGTCCGGGACGCGCGGCTCGCCTGCAAAATCAGCGCCTTTGAAGCCCTGTGCCAGCGCAAAGCGATGAATCCAGCTCGGGCCGGCCGCACCGTCATAGCCATCAGGGCTGGTGTACACCGGATCCTGCAGGGCGGTTTCGAGCGACACAAAGCGGTAGCCTTCGGCGCGGATCATGTCCAGCAGCTGGTCGATCGCAGCAGCATTGAGTTCATTCGCGTGCAAGAGCAGAACCTGGGCAATCTGCCGGCCAAAGAACTGCTGCGACTGCCCCTCGTAGTAGCGAATCTTGGCACGCATATACGGCACGTAGCTCCGGACAAGTGTGCGGCGCGTCGCTGCCTTGCAGCGCGCATCGCGCACACAATCATGATAAGCCTTGGCGTAGATCCATTCGCTATTGTCGATCGTCACCGGCGCCACGCGATAACCATGGGTATGGAGGAACGCGGCAAGTGCTGCGCGCTCCGCGCTTGAGTGACCGGCATGCAGATACGGATGCCGAAACCAAGTCGGTTTGGCGTGGTACTCGGCGAGCAGCGGCCGTAAGACCTGTTCGCCTTCGATGATGTTGTCGGTAAATGCCGACAGACCAACCACATGGAGATCGAGATGGTCCCGGCTGTGGTTGCCGAGCGCGAAGCCCGCGTCGAGCCAGTCGCGCAACATCTGCACGCGGACTGGCGATATGGTTCCGTCGTCGACAAGCTTGTACTCGTTGACGAAGCCAATCACCGGAATTCCAGCCGTACGCAAATGCGTGATCAATGCTTGATGCCGCAGCGACAGATCCGCCGGTGCGCGATCAGGCAGGCTCACCCAGGGCAGGTCATCGATGGTGACGCTGAGTGTTTTTCCCGGTTCTGCCTGGGTGTTTGTCGCGACCAGGAACAGCGCCAGAAGTACTGTCTGAACTCTAACCAAAAACATCCCCGCACTCCTCGCAAAGCCGCGCCGGTACTGGCGCTCCGCGATCTTATCGGAAAGTCCTGTGGTGACCGATTTGAAGCACGTGGCGAAAAGACGACGCGTCAACGGGAACCTAGCGCGCGCGTTGTAGACGGGGAGACCGCGACCGCGGCCCGAATCAGGTCCACCCAAAACGACCTGAGCCACCACTACGAATCCAAGGAGTGTTCCCATGTTGAAGACCATGCTTGCATCCGCCCTCTTGCTCACCAGCACGCTCGCCAGTGCCGGTTTCGAATACACCCGCAGCACGACGATCCGCGACGAGCTCGGCGGCTCGTTCACCATGTCGGCAGCCGGCACGCTGGGCGAGGACAATGCGACCCGCCTTGCCGAGGGGGCCTATACAAACTTCCACTTCCGCAACGATGCAGCGGCTGTATTGAACGGCAATGCGGCCCGAGAAGCGGCGCGTGACGGCGATCTGGTTGTCG
Organism: Ahniella affigens; assembly: GCF_003015185.1. Lineage (GTDB taxonomy): Bacteria > Pseudomonadota > Gammaproteobacteria > Xanthomonadales > Ahniellaceae > Ahniella > Ahniella affigens. The sequence continues at coordinate 130,711 of NZ_CP027860.1, forward strand.
TGACCTATGATGGCAGCCTCACACTGGTGACCACCGGAACGCCGACCGGCGGCAGCGCGCCGCAGTCGCGCACGACCAACATCGCCTTCACCGACCTGACGGTTGAGCGAGCTGAAGAAGGCTCCACGATCTCTGGGGCGGTCTTGGTAAACGGACAAAGCGTTGATGCCGCAGCGCTGCCGCGACCGATCAAAGCGGCTATTGTGAACGCGCTGCGATTGTTCCGGTTGTAAGCGCGACGCTGATCGAACATTTGCAGATGGAACGAGGAATGCGTTTCCAGGCAGATGTTGGGCAACCCAATGCCGGGCTGCGCGGCAGCCCGGCAGGCACCAGAACGGTACTACCAGAGCGCTGGCGTTTCCTGCATGAGCGCATCCTTGTCACCACCGATCATGCGCAGCGCGTATTGATAGCCGCGATCGATGGCACGGTAGTAGGCTTTCCATTCGAGCAAATCGATATCGCCCAAAGGCGGCGCCAACAGCAGCGACGATAACGCTCGCGCCTGTTGCGCGGCGCTGCCGGAATTGACCATGCCTGCACGCAGTAGCACCTGCCTGAGTGTGGGGCGCCGCTTGGGGCCAAACCACTCGCTGAACAATTGCCAGATCGGTGGCAGTTCGGTCTCATCTTGTTCAGCGCGAAGTCGATAGTCACCACCGACATCCACGGCGATGATCTCGCCATGATGCAAATCCCGCATCACATCGACCGGAAAATTGTTGATGACACCGCCGTCCACATAGACCTCACCGCGATGCATTAGTGGCGGCACGATTCCGGGTATTGCCGTGGAGGCCCGCAACCAGTACCAAAGTGGGCCACTGCGATGCACGACGGCATTGCCATGCGTCAGATTCGCGCTCACACAGAAGTAGGGCAGGATCAAGTCCTCGATATCGCGATCGCCAAAACTGTCCTGCAAGAGCTTGGACTGCTTGTGACCGGAGACGAGGCTGATCAGCGGCAGCGTCCAATCCGACAGCGGATTGGTGTCGTAGAACGCGCGCCGGAAGACCTCGATCATTTCCTCGGTCGACCAATCTGCCGCCAAGCCGGCGCCGATGACGGCGCCCATTGACGTGCCGCCCACGGCATCGATTTCGAAATTCGCCTCGCGCAGCGCTTTGATCACACCAAGGTGCGCAAAGCCGCGTGCACCGCCGCCCGAAAGTACCAAGCCCAGAGCCTGCTGGCAGAGCAGGCGGGCGAGGCGGCCGACATCGGGCTCATGACGAACATGATGCAATTGCGCGCGAGGCCTGGTCTTCAGCCAGCGCTTGCCAGCGCCAAGACGCGGCTTGTCGCGATGCAGCAGGACCAAATGCTCGGGCCTCGGCGCATCGGGATGCGGTACGGGTTGCAGCACCTCGGCAAATGCGCCAGGTGTTTCATCGGAAAGCGCGAGCAACAGCCATGCATCGGCCTGACGACGGCAACGTTCGCGCCAGTCGCCACTCGATTCATCGGCGAGATAGAGCACGAAGCGTGCATCCTCTTCCTGCTGCAAGCACCATTCAATGGAATGGTGGGCGTCGCTACTGGTGAGCAAGCGCACGCGGCCGAAGCGCGACAGGCGCATCAACAACTGCGACGCGAACTCGCGGATCGGGGCCCCCGCACATTGCGGTAACAGTGCGATGGTACGGGGGGCCGAGTCATAGCGCCGCGCGCCGCCCTGGCCGGCCCGCTTCAGCGCAAGCCGCGCCAAGCCAAGCAGCGCCTGGGGAAATTGATTGGCCAACGTTTCCAAGTGGCTGCCGGGCAGCTTGAGTAACTCGGAATCACGCAGCGCGCGAACGGTGGCCACCCGCGGTCGCCCCGTGAGCACACCGAGTTCGCCGACGCTTTCGCCAGCGAACATCTCGCCGATGCTTTGCACATCATCATCGCGTTTGCGGAATGCCCCCAGCGAACCGCGTGCAATCAGATACACCGCATCAGCGGACTCGCCTTCGTAAAACAGCACATCGCCGCCCGGCAGATGGTGCCAACTGCAACCAGCAGCCAACAGATTGCGTGCGTCTTCCGGCAGGCCCTGAAACCAGGGAAGGCCATCCAGCAATTGCCGGGCCCGGAGAAACTCGGTACTGCCGGGGGTCATGTTCGGGCGCGTGTGAAGTCCATACCGGCATCTTGGCCGAATGTGAGCAAACTGCCAAGGCAAATTCCCCGCAGAACGAGGTCGCGCGGCGATGGCGGTCGGGTTCGCGCGACCAGCGTCTGTAGTCGTGAACGCTCATGGCTCACAGAAGTTTGGGATGTTAGGGGCTGAATTCTTGCCCTGCAGGCATCCACGTGCATTAGATTTGCGGGTACGATCACGGACTTGCGGCAATTCACGTCTCCCCTGCAGCCAGAGCCCTGGCATTGCGGCGCAGCGTGACGAGCGGCCAGGGCCTCAGGACGAACTGCTCCAATTGGTCCGTCAGGGAATTCTGTTTTGCAAATAGGGGTTGCCTGCTGAGGGCGACTACGGTGGTGTCTAAGGGCCGTGCAAGACCGGTTTCGGGCTTGTCGGCTGGCTTACTTTGGGAGAAGGGCATGAGCAGGAATCTTTTGCGCGCCAGGCGGCCGCTCGGAATGGCGGTCTTTGCGGCTTTGGCGGGCGTCACCGTTGCAGCGTCCTGGGTGTCGAGCCCGGCCAGCGCCTGGAATATCAACGCTGCGCCAGCGCGCAACGTCGGCGCCGTCAATTCGGCCGAAAGCGACATCGTCACGATGGCGGATGGTCGCATTCAGGTATTCGTCGAGCTGAGCGAGCCGGCAGCGGCGGCGGTCTACGCCGAAGCGCTCAACAATCCGCGGGTCTCGCGCGAGCAGGCCCGTGCTAATGCGGTGGCTGCCGGGCGCAGTCAGGTCAACAAGAATCTCGCTGCCTTGGCACGTTTGTCCAGCGCTTTGAGCGCTTTCAACGTGCAAGAGGTCTATCGGGTCGAGCGCGTGCTGAACGGTATCTCGGTGTTTGCCGACAAGAGTCAGATCAGTGCGATGGCGAAGATCGCGGGCGTCAAGCGCGTGATCCCAATTGAGCGGGAATACCCAACCAGTTCACAGAGCGTGCCTTTGATCGGTACGCCGAACGTCTGGGCCAATACCATCGGCTTGCCTGCGGGTGCTGATGGTACGGGCATCCGGATTGGCGTCATCGACACGGGTGTCGACTACCTGCATCCGAATCTCGGCGGCACCGGTACCGCGGCCGCGGACTACAACACCGAGCGGAGCAACACGACCGGCTTTACGACCGTCGGCCTGTTTCCAACTGCGAAAGTCGTCGGCGGCGCCGATTTCGCGGGCGATGCCTACACGGGCTCCAATGCGCCCGTGCCCGATGTCAATCCGATGGACTGCGGCGGTCACGGCAGTCATGTGTCGGGTACGGCGGCAGGCTTGGGCATGACGGCAGCCAACGCCACGTTCGCAGGTCCCTATGATGCCAATCTGTCGACCTATTCGGGGCTGGCGATTGCCCCGGGTACCGCGCCCAAGGCTTCCCTTTACGGCCTTCGCGTATTTGGCTGCTTTGGCAGTACCGGCTTGACCGTCAGCGCGATCAACTGGGCCATGGACCCGAACGGTGACTCGGACTTCTCCGACCACCTCGACGTGATCAACATGTCGCTCGGCTCATCGTTCGGCAGCCCTGGCAATGCCAGTTCGCTCGCCGCCGACAATGCGGCGGCTGCGGGGGTCATCGTGGTTGCGTCGGCAGGCAATTCCGGCGACACCTTCTTCATCAGCGGCTCGCCCGGCGCGGGTTCGCGCGTGATCGCGACTGCGGCCACGCTCGACGGCAATGAAGTGGCGCCAATCGTGCAAGTCAATGCCCCGGCCGGCATCGTGGGTAATTACTTCGCCGGGAGCGCCAGCTTTGGCGCAGCATTGACTGCCAGCGGCACACCGCCTGGACCGCAGTCTGTGGTGATTGCGCTCGATCCCGCAGATGGCGCTGGTCCGCTGACGACTGATGGCTGCTCCGCCCTGACCAACGCAGCCGCTGTTGTCGGCAAGATTGCGTTGATTGATCGCGGTACCTGCGGATTCACCGTCAAGGTCAAGAATGCTCAAAATGCCGGGGCCGTGGCGGTGATCATCGCTGACAACGTGCCCGGAACACCGCCGCCAGGTTTGGGCGGCGCCGATGCCACGATCACCATCCCTTCTGTGCGAGTGACCTTGGCAGACGCGAATACGTTCAAGGCCAATATTGCGACGTTGAATGTCACACTGCTCGGACCGAACGGTGGCGACACGGCGGCGAGCTTCACCTCGCGCGGCCCGCGCCGCATGGGTAACACCGGCATCCTGCGTCTGAAGCCCGACATCGCCGCGCCGGGCGTCAATATCGTCTCGATGCAAACGGGCAACACGTGTTTGACGCAGACCAGTGGGTCGTTCAGTTGCACAGGGGTCGCCGACCCCTCCGGAACGCAAGTTGCCAGCCGGACATTGACTTTGAACGGCACCTCGATGGCCAGCCCGCATATCGCCGGCATCATGGCCTTGCTGCGCCAGCTCAATCCAACCTGGACGGTCGAAGAGCTGAAGGCCCTGGTCATGAACTACGCGACCCAGGATGTCACGCAATTCGGCGGTGGCGCCGGGCCGCGCTACAACCTCTCGCGCATTGGCGCTGGCCGTACGCTGCCAGCCAAATCGGCAGCCGGTAAAGTCGTAGCGTTCAATGCTGATGACACCGGTTTGGTCAGTGTCACTTTTACGCCGGAAGTAGCCAGCACCGTGACCGAGATCAAAAAGGTTCACGTGGTCAACAAGGGCAGCACCAGTCAGACCTTTGACCTGACCTTCGATACTGTGGTCGACGCACCGGGCGTCAGCTTCAGCCTGCCGGGCGGCAATACCGTGACGGTTCCGGCGGGCCAGACCGTCGACATCGATGTGCAGATGTCGGCCGATGCGACGCTGATGGACCACACCCGTGACCCAAGCCTGTTCGCCACTCAGGGTGTGCAGAACAACTACGGTGATCAGCCGCGCAGCTTCTTGACCGAAGAAAGCGCGTATCTGAATTTCCGTCAGGCCTCGACCACCCAGTTCCGCCTGCCTTTGTATATGGCGAACCGCCCGGCCTCGACCATGTCGGCCCCGGATACGATCACCACGGGCGGTGCGCCGACAGGCTCGACCACGATCCCGCTCAGTGGCACCGGTGTTTGCACCGGCACGCTGGCCGCCGGCCCGACCTGTACCGGTACCTTCCCGACCGACTCGGTGTCCCTGGTGTCGCCGTTCGAACTGGGCGTCGTTAGCGCACGCAATCCAACCAGTGCGCCGGACTATGCCGATATCCGTTATGTCGGCACGAGCTACTACCAAGCGGCCGGAGCACCGAGTCTGACCAATGACTTGGTCATGTTCGGCATCGCGAGCTGGGGTGACTGGTCGACGATGAGCGACGTGGCTTTTGGCGTGTGCGTCGACAACAATACCGATGGCGTCTACGACAAGATCCTCTACAACGTCAATCCAAGCATCTTTGTCGCCGGCTCCCAGCCTCAAGACACATTCGTGCGTGTCGTTCAAGACGCTGGCACGGGTGGTTTCTCCATCCTTGGTCTCGGATCTCCAGTGAATCTCGTTGGACCGAATGTGCTCGACACGGCCACGCACCAGAACAATGTGCTGATGCTGGCGGCAAGCCCGAGTACGCTCGGATTTGCGTCGACCGCCGTGACCTCGTTCCGATACAAGGTCGTCGCCTGTCCGGGTAACTCTGGTTGTGCGCGTACCACCACGGGCGATCGTTGCTCGCCAGCCAGCTCGGCCGTCTTCGACGCCGAGAATGGTCCATTCACCTACAACTGGGCTGCCCAGGGCGTGAATTTTGGCGGCAACTTCCTCGACGAAGACCTGAACGGCAACACGCTGCCGGTCAGCTGGAACACGGCCAACCTGACTGCCAACGGCAGCAAAGGCGCGCTGCTGCTGCATCATTTCAACAAGTCCGGTACCCGCGCCGAAGTGGTGGCATTGGATACCGCGCAGCGTGCGGATATGGCGATCAGTCAGAGTTTCTCGTCGGCCACGCCAGCCTTTGGCAGCACGGTCACCTTGACCTTGACCGCGACCAACAATGGTCCGAACGATGTCACCGGCGTTGCCGTGACCGACATTCTGCCGGTTGGCCTCACGTACCTGTCTGACAACGGTGCCGGTGCGTTCTCGAACGCCACCGCCACGTGGACGATCCCCGGCACACTGACCAATGGCGCCAGCGCGACACTGGAGATTCAAGCTCGCGTCGATTCGACCGATCAGCAATGCAACACGGCCTCGATCGGCAGCACGGCTTTGGTCGACACCAATCCAAGCAACGACATCAACAAGGCCTGTGTGTTGGCACCGCGCTCATCAGATCTTGCGCTCAGTATGTCGGTTAGCAGCCCAACGGTTCTGGTCGGTTCGCCGGTTACCTATTCGCTGCAGGTGCGCAACACGGGTGCCGATTCGGCCTACAGCCTGAATGTGCTGGAGAACTTCCCGTCATTCCCAGCGCTGGATCCGACCACGTTCACAGCCTCGCAGGGTGTATACGCGCCAGCGACTGGTGTCTGGAATCTGGCGACCTTGGGGAATGGTGCGACGGCAACGCTGGACATCACGCTGAACGCGCCGAACATGGCGGGCACCTTGGCCAATCAAGGTGCGGCGGCCTCGGCCAACAATGATCCGAACACGGCCAACAACACGGCTTCTGCCAGTACCACAGTGCTGTCACCGGCCGACGTGAGTTCGACCTTGGTCGCCGTTGGACCGTTCGTCATCGGCAATGCGATCGGCTACACAGCGACCATCACCAATAGCGGGACATTTGACCAGCAGGACAATCCGGGCAGTGAGTACACGCTCGTGCTGCCTGCGGGCTTGACCCTCGTGTCGGCGACCGCCACCTCGGGCACAGCGGTGGCCACCATTGGCACCGGCACCGTGGATTGGAACGGTGTAGTCGCTGCGGGTAGCTCGGTCACGGTGACGATCAACGCGGCCTTTGGCGTCGGTACGACACCAGGCACTATTTTTAGCGCCCAAGCCACGGCCAACGTTGATCTCGATGGCGAAGGCACCAATGAAACCAGCCGTTTGAGTGACGACCCGGCCGTGGGGGGCGCCAGCGACCCGACCGCGTTTACGGCCGTATCGCCAGCGACGATCAGTGGCACCAAGACCCGGTCTGGCTCGATCAATCCGAACGGCACCATGACCTACACGGTTGTCCTAAGCAACAGTGGCATCGGGGCACAATTCGACAATCCTGGCGATGAGTTCACCGATGTGCTGCCGTCGAGCCTGACGCTGACTTCGGCCTCGGCTACTGCTGGCACCGCCAGCACTGCCGGCAACACGGTCAGTTGGAATGGCAGCATTAGTGCAGGTGGTTCGGTAACGATTACGATCAACGCCACGATCGGCGCCAACACCGGGCTCACGGTCATTTCCAACCAGGGCACGATCAGGTATGACAACGATGGCGACGGCAACAGCGAAGCCACTGGCGTGACCGATGACCCAGCCATCGGCGGCGTGAGCGACCCGACCGATTTCTTTGTGCGCTCGCCAGCCACGATTGGCGGCAGCAAATCCGTGAGCGGCGATTACTACCCGGGCGGCACGGTGACCTATACGATCACCTTGACCAATGTTGGCCTCTACACGCAATTCGACAATCCAACCGACGAATTCATCGACGTTTTGCCATCCGCATTGACCTTGGTTTCGGCAACCGCTTCGAGTGGCACCGCGGTGGCGTCCGTCGGGACGAATACGGTGACCTGGAACGGCAGTATTCCGACGGTCAGCCAAGTGACGATCACGATTACGGCAACCATCAATGCTGGCACGCCACCTGGTCCCATCTCAAACCAGGGCACGGTGCAATCTGACGTGAGCGGCATTGGCAGCAACACGCTGACCTTGCTCACCGATGACCCGGCTGTGGGTGGGCCGGTCAGTCCGACCACCTTCATGGTCGCAGGTCCAGCCGATGTGAGTGGCACCAAGACCGTCAACGGCGCGTTCATGGTTGGCGGGCAAATCACGTACACCATTGTGTTGACCAACTCGGGTGCTGGGGCGCAGGCAGATAATGCCGGCAGCGAATTTGTCGATTTGCTACCTGCTGGTGTATCGCTGACTTCGGCATCGGCCACCAGTGGCATTGCAACCGCGGACATCGGTGCCAATTCCGTGATTTGGAACGGCAGTATCGCGACCGGCACCTCGGTCACGATCACGATCCAGGGCACGATCAACGGTTCGGCCGCGGGGACTCAGGTCATCAATCAGGGTCAGATCAACTATGACGCGCTTGGTAATGGCACCAACAATGCGCAGCGCCTGACTGACGACCCAGGTGCCGGTGGCAGTGCAGATCCGACGGCGTTCACGGCCGCGGCGGTAACCATCTCGACCCTAAGCCCGGCGATGCTCGCGACATTGGCCTTGCTGATCTTGGGATTGAGTGGGATGGCGCTGCGGCGACAGCGCGCCTAACGCCAACTCCGAAACCAGTCACCACCGCCGTGGTGACTGGTTCGGTAGTTTGATTGCGAAGCGCCTCGCTCTGATGGACGAGGACCAAACCGATAGCCGCGGCGGCTCATCAGAAGTTCGCCAGCAATGCGGCACTCAGTCTGCCGGCACCGTTCGTGAGGTCGCCCACTCGCGCAAGCCTTCCACTTGTTCCGCCATCAGCACCGATAGTGGCTTGGTGTGGCGGAGTTCGGTCAGCAAATGTTCCTGCGATAGCGGCAGACCTTCCGCATGCGCCGCGTACAGTGCGGCGACGATCGCTTGCTCGATTTCGGCGCCGGAAAAGCCCTTGCTGGCATCGATCAACGTGGTCAATTCAAACTCCTGCCAATCCAGATCGCGCTTGTCGAAATGAATGCGGAAGATTTCGTTGCGCGCCGCCTCGGCAGGCAGATCGATAAAGAAGATTTCGTCGAATCGGCCTTTGCGCAGCAGCTCTGGCGGCAGACGCGACACGTCGTTGGCAGTCGCGACGACAAATACTGGCTTCTTGCGTTCAGCCATCCACGTCAACAACGTGCCGAGCACGCGCTTGGAGACGCCATCGTCACTGTCGGAGGTGGCCAATCCCTTCTCGATTTCATCGCACCAGAGTACGCACGGTGACAAGGCCTCGGCATTGGTCAGCGACTGTCTGAGGTTGCGCTCGGTCTCGCCATGATACTTGTTGTAGAGCGCGCCAAAATCGAGTCGCACCAAAGGCACCCCAAAACTACCTGCCACGGCCTTGGCGGCCAATGATTTGCCGCAGCCTTGCACACCGAGCAGCAGCATGCCTTTCGGTGGGTCTAGTCCGGGTGATTTCACATCGCCGGTAAACACCGCGCGGCGCAACTCGACCCAGCGCTTCATCCGTCCGAGGCCCGCGACATCCGCAAACGCAGCGGTATCAAATTCAAAGTGCAGCAACCCTTCGCGGTTCAGCATCTCGAACTTCAATTTGGCGAGCTCGGGCAGATCGCTCTTGCCGATGGCGCCATCGCGGAAGATCAATTGCCGCCCGATGGTCCGTGCGTCTGCGAGCTTCAGGCCAACCAAATTGCGGACAATCAGTTTGAACGCTTCGGGGTCGACCGTGACGCGCTTGCCGCCGTGCTCACGTGAATACAGAAACGCCTCGTCGCGCAGCATCTTGCCAATCGTGGCCTCGTCGGGCAATGTCAGTTGAAACCGCGTCGTATAGGGCTCGATCTCCTTCGGGATCTCCAGGTTGACGCCAATCAACACGAGCACGTGATCGGTCGCGCCCTGGCGTTCGGCCAGTTCGCGCAACATGCGTAGTGTGAACGGGTAACGCAGATACGGCGTGAAATCGCACAGCAAATAGATACCGCGCTGCGTTTGCGATTTGGCGAACTGCAGCGCGGCCGTGGCTTCCGGTGGCGTCAGCGCGCTGTCGGTGTCCATGTCCAGACGGGTTAGGCCATCGGTCAGGGACCAGCGAAACAGCGGTCGGAACACCTGTCCCACCACATGCCGAAACGTTTCCACCACGCGGGTTTCTTCGTTCGTGTCGATCGCAATGATGGGCTGACCGGCGCGGATCAGACTGGCAAGATTCTGGACTTCAGTCATGGCGCACTCAGTCGAGGAACAGGTCGGGCGTCAGCGGCGACAGAGGATCGACGGCATAGCCGCTGAAGTCCGTGTGGCCGTGGGCGCGCAACACGTCCTCATCAATCAGGAACTGCCCGGTCTGGCTGCCTTTGGGTTGACTCAAAATGGCGTGTGCCGCGTCGGCCACGATCTCTGGCGTTCGGCAGCCGGAGAGATTGATGCCGGGAATCATGTTCAGCGCCGCCGTCTGAATCACGGTCTTTGGCCACAGCGCATTGATGTTGATGCCTTGTGATTGGAACTCGGCGGCCAGGCCAAGCGTGGCCATGCTCATGCCGTATTTGGCCATCGTGTACGCCGTATGCTGCGCAAACCACTTGGGATTCAAATTGAGCGGCGGCGCCAACGTCAGAATATGCGGCTGCGACGATTTTAGAAGCGCTGGCAGGCACTGCTGCGCGCACAAGAACGTGCCGCGCGCGTTGACACCCATCATCAGGTCAAACCGCTTCATGGGCGTATCGAGCGCACCGCGGAGCCAGATCGCGCTCGCATTGTTGATCAGCATGTCGATCCCGCCAAACCGATCGACAGCGGCTGCTACCGCTGCCGCCACCGATTCTTCCTCGCGGATATCGCACTTGACCGCGAGCGCTTGTCCGCCAGCCGCTTCGACCGCTCGCGCAGCATCCCCGATCGTGCCAGGCAGCTTGGGATTTGGGACGTCCGACTTGGCCGCAATCACGACATTGGCGCCATCCCTGGCCGCGCGCAGCGCAATCGCCAGGCCGATGCCACGTGAGGCGCCAGTGATGAACAGGGTTTTGCCTTGCAATGAACTCATGGAACCATCCGATTATTCGATGCCCGCACGGGCCTGTTCCCAATTCTGCCCGTCATAGGGCCGAATGCGAAGCGCCTGCACCTGGCTTTGGTCCAGGCATCTTGCGTTGATGTCGACGCCGTCTGGGTGGGAACGCGGGATGTAGAAGGATTTGATGCCGCAAGTCGCACAGAACAGGTGTCGTGCAGTGCCGGTACCAAATTGATACTCGGTTAGCGCGTCGTCGCCCTGCAACAGCCGAAAATGCGTTTTCGGAACAATCAGATGCCACAAACCGGTCTTGATACAGATCGAACAGTTGCAGTCGAGGACCTCCAGCACTGGCGGGGCCAAAACCTCAAACCGGACCCGACCGCAGTGGCAGCCGCCTTGATGCCAGACCGATGTGTCCCCATCTTCCCCTGGTGAAAACTGCTCACGCTGCTCTGATCTGGTGCTCATGGAAGCCATTCTGCTGTGGTTGTCGACCTACGGATGGTATGTCCTGGCGGGCCTCTGTGTCCTGGTCGGCATCGTGGGCACGATCCTGCCAGCGTTGCCAGGCATCGCGCTCGTTTATGTCGGTCTGCTGATTGCGGCCTGGCATAACGGTTTCGAGCGGGTCAGCATTTGGACCATGCTGGTGCTCGGCGTGCTGGTCGCTTTCGCCATGTTGGTCGACTTTCTGGCCAGCGCCTTTGGCACCAAACTCGCTGGAGCGAGTCGCTGGGCGTTCGTTGGGGCGGGTCTGGGGGTCCTGGTTGGGATCTTTTTCGGACTGCCGGGTTTGCTGATCGGCCCGTTTGTCGGTGCTGTGCTGGCCGAGGTAGCAATCACGCAAAACGTCAAACAGTCGTTGAAGGCTGGTATTGGCGCCACCCTGGGGCTATTGGCCGGCGGCCTCGCCAAGATTGCCCTGACCTTTACGATGCTCGGGTTGTTCGCCTTGGCGTGGTTGATCTAGCTGGCTGCAGCGAATCGTGCATCACGGGTGCGCGCCCGCTGAATTCATCACTTGCGTGATCGATTCGCGCTTGCACCATCCCGGGCGCAAACTGGCGGGCTGGTGTTCAGCAGTTGGTGTCGGGTTGCGACGTTGTCTGGCTGAGCGTGACCGGGCTATTGGCGATTGCCGCCGGCCTCGGCCGTGAGACGTGCCGCAAGTTCCCGCGCCCACAGCACCGACTCGGGTGCCGCCAGACCGCCAAAGCGGTCTTCGAGTGCGGCCAACGCCTCGCCGGCGCGGTGGTCCTGATGCGTATCGATGAGCTGCCTGATGGCAGCTTTCGATGCGGCGACTGACGCGTTCAAAGCCGCCTCGCAGGCCAGTTGATCGCTGGGTGTTGCCGAGACCGAATCGATGTCGGCCAACGCGCGGGCAAAACCACGTCCAGAGGGGATCCAATGCTCCGTGCGCGACTGCACGTGCTTGAACAGGTGGCTGACACAATACGCCTGCATCGATGCTCGGGTGCGTTGATCATGTGCACGATTGACGAGATCGTTGGCACCGGTGACATAGGCGATCCGCATGTGGCGCTGAAACTGTTGGAACAAGTCGGCGGGCGGAATCACCGTGGCATTCTCATTGAACGGATCGCTGCCGGCGATCAACATCGCGCCGCTGAACACGTCGGGATAAGCCAGGGCGACCCGTTGCGCCACGCGTCCGCCCCCGGAGAATCCCGAGATATAGCGGCGCGTCGGGTCAACCGGGTAGTGTGCCGCCACCCAGGCGAGTGCGTGCAGTGCGAGCGGCATCCGGCGATCGTAGACGTTCTGCTGGTTTCCCGATTTACGCGCCGCGACCCAAATGATGCCGCGGGCCTCCAGCGTTGCCACATAGCTCTTTGGCACGCGCCATTCAGGCGTCGGCGGAATGAACACGAACACGCCGTAGCCGTTAGGCGGGCGATGCTTCGGAATATAGGCGTCAAGCAACTCCTTACTGAGATCCAGCACATAAGGCTTCAGCTCAGCCTTGCCAGCGGCCTCGAACCGGGTCAATCGATCGAACGTGCTCGGCAGCATGGCGCGGCGCGCAAACTCGCGCTGTTCAGCTAACGGCGAATACACGCTGATCACTTCGGCAACGCGTTCACCCGTGGGGGCCGTCGTCGGTGTGTCGGACGCGGGAGCCGCCGAGGCGGCGGTGCCGACAAGACCGAGCAGCCATAGCGTCAACCATTGAATGGTCGTTCGATTGAGGGGAGTCATGGCACCAACATGCCAGCGTTGTCGCCCAAAATCACCAGTTCCAATCGAGTCGCCAAATTCGGCAAAACCAATCGGGCTGCCTATTGACCCGGCACAGCCTCCTTAGCAAGTCACTGGCGGGTCAACGAATGCCTACCCGCATCACAGGCTGTGTGAACAGACATCGATCAGCCCGAAAGAATCAAGAGTGCTCGAGTGTGGGTACCACTATTGCCGTCATCCTTTAAGCCGCCCAGCGGATTCCGGGATCCAGGGCAATCTCGCAGCGTTCTCGCAACGATGGCGCATGGCACTCCAGATTGTCGTTTTTCGCAAGATTGCCCTGGATCCCGGCTGCGCCTAGATGACGACACTTGGGTCTGCCACTGCGAGGCGCGGCTGACGCCGACCGGGCGATCCGCAATGCTTCATTAGGCTTGAGACTGCTTGCGATGCACTTAGGGAGGGTCTGAACAAGTCCATCCTGGAATTTCAGACCTGCATTGAGTCCGGCACGTGTCCGGACTCAATGCCCAGAATCAAGCACTGTCGCGCTTGATTCTGAGCGGGCCATCCATGGCCCGCATCGCCTCTGAACTTGTTCAGAGGCTCCTTCGTTTCGAGTTGGCGCGCCGATAGCGGGACGTTTTCACACGGTCTGGTGAGCACGCTGTGTTGGCGCAGGTCTCGGATCAAGTGTCCTGATCGTACTTCGCGGGCGCCGGGTGCACGTGGCCGCAGGCCTGACAGGTGCGGTGCGCGCGTGACCGGTAGAATGCCTCGAACACCCCCTGGAACTGCGTCTCGACGTTTTCCAGCGCGAACCGCGACTCATAAACCTTGTGATTGCAGTTTGGGCAGAACCACATCAAGGCGTCCAGTTCATGCGGCAACCGTTTGCGTTCAATGACGAGGCCGACTGAGTCAGGCATGCGTTGCGGCGAATGCGGCACATTCGGTGGGAGATAGAATACCTCGCCGGCGCGGATGGGAATGTCGCGCGGCTGGCCGTTCTCCTGCACCCGCAGATTCATCTCGCCCTCGAGTTGGTAGAAGAACTCTGGGCCTTCTTCCTGGTGATAGTCCGTGCGCTGATTCGGGCCGCCAACGATCATCACAATGAAATCGCCGTTCTCGATGCACTTGTTGCCCACGGGCGGTTTCAAGAGATGCCGGTGCTCGTCGATCCATTGGTTCAAGTTGATGGGCAGGGGCAGCATCAGCGGGTCTCCGGCAGGGCGGCAATACACTTCAGTTCAATGGCAATCGGGGTGGGCAGCGCGGTGATGCCAATGGTAGTGCGGCATGGCTGCGCGTCCTGAAAGTACTGCGCGTAGAGTTGATTGTAAGTCTTGAAATCACGCGCCATGTCGGTCAGGAATACGGTGACGTCTACGAGATCAGCAAAGCTTGCGCCACTGGATTCGAGTACCGCGCGGACGTTTGCAAACACCTGATGACACTGCAACGCAATGTCGTAGTCGGTGAGGCGGCCTTCCGCATCGTAGACGTTGCCTGGTATCGCATTCGTTTCGGGATGCCGTGGTCCCACCCCGGACAAGAACAACAAGTTTCCGACCCGGCGCGCGTGCGGATAGGCACCGACGGGCTTCGGGGCGGCGTGGCTTTGGATGATCGAATCTGGCATGGGGGTCAGGCGAAAGGGTTGCGTTCGGCGGGACGAAATTCTTCGAGCGCCGCCTCGTAATTGCGGCGCAGGAATTCGCGGTTGTCGGCGTTCAGGTTCAAGTCGCGGATTCGGCCGTCGAGCAGGCTGTAGATCCAGCTGTGCACCGTCACCTCCTGGCCGCGATCCCAGGCATCCTGAACCACTGTGCTCTGACAAACGTTCAGGGCTTGCTCGACCACGTTGAGCTCGCAGAGGCGGGCATGTTTCAGCGACTCGGTATCGATGGGTTCGATGCGATTGCGGTGCTTGTCGAGCACGTCGCCAACATGACGCAGCCAATTGTCCACCAGACCCAGGCGCGCGCCCGTCAGCGCCGCTTGCACACCACCGCAGCCGTAGTGCCCGCAGACAATCACGTGCTCCACGCGCAACACGTCTACCGCGAATTGCAGCACCGACAGGCAATTGAGGTCGGCATGCACAACGACATTCGCAATATTGCGATGGACAAAGATCTCGCCCGGTGCGAGTCCGACGATCTGATTCGCCGGTACGCGCGAATCGGAGCAGCCAATCCAGAGGTACTTCGGCGTTTGTTGCTTGGACAGCTTTTTGAAGAACTGCGCGTCCTGCTGACGGACTGCGTCGGCCCAGCTTCGATTCTGATTCAGCAGCAAGTCGAGTTTGCTCATAGTGCCAGACACACGTTTTTGGGTTCAGTGAAAAAGCGCATGGCCTCGACACCGCCTTCGCGGCCCAGGCCCGAGTCGCGCATGCCGCCAAAGGGCGTCCGCAGATCGCGCGTCATCCAGGTGTTGATCCAGATGATGCCGGCATCAATTGCCTGCGCCAAGCGGTGGGCGCGCTGCAAGTCGGAGGTCCAGATTTGCGCGGCCAAGCCATAGCGCGTCGCGTTGGCTTGCGCCAACGCATCGGCATCGTCAACAAATGGCGACACCGTGACCACAGGGCCGAATATCTCCTGCTGGTTCGTTTGGCACTGTGGTGCAAGTCCCGTAATGACCGTAGGCGCGATAAACCAGCCGCCTTCGAACATCCTGGGCATTGTTGCGGCGCCGCCACCGCACGCTATGTTGCCACCTTCGGCGCGCGCCGTTGCGATGGCGTCGAGAATTTTTTGATAGTGCGCCGACGACACGACTGCGCCGAGGCGGGTTTCTGGCGCAGCGGGATCCCCCGGTTGCAGCGCTTTAGCGCGGGCCACAAATTCCGTGACGAAATCGTCATAGAACGACTGTTCGACCAGAATGCGGGAACCGCACAGGCAGATCTGCCCGGCGTTCTGAAAACTGCTGCGGAGCAAGGTCTCGTACAAGCCGTCGCGTGGCGCATCGGCAAACACCAACGCCGCGTTCTTGCCACCCAATTCCAGCGAACATTTCTTGAGTTGCTCGGCGCACTGCAACGCGATCTGCTTACCCACCGCCGTACTGCCCGTGAAACTGATTGCTTTGACCAAAGGATGCGTGACCAGCGGAATGCCAGCGCTGATGCCGCTACCCTGGATGATCTGTAACACGCCCTCCGGAAACCCAATATCGGCCGCCAGACGGCCGAGCAAGTGCGCGGTCAGCGGCGTGACTTCGGACGGCTTCGCGACCACACAATTGCCCGCGGCCAGGGCCGGCGCGATCTTCCAGGTCAGCAGATACAGCGGGAGATTCCAAGGCGAAATGGTTCCCACCACCCCGAGCGGTTGCCGCAACGTGTAGTTGAGGCCCGCCTCGCCGTGATGGGATTCGCTGGCGAACTGCATCGCCGCCGCCGCAAAAAACCGAAAGTTGCTGATCGCCCGCGGAATTTCGATCTCGCGGCAGAGCTGGATCGGCTTGCCGGTGTCGCGGGATTCGGCTTCTGCAAACGCGTCGAGTTCGGCCTCGATCGCATCGGCCAACTGGTTCAACCAGCCTGCGCGTTCGCTGGGCCGGAGTCGGGACCAGGCAGGAAATGCCTGTGCGGCGCCAGCGACGGCAGCCCGCACAATCTCAGCGTCCGCCTCGTGAAGCCGCGCATAGATCGCCCCAGTCGCTGGCTCAAAAACCGCAAGCGCATGCCCGCCGTGACGGAGGCGATGATTGACCCAACTGCCGATTTCGATATCCATACGACAAGGGTAACAGCCTGGGCGAGGCAGGCTCCAGAAACACGTGTTTGATTACCGCTCCCAGCCGTCAACGCTTGATGATCAGCCCTTGGCCGGTAGGCAACGGCATCACCCGGTACCGCCGGGCCGAGAACCACGCGTCCTCGCGCATCTTCTGTTCGCGGTAGACGCCGGACCATTCATAGTCATCCAGGATCAGAATCCCGCCCGGAACCATCCGATCAAACAGGGCATCGAGCACCGCAATCTCGAACTCGGCGCTATTCAAATCCACATGCAGAAAGGCGATTCGATCTGGCGATTGCCCGACCAGACTCTCTGGAAGTAGTCCCTTGATCAATTTGACTTGCGGGTAGTCAGCAAACCGCTTCTGGACCTGGTCGAACAATCCAGCCTGCTGGCCTTCAAACCCGTGGCCGGGGACGGGATTCGTGTCAAACGTATCGTAGGCGAAGAACTGCTTTTTGAAATGCTCGCGGCCGAAGTAATCGACCACGGTCTTTACGCCCGTTCCAAACAGCGTGCCGCACTCAACAAAATCGCCATCCAGATGGATGGCATGAAATGCCGCAGTGCAGAGGACATAGCGGCGCCACATGATGGCTTGGTCAGCGGGTTTGATCGCGTTCTGCTCCCAGGCTCTGACAAATGCCTCATCGTCCAGAGCCGACATGTTGCGCATCCACACGAACATGTTGTCGCCGATGAAGACGCCGGGCTGGACAAGCTTGCTGGCTTCATCGAGCAGCGACCAGAATCGATTCGGGTCCTGGATGCCCCAACCGGCAGCAAGCCGCATGTTCGGGATACGAGTCGCCTGGGCAGGCGACAAGTCCGGAAGCTTCGGAAGTTCATTGGTCATGTCAGAACTCAGTTCAGCGAACGAATGCGTCCAGCCAGCAAAGCGCGTATGGCTGGCACTGCGTGTCGGAAATCAGCCAGGCGTGGCCGAGTCGCGGCGAGGCGTTGGCGAAGCGCCGCGTGCGCTTCTGGGTCACTCAGCAATTGCTGAACGACGCCGAGCAGACCGGCGCGATTTGGCGCAATCAGCTCTGGCACATCCAGCAATCGGAGCATTGCCGCGGTTTGCCGCGCCCGCAGCGTGTCGCCTTCGATGGTGACCACCGGAACACCGAGTGACAAGGCATCGGCAGATGTCAGGCCACCAGAGTAGTGTTCGGTATCGATGATCAGCTGCTGCCGGCTAATGTGCGCGAGATAGTCGTCAAACATCATCACGGGGTGCCAATGCACCCGTTGGCTACGCTCGGGGCCGAGTGCGGCATCGATACGCGCGCGCAACTTCGCGGCCCCGCGTGGCACCAGATTTGGCGTGAAATGCAAGTGGATTCGGGGATCAAGGTCGAGCAGTGCCGCCCAAGTCGCATCCTGATCGGGGCTCAATTTGTAGCCAATCTGCACGCAGGCTATGTTGATCTCGCCATCACTGGCAGGAATAGGCGCTGGCGCCGGCAGCACCTTCGGAAACCGATAGCTGGATGCCAGACCCGGCAGGCGCACCAACGGTTCGACGTAGTTCGCCGAGGCATCAGCGGGTTCGGCGGCATCGCTGCTCAGGAAGCCATCGATCTGCAGATGGCCGCTGGTCAACGGATGCGCCCAGGTGACATATTGACGCGGCGCATGCCGAATGGACGCGAGCGCGGCGCTGCCCGGTTCCATGCCGATATCCAGGAAGATCAACACATCGGGATCGAGCTGATGCAGGGTGACCGACCACTGGCCGGTATTGCGCATGCCGCGAATGAATTGGCTGCTGTGCGCCCGCCAGATATCGGTGGAGCCATCGCTAATGGTGCTGGCGTGCACTGCAATCAATTCGCAATGCTTGCTGGACTCGATCAGGAGCTCGCGCCAGACCCGGCTGACCGAGTGCAGATGCAAGTGCGCGCTGAACACAACTACGCGTGGTTTGCTTCGCGGCGCGCGGCTGAGTGCAGGACGATCGCGCAGGCCGGCAGCGAGTGCGAGACGGCGCAGCTGCTTCGCGTAAGCCGCCATGCGTTCGGCATGTGCGCCCGGCTGGTAGGCAAGATGAAACGGTACAGTCGACTCGAGCGCATCCAGTGCGCGCCGGGGGAGGCTCCCGTCTTCAGGAAAGCGTCGGTTGGCAAATGCGGCAAGACCGGCATCGAACTGATTCAAATAGGCCGTCTCTGCCGCGGCATCGGCTGGCACGATCGATTCTGGATACTGGAATACGGCCCACGCGGCGAGCAAGTGGTCAGGGTCCTTGTCGAGCACGCGAAGCCAGGCTTTGCGCGACATCGCAAAGTCGCCTTCGGCCCGGAATGCAAAGGCAAGCGCCACATAGGCCGCTGGATCGTCTGGCAACATCTCGACGAACGCCCGTGCGAACGCCAGCCGTTCGGCCACCGGGCGATCCAGCGCAAGCAGCAACTGCGCCATTCGTTGAAACATCAGCGATGTTCGGTGCCCGTTCGCGATCGCGAGGCGGGTCTGCAGTTCGGCATCGGCCAAGCGGCCCATCCGGATCATGCAGGCGCCCCAGTTCACCTGCGCGGCATAGTCTTGTTCGTCGGCTTGCACCAGCGCCGAAAAGCGCGGCTCGGCATTCGCAAAGTCCTGTTGATCCAGGGCGGTTTGGGCTTCCTGCCACACTTGAAGTCGTTGTTCGGGGGTCATCGAGATTCGATCAAGGATTGAAAAAAGTCATTCAGGCTGGCCTGGCTGTCGGCATGATCTCGCAACGCTGACGCGGCGAGCTTGAGGCGCTTGCTGAGGTCCTGACGGAGGCCCGTATCGCTTGCCAATGCCACGATTTTGGCGACGTAGTCGGTATCGTCGCGACAGATCAGCTCGGGTACCGCCAACCGATTCAGGATAGCGAGCGTCTGCCGGCCGCGCATCAGGACTCCTGGCAGGGTCACGATCGGAAGGCCCAGCGCGGCCGCATCGAATGACGTGATCCCGCCCGACCAACCCCAGGCATCCAGAGCCAGATCGCTGGACTCGAGCCATGCGCAGTACTCGCTGTAGGACAAAAAACCCAGCACGCGTACGCGCCGCATGCGCTCGGCGCCGAACCATTCGTGCAATGCCGCCTCGAATTCGCCAAGCGCCGCGCCGCGCATGCTGCTGGCGAACACGAGTTCGGCCTCGGGCAGCGCATCGAGCACAGCACGGAACGCAGGTATCTGCTCTGGATTGAGCTTCCAGGCGTTCTGCATGCAGATCAGACGCAATAGCCGCGAACGCTCCGGAATGGGCGTCGCCGTCGGGGCAATGAACTGGTAGGCCGCCGCAAGTCCGGCAATGCGCACGAGGCGCTCGCTGTAGTGCTGCGCCGCGTCGACCGGCTCGGCCAGATCGCTCGACAGGAAATAGTCGATGGTCGCGTGACCGCTGCTGACCGGATGGCCCCACGTCGTCATTTGAATCGGCGCGAGCCTGAGACAAGCCAGCGTCTGCGTGGTGGGCTCCATGCCGATATCGAGATAGAGAATGACATCGGGCGCGTACGCGGCCAATTGTTCACGCCAGAATCGTGGCGGCTCATTGCCGCGCTGATAGTGACTTGCGCGCTGCTGCCAGATGGCAGTCGAGGCGTCCTCGATCAGGTTCAATTGGAACACGCCCAGTTCGAACTGTTCGGCCGGGAGTCCGCAAATCAAGTCGCGCCACACGCGCGAAACGGAGTGCTGCTGAATATGCGCCGACACCACGGCGACGCGCGTTTGCGCACGCGCAGGTGGAGGTGCCAACTGATCGGCCAATCCGGCAAGCACCGCCAGGCGGCGCAACACGCCTGCATACTGGCGTGCCAGTTCCGGACTTGGTTCATTCAAATAGCCGATGAAGAAGTTTGGGCACGTCGCGAGAATACGCTCAGCCAGAGCCGGTTCAATCTCATCACGATCGAGCGCAGCGTGCATGGCATTGATGCCATCGACAATCTCGGCACGATACGCGGTGCGCGCCTCGGCACTGCGATGAATCGCCTGGCGTGGATAATGCCAGCGCACCCACGCGGCGGGCCAACGTGACGCTGGATCCGTGGTGAGCTGATCGAGCTCTTGCCGGGCGAGCGGATATTGATGATCGTCGAGTAGCGCGTACGCGAGCATCAGTCGTGCCTGCGCATTGGTGGGCTCGGCCAGCAACCACCGGCGCGCGTAGTCAATCCGAACGGGCGGCGCTTCCTGCAAACTGTCGCCCAGGCGACAACGGCGCAGCAACAGGCGGGCGTCGGTTGGCGCGTGCCCAAGCGCCTGCTCGATGATTTGGACGGCGCCTTGCAGATCGCCCGTTTGCGCCTGGCAGGCGGCCAGATTCAGGCTGGCTTCAACGCGGCTTGGCGCATGTTGCAACACCACGCGGTAATGGCGTGCCGCTTGCAGCCATTGCGATTGGTCGAACGCCTGATTGCCGAGCGCCAAACGCTTGTCGATGTTGCGTGAATCCGCAGCAAGCAGGCGCTCAAAATAGTGCTCTGCCAGGTTGGTCTGCGCCAACGCTTCGGCCGCGTCGAACGCAATTCCGAGCGCTTGCGCCTGGCCAGGCAGGAGCGTCAGCAGCTGTTGCGCCGCTTCGAGGGCACGGGCAGGCTGTTGCTCCGAGAAATGGGCGCGTGCCAGATCCAGCCACACATTCGGGATGCGGGCGTTGAGGCGCGTCGAACGTTTCAAGACGTCGATGGCTTTCCCGAGCTGACCGCTCCGCCGCAGAAGATGGCCGTAGAGCGCCAACACCGTCGCATCGTTGCCATGCACGCGCGCGAGCGCTTCGGCCTTGCTGAGCGCCGGGTCGATCTGCTGCTGTGCGAGGAGTTGCTGGATGGTTTGTATCGAGGCGGACAGACTCATGGTGACTCTTGCTTGGCATCTTGGTCGATCAGAACCAGATCGGCCCAGACCGGGTGATGGTCAGAACCAAAGGCTGGCGCGACCTGAAACTGCTGCACGGCCCAATCGGGGCTCGCCAGGATCAGATCGATCGGAATCCCGAGCCAGCCAAGCGCGTTGCTGGGCCAAGTGGCCTGCAGCGCATTCGCACGTTGATAGGTTGCGTTAAGTGGCCGCAGCGCCGACGACCAAGGCGATGCATTCAGGTCGCCAACAATCAGGCGCGCGCCTGGGAACGTCTGCTGGCGCTTGGCGACTGCCTGAAGTTTCTCGGCACGGGCCTGATGCCATGCAGCCGACATCGGCGGCATGGGATGCACCGCCGACAGCAGAACCGGTTTACCCTGCCACACCAGTCGCACATCGATTTCCGGCAGTCCGGTGGCATCGATTTGGCTCTCGGCATCCTGCCACGGTACGCGGCTCAGCACGCCAATCCCAAACGGGCTGTCTTCGGCCAGCATGAATCGTTCGGGATAGTCGCCCCAAGTGCCGGCGGTGCGGGCAATATCGGGATGCAACTCGGTCAACACCACGATGTCTGGTTTGACTTGATCCAAAAACGCGCGCAGCCCGATCGCGTCGTGATTGGTGACCAACAGGTTGACCGCGGCAATCCGGAGCGTTGGCGGGTTCGATGGACCGTCGGCGATAGGCAAACGTGGCGCAGCCGACCAGCAGGGCAGCAGCAACAAACCAAGTAACCCAAGGCGCAGATGGGCGCGTTGCCAGACCCGGATCAACACGATCGTGACCAACAGGCTCGCCCACAACCACTGCCAATGACTCGCCAGGTCACTGAGCCACGCCAAGCGAACCCAGGTCAACGCGTCGAAGGCCCGAGCGAGCCAGGGCGAGATGATGCCCAGTGTCAGCAACAGCAGGCACGCATCGAGAATGCCGCTGATCCGAAACGCGCGAGTCGTCGCGCCGGACGCCGAGTTCATGATCGGCTGATCTCGAAACAGTGGTGGATCTTGTCGTCGCGGGCAAAATCGAACGGGATCGATTTCGCGGTAACGTCCTGGATTCGGAAGCCACTCAGCGCCTCCTGATCGAGCTTGAACCGGCGATTGTTGTTCGAAAAGAGGATCAGACCGCCCGGTGCCAGAATGTTCGCGCAGGCTTGCAATAGCGCAACATGATCGCGCTGGACATCAAAGTCCTCGGCGCGCTTGGAGTTCGAAAACGTGGGCGGATCGACGTAGATCAGGTCGTAGCGACTGGTCTCGGCCGCCAACCAACGGAGAACATCGGCCTGCACCAGTCGATGCTCGCGGCCCTCAAAGTGGTTCAACGCAAAGTTTTCGCTGGCCCACTCCAGATACGTGCGGGACAGATCCACGCTGGTCGTCGTGCGGGCGCCACCGGCGGCCGCAAACACACTGACGGTGGCGGTGTAGCAGAACAGATTCAGAAATCGCTTGCCAGACGCGAGTTCGCGCACACGGGCACGCAACGGGCGATGATCGAGAAACAGCCCCGTGTCGAGGTAATCAAACAGATTGACGCGGAACTTCAGGCCACCTTCTTCGACCGTCATGAAGCGCTGGCTGTCGCCTTGTTTCTCGTATTGCGATTCGCGCGTCCGGCTGCGCCGAGTTTTCACCGCGATCAGTTCGCGCGGAATCTTTAGCTCCTCAGACACGATCGTGCTGAGCTCCTTCAGGCGCCGCTGCGCGGTTTGCGGCTCGATCGTCTTGGGCGCCTCATACTCCTGAATGTGCGCAGCGCCCTCGTAGATGTCGATGGCCGCGGCGTAATCGGGCAGATCGGCGTCATACACGCGGTAGCAGCTCACCTGCTCGCGCTTCAAACGCGGGGCCAGGTGCTTCAAGTTTTTGCGCAACCGGTTTCGAAACCCTTCGGCTGCATCCGACAATTGCACGGGCTTCGGGACGAACGCAGCCTGCGCGGTGTCGGTGAGCTCGAACGTGTAGAGCGCGCATTCGAGCGCACCGTTCAAGAATGCATAGCGCTTGTCATAGCGAAGCTCGGTGGCTTTCGCCAACGCCGGATCGGAGGTGATCAGCGCCGCGCGCCAGTGGCCCTGTTCAGTGTCCGTTGCCGATTGCAGGTACGCGCGGGCCTTGTCGCCAAAGCGGCGGTAGATCGGCATCAAACTATCGTGATCGGACAGGCGCTCGCCGTAGGGCGGGTTGCTCAGAATCAAGCCACGATCGCCTTGCAAACGTGGCAAATGCGCAACGTCCTGTTTGCTGACTTGGATGAAGCCACCCAAACCAGCATGCCGGACATTGTGCTGCGCACTGGCCACGGCCTGCGGGTCGCGATCAAAACCGAAAGCGCGTGCCTTGAGGTTCTGCAGACCAATGCGTGCGCGCTCCGCTGCTTCGTCGCGCAAGGCTTGCCAAGCCGCGCCGTCATGGTGTGTCCAGTGTTCAAAGCCAAAGCGTTCGCGAAGGAGTAGCGGCGCGACATCGCCAGCCATCCAAATGGCTTCGATCAACAACGTGCCAGACCCACAGAACGGATCGATAAACTGGCCACCTTCCGCCGCGATGGCTGGCCAGCCGGCCCGCAACAGCAATGCTGCTGCGAGCGTCTCGCGCAACGGCGCATCGCCAGCCTGTCGGCGGTAGCCGCGCTGATTCAGGGGCGTACCGCTGAGATCGAGCGAGATCACGGCCTTGTCGCCACGGATCAGTGCTTCGAAACTCAGATGCGGATGGTCCGTATCGACATTCGGGCGCATGCCGCGCTCGGCGCGCAGCCGATCCACCAGGGCGTCCTTGACCTTCATCGCGATGAACTGCGTGTGCGTCAGATCGCGATTGCCACCCTGGCCGTGAATCGCAAACGTCGTTTCCGGGCGCAGGTGCATTTCAAACGGAATATCGCGCGCGCCTTCATACAATGCCTCGGCATCGACCGCCTCGAATTCGGAGAGGGTCAGTAGCACCCGTGACGCGAGGCGCGAATACAACATAGCCCGGTACGCCTGCTTCAGTTCGCCGCTAAAGCGCACGCCCGAGCTCGATGCGCGCGCATCGGCGATGCCGAACCCGATCAATTCATCACGCAGCAGCTCTTCGAGACCGCGGGCACAAGTTGCAAAGAAATCCATGGCTCAGCGTTGCTCCAGAAAATGCGCGAAACGCGCGGCCAGCATGTCGACCTGTTGATTCAAACGATGATCATCGGGCAGCAACTGCAGGTCCAGTTGCCGAGCGTGGCAGAATTGCGCCACCGCCATCGCTGGAATAAGTTCATCGTTCCAGCCGTGCACGACGGCTGTCGGCACGTCAGCCAGATCGAAATCGCGATCGTAGCTCGGCAGTTTCAGCGGCAGCGCGATCAGAAACAGGCCGCTGACCGAACACTCCAGGCTCGCGAGCCCTGAGATGAACGCGCCAAAACTGGACCCGACGAGTACGCAGGGCCGCCCGGCCGGCAAGCCATCCAGGACCGACCGCAAGCGCGCCAAACGCAACGTGGCACCGCACAAACCATGCGCCTGGTCGAGATCGCGATAGTCCGGCCGAATCGCCGCAAACCCCAGCCGCTCGGCCACGAGCGCCAGTGCCGAAACCTTGGTGGCCTCCGGTCCCGACTCCAGCCCGTGCGAGAGCACGACGGTTCCTCTCATGATCAATCAGCCCTGCCAAAACCGCCAATTTACCGGAAGCCGGGGGTAGGGGGCTATCAACTTGCGCCAGATGCCATGAATGGTTCAGTTACAGGTCGCTGGCGCAGCGTTCGTGTCCTCGAAGCCATTTACGAGTAGCCGATCGTCGAAACAGGCAGGACCACCCATGAACAAAATATTGTCGCTGACAGGGCGGTAACTCCCAAACTGGTTGGCGTTCAATGTGACGCGCCACGTATTTTGATCGACCTTGACTGCACGTGGGTTGGCTCCAGAGCTCATTGGATACCAGCCCATTGTGCCGTCGTCGCCGGGAGTGGACGGTCCGAAGAATCGGAAACTCCAACCATACTCATTGAAGTTCTCATTGTGGAAGGTGATGTCAACCACCGCCTGCGAGCAATCGGTAATTTCAAATCGAATCAAGTCGTCCGGGTAGCCGTAGTAGAGGCTTGAGTTCGATTCAATTGGGTCACGTCCATAGCGGAGCGCAAGACGAGACTGAACGTCTACAGCTTGCTGGCAATTGTTCGGTCCTGTCCCTGACAAAATGTCGGACGTGATGAAGCCGCCGCCGACACCTGACGGCGCGCGCAGCGCAACACCAGTGGACCCAACGTCCCCTTGTGACGAGTCCTGGTTGCCATCGCCATTTCCGTCGCCACCGTTCGGCGCATTGTTTTCCTGGCCGTTAGGGATTCCATCGCCGTCGTCATCCGCTTGTTGCAGCATGCTCCAAACACCTGCAGTTGTGCCGAGGTGCAACTGTGCGGGGACAAACGGATCAATCGTTATGGCCAGTGCCGCATCATCGGGAAGACCGACGCTGATTGAGTGCCAAGTCAGGCCGCCGTCTGAACTTTTGTACACTGATCCCGGATTTGAAACGCTGCCGGCGCCTGACGCGTAGATGGTGCCGGCTCCGGTATCAGTAGGATCAACGGCAAGAGCACGAATGTCGACCCGAGAGCCTATGCCAGTGTCGGACCGGGTCCAGGTCGCGCCGCCATCAACAGTCTTGAAAATCGATGCGGAATCCGGTGTCTGTAAATCAATGGTCGTTGCCCACAAAATCTGATCATTAGTCGGGTGCATCGCAATAGCGAGCACATCATGATGCGTGTTTGTGCGCCCAGTTCGAAGCGGCAGCCCGTTGCTCGCAAGAATCCAGTTGGCGCCTCCATTCGAACTCTTGAAAACACCGTTGGCACGGTCGTCGAAACTGCGGAATGGGTCGTCATCGAATTCGGAATAGAACGTGCCGACGTACATCAAATTGGAGTCGGTGGGGCTGATCAATAATGTAAGCGGCGTTACGTTCTGCGAGATGAAATTGATGCCTTCAGAGATGTTGGTTGATGGAGGCAACCCCGTGTCACTGGCAGCCCAAGATCCGCCGGCTGAGTCACTTCGAAGAATGCGGTTGTTGAAAGTAGTAGTTGTTACGCTGCCGACGACGGCATTTGATGGTGAACCATTTGCCGTTGCAAACACACGCTGGAGTGGCGTCGTACAAGGGAACACGACTGGAACGCAGGAGCGGGGATCCAGAACGATATGGCGAACGGTTCCAAGCGATTGCGGCAAGCCAGAGTCGATATTCGACCAGGTTGTGCCGTTGTCGAGGCTCTTGTAGAGCCCTGGGTTGCGATAGCCGTTCGTCTGAGAAGAGCGACCAGAGGCATATATGACCGTATTGCCGAGGTCGGGAACCGTGATTCCGACTGTGGTCGGGTCAATTGCGAGTGCACGGATTTGCGCTGCCCGGAGTCCTGAATTGGCAGCAGCCCAAGAGCCACCCGAGTTAGTCGACCGGTACAAGGCTGGTGAACTGAAGAATGGATCGCCGAAGCCAGCATAGAGGCGATTCCCTGGGAAGCCTGGTCCTGGTCGCGCCGAGGGGTTTGGGTTGACAACCACTGTGCGCAGGTTCACGCCAGCAAGACCGTTATTCAGCGACGCACCGCCGCCATCAAGATTCGAAAACGTGGTCCCGGCTGCATCGACTGCCCGAAATACGCCTGCGCCATCGGCAGAGACCCAAAGCCGGCGCGTACCAGTTACTCCAAACCCTGGCTCTGCATAGATGCCCGTCGCCAACACAGGTACAGGTGGGTTTGGCGCAATGGTGGAGGTATAGCTCGAATTGGCGGTCAGGCCCGCGAAGCTGTTTGAAATCGTATTACCAGAGTCGGTGGTGCGGAATATGTTCGAAAGCGAGCTGTTATTGATGCTGAACCAATAAGAACCGGCTGTAGTTGGGTGTCCAACGACCTTGAACTTTCCCCCAGAGAATGAAATGAACGTTGCCGTCGACTGGGTAAAAGTATTGCCATTGTCAACCGTCGCATAGATTTGCCCAGTTGCCGATATCGCGAGACCAGAACTGCCCGCACCATAAGCGAGACCCGGGATGTCTGAAGTCAGACCTACTGTACATCCGCTGCAGGTCGAGGCAGTCCAGCTGTTGCCGCTGTCAGCTGACGTGTAAAGTGTTGGACCGATGCCATCCCGTTCTGCCAGGCCAAGCAGCAGGCGGGTCGGGTCAGAGGCCTTGATGGCCAGCGATAGGCCGTTCGCTGGAGAAGGCAAGCCAGTCCCAAAAGCTGAGAAGCTCGCGCCAAAATCTGCGCTTCGAAGCAAAGGGGTCGCGTCGTTTGAGTAGGCCATCAGTATGACGCCAGTATTGCCCGGCACATCCAGCCACTGATTGGGTAGCTCGTTCGTGCCGGTGAACTCAGCGCCGGTCGCCAGCCAGTTGTCGCCGCCATCCGTGCTGCGGTAGATGCGTCCGGCGCTATCCATCACATACACATTGGTCGGGGCGTCCTGATCGAACACCGGTGGCAGCAAGGTAGAGACCAGCGCGCCAATACCCTGATCAGCACGCTCCCAGGTAACGCCACCATCAAACGTCCGGAAAAGTCCACCACGAGTGATCGCGAACATGGTCGTCGCGGTCGTCGGGTGAATTGCCATCTGATAGACCTGACCGCCGTAGGGTCCGGCGCTAGTCCAGATGCCATTCCCGGCGTTGGCGCAAGTACAGAGCGCGAAAAACAGCATGGCTGATAAGGCTCTCATGTTCGTCTCCCTCACTCAGAATTCGGCTTGAACAGTCTTTGCGAAAAATGCCCTAGAGAACAATATCTTACCGTCAACGCCCGTTGCGCGCCCGACAATGAACAAACTACGACGAATTCGGGCAAAATTGATACGAATCAAATGCTTGACGGCTGGATTTTGACAAATTTTGCCTGGACGTCCTGGATTTACATGACCTACTAAGAAACGCCAGAGGCGAGCAAATCGATCAAGTCCCGACGTTCGAATTTGCAAGGTGCCGTGAGAAACCGATTTTCGATAGCAGTCCCTCCAGCAATCTTTCGTCGGAGGATTCGAATCCGCGGTTTGGTTTTGCAAAAGCTTACTACCTAGTTCGCAAAGCGGTCTATGACTTCATTGCCGCAATTCTGTCTGAAATCCGCGCATAAACGATGTTGCTTCTGAACGCTTGCGCCAACTAGGATGAGAAATCCTCCTCCCTGACCGACCTCACCAACGCAAATTTGGTGGGCTGCAGTGTCTTTACATCTCGAAAGAGTGTCTCGATAGATGTCAGAAGCGGGAGCTGCGGAGAGTGTACTGCGCAGAACAAACAAACTCAGAAAGGAATTGCAATGCGAGCTATCTGTCACTTCTTGCTGTGCTGCATACTACTGTTCGGAACGACAGAGTCCAGTGCAGTCAACTGCAGCGTAGAAGGATGGGAAGCGCTCAGGGAAATTACGCTTTTCAATTCAGAGCAGCCGGTAACGTTTGCACCGATTGGGATGCCATTTGTGCAGTCTCTCCGAGTGAAGACCCAGTGCACTAATGTCCCCTGGAATACAACTCCCTTCTCGATCGAAGGCGCGCTCTGGTGCACGGGCGGATACGAGGCACACAACTTCATTCATGATGTCCGTGGAAGTTACACCGGAAGTATCGAACTGGCCGCACCCACCGAGCCCTCTTCTTGCCAACTGTATATCTCCTCAGGTTCGTGGGGCCGGTACCGCCGGATTGAGTTCATTAATGGGAGTGACGTCCCCACGATTCCTACTGTCACGATCACAAACAAGTTGGCAACCTATATTGCCTTGCCCCTATCACACACAGTTCGCGCAGATACGACAGTCGGGGGAGGCGCGGCGATCGAAAAGGTGGAGTTTTACCGGCACGAAATAAAATACGGGGAAGATTCGGTTGCTCCGTACGAGGCCCCAAGCATTCAACTTGTTCCCGGTGTCCAGCGATTCGAAGCCCGGGTCATCGATAGTCGTGGCTATATCAATATTGACTACTTTGACGTTCTAGCTCGGGAAAACTCCCCGCCAACGGTCAGGTTGAAGGCGCCGGGTGCAAATGCCAAGCTGTCGCGTTGGACGCCCATTCCGATTGAAGTGGAGGCAAACGATAGCGAGGGCTATGTAAAAACACTCCGCATTTTCGATGGTGCCACGCAGATTGCAGAGTTCAATCGTACCGCTGCTAGCGCCGACCCGTTTGTTTATCAATGGGTCTTACCTAGTGCTGGTGCGCATGCGCTCTACGTTGAGGCGACTGATGACCGGCTTCTAAAAAAGAAGTACGGCCCCTATCCGATGGAGGTGGTCAACGATCGCCCGGTCGTAACGCTCAACGCGCCTACCGACGGAACTTTTGTTGTCAAAGGGGCGAGTGTCTCATTGGCTGCCAATGTCGTGGACGATCAGCCGGTAACATCTGTTTCTTACGTGATTACGGGTTTGACCGCAGGCTGCCCGGGTCCAATTAGCCCGATTGTCTCGACCGCAGCGCCAAACTTTTCAGCGACTTGGACGACGCCGACGAGTTGCCGAGGCCGATTCATGGTCAAGGCGCAAGTCGCTGACGCGGTATTGGGCACCATCGAGTCATCCGAAGCAGAAGTGCAGTTAACGCCCACTGGCGGTGTGGCGGACGGGACGGATCTACCACCCTTCATTCGCATCACGAGCCCGGTTTCGGGAGTGACTTTGCGGCAGGGTAGTTCGGTGACGCTCAAAGCCGTTGCTCGCGATGCAGAAGCAGTCAACATTGCGAAGGCCAAGTTTTATCTCGGAACCGTCTATATTGGCGAAGGTGTCAAAACCGTCAGCTCCTGCGCAGCGACCACAACTTGCGAACTGTCGCTTGGTGTCACTAGCTTTGGGACGGGCGTTATTTTGGGAGCGAACACGTTGAAGGTGCGCCCCAGCACGGGAAGTGTTGTGGATTCGCCTTTGGTTCCGGTGACGTTGGCGGCGAACGCGCCCCCCACCGCTGTGACCGTCACGCTGCCGGGCGGTGCCACAACTTTTGCGGTCGGATCGAGCATCGGCGTCCAGGGCGCGGCTCAAGATGAGACCACGATCAAGCAATTTCGATTGCTCGTAAACGGCGCAACCACGTCTATTGCCACCATCGTGCCAGCGGTCGCTTCCGCAACGGCGACACTGGCATGGACTCCGATGGAGACGGGAACATACCGAGTCAGTGTTCGGGCCATTGACAGTAATGATGCAAGTACGGATTCGACGGAAAAACTGGTGACGATCGCAGCACCAAGGGGCGCGCTCGCACCTGTGGTCTCCATTGTTTCGCCTCTGTCGGGTCTGACCTTGGAAAGTACGGGCTCTGGAATCTGGCTCTATGCAAACGCCTCAGATGCTGACGGGACAATCTCATCTGTTCGCTTCTACGACGCAGAAACACTGTTGGGCTCGGGTCAATTTCAAGAAGGCAGCTACCGTTTGTGGTGGCCAAACCCGAGTGAAGGCGCGCACACGATCACTGCTAAGGCGGTCGACTCGCAGAAGATCGCGACGATCTCGCCGCCGATCTCAATTTTTGTTCCGTCTGGATTGCCGCCGACGATTTCGATTGTCTATCCGACAGCAGCGACGACGGGTTTAATTGCACCTCAAACCTTGCGCCTGTCCGTGTCTGCACAGGATGACTTTGGTGTTCGCCTGGTCGAGTATTTTGATGGCGCGCTCAAGATCGGCGAATCGACAACGGCGCCTTTTGATATTGAAACGACGTTCACGACTTCTGGCTCACACACGCTGACGGCGCGCGCAACAGATTTTGCCAACAACGCGACGACGTCATCGCCAGCGGTGATTTCGATTGCTGCCAACGTGAATCCGACCGGGCAAATCACGAGTCCTAGCGCTGGTCAACGATTCCTTTTGCCAGCGACAGCGACGTTTGAAAGCAATGCGACGGACTCCGATGGGCAGATCACCCGTGTGGAATACTATTTGGATGGTGCCTCAGAGCCTATCCGCACTGCTTACACGGCACCGTACCGGGCCACCTATGCGTTACCAGAGGCAAGGCAATACTCGCTGGTGGCGAAGATTTACGACAATAAGGGCGGAGTTGCCAGCACTTCGGCTCGCGCATTCGAAGCGACACAGAACCAAGCACCGACGGTTTCGCTGACGACTTCCGCTTCGGATGGTGTGGTTTTGGAGGGAGACCAGATCAACCTCACCGTGCTTGCGCAGGACAGCGACACAGGTGTTTCCAAGGTTCGGTTTTATGCGCGTCAGGGCAGCAACGACACGTTCTTGAGCGAGGATGTTTCCTCGCCTTACAACGCGACTTGGACAGCGCCTGTGGTGTCGGCTGCTGGCGAGCAACGACAGCTCTATGCGGTGGCGTTTGATGCGGCGGATGCACAGGTGTCGACGACCAGCTCACTGGTTGCAGTGACCATCAACAAGAACCGCCCACCGACGCAGGTCATCATTGAGCAGCCGCTCGCGCCTACCGGCGGTGGGGTCAATGGACAAAATTCGCCGACAATGCAAGTGGTGTCGCCTGGTCAGACGTTGAATTTGCAAGCGAGGGTCACTGATCCGGATAACAACATCGATTACGTGCAGTTTCTGGTTGGGGATTCGGTATTCGCACGGGTTGACCGCTCTTCGCCAGGTCAGGAAGTTTTTGCAACCGAGATTGTCGTGCCCAATAGCTGGTCTCCTTTCACGATGAATGAACCTGCGAAGGTAATCAGTGCGAAGGCCTATGACACGAAAGGTCGTTGGATCGAGACGCATGATGCGGTCGACATTGATCAGAATGGTTACGACTTATGCGGTGGCGGCGCGGGTGCCTGCGAGAACTTAAGTGTACCGATCTTGGTCGTCCCCGCTGGAGCGGGAAATGGACAGGCTCCATGCGGTGGCTTGACTGGCGCTTGCACGAATGAGCGCCATTTGGTGGAGGGCGGAAGGAAGGTCGAGGCCGAACGCTATGACCACGGCGGTAACGGGATTGGTCATTTCGAGCGTGATTATTATCGCCAAAGCTTTGGCGAAGAGAGCGCTCGGGGTGACGCTGTGGATGTCTTGTACGACGAGAATCTCTGCCCACTTGTGTCAAATACGTCGTTGATCAACCTTTTGTCGACGTGCGTTGTTAGCAATTTGGACAACGGCGAGCGCCTGCGCTA
The DNA here is from genome assembly GCF_003015185.1 of Ahniella affigens. GTDB lineage: Bacteria > Pseudomonadota > Gammaproteobacteria > Xanthomonadales > Ahniellaceae > Ahniella > Ahniella affigens. The sequence goes on from NZ_CP027860.1 coordinate 163,601, forward strand.
CTCGGTGACAGTGCCTGCGCCGCCCGATGGCTATCCGGGCACAACTTTTACGCCGAAGTTTCGGATGTGGATTCCGGCTTTTGCCGAGTTTGATGAGCCGACTGCAAGTCAGCAGGTCTTGAACAATCAACCGGTCAGAGTAAAGCTGAAAATTCTTGGGGTGGCGAACGGTACAACCAGGGCTTTAAGGTTCTCGAGCCCCAACCCATCGGAAGTTCCTAGTGCGTGGTCGGGAACTGCGAGCGTGTACGAGGCGAATTGGACACCCAATTTGGCGAGTGTGCCAGGCACCGCGACCTTGTATGTTGATCTGTTTGAAGGCGGGAGCACGGAAGTAGTATCACGGAGCAAGATCACCGTTCGGGTGGTGTCGGTATTAGACGAAGCCCCGCCACCTGCTGAGGTGCAAGGTGGCGAGCTGCCGGAGGACGTGAATTATTCGGCGGGCCTTGAAATCTTCGGTTCGAGTGGATTGCTGAGGCAGCCGGATGCGACGACGTCGGGATGTGTCCCGGCTGCGCCAGTCAAAGAGGTGCCGAACTCGCCGGCAGATCGCTGGTTCTTGGTGTCCGGCTGTCAGTTCACGTTGCCGCAAGGCGAATACGTGATGTCGTACAGCTCGCCTTCGGATGGCGTGAAGTTGGATTGGTTCCGATTTGATACGGGGAATGGTGGCGCGACCACGGTCGACGCGAGCATTGTGTCGCCTGCGAACCAATCGCAGTTCCAGCTTGGTACGCCGATTACGATCCAGGCGGATGTGATCGGTGCGCAAGCCGGAATGACGACTGTCTACTTCTATCAGAACGGGGCACTGATCAACTCGAGTCCTGTCACTTCTGCGCCCTACACGCTGACTTGGACACCGCCAAGCCTGGGTACCTATAACCTGACCGTTCAGGCAACTGTCGGATCGGTCAGTGATACGTCGCCGCCAGTATTGGTGACCGTGGTGCCGGGCGCATCGAACGCGCCGCCGGTACTCGCCATTCAGAAGCCTTCGGGGGATGTCACGGCGGGTGCCGTCGTTGAGTTGGCCGGCACGGCCGTCGATTTGGACGGGACGGTGTCGCCTGCAAGCGTTTACTTTGATATTCGGAACAGTTCTGGTGATGTGTTGGAGTCCTTAGCGGCCGAGCCATCACCGATTGGCGGTAGTGGTGCGTTCAAGAAGAACTGGACTGCCAACGTGGCACCTGGGAGCTACAGCGTTCGGATGCGCGCGCTTGATAACCTTGCGGCGAGCGGGGAGGCGATTCGGTCATTCTTGGTGGTGAGCCCAGGTGTGGTGATCCCACATGAGGCAATTGCCGAGATTCCGGGATCGGTCGATTCGCAGTCCGATGGCGTGGGCGCTACAGCCGGTCAGTTCCGGGTGGATGAGGGTGGCAGCGCGACTTACAGTATTCCGCTGCTGACGCTGCCAGGTCGAGCGGGTGTTGGTCCGCAGATGAGCCTGAATTACAGCTCGCAAGGCGGCGGTGCCGGCGTTGCCAAGGGCTGGTCCATTGGTGGCACCTCGGCGATCAGTCGTTGCCGCGCAACGTTCGAGCACGGCGACGATGAAGCGTCGATGGTGCTGGACGGTCAAGAGCTTTCAGCGGGCAGTCCTGGAATCAGCTTTACCAATCAAGACCGGTTCTGCCTGGATGGGCAGAAGCTCGTGGCGGTACCAGGAACAGGTAACTACGGCGACAATGGCACGGAGTACCGTACCGAGATTGACCAGTTTGCCCGCATTCGCTCGTTCGGTGGCGGCGCCTTGGGTCCGCGCTACTTCCTGGTGGAGCGTAAAGATGGCTCGGTGGCGTGGTATGGCGGATCAATTGACACTTCAGCGTTGCCACAGGTGGTCAATGCAGGTGTGATTGCGCGGCCAGATGCGTATCTGCAGCGCAATCAGAACGCGGGTGTTGAGAGCCCAATCGCGCCAGCCCCATTCAGTCAGCCGGCCTTGACCTGGGCGCTCGCGCGGACCATGGATTCAATGGGCAATTACATTGACTATGTCTATACCAAAGACGATGCGCGGGCCGAGCAGCTGATCTCGGAAGTACGCTATACCGGCAAGATGCACTTGCAGGGGCAGCTCGCCCAGGAGGCCTATTCGGGAACCTTCGCGGCGATCCAGTTTCTCTATGACCCGTTGCCAGCGGCTGCAGTGAGCATGTCTTACCAAATCGGCATGCTGAGTAGTCAGACAAAATACCTGAAGCGCATCAAGTCGATGACCGGTGCGACGGTGATGCGCGAGTACATTCTGAACTCAGAACTGTCGGCGAGCGGCTCGGATGCGATGTTGTTGAAGTCGCTGACCGAGTGCCGTGGAAGCGTGTGCTATGCGCCGACGACGTTTGAGTGGGCGGAGCAGAAGCACATCATGCAGGCCACGCAGACCATTGACTGGGCGTCTTCAGTGAATGGCGTCATCAATACCGGCAAGAGTCGGACCAATCGGATCGGCGACGTTGATGGCGATGGTCTGATGGATCTCGTCTGGTTGGGAAAGGCGGAGGTGGGCGGTACGACCTACGACATAGGGGTCTGTAGCAATGAGTACACCGCAGTTTGGGTGCGTTATGGCAGCGTTGTTGCCGATGAGAACGGTGTCAAGCGCTTCGAGTTCAAAGATGTGCCGCAGAAGCCGTTCTGTATTGCGGATGAGATACCGCGAGACAAGATCGAGGGGTTGATGAACCTGATCGACTTCAACGGTGACGGTGCCGATGATTTGATGTTGGGCGACTATATTGACGTTGATGCCAACGAGACGTCTGGCCGCTGGCACATCTACCCATCAATTGGCCGGCGTGCCTTCTATGCCCGACCAGACGATACCCGATATCCTCCTGATCAAGATAGTACGGACGACACGGCGTTTGTTCGGCAGCCGTATGCGCCATCGACCGACGATCTACTGCCTGCATGTGACGACTCAGACCCGACGGAGGCGCAACACTGCTTGCCCATTTCGAAGAATGGGGCATTGGTGCAGTTGTCGGATTTCAACGGCGACGGTTTGCAGGATGTGCTGTATGGCGTCAGCAATGCTTACGGCTTTGACCAGCTGCGCATTCGGCTGCAGGAGCCAGTTCCGGGCAGTAGTCCAAGAAAGTATCGATTCAGCCGCGAGATCAAGGTTGCTATCGATTGGTCGGAAGATGTGAATGCCGATGAGTACTGCGGTTTTGATCCAGGTGCGAACATTCCAGTGGAAGGCATTGGTGGCAACACGCCCTCGGGCGATGTATTTGTCACGTGCACCTTGAACTTGCGCGCGGCCGAGGATCAGCGAATCCCGGGGCCATCGGTAATTGATTTGGATGGCGATGGTCATGCGGACCTATTCGCAACCGTCAAGCATGTTCGGACGCGATACGATGTTGCCGGCGAAAATGTCCGCTGCATCGAACCTCAACGCACGGGAAATCGACTGCCAAATAGCGCATGGAACACCAATGCCATACAGTCTTACGGTAGTGTGCCGCAGGGTGATCGAGATGCCGAGCCGACCGAAAATGGGAACGAAAGGACTGAGGCACGGAATCTTGATCTGTTGGCCGACGCGTATGTCGAGACTCCCGATCCCAAAACTTGGGACTGTGCGGGCGGGCATATTGTAGAAGACCGCCATACCGGCTTCTTGCTGTCTGGTTTCGAAGCGAGCAGCGATCCAGCCTTTGCCATGGTGGCGCGCTTCAAGGAATACGATTACGTCCCCGGCAGCCAGAAAGTGACCAATCGTGGTTGGCTGCAAACGCCTTCTGACTTGGTCTATGAACAACTCCGCCTGCCACGTATGGTGGACATGAATGCGGACGGTTTGCAGGACTTGGTGTTCTTGGACTATCGACCAAACTTCGGGGGGAGAGAGGTAGGCAAGGTGTTGACCTTGCTGAATCTGGGTACCCGTTTCCAGACCTTGGCAGAAGGGACGGTGTCGCACGACATCAGCACCCAAAAGTTCATTGAATTTGCCGACATCAGTGGTGATGGGCTGCCGGACTTTCTGTTCCCGCGAGCCCTAGATCAGAGCGGCGCCATTGCCCTTGATGGCGATCCGAACAACCGCTTTGTCTATCGAATTACCCGCAATGATGGTCGGCCGGGTGTGCCTGATTGTGCGTTTGGCAATTTCTGCGACACGACTGGCAACTATGACACGCTGATCCAAGGCAACGATCCGAAAAACTGGATACGGTTCTTTGGCGACTTCGATGGTGATGGTGCGCTGGACTACGTCGGTATTCAGATGGCGCATAGCAACGGTGGTGGGGCAGGTGGCCCTGGTGCCCAGCAGAACAATTTCAAGACCTCGCGTGGCGCCCCACGCTCGTCCACGAGTCCCATGCGCTTCCGCAACCGCGACGCCTTGTTGAGCTTTACCAACGGGTTAGGGGCGAAAACCGAGATCAGCTACGAGCCGCTGACGAACGGTGCGGTCTATCAACGCAGCAAAGACGCGCGTGGCTTCAATGCTGGGCGCGGCAGCGCCATGCATGATCTGTTGGCCTCGATCTATGTAGTGGCCAAGGTTCAGAGTGATGCCCCGACCGATGCCGACCCGAATGGTAAGGCGAAGGTCTACTACCAATACCGCAATGCTCGGATGCAGGGTGGTGGGCGTGGGTACCTGGGTTTCGGTGAGATTCGTACCTTCGATACGAACTTCCCAGCACAGCATGTGGTGACCATCACGCAATACAGCCAGACATTCCCGTTTGTCGGGATGCCGCGCGAAACGAGGAAGTACCTGGTTGGGTCAGCATATGTTGAGAGTCAGTGTCTAGGTGCTGAAGGGCCTGAGATCGTACCGACCAATTGCTTCAGCCCTGGCGATCCGATTGCTGGCCTGCACTTCAACGAAACAGGTTTCGACAAGCTGATCAGCTATGCCTGGAGCGAGTTCGACTTAACGGCGACGACCCCAGGCTCCGTGTATCCGTTCGTGAAGGCGAGCTTTGAGGCGACCGGGAACCCGGACAGCAACAACAGCCACGAAACGATTGGCACGACAGTCACGTATTTGCGGCCTGATGTGAGCAACCCTGAGCCTGCTTACCGCAGTAACCAGATTACTGCCGATCAGTATCTGCTGAAGGGCCAGAACTACGCCTCGCTGACAGCGCTGCGTGCAGCGGCGCAAGCGGCGGTGGTGTCGGATAGCGGGCTGTGCAGTACTGGCAAATGCGTGACGCGAGTGTTTGCCGACTCCAGCTTTGGCGACGATGTCGATGATTGGCGCTTGGGCCGAATGTTGACGACGAAAGTCGAACACTATCGGTACGATGCGAACGGCAATCCGCCGATTCAGCCGACAACTCGCAGAACGGCGTTCACCTATGATTTGCTCAGTCCCGCAAAGACTGGTCTGCTGGTGACGCAGACGCTGCAGCCGGATCGGACCGACAGTCAATTCCTGAAGACGATCCACTTCCGGGATCAGTACGGGAACATCACCAAGACGATGACCTGCAGCTATGCCGCTGCAGTCGCGACTGGTTGCAACGAGGAATCCGATATCAGTGCGATCTTGCAGCGTCCTGCCGGCGTCAGTGACTTGCCGCTGGACTATGTGCATCGCTACGTTGAAGCCAAGTTCAGCGCGGACGGTCGGTTTGCCGATGGCAGTTACGTGCCGTACTTCAGTGACTCGGTAGGCTCCACAACCCAAGTTGACCGTCGGTTGAGCGGCGAAGTCTTGGTTCGCGATGAACTAGGCAATGTGCGTCAGGCCCGAGACGTCCATGGCATAACGGCGACAACGACCTATGGGCCTTTTGGACGCGCGCAGACGACGCAGGGTCCGGATGGCTCGGCGTCTGCCAATGAGTTCCACTGGTGCAACGGCAAAGCGCCGGCGAACACGAGTCAAGTAGCGGATTGCCCCAGCAATGCCGTGTTCCGACAGACCAGCTATGTTCGCGGTGGCGCGCGCAGCGTGGCCTTCTTTGACAAGCTCGGTCGGAAATTCCTGAGCGTGGCGGAAGGTGCGAATGCCGACCTGTCTGGTGACAGTCGCTGGACGGCGGTCTGCAATAGCTATGACACACGCGGTCGCGCCGAGTCGGTGTCGGATCCGTTCTTCGTCGATACCGCCACCACGGGCCTGCTGCCACGGTTGGTGTCGGTTCCGGACTGCAGTAGTCGGATTGGCTCCAGAACGACCTACGACTATCTGGATCGCATCCTGACGATTCGCATGTCGGAGGACTTTACCGACCAGGGACCGGCCAATACGGTCAAGACCTACAATGGTCTGACGACCATCACCACCGTCAACTTCAAACGAAATGGTATTCTGAAGGCGCTGTCTCAGACCGAGATCAAGGACGCTTCGGGTTTGATTGCGCGATCGATTGATCAGGACGGCAAAGAGGCACGTTATCGTTACGACAACACCGGTAACTTGATCGAGGTACGCCGGAATGCCGCTTCGAACACGCCGGAGATCGTGTCGTCGATCACCTATGACGACCTCGGTCGCAAGACGGGTCAGTCGGATCCGGATGCCGGGCTTGCCAGTTACGTGTACAACGCGGCTGGTGAGATGATCTGTGGTCGCGATGCGCGAGGATTTGTCACGGTCACCGACTATGACATCCTGGGTCGTGCGTGGCGGGAGCGCAACGAACGCGGGACTTGCGCGGTGACGACCGATCGAAGGACGATTCCGGTCGGCGAGGCGCTCGCCGCCCCGACTACGGGCGAATCGCGGATCGTCGAAATGACCTGGTTCGACTACGGCGTCAGCGGCGGCCATAGCGGCCTCGGTATGGCGTTCAAGACGGCGCGATACCAGACCATCGGTGCGAACTATGGGCAGACGGACCTGATGACCAAAACGGTCAGCTGGGATCATCTGCGCCGTCCGACTGGTTCGACCACCAGCTTCGCCTATGCGGTCGACAATGACCCGACCGTCGAGTCGTACACAGATGCCATCACCTACGACAGTATTGGCCGCCCCGCGACCAATACCGATGCCAGTGGGGGCGTGACCGAGAACATGTACTCGAGTCATGGGTTCCTGCGTCGCGTGCGCAGTGCCACCCAGCCGAGCTTGGTCTACTTCGAAGCACTGGCAGCCAACGAGCGCGGACAAGTCACCAAAGAGCGCAAGCATGGCAACGTGGCCATCACCACGAGGCGGGATTACAACCCCTACACTGGGCGTATCGAAGGGATCCAAACCGGTACCGATAACGGCAACGCGCTGCTCGACAATCCGGTGCAAGACCTGAGCGTGGGCTGGGATGTCCTCGGCAATTTGACCAACCGTCAGGACCTGCGCCAAGGATTGGTGGAGGCATTTACCTACGACAACCTGAATCGTCTGCTACTCGGTCGCGTGCACCAGAACGGCGCTTTGCGCGGGGACTCGATCAGCCTCGGCTATGACGCACTCGGCAACATTTGCAGCAAGGCCACACCGGCTGGCGCGCAGACGTATCAATACGGCAATGGCAGTGCCTGTGGAACCCCCGACACGAGCAACCCACGGCCGCATGCGGTCACGCAGATGCAGGGACCAACCGGCACGTTTACCTATCAGTATGACGAAGCCGGTAACCAGACGCGCGCCGATCACAGCAACAACGCCAAGGATCGCGACATTCGGTTTGGTGCAGAGGGTCTGGCCGATCGAATCGTGGTCGGCAATGGCAACTCCAGCTCGGACTTCCGTTATGGGCCAGGCGGACGCTACCTGCGTACGGACGTCAAAGACGGGATCACAACGATTACCCGCTACGTCAGCGGCATCGAACTGATCACGAAACGGCAGGGTGGGGTAGAGACTAGTCGAGAGCGGAAGCGCTATATCGGTGGCTTCTTGATCCTGACGCAAAAAATCCAGAGTGGCGGCACCGTCACTGAGGACTACCGCTACCTGCTTGGCGATCACCTGGGTTCCACCGATACCTTGGTCGACGAACAGGGCGTGGTGAAGGAGCGCCTGAGCTTCGATCCACACGGCAACCGCCGCGCGGCCGAAGGTGCCGGCGTCTGGATCACCGCGGTCAGCAACTACCAAGCTGCCAACACCACGCACGGCTTTACCGGGCACGAGCACATTGACCACGCCGAAATCGTGCACATGAACGGCCGCCTATACGACCCGATCCTCGGCCGCATGCTGAGCCCGGATCCGATCGTGCAAGAGCTCTACAACCTGCAGAACCTGAATCGCTACACCTATGTTCTCAACAACCCGCTAAGCCTGACGGATCCGACCGGGTTGAGTTGGATGGACAGCAATTGGCGCGCAGTTGCGGCGGCCGTAATTGTTGTTGCAGCAGTCATAGTTGCGCCCTACCTCGTGGAACCGCTTTCCAAATTCGCGGTCGCAGTAGGCGCTGGTGCAGCGTCTGGAGGAATCGGCTCTGCCAGCACAAAGGGCGCGTTAGTGGGTGCATTCAGCGCAGCTGTCTTCTTTGGCGTAGGTCAAGCGTTCGACAAATTCGCTTCTGTGAACGAAACTGCCTACCGGGAGCTTTTGGAGCAAGGGTTGGCAGACCCAGGCTGGTTCAATTCTGAATGGTTGTCGGTTGGACAAGCTGCGGCAAAGACGTTAACTCATGGAATAGTGGGCGGCGTGATGCAAAAATTGAGTGGCGGCAAGTTCGGAAGCGGATTCCTTGCAGCCGGGTTCACTCAGCTATTGGCGCCTGGAATAGACTCAATAGGCGGTGGGGGGGGGCTTGGTCGGGCAGTCGGAGTAGTGGCGTCAGGAATCGTTGGGGGAACGGCTTCCATTCTATCCGGCGGTAAATTCGGTAATGGTGCTGTTACTGCAATGTTTTCTCGCACGTTCAATCATGTTTTTCATCCGATTGATAGGGGCGCAGTTTCTCTGATCTTGGTCGCTGGTAGTGATGATGGTGCAGGAAACGACGTGGGTAAGGGGTTCAAGAACGCTGCGTTGACGCTCGAAAAGCAACTGTCAGCCGAAGGCGAGAATCCAGTAGTTGTTGACGTTGGAAACGAAAACCAACTCAAGACTGCATTTACCGAGCATGGTAAAATCAGGGCAGTCTACTTTTTCGGGCATGGCTCGCGTTCGGGTGTAAGTCTGGGGCCGGAATCCAAGAATAACTGGGACATTACGAACTACCGATCTATCGACTACTCTCAAATGGAGGCCGGTGCCCCGTTCGTATTTTATGGTTGCGATGTTGCATCAATTGATGAGATTGGTCAGTCTTTCCCTCTTTCGCTGTCGAGATATACTTCCAACCCTGTCTGGGCATCTGCAGTCGGAATGAATGCTCGAAGTAGATCAGATTGGACTCCTCTCTATCCAAGGAAGGGGACAAGAGGGCCAGACAAACCTCCGACCTACTATCGCCCCGAAGACGGCGGTCAGTTTTTACTGTTCTATCCATAGGAGGAACTATGCGATTCTCTTATATTCAACTCCCCCTTTTCTTTCTCGCGCTTTTGGTCGTTAATGCAGTGCGCGCAGATGACTGCTCGTCTCGACTCGAAGGAATTCGTCAACTCGGAAAGCTCGCCGACATGAGCGCAATGGATGATCTCTTTCGCAGAGGCCACACTGAAAACGGCTGCTATTTGAAAGAATTGAACAATGGCAAACTTCGAGCCACGCCTTGGGTGTTCGGTAGCGTCAAACAAGTAACGCAGTCGGAAGTTGCACTGGCCGTCTTTGCATTGGTGAACGGCGTTCCTGAGTCAGCGTGCATGCCTGATGATTTGCTCGCGCTACGGCAGAATGGGCGAACACCAGCTGTCAGTAAGTGGTTCACAAGTGAGAGAAACAGGGGGCGTCTCGTTGCGCGCTGCGAATTCGTTATGCGACAACTGTCACCGCTGGAGTTTGGGCTGCCCGCAAGGGTAGGCGCTTCCGATGGTTGTATCTCAGATCTACGATTTAACATGACACCTGAGGAATTGATTGCTTTGGCAAACGAACATTCTGGTTGCCTCAGCAATCTTGTGACCGAGACAGTGGTCGTTAGGAGTGTGCCCTGGATAGATAGTGGCTCCGGCGTAGCGATTGGCGATTGGGCGTTTCTCGGTCTTTCGTTAGCTCGCCTCCCTGCTGTTATGGAGTGCTTTGGCTCCCAGCCTAAGAGTCTGACAAGTTCGATCACCGCGAAACTCGACAGGGAGCGGCGCGCGATCGCCGGTTGCCTCATAGCCAAGACAAACTGATATGTGACTTGCCGGCTTTGCGAGGACTAGTCATTACTTGAGGATTGTAAGGGGTGCTTCCTATGAGTGGACGCACTAGCGGTCACCTATCAACTCAGAAAGTTCCGAGGCGAATTTCGGAAATTTGCCAATGCACTGTGCACACGACCAAGGAGGCGTGCTGCCGACTCTCGGCTACGAAAGACGCTCAAAACACCCCAAGTTCGTGAACGAACCGTGCCGTCGAATGGATGTGGTCACAATCGCTGCGTCGTCAGCTATGTCCGGCGCACTTGATTGTCGTAGTACGTGGTCACGAAAGTGGCGAGGACATACTGTGAGGTCTAGTCACTTTGAGCAGATGCTGCGGCGAGGCGGATTGATGCTTGAAAGGATGTCTCAATGCTGATGACACTGATCTTGATCTTGGGTTCACTCATGAGCGGTACTTCTGCAAAGGAGGTCGTTGCGGTCATTGTTCGAAACGACTTGACCGGGCAGACGATTTCACTTGATGCGGCAGCGTTGGAGCGCTTTAACGAGCAGTGGCGCGGGAAACAGGTGTCGGCGGGTGACGGCGATCCAAACTGGCAGGCCCGTCTGGACATCGCGTTTGCAGGAGGGTCGGGTGGTCGCTGGTGGTATGCAATGAATGGTGACTTCCAGGTTCTGGCGATGAAGCACGTCACGCGCTACCGGGTTCCGAATCCGGAAGCGATGAATCGATTGCTCGACTTGGAAGCGCCGGGACGTGTCGACGAAGCGGCGCCTGCCCGCGATTGATCAAGTTCGGCGTTGGGGGTAGACCTGCTCCACGGGTACCTGCAGCAACTCCAGCCGGCCGGCCTCAACATGCGCGCGTTGGGCCACTACGAATGGCGTGATGTCGCGAATCGAGACGACTTGCTCTACGGCATACTGCCGCAAAGCCTGGTTGCGCAGTCCCAGTTGCACCACACGGCGTGCCAGGGGTTTGCCGTAGGGGTCGTGATCCGGGTCCCACTGCAGGCGAACGTCGGAGTGTTCGACAGCGTGGCGCCATTCGGCTTCTGTAGGCAATCCCGACGCAGTGAAACTTGAGGCGACGGCTTGCTGCTGAAACGAATCAAACAGAACGCGGGGAATTGTCACGGCCAGGATGCGTTCCTGGTCAGGTTTGCTGGCCCAGCCGGAGCGAAACATCATCCAAAGGAAATTGGGCTTGATCCAACTCATTCTGGTGAAGCTGAAGGCGCCGCCGAATCGCTGATGGTTGACCGCAAACTCCGCGATCTCTGAGCGATAGGCTTGGTAGACCACGATGTCGTTGTCGTCGAACTGCGCCAGGACGACTTGTCCGGTGTCTGGCCAAGCTGCAGACACGATCGAATACGGCTGAATGTGCATGGGGCGAGCATGGTTTGGACGTGTGCGGGCGTCAAGATCCGTAGACCCGATGAGCGAAGAGAGAGATCGCCGACACTGCGATCTCTCTCTTCGCTGATAGGGTCTACTTGCTAAACGAGCACTTCAGGTTCGTTGGCGGCCATTCACGAATCCGATGTCGGCGTCGCAAGTAGCCCTCTCCCCAGCCCTCTCCCACTCGCGTGGGAGAGGGAGCTTTGGGGGCGCATAGGCACAGCGCATCGCGCAGCCAGCGCGCGATTTCAGGGATTTTCGCGCTGATGATCTCTGGCGCCCAGTCAGTCCGTATGTCCAGACAGAACCCCTCGTCTGGAGACGACCATGCTGCGCGTTTACCCTGTCCGTTTTGGCCTGCTGCTGTCCTTGCTGACGGCCAGTAACGCCACGTTTGCCGACATCCCGGCCAACGAGCCGCCGCTCGATAAGACAATCAACAGCGCCAACGGCCTCTATCAGCTTCGCTACACCGACAACATCTACACCACGAACTACATGCCGACCTCCCAGGTGCAGGCATCGGCGAACGCGCTCGATCGCACGGGTTCGGCGCAGGTGGGTTTCCCGCTGGGCTATCACGATGGTTACGTCGACCTCGGGTTTCGGACGCCGTACTTTGGCGGCGGCGTGCGGGATGTGACGTTCTGGGACTGCAAAGACCCGGCTGATCCGGATGCGTTTGACTGTGACAACGGCTTCGCGGTGCTGGAACAGATCGTCATGCCCGCGCCGACCTATCGGAATCGGAGCGAATCCTGTCTGCGCATGATCCTGGGGCACGAGTTGTTCCACCATGTCGAATTCGCCCACGTCAATGCCGGCGGCGGTTCTGGTTGCGGCAAAGTGTTTGGCACCACGGTTTGCGAGGGCCAGGCGCGGGCGATGCAGGACAAGGTCTACTTTGATTTGGATCTGGTGCCGGCGGCTAGTTGCATTGCATCGTTCCGGGGCGAGGCCAATCTCTACCTGGGTGCGCCCGACTTGGACATTCTGAAATCCAGTTATACGAGCGCCCTGTTTTGGACGTATCTGATGGAGCAATACGGCACGTTCAACACCGAGCCCTATCGTGGCGCCGATTTCCTGACCGCGTGGTGGGACCTCGCAGAAGACCGCGTGGCGAATCCCGATATCGCCGATATCACCCAGCAGGCAATCAAATTGTTCGAACCGAACGACACCTTCATCAACGCCTATCAGGATTTCACCATTGCGAATCTGATGAAGGACATGTCACTGCTCGGTCTACCCGTCACCGCGCAAGCGCGATATCAATACATTGACGAGCAGCCGGTGCTGGGTCAGAACAACCTGATGGCGTTCGATGCCGTCGCACTGAGCGATACTGCGACTGTCTCGGCAAACCAAACCGTGCAGCGCAGTTTTGATGCGCAGCGCCTGGGGGCCGACTACATCCGCTTTGATGTCAGCAATTGCCCAGCCGGCAGCACGATGGCGTTCGACGTTGCGCCCGACCCAGGCGCGAGCAACCCGACCCCGGGCGCGCAGGCCCTCATTTCGTTGCTGTTGACCAAGGCCCCCGCAGCGCCGATCCGGCTGTGGAAGTGGCGCGCGAGCTCGGCCAAGGCGAGCGCGGTGCAGGCCGTTGGCACGCCGTATCAATACGCGTATGTGATCGCCTCTGGTCGCAACGGCCACTACGCCGGACGGGCCACCGCGCAATGCAAGCCGGCGCCGCTCGCGCCGATTCTGAAATTCGCTGGCAAACAGGCGCAGCCAGGCCCTGGCGTGCAACCGGTGGGCATGGTTAAGGTGCAAGTCCCGGACAGCGGCGTGCCAGGGCAGATGCTTGCCGGGCTCGCAGCCAGCGATTTCCAGCTTCAGGTTGGTGGGCTCAATGCGACGATCGAGGCCGCGCTGCCGGATGGTGATGGTTACCTGCTCCGCTTTCGGCATCCGACGCAGAGCACCGCTGGCCCGTTTCCAGTGTCCGTTCAGGTGGGGGCCCAGACGACGAGCTTGGCCAATGCCATCCGCTATGACCAGCCTGAGCCCGAACTCATCATGGTGCTCGATCTGACGCAGAGCATGCAGACCACCGGTCTGTTGCTTCCCGCGATTCAGAAGGTGCGCGAAGCGGCGGCCCGGATGCGATCGACGGCGCGCTTTGGTCTGGTCGGGTTTGTCGGCAATGGCACTGAACCGGGTCTGGACGCCAGCGTTCTGCTCCCGCTGGCACCGCTCAACAGTGCGCAGCGCGCGAGCCTTGAGTCGGTGCTCAGCACCATCGGCACAAGCACACAGAGTGCCGGCGCGCCAGGCGATGGCGTGCAGGCTGCCATTAACGAGTTCACTGCCCGTGGCGGCAACGGGCCCAAGTCGATTATCTTGCTGTCTGACGGCGGCATCGGTGAAGGTGCGACCGTGGCCGCGCTCGAGTCGAATCTTGCGGCGCAACGCATTGCCGTGCATGCGATCGCACTGGGGCCGCAAACGAATCAGGGCTATTACGACCTGCTCGGTCGCACCTCTGCAGGCAGCTATCACTATGTGCCGAGTCAGTCGGGTGGGCCGGACGCTGCGGCACTCGATCTGGCCATGGACAGCAGTGCAGGCGTCGCGACGCGCGAGCATATCCTGCTCGCCCGACAGGTGCCGGTACCGGCCGGTGTCACGGTTGATCATAGCGTTCGCCTGGACGCCAGCGTGCTCGGTGCCAGCGGCGTTGTGGTGTTTGCAGCTGAGACGGCCGCCAATGCTGCATCCCCGCCCAGCAGCATTCGGTTGTTTCGGCCGAGTGGCCAGGAAGTCGTAGCGAACGCGCAGGTCGAGATCGTCGACTCGCCGCGCGGTCGCTACTTCCGAGTGGACGATGCCGGCAACGGTGACTGGATTGTTCGGGTGAGTCCCAACGGGGCCGGCGGTGCGACGGCGGTCGATCTGAAAGTGCTGATGGCCGAGTCGCGACTCCCTGGTCTGATCCCGGCAATCACGCGTGCTCGAACCGGTACCGGCGATTTGCGCACGGGCGAGGCAATCGCCGTGGTGGCCGATCTGCAAAGCGCAAATACCGATGATGCGAGCCATATGGGCCCGGCCACCGCGACCCTGGAAACCCCATCCGGCGGCAATGTGGTCCTGAGCATGCAGTACCGCCCCAAGCGCGCGGAAGCGTTGTTCGCGGGCGACGACGCGCCGGCGCGTGTCGAAACCGAGATCGACGCGCTGCGTGAAGGCTGGCCGATCGGATTGCCAGACGACGCGAGTAGTGGTGGTGTTCGCGGCAGCTATCGATTGGTGTTCGATGTGGTGTTCGGCAGCGGCGCGGCGCCTTACCATCTGCGCAGCACGCGCAGCGTGGTGGCGACGACGGACACGACTGATGCAGACGCCGACGGCCTGCCTGACCGTTGGGAACAGGATCGGAGTTGTGCGCTTGATGCTGCCACCGGAAGCAACGCTGATCCCGATCAGGACGGGCTGGACAACGCCAGTGAGCGCGTTCAGGGCACTGACCCGTGCTCGGCCGATACCGATGAAGGCGGCGAGCCGGATGGCAGCGAGGTGCAATTTGGCCGCAGTCCATTGCTCGCCGACGACGACGCGTTCTCGGGTCAGCCGAGCGTCGCCATCGACAACGAATTCAGTCAGCACGAAGCGATGCCGGTGTTGCCGCCGAACAGCCTGCCGTTGCGCTACGACGTCGACACCCGCGCAGGCCATGTGAAGGTGTTCAGCGGTGGCGATGTGCAGGGACCCTACCAATTGTTGGCGACACTGAGTGGTGCCAATCTGACTGGGCAGTACCTGGATACTGGTCTCAATCTTGGTCAACGCTATTGCTACCGAGTCCAGGCGGGGCTGAACAATGGCGCAGCGGGCCTGATGAGCGAGCCGGTCTGTGCGACGGTGCGCTCCGACATGCGTGCGCCAACCGGCATGATCGCGTTGGCTGATGGTGCGAATCAGTCCAGTGCTGGCGTGGTGACAGCGCATCTGGATCTCGACCACGAGAGTCCGATCGGTGCTGCCATGCGGCTGCGTTTGCCGGATGGCAGCGTGACCGGCTGGCTCACGTTTCAGTCCACCTTCACGATCAACGTCAGCAGTGTGCCACGGCCGACCACCATCCGAGTCGATGCGCAGTTCCGGGACGCTGATGGCAATACCTCACCCTGGTATGCCGACGAGCTCGATCTGATCGATGCCGGCACGGTGGGTGGTGTTCGCGGCAGCTTCCGTGGGGGCGTCAACGTGGCCGCGGGTGATGTCAATGTGCGGGCCATGGGCGAGACCCAAATCCCGCCGCAGACGAGCGATGTCAACGGTGATTTTCTGCTGCGCGATTTGCGGCCCGGCACCTACCAGTTGGAGTTCAGTCATCCGCTCTACCACACGTTGGTGCGAACTGTGAGTGTGGGAGCCGGCGGTGCGCTGGACTTGGGCGAGATCATGCTGACGCCAATACCGGGCGAGCTGTTTGCGAACTCCTTCGAGTGACCTTGGGAGGGTCTGAATAAGTCCATCCTGGACTTTCAGACCCGCACTGAGTCCGGTACATGCCCGCATCGCCTCTGAACATGTTCAGAGGCTCCCTGGCGGCACGCCGCAATGGCGAGCGCAGCGTGCTGCGGCGTGACCGGCACAGGGGTTTCCAGGCATGATCCCGTCAGCTGCTGTGGGCCCAACCAATCGAGTCAAGGTGAATCATGGATGCCGAGCGTTTTCGCCAAGTTCGCCTCGTATTTGAGGCAGCGCTGAATGAGCCGGCTGAGCGGCGGACGGATTTTGCCCGGGACGCCTGTGGGCAGGACGCCGCGTTGTTCGATGCGGTGATGAAGATGCTGGCAGCCGATGCCGCGGTGACCGACGGCTTCATTGAACTGCCACCAGATTTGCGGGAATCAGCGCCCGGCGATTCGTCTCGGGCTGATGAAGACATGATCGGTCGGCGGTTTGGTGCATGGGAAATTCGCGACGTCATCGGTCAGGGCGGCATGGGGCAGGTCTTCCTGGCCGAGCGGATCGACGGCGCGTATGAGCAACGCGCCGCACTCAAGCTGATGCGCGCCGGCTGGGATCCGGTCGAGCTGCTGAATCGGTTCAAACAGGAACGCCAAATCCTGGCGGCACTGAATCACCCGAATATCGCGCGCCTGCTGGATGGCGGCGCCGATGGCGACGGCAATCCGTACCTCGTGCTGGAATACGTTGAAGGCGCGCCCATTGGCGCATATTGCGATCGGCATCGCCTGGACCTGACGAGCCGATTGCGCGTATTTCAGGCGGTCTGCGCAGCGGTCAGTTACGCGCATCAACGCCTCGTCGTTCATCGCGATCTGAAGCCCTCAAACATTCTGGTCACCGACGACGGGCAAGTGAAACTGCTCGACTTCGGGATCGCCAAGTTGTTGGCCACGGATAGTCGCGTCACGGCGCCGCAAGATCGGCTCTTCACGGTCGGCTACGCTGCCCCCGAGCAGGTGCGCGGCGAGTTGCCGAGTGTCTCGGTCGACGTTTATGCATTGGGTCTGTTGCTCTATGAATTGCTGACGGGACAACGCGCCTATGGCCGGACCGCGTCGACGCCGGCTGCTTATGAACGCGAGATTCTGACCGCAGATCCTGAGCTTCCGTCGCGGGCCGCGATGTCAGAGGCAGAGACCGAACGCCTGACCGCGCGCGCAGCGGCCCGGCAACTGGATCCGCAGGCTTTGTCAGCGTTGCTGGCGGGCGATCTGGACGCCATCGTCATGCGCGCCCTGCGCAAGGAGCCAGACGCGCGCTATGCGTCGGTTCAGGCGCTGGCCGAGGATGTGCAGGCCTTCCTGGAGCGTCGACCCGTGAAGGCCCGCGCCGGCAATCTGCGCTATCACGTGACGCGGTTTGTGGCGCGGCATCGGTTGGCGGTCAGCCTCGCGGTGGCCTCGGTGTTGGCGCTGAGTGTCGGATTGGGGCTGGCGTTGTGGCAGGCAGACGTCGCTCGCACGCAGCGCGACTTGGCGGCTCAAGAAGCCAGCAAGGCGCGAGCCGTTGCCGATTTCATGGTCGCTGTGTTCGAGTCGGCGGACCCGGCGGCGGTCGACGGCGCGACCTTGCAACCCAAGGATCTGCTGGATCAGGGCGTGCGCCGATTGGCGCAGGATCACAGCCTCGACCCGGCGACACGATCCGCGTTGCTGTACGCGATGGGCTCGGCGCAGTTAGGTGTCGCGGATTCAAAGGCGGGGCTGGCTCAGATGCAGGCGGCCGTCGCGGCGGCGCAGGCGGCGGGCGACCCCGCTGCGGAGATTCGCGCGCGGCTCGGATTGGGCGTGGCCCACAACACGTTGAACAACAACCAGGACGCCATGCAGCAGTATGAGCTGGCCCGCGCGATGTTGGGTCAGCTGCCAGATGCGCCGCCCGAATTGGGCGAGGATCTGGACTACTTCCAGGGCATCGAATTCGGTCAGATCGATCAGAAGGACCGTGCAATACCCATGTTGCGCGCGGCCTATTCGCGCCGGCTTGCGCGACTGGGCTTGGCGCACACCAGTACGTTGAAGATTGCGACGACGCTGGCGTTTTACTTGAGCGGTGTTGGGCAAGTGGATGCGGCGCTCGCAATCTCCGAGCCAAGCTATCAGGCGGCGCGACAGGACCAAGAGCTCCCGCTGCATGCGCTCAAGGACATTGTGTCGGCGCATGCGTATGCGCTGCTGCGAAAAGACGATCCCAAAGCGGAGGCGCTGTTTCGGGAAGCGGTCGACATCGATCAGCGCATCTATGGGCCAGGTCACCCGGGCACCACGGTGTCACTGAACAATCTGGCCTTCTGGTTGAGTCGACAGAATCGTCCTGCCGAAGGGGCGGCGATCATGGAGCAGGTCATTGCGATACGGCGAGGCTTGCATATTGAACGCTATGAGTTGCTGGGATTCTCGCTGATCAATGCGGCGTCGATGTATCAGAAGGCCGGGCAATTCGAGACCGCGATTTCGCGTGCACGCGAAGGAATTGATATCTACGCGCAGCGTGACAAGCCGTTTGATCGGCAGGCGCAAAAGGGGCGGTGGGCGCTGATTCAGGCGTTGGAACATCACGGCGACCATGCTGCCGCACTGACCGAGAACACGGCGATGCTGCCTTACACGGACGGCCGAAGCCCCGAATTTGATGGTGCCGACGCCAACCTGCTTTGGCTGACGCAGGCTAGGCTGCTGGCGCGGCTGCAACGATCGGAGCCCGAATGTCCTGCCGCCCGAGCGGTGCTGGCCAACGAGGCGACAACGCCCGTTCAGCACATCGAGGCGCGCATTCTGTTGCTGGATTGTCTGCTTCGCCAACGCCAGGGTCAGGATGAGGTGGCCGCACTGCGTGACGCCATTCGGCAGCAATCGGCCCTGTTGCCAGAGCTCCCGCCATTCAGCCGCGAACTTGGGCAGGCGCTGATTGCGCGAGCGCCGTGACGGCATGAACTATCGCTTCGGCTCCATCAGTTCTCAAAACCGTTCGCGAACAACACCGGGGTGGTGCCACCACCGCCATCCGCAAGCTGGTTCAAATACACCTCGAGATTGGTGTAACCCGCCACGCCGGTCAGCGGCACTGACAACTGGCTGCCATTGTGATCGGCCACGATCGGATTCAGACCGAGTCCGGTGTATTGCTGCTCGAACGTATCGGGCATGCCGTCGCTGTCCGTGTCGGTGGGTGCGGCGGGTGGCGTGCTGAAATCGAGATTGAACGTGTCGTTCTGAAGGGGCGTGTTGTGGGGCGTCGGATCGATGCTGTCATCCTGAACATCAAGCTGGATGCGGCGATCCATCGGGTCCAAGGGGCGGGCACCGGCTTCGGCCAGAACGCGCGTTTTCAGTTCGGCGGAGGTCCAGTAACTGACGCTGCCGTGGTTGTGACGAATACTGAGCCGCGTGGCCACGCCCAGATCGGTATTGGGCGCATTGGTGCCAAAGTCGTTGCAGCAATAGAACAACTGATAGTCGGCCAGCGTCGGATAGCGGCTCATGGCATTGCCGCTGGTGAAGAACTGATTGCTGGCCACATCGAGCAAGTCGTGTAACGCGAACCCATACGGAAAGTCGGCCCGCACCTGCATGTGGTTGTTGACCAGATTCGCGAAGACGCGGTAGGGGCCAAGCGCGGCATTTTGATCGACGTCTCGGTTGTACCAGATCAAGAAACCCGGATCGAAGTAGTAGTTGTTCGACACTTCCAAATCGAGGGTGCGGCTCTGGCAATCGGCTGTTGCACCCGGCAGGCTGGGGTAATTGCTGGCCTCACAAGTGATCTCGGGCAGGCGACCGCCGATGCGATACCACAGGTTCTTGATCAGGCTCAGCTGATCCTGTGGATGGTCCGGGTGTGAATAGTTCAGCAGCGCGCCGCCGCGATCGGCGTGATCACCGACGGTCTCGGCCAGAATGCTCTTCTGGATCGTGCCCTGCGACGCCCACGAGACTTGCAGCGCTTCGTCGGCGGCATGGCCGATCGAGACATGGTCGAAGATGAAACGCTCCAGTCCGTCCAGACGCAGGCCATCGTCGAGTCGATCGGCACCCGGCGGTAGCGCCAGGTTCCAGCCGGGGCGAATTCGCAAATGGCGAACGATCAGGTTGCTGCAAGCGTTCTGGTCGTAGTGCCCGTCGCAGACAAATCCGCGGACAATGATGCCGCCGGGTGACGTCTGTCCCGCCAGCGTCACGTTGCCGTTGACGACGTTGGCGTAGCCTTGAATGACGCCGCTGACCTTGAACAGGATGTAGCGCGCGCCAGATTGGCGCAGGGCCCAATTCAGGCTGCCGGGAACGACGCCGGCGGGGTCGGGATCGAGCGTCGTCACATACAAGACCTGGCCACCCCGGCCACCGGACGCGACCGCCCCGAATCCTTCGGCGCCTGGGAACGCCGGTTGGGCTTTGAGCGCAGCGCTGAAAGCTAGTGCCAGCAGCACCAGGAGGAAGGTCGGAACCACAAGGGTACGAGTCATGGTCGGATCGATCTTAGAGCACAGGCGGGGTTCGGCCCGCACCGCTAGCAAACGCCAGAAGCGGGATGCGCCGTTAGGCCTGCCGCGTCAACGATTGGTCTGGCCGCGCCAGTAGGCTCGTGACCGGTCGCGACGGCTCAGTTTGGTCGCGGTGATTGCACCCGCGCCTGTTGATAGGCCGAAGGTGTGCATCCGTAGGCGGCGCGGAAGCGACGGGAGAAATGCGAGAGGTCCTGGAAGCCCAAATCAAACGCCACTTCCTGGATCCGGCGCGCCGGGTCGCGCAGCCGTTCAGCTGCCGCCTCCAGTCGGATGGCCAGCAGCAACTCCTGCGGGCTGGTATCGAGGCCATCGCGCAGATGGCGCTGCAGGGTGCGAAGCGACACATGCAACGCGTCAGCCAGAGACTGCGGGGTCAGCTCATCGCTGACGTGCCGGCGAACGTAGTCCGCAGCACGTTCTGCGAAGATGCGGTCGCGATGGGCGCTGACTGATGCTGAATCGGGCTCCGATGCCGTCGCGTCCTTAGGCGTGATCGTTCCTGTTGGCGCCTCATCGATCCCCGTTGATTCGGATGCCGCGGCGATCGTTGGCTCAGGATCAGGTGCTGACTGAACTGGCGGCGTCGATTGCGCATCGTGGGGATTCAGATCGCCGAGACGGGCGATCAGGGCGCGCAGATGACGCCGATTGCGCCAATGCATCCAGATCGCGACCAGGGCAACCAGGATCAAACTCAGTCCCGCCATGGCGAGTGCCAGTCGCTCGATGCCGAGCTGCCGCGCGATGCGTTCGAGCCAGTCCGGGCCACCCTGCAACTGCAGCGGTTGCCAGTAGGCGGGATAGCCGAAATCCCGTTGCCCGGTCCAGGTCAGCGGCCACAACTCGGTGCCCACGGTCGGGGCCGGGTTCGGCGGCGCCGCTTCTTGCCCGAGCAACGCGGCGCGCGAAATCGCCGCGCCGGGTGCCAGCGGCTGCGGCGCCAGCCAATCGTTCATCGCGACGTCCATCTTCATGGTCATGGGTGCGCTTGGCACCAGGCCCAGGCCGGCAAATGGGACGGCGAGTTCGAAGCGCCAAGTGTCGCCATCCCGTTGGCTGGCATAGCGGACGGCCAAGGGGGCGGACTCGCGTTGCGGCACCTGGGCGGCCGCCAGTTCGGCCACCAGCTCATCACCGCGCAACAGACCGTAGCGCCCGTCCGGCAGCAGCAACAGGTCGATATCATCACCGTTCATGCGCTTTTCGGAATCGCCGCGCGGGTCGAGATAAATCTGCAGCGAGTCGTAGTGGTGAAACTGATCGACCTGCGCGGCTTCTGGCGCCTGCATCCATTCTTGATCAGTCACCGTGCCGGCAATCAGCAGTTCGTCCTGCGTCCAGCTGGCCTGGATGCTGACGTGATTCGCGCGGTCGGCCGGCAAGTCCGTTTCCGCAAAGCGACGGCGCATCGCGTCCTCTGGCCACTCGTCCAGGACCCCGTCGATCTGAATCGGCTCGCGTTGATACGGCAAGGCCCAAGCCGCCGAGTCGGCATACGCGTGGGGCGCTGGCAAAAGCAGGATCATCGCGGCCGCGAGGCAGCCAGCCAAGCCATTCCATCGTTGATGCCCATCCATGCCGATACCAACTCCAAACTCGCAGCGGCGTGCGGCGACCGGCGCTGGCCGAACGAGCTCACCTGGAGTTCATACTTTGCGGCTGTTTCGCGACGCTGACAAGTGGGGGCAAGTCAGTCGCGGGCGCGTTGCGAGCTCACCCGACAAAACAGACGGTATGCGCATGGACGTTGTTGGTGGGATATCGCGGCGACCTGTTGGCCCTAGTCGCCTCCGCACGATCTGCAGCGTCGAGTTTCAGGGTAATCCCCCGGGCCGCTTGAGTAATGTGGTGTTGCGTGATGGGGGCGCTATTGTCGTCATCCTGGAAGCCGCGCAGCGGATTCCGGGATCCAGGGCAAGCTTGCGGCAAGATCGCAATCGGCGAAAAGGCATTCCAGGGTGCAAGCTTGCCGCCAAATTGCCCTGGATCCCGGCTGCGCCAGGATGACGGCAATATGTGTTGTCACCGTGAGGTGCGGCTAACGCCGGCAAGGCAAAACACGCTGCCGACTCAGGGCTGAGGCTGTCTGGGGCGCAATTGGCTATGAACGCGCGCGCGGCGGCCGGCGAGCGATGACCGGCTCGCGCGTGAGCAAACCACGCTCACCCGCCGTTCGCGCCGAGCCAACGCACACCGAGTGCGTTCGCACGCACCGAGACGCCGTAAGCCTGCTGCAGCTGCACGAACGCAGCGTCCTGCTCGGCGTTGTTGCGAATGGGCAGCGCGGCGGTAAAGCGCTTGTTGCCGGCATCACCCAGCCACTGCAGGCGCTGACCACTGTAGCGCTCAAAGCGGGCGAAGGCGGTTCGGGCATCGGCGTTGTCGAGCACGAGTACGTCTGGTGCCAATTCCGGCGTCACGGCCTTACCGGTGTTGACGACGCCGTCGGGCTGCCATTCCAGGCTTTGACCGGCGACGATGTGCTGTGGCGGCTCGCCCGCCTTCGATTGCACCGACACTTCGCCCTCGCTCACCGCGACGCGCAGGCTGTCGCCCGACTCATCCACCCAGAAGCGGGTGCCAATATCGCGAATCTCGAAGTCTTGATGCCGCACGAGAAACGGGCGCGGGTCCACGCCGACTTGCACATTCAGCTCGCCGCGGAGCAATTCGACTTCGCGGCCATTCGGGCCAAACACCATTCGGACGGCGCTGTCGGGACCAAGCTGTACCTGGCTGCCATCGTCGAGCGTTCGCGTTTCGATCAACCCGGGTGCAGTCCGCCAGTCGGCGCTGCGGGACTCGTAGGCCGGACGAAGCAGCGGCAATGCAAGCACGCCAAGTACGAGCGCGCTGGCCAAACTCATGCCCGCAAACCAAGGCTTCCAGGTCGAGAACCGGCCTGGTGCGGTGGTTAGGTGTGCGCTGCCCGCCGCGGTCGGTGTGGCCCAAGTGTCGGCCGGAGTGTCCGCATCTGCGTCAGTGGCGATGGGTTCAGGCAGGCCCGCCAATCCGGCATCCAGCGCATTGCTCGCCAGGAGCACGTCCAGATAAGCCAGGCGATGGGCATCGTCTGCCGCGAGCCAGGCATCAAAACGCGCCTGCAACGCCACATCCTCGCAATCAGCCGCGAGGGCCAACCACCAGTTTTGGGCTTCGAGTTGCAGAGATTCAGTCACAGAAACACTCCTTCGCTGCTGAGGACGCAGCCAGGCGCTGGTTCCCCCAACGGACCATGAGACGGCGCATCGTCCGGTCGATACTGGTGCCGCTCATACGCGCTCCTTGATCAGGCTGGCCAGCGATTTCAAGGCCAGGGTCATGTGGTTTTCCACGGTTTTCGGGCTCAGGCCAAGCTCGGCCGCGACTTCCTTTTGGCTCATCCCTTCCACGCGCATCAGCCACAGCACGCGCCGCCGCTGCGGGGGCATCGCCGCCAGCGCCGTGCTGACTTGTGCCCATTGCTGGCGCGACTGCAGCAGGGCATCGGGGGTTGGGGAGACATCGGCAACGCGCTCGACGCCTTCGTGCTCGTCCAGCGATTCGGATTGCCGGACCTGCCGGCGGCGCAGCGCATCTTTGGCCAAGTTGTAGCCGACCTGGAACAGAAACGCGCGTGGGTCCCGCACGCTTTCGATGGGCTGATCAAGTACTCGCAAAGCGGTGTCCTGGACACAGTCCTCGGCCAGGCTTGGGTCGCCGAGCACGCGCGCCAGCACCGCCCGGAGCTCGCCGCTGTGCTGGGCAAATACCGCGGTCCAGCTGCTCACAGCGGTCCCAAGCGGTAGACGATGGGGAGTTCGAGCTCGGTAATCGCAGTTTCTCCAGGCGGCGGTTCGGGTAGTGGCGAGGCAGCGGTCAGCAAGGCCAGGGCAGCCTGGTCCAGGCGCTTGGACCCGGAACTGCTGAGCACCGTCGCAGCCAGGACCACACCATGCCGGGAAACCCGGGCCCGAATCAAGACCGTACCGGATTCGCCCCGTCGGCGCGCGGGCTCCGGGTACGACTGAAATTGCTCCAGATGGCTCAAAACATCCCAAACATAGTCGGCCGGCTCGGGTTGGCCGTGGGTGGCAGGTGCCACCTCACCGGATTCGCCCAGACCCGTCAGAGCGGGCGGCGTGGGGCTACTTGCTTCTGCCGCATTCGAGTCGGCGGGACGTTCGGGCTCTGCGCTCGTTGCGTCGGGTGCCAGCGTCGCGATCAACGCCGGTGCGCGTGTCGCTGGCGTTGGCGCCACGGGCGGCGCTGCCTTGGGTTCCGGGGCCGGCGCCGGGCTCGGTTTGGGCTCGGGTGGCTCGCGTTGCGGGGGGACGTCCACCAATTCGAACCACGCGACCTGCAACTCAGGTCGCCGTGTGGTGCTGCTCGGCGCCTGGCTCCGCAAGACCGGATCGATCAGCCATAGCAGCAGCAACCCGTGCAGGATCATCGACAGCGCCGCCCCCAGAATGAAGCGCCAGGATCGACGCGGTGCCGGAGCCTCTGAGCGGCGTACGAAGTCTTGAACGACCCACTCATTCATGCGGGCCTGAGCAACGTCCGGGCCGCCCAGTAGCCGAGTGCCGCCGCAAGCGGCAACCGCAGCAGGTGCGGGCCCGGGCCAAGCACCAGCAGCTCAAACCCGATGGCGACAAAGGCAGCGAGCACAATCAGCACCGGGCTATGGCGCCATCGTCCGAGCGCAACGAGCAGACTGAT
Organism: Ahniella affigens; assembly: GCF_003015185.1. Taxonomy (GTDB): domain Bacteria; phylum Pseudomonadota; class Gammaproteobacteria; order Xanthomonadales; family Ahniellaceae; genus Ahniella; species Ahniella affigens. The sequence continues at coordinate 188,850 of NZ_CP027860.1, forward strand.
GAGCGTCAGGACGCCAATGCCCAGGTAGACCTGATACGCCGTGCCGACCAACGCTGGCCACCGCTGCTGCCAGGTGGCTGGTTCTGTCGCAATCAATAACAGCGCCACCGACGTGGCCGCCAGCAGCCCCAGCAGGATGCCCTTGGCGACCCATTGGCGCCAGCGAAGCCGGCGGAGAATGTCGCGGGTGACGCTGTCCATCAGGCATCCAGATCCGGGATCAACTTGCTTTCGTAGAACGTCATCATGTCGCGCAGCTTGAGCTTGCGCTTCTTCATGCGCTTCAGCTGCAATTCGTCACAGTGCTGGTCTTGCGCCATTGCGGCAATCGCCGCGTCCAGATCGCGATGCTCAATGCGCAGCTCGACCAATCGGCGCGCGGCGGTCTGGGGGTCGATGCGGTCGCTCATGGGGCCTTGGGAAAACAAGAGTCACAGCCCTATCTTGTACACGAATTTAATGGCGCTCGGCTATCCTGCCGCGCCTTCGTCTTGATCTGGACCTTCGATGACCGCTCCGATTCTGGTAACCGGCGCCGCCGGATTTATCGGTGCCTATGTGGCGCGAGCGCTTGCCGCCCGCGGTGAGACCGTGGTCGGCCTCGACAATTTCAACGACTATTATGCCGTCCAGCTGAAGCAAGACCGCGTGGCGGCGTTGATTCCGGGCGTCCCGATCGAACCCGTCGATATCGCCGACGCCACGGCCCTGGCCGGTGTCTTTGCCCGCCACCAGCCGCGTCTCGTCGTGCACTTGGCTGCTCAGGCTGGCGTGCGCTTTTCGCTGGAATCGCCAGCCACCTACGTGCAGTCCAATCTGGTCGGGTTCGCAAACCTGCTGGAACAGGTGCGCCAGCACAAGCCGGCGCACCTGGTCTACGCTTCATCCAGCTCGGTCTATGGCGGCAGCAACGAGCCGCCGTTCTCGGAAATCCAGAAAATCGATGCGCCGCTCAGCCTTTACGCCGCAAGCAAGGCCGCAAACGAGCTGATGGCGCACAGCTACGCGCATCTGTTCCGCGTGCCGATGACCGGTCTCCGCTTCTTCACGGTTTATGGCCCTTGGGGACGCCCGGACATGGCGCCGATCCTGTTTACCCGCGCGATCCTGGCCGGCAAACCGATCGACGTGTTCAACCATGGGCAAATGAGACGCGATTTCACTTACATCGACGACATTGTCGCTGGCGTCATTGCCGCGCTCGATCGCCCGCCGGTGGTTGCCGACGGATCCGTCCCGCATCGGGTCTTCAACCTCGGCAATCACACGCCGGAAGCGCTTGAGGACTTCATCGCAACGATCGAGCAGGCCGCCGGAAAACCGGCCGAAAAACGCTACAAACCGATGCAGGCTGGCGACATGCTGGCCACGATGGCGGATACCGAGTCAGCTGAACGCGAGCTTGGTTTTTCGCCCAAAACCCGGATTTCCGAAGGATTGCCCCTGCTGGTGGACTGGTGCAGGCGCTATGATGGCGGGCTGATCCAGAAAAACTGAATGCCAAGCCATGTCGGATATCGTGCTCAGTGTGGTTGTGCCGGTTTATAACGAACAGGACAACCTCACGCCGTTGATCAATGAAATCACCGCTGCCCTGCGCGGCGTGGTGCCGTTCGAAATTGTGTATGTCGACGATGCGAGCAAAGATCGCACCGCCGAAGTGTTACGCGCCGAAAAGGCCCGCGTGCCCGAACTCCGCGTGGTGCAGCACAGCCGCCAGAGTGGTCAGAGCACCGCGATTCGTAACGGTGTCAAAGCGGCCCGTGGCCAATGGATCGGCATGCTCGATGGTGATGGCCAGAACGATCCAGCGGATCTCGCGAAGTTGTGGCAAGAGCATCTCGCTGCACCCGCGGACGTGAAGCTGTTTGCCGGCTGGCGCACCACGCGCCGTGATGTGTTCTCGAAGCGCATTTCGTCCAAAGTCGCCAACGCGGTGCGCAGCCGCCTGCTCCGCGATGCAACGCCCGATACGGGTTGCGGCCTGAAAGTCTTCGAACGCGAGGTCTTTCTCGATCTGCCGTATTTCGATCATATGCACCGCTATTTGCCGGCACTCGTGCAGCGCGCCGGATGGCAAGTGCGAAGCGTGCCGGTCGCGCATCGACCGCGCACGGCGGGCGTCTCCAAGTACGGCATGCTCGATCGCCTGTGGGTCGGCATCAGCGACTTGCGTGGCGTCGCGTGGTTGATCAAACGCAGCAAACGTACGACCGCCAAGGAACTCTGAACATGTCCGACTTCTTCGCGTCCTGGGCGCACAACCTCAACATGTGGCTGGTTATCGGTATTTTCGGACAAGCGCTATTTGCGAGCCGCTTCATTGTGCAGTGGCTGTACTCCGAAAAGGCCAAGCGCGTGGTCGTGCCAACGATCTTTTGGTGGATCAGTTTGGCGGGCGGTTTGGTGCTGACCGCCTACGCCATCCACAAACGCGACCTCGTGTTCACCATGGGCCAGTTCTCCGGCCTCTTCATCTACAGCCGCAATCTGTGGATGCTGCATACGGCGAAGCGGCGGGAAGTGGTTACCGACTGATGCTTGGGCTACCGCCGGTGGCTGGCGGTCGGCCGCTGAATTGGTAGCGTTAGCGGGGCAATCTCGAACCCGCGGGATGGGGGCCGAAAGAGTCTTCAGTCGTCGCTTCGCGCGTTCTATGCTTGGTTCCCGATTTCCCGAGCTATGCCATGTCCGCATCGATCGGTCCGAGCCAACTGACCCAGCAACTAGAAGCCTGGCGCCAAGGCCAGGACGGTGCCCGCGACCGCTTGTTCGAGGTCGCCTATGCCGAATTACGGCGGATCGCGTTGGAACGCTTGTCGGCAATCTCAGGCCCGCCTTGCTTGTCCCCAACGGAACTCGTCAACGAAGCCGTCTTGCGCGTGCTTGGACAGGAGCCGTCCTGGCAGGACCGCGCTCACTTTTGTGCGTCGATGTCGCTCTACATGCGCGCGGTGCTGATCGACCATGTTCGCGCCCGGGATGCCGAAAAACGTGGCGGCGCGATCATGCACGTAACGTTGTCGCATGCTGATTCTGGCGAAGAGTCGATGATGGCGGACTTGTTGACCCTTGATCGCGCGTTGCAGGAGCTCGAGGGCCACGACCCGCGGGCGGCCGCAGTGCTGCATCTCGCGTACTTCGGTGGTCTTGACCGCAATGCGATTGCGGCGGTGCTTGCGGTCAATGTGCAGGTCGTGGATCGCGAACTTCGCTTTGCAAAGAGTTGGCTCAATTCGCGCCTGGAGACGAACTTGTGACGGAAGGAGCTGCTGCCGCCACGCCGTTGCTGAATCCGGCGCAGTACGCCCGGGTCAAGGCGCTGTTTTACGAGCTTGCTGAACAGTCCGTTGATGCAAAGCACCAGGCCGTAGCGGCACTGCACGATGACCCCATTGTACAGGCCGAGCTTCGGCGCCTGCTCGCGCATGCGGGCACCACGCTCAGCGCCGCGCCGTTGCATGCGGCCGTTACGGATGTCGCGCGCGCACCAACCACTGGCAGCACGCTCGGGGCCTATACCTTGCAAGAGGTGATCGGTGCCGGCGGCATGGGCAAAGTGTTTCGCGCTGAACGAAGCGATGGCCACTTTCAGCAGCAGGCGGCTGTCAAATTGCTGGGCGGCGTGCCGAGCGCCGCAGCACTGCGTACATTGGCCCGCGAGCGGCAGATTCTCGCGACGCTGACCCATCCAAACATCGCGCGTTTGTTGGATGGCGGCAGCACGCCGGGTGGCCAACCGTATCTCGTGATGGAGTATGTCGATGGTTTGCCTCTACTAGACTATTGTCAACGCCACCACGTGAGCCAGCAGGAACGCTTGAATCTGCTGCGCGAAATCTGCGCGGCGGTGGGTTTCGCGCATCAGCGTTTGGTTGTGCATTGCGATCTGAAGCCAAGCAATATACTCGTGATGCCGAATGGCCGGCCGATGCTGCTGGACTTCGGAATTTCGCGCCTGCTTGAAGACGCGGAGCTGCCGAACGCAGATTCGGAGCCACGCCTGTCAACGCCGCCGGGCACAACCCAGCTCAGCTACACACCGCGCTACGCGAGCCCGGAGCAGAAGGCTGGCAAGCGCGTCAGCACGGCGACTGACGTCTACAGTTTGGGGTTGCTCCTGGCCGAAACGCTGGACGCACCTTGGCCAGAATCTGAGTCGCTGCCGGATTTGAGTCGCCTGCCCATCGAGCTCGCCGCCATCATCAAGAAAGCGACTGCTGAGCAGCCGGAGCAACGCTACGCCAGCATCGAGCGACTGGCCGAGGATCTGCGGCGATACGCGTCTCATGAAGCGGTGCTAGCGTTGCCAGCACGCTTCTCCTACCTTGCACGCAAATGGCTATGGCGGCACTGGGTGCCCGTTTCGGTCGGTGCCCTATTCCTGATCGTGTTGAGCGGGTTCTCGTGGCAAATGCGAGCGGAGCGCGACTCGGCACAAGCCGCCGAGCGCGCGGCGCGGGCGGTCAAGGACTACATGGTGACGGTGTTTCAGGGGGCCGATCCGGAACAGGGAGGCCGGCGCGATCTACCTGTGTCGCAGTTTCTCGATGCGGGCCTGCATGGCTTGCAAGCATCTCTGCAGGATCAGCCGGCGACTCGCGCCGAACTTGCCACCATTCTCGGTTCGGTCTATCAAAACATCGGGCAGCGCCAGCAGGCTTTGGATTTGTACGATGAAGCGATCACTGTGGCCAAGGCCGGAAACATGCCCGCCGCACTCGGCGAAGCGCTGCATCGCAAAGCGTATTCGCTGTATGACATGGAAGACTTCGCAGCCGCCGTGCCATTGGCGCGCGACGCGCTGACGCTGCGCGCCCAGTTCGCGCCGAACAGCAGCGCGCATTTGGCAAGCTTGCGACTTCTGGGCTCGATCCTCAGCTATCAACGTGAAACTGTCGAGGCTGAAGCATTTCTGCAGGAGGCGCTGCAACGTGCCAACTCGCGATTCGGTGCCGATACTCTGGAGGCCGCGATGGCGCATTTGGACTTGGCCCGGCACGATGCTGCGCAAGAAGACCGAGGGGTATCGGTCTTGAATCACGCAACCATTGCCGGCAGCTTGTTCCGTCAACATCTTGGGCCAGATCACTTTCGCGTCGCGGACGCACTCGAAATGCATGTGATCGGACAATCGCAATCCGGCGAGCCTGCCCTGGCCATTCCCGATGCGGCGCTGCTTGTCGACTTGCGCCGCAAGCGGTTTGGCGAGTTGAGCTATCCGTACAGCTATGCGTTGCAAGTGCAAGGCGGCACGCTGCGTTGGGCTGGACACTATCGCGAGGCCATCGGGCCACTTGCGGCGAGTGTCGCGATCCATGACCAGTTGGACGGCCCAGGTTCGTTAGGCAGCAAAGTGCCGCTACATGGACTGGCCTTGGCGGAGGAGGCCGCTGGCTTGTCCGAACGCGCGATGGCAAGCTATCAGCGCCTGTTGCTGATTCAGCAGCAGGACCCCGCTAACGCCGGCGAATCAAACGCGGTATTGCAGTATGGGATCGCGCGCAACCAGCGTTTCACCAGTGCCAGGCTTGCTGCCGAGCAAGCGCTCAGCGCCCTGCTACAACAAGCGCACCATGATGCCGATTTCGATCCGGCGCTGCTGATCGATATTCGAATTGACCTCGCTGCGTTGGCGCGCGAGCGCCGCGCTTTTGCCGAAGCACAATCGCACTTGGATGCGATCGTCGATGCCGCTACGTCAACGCCCGGATACTTCGCCGAGCGCGGCCAGTTGGCGCTCGCCGAAGGCAAGCTGGAAGCAGCCAAAGCAGATTTCGATCGGGCCCTTGCTTTGGCGACTGCAAACGATGGAGCAGATGCCACCAGCACCCGGCTGCTACTGATCAACCACGTGCAATGGCTGCAAGCGTCGGGCCGAGCGTCTGAGGCACGGATCCAGGCGACGGACTTGCGACAGGAGTTGCAGGCATTGCTTGCGCCTGATGGTCGCTGGATGGTCTTGCTCGAACAGTTGGCAAGCAAGTCCTGATGCAATGAGGTCCTGATTGAGTCAGGCCAATTGACGCGCGCTCAGGCCGCTGTGTCCCGCACCGCTGGCAGCGGCTGCAAGCACCCGCCATAGCGAAGCAGCAAGCCGAATCCAGGCAGGCTGAACCGCACCGAAAACTCGTATTCGTCGTTGACGATGCGCTTGCCGGCTTCGGAAGTCGGGAATAGTGCCAAGGGCAGGCGAATGCCATGGTAGGCGACTCGGCGCGGTACCCAACGCCAGCCGCCCCCTTCGATATCCACGCCAAGACAAAGGCGAAGTGGGCCCGTTTGCTCCAGCCAATGGCCCTCCGGAAAGTGACCATGTGGTTCAAAGACCGAGTGCATTGGGGGCAACCCTTCGAACCGTCGCGACCAGTGCAAGGCGCCCTCCTGATGCGAAATGATGACGCGCAGCGGCACCGGGCCCGCGGTGGTGGGCAGACCAAGTTTGCGCGCCAAGCGTCGGCCGATCAGACCCGCGAGTCCGGAACCAAATTCCAGATCGACCTGTCCCTGCAATTGGCCGCCGTGACGGTGCAAATCTTGCAGCAAAGGATGCAAGGACGTGAAATGCGGTCCGAACCAATCGACCACGGCGTTGGTGCTCATTTGATTGCCACTCGATTGGCGCCGACGCGGTCAAACATGCTGATCGATCAGAATCGGATTGCCGTCCGGGTCGGTCAGCGTGATAAAAGCCGGGCCGCTGCTGTTGGGATCGGCCTCTTGCTCCACAGCGATGCCTGCCGCTTTCAGATGGGCCTGGATTTCGCGCACGTCGGCAAACTCGGGCAGTAATGTCGCGTCACTATCCCAGCCTGGGTTGAACGTCAGCGCGTTCTTCTCGAACATGCCTTGGAACAACCCGATAAGTGTCGTGCCTTGCTTCATGATGAGCCAGCGTTGTTCTTGCTTTCCCCCGAACACAGTGAATCCGAGAGTTTCGTAGAACGCTCGAGACGCCGCGATATCCTTTACTGCCAGACTGATCGAAAATGCGCCAAGTTTCATGAGCGTCTCCGCGTGCAGGTGGGGGCGAGGCAAAGTGTAGGACGTTGCGCTGGGAAATGCGCCTTCGATGACGAGATCGGAAACCTATTGTCTTGGCAAACTCCTGCAATTCCGCTGCGATGACCATCTTGGTCGCAAGTAGCCCTCTCCCCAGCCCTCTCCCACTCGCGTGGGCGTCCAGCCGCTCCTTTGGTGCGCCTATTCGCGCCTCAAACTGTCGGTGACAATGCGCGATTTTCACGGCGGTACAGTGTGGCAAGTAGCCCTCTCCCCAGCCCTCTCCCACTCGCGTGGGAGAGGGAGCGCGCCTCCCCTGCGATCGCGGGGGCGGGCTGGGGGTTACATGCGACAGGTTGGCGTCATCACCAGCGCAGCTGGCAACACCCTCAAAAGCGTGATGCATGAACAAATGCATGATGAGGGCGCGTAGGAAAGCGCGGGCCTCAGTGCGGCGCAGTCAATGCCCGATCCAGTGCATCGATCATCACGTCCGCTTCCAATCGGCCAAACGCCAATGGTGGTTTGATCTTGAGCACATTGTCGAACGGCCCGTCGGTCGACAGGAGCACGCCATGCTCGCGCATATGATTGACGACGCGAGTCGCCGCTTCGGTCGCAGGCGTCAAGGTCTCGCGGTCTTGCACGAGTTCAACGCCAACGAATAAGCCTTGGCCGCGAACATCGCCTATCAGTGCGTGACGATCTGCCAGCGCCAGCAGCCCGCGCTTCAAGTATTCGCCCGTAGTCAGCGCGTGGTGCTGCAGGCCTTCCTGTTCAATGACATCGAGTACGGCCATGCCAACCGCGCAAGACACCGGATTGCCGCCGAACGACGAGAAGAATTCCATGCCATTCGCAAACGCGCGCGCGATCTCGGCGGTCGTGATCACTGCGGCCATCGGGTGGCCGTTGCCGATGGGTTTGCCGAGCGTCACGATGTCTGGAATCACGCCTTGTGGGCCATGTGCCCAGAACTGCTCGCCGATGCGGCCAAAGCCAGTCTGGACTTCATCGACAATGACGAGGCCCCCCGCCTTGCGAACCAACGCTGCGGACGTGCTGAGATACGCATCGGGGAAGAATACCTGGCCACCACAGCCTGAGATCGCCTCGGCGATGAAGGCGGCCGGACCTTGACCCGTCGTCGCGCGAATCACGGCGATCTGTTCCGCAACAGACTGCGCATAGGCCACGCCGGTTGCGGCGCTGGTGCCTTTGAATGAACCGCGATACGGATCAGGTAACGTCGCGATCTGTACATGCGCCGGCTTGCCGCGGCCACCTTTGCGATTGAACTTGTACGGGCTGACGTCGATCGCGGCATTGGTATTGCCGTGATACGCCCAATCCAACGTGATGGTGTGTTGCCGACCCGTCACCGTGCGCGCGATGCGGAGCGCGAGCTCATTGGCTTCTGATCCAGAGCAAACCAGAAACGCCACGCGTAACGGTTCTGGGAACGTGCGCGTCAGCCGCTCGGTGTAGTCGAGAATCGTCTCGTGCAAATAGCGGGTGTTCGTGTTCAGCTGTGCCGCCTGCTTCGCCAGCGCCGCAACCACATGCGGATGCGAGTGCCCGACATGGCAGATGTTATTGACGCCGTCGATGTAAGCGCGGCCCGTGTGATCATAGAGATAGGCGCCCTGGCCCCGAACAATCTTCAGTTTGTGCGCGTAACTGATCGACAGCGAAGGCGACAGCACTTGTGCGCGGCGTTGCAAGAGCAAAGCGGGTGGATTCGGATCCACAGCGAAGCGTTCCGGCGCGAGCCTCAAGATCAGGTTCGGATCCGGCGACAGCTGTTGCCACAATGGCCACAGCGAGGGTTGGCCGGCGCCCGGAAAATCATTGGTGTAAGACAATCGATCGGTGATGATCTGGAAATGCAGATGCGGCGCCCACCCGCCGTTGATGGTGTGATCGCCCAGGTGTGCGATGACGTCGCCTGCTGCGATCGCCATACCGACTTGCAGGCGTTCCAGCACGCTGGCGGCGAGATGGCCATACAGGGTCCAGAACGTCGGGCCGTTCGGGCCCGCTTGATGTTCCAGAATCAGCGTTGGGCCATAGTCATTCGGCAGTTGATGGTTGGCAAGGCTGGCGACGCGACCCGGCAGCGGCGCATGGACGGGCGTGCCCGCTGGCGCAAACAAATCGATCCCCAAATGCTGCGTGCGCCGCTCGGGTGATGCGGCATTCGCGAACTGCTCGCCCGCATAGACACCGCCACCACGCTGTTCGCCATAGAGGCCGACACCAAACTGGGCTTGAACCGCCGACAGGCGATTCGCGAGCCAGACACTGTGCGCGGCGGGATCGTGCAGCAGGTCACCGCCTTCGGCCGTTGGTGCCAGTGACACCAACAAACTCTGACTTCGATGCAAGTCAAATCCAAGCACCGGCACCGGGTGACACGCTGCCGATTGCAGCCATTGCAGAATGGTGCAGTGACTGCCGACGGCATCAAGCCCCGCCGCATGACGTGCGAAGGCAGACAGAAACTCGGGATCGGTCTGATCGAGTTTTGCAAGCAGCGCGAACGCAGATCGCTGCGAAATCAACAGGTAGGGGTTGTCCGGAAAGTCCTTCGCGCGATGGGACGAAATACAAACACTCATCGCCAGCCGTGCGGCCACCAGATCAAACAGCACGCTGGCCTCGGCTGCCTGCAGCGGAAACTCGGCCGTGTAGGCGCGGATCAGCACACCGGCATCGGCCAAGACATCCGCCGAATCGAGCAAGGCATAAGCGAGCGTGACCGCCAGTTCGTTGATCTGCCGACCTTGGCACATGTCGCCAAAATCGATCAGGCCGGTGACTGCGGGTGGCTCGGTCGTGCTGACAATCAGGTTGTTGTCATTGGCATCCTGATGCAGCACAGCGAGTCGGAGGTGCTTCAGCCGCGGCACGACGCGGGTGTCGTAGCGATTGAACACGCGGCCGACCAAATCGCGCTCCGACCCCGCGACGTCGGGCAGCCAGGACTTTATTTGCGGGAAGCGGTCGAGATTCCACAGAAAATCAGGCCGATGCGCCGAGGCGTCGGAAAAGCCTTGTAGCGCGCAACTCAAACGGCCCATCAGGCGGCCGAGTGATGCGAGCAATGGGTGCGACTTCGGTGCGGCTGAGTACAAGTCGCCAGACAGGAAGCTGAGCAAACGCACGGCATGAGTTTGCCCAGCGTGTGTCCAATACACGAGGTCTTGCCCGTTTCGCGCCGGGATCAGTCTTTGGACGCCGAGCGCTGGGTCGATCTCAGCGAGGTGGGTTAGGCACGCGTTCTGAAGTTTTAGAAAGCGCACATCCTCGGCGGCGTTCGCGATCTTCAGCACCCAGGCGCCTCCGCCCGTCTCCACACGAAAATTCTGATCGCGCTCGCTGACCAAGGGCTTCAAGGCGCCGGACAAGCCATAGTCGGCTTGCAATTGCTGCAGGATCAATGCAAGCGGCAGGTCGGGTTTCGGGTGGTCGAATACGGAGGTTTGGGTCATCGTCGAGTTCGAATCGTGACGCCCACGTTTCGGGTCGGGCGCGGGGCAGGAGGCAACGCGCAGCAGACCACGATCCGACGGCCGCCTGCAAGGCGGAACAATTTCAGGTTTGCGGCGGCTGCGGCAAGTTCGGCAGCGTCCGCCAATGCCGCAGAAATGCCGGTGGTTGCCCCTGAAGCAGGCGATAGACCCCATACAGCATTGACGCCACCAACGCGCCGGTTAGCAGTTGAATGACCCCACCGCCAGCACCCCAATCGTTGTCCGCCAGCACGGCCCCCTCTGGATTGCCACGCAGATAATGGACCTGAACGGTGCTGCCGATGGCATAAGGCTGGTTCATGGACGTGCCATGGTTGGTGATCTCGATCGAGCGACCGTCGACGTCGAAACGCACCACTGGATTCAGGACCGGCACATTGCGCGTGTCGACGTAATCGGTGGCGCCGCCGCTGCGCGCATGCAGCAACTTGCGCTCGGTCAAGGTTCGTTGCGACGCCTCATAGCGCAATACGGTTGCGGAGGCCTGCTGGTGCTGGAACGCAAACCAGAGCCCTTGAATGCCGCCGAGCAGGAGGGCGCACGCAAACAGGGCCATCACGCCCAAGCCGAGCCAACTGACTGCACTGATCCGGGATGCCATGGAGCCCCTCCTTCCGCCATACCGCCCCGCGTGATCGGGAGTCTATCAGGCTGTCTCATCGGCGTCGGGTAGCGAGGATACAGTCCGCTGCCTTGGGCCAAACAATTGCAAGAGCAGGTCTGAGGAAGTCCTGCTTGCACGCTCAGACCATCCACCGTGCCGGGCGCAAACCCGTCGCTGTGTTGACATGAAACGTGCTCAGAGTCGCCCTTGAACCGCCGCCTGACGTTCTAATAACGGTTTGCAGGCCGAAAATCGCACGCAGCGCGTGGTGCGAGGGATCACAGGCGGTGTAAGAGCGTCGAAACCGTACTTCGAGCCGCGTCGGCGCCCGCGTTCCAAGGACTTGGTGCGCGCAAAGACCTGAGAGGCCGCAGACACTCGGTAACCTGTTGCTCTTACGAATAAATACATTGCGGGTGGTGATGATTCTGACCGCAAGTAACCCCCTCCCCGGGTCCTCCTCCGCGCTCGCGGAGGAGGGAGCGCTCCCTCTCCCACGCGAGTGGGAGAGGGCTGGGGAGAGGGCTACTTGCGACACGGCACCGTCGTGAAAATGGTGAAAAGTCACCGACAGTTTGCGACGCAAAGAAGCGTACCCTCGTTGTGACCACAACCCCTGAAATATTCGCGGCAGGCCGAGTCCGTTCTGGAACTTGTCAAACGACGACCACCGGAACGTCGTGATGGCAACGCTGTCAGCGCGGAGTGTGACGGGGTTCAAAATCACGGCATTTGCCCGAGACCTTTTGCGATCCAGGTCAAGTTTAAAGTTTGCCGACAGGGGCTAGCCTTCGGCGCCAACCATGACAGTCATCGGGAGACGGCGCATGCACAAGCTCTATCTGGCGTTGGTTTTGGGCTTGCTGCAACTCATCGGCCCGGTTTCCGCGCAAACGATCATGGCGGACGGCTTCGAGTCGAACATCGTGCTCGGACCGGCACCGACGGTGCTGATTCAGCGCGACGACCGGGTGGCGACCCTCAGTCTCGATCATGATCCCGCTGATACTGGTTACCCGTTCTGGGATATGAGCGGCACCCCGACCGACGATGCCGGCTTTCTGGTCATGTGGTGGCCGCTGACCGCCGGCCTTGATGCCGGCAAGGTCCGGGCAATCACCGGTAACGACTCGGGTGGCAATTGCCTGAATCCCGATCACGTGACGGCACCAATCTTCAATGAGGCCAAGCTGGCACTGCCTGCAGGGGCGCGCTGGCTGGTGACCGGCAATCGGCGCGTGCAGATTCAGCCCCTGATCAACCAAAGCCCGTATCGCCTGCGTGTGCAGCGCTTGAATGCGCTCGGTCAGATCAGCAGCGTGGCCACTGAGCTCGATTTCAACGGTGGTGACCCGACTCGTATCGATGCGCTGCGTAGCAGTCTGACGTACTTCGATGATTTCAATTTGCCAATGGGCGCCGCCGATGAGCGACTCTGGAACAACGCGGTCTCGACCTCGACTGACCTTCGCTACAACCAGTTTTTCATCAACGACCAGTATCACGCCCACACCATGCACGGCACGAGTGTGGAGAATGTCGGCGACAAGTCGCAGACCGCACAACGGTTCCGCAAGAAGATTCGCGTCGAAAGTGGCGTCCGCCGGCGCGTGGTGTTCGACATGGACTCGCCGCTCAGCAGTCGCTCCGTCTGGTACCTCGATTTCAATCCCATCCCGACCGACTTGACCGCGCACGGCAGCTTTTTCGATGAAGAGGGCGACAGTGGTTTGCCGGCGGGCGTGCTGCGCCTTCGGATGGGCGGACAGACGCTGTCCGTGTCGTTGATTGATCCGGCGGGCGCCTCGCATCGGATCGCGAGCGTGGACATGCAGGATCAAGGCCGGCGCGCGTTCTCGAATGTGCGGCGGGCGTTCGACGTGCGCGTCGGCACCGATGGCATTCAAGTCTTCATCGATGGCAAGTCCGTACTCAATACACCCTACGTTGGCGCAGTCAGCGGTCAGACCTACACGTTCCCTGCGGGCGACTATGAATTGCTCTGGGTCGGCTTTGGCTACAACACCACCAAGGATGATGTGCCGTACTACTTGGTGCACTGGGATAATTTCGGGTTCGACGGGCCCGTCGTCGACAGCCGCGTTGTGCACAACTACGTGACACGGATTGCCGGCAACGACTTCCAGAAGGCCAATCGCGGCAACAACCAAGTGCCGACCTACACCATCAACATTCCAGACGATCTGCGTCCGACTCAGGCGGGCGCTGTGGCCGAGGCCTGGCTTTTGTTCACGTATCAAATGGGCGACTACTCCTGGATGTCGATCGAACCGGGCGATCACGTGCAGATCAATGGCGGGCCCTCGATCGGCCTGCCGCAACCGGTGAACAATTCCACGAATCCGAATCTCAGCCCAAGCACGACTTGGGGTCTGCCGTACACCGGTCGCATCAAGATCGCTGATGTGACCCAGGCCAGTAGTACCCCGCTGCTGATCGGCAACAACCAATTCGTATTCCGGGCCACCAACGTGGGTTTGCTCAACGTGCATCTCGAAGTGCTGTACCCGTCGGGTTCGGCACCCACGTATACGCCGCCGTCTGCCATTCACCCGTTCCCGCTGCACGCCGAAGTGCCGCGCTTTGGTGCGCCCGCGCGCATCCACCATGTGGGCGCAACGGAAGTCCGGCCCGAGCATGTGCTGGAGCCAGAGCATCTGGAGCCGGGGCAGGCGGCGTGGATCGTTGCAAGCGGTGAGGTCGTGCTCGATATGGAAGTGGGCAATTCGAGTTGGAACAGTGGCTGGGCGCCACAATGGATGAATGTGCCGGTGCAGAGCGCCGAGGTGTGGAGCACCGGTGGTACGGCAGGCATCGCGAAGCTCGAAGTGTTCATTCGCCCGGCCGGGATCGGGACGCCACCGGGGACTCGGGTGATCCTGCTCGACACCGCGATCGATGCGCCGGCGCCACAAGGCCGATACCGCCTGCCATTCAATACGCTCGATCTGCCAAATGGCGACTACGAATTGTTCCTGCAAGGCAGTTCGCCGTCGGGGCTGAAGACACATCCGAGCTATGGCCATGAGATCTATGAGTTTGGCTCGGAGAACCTGTCTGGCGCGTATCGCCCGGTGCGACTCCGGATTCAGAACTGAGCGAACCGGCCCGGTTCCCGCTGATTGCGTTTCCGCCGGCGTTGGGCGCGTTCGGTAGGGAGTCAGCCTGTCGCGGCGTGAACATGCGATCATGTCGGCATGGAAACCTTTGCCGAACTGCCGCTGAACCCGTTGCTGATCGAAAATCTCACGTCGATCGAGCACATTCGCCCAACGCCCGTCCAAGCGGCCGCGTTGCCCTTGGTGCTTGCCGGTCGCGACCTGATCGTCCAGGCCGAAACCGGTAGCGGCAAGACGGCGGCGTTCGCACTGGGCCTATTGCAGGCGCTGGATGTTGCGGCGGTAAAGCTGCAAGGCTTAGTGTTGTGCCCGACCCGAGAGCTCGCCGACCAAGTTGCGCGTGAGTTCCGTCGCCTCGCGCGACCATTTCCGAACGTCAAGGTGCTCACGCTGTGTGGCGGCGTCCCGTTGCGGCCGCATCTCGCGTCGCTCGTGCATGAGCCGCATGTGGTGGTGGGCACGCCAGGACGCATCCTTGAACTTCTGGAGCAGAAGGCACTACCGCTGAAGGCGCTGAAGGCGCTCGTTCTCGATGAAGCCGATCGCATGCTCGACATGGGGTTTCAGGAAGACATCGAAAAAATCATCCAGGCCACGCCCAAACAACGGCAAACCTTGCTGTTCTCGGCAACCTGGCCGGAACCATTGCGTGCGCTCGCCAAGCAGTATCTGCGCGAACCGGAGTCGATCACGATTGATCCTACGGCCACGGCCACGGACATTCAGCAGACCTTTTTCGAAGTGACCGATCCCGCACGCAAACCGGCCGCGGTGGTCGACTTGCTGCTCGCCCGCCAACCGGAGTCGGTGGTCGTGTTCTGCAATACGCGCGCAGACGTTCGAGCGATGACGGAGTATCTGGATCGCGCCGGCTTTTCGGTGCTCGCGCTCCACGGCGAGTTGGATCAGCGTGACCGCGACGAGATGCTGCTCCGCTTTGCGAACCGCTCGTGCTCGATCCTGGTTGCCACCGACGTCGCGGCGCGCGGCCTCGATATCAAAGATTTGCCGATGGTGATCAATGCCGATCTGGCGACCGATGTCGATACGCACATTCATCGTATTGGCCGCACCGGTCGTGCGGGCGCGCAAGGTCACGCGCTGACCCTGTTTACAGGGCGTGAGTCGCATCGGCTCGAAGCGATCGAAGCGCGGCTTGGGGTGCCCATGAATCGGCAAAGTCTGCCACGCGTCGAGGCGCGCGCACGCCCTTGGCAAAGCCCGTTCGTGACGCTTGCCATTGATGCAGGCAAGACCGAGAAAGTCCGGCCGGGCGACTTGCTTGGCGCGTTGACGGGAAGCGCTGGCTTGCCGGCTGATGCGGTTGGCAAGATTGCCGTGTTTCCGACCCGAAGCTATGTCGCCATTGCTCGGGCTCATGCCGAGCTCGCATTCCGTCAGCTCAAGGACGGCAAGATCAAGGGTCGGAGCTTTCGCGTCCGCAAGATCGGGCATTGACGGTTACGTCACATCAAACGCAGATCGAATCGACAGCCTTACAACATTCACTTGTGCGCCGCAATGGTCGGTCGTGGTGCCGACACGTATTGTGTCGATTGCCCGGCAGTCAGCCGTTGCGATGGTCGCGAGAGAAGGGCTAGCATCCCAGACGTTGGCACAATTCCGTGCCAGCAGCATCGCGCCAGGGCAGCGTGATTCGTGACACCGGGGCTTGGGAGTGATCATGAGATCGGTTTTTTTTGGGTTGGGGTTGGAGTACGACAAAGGCAGTGATCCATCGGTCGGTTTGAACAGTGCCGGCACGGTTTTGGATGTGCACAAGAACGAAGCGGGCGTCACGCTTTACTATCGACTCGGCAAGTTGAACAAGGCCTCGGTGGACTGGGAGGCAAGCAGTCATTACCTGGACGGCGGCACGCAGCCCGACTGCGCGTTGAATGACAACGACTATGCGGTGGAGGTTCATCGCAACGAAGCCGGATTTACGCTCTACACAAGACTCGGACAATACGATCGCCTCACTCACTCGATGACTTGGTACGAGTCCAAGGACAGCGGTGGTGGTTATGAGCCCGGGGTGGCGCTGAACAACAGCAATGTTGCGGTCGAAGTGCACCGGACCAATAACGTGCTGCACACGAACCGGCTTTACATCCGCGTCGGCAATATCGAGGGCGAGATTGTGGACTGGGAGGACGATGAGCAGTACGACACGGGCGGATTTCCGCGCGTCGCGCTGAACAATCATGGTCGGGTCGTGGAAGTGCACCAGGCCGGGTCGCTCGAGAACGAGCCGACTGCTTTGTGGCTCAAGCTCGGTCGCGTTGATGGCGACAAGGTCGAGTTCGAAGGCGATCCGATCAACTTCGCGACCGGCAACAAACCATGCGTGACGGTCACCGATACTGACGATGTCATCGTGTTGTGGACCAACGGTGGCGCGCTCAGCCAACGCGTCGGGCGGATTGTTGGCACGACCATCGAATGGACCGACGACGGCGTGCCGTTCGACGACGGCATCGCGCCATCCATTGCGTCCGCCGCGGGCATGACCCTGCAAGTGCACCAGTCCGAGACCATTCTGTATGGCCTCCACTACTCCAGCTCAATTCTGACGGATCGGGCGATCTGGATGCAGGAGCGTCTAAACGCGCTCGGCAATCGGCAGCTTGGCGCCTTGGTGTTGCCGGCCTCGCACGACTCATCCATGTATCGCGGTGGCCCGATTGAGTCGCTGGCGCGCACTCAGAATCTATCGATTTTCGACCAGCTCGAATATGGCATACGGTATTTTGATCTGCGCGTGCGCTGGACAGGCAGCAAATTCGTGATGTTCCATGGGCCGGTCGACGGGCCGGATCTTGCGGATATCCTTGATGGGATCAAGCGCTACGCGAACTTCGGTCACCAGGAAGTCGCCATTCTGAAGTTCTCGCATTTCAAGGACATCGATAACGCTCGCTATGCGGAATTCACGACCCAGGTCGACAATGCCATTGGTGATTGGCTCGTCAAAACCAAAGTGGCTGGCAAGCGGCTTGCGCAAATGACGTTGAATGAGTATGTGAGTCAGGGCACGGCCTTGCTTGCGGTGGTCGATGAGAACTATGCCATTGATGTTCCAAAGGCAGGGTTCTGGGTTTATCGGGACGCCGAATGGGAAGGCGACGCGCACGGCAGTGGCTACGATCCGATCGTTGGCGATCTGCGCGTGTTCGACGTCTACTCAGACGCACTTCTGGTCGACAACATGGTCGAGGACCAGCGTGCCAAGTTCGCTGCTTACAACGGCACGTGTGCGAAAAACCCGGACGTTCCCTGCGACATGTACTTGATGTCGTGGACCTTGACCCCGCCGACTGATGTCTGGGATGTGTCGAAGGCGGCGAACCGGATCCTCGGCGAGCAGATGACTGAGATTCCTGTGCCGAACGATTCGGGCGAGATCATCAACATGATTTATGTGGACTACGTTGAGTTTGCCCGTGTTACCGATGTGGTGTTGTTCCAGAACGGCGTGCCGTTCCCCGTAGGCTGAGGAGACTCTGAATAGGGGCGGCGTCGATGTGGGTCATGGACGGCCCAACCAGCATCAATCACGCTTGTGATTGATGCTGGGACATCGAGTCCTTGCCCCATCCGACGCCGGGTTATGCTGCAGGTCGGAAGGAACATCGATCCGACGAGTCGTGATGGACTTGTGCTGATCGGCCCTATAATGTCTGCCCTGTACAGACTTTCCGACGGCTCAAGCTATGTACACCATCGGCCTGATTGGCGGCATGAGTTGGGAATCGACGATTCCCTACTATCGACTCATCAACGAGACCATCAAGGCCGAACTCGGCGGACTGCACTCAGCGAAGATCGTGCTTTTCAGTGTCGATTTTCATGAGATTGAAGTACTGCAGCGCCAGGGCGACTGGGATCGCGCTGGGCAGATGCTTGCTGACGCGGCGAAGTCCTTGCAGGCGGCAGGTGCCGATGTGCTGGTGCTGTGTACTAATACGATGCACAAGGTGGCCGCACAGATCGCGTCTGCGGTCGCCATTCCATTGCTCCATATCGCCGACGCGACGGGCGTCGTGATCCGCGACCGAGGCCATCAGACCGTCGGCTTGCTGGGTACTCGATTTACGATGGAGCAGGATTTCTATAGCGAGCGACTCCGTCAGCAGTTTGGCTTGCGCGTGTTGACGCCGCAGGCGGACGATCGGGCGCTCGTGCATCGGGTGATCTACGAAGAGCTCTGCCTGGGCCGGATCGAGCCTGCGTCGCAGCAGGCGTTTCGAGACATCATTCAGCGCTTGATCGATGCCGGCGCCGAAGCGGTGATTCTCGGTTGTACGGAGATTTCGTTGTTGGTCGGGCCGGCCGACGCGCCCGTGCCGGTGTTCGACACGACGGCGATTCACGCGCGGGCAGCCGCACACTACGCGCTCCGCGATTCGTCGCTACCCGCCGCATGACTCGCTGTATCTGCAGTTTGATGCGCGTCGTCGGCACTACCTTTTCCCGCAGCTGCAAGGCCCAAGATCATGAGTAGCAACGAGCGCGTGTTCGCGATGAAGTTTTCGAGCGTCTATCCACTCTACGTGGCCAAGGCCACAAAGAAGGGACGGACAGCGGCCGAGGTCGATGCCGTCATCCTCTGGTTGACGGGCTACGACGCCGCTGGGCTGGCCGCGCAGATTGCCAAAGGCGTCGATTTCCGGACCTTCTTTGCCGACGCGCCCGCCTTTCAGCCGAATGCCGGGCTGATCACGGGCGTGGTCTGCGGGGTCCGGGTTGAAACGGTACCCGACCCACTGATGCAGAAGATCCGCTACCTCGACAAGCTTGTTGACGAACTCGCCAAGGGCCGGCCATTGGCAAAAATATTGCGTACCGGCTGATGCGCCGGGTGTGGCAGCTTGTTCGTTACCAGCCTGTCAGAGCCCGTAGCCGCTGAAAAAGCCTGATGCCTGCGCCGCGGGGCGGGCGGTGACCCGTTGGTAGTAGGCAGCGACCGCCGGATACTCTTCGAGCGGCAGGCCGCCACGCTTCAGGGTACCCAGGTCGTAGCCGGCAAGAATGTCAGCCAGCGTGAAGCGCTCGAGCGCCAAGTACTCGCGGTTCAGCAGGTGCCGATCGATTTTCGCGACCACGGGCTGCGCGCGTTCGATCGCGGCCGCATGCGCCACGGGATCGGGTGCCAGGACCTTTGCGGAAAACGCGTCAAAGCACACGCGATCGACACTCGTGGCCATGTGCATCAACCAAGACAACGCCTCGGTCCGACCCGGTTCGCCATGCCGCGGCATCAGGCCCGCTTCCGGATGTTGCTCGCAGAGATGCAAGCAAATGGCGGTGGAGTCGAACATCGTTTGGCCGTCAAACTCGATTGCCGGCACGACGGCATTGGGATTCAAGGTGAGGTAGGGCTCGCGCTTGTGTTCGCCGTCGCGGAAGTCGAGTTTCTGTTCGACGATTGGCAAACCGAGTTCCAATGCGGTCCAGCGCACCCGGGCGCCACGGTCGAAGCGGATGAACGAATGTAGGGTGATCGGGGTCATGACGGGGCCTTGGGATTGGTAGCTCGGTTGAAATAAGCGTTTACTTCCGGCCGTTGCAATTGCCGGGCGGTCAGTCCAAAGCCGACCGCAAAGACCAGACCGAACATCACCCCGGATAATTGCGCCGACCAATACCCCGACTCGCCGCCCGGGACACCATAGTCGGCAAGCAATGCCGACAAGGCCGGAAACACCCGATCCATGAAGCGCCAATGCCAGATGATGCCCAGCAGGTTGAGCGGCACCCCGAGCCAGAACGACGCCACCAGGCCCCAGTAGCCCCAGCGCGTCCGGAGCAGGCCGCCGATGCAGATCACTAGGGTGACCAGTGCCGCGACGAACGTCACCAGCATCAGCGTTGGCATTTCGAGAATGAGCTCCCAGAGCTCCGCGGGCCAGCGTTCGAAAGCCGGGTCCAGGCGCATGTCGGCGATCAGCTCGGGTGTGAACAGCAAGGTGCTGAAAAACCACATGAATCCGGCCATCAGCATGACGAGCACGCAGAGGACGACCAGGGGCCAGAGCGTCCAGAGGACGAGGGTGCGAATCGATTGTGGGGACGTGGTCATCGTATAAGTGTAGATCAGTGCACTGTTCGGGGCGGTAACATTGTCAGACAATACCCGGTCAGCTTCGTTCGCCACCCATGTCTGATTTTCGCCAGCAGTTTCTCCGTCTCGCTCTGCGCCAGGGCGCGCTTCGGTTTGGGGCATTCACCCTGAAGTCCGGGCGCGTGAGTCCGTATTTCTTCAATGCTGGCCTGTTCAACACGGGCTTGGCGCTGAAGGAGCTCGGCGAGGCATATGCCAGCCGTCTGGTCGATTCTGGCCTGCCATTCGACATGCTCTACGGTCCTGCTTACAAGGGTATTCCCCTGGCGTCGGTGACCGCGGTGGCCTTGGCGGCGGGTTTTGGCCAAGACGTGCCGGTGGCGTTCAACCGCAAGGAAGCCAAGGACCACGGCGAGGCCGGCGTGCTGATCGGTGCACCGCTGCGCGGTAAGGTCTTGATTATTGACGATGTGATTACCGCCGGAACGTCAGTTCGGGAGTCGGTTGATCTGATCCGTGCCCATGGCGCCGAGCCTTGCGGGGTGCTGATCGCGGTCGACCGGCAGGAACGCGGCCAGGGTAACCTGTCGGCGGCCGAGGAGGTGACCGCGCAGTTCGGCATCCCGGTGCTGGCCATTGCCGGTCTGCCGGATTTGCTGGCGTTTGCGAGTGCCGATTCGGAGCTGGTTCAGCACCGCGAGGCACTTCTGGTTTATCGTAGTCAGTATGGTGTGGCGGCCGCAGCCTAAGCTTGAAGGGTCTGCCACAGTTCGGGCAAGTTCCGAACATGCAAGGGAGCCTCTGAACCGTTTCAGTGGCTCCATAACATGGCCTGCTTCCGGCGGCCAGTGAGCAAGATTGACGAGGATCGGCAATGAGAGTGCAAGCAATCGCGGCGTTTTTACTGGGCACCCTGCTTGCGGCGAGCGTCGCCGCTCAAGGCAACCAGGAAAAGCCGAAAAAACTCTACCGATGGGTGGATGCACAAGGCAATGTGCATTACTCCGATACGGTGCCTTCGGACGAGATCAAGAATGGCCGTCAGGAGATCGTTGGCTCCAGCGTCAAGACCGTCGCGCGCCAGAAAACCCCGGAAGAGCTGGAGGCCGAACGTCAGGCCGCTCTGGTCGAGGCCGAACTGAAGCGCATTCGGGATGCGCAAGACATCGCCGATCGCGCGTTGCTGATGACCTATACGTCCGAAACCGATCTGTTCAGCGCCCGCGACAAAGAGATCGAAGGCGTGGACGGCACGCTGGCGACCAACAAAATGGCGATTGCCAGTCACGAAAAGGCGCTGACCGACATGCTCGATTCGGCCGCCGAGTTTGAGCGCGCCAAAAAGCCGGTGCCAAAAACCATGACCGACTCGATCAACAAGATCCGCAAGGATCTGGAAGAACAGCGGCGTTTGTCGACGCAATACGAGGCCAGCAAGCTGCAGATCAAGTCCGATTACGACAAGAAGCTGGCGCGCTATCTGGAATTGAAGGCGAGAGGCAAGGACGAGCGGCACTGAATCCGCCGGTGCCCGGGCTGCCAAGTAGGCCCCGCACCCTTCGAGCGCAAGACCCTCCCTAACGGCCCGGTTCTCCGGGCCGTTTTCGTTGCGGTCGATTGATGCGATCTGGAACTTTCGACCGCGCGCGCACTCCCTGATGCTGGCCGTCATGACGCCGTTCCTTTCATCAGAACCAATCAATCAGGAGAACGCATGAAACGTGAGCTGATTTCAGCCCTCGTCGGGCTGTCGATGGCCACCGCTGCCAGCGCCGATGATGCCGCCATCCGGCAGGCCGTCACCAAACTGGTGCCCGGCGCCAAGATCGAGTCGATCAAACCCTCGGCGGTAGCCGATTTCTCAGAAGTGAACGTTGGCGGACGCTTTGTGTATGTCAGTCATGACGGCACGCATTTGTTCCAGGGCCCACTCCTGGATCTGTCCCGGCAAGTCAACCTGACCGAGCAGAGCCAAGTGGCGCTGCGCAAAGACTTGCTTGCGACCGTACCCGCCAAGCAAGCCATTCGCTTCGAAGGGCAGAACGCCAAGCATCACGTGACCGTCTTCACCGACATCGATTGTGGGTATTGCCGGAAGCTCCATCAGCACGTCGCCGAGTTCAACGCGGCCGGCATCACGGTGGACTATCTGTTCTTTCCGCGCGGCGGCCTGCAGTCGCCGTCCTACGATAAAGCCGTATCGGTCTGGTGCGCCGCCGATCAACAGCAGGCGCTGAGTCTGGCCAAGGCTGGCCAGTCGATCAGCAACAAGATGTGCGCCAACCCGATTCGAGACGACTTCGAGCTGGGTCTGAAGCTCGGCGTGGGAGATTTCGGAACGCCCGCGGTGTTTGCCGACGATGGCCGTCAGCTGGGCGGGTACTTGAATGCCGCTGATCTCGTCAAACGGCTGAATGAGCCAGCGGCCGCTCGCACAGCGCGCTGACCGCACGGGCACGGTTCGTCCAAAGAGCGCCCTAGTGCCGTGTTCCGCACGGCGAGGGCGCCAAGCGGTCCTCGATGCGCCCGCTTGCACCAGTCGCACAACGTCGACATAGTGGCGCGAACAAGCTGGTCGGTCGCCAGCATCGAGCCATTGAGCGGTACATGCTGACGCTTTCAGACTTGCGAACCAGCGCACGGGATCAAGTGTTGTTTGAATGCGTTGCCGGCAGTCGCGCGTATGGCACCGCGACTGCCGACAGCGATACCGATCTGCGTGGCGTGTTCATCCAACCGGCAGATGCGTTTGTCGATCTGAGTCCGCCCCAGGATTTGGTCGCCGATGAGCGCCACAACGAGGTCTACTTTAGTCTCCGCCGCTTGCTCGAATTGCTTGGTCAAGCGAATCCCAATGTGTTGGAACTGCTCTATATGCCGGACGATTGTGTGCGCATGCTGCACCCGGTGTATCGATCACTGCTGGCAGTCCGCTCGGCGTTCATCACCCGGCAGTGCATCGACACCCATGTCGGGTATGCGTTCAGTCAGGTCAAGAAGGCGAAGGGTCAGCACAAATGGATCAATCAACCACAGGCGGAGGCGCCGCCCCGGCCAGAGTCGTATTGCCAAGTGCTGCTCAAGGAACGTTGGTGGCCGACGGACGGTAGCCCTCCGGCCCGTCCAGTGCCACTGTCGAACAGTGCGCTGAACTTGCGCGAATGCCACGCCGCTGGCTTGGAGGGCGCCGCCGACTGGTATCGGCTCTACCACATCGGGCCCGATGCCACCGGCGTGTTTCAAGGCGAGCAGGTGCAAACGGCATCAATCTCGCTTGCCCAGGAACGCACACAGTTTGTCGGGCTGCTGCAGTTCAATCAGCGCGCGTTCGAGCAGGCGAAGAACGATCACAAGCATTACTGGATTTGGCGAGCCGAGCGCAACGAGGCGCGCTGGCGTCAGCAGGAGCGTGGCGAACTCGACTTTGATGCAAAGAACATGATGCATACGTTGCGTCTTTTGATGTCGGCGCGCGCCATGATCAACGAGGGCCAACCGCGGGTGCGCTTCGCGGGCGCCGAGCTCGAAGAATTGCGCGCGGTGCGCGCCGGCCAGCTTCGCTACGCGGAGATCATGCAGCGGGCCGAGTCCTTGCGCGATGACTGCGAACATCGGCGCGATCAGGCGGACTTGCCTGAGCGCGTTGATCCGGCCATGCTCAAACGCCTTCTGATCGACCTGACCCACGCATGGCAATACCCATGATCGACCCGATTCGCAATGCCCTGGCGGAGCTCGAAACGCGCAACGGGATCAAGGTTTTGTTTGCGGCGGAATCCGGCTCACGCGCCTGGGGTTTTGCATCGCCAGACAGCGACTACGATGTGCGCTTCATCTACGCGCCACCGTTGGCCTGGTTCCTCAACGTCGAAGAGCCGCGGGACGTCATCGAGGCCATGCTTCCGGGCGATCTGGACTTGTCGGGATGGGCATTGAGCAAAGCGCTCAGGCTCTACCACAAGAACAATTGCGCGTTGTTCGAATGGCTCGATTCACCGGTGATCTATCATGAGCACGGTACGCTAGCGCAGCGCCTGCGCACCCTGTTGCCACGAATCTTTCGCCAGCCGGCGGCGTATCACCACTATTGGCGGACGGCCGTGAACGTTTACGAGACGGCGCTCAGTACCGACCCGGTCAAGCTGAAACGCATGTTCTATGTGCTGCGCCCGTTGCTGTGCTGCCGATACATCCTGGCGCATCGGCGGCAACCCCCGACCGCGTTTGCGAGTCTGGTCGAGGCTTGTCTGCACGATCCGATCGACCGGCAAGCACTCGCCGATTTGCAAGCTGAGAAAGTGCAAGTCGGTGAGGGGCACCTCGTCACCCTGTCGGCCTTCTGGCGGGATTGGCTGCGTCGTGAATTCGCCGCAGCAGAAGCGGTGGTTGGCGAGCTGAAAAGCGATGCCGACGTGCCCTTGGCGGAACTCAATGGCGTCTTGCGTGAGGTGCTGATCGAACTCTGGCCCGCCGAGCTGCCGGCGCTGCTCCGCATCCAGGACGAATGACGATTCATCCGGCAGTCCCGCTTAAGGAGGGTCTGAATAAGTCCATCCTGGACTTTCAGACCCGCACTGAGTCCGGCACATGTCCGGACTCAGTGCTCCAGAATCAACCACTTGCGTGTTTGATTCTGGGCGGGCCATCCATGGCCAGTATTTGCCGGTCTGAATCAGTCCATCCTGGACTTTCAGACCCGCACTGAGTCCGGCACGTGTCCGGACTCAGTGCTCCAGAATCAAGCACTGGTGTGCTCGATTCTGGGCGGGCCATCCATGGCCAGTATTTGCCGGTCTGAATCAGTCCATCCTGGACTTTCAGACCCGCACTGAGTCCGGCACGTGTCCGGACTCAGTGCTCCAGAATCAAGCACTGGTGTGCTCGATTCTGGGCGGGCCATCCATGGCCCGCATCGCCTCTGAACTTGTTCAGAGGCTCCTTGATCGCAATCCTGCCGGGTTGGTTTCAGCCTGCTGTTAGCATTGCGCGATCGTTGCTGGGCTTTGGACGGGGCAGTCATGTGGAAGGCGCTTGGAATCATTGGTCTGCTGCTGGCGTTGGGGCTCGGGCTCCTGATTCTGCTGGCCCTGAATGCCGAACCCGTGCCGCCGTATGCCGAGCAGGTTAAGACCTTGCCGGCCGCCGAGCAGGCGTCGTTGCAGCAACTCGCCGCTGACCTAGGCATGGCGCCTGATGGTTTTCGGGCGTTGGGTGGTTACTACGAGGGCTTGCTCGATGTCCCGGCCAATGAACGCGCGGTGTTCATTGATCAAGGTCATGTGCGCGCGTTGCGTGTGGCAGCCTGGCCCAAAGGCACACCGCCCGATCTGTCGGCGCTGACTGCGTTGCAGGTGCTCTGGCTCGATCGCGGCAAGATGACTTCCCTGCCGGACCTCTCTGGCCTCGGACAACTCGTAGAACTGGAGCTGCGCGAACAGCCTTTGGCCGAACTTGCTGCGGGTCGCCTGCCTGGCTCGCTGACGCGCCTTGGCTTGCGGCAAACGCCCGTGACGGACTTGCGGGCATTGGCGTCACTGAACCACTTGAACGTGCTTGATGCGAGCGGCACCAAAGTGACTGACTTCAGCGCGCTTGTGCCATTGGCGCTGGATCGACTCGACCTGCATGACACCTTGATCGCGCGCATGCCGGACGCATTGCCGGTCAAGCAGCACGGCGACTGGTCAGTGAATCTGGACAACACGCCGGTGCTGAATCCGCCCGGTCATCAGTGGCAGTCTCCGGGCGGCTATAGCTTCACCGGGGTGGCACTGGGCGCCGAGACCAAGCGCGGCATGATCGGCAACGGCGTGGTGGCGGTCGAAGGGACGGGCGCCGAGATTACGGCCATGCGACCAGTGATGTTGCCGACCAGCAATGATCGAGGCGGGGTGTACGACGTCCAGATCGAGGCGAGCATTGAATCCGGTCGCGCGCGGATCTGGCTGAACCGGCCACTCGGTTACTTCCCGGCCATCTCGCCGTGGTTCAGCGAGGTCGACATCGACGGATTCGGCTTTCTGCAAAGGCCTGGTTATGTCTACGCGGATCTCGAACCGGGGAAAACCGCTGTACTGATCGGTCAGCTGAGCCTGCCTGGGCCGATCGAGCACTATGACCTGGAGTTCAAGGTTGAGCCACTCGGCGGTACGCCCGCCACTGGGCTGCGCTACAAAGTCACCAAGGCTCCCAAGACTGGACCATAGCGCCATGGCCACTTCGTATCAGACTGCCCGCCACTACGCACTGAGCCTGCCTGAGACCACCGAGGCGCCGCATCATCATTTCGGCTCCTTCCGTGTTGCCGGCAAGATCTTTGTGACGATTCCGCCGGAAGCAACGCACCTGCATCTGTTCGTTTCCGAAACTGATCGCGAGCAGGCGCTGGTGCTTTACCCAGGCTTTATTGAAAAGCTGTACTGGGGCGACAAGGTGTGTGGTCTGCGCCTGTTGCTGGCGGCAGCGCCCGCCAAGGCCGTCAATGCCCTGATTCTGCAAGCCTGGCGCCATAAGGCCAGCAAGACGCTGCTGAAACAGCACCCAACGCTGCAGGCAGGGGCATGACATGACCAACGGCACGGGGCGGCAAATCGCCTAAACCTGATTGCGGGTTGCGGCATCAGATGTCGGGACGGATCGATGGCATGTCGCCCTCGTAATCCGGAATGGACATTCATTGCCAAGGAGCTAGACATGCTGCGTCGTTCGATATTCGTTTCCTCCCTCTGCCTGGCGCTGGTCAGTGGTCAGGTCATGGCTGACCTGGGTGACATCAGCAAGGTCAATCGTGGCATTTCGGTGCCGAGCGGTGAGACCGCAGGCGACCTCGATACGGTCAACGGCAGTATCACCATTGGTTCGGGTGCGACGGTCCGTGGCGCCGAAACCGTCAATGGCAGCATCACGATCGCGGATCAGGCCAAAGTGGAATCGGCCGAGACCGTGAATGGCAGCATCCGGATTGGTGCCGGCGCGGTCGTCATGCGGGACGCCGAGACGGTCAACGGGTCGCTCAATCTGGGCGAAGACGCCACGGTTCAAGGCGGCGCCGAAACCGTCAACGGCAGTCTGAATCTGGACGCGCGCGCGCATGTGGGCGGCGGTCTGGAGACCGTGTCCGGCGACATCAATCTGGGCCCGGACAGCCGCGTCGAAGGTGGCATTCATATCGAGAAGCCGAACTCCGGCTGGTTCAATATGGGCAACTCGCGCGATCCGAAGGTCGTCATTGGTCCGCGCGCCACGGTGACGGGGGACCTGGTGTTCGAGCGGGAAGTGGAATTGTTCGTGCACAGCACCGCGAAGGTCAACGGCAAGATCGTCGGCGCCACCGCGAAGTCGTTTACCGGCGACAATCCGTAATCGGCAACGGCGTCAATGCCATCTGGCAAGACGCATATCGGGCGCGCCATGTCGGTGCGCCCGATTCGTTTCAGTTGATTGGTTTCGGTAGATTGTCTGGCAGTGCGTGATCCCGACTTGTCGAGTCTGAAGCGCCCAGGCATGCTGTGCCGATGAGTGACTCCCGATCGAGCAATACGCCCGCGCAACAGGCGCGGATTCAGTCCTGGACACGCTACTGGTCTAGTGGCGCCTTGCATTCGTGCCCGGGTTCGTTTCGCGGCAATTACGAAGGCAGCATGGCAGCTTATTGGCTGCAACGATTTGCGACGCTTCAAGCGGGGCAGCGTGTGCTCGATCTGTGCACGGGCAACGGCGCGATTCCGCGCTGGCTGATGGGGCTCGATGGCGGCACCGATGTCGGTGCCGAGGTCGACGCCGTAGATCTCGCGGTGTTAAAGCCAGACTGGCTCGACCAACTGCAGGCGGCGCAGCGCCAACGCTTGCGCATTCGTGGTGAGGTCAACGCAGAGGCATTGCCATTTGCCGACGCGACGATGGATCTGGTGACCAGTCAGTACGGCATCGAATACGCCAATTTAGACTTGGTGTTTGCCGAGATCGCGCGGGTGCTGAAGCCCGGTGGTCAGCTGCAATTGCTAATGCATCATGCCGAGTCGCGGCCGGTGCAAATGGGTGCCGCCGAGGCCAGGGCGCTGCTGCCGCAACTCGGCCCCGATGGTTTGCTGTCGGCTGCCGCCGGCCTGCTGCCGTATCTGCATGCGGCCCGCGATCCAGCGATGCGCGAGGTCTTGAGCCGGGACACAGGCGCCGAGCAGGCACGGCGCCGATTCAACGATGCCCAACAGGCGATTGCCCAGCAACTCGCGCAGAACCAACTCGCAGGCGCCATGCTCACGGATCTGCGCAATCAGGTTCAGCAAGTTCTGCAGATTGCCCAGATCGGCACGCTCGAACAGGCGACGCAAGCGTTTCAGAAAGTGCTCGCGTTGTGGCAGGAATCGGCGTTGCGCCTCGCGGAGTTGGTGTCGGTTGCCGCTGACGCCAACACGATGCATGCCCGCATGGCGCGCCTTCAGCAGCTTGGATTCTCGGCGCTCAATCTGACGCCCGTCCATTTTCAGAACTACTTGATGGGTTGGGCGCTCACGGGTACCAAGTCGATCGCTTGAATTACGGTGTCGGCGGGTCCTTCTTGTAGACGATCAGAATCGCCAGTTCCTCGGCCCCGATTTGCCGGAGACTGTGCGTGGAGCCGTCGCGCGTGAGCACCGCGCTGCCCGGCACCAGAGTATGCAACTTGCCGTCCAGCGTCAGCTCGCCACGGCCTGATAACACGTAATAGATCTCATCGCGACCATGCGCATGCAGACCAATCGACGCACCATCGCGAAGCACACGGCGGCGAAAGGCAAGATCGAGGTTCGGTGCACTCTGGAAGAATGGCGAAGCCAGCGTCAAGCCTTGGCCGCCATGCGGGCCCGGTTGCATAGTGATGATCCGATCCTGATGCTCGATCAGCGACGCGTGTTGTTGGCCCGCGAAGCGCGCGGCAACATTGTCGGGAAGCGCGCAGTCGGTGTCGCGGATCGTATCGGCTTTGCTCAGAACACCAAGTTCTATCAAGCCACCACTCACCAGACATGCCATCGCCAACGCGCCCCGTTCGGTGAAGTGGGTGTCGTCCACCAAGCCCAGCGCCGGATCGTGCATGAAGTATGCCTTCGACGCCTCCGGCCCGAGGGCTGCGACGTAGTCCATGCTCAGGTTAGTCAGATCAAGCAGGGGCAGATGTTCGGCCGCTGCAAGTTTGCGGACCGCGTTGGCATAGGGGGTGTGGCTGTCGGTCAGCTTGCCATTGGCATCGAAGTAGCGCCGGGTGACGGGCGTCAGCAAAACCGGCATTGCGCCGGCTTGCCGTGCTGCGTCAACGAATCGCATCAAGCCAGCAGGATAGGCCTGCTCGGGATCAGCGTACCGGATCGGGTCATCAGCCTTGGCGTCGTTGTGACCGAACTGGATCAGCAGCACATCGCCCGGCTTTAACTCGGCCGCCAACGGCGCGAAATGCCCGAGGTCGACGTAGCTTTTTGTGCTGCGTCCCGATACGGCGCGATTCAATACAGTGATCTCGGGCACCAAAAAACGATCCAACACTTGGCCCCAGCCCATCCGCGGGTGCCGGGATTGTTCGTAGGTCGACGCGGTGGAGTCGCCAGCAATGACGATTCGCTCAGGCCGGTCGGTGTTCGCCAGGCAAGGCTGGATGCTGGTTGAGAGACCCACCAGCAGGGCCAGTCTCCCAAAAACGCCGCAGGAAATGCGATGTAGGTTGGTCCGGCGAGGCGTTTGCATGCAACGTGCTCCGAAAATGTCACCGGTGTCATCCTCGCAGATCGGTGCGATTTGATGCAACCCGATGCCGTCTACCGAGGGGCTGGCACGCCCGATCTGGCCAGGACGCGGCCGCGCCGCCGATGTGATGTCGGATTTTTCCCGCAGATTCCGATGGGCTCTGTGAACCCCGGCATCCGGACCGGGCCCACGCTGAGCTTGAGTCGCCCCTATGAACCGTCTGCCACTGATCCAATTGCTGCTATGTCTGCTCCTGCAATCCGCCTACTGTGTCGCACAGCCAGCGCACCTGAAAGGCGATGCGACTGACCCGGGACTGGCGCTGAACGGCGGGCAGTTCGGCGCTTTCTCGGAATCCGCCAATAACCCATTCGAACTGCCGACTGCCAAGGCGATGGCACCCGCAGGCATCACCCGGCACCCGGCCGACGAGGCGCTGGACCCGCAAGCCGCCGATTCCTGGTTCGGCTTCTCGATTGCCAGCAGCGACTCGCATGTCGTGGTCGGTGCGCCGCGGATGGCCAATACGAGGGGACGCGCCTACATCTTTCGTCGGTTCGGCGCCGATCTGGTGCTCGAAGCGACGCTGATTCCGGCAGACGGAGCGTCGGATGACTGGTTTGGCTACGCCGTGGCGATTGATGGCGATACGGTCATGGTCGCCGCGAACCGCGATGACTTCGGCCTGGCGACGGAAGTCGGCTCGGTTTATGTGTTCGAGCGCAACGGCTCGAACTGGCCCCAAGTAGCCAAGCTGTTTCCCGCTAACCAAATGGCGACTTCCAACTTTGGGTTCGCCGTCGCTATTCAGGGTGATGAGGCCTTCATCGGAGCGATTTCGGTTGGAGCGCCGACTTACCCGGGCGGCGTGTTTCGTTACCGCCGGCAAGCTGGTGTGTGGGTGGAGACCGGTCTGATCTTGCCCGCGAATACTCAGAACGCGCAGTGGTTCGGGTATCGCCTCGCGCTGCAGGGAAACACGTTGGTGGTGGCCGCCCCCTTGTTCGACGGCGGCGCGCCGGATGTCGGCCGGGCGCTTGTGTTTGAACGAACAAACAATGTTTGGAGCGAGGTCGCCGAGCTCTCCGACATCACGAGTCAAAACCGGGAGTGGTTCGGGCAGGGACTGGCGATCAGCGGTGATCGCATCGCGATCAGCGCCTTTGACCGCACGGTCTTTGGCGTCCAGGCGGCGGGTGCAGCCATGATCTATGAGCGGCAGAACGGCGTGTGGACGCCGCAGCCCGTGCAGACCTTAACGGCGTCGCCGCCGGTGACGGCGGATAACTTCGGAATCTCGCTCGCGATGGATGGACCGCAGCTCTGGGTCGGGATGCGAGCTGCCATGCGGCCGCCGGCGGTGTGGACCTACCGCATGCAAGCGGGGCAGTGGCAGCAGACTCAGGTCTACTCACCGCCGCCACCCACCGACAATTTCTACGGCGTGTTCAGCGAATCCATCAGTGTGCGCCCGGACGCGTTGTTTGTGGGCGCACCCAGGCAGCGAGGCATCAGCGGTCTGTCGCAAGTGGGTGCCGTCCATCGATTCGTACGTACCGCCATCATCAGCACACAGAACAACGGCAGCGGACAAATCTTGCCCAATGGTCCGACCGAGTGGCCGATCGGCGACTTGCCCACGTTCATCATGGCGCCCGACCCTGGCTTTCATTTGGTCTCGGTCACTGGTTGCGATGGCGTCCAGAGCGGACTTTCGTACCAGGTCTTGGTCGCGGATGACTGTACGATCACCGCGACGTTCGGCAACGATCCGCCCGTAGCGATCAGTCTAAACGTGGATGGCAGCCACTATGAGAGCGAGCCATTCAATCTGAGCCTTTCAGCCTCAGATCCAGAAGGGGCAGCGCTGAGCTACCGATTCGACTGCGATGGCGATGGCGGTTTCGAGGTCGGTCCGCAGATCGATCCGACCGGCATCTGCGTGCTGCCGCATGCTGGCGTTTACACGGCGGTCGCTGAGGTCACCGATCTCGGTGGGCTCAGTGCCACCCGCTCGGCTCTGGTCACCGCGCTGAACTCGGCGCCGACGATCACTTTCGGGTCGCCAATAGCGGTGCAGGAGGACGCGAGCTTTACGGTTTCAACGATGGCGACGGTGCCGTCCACCGGCGAGCAGGTTGTATTGGTGCAGCTCGATTGCAATTTCGATGGTGTGAGTTTCGATGTCGATATGTCGGGCATCCCGAACACCGCCTTGCTGTGTCCGGGATTTCCGTTGTCGGGCACGCAGCACATTGCCGCGCGCGCGCAAGACAGCGAAGGCGAATGGGGCCTCATCGCGAATGACAATGTGACCGTGTCGCCCGTCAATGATGCGCCGACGTTCGCATTGATCGGAAACCAGTCGCATGGCCCCGGCGTGATTGGCACGTTTGAGATCATTGGCTTTGTGCATTCGGTGTCGACTGGACCGATCGACGAGCAGAACCAGCAGATCATCGCGATTCAGAGCGATGAGGTGTCAGACAGCAATGAGGTGTTGACCTCGGTCAGCATCGATTTGGAAGGCCGACTCCACTACCAACTCTCCGGCCGGGCGGGCACGGCGGTGGTGGCTGTCCGTCTGACGGACAATGGCGGGGAGCCAGGGCAGGCAACCTCGGACGCGCAGCAGTTTTCGATCAGCAATACGGCAGGGACCGATCTTGCAGTGGCCCTAGTCGAAGGGCCTGGGCAAATCGTGCCGGGCGGCGATTTTTCAATGCGATTGCACGTTCAGAATCTTGGGCCGAATGATGCAACAGGGCAATTTCAAATCCCGTTGATCACCGGCCTCGGCAATCTGACTTGGAACTGCCAAAGCGTGCAGAATGCCGTTTGCCAAAGCCCCGACCAAGGCGTCGGTGCCGTGGACGTGGCGCTCAGTCTGCCTGCCGGTGGGATCTTGGAGTTTGAATTGAGCGGACTGGTCACAGCCAGTGAGGGCCAGAATCTGTCGGTTCAAGCGGGCATTGAAGTGATCGACACCAATCAAGAGCTGAACCCGGTCAACAATAACGCGATGGCGACTTGGCCAGTAGTCAGTGCGCTCTTGTTCAAGAATAGCTTTGAGTGAATGAGTTGATTCAGCGTTGCTCGGGACCCTGCGCCTGCTTGATGACGGTGTCCAATCGCGCGAAGAATAGGGAGTCCGGCGGATAGGCGTCAGTCAAGGCGTGAAAGCGCGCTTTCAACTCACGGGCGAGTTGCAGCGCGGCATCGCGCTCGCCCAAGGCGAGGCGCATTTCTGCCTCGGCGACTTGACCACGCAGGATGGCGGGATTGGCTTCGCCGAGTGTTGCCCGCAAGCCATCGATGTAGGCGCTGATCCGCTTGGCGGCATCCGGCTCGTGCGCGGCCACAGCCAACCAAGCGCGGGCGCGTGCGGCTTCCAATTGGGTGTACGGGTGGATCTTGCCAAGATGCGGTTCGACCTCGGTCCAGAGCGCCTGCGCTTTCGCAAGATCGCCGCTGCGCCGTGCGAGCTCTTGTGCCGACAGCTTGGACTCGATGCACTCCTCATTGTCTGTGGCCAACTGTGCCTGCCGCGTTTGCAGCGCCGCGTTCACCAACGGTCTGGCCTCGTCAACGTGACCGAGGCTGAGCAGAAACCGCGCCAGATTGTTTTGCGCCCGGGCAATCGCCAGATCACCAGCCGGCAACGTGGCCTCACGAATCGCGATTGAACGCTGGAACGCATCGATGCTCCGCTTGGCGTCGCCCATGTTCATATAGGCAAACGCGAGGTTGTTCAGCGTTCGCGCGTAAACGGGCGATTGCTCGCCTTGCACCGCTGCGTCGTGTGCCAGCACCTGCTCATGGAAGCGCACACTGGCCAAGTAATGACCTTGCTGGTTCAGCAAAAAGGCCAACTCGGTCTGAATGGTTGCGACTTGGGCACTGCGCGGGCCATGCAGTGCGAGGCGCCGAGCCAGCACCTCGCGCATGATCGATTCTGCTTCGGTGAGATGCTCTTGCCGCGCGAGCGTGATCGCCATCTCTTGCTGCGCACTCAGGGTGCGCGGATGATCGGGGCCAAGGCTGGCAAGCAGGGTCTGATACACGCGCTGAAAGCCAGAGAGCGCTGGCTCAAGTGACCCAGCGCCCAACTGATCCTCAGCAATGGCATACCAAGTCATCGCCATGCCTTCGGGCGGATCATGCAATTGCGTTCGCTGTTGTAGCACCAGATCCAGCAACCCCTGCGCGGATTTGCTGTGCTGCAACCCGGTCTCAATCTCGGCCAACGCAGACATGGCGTCGATTTGCAGACGGCTGGCAGGCAGGGTCTTGGCTCGGGTCAGCGCGGCTTCGGTATTCATGGCGCTGGTTGCTTGCTCGGCGCCTGCCAAGTGCTGCGCCAACAGGACCGCCTCGCGGGCCGACGATTCGCCTTCGGCATGACGGTTTCGATCGGCCAGCAGATGGCTGTGTCGTACCAACAACTGTGCGAGCGATTCCGGATCAGGCGGCGCGAGGGCGCGCGCCTTGGCAATCGCCTCACCAAGCAACGTCTCGGCTTCGGCCGGTTCGCCCAGGCTGTCGTAGACGTCGGCGAGGCTCCCGAGCAAGCGCAATTGCACCCGCGGCTCTGCATCGAGCGCCGTGCGAATGCGTTCACGGCCGCGATCGACCAGAGACAGTGCGGTGGTCTGGCGGCCGCCGCCTTCATCGAGGTCGGCGCCGCGAAACACGTCTTGCAAGAATTGTGTGGTGGCGCGAGCGGTCTCGGCCTCGCGCAACGCTGCCGATTCAGCGGCCAGTGCGCGATCACGTTCGCGCCACAGTTGCAGCGAGAAACCGGCACTCAGCAGCAGGATGCCGGTCATCACCGATACAGCGAGCCACCGCCGGCGCAAGAACTTCTGCAAGCGATAGCCAGGGTTTGCTGCGCGCGCGATGACGGGGCGGTGGGACAAGTAGTGATCGATGTCACCCACCAGCTCCGCAACCGAGGCATAGCGATCCGCGTCCTGCTCAGCCGTCGCCTTGCCGATAATCGCGCGCAGATCGGTATCAGGGGGCGCCGCCAACATGCCAGACAGCACGACACCCAAGGCATAAACATCAACCCCGGTGCCGATTCGTCCGCCGAAGCGCAACTCCGGACTGGCGTAACCCGGTGTGTGCGGCAAGTTGGCCGTGATCTCGGGGGAACTAGTTCCGAGTGGGTCAAGCAACCGGGCAATGCCGAAGTCCAGCAACACCGGTCGGCTTTCTGCTGTGATCAGAATATTCGAGGGCTTCAGATCGCAATGGACGATGAGCTTGGTATGCGCGTGGCTGACCGGCGCGCAGATTTGTCGGAACAATTCAAGTCGCGGCACGAGGCCGGGCGCATGCTCGTTGAGATAACGATCGAGCGTCAGGCCTTCGATCTGTTCCATGACGAGAAACGGCCGGCCCGCTGGCGTCGCGCCGCCATCAAGCAATCGCGCAATATTCGGGTGGTTCAACGTCGCCAGGATCTGCCGCTCATCGGCCAGTCGAGTCATGGCCTCATGGCTGGCAATGCCATGCAGAACCTTGACTGCGGCGCGCTGCTTGAAATGACCGTCTTCTCGTTCGGCAAGAAACACCGCGCCCATGCCGCCGGACCCGAGTTCGCCGATCAGGCGCCAGGAGCCGAGACGGTCGCCGACCGTCACTTCGGTCGCGCTGGCCTCATGGATCGCATTGACGATGCTCTGGGCCAAACGTTGACCCGAGGCCGTCTGCTGCGCGTGTGCAAAGAGCAGGCGTTCGATGTATTCAAGCATCTGCGGATCGGTGCACTCCCGCAGCAAATATGGGGTCCGAGCATCCGGCGGCAGTTCGAGCACCGCATCGAACAAGGCGCGCGCGCGACGCAGATCGATCTCAGTGGCCACCGAGCGCCTCAAACAGCCAAGCACGGGCGAAGCGCAGGTCGCGCTCGATGGTCTTCACCGAGACTTGGAACAACTCGGCAATCTCGTCCTGATTCAAGCCGCCGAAATAGCTCAGATGCAACACCTCGGCGCTGCGTGGGTCCTGCCCGGCCAATCGCTCTAAGGCTTCGTGCAGTTCCACCACATCGATCAGGTTATGACCTTCTTCGGCAACCGACTGCGTCAACGTGACCCGCGCCAACTGACCGCCGCGTTTGTCGGCCGCGCGCGCGCGGGCATGATCGACGACGATACTCCGCATCAGCAAAGACAGCGTTGCAGCAAAGTGCGCGCGATTGCGGAAATCCGGCTTGCCGACCATCACCTTGGCCAGCGCCTCATGCAGCAAATCATGAGCGGTCAGCGTCAGTGGCCCGGAGCGTGCCAAGCGCTCTGCCGCAATCTGGCGAAGCTCGCCGTAAGACGCGTCCAGGATTCCGGCAAACGCACGGCCATCGCCGGCCCGCCAGGCGGTCAGCCACTCGGTCAGGGATTTGGATGACGCATCAGCCATCGTGGCTCCAGCGGGAAAGTGTGGACGTTACAACAAACGGACCGCCGGACTGATGCCAATAGCGCGCGGCACGGAACTGACGGCCCGGTTGTACCCATTGCTGGAATCTCGGCTCTTGGCTAACGTCAGCGGACACCACAGGGCGGCTGAAAATGAAACGGCATGTTTTCGCGCTGGCGCGCGGTATCGCGATGTTTTCTCTGTTTGGCGCGACTGCCGACGCTGACGCGGCAACCCAGGGCGTGCCAGCGGCGGACTTGTCCATCACTGTTTCGGATGGTGTCACGACCGTCAATCCTGGCGAACTGATCACGTATACGATCCGTGCGCAGAATGCCGGGCCCGATCCGGTTGTCGGTGCGATCGTCGACGACACGTTTCCAACCGGCGTGATCTGCGGCGTGCTGTCGAACTGGACTTGTTCTGGTACCGGCGGTGGTACGTGTACCGCCACTGGCACGGGCGACATTCATGACCCCGTCAATCTGCCGGCTGGCGCCGCTGTGCAATACACCGTTCCGTGCTTTGTCAGCCTGGAGGCACCGCTCAATTTCAGCAACACCGCGACCATCACCTCGGCGGTGACCGACCCGGTGCCTGCCAACAACAGCGCGACCGACGCAATCAATGTGATCGCGAGTATTTTCATCGTCGCGCAGAAACGTTGGTCCGGTACCCCAATGCCCGGCGGCGTGATCACCTACACCATTCGGATCATCACGCAGAGCAATACCAACCAAACAGACAATCCTGGCGACGAGTTTGTTGATGCACTACCGCCTGGCCTCATACTGCAATCCGCAATCGCCGATGCCGGCACGGTGGTCGCTGACTTGCCAAGCAATACCGTGACCTGGAACGGTGGCACGACGCCGGGCAGCGTCGTGACGATCACCATTCAGGCCCAGGTCGCAAGCACGGCCGACGGCCCGATTGCGAATCAAGGGACGCTGTCTTATGACGCGAATGCCGATGGCAGCAATGACACCATCGCGCCGACCGATGATCCAACCCGCCCTGGCGTGAACAACCCGACCGTCTTCAATCTGCCGCCGCGCGTGCCAATTCCGGCTCTGACGCCAATGCTAGCCGTCGGGCTCTTGATCCTGATCGCCCTGACCGGCGCTTGGACCGTTCGTATGCGCAGGCACTGAGACGCTGCAAGGGCTTCTGGCCTAGACAACTCGTCCTGAATGTACTGCATGCAGCTCTCCAGGCTGTGTGAAATCGGCTTTGCCGGCTGCGTTAAAGGCGTCTGACGTCATCGCAAGGCGACTCACTCTGTTGTCGTCATCCCGACGCAAGTCGGGACCCAGAATACTTGCGGCACCGCGGCCAGATTGCCCTGGGTCCCGACCTTCCAGACCGTGTGAAAACGTTTGGCAGGACAGTATTTGGCGTTTCAACATAACCTCAGTGCGACTGCAAGAACTTCAAACTCACCCCGGATCAAGTCCGGGGTGACGAGAGGTGGATTAGAATATTTGGGGAAACCAATCCTTCCTGGCGTCTGAACCACCGGTATTGCCGCGACGGACACTCTCGCGATTCGTCGCCCCGGACTTGATCCGGGGCGAGTTTCAAGCTTGCGGCAAGCTGACCTATTGCTTGCGCTCATCATCGCCAGCGAACGCGGTCGGCTCGGTTGCTCGAACCGGTCCCTCTGTGTTTTTACACAGCCTGTTTCGTCGGGATGACGGCAATGAGGTGGCGCCGGCAAATTTCAACCGTTTTCACACAGGCTGTGTTGCTGGAATGACGATAAGAACGATGCCTTGTGTGATGTTTGATGAGAGTCCAGCCGCCCCTTTGGTGCGCTTATTCGCGTATCAAACTGCCAGCGACGATGCGTGATTCTCACGACGGCACCGTGTGGCAAGTAGCCCTCTCCCCAGCCCTCTCCCACTCGCGTGGGAGAGGGAGCGCTCCCTCCTCCGCGATCGCGGCGGAGGGTTGTGGAGTAGGTTTCTTGCGATCAACGGACCAAGATGCCCGGATCGCAAGTCCAGAGAACCCACGAGCCGTCATGTCGTCACCGCGACAACTCAATCGCAGCGCGGGTCAGAACGCGGTCGCCCGCGACGACGTATATGAGTTCATGCGGTCCGGTCGCATCCGGGAGCTGGAACCCGCAGTCGCCTGTTTCCGGTAGATAGCAGTATGCAAGA
The DNA here is from genome assembly GCF_003015185.1 of Ahniella affigens. Taxonomy (GTDB): domain Bacteria; phylum Pseudomonadota; class Gammaproteobacteria; order Xanthomonadales; family Ahniellaceae; genus Ahniella; species Ahniella affigens. The sequence continues at coordinate 227,507 of NZ_CP027860.1, forward strand.
TAAGCGTCAGCGCCAGCACCGGGCGGCACGATGGCGATGAACGAGCCGCCACTCGGATTGCGTGGCCCTTCGAAGGCGATGCGAATGACTGAGCCGGCCTGCGCGCTGCTCGGTGCTGACAAGAAGCGGCCACGTGCTGGCGTGACCCGAATATCCTGGCGACCAATCACTTCCTCGCCTTCCTTCAGCACGTATCGGAGTTCATAGTCGCCGGGTTCATCCGGAGCCACAATCCGGGCCGTGGTCTTACCCGAGGCATCGGGGCGAACCCAGGAGCTGCCGACATAGGCACTTGCCGCCGATCCCTTCTTCGCAAAACCAATCCAATGATCATCGGCAAACGGGCCCTCCGCCGTGACCGTGATGGTGTCGCTGGCCATGGCGTCGCTCGGGCCACGTACTACGCTGGTGGCTTCGGTGATGGTGACCAATTGCTCAGCCAGCACTGCCTTCTGCCGTTCCGGACTGACATACCGGATGACGTAGCGGCCCGGCACGGACGGTGCACGCAGGCGCGCGTCGCCGGTCTTGCTCGAGACGCGCTGCCAGCTGCCAGATTCGGCGACATAGGCGAGCGGATCAGCGCCTGCTGGTGCAAAGCCGACCCAATCCTCAGTCGTGCCTGGGCCATCAAAGCGCAAGACATAGTCGCTTGCTGCGACTGCTGTGGTCGCACCCGCGATGGTGGCGTTGGCAGGTGGCGGTGGTGCGGTGTTCTGACTCAAAGTCGCGAGGCTTCGGCTCAGCTCGCCCGCATCGCGGGCATTCAAATAGCGGCCGCCCGTCGCCTCAGCCATGCACCGCAGTTGCGCCTGGTGTTCGGGATTCGGCACATCGAATCCGATGATGTGGGCCGTGAAGTCGACTCCCGACTGTTCCAGTTGTCGTGCCACGGCACATGGATCCGCTGTGCACGTTTCCTCGCCATCACTCACCAGAATCACCGTCGCCTTTTGTTCGTTGGCACGCAGCACCAATGCGGCCTGCTTGAGCGACTCGGCAATCGGCGTCATGCCTCTCGGATTTAGCCCGTTGACGACGCCCAGAAAATGCGTGGCATCGACTGGCCCGACCGGAATCAGGGTTTCGATATCGGCGCAATCGCCTTTGCGTCGGTGCCCGTAGGCGATCAGCCCGAGCTGGTCAGACTTCGGAAAACTCTGAACCATGTTGGCGACCGCGGTCCGCGCCAATTCGATCTTGGCTTGGCCATTGATCTGACCCCACATGGAGCCGGAAGCATCCAAAACGAGGAGTCGGTCTTCGGAACAGACGGGCATCGCCATGCCGGCCAAAAACAAAGCACTGAGTGTGCGCATAAGCATCCTTAAGGGATCGAGATTGTTTCAAAGCCATCGCGAAACACGCGCGGACTGGCGTGCTCCAGCGCGCCGGGGTCGCATCGCGTCGCACCGTCGGCGTTGCCGTCGAGCGATCGCGGTGTGCCCCGGGCATCGGTGACTAAGCAGTGCTCAGGCAGATCACTGCCGCGGTCTAAAATGCGAAGATCATCGGCGTACACCAGCACGCCGATCCGCTGGGATTCGTCGCGAATGGGCAAGGGATCCGAGCCGAGGAGTTGATCATCGGCGAGTTCCAGCCCTGTACACGGTGCTACCAATACGTTGCCAGCGCCGACCAGATTGGTGCGGTCGATGCCGATCGTCTGGCAGGCGCTGGTTCCCGTGCTCCGGCCCAGAATATTGTTGCTGAATTGCCGGACATCCGAGGACTCCAGGCGCAGCTGGCTACCCGATGTGGCGAGGCCCGCGTCGAAACTGTTATGCCAGAACCGGACTTGTCCGCCGATGACGGACACCTGCCCGCCCTCGACCGCTTCGTTGCCCTGAAAGCTATTGTTGCGGAGTGCCAGCGTGATGCCGGTACCCACCATTCGAATATGGGCGGCACTACCCAGTAGCGCCATATTCTCGCGGAACCAGTTGTTCTCAAGCGTCACTTCTGCATTCGAATCCGCCGATACATACACGGCACCGCCCCAACCCAGATTCGCCGCATCCGGCGTGGCGAGGTTGAAGCGAAACCGGTTGCCGCGAATGGTCACTGCACCGCTCTCCGGCGCACCAAGTGACAGCGCGCCCCCAAAGCCGCCGCGGGTTCCGCCCTGCGCGAGCGCCTGGCTGTTGTCAAACGTACTGTCCTCGATCAGGATGTTACCGCTTGCCGCGATGGCACCACCCCGAGGTTGCTCGCTGCCGGCATCATTCGAGACGGCGGCGTTCAACTGAAAGACGGAATTGCGGATCGTGACCGAGCCAGAACCGCTGAGCCATTGAATCGCGCCGCCACTCGCGATCAACAAAGAGCGCGCCGCGCAGTTCTCAAACCGCGCGTTTTCCACTAACAGATTGCTGCCCGTCCCGTTGTATCGAATGCAACCACCATTGCCCGCTGTGGTGTTGACGGCTGGGGCCCAACCATCCATGAGTTGCAGATTCCGGATCGTCAGGGGCTGTGACGTGAGGAGTAGCGGAAACTGTTCGTTGCCGCTGAGCTGCGCAAACCGGTCGCCACCATCGATAATCGTCGCTTGGCCCAGACTCGGTAGTGTCGAGGCCAGCACGATCCGTCCGCCGATCGGGTAGGGCGATTCGAACCGAATCGTGTGCGGTGGGTTCGCCGTGCTGTTTGCGGCGAACATCGCCTCGCGCAGCGTCCCGGCTCCGGAATCCAGGCGCGACGTGACGACAAACTCGGCGGCCGGGGCCGCCCTCCAGGCCGAGAGGCCGGAAAGCAGGAACAAACAAGCTAAAAGACGTTGGGTGCGCATGCACAGTCTCCGATGGAATACCGCACATACGATCGAGCAAGGCAAATCCGGCCAGCCGTCTCGGAAGGGTCTGAATAAGTCCATCCTGGACTTTCAGACCCGCACTGAGTCCGGCACCTGTCCGGACTCAGTGCCCCAGAATCAAGCACTAGCGTGCTTGATTCTGGACGGGCCATCCATGGCCCGCATCGCCTCTGAACTTGTTCAGAGGCTCCTTCAAGATTCCTTGATCGGCTCGCGGACCGACCGCCTTAGCAACGGGACTTGGCGTTGTTTCTCCGACCCCCGGGTTGCATTCACAAGGCGGCGCGCCATGGCCTGCTAGAGTTCGAAACTTGGCCCTCAGAACGCAAACGGATGACCGATTCGCTCTTGACCATCGATCCTGAATCGCCCGAGCACGCGGAGACGGTGGAGGCCTTGCAGCGTGCCTTGGAGCCAGAGCTCAGCGCCCGATTCGAAGCACACTACGCTGAGTTGAAGCGAGTGGCCCGGGCCGAACGCAGGCGCAATATGGGCATGACGCAGTCACTCAATACCACCGCCCTGGTCAACGAGCTCTACCTGAAACTGCTGCATGCCGGAGCAATGGTGCCAGCAGGTAAGCATTTCTTTGCCTTGTCTGCGCTTGCAGTGCGCCGGATTCTGGTAGATCGGGCTAGGCACCGATTGCATGTTCGTGGACATGCCAATGCGATGTTGGCTGAAGCTGACGCCGATTGCGACGATGCGACGCTACTCGAAGTCCATGATGCCGTGGACCAGTTGCGTCGCGTCAATCCCCGGTTGGCAGCGGTAGTGACCTGCCGCTGGTTTGCGGGCTATTCCGAACCGGAGACCGCCGCTGCGCTCGCCATTGCCGAACGTACAGTTCGCCGGGATTGGGAGCGCGCGCGCATCTGGCTGCATGCGGCACTCGGGGCTGCGCCATGACCATCGCCGCGCTGTTTCCAGCACTCAATACTGAGCAGTTGGCCGAACTGGATGCGCTGCTTGAGCGTGCCCTGGATCTCGACCCGGGAGCGAGATCAGCTTGGTTGGATTCGCTGCGCGAGCAGCAGTCGCCCCTTGTGGCGCCTCTGTCCCGATTGCTGCACACGGCCGTTGGTTCGTTTCTCGCCTTGCCTGACGCAACACTTGGCGAACGCGATGTCGAATCCAATCAGCTGCCGCCTGGAACGCGTATCGGTCCATGGCAGATTATTGAGTTTGCCGCTGCGGGTGGCAGTGCCGATGTGTACCGTGGCGTGCGCGCCGACGGTGCGTTTGAGCGGCAGGTTGCAATCAAGGTTCTCCGTACCGATAGCTTGCGCTTGGGCGAACACTTTGCGCGTGAGCAGCGGTTGCTCGCCAAACTGGAGCACCCCCGGATTGCGAGCGTTCTTGATGCGGGTCGCAGCGACGGGGTGGGGGCGTGGTTTGTCATGCCTTGGATCGAGGGCTATGACCTTGCCCAGTTTGTGGCCGAAGGGCCTGACTGGCGCACGCGGCTTTCGGTGTTTCTCGCGATTGCCGACGCGGTGCAGTTTGCGCACCAACGACTCGTTGTTCATCGAGATCTGAAGCCCGCGAATGTGCGCGTTGGCAAAGACGGCACGGTCATGCTGCTCGACTTTGGCATCGCGATGCTGCTCGACACGCCCGATGTGAGCCAAACGCCGTCGCGCACGAACATGGCATTCACGCCGGCCTATGCAAGCCCGGAACAGCTCCGCGGCGACGCGTTGGGCGTGCAGACCGATATCCATGCGCTTGGGTTGCTGTTGTTTGAACTTGCGGCCGCGCGCACGGCCTATCCGGAAGCACGCGTGAGTCTGGCCGAGGCCGTGCGGGTCATTTGTCATGGTGCCGTGCCGACGTTGACTTGGGACGCCCGCATGCCGCATCCCGGTCGCTTGCAGTTGCGCGATTTGGACGCGATCGTTGCCAAAGCGCTGGCTAAGGAACCGTCGAATCGATACGCCACTGTTGCGGAGTTCGCCAGCGATGTGCGTGCGTTGGTCGCCGGTCGTTCCGTCAGTGTGCGCGGACGCAGTGCGCTGGATGCGCTTCTTGCCACGGTGCGTCGGTATCCACTCGTCAGCGCATTGAGCTTGGCGCTGTTGGTGGCCGCGAGTGCCGGCACTGCTACCTACATCAAACAGAACCAGCAGATTGCCGCCGAGCGTGCCGAAGCCCTGGCGGAGGTCGCCCGACTGGAAGCGCTGCGCGAACACTTCAATTTGATACTGCGCGAAGGCGTGGCCGAGCAGGGTATGGGCGCGCGCGCCGCGCTGGACGAGAGCGTGGCAAGACTGGATGCGTCGTTTGCTGGGCAACCCGCCATGCAAGCCAGATTGCTGCTGAGCCTTGGCGAGATCTATCTCGCGGCTGGAGACCACGCCGCTTGTTTAAGTGTGTTGTCGCGTTTCGAGGCGATGCCTGACTTGCTGCAGCACCTCACGGCGCGGCAACAGTCGGAGCGGTTTCTGACTCAGGTCACCGCGGCACTGCGCCTGGGTCAGCTGGACGCCGCGACGGCCATGCTGGCGGAATGGGCCAAACTCCTGCCAACGGGTACCTCGCCCGCATTACAGGCAGAACATACGATCGCCAAGGCCACGCTGCGTCGGTTACAGGGAGAGCCCGGGCCAGCGCTCGAGGCGCAGACTCAGGCAGTCGCGGCGCTGGATGTCGCGGCCGACGCCACCATGCTGGCCCGCGGTATTGCGCATGCGAATCTCGGGACATCCGAGTTGCAGGCCGGACAATTTGCGCCCGCGCGCATGCAGTTTGAGCGGGCAATCGCGATCTGGGAATCGGCCGGGCTTGGTTTGAACTGGAATGCCTTGACCGCGCGTACCAATCTCGCGCATCTGGCCTTGCTGCAAGGTGACGAGCGTACGGCGCTGGCGCAATATCAGGACCTTGAACAGCGGCTGCGGGCACGTGGTGATCGCAGTGCCGCGTTTGCAGCGCTGATCAATGGCAAGGCGAGAGCCTTGCTCGCAACCGGCGAGATTGCCGCTGCAGCAGCATTAGCCGATGAAGCACTGGCCATTTTGTCGGCGCGCAGCGGGAGCCAGGGTTTGGACCGACTGGGCGTGTTGCTCTCGCGCATTGACATCGCGCTGGCGAACCAAGAGGACCCAAGTGTTTGGCTGCAGGATGTGCGCCAACAATTGGCGCCGCTGCCGCCGCAGCACCCGTTTCACGCCCGACTGGCGTTGGCTGAGGCTAGTCTGTTGCAGAACGCAGGGCGGCATCAGGAGGCGAGTGTTGCGCTCGCTGCTGTGTTTCCAACGTTGCTGTCGGCACCTGCGACGATTCGCCCCTCAGCGGTCCGCGCTGCGATCCATTGGGCCGCGTCAGCACGAGCGATGGGCAAACCGGAGTCCGCCGAAGCCGCACTGAACGCAGCTGCCGACGCAATCGCCGCCATGCAGCCCGAGACTGGTTTGGATCGCGTCGAGCTTGACCTATGGCGGGATTGTCTTCGCGGCAACTGGGATGGCGCGAAGGCGTCTGCGTATCGGACGCGGGCCGGACAGGGCAATCCGCGGTGGGTGCACATTGAGCAAGCTTGCGCGCCGCGTATCGAGGCACAACCCTTGCGCGCTTCGGAATAGGAGTGCTGCGCGGATCATTCAAACCCGTCAATGAAGATGCGGTTGTCGTCGTCCAGAATCGTGCCGCTACCCTGGGCATCGCTGATCGTCGCATTGACTGGGCTAGTCAGATTCAGCAGTACGGTTTCGTCGGGCTCGCCGGTCGTGTCGCCGTTGATGGTGACGTTGACCGTGGCGGTGAGCTGGCCAATCGGGATGTTCGCACTGCCACTCGTTGCGACATAGTCGTTGTTGGCCGTCGTCGCAGTCCCGTTCGCGGTCGCGTAGGCCACCGATACCGCCTGTGCGCTCGTGGCACTCAGTGTGATGGTGAACGTCAAATTGCGAGTTCCTGATTGGCCTTCCAGAACGCTCGGATCATTGACCGACAGCGTCGGCGCCACATCATCGTTCTGGATCGTGCCGACGCCCGTGCCATCGGCCAGCGTATAGCCGCTGCTCGGGTTGCTCAGGACTAGATTAAACGTCTCGTTCGGCTCGACGGCGGTATCGCCCTGGATGACCACATTGACGGTCTTGCTGGCCTCGCCATTCGCAAAGTTCTGCACCGAGCCGGTCAACGCGGTGTAGTCCGAGCCAGATGTCGCGGTCACATTTTGCGTATCAACTTGGACACTGGCGGTGCCGCTGCTGTTACTTCGAGTGATGGTAAAGCCAAGATTGGTGGTACCGGCATTGCCCTCGCTGAGGGCGACGTCGTTGACACTAAACGTGCCGCCACCTCCGACCAATGGGAAGCAACCACTCGTGACATTGTTGTTCTTGACGATGGTCAGGTTGGTGCGATGAATGTCGGCGAAGACATTCGATGCCGCGCAGCCGTTCAGAAGGTGACAGTAGCTCATCAACGTGCCGCGAACGTTGGTAACGCCGTTCACCGTGCTGGCCGCCGGGCAACTGGTCGCGCCGCCATAGCAGCCAAAACTGGATTCCCCATTGAAACACGCATCGATCGTGTTGCTGCTCACCGGTTCCGCACCACTGGTGCGATCGGTGCAATGCGTGTGATTGGCGCCGAAGTTATGGCCCAGTTCGTGCGCGACGACGCCGACGTCCGATGCAGCGGTTTGTTGGGAGAACAGAAAGACGTTCGTGAAACTGTAGTGTCCGCCAAAGCCGTTGGTTTGCGTGCACATATTGCTCGCGCCAGTGAGCCAGGCGATGCCCGCAGCGCAGTTCGCGTTATCACTCTTTCCAGACAACATCATCGCGAAGGCCCGAGCCACGCCGCCGCGATTGTTCTGCCAGAATGTCCCGAATTCGTTCAGGTGCGACTGCGTCGCCGTGCAACCACCTGGGTCGATCGCGTAAGGGTCGGGCGTTCCCGCCGGCCAGAGGGTGGTGTTGCCCTGCAGCAGTGTCAGGTCCAGATCGCGCTGATAGATCACGTTCATTGCCGCAAACAACGCGGCGAGATAGGTTGTCGCCGCAGTCTGATTGCCACCGAATTTCGCGGCGAGAAACTCGTTGTCAGTCTCGACGGCGATGGTGGCCGTATGCGTGCCACCTTCAGGCGTTGCAATCTGCCGGAGTTCCTTCGGATCGAGCGGCAGTTGCTTCGCCGGGTCGGCGAGCAGACCATCGGCGCAGGACCAATGCCGCGTGGTGCCGTCTTTACCTACCTTCGGTACGCGCTCGATCAAGACCGCGCCAGACTTTGCTTGCCGGCTTCCCGCCAGGGCGAACTCGCCGTCCGCCGACACTTGGTAACCCTGCCACGACCCGCCATCGGGCGCTACGGAGAGGCTCAGGCGCATGCCGGATTTGGAATCGCTGCCGACGAAGTGCAGCCAAGGCGAGCGCGGCAGTATTTCCGGGCCATCTGGGCGCATCAATTCGATCCTGGCGCCCGGGGCATACACGTCGATTCGTTGCAATGAGACGGATCGTCCCGCGGACTTGTCTGATTCAGCGACGTCGATCGCGAGGGATTCGCCGACGTCCGTGGCTTTCATTGCGCGCCATTGCGCCGGGCTGACGGTGATGTCCTGGCCGTGAGCGTTTGACGCCCCGACAAGTATTGAGACCAGCAATAAGTATGTGGCATGACGCATGATTTCCTCCCGGCTATTTCGGCCCGTGCGGTTCCTCGCCAATGTGCTGCATAGGATAAGCCGGGTCCGTGCAAGATAGATGAAGACGCTCGGGAAAAGCGCTCAGCGGTGCACGCTTTAGCACCTGGCGGGTCTTGATGCCGACGGGTTCGCCATCGCATGTAGTCCGCAAGGCTCATGGCGTCCAATGCCGTCGTAGGCCTTGTCGACGCCGCGCTACCTATGCTCGACGCTCGGCGTGACCTTGTCACCGACGCGCTGATCCGGGAGCATGTTGTTCTCCCGGCGTGGTCGCAAGTTTGGTTGCAGTGCGTATGACATGGTTTGCATGCATTGAAGGTGGTGGTACCAAGTTCGCGCTCGCGGCGAGCTTCGATGGCGTCCTGACTTCGCGTCTGCGCGTGGATACCAGGAGCCCGACTGACACCCTGGGCGACTGTGTCCGCCATTTCCAGGAACTTGCGACCCAATTTGGCCCACCCGCCGCGATCGGCATCGGCTGTTTCGGTCCACTCGACCTGCGACCGCGGTCGCCGCAATTCGGTCACGTGCTGGCAACGCCCAAAGCTGGTTGGTCGGGTGTCGATCTCGTCACACCGTTCCGAACTGCGTTTGCGGTGCCCGTTGGCATCGATACCGATGTGAATGCCGCTGCGCTCGGCGAGCAGCAGTTCGGTGCTGGTCGAGCGTGTCAGGACTTGGTTTATCTCACAGTGGGTACTGGTATCGGCGGCGGTTTGCTCGTGCGCGCTGAGCCTGTTCATGGCTGCCTGCATCCGGAGGTCGGCCATCTTCGGCCCAGACGCCATGCGGCCGATCAAGACTTTGCGGGGGTCTGCCCGTTTCATCAGGATTGCTTCGAAGGACTCGCCAGTGGCGTCGCAATCGCCGCGCGGTTCGGTACATCTCTCGATCAGTTGCCGGCCGACCACGTTGGCCATGACATCATCGCCGATTACCTGGGTCAGTTGAGCGCGCAGCTGGCACTGATGTTTGCCCCGGAGCGCATCATTGTCGGCGGTGGTGTATTGGGCGTCCCGGGTCTGCTGGAGCGTGTGCAAGCCCGTCAGCAGCACTGGCTCGGTGGCTATTTGCCCGCGCATGTCGGCGACGGTCGGCTGTGCGCGCCAGCGCTTGGGGGCGACTCCGGATTGATGGGCGCCTATGTGCTGGCGCGTCGCGCCCTGGATTCGCGTGCGTCCCATTGAAATTGAATACGTCCTGGCTGACCATTGCGGTCAGCCAGGAGATTGTCATGACCGATCAACGATTGCCGGTGCCAGCCGGATTTGCTGCCGATGCACGGCTGAATGCCGATGCCTTGGCAGCCGCCAATGTGCTCGCAGACCAGGACCCGGAGCTGTTTTGGACGCGTGTCGCCACGCGCCTGGAGTGGTGGCGGTTTCCGACGCAGATCAAGGACGTGTCGTATCAGCTGGAGGATTTCCACATCCGCTGGTATGCCGATGGCGTGTTGAATGCGTCCGTGAATTGCCTGGACCGCCATCTGTCGACACGCGGTGACAAGACGGCGCTCATTTGGGAGCGTGACGATCCGAATCTGCCGGCCGAGCATCTCTCGTACCGAGCGCTGCACGAGCAGGTGTGCCGGGCCGCCAACGCCTTGCGCGCGCTGGGTGTGCAGAAAGGCGATCGCGTCACCATCTACCTGCCGATGATTCCCGAAGCAGTCGTGGCAATGCTCGCGTGTGCGCGTATCGGCGCGATACATTCGGTTGTGTTTGGTGGGTTCTCGCCAGAGTCCTTGATTGGGCGCATTCACGATTGCCAGTCAAAACTGATCATCACCGCCGATGAAGGGCTGCGTGGTGGCAAGAAAGTCCCATTGAAGGCCAATGTCGACATCGCGCTGAAGGCGCGTGAGTGTTCGACGGTGGAGACGGTGCTGGTGGTTCGCCACACGGGTAGTCCGGTGGCGATGCAAGTCCCGCGTGATCGCGACTGGCGAGAGCTGTTGGCCATGCAGGCGCCCGTTGCGGCAGCCGAACCCATGAACGCCGAAGACCCACTGTTTATCCTCTATACGTCTGGTTCTACGGGCAAGCCGAAGGGCGTGTTGCACACCACGGGTGGTTATCTGACGTACGCGGCGTTCACGCATGAAGCGGTATTTGATTTGCGCGAAGACGATATCTACTGGTGTACCGCTGACGTTGGCTGGGTCACCGGGCATAGTTACATCGTCTACGGGCCGTTGGCGAACGGTGCCACGTCGGTGCTGTTCGAAGGGGTGCCAACTTATCCAGACGCGTCGCGATGCTGGCAGGTGATTGATCGCCATCAGGTGACCATCTTCTATACCGCCCCCACGGCGATCCGGGCGTTGATGCGCGAAGGCGAGGCGCCGGTTAAATCGTGCTCGCGGCAATCATTGCGGCTGCTTGGTTCGGTGGGCGAGCCGATCAATCCCGAGGCTTGGCTTTGGTATCACCGTGTTGTAGGCGACGAGCGCTGCCCCGTGGTCGACACGTGGTGGCAGACCGAGACCGGAGGCATTCTGATCTCGCCACTGCCCGGCGCGACTGAGCTCAAGCCAGGCTCGGCCACGCGCCCATTGCCCGGTATTCGCGCCGCGCTCGTCGACTCGGAAGGCCGCGAGTTGGAAGGAGCAACCAGCGGCAACTTGATTCTGAAAGATTCGTGGCCGGGGCAAATGCGCACGGTCTATGGCGATCATGCCCGCTTTATTGAAACCTACTTCAAGACATATCCGGGCAGCTATTTCACGGGCGATGGGGCGCGCCGAGATGAAGATGGCTACTACTGGATCACTGGCCGCGTCGACGACGTCATCAACGTCAGTGGGCATCGGATTGGCACCGCTGAGGTGGAGAGCGCGATCATCGAGCATCAGGCCGTGGCGGAGTCGGCTGTGGTCGGCTACCCGCATGACATCAAAGGGCAGGGCATCTATGCCTACGTCACCCTGAAGGCGGGGCTGGAAGCAAACGACGCGCTGAAGCAGGAAATCAATGCGACGGTACGCCGCGTGATTGGTGCGATTGCGGCGCCCGATGTCATTCAGTGGGCGCCGGGTCTGCCCAAGACCCGCAGTGGCAAGATCATGCGCCGGATCTTGCGCAAGATCGCTGCCGATGAGTTAGACGCACTGGGCGATGTGTCGACGCTGGCCGATCCGGCGGTAGTGCAGAGCTTGGTGGATGGGCGGAAGCGCTAGTTTCTGGCGTCACTTTTCTGTAGGAGGGCCTTCAGGCCCGAACCAATCTTGCCGCATCACCGTTCGCGGCTGAAGCCGCTCCTACAAGAACCATCGCTCCAAACCATGCTTGCAGCAAGAACCGTGGCCTTTTGTGGGAGGACCTTCAGGGCCGAAGCAATCTTGGGGTAAGGTCCATTCGCGGCTAAAGCCGCTCCTACAAAAAACATCGCTCCTAACCCTGTTTGCGGCAAAATCCGTCGCTCTTTGTGGGAGGACCTTCAGGCCCGAATCAATCTCGCGACGGGACTGGTTCGAATGCAAAAGACCCCACCACAACATCAAACCGCGCGATAGTTGTCGACCGACTTGTAGCGCTTCGCATACAAGCCAAATATCGCCGCCGCAACCAACGCAAATCCAGCGAAGAAGAACATCAGGAACGCGGCTTCGCTCAAGCCGGTGTCTTTGACATGACCCAACACCGTCGGATTCTTGACGCTCGCGTTTGCCAACAGCACCCAGAGGTTCCCGATGGTCACCGACAAGTACCAGAACGCCATGATGACGCCCTTCATGCTCGATGGCGCCTGGCTGTACGCAAACTCCAGTCCGGTAGCCGAGACGAGCACTTCGGCGAATGTCAGGAGCGCATACGGCAGAACCTGCCAGGTCACCGACATCGGCGTGCCGCCATCGATTTCGAGTTGAATCAGGCCGGCGACGATCCAGGCCAAACCAGAGAACGCAATGCCAAAGCCCATCTTGCGGATCGCGGTGAGCTCAAACCCAAACTTGCGGAGCAGTGGATACAGCAGCAGGTTGTTCAGCGGAATCAGAATCATGACGAGCGCCGGATTCAGCGCCTGCATCTGCGCCGACTGGAACCATTCTGGCTTGACCATCAGATCGGCCTGCAAGACCCACGTGGACGCCTTTTGATCGAACAGCGACCAGAATGGCGTGATCAGTGCGAACACGATCAGCAGCCGAAGCACGGCGCGCACGCCTTCCACCGCTTCATCCGGATGCTTGGTGCGGGCGCGGTCGAGTTGCAGCGAGGTGCCGTAGCCGCCAAATGCAATGACCGCAACAATGGCGAGGCAAACTGCTGGTACAAAGTGCAACACCGGTGTCAGCGCGAGTGCTGCAATCGCGAGCGCAAAGCCAACATACGCGATGTAGGTGCCCAGATTGCTTGCACCGGGTGTGAACAAGGCGGTCCTCGCGACATTCAGGAATGAATGCGGATCGGCGGGCGCCGGTGCGACGTGTACGTAACGCTTCCGGCCCATCCAAAAGAATACGGTGGCAATGAACATCAGAATGCCGGGAATGCCGAACGCTAATTCCGGGCTATGGCTTTTTAGCGCGATGGGCATCAGCAACGACGCAAACAACGACCCGAAATTGATGATCCAATAGAACGCATCAAACGCGATCCGGGCCAGGTTCTTGTTCGATTGATCGAACTGATCGCCCATGAACGAGGCGACCAAGGGCTTGATACCCCCAGAGCCGAGTGCAATCAGAAACAGGCCCGTGTAGAAACCAATTCGATTGTCGACGAACAGCGCGAGCAGGCCCTGGCCGATGCAGTACAACAGCGAGAAGTACATGATCGTGCGGTACTTGCCGAGAATCCGGTCGGCAATGTAGCCGCCCAGAATCGGGAAGAAGTACACGCCGATGACAAAGGTATGGAAGACCTCTTTGGCGATGCCCGCGCGTTCCGCTTCGGGCGCATACAACAACAGTGAGCTCACCAGGAACGGTGTCAGGATGTTGCGCATGCCATAGAAACTGAATCGTTCGCATGCCTCGTTGGCAATGATGAACGGGATCTGGCGTGGCATCTGGCTGAGGTCAGCTTTGGCTTCGGACATGGTGTTCCTGGTTGATCGATACTTGGAAACAGAACGGCCCCGGCACGGCGGGCAGGTGAGGCGCCAATGCCGACGCCTTCACAATTCATACGCAAATGGATGTGTGCAGGCTGTGAGGACGCAAGCTTACCGCGGCCACTCACACTTCCTGACGCGCAAACCCATAGCCCAGGAGCCGCGCAAACATCCGCTCCTCATTGTCACCCGGATCGGCCAATCCCATGCGTTCAAGATATTTTTGATCGGCGCGATCACCGCTCAGATAGGCGCGTGCCAGCGTTTTCAGCTTGCCAGCGCTGGTGCCCGTCTCCGCTTTGAGGAACTTCAAAACTTTGGCGATCTTGAGTTCGTCGTCGGAGAGGTCGCTGCCAAACGGAAACGCATTGATGCGACCCGCCGCCCGGGCTGGCGCCAGAGCGTCGCGAAGGCGCTCCGGACGGTTTTGTTTCCAGGCATCGGGAATTACAAATCGACGCTCAACCTTACCGTTCTGGCGGGCTTCGCTCAGCAACACTTCCTGAAAGCGGCTATCGGTAATCGCGAGCATGCGCTTGATGCAATCGGAATCGGTTTGACCACGTAGATCAGCGGCGCCGTATTCAGTGATCACGATATCGCGCAGATGCCGCGGAATGGTCGCATGCCCGTATTGATACACAATGTTCGAGATCACCCGGCCGCCGCTCTCGCGCGTGGACCGCAGCAGCAGCACCGACCGACCATTCGGAATCGCATGCGCCATCGCAACGAAATTGTATTGCCCGCCAACGCCACTGACGACCTGCCCATCGGCGAGCCCATCGGACACGGCGGCGCCAAACACCGTTTGCATCATGCAGGTATTGAAGAACCGGGCATGGTGGCGCTGCGCGATGTCCAGTGCCTCGCGCCCGCCATACAATTGATTGATATGCGAGATGCGGGTCATGCAGAGGCCGCTGTAGTCCTCACCCTGGAGGCTCCCGAGCCAATCCTGCAGCGGCTTGCTGCCGAGCCAGAATCCGCCATGCAAATAACGACCATGGCGAAGCTGGCGCCCGAGCATATGCGCGCGCAGCGTGTCACGCGCGGATTGCTCATGCAGGTCAGCACTGCTCTCAGAACCATTCGGCCAATGCAGACGACCCTCATGCAAACGCACGCCTTCGTCGATCCAGCCAAAGTGCTGCAGCCGATCGAGGCTCGGGCGATCCACTTGCATGGTCAGGAATCCTGATTCGAGCAGGCGGTCCAGCGTGCTCGCATCGGCGGTCTCTTTGACGTGGTGGTCATTGAGCAATCGCTGCAACGCGAGGTCATCAAACACGCGACGTTTCAGAATGTCCCCACGACGCAGATGCATGAACCCATCCATGACCATCTCGCTCGCGCCGTACAGGCCGCGCTCGAAGCGGCCATGCTCCGGGCCCATACAGGCGGGCGCCAACGCGCTGATTTGCGCAGCGTGGGCGGCTGGGTCCTGATGGCGCCACAAGAGCGCATTGACAATCGCATCCGACAGGGCACCGATGCCAATTTGCAGCGTGCCACCGTCCTTGACCCAGGCCGACGCATGCAGGCCAATCGCGTGTTCCGACGGCAATACGGGTTCACGGGGCAGCGCAAACAGACGGTGCGCAGGTCCCGGCGTATCAAGCACCAGATCAGCGACGCTGGCATCGATCTCCGCATCGTTGCCGAGATACGGCAAATCTGGATGCACCACGAGCACGACCATGGGTCGTGGCTGACCTTGCGCTTGCATCAGATCCAAGAGATCTAACACCGTATCTGGGTTGCAGGACAGGCTCAGTTTGTCGCCGCGCCGCGCCACCAATTGCACGAGGAGATTTGGCTGCCGCGCCGCGACATCACGGGCGACATGCGTGTAGTTGATGCTCGCGTAATCACACTGCGCACCTTCGTTTCGGAGCCACGCGCCCGACTGCAGGTAGAACTCGGTGATTTCGATGTTGTCCGGCAGCGCGTTCTTGCGCCGGGCCACGACATAGTCGAGTTCGGGGTAGTCGGCGCCGAACTGCCGTTCCAGAAACGGTCCAAGGAAGCGTTGCTCCAAACCCGGTTTGGGCACCGGGCGCGCGAGCGACAGCGCCGTAAACAGGTGCAAGCGCCGTTCCGGGTGATCAGCCACCGCGCGATAGAGCGCGTTCAGCAACAAATTCGGCTTGCCGAGCCCGAGCGGCGAGGCAATGTTCAAGTGCGGGCCACAGCGCTCAAAGATGCGCGCGACCACGCGCTCCAAATCAGTTTCGACGTCGGCAATGCGGCTCATCATGCGGTTCCGGTAGACCAAGTACGCGCATGCTGAAGCAGAGTCCCAGTGGCTGCAAGTAGCGTCGTCAACGCCACGCCGACACCCGCGCGATTGATTCGCAACTGCGGGTGTGGGGCCGAGCCCGATATCAGCAATCGGTCAGTCGAATCGGAACTCCAGGCCGACGTAACCGCGTCGGGGCGCTGCCGGCTCGACGCCATCACTCCGGACCCGCGAGTAGTAGTCGCGATCAAGCAGGTTGCTAACGCCCGCGAGCAGCGACAGCTTCGGCAGCACTCGGTACTCGGCGCTCAGGTCGACCACGTGGTAGCGCGGGATCAGCGCATCAATGGTGAAGACGCCGGTCCCGGCACTTCGATTCGAATCCTGCCAGTAATGCTCATCTACAAAGCTGCCCGTCAGGCCGAGCTTGACGCGGTTCTGCCAGTGGTACTGCAACCCTAGCTTGGCGACGTAATCCGGAGCGTAGGCCGGCGTATTGCCGACCAGCGCTGCCGTTCGGCTTGCGGTGATTTCAGCATCGAGCAGTGCAATGCTGCCGAACAACGTGAGGCTGTTGTCAGCATCGCCGTGCAGGAAGTCGTATTCGGCTGCAAGCTCCAGGCCGCGGTGGCGGGCGTCGCCCGAGTTGACCCGAATCGTGTCGGTGGTGCCGGGTACCAGTTGGCTCTCCAGCTTGTCCTCAAAATCAATCTGGAACAGCGAGACATCAAAAAACAAGCCGGGTGTCGGCTGGCCACGCAGACCTGCCTCAAGGTTCAGCGCCGCGGCCACATCCGGGTCGTTGCTCAGCGCGAGTTCGGCAGTTGGGTTGCCCACATCGTCGTAGCGCATGGGGCGATACGCCTGGGACGCGTTCGCATAGAACTGCAATCCTTGCTCGTACCAATCCTTGGTCAGCCCGAGCCCAAACAGCGGCACCGTCTGGCTGAAGTCCTGATCGATCGCTGTACGCCTTAAACCCGGCGCCCGCACCGTCTCGTCGATCGCCAGGGTCAGCCGTTCCAGTCGAAATGCTGGAATCAGGCTCCACGTCGCAAAGCGATAGACGTTTTCGGCGAACACCGCGGCATAGCGCGTTTGCCGATCTTGCGCGAACCGGAGCACGTTGCCCTGCTCGGCGTTCAATGTCACGTTCGTGCGCTGCTCGCGAGGCGAATCGTCATGGAAGCCGGTGGCACCGAACGTCAAAGTGTGGTTGTCGCCCCAGTCCAGCGTACTCCGCAGATCAAGCCCGATGCTCGCAAACTGCTGACGATCGAAACTGGCCGTCAGGTTTGGAGTCAGATTACCCGGCAATAGCTGCGGGGTGCGGCGACTGAAGCGATCCTGGTCGGCATACCAGACCTTGCCATTGAAGCGGACGCGGTCGGTAAACTGCTGCTCAGTCGACAGGCTGATCTGCTGGCGCTCAATTTCCAGACGGTTGAAAGGTTGGGTCGTCACATTGTGGTTTTCGTCGTAGAACGAATTCGGCATCCGGCCGGCTTCGCCACTGTCCGACTGATAGCTGCCGACATCAAGGCGCCAACTGGCGACCGCGCTCTGCTGCCAGTTCAGGGTGGCGTTGAGGCCATCCACATCGCTGTCCTCGTTGGCGCGCACGCCATCGTACTGGCGGTGGTCCGCGGCTACGAGCCAACCCAGGCTGCCAGTGCCGCCACTGATCTGGTTGTACGTGGCATAGAGGCCATCCTCGCCGCCAACATGGCGAGACCGCAGCGCAAGATCCTGGTCGACCGCAGGGGTACGCATCTGGAAGTTCAGGCTCGGACCGACCTGCGGGCCATACAGCAATCCAGAGCCACCACGCACGAACGTCATCCGCTCAATGCGCTCCACCGCCGGGAGGTAGTAGACGGTCGGGTAGCCAAACCAGTCACTCGCAATGGGCACGCCGTTTTCGAAGAAGCTGACGAACTCCGACTCATGCGGATCGCCCAGTCCCCGGTAATTCAGATTGAAATGCCCGGGGATCTGTTGCTCGCTGAGAAGCAGACCGGGCAGCCGGATCAGCGCTTCGCGCAGCGCGTTGTTGACCACGGGCGCCTGCTCGTCGAGCCGAACTTCGGTCGACTTCTTGCCCGTCTGCACCAAGCCGTTCTCAATTTCTTTGGCAATCGCCGGAAAGCGCGGATCGGCCGGGGCTGCAGCGGAGACTTCCGTCGTATCCAGTTTGGTCGCGCCACGCGTGTTCCGGGTTTCGGCGGCCTGGAGGCATTGACTCAGCAAGGCCGCCACAATGGCCAAGCGAAGTGGGTGTTGGGTCATGGGCATGAGGCGCTTCTTGATTTGATTTGTTCGGAAGTATAATACGAAGCAATCGCATTAACTGGTGAACTAAGTGTCAACCACGCGAAAAATCTCAGGTAAGTCATTGAAACGTGATGATATGTCCCAGGACATCCTGGCACTTCGCTGACCAGGCAATGACTACGTATGCATCAATCGTCCCGAACTGCTAGCCTGTCAATCCCCTTTTCAGCGCACCCCCCCGCAAGGGCTCGGGTGAATCCCCCATGGCCTTGACGACCGCAGGAAGCAAACTGGCTTCTTTGAATGCTTGGGTCGAGTCAGTTGCAGCACTGACCGAACCGCAGCAAATCCACTGGTGCGACGGCAGCGATGCCGAGGACCAGGCTCTGAAAATCCTGATGGTGGAACGCGGCGATCTGATCCCGCTGAACGCCGACTCGCACCCGAATTGCTACCTGCACCGCTCGCATCCTTCCGATGTGGCGCGCGTGGAGCATCTAACGTTTGTCTGCCCGAGCGAGCAGGCCGATGCGGGTCCGAACAACCACTGGATGGCCCCAGCTGAGGCGCACGCGAAGATCGATGCACTGTTTGCCGGCTGCATGAAAGGCCGCACACTTTACGTGGTGCCTTACTGCATGGGTCCGATTGATTCGCCGATTGCCCGGTGTGGCGTCGAAATCACCGACTCGCCGTACGTCGTCGCCAACATGCGGTTGATGACCCGTATGGGCGCCGCCGCGCTGGCGCGCATCGAGCGCGAAGGCACGTTTGTCCGCGGTCTGCATTCGACGGGCGATCTCGATCCGAATCGCCGCTTCATCATGCACTTCCCAGAAGAGCTGATGATCAAGTCGATTGGCTCGGGCTACGGCGGCAATGCGTTGCTCGGCAAGAAGTGTCATGCGCTCCGCATTGGGTCGTACCAGGCCAAACGCGAAGGCTGGCTGGCCGAGCACATGCTGATTGTCGGCATCGAGAATCCAGCTGGCGAAACGCATTACATCGCAGCGGCGTTCCCGTCTGCCTGCGGTAAAACCAATCTGGCCATGCTGATTCCGCCTGAGGGCTACCGCAACCAAGGTTGGAAGGTCTGGACGGTTGGCGACGACATTTGCTGGATGCAGCAAAGCGAAGATGGTCAGCTGTGGGCCATCAATCCGGAAGCCGGCTATTTCGGCGTGGCGCCGGGCACCGGCCCGAAAACCAATCCGAACGCGCTCGCGATGTTGAACCGCGATGCGATCTTTACGAATGTGGGTCTGACGGCTGACAACAAACCGTGGTGGGAAGGCCTTGATGAAGGCCAGCCAGTGACCGATTGGCAGGGGCGGGCCTACGACCCGGCAAACGGTCCGGCTGCGCATCCGAACGCCCGCTTCACCGTTTCTGCCAAACAATGCCCAAGCTTCTCGCCGGTGGCCGAGCATGCTCAAGGCGTGCCGATTTCGGCGATTGTATTCGGCGGGCGCCGCGAGTCGCTCGTGCCCTTGGTGTTTGAAGCGCGCGACTGGCAGCATGGCGTGCTCGTCGGCGCAGCCATGGCCTCAGAAACAACCGCTGCGGCGACCGGTGCGGTCGGCGTGGTTCGGCGCGACTCGATGGCGATGAAGCCTTTCTGTGGTTACAACTTCGGCGACTATTTCAGCCATTGGCTGAGCTTCGACAAGCCCGGCGGCAAGCTGCCCAAGATCTTCCATGTCAACTGGTTCCGCAAAGGCGCGGCTGGCAAGTTTCTGTGGCCGGGTTTCGGTGACAACCTGCGCGTGCTGGAGTGGGTCATTGGCCGCTGCAAAGGCACGGCATCGGCTACGGCCACGCCGATCGGTCAATTGCCGGCGGCGTCCGACATCAATCTCAGTGGCTTGAATCTGAGTGCCGAGGCCATGGCTGTGCTGTTCAACGTCGATCCGGAAGGCTGGCATCGCGAGTTCGAAGCGATCAAGGCGTATCTCGGCGAGTACGGCAGCCATTGCCCACAGGCGCTGATCGACGAGGCCAATCTGATCGAAGCCGAACTCCAGGCGCTGGGTCAGGAACCGCTCCGCGCGACCGCGTGAGCGCAATGTTGCCGCAGCGCGGTCAAGGCGCTGCGGCCGGCGCCGCGCAACGTGATCAGACTTCGCGGTCCAGTCCGAATGCGTGGGCCAGCCACTGCGTCAGTTGCTGATAGCTCAGCGCGCCCGATTGGCGGGCGATCTCGCGGCCCTTGGCAAACAGAATGATCGTCGGAATGCTCTGAATGCGGAGCATCCCGGCGCTTTGGCGGTTGTTTTCGGTATCGAGCTTGGCAAAGCGAATCTGCGTCATGAAGTTCTGACTCGCCCGCTCAAACGTAGGCGCGAACGCTCGACAGGGCGCGCACCAGGCGGCCCAACAATCGACTAACACCGGCAGGTCGTTGCGACCCAGCACCGCTTGAATATTCTCGTCGGTCAGTGTCAACGGTGTTGGCGTCAACACCGTTTGGTGGCAGCGCCCGCAGACGGGGTTTTCGGCCAGTCGCGATTCTGGTGCACGGTTCGGCGCACCGCAGTGCGCACACGTGAGGACCAGATTGTTGTCGGCATCCATCTCAGAATCTCCCGGCTTGAAAGTCGTTGACCGCCTGCATCACTTCCTCACGCGTGTTCATGACAAACGGGCCGTAGTGCGCGATCGGCTCACGCAAGGGCTTGGCTGCGATCAGCAAGACTCGGCCAGCGTGTTCGTCGGTCCGGACTTTGACGTGTTCACCAGCGCCGAGCAACGCTGCCTGGCGCGCACTCAAGGTTTCGGGCTTGGCGTCGCCGACGATGGTCACGGAACCGCTGACCCCGACCATGAGTACGCGATGGCCGCTCGGCACCGGAAGGGACGTTTCGGCGTTTGCGGGCAGGTCGATGTCAAGATACAGCGGCGCCGTGGTGCGGTCTGGCACCGGCCCGCGCACGCCGGCGAGCTCGCCCGCAATGACGCGCACGTGGGCGCCGCCATGCGCGAGTTCGGGAATCGATGTGGCGTCAATGTCCTGGTACGTCGCCGGCAGCATCTTCTCGGCAGCAGGCAGGTTCAGCCAGAGCTGGTACCCCCACATCAGGCCGTTCTCCTGCTGGGGCATTTCCTCGTGCACGATGCCGCGCGCGGCAGTCATCCACTGCACGGCGCCCGGGCCAAGGTTGCCCTCGTTACCCTTGTTGTCACGATGGCGCATACGCCCAGCCATCATGTACGTGACCGTCTCGAAGCCGCGATGCGGATGTGGCGGAAACCCGGCAATGTAGTCCGATGCGGTATCCGATCGGAACTCGTCCAGCATGAGGAACGGGTCACTGGCGCCGGCATGGCGCGGGTCAATCAGGCGCGTCAGCTTGACGCCAGCGCCGTCTTCAGCGGGACGACCTTGAATGCGGGATTCGATACTGCGGTTCATGGGGGGCTCCTGTTCTTGGTCCGGCACGTCTTCGTCGGGCTCGATCAGCGCTGGTCGTTTTGGCCAACCGTTGCCGTATCGCGCGCCGTACGTACCCGGACCCGGTGTGGGTTGAATGCGTCTGCTGGCGCGAGTTCATACCCCGAGCGGCGTCCGGGGTGCGCTCCTGCCGGAGACTGATGCATACGAAATCAAATCTGGGCAGAACCGACGAATTCAATTCTGCCAGCCAGTCACCACGCTATGCTTGCGAACTTGCATGATTTGTTTGCAAAGGGACACGTGACATGCCGGTGATGTCGACAGCTGAGCTCTACCTGGTTGCCATGGTGGTAATCATGACGGTGCCATATCTCATCTGGCGGCTCGGTCGTACCGAGTACTTTGCGCCGTTAGTGGTTGTGCAGATTGTCACCGGGATTCTGCTTGGGCCGGGCATGCTCGGTGCGGCGTTTCCGGAGGTCTATCAGCAGGTCTTCAATCCGCAGGTCATCCAGGCCTTGAATGGGGTGGCCTGGTGGGCCGTGATGCTGTTTGTGTTCTTGTCTGGCATCGAGTTGGACCTCAGTCAAGCGTGGCAGAACCGGCGGGAGACGGGCATCACGGCAGGTTTCGCGTTGCTGACGCCCTTGTTGCTGGGCAGCCTGGCCGCTTGGCCGTTGCTGCTGACTCCAGGTTGGATCGGCCCGGCCGGGCAGAGCTGGCAGTTTGTCGCGGGTATTGGCATGGCGTGCGCTGTCACGGCATTGCCGATTCTGATCCTGCTGATGGAAAAACTCGATATTTTCCGAAAACCTTTAGGCCAGCGCGTGCTGCGCTATGCGAGTCTCGACGACGTGCTCATCTGGGGTGTGCTGGCGCTGATTCTGCTCGATTGGACGCGGGTCGCCCGACAGGGCATTTTTCTGCTGTCGTTTGCCGTCGCGGCGCTCGTGTTGCGGCGGATCATGCGCGCGATTCCGGAGCGCGATCGTCTTTACGTGGGGCTGATCTGGCTGGCCCTCTGCGGTCTCGGTGCCGATTGGTCGGGGCTGCATTTCATGGTGGGCGCGTTTCTCGCCGGCGTGGTCATTGATGCGAAGTGGTTCGATCAGGACAGCCTCGATCGTCTGCGCCATAACGTGCTGCTGGTGATCATGCCGGTGTTCTTCCTCAGTACCGGCCTCCGGACGAATTGGACCATGGGTGGCGCTGCGGTATTTCTCGCAGCAGGATTGCTGCTCGTGGCTTCGGTTGCGGGCAAGTTGCTCGGCGTGCACTTGGCCGGACGGATTCTCGGCTGGGCCAAAGGCGAGGCGAGCATCATCGGCTGGCTGCTGCAGACCAAGGCCTTGATCATGATCATTTTCGTCAACGTGCTGCTCGACAAGCAGATCATTACGGCCGAGATGTTCACCGCTTTGCTGCTGATGGCGGTGGCCAGCACCATGCTGACCGTTCCGACGGTAACGCCCATGATGCGGCGCGTAAAACTCTAATTGGCGGGCAGAAAAGCGCCCATCCCGGGCGCACGCAGCGCGCCAGTGTAGTCATTGGCCGCCAATGGCTACGGACGCGTTCCGGCCAGACCCGCGCGTCGAGACGTACCGGCGAGAACAAGTCATTTCGGGCCCAAAACCACGGATCCGGCCCGAGTGACTGAAGTTCACCGCTGCCCGTGTGGTCGGTTTGGCACACTTCCAGACTATGAACGCGCTGCCGCCCACATCTGCGAACACAGCGGATCCGCTACCTCCGGCGGAACTCGCCGCTTACGTTGAGCGCGTTCGGATCGACACCTTGTTCCGCTTCAACTGGTCTGGGCTCCTGGTCACTGCGACGATGGGGCCGGTGGTGGCTTGGCGCCTCGGAATTCCGAATGATGCGACCAACTTCTGGATCTGGGCTGGGGTGATGATGGCGACCGCGCTGGCGCGCGTCTGGCTCGGCCTGACGTATCAGCGCCAACCGAACCGATTCAGCGATCGCACCTGGCATGGGGTTGTCGTCGTGACGGCGCTGGTAGTGGGCTCGGTCTGGGGCAGTCTTGTCACCCCAATCTTCGTACTGAACCTGGAAACGCAGATGCTTGCCGCGGCGCTGCTGATGGCGGTGGTCGGCGTTGGGATGATCAGTTTCATGGTCTCGACCGCTGCGTTCATCGCGTTCTCGTTGCCCATCATGATTGCGCTGCTCTGGTCGGCCATGTTGCATCGAAGTAGCGTGACATTTGATGTCTGTCTGCTCGTCAGTTTCTTTCTGCTCATCATGGTCGCGAGCAGCATCCGGTTGCGGCAACAGTTCGAGGAAAACACCCGGGCCCGCTTCAAGGAAACCTTGCTGCGCGAGCAGGCCGCTCAGGCCAGCAATGCCAAGTCACGCTTTCTCGCGGCGATGAGCCACGAGCTTCGCACACCCCTGAACGGCATGATGGGCATGGCCGAAATTCTGGCGCAGGCAGACTTGCCCGAAGCGGCTGCCCGGCATGTCAGTGCGCTCCGGACGGCGGGACAGGGTCTGACCGGGCTGGTAAACGATGTGCTCGATTTCGCGAGTCTCGATGCACATTCGCTTAGGGCCGATCCGGGCGTCTTCGAGCTGCGCCCGCTGCTTTCTGACATTGCGCTTCCTTGGCAGCGTGAAGCCGAAAGGCTACACCTTGGCTTTGCGTTGATCCTGGCGCCCAACCTGCCTTCGCATGTGCACACCGACGCGCGCCGACTGAGCCAGATCCTGATGCATCTGCTCAGCAATGCCTTGAAGTTCACCCGCACCGGGCAGATCACGTTGCGCGCCGAGACCGATGCCGAACGGCGCGGCCTCATCATCGATGTGGCCGATACTGGCTGCGGCATTGCAGCTGAGCAGCAACTTCGGATTTTTCAGCCATTTTCAGTGACGGACGCCGACGTGCCGGCCGACCGCCGCGGGCTGGGCCTTGGTCTCAGCATTTGTCGACATTTGGCCGGATTGCTCGGTGCCAGCCTGGATCTGGACAGCACCCCCGGCGAGGGCAGCACGTTCCGTCTCCGTATTCCGGATTGCGCCGCCAAGGCGCCCCCCAAAGCGCCGCGCGGCGACGAGCCGGATTGGCCCGGGATCAGCGTGTTGGTGGTCGACGACAACGAACTGAATCGCGACGTCGCGCGCCTCTACCTGGAAACACTCGGGGTCTCGGTTCGGCTGGCCGAACATGGTCAAGCGGCACTCGCTGCCTGCGCCGAGTCGTTGCCTCACTTGATTCTGATGGATTGCGAAATGCCCGTTATGGATGGGCTAAAGGCCACTCGCGCGTTGCGCGCTCAAGGTTTGTCGTTACCAATCTTGGCGTTGACCGCCCACGCGCTGCCTGGCAACCATCAAGCATGTCTGGAGGCCGGCATGGACGGCGTGCTGACCAAGCCGCTGGACGTTGCCAGCTTGCGCGCACGTTTGACCGACGTGTTGGCCGCTCGCCTCGGTGGCGATTGAACTGTCGCGTTGCGATGGTTGGTCAAGCTTCTGGGAATTGATCGGCTCGGCCGATCAAGAGCGCCGCGCCAGGAATTCGCCCGCTCGACTGAGTGCGGCTTTCAATTCCGGCATCAGGATCGGCTTTGGCACGTAGTCGTTCATGCCCGCATTCAAAAAACGCTGCTTGCTGTCTGACATGACATGCGCCGTGGCCGCGATGATGTAAGGCCGGTCGGCAAATTCGGGGCGGGCGCGAATCAGGCGCGTGGCTTCGATGCCATCGATCCCAGGCATTTCGACGTCCATCAGTATGACGTTGTAGTCGCCGCCTTGCAGTGCGTCGATCGCCTCCTGACCATCGCTGACCAGACGTGGCTCGATCCCCAGCGATTGCAGCATCAGCTCGATCAGCATCTGATTGACATCATTGTCCTCGGCGACCAGCACCCGCAAACTGATATCGGGCAACGGTGTTTGATCGTCTGCGGCTTGTGCGGGGCCCGGGCTGTTTGCGCCTGGCTGCTGAATCAGCCGGCCAAGACGGTCGAGCAACAGGCTCGGGCGGATCGGGCGG
The DNA here is from genome assembly GCF_003015185.1 of Ahniella affigens. Taxonomy (GTDB): domain Bacteria; phylum Pseudomonadota; class Gammaproteobacteria; order Xanthomonadales; family Ahniellaceae; genus Ahniella; species Ahniella affigens. The sequence continues at coordinate 252,973 of NZ_CP027860.1, forward strand.
GACAGACTCAAATGGTCGTCGCGAACGCTGACCCCCAAGCCCAACACGCGCAGTGTGGGCAGCGGAAAATCGACCGGTAGGCGCACATCGTCATCGACCACGACCACGTCCGGCGATTGGTGCCGGCGCAGATCACCGATGGTTGGATGATGCTCAACGCTCGCGCCGAACAACACGAGTTGTTCGATCAGAGCGTCGCGCGCATGGCCTTCGTCCATGACGATCGCAATCCGCCGATCGTGCATCCAGTCCGCGGGTCCGGGGCTTGGATCGGCGAGCGGCAAATCCAGTCGAACCCGGAAGCAGGCGCCCTGTCCGGGCTCCGATTCCACCGTGATTTCGCCATGCATCAAATCGGCCAGGCGTTTGCAGATCACGAGCCCAAGGCCCGTGCCGCCAAAGCGCCGCGACATGGACGTGTCGCCTTGGCGGAATGGCGTGAACAAGGTGCGGAGCACCTCCGGCGCAATGCCGATCCCCTGGTCGCGCACGGAGATCCACAAACGCGCGGTCGTCGCGCTGAGTGACCACAGGTTCGCCTTGATTTCGACATGGCCAGCAGGCGTGAACTTGATGGCGTTCGACAGCAGGTTCACCAAAATCTGGCGTAGTCGCGCGGGATCGCCGATCAGCCGAGCGCCGATCTGGAAGTCGAACACGGCGCCAAGGCTCAAGCGCTTGACCTCAGCTTGCGGGGCGAGGAGGTCCAGCGAAGACTCGATCACGTCGGCCAGATCAAATGGGCTTTGATCGAGTTGCATCTGACCGGCATCGATCTTCGAAAAGTCGAGCACGTCGTTGATCAAGTTCAGTAGCAACTCAGCGCTCGAGCGGAGCGTGCGCGCCATGTCTTGCTGACGGTCATCGAGCGGGCTGTTCAGGAGCAATCCGGTCATGCCGATGACGGCGTTCATCGGCGTGCGGATTTCGTGGCTCATCGCGGCCAGGAATGCCGACTGCGCGCGCACCGCATGCTCGGCCGCCAGCACCGCACGCTGCAGCGCATCGGCGTGCTCTTTCTTCTCGGTGATATCGATACTGACCCCAGCATAGCGCCAGGGCGTGCCATCGCGACGGTTCAACACGCGGCCGATCGACTCGATCCAGCGATAGCTGCCGTCGGCCTTCAATACGCGGAATTGCTGACGCTGTACGCCCGGCACCGCCATGGATTCGAAAAAACTGGCAGTCAGCGCCTCGCGGTCGTCTTCGTGGACGACTTCCAGCAGCGATTCCAGACTGTCCGGCGCGCGCCCAAAGAACTCCAGGTCGCGATTGCCGCCGCGCCGGGTCTTTGATTCCAGATCGTATTCCCAAACATTGAGGTTGGCTCCCTCCACTGCGATGCGATGCCAGTTCTCGCTTTCCAGCAGGGCTTCTTCAATGGTCTTGCGGAGGCTGATGTCCCAGAACACGCCATTCGCGCGATGCCGATCGAGCAAGTTGGCGCGCAGTTCGACCCAGGGGGTGGCCGAACCGACTTGCAGGCGGACCTCCACATCGTCAACCGGCAAACCGTGGTGCAGTCGTGCCAGGTAGCGGGACAAGTCGCGGCGGCTGTCTGGGTGGACAGACAGCGGACCAATCCGCGTACCGAACACGGCATGCGCATCGTCGGAAATCAGCCACTCGCGGCGGCGAAAATCAAACTGGAACCGGCACATGCGCGCAGCCTGCAGCGCGGCACTGAGTTCGGCCTCGCGCGTCGACAGCGCGGCTTCCATTTCTTTGCGATCGGTGATGTCCCACACCACGCCGGCAATGATTTCGGCCTGCCCTTGACGCTCGGAAATGACCTTGCCGCGGGAATGCAACCAACGCACCTCCCCATCGGGCTTGCAGATCCGGAATTCGCTGCTGTAGAGCGTGCGGTCGCGGATCGCGGTTTCAAAACGCTCCTGATCGAGTTCGGCATCGCCCGGTGCCACCGCTGCATCGACATGACTGCCTTCTTCGTCGGCATCAAAGCCAAACAGGGCGTAGTGATCGCCCATGGTCTGCCGTCGCCCAGTGAGCAGATTGCGCTCCCAGGACACCATGCGTGCCGCTTCCAGCGCGGCGCGCATCCGCGTCTCGGATTCGGTGAGTGCGAGCTCGGTGCGTTTGCGTTCGCTGATGTCCCACGACACGCCACCCATGACCGCCACGCCGGCTTCGTCAATCAGCAGCGGGCTGCCGATCGAGCGCACCCAGGTCGCGACACCATCATCACGAATCAGCCGGAATTCGGCGCGAAATTCGGTCGCATTGGCAACCGCGCTTTCCCACGCGTCGCGAAACAATGCGTAGTCATCGGGGTGTAATCGGCCCCAAGCACGCTCGATCGGCTCCCGGCCGGAACCCATCAGCTCCAGCTTGTCGCCAAACGAGCGGCGCTCACGCGTCCGGAGATTCCATTCCCAAACGACCATTTGCCCCGAGCTCAGCGTCGTGCGCAGCCGTTGCTCGGTTTCGCGGAGCGTGAGCTCCATTTCTTTGCGTTCGCTGATGTCCCAGGCCAACCCAGACATGGTGACCGTGCCATTCGCATCGACTTCCGATGGTGAGCCGATCGACCGCAACCAGCGCACCTTGCCTTCGACATCGATCACCCGGAACTCGTTCGAATACGGGCTGCCATGCTCGGCGGCTTGGTTGAACAGCCACTCGTCGCGTTCCCGATCAGCCGGATGCACCGCGCCCTTGGCATCGTCGATGCCGGCAATGTCTCGACCCAGAATGACTTCCTGGCGGCCGAATGACCGACGGGAGTGATCCCGCAGGTTCCATTCCCACGCCACCATGTGGCCAGCACTCAGCGCCCGGCTCAACCAGCCTTCGGTTTCCTCCAGGCGCATTTCGATTTGCTTGCGCGGCGTAATGTCGAAGACGATGCCCGACACGCGCAGAAGATTGCCGTGGGCATCAAGGCTCGGGCGTCCGCGTGACTGCAGCCAGCAGATGCTGCCATCAGGCCGGCGGACACGAAACTCCTCATCAAAGGCTTCGCCATGCTGAAGCGCGCGCTGGTAGGCCAGAAACCGCTCACTGGTGCGGTCTTCCGGCAGTACCAGAGCGGTGACTTCTTCAAGCGAACTTGGGCGCAGCCCAAACAGGGCCTCATCGTCACCAATCGAATGGCGGATGCGGGTGGTCGCATCGTATTCCCAGCTGACCATATCGGCCGCCTTCAGGGCCTGCGCCAGGAGATCAGCATGGCGGTCGGCCTGCTGCTCGGCGCGCTTCCGATCGGTAACCTCATACGTCACGCCGATGACGCCGCGAACGTCCTGGTCGGCGTCCACATAGCAGCTCGCATGGGTGGCATACCAGCGTTCCTGGCCGTGGCAATCGACGCGCCGGAACTCATGTGACAGCGATGCATTGGCATTGCCGTCCAGGCCCAGAGCCTCCAGCGCCTCGATGATCCAGTGGTCGCTTTCGGACATCCCGCGCAGCATGTCGGCGGCGCTCTTGATCGGTTCGCCGAACAGTTCGAGATCCAGGTGGCCGCCCAGATGCTCGCCCGTATCCAGGTTAATCGCCCAGGCATTCAAACGGCCCAGGCTGACCGCGTTTTTCAATCGCGCCAAGTCGATCGACTCGCCGACGTGCAGCACGTCCCGGCAATACCGCTGCTGCCCGGCAATCAGCGCCCGAACCCACGTGTCCGAACAACTCGGGGTAACGAGGTGCGGACACACTTGGGCCAGGCTTGCGGCCAGATCGATGCATTGTTCCTGGCGCGTGCCGAAGACGATGGCGGCGTGTCGGTCCAGGCGCAGGTTGGTTCGCAACTCGGTCTGCGCCAACCAAGTATCGATGTCCATGAGGTAGACGCCGCCTTGCGGCCCATGCGCGCCAAAGGCACCGAGACTGGTTTCGGGCAGGCAGAGACAGGCAATGCCGAGGCTTGCACAGCGCTCAGTGGCGTAGGCGCCAATCGCAAATACCGGAATACCCGCTCCCTGTGCCATGGACGCCCGGGCTAGATGCGCGGCTTCGGATCGGTTCGCTCGGCCAGCATGGCGCTTGACCCCGGATAGCAGACCCGATTGCGCCCCTCTGCTTTGGCCCGGAATAGTTCGGAGTCGGCGGCGCGCATGAAGTCGGCGCTGGTCTGCATGCCCGGCAGCCATTGCACGACGCCAACACTCGTAGTGATCCGCCGGACGCCGGTTGGCAGGTTGACGCGAAGCGCCTCAACGGATTCGCGCAGCCCCTCGGAGAAGCGGACCGCTGCCGCCAATGGCAGGTTGGGTAGAATGATGGCGAATTCCTCGCCGCCCAAGCGGCCGGCCACCTGGTCGGCGCGCACCGATTGGCGGATCTCTTTTGCCACGGCCTTCAGCACTTCGTCGCCAGACAAGTGCCCCAGTTCGTCATTGATCCGCTTGAAGTGGTCGAGATCGACAAACGCGAGCGACAACGGCAGGCCATGGGCGGCCCGGGCCACTTCCGACTCCAGCGCCTCGCGCCAGACGCGACGATTCGGCAGCTGGGTCAGCGAATCGACCGTCGCCATTTCGACCATGGCTTGCAGGTAGCGGTCTTCCAGGCTCTCCCGGCGCAGAAACTTGATGACGATTTCGCCCACCTTGATCTGGTCGCCGTCTTTCAACTCGCTGAGCTCAATCTGGCCATCATTGATCATGGTCGAATTGGTCGAGCCCAGATCGCGGACAAAGAAGCGGTCGCCCTCGGGCCAGACCTCGCAATGCAGACGCGAGACGCTGCGATGCTCGATCTGCATGCTGCACACGGGGGCGCGGCCAATCGTGACCGGCTTGTCGATCAATTCGACGGTCTTGCCGAGGTTCGCACCATGAATCACCACCAGGCGCGCACCCGGGCGCATATTTGCCTCGCCAGGCACGACGCGTAGGCGTTGGGTGGTATGGGGATCCGGGGTCTGCGCCTTTTTCACGCCCCGAGTGTAGCGGGCTGTTCGAGCTTCGGAAAACAAGCGGGCATGATTGTTTCGGTGCGGGCGGAGCGTTTTCGGACCCGATCCCGCCAAACCGTGGCAGGTTCGTGAAACCGGGGGGCTGCTGTCACACTTCGGGAATGCGACATTTCCTCATGACCCTGGTCGGCTGGCTGACCGCCTTGATGATCACCCTTTGTCTGGGCGGCCTGTGGGCCTTGCTTGGCATGTTGTTTCGGGCTGATCTGGCTGCGTTTGCCCTGGTGATTGGGGCCTCGGCAACCCTGGCGAAACCCTATCTGGCCGGAAGCAGTCCGCTCAGGTCTGGAGTCGTCCTGGCGGTGGCAGCCTGGGTCGGGATGTTCTATGCGCAGGTGTTGCGCGCCACTATGTGGGTCGCCCAGGCGTTTGATGTGCCGTTCTGGGACACGCTCAGTCGGATGGGCTGGCAAATGGCTATTGACCTGGCCTGGGTTCGGTTGTCGGGCCTGGGCCTTGGTCTGATGTTGGCCGGAACCCTCATCGCGGCGCTGCTTGGCGCCAGGCGTCGCAATAATCAGTAACCAGTCCAACGACAGGCGGTCAATTCCGGAACACGGTCGGCATGCCCCACAGCCGGATCGGAAAGCGCTTCGCGAAAGGGTGCTGGAGTACTCCTTTTCTCTTGGAGGCGCTGGCTAGACTTTTGGCCTTCCGATTTCCTCCCAGGAGAAGCCCATGCTTCGGCGCATGTTTCGCGTTCTGCTCCTTACCGGCGTCAGCCTTGGCTTCCAGGTCCACGCCCAGGACGCCATCTTCGGCGGTAACGGTGGCAACTTCGAGGACCGTTTCACGCAGCCAGACAGCGATGCTGATGCGGCACGGTTTCTAACCCAGGCGACTTTTGGCCCAACCCCGTCGGCCGTGTCCTCCTTGCGTTCGCAGGGCTTTCAGAGCTGGTTTGATCAGCAACGATTGGCGCCCATCACCTCGTCCCGCGCGTATCTCGATGCGCTGACCACCGCAGGCGTGACGGGCCTTGGACAAAACCAGCGCGTTGACCGCTGGTTCCATACGGCGGCATTTGGTAACGACCAGCTTCGACAGCGGATGGCGTTTGCGCTCTCACAGATCCTGGTCGTCTCGGATCAGGTGGACGCCCTGAGTGGCGATCACTTCGGGACGTCGGAATACTGGGACATTCTGGCCCGTAATGGTTTGGGAAATTATCGGACGCTTCTGGAAGAGGTGACCCGCTCGCCGATGATGGGTCGCTATTTGAGCCACTTCCGCAACCGGAAAGCCAATCCGTCCGGGTCGATTCAACCGGACGAGAACTACGCCCGCGAAGTCATGCAGCTGTTTACGATCGGTCTGATTGAGCGCAATCTCAATTTCACGCCGGTCCTGGATATCAATAACCAACCGTTGCCGACTTACGACCAAAGTCAGATCACCGAACTCGCCCGCGTGTTCACGGGCTGGTCGTATCGTTGTGCCGCGTCCCAGACCACCTGCGACACCTATCGCGGTCTGACGACGGGCACCAATGCCGTACCGAATGGCTACCAGCCGATGGCGTGCTTCCCAGCCTTCATGGACCATGGCGCCAAGACCATCTTCGGCGGCATTGTGCTGCCCGCTGCCGGGGTAACGTGCGGTGCCAACAATACGAGTGGTGGGCTGCCAGACACGACGGGCACGCCGACCGACGTGAACGTGCAGAACCAGTGCCGCGCCTATTGCGAAACGCAGATGGTTGCGACCATGGACTACCTGTTCAATCACCCGAACACGGCGCCGTTTATCAGCCGCCAGTTGATCCAGCGCCTGGTCACCAGCAATCCATCGCCGGAATATATCGAGCGCGTTGCCACCGTGTTTGAAAACAACGGCAGTGGCGTCCGCGGCGACTTGATGGCGGTCGCCCGGGCCATTCTGCTCGACGAAGAAGCTCGCATTCCGCCCATTGATCCGGCTGCGCCTTACGGCAAGGTCCGGGAGCCGCTATTGAAGCTGACTGCCGTTTGGCGTGCACTCGGGGTGACCGCACCAGCAGCCGGCACCGGTGGCGAGATCCAGATGGGCATTCGCAGCCCGCAGACCAACCTGTTGCAGCGGCCGCTCGGCGCGCCAACCGTATTCAACTTCTATGAGCCGGACTACCAGCAGCCCGGCGCGATCGCCACAGCCGACCTCTATTCGCCGGAATTCCAGATCATGAACGAGACCACCCTGGTCACCGCGAGCAACGAAATGTGGAACCGCATTTATGCGGGCTACAGCACGTCCAGTGGTGCGTTCACATTGCCGACTACGGCGGCCTATCTGAGCTTTGCCGACTTGTCGGCATTGGCGGCCAATTCGAGCAACGCAACGTCCCGTGCGCAGTTGCTCGATGCGCTGAACGTCCGGCTCCTGTACGGCACTATGTCGCCGCAGCTGCGCGCTGTGCTCGACAACATGCTGCGTTTTGATCTCGTGTCGCTGGATGGCAACCGCAAGGTGTTGGACTTGGTCCACCTGATCGCCATTTCGCCTGAATTTGCCGTACAGCGCTGAGGAGCCCCCATGAACAGCAATCGTCGCGATTTTCTGCGCAATACGGCCCTGGCACTGTCGTCGGGCGCTGCCAGTACCTTCATGCCCCAGCTGGGTGCGGCGGCAAACTTGCTGAGCGCCCAAGGCAAGGCGTTTGGCAACTACAAGGCGCTCGTGTGTTTGTACCTCGCTGGTGGCAGCGATACCTGGAATTTCCTGGTGCCACGCGATGCCACGACCGCCGGCTCGGCCTATGATCTCTATCGTGCAGCCCGTGGTGGCGTCTACAACGCGTCCACGAACACCGCCGGTCTGGCCCTCGATTTCAACGCACTAGTGCCGATCAGCCCCGTGGGGCAGCCGGCCAACAGCTACGGGTTGTACCCGTACATGACCAATTACGCGTTTACGCCGCAGGGAGGCTCGCCGACAACGCAGAACGGCATGGCAACCCTGTTCAATCAAGGTCGCATTGCCATTCTGCCGAACATCGGCACTTTGGTGGAGCCCATGACCAAGGCGCAGTACCAGGCCAACAGCAAGCGTCGACCGCCGCAGCTTTACTCGCACAACGATCAGGAAACGTTGTGGGGCTTGACCTCGTGCAGCAGTTCTTCGGCAGCCTATGGCTGGGGTGGCGAAGTCGCCGCGCGCGTCGATGATGGCAATCAACTGACGACGCTGGCACCGTGCATTTCGTTATCGGGCAGCAATCGATTCCAGGTTGGCCCAGGTGTGTTCCCCTATCAGATGTCGACCAATGGTGCCGCGGGTCTGTCCAACTACGCGGGCACCACCAATGCCGGCGATCAGCGCAATGCTCGCCTGCAACAGCTGCTGGATGACACCAACTACGCCCACCCGTTCCAGAAGGAATACCGCGACATCATGCGACGCTCGCTGGACTTGTCGGTGACCATTAGCGCTGCTCTGGGAAATTCAAATGGCAGCGGCAACGTCGTCACGCCATACCAGCAGACCGCTGCCAACAACACCGCTGCAGCGGTCACCTACAACTACAACGGCACGAATTTCACGGCCTCGAACTCCTTGCTGGATCAGCTACGCATGGTCGCGCGAATGATCAAGATTTCGCATGCCAGTTCCGGCGCTGGTATTGGTCATGAGCGGCAGATTTACTATGTGCGTCTGGGGGGCTTTGATACCCATGACAACCAGATGAGCGAGGGCAACCAGCCGCGTCTGATGGCCCGTATCAATCAGGCTGTAGCTTGGTTCTATCAGGCAATGCTGGATCTCGGTTACCAAAACGACGTCACGCTGTTCACCATGAGCGAGTTTGCGCGCACGCTGAACTCGAACGGCAACGGCTCCGACCACGCTTGGGGTGGCGTGCAGTTTGTCGTTGGCGGGGCCGTGCAAGGTGGTCGCCTGATTGGCACGATGCCAACCGTGACGCTGAACGGCACGCAGTCGCTCGATCGCGGTCAGTTCATTCCGACCACCGCGAGCGACCAATACGCGGCCAGTCTGGCGCAATGGTTTGGTGTGCCCGCAATCGACCTGCCGACCGTGTTTCCGAATCTCGGGAATTTCTCGGCGCCAACATTGCCGCTGTTCTGAGCGGGTCTCCCGCATCCGCCGGAACCGGTTCCGGCGGATGCGATGAAAAATCGTGTCCCGACCCCAGTCATCCGGGCCGGACGCGGGCAATTGTTGCGACATCGCTTGACAGGATGCGCGCCGCTTCCAATCATGCCCGGCCCTTCTCATTTTTGGCCTCGCTGCGCGCCAGGCATCGCCACCATGCTTCGACATACCCTTTGCGCCGCCCTGGCTTTGACCTTGGCCGGCTGCACCAATGATGACGGTCCAGACCTGATCGTCGACCCCACCACTGCGCTGGAATGTGGCCAGCCGGCCACGCCGATTCACGTGATCCAAGGCGATGCCGCCATGAGTCCGAAGAAAGGTGAACTCGTGGAAGTCGAGGCCGTTGTCAGTGCGCGATTCCTGCAGGGCTTGGGCGGCATCTATCTGGCCACCCCTCAGGGCATGGACGATCAGAACCCGCAGACCTCTGAAGGCCTGTTTGTCCGGCTGACCGAACCACCGAAAGATCTACCGCGCTTCGCCACCGTCCGCGTGCGCGGCCGCGTTGCCGAAATCGGCGATGCGCCCGATACCCAGACGGCGCTTGTCGAAGTCAGTGCCATGGCCCGCTGCGGCAATCCGCAACCGTTTGGCCCGCAGGCGTTCTCGGCGGTGCCGTCCACTCTGGCCGACTTCGAAGCCGTCGAGGGCATGCGGATCAAACTGAAAGGCCCGGCGACGCTGATCGACAATGATCGCCTGCTGAGCGACGGCGAACTCATCGTGTCGCTCGATGGTCGCGATCTGGTGCCCACGGAACGCCACGCGCCAGGCCCCGAAGCGCGCGCCATTGCCGAGGGCAATCTGGCAACGCGGCTGACCCTCAGCGATGCGCGCGAAACCATGGATCCGGATCGCATCTGGTTTCTCCGCGAACAACCGAGCGCGGACGCGCCGTATCGCCTCGATTCGGCGTTGTATGGCATTGACGGGGTGCTGGATCAGCTCGGCGAAGGCTATCAGCTGCATCTGGCCGAACCGATCGACCGGGTCGATCAGGCACCGCGGCCGACTGCGGCGCCGCTGGTTGACGGCGATCTCAGCATCAGCGCGTTCAATGTGTTGAACTTTTTCAATGGCGATGGGAAAGGCGAGGGCTTTCCGACTGAGCGTGGCGCCGAGACGTTCGACGCGTTCAAGCGCCAGCGCGCCAAGATCGTTGCCGCGCTCTCGGCAATGCACGCCGATGTGTTCGTGCTGACCGAAATCGAGAACGATGGCGAAGGCCCGGAATCGGCCGTGCAGGATCTGGTCGATGCATTGAACAAGAAGCTCGGATCGGAAGAGGGCGACTACGCGTTCGTCAAAACGGGCGCCGAGCGCGTGGGCAGTGACGCCATCAAGGTGGCGATGATCTACCGGCAATCGCGGGCGCAGCCGGTCGGCAAGACACTGATTCTCGACGTGCCGCCATTCACGGGCATGGGGCGTGCACCGGTCGCGCAGGGTTTTCAGGCTGGCGCGATGGCGTTCACGCTGATTGGTAACCACTTCAAGTCGAAGGGCGGTTGTGCCGATGCCGAAGGTCCGAATCAGGACCAGGACGATGGCCAGGGCTGCTACAACGCGGTGCGCACCGAGATGGCGCGAAACCTGCTCGACTGGTTGGCCAGCGATGCCACCCAGGCGCTCCCTGCAGCGCGTCTGATTGTTGGTGACTTGAACAGTTACGGCGAAGAAGACCCAGTGCGGTTGATCAAGAGTCAGGGGTATGTGGACGTCGTTGCCGAATCGAATGGCGAGCCGGCATACAGCTTCGTTTACGCAGGCGCCGCCGGGCGTCTCGATCACGCGCTCGCCAATCCGGAATTTGCAAAGCTCGTCGGTGGTGCCGAGATCTGGCACATCAACGCCGATGAAAGCGATGCGTTTCAGTATGGCGAAGCGGGCGTCGATGCCAAAAGTCGCAAGCGGCGGTTCCGTGACGACCCGTTTGCGAGCTCGGATCACGACCCGGTGCTGATTGCATTGCGCGCGGATGACGCCCGAAGTCCCGCAGTGACGCCCTGATCATCGAGAATACCGGCGATCCCCATTGCTTCTGGAGTCCCCCGCATGGCCAATCGGTCCGACCGCGGCAACGCGCTGCATCGCTTGGCCTGGTTGACGGCAGCATCCTTCTGGCCCCTTGTCGCGAGTGCCGGAACGGTGCGCGTGGACGGCATCGACTACAGTCTCAACACCGACGTGGCGCCAAACTGGAACTACAGCACCAACGTGCTCCAACTCGGCGCTAGCTCGCTTGCGAATTGCTTCCGGGAAGGCGGCGGCTTGCCGAGTACAGGCAGCTGGCGAATCGATTTTGCCGGAGGTTCGACGTCGATCTTTACGAATTCGTCGATTCACCTGACGACCTCCGGTCCACAGGTCACGATCACCTCGGTTGATGGCGATCTGCAGTGTTCAGGCGTCTTTGTGCCGGTCGTGTTTGCAGATGATTTCGAATGAGGCGCGCCGTGTCGAAACGAATCTCGTTGGTTTTGGGCGGATTGGCGCTGGCCAGTTCGGTCGCGTCGGCGGCGGCCGCGGATCTCGTGCTTGGCACCCACCGCATCCCGCTGTCGGCGACGACGCAATCGGCCAATATGGATGTACAAACCGGCGAGTTGCGGGTGCTGGCTGCGGCGCAAGCGGGCGTGGCCGGCGATGGCTGGTGCCCGCCTGATCTGGCCGCGACACCGGCGGTGACGCATCCACAAGTAGTCTTGCAACTTCCTAATGGCGGCAACTATCGGATTGGTCTCGCCGATGCCAACGTCGAGGTCGCGACTAACGGCGATGTCATCGTGCACTCGCTGCACCAATCTGGCTTTCAGGGCGATGGTTGGTGTCCGCTGGATCCAAGCCTGGTGACGGCGCTCTCGGCTGATCGCAGCATCATGTATCCCGGTCGCAATGTGTATCTGAATTGGACGAGCTCGGGTGCCGTCTCTTGTGACACCAGCGGTTCCGTGTTTCCTGCCGGTGTCACCAGTGTGCCGGGCTGGACCGGCAGCGTGTCGACCCAAGCAACCGGATTCGCGGTGCAGCTCGATGTTGCAGGTTACTATCAACTGCGCGTCAATTGTGAGGCGGCCAACGGTGATCGCTTTGGCCGTGCCGTGTTTGTTACGGTGTTGCCCGCGCCGGATTGTTCGGGCGAGCATGCGCCGCCAGCGCGGTTTACGCGCGCGACATCGTTCGTCAATACCGCGAATCTGCGCGTATCGGGCAACCAGGAATGGCCCGTTAACGCGACGTTGGACTTGACCATGTGGAATCCGCCCCTGCCGGGTCAACTGACGACTGGCGGGGTCAATCGCTCGGTCCTGGGCTCGTTCGGCACATTCGTCGGCGACACGGCAGTGGTGCCGATCTCGTCGAGTGGCTACGTGGCGTTTCGAATCGACACCGGTGGTCAGGCGAACAAACTGGGCTCAATCTCCAGCGAACAGCCGGGCGAGAATTCGGCGCCGATGTTCATGACGATCTCGCCCTGCCCAGGCGATTTCGAGCCGCAAGAAATGCGATGTCGATCGAACTATGGCATCGCCGCAATGGGTTGGCGGACCACGCCCTCCATGCCCGAGTCGTATTGTCCGATGCAACCTGGGCTCGATTACTACTTGAACGTCGCGTTCCGCAATCCGGCCAACGGCATTTCTGATTGCACCTTTGGGACGTGTTGGTGGCTTCTGCACCAGAATTGTCAAACCGGCTGCAACTGAGCGGCCGCTGACCATCGGACGTTTTCTGCAATACTGTCCCTGATCGGCAGCAATGCGTTGCCGATGAGGCACCGAGCGCGTCAGGGACCCATTTGCCCATGTCCGATCAGGAATCGTTCTGGTGGATGTTGATGCCCGACTCGACGACGGCGGACACCGCGCGCGCGCCCACCTTGCAGCATTCGACCGACACCGACGTGCCGCTTCTGAATCCCGGCATCGCCAAACTGTTCGCGGCGGTCTTTGACGATGGCGTACCGCCTGGCGTGACGGCGGTGGTCGAATCTGCTGCCTGGCAGATGTGTCCCGTGCCGAATGCGTACGACCTCCGTGCCGCGTTGGTTGCGAGTGGTGCCTCGGAGCAACTTGGCAAGCGTGCCAAACGGCGACTGGATCGGCAATTGCCCACTCGTTTACTACACGCGCAACCGGTCGTAGGAGCACCTTCTGATACCAGTTTGAGCCTCAGTGCGCTGATCGATGCCGCGGGCGCACACGAGGCACTCGTGCTGCACCCGACTGGCGGCCCGGTCGCGTTTCTTCGCGAACAATGGCCAGCCTTGCGACAGTTGGCACGGCAACGGGAATCGAAACGAAGTCGTCAGGCAGAACTCAAGTCTGCGCTCGAAGCGATCGCAGCGCGGGATCGCGACGCGATTGAAACACGCCAGTTTGTGATTCCGACTGCGACCTGGCCGCTCGACGATCACGCGACCGCCAACCGGGTGTTGTGCGTCCGACTCGCGCAACCCGGTAACACCATCACGGGCGCCGACTTGCTCGAGCGCTTGGCCGCTCGCGACGACTATGCGACCGTTGCCTTCAACAGTCGCGATGACTACCAGCGCGAGCGGGATCTGCCGATGGTGATATGGGGCCCTGCGGTCGCGCGCACGCTGTTGGCCGGGCAGTCGGCATTGGACTTGGAGGCACAATGCCCTGGTGTCTGGTTGGAGAAACTCTACGACTACGATCGTTACCTGTTGCCGAAACGCCTGCAACGGGTGCGCATGCAGGATCGCGAATTAGCCCGCCGGTGTCTCGATCTGATGGATGCGCATCAGGACGCGTTCGCAGCCGGGCTGGCGGCAAGCCCAAATCGATACTTCGAGCTCGGGCAGATGCTGAGCCCGGCTGGCAACTTGTTTCTTAGACGCATCGACATGACCCTGGATCAGGCCTGGTGGGCGCATCTCTGTCGCCGCGCAGAGCGCATCACTCGTACGCGCTTTCTGGTCGGTGTCTGGTAACGCGCCCGTATCGTCTGACGTGGGCGAGCCGTCCTCGGTCCGCGCGATGGACCCAGTGACATTGCGCTGACTCGGTCGTACCGGGTCAATAGCGATAGTGCCTGTCTTTCAGCAACATCTGGCCACTCGGCTATCATCAGTCCAGGTTCCCTTCGAAGAGTCGCGACCTTGAGTCACTCCCGCACTGGTTGTTTCGTCCGAACGCTGATGCTCGGTGTGCTGAGCGTTGGCGTTGTCAGCAACCCGACGGCTGCAGCGTCCGTGCCGAAGCACGCGCGATCGCTGGACCTGCCACTGGACACCGAAACGCTGGCGGCGTTGCCGCAAAGCACGATGCGCGCCCAGATACACGGTCACACGATTGAATGCAGCGGTGTGACGCTGGTCGATCTGCTTCGGCACCTCAAGGTCTTGCCAGTCGACGGTAAGCCCGACGCTGCCGTGCTTGATCAGTATCTGCTCGTGCAGGCCCGCGATGGCTATCGCGTGGTGTTTGCGGTAGCGGAACTCGATCCGGCCACGGGTGACCGCCCGGTACTGCTCGCGAATCAGTGCCAAGGCAAGGCGCTGGATGATGCCGAAGGTCCGTTGCGACTGCTTGTGCCGGACGATCGCCGCGCAGCCAGAAGCGTTCGCCAGATCAGTCGGATTCAACTGCTGGACGCCCCGGACTGACTGCCTGTGCCTATTCGATTCGTGCGTCGTTGCCTGCTCGGGCTGCTGGTTTGGTTGGTGTTCGGGATCGGGCACGCCGCCGAGCCGATCATTGTGTTTGCCGCCGCGAGCCTCAAAGAGTCACTCGACGAAGCGGCCGCCGCGTATCAACAAGCAACGGGCCAGGAGGTCGTGGTCAGTGTTGGTGGCAGCGCCACGCTTGCGCGCCAGATCGAGCAGGGCGCGCCCGCGCATTTGTTTGTGTCGGCGGATCGGGAGTGGATGGATTGGCTGCAAGAACGCGAGATGATTGATCCCGATAGCCGCGTCGATCTCCTTCGCAACGAACTCGTGGTGATTGCACCGGTAGGCCGCGTCGCGAGAACCATCACCTGGGACGCTTTGCCGGCCTGGGTGCGTCAACTGCCGGAGTCCGAACGGGTGGCGCTGGCCGAGACCGACACGGTACCCGCTGGTCGGTACGCGAAAGCGGCGCTCCAAGCGCTGAATCTCTGGTCGGCGCTGGCCTCGCGGCGAGTCGAAACCGAAAACGTGCGCGCTGCATTGTTGCTGGTTGCACGGGACGAGGCAGCTTTCGGCATCGTGTATCGCACCGACGCGATGGTCGAGCCTCGCGTCAGCGTGTTGACGGCAGTGCCATCGAACCAGCATCCCGAGATTGTTTATCCCCTCGCTGCGGTGCGCGCTAATTGGCATCCGGCAAAGGCTGACTTCGCCCGTTGGTTGCAGTCACCCACTGCGCAAGCGATGTTCCGGCGGCACGGCTTTCTGTTGCCCTGAGCGCATGAACTGGCCCCTAACCGACGCCGAACTCACCGCCATCAGCCTGAGCCTGAAAGTGGCGACCGTGGCCGCGCTCGGCAGCTTGCCGCTCGGCGTGGCGACCGGTTGGTTGCTGGCGCGCCGGCAATTTTTGGGCAAGAGCGTGCTCGATGCCCTGATCCATTTGCCCTTGGTGTTGCCGCCTGTCGTCGTGGGCTACGGACTGCTCGTGTTGCTTGGGCGTCGCGGCCCAATTGGCGCCTGGTTGGAGCAATGGTTTGACCTGCGCCTGGCGTTCAACTGGAAAGGGGCGGCGCTGGCGAGCGCGGTCATGGCATTTCCGTTGATGGTGCGGGCAGTGCGGTTGTCGATCGAGGCGATCGACCCCAAACTCGAAGCCGCGGCGCGGACGCTCGGGGCGAGTCCCATGCGCGTGTTTTGGACCGTCACATTGCCACTGGCCTGGCCCGGCGCCATTGCGGGGGCGGTGCTGGCATTTGCGAAGGCGCTTGGCGAATTTGGTGCCACGATCACGTTCGTGTCGAGTATTCCCGGCGAAACCGAAACCTTGTCTGCGGCGATGCACGCGCTGCTGCAAGTCCCCGGTGGCGAAGCGCAAGTCTGGCGCTTAGGCGTTCTGGCCGTGTTGATCTCGCTGCTGGCCATGCTTCTTTCAGAATGGCTGGTGCGCCGCCTGAACCGCGGGGAGGCGCGCTGATGTTCGATCTCGACATCCGCTTGCAGCTGGGTCGCTTTGAACGCGAACTAATCGTGCAAAGCGACGCGCCGGTATTGGCACTGACGGGGTATTCCGGTTCGGGCAAAACGTCTGTCCTGAACGCCGTTGCGGGGTTGATCCGGCCGACCCGGGGCCACATTCGGATCGGATCACGCCTGCTGTTTGATGCCAGCCAAGGCATCGACGTGCCGGTGCATCAGCGTCGTATCGGGTTTGTCTTTCAGGACGCCCGTCTGTTTCCCCATTACTCCGTCCGGGACAATTTGTTGTATGGCCAACGCGGGGCAGTTGTCGCCAAAGCGGCGCGCTTTCAATTGGACCCACTCGTCGAACTGCTCGGCTTGGAGGCACTCTTGCCGCGTCGCCCGGTCAACCTCTCGGGCGGCGAAGCCCAACGGGTCGCCATCGGGCGCGCCTTGCTCGCCCAGCCAGACATTTTGCTGCTCGACGAGCCTTTATCTGCTTTGGACCGTACGCGGCGCGAACGATTGCTCACCTTTTTCGAGACACTTCGCGATCAGTTCCGGTTGCCGATCATCTACGTCAGTCACGCGGCCGACGAGGTTCGGCGGTTGACGACTGCAATTCACGAGTTTGACAGCTGAAAGCCGGCGCAAACCGCTGCCAAACCGCTCCCGGCGAAGGTAGCGCTGAACGCATGGGATATGGCGTGCGACGTGCGCAGTTTTACCGATTCTGAACGTGAGTCATGGCAAAACCGCCGTTGGTCCGGGAGTCCGGAACCAACGTGCACGCGCGCTCTGTGTGGTCTCGGTGGCATTGCTATCGAGGCCTACGCCTTGCGTCTGCACCCACAACAAGCACAGCCAGACTGTGTCGACAGAACTTTTCTTCGGAGTGAATCATACCTATGAACTACCTCAAGTATGGGCTGATCGCCTGCCTCTGCCTGCCGGCAGCTGCAAGTGCGGTCGACGGCTTTATTCGTATCGATGGGCGCGACTACCTCATCGAAATCAGTAGCCTGACGCACTGGAACCACAGCGCCAAGCGGCTCGATCTGACGACCACGAGCCTCGGCACCTGCCAGCGCCCGAATGGTGATCCGCCGTTGCCTGGACCAATCACGGTTCGCTATGGCGTGGGTCCGCTTGAACTCTACGCGGCCGACCCCATCCAAATGCAAGCTGGAACGCCGCAAATCCGCGTGACGTCTGTTTCGGGCGATCTGGTGTGTGCCGGTGCCATCCAACCCTTATTTGGGGATGGCTTCGAATGAATCTGAGTCTCCGAAGCGGCCGCGCCGCCACGCTTGTCCTGCTGCTCGTCGTGTCCCATCTGCTTCCGGCAGCAGATTTGGTGATGGGCACGTATCGCATCCCCTTGTCGAACACCGACCCGGATGTTCAAATCGATCCACAGAATGCCACCGTCTCGGTCGCTGCGGCCGCGAGTGCCGGTGTCATTGGTGATGGTTGGTGCCCACCCGACGTGCTCGGCTCGATTCCAGCGCCGGCGCCGTATGTCGAGATCCGCAAGAACAGCGGTGGCATCCATCGCATCTCCATTGACCCAACCAAGACGCGGCTGCTCGCAAACGGCGACGTGGACGTCACGCCATTGACCGTCGGCGGTCGACAGGGAGATGGCTGGTGCCCGGCAACGGTCACATTCACCAGCACGCTGACGATCAGCAACAGTATTGCCGCAGCGAACGTCACCCCGCGCACCTTGGCCTGGGCCACCGTTGGTGCCGCCAGTTGCAACACCACCGGCACCGTGTTTCCGGCAGGCGTCACGACTGTCTCCGGCTGGCCGCTGAGCGGATCAGTTCCCACGAGTAGTACCGGCATTAGTGTCACGGTGCCTGACGGCGGCGCGTACACGTTCCGGATCAACTGTCTGTCCGCCACCGGGGGTGTGTTCACGCGGCAGGTGTCGTTGAACGCGGTGCTGCTCAGCGCTTGTACCGACACGCATGCGCCGCCAGCGGGCCGTTCCCGCATGACCAGCTTCAACAATGTCACTGGGCCCTGGAATACCGGCAATCGCGAATTCAATTTGAATCAGGTTCTCGATACGACACGTTGGGATCCGGCGTTGCCTGGACAACTCACCTCAGCGGGCGTCAATCGATCGGTGATCGGGTACTTTGGGCGGACCCTTGGCGACACCGCGTTGGTGCCGGTTGGTGCCAGTCAATACATAGCGATGAAAATAGTGACCACCGGTATGCCCGCGGCGTTTGGCGCGATGTCGTCGGAGCAACCTGGGCAGAACGCGGCACCGCTCTTGCTCAGTTTCTCGCACTGCCCAGGGGACTTCGCGCCGACTGACAGTCGATGCGTGTCGGACTACGGCATCGCGGCAATGGGCTGGACGTTTGGCTCGACGCCGAACACCTACTGCCCGTTGATCGAAGGCGTTGACTACTACCTCAACATGGCCTTTTTGAATCCGACCGACAACAGCAGCGATTGCACCGTCGGCACTTGCTGGTGGCTGCTGACGCAGTCTTGTCAGGGCAATTGTCGGGCTGTTCCGTAGTCGTCGATCCCGTTGCACTGAGGAGCCTCTGAACAAGTTCAGAGGCGACGCGGGCCTTGGATGGCCCGCCCAGGATCGAGCACGTCAGTGCTTGATTCTGGCGCAACGAGTCCGGACCCGTGCCGGATTCGTTGCGGGTCTGAAAGTCCAGGATGGACTTATTCAGACCCTCCCTAAGGCGGGCGGTCCACAGACCGCCTGCCACGAGGCGTCAGGCCGGGAAATACGGCGGGCGCCTTGATTCATGCCTTAAGAGTTGAATGCGGTTTGGCGCTCGATCAGCGTGCGGCGGGCAGCAACCGCGCGTACGCGTTTGCATCAAATCCGACAATGCGCACGTCGGCACTGAACACCATGGGAACGCCGCTACCGCCCAGCGCCTTGAACTGCTGCGCGATCGCCGGGTCGTCGACATCGAGTTCGTGATAGCGAAGTCCGTGCTCTTGGAAGAACTCGCGGGCTTTGGCGCAATAGGGGCAGGTCTTGGTCGCAAAGAGCACTAAGTCGCTCTGGTGCGGGGCCAGTACCGTGCGAAAGTCACCGTGAACCACGGGCTCAGGTTCTGATGCCTTGGCAAGGCCGATACGAGCGGCGTAGCCTGCTCCGAGTCCGACCGAAACAAACAGAACAAATAGAAAGATACCTTTTAGCGTTTGAGTCATGGCAGGCTCGTCTGAAATTGCGCGTGGTGGGGGCAGATTGGCTTGGTGGTATTGATGGTGCAGCGCTCGAACGAGGACCAAGCGCTGCAGCGCTTGGTCCTTTGCAAGCGGCTTATTAGAAACAGCACATGCCGCGACAGGACTGGTAGCTCCCACTACCGGACAAGCAGCCGCTCATGCAGGCTGAGTAGTTCGGGTTGTCGCACTCGAAATAGCGCGCTTGAACAGGCTGGGTGCTGGCAAATGCAAAGCCGAAAGCCAGAGCGGCGGTTGCCATCAACGATTTGATCTTCATGTTTAACTCCTGATTGAGTGGTTTGTGCAGGTTGGCGCGACTCGGATTGCGTTCCGAGTTGCGTGTGTGCCACGCCGAGGCGTGCAAACGGGCTACGACCTGCCGCTTAGACCGGTCCGAACCTGTCCATCCTGGACTTTCAGAACCGCGGCGCCGCTGAGCTTCTTCAGAGGCGTCCTAAATCGGTGGCCACAGGCCCGCTTGGAAAGCGCAACACGGAAATTCGTCACGCCAGCGCTCACCGAGATTGCAATATCGAGACCGGGAGTATTTGAAGATGCTCAGAGACGGTGCGGGCCATGGATGGTCCGTCAAGCATCAAGTACGCAAGTGTATGACTCAGTGTGGGTCTGAAAGTCCAGAATGGGCCTCTTCAGGTCGACACAAATTGATCGACTTCGTCGATGGGTTCGGCGCGATCAGCATGACCAAGTGGCATTGGCGATCCGTGCCTGTGGTCTTTGGATGCGCACGCGAAGCGGATTCTCGCGCTGATCTCGTTGCGATGGCGCCGTGACAGATCGCACGCAAGGCGAGGTCAAGGTCCTTGCAAAGTCGAGAGCCAAATATGCAAGCGCCGCCAACCATGAGTCGGGTTGGCGGCGCGACAGGACCTCGGGACGTCAGATTGACGCTTGAGGTTTTGTTGTCAAGGCGAGCAGGTGAGGTACACCGTTTGCGTACCGACGCTCCCGGATGTGCTCGTGACCGTCAGGGTCACCGAAGCGACGCCGCGCGTCGTGGCGCACGCAAAGCTGGCGTTCTCGTTGTGGTCGCCATAGATGTACATCACCACCCGGCCAGATTTGGTCCAGGTGTAGGTCAACGTGCCCGGCACCAGCTTGTCGGGCTTGGCCTCACAGTCAGCAGAATCGCCGTAGGAGTAGCACTTCATGTAAACCGGGAACGAATCGCCATTGTTGACGCACAACGTCTTCGGTTCCGAATCCGGACAGATTGCCTTGTACAGATAAGGCGTGGTGCCGGTTGGGCAGATCGGCTCATCCTTGCCCAACGTGCATGGTGGCGGATTCTCGGGGATTTCTGGGACTTCCATCTCTGTTGCAGCGACGTTGCCGATCAGCAGCATGGTTGAAAGCAGGCTTACAACGATTGGGGTTTTTCTTGGAACGTGGCGCATGGTTGGTTCTCTTGTTGGGTGCCCAGAAGCGGGCAAGATCGAAACACGTAAATTGGGTTGCTCAGCGCTCACCGGGTCGACACGGGACCGGTAGACGCGGCGACATCGTTGATGCCACAAAGCAAATCCCGAAGGTTCTGACACGACGCCTTCTGGAGGCTCGCGGAACAGGCAGTGCTGCTGTTCAAAGGAGCAGGCTGATGGGCGTTGGCGCAATCAACGCTCCAAAACAAATAATTCGCCCAGGCGCCGTACTCGGCGTGGTCGCCGGCTGGTATGTCACTGACTCGGACAGGATCATTGGGGCGCGAGAACGCGCGCAACGCGTCGCGCAAGCTCTGGTCGGTTCCGGCTTTGGCCAACTCGCGCGACAGCTGCAGACGGAAGAGATTGATCACCGCGCGCTGTGACGCCGAGTCGGATTCCGCGCCAGCGATCGCGGTTCGAAACTCCGACACGACGTCTTCTCGTCGTTGCTTGGGGCGCGCAAGCGCGAGCGCCAGGTTGTAGTGAGTCCGATAGGTCATCGGATGTTCCAAACCCAGCGTGGGTTCAAATCCCTGCAGGGCCATTCGCTGATATCGGGCTGCCAGCTCATTTTGTCCCAGGCGCTGACAGGCGGCACCGACGCGCGCTGCGGCGAGCCCGGCAACGGATGTCTGAATACCGATCTGAGTGCGGATATCGTTGACCACGCGCGCGCCGTCTTCGCACAGTCGTTCATGGTCTCCGGCCGTGTCCATGACCTCCAGCCGCGACAGCTGCAATTGTGCCTTGACTTCCTGACGATCCGGAAACGCGCGGCCATAGAGATGCTCTGCAATCTCAGTGCGTTGCTCGGCGCGGTCCAAGGCCCCGCCCTCGGCGATCGCGATCGCAAGCTTCGACTGTGCAAACACCCATTCGGAACCGCCAAAGGGCAACTTGGGGAGCGCTTGCTTCAGCAAGAATTCGGCTTCTGCCCATTGTTTGTCAGCCATCGCGATCCGTCCGCGGACAATCAGGGCCGGGCCGGAATCGCGTTCAGCAGAATCGAGGCGGCTTAGATAATTTCGGGCAACCGAGACATACGTCTGCTCGACCTCGGCTCTCGCGAGCTGCAGCAGCACGCGATTTCGATCCGGATGTGCTTCCCGTTCGGCGATCGGCAACGCCCGATCCAGCAGGCGCGTGGCGGGCTCGGAGATCCCCAATGCCAATTGGGCTTCGGCAATCGTTGAAGCCAGGCTCACAAATGCCTGGGGGTTCTTTTGTTCAAGCGGCGCAATGGCGTCAACGGAGCGATCGAGAATGTCGCGGGCCGTCGTCCGGTTGCCAGCAAGACCGCTGGGGTCGGCCGACCGAAACGCCTCCTCCAGCACCGAAAGCGTGGTCTGTGACAGGTCGCGTTCGGCACGAATGCGCTGATTCTGAATGATGGTGACGACCAATGCCGAACTGATCAACGCGATCGCCAATGCAGTGATCGATACCGCAAGCCGATTTCGGGCAATGAACTTGCGCAGACGATACGTGTGGCCGCCGCCAGCGACGCTGATGGGTTCGTTGGCGAGAAACCGGCCGAGGTCGGCTTGCAGTTGCTCGACGCTGCGATAGCGGCTGTCGGCCTCTTTGCGGAGTGCCTTGGCCACGATCCGCTCCAGATCATCCGGAATCGACTCCGACACACCGCCCGCCCGACGGTCTTGGCGGCTCCGCATGGCAGGCGGCGGTACGTTCAATACCAGGCGTTCCAATTCACCCGGACGGCGGTCGCTTTGCTCGAACGGCAAGCGCCCGGCAATGAGCTCGTAGAGCAAAACGCCCAATGCATAGACATCCGTTGCAATCGTCACCGCACCGCCTAGAATTTGTTCAGGCGCTGCTGAAATGGGCGTAAACGTGCGCTCGTGGGTGACCGTGCGCAGCGATTCGGTATCCAGCGGCTTGGCAATCCCAAAGTCCAGGAGCTTGACGCAGCCGTCCGGTCGCACCAGAACATTGTCGGATTTGATGTCACGGTGAATGACAAAACTGCGGTGCGCATGCGCGACGGCATCCAGGAGGGCCATGAACAGTTGCAGGCGCCCGCGCAACGGGAGATCTTGCTGGCGCGCATACTCGGGCAGCGGGATGCCGTCGACCAACTCCATGCTGATGTAGGCCAGTCCTTCATGGGAGCCGGCATCGACAAAGAACGCGATGCCGGGATGATTCAGGCGGGCGAGGATGCGGCGTTCACTGGAGAAGCGCTCAGCCAGCGAGCGATTGAACCGCTCCGGGCGAACCACCTTCAGCGCGACCAGTTGTTCTGGAGATTCGAGGTTCCGGGCTTTGAACACGCGCCCCATTCCGCCGCTACCCAGTTCGGCAACAATCTCGAATCGACCGATGCGCCGACCGATCCAGGACTGGCGTTCCTGTTCGGTCAGATCATCGAGCGCGGCGTCAAATGCACGCTGCGTGCGAAGTTTGGCGAGGCGGGTTTCCCGATCGAGCAGATCAAGCGCGTCACCAAGCAAGTGCGGGGCGTCGGCAAGCTCGCTTCGGGCCACGTCGGCCCATGCGGACTCTGGATGTTCGACTGCGGCATCAAATGCCGCACGGATTCTTGCGAGGTCTTCAGGAGACATCAGGAATCTGATTGGTCTCAAGCTCTTTGGACAACCAGTTGCGCGCAAACCGCCAATGCCGGCCGACCGTCGCCTCGGAAATTTGGCACGTCTGCGCAATCTCTTCGGCACTGAGGGGCGTGAACAGTTTCAACTCGACGATCCGAGCGCAAACCGGATCCATCGCGGTGAGCTTGCCGAGCGCCTGATCCACCGCGATCCAATCGACCGCTTCCGCAGCCACCGCCAATTCCGACTCCTGCTTGAAATCGGCGAAGTCCACAAACAGTTTGCCGCCGCCCCGTTTGCCGGCAAAGCGCTCGCGCAAATAGTCGACCACTACCCGGCGGACAACGGTTGCCGCAATCGCAAAAAAATGCTGGCGGTTGTGCCATGTAAAGTGCTGCTGGTCGCGCAGTCGCAAATAGGCTTCGTGGGCGAGTTCGGTGGCGCTCAAGGTCAAGCGTTCATGCTGGTGCTTGATCTGGCTTTGCGCGAGCTGCTTCATCATTGGGTAGATATGACGAATCAACGCCGCTTCGGCATCGAGATCGCCGGCGCGCCAGCGATCGAGTAGCACCGTGATGGCAGGTTCCTGGTTCGTCACTGGCATTACCCCTTTTAGTCCTGATCAATATCGCAAACGCCTTCGGAGCGTTTGAACCAGTCCAGCTTGATGGTCAGACCGGTCATGAGCGCGGTAGCGGTCCGGCCGATTCCGATGTGCCTATTATCCACGCATTTCGGCTGCGCAGCCCAACGCGAGGCAACGGGAGCTGAAGCGCCTTGGGGTTAGCGGTGGATCGATGTGCCCGCGGTTTGGCCACAAATGAAGTTGGAGCTGATCGTCTGCAGTCGGTTCATTGGCACACGGTAGTAAGGCGATGCGCCGAGACGCGGCAACCGAACGCCGATCACGCTCGAGACGTTGCGAAACGTGCCAAGCCCGTCAGCACCCGTCTGGTGGCCGAGAAGCGATTGCCAAAATGCGCGATGCCATCAGCCCGAAGGCGCGGTGCATGCTCGGCAAAATAGCGATCCAGCGACTCCTGATTTTGCGCGTGGTAGTGCATGACAAAGCACGGGTTGCCGCTTGGATCTGCTTCCGTGTAGAGATCCGCACCCGTGAACCCGGGCAGGTTGATGATCTCCTGAATATGGGGGGTGAGCCAGGCGCGATACGCGGGTTCGATCTCAGGCTCAATCACGACGCGCACTTCGTAGACGATCATAGGTTCACCAGACTCGACAGCACCAACGCGACGAGTCCAAAAATCAGCATGAACAGGTAGCACCAGGAGATCAGGCTGAACTTCACCAGCGTCATGATCCAACCCTGGCCATAGATGCGCTTCTGCGACATCAGCAGATAAATCGGAATCCAGAGCCACGTGATACCGGCAAACAAGCCGGTCAGGTTGCCGATCCAGGGCGCTGTCGTGGCGGTCCAATCGCCGAGCTTGATCATCAACGCAATCACGCAGATCGACAGGCAGATGAAGCTGTGACTGTGCAGCGCCACAATCAAGTGCTCCATATAAAGCCGGCGCTTGAACACGTAGAACACTTTGAGCAACAGTGCGAAAAACGGCAGCATCAGCGCAAGCACCGTAGGGGCTTCGGCAAAGATCTCCTTGACGTACTTTTGTGGCTCGCGGTTGACCACCTCGACATTCCGGATGCCGGCGGCGACTTTGTCGTTCAACCAAGCATTGCCCATGTCACCGAGCCACGAGATGTGCACGGGATTCTTGGTCGGGTGCCAGGGCGAGCCGTCCATGAGCATAATGTCATGCGGGTTCGGATTGTCGGGCGTAACGGCCTTGGTGTTTGCTGGCGCCCCAAACAAACCCACGCGTGGTTCGGAGTCAGCAGCTTTGGGCGCCGGTGGTTTCGAGCTGAACGTGACAATGGGCCCTGTATCGGCTTCGTCTTCACCCGGCTCGGGCAGCATGCCGGCGACTTCGGCAAGGGCTTGGTCACCGGCAGACGGTTCCGCGCCGGCCTTCGTCTTCGCAGCCTCCGCTTCGGCGGCGATGGCGGCTTTCGCTTTCGCCTTTTTCCGCTCAAGCGCAAATTCAGCCCTGATCTCCTCGACCGCTTTTTGGTACTCGGCGGCGGGCATGAATGCCTTGGCGGCTGCCAACCCGGCTAGCGCCGTGCGTTCAGCCGTGTCGACATCGTCGATCGATTTGGGCTTGCCGGAATCAACGCCGTCCGCTTCGTTGTCGAATTGGATGAAGCTGTTGCCCGGAGCCCCATCATTGTTCCAGGCAACCAGCATGAACGCGACCACGCTGAGGAAGAAATAGAGTCGGAGCGGTGTCACATAGCGCACACGCCGGCCGGCGAAGTACTCGGTCGTCAAGTGGCCCGGCCGGAGAAACAGGGGACCGAGCGTGCGCAGCGTCCGCGAATCGAAGTTCAGGACGCTGTCCAGAAAGTCGCCCACAATGCCACTAATGTGGCGAATCCAACCTTTGCGCGGCTGCCCGCATTCGTAGCAGAACTCGCCGAGCAGTGGCGAGCGGCAGTTCAGACACAGCGGGCCAGGTGCCGGCGATGGCGCGGTCGCCACCGCTGCGGTGGCGGGATTGGCTTCGGGCCCAGCAGCAATCGATGTGCTGGATGCGGGTTCCGGGTTGGGCGCGACGTCGTTCATGGGGCGATCTTCATGGCTTTCGCGTTGCCGGGCAAGCGCTGATGGACTGATCCAGCCGCCAGGCAGGTCCCAAACGCGGCCATTCACGCATCCCGTTGGCCCGGCCGTATCGAAAGTCACGTGCGTGGGGGATTCATTGAGCGCCCAGCAATGCCCCGTTATGCTGGTTCGATGCCTCGCCCAGAATCCGAACTCAATGTGCGCGCCGAACGTCGCGCGCTGATCGACCTTGCGCTGCCCCTGGTGGGCGGACAGCTGGCGGCTATGTCGATGAATGTGGTCGACACACTGATTGCGGGCGCGCACTCGGCGCACACGCTGGCCGTCGTTGGCCTGGGCAGCGCCATGTGGTCGATCGTCATTATCCTGGGGGTGGGCTTGATGCTCGCGGTCACGCCGACCGTCAGTCAATTAGTCGGAGCTGGGCGCCGTGACGAGATCGCCCGGACGATGACCCAGGCGTTCTGGATGGGGCTCGGCCTTGGGCTCGCGCTGATGGTCGGATTATGGTTCGGCGAGCCTCTGTTGCGGCTACTAAAGGTTGACGCCGCACTGATTCCCGACACGCTCAAGTTCCTTCGCGCCGCCGCCATTGGGGCGCCGGCACTGGTTCTGACGTTCTGTTTCCGGTTCTTCAGCGAGGCCTTGGGTCTGACCCGGCCGACTTTGGTGCTGAGCCTGTGTGGTCTCGCAGTGTTGTCGGTGTTGGGTTGGGCGCTGGTATTTGGCCGCTTGGGGCTCCCGGAACTCGGGCCGCAAGGTTCGGGAATCGCGCTGGCCGTCACCACGTGGCTGCAGTGTCTCGGCCTTGCCGCGTACATTGCCTGGAGTCCGCGCTACAAGGGGCTGCGGCCGTTCGCCTACTTCGCGTGGCCAGAATGGTCGGCGATCGCTCCATTGCTAAAGCTCGGCGCGCCGATGGCAATGATGCTGCTGATGGAGGGCGGCTTGTTTGTCGCGTCGGCGCTCCTGATTGGCAGCATGGGCCCAACGGCGGTGGCGGCGCATCAGATTGCGATCAACGTGGCGTCGGTCACGTTTATGGTGCCGCTCGGACTGGGCCTTGCGACCACCGTGTTTGTCGGGCAGGCCGCCGGCGCAAACGATGTCCCGCGCGTGCGGCTTCGCGCCAAAATCGGCATCCAGTTTGCGTTAATGACGCAGATTCTGTCGGCCGGCAGCCTGATGCTGTTTCCGGGTGCCATTGCCGCGCTCTATACCAACAACACCGAGATTGCCGTTCTGGCCGCAAAACTGCTGGCTTTGGCGGGCATCTTCCAATTCTCCGACGGCATCCAGGTGCTAACGGCTTCCTGTCTGCGTGCATTGAAGGACGTGCAAGTTCCTGCTTTGATTACTTTTGTCGCCTACTGGCCAATCGGCATGGGTGCTGGTTGGTACTGTGCCTTTTCGCTCACGCGGGGCGCGCCGGGCTTATGGTACGGTCTGTGCGCGGGTTTGAGCGCTGCCGCGCTGCTGTTGCTGTGGCGACTTGTGATCGTGCTTCGCCAACCCCATCGTTGGCATGGTGACGATTCCAATCCGGTTTCATCCTTTCATTGACTGTCGACTGCTGACCCACCATGACCAATGCTGCGCCTGCACCCAAAACGGGTGGCTTTCTCGGATTTGTGAAAGCCATCTGGACGCTCGTCGATTTTTCCCGACGATTCGTGTTCAACATGATTTTTCTCCTGTTCGCGTTCATCTTCGTGCTGGTTTTGCTGAGCGGCGGCGGGAATCCGCTGAAAGCGCGCAGCGTGCTGGTGATTGCGCCGGAAGGCGCGATCGTCGAGCAGTTCTCGGCGGCGCCATTTGATCGCGCGCTGGGTGAGGCGCTGGGCGAACCCGCCAAAGAGACCCGCGTTCGCGACATCAAGCAGGCACTTGAAGCGGCCGCCACCGACCGGAACATCGAGCGCGTGTTGTTCGTGCCGCATGACATCAGCTCGGTGGGCGCCGTCAGTGCGCGCGAGCTGGCCGCGGCATTCCGCAAGTTCAAGAAGAGCAAGAAGCAGCTGATTGCCTACGCCGACAATATGGATCAGCGCATGCTGCTTTTGGCGGCCCAGGCCGACGAGGTGTATCTGCATCCCGACGGCGCGGTGTTGCTGGAAGGCCTTGGCCGCTATCGCACTTATTTCAAGGATGCGTTCGAAAAATTCGGCATCGAGCCGCACCTGTTCCGCGTCGGCGAATACAAGTCGGCCGGTGAGCCGTACATCCGCTCTGACGCATCGCCTGAAGCCGAGGCAGCCGATCAGCATTGGATGAACGATCTCTGGAATCGCTACCTGACCGAGCTCGCCGATGCGCGCGGCGTGACGGCAGACGAGCTGAAGGCCGATATCGACAATTTGCCGGCGCTCCTCAATGAACATCATGGCAACCTGGGCCAGCTCGCGTTGGCGCAGAAGCTCGTTGACGAACTGAAAACCCGCGACGAGGTCGAAGCGCTGCTGATGGAGCGTGGCGTCAAGGATGACGAGGGCCACAGCTTCCAGCAGATTGCCATGAACGACTATCTCCATCTGCAGAACGCGATGCCGACGTTCCCCGGTGACAAGCAGATCGCCGTGGTGGTGGCCGAGGGCGAGATCGTGGACGGCAATGCATCGAATGGCACGGTGGGTGGCGATGCGACGAGCGCGCTGATCCGCCAGGCCCGCGAAGACGAGAACGTCAAGGCGTTGGTCTTGCGCGTGAATTCGCCGGGTGGCGGCGTGTTCCCGTCCGAATTGATTCGGCATGAAGTCGAGATGACCAAGGCGGCTGGCAAGCCGGTGGTGGTCTCGATGGGCAATCTGGCCGCGTCTGGCGGTTACTGGATCTCGATGAACGCCGATCGGATTTTTGCCGACGACAGCACGATCACGGGCTCGATCGGCATCTATGGTCTCTTTTTCAACGTGCCCCAGGCCATGCAGAAAATCGGCCTGAATACGGATGGCGTGGGCACGACGTGGCTCGCCGGCGCGTTCGACCCGACCCGTCCGCTCGACCCGCGTGTCGGCGATCTGATTCAGACCGTCATCAACAAAGGTTACGCCGACTTCATTGGCAAGGTGGCTGAAGCACGCGGCAAAACCCCGGAAGAAATCGACCAGATTGCCCGCGGTCGCGTGTGGTCAGGCGCCCAGGCACTGGAGTTTGGTCTGGTTGATGAGCTGGGCGGTTTTGACGCCGCAGTCGCCCATGCCGCCAAGCTGGCCAAGCTGGGCAAGGACTACCAGATTCAGTACGAAGAGAAGTCGCTGAGCCCGTTCGAGCAGATCATGGTCGACATGGGCGGCTCGCGCCTGGCCAAAGCCATGAACGCCCGCAGCATGCTGCTGCCGTTTCTCGCCAAGAACAGTCCGCAGCAAGCCGAGCTGGAGCGCCTGGAGCGCTTGATACAGGCCCGCCACGCTGGCTTGCCGTTCAGCGTGCAGGCGCATTGCGACTGCGGCGCGCGCTGAGTGGTTGGTTCATCGTCCCGGCGCATCGGGATACTCGCCAAGGCGCACTTCGGTGCGCCTTGTGCGTTTCTGGGGGATTGTCGCGCGATTGAACCTCAGCCCGGATCAAGTCCGGGCTGACGAGTCGTGGGGGAACAGTCTGGGCTGACGAATCGCAAGGGGAACGTCCGGGCCGACAAATGGCTGGGTGACGGCTCGAACGCACGCATTACGCTCGCCTCAGACTCACCGAAGTCGTCACCCCGGACTTGATCCGGGGTGCGCTTCAATCTGCCGACCAGTGCCCGTCGCGTCACGATCCAAACCCCATGCTGCAACCCAGCAGCCGATATCATGATCCCGGATTGCCATTGCTAGCGCATTTCCCCGCGGGCTATGCTCGGGCGAGAAGCTGATTGATCGTCTTGTCCTATTCCCGAGGCTGTCGCATGCGTCCTACCGACATCAAGAATCCGGATTACTTTCACCAGGTCGTGGATTGTCAGTGGGCGTGTCCCGCGCACACCCCCGTGCCTGAATACATCCGTCTGATCGCTGCTGGCCGCTTCGATGCGGCTTACATGGTCAACTGGTACTCCAACGTCTTCCCGGGCATTTTGGGACGAACTTGCGATCGGCCCTGCGAGCCGGCATGCCGGCGCGGGCGGGTGGAGGAGAGCAATGCCGCCAAACCCGAGCCGGTGGCCATTTGCCGCCTGAAGCGCGTGGCCGCCGACAACAAGGGCGACGACATTCAGGCATTGATGCCCAAGCCAAAACCGCGCAATGGCAAAAAGGTCGCGTGTGTTGGTGCCGGTCCGGCAGCGATGACCGTGGCGCGCGATCTGGCTGCGCAAGGCTACGCGGTGACCGTTTTCGACGGCGACCCGAAACCCGGCGGCTTTATGCGCACCCAGGTGCCGCGCTTTCGTCTGCCGGAATCGGTGATCGACCAGGAATGCCAGTTCATCCTGGATCTGGGCGTGGAATTTCGCGGCAACACCCGGATCGACTCATTGAAGCATTTGCTGACCGAAGGCTACGACGCCGTGTTCGTGGGTACCGGTGCGCCGCGCGGTCGTGATCTGGATTTACCCGGGCGCCAGGAAGCCGCGGCGAACATTCATCTCGGTATCGATTGGCTCGCGTCGGTGTCGTTCCAGCACATCGAGAAGATCGGCAAGCGCGTGATCGTGCTGGGTGGTGGCAATACGGCGATGGACTGCTGTCGTTCCGCCCGCCGTTTGGGCGGCGAGGACGTCAAAGTCATCGTCCGATCTGGGTTCGATGAGATGAAGGCGTCCCCATGGGAAAAGGAGGACGCGATCCACGAAGGCATTCCGATCATCAACTACCACGTGCCGAAAAGCTTCGTACACGAGCAGGGCAAGCTCGTCGCGATGACATTCGAAATCGTGCGGGCCGAGCGTGATGCCAAAGGCCGGCGCGTGCTGGTGCCAACCGGCGAGCCGGATGCGCGCTTCGAATGTGACGACGTGCTGATTGCGGTCGGTCAGGAAAACGCGTTTCCGTGGATCGAGCGCGACATCGGTCTCGAATTCGACCAATGGGGTCTACCGGTACTGAACGCGAGCACATTGCAGTCGAGTATCCCGAATGTGTTCTTTGGTGGTGACGCGGCGTTTGGTCCGAAGAACATCATCTGGGCGGTGGCGCATGGTCATGATGCTGCCGTGTCGATCGACAAGTTCCTGCACCAGGAAGACCTCACCGTGCGGCCGTCACCCTTGGTGCGCATGAGTTCGCAGAAGATGGGGATTCACGAGTGGAGTTACGACAACGAGATCATGCGCGACGCGCGCCATGTCGTGCCGTGGGCGCCGAAGGAAACCACGCTGAGTAGTATCAAGGTGGAGGTCGAGCTCGGGTTTGATGGCGCGACTGCGTACAAGGAAGCCCAGCGGTGCCTGAACTGCGATGTGCAGACGGTGTTCGTCAAAGATGCCTGCATCGAGTGCGATGCGTGCGTCGATATCTGCCCGATGGATTGCATCACGTTCACGTTCACTGCAGACGAGGGCGAGCTCCGCAAGAAGCTCACCGCCCCCGCATTGAATCTGACGCAGCCACTGTATGTGTCGGACCACGTCAAGACCGGGCGCATCATGGTCAAGGACGAGGATGTGTGCCTGCACTGCGGCCTGTGCGCCGAGCGCTGCCCAACCGGCGCGTGGGACATGCAGAAGTTCCTGCTTGAAACCACCAAGGCCGGTCCGCATTGCCGCGGCGATTCTGAGCTGGGAGCGGCGGCATGAGGCCTCGTCAGGTAGGAGGGGCTTTAGCCCCGAATCAATCTCGCCGCATGCCCGCGTCCGCGCCATTTGTGGGAGGGGCTTTAGCCCCGAATCGATCTTGCCGCATGCCCGCGCCCGCGCCATTTGTGGGAGGGGCTTTAGCCCCGAATCGATCTTGCCGCATGCCCGCGCCCGCGCCATTTGTGGGAGGGGCTTTAGCCCCGAATCGATCTTGCCGCATGCCCGCGCCCGCGCCATTTGTGGGAGGGGCTTTAGCCCCGAATCGATCTTGCCGCGAGCTCCCTTTCGCGCCTAAAGGCGCTCCCACAGCACCACGCCACCCGATCCCGCACGGAGCCGCGGCATGAACGCGCAACTGAAAACTCACCAACTCCAAGCCACGAACGACTTCGTCGTCAAATTCGCGAACGTCAACGGCTCCGGCTCCGCGTCGGCCAACGAACTGTTCGCCAAAGCCATCCTCCGCATGGGCGTGCCCGTCAGCCCGCGCAACATCTTCCCCTCGAACATCCAAGGCTTGCCGACCTGGTACGAAATCCGCGTGACCGAACAAGGCTGGCTGGGTCGCCGGGGCGGCGTCGATTTGATGGTCGCCATGAACCCGCAGACGTGGAACCAGGACATCAAGGAAATCGAACCCGGCGGTTATCTGTTCTACGACAACTCGCGGCCGATGCCGGCGTCAAAGTTCCGGAGTGACATCACCGTCATTGGCATGCCGCTGACTGAAATCTGCAATGCGACGTATACCGACCCACGGCAACGCCAGCTGTTCAAGAACATCATCTACGTGGGCGCACTGTCGGCGTTGATGGATATCGATCCAAGCGTCATCGAACAGCTGTTCTCTGAGCAATACAAAGGCAAGGAAAAGCTGCTCGACTCAAACGTCAAGGCGCTGCATCTTGGGCGCGACTACGCCAAGCAGCATCTGGGCCCGATTGGTCTGCGCGTGCAACGTTCCAACAACGTGGGCGATCGGATCTTTGTCGATGGCAACTCGGCGGCCGCACTGGGTTGTGTTTACGGTGGGGCCACCGTGTGTGCCTGGTATCCGATCACCCCGTCGAGCTCACTGGCCGAAGCGTTCCAGTCCTATTGTCAGAAGCTGCGCGTCGATCCGGAAACCGGCAAGAACCGCTTTGCGATCGTGCAGGCCGAAGACGAGATTGCGTCGGTCGGAATGGTGGTCGGCGCGGGCTGGAACGGCGCCCGCGCGTTCACGACGACGTCTGGGCCCGGCGTGTCGTTGATGACCGAATTCCTCGGCCTCGCATACTTCGCCGAGATCCCGATCACGCTGATCAATGTGCAGCGCGGTGGCCCGTCCACCGGCATGCCCACACGCACGCAGCAAGCCGATATTCTGTCCTGCGCGTACGCGTCGCATGGCGATACCAAACACATCCTGTTGTTCCCAGAAGACCCGAAGGAGTGCTTCGATCACGCCGCTGCGGCGCTCGATCTCGCCGATCGTCTGCAAACCCCGATCTTCGTCATGACCGATCTCGACATCGGCATGAATCAGCGCCTGTGCGCGCCGTTCGATTGGGACGACAGTCGCGAGTACGACCGCGGCAAAGTGATGACCGCTGAAGAGCTGGAAGCCGGCAAAGACTTCGGCCGCTATCTCGATGTCGATGGCGATGGCATTCCGTACCGCACGTATCCCGGCACGCACCCGACCAAGGGCGGCTACTTCACCCGCGGGACGACGCGCAATGCGTATGCGCAGTATTCGGAGCAGGGCCCGGACTATCTGTACAACATGAAGCGCCTGCTACAGAAGCTCGACACCGCGAAGACGCTGGTGCCGCAGCCCGTGCTGAAGGCTGCAGCAAAGCCGAGTCGCTTTGGCGTGCTGTATTTCGGTTCAACGAGCCCTGCGATGGACGAAGCGCTCGAAGCGCTGCGCGAGATGAACTTGCACATCGATGCGATGCGCATCCGCGCGTATCCGTTCTCACAGCCAATCGTTGATTTCATCAATGCGCATGACCAGGTGTTCGTCGTCGAGCAAAACCGCGATGCCCAACTGCGCGGCATGCTGATCAACGAACTCGAGTTTTCACCGAAGCAGTTGCCGTCGATTCTCCACTACGACGGTACGCCAATTACTGCCCGCTTTATCACGCAGGCGATTGCGGAGCGGATGCAGAAGGCGGGGGTTGGCTGATGGCCGTTCCGTCGCAAGTAGCCCTCTCCCCAGCCCTCTCCCACTCGCGTGGAAGCGGGAGCCAATCTCCCTCCCCCGCGATCGCGGGGGAGGGCCGGGGAGGGGGTTACTTGCCTCACGCTCCCATCCAATACCCACACCGCGACCGCCCAACCCGCCGCAGCCCAGAGACTCAGCCATGACCTATCTCGCCAAACCCAAGCTGCATCACCCGAGCCTCGCGCAAAACAAGGTGTGCTACACCCGGCGCGATTACGAAGGCCGCGTGTCCACACTGTGCGCCGGCTGCGGGCACGATTCGATCTCCGCCGCCATCATCCAGGCCGCGTTCGAGATGGACGTCGAACCACATCGCGTCGCCAAGCTCTCCGGTATCGGTTGCAGCTCCAAGACGCCTGATTACTTCCTCGGCAATTCGCACGGCTTCAATACCGTGCATGGCCGCATGCCGAGCGTCTTGACCGGCGCGAATCTCGCGAACCGCAGCCTGCTGTATCTCGGCGTCTCCGGCGATGGCGACTCCGCATCGATCGGCATCGGCCAATTCGCCCACGTCATGCGTCGCGGCGTCAACATGGTCTATATCCTGGAGAACAACGGCGTTTACGGCCTGACCAAAGGCCAGTTCTCCGCCACCGCTGACCAGGGCAGCAAGTCGAAGAAGGGCGTCGTCAATTCCGATTCGCCGATCGACACGGTGAGCCTCGCATTGCAAATGGGTGCGACATTCGTCGCCCGCGGTTTCTCTGGCGACAAGAAGCAACTCGTACCGATCATCAAAGCCGCGATCGCCCACCCCGGCGCCGCGTTCATCGATGTGGTCAGCCCGTGCGTGGCGTTCAACAACCACCCCGGCAGCACCAAGAGCTACGACTACGTCCGCGAACACAACGAAGCCGTCAACCGCATCGACTTCATCCACACCAAGCAAGAAATTGTCGTCGACTACGCCGAAGGCCAAGTCATCGAAGTCGAACAACACGACGGCACCATCCTGCTCCTCAGAAAACTCCACCGCGACTACGACCCCCACAATAAGATTGCCGCGATGAATTACATCACCGAGCATCAGGCGAAGGGGGAGGTGGTGACGGGGTTGCTGTATGTCGACAACAACGCGAAGGATTTGCACGAACACCTGAATACGGTGGCGATGCCGCTGAATACGCTGGGGGCGAAGGAGTTGTCACCGGGGCGGGCGGCGTTGGAGAAGATTAATCAGCGGTTGCGCTAATCTTGAGTGGAATGTGGGAGTGAAATGCAAGTAACTTACGTGAGTGAGATTTTCGATCTCGATTCCGTATTCACGTGCTTGGACATCACGTCCAAACTTTGGGGGCGAGGTCTCGAATCAGACTGGGTATTCAGAGGGCATGAGAGTCATAGGTATCAGCTCCTGCCGTCGGCTTGGCGCGATCCGCCGGCAAGAGCAATTGCCGCGATCAAGAGACGAGATTGCGACAAAATTGAAGCTGGCGTGGCAAAGTTCATCAAACCAAGTGATTTCAGTATCTCGCGGAAGGCCGAGCTGTTTGCGCAAACTTACGCAGAAATTAAAGTCGTCACTGAGTTTATTCAGTTTGCCGATCGACTTGGGCTAAATCCACAAACAGATAATCCAGCAACGCAGCAATCCGCTGAATTTTGGGCGATGCACTCCGTTCACGGAACTGGAGATGCGGTGTTTGGGAAGGACCAAGCGTTTGCTCAACACTACGGAATACCTACCCGCCTGTTGGACTGGACTCACGACCCGATGGTTGCGCTCTACTTTGCCGCAATTGGTGCATCAGAAGGAGAGGCGTTCTCTGTTTTCGCGCTTAACTCTGCCTTGCTGCGCGGTAGAGGCGATGACTTCGCGGTTCAGCTTGTCGAGCCATTTCATGAGACAAACAGCTTCATGAGGGCTCAGAGCGGGCTCTTTACAAGTGACATGACTGGAAACAAGCACTATCTAGAACATGGGACGTGGCCTGCGCTTAACGCAACGCTGGAGACCTATATGGAAAACGCGCCCAACTTTGTCCTTGCTGAATTTCGAATTCAAGGGGGGCTTTCCGAAGCAATCCTAAAAAAACTCTGGAGAAAGCAGGTGTCGCGAGCCTTCTTGATGCCAACTCTACCGAACGCCCGGGACGATATCGTTAGGCGCTGGGAGTGGCAGGCAAGAGACGGCATGGACGGCACTCCATAGTCCGGTAGCCCGTAGGGGGCAATAAGCGAAGCGCATTGCGCCGCAAGGCTGGTGCGCGCGAGGAGTTAAGGCGAACTGCGGCAAATCCTCTCGCATCATTGGTTCAACGACGCTCATGGTTGCCGCGAATGGGAGAAACATTCGGGCTCGCGCGTCGCAGCGTCGCAAGTTTGGTTCGGGGCTGAAGCCCCTCCTACAACGTCGCGCTATTCGTTACTGATCGCGGGATTGATTCGGGGCTGTAGTCGCTCCCAACCGCTGACGCGGCGGTGATTTCTGCCGTTTCGAAGCAACGAACGCCTAAAGTGGCTGCACTAGGGTCCCCATCGATTCTCATGCGACCGCTCCTTCTTTGGGAGATAGCCGTGTTGTTCCAAGAATTTCTTGATCTCATCGCCCTGAATCACGATCAGGACGACCACCAAAATGAGTACGCCAAGTAGAATCACGAACCAATCTTTAAAGCTACGACGCGTCAATGTGCCATGGTGTTCGACACTGACTTCGATCCACGCGACGGATGAGGGGTCCTTGATAAAGAGTTCCTCGCGCCACTCCTTGCCAGCGGGCAATGGCTCCTTGCGCCAATAGGTGTCAAATTCCAGAATGCGGCCCGAAGCGTCAAACGCCTCCGCGGTCATCGAGACTTCGGGCAACGGCTGCTTCCCCGTATTGCGCACCGTTACCAGCACACTATGGCAGAGCGCGCCATCTTGCGCTTCCGCTTCGGTCTCCAACGCCTCATCGTCCTCTGACTCATGGACCCGATCTGCCGGTTGGTAGTCGTCGTCATCTTCCGTGGTCGCCTCGTCATCGCCCAGATAGTCGGCGTCGCCTCCAGCAATACGATACTGCGCGTCAACGAACCGAATCCCCGCTGGCAGTGGTTTCTGGACACGAATTTCGGGATGCTTATGGGTCATGAAGTACAACACGATGGGTCGACGGAAGGTCGATTCTATAGCGGATGATGAGGCCCGCAGCATTGGCACAACGAAGCCTGCGCCATTCACGCGAACGGGCAAGTCCGTAGGACGCAATAAGCAAAGCGCATTGCGCCGCAAGGATGGTGTGTGCAGGGGAGTCGGCATTACGTCAAGGCATTGGCCGCAATTGATTCACCCGCGCACACGATTTTCGCGAAGGGGCGAAGCACTGGGGCGCGCGTGTTGCAGCATCGCAAGACTGGTTTGGGGCTGAAGCCCCTCCAACAAGGTGGGCGGATTGTTGTAGGAGCGACTTTAGTCGCGAACCATTCTGGCCACAGGCGGGCACTGTTGCGAGATTGATTCGGCGCTGAAGCCCTACCACAAGTTACCGGTAGCGCTTCTTGGTGATCAGGACAGAAAGTACTGCAGCAGGCCAAACACCAGAGCAGCCGCCGCCATGATCAGTTCCAATTCAATGCTGCGGTCGCGATGGGCCTCAATCGAGATCTGCGCACCCCGGATGGCTTTGTTGTTGGGAACGCGAAATACGATCTGACGGACGTCGCCAGCATCCAGGTGATCATCATCTTTTTGGCGATCGGTTGCGATGGGCGTGCCTTCCGAATCCAAGTAGGTGATCGAGACGGTCACCGGTCGGAGCGTCTTGGTGCTGCGGTTTTTGAGCTTGAATGCCACGCGGCGCTTGCTCGGCATGTGTGGCGGCCACGCCCAGACGCTGGCGGGCAGATTCGGCGCAAAGCGAATTCGGTGGGGTGTCAGGCTCATCGTGTGGGCCGGCAGTCAATGCGCATCAGTGTAATGCCCCGGATGCCTGAAACGTATGGCAGGTGCCGATGGCGACCGAAATCCACGCAGAGCGGGGCGGGTGTAGAAACTACGATACCGCTTGGGTCACGTGTCGAGCGCGGCGTGACTCCAAACGACCAGCATCGACTCGTTCAAGCCGTCCCGCTCGTATCCATCCGGAGTCGCCGTAGGCGAAGATGTTCAGCGTCGTCGGGGAAGTCCGTAACGCGTACCCATGCCGACGAAGCGGGCGACACGAAAACGCCACGCGATGACCAGCGTTGTTCCGGATGAGTCCGTCCTCAATCAGACGAAGTCACGTGCGGCGAATTGCCGGCGTCAGCCGCAACGCAAATCGCGGTAAGCTCCAGGCTTGGAGGACGACCATGCGCACTCACGATGTGGAAGCGTTCCGTTCGCGTTACCGTTCCGAAATTTGGCCGCACTACAGCGCCTGGCTGCACGGTGGCTTTGTGCTCACGTACGGAATCGCGGTGATCGCCGCGTTCGCGCTGCACATGGCAGCGCTAAAGTCCTGGGAATGGCTCGCACTGCCACTCGGTCTGGTGATCTTCAACATCGGCGAATACGTCATTCACCGCTGGTGGGGGCATCACAAGCGACTGATCGGCGGTTTGTTCTACAAGCGCCACACCGGCGACCACCATAGTTTTTTCGTCGCGGGGCGGATGAGCTTCGATGGGGCGCAGGATTGGCGGGTGATTCTATTTCCGGCTTGGCTGATTGTGCTGTTCAGCGTATTCGTTTGCGTGCCAGCATGGTGGCTCGGTACCCAGGTGTTCAGTCCTGAATTCGGTGCGCTGCTCGGCGCGACCTTGATGGTCGGCTACCTGATGTACGAGTTCTTTCACGCGTGCCAGCACCTGCCGCGCCAGCATTGGTTGCTGAAACTGCCTTGGCTCAAGCACATGGCGTACCTGCATGAGCTCCATCATCGGCGCGATTTCATGCAGCAGTACAATTTCAATCTCGTGTTGCCACTGACGGATTGGCTCGTTGGCAGCCTGCGGTGGGCGCCGCCCGAGGCCCTGGACGAACCAGCTGCGGCCGCGGTTGTTGGCAACGAGCGGGGATCACTCGAAAACGGTTGAAACCGCCTTCTCCAAGCGCCTATTCGGTCATGGCGTTCGGGTCGGCATTCGCGTTGGCCAAACCTGGCTTGGTCATCACGGCGCGATGAGCGCGCCCAGCTTGAGTTTTGGCTTGGTTCTGGACTTCCCTTGAGACATCGCGCCGTGCTGGTTCAGGCTCTGGTCGGCATTTCCGACTGTGAATCGATGTAAACTGGTGCGTATCACGATGCAGTTCGATCGATGCACCCCAGACCGGCAATGTGCCCATCTAATGGTGCGTCGGCCCAGAGCCGAAAACGGTACTGAGCTTGGTGCGTTTTGGGGCCGGTCGGCAACGTCACCAACTTTGCCAGAATGCTAAGGCGGCGATGAACGCGCAAGAATCACCGGAAGTCGGAGCAATCGAAACGAGTTCGACGCTTTCACGTTGGATCATCGGCGATTGGACGGTCACGCCCGATAATGGCGAAATGCAGCGTGGCACCGAACCGCCGACGCATGTTGCCCCGAAACACTTGGCCGTGCTGTGTCTGTTGGCTGAGCATGCGGGCGAATGTGTCAGCCGGCAGGACATCATCGATTCGGTCTGGACGCGCAACTTTGTCCAGGATGAGGTGTTGACCCGTATCGTTGCTGACTTGCGCAAGCTGCTTGGCAATAGCAGCGACGGTGATGCCTATATCGCAACGGTACCTAAGCGTGGGTATCGGTTGGTTGCGCCGGTTCGGCAAGTGCGGGTGAGCCGCGCGGTGCGCGCCGAGATCGGCACGGGCGACGGTGACGCCGTCAATTCAACCAATGGACGTGCCAATCACGGTCGCGAGTCGATCTTGCCGCCGCACCAAGCCGAGGTTCCGGGGGCCGAATCAACCAACGACACATTGACGATGCCGGCAGCCGTTGCGGCCGATGCTGCGCCGGCGCGCGGGCATCGTTGGCGGCCTGTTTTGGCCGGGTTGTCTGGGTTGGCTCTGATCTCGGCGGGTGCTTGGCTCGCGCATACGTTGACACGTGTGTCAGAAAACCCGAGTACGCCATGGAGTGACCGATTGCGCGAAGCCCTGCCCGCAGTCGCAGGGTCTGAATCCGAGTTGATGCCGCGGTGGATCGACGACGGACATGCCTTTGTCTATGTCGAAATTCCGGCAAGCAGCGATCGCTCGCGGGTGATGCGTTTTGACCTGGACCGGCGCGAAAAGACCGTGCTGATTGATGCGGGCCAGCGCGAGGCCTGTCCGATGATGTCCCCGAACGGCAAGCATCTCATCTGGACGCGGCTGCTCGATTCCGACTGCAGCATCATGCTGAAACTGTTGCCCGATGGCCCCGTCACCCGGCTTGCCGCCTGTGATGGCCAGGCGATGCCGAGTTGTCCGAGCTTTGGCGCAAATGCTGAGGACATCCTGTTCACGGCACCTGCCGAGATCCCCGGGCAACCCGGTCGGTTGTCGCGTCAGAACCTGCTCACTGGCAAGCGGACCGACGTCCTGCCGGCCGGCTTTGAGCCTGGCTGGGAGCAGCGATCACCGAGGCTTGCGCCTGATGGCCGCCGCTTGGCTTTTGAATTGAGTCAGCAGTCGGCATTGAGTCGGATCATGGTGCAGTCAGCTGACGGTCACATCACCCAAGTCTTGGCGGGCGCGCATGATCACCATGGATTCGCCTGGTCTCCGGATGGGGCTGCGCTATTGATCTCCTCCAACGCATTGAAATTTCCCGGCTTGTTGCAAGTCGGCATTGACCCCGTAACCGAACCGAAACTGCTCGGGTCGCGTGGCGCGCGGCGGCCGGACATTGCGCCGTCCGGGGCCGTGCTGTTCGAGCAACATCAATATCAAATCAACCTTTGGGCCATGCAGCCCGGTGATGCGGCGCCGTCGCGTCTAACCGATAGCCAGTACCACGATGCGCTGCCGAAGGTGTCGCCGGATGGTGAGTGGCTATTGTTCAGCTCCAACCGCAGCGGCTTGGAAGCCGTGTGGCTGATCGAGCGCAAAACAGCGCAGTTGCATGCGGTGTCGCTACCGGCTGACCAGCGATGGCTCCGGCCTGCCTGGTCACTGGCGCCAAGGCAACTCACGGCGACGCGTTACATGCATGGTGAATACGAGGCCTGTGGACTGAATTGGGTCCAGGCCGAGCCCGATTGTCCGGCGTCAATGCACGGCGTCGTGCAGTCGCAGGAGCTGTTGCCGGGCCAATTTGTATTGGAGCGCGAGCAAGACGGCAAACACCATCTGGCGTGGCTGGGCACCGATCGCGTCGAACAGCCGATTGCATCCAATGTCGGTCGCTGGCGTGGCTCGGGTCAGCGTGTCGTCTACGCCGATGATCAAGGTGGTCTGCATCTCTCGACACTCGCTGCCAACGGGGACGCGCAGCATCAGCCGATTGCGGGCATCGCGCCCAGTGCGGATCGGCTGTTCAGCCTACATGGCGATCAACTGTGCTGGCTTGATGAGACCGCTGAATCGGCACGCCTCTATTGCCGCGACCTGGATGGCCCCGGTGCCGATACGCTGCGGTTTCCCGAGTTGCCCATTGGGATTCGCGATTTTGACGTGTCGCCCAATGCCGACTGGCTCGTATTCGAACGCACGGTACGCGTACAGGTCGACCTCTTTGCCGCGCGAAGCGGCGATTCGACGCCCTAACCGCGAGATCACGGGTCATGCCAGGCGTTGCGGTTCGCCGGCCACGGATTCGGGCGGCAGCGAACCAATTTTAATTGTGCCGCGATACGTTGATGGGGATGCCGAGCCAAAATGCTCGCTTAGAGTCAGAAACGTGCGTGCATGATGCGGGACCGCTGAGTCCGGTCCCTGGCTCTCGCCAGGGTGTTCGCTTTGCCGGACTCAGGGTGACGCTGAATGCGCTCGTCTGGCAAAGCGCTCGTTAGGGCGTTGGCGCCTGCACGCTGACGAATTTCAGTGGGGTATTGGCGCCCGGGCTCGTGACCAGGTTCAGGAAGTCGGGAAACGTTTCGCAAGTCAGGCCGTCGGCTGCGGTGAACACCAACTGCACCTGCGCCCGCGACAGCAATGCGGCGGTGAGATCGCGATGATGCCCCTCGCAGATCGGCATGACCGCATTTGTACCAGGCGTGATCAGATCACAGATGGCGATCAGTCTGGATGGCGTGGCGCCCACCTTGTAGCCGATGAACACCTTGCCGACATTTGATCGAACCTGGACGCGATCCAAGGTGCCCGTGCAGTTCAAATCGACTGCCTGCGCGGTGTGGGTCAGCACGATGCCGGCCAGGGCCAGCAGGGCATTGCTCAACATCGTTGTTGCTTTCATTGCTTCTCTCCTTTGAGATTGTCATGTAGTGCGCCGCGGCGGGATTGCCGCGGCGCAAGGTGCATCACCACAAGGCACGCAACCAGGCGGCCTGTTTCAGCGTGCGGTCGTTACTCAGCGTGACCGTGGCCGGGGTCGGCGCGCGCACGCCGGACTGGTTGACGACGACGTACTGGAACGCGAACTGCGTCTGCAGCGTCGCGAGACCACTGATGCGAACACCTCCGGATTCGATCGATACGTTGGCCGGTGCGCCAACCAGCAGGACCGTCAGCCCGGTGTTTGGCACGTCGTTGCCGAGCAGGTTCGCGAAGGGCACCAGCAGCGAGGGCTCGAACGGGACCCGGATCGCGTCATGGTTGGCCTGGGGCGCGACGCTTACGGGCAGTGTCGTTGCCGTCACGGACGCGGTGCCCTGGCCGCTTGGTAACACCTGTGTGCTGCAGAACCGATTGCCGTTGCCGAGCGTGCCAATGTCGGTGCCGCACAGCTGATATGACCATGACGTGGCATTGCCATTCGGCAACCACCAACCCCACTGGCCATTGAACGGTTCAGCCGGCACGGTCACGCCGTTGTTGTCGATCAGCGCAATTGGATCGATATTGCTGACTTGGCTCGCGTCGGCCGTGTCATTGCCCAGAAGGTCATTGCGCCGGACAAAGGCCGTCGTTCCTGCCACCAAGGTGATCGCATCAGGGCGGGGTACGAGTGGCACAGGAGGGAATGTCACGTGTACGGGCGCCCGGTTCGACGGGATGTTGGCGCCGTTGCCCACATATCGGACGGCATAGTCGAAATCAACGCTCGTCACGTCGTGCTGCTTCAGTGCGAACTTCAGCGGGCGCGAACGGTAAAGATACGGCGGCTCGCCGGTAGCCAGAATCTCGACGCGGCTGTCGCTACTCGGGAATTGCGTCACGTCCGGATCCCAGAGCAAATCTCGCTGAAAGCCCAGCGAGTACGGATTCAAGTTGTCATTGCCCGTGATCACAAATGGCGAGTTGGTCGGGTATTCAATCCGGCGCGCGGCGCCGCTACCGACGACGACGGAGTTGAAGTCGGTGAACACCACTTCGTCCTGGATCGCATGCAGCGTTTGTGGCAGTGGCGCTGAAAAGACCACCGTGACTGTGGCGATGTTCGAGACCCAGGGATTGGTCGCGCTGCGTTTGAAGTTGTAGAACAGGCTCACTTGTTTCGGTGGCACGCAACTCGTGGTCACTTGCACGTCACACGCGCGCACTTGCAAGTTGAATTGCCCGCTCGCGCCAGGGCCACCGTACTCGCCACCGACCGAGACAATGTTCGGGTCGCCATTCGCGCCAAACTGATTCATGATCCAGTTCGCCGGATCAACATCGTTGTCCTTCCAGCTCAGGTAGCTCAGGTTCATGTTGGTGTCGAATGGCACGGTCACGACATCATCAACGGCGCTTACCGCCGATGAGCCGAAAGTCAGCAAGCCGAGTCGTGCACCGCCTTGGAGCGCGGTGAAGCGGAGCAAGTACTCCGTGTTGGCGACCGGAACAAAGCTGGGTATCAAGACCATTGCATCGAAGCCCGTCGCGCTGACGACTGGATAAACGACGTTCGACATGTCGATGGTGCCCGTGGCCTTGCGCACGATCTCGACCCGATAGGTGCTGCCGGCCTCGCTTTGGGCGAAGTAGCCATGAATTCTGAGCGATGTCGCATTCAAGGGCTTGAACGTGTACACCAGGACTTCGCCGGCGTCACTCTTCTCGATCACATTGCGCTTCACGCCTGGTGCGCGCTCAGACCAGTGTTGGCGCAGGTCGACATCGGCATCCAAACGCAAGTGTGGGGAGTCGG
This sequence comes from Ahniella affigens, assembly GCF_003015185.1. Classification (GTDB taxonomy): domain Bacteria; phylum Pseudomonadota; class Gammaproteobacteria; order Xanthomonadales; family Ahniellaceae; genus Ahniella; species Ahniella affigens. The sequence continues at coordinate 297,057 of NZ_CP027860.1, forward strand.
CGCAAGGCGGTTGCCCGCAGGCATACTGCCGCGGGTCGCGATCGAAGGAGCCCAAGGGGCCCGCATCAAACTCATCGGCTTCGCGAGCGTCATCACCGTTGGTCACATCGACGATGAGTGGATCGCAACCAATCCCGGTGCCCGGGCAGACCGGCTGGACTCTGAGGCTCAGCCAATCAATGCGCGCATTGCTCAGGCCAGTACCGGCTGACAGGCGCAGAATCCGCATGCTCGCAGCCGGGATCGTCATGGCAAGACCTTGCGTGCTCAATGGCACCACGTATTCGACAAAGTCGGTGCTGTTGTTGAGTGTCAGCAGATGCGTTTGAATGGCCGTCGTGTCATCGAACAGCGACACGGCCAGCGTGCCCGTGCCACTGGCGCGGATCACTGGTGCCAACCGGATTGGAACGACTTGCGTATTGCGGAGGGAGTACTCAACGTAGTCGTTGCCCTCCAGGCGATGCACCACGGTGATGGCATTGCCACCCGTGTCCGTGAGGCTTTTCACGTCCACATCGGTTTGGCGCGCGGCATCGTCCCAAACTTGCGTATCGGGCTTGCCGTCTTCGTCAAAGTCGGTGTCCGAAAAGGCAACGCCAGGACCGCCGCGGTCGTAGTGCTCCGCTTGGATCAGTGTGCCCGTTGGCCAGCCTGCGGCTGCGGCATCGGGCGCTGCGGGGTAATACGACTGCTGCGCACCGGCGTTCGGATCGCGGACCGTCACCTGGGTCGTCACAGAATCCACGCAGTGCGTGCCGCCTGGGTTCGTGCAGACCTTGACCGAGTACGTGCCAGTATGCGCTTCGGTCGCGCTGATGACCTGGTAGGTCGACGTATTGCCGGTCGTGCTCACGTTGCCTGCCGGGCCCGCTGCCTGCCACGTGAACGCCGTGCCGTTCTGAGCGGAGACCGTCAGCGAGAATGGCGCGCCCAAGTCAACGGTCAGTGTTGACGGCAGGTTCTGGGTGATGACCGGCAGTTGGATACTCTGCGGCCGGAACATCGTGACGGTCTGCCAACCGAGGTCGACGTCGCCACTCACGTCTGTGGCCGCAACGCGATAGCGCATGCTGCATGACTCGGCTTGATCACGGCCGTCAAAGAGCAGGTACCCATCAGACAATTGAAACTTGGGCTGCGAGCAGGCGATCCCGTCAATGTTGAAACCGGAAATTTCGCTGATCTTCAGCGGTCGACCTTGCTGGTCGGAGTCGTTGGCGAGGACGTCAACGATTTGATTGACGCGACCATCGATCATGACCGAGTCGGGCCGGATCACGGTCAGCATCGCTGGCAGCGCGCCGGCTGGGTCAGCGGCCTGACACGTGTTGTAAGCCGCCCAGCATTGCCCACTCAAGCAGTCTGCGTCGCTGCTGCATTGTTCGCCATTTGCGGCAGGGCCCGATCGAACCACGCAGCTTCCACCCACGCACATCTCACCAGCGGCGCAGTCACTGTTCGTCATGCACATTGAATTCCCGTCGCACTGAACCGGAATCTGGTGGCTGGAAAGCGGTAGCGTCACCACCGTGCTGTTGCCGTCGGGTAGCACTTGCCCGGACCGCAAGCCAAAATTCAGGGTTGCAATACCAGCACCACTCTCTGGCGTCGTGGTGAACGTGTAAGGGGCGTCGGTGCCAATCGTGATTGATTGCCCGCACGCGACATTTCGGCCGTGCAATGCCACTTGGGAGGGATTCACCGAACCAAGGTTGCTCGGCGCCACATTGGTCGTCAAATGGGCTTGATTCGGGAACTGCAACCAATTCGACGTGCCTTCATTAGTGACCGTCAACACGCCTGTGGAACTGCCGCCGTGGCATTGTGCCGGTCCGAGTCCGGACACTTCGACCTTTGCCGCAAACTCCGGAATGGTGATCGAGGCATCCACCAAATCCGGAAACCATTCCCCATCGTCACCATCGTCGACCAGACCCATGTGCATCACATATTCGCGCGGTTCCGGCTGGCCGTCGCCCGGCAGTCGGTCCAGTGGGTAGTCGAACTCGGCGGTCTCGCCGCACTCGATCAGGCCATCGTGATCACCAACGATCTCCCGAATCGCGATGCTGCGTGTGGACCAGCTGAACGGGTGCAGATCGAGGTTGCCATTGCCGCCACGAACGCCAAATCGGTAGTACGGATTTGCGTTCGAATCGGTCGGCCAGGGGGTCGTGCCGGTATTGCGGAGCCGAATCGTCGCCGTGTAGGGGTTGCTATCAGGCCAGTGGCACGATACTTCTGCAGGATGTCCGAGATTGATCGTCGGCGCGACGACCGCAAATCCCAAGCGTTCGGCATTGCTGGGGCAATTGCTGGTCTGACCGCCGCCACCGGATGCATTGCGCAGCCCGTTCTGATCCCAGATCAAGTGAAAAATAGGGGTGCCGCTGTCGGGACCATCCAAACAATAGCGATCGCCTGCGCCTGAGCGCGCGCAGAGCAAGCCATCAGCGGTATCGCGATTGAACCGCCAGCTGCTCGGCACATCAGTTTCAGAAGACGGGGCAATCACCTCGCCAATGCGAGCGCCGGCGCCCGAGAATCGATAGGTGAATGCCGAGAACGGGCCGCGCGCTGGATGGCACGGGCCGAGCTGCGCTTGATCCGCGCCATCGCCGCCCATCCAGGTCGCGATCTCACTGTCCGAGCGCCAGATCGACAGCACGCAATTGCCCGCGCCCGACGCATACAGTCGATAATTGCCCACCAAGTCTTTGGCGGTATTGATCGCATTTGCCGTCGGTTGCGATTGCACGGCGGTGTTCAATGCCGCGCGTTCACTGGCGCTGAGGCCGAATGCTTCGGGCGGCGCTGCGGGTACCTGTTCATTGGTGAGCTCCCCCGCGTTGTTGAATGTGAAGCCGAGGCTCTTCGCAAACAGCACCCAGCCAATCGATGCTTTCATCCAGCAGTCGCCCGGTCCGGAGGTCCAACACGCAGCGTCCCAAGGCGGCAGGGGCGCGCCACTCCGATGGTGCGCCCGCCCAAGCGCTGCCGAGAACATGCTGTGGATCGGGGTCGCGTGGGCATAAGCTGGAGAACTAATGGTGCCGTCGTCTTGCCGGCCGTAACGGTTATGGCGTGGCCCTGCCGCGGCGACCGTCACCCAACCATCGTTGGCGCGCAGTTCAAGTGGGCCATCCTGCTCGATATAGGGGAACGTCGAACCGGTTGGGGCATCTTCGGGTGGATGCCGATACGTGTCGATCCGGGTAAACGTCGAGTCGTGCGACACGAGCGCAAGGGCTCCCCACACGGCGCGCAGCCATTGGGTGGCTTTGGCATGCAGCGGGTCGGACACTGGTGTGCGGGCGCGCACCATCATCACCGCGCCAATCTGATGCCCGGCGTACACCGGCGAGAAAATCTCGTTGCTCATCAGGCCGCCAGCGCCGCTCTGAATGTCGAAGTATTGCGACCACCAGCCCTGGGCCGCGGCCGGTGCGTGAATGTAGAGCGCGGCCGCGCAAATCGGTCCGTAGTTCTTCGACTGGCCATAGCTATGGTAGATCGAATCGGGATCGTGCTGACCTGGCGGCAACTCGGCGACGCATTGCGCCACATCAGCGGATTCGAAGGGTCGCGCCGGATTGTTCTCCAGTGCATAGAGCGCCTGGCGTGCGCAGAACGCGACGACATCGTTCGGGCAGGTGCCGGCCTGGGCAACGCTGCTCGACACCATGCTGGCGAGTAGTAATGTCACGGCCCACAGTTGCTGTGGTCGGCGCCGCCATGATGACGCGTTGGCGCCTGCCTTGGGCCATTGCCCAGGGATCAGTCTTTGCAGAGATTGCAACTTGAACACGGTTCACCTCAATGGAAGTTTTGCGCCGCAGGGCGGGGCATAGACCGCGCGCCTTTGCACGCGCGGCTGAAGGCAGGACTCATTGCGAGCAGGTGGCCTGTGCGGCTAGGGCGTCCATTTGGACATCCAGCGCACGATCTTCGAGTCCGACCAGTGGTCAGAGAGCGCACCACCAACCGTGGTGCCCGCCACCGGAATCGAGTTGATCGCGCCGCCCACCTCAACACCGAGTGCTGCGGCATTGCCGACCACCGGGATATGGCCTGCGGCTTCTGACATGGCGATTTGGGCGCGCTCGCCAGGGGTGTTCGCATTGGCAAACTCATAGGCACTCATGGCGGTTCCAGCCAGGCCCGAGATGCGGCCAGCGGCACCAAGCAAGTTGCCGGTCTTGCCATCGATGGCTGCAAGTGGCGCCTGTTCGATCAGCGCGCTCGTTGGGGTGGCGCCGGGCAGGGCGCGGCCGACCTTCACTTGCCCACTCAAGTCCACATCGAACTTCTCGCCGACCGCAACGCCCGAGATTGCGTTGCCCCAGCCACGGCCGCTGCCCTGGTTGATCTCCGGCGGCTGAAACGATGCCACTTTCGGATCGCCCTCAGCCACGGTTGCGAACGCATGGTGACCCCGATCGCCCTTGCCCCATCCAAACGGATCGCCAACCGTTTTCGGGGTGGATTGCCGCGGGACACGAGTGAGGCCGTCATTTTCCGCGGCCAAGCGCGCCAGATGTGCGGCGTGTGCTCGCTCCTGTCTTTGTGCGAGTCGAAGTTTCGCCATCGCTTCGTCATGGCTCAATCCATCTTGAGCACGAAGGCGGTTGTAGAGCTTCTGATAGTCGTTGTCAGTAGCACCTTGCGGACTCACCAGCTTGCGCGACTCGCTCTGTCCCGCTTCGCGGCCATCCGGATCTGAATTGACCATCGGTGAGTTATAGGCGTAGGCATAGCGATTCCACGACGTGGCCGCCCCGGGCGCGCCCAAAACCGGATCCACTTGGGTGAATCGACCCAGACTCATGAGGCCGTAGCGCGCATGCATGTAGTCCAGATCGGTACTGCCGCCAAGCTTGTCCCGTTCGTGTCCGGTATAGCGAATGCCGGCAGGCTTGCCGCCACCATCGCCACCGGGCGTGTAGCCGCCAAATGGCCAGTAGGTGAAGAAGTCCTGCGCGCTGCCCTGCGCCGTGGTCGTCAGTCGTGTGCTGCCCAGATGATCCTGGTGCAGGTGCACGACGTTGCCGTTTGCATCGGCCTCAGCGATGGTGCTGCCGGAAAGATCGATGAAGTCCTTGTTGAAGCGAATGCTTGCGCTTGTGTTGCTGGTGGTTTCCACGAACTCACGAAGCACGCGGTTGTTTGGGTTGCGTGGGGTCCAGCGGGCACTGAAGTCGCCAAGATCGAACGCAGCCAAACGCTCGCCGCTGGCGTTGTAGAGGTAACTGTTTGCAGAGTTCGATGCGGTACCACCCAGTTCGCGGGAAGCGCGCATGCGACCTTGCGGGTCGTACTCAAACTGCAACTGGGCCACACTCTGGCCGGTCATGATCGCGAGTTCGGTGGTATTGCCGCGTGCGTCGTAGCCCACTTGTGGCAACGGGCTCCCAGCGGCCGCCTTCAGGCGGTTGCTGGCGCTGTCAACGTTGCTTTGGCTCAGTACCGGTACTGGACTCGCGTTGGCAGCGATATTGGTGAGTGTGGTGATATTGCCGAAGTCGTCATAGGCAACCTCCTGCCGATGCTTCTGGCCCAAGTGGTCCATGGTCTCGCCCGCGATCAGGCGGTTCAGACCATCGTATGCAAAGGCCAGTGTCTGCGCGTTGCCCGCGCCCAGTGCCAAATGCGATACCAGATTGCCGCGGGCGTCATAGCGCAGATCGGATTGTCCGAACAGAACCGGGCTATTCGCCTGACTGCCCGCCGTGGTGCGCACTCTGGCAAGACGCCAGCCGAACGCATCGAGGTCCTGCCAGTCGGTTGTGCCATTGCTGCGTTGGGCAAAGGCAACGGTGCCATTCGGCAAATAGCCGATATTCTGAATCCAAGCCCCAGGGTTGCCACCATCGCCCACCGAGTTCAATTGGTTCCGCACATAGTGCTGGCTGACCTGGCGCGTTGGTGCCACCGCGCAGGCGGCACCGAGGCAAGTCGGATAACCGATCTGTGTCTGTCGGCCGAGTTGGTCGAAACTCATCGTGCTGACGAATTCAACGCCCAGCGCGCGGAGTGTATTCGGCTCGCCAGTGCTTGCTCTAACGCGATACTCGCTCAACTGCCCGAGGCTGTCGCCATAGCGGTAGCGCTCAGACACCGTCACGCGATGGGTCGGGTAGTCGGTAGGCGTTAGTCCGACAAAATTGTGCTGGCGCACTTCGGCGACGCGGTTCGCGGTGAGATTGTTACCTTCCTTGCGGCGCGCGTAAAACAGTTCCGTCAGCGGCTTCGGGTTGCCGCCCGCATGGCCAATGGACTGGGTCAGACGGCCGAAGGAATCATAGACGTTGATCAGGTCGAGATCCGGGTCATCGGGATAGCCCAACGACAACATGTGCCCGGCGCTGTCGAACTGCAAGTACGCCTGGGTGGTCAGTTCCGGGTACACCGCGGTCAGCTGAAAGCCACGACCGTCATAGACGAAGCGTCGTTGTTGACCCGTGCAGGTGCTCGCCCGCCCATCGCCATCAGCGTCCTTGACACAAACGGCGATCAGATGACCGGCAGCGTCATAGTCGTAGCTGCTCGTCAGGCAATTCGGGTCATTGGCGGTCGCACAGGTGTTGGCGGCCCCAGTCTTGGATTCGCGGCTTTCGGTGATCTGCCCAAGTGGATCGAGCACGTTGATCGACAACGCTTCTATGGTGCCTGACGCAGCGAGCACCTGGTTCGTGATTTGCCAATCGCCGCCGCGGTCGAAGAGCTGTCGATGCTTCGAGCCATCCGGGTTGGTGATCAAGTAGGCCCGGCCCAGCAAATCGTAGTCCGTCTGTGTCCAGCCGACGCTTGGATCATTGGCATCCGTGCGAATGTCAAACGGCACGCTCTGCGCAATCGGTCGCTGTCTAGCGTCATAGCGTGTGATCGACTGCGCCTCCCCGCTGCCATGCCGGCGGCGGGAACGCTCGGGTTTGCCTGAAACATCGAACTCCAGTCGATTCACCTCAGCCCACTCTGTAATTCCAGCGAGGAACGCCTCTGGGTCGCTGCCATCCGTTGGCTGTCTGGGACAGTCGGCAAGGCTTCTGCACGTCAGCGAGGCAAACCACAGTTTGTCTTGCAAGCGGTTCAATCTGGGATAGGAGTAGACATAGCTGCTTACGCGCTTCACGACGCCGCTACTGTTTTGCACATGGCTGCGCAGTACGCGTCCCATCTGGTCATATTCATACCGAGCGCTGAGGCCGTTTTCGTCTAACGACGTCAAGACGCTTCCGGTCGCTGCATCCAGATTGGATTCCACGCCTCGGAGTCGCATCGACCCGTCGGTTGACAACGTGTCGGTGCGCACCGGCATGCCAATTGGACTGTACACCGTGCGCGTTCGCGCCACGAAAGCGCTACGTGATGGCCAGGACGCGCAAGATAAACTCGTCGAGATCGCTTGGCTCGCCAAGTCGCCACCGGCGGTAATTTGTTCGATCGGATTGCCACGGTAGTCACGACGTGCGAGCTTCACGATGTCATTGCCGCTTCGCGCCGGATTCGGGCTGTTGTTCGCATAGATGCGCGTACTGGTCGCGAATCCTCGTTGGTCGTAGCAGAATTCGTTCGTGCTCACTGACTGCAGGGTGTTCTGGTGAGCTGGCCAGTGTTCGATTCGCGACTGGCGCGTTTGTCCAATGAACCAATCGGAGCTCGGGTTGGGGTTCAGGGTCAGCGCGCGATCCGCTTTTCCGCAGCCCCAATCAGAATAGTTACTCTGGTCGTTGATGCAGCCAGTTTCGGTGCCGAGCCGGAGGTCAAAGCGAACCTCATAGCCATCGGCAAAGTTGAATGCCTCGTGTTGAACCTGCTTGGCGCCCCATGGCTTCCAGCCCTGTGCCGTGTGTCGAGCGGCTTCGGTCGTGACTTTGGTGAACCCGCCAAAACCGTTGTAGCCCTCATACCGCGTGCGCTGATACGCCACCACCACGGCATTCGGATCAAGCGGGTCGTGGTAGCGCGTTTCTTCGCGAATCTTGACGACATGGCGGGGCGCATCATCATTCCAGTGACTGAACACTTCGCCATATTGAACCCAAGTCGAGCGCAGCGGTCGACCATTGTCGGCATAAGTGATCGTGCTCAGGAATGGGCCTTGGCCGCTTGTTGGATACAACAGTTCGCTGTTGCCAGCGGCACTGAGGTAGGTAGGTTGCACGACGGGTTCAGTCCAATTCGGCAGGCGCGGACCAAAGTAGTTGGCAATGCCATCTCGGTTTTCAGTCAACGGATCACATGCGGTAAAGGGCATGCCACGCAATGAAGCAAGTCTGGTGGGAACGTATTCGTCGTCGCTGCTGATGTTGTTGTAAAAGTATCGCGTCTTGGTGCCATCAAGTCCGGTGATGGTTCGGGCGACATAGCAGGGGGGCTCCACGGCAGCGGTCCCGAGTCTGTGCTTACGGTCCGGCAAAGCAGCGGGGATGCCTTGGGATTCCGGTTGCAGGCGCCACGTGCCTAGCGCATTTGAGCTACCTGCCGAAGCGGCGAGGCGAGGAAACACTTCTGGATAGGTACTGCCGCTGGTGTTGCCGTCAATTCGAATGTTGGCCGCGCTGATGCCATCCTGCTCGAGTTTGAAGTACTGCTTCTGAAGGACGCCCGCATGGCTGTATTCATGCGGTGAATGCCGGAGCGGCTCAGTGGTTACCGTGAATGGTTCTGCGGCGAAACCACCCCGTCTCGTTGGCTTGCTGTAGCTGTATTCAACCCACTTCCCAGTTGGATACCGCAGGCGCCATAGGCCGCCCGACTTGGCGCCTGCATCGGTGCCTTCATAGTCGCAGAGCGGGTGCGTCGGTACCGTGTCGCAGCCCTCATTGGTGCCGAACGACAATCCGGGCCAATTGCCCGTATTGGGGCGCGGCCCGAAGCTTGGAAAAATCCCATCGGATCGAAAGTACTCGAATGCATAGAAGCTCTCATCCGGCAACGTCAGTCCGCGGAGGAACGGCTCGCGATAGACCCAGTGCGGCTCTGCATCTGCATTGATGCCCTCGTCATAAGCGAAGATCGTGTCGAGCCAGGGTTGATTGCTTTGGGTTCGGTTGCGCGCTGTCACGCAACCGTATTCTGCGCCGAACTGGTGGGTGTAGCGGGAAATTGCAAGATTGCCCGTGGTGATGGGGCCTTCATCAAAATACAGCGGCGTCACGGTCACGTTCTGCCCGCCCATGCCAGCGAGGCTGATCGCAGTGATCTTCTTGAACTTGCGGGTCAGCGCTGGCGACTCCTGTCCCGTCACCGGCACACCACGCCAGTAGTTTCGGCTCGCAAACGAAATCACATGGCGCCGCGAGCTGGCTGAGTCCGTGATGATCCATTGATCGGCGGTGGTGTTGTAATCGATGTCAAAGAAGTTGCCATTGGCCTGATGCCCCAGATAGACCCGAGTGGCGCGCCAATCCGACTCGTTGTTTGTGGTGCCATCCAGTCGGATGAACGTCTGAATGTTCCGGAACTCGACCCGACCACCGTTCGCAAACGTCAGGATGGCGCTGGTTGGTTCTGGTCCAAAGCGCAGCCGATTGCCACTGCCATCGACGCTGAACCAAGTTTGCTCGGCGCCTTGCCCGGACTGAAAGCTGGTGTTTGGCAAGTCGGTCGTGCCCTGTTTGAATTCCTGGCGAGATCCGTCAGCTGCTTCATAGATCAGAAAACTGCCGCGATTCTCGACGGTCTGGGCCGGAAGGAGCCGCCCAAAGCCGATCTCCCAACCAAGCCCCATGTTCGAAGAGCGGTCGGGCACATAGGCACTGATCTGGTCGCTATCACTACCGGTCTGGTTGTGATCCTGACGGATGCAGCGCGCCTCAACCTGATCCCAGGGATCGCCGGTGTAGTGCGCGACAATCTGATAGGCGGTGCCACCGGGCATGGGATAGGAAGGGCCAATGGGCAGTGAAAGATTCAGCATGCCGTTGTACGTGTTGACCGTATCAAGATCGCTTACGGCGAATACGCTCGCACCGTCGACACCCTTTGCCTGCATGGGCATATCGGTAGAGACGGCTGTACCAGCAGGCGCTTGCGCGAGCAGGATGTCGGCTTGGCAGCAACCCAAAAAGAGCAGCGCGAATCGGATGATCCAGGATGGTGCGTCGGGTCGGCCCGGCGCGACTAAATGGTTTCGAACTTCAGGTTCAGACATCGCCGTTTCCTCGTCAGGGCAGGGTTCGCAAGCGCAGGGCGCGCCGCCAACAAGCGTGGTCGCGATGGTCGGTTTGGTCCTGAGAGAAAGCTGAGTTTGTTCTCTTGTTTCGGCGTTGATGTGCTGAGGAAAACCTCCGAATTTTGTCCGGCTGATCGTGTCTGAAGCTCCGACGTCCGCGGGGATTGCTAGGGGCGGCCATCGGTTCGATCAGCGTCAGCGTCGGCGCACGAAGGCTCCGGGCGAACAGGGCGCTAATGTCGGCGTGTGCGTCGCAGCGGCTCTGAGGATGCTGAGCCACCCATTTATGCACCGACCGGATGTTTTCCGGATGTCATGGTGCCGCCTATGCGCGGGACCGCTGCTGGAGTGTGCGCACGTCCGCACTGGGGCGGGATGTCATCACGGCACTGGAGTCCGATAGACTCCAACCAAAGGGTCGCCATGAACGATGCACGGACTGTGGCGACGGCGTTTTGATCTACTGGGATGCTCATGAGCGGACACACGACCCAAGTCATACTCCGAGCGACGCCATCCGTCGCATATGACTACCTGACGCGGCCCGCGCTTTGGCACGAATGGCATCACAGTTCACTCGGAGCGGAGCCACATGCCGCCGAATCACTGCGCATGGGCGATGCGTTTCGCGAGCAGATCAAGAGCCTTGGTATTCGGAAGGAACTACACTGGCACGTGCTGAAGTCCGACATCGCGAAGGAATGGCTCGCCGAGGCCACCATGGCGGATGGCAGCCACGTGCGGGTGCACTATCAGTTTGCACCTGCCGGAGCCAAGACACTATTCACGCGAACGCTCCGCTACACCTTGAAGCCCTGGTCTCTGAAGCTGCTGAACCTGACAGTCGGCTGGCTGAAACTGCGCCGCGACACACAGCGAGCGCTCCAAAAGTTGCAGCGGCATTTCGAGATGGCGCAACCCAGTTCAGTCGTGACGTCGGCCAGTCAGGATCATTGAGCATGAAGCTGAGAACTGAAGTGACCGCGGATTGGCACAGTCGTGGTGCTACCGTGCTGCACCAACCACCGTTTTCTGACCTGGAGGCGGCGGAGGAACTTGCGACCGTGCGTCGTCGTAAAAATCGCGCACCGTCATCGACTGTTTGATGCGAGACAAGCGCTGCGACGGTGCCAACGCAGCGCTTACAAAAGGCGAGCAGATTTGCCGAGCTATCAGGAACGACTCGAGTCGGGAACTCTACCGATCCTGCTGTGCCGATTGTGCTGCAGGAATTGTTCGAGAATCGGGATTAGGAGATCCTGGCCGCGAAGGTGCTGCTGCCAATCCTTCGGAATGCCTGCCAGACCAAGACGCAACCCAACGATACCGCCCGCAATGCACGCTGTGGTGTCGGTGTCGTGGCCGAGTCGGATCGCGCGGCGAATGGTTTCGGCGAAATCGGGGGCCTCGGCCGCAAAGCGTGCGGAGTGCAGGGCATCCACCACATAGCCGCTGCCTTCGCCAATCGCGGGATCGTCGGGCATGATCTCGGTGTCCAATTCAAAGCGCGCTGCTGGATCGTCGTCGAGATGCTCCCGCAAGGTTCGAACGGCAGCGTCATAAGGGAACGCGTGATCTTCAAGAATCCGCCGCGCCCACAGGCAATAGAGCGCGCAGCACAATTGCGAGCGAAGGTGCCCGTGGGTCACCAGGGATTGCTGGCGTGAATCGTGAATCAATTCGGCGTCCGTGCCAGTGTGCCAAACAGCCAGCGGTAACACTCGCATCAATGCGCCGTTGCCATTGCTTTGCGGGTGGGTCGATCCTGCCTCGTCTGCCGGAACACCCGTCTTCAGCCGACGAATGGCGGCACTGGTAGTGATTCCAACATCAAACACCTTGCCATCGACCGCAAAGTAGCCTTCGTCGTACCAGCGCACTAATCGTTGGCCAAAGTCATCGAGATCCAATTGGCCGCAGTCGAGCAACGATGCCAACAGACACAGCGCCTGCGCCCCGTCATCGGACCAAGTGCCGGGCGGCACGCCAGCATGTGCACGTCGGAATCCAGGGGGTGGCTCAAAGCTCAGCGCATCGAGCGGTGGAATGGTTTCCGGCTCATGGAACTCGTATGGCACGCCTAGCGCGTCGCCGATCAGTAACCCAAGCATGCCGCCAAGCGCGCGCGATTCGTAGGCGGATTCGGCAGTCAACGCGCTGGTGCTTGGCACGCAGAGCGCCTCAGGAATTGGAGGAGGCGGCGAGAATTGCGACATTCGAATCGTCTCGGATTGGCTTGCTGCCGTGTGCTGAAGTTTCGCTATTGGCCACGCGGTAGCGTGCGCCGGTGGGTAAGGATGTGTTCGAACAGGTGAAGCATTGACGCCGATCGAGAACGTCTGGTTTGAACGGCTTGAGCCCGATCGGGAACGCAGGCCGTCACGAGCAACTGTCGGGCACGGCGCTCAGAGCATAGGCGTGAATCCGATAAGTGTCGATCCGCTGCGTGTGCGAATCTCACGTTGGGCGGTCCTGGCCTGGTTCCGAGACACCTTGGGATCCTGGCGACGATGGTGTGAGTGTCAGTCGCACCGACGGTGCGCTTATTCGCACATCAATCTGTCAGCGACGATGCGCGATTTTTACGACGGTGCAGTGTGGCAAGTATCCCGCTTCCCAGCCCGCTCCCACTCGCGTGGGAGCGGGGGTCGGCTCGCTCTTCCGCGAGCGCCCGGGGCCGGGTAGTGGGCTTGCGGTCAGATTCGCCACCAGTCGCAATTTATTGGTCCGCAAAACCAATGGGTTACGGCGTGTTTGATGGGAGGCTTCAAGAACTGCGTCACTGAGCCATTGTTCAATGCAGTGCGATACGGAGGAACACACCTTGGTGCGGCTGCCGGATCAAGTCCTTGCCATTTACGTGCACAGGACTTTGCGTGCGGTCTTCATCGCAGATCGCAATGAGTGTGTCAGCATCGGCAAACGCCAAGCCTTCGATCTTGTGTGGCGCAATCCATGGGGTATCGGTGCTCAGCGCTTGGACACTGCGCAAGTGGCCGCGTTCGCGTTGGCGATTCGGCAAGAAGAACAATCGGGACTGCAGCGGCTGGCCTTCGCCGACTTCACGGCTGGCACTGATCCACAGGCCTTTTCGCTTTGAGTCGTAGAGCAGCCCGGACAATCCCCAGCCATTGAGGTCGCTTCCGTGTTCGATCAGTTTGATGCGTTTGAAATCGGATCCGAGTTTGAATTCGCCAGATTTGGTTTGGCGACGCGTGGTTTCAAGGAGCCAAAGCCGATACTGCGGGTGTTCGTAATCCGGCCCGGTTTCGCGGATGCCGAGCCACAACGTGCCCTGGTCATCTTGGCTCATGCCTTCGATTTTGAAATACGCCGGACCGGTCGGCGTCGTTGCATCCGCCAGGGCAGTCTGTAGCAACGGACGCAGTGCCATCGAGTTCTTTGCAAGGGGATCCGGCAAGCGCACAGCGGTGCTCGGGTCGGCGCCGCGCCAGATCATCAACTGATTGTAGGCTTTGGCGTCCTTTTCCTCCGTTTCGGGTGTGCGATCGAATGCCGTCACGGCAAGCGTCAGGTCCAGCGTGCGGCTATGGCTGAGCTCTTCAATCTTCCGTGCTTTGGCAACTGGACCTGCATTCAGAAATTGCAGCTGCCCATATTCGACATGACCTTGCAAAGCCGAGCGCGCAAGCGTGAAAAATGCAGAGGTCGGTGGCAAGGAATCCTTGTCGTTTGCCAGCCATACTTTGTCGTCGCGAATGGCAATGGCTGAGGTTTCGCATGTTTGCAGTTTGCCCTTCTTGCCCAGGCTGCCTGCAGGCACGCAGTCGATCAAGCCACTGTCTTGCCAAGCGATGCGGGGAATGTGCTGACTGCAAGCGGTGAGGCTCAGCGCGCCAAGCCAAAGCAGTCGACGTAGCCAGTCTGAAGCGTCTTCACGCATGTGAATGGTCCTAAGAGCAAGAAAGCGGAGAAAGGGGGCCGGGCAACGCATTGAAGTCTAGTTTGAATCACGGTTCGTTCACGAGCTGGCTTCACATTTGATGACGTGCGACGGCCGCGTTCGATGAATCAACGCAAAGACCCAGGCAGTCCTCCCGCATTCGTGTGGGGTGACTTGTCGGCGTTGCTGGCTTTGTGTAGAACGGCGCCCTGGGAGCAGGGAACTCATTTCATGATCAACGCGATATCAGCGGTGCTGCAAGACCCTGGGCGATTGTCATCGTTAGCCGCGACCGAGCTGTTCGCGGCAGATGGCGACCCGGTGTTTGATGCACTGACGCTGCTGACGCGACAGCTGCTCGGCGCGCCCGTATCGGCGCTTTCGGTCATCACGCCGGCGGCGCAGCAATTGGTGTCGACAGCGGGCAACGAGTCGGGCTGGCTCGCCGCTCGTTCCGCACTCGAGTACAGCATCTGCAAGACGGCAGTGCAGGACAACGCCGCGTTGTTTATCGAAGACACCCGAGCGGATCCCATCTGGTCGACCCATCTCGCCGTGACCGAATCCGGAATTGGGTCCTACGCGGGTGTGCCGGTGCACCGCGAAGATGGCACGGCCTTGGGCGTCATCTGTGCACTCAGTCCGCAGCCGCGGCCTTGGTCTCAGTCCGAGCGCGAACTGTTGCGAAACCTCGCCAATCTGACAACCGCCGAAGTCCGTCGCCGCGAACTCAAAGCCATTAGTGATCAGCTGGCCCAGCAGTTGTCAGCCCGTAATCATTTGTTGGAAGTGCTGCTCGAGAGCATGGACGAAGCAGTCATCGCCACCAGCAATTCCGGTGAGTCCTGGCTGGTCAATGCCGCAGCGCGGCGCAATATGGGGAGCCTCGGTCGCGATTTGGCGCCGAGACTCTGGCCCGACCGAATATGTCTGCGGGACGCTGATGGCGGTGTGCTCCCCCGTGACGCTTGGCCGCATGCCCGCGCCGAGCGCGGCGACGTCGTCCGCCAGTTGGAAGTGTTGTGTCAGTCCGATGAATTCCCCGAGGGCCGCTGGCTCAGTGTCAATGCCAATCCGGTGCGCAATGATCATGGCGATATTCTCGCGGCGGTGTCGGTCAGCCGGGATGTCACCGCGCAGATGCACGCGAAGCGCATGCTCAGTCAGCATGCGGCGCAACTGGAGGACCTGTACCAGCGCGCCCCTTGTGGATATCACTCGCTCGATGCCACAGGCTTGGTTGTGCGCATGAATGACACCGAACTCGAGTGGTTGCAGATGCGTCGCGACGACGTCGTGGGCAAACGCAATTATCTGGACCTGTTGAGCGAGTCGAGTCGACAGCGGGCCCGCGAATACTGGTCGCGCTGGCACGAGTCGGGTGCTGATGAAGAACTGGAGTTGACGCTGATCGATGTGAAAGGCCGGCCGCGCGAGGTGCTGATTCGCGCGACCGCGGTTCGCAACGAACACGGACAATTTCTGATGACGCGCTCCACGGTGATCGATATCAGTCGGCGCAAGGCGGCGGAGCGTGAAGTCCGACGTTTGGCAGAGACCGATGCGCTGACCGGACTCCTGAATCGGCGCGGCTTCTTCGAGCGGGTTGAGGCGGCTTTGGCCGAATCCGAACACGCCACGCAGTCGTTTGCGCTGATCTACCTCGACCTGGACGGGCTGAAGCGGGTCAACGATGTCCACGGCCACCATGCCGGCGACGCGCTGATTGCTCGTGCCGGCCAGGCACTTGGCGCGGCGTTTCCGGATGCCTTGGCGGCGGCTCGAATGGGTGGCGACGAGTTTGCTGTGGCCTTGATTGGCACAGCAGCGATCGCCGCAACCGACAGGGTCGCGACGTTGCAGCAGGGCTGGCGCGAACGCAGCGCCAGCAGCGATATCTCGGCGCCGCGCGGTAGTTTCGGTGTCCGCGTTTGGCCGACCCCGGACTTCGCTCGACTGGAGGACGCTCTGGCCGAAACCGATGCGCTGATGTACCGGGAAAAGACGCGCCGGACCGGGCAGACGGGGGTGCTATGATCGCGCATCACTCTGATTGATAGGCAATGAGGTCTGGCATGCGCAGTTTGCGATGGTGTTCTTCAGTTCTGCTGGCGGTGTTGTCTACTGCGGCACTTTCGGTGTCGGCACAGTGTGTGTCGTTGACCACCTTGGGTTCGGCATCCACGCAGAACTTCGACACGCTGTCGAACACGGCGGGTTCGACGACCAACAACCTCACGATCACCGGCTGGTTCATGACCGAAACCGGTGGTGGCGCGCGTGACAACGAGCAGTATGCAGTTGATACCGGTGCGTCCAATACGGGCGATACCTTTAGTTACGGCGCAGCGGCAGCTACCGATCGCGCTCTGGGCGGCCTGCAATCGGGTACCTTGATTCCGGTTTTTGGTGCCTGTTTCACGAACAACACGGGCCAAACCATCACCAGCTTGGACGTCGCCTATACCGGCGAAGAGTGGCGACTTGGCACGGCCGCTCGTGCCGACCAGATTGATTTTCAGTTCAGCCTGAACGCGAACGATCTGACTTTGGGTACCTGGACCGACGTGAACACGCTGGACTTCAACACACCCGACACGGCGACCACGGGCGCCAAGGACGGTAACGCGGCGAGTTCTCGGACAGCCCGGAGTTCGACCATCAGCAGCCTCAGCATCGTCAATGGCGCGACGTTCTGGATCCGGTGGACGGATGTCAATGCCAGTGGTGCTGACGATGGGCTGGCGGTTGATGATTTCTCGCTGACGCCGCAGGGGGCTCCTGCGCTGCCGAACTTGACGATCAACGACGTGACTCTGGCGGAAGGCAACGCCGGTACCACGAGTTTCCTGTTCACGGTGAGCCTGAGCGCGCCTGCTGGCCCGGGCGGCGTCACGTTTGATATCGCCACGTCGGCCGGTTCCGCGACCACCGGCAGTGACTTCAATGGCTCAAGCCTCACCGGCCAGACGATCCCGGCCGGGTCGAGCACGTATGCGTTCACGACTTTGGTCTTTGGCGATACGAGTCTGGAAACGAATGAGACCTTCTTCGTCAACGTGACCAACGTCGTCGGCGCCAACGCGACCGATGCGCAGGGTCTTGGCACCATCAACAACGATGACACCGTGCCGGTGTCGGTCACGGCCGTTCCGACCAGCATTCAAGAAAATGGTGGAGCGCCGTTGTTCTTCAGCTTGGCACCGCAGGCCTTGGTGCCGGTGAGCCTCAGTGTAAACGTCGTTCTGACCGGAACGGCGACGAACGGTGTCGACTACTCGACCAGCCCGATTCCGGTGGTGATCCCGGCCAGTTCGGCGTCTGCGTCGCTGACCGTCACCCTGGTGGACGACGGCATCTTCGAAAACAGCGAGACCGTCATCGCGACGATTCAGCCGGGCACCGACTACACGCCTCAGGTGGGCGGCGATGTCGCGACGGCAACGATCACCGACCCCGAAGACCGTCCGACTGCGAATTTTGCGACGGCAACCGCGACTGTGGCCGAAGGCAACTCCGGCACTAACAATTATTCGGCCACGGTGACGTTGAGTGCCGCGGCGGCAGTTGCGATGGAAGTCAACTACAGCACCGCCGATGGCGGCGGTGCCAACCCGGATGCCACCGCCCCGTCCGACTATACGAACACTTCGGGCACCTTGAGCTTTGCGATTGGCGCCACCACGGCAGACATCATTGTGCCGATCGTCGGGGACACGACTTTCGAGTCGAACGAAGACTTCGAGATCGGAATCTCCAGCCCCGCGCCAGCAGGGGTCGAGGGTCGCGCGCCGCTCGGTATCACCGCATCGCAAGTGGTCACCATCACCAATGACGATGCCGCGGTGCCAGAGGCATCGATCGCGGTTGTGCCGGCCAGCCAAACAGAAGACCAGATGCTGTTCGAATACACGGTCACATTGAATCCAGCGCCTGCGGTTGACACCACCGTGAGCTTCGCGGTCTCTGGTACGGCTACAACCGGCGTAGACTTCCAGAATCTGGCTTCGACCACCGCGTTTTTCCCGGCGGGCCAGACCACGCGGCTCGTGCCGGTCTTTCTATTGAACGACTCGCTTGCCAATGAAGGCGGCGAAACCATCGTGCTGACCCTTGCCGCAGGCAGCGGCTATACCGTCGCGGCTGGCAATGACGTTGCGACGGCGACGATCGTCGACGACGACACGGCATTCATCTCGGTCAGCGTGGCGCCGGCCTCGGTCAATGAAGACGGTGCGGGCAACCTGACGTACACGTTCTCGACGAGCAATGCATCCGTCAGCCAGATGGTGGTGGACTTCTCGCTGACCGGAACAGCTACGAGCGGCAGCGATTATGCGGCGAGCGGCTTGACGGTCACGTTCCCGGCCGGGTCGAGCGCGGATCAGACGATCACGGTTGATCCGACAGTCGACGCGACTGTGGAAGCTGACGAAACGGTGATTCTGACGCTGCTGCAAGGCGGCGGTTACGCGCTCAGTATCGGCAACGAAATCGCCACCGGCACGATTCTGAACGATGACTCGGTGACGGCCAATATTGCCGCCGTGGTCAGCTCAACCGCGGAGAACAGCGGCAATCCGCTGACGTTCGACATCACGCTGGGGCAAGCGCCCTTGGTGGCCACGACGGTGAATTTCGCCGTGTCGGGCACCGCGACAGCGGGCACAGACTACCCAACCGTGGCGCCGCAATCGGTCACGTTCCCAATTGGCGTGACCACGCAGACCGTGAGCATCACGCCAACTGGTGACACCACGGTTGAACCGGGCGAGACCATCGTCCTGACGTTGCAAGCCGGCAGCGGCTATACGTTGGGCGGCAACACCGTTGCCACGGGCACGATCGGCAACGACGACTTTGAGGCCGACCTGTCGTTGTCCATCGTCGACAGCCCAGATCCTGTGCTGCCAGGCGGACAAATAGCGTACGTCATCACGATCAACAACGCCGGTCCGAGCATTGCTGATGACCCGAGCTTTGCGTTCCCACTGCCAGCAGGGCTCACGAGCGTGTCGTCCGTGATCCCCGCAGACTGGACGTGCACGGCGCCAGCCATCGGTAGCAATGGCACGTACGCGTGCACGGCGTTGTCACTCGATCCAGCGGAGTCGGCGGTCTTCACGATCAATGCGTTGGTGCCGGCCGATGCCATCAGCGGCACGATTTACTCGGAAACGGTGACACTCACCGCAGACACGTTGGACCCGGTTCCCGGCAACAACGCTGCCACGCCGGTCAGCACCACGGTGCAGGTCACGGCAGGGCCGGCCACGCCGGTGCCGAGCCTCGATGCATTCGGTCGGCTGCTGCTGGTGATGTTGATGATGGGCTTGGTTTGGGTGGCTGGACGGCCGCGCAGCTGACCCAAGCTGAGTCTTTAGTCGTTGACACGGGCACCTTCGGGTGCCCGTGTTCGTTTCGTGGCGTGTGAAAAGAGCGCTGCGCAGAGCCGGGCTCTGGTCAGCGTCTGCCTCCACCTAGCTCGGCCGCTTCTCGAATCCGGTATCTGGCGCTCGACGATGAGGTCGCGCTGCCAGTGCGCCGTGCCAAGGCGCCGGTTGGGCAGTGCTATCATTCCAAGTTGTCCAGATTAATTGAAACAGGGGTTAACTATGCGCGTACTGAGTTGGCGTTCCTTGGCGCTGCTGGCGGTTTTGTCGACCGCGGCATGTACGATTTCAGCGCAGTGCGTGTCGCTGACCACGTTGGGCTCGGCCGCCACCCAGAACTTCGACACGCTATCGAATACGGCTGGCTCGACGACGAACAATCTGACCATCACCGGCTGGTTCATGACCGAAACGGGCGGCGGCGCGCGTGACAATGAGCAGTACGCGGTCGACACCGGTGGTTCCACGACCGGCGATACCTATAGCTATGGTGCTGCCGGCAGTACCGAGCGAGCCCTGGGCGGTTTGCGATCGGGCACCCTGATTCCGAATTTCGGCGCGTGCTACACGAACAATACCGGCGCAACTATTGGCAATCTCGCCATCGCCTACAACGGCGAGGAGTGGCGTCTCGGTACCGCCGCACGGACCGATCAGATCAACTTCGAATACAGCACCAATGCCACCGATCTGACGACCGGCACCTGGACCAACGTGGCCGCACTGAATTTCATCACGCCGGATACCGCCACGACCGGCGCCAAGAACGGCAATGCCGCAGCCGATCGCACCGCGCTCAGCAGCACGATCAGCTCGCTCAGCATCGCCAATGGCGCGACCTTCTGGATTCGTTGGACCGACGTCGATGCCTCAAGCGCCGATGATGGTTTGGCGGTCGATGATTTCTCGCTGACACCGACTGCCGCCGTGGTGCCACCAAATCTGACGGTCAATGATGTCAGTCTGAACGAAGGCAACGCCGGCACCACCAGCTTCACGTTTACAGTGAGTCTGAGCACACCAGCGGGGCCGGGTGGGGTGACCTTCGACATTGCGACGGCGGACAATACGGCCAACCAGCCCGGTGACTACACGCAGAAGTCGCTGACCAGCCAAACCATTCCAGCTGGGTCGAGTACCTACGCTTTTACCGTGCTGGTCAATGGTGATACGACACCCGAGGCCAACGATACCTTCTTTGTCAACGTTACCAATGCGGTCGGTGCGACCGTGCTCGATGGCCAGGGGCAGGGCACCATCGTCAATGATGACGTCGCGCCGAACCTGACGATCAATGACGTCAGCTTGGGCGAGGGCAATAGCGGCACCACCAGCTTCATTTTCACCGTCAGCCTGAGCGCGCCGGCGGGTGCGGGTGGCGTCACGTTTGATATCGGGACTGCCAATGACTCTGCCACCCAACCGGGTGACTACAATCTCAATTCCCTGACCGGCCAGACGATTCCAGCCGGATCGAGCACTTACACGTTTACGGTGCTGGTCAATGGCGATCTTGTCGCCGAAGGCAACGAGAGTTTCTTCGTTAACGTCAGCAATGTCACCAACGCGATCCTGACGGATGGGCAAGGCCTGGGTTTGATCGTCAACGACGACTTTGAGGCGACGATCAGTGTCGCGCCCGCGAGCACGTTCGAAAACGTCGGACCACTGACCTACACCGTGATCCTGAATCCAGCGCCGGTCTTCAACACGTCGGTCAACTTTGCCGTGTCTGGCACTGCCACATCAGGCAGTGACTACAGCGCGATTGGTGGCACCAGTGTGACCGTACTCGCCGGCCAAGCCAGTGCCACGTTGCCGGTCAGTCTGATTGATGATGCGCTCAGCAACGAAGGCAATGAGACGCTCATCTTGAGCTTGCTGCCGGGGGTGGGTTACAACGTGGTTGCGGGCAACGATGTTGCGACCGGCACGATTAGCGATGACGACGTCTCGCAGATTTCAATCTCGGTCTCGCCGTTCCAATCGCTTGAAGACAGCGCCACCAATTTGACTTACACGATCACGAATACCGCGCCATCCGTGACGCCGATCACCGTTGGTTTGGCCTTCACCGGCACTGCAGACAATGGCATTGATTACACAGCGAGCGGCTCCTCCGTGACGTTTGCTGCGGGCTCGACCACACCGCAAACCATCACGGTCGCCCCAACCGTGGATGTCAACGTCGAGTTGGACGAGACCGTCATCGTGACGGTGCAACTGGGGGCAGGGTACACGCCCAATCCTGGATCGGAAGACGCGACCGGCACCATCCTCAATGATGATCTCCCGCAGGCGAGCATCGCTGCGGCGACGAGTAGCGTTGCCGAAGACAGCGGCTCGCCCTTGATCTATCAGATTGCCCTGTCGCAGGCACCGGTTAGCAATACGATCGTCCAATTCAACGTCACTGGCACGGCTTTTGGGGGCATTGATTACCCGACTGTGGCGCCGACCTCTGTGACGTTCTTGGTCGGCGAGACGACGAAGAACGTGAGTATCACTCCAACCAGCGATCCCGGGCTGGAAGCCGACGAAACCGTGGTGTTGAGTTTGGTGTTGAGCAGTGGCTATACCCTTGGCGTCAACGACTCGGCAACCGGCACGATCGTTAATGACGACACGACCAATGCAAACATCGGCGCCCTCAGCAACTTGGTTAACGAGGACAGCGGCACAGCACTGAGTTTCCAAATCACCTTGACGCAAGCGCCGGTGGCGGCAACCACGGTCAACTTCCTCGTCGCTGGTACGGCCAGTGCTGGCTCGGATTATCCAAGCATCGCGCCGTTGTCGGTGACGTTTCCGATTGGCAGTACGTCGCAAACGGTGACTGTCACGCCGACGGTCGATACCACGTTGGAAGCCGATGAAACCGTCGTGCTGACCTTGCAGTCCGGTAGCGGCTATGCGCTCGGTGCGAACACGAGCGCCACCGGCACGATCGCCAATGATGATTCGACCCTTGCCAACATTGTTGCCAGCACGAGTTCGACGGCCGAGAACAGCGGCACGGCACTGAGCTTTGACATCACCCTGAGTCAGGCCCCCGTGACGGCGACCACGGTCGACTTCAGCGTGAGTGGTACCGCCATTCCGGGCACCGATTATCCGAGCATCGCGCCGTTTTCGGTGACGTTCCCGATTGGTGCCACGACGCAGACGGTGAGCGTGATCCCGACGGGCGACGCCACGGTCGAGCCGGACGAAACCATTGTGCTGACGCTGCAAAATGGCGTCGGCTATTTCCTCGGAGCCAATACGGCAGCGACTGCCACCATTCTGAACGATGACTCGATCACCGCGAACATCAGTGCGACCACGGCCAGCAGTCCCGAAGACAGTGGCACGGCATTGGTCTACAGCATCACGTTGTCGCAGGCGCCGCTGGTTGCGACCACGGTGGATTTCGGTGTGTCGGGTACGGCGACTGCGGGCAGCGATTACCCAGCGATCAGTCCGCTCTCGGTCACGTTCCCCATTGGTGCTACGGCGCAAACTGTCCTGGTCACGCCGAGCAGCGACACGACGCTGGAAGCCGACGAGACCATCGTGCTGAACTTGCAAGCTGGTGTGGGCTACACCCTCGGTGGGAGCACCGTTGCGACGGGCACGATTGTCAACGATGACGCCAGCCTCGCGAACATCGTGGCGACTACTGCCAGCGTCACCGAGAACAGCGGCAATGCGCTGAGCTTTGACGTCACCTTGTCGCAAGCACCGATTGCCGCGACCACCGTCAGCTTCACCGTCACCGGCACCGCAACGTCGGGCACGGACTACCCGGCGATCGCGCCGCAATCGGTGACGTTTCCAGTGGGCGTGAGCACACAAACGGTCAATGTCACGCCGACTGGCGACACGAGTGTCGAAGCCGATGAAACCATCGTGCTGACCTTGCAATCGGGCAGCGGCTACGCGCTGGGTGCCAACACGGTCGCGACCGGTAGCATCGTCAACGACGATTCGCTGGACGCCACGATCACGGCCAGCACGGCGATGGTCGCAGAGAACAGTGGTAACGCACTGCGCTTCGATATCGCGCTGTCGCAGGCACCGATTGCCGCGACCACCGTCACCTTCGGCGTCTCGGGTAGCGCGAGCGCGGGCACGGACTATCCGACGATCGCGCCGCAATCGGTGACGTTCCCGATTGGCGTAACCACACAGACCGTCACCGTGACGCCAATTGGCGACACCACGTTGGAAGCCGATGAAACGGTGATCCTGAGCTTGCAGGCGGGCAGCGGCTACAACCTCGGCGCAAACACCACCGCAACCGGCACGATCAGCAACGACGACTTCTCGGCAGATCTGTCGTTCACGATTACCGACAGTCCGGACCCGGTCTCGCCGGGTGCGCCAGTCACCTATGCGATCAACATCAGCAATGCTGGTCCGAGCCCGGCCGATAGCCCGAGCTTCAGCTTCCCGCTACCTGCGGGCCTGACTTTCGTCTCTTTGAGCAGCGCTGCGGGTTGGACCTGCACGCCGCCAGCAGTCGGCAGCAATGGCACCGTCACGTGTTCGGCAACGGCGCTGGCCGCAGGACAGTCGGCGGCGTTCTCTCTGGTCGCACAAATCCCGGCAGGCGCTGCGATTGGCACGATCTACGCGGGTACGGTGAGCCTGACGTCCAATACGCCCGATCCCAACCCGGGCAACAACAGCGCGACCACGGTCAGCACCACCGTGCAGACCGCTGGTGGTCCGGTCACGCCGGTGCCGAGTCTGGATGTCTTCGGACGCCTGATGCTGATGCTTCTCGTGCTCGGTGTGGCGGGGCTCGCCAGTCGGCAGCGGCTGTAAATCACCGTCATCCAGAAACAGAATACGGGCACCTTCGGGTGCCCGTGTTCATTTGGCAGTGATGGCGATGTCGGCGAGACGTGCGTGGCGATGGCACGCGGAGGTGCCAGGCGATCTGTTGGCCTCGCAGCAGGGCAGACACAGGGGTCGGCCCCGACGGGAATATTCGAGGCGGCGAGAGAATCTGTTGGCTGGGCTCAGCGTTTGCTCATCCAAATCACGACAACGAGCGCAGGTAACGCGATGAGATCGGCAATCACCACGCGCAGCAATGCCGGGTTCACGGCGTCGCGATTCAGACCGGCCAGTACCAGAAAACCCAGCACGCTGAGCAAGGTCATCCCTGCGGTCGGAATGCGCCAGTTCGGCTGAAACACCGCAACCAGCAAGCCCATCGCAAAGACGCCGAACAGCAGGGCGCGATGCTGCAGCAGCAAGACCTCGGTCGGGCCGAGGTCTCCGGGTCGGTAGAGCGTCTGCAGTCGCTCGGCACCCAAGACTCCGGCAACCGGCAGCAGATGGATCAATGCCGCCAGCAACAGGCAGGATTGAACGACGCGGTCCTGGTTCACGCGGCGACCGGTGTGCGGCTAGCGGCGTTGGCCACGGTGGATCGGTACCAACCCGCAGCCTGCAACACCGCGAACGTGCCGGTTGCGATGGCGTGGATCGCGAGCAGGATCAGTCCTTCGCTGCTTGGCTTGGCGCCCAGCCAGCCAAATGCCAAGGCAATCGCGGCATCGGCCCACAGCAGATTGCCGATGACAATCGCCGCGATGCCGAAGCGCGCCAAGTGTTGACGACCCGAAAGCCAGATCAACAATGCTGCGTAAGGCAGGCAGACCAGACCGGTGATCAGTATCAGGCTCGCGGGCAACGCGGTCCGCGCGGCCAACGTGCTGACCAATAGCGCGCTGAATAGTCCAAACGGCGCCGAGACACCGGCGTCAAGTTTCAGCGCGAAACGGAGTAGGGAACTCGGGATCAACATTGTCATGACACACTCCAGGTTGGGGTGTGCGCATGCTGCGTGGAAGCGTGCAGCAAAGCGATTACCTATTGGGTCAAGTCAAGGCGCGGCGCACTGAATCGCGGCAAGCAGGCAGATTCTCGGAATTGCCGCCATTACCTCCCAGATCATGGGCAGTGCGCACGCCTCCTGGCATGATCCCGCGGACGGCAAGGGGTCTCCCAATGCGAACACGGTTGGACTTCGGTACAGCACTCAAGCAACGGCGGCAGCAATGCCGGTTGAGCCAGTTGGCGCTGGCGACTGATGCTCGTATCTCTACCCGGCATTTGAGCTTCATTGAAACGGGTCGTTCGCGGCCGAGCCGGGGCATGGTGTTGCATCTGGCGGAATTGCTGAGTCTGCCGCTAAGACAACGCAATGAGTGGTTGCTCGCAGCCGGATTCTCGCCCGAGTATCCGCAGCACACACTGGACGCACCGCCGATGTCTGCGGCGTTGGCGGCGGTTGATCTGGTGCTTGCCGCGCACGGACATTTGCCCGCCATTGCGGTGGACCGGCATTGGAACATGCTGAAGGCCAATGCGGCAGCCGGTTTGTTCTTGCAAGGCGTGGACGCCACGTTACTCGCGCCGCCAATCAACGTGATTCGATTGAGCCTGCACCCGTTGGGACTGGCATCGCGGATTCTGAACCTGGAGTCAGTCCGCGCTCATATCCTGCATCGCCTGATCGTGCAGTTCCGGCAAACGGGCGACCAAGGATTGCTGGACTTACACGAAGAGATTGCCGCGTATCCGTCGTGTCCCGATGCGCCGGGAGCCGTGGCCACGAGTCCGGATGAGCGCGTGGTACTGCCGATCTGCCTGCAAACACCGCAAGGCGTGTTGCGTTTGTTTTCGACCATCACCGTGTTTGGTACGCCGGTGGAGGTCACGCTCGCAGAGCTTGCGGTCGAGGCGTTTTTTCCAGCTGATATCGAATCAGCGGCGCTGTTGCAGACGTTGGCATCTGCAGTCAGCCCAACCTGACCCTAGTGATGAGTCGCCAAAAAAAGAAGTCCGGCCGGAGCCGGACTTCGGGTTGGGTGTCGCCTGAGCGTGGAATCAGGTCGCACCGCGTTGTTTGAACCCCGAATGTAGCAGGCTTGATCAGGGCCTGTGTCAATTCGGGTAACGATTGCTCAGCGGAACGCTGCCACCGTCGGGCCGCGCGTTCGCAGCACGCGGGTATTGTCATTGAAGTTCGCCGTGCCGATGGCCACGCCGCTAATCGTGTAGTTTGGCGAGGAGAACGCGCCAATGCGGGTGCAGCTTGGGCAAGGACCGTTATTGACGGCCATGACCGTGCGGCGGCTGACGCTTGTGATCACATAACCGTGGCCATAGGCATAAGGTGTCGTGGTCGGGTCGTTGTCATGGCGCGTGCCAATGACATGGCCGGCCTCGTGCACGAACGTGTAATTGCCGGTCATGCAACTCGGCGACATCACGTAGTACGCACTGGCGTTCGATGTGGCGATGCCGGCCGCTTGGCCACAGAGCGTGGAACTGGCGGGTGCCACGTACGCCACGATGTCGGCCGTATTGGTATTGCGCTGGCCCGCGATCGCATCATAGAACCCATCAGAACCATTGGTCAGGCGCGACAGCATGGTCGTGTAGTTGTTGGTTTCTGATTGCGTGTAATACTGAATCGACCCGGCCTGCTGGAACCGAATGTCGGTGTTCGTTGCGGCCAGGGCGTTGTTGGACTCGGTAAACGCCAGATCCACCGTTTGCTGATCGTTGCCGATGGCCGAAGCCGCCGCCGGACCAAATGCCACCATGACGCGAATGGTCGAAATGGCCTTGGCGTTCGACTCCACCCAATTTCGATCCATCGCGCGCGGTGGCGGTGCATGGCGGACCATCTCTGCGTAAGCTGCGGCGTCTTCATCAGGCAGAAACTTGCTCTGATCGACTTCAATCAACGCATGCTGACCCTTATCGACCGGCACGAGCCGATACAGCGCGCCGTTGACGCGAATGTTGGCCAGAATCGTGTCGCCGGAGCGAACCGCGATAATGGTGTTCTCGTTGGCATCGAGTGCCTGACGGCCCTGGGTGTCGAGGCCCTTGGCGACGCCAGCATCCAACTCGCCGATCCAGACTTCATTGCCACTGGCCATGGTTTCAAAACGGCTTTGCAGCGCGTTGATACTCAGCCCACCTGGCAGACTCAGCCGTAAATCACGCGTTTTCGCGCTGATCAAGTTGGCATTGGCGCGGACCAGTTCGATCCGTTCGTTCGATGGGTCTTGAGCAACTTTGGCGAGCATTTCCCCGGGTGCGATGAACTGTTCGCGATTGCCCGAGGGCGTGAACAGATCATCGGCAGCAAAGGCGGTGCCAGCCGCCAACGCTGCGTTCAAACAAAACGCAAGACGTGCAATCTTCATTGGTTTCTTCTCTTTGATGTTTGCGTGTTGCGGCGTCTGCCAGGCGCGAATCCATTCTCCCAATGCGCTGACAGCCCATCGAAGATACACAATTTCTGCTGGGAAAAAATCGGTTGCGTCACTTTTTTTGGTTGTGCGGTGCAATAGGTGAAGGCTCAGTGAGGGACGTCCGTGCCATCATGGCGCGCGCCCTGTTCGCGATCCCAACGAGGTCCAGCCCATGTATGAGAATCGACGCCAGGCGCCCTTGACGCACCGGCATTTTGTGGGCCGCGTGGTCTCGCATCTCGGGTTTTCTGCCCTCCTGATCGTGGCGTCGATTGGCGTCGGCATGCTCGGCTACCGCTACTTTGAACGCCTACCTTGGATCGATGCATTCTTGAATTCAGCCATGCTGTTAGGCGGCATGGGACCGGTGAACATGCCCGTCACCGCCGGGGGCAAACTGTTTGCGGGCGTCTACGCGCTATACAGCGGACTCGTGTTCATCGTCACCGCAGCATTGATGTTTTCACCGATCCTGCATCGGGTGCTGCATCGGTTTCATTGGCCGGATTAGTGATCGTGGCATGCAACCCTGTGTCCGCATTCGGCATCGAACCTCGTTACCGGGTGTAGACACCCTTGCGAGACGCATCATGTTGAAGCCACTGTTGTTTGCCCTATTGTCGGTTGTTCTGTTACCCGCGGCGGCCGACGATACGCCGTCATTGCGCGATTACCTCAAGCAACACCAAGCGACCATTGCGATGGATCAGGGGCAATTGTCGGGTCCAGGCGCGGCGCCCCTGTTGGCGGCGGCCCGCGCGGCGCCGTTCATTCTGATTGGCGAGGACCATGGTTTTGCGGATGTGCCGCAGTTTGTCGTGGCGCTCGATCGGAGTTTGGGCACGGATGCCACCGATGGACTGGTGCTTGAGATCGGCCCGTTGGCGGCGGATCGTTTGCGCATGGCGCATCAGGCGGGTGACCTGACCCAGGTCGCGCGCCGCTTTCCCGGGTCGGCTGCGTTTGTGGAATGGCGGGACGATGCCGCGATGGTCGCGCACTGGTTGGACGCCGGGAAGGTGATTGCCGGCGTCGATCAGGAGTTTATCTTGTCGATGCCAGCCAACCTGGCGCAACTTCGGCCCTTGGTTCCGGTGTCACAGCGGTCGGTCATCGATCAGGCCATCAAGGCCCAGTCTGAATTGGAAACCAAGATGCGGGCAACCGGAGACGTGA
The DNA here is from genome assembly GCF_003015185.1 of Ahniella affigens. Classification (GTDB taxonomy): domain Bacteria; phylum Pseudomonadota; class Gammaproteobacteria; order Xanthomonadales; family Ahniellaceae; genus Ahniella; species Ahniella affigens. The sequence continues at coordinate 325,980 of NZ_CP027860.1, forward strand.
GCCTCGCGGGGTTGCTGCATCTGCAGGATGCCGATGTTGCGGCGTGGCGCCATGCAGTGGCGTCGGCGCCATCTGCCAAAGCGACTCGGATCATTGATGCGCTCGCGGACAGCGCACACATTTACGATTGGAACAGCTCCGATCCGGCACGCTCCAATCGTGAGCGCGCTCGCTTGATGAAGCGCGAATTCATGGCTGCGTATCGTCAGGGTGATGCCACCGCGCAGAATCGCTGGATGTTCCGGATGGGCGCCTATCACGTCGGTCGCGGCTTGAGTCCCACCGGGCAGTACGACCTTGGCAATCTGGCGAGCGAGCTAGCTGAAAGCCGTGGCCAGACCTCGCTCCACTTGTTGGTGTTGCCGCTGAGTGGTCAGGTCAATCGGCGGTTGCCGGTGATGGCCGATACGACCTTGGAGGCAGTGCCTTATGATGGTCGTGCGGAGCTTGCCAGTGTGACTGGTGAGCCGTTCCTTGATGCCATCAAGGATCAGCAGGGTTGGGCGATCTACGATCTCCGGCCACTGCGGGCAATGCGTACGTTGCGCGAGCAAGGCGGCAGCAGCTTTGCGCAGATGGTCTACGCGTTTGACTTTGCGGTCATGATCGATGTGGCCAAGCCGGCGCGTGCGCCATGATGCTGGGTACCGACTTGCCGACCAATCCCGCGCGAATCAGCGCGGGCAGTAAATGCCATGCAGCGTTTTGATGATCGCGAGCACCGGTCCCGGGACCAATGAGTAGTACACCGTCTGTGCTTCTTTGCGCGTGTCGACCAGGCCCTCGTCGCGGAGTTTTGCGAGGTGCTGGGACAAGGCGGATTGGCTCAAATCGATGTCGGCGTTGATCTGACCGACCGAGCGCTCGCCTTCGGCCAATAGGCACAGCACGCGCAGACGTTGCGGATTCGACATGGCTCGAAGCAAGTCCGCAGCCTGTTCGGCACGGGCGTTCAGGGCAAGGATGTCGGCAGCGCGTGAGGGCATGATGGTTGGTTGATCACGGTTGCGCGGATCTTAGCAGGGGTGTCGCCCGGGCTCTGAACCGGGGCCAAAAAGCGGGTTGGCGCACTCGTTTGGTCGAATGCACCGCGGTGATCACGCTCTGCTGGCGTCGACGAGTCACCAAGTTTGTCACAACGAAACGGAACTCAGTCCTTCAGCAAAAGCAGACCGCGTTCGAGCAACTGGTCGAACGTGGATTCGAGCGCCGGATTGACGCCACGCACGCGGTCGACCACGGCCTTGGACCAATGGAGATACTCGATTCTGCGCGCGCTGTCCCAATTGGCAGGCGGGGCGTCGAGGATGTCCTGCACGTTGCAGATCTTGTCCGCCAGCTTGACGAGTTTGGCTTGGCGCGACGCATGTCCAGCGTGTTCGATCTGCAGCTGTTTCCGCTCGGCTTTCGAGAGCGTCTTGTCATCCGTCACTTCCTGCACGATCGCGGCAATGTCCGGGCCAAAGTGCTGCGTCAGTTCGGCGACCGTGGTCTCGGTGTCTTCCAGCGTATCGTGCAAGACGGCGGCGCACAGCACGTCCAGATCGGTGACGCCGCCCAGATCGGCCAGCGTTTGCGCCAGCGCCACGGGGTGATTGATGTAGGGCGACGCCTCGGCGTCCTTGCGGCGCTGATGGCGATGCTTTTCGGCTGCAAAGGCCACGGCTGCAACGAAGCGAATCGGAACCGCGTGTTGGTGGTTCATTCAATCTCCCGGCTGGAGGCGCGACGTGGCGCCGATGCGCTGCATGATTGCAGACTGCGGCCGGCTCGGTGCGGCAAATCCGTGCCAAATCGAGCCTGAACGCGGGCCGGGGGTAGGCGCGGCGCGGCAAGATGCGTGGATAGCGGTCCGGCAGCCTCGGCGCGGTGGTATGCCTTGACACGAGCTCAAAATGCCATATACTGAGCACGTACTCAGTGAGCGGTAAGTCATCCAATGAGCAAACGAGCCGAGCAGAAGCAATCGACGCGCGAACAACTGCTGTCCGTCGCCCGCAAAACTGTGGCGGAGCAGGGGTTTGCGGCAACCTCGACGGCTGCCATCGCCAAGGCGGTCGGCAAGGCCCATGGGACAGTGTTTGTGCACTTCCCAACGCGGGACGCATTGGTTGAAGCGCTGCTCAACGACATCGGGGCGAGCATGACCGACGCACTGGCCACGATCCCGGACGGGTCGGATGTCGGTGTGTCGGCCGTGATGGACGCGCATCTGGATGCGTTGTTGGCAAACGAAGCGCTCTACGCCCAGATCTTGCGCGAATCCACGCAGTTGCCGGCCGCCGCACGGGCGCGGCTGTTTGCGTTTCAGTCCGGCGTGGCCTGGCGAATGCGTGCAGCCCTCGCGCGCGACATCGACGCCGGTCGCTTGCGCGCAGTTGATCCGGCCGCGGTCGCGAATCTGTGGATCGCGCAATGCAACCACTACTTGATCAATCGCGACTTGTTCGCACCCAACGAGATGGTCTGCGCGCTGCGCCGTGACGAAATCAAAGCCAATCTGCTCGCCCTCTTACAACCCTGAAACCATGAGGCCAATCATGTCCACACAACACTGCCCCTCCTGCGGTTCTTGCGGCTTTCCGATGCAGGCAACTGCCGACTTTGCGGGTGGCAACCCAAACGCCGCGTTTTGCAGCACCTGTGCCGATGCGAACGGCGCGCTGAAGCCGTTTGATGAAGTGCTCGCCTTGAATGCCGACTACCTCGCACGCGAGCAACGGATCGAACCCGCCGCGGCGCAAGCGATGGCGCGCGCCCTCTTGTTGGCGAGCCCGGTCTGGCAGAAGCAAGGCCTGCACCACTAGCCCGGCAGGCGCGCCGACGATCCGAACCGCCCCACACGTTTGATACAGGAGTCACCTATGCCGCATACCACCTGGCTTGCTTCCGTATTGGTTCCAATGGCGCTGAGTGCCACAGCAGCGCTACCCGCACCAAACGGTGCCGTGGCGACCGCTGCGCTCAAGGCGCGACACGCTGAGCGCGTGAGCGTCCATGCTGATCCTGTCCGAATTGCAACGGCGGCTTGGATCAGCGATGACATTTTGGTCATCGATGCCGATGGCGAACGCCGGGACCGATCGGGCTTGCAGCAAAGCCTCGCAGTGCTCCCGCGATTTTCGGTCTTGGCGTCCGAACAGGTTCTTGTCCGCCAATTCAACCAGGCTGCGATCGTGCAGTCGCTGTTGCTCGGTACGACCGACGGCAAGCCAGAACGTCGACGCAATACCGACGTGTATGTCTGGGACAGCAATCAGTGGCAGTGGGTAGCCGGGCAGCAGACGCGCCTGAAACCGGGTCTGCCGGAAGCGATTCAACATGCTGACGCGCCGCAAGTGATGCCCTGGACAGGGGCCGATCCAAGCGGTGATCCAATCGCGGTACTGACGGCTTTGAATGACGCGTATGTCGACGCCTTTCGCCGCGCCGACGTAGGCTGGTACGACGCGCACTTGAGTCAGGACTATGTCGTGGTGTTCGGCGACGGCACGCTCCACGACCGGCCCGCCGCGCTCGCAGACTTCGCGTTGCCGGTGTTTGCCGAACATCTGCGACACTTTCCGGTTGGCACGGTGCAGGTCCGGCGATTCGGAAACCTCGCGGTCATCCATGCCGAGAATGACTACGAGCGCCAGGATGGTCGCAAGGGCATCAACCGCTACACCGACATCTGGGTGTATTTGAAGGGCAGCTGGCGCTGTGTGTCGGCCCACATCACGGTGTATCGGCCACCGATCTGAGCGAACCGTCGGGGGCAACATGCACTGCGCGATCTGCACGACCTCGCAGAATCGCAAGTAGCCCGCTTCTTCTCGCGTGGGAGTCCAGCCGCTTCTTTGGTGCGCTTATTCGCGCATCAGACTGTCGGCGACGATGCGCGATTCTTGCGACGGCGCAGTGCGGCAAGTAGCCCGCTTCCCAGCCCGCTCCCACTCGCGTGGGAGCGGGGGCGCTTCCTCCCCCGCGAGTGCGGGGGAGGGGGTTACTTGCGGTCAGAATCACCAAGTCATCGCGTATTTGTTGCGAGACGTTGAAGCAGATTGGTCGCGTGTTCTCGATGCTTGTCTGACAGGGGCGCAGCCGGCTTGTCGCTATTCACGACGAACTCGGCATCGAGCCGCGCGCGCTTCCGTGACTCAGTATCGGCCAGTGCCAGCAGACTCTCCGCGCGGGCCAAACGCAACTCACGACTATCCGGATGATCGGCGCCGTACAGCTTCTCGCTGACGGCGAGCGCTTCGTCGAACAAGGGCAACGCGTCGCGGTGCCGACCTTGCAGCGCCCGCCAATCCGCCAACGCCGACGCGGCCGATGCGACCTCAAAGGATTCTGGGCTGCTGATCTGTCGAAGCTTTGCGACGGTCTCAAGGAGTTGCGCTTCGGCCGCGGCGCCGCGGCCCGCCTGACGTTCGGTCAGCACCTGTTGCAGCGATGCGTTCCAGGCATACACCGAGTCCGGCCCCAGTGCCGCGCGGAACTGTTCGAACGCTTGCTGAAACGCCTTGGATGCCGCGTCGAGATCACCGCGGGCACGCAGCACAGCCGCATGCAGAAACACGACGTTGGCGCGTTCCGGGGTGCCTTCGGGCAACAGGCTCGCGGCCTCGGCGAGTTTGGGCTCGGCTTCGTCGAGCCGCTGCATCCGGCGCATCAGATCTCCCTGACGCAACAGCAATCCGGCGAGCAATCGGCGGCTGTCATGTTGGCGCGCGAGCGCAATGCCGCGCTGATAGACCGGCTCGGCCAACGCGTACTGCTGGCGACGGCGCAGGACATCGGCGAGCAAGCTCAAGGGGCGAATCAGCAACGCATGCTCGGGACCATAGACCTGTTCGATGCGTGCAATCAGGCGGCGCGCGGACTGCTCTGCGGCATCGGGCTGATCGGACTGCTCCTGCAGTGACGCGATATCGGCCAGTCGGGCGATGGTCTCTGGCGCATCGTGGCCCAGCACCCGCTCATGGATCGGCAGCAGGGCCGCGGCCTCTGCGATCGCTTCGTCGCGGCGGCCCAATGCGAATAGTGCCTTGCTGTAATGTGCGCGGGCGGCGAGCATTTGCGGCGATTCGGCACCATAGTGCTGGCGTAGGGTCGGCAGGCTGCGCTCAAACAGCGCGAGTGCCTCGGCATATTCACCCAAGCCCATTCTGGCCGTCGCAATGGCGATGTCGACCTCGGCCACGCTGGCTCGGTTCGTCCTGGCGGCATCGGGCTCGGCCGCCCGCAACGAGCGGGCCTCGTTGAGCGCGTCCAGTGCCTTGTCAAAGCTGGCGAGACTCACCTCGATTTCGCCAAGATCCTTCAGCAAGGTCGCGCGTTCCTCCGGCTGTCCGACAAACTGTTCGCGCGCCCGGGCAATGCCGATGTCAATCAATTCTTCTGCGCTGCGCGGCTCTGGCTTGCTGCGTGCCAGCGGGTCCTGCTCGCGAAACAGCGACAGCGAAAACGCCTTGATCGACTCTGCGCGTTGTAGCGCGGACTCGGCTCTGGCAGCCTCGGCCCTGGCGACTTTGGTTTGCCAGAGGGCAACGCTCAATCCGCCCACGATGGCGCTCGCCGCAATCGCCGCAGAAAAAACGCCAACGCGATGGCGGCCGATGAACTTGCGGAGGCGATATGCCGGGCTGTCCAGATGCGCGCGCACCGGGTGCCCATTGAGGTGGCGACGCAGATCATCCGCCAACTCAGCGGCACTCTGATAGCGGCGATCCGGTTCGCGCTTCAGGGCATGCAGCACAATGGTGTCGAGTTCGCCGCTGATCTGACGCGCGAGGCGCACGCGCGCCTGACGCTCGGCCGCATCGCCAGCATTGGACGCCAGCAAGCGCACGCTGGGGGCCGGCAATTTGTGCTGATCAAGCTGCCGTACAAGTTCATCAAGACTGCGACTCTGATGCTGGTTGGCGCGTTCGCCGGTCAGTAGCTCATACAGAATCAGGCCGAGTGCATAGACATCAGTCGCCGTGCTGATCGGTTGGCCGAGAATCTGCTCGGGTGCGGCATAGGCTGGCGTCAGGACCTGGATGCCCGTGCCGGTCAGTGCGTCGTCGTCGACGTCATCGAGCAATTTCGCGATGCCGAAATCGAGCAGCTTGACGTGCCGATCGGCGGTCAACAGAACGTTCGAGGGCTTGAGGTCGCGATGCACGATCAGCCGATGATGCGCATAGGCGACCGCGTCGCATACTTGCAAGAACCATCCGAGCAGATCAGTCACCGAGGGCTTTTGTGCCTGCGCCGCGGCTAGCAAATGTGCGCCATCGACGAACTCCATGGCCAGCCACGACAGGCCATCGGCACTGACCCCGCCATCGAGCAAGCGGGCGATGCCGGGGTGTTGCAGCTGCGCCAGGATCCGACGCTCACGCAAGAAGCGGCGGCGCATGTCGTCGGTGTCCAAACCTAAGCGAAGCAATTTGATCGCGACACGCTGCTCGAAGTCGGCGCCGGTCTTCTGTGCCTCATAGACTTCGCCCATTCCGCCACGACCCACCCGGCGAAGCAACTCAAAGCCAGCGATGATCTGGCCACTGCGATCGGGTGCGGTGGTGCTGTCCGACTCGCTAAACGGCACGGCGAAGCGATGCGACGTGACGTCGAGCACGCCCTGATCACGCGCGTCCTCGGTCAGCCAACGCCGCAGTTCGGCGGCAATCGCCGGCTCATGAGTGTCGAGTTCCTGCAAGGCGCGGGCACGTTCCGAGTCGGGTAGATCGACCAGCGCTTCGAATAGATCGGAGACCCGGCCGAGCGCGCGGGCGTCAAGCCTCATCGTCTTGCGCCCCGGCCAACTCGGCATGCAAGAACGCGCGTGCCTTGCGCCAGTCGCGCTTGAGCGTGCGCTCGGACAGGCCGAGCTTGTCCCCCGCTTCAGAGAGACTCATGCCGCCAAAGAAGCGCAGTTCGACCAGACGCGAGAGCCGCGCGTCGAATGACTCCAGTCGCGTCAGCGCCTGATCGAGCGCGAGCAAGTCCACCGGCTTGCCTTCGGCCGGTTCGACGCCGTCAGTGAGCCCGTCCAACGACGTCACGTCCATGGCGCCGCCGCGCTTCTCCGCCATGCGTGCCCGCACTTGGTTGATCGCAATCTGTCGCATGGCTTGCGCCGCAATGGCGAAAAAGTGGGCGCGTCCCGCCGATCCGAGTGACATCCCACGGATCAGCCGCATGTAGCTTTCATGCACGAGGGAGGTGGCCCCCATGTCCCCGACGCCAACGGTGAGGCGCTGTCGCGCCGCCAGCGCGTGGAGTTCGCGATAGACCACCTCGAACAGCCGGTCGGCAGAGAGACGGTCGCCAGCCTGGGCGCGTTCGATCAAAAGCGTGACTTCGTCCGACATGGGCGTGATGGGTCTGCGGGTTCGGGCATTCCGGCAATGCCCGCCAAGATTACATGGCAGCAGCGCTGCCGCACGCGCAGCGGTTCGCGCTTTGCGCGCGCGAATGGGTGCCGTGGTTGCCGCGGCGGCTCGGTTCGGAGGTCGGAGGTTCATGCAGGGCCCAACACCAAAACCGCGACAAGCGGGCCAGAACGGGTGTGAATCCAGGTTCCCGAAGCCATCCGCGGCCCAAGCGGATCACAGAGGTGCATTCATGGCCCTGAATTCTGGGATTTCGGGTAGCTGAGGAATGGCAGACGGCAGAAGCCGATTTGCTCGACTGCACCCGGACCGGTACCGGGTGCGCGCGACGAATGCGCCGAACGAGCGCGTCGTTCCACCTTAACCGGAAGCCGAGGAGCGGAATCATGAAGACAGATCCATCCGGGCCAGCCAGGGCCCGCATCGCATCGAGACCAGTTCAGGGGCGCCCCAAGCCTCGTATCGGCCTTGCCGCGCGGTGCGTGCTTGCGGCAATCCTGTTGCTGTGGCTCGACAGCGTACCGGCGGCCACCTTGACGATCACGCCCGCAAAGGCCAGCCAGGGCGCGACGATTCGGGTCGTGTCGAGCGGACTCGCGCCGTCGACCAGCTACCAATTGGAGTTCGTCGGCTCGCCGGCCACGAATATCGGCACGGCGATCACCACGGATCCGCGAGGCAGCTTGAGTCGCAGCATCGTACTGCCGGCGCTGCCGGTGGGCATCGGCAAAATGCGCCTCAAAACAACGGGCGGCACGGTGGCCGCCTACAACAGCTTCACGGTGCTGAGCAGCCTGAATTTGACGCCGCTAACCACCAACCCGTCCGCCGGTCAGTCATTTCGCTTTGCGGTCAGCGGATTAACGGCCGGAAACCTGACGGTGCTCTATGAAGAGGCGTCAGTGCTGGGGCCCGTCGTGGTGAGTGACGGGAGCTTCAGCGGCAAATTCATTCTGCCGACCAACCGCCCGGCGAATCTGCCTGGGCCAGCGCGAATTTTACTGATCAATCGGGTCGGCAAGGCCATCGTCAGCCAGCGCGAGTTCACCATCAATGTGGGCGCCAAACCACCGTCGCCGTTCACGGTATCGATCGTCACACCGCCGCCGAATCAAGCGTTGCCGAGCAAGCCGCTGCGTTCGGTCGGTCAGATCAATGTCGCTGCGAACGAACCGGCGCCCGAGAGTACGACGATGTGGTTCACCGGTGACGATGGTCGGGTGTTTCCGCTCGCCGAGGCGCCGGTGCGCCGGGTCGGCAACCAATACGAATACGAGATCGTCGGCGCATCGCCCGGCGCGTTCAGCATGAGCGCTGGGCCGTCGCGCCATGGCAGCCTGATGTTTACCCAGGACAGCACCAATGCGCATGGCCTGATGGTGCGTCAATTCACGGCGGCGAACAACGCCAATTTGAATGCCATTCCCGAGGACTATCGCCAGCTGACGGTCCGCGTGGTCCGGATGGACGGCACACCGATTCCAGGTGCGGTCGTGCAGGTCGAAGGGGCACCCGTGACCGATGCCGACGACCTCGACGGTCCATCTTGGGGATCGATCATGCAGAATCTTCAGCAGATGGGGCTGGCCAATCAATTGGGTCAGTTCATGTTCCGCCTGACCGATGTCTATGGCTGTCCCATTACGCTGGAGCGACAGCTGTCCGGCAACACTGGCCGCGCGGAATTCCTGTTCGCGAACCAAGACCTGATGATTGCTTCGATTCCACGGTTCTATTGCGGCCCAACGGGCTGCCACCCACTTGGCGATCGGGGCCTGTCGCTGGCGATCAACGCGTCTGCCCAGGGTTACGGCTTCCAGTTTCCGCCTGGGCAGCCGAATGAATACGACTTTCTGCCGCATCGCTACAACGTGTTCTTTACTGGTATGGAAACCGACGATACGAGCGACGACACCACCCGCATCGTGGATTGGTATCAGAATGTCGAAATGGCCTCCGGCGGCCGCAACCTGACCTACACGCTGCCGCTGCCGCCCATTCTGCGCAAGGTCGTGCTCTACGATCTTGCGGCGAAGCCTTGGATCGCCAATGGCGTGCGCAATCAGGCGAATGCCAGTGAGGGCTTTGCCGAAGTCACCCAGCAATTCGGTCCGATCAACAGCCAATTGGGGGTCAACCCGGCCTGGATTTCGGAAGCGCTGGGGCAGGGCTATCCGACCGAATTGACGGTACGCACTGATCCGGCCATCACGGGTGAGGTGGCCAGCGCCAAGCTCTTTCTCGATCTCGACCGCAACGGCAGCTACGAATACCAGCGCAACTTCTCCAGTAGTGGGGCGGCGCTCGACTGCTCGATCGACGGGCTCGACACGTCGCTGACGTGGCGCGCACAACTCCCGAACGTGCGCCAGCAAAGCGCCGGTCTGATCAAGGGCTACGCCGAATTCGTGGGCGACGACCAAGCAGGCTCGGTCAAGCAGAAGATCACCGTCAGCATGGTGCAGCGCGATCTGTCGTGGCTGAATGCTTCGCGCATCGATGGTCAGTCCGTGGTCTATGGCGCTGGCGGCCAAAACATGCGGATCACCGCCGAGGAGGACAATGGCGACGCCGATATCCAACTCGATCAGAGTCCCGGCTATCAGATCGGGACGCTCAGGAACCGTACCGAGAACGTGCGTATGCTCGATCTGTTCATCGCCGCTGATGGCGCGCAGACCACGTTTGCGCCGGTCAACAGCAACCATCGGAGCGCCGGTCGCGCGGGTTCACCGACGGCCTTTGAAGCCCCGATTGGTCAGCAACTTTCCGAGCACTACACGCTGATCGACAACAGTTTCCCGTTGTTCTACTACGTCTGGGGCGTGCCGCTGCTCGCGGGGATCGAAGTTGGGGCGAATTTCAACATCCTGGCCGAGATCGACATTGCCGGCAAAACCACCATTGCCAACAACGGCCAGCCGAAGTTGAACATGACCACCACCCCGAGCCTCGATATGGGCTTGAATTTCTACCTGGACATCGACGTGCTGTTCGATCTCGTCGATGGCGGCGTCGATCTTGATGCGGTGTTCGCGTTGGATATGCCGGTGACGGTCGATCCGAGTGCGAACCCGGTCGTGCGTGTCGAAGAGTGCTTCACGGCCTTGTTGCTCTTCTCGTGGCATTTCGAAGTGTTCTGCCTGCCGCTCGATCTGATCTGCGACGCCTTGAACGACATTTCGGGCAGCGAAGTGCTGCTCTCGGATCAGGTTGGCAATGGCTGTAACACGAGCCCGGTGCCGAATTCCGGACTACTGGCGGGCAAGTTCGATGGCTTGCAGGGTCTGCCCGGACAGCGACCGTCGGCCCGTATCCAACCGCGGCAGAGTGTCACCGCCTACTCGCCTGTGGGCAGTGGCCTGATGGCCTTCACGCGGGCCGATCCCACCATGCAGACCGTGCCGAAGCTGGTGGTGCGTCCGATCGATGGTGGCGACTTCGGTCGCAGTCAGGATGAGGTCGTACTGTCGACCGCGCCCGGGATTCGCAGTATTGATCTGGCTTTCTACAACGACTCGCATGCCGTGATGGTGTGGGCGGAAAATGCCGACAGCTACCAGACGATGGCCGCACTGTCGCCGCTGGCGCGTTTGGCCAGGCAACGCCTCATGTATGCCACCTGGGACGGCGAAACTTGGTCAAGCAAGACAGCCCTGACGCCCGTCAGTGGCGGCGAAGGCGGTGTCGATCTGGCGTCCTGTCCCGATGGTGAGGCCGGATGCCCGTCCGGGGGCGAGGTCTTTGCCGTATGGACGCGCGATATGGCCGGCAATATGAGCCAGCATCGCAGCCGCATTTATCACGCGGCCTTCGTGCCCTCGCGCGGCGGTTTCAGCACGCCGCAGGCCGTGGATAGCAGCGCCAGTGCCATGCTGGATACGGCCCCAAGTGCCGCTTATGTTGATGGTGAGCGCGCCGTTGCGTTTGTCCGCAGCAGCAATGGCGTGTTTTCCGATACCGATGCACGTCGGATCGCCTATCGACTGATGGATTCCACAGGGGTGCAAGTGCCGGGCGGACTGCCGGGTGGCGTGGCGTGGCCGAGTATCGTCGGCGATGGCAGTGGCGGATTCATGATTGCGCACACTTATGCCGATGATCCCGACATGTTCGTCGGCAACAAGCAGCGTGTCGCGCTGGCGCGGGGTCAGAACTGTGTGGCAGGCGTCTGCACCGTGACGGCGCGCGCGCTGACCGATACGTTTGGTCGTGCGATTTATGGCGAACGCCCTCAGGCATTGCGTGATGATGCCGGCAACTACACGGTGGTCATGCGCGGCACCGGCTTTGGCAACGACGCCCAGGGCAGCAACACGCGCGATGGCGACCCGATCGGAATGGCCATGCACACCGGCGATCTGATCGCGTTGAACGTGACCGCGAACAGCAACGCCGTGACACCGCTGCCGTTAACTGCCGACGGTGGTGGACACTTTGCACCCCATGCGGCGATGGACCCATCCACCGGACAGTACGTGGTGCTCGGCACCCGTGGCTTGCCGCTCCCGTTCCTGACCCAGAATCAGTATCGCGATGCCCAGAAGTCGGCAGCGGTCGGTAAGGCTGTGCAAGGCAATATCGATGCCGATCTGAGCGTATACAGCATGGCATCCGAGCCAGATCTGCGCGTTGAGGAGGTGGCCTTGAACCTGGGTGCACTGCAGTCGGGTACAGCCTTCACCGCGACCGCCAAAGTGCGCAGTATCGGCGCGAATTTCGTGGTGTCGCCCGTGGCGCCGACCCGCATCGTCTGGTCGTGGGATGCGCCGCTTGATGAAGGCGGTACGTTGATTGGCAGCCGCAATTTGACGTCCATGGCGTCCGGCGATCTGGCCAACTTTTCGTTCAATGCAACGGTGCCGACCGGCTTCAAACCGGAACAGCCGCATCGATTGTATGCCCGCCTGCTGATTGGCAACGCGCCGTTCACGGATGGTGATCTCGGCAACAACGACGCCAGCATCAGCTTGGGCGGTATGCCACTCGTGCAGGGGCTGAACGCGAATGCCCTGGTCGGGACGACCCTCGTGCAATTGAGCTGGGACGCACCGATTGATCCGCTCAATCTGGTTGAAGGATTTCGCATCTGGTGCCATGACGGCGACGGCCAATGGCGACACCTGGGCAGCAGTTTCGAACGGGGGTTCCTGGACCTTGGCGCACCGCTTGGCGTCACGCGGCACTACCGCGTCAGCAGCTACGCCAAGAGCACGCTGGAGTCCCCGCCCAGCGACTCAGTTACCGCCATGGCGACACTCGGTGATGCAATGTTCTCGTCGAGTTTTGAATAGGCATTGTGGTCGCGCCGAAGGTGTGCGAACAAGCGCACCTTCGGAACGACTGCTAGCTCTGCAATTTTGGTATGGCAGCGCCACCGTCACGCGCCGAGTGATTCAGTCTGACACCACGTTCTGCTGAGTCGTTGTCGCCTGAGCCAGCGCCGGACCAGCCAGCGCTTCCTGCGCGAGCAGTGCCCGCTTGCGCGCCAAGCCCCAGCGGTAGCCAGCCAGACTGCCGCTGGCGCTCAATACGCGATGGCAAGGCACCAGGATCGCGATTCGATTGGCCGCGCATGCACTCGCCACGGCGCGGTGGGCTTTGTCGGCGCCGATGGCGCGGGCCACCTCGCTGTAGCTGTGCCGCGAGCCGATCTCGGTACCGAGCAGGAACCGCCATACTTTGATCTGCAATGCGGTGCCGCGGAGATCCAGCGGCACATTGGGGCGCGGTTGGTCATGTTCCAAATGATCCGACAACGCCTGCAACCACGTCGCGAGTTCCGACGACTCGCGTGCCGGGCTTTCCCGTAGCGTTGCATTCGGAAACTCTTGCCGGAGCTTGGCTAGCAACGCCGCATCGTCCGTTCCGAACTCGGCAAAGCACACGCCCGTTTCAGTCGCCGCCATCATCAGGCGGCCAAGCGCCGTATCGGTGCTCGCAAAAAAGATTTGCTCGCCAGCAGCGCCGCTGCGCCAACTCTTGGGGCTCATCCCCAAGTGCCGGAGCGGCTCGCCGTAAACGCGCGAGCTGGAGCCGAAGCCGGCTTCCATGATCGCATCGGTGATCCGCATGCCACGTTTCAGCGCTGCCTTGAACACCTCGCTTCGCGTGGCATCCAGGAGCTGCTTCGGCGAAATGCCGAGCCATGCCTTGAAGCGCTTTTGCAATTGCGTGGGCGACCACGGACCCATCGCCGCGAGATCGTCCAGGCTAGGATTGGCGTCGGCATGCTCGATGAGCCAGCGGGACAGGCGCTCCAGAATCTGGTCGGACTGCTCTGTTTGTTCGGGCCGGCAGCGTTTGCAGGGGCGAAAGCCGGCGTTGATTGCGGCGCCCGGGGTGTCGAACCACCGGAGGTGCTCGGGGCGCGCCGGCCGCGATGGGCATGATGGCCGGCAAAAAATGGTGGTGCTCAAGACACCATAAACGAAGCGGCCGTCAAACCGCGCGTCGCGGGTTTGGACAGCGTGCAGGCATTCTTCCGGGCTGGGCAGGCTCATGACGGGACTCTAGCGGCAATCGGTTTCGGACCTTCAGCTTAGCCAGCGGGGCGCGCCAGACACTCCGATTCTTGCGTGGCATCAACGATCGCTGACAGGGCGCAGCTTGCGATGTCGCGCAAGATTCGGAGTGTTGGATCGTGACGCGCCGATCACACTGGTCTCGCTGCTGCCGCAGTCCGGTCTGGGGATCGCGGAATCGATCACCACCTTTTGTTCCTGGGAGTCCATCATGTCGTTTCGCATCAGCGGCCTGCCGCAATCCGAGTTTCAATCCTTGTTTCAACAATCCGATGCCGATCTGTTGGCGCAAGGCATCCGGCGCATGACCGTGGACGTGTTCCCGGGCTATCCCGACCGCATCAGTCTGGATGACGCGCCGATCGGCAGTACCGTTCTGTTGCTGAACTACGAACACCAGCCCGCCGACACGCCCTACCGGTCGCGCCACGCGATTTTCGTGCACGAGCAGGCGACCGCAACGTTTGACGCGGTCGACACCGTGCCGCCCGCCCTGAAGCGGCGGGTGTTGTCGATTCGGGCGTTCAGCGCGGCCGGCGACCTGCTCGCCGCCGATCTCGGGAAAGGGGACGAGATCGGGCCGAAATTCTCGGCCATGCTGGACGACCCGAACGTCGCATACCTGCATGCCCACTATGCCAAGCCGGGGTGTTTTGCCGCGCGGGTAGCACGGGTGGCGGCAGCGGGTTGAATCGCGTCGGGCGCGCGCAAACCGCGCGCAGCGCACGTTGTTCGGAGCATTGGGAAAAAGTCGGGAATTGGGCGACGTTCGGTGGTGGCTATGGGTGGGCTCGAACCACCGACCTTGGCATTATGAGTGCCACGCTCTAACCGGCTGAGCTACATAGCCGAACGACGCTTTCCGGGAAGGTATCCGTAAAAACCGGACGCTTCTCGGGAAGGGGCGCGGATTGTCGTGACTGGCGCTGGATTAGTCAAGTCCTGGCGCCGACCCTCGATACCCAGCATCGGCAGGTCCGAGGCGCCCATCATGCAATCCGCGCACCCCGGCACCCACTTTCTGACCTGAAATGGCTCGAATTTGTGCCGGAGTTGCTTGTCGGCGCTCGCTTGCTCGTGGAAGAATGGGCGTAGACAAAAATTTTGGAGCCTCACGGTCGTGATCGATCCCGACGGCTACCGACCCAATGTGGGCATTGTGCTGATGCAGGGCGACGGCCGCGTCTTTTGGGCGCGCCGGGTGTCCCGCGATGGCTGGCAGTTCCCACAGGGCGGCATACATTCAGACGAAACGCCACTCGAGGCCATGTACCGCGAGCTGCGTGAAGAAACCGGGCTTGGCCCCGAGCACGTCGAAGTATTGGCTTCGACGCCGGGCTGGCTGCGCTATCGCTTGCCCAAGCGTTACATCCGCCGGCGCGAAAAGCCGGTCTGTCTGGGCCAGAAGCAGGTCTGGTTCCTGCTCCGGATGGTGGGCTGCGACGAGGACGTGCGCCTCGACTCCGCCGACAAACCCGAATTCGACACGTTTACCTGGGTGCATTTCTGGTATCCGCTGGACAACGTCGTGGACTTCAAACGCGAGGTCTATGATCGGGCCCTGACGCACCTGTCTTCGCACGCCCGGATTCTGGTCGAGTTGCCAGAACGCGCCACACCACCGCAGTTTGCCGAAATCAAACGCCACCGCGGCTATTTGCGCGGCGGGCGGCAGTTGGCGCGCTGAAACGATATTGAGTACTGACTGATGACTGCTGTGCCCCCGCTGCCGACGCTCGATGCCGACCAGATTGAACGTGCCATGCAGGTACTGGAGCGCGACGATCTGAACCCGCAGCAAGAGGAGGCGGCGTTGCTCGCCGTCACCGGCGACCCCATGCTCGCCCGCCGGGTGCAGCAATGGCTTCCCGAAGTATTGGCAATGGTGTTCATGGGGCACACGTCAGACGAAGTGGTGCCGCCGGAGCAGTTCCATGCCCGAAACAAGGCCGGTGTTTGGCAGGTCTTTGAGCTTCGGGCCGAACCCTTGGTTCCGGACTGCTTCATCTTTGCCGCGCGCATGATCCATGCTGGCGCGCGTCCTGGAATGGTCGGCGTGCTTCAGCGCAGCGCGTTGTTCAAAGCATTCGCCGAGGTATCCGATGGCGGTGCGAAATCGGTCAGAGGCGCCAATTTCAGGATCGCGCTCCGGCGCATTCCGGCCGAAATCTACATTGGCCAGGCCGACGACCACATCTCCCTGCGTGCGGCCGTCGGATCGGGCGCACCCGATGCGCTACCGCATCCGGCCGCCCATAGCGGCCTGATTGCGCGCTTCCGCAATTGGTTTTCCGGACGTGCCGGCCGGGTCTGAATCAGCCCATTTCTTTGCTTTAAGACCCGCTGTAAGTGCAGCGCTCGCCCGTTCTCGTTTCGCCCGAGCCAAACCAAGGCGCGCTTGATTCGGCGAGAGCGAGTCCGGTTCCTGGCTTTCGCCGGGGAGGTCGATGTCTCGGGCGCGCGAATTGCAAACCGCCCGGGATGAGCGAAGTGTCAGCTCCTGCTCATCATCGTCAGGCGCCAATCAGTTGCCGCAGTTGCTGGGCCGCACGCTGGTACTCGTTGTAAATCTGCGCGACCAGTAGGGACGGTTCGCCCAATTCACCCATCCGGGCGCCGTGCTCCAACCGCTTGGCCATTTCCGACAGTCGCAATGCGCCCAAGTTTGCGCTCGTCGATTTCAGCGAGTGGGCTGGGGCAATCAGTGATTCCACATCATTGGTCTGGGCCGCGCGTTCGAGTTGGGAAAGCGCTTTGGGCGTATCTTCCAGATACACGCGAACCAGTTCGGCGAATTCGGCGCCCATGATTTCCATCAGGTCAGAAACCAGGCGGTTGTCGATTGCCGACTCATTCGCTGGCGTCGATTGCGGTGCCGCGCTGCGGGAGGGGGCCGACGCTCTGGCGGCGCTTTGAGCCGCCGGTTGGCTTTCCATGACGCGTGACTGGGCACCTGGTGGCAGCCACTTGCGCAACATCTGTTCAATCAAATTGCGATTCAGGGGCTTGGACATGTAGTCGTCCATTCCGGCCGCCAAACACTTCTCGCGATCGCCGACCATCGCATTCGCGGTCATGGCCACGATCGGGCGCTTCTGAACCTGGCCTTCGATTTCGAGTTTGCGCATGGTTCGCGTGGACGTGTAGCCGTCCATCACCGGCATCTGGCAGTCCATCAGCACGCAGTCGAACCGACCCGCGACCGCCTTTTCCACGGCGATCTTGCCGTTCTCGGCCACTTCGAAGCTGACGCCGATCAGGGTCAGCAGGCGCTGCGCGACCTGGCGGTTGACCGGGTTGTCCTCGACGAGCAGAACGTGGCCACCAACGCCAGTCTCCGAGCCGCCAGCACTGGCGGACGGTGTCGATTGGGGGGGCGCCGTAAAGGCAGCAGCAGCGACTGGGGCAGGGGCTGGGCGCGTCGGTACATCGGATGGCGCGGGCGTATCGGCGAGCAAGTTGGAGGCCGCCGCCATCGCTTCCGCTCCGGCCTCATTACCGGTAGCGGCCTGATGACCTTCCTGGTTCAGGAGCGCCCGCAAGGCGTTCCGATAGTCGATGTCGGGGGCATTGCGGTGCAGCGACACCGAGCGCGGGCCTGACTTGAAGTCTTCGGGCAACTGATCGTCGCCACTCAGGCCAATCAGGCGGACCTCGCTCAGGTCGGTTTCCCGCAAGACGCCGCGCAGCAGGCTCAGCGCCGTGGCGCGCATTGAGCCAAAGTCGATCAGCAGGTATTCGTAAGCAAAGTTCTGGTTCTTGGCGGTTGCCTTGAGCTTGTTCAGGGCATCGGCGGCCGTATTGCTGACCGTTACCGGGACGTCGAACGTTTGCAGCAAGCCGGTCAGCCGCTTGCCCAGATTGATGTCACCCGTCATCAGCAACGTGCGGCAACCCGCAATGTCGGTGCGGCCGGGGGTGATATCGCCGGCCGCCTTGAGCAGCGGCACCGTAAACCAGAACACCGAGCCTTTACCGACCTCCGACTTGACGCCGATCTGGCCGCCCATCAGGTCGACGATCCGCTTGCAAATGGCGAGCCCGAGACCGGTCCCGCCAAACGTGCGCGTCGTGGAGTTGTCGGCCTGACTGAATTCCTTGAACAGACGCTGTTGCGCCTCGTTCGTGATCCCGATGCCCGAGTCACGCACCGCAAACAGAATTTCCTGATGGGTGCGAGTATCGTTGCGACGGCTGACATGCACACTGACGGCGCCGCGTTCGGTGAACTTGATCGCGTTCGACACCAGGTTCGTCAGGACCTGCCGAAGGCGCGTTGGATCGCCGCGCAGCGCCAGCCGGACATTCTGATCGATTTGCACCGTGTACTGCAGGCCCTTGCCTTCGGCATTGCGGGACATCAGTCGGGTGACGCCGTCAACCACTTCCTTGATGTTGAGACCAGTGGTTTCGAGATCCAGTTTGTTGGCTTCGATCTTCGAGTAGTCGAGGATGTCGTCAACAATCGACAGCAGCTGTTTGGCCGATTGCAGGGCGGTGGTCAGGTATTCGCGCTGATCCGGGGCCAGTTTGGTGCTCAGAACCAGATCGAGCAGTGGCAGGATGGCGTTCAGCGGGGTGCGGATCTCATGGCTCATCGTCGCCAGAAACTCGCCCTTGGCCATCATGGCCGCCTCGGCCGACTGCTTCGCGCTGGTCAGATCACGCTCGATGCTGCGCAGGCGTTCGACTTCACTCCGCAGTTCGGCAATTTCCTTGGCCTGGATGGGGTTTGTCTCGGGCAGACGATTCAGCAACGATGGCGCTGCTGCGTTCGCTGAGTCGGCAGCCTCCTCGTGATCATTTCGCCGGCCGAGAAACGGCAGCGCCAGCAGGGCTGCGCCAGCCAGACCCAGACCCAACCATTTGAGCATGGCCGGTTCAGCAAGTACCTGACCGGACGCGAGTACCAGTCCAGCCAAGCCAACCACCAGAACTATCCAACGAAGCATCGTCCGCTATTCCTTGTGTGTCGCCATCACTGGTGTGTCGCCCTCATTGGCATACCACAGAGTGATGGTCATCGATGAGCCCGGCTGGGCAGAAACGGCCTTTCCGGTCTGAATTCGTGGCAAGCCGGGCGTCCAGGTTCTTTGCAATCATGCCAGTTTGTTCAGATTGCCGCAGCAGCAAAGTCAAAATCCAGACTTTGCGTGGCTTGTTGGACGAAATCGCCCTGAATGTAGTCCACCCCGGTACTCCACAGAGCGGCCGCACACTGCGCGTCCTCGACCTGTGGCGCAATGATGCGGATCCCGCGTTCCCGCACATGGGTGATGGTTTGGCGCAGTTCGGCCCGGATCGCGGGCGTCTGGCCCTCGGGCGACGTGTACTTGTGGGAGAGTTTGATGAATTCCACTGGCACATGTTGCAGCAGTTGGAAGTTGCTCATCGTTGACTCAAACGTGTTGAGGCAGAGCTTGACCCCGATGGTGCGCATCGCCTCGGTAAATGCCGTGACTTGGCGCACGCGGGCTGCGGCATCAGAGGTTTTCAGCTCGAGTACGAGACAGGCGGGATTGACCTGGCGTGCTTCAATCTGGGATTTCAGCCACGATGGCCGCTGCGGGTCGTTGATGCAATCGATCGACTGATGGGCAAACAGCCGAATGGGGTGATTCTCGCGGGCGCGGTCGGCAATCACCATCAGGCACCGGGTCAGCGTCCAGCGATCCAGACCATGGATCAGGCCGTTGCGCTCGGCCATGGGCACAATGACGCCGGCCGAATACATCCGGCCGCCATCGGCGCGCAATCGCGCGAAAGCCTGAAACTGCTCCTCACCCGCACCGCGCAGCGACGCGACGGGCTGGAACAGCAATTGCAATTGGTCGTTGCGGATGGCCTCGCGGAGCAACTCGGCCACCTCCGCCTCTTCGCTGCCGCCGGTTTTGGTGACCGTGGTCTGAAACAGCGCGACGCGCTGATCCGGGCTCTTGCGGGCCAGTGCGCACGCACGCTCAGCGGCGTTCAGCATGGCTCCCGCTTCGCCAAAGTTTTGATGGAAGCTGGCGATACCAATGCTCAGCGCAACGTTGGTGCTGCGGTCGCCCACCTCGAAAATGTGTTTGTCCACCGTTTGCCGTATTTTGGTCGCGGCAGCCAGCATGTCATTCTCGTCCTGCTCGTGGATCAGCGCAAAGAACGTGGTGTCGCCATACCGGGCCAGATAGTCCCGGCCCGGAAACAGTCCGACCAGAAAGGCGCTGACTTGCTTCATCAGATCATCGAAGCCGGTCAGGCCCAACTTGTCGCGAATACCGGTTGCCCCTTCGACGAGCAGGAACATCACGCCACCGGGTTGTAGACGCGCTTCGTCACCGGAAACGATCTCGGTCAGTTTGTCGATGACAAACGAGCGCTCGCTCAAGCCCTGCGCATCTTCCCGTTTGGCGTTGACGACCACGGGCTGCCGCTTGGCCGTGCCGCGTGCGCGCCGGACGCGGTTGGTCACCGCCGAGATGAGGTGTTTGGGCCGGATCGGCTTTTCCAGATAGTCGTCGCCGCCAACACTCAGGGCGTCGAAGCGTTTTTCCTCGTCGTGCTCGCCCGATAGAAACACAATTGGGACTTGATGAAAGCCCTCGCGCTCGCGGATCAAGGTGGTCAGCTCCAGGCCGTCGCACCCGGGCATGTACAGGTCGATCAGGATCAGTTCGGGGTCGAATGGCTGCAACTCTTCGAGTGCGCTCAATGGATCCATGACCGCCCGGGTCTCCATGCCGGCCTTGCGCAGAATCGATTCGGCAAAGAGCGCCTGCGAGCGATCGTCCTCAATGATCAGAACCCGGAACGGCTGGGTGGCGTCGTTGTCGATCAGTTCCTGAATGCGCGCGAACGCATCGTTGGCGGACGCCGGCAGCACAATGAACGCGTCCACGCCCGCGCGCATGGCCCTAAGGCGGGTGGCAATGTCATTCGACTCAGTGAAGACCACAAAGCTGATTTTTTGCGAAGACCGGGCGCGGGCGAGGCGCAAGGTGTCGCCAATCCGGTCAATGGCCTCGATGAACGCGGCATCGACGATGACCATCGCGGGCGTGAGCGCGCCGATCACTTCGATCAGTTCTTCGGCATCCTCGACGGGCTCCAGAGGCAGGCGCCCCTGCTGCAAGCGCTGGTCGATCTCCTTGGCGAGCGGGTTGCCGTCGGACAAATGGTAGACCGAGCGATCGGTGGCCGGAGTCGGCGCTGGGCGCACGGGTTCGGCCGGTTTGGCTTCCAGACGGGTCGGCGGGACAAATGTGGTGACGGCCGCCCGGGTCGGCGTCTCGATTGCAACGGGGGCCGGCGCCAGTTTGGCCGGTTCGACAACCGCTGGGACGTCGACATGTGCCGATGTCCAGCGTTGCCAGTAGTTGGCCGGCGGCGTGACCAGCAGTGGCACGTGCGACTTGACCGCCGCGGCGCGCGTGCTCACAGCCTGCTTGTTGGTCAGTTCAGACGAGTCTTTGCTGACAAAGCGGTTCATCTGCCCGAGGTGCAGGCTGAATTTCTCAGCGCAGGCGGCATCGGGCAGGGTGACCTGCTCGATATTCGGTGCCAGATTGAGTTCCATGGCAAAGAGCAGTTCCGCCAATTCCACAAGGCCATAACGACCCGCAGCGCCAGCCAGCGTCTGGATTTCCTGAAACAGTACATTTAACGCATTGATGTCCCAGCCGCCCATGAGCAGCCGTCGGCCGCGTTTGCCGAGAGCTTCTAGGCGCTTGGGCAGAAACTTCAAGAACGCCTGTTTGTGTTCAGCATTGACTGGTGTTTCTTCCGCGCGGAGCATCGTGCTCGACCCCTGGACCTGGGGCCTGACTATAGCAAGAGCGGCCGGGACAATAATCCGGGGCTGCGTCACAGCACGTTACGGACTGCGGCGTTCAGGTGCGACCTCAGAACGGCCGGACCACCACCAGAATCACCACCCCGATCAGAATGAGGGCGGGCATTTCGTTGTAGATTCTGAGCCACCGACCCGATCGGCTAAAGCGGCGTTCGGCAAACTGACGGGCAAATACCATCAGGCTGCCATGGTACGCGATCAACAAGGCAACCAGCGTGAGCTTGGCATGCAACCAACCTTGGCGCATGAAGTCCGGGCTGACTTGAATCCAACGGAACAACGACCATAGCCCGAAGACCAGCGCCAGTATGCCGCCAATATGCGTGATGCCAAGCAGGCGCCGCTCCATGACGACAAAGCGCGCATGCTCAGCTTCTGAGCTCGCCATTTGGTGGTAAATGAACAGCCGCGGCAGGTAGAACAGACCGGCGAACCAGGCCACCACGAAGATGATGTGAAACGCTTTGATATAGGCCATGAAGCGTCAGGCCGGGCGCAAATTGCTGCTGGTGCCGAACAGACGCACCAGCAGACTCTTTGCCGCCCAGACCAGCAGCACCAGAAACACGGCGAACATCACCAACAGCGCAAACGACAGAAACGGATACGCAAAGACCAGCGCCAAACCAGACGCGCTGACAAGATCCTCTGTGCTCGAAACTGCCGCGTTGCTGACTGGTTCTGGCGAGTGGTTGACCAATGCGCGTGTGCCGGACTTCAGGCCGTGCGCAAGCAGCGCCACGGCGCCGCCAGTGACCATTCCGGCGGTGCTGAGTTCTTGGCCGTCTGACAACGCAAGGCCGCCGACAAAAGCGCCGCCGGGAATGCGAACCAATGTGTGAATCAGGTCCCAGATCGAATCGACGCCGGGGAGTTTATCGGCCATGAACTCGATGCCAGCCATCGCGAGACAAAGCCCCAAGATCCAGGGCGAGGTCACCGCCTGCATGGATTCCGGAATCGGCATCCAGCCCATCAGGCCGGCGATCCCCACGCCAAACACGGTGAGATACACCCGCATCCCGGCGAGCCAGGCCAGCGTAATGCCCAATGCCAAGGCGGTGGTTGGACTCACGTACTCATTCATGACTCGACTCCTGCTGCGCTGGCGATGCCAGCTGACGAACCCGGCTCGTCAGGCCCGGCGGCGGCACCGATTGCGGTTGCCACACGGTCCTGCGATCGACCGGAACGTTATCAGATTCACGTTCGGTGCAACTGAATCGAGGGCATCAAGACCCAGTGATTCACGCATCTTTGGCAGGATGGTCAGTGGAACGTGCGCGCGCCGCGTGTCCCAATCGGGCCAAATCTCGCAGCAGTTCACAGTAAACATTGCAAGTAAGAGGCAACTTCTTGATTCCAGTGCCAATGCCTTGAGCGCGGCTTTTCACGTCACAAAAAACCAGCGGGAAAGCCGCAAGCGCGCGATTTTCTTGCGTTATGATTCGTCTCCGCAGGGATACTACAAGCTGGCCATGACGACGCCTTCGCATCGACTCGAAACTTCCGAATTCAGTACCGCACCCGTGCTCCGCGAATGCGTCGCGAAGGCGGTGCGCCGCTACCTCGCGCAAGCGGGCGACGAAGTCGCTGAAGACCTTTATCGTCTCGTGATGCGTGAAGTGGAAGGCCCTTTGTTTCAGGAAGTGCTCAAGCACTTTGAAGGCAATCTGACCCAGTCCGCGGCGACCCTCGGGATCTCGCGTGCCACCCTTCGAAAGAAGCTCGAAGAATTGGGCTGAGCGCTCGCGGTTGTGGCCTGCCTCATGACGCGCGGCACATTTCAAGCCGCCGCTGAAAGGCATTGGCGCACAGTTGGTTCGGCACCACGTGCCACTTCATGCCAAGTCGCGGCGTCTTTGATTCGCCATCAGCGGAACTGCCCGGGGCTCGTCGGCCTGGCCGCTATAATGTCGGGCTTTCCGGCTAGTGGGTGACCGCCATGAGTGATCTGATCGTTCCGCGCCGTGCGCTCTTGTCTGTTTCGGACAAGACCGGCCTTGTTGAACTCGCGCGGGCGCTGGTGGCCCAAGGCGTGCATCTGTTGTCCACGGGCGGTAGTGCCAAAGCGCTGCGCGATGCCGGCTTGCCGGTCGAAGACGTGGCCGCCTACACCGGTTCGCCTGAGATCATGGATGGTCGCGTCAAGACGCTGCACCCGAAGGTCCACGGTGCGCTGCTTGGCAGACTGCCAATGGATGCGCCCGTCATGGCCGAGTTCGGCATCGAGCCGATCGATTTGTTGGTGGTCAACCTCTATCCGTTTGCCGCCACGATTGCGAAGCCTGACGTCAGTGAGGCCGATGCGGTTGAGAACATCGATATCGGTGGTCCCGCCATGCTGCGTGCGGCGGCGAAGAACCATGATCGTCTGACGGTGTTGTGTGATCCGAGTGACTACGCCGACTACCTGCAGGCCTTGGCCCAGGGTGGGATCTCGTTTCCAGCCCGTCGTCGCCTTGCGGCCAAAGTGTACGCGCACACGGCACGTTACGACGGCATGATTGCCGAGTGGCTCGGTGCGCGAGACGATGCCGAACCAGGCTATGCACCCACCCTGCACCTCTCGTTGCAGCGCCAGAGTGTGCTCCGGTATGGCGAGAATCCGCATCAGCGTGGCGCCCTGTACGTCGAGGCCGATGCGCCCGGCGATGTCGTCGCCCGCGCCGAAGTACTTGGCGGCAAGGAGCTCTCGTACAACAACCTGGCGGACGCCGAAGCGGCACTGGAATGCGTGAAGCAGTTTCCGGGCCCGGCGGCGGTCATCGTCAAGCATGCGAATCCGTGCGGTGTGGCCGAGGGCGCGCACATTTTGCAGGCCTATGATCTTGCTTACGCAACGGATCCAGTATCAGCATTTGGCGGCATCATCGCATTCAACCGTAGTCTCGATGGCGCGACCGCCGCCGAGATCATCAAGCGCCAGTTCGTCGAAGTGGTGATTGCGCCAGACATCGAGGTCGAAGCGCGCGCGGCGTTGGCGACGAAGCCCAATGTGCGCGTGCTCCGCACTGGCCCGTTTCAGAGCAGCCCGCCAACGCGCGACTACAAGCGCATTCGCGGCGGCTTGCTCGTGCAGGATCTCGATACCGACGCGTTGACAGTGGCCGACTTGAAGGTGGTCAGCAAGCGTGCACCGAGTGCCGAGGAGTTGGACGATTTGCTGTTTGCTTGGAAGGTGGCATTTTTCGTGAAGTCCAATGCGATTGTGTACGCCCGCAACCGGCGAACCATTGGCGTCGGTGCCGGGCAGATGAGTCGCGTTGTCAGCGCCAAGATTGCCGCGCTGAAAGCCGAAGAGGCAGGCTTGCAAGTGGCTGGCTCGGTCATGGCGTCCGACGCATTCTTCCCGTTTCGGGACGGTATCGATGCCGCAGCGGCTGCTGGCATTCGCGCGGTGATTCAGCCCGGGGGCTCCATGCGCGATAAGGAAGTGATCGCAGCGGCCGATGAGCACGGTATGGCGATGGTCTTTACGGGTCGCCGGCATTTCCGGCACTGAGCGGCGCTGAAACCGCCATATCTGATGGCGGCTCGGACCAAACCCGGCCGGATTCAGGCGGACTGGCCGGGAAGCAGGAGGCAGGCGGGGAAGCGGCTCCCGCCGAAAGTGCTCAAGAAATCAACAGAGTAGGCGTGATTTGCGGATTTCTGAGCGGTTTTGGCGCAACGGTGACCATGGCGCCTTTGCCTGAAATTCGGCTCATGACTTTTTACGGGACGCCTTGACCGCAAGTGGCTTGGGTCGATACGATTAAAACGTTCGTTTGATACAGTCCAAAAGGGACCCGCCTTGAGCAATCCGCATTTTTCGACCAAGGAGCGCATCCTGAGCGCTGCCGAGGATTTGTTCGCGCGCTCCGGCTTCGCCGGTGCCTCGCTCCGTCAGGTCACTGCGTCAGCCAATGTCAATCTGGCGGCCGTCAACTATCACTTCGGTTCCAAAGAAAACCTCATCAATGAGCTGTTCAAGCGGCGCCTGGATGAGCTCACGGCCGAACGCACCAAGTCCTTGAACAAGGCGCTGGCGACCAAGCCCGTGAGCCTGGAGTCAATTCTCGAGGCCTTTGTTGCGCCGGCGTTGCATCTTGCTTCGGACCGCGGGGGTGGACAAAGCTTCGTGCGCCTCTTGGCCCGTGCATTTGCCGAGCAGGATCAGCGGCTGCGCCGATTCGTATCCGACAACTATGGCCATGTGCTGAAGGAATTCGCCAAGGCCATCCACCAATTCGTACCCGAGCTGCAGAAGGAAGACCTGTACTGGCGGCTCGACTTTGTCAGCGGCGCGCTGACGTACGCCATGAGCGATTTCGGCATGATCAAGAAGCCGCCGACGCTGACCGAAGAACAGCACCGTGCCAATGCCGCGAAGCAGTTTGTGCGCTTTGCTGCGGCTGGTCTGCGCGCGCCCTGATCCATCTTTACCTGGAACCATCCAATGAGTGATATCAATCTGCGAGTTCGCCGAGTCGCCGTGCTCGGCGCCGGCGTCATGGGTGCGCAAATCGCTGCGCATCTGGCCAACGCCAGTGTGGAAGTGATTCTGTTCGACCTGCCAGCCAAAGAAGGCGATCCGAATGGCGTCGTGCAAAAGGCGCTGGCGAATTTGAGCAAGCTGTCGCCGTCGCCGCTGGCAACCAAGGGCAAGGCCGCCGAGATCCAGGCAGCGAACTATGAGCAGCATCTGCCGCTCTTGAAGCATTGCGATCTGGTCATCGAAGCCATTGCCGAACGCATGGACTGGAAGCACGACCTCTATCGCAAGATCGTGCCGCATCTGCGCGACGATGTGGTCCTCGCCACCAATACATCTGGCCTCAGTATCAATGCGCTCGCCGAAGCGCTGCCGCCCGAACGGCATGAGCGGTTCCTGGGTGTGCACTTTTTCAACCCGCCACGCTACATGCATCTGTGCGAGCTGATTCCGATCCGCCGCACCGACCCGCGCATTGTCGAAGAACTCGAAGCATTTCTGACCACGGTGCTCGGCAAGGGCGTGGTGCGTGCGAAAGACACGCCGAACTTCATCGGCAACCGCATTGGCGTGTTCTCGATGCTCTCGGTGATGCATCACACCAAGCGCTTTAGTCTGAGTTTCGACGTGGTCGATGCCCTGACCGGTCCGGCAATCGGCCGTCCGAAAAGCGCCACGTACCGCACCGCGGATGTGGTGGGTCTTGACACCATGGCGCATGTCATCAAGACGATGGCCGATACCCTGCCAAACGATCCGTGGAAGGAGTTCTTCGTCGCCCCGGACTGGCTGAAGGGCCTGATCGAGAAAGGCGCATTGGGTCAGAAGGCCAAAGCTGGCATCTACATGAAGCAGGACAAGGATATTCTCGTCCTTGATCTGGCCACGCAGACCTACAAACCGCAGACTGGCAAAGTGTCGCCCGATGTCGAGGCGGCGCTCAGGATCAAAAACCCGGCCGAGCGCTTCCAGGCGCTGCGGGCGTCGGCAGATCCGCAGGCACAGTTCCTGTGGGCGTGCTTCCGCGATCTGTTCCACTACACTGCGTATCACCTGGAAGAAATCGCCGACAACGCCCGCGATGTCGACTTTGCGATCCGCTGGGGTTACGGCTGGATGCATGGTCCGTTCGAAACTTGGCAGGCTGCTGGCTGGAAGACGATTGCCGCCGCTATAACGGCCGAAATCGCGGCTGGCGAAACGATGGTGGATGCGCCGTTGCCCAAGTGGGTGACTGACGGCAATCGCGCCGGCGTGCATGCCGCGCACGGCTCGTTTGCGCCGCGCGACAACACCTTCCGGTCGCGCAGCAAGGCGCCGGTTTACAAGCGCCAACTGTTCCCGGATCCGTTGATTGGCGAACTGCCACATCCGGGCGAAACCGTATTCGAAACGCCGGATGCCCGTTGCTGGCATCAGGGTGATGACATTGCGATTCTGTCATTCAAGACGAAGATGAACACGGTCAGCGCCGGTGTGCTCGACGCAGTCAATCGCGCGGTGGACGAGGCCGAGCGTCGTTTCAAAGGACTCGTGATCTGGCAGCATGGTGAGCCGTTCTCGGCGGGAGCTGATCTGACCGGCGCGATGGCCGCGCTGCAAGCAAACAAGATCGCCGATCTCGAAGCGATGGTCGATCGCTTCCAGCAAACGTCGATGCGCATCAAGTACTCGCTGGTGCCGGTGGTGGCTGCGGTCCGTGGCATGGCGCTTGGCGGCGGCTGTGAGTTCCAGATGCATTCGGCGCGCACCGTTGCAGCGCTCGAAAGCTATATTGGCCTCGTGGAAGCGGGCGTCGGCCTGCTGCCGGCTGGCGGTGGTCTGAAGGAATTGGCGTTGCGTGCGAATGCCGCGGCGCAGGCGTCGTCGAGTGGCGATGTCTTCCCGTTTCTGCAGAAGGTGTTCCAGACGGTGGCGATGGCTACGGTCTCGGGTTCTGCGCTCGAAGCGAAGGAGCTTGGTCTGCTGCGCCAGAGCGATGTCGTCGTGTTCAACCCGCACGAGCTGCTGTACGTCGCGAAGTCCGAAGCGAAGGCGCTTGCTGAGACTGGCTATCGTCCGCCCGCCACGGCGCGTGCGGTACCCGTCGCTGGCGATGTCGGCACTGCCACGTTGAAGATGATGCTGGTCAACATGCTGGAAGGTCGCTTTGTGTCGCCGCACGACATGGAAATCGGCAGCCGCATTGCCGACACACTGTGTGGTGGCGACATCGAACGCGGTCAAACGGTCGACGAACAGTGGTTCCTCGATCTGGAGCTGAAGCATTTCGTGGCGTTGGCCCAGATGGCCAAGACCCAGGAACGCATCCAGCATACGCTGACCACCGGCAAGCCGCTGCGCAACTAATCGGCGACGAAGGAGATTCCTCAATGAGCAAGATTATTCAAGACGCCTACATCGTTGCCGCCGTGCGTACGCCGGTTGGCAAAGCCCCGCGCGGCGTCTTTCGCAATACGCGCCCGGACGACCTGCTCGCCCATGTGTTGAAGGGCGTGCTGAAGCCGTTTCCGCAACTCGATTTGAATCGCCTCGATGACATTGTTGTCGGTTGTGCGATGCCCGAAGCCGAGCAGGGCATGAATGTGGCCCGCATCGGCGCGCTGCTGGCTGGCATTCCGAATTCGGTTGCGGCCATGACGATCAACCGCTTTTGCTCGTCTGGCGTGCAAGCGGTCGCGCTCGCCGCCGATCGCATCCGCCTCGGTGAGGCCGATCTGATGATTGCGGCCGGCACCGAGAGCATGAGCATGATCCCGATGATGGGCTCGAAGGTTGCGATGAATCCGGCCGTATTCCAGGACGAGAACGTGGCCATTGCCTACGGCATGGGCATCACCGCCGAGAAGGTCGCTGAGCAGTGGAAGATCACGCGCGAGGCGCAGGACCAATTCGCGCTGCGTTCGCATCAGAAGGCGATGAAGGCCATCGAAACAGGTGAATTCGCCGACGAGATTCTGCCGTACGACATCGACGATCGCCTGCCGAATCTCGACACGCGCCAAGTGGTCGTCAAGCGCAAGTCGATCAGTCAGGACGAAGGTCCGCGTCCGGATGCCAGCATCGAAGGCCTGGGCAATTTGAAGCCGGTGTTCCGTAACAAGGGCTCAGTCACAGCCGGCAACAGCTCGCAGATGTCCGATGGCGCGGGTGCGGTGCTGCTGGCAAGCGAGCAGGCCGTGAAGGACTTCGGCTTGCAGCCGATTGCGCGCTTCGTGTCGTTTGCGGTCGCAGGCGTGCCGCCCGAAATCATGGGCATTGGTCCGAAGGCAGCCATTCCGAAAGTCTGCAAGCAAGCCGGCATCAGCCAGGACAAACTGGACTGGATCGAGTTGAACGAAGCGTTTGCCGCGCAGGCGCTCGCCGTGATCAACGATCTGGGGCTCGATGCTGGCCGCGTGAATCCGCTTGGTGGCGCGATTGCGCTCGGTCATCCGCTCGGTGCGACCGGCGCGATTCGTGTCGCGACTCTGGTTCATGGCCTGAAGCGTCGTCAGCAGAAATACGGCATGGTGACCATGTGTATTGGTACCGGCATGGGTGCGGCTGGAATTATTGAGTCGTTGTAAGACTTGTGAATCGCGATCGACCGTTCTCGGAAGAACCGGCCGCAACGCCCGCGGTCGATCCGCGTGTGGAGACGCAAGAAGCCGATGTCACCCAGGCATACCTGAATGACATCGGCGGGATTTCACTGCTTGATGCCGAGCAGGAACTGGCGCTCGCCCGGCGGGTGCGAACTGGCGACGCCTTGGCTCGAGGCCAGATGATTGAGGCGAATTTGCGATTGGTGGTGAGCGCCGCGCGGCCCTACCAGGCTCGCGGCCTGCCGTTGATTGAGTTGATTGCCGAGGGCAATCTCGGGTTGATCCGCGCGGTGGAGAAGTTTGATCCTGAGCGCGGGTTTCGCTTCTCCACCTACGCCATGTGGTGGATCCGTCAGGCCATAGAATTTGCCTTGATGCGGCAGACGCGCGCCGTGCGCCTGCCCGTGCATGTGTTGCGCGAATTAGCCCAAGTGCTGCGTGCAGCGCGCGAACTCGCCCAGTCACTTGGCCGCGAACCGTCGCTTGATGAGATCGCCAGAGCGCTCAACCGGCCGGTGGCGGACGTTTCGGAAATCTACCGCTTTCACGAGCGCGTCGATTCGCTCGATCAGGCGGTGTCGGATGATGACGAGCGGCTGCTAGCAGATTTGGTCAGTGCGGAATCTGAGAACCCAGAGGCGTTGCTGATTGAGTCGGGCAACGAATCCAAATTGCAGGGTTGGTTGGAGTCTCTGCAGCCGCGCAGTCGGGAAGTGCTGGAGCGTCGATTTGGTCTGAACGAGCGCGCGGCGCAGTCGCTTGCAGAGGTAGCTGAAGTACTTGGTATTTCTAGAGAGCGGGTGCGCCAGATCGAGGCCGAAGCGATCGCCCGGATCCAAAAATTGAATCGCGGTTGAGGGGTTTGTATCGATTCTTGTGGGCGCTATGGTCGCACCGAAGGTGCGCTTATTCGCGCATCAAACGGTCGGCGACGATTCGCGATTTTCACGACGGCACAGTGTGGCAAGTAGCCCTCTCCCCAGCCCGCTTCCACTCGCGTGGGAGCGGGAGTCGACTCCCTCCCCCGCGATCGCGGGGGAGGGGGTTACTTGCGGTCAGAATCATCAGCACGCGCAATTCATTGGTTCGGAAAACCAATGGGTTATGGCGTATTTGATGAGAGCGGCGTTAGGCGCGAATCAATCTTGCGGCCAGCTTGGTTCGGGCCTGAAGGCCCTCCTACAAAAAGGCGAATCAATCTTGCGGCAAGCTTGATTCGGGCCTGAAGGCCCTCCTACAAAAGGGCGAATCAATCTTGCGGCCAGCTTGGTTCGGGCCTGAAGGCCCTCCCACAAAAGGGCGAATCAATCGTGCGGCAAGCTTGGTTCGGGCCTGAACGCCCTCCTACAAAAGGGCGAATCAATCTTGCGGCTTGCTTGGTTCGGGCCTGAAGGCCCTCCCACAAAAGGGCGAATCAATCTTGCGGCAAGCTTGGTTCGGGCCTGAAGGCCCTCCCACAAAAGGGCGAGTCAATCTTGCGGCCAGCTTGGTTCGGGCCTGAAGGCCATCCCACAAAAGGGCGAATCAATCTTGCGGCAAGCTTGGTTCGGGCCTGAAGGCCCTCCTACAAAAGGGCGAATCAATCTTGCGGCTTGCTTGGTTCGGGCCTGAAGGCCCCCTTGCATCAGTCCATACAGTCTTGCACTTCCGTACGGATCGAGAAACCCGGCCCATGAAAAAACCCGCCCCAGTCGCCTGGAGCGGGTTTTTTGCGTAGAACCATTTACTTCTTGTCGAACCCGCGGCGGACCATCAGCGCATCGGCCTTCGGCGGCGCACCGCGCCATGCGGTGTATTGAGCGAGCAGATCACCAACGCCACCAATGCCCAGCACTTGCTTGCGGAACGCATCGCCGTTCTCGCGGGTCATGCCACCGCGCTCGGTGAAGCCGGCAAATGCATCGGCATCGAGCACTTCGCACCACAGATAGCTGTAGTAACCCGCCGAGTAGCCGCCCGGGAATACATGCGAGAAATACGTGCTGCGATACCGCGGGTAGATCTCGTCCATGTAAACGCCGTTCTGCTCCAGGGCCTGGCGCTCGAAAGCGAGTACGTCGGTCGGCATGGTCGCGCCATCGAGTTCATGCCAGCTCATGTCGAGCAGGGCCGATGCCAGATATTCGGTCGAGGCAAAGCCGGCGTTGAAACTGGATGCGTTCTTGATCTTCTGCACCAGCTCGTCTGGAATCGTTTCGCCGGTCTCGTGGTGCTTGGCGAAGTTCCGCAGCACGGTCGGTTCATAAGCCCAGTTCTCGAACCACTGCGACGGGAACTCGACGAAGTCGCGCGGCGTGCTGGTGCCCGACTGCAGCGGATACTGATGATTGGCGAACAAGCCATGCAGGGCGTGACCAAACTCGTGGAACAGCGTGTTCATTTCATCCGAAGTCAGCAGCACCGGTTGGCCGTCAGCAGGCTTCGGGACATTCAGATTGTTGGTGACGACCGGTTTGGTGCCAAAGAGGTAGGACTGATCGACAAAGTTGGTCATCCAGGCGCCGCCGCGCTTGTTCGGGCGTGCGAAGAGGTCGAGATAGTAAATGCCGAGCTGGTCGCCATTGGCATCAAACACATCGAAGGTACGCACGACTTTGTCGTAGACCGGCAGGTCGGTGCGTTCCTTGAACGTCAGGCCGAACAGTTTGTTGGCTGCAAAGAACACACCGTTGTTGAGAACCGAATCGGCTTCGAAGTACGGGCGAACTTGCGATTCGTCAAGGTTGTATTTCTTGGCGCGGAGCTTCTCGGCGTAGAACTGCCAGTCCCAAGGTGCCAGCTTGAACTTGCCGCCAGCCTCATCAATCAGGGCCTGCAATTCGCCGGCGTCCTTCTTTGCCGCCGCGACCGACGGAGCCGCGACGTCCTGCATCAGCTTCTTGGCGTTGGCAGCGGTCTTCGCCATCTGATCTTCGATGATGTAGTCAGCGAAGTTGTTGTAGCCAAGCAGCTTGGCGCGCTCGGCG
This sequence comes from Ahniella affigens, assembly GCF_003015185.1. Taxonomy (GTDB): domain Bacteria; phylum Pseudomonadota; class Gammaproteobacteria; order Xanthomonadales; family Ahniellaceae; genus Ahniella; species Ahniella affigens. The sequence goes on from NZ_CP027860.1 coordinate 358,732, forward strand.
CGAAGTTTGGCGATTTCCAGAATCAGCGGCTGGTTGTCATTCGGGCCGCTGGTGTTGCGCTCGATCGAGGCTTTGTACAGGCGCTCGCGGAATTCGCGATTCTGAGCCTTGCTGAGCAGCGGTTGCGTCGACGTGTTGACGATGGCGAACAGCCAGCCGTCCTTGCCTGCGTCCTTCGCGGCGGCGGCGGCGGTGTCCAAGTCGCTTTGCTCCAGGCCCGCGAGCGCTGCCGCATCGGTCACGTGAACCGCGGCGTTCTTGGTGCCTTCCAAAACGTTCTGCTGGAACTTGGTCTGAACCTCGGACAGTCGGCCGTTCAGCGTTTTCAGTTGCTCCCGGGCATCACCCTGCAGCAGCGCGCCATTGCGTGTGAAGTTCAGGTAGTAACGGGTCAGCACCGATTCCTGCTCAGGCGTCAGCCCGAGCGTGGCGCGCTGTTCGTACAACGATTTCACGCGGGCGAACAGGGCCTCATTCAGTGTGATGGCGTCCTGATGGGCGGCGAGCTTGGGCGCAAAGTCGGCCTGCACCTGATCCAGTGTGTCGTTTGTGTACGAGCCCGTCACGTAGAAGAACACATTGGCGACGCGGAGCAAGGTTTCGCCCGAACGCTCCAGGGCCTCGATCGTGTTCACGAACGTCGCTGGCTCGGCGTTGTTGGCAATGGCCTCGACGGCCTCCAATTGCAAGCGCATGGCTTCGGTCAGCGCGGGGGCGTAGTGCTCATCGCGGATCGCCGAAAAATCGGGGGCCTGCAGCGGCAAGGTGCTCGCTTTCGAAAACGGATTGCTTGCCCAGTCGCCAGCCTGCGCGGGGGCTTGCGCTTCGGGTTTGGGAGCGTCGGTCACAGCGGGGGTTTCCGGTTCGGATTGGCAGGCGCTAAGCGAGACGCATACGGCCAGGGTGATCAGGGTTTTTCGGACTGCAGGAATCATGGCGGACGTTCCAGGGACAAAAGAACTGCGATTCTCGCGCGAAATTGATCAGGGCACAGGGCCGGAAGTCCTGAGTCACGTTGATTTTCGTCTGCTGCGACGCAGCAATCGCGGCGTCGACTGGGTCACGAAAGCGCGAAAAAACCCCTGAAAGTTCCTTGACTTCGAATATTCCGGGGTCTATGGTGGGCTTTAGTGCCAAAAACTGTTTTTTGGTGGGTTTTCGTGGAATAGATAAGCAGAGAGCGTTGTTGCCACAGTGTTTCAAGGTGAAACCGCCATCACGATCGACGACAAGGGCCGGATGTCCATTCCGAGCACCTATCGGGAGACCGTGTCCGCGCAGTGTGGCAACAAACTGGTGTTTGTCTACAACCCGTTTGAACAGGGTTGCCTGTGGATCTTCCCGGTGCGTGACTGGGAAAAGCTGCGCGACCAGGTCAACGGGCTGTCGAGCCTCAACGCGGTGCATCGCAATCTGCAAATGAAGTTGGTCGGTGCAGCCACGGTGGTGGAGTGCGATAGCAACGGTCGCCTGCTGGTTCCGGCGAGCCAGCGTGCGTCGGCCAAGATCGAGAAGAACGCTGTGCTGCTTGGCATGGGCGCGAAGTTCGAGCTGTGGAGTGAATCGGCGCACCAGAAACAGATCGCGGCCACGATCGGTGAGGCCGAGGTCACGCCAGACATGATGAAGCTGAGTCTGTAGCCATCGCGCGGAGACTGGGCAGTACGAGGACGAGGAACCGCGGCAGGAGGCTGCAAACAGAACAGGAGTGAATGTGGTGGTGCATGTACCGGTGATGTGCGACGCCGCAATTGCCGGACTGGCGATCAAGCCTGCGGGGATCTACCTCGATGGGACATTTGGTCGCGGTGGGCATGCCCGCGCATTGCTCAACCAGCTGGGACCCGATGGTCGCCTGCTGGTGATGGACAAAGACCCGGAGGCGATCGCCGTCGCTGAGGCTTTGGCGGCGCTTGACCCTCGGGTCGAGATTCACCATCGCAGCTTTGCCGACATGGCCCTGCTGCCGACGGTGGCCGCCGGGCTCGACGGCGTGCTGCTCGACCTCGGCGTGTCATCGCCGCAGCTCGATCAGCCGATTCGCGGGTTCAGCTTCATGGCAGACGGCCCGTTGGACATGCGCATGGATCCGAGTCGGGGCCAAAGCGTGGCGGATTGGCTGGCGGTGATTGGTGAGGCGGAGTTGGCGGATGTGTTGTGGCGGTATGGCGAGGAACGGATGAGCCGCCGGATCGCCAAAGCCGTGGTGACCACGCGATCGGAGCATCCGATCACGACCACCCTGGCCTTGGCGGACTTGGTGAAGCGCGTGGTGGGGCGTGGAGAACCGGGCAAACACCCGGCGACCCGCACCTTTCAGGCGCTCAGGATGGCGGTCAATCGGGAATTGCCTGACCTTGAGGCTGGACTGGAAGCAGCTGCGACGGTGTTGAAAGCCGGTGGCCGACTATCGGTGATCAGCTTCCACTCGCTGGAGGATCGGATCGTCAAGCGCTTTATGCGCGGTGATGCCGAGAGTCCGCCGGTGCGGCGCAATCTGCCGCCACCGGTCGCGGTTGCCAAGCGGTTCCGCCTGATTGGCGGTGCCGAAACGGCAACGGCGGCCGAACTGGCCGACAACCCGCGGGCGCGCAGCGCCGTGCTTCGTGTAGCGGAGCGCGTGCGATGAGCTGGCGGTGGTTGCTGGTGTTGTTGACCCTGATTCTGACCATCGCGAGTGCCATCGCGGTGGTCAAAAGCCGGCAGGAGAGCCGGCGCCTGTTCATCGAGCTCAATCAGCTCGAGCGGGAGCGGGACGAACTCAATACCGAGTTCGGCCGTCTGCAACTGGAACAGGCCACGCTGACCGACAGCTCCCGTTTGGAGCAGTTCGCCAGCAGTCAAATGGGAATGATTTACCCGGGTCCAGCCGAGACGGTGGTGATCCGGCGGTAGCGAAAGTGGTTCGACGTATCGAATCAGCAGAGCTGTCGACATAAGGCAAGCAGGCGAAGCCTCAAAAGAGGGCAAGGCCAAAGAACGGCGCGGGAAAGGGATTGTCCCAACTCGCACCAGTGCACTAACAACGACGAAGAGAGACAGGCCGTGAGGGGGAAGAACTCAGGCCAGAACCCAAGCCCGACCAAGGCTCTGGGGCGACATCGCGTACCTGCGAGAGCAGGGCGCCCGCTTTGCGCTGGACCAAACGGTCCCGGCGCTTTTTGCGTTGTTGTCGGGCAGGGGGCGCGCCATGCGTAATCTTCGGGCTGAACCGATTCGTGACCAGCTCCGCCTGACCGCACTCGGCGTGTTCCTTGCGCTCTGCGGCGTTGGCTTGTTTGCGCGCGCAGCCTATATGCAGGTGGCAACCCGCGATTTCTACCAGGACCAGGGCGATGCCCGTTTCCTGCGCGAGGTGCCGATCGCCGCCACGCGTGGAGACATTGTCGATCGCAATGGCGAGCCATTGGCGATTTCGACGCCGATGGTGTCGCTCTGGGTGCATCCGAAGAGCCTCGCGGCGGCGCCTGAGCGAATCCCTGAATTGGCGGCCTTGCTGAAGCTCGACACCAAGGACTTGACCCAGCAGATCACCGAGCGCGCTGACCGCGAGTTCATGTATCTCCGTCGACGGATGCCGCCGGATGTGGCCGACGCGGTGCTCGAAAAGGGCATTCCGGGCGTCAATGGCATGCGTGAGTTCCGCCGTTTCTATCCGAGCGGTGAAGTGTTCGCGCACGTCGTGGGCACCACGAATGTCGACGATCGCGGCCAGGAAGGCCTGGAGCGGCTGTATGACACGTGGCTGCTGGGCGTGCCGGGCAGCAAGCGCGTGATCCGCGACCGCCTTGGGCGCGTCGTCGAATCCATCGAGGAGCTTCGCGCGGCCAAGCCAGGCAGCACCCTGCAACTGTCTCTGGATCGTCGAATTCAATATCTCGCGCACCGCGAACTGAAGGCAGCGATCTTCGAGCATTCGGCAAGCAGCGGCTCCATGGTCATTCTGGATGTGCCGACTGGCGAAGTGTTGGCCATGGCGAACTATCCGTCATTCAATCCGAATGCCGTCGAGCCCGATCAGGCCGTGCGCCGGAACCGTGCCGTGACCGACCTGTTCGAGCCCGGCTCGGTGGTCAAGGCATTTACCGTGTCAGCGGGGTTGGAGAGCGGCAAGTTCAAAGTCGATACACTGATCGATACGCACCCTGGCACCCTGATGGTTGCCAACCATTTGGTTCGGGATGTCCGCGACTTTGGCATCATCGATCCAACCCGGCTGTTGACCAAGTCGAGTAACGTGGCAGCGACCAAGATCGCGCTGGAACTCGACAACGCGCACCTCGTCGACATGTTTGCGCGCTTTGGCTTCGGTCAGGCAACGGGCAGCCAGTTCCCAGGCGAAGTTTCCGGCTATCTGCCGGCTGCAGAAGGGCTTGGGCTCGTCGAGAAGGCCACCTTGTCATATGGCTACGGCCTGTCGGTGAACGCGTTGCAATTGGCGCAGTCCTACGCCGCACTCGCGAACCAGGGGCGGTTCCGCCCGGCCACGTTCATTCATCGCGGTAACGAACAAGTTGCTGAGCGCGCGATTTTGGATCCGGAGATCGCGAGTCAGGTGCTCGGGATGCTTGAAACCGTAACCGGCCCTGGTGGCTCGGGGATCAAGGCCGTGGTGCCGAACTACCGTGTGGCCGGCAAGACCGGCACCGCGAAGCGCGCCGTGCGTGGCGGCTACGAGAAATCGTATGTCTCGGTTTTTGCCGGCATCGTCCCGGTATCGCATCCGCGTCTCGCCGCAGTGGTCGTGATCAACGATCCGCGCGGTCAGGCTTATTACGGTGGCCAAGTGGCCGCACCGGTATTCGGCCGGGTCATGGACGATGCGCTCAGACTCCTGAATGTGCCGCCAGACAACCTGGATGCGCAGCAGATGGCGCGCAATAGCCATCCGCCCGGCGTCAGCGAAGAAGCCCTCGCAGTGAATACCGATTTTGCCGAAGGAGTAGCGCCATGAGCGAACGCCTTCATCACCTGTGGCCGGAGCTTCGTGACCTGTGCGTCGATTTTGAAGTGCAGGGTTTTGCGATCGACAGCCGCGCCGTCCAGCCTGGGTTTGTCTTCATGGCGCTGCAGGGCCAACAAGCGCACGGGCTGCAGTTTGCGGCGCAGGCTTTGCAGCGTGGCGCGCGGCTCGTGATCGCGGAGCCGGGTCCGCATCCGCTGCCCGCGGCAGACGACGTGGCAGTTACGATGCTCGTGCGGGCCGAACTTCGCGAAGAGCTTGGCCGTGCATTGGCGCGTTGGCACGCTGCAACGGTTCAGGCTCCCGTGCTGACGGGTGTGACCGGCACGAACGGCAAGACGTCGACGGTGCAACTGATGGCAGCGGCGCTGGAACGATTTGGCCAGCGCAGCGGCACAATTGGCACGCTGGGCACAGGGTTGGTCGGACAGCTTGAAGCGGGTGAGCGCACCACGCCAGACGTCATCGCCACGCACGCAGCCATTGCGCACATGGCCAAAGCCGGTGCGCAACAGGTGGTCATGGAAGTCTCGTCACACGCGTTGGAGCAAGGGCGCGTGGCCGGGCTCGAATTTGCGTTCGCAGCGTTCTCGAATCTCACGCGCGACCATCTCGACTATCACGGCAGCATGGAAGCCTATGGCGCCGCCAAAGCGCGCCTGTTCCATTGGTCGAGTCTGCGAGCAGCGGTGATCAATATCGATGACGCGTTCGGCCGCCAATTGCTCGATCAAGTGCCCGAGCGTGTGCGGACAATCGCGGTGAGCAGTCAGGACGCTGCCGATCTCGAAGCGCAAAAGATCATTGTCGATGGACAGGGCTTGCGCTTCGAACTGGTTGCCGGTGGCGAACACGCGTTGGTACAGACGCGGCTGCTTGGGCGCTTCAATGTCGACAACCTGCTGTTGGTGGCGGGCCTCCTTTGGGCGCAAGGCATCGCGCTCACCGATATCGCCGATGCGTTTGCTGATTTGGAGCCGGTCGCTGGCCGGATGAACCGCGTTGACGTGCGGCCAGAACAACCCCTGGTAGTCGTCGACTACGCCCACACGCCAGATGGTCTCGACAAGGCCCTGACCACACTCCGCGCGCACTGCGAGGGCAGACTGTTCGTGGTGTTTGGTTGCGGTGGCGATCGCGATCCGGGCAAGCGCTCGCAAATGGGCGCGCTCGCCGCCATGCTGGCGGATCATGTGATTGTGAGCGATGACAATCCGCGCACCGAAAATGGCGACCAGATCGTCGCCATGATTGTCGCGGGGTGTCAGGCGGCAAAGGCACTCGAAGTCGAGCGGGATCGCCGCCTGGCCATTCGCCGTGCGATCGCACTCGCCAAGCCGGGCGATGTGGTGTTGATCGCCGGCAAAGGCCACGAGCCCTATCAGGAAATCGCCGGCCGCAAATTGCCCTTCGATGACCGCGCCGAGGCCGAACTTGCACTCAAGGAGGCCGCATGATTCAGGCCATGTTGTCTGATCTCGCACGCGCCCTGGACCGCCGATTGTCCGGACCCGACGCCGAATTGACCGGATTGTCGACCGACACGCGCACGCTGAAGCCAGGCAATCTGTTTGTCGCCTTGCGCGGCGAGAGCTTCGACGGGCATCGCTTCCTGGCGCAAGCGAAGGCCGCGGGCGCGGTTGGTGCGGTGGTCGCGCATATCGAACCGAGCGTCGATCTGCCGCAGATTGAAGTCGGCAACACCTTGCATGCGCTGGGCGACATCGCCCGTCGCTGGCGTCTCTGTCTGCCGGCGCGCGTCGTGGCAATCACCGGCAGCAACGGCAAGACCACCGTGAAGACGATGACTGCCGCCATCTTGAGTGAGGCAGGCAAAACCGCAGCGACCGAAGGCAGTCTGAACAACGAAATCGGTTTGCCGCAGACCATCTGCAAACTGTCTGAGGACGACCGCTTTGCGGTGCTCGAAATGGGCGCAGGCCAACCGGGCGATATCGAGTATCTCGCTGCGATCGGGCGCCCGGACGTGTCTTTGGTGAACAACATCGCGCCGGCACATCTGGAACGGCTCGGCAGCCTGGAAGGGATTGCGACGACGAAGGGCGCGATCTACGAGTTCATGCAGGATGAGGGTATCGCGGTGCTCAATCTCGATGAGCCCTTTGCTGACTATTTCCGGACCCGGATCGGCGCGCGCCGCACCCTGACGTTTGCGCTGCAACAGCCTGCGGACGTGCAAGTGCAGGTGCTCGATGCCGCGACCAACCGGATTGCTTTGCAGACGCCGATGGGGCGCATCGAGCTGACGCTCCAATTTGAAGGCCGGCACAACGCGCTGAATGCGGCGGCGGCGGCTACATTGGCGATGGCGGCTGGTGCGAACCTCAAGCATGTCGAGTCCGGACTCAGCAAGGCCAAGCCCGTGGCTGGTCGCTTGAATCGCCAACGGCACGCGAGCGGCGCCATCTTGCTGGATGATTCCTACAACGCGAATCCGGCCTCGATCAAAGCCGGCATCGACGCACTGTGCCTGCTGCCCGGTGAGCATTGGCTGGCGCTCGGCGACGTCAAGGAACTCGGGCCGAGTGGCCCAGCATTGCACGCCGAAGTCGGACGTTACGCCAAAGCCGCTGGCGTGCAACGGCTGTATGCCGTTGGCGACCTGTCACGGCAGACCACCGAAGGTTACGGCGATGGCGCTCTGCATTTCGACACCCAGGCTGCGTTGCTCGCAGCACTCGCCCCTGCGTTGCACGCAGGCGTCAATCTCTTGATCAAAGGTTCGCATTCGTCGGCCATGGATCGAATCACACGCGCCCTGATGGGCGAGGAGCCAAGCGTCCATGCTGCTTGAATTGTCTCTCTGGCTGAAACCCTACATCAGCGGCTTCAACCTGTTCTCGTACGTGACCCTGCGCGCGATTCTCGCCGCGCTGACGGCGCTGCTCGTTTCGCTCGCCGTGGGGCCTTGGATGATCCGCAAGCTGGCCAGCTACAAAGTGGGGCAGTCGATTCGTGATGACGGCCCGAAGACGCACTTCTCGAAAGCCGGCACGCCGACGATGGGTGGCTCCCTGATCATAGCCGCGGTGACCGCAGCGACCCTGTTGTGGGCCGATCTGCGGAACCACTATGTATGGATTCTGCTGTTCGTGCTGATCTCGTTCGGGGCGATTGGCTTTATTGATGACTACAAGAAGTTGATTCTGAAGAACAGCAAAGGTCTTTCGGCCAAAGCGAAATACGCGGCGCAGAGTGTCTTTGGCGCTATCGCCGCCTATTGGCTCTTTGTATCGGCCGATGTGCCGCAGGCCACCACGTTGTACCTGCCGTTTCTGAAAGATTTCGCGTGGCCGATGGGGATCTTCTTTGTTGTCGTCACCTATTTTTGGATCGTCGGCTTTTCCAACGCCGTAAACCTCACGGATGGTCTGGACGGGCTCGCCATCATGCCGACGGTGCTGGTGTCTTCGGCCCTGGGCGTGTTTGCCTACGTTGCCGGACACATCGTGTTTTCGAAGTACCTTGGCGTGCCCAATATTCCAGGCAGCGCCGAAGTCGTGATCTTCTGCGCCGCCTTGGGAGGCGCCGGGCTCGGGTTCCTGTGGTTCAACAGCTACCCGGCCATGGTGTTCATGGGCGATGTTGGCGCGCTTGCCATCGGCGCAGCCCTGGGCGCCGTCGCGGTCATTGTGCGACAAGAGGCAGTGCTCGTCCTGATGGGCGGGATCTTCGTGGTCGAAACGCTATCGGTCATGCTGCAAGTCGCGAGCTTCAAGCTCACCGGCAAGCGCATCTTCCGGATGGCGCCGCTGCACCATCATTTCGAGCTGAAAGGCTGGCCGGAGCCGCGTGTCATCGTGCGGTTCTGGATCATCAGCGTGGTCCTTGTGCTACTGGGTCTCGCGACTCTGAAGGTGCGCTGATGCTGAATCTCCGCGACCACCTGCAAGCGCTGCGCGCCGATCAGATCCAGGGCAAACTCGACCTGGGCCTGATTCTGCCTGCGTGCGCGCTGCTGGCGCTCGGTGTCGTGATGGTGGCGTCGAGCTCCATTGCGGTGGCCGAGGGCGATGGTCTGTCGCCGTTCTATTACTTGTACCGGCACCTGGTGTTCCTGGCGCTGGGCCTTGGGCTCGCGGGATTTCTCGTCATTGTGCCGTTGGAGAAAATCGAACAGCACCATCTCTGGTTGTTGCTCGGCGTATTCGTTCTCCTCGCACTGCCATTCGTCCCCGGGCTTGGGGTGCGAATCAATGGCGCGCGGCGTTGGATCAATCTCGGCGTGTCCAACTTCCAGGTTGTGGAAATGGTCAAGCTGATGCTGATCGCCTACCTGGCGAGTTACATGGTCAGACTGCGTCCACAGTTGCGGAGCACGTTTGGCGGCATTCTGAAACCACTCGGTATCGCGGGCTTAATGATGATCGCGCTGCTCGCTCAGCCGGACTTTGGCAGCGCGTCGCTGATTCTGGCCATTACGCTTGGCATGATCTGGCTCGGTGGCGCGAAACCGCAGTATCTGGCCGCGATGGGCGCGACGCTGCTGCCGGTCATGGTCTGGGCAGCGACCTCGGCCGAATATCGAATGCGTCGTCTGACCAGCTTTTTGAATCCCTGGAAGGACCCGTTCGATGACGGCTTTCAGCTGACCCAGGCGCTGATTGCGGTGGGGCGCGGCGAGTGGTTTGGTGTGGGACTGGGCGCCAGTATTCAGAAGCTGTTCTATCTGCCCGAGGCGCATACCGACTTCATTTTTGCGGTCATTGCCGAAGAACTCGGTCTTGCCGGCGTCGCGCTGGTGTTGGCGCTGTTCGCCTGGATGTCGGCACGGATGTTCGTGCTCGGCATGCGCGGGCTCCGGGTGGGCGCCGACTTCGCGGCGTACTGTCTGTTCGGCATCGCCATTTGGCTGTCGGTACAAGCCATGGTGTCGATTGGCGTGAATCTGGGCGTACTGCCGACAAAGGGTCTCACGTTGCCCTTGATCAGCTCGGGCGGCTCCAGCATGTTGATGACGATTGCTGCATTGGGCCTGGCGCTTCGCGCTGGTTTCGAGATCACGCGTGCCGAACGCCTGGCCGAGATCCGCCCGGAGGTGATCGCATGAGTGCGCGACCTGTGGTGATCATGGCCGGTGGCACGGGTGGCCACATTTTCCCCGGCATCGCAGTGGCGCGAGCGCTGAGCGTGCGCGGCGTACCGGTGCGCTGGATCGGTTCGGCCGGTGGCCTCGAAACGCGGCTCGTGCCCGAAGCGGGGATCGCTATCGACACGCTTGCGATTGGCGGCATCCGCGGCAAAGGTCTGAAGGCGCTGCTAGCCGCGCCCTGGCGCTTGATGCAAGCGGTGCTTGCCGCCCGGCGCATATTGAAAGCCGCGAAGGCGGCAGCGGTGATTTCGTTCGGGGGCTTTGCGGCCGGGCCTGGCGGCCTTGCTGCACGCTGGCTCGGTATCCCGGTTTTCGTGCATGAGCAAAATTCAATCGCTGGCTTGACGAACAAAGTGCTCGCGCGTTTGGCGCGCAACGTGTTCACCGGGTTCAGCGCCGTGCGTGGTCTCCATGGCGTGTGGACTGGCAACCCGGTCCGCGCCGACATTGCGGCGCTGCCGGCGCCTGAGCAACGCCCGCGGCCCCCCGGACTGCGGCTCCTGGTGCTTGGCGGCAGCCAGGGCGCACGCGCGTTGAATCAAGTCCTGCCGGAAACGATCCGGAGCTTGCAGATTCCCAACCTGGACGTGCGCCACCAGTGCGGCGCACGCATGTTGGATGCGGCCCGTGCGGCCTATGGCAACGCCGGCGTGCGGGCAAGCGTCGAGCCGTTCATTGCGGATATGGCCGAGGCATATGCCTGGGCGGATCTCGTGGTGTGTCGCGCCGGCGCGCTGACGCTCGCCGAACTTTGTGCTGCGGGCGTGGGTGCCGTGCTGATTCCGTATCCGCATGCGGTGGACGATCACCAGACTGCCAACGCCCGTGCCCTGCTCGATGCGGGCGCTGCCGTGCTGTTGCCCGAAAAAGACTTGAATCCGTCGACGCTATTTGGCGTGCTGCAGCCGTTGCTGGCGGACCCGGCGCGCCGCCTGGCGATGGCCCGCGCGGCCCGCAGCCTCGCCAAACCCGACGCCGATCAGGTTGTTGCTGACATGATTTTGAAGGAGGCCGCATGACCCTGCGCCGATTTGCTGAACAGGCCGACATCATGCGTACCTATCGCCGTGTCCACTTTATCGGTGTCGGTGGCACCGGCATGTGTGGCATTGCCGAAGTACTGCATACCCTGGGCTATGACGTTTCCGGCTCGGATTTTGGCGACACGGCGACCACGCGCCGATTGTCCGAGCTCGGTGTGCGCGTGTGCCGCGGGCATCACGAAGACCATCTGGGCGACGCCGACGTCGTCGTGACGTCCACTGCCATCAAGGCCGATAACCCCGAGCTGATGGCCGCGCGCATGCGTCGCGTGCCGGTCGTGCCACGCGCCGAAATGCTCGGTGAACTGATGCGCTTCCGGAATGGCATCGCCATCGCCGGGACGCATGGGAAGACCACCACGACGAGCCTGGTCGCGAGCGTACTCGCCGAAGGTGGGCTTGATCCGACCTTCGTCATCGGCGGCCTGCTGAACAGCGCGGGCACGAATGCGCGGCTCGGTCAGGGCAAGTATCTGGTCGCCGAAGCCGACGAATCGGACGGCAGCTTTCTGCTATTGAATCCCATGCTGGCGGTGATCACCAACATCGACGCCGACCATCTGGAAAACTACGGCGGCGACTTCGATCGCCTGCGCAAGGCGTTTTCAGACTTCCTGCATCGGCTGCCGTTCTATGGGTTGGCCGTGCTGTGCATCGACGACCCGGAAGTCCGAGCCCTCGCGCTCGCAACGCCGCGCAACGTCATGACGTACGGTGAGTCTGGTGATGCCGATGTGCGCGCCGCCAATATTCGCCAACAGGCGGCCGAAATGGAATTCGATCTCTGGCTGCCCAAGGCCGACGAGCCCTTTCCGGTGCGTTTGAATCTGCCCGGTCGCCACAACGTCCAGAATGCCCTGGCCGCCGCTGCTATCGGCTGGCAGCTGGGCGTCGCCCCACAGCATATCGCCCGAGCGCTGGCGCGCTTTGGCGGCGTCGGCCGGCGCTTCCATCGCCACGGTGACGTGATGTTCAGTCAAGGCAAGGTGCTTTGGGTGGACGACTACGGGCATCACCCGCGCGAACTCGCAGCGATCATCAAGGCCGCTCGCGGGGGTTGGCCCGATCGGCGCCTGGTGATGTGCTTCCAGCCGCATCGCTTTACCCGCACGCGCGACTTGCTCGATGACTTCGCCGACGTGCTGTCGACGGTTGATGTGCTCGTACTGACCGAAGTGTATGCCGCGGGTGAGTCGCCAATCGCCGGCGCTGACGGCAAGTCCCTGGCCCGCGCCGTGCGGGCTCGGGGTCGGGTCGATCCGGTGCTGGTGCGAAGCGTGGACGAACTACCGGAAACCTTGGACCCGTTGTTCCGTGATGGCGACCTCGCGTTGCTGGCCGGAGCCGGAAATATCGGCGCGCTTGCCGCGCGCATTGGCGCCGCCGGGCGCTTGATTGGAGTCGAAGCATGAACACAAAGGATCCCAGCAAATTCGGGCGCGTCGCCGTTGTCCTTGGCGGCGACTCCGCCGAGCGCGAGGTCTCGCTGAAAAGCGGTGCCGGCGTCCTTGCGGCGCTGAAGTCGCGCGGCGTTGACGCGCATGGCATCGACGGCATTCCCGCACTGCTCGACGCACTCCGCGCTGGGCACTTCGCGCGCGTGTTCAATATTCTGCACGGCCGTGGTGGCGAGGACGGCGTGTTGCAGGGCGCGCTGGATGCGCTCGGCGTGCCGTACACCGGCTCGGGCGTGCTTGGGTCCGCATTGACGATGGACAAGTGCCGTACCAAGCAGATCTGGCAAACGCTCGGGCTGCCGACGGCCGACTATCTGATTCTGCGCGAGCACGACGTCGCGGATGTCGATCACGTCTTGCAGAAACTGAGCCTGCCGCTCATCGTCAAACCGTCGCGCGAAGGCTCGACCGTCGGGATCCAGCGCGCGTTCACCCGCGAGGAGCTCGCATCGGCCATCGCGCATGCCCGCACCCATGATCGCGAAGTGCTGATCGAGCGCTACATCGTCGGCGACGAATACACCGTGTCCATTCTTGCCGGTCAGGCACTGCCCGTGATCCGCATCGTGCCGGCCACGGGTTTCTACGACTACGAGGCGAAGTACCTGCGCAACGATACCCAGTACATCTGTCCGGGGATCGAAGGCGATGCCGCGCACGATATGCAGGCCGAGGCGCTGTTGGCATTCGACGCTGTGGGCGCGTCCGGCTGGGGGCGCGTTGATGTGATGCGCGATCGCGATGGTCGCAACTATCTCATCGAAGTGAATACCACGCCCGGCATGACCGAAAAGAGTCTGGTCCCAAAGGCTGCGGCCCAGGCTGGCATCGACTATCCGGAACTGTGCTGGCGCATTCTGGAAACCTCGTTCAAGGAGCGCGGCTGATGCAGATTCGCCAAGCCCTGGTCTGGATCGGTTGGATGCTGCTCGGCGCCGCACTGGTATTGCCGGTGCTCGCCTGGCAGGGCAACTGGTTCAATGCCAGCCATTGGCCGATCCGTAGTCTTCGGGTCGAGAGCGAAGGACGATCGGTGTCGGTCGCCGAAATTCGCGCGCGCGTGGCGGCCGTCACGCAAACGGGGTTCTTTGGCGTCAACCTTGCCGACGTTCGCGCCGCAGTCATGCAAAACCCCTGGGTGGAGCGCGTGGAAGTGCGCCGGCAGTTCCCGGACCGCCTCGTGTTGCGTGTCGACGAACGCCAGCCGATTGCCAGCTTTGGTCAGGCTGAGCTCTTGTCGAGCCGCGGTGATTTGTTTGCGGTACCGAAAGATTATTGGCCGGAGAACCTGCCCAAACTGGATGGCCCGGCGTCCGAACGTGTGCGGGTCTACAACTTCTGGCGCGAGGCCGAGCAACGGTTTCAGCGCTACGGGTTGTCCGTGGTGGTGGCGCGCATGAGTGGTCGTGGTGCGTACGAACTTGAATTGAACAATGGTTGCTTGCTGCTGTTTGCGCGCCAGCCGCGCCTGGACGTGCTGGACCGCTTCCTGCCCGCGCTTGATGTGCTGAGCGTGTCCGAACGGGACCGTCTGGCGAAGGTCGATCTGCGTTACGCCAACGGTTACGTCGTGGTCTGGCGGCCGCCACCAAAACCCGAGACCGAACCAACGGTTACACCCGCCGAACCGGCCGCACCGGTAGTGCCCCCAGACGCTCCGAAGGAACCCGCATGAACCAGCCCTTGAAGAAATCCGACAAGACGCTGCTCGTTGGGCTCGACATTGGCACCGCCAAAGTGTCGGCGATCGTGGGCGAATGCCTGCCTGGTCAGGCGGTCGAGATCATCGGTCTGGGTTCGCACAGCTCGAAGGGGCTGAAGCGCGGCGTGGTCGTGGATATCGAAAGCACCGTGCAGTCAATTCAACGCGCGATCGAGGAGGCCGAGGTGATGGCCGGTTGCGAGATCCGCTCGGTGTTCGCGTCGATCTCCGGCAGCCACATCCGCAGCCTCAATTCACAGGGCGTCGTGGCGATCCGCGACACCCGCGATCGGGAAGTCGATGAGCAGGACATCGAGCGCGTGCTCGATGCGGCGCGCGCGGTCGCGATTCCGGCCGATCAGCGGATTCTGACGGTGCTCCCGCAGGAATACGTGCTCGACGAGCAAGAGGACATTCGCCACCCCGTTGGGATGATTGGTACCCGCCTCGAAGCGCGCGTGCATGTCATTACGGGTGCGCAGTCGGCTGCCCAGAACATTTCGAAGTGCGTGACGCGCTGCGCGCTGCACGTGGACGACTTGATTCCGTCTCAACTGGCCTCCGCCGAGGCGGTGTTGACGCAGGATGAACGCGACTTAGGTGTCTGCCTGATCGATATCGGTGCGGGCACGACCGACATTGCGGTCTTTACCCAGGGTTCGATGCGCCATACGGCGTCGCTCGGCATTGCGGGCGATCAAGTGACCAATGACATCGCGTTTGCATTCCGGACTCCAACGCCCTATGCCGAGGAGATCAAGGTCAAGTACGCGTGCGCGCTCGCCCAACTCGCCCGACCGGAGGAAACCATCGAAGTGACCAGCGTGGGCGACCGACCGTCGCGACGCCTGGCGCGGCAGATGCTCGCCGATGTCGTGCAGAAGCGCTACGAGGAAATTTTCGAGATGGTGCAGGCCGAGCTCCGCCGCTCCGGTCACGAAGAGATGATCGCCGCCGGGGTCGTATTGACTGGCGGCGGCGCCCGGATGGAGGGCGTGGTCGAACTCGCCGAAGAGATGTTTCACATGCCTGTGCGCATTGGTGTGCCGCACGGCGTACGTGGGCTTGCTGATGTGGTCAGCAACCCGATTCATGCGACCGGCGTTGGTTTGCTGGTTGCTGGCGCCAAGCGACTCGGTGCACGGGCGCCGACGCACCCGGCCAGTGAGGCCGTGGGCACCCTATGGGCGCGCGTGCGCAAGTTTTTTGCAGGAGAGTTTTGATGGATAGCGAGCGTTTCCTGCCGCTCTGCAAGGTTGGGTTCGATGGTCAGATCGAGCCCGGCCAGTACCAGGGACGGCAAGCCAGAAGAAGGCCAAGTGCCGACAACCGAAGTGGCCGACGAGCCACCCATAACACCAAGCAGCAACGTTTCAATTTCGAAGGAGAAAGGGGCAATGTTTGAATTTATCGAAGCACCCGCACCCAATGCGGTCATCAAGGTCATCGGTATCGGTGGCGGTGGCGGCAATGCGGTGATTCACATGGTCAATGCCGGCGTCGAGGGCGTTGATTTCATTTGTGCCAACACCGACGCCCAGGCCCTGCGCAACTGCCCGGCCAAGATTACCCTGCAATTGGGTGGCAATGTCACCAAGGGCCTTGGCGCTGGCGCGAACCCGGAAGTCGGCAAGCAGGCGGCCATGGAAGATCGCGAACGCATCCGCGAGATCCTGACCGGCGCCGACATGGTCTTCATCACTGCCGGTATGGGTGGCGGCACCGGCACGGGCGCCGCCCCGGTCGTGGCCCAACTCGCCAAGGAGATGGGCATTCTGACCGTCGCCGTGGTGACCAAGCCGTTCCCGTTTGAAGGTCGTCGCCGGTTGCAGATGGCGCTACAGGGCATCGATGCGCTCAGCCAGCATGTCGACAGCCTGATCACGATCCCGAACGAGAAACTGCTGTCGGTGCTCGGCCGTGAGATCTCGCTCTTGAATGCGTTCCGCGCGGCCAATGATGTGCTGCTCGGCGCCGTGCAGGGCATCGCCGACCTGATCACCCGTCCGGGCCTGATCAACGTCGACTTTGCCGACGTGCGCACCGTGATGAGCGAAATGGGCATGGCGATGATGGGCACGGGTACGGCCCGCGGCGATGACCGCGCGGTGGCTGCCGCCGAAGCGGCCATCAACAATCCGCTGCTCGACGACATCAATCTGTCCGGCGCTTGCGGCATCCTGGTCAACGTCACGGCTGGCATGAACCTCAGCATGCGCGAGTTCGACGAAGTCGGCCGCACGATTGCCGAGTTCGCCAGCGAGGACGCAACCGTGGTGCTCGGCACCGTGCTTGATCCGGAGCTGCAGGACGATATTCGCGTCACGGTCGTGGCGACTGGCCTGAATCGGCAGGCCCAGGTGGCCCGTCCGGTCATCCGGGAGCCGCAGCCGGTGCAGCGGCCTGTCAAGCTGGTCCGGAACGGCACGACTGGTGAAATCGAATCGCCGCTGCCAACGCCCGCCGCACAGCCGCAGATTCGGGCCAACTTCACCCCCCGAGGGGCGTCGTCGGCAGCGGCTCCGGCCGGTTCGGTTGCCGAATCGCCAGCAGCGGCCCCGGCCAGCCGCACGAACGAGGATTACCTGGATATCCCAGCGTTCCTCAGACGTCAGGCCGACTGATCGGTTTTTCCCGGTTTTGGCGTTACCCAATCGATGGTGACGAGAAAACCGGGCCGAACCGACACCCTGCGGGTTGGTTTAGACCCGCAAACCCAGCGTTGACGCCCTCAGGCGACGCTGGATCGACACTTGTCGCGCCGGCTTTGCCCTGGCTGGCGCGACTTTTTGTTGTAAAAAACCAACAGCCCTGTGGCTTTTTCGTGGCGGCCGGGTTTCCCAGCTATGACATCCTCGCTACAGTGCGGGCCGGCTATTGTGGTCCTCATTCCTGAGGAATGTCCAAAAATGATCAAACAACGCACGCTCAAAAATGTGATCCGCGCCACCGGCGTTGGCATCCATACCGGGCAAAAGGTGTATCTGACTTTGCGTCCGGCAGCCCCGGACAGCGGCATCATTTTTCGCCGCGTCGACTTGGCAGAACCTGTTGAAATTCATGCAAATGCCGAGACGGTTGGCGACACGAGCATGTCGACCACCCTGACAAACGGCGAGGTTCGCGTCTCGACCGTTGAGCATCTCCTGTCGGCAATGGCCGGGCTCGGAATCGACAACGCTTATGTCGATGTGAGCGCCTCGGAAGTGCCGATCATGGACGGCAGCGCTGGTCCGTTCGTGTTCTTGCTGCAGTCAGCAGGCATCGAAGAACAGAACGTGGCCAAGCGGTTCATCCGCATCAAGAAGTCGGTCATTGTGCGCGATGGCGACAAATGGGCCCGCTTCGATCCGTTCGATGGCTTCAAGGTTGGCTTCACGATCGACTTTGATCATCCCATCTTTACGCGTAAGACCTCGTCTGCCGAAATTGACTTCTCGACGACCAGCTTCGTCAAGGAAGTCAGTCGCGCCCGGACCTTTGGCTTCATGCGCGACATCGAAATGCTGCGCGAGCGTAATTTGGTGCTCGGCGGCTCGATGGACAACGCGATTGTGCTGGACGACTACCGCGTACTGAACGAAGACGGCCTTCGTTACGAAGACGAGTTCGTCAAACACAAGATTTTGGACGCGATCGGCGATCTGTACCTGCTTGGGCACAGCCTGATTGGCGCGTTCTACGGCTTCAAGTCCGGGCATCAGCTGAACAACATGCTGCTGCGCGCCCTGATTGCCGACAGCAAGGCCTGGGAGGAGATCACCTTCATGGATCCCGAGGACGCGCCGATTTCGTACGCGCACCCGGCCCAGGCCATCTGATCCACCGATTAGGTTTTGCAGAGCCCGCACAGACGGGCAGGGCCGCAGTGTCGGCCACGAAGCAAGGAAGACGAATCAGTAGTAGGCAGCAGGATCGCTGCACGATGTTCGAGAGAACGTCAACGCTTTTGGGACAGGCTGGCAAAGGCCGCTGCCATTTCGGCATCGCCCAGCGCCAGGGCCGCCAGTCGAAGATGTTCGACTGCGGTATCTGAGGGTGGAGTGCTCGTACTGCTGATCGCCAGATCGGCAGTCGGTGGTGTCACCTTCACGATCAACGTCTTCAAAGGCGGCGTCAGGAATCGATTCGCAGCCTCCAGGATGCGTTTCTGTTCCAGACGGGCTCGCCGAGCGAGCGCTGGATGGCTAGTGGTGACCACCAAAGTGTCCTGACGGACATTGGCAATCACCAGTCCTTTGGCAAGATCGGCGGGCAGCTGCAAGCGAACGCGGTGATCCAGGTTGGCGAGCCATTCGGCCCGACCCAACAGATCGACCAGCGGAGGGGCTTCGGTCGTGGCCTGATCGGCACGGCGGAAGCGAGAGTCGGTGGTTTTCGAACGCATCGGCATGGCTTTAACGAGACTGACGACAGCATGAATATCATCATTGTCGCCAATCCGGCGGTCGGGACACGAGTGATTCAGCTCGGTGAGCCCAAGCATCGCCGAATCGCCATCGCAAGCCTTCTGGCTGCGGTGCTGGTGGTCGCGGGTTTAGGTGCCTGGTTTGGCGCCGGCGTACTTGGGCCCAAGCGGGCTCAGGAGCGGCTGGCGCAAACGCGCGCCGAGCTGGGTGAGCAGCAGGCTGAAGTCGAGCGCCTGAGCAAACTGGTCAACCGCGATATGAATGCCTTGGCCATGCGCCTTGGTCGCTTGCAGGCCGAATCGACGCGCCTCAATGCACTCGGCGAGCGCCTCGCCGAAATTGGCAAGCTGAACGACGGCGAATTCGACTTTGGCTCCGAGCCAGACGTCGGTGGTCCGCTCGCGCCTGCCCTGGTGTCGATGCCCCCGGCCGAATTCGGTGCCGAGATTCAGCGCCTCGAACGTCAGATGTCGACCCAGTCCAAGCAGCTCAGCCTGCTCGAAGGGCTGTTGATCGACTCGTCACTGGACGCGAGCCTGATGCCAAACGCGCTGCCCGTGCGCTCCGGTTACATCTCTTCGAACTATGGCTATCGCACCGATCCGTTCACCGGTGGCCGCGATTTCCACCCGGGTATCGACTTTGACGGCAATATGGGCGACACCATCCTGGCCGTGGCCGGCGGCGTCGTCAGTTTTGCCGGCAACAAGACGGGTTACGGCAAGACGGTCGAGATCGACCACGGCAATGGTCTCGTGACGCGCTACGGCCACTGCTCGCGGCTCGACGTGCAGGTCGGCGACCCGGTTCGCACCGGAACGCAGATCGCCGCGATGGGCTCGACCGGTCGCTCGACCGGTACCCATCTCCACTTCGAGGTGTGGAAAGAGGGCAAACTGGTCAATCCTCGTGACTATCTCAAGGCGCAACAGCACTGAGATTCACTGATCCTTGATAAACTCGCGAGCGACCCCATGTCGCTCCAGCGCCTGAGGCCGCGGCCCCCCAAAAAGGGCTTTGCGGCCTCAACGCATCTTGCGGCCCAAGAATTTCTTATTACGGCAGACCCATGTTCCAGAAACTCCTGACCTCCATCTTCGGCAGTCGCAACGACCGCATCCTTTCTCAGCTTGAGAAGTCCGTCAGCAAGATCAATGCGCTCGAAGCTGGGCTGCAAGGGCTCAGTGACGAGGCCTTGAAAGCCAAGACTGAGGAATACAAGACCCGCTACCAAAACGGTGAAACCCTGGATCAACTGCTGCCGGAAGCCTTTGCTACCGTGCGCGAAGCCGGGCGGCGCGTGCTGGGCATGCGCCACTACGACAAGCAGATGATCGGCGGCATGGTGTTGCACATGGGCAAGATCGCCGAAATGCGAACGGGCGAAGGCAAGACCTTGGTCGCCACGTTGCCGGTTTACCTGAATGCGCTGGCTGGTGAAGGCGTGCATGTGGTCACCGTCAATGACTACCTAGCGAAGCGAGACGCAGCCTGGATGGGCCGCCTGTACAACTTCCTCGGGCTGACGGTGGGCGTGGTCGTGCCGAACATGCGTCCGGATGACAAGCGCGATGCGTATCGCGCCGACATTACGTATGGCACCAACAATGAGTACGGCTTTGACTACCTGCGCGACAATATGGCGCTGTCCAAAGACGACCGGTTCCAGCGCAAGCCGTTTTACGCGATCGTCGACGAAATAGACTCGATCCTGATTGACGAAGCGCGTACGCCGTTGATCATCTCGGGCCCGGCCGACGAGTCGCCGCAGCTCTATGTTCGCATCAACAAAATCATTCCCAAGCTGAATCGCCAAGCCACCGAAGAGGGCGAGGGCGACTTCTTCGTCGACGAGAAGCAAAAGCAGGTGCACCTGTCCGAACAGGGCATGGAACGCGCCGAGCAGTTGCTGCGTGCAGATGGGATTCTTGGTGGCGAAGAAGGTCTCTACGACCCGAAACATCTTGCCGTGGTTCACCACTTGAACGCAGGTCTGCGCGCGCACAACCTGTACCAGCGCGATGTCGACTACATCGTTCGTGATGGCGAGGTCATCATCGTCGACGAATTCACCGGACGCACGCTCGCCGGACGCCGCTGGTCAGACGGTTTGCATCAGGCGGTCGAAGCGAAGGAAGGCGTACCGGTGCAGCGCGAGAACCACACGCTCGCATCGATCACATTCCAGAACTACTTCCGTCTATACAAGAAGCTGTCGGGCATGACCGGTACGGCCGACACCGAAGCCTACGAATTCCAGAACATCTATAACCTGGAAGTCGTGGTGATTCCGACGCACCGTCCGATGATCCGAAAAGACCTGCCCGATCTGGTGTTCCTGAAAACCAAGGCGAAGTGGAAGGCGATCGAAGAGGCCGTTCGCGATTGCTACGCGCGAAAGCAGCCGGTTCTGGTTGGCACCACATCGATCGAGAACTCGGAAATGCTCTCGCGCATGCTCACCGAGGGCAAGATTCCGCACGAAGTGTTGAATGCCAAGCAGCACGAACGCGAAGCCCATATCGTCGCGCAGGCCGGTCGCCCAGGCGCCGTAACGATTGCGACCAACATGGCCGGTCGCGGTACCGACATTGTGCTCGGCGGCAATCCGGAAGCCGATCTGGCGGCGCTCCCGCCGGAAGCCACGGATGCCGACCGCGCGCGCGTCAAGGCAGAATGGAAGCAGCGCCAGGATGAAGTGCTCGCCGCCGGTGGTCTGCAGATCATCGGTACCGAACGTCATGAGTCCCGCCGCATCGACAATCAGCTGCGTGGCCGTTCGGGTCGCCAAGGTGACCCGGGTGGCAGCCGTTTCTACCTGTCGCTCGAAGACAATCTGATGCGCATCTTTGCGCCGGATTGGGTGTCGAAGTGGATGCAGATCTTTGGCATGAAGGAAGACGACGTGCTCGAAGATCGTCTGGTGTCGCGCCAGATCGAAAAAGCGCAGCGCAAAGTCGAAGCGCACAACTTCGACATGCGCAAGCACTTGCTCGAATACGACGACGTGGCGAACGACCAGCGCAAGGTGATCTACCAACAGCGCAACGAATTGCTGGAACCGGAAGATATTCAAGACACCGTCAAGACGATTCGCCAGGACGTCGTCGAAACCATCTGCCGCCGCTTCGTTCCGGAGGAAAGTCTGGTCGAACAGTGGGATCTGGACGGCCTCGAAAAGGCGATTGCCAACGAAATCGGCATCAATGTGTCGACCAAGACGCATCTCGATAACGCCGAAGAGCTGTCGGATGGTGACTTGCTTGGCAGGATTCACGACGACGTCGATCGCTACTTCCGCGAAAAGGAAGTGACGATGGGCTCAGAAACGATGCGCCAAATCGAGAAGCACTTCTTGTTGCGCGTGCTCGACACGCAGTGGCGCGATCATCTGGCCAACATGGATTATCTGCGCCAGGGCATCCATCTGCGCGGCTATGCGCAGAAGCAGCCGAAGCAGGAATACAAGCGTGAAGCGTTCGAACTGTTCGGCCAGATGCTGGAGCGGGTGAAGGTTGAGACCACCTCGATTCTGGCGCGCGTGCGGTTGAGCGAAGAAAGCGATGTGGAACGTCTGGAGCGTGAGCAGGCGGCGCAGCGCGCGCGCATGCCGATGGACTTCCAGCATCCCGACATGGGCGGTTACAGCGCCGATGAGGAAGCGGAGCAGGTGCTAGCCGCCGAAGCCGCCAATCTCCCGCGTGTTGGCCGCAACGATCCGTGCCCTTGCGGGTCGGGCAAGAAGTTCAAACAGTGCCACGGTCGGCTGGTCTGAGCGAACGCGCATTGATGATGAGTCAGCCGGCGCCACTGCTTGTGGTGGCCGGTGTACTTGCAGATTCAACCGGTCGCGTGCTGATCGCCAAGCGGCCGGCGCACAAGCATCACGGCGGCTGCTGGGAATTCCCCGGCGGCAAATTGGAATCGGGCGAGTCGGTTGGTGACGGCCTCGCCCGCGAATTGCGCGAAGAACTCGGTATCGCGGTCACGACTTCGGCACGCATTGGCTTGGTCGTCGAGCCCAGGCCGCAGCACGAGTTGCATCTGATTGTGCAGCGTGTGCTCGCTTGGAGTGGGTCGCCACAGGCACTCGAGCACAGTGACATCGCATGGTGCCAGCCGAACGAACTTCAGCGCTTCCACCTCGCGCCAGCAGACCGCCGCATTGCGCAGTGGTTGTGCGCACCCGCCCAATTGGCCGTCACGCCCGGCCCAGAGTCGCTGTCCGATTCGGAGTGGCCGGCGCGCATCGATCTGGCGCTGCGACGCGGTGCCGAGCGCGTGCATTTCCGTGGGGGTGCCCATAGTTGGGCGCAGCATCCCGATGGGCTCGCGCGCCTGATCGCGCAAGTTCATGCTGCAGGCCTGACCGTGGCCTTGCACGACTTGCCGGAACTCGCGGTGTCGCTCTATGTCGACGCCCTGCATCTCTCGGAACGGTGCGCGCGCCAGTTCGAATCGAGAGCTGATATTGGCTGGCCCGGCCTACTCGGCATATCGGTTCACGCTGATACCGATAGCGATTGGATTCGGCGCGTGCAGCCGGATTATCTGCTGCTCGGCCAGGTTCATGGCACACCCTCGCATCCCGATCGGCAGGGCATGGGTTGGGCGCGGTTTGCTGAGCTTGCGGCCGCCTATTGCGCGCCCGTTTATGCGATTGGGGGCGTTGGGCCGGCCGATCTGCAGAGTGCCAAGACGCACGGTGCGCTCGGGGTTGCTTCCATCTCGGCGTATTTCCCAACTTAGGACCGCAAGGTTCACGTCGGCGACCAGGGCAGACACAGGGCTCTGCCCAGGTCGATTATTCGTTACACGCGATTCAAGCGGAACTGCATCGGCACAAGCACCATCGCTGGTACACGTTTGCCGTTTTCTTCGGCGGGATTGAACGTCCAGCGTCGCACTTGCTTCGCGGCGCTCTGATCCAGGCTCCGATGACCACTGGAGCGCGCGATGATCACATCGATCACGTGGCCATTGGCGTCCAATGACACGTGCAGCAGCACGTCGCCCTGCACCCCTTCGCGCGCCAAACGGTGGTCATATTTCGCCGTGGGGCGACCGCCGTACCCTGCTGCCACCGACGCGCCGACATAGCTGCTCGCAGGCATTTCCGGTGCCACGATCGCCGGTTCGGTGGCCTGAGGGTCGTTACTGACGAAATCGGTAGTGGCAGGCTCACTCGACGTGGTCGAAGGCACCACAACCGGCGGTGTCACGGGCGTCGGCACCAGCGGCTTTTGCGTCACCACGGGCTTGATGGGTTGTGGCTTGACCGGCGGTGGTAGCGGCGGTGGCGGGAACTCCTTGCCATCGTTCCAATAGACCTCAACCGTCGCGGGCTCGGACGCCTTGTGGCGATCCGGTCGCACAGGTACCGCCATGAACAAAAACACGCCCACATGCACGATCAGCGCGCCACTCATGCCCAAGATTCGGCTCGGGCTGATGCCATCTCTCACTGGAAACACAATCATGTCCTTCCCCAGAACTGCCCACCACTGGGCCGTAAATCGATCAACGCACTAGTCTCGGAATTGGGGTTTGGCCCCGACAGATTCTCAGTCGAAAGCGCGTCCTGCCGTCCGCATGCAATGGCATTGCGGATCAGCCGGCTGAACGAATTCTGAAAATGCCAGGGCACTTAACGTCGCCTTACTGGTCATCACCAAGAATGCGGCATGCGCGATGAAACGGACTTCACTGCAATTCCCCTGCAAGCCCGCAAGGACGCGGGCGCCACGTTTTCCTGGACGCGTGTCGTCGGGATCGCGAGTGCGCTCGCGCTACATGGCGTGCTGCTGCTGACCGTGTTGCGCGCACCGAGTGACTTGCCTGAGCGTCCACGCGTCCGGAACATGTTGCTGCAGGAAACGCCATCGGGAATGGCGCTGGTGTTGTTGGATCCTCAGGTCAAGCCAAGCAGCCATGCCCAGAGCATGGCTCGGCCCACCGCGCGGATGCCGTCGATGACTGTGGTGTTTCGAACACCCCAGGACCCCGATGTGTCGGCCCCGGCGCGGCCGAATTCCGAGAGCACCCCGCCAACGACTGCCACGACAGAACTCAGCCTCTCCGATTTGTCGTCGCAGACCGAAGCAATAGCGAGGGAGATGGCAGGTCCGCTTCAGGAGCGCTCGAATCAGACGCTGCCCACACTTCCAGGCGCGGCAATCGGCGTGAACTTGCACGCACCGGTCAAGCGCTGGAAGCAGATCACGCCTGAGCAGGTGGGCAACGTGCTGGCTCGAATCCTTGTGGCGACCATGGCTTCCAACCCTGACGACTACGAAAAAGTCCGCGATGGACGCGACCCGTTGCAGGAGTGGACGAGCGCGCACTTGAATAGCTTCGATGAACCGCATTGCGACGATCCCGAAGACCCGCTTCGCGATCGCCGTTGCTATGACGACAACCCGAACGTGCGCCGATAACGCGCGGTCGGGATCAAGCGGCCCTGTTCGCGTCTGAAATTACAAGATGACGTCTTAGCGACCCGCCCCAATAGGCACGCACTGTCAGATTCCCGCAACTCGATTGCAACAGGATCGCGCAACCCGAGTGGCAAACTTTCCGCCCGACCCAGGCACTGTATGCCCCAGCGGGAGGGAGAATGTCGTATCGCGCCGTGTTCATTTCGGACGTGCACCTCGGGACGCCAGACTGTCGGGCCGAACAACTTCTGTCATTCCTCCATCAATTGAACACTGACACGCTCTATCTGGTTGGCGACATCGTCGATCTGGAATCGCTCGCGGTGCGGGCCTATTGGCCTGCCAGCCACGCAGCAGTTGTTGGTGCGATCTTGGACCTCGCAGCGCGCGGCACGAAAGTGATTTACCTGCCCGGCAACCACGATGCGCCACTCAGAGGCCTGATCGGGCAGACCATTAGTGCGATCGATGTTCGTCGCTTTGCCGTTCACCATGGTCTGGATGGTCGTCGTTATCGTGTGAGCCATGGCGATGAATATGACCCGGAACGCCTCGGCAAGGACTGGCTGGTTTGGATTGGAGAACACGCCAGACGGTTGGTCTGTTGGATGAATCGGGGTCTGAATCGCGTCCGCCGGCAACTGGGACTGCCTTACCTGCCATTGCCGATCGTCGCGAAGTCGCGCATTCAAGCCGCGATTGACTACATCCAAGAGTATGAGCAGCGCGTCGTTGATGCCGCACGCGAACAAGGCTTCGATGGTCATATTTGCGGGCACATTCATTTTGGTGCGATTCGCGACGTCGCCGGTGTGCGCTACATGAACGATGGCGACTGGGTCGAGCATTGCACCGCGCTCAGCGAAGACGCCGACGGGCAATGGTCGCTGCTGCATTGGACCGAGCGCGGCACGGCATTGGCAACGGCTAACACCGTGGGCGTCTACGCGTTGCTACCCAGTCGACTGCCGCTCAACTCGTTGGAAGTGGCGCGTCAATTTGCGCCGAATGGATCCTCGAAAGCGGCGTAGCGCGTCGCGCTCCAATCAGAGCCTGGAATGGGCGCGTCCACTCATCGCGTTTTGATGCCCAAGAACCGGAAGTAAGGGACCCGAAAAGGGCCGAGCCACGGCAAAGGCTGGCGCGCCGTCACCAAGCGGTGCGACGGGAATTGCTGGATCAGGGCTTGCAGGCGCGAGGCATCCACCGTTACGCCATCATGCCGAAACCACGTCGACCAGAACCAGCGCTCGGTGCTTGCCTGGGCTTGGATCGATGATCGTGGTTCAGTCCAGGTGTAGAAATCCACGGCTGCGAGAATGCCGCCGTTGCGAAGCAGTCGATGGGCGTTCGCAATGACGGCCTGATAGGACGGCATCATCGACAATGCGTACGACATGACCACCAGATCAAAGCGCGCTTCGGAGTCAAACTGCGCAGCGTCCGCTTCGACAACCGTCACATTGGGATGCCCTTGCCAGCGACGCCGGGCGACTGCCAGCAACGCCGGACAGAGATCGACGAGCACAAAATGGCTTGCGGCAATTCGATCTGCCGAGAACCGCGTAAGATTCGCGCCCGTCCCGGCGCCAAGTTCCAGCACGCGCGCCTGGTTTGGCAGCGTGATGGCGTCAATGAGTTCTTGCCGACCACCGAGCAGGCGCTCGCGAAAGCGATCATAGTGTTCTGCCTGCGGACGGTAGAACTGCTCCAGGCGCTCCTGATGGCTGCCCGAGCGCGACATGCCGCGAAGTAATCGACCGATGACCGCGAGGTCGCTTGAGAACCGCTCAAGCTGCATCGGCTACCACCAAACCCGCGTAGGTATGAACGCGGTCTTGAGCCTGCCAATGGGCGACTTGCTCGTGCCGAATCCGGAGCCGTTCGGCGAGTGTTTCGGTTTGGTCCGAATGCAGACGTTGATGCAGAAACTGCGGATCGGCTTCGGCACTTCGAAGCACAATGCGGGCATGCCGACTCGCCCGGGAAAAAATGGCATGCCACTCTTCCTTCAATGCTTCGGGTGCGTGGCTGCTCATCCAGTCCATGTGGTCCAGCAGCACAAAATGCGAGAACTGTTGTGGGCTGGATTGCAGCGCACGGGTCACGGTCGCGGTACGAATGCGCAAACCACTCAGCAGGCCATCGCGTAGCCTCCGAATATTTTCCGGGCGCAAATATTCTGGACAGCAATCCGGTTGGTACTGCCCGCGCCAATACAGTTGCCAGAAGTAGTTGTTGCGAAGCGGCAGCTCGCAGACCACGTATTCAACGGCTGAGCGGACGAAGCCTGCCGCACTGCCGCGTTCCTCGCGTTCCACCAACTGCCGTTGCGCGCTCGGCACCCCGAGCAAATTCATCAGCCATTGGCTCGACAAGAGCCGATTCAGCATCGGTGTCCACAGGCGGTCGGCGATTTCCTGTTGGTAGATCTCGCGCTGCATGGCGATCGAATCCGCCGCGAACAATCGGTCGACTGCAGCGCGCAACGATGGGCGCAGGCGCATGTAACGATGCACGCTGTAAGCGACGTATCCGGACAAACCATGGAAGTAGAAGCTGCCGCGCCGGCTCTGGAACCAACTGAGCCGGGTGGACCAAAACTCCCGGGCGAATGGCGACAAGTGTTCGGCCAACTGCTCATGGAATACTTTGTCGATGTCAGGGAAATAGCCGCGACCAAACATCGCGAAAACCTGGTCTTCGTGAAGGCAGCGAATCGCCGCGACCTTGAGTTCAAGTAGCGCATTCTGACGCGGGTTGATGTCAACCGCCGTCACCGAGCGTGCGCCAGCCAGCAGATAATCCAAGGCGTTGCAGCCGGCGCTGGTGATCACCAGGACGTCCGACTCGGCATTGATCTGGAGAATGTCGCGGTCAACGGCCGGGTCTTCCCAGCAGGTGTTGTACACCAGACTGTTGCCGATCAATGATTGGAAGACACGATTGTGGAGCCGATCGAGCAAAGATGGTCGGGTCATGGTTGCGCACGGTTGAAGGCCGGGCAGGCCGCGCTGCGGGGACCCAGGCCGTGGAAAATCAAGAGGCAGGAGCAACGTCGGGCGTGGTCGGGTCGGCGTCGTGTGCCGGCACACAACCGGTACCGCACTGTCGATCACCGCCAATTCGCGGCCGACTCGCGGACAAGCCATCCTTGGGATACCCAACCGAGCCCCCGGTCGCTGATGCCAGGCGGAGCTTGTACCAACGACATGACTGATTGTTGACGCGCAGAATCCAAAGCTGTGACAGCCACGAATGCGTGGCGTGTGCCCTCGCTCTGGCGAGCGGCTCTGGCAATGCCTTGGCCCCAACCAGCGTGTTGCCCTCCCCGGACCCACGGCGGATGCGCCAATACCTGCAGACGATTGCCCGCGAGGGGCCAAGTTGACCCGGTGGCTCGGATGGCCTCTATTGTGCCCAAACGTGACGCGCTGCCGGGGCGCAGACATGTGCAATGGTTCTGAGGCGGGTGCATGGGCGGGCAGTGTGTGAAATTCGCGTGCAGCCCGGTCTCCTTGCCTGATCGCGGGCTGAACAGCCCGGAGATTGCCCGCGGATCGCCCCCGGCCTTGCGTTGGCGCACTGTCACGGCCGGCCGCTATACTTGCAGGTCCCTTCTGGCCGTGGCAAAGGCCCGGCGACAACCCTCTTGATGCGAGAACGGATGTGAGTTTGCTCCTGCAGTTTCGTGGATCTTCCGAGTTGGGTACTGGCAATCAGGCCTATGTCGATGGCCTGTACGAATCCTGGCTGGCCGATCCGAATTCGGTGTCGGCCGAATGGCAGCGCTACTTCGAGGCCCAGGGCACGCGTAGCGATCGCGCCCATGGCCCGGTGATCGACACCTATGCCGCCCAGGCCAAATTGCCGGCGGTGCGCTACCTCAGCGCCCCGCAGAACAACGACTACGCCGACCGCCAAGGCAAGGTCCAGCGCCTGGCGAATGCCTACCGCTCGCGCGGCCATTTGCGCGCGAATCTGGACCCGCTCGGCCTGATGCCCAAACTGCCAGCGCCCGATCTGGATCTCGCGTTTCATGGCCTGAACGACGCCGATCTGGCGACCGAGTTTTCGACCTCGTCGCTGCTTGAGCCCGGCGCTCGCGGCAAGCTCAAGGACATCCTCGGCAAGCTGCAGGCCACGTACACGCAGACCATCGGTGCGGAGTTCATGCACATCGATGACACCGAGCAGCGCCTGTGGATCCAGGACAAGCTGGAGCGTGCCGCGGGCCAATTCGGCTTTAGCGCCGACAAGAAAAAGCGCGTGCTCGATCGGTTGACGGCAGCTGAAGGTCTGGAACGGTTCCTGCACACGAAGTACGTCGGTCAGAAGCGCTTCTCGCTGGAAGGTGGCGATGCGCTGATTCCGATGATGGACGCACTGGTCCAACATGGTGGCCGGGGTGGCGTCAAAGAAATCGTCATCGGCATGGCCCATCGTGGCCGCCTGAACGTGCTCGTCAACGTGCTCGGCAAATCGCCGACGGTGCTGTTCGCCGAGTTCGAAGGCAAGGCCAAGGACGAGGCGTATGATCCGGCGCACTCGGGCGACGTGAAGTACCACATGGGCTACTCGGCCGATGTGCGCTCCGAAGGCGGCCCGGTGCATCTGGCGCTGGCCTTCAATCCGTCGCATCTCGAAATCGTGGACCCGGTGGTTGCCGGTTCGGTGCGAGCGCGGCAAACGCGCCGGCTGGATGAGACTGGCGACCAAGTCATGCCCGTCCTGATCCATGGTGACTCGGCTTTCGCGGGCCAGGGCGTGATCATGGAATTGTTCAACATGTCGCAGGCCCGTGGTTTCAAGGTCGGCGGCACCGTGCATCTGGTCGTCAACAACCAGGTCGGGTTCACCACGTCCCGTCCTGATGACACGCGCTCCACCTACTACTGCACCGACGTGGCCAAAATGGTCAACTGCCCGGTGTTCCATGTGAATGGTGACGACCCGGAAGCCTGCGTGTTCGTTTCCGAACTCGCCTTCGAATACCGCCAGCGCTTCAAGCGCGATGTGGTGATCGATCTGGTCTGCTATCGCCGCCACGGCCACAACGAAGCCGATGAGCCGGCCGCGACGCAGCCGTTGATGTATCAGAACATTCGGGCACGCAAGACCACGCGCGAGCTCTACGCCGATGCGCTGAGCGGCGCTGGCGTGCTGCCTGTCGACGCCGCGAAGGCGCTGGTCGATGCCTATCGGCGTGGACTCGATGAAGGCCAGGCGATGAGCGAGCTGACGCAGGCCGATCCAAATCTGCCGATCATCGATTGGCATCGCCACCTGGATGCGACGATGGCGCAGACGGTGACCACGGGCTTGCCCGTCGCGAAGTTGCAAGCCTTGTCCGCCAAGATCAATACGTTGCCGGCTGGCGCGAGTTTGCATCCGCGCGTCGCCAAGGTCTATGAGGATCGCCTGAAGATGCAGGCGGGCGAACTCCGCATGGACTGGGGCTATGCCGAGACGCTGGCGTATGCCACGTTGGTCGAGGAAGGTTACAAGCTCCGGCTCGTCGGTCAGGACGCCGGTCGCGGCACGTTCTTCCACCGTCATGCCGTCACGCATGACCAGAAGACTGGCGAAGCACGCCTCCAACTTGCCGACCTCGGCGCGCATCCGGGGGCGGTCGAAGTGATCGACTCCGTACTCTCCGAAGAAGCAGTCATGGCGTTCGAATACGGCTTCGCAACCACCGATCCGAACACCATGGTGATCTGGGAAGGCCAGTTCGGCGACTTCGCGAATGGTGCGCAAGTCGTCATCGACCAATTCATCAGCTCCGGTGAGTCGAAGTGGGGTCGCCTCTGCGGTCTCGCGCTCTTTTTGCCGCACGGCTATGAAGGTCAGGGGCCTGAGCACTCGTCGGCGCGACTGGAGCGCTTCTTGCAACTCTGCGCCGTGAACAACATGCAAGTGGTCACGCCAACGACGCCCGCACAGATGTTCCACATGCTGCGTCGGCAGATGCTTCGGGATGTCCGGAAGCCGCTCGTGGTGATGACGCCAAAGTCGATGCTGCGCCATCGCTTGTCGACTTCGACGCTGCAAGACCTCGAGCAAGGCAGCTTCCAGATCCTGATTCCAGACAGCTTTGCAAAGGATGCCGCGGCAGTGACGCGCGTGGTCGTCTGCGCGGGCAAGGTCTACTACGACTTGCTCGAAGACGCCGAAAAGCGTGCGCTGACCAACGTCGCCATCGTCCGCGTCGAACAGCTGTATCCGTTCCCGCGCGCCGAACTCAAGGCCGAACTCGCCCGCTTCCCGAACGCGAAGGAAGTGATCTGGTGTCAGGAAGAACCGATGAACCAGGGCGCCTGGTATCAGATCGGTCATCACCTGAATGCCAGCATCAGCGCGCAGCATCGCCTGCATTACGCCGGCCGCGCCCGTTCGGCCGCGCCCGCGTGCGGCAAGCTCGCAACGCATGTGGTCGAGCAAGCTGCGCTCTTGGAGCAAGCGCTCGTCGCCAAGCAAAACGGCGGCCACGCTCCTGAATAATTCATCTAAGGCGGTGGCCACACAGCGTGTTGCCACCCATCCAGCAAACACGAGGAATCGCCATGTCCATCGAAGTCAAAGTTCCAGTTCTGCCTGAATCGGTGTCCGACGCCGTCATTGCCACCTGGCACAAGAAAGTCGGTGAAGCAGTCAAGCGTGACGAGAACCTCGTCGATCTGGAAACCGACAAGGTCGTGCTGGAAGTGCCAGCTCCGGCCGATGGCGTGCTGAAGCAGATCATCAAGCAGAGCGGCGACACGGTTGGCTCGCAGGAACTGATCGCCATCATCGAAGCGGGTGCCGTGGCATCGGCGCCGGCCCCGACTGCCGAAGCACCGAAAGCGGCCGCAGCTGCTGCACCGGCCGCTGCCGCGTCGAGCGCCGTCGATCTGTCGCCAGCCGGCCGTCGCGTTGCCGAAGAGAACAAGCTCGACGCGAGCCAAGTGGCTGGTACTGGTCGTGGTGGCCAAGTCACGAAGGAAGACCTGCTGAACTTCATGCGCTCGGGTGGCACCGTGGCGCCTGCGGCGAAGCCTGCCGCTGCGCCAGCACCGGCTGCTGCACCAGCAGCTGCCGCAGCCCCGATGGGCGCACGCAGCGAACAACGCGTGCCGATGACGCGCATGCGCACCCGTATTGCCGAGCGCATGATGCAGTCGAAGAATTCGATCGCCATGTTGACCTCGTTCAACGAGATCAACCTGAAGGCCGTGTCCGACATGCGCAAGGCGCATGGCGAAGCGTTTGAGAAGGCCAATGGCATCAAGCTCGGCTTCATGAGCTTCTTCGTCAAGGCCGCGGCCGATGCGCTGAAACGCGCGCCGATCATCAACTCCTCGGTCGATGGCAATGACGTGATTTATCACGGTTACAGCGATATCTCGATCGCCGTCGCCACCGAAAAGGGCCTGGTCACGCCGGTGCTGCGCAATGCCGAAACGATGAGCTTTGCTGACATCGAAAAAGCCATTGCCGGCTACGCGAAGAAGGCGCGCGAAGGCGGCTTGGCGCTAGAAGATTTGCAGGGCGGCACGTTCACGATCACGAATGGCGGCACGTTTGGCTCGCTGTTTTCGACGCCGATCGTCAACCCACCGCAGAGCGCGATTCTGGGCATGCACGCGATCAAGGAACGCGCGATCGTCGAGAACGGTCAAGTTGTCGCAGCGCCGATGATGTACGTGGCGCTGAGTTATGACCACCGCATCATCGACGGCAAGGACGCGGTGCTGTTCCTGGTCGACATCAAGAACCAGTTGGAAAACCCGCACCGCATGCTGCTCGGTCTCTGATTGAGCCAGACGCCAACGGCGACGGTGATCAACGCGCGGTGGACAAGGCGCAAGCCTTGAACACCGCGGCGGGATCACCATCTCATTTCGACCCAGGTCGGTTCTGTGCCGACCGCTGAAGGAACTCCCATGAGCACGCAATTCGATGTCATCGTGATCGGCGCCGGCCCGGGTGGCTATGTGGCTGCGATCCGCGCCGCGCAACTTGGTTTGAAGACCGCCTGCATCGACGATTTTGTCGGCAAGGACGGCAAGCCCGCGCTCGGCGGCACCTGCCTCAATGTCGGCTGCATTCCGTCCAAGGCCCTGCTCGATTCGTCGAAGCAGTTCCACAACCTGACGCACAGCTTCAAAGAGCACGGCATCAGCGCCGATAACGCTTCGATCGACGTGTCGGCCATGGTCGCGCGCAAAGACAAGATCGTGAAGCAGTTCACCGGTGGCATCACCATGCTGTTCAAGGCGAACAAAGTCACGCCGTTTGCCGGTCGCGGCAAGTTGCTCGCGAATCGCCAAGTCGAAGTCACCGCAGCGGATGGCAGCAAGCAAGTGCTGACGGCCACAAATGTGATCATCGCGGCCGGTTCGAAGCCAATCGAATTGCCGTTCGCGAAGTTCGATGGGCAGTACATTCTCGACAACGCGAGCGCGCTCGATGTCAACGCGGTGCCGAAACGCTTGGGCGTCATTGGCGCCGGCGTCATTGGGCTGGAGCTTGGCTCAGTGTGGAAGCGTTTGGGTTCGGAAGTCACCGTGCTCGAAGCGTTGCCGGAGTTCCTGGCGGCAGCCGATGCCGATATCGCCAAAGCCGCGAAGCGCGAGTTCGACAAGCAGGGCCTGAAGATTCACCTGAACGCGAAAGTCTCGAACGTGCAGGTGCAGAACAACGAGGTACAGCTCAGCTACACCGATAAGGATGGCGAGAAACAAATCACCGTCGACAAGCTCTTGGTGGCCGTCGGCCGTCGCGCTTACACGGAAGGCCTGCTGGGTGACGGCACGGGCGTCAAACTCGATGAGCGTGGTCGCGTGTTGGTCGATGAGCACTGCTGGACCGGTGCCGAAGGCGTCTGGGCGATCGGCGACTGCGTGCGTGGCCCGATGCTCGCGCACAAGGCGTCGGAAGAGGGCATTGCCGTCGCCGAGATCATTGCCGGCAAGCCGGGTCATGTGAATCTCGACACCGTGCCGTGGGTCATCTACACCGAGCCAGAAGTGGCCTGGGTCGGCAAGACCGAGCAACAGCTGAAGGCCGAAGGCGTGGCGTACAAGACGGGGTCGTTCCCGT
This sequence comes from Ahniella affigens, assembly GCF_003015185.1. Lineage (GTDB taxonomy): Bacteria > Pseudomonadota > Gammaproteobacteria > Xanthomonadales > Ahniellaceae > Ahniella > Ahniella affigens. The sequence continues at coordinate 392,940 of NZ_CP027860.1, forward strand.
TTGCAGCGGTGGGCCGCGCGGTCGCGATGAACGAAACAGCGGGCATGGTCAAGGTCATCGCGCATGCCGAGACGGATCGCATCCTCGGCGTGCACATGGTCGGTGCGTGCGTGTCCGAGATGATCCACGAAGCCGTCGTCGCGATGGAATTCCACGGCTCGGCCGAAGATCTGGCGCGTATTTGCCACGCGCATCCGACCTTGTCGGAAGCTGTGCATGAGGCCGCGCTCGCCGTCGACAAGCGGGCGATCCACAAGGCGAACTAACGGCCCAGCGCCGCTTGTGTTCGGAAAAACGCCCCTCGCGGGCGTTTTTTTTGGCCCCAAAGAAGCTCATCGCGTTCAATGGCGTGGCCGCTTGGCTAGCGCTGCATGTTCGGTTTGTCGTTCCGGCGCATTGTCATCGATGCCGCGCGATTGGTCGCGCTACCGAGAGTCAATAGCCATGTCCAAGCAGCGCATCGCACCCCGGCCTGATCGCGCCGTGCCAGTGTCCCGTTCCGGCGCACAGAGCTGGTCAACCCGAATCGGCCTCGTCGACGATTCGATGCGGGCTGAGTCGATCGGAACCTGGTATCGCGCGGCGATGTCTTGGATTCTGGTTAGTCTTGCTGGGCTATGCCTCGGCAGTATTGGTAGTGCGGCCAATGCGGTGGAGCGGGAGGACGATGGCCTGCAAGCACTAGCGATTCGCTATTACGCCGACAAATACCGAATCGATCCGGAGCGCGCCCGCGCGCGTTTGGAAATTCAAGATCGCGCTGCTGGCATTGACGATGCGTTGATTGCTGAACTCGGCGATGACTATGCAGGCATCTGGTACGACCCCAATAAGGCAGGACGCCTGCAGATTGGTCTCACGCGTGCCGGATCGGCGCGCCTCGCCGCGCTGCAGCGCGTGGTCGATGCGTTTGGCCTGACCGCGGACACGGATTGGGTGTCGGTCAATCGAACCGAACGGGACTTGACGGAACTGCGCGATGCACTGCGACCCGACTTGCAGGATCTGCTCAGCACGGCTCGCGCAAACATGGGCTATGACACGCGCCGCAACAGCGTCGTCGTTCGCGCGGTCACCCGGGTCACACCAACCGAAGAGGCGACCTTGCGCAGCTTGGCCGGCATTCCCGGCGTGATCGTGCAGCGCGTTCCTGTCGACACGTTCGCCGCAACGTATCAAGGTTGCTGGATCACCGCGTGCAACCCGCCGCTCCGTGGGGGGCGAGGGGTGATTGCTGACGGGTTTTGTACCGGTGCGTTCATCGCCTACACGCCGAACAGTCCGCACCAATGGCTGCTGACTGCCGGCCACTGTATGTATTTCGAGGCCATCGTCGGCGACGGCTATGCCTGGCATGCGCGCAACGAGGCCATGAAGACGCATCTCATCAGCGCGTATGTGAACTACACCTTTGCCGGGCCGAACGGGCGCGATGCCGGCATCATCTGGCTCCAGCCCAGCAGCTATTGGGCGACGCCAGCACCCATCGCTGCTGTCGTCGTCAAAATCTCCGACGACACGACCTACAACCCGTCCTACGAGATTCGCCAGACTTCGTTCAGTGCGATCGGTCAGATCCTGTGTCGAACCGGACGCATGACCGGCACAGACTGCGCGGAAGTCAGCCTGCTCGGCGCGGATGAGACGGCCAAAGGTCCGAACGGTCTCTACTATGGCGTCCGAAACATGGGTGAAGTAGATGCCTGCGGTGCCCAGGGCGGCGACAGTGGCGGGCCGCTTTACAAGAAACATCGCGCGTACGGGATCTATTCCGGCCGTGTGAATGCCGGTCCCGCATTCTGCTGGGAGTTTTACCAGGGCGTTCGGGATGCCGAAAAGGCGCTCGGCGTCAAAGTCCTGTTGGCACCTTGAGGCATCATGCAATGCCGGTGACCAGGCAACGACTGCGCGCGCGTTTCACGATGTTGAAACCGGCGGGAATGCTGCCGCAAACCGGTTCCGCGTCACAGTTCCGAGCGCGTGTTGGTCGACTCCGAAGCGTGCCTCAGTCAGGGCTGTACAATGCCGTTCCGTTTCCGACCCATCCGGATATGAACGCACCGTTGGAGCCGTCGACTGCCGAACTCCTGCACGCGATTCGCAACGGCAGCGAGCCGGCGAGGCACGCGCTGTATCAGCGATTCCTGCCGATCCTGAGCCGTTGGGCGCATGGTCGTTTGCCCCGCGGCGCGCGTGACGTGGCCGACACTGACGACTTGGTGCAAGTCAGTCTGATGCGCACCTTGAAGCATTTGGATGTCATCGAGTCGGAGCGCACGGGCAGCTTTCTGGCCTATCTGCGGCAAATACTATTGAACGAAGTGCGCGCCGAAATGCGCAAGCACCGAGTGCGCGGCGAGCAAGTGGATGTGGCGGATCTCGATCTGGTCGATGCCGCATCGTCGCCGGTCGAGCAATTGGTCGGCCGGGAACGCATGCGTGCCTATGAAGCCGCCTTGGCAAAATTGAATCAACGCCAGCAGGAACTGATCCTGATGCGTTTGGAACTCGGGATGAGTTACCCCGAAATTGCTTTGGAGACGGGCAGCGACCCCGATGCCGTGCGGATGATGGTCACGCGCGCGCTGAAATCCCTGACCGAGCAACTGGCGGATTGCCGTTGAGTCATGAACGCGAATCAACGCGCTGGCGCAGGTCGAACATCGAGTGCGGTTTCAGACGAGCCCACCACCGAGCCACTCTCTAACGCACTTTCGGCAATCGCGGATCAGGCGCCGGTCGCATGGGATCTGCTGGCCCAGACCAGCCTCCAGCCGGGTGAACTCGAAGGGCTGCGGCTGATCGAGGATGTCGCCCGCGCATTTCGCGGGCAAGGCATGCCTGGTGAGACCGAGACCAGACCGGTCGCGTTTACCTGGAATGGTCTGCAAGTGACTGAGCGACTCGGCGCTGGCAGTTATGGGGACGTCTGGCGAGCGTTTGACCCGTGGCTCGAACGCGAGGTCGCGCTCAAGCTGTTTCGCGGGCACGCCAGTGCAGGTTTGGATGAAGCGCGGCGTCTGGCGCGGCTCCGCCATCACAATGTATTGAGCGTGTTGGGCTGTGCCATTGCCGATGATCGCGCCGGCCTTTGGAGCGAGCTGATCGAAGGCAACACCTTGGCCGACCTCATCACCCGCGGCGGCCCGCTGAGCGCGGCCGAGACCATGCGCGTCGGTCGAGATCTGGCGCAGGCGTTGGTCGCCGTGCATGGCGCGGGTCTCGTGCATGGCGACATCAAAGCATCCAACGTCATGCGCGAGCGTGGTGGCCGCATCGTCCTGATGGACTTTGGGGCGGGTGGCGAAGCGCGACTGCTCGCCGCGCAGCGCGTGCGTTCGGGTACCTTGGCGTACTTGGCGCCGGAAGTGCTCGATGGCGCGCCGGCCTCGCAGCAGAGTGATCTGTTCGCGTTGATCGTGTTGCTGCATCTCTTGTATCGCGGGCATTTGCCGTGGTCGGCAGATTCGGCGCTGGAGTTGCGGCGGGCACAAAACGTGCCGCCCCAACTGCTACCCAAACAAGGCGATCCCATCGAACAGCATTTGTGTCGGATGATCGCGCAAGGCTTGTCGGTAGACCCGCGAAAACGAGTCGGTGACGCACAAAGCCTGGCTCGTTGCTTGCAAATTCAGACCAACATGGCAACGCCGGTCGCACCGATTCGCCGCCACCTGGGGCTGGCGATTGCGGCGAGTGCGGTACTGGCTTTAGGCATATTCGGATGGATGTTGCGGCCTGATTGGCGCACCGACGTCAAGTTTGTGCGACTAGGCGAATCGGGTCCGGTGAGCTTGGAACCTGATGCCAGCGTCCGTGCCGGCGATCGCTTGCGTCTACAGTTCGAGAGCAATCGCCAAGTCTACGCCTACGTGCTGAATGAAGATGATCAAGGCATCGCGACCGTCCTCTTTCCGTTGTCAGATCGCGATAATCCGCTGCCTGCAGCCAAGGCTCTGGAATTGCCAGGTGGTGTCGATTCGGGGCTTGCCTGGGAAGTCGGTGCAAGTGGCGGGCAGGAAGAGTTCTTAATTGTGGCGAGCGCCGAGCCGTTGACCAATCTGGAACAAGCTCTGGCTGACTGGCGGCGGGCGCGCGGCGTGCAGCGCTCGGTGGACCAAATCGTGACCGTTGCGCCGCCGGAATTGAGTGGTGCGCAACTGAATGCCCTGGTGCGATCGCTGGAGGGTGACGTTCGTCCGGAGTCTGTCCAGAAATGGCAGTTTCGATTCACCCACACGCGCTGAGCGGGCGGTGCTGCCGTATCCTGTGCGGCATCCACGGTCTGGAGCCTGCATCTTGAGAACACCTTGTCTGACGGTTGGGCTTTGGTTCGTCGCGCTGCTGACAGCGTCCATGCTGGCCGACGCAGCTGCGCCAAACTCGGCCATTCCCGAGCGATTCGTGGCGCTGATTCAGGATGACCGCCCAAGTGACGCCAGGCGTCTGGCCGAGCGCGAATACCAAGACTTGGCGCCCGACGCCAGCATGCTGCAGCGATGTGAGGCCTTGGAGTTGATCATGGTGCTATTCGGCTTCGAGCCGGGCGCACCGGATGATCTGAGCGCCCGTTATGCCACGCAGTCTTTATCTTGCTGGCAGTCTCTGCCTGGTGATCGCGCACGCGCATTTGCGGTGGCGCGCGAGCTCCGTCAGGCACGCCGACTGATCATCGAAGGCAAGTATCAAGAAGGCTTCGCTTTGGAAGCAGCACGCCGGCAGGAATTCGACGCCCTGCAACGCCACCTGCCGGCGTTGCAGCAATCCATGTGCTGGGACGCAATCGGCAATGCCGCACAATGGCGGGATGAGTTGGAGGCGGCCGCCCAGGCATTTCGGAAGGCCACCGATGTGCTGGACGGCGGGGCCAGCGCTGAGCGCATCCAGCAGGCGCAGATGCTTGGCGTCTTAGCGTTGCGGCTCGAACGGGCCGGGCAACTGGCCGAGGCGATGGCTGCGATCGATCGCGCCGACACATTGATGGCGCCGCCGTTTCCGGCGCCAAAATTTGTTCGGGCGACGCTCCATGGCCGGCGCGCAACGATCGCGTTCTTTGCGAACCGTTGGGATCAAGCGCTGACGCACGCCGATGCTGCAATCGCGTTGTTCCGGCCGCTGGGACCGAGCGTCAATGAGCAACTTGCATTGAATCTGGTGACACGCTCGAATGCCCTGAAGAAAAGCGGCCGACAAGCCGATGCGTTGCCGCCACTGATTGAGGCAATCGCATTGGAGCGCGCTTTGCCCGATCAGGATCTGACCGGACTCGCAGCGCACATGAATCAACTGGGCACGCTGCAGTTTGAGCTCAACCAGATCGAAGCGGCAGAAGCGAGTTTCAACGAGTCCTTGGCGCTCTATCGGGAAGCGCTGGGTGCGGGCAAGGAACTGGGTTATCCCGCCGCCGCGAACCTGGCGGCGGTGCTGCTCGCCCGTGGCAATACCCGGGATGCCCGTGCGCGCATGGATACGTATGTCGCCCGCGCCGAGCAACAATTGGGGCCGGACAACGAGCGTCTGCCCGAACTCCTACTGGAGCAGGGCAACTATGCCTATGCCGACCACGACTATGCCGCGGCGGAGGCCATTCACCAGCGTGCGCTCCGTTTGCTGCCGAAGGTCGAGGGCGTTCTGGCCGCGCAACGCTACTGGCATACGCGAAGTCTCGCGCGCGCGCAGCATGGGCTCGGCAATGATCGCGCGGCGTTTGCGACCGCAGTCAACGCCGAACGCCAGCGCCAGCAACTGTTGCGCAATGTCGGCAGTCATCTGGGGAGCGACCATGCGATCGCCTTGCAGCAAAAGCTGACCGGCACCCTCGACATGATCCATGCCTTAGTGGCTGCTGATCCAGACCCAAAGCGCATCGAAATCGCCTGGGATCTCGAGATCGCAGCGCGCCAGAGCGTCGCCCGCCTCATCGGCGCGCGTCTGCAGACGGCGCGACAAACCGCCGATGCGACGACGCAATCGCTCTGGTTAGCGTATGAGCAGGCCAGCGATGCCTACACCAACGCCACTCTATCGCCCGCCAGCGACCAAGTCGCAATGGCGCGTCGCCGCGAGGCGCTGGATCAAGCCGAGCGCGCGCTCGCCGCGCAGGTGCGAGCGGTGGCGCAGGCGTTGGAGCCGGGCGCCGATCGGGTCGCCGCATTGAAGTCGGCACTGCCCCGTGGCAGCGCGCTGATCGCGTATGTGCAGTTCACGCAAGATCCCTGGCAGCCCGAAAACACCGGTCGAGCGGCGTCCGAGGGTCGCTACTACGCTTATGTTCTGAGTGCATCCGAACCGGCAACGCTGACCGATCTTGGTTCCGGCACGCGCATCGCGGCGGCCGTGGGCCGCTGGCAGGAATCCTTGCGCGACCCACGCAGCAGCGCGCTCGAACTCAAACAAGCGGGGCGGGCGCTCCGGCGCTTGGTTCTCGATCCGCTCTCGATTCCGACGCAATTATCGCGGCACTACATTGTTCCGGCCGGCGATTTGTATCGGGTCAGTTGGCTGCCCTTGCCGGTGGCGGACGAACGCTCAGCGCAACGTTTGGTGGACACCGGGCCTGATGTGCAATTGCTCGACAGCGAACGCGAATTGCGTGTGGCTGCCGGCACTCAAGTCGCCGATTCCTTACTGTTGGTTGGTGCCCCTGCGCTCGCGAATCGCGAACGTCATCTCACGGGATGCGGGCTGGCAGAACTGCCCGGCGCATCGGCCGAAATTGATGCGCTGAGCAACTTGTGGCGGCCCGAGAAAGCGTCACCCAGCATGTCGGTCCTGGTTGGCAAAGCGGCCATGGAGCCGGCAGTGCGGCGTGCCATGCAGGCAAGCCGGCTGCTGCATTTCGCCACCCATACCTTGAGCACTCAGGCTTGCGAGCCGTTGTTGGCGAGTCGATCGGTCAAGCTCATTGATACGACAGCAACGCCGTTGCGACCAGAAGATCGCGGGCGTGGCGCGCTGGTGCTCAGCACGCCAACCAAGCCCGCGCCAAAAATGAATCCGGCGCGTACCGATGGTTTGCTGACGCCGGAAGAAGTCGTCACGATGGATCTTTCCGAGGTGCAATCGGTGGTCTTGTCGGCATGCGACACGGGTGCCGGGGCGGTGACGCCGGAAGAAGGCGCGTTCGGACTTCGCCGCGCCTTTCGACTGGCAGGTGCGCGCAGCGTGGTCATGAGTCTTTGGCCGATCGACGATGCCGCCACCGCCGCATTGATGCAGGCCTATTACCGCGAACGTCTGCAACGCAGGGCCGAGGTGCCGACCGCGCTTAGAGCGGCGGCTTTAGCGGTGATCGCTGAGCGCACCGCGGCCGGTGAATCGGTGCACCCTTACTACTGGGCCGGATTTGTCGCCAGCGGGGACTGGCGCTGAGAATGGATTCGCGTTGGGAGCCTCTGAACAGGTTCAGAGGCGATGCGGGTCTGAAAGTCCAGGTTGGATGTATTCAGACCCTGCCGAAGTTACCCGCAATTTTGATGTTCGGATTCCACAGTCAGGCGCATTGCCATCGGTATTCCCCACCGAGGCCGTCCCATGTCGCCATTGAAATCCGCCTGTCTGATGTTTGGTCTCTTGCTCGCGTCGCGAGCCGAAGCCGACTGGCTCAACTTGAATGTGCTGCGTCCGTCTGATCTGCCCGCTGCCACCAGCAATACGAACTTCGGCCAGAGCGTGGCGGCGGACTATGGCGACGATGGGCGCATCCGCGCGCTGTATGTCGGTTCACCCAACGAGACGGCAGTGTTCAACAATGTCAGCTACCCAGGCAACGGCGCTGTCTATGTGTTGATCCCGAATGGCAATGCCTGGGTCGTGCACACGCGTTTGGTGCTCGCGGGTTATCTCCAGGCCAATGCCCATTTTGGTGCCGCCATCGCGGTGCATCGCGGTTCCATCATCATTGGCGCTCCGGATTTCGACAACGAAGGCCATCCGAATAGTGGTCGGGTGCACTTTCTTCAGGATTATCGCTGGAACAGCGCCAGTCCAACACCGCTACTCATTGGCCTATCCAGTCGCGGCACAACACTCGATAACTCACGCCTGGGCGCCAGTGTCGCGGTCGCTGGCGGCGGCTTGAATACGGTCTCTGGCAACGCACCGAACAGCGATGGCAGCTGGTTTGCCGCTGGTGCGCCGGGAATGGTCGGCGCTGGCTGTGTGCTCGTCGATCACTTTGGTGCCAACTATAACTTTGACCTCGGTGACCGGGCGGATATCGGCAGTGTTTGCTCAGGCAACGCCGGGGATGCACTGGGTGCGAGCGTGGCCGTGCAGGCGCCCGGCAATAATCAAGTGATTCTGCTGACCGGAGCACCCGGGACGATGCAGAACGGTCAGGCGGCTGCGGGCGCGGCACACGTCTACATTCGGGTGAATGGTGTGCTGACGCTGATCGATACGCTGTTGCCGCCAAACCCGCAACTGCTCGATTCGTTCGGCACCAGCGTGGGCTTGCAGCCGCCCCTGGCCTACGTCGGCGGCACCGGTCGAATCCTGCAAGGGGTGGGGCGCACGGGTTCAGTCAGTGTGTTCGAGCCGGCCGCTATTCTCGGCTATGACTTTGCGACGGAAGTGTTTCCAACGGCACCGCGCGCCGCCGGTGACCTATGCGGCGCCTCGCTGTATCCCGACTTGCTCGATACCGAACGATTTGCAATGGGTTGTCCTGGTGCCGATGGCAGCGTTGCCAATCAGGGGGTACTGCGCGTGCTCCAGAAATTGACCTTCATGGGTATCCCGATTTGGGTGAATCAGCGCCTGGCGGTGGAGGACAGTCCGCACGGCGCCGATGACCTGGGGCGCAGCGTGGTGCTGGTTAATGGCCGTGCGTACGCGGGCGCGCCGCTTGCCGACGACAGCGTAGGCGCCAACAACGGTGCAGTCTACGAATTTGCCGACTCATCCACGCTGCCGGAAGTGTTTGCGGACAGCTTTGAATAGCCCAATTCAAGCCATCCCAATGCGGTTGGTTGCGCCGGGGGTGGCCGATGCGCTGCGCCCCGGCTTCTGGCGCGGGCGGGAATGCGCGATACTGCACTTCAGTTTCGCTGCAATACTCGCCGCTGCATGCCGCGCCCCACGACTCGTAAACGCCGACTCACCAAACCCGGTCCAGGGGTGCTGCTGGCCGAGCGCTTTGCGCGCCTCTGTGCGCCGACGAACCCTTGGCGCGCGCTGGGTGTGACCCAGGTCGAATGGCGACAGTGGATGATTGGCCGAAAGCCCATGCCGATGTCGATCCGCCGCAGTATTGACGCCCATCTGCGGCTCCATGATCTGGGTGCGCGCGGACAAGCCGCGTTCGCGGATCTCCTGAATAGCGTTGGTGACGCCAAGCGCGGCAGCGCTGAACAGCAGTTGCTGTTGGACTTGAGTGCGAGTGCGCAAGTGGGCGATACATCAAAGTCGGACTAATTCAAACATGGCGCGGAATGTCGGCATGCGTGAATGCCGAAATGACGGCAGCATGCGCGGGCTCTCGATGAATTGCCTCGCTAAGATAGAGAGACCCAACGACAGTCAAAGGACACCATGACCACTGCCATCCTCGCCATTCTTGCTGGCTTGGTCCTGCTCGCCATCGGTGCCGAAGGCCTCGTTCGCGGCGCGAGTCGCATTGCGCTGCAGCTCGGTGTAACGCCACTGGTGATCGGCTTGACGATCGTCGCTGCGGGTACCGGCAGTCCGGAAATGGTGGTCAGCTTTCAAGCTGCATTTGCCGGGAGCAGCGATCTGGCGCTCGGCAATATCGTTGGCTCGAACATTGCGAATGTCGCGTTGATCCTCGGACTCGCCGCCATCGTGCGGCCGCTGCAAGTGCGGTCCGCGCTGTTGCTTCGCGAAATGCCCATCATGATCGGCGTGACGCTCGCATTGATTGCCATGTTGGCCGATGGTCAGCTGGGTCGGATCGATGGCGCGCTGCTCAGCATCGGCGCTGTCGTCTACACGATCGGTGCGTATCGGGCGTCAAAACGCGATCGCGATGCGGCAGTGGCCGAGGAATTCGCTAATGAGCTGCCCAAGACGACTGGCAATACCGCGAGCAATGTGATCTTCATTGTTGGTGGTTTGGGCGCCTTGGTATTCGGTGCGACGCTGCTGGTCGATGGCGCCGTGGTCATCGCCAAGTCGATCGGCATGAGCGAGGCGGTGATTGGTTTGACGATCGTCGCGATCGGGACCAGCTTGCCCGAACTCGCCACGTCGGTACTGGCCGCCTGGCGCAAAGACGCCGATGTGGCGTTCGGCAACGTCCTGGGTTCGAACATCTTGAACATTCTGCTCGTGCTGGGCGTGGTCGCAGTAATTCAGCCGATCGGTGCAGGCGGCATTCGCAGTCTCGATCTCATCGCCATGGCCGCCAGCGCGATCTTGCTCTACCCGCTGATGTGGCGCGGCCGCGTCTTGAGTCGGTGGGAGGGTGGGCTGCTGCTCCTGGGCTATGTGTTGTATCTGGCGCTGGCGTTGCGGGCTTGATTGGATAGAGGCCCTGGCTCGGCTGGTAAACCAATTCTTGGATCAACGTTGGTTTGAACTAACTTGCCAAACTTGTGTCTGAAGCAGCGTCACTGGTCGCGAGCACGCTCTTTTTGGATACACCACAGCGCACTGTCTTTGCTGGCAAGAAATTTGCGCGCAGTGAAGATTCTGATGGCAAGCAACCCCCACACCGACCCTCCCGCGCGCTCGCGGAGGAGGGAGCCAACTCCCTCTCCCACGCGAGTGGGAGAGGGCTGGGGAGAGGGCTACTTGCGACACGGCAACACTGAAAGAATCGCGCAACGGCTCCAACCGTTTGACGCTTGAATAAACACCACGGCAGAGAAAATATAATCCTCATGGTTCAAAAGTATGCAGCGCAGCACGCGAGCAAACCCTACAATCTGGCTTGCTTGGCAAAGCTGCCGCTCACGTTCGTGCTCATTGCGATCGGTGGATCGACCGTTGCAAACGCTTGGGATTCGACTTGGACTCCAGCACGATTCCCCGTCCCGCCAATCCGTGCGGACGGACGCGTTGACCTGAGTGATTTGAGTTGCGCGACTCAATTTGCGCGGCTCTTGCCTCTGGCGATGCGAAATAGTCGTTGGCTGCAAGAAAGACGTGACTCGCCAGAAATGGAACGGCGGTTCCAGAACATGTCTTGGCATCCGCCTGAATTGACGTGGGATGCGTCGCCGTGGCTCAGGTTGGAAGGGGCTGAGCTTGAGCGCGACCTGAGGTTTCTCGCGGCTCCGCGCTTCTCGCTACGCGATGCGGATTGCCAGTATCAGGATGGCGAGATTCGGCTTGTTTTCATCGCGCTGATGACATCCCCGGGCTTGGGGACCGGTCACTCGTTTCTACTGGAGGCCAACACCGGTGTTGTCACGGCGGTGCAGCAGACTCGATTGTGCTGGACGAGCTGCCTATAGTGTACTGCTCGATCCTCGCGGTGGTTGCCGATCGCGGAGATTGCTACGTGATGGCGCAGGGTAGACCAATTTGTCAGGTCGGCTGCTGAAAGCGCGTATGCTCCTGAGTCCACATTCATGCGACCGTTCAGGATCACCACATGCCAGCTCAAAAAACTCGCATTCTTGCGACTCTCGCATTCCTGGTCTTGCTGCTGTTCTCGCCCTTAGGATTCAGTAACGGCCAACTCGACACCAGCTTCGCGGGCGGCAAAACCAGTACCTTTTTCCCGATCGATGCGACCGGCCAACGCGGCGCGACGCGTGTCGTCAAAACGCTCGTGCAGGCCGACAACAAGGTGCTGCTGATCAGCAACACGCCCACCCCGTTTGGCTCGCAGTTCTCCGGCAACAGCCAGATCGGCATCACGCGATTGAACGCGGATGGCACCCCGGATGCGAGTTATGGCGCCAACGGTCAGCTCTTGCTGGATGCCGGTGTTGACTTCGAGGTCGAAGCCGTTGATGCGGCATTGCGAATCGATGGTGCGGTGCTCGTTCTAGGAACGATGTACGGCCCGTTCAATGAAAGCGACATGGCGGTTTGGGCCGTGCGGCCAAATGGGCAGCGAGACCTCGCATTTGCGACGGGTGGCCTGCTCCGCATCCGACGTGGCGGTACGCCTTCGGATACTGCCGGGGCGATCGAGCCTTATGATCTCAGTTTGAATCGATTCATGATCGCTGGCACGATTCGCGATGCGCCGGGCGACAATCGGAATCTGATGCACGTGATCTTGTTTGGCGATAGCGGCACGCTCTGCGCCGTCGCTGAGTGCGGCAATGTCGTCGGCGGCAATGTCGGTCAGCCCAATCAGTGGTACATGCTCCGGTTCTTCCTCAACCTCGATGTGCAGGTGGCCGATCTCGCAGCTGAGCTCCGGCCCGAAGCCGCTGTTCCGCTGCGCGTTCGCACGTTGTTGCGACGTGCGATCCCCGATTCACAGGGCAACTTCGACACGGCGATCATTGCGACCTCCTTTCCATCGGCGACGAACGGCTATGGTGTCGATCCAGAGTTCGACGGCGACGGTATACGCGAGTTCTTTTTCACCGCGCAGCCGGGGTTTCGACATAACACGGGCAATCGACTCGCCATTCAGCGGCAAGGCAGCACGTCGCGCCTGATTGCCGTCGGCTATTCCGCGAACGCATCCGATACCGATCCGTCCATCGGTGTCGCGGCGTTCGACCTGAATAGCGGCGCGAATGATCCCGGCTTCAACGCTGGTGTCCCGCTGAGCTTCGATTATGCCGCCGGCGCGATTCACGGTGATGCGTATGCGAGTGATGTCTTGCCAACACCCGATGGCAAGCTCCTCATCGGCGGCGGTTACGAGTACGCCGGTTTCACGTTCGGTGATGCCGCGCTGGTCAGGCTCAATGCCAATGGCACCTTCGACAACACGTTCGGCAGCTTGAGTGCGGCCTTGCCGGGTCGCGCTGGTTTTGGTCATACCTTGGCTGGTAGCGATCGCGACAACCGCCTCGATAGCATGGCGCTTGCTGCCGATGGTGAGCGGGTGGTTTTTGGTGGCTATGCCTATGCCAGCGACGATGGGAGTTACTTCGGCAGCGCGATGCGTGTCCGCTTGCATGCAGGCGACCTATTGCGCGACGGCTTCGAATAAAAGCGGCGTCATCCTTCGCTACGTGAACGCTTAGGGCGCCTCTGAACAAGTTCAGAGGCAATGCCGGCCATGGATGGTCCGCCCAGAATCAAGCACGCAAGTGCTTGGTTCTGGGGCACAGAGTCCGGACACGTGCCGGACTCTGTGCGAGTCTGAAAGTCCGGGATGGACTGATTCAGACCCTCCTTACGCGAGATCCGATTGCCGCATGCCTTCCGTGAACAGCACCGCCTGATTGCGGCCCGCATCCTTGGCGCGATACATCGCGAGATCAGCATCGCGCAATACGTCCTCGGGATTGCGATAACTGCCTTGGGCAATCGCAATGCCGACGCTGGCGGTCAGCCGCCACTCACGGGCGGCCATGCGAATGGGCAGGTTGATGCCCGCAAGCAACGTGCGCGCAATGTCCTGCAATTGCGCTTCAGACTCGGTGCGGTCGACCACCAGAGCAAATTCATCGCCACCCATGCGTGCAACCAAACCCGGCACGCGCAAGGTGTTCGCGACGCGCAACGAGATCTCTTTCAGCAATTCATCGCCAAGCAAGTGTCCGACTGCGTCGTTGACCGCCTTGAAGCCATCGAGATCGAGCAGCAGCAACGCAAACGGCGCGCCACGCAGCGCATGGCTCTGGCCCAGCAACTGGCCAAGTTTGCCGAGCAAGTTGTTGCGATTCGCGAGCCCGGTCAGCGGGTCATGCATCGTCTCACGCCGAAGTTCCAGTTCGATGCGGCGGCGAATGGCAATCTGCTCCACGAGTTCGCGATTCGCATCGGCCAACTCGCGCGTGCGCTCATCAACGCGGCGCTCCAACTCTGTATAGCGCTGGCGGCGCTCCAGCGCATTGGTCACGTGGATGGCCACAAAGCTCAAGAGCTCCAGATCGTGCGCGGTGTACGACTCGGTCTCGCGATACGTCTGTACCGTGAGCACGCCCACGACGCGATCCTCCACCAGCAACGGAACACCCAGCCAGCAGGCGGCGAGCGTGCCGGTACTGATTGCGAGATCCCGTTCGGCCAGATGCAGAATGTCCTTTTGGGTGGCCAGCAACGGCTTTCGGGTGCGGTACACGAATTCGGTCAGACCGCGACCAAAGGGGCGTTGCGGCAAATGGCCGTCCTGTTCGTCCACGCAATACGGAAAATCGACCAGGGTCGCCGTCTCGTTGATCATGGCAACATAGAAGTTGCGGGCGTCGATCAGCTCGCCAATGATGGCGTGCAGGCGTCGATAGAATTCCTCCAAGTTGCACCGCGCCATCGACACTTCGGCAATCTCGAACAGCGCACGTTGCATCCGTTCGCTACGTTGGCGTTCGACAATTTCCTGACGCAGCGCGCGCGTGCGTTCCTCGACCGACAGCTCCAAGCGCGCGTGTGCCTCGCGCCGTTCCAGTGCAGTCCAGATGTGCTGCGCGACAAACACCAGCAACGCCTGATCGTCTTCGCTGTAATGAATGCCGGGGTCGTAGCTCTGCACCACCACCGCGCCGCGAACGATGCCGCGATCCATCATCGGCACACCAAGCCAGTGCTCCGGGAGGGTGCCAAACACCTGATCAGCGCGGATGTTCAGCATCGACAAAATCTCAGGCGAACTGCCCCGCACGGGCGCGCCGAGTTTCAGCATATTGAACGTGACGCTATTCGGCGCATCGGCGCCGCGGACTTCCCGATCCACCCAGTCGTTCTCGGAATCGCGGGTATCGGTGAAGTACAGCATGCGCAGCACATTGCGCTCGATGTCGTAGCGGGCGATGTAAAAATTCTCCGCGTACATCAGGCTGCCGACGACTTCGTGCAGGCGCTGGTAGAACGATTGTGCGCGGTCACCCGAACTGGCCAAGTCCGCGATTCGGTACAAGGCCTGCTGCAGTTTTTCGCCGCGCTGGCGCTCGACCACTTCCTGGCGAAGTTCGGTGGTGCGCACGGCGACCTTGCGCTCCAATTCATCGCGAACCTGACGGCGCTCCATCGCATTCGCAATGTGAACGGCCACAAAGCCCAGCACGTCGCGATCTTCCGGGCGATAGCGTTGACCGGACTCATAAGTCTGCACGGCCACCACGCCAATCGCCTTGCCCTTCACGAGCAGTGGCGCTCCGAGCCAGCAGTCGCTGCGCGTGCCAATCACCTGCGCCTTCCCCGAGTGATGCAATTGCTGCGTGAAACTGGCGTCGGCAATGAGCGGTTCGCCCATATCCATGACGAGTTCGGACATGCCATGCCCATAAGGCCGCTCGGTAATGCCGGAATCGTACTCATCGACGTAGTAGGGAAACTGCAGCGTGCGGCTGTCATCGCTCAGCAGCGCCACGTAGAAATTTCGGGCATCCAGAAATTCGCCGACGATCGCATGGACGGCCGCGAAAAAATCGCGCGCGGTCTGCGCTCGGCTGGACGCCTCGGCAATGTCAAACAACGCCCGCTGCAATTGCGCCGAATAGGTCAGATTTTCGACCTCGTGCTGCAGTTGCTGCTGAGCGAGGAGCGAGTGTGCGCGCATGGCGGCGGCCACGCCCATGCGGCGCGCTGGTGCGAGGTTGGCCGCGGGTGCATGAACCCCGATGACCGAAAACCGCGCCAGTTCGGTCCGGCTGCAGACATGCGCATATTTGCTGAGTTCGGCGCTGATCGGCAGGCTGTGGGGCGTCTGCAACTGTTCGGCGGTTTCGAGCAGCGCCCGCTCATCAGCGGCGAGCTGTGACAGTTCGATCGGAATCCGGACCTGCAGCCCGTGCTGCGGACAGTCGATCAGCAAGCGTGCCGCTTCCAGTCCCAGCGGGTGCAGGTGGCGTGCCAACGCAATCGATAGTTCCAGCAGATTGTCGCAATCGATCAGGTCCTTGCCGACCAGCTCCGGGCTTTGTTCGGTTCGCGTGGCCTTGGCGACGTCGGTCCGGCTCGCCGTCGCCGCAGGCTGGCCTTCGAATTCGACCTCGATCGGTGCGGATGGCGCGAACAGATAGCCCTTGCGTGCCACCGTGCGGATCATGGCGTGCGAGCCGAGCGCGCGCCTCAGCATCCACACCGATTGCGTCAGATTGGCATCCTCGACAATCAAGCCAGGCCAGATGGTCCGAAAGAGTTCGTCGCGGGTCCACAGCCGATCCGGACCTTGAATGAATGCCGCCAGCAGTTCAAAGACGCGCGGGGTCAACTCGGATTGTCCGGTATCGGTCCGTACGATCCGCAAATGCCAGTCGATCTCGATGTCACCGATCCGGACACGTCGTATGTTTTTACTGTGCTCGCTCGGCATTGCCTGCGCTTCTTTGCCCATCGTTCTCCCCATTTGCTGCCGCTGGCGCGGCACGCTCCGTCGTCGCGGGACACGTTCGTGCTGCCCGCGCAACGGTCTTCGGCGCCCGGCAACTGCGTGGGTCTTGTCGCAACAAGAGCCGGCAGACTGCTTGGGGGCCGTCAAGCCAAGTCCCGAGCGTACACAAAAATCCTTGGTGCAATGCGTCGAAACCGGGCAGTGGGGTTAGATTGGTTGGTGAATGGAATGTGATGGTGCCGACTAGGTGATTCCGTCAAGCTGCCGTTGTCATGGTCGGGACGATCGCCCGATGCGCCCGGTGCTATCTGTGCGATAACGGTTGGAAATTGCAGCGATGCGTTTTTGCTGCCGTTCCGGGGCGCCAGATTCGGTGAAGGCGGCCGTGGTCGCTCCGTTGCTGCGACCGTCCAAGTCGTCGTCACATAATCTGGGAAGCGGCGTGCCGGCACGTCCGGTTGCGGGCCGATTCTGAAGAAAAACCCGCCCGTTTGGGCGGGTCTGAAAGGGCAGGCCTGTGCGGGGGCGCAGGTTGCCGGGCGTTAGCGCGTTCAGGGAACCATGCCGTGTTTGCCGCATCGACGGTGGTTCGTCTGAAAGGCCGGCCGTCACGAAGTACTCGCTCCGGCCGTCGAGGTCGCACTCGGTTGGGAAACCAAGCGGCGACCTCCGTGCTGCCCATTGAATCTTGCCGCCAGGTTCGTCACACCCGTCTGCCATCCTGGCATCGCGGGACACGACTTGGAGCTGCCTGGTGCGGGTTCCAGCGCTGGCGGCGTTCATTTGCGATATCAGGCCGCTCTCACACGGCCTCCTAAAGCAATTCGGTGGTCGGGTCGGTTTGCAATAGACCGACCCGACTTGCGGCCACGATGTGGCCATTGCCCAGTCGATCAGAACGTCAGGCTGAAGCTGTTGATATAGCCGACGTCACCAGCCCCTTGGTCCTTGACGCGCAAGGTCCACGTGCCATTCAGCACCTCACTCGACAGGTTGCGACTGTAGGTGGTGATGATGTTGTCGGTACTGGCACCGGTGCGGTTATGCAGGTTGTAGACCGTGCCATCCGGCGCAATCAGGTCGACCACGAGGTCGCCTTGGTACGTATGGCGGATGTCCACCGCGACCGAACTCGTCGCCGAGGCATTGCCGCTCCGACCACTGACGACGATCGTGCTGTTGACCGTGCTGTTGTCGGTGATGTTGACGTCGGTGCCATTCGTGTAGGTTTGCGTGCTGCCGCCACCGCCGCCGCCTTGTGCTGCGGTCACGGCCGCGTTCGCATCGATCAGACCTGGTCCGCATCCGCCTGGGCATTTGGCCGACGTGATCGGGCGGGCCGTGCTCGACAGCAGCGTCTTGATCTGCGCGACGGTCTTCGGTGTCGCCGATACCGATTGAATCAGCGCCACGATGCCCGCGACATGCGGCGACGCCATCGAGGTGCCCTGATAAAACTCGTAGGTCCCCGAAGTCGTCGTCGACAACACGCCATTGCTCGCGTGGTTCTGCGTGCACTTACCGGTGGTCGACTCCCCAAGTGCGAGGAACTCGACGCTGGGCGAGCAGGTTTCGCCGCCTGGTGCGGTGATGTGGATGCCCGTGCCGTAGTTCGAATACCAAGCGCGGTTGCCGTTGAGATCGCTGGCCGCTACCGCAATTGCGTTGGTGCAGTTTGCCGGCGTGAAGCCCGAGACATTCATGTTGCTGTTGCCGGATGCCACCACCACGATCGACCCATTGTTGGTCGCCGTCGTTACGGCATTTTGGTACGTCGCGCTGCAGGAACCGGCACCGCCGAGCGAGAGGTTGATGACCTCAGCAGGATTCGCATTGGCCGGAACGCCTGAGACGGTGCCGCCAGACGCCCAGATGATGCCGTCAGCAATGTCCGAGGTGGCGCCATAGCCGCCATTGCCCAACACGCGGATCGGCACGACTTTCGCACTGAAGGCCACACCGGCAACCCCGGCGCTGTTGTTCGTGACCGCGGCGATCGTGCCGGCGACATGGTTGCCATGCTTGACGTTGGCGGCATCGGTCGGATCGCTGTCCCGCCCGTTGCCGTCGCCACTGCCGCCGTTGCCGGTGGTGGTGGATGCAACAAAGTCATAGCCCGCGAGCAGATTGGCGTTCAAGTCCGAATGGCTGAGCTTGCCGCTGTCGACCACCGCGACGACCACGCCCGCGCCCGTGTTCTTGTCCCAGGCGGAAGCAACGTTCGCGCCGACGGCCGACGTCTTGTAATGCCACTGCTCGGCATAGCGCGTGTCGTTCGGGGTGAGGGCAATGCCCATCAGGCGGTCGATTTCGACGTATTCGACATCGCCATTCTTGGCCAGCTCCACCATCAGATTCTGCGCATCCATCGTGTCCAGGCCGCGGCTGGCGCTGATCAGCTCGGCGCCGGTCGCGAGACGGCGGCTCTTTTTCAAGGAAAATGCCGGTGCGGCCGATTTTGCCAACATCCCCCGACTGGCCTGATTCAGTGCAGCCTGCAGGCTCTGCTCGTTGCGAGCTGATTTTGAGCCGTCCCGATACTTGATGATGAAACGCTCATGCTGACTTTGATCCTGCAAGCCATCCATGTAGACCTTGGCCTGGGCCATGACGCCCGAGCTGACTACCAGGCCGCAAGCGGCCAACGCGGCAGCCAGGGTGCTCTTCCGATACCTCTGATTCGACATCTCAGCTTCTCCCGATGTGTATGACGACCTGGCCGATCTGTGCCGGATGGGTCGTTCTGTGCTGAGGTCAGTCCGGGCCTTTGCGGCGCCAGCCTCCCTCCCCGTTGTGTGATCGATCACCCCGTCCTCACAGGGTGGACCGCGATCGTCCATGGCGGCCCGATGACACGCATGTTTCAATTTCTCAAAGATTTCTCAAAATTGACCCGGGCGCCGGGGTGGAAAGCGTCTCTCAGCGTTGCGATTGACCGCAGATCGCACTTGAAACCTGTTGCCAAGTTCTGCGACAGTTCCGCTGTGATCCACGGGGAATAAGGCAATGCATATTGAAATGGAACAAAGAGCAGGACACCGGGGCCGATTCACCGGGACGAAGACCGCTATTTGGCGCCGAATCGCTCATGTGGCCGCAGCGCTGACTTTTGGCCTGATTGGCCATTTGTCCTTGACCAGCTCGGCAGAAGCCGCCATCGGCACAGTCGATCAAGTGCCGGCTACGACCATCCTGATTCCGTACTTTGAGGTGGATCTGGTCAATACCAATGGCCGCACGACCCAGGTGAGCCTGAGCAATACCTCGGCCACCGCGACCTTGCACAACGTCGTGCTCTGGTCCGACGCTGGCGTGCCCGTGTTCAACTTCAATGTCTATCTGACCGGCTATGACACGCAGGTGTTCGATATGCGTGACATCCTCAACGGCACCCTGCCACGAACGGCCTCAGCCGGCCAAGACCCGAGCGACACGATCTCGAATCACGGCAACGTGTCGCAGGACATCAACTTCGCCAGCTGCAGCTCGTTTTTGCCCCCGGCAGGCGTCTCGGCAGCCACCGTGAACGATCTTCGGGCCATGTTGACGGGCCTTGCCTCAACCGTTGCTTATCCAGGCCAATGTGTGGGCTTCAACAATGGCGACAACGTGGCACGCGGCTATCTGACGATCGACACCACGACCCAATGCACGACCGACACGCCCGCGACACCTGGATACTTCTCCACCTCCGTCGCCAGCCTCCAGAACACGCAGGTGGCCGAATACATGTTGATTGATCGCAGCACCAACCAGATGACCATTGATAACGGCGTTGCGGTTGAGGGAAGCACCACTGATGCCTCCGTCAATGTGTCAGGTCAATACACCTTCTACTCGCGCCTGATCGGCTCGGACGCCTCCGACCGCCGCGAAGCCCTGGCCAGCACTTGGGGCGTGCAGGGTGACAATCACAGCGGCAAGGTCTTGGTCTGGCGCGATGTCAAAGCCGCGCCGGCCGCCTTTGCCTGCAATAGCACGCCAAGCTACGCGCCGCTGGGGCAGGAGCAGATCGTATTCTTGACGCCGGATAGCGAGCCGACCATTTCGACCACGCCGGGTGTCGGCCGAGCCACTCAGGTCACGCCGATGACGGCCGCGGCACTCGGTGCGCCAGCGGCCGCCAAGCAGGGTTGGACGTTCATGAATCTCAATACGACGCTCGGGGGCGTGACGGTCCCGACCGAGGACCCGGCCGCAGCCCAGTCCTACATCACGGTTGTTCGTACCTTGGAAGACACCAGCCGGGCCACGACCAGCAGCATGGCCGTCCAACTGGATTCGGCCGGCGACTCGTCGCATTTCACTCTCGGAAACTGAGGAACCCAGCATGAGCACAATGATTCAATCCTTGCTGAAAGGCCTCTTGGGCACGTGTCTGATTGCGGGCGCGGCGCTAGTCTCCAGTCCGGCTCGTGCGGTCATCGGCACGGTCGACGTGGTGCCGGCGGCCACCATTCTGGTGCCGTACTTCGAGGTCGATCTGAACAACAACAACGGCCGTCAGACCTCCGTGCAGGTCACCAACACCTCGGCGTCTGCCATGCTGTTGAATGTCACCCTGTGGACGGATCTCGGCATTCCGACCTTCCGCTTCAACATCTATCAGACCGGTTACGCCACGACGCCGATCGACCTCCGCATGCTGTTCAAGGGCGTGGTGCCGATCACAGCGACTGATGGTCAGGACCCAGTTGACCTCATTTCGCCGCAAGGCCCGTTTTCGCAGGACATCAATTTTGCGAGCTGCAACAGCACGCTGCCCTATGCGACCCCGCTGCCGGCAGCCACGCTAACGGCCCTTAGGAACGCTCACACCGGCCAAAGCTCGACGACGTTCGGTGGTAGCTGCGGTGGTGTGGCCTACGGCGATGGCATTGCCCGAGGCTATATCACGATCGATACCGTGAGTGCCTGCCAATCCCAGTTGCCTGGGGATGTCGGCTACTTCTTGGCTGGCGGTGGCGGCACGGCGACGAACCAGAACGCGCTGACGGCGCAAGTCACGTATATGGATCGCAGCCAGAATCAGTCGAGCGCTGAGCCCGCTGTGCATATTGAGGCGAATGGTGTTGACCCTTTGACCAATGGCGCAGGTGACAACACGTTCTACGGTCGCTTTGTGGCGTTCACGGGCGCGGACAATCGCGAGCCCCTGTTCGGCATGTCGCAGGCACGCTACTTCAATACGTCTGGCTTGAGCACGGAAATGGTGGTGTGGCGCGACCCAGGTGCTGCGGTCAGCCCGTTTGCCTGCGGCGCAAGCCTGCCCGGCCCGTATCCGCTGGGTCAGCGTGAGTTTGTCGGCTTTGACGAACAGGAGGACTTCACCATCTTCTCGGGTTCGCCAGCATTCCCCTATGCTGCGCAAACCAAGTCGGTGAGCTCGTTCTTCCCGAGTGCGGGTGGCCACCTGTTCCTGAATCTCGTGTCGAGCGTCGGTGATCCCACCATCTCGTTCAGGCAGCAGCACTATTTGTCGGTCCGGCATCGGTCCGGCAACAGCTACAGCGGTCAGACCGCGGCATCGCAGCTTGTCAATGCGAGCCAACCCAGCAATGACAACTACATCATCGCGAGCTTCTGAGCCATGAACAGACATTCTTCTCACAGCCTGTTTCCGGCCGCATTGATCGGCTTGGCCCTGTTGTTCACGACGGCAACGTCTTCCGCCCAGGAAACCAGTTGCGTGGCCTCCGGTGGCACCAATTGCACGTTCCAGATTCCGGATGGCCCGCAACTTGGTTTGACCTCCACGATCAACGTACCGGCGGCAAGTTGCGCCCGCGGGATCAACCACGTGGAGATCAACGTTGACGCCACGCACAGCTGGATCGGTGATCTGCAGCTGGTTGTTACTGGCCCGAACGCCGCGACGGCAACCCTGCTCAGTGGCCTGCTCGGGGCATCGCCGCCAGCAACCTGCTCGGGCGACGACGTGCTCGTCGCGTTTTCCGATGGTGCGCCCTTGCCAGTGTGCAATGGTTCGGTGGTGCCGTCGCTTAGCGGCGTGGCCGGGCCAGTCCAGCCGATCGCACCGACCGCAGGCACCATTGCAGGAACCTGGAGCCTCACCGTAACCGATTTGGCTAATGGCAACAGTGGTTTGCTCAACGATTGGTCGGTCGATGTCGTGTGCAACCCGCAGGAAGTGCCAGCGAGCTCCGATTTCAGCAAGCTGATGCTCGGCATGCTGCTCGCGCTGACGGCCATGGTGGCCCTGTTCCGACTGCGTCGCTGAGCCAATCTGGGCCAATGCGCTGGCCGACGCGCCATTTGGCGGTTCGTCCGGGCGTTGGCCCAGCGTCTGGCTAACTGCCAACTGCCCAGTGGTCTAGCCTTCAATCAGGCCGCAACCACGTGCAACCGATTCACCTTGAACTGGGCGCGGCCGATGGTCGCGCCCAACTCGTTTCAGGAATTGCCCGAGCGTGTCGTGATGAATAGATGCATCTATCCCGGACTGCTTGGTCTCGCGCTACTCCTCAGTGCTTGTACAGCGAGCCAGCCCAACCGCCAGGAACTGGACGATCCGAATCGGACCTGGATCGCTGAAGACGGACGCGAATACCGCCTGGAGCGCCTGGAAAAGCGCCCCGATACGTACCAGATGACTGCCGATGGTCGTCTGCGTTGGTATCCGGGCGGGACGTTCGACATTGAGCGCGAGACCGACGATGCCTTCTACGTTCGCCAGTATGCGCCGGTGCCAGCCGTGCCGCCACCGGAGTTGGTCGAACCGACGCCGGTTGATCCGGCGGTCGAATCGGCCCTCACCGTAACGGACCTGAGCCAAGGGCTACCGACGACGGGGCAGTGGCGTGATCACTTGGATGTGGTTGACCTGAATGGTGATCAGCATCTGGACTTGCTCGTGCCACCAATACGCAAGTCCTTCAACATGGCGCCAGAAGTGTTTCTGGGCCAAGCAGACGGTCATTGGCAACGGTGGGACAATAGGCGGTTTCCCACTTCAAGGTTTGATTATGGCGCCGCTGCCAGCGCCGATATCAATGGCGATGGCCATGCCGACGTGGCGGTGGGCATGCACATTCTCGGTATTCGCGCGTTTCTGGGGGACGGTGCAGGCACATTCACGGAGCACAGTCAGGGCCTTCCGGTGCCCACCGCTGGCCAATCGCCAGCGTTGTCGTCCCGCCAGATTGCGTTCGTGGATTGGAATCAGGATCGAATGCCCGATTTGGTGGTGTTGAATGAGCGTCTGGGGCAGGATCCCAAGAGTCCCTATCGTGATGGCGCGGTGGTCTTCAGCAATCTCGGGGACCACTGGCAAGCGTTGCCCACGGTACCGGCGCTGCACACCGCCCGTGTCATGGCGCAGGATGCCGCGCGCTCAGTGCTGTTGCTGAGCGCGGGAACGGTCGATGCTGGACAGATGGTGATCAGTGAACGCCATGGCAAGCGCTGGACCGAGCATGTCGTCAACCATTTGCTGCCGAGCAGCCAATTGACGGCGATGGCGGTCACGGCGGGAAAAAACGGTGCCGACCGGATCGCGTTGGCCTACCAGTCACGTTCGCCAAAGTCCTGGTGGTTGGACGTTGAGCTCATGACGCGAACTGGCCGCGATTGGCAGCGGCAGACCTTGATTCGGATCCCGGTCAGTCTGGCGATCCGCGATCTGCACTTCCTGAATGTCGGGACCGACCACTTGCAGTTGGCTGCCATCAACGCAGCGGGCCAGATCGAAATCTGGTCACATCGGGACAAGGCCACCTGGGTACGTCACGCGCCGATTCCGGTACCGGAGTGGCGTCTGGGCTGCGCCGGATTTGGCTTGCACGCGGCCGATCTGGATGCCGACGGTCGCGACGAGTTGATCGCCAATGTCGCCGGCGATCCGCCCATGATCCGTACCGGCAAGGACTGCACCGGTGAGGGCGGCATTCAGGTACTGAAGCTGGCGACCGACGGCCGTTGATCGGGAACAACTGCTCAGCGCTTCACCATTCCGTGCGGCCCGGAATCAGGCCCTTCAGCTCAACGTCGGTCAAATTGCGCCATTGCCCAAGCTTCAGATGACCAAGCTTGATGTTGTCAATGCGCACGCGCACCAGCTGTTTGACGCGATAGCCGAACGCCGCCGCCATCAGGCGGATCTGTCGGTTCAAACCCTGCTTCAGAATGATTCTAAACGCGAACTTGTTCAGCCGACTGGTCCGGCAGGGTTTGGTCATCTGGTCGTGCACAATCACGCCGCGCGCCATGCCGGTCAGAAACTCAGGCGAGATCTCGTGATTGACGCCCACCAGATATTCCTTTTCGTGCCCGTTCTCGTAACGCAGAATCTCATTGACGATGTCGCCGTTGCTGGTCAACAGGATCAACCCTTCCGAGTCCTTGTCCAAACGACCAATCGGGAAAATGCGACGCTCGTGCCCGATCGCATCAACGATGTTGCCCTTGATGGCAGATTCGGTCGTGCACGTCACGCCAACAGGCTTGTTGTAGGCAATATAGACATGCTTGCGCCCGGCCTTTTTTGCCCGAACTTGCAGCGTTTGGCCGTCGACGCGGACATCGTCGCCCTCGTTGAACAAGGTGCCGACGCTCGCCGGAGTGCCATTAACCGTGACGCGGCGTTCCGACAGCAGTTTGTCGGCTTCTCGGCGAGAACAATAGCCGGTGTCGGCAATGTATTTGCTAATGCGCATGCGGTATTCGATCCGGAGCGGGGCGACGTGCGAGGACTGCATCCCGATAAACTGTTGGCAAAGGCTGGCGCACGATGCATCACTGCACGTGACCAATTTGCCTTGATCAACACGCGTGCCGCTGCCAAGTCTAGCAGGCTGTCAAAACACGCGCGCCTCGTTGCTTAGTCGGCGTGCGCTGTCCACGATGCGCACCCGCTGATGGGGTGTCAACACCCGGTCGGGTCCTTGTCTGCATCCGAATCTTTTGCCGGCTCGCACATCAGTTCAGACAATTCGCGTTTGGGGAGGGTCTGAAAGTCCATGATGGACTTATTCTCATCCTCCCCAAGAATCGTCTTGCCCGGATCTTCTCTTGAAATGGCACCACGCTATTTGGATTCTGTGCCGAGTTCATTGTCGGTCTCGGCGATCCTTACCGCTTCGCGATGCTGGTACTGCACCAAACGCTTCGAGTAACGGCAGCTGCCATCTTGGCGCGCGGCCTCGGCACATGAGTCAACGGCACGTTGCTGCGCGCTGACTGCTTCATCAAAACGCTCCAGCGCAGCGAGGCAAGCTGCTTCCGTGTCCCAATGACCCGGCTCTCGATCGTCGGCTTTGACGCGCTGAATCACTTTGAGTCCGGCCTCGCCATCGCGAATCGTGTTGTCGGCTATCGTGCAGCGCATCCACGCGAGGTTGTTGATGGCTTCCATTCCGCCCGCTTCAGCGGCCTGTTCGAGCCAGCGCAATGCCGCTGGCAAATCGCGATCGACACCCCGGCCATAGCGCAGGGCGTAGGCATAGAACGTCATGGCATCGGCAGAGCCTGCCTTTGCACCCATCTCGTAGTAGCGCGCAGCGGTCGCGAAATCCGTCGGTAGGCGACTTGAGCCGAACTCAAACTGTCGGCCAAGGTCGTACCAGAAACTGGGTTGTTTCGAGTGATGCTCCAAGAGCTCGGCTAGTGCGGCGTCGCGAACCTTCGCATCTTTGGACCAGCGCAGACGGAACCAGCGCAATTCCTCAGTGATCTTGGCATCACCTGCTTTCTGCAAAGCTGTGGCGACCAGTCTGACGTCGCCGATCACCACGGGATCTGCCTGCTTGGCATGGCGCAATACGGTCAAGAGCTCCGGCAGGGCCTTTTCATCGGAAGCCATGAGCAACGAGTACAGCCAGTTGATGACTTCGTCCGTTTCGATAGCGGGCGACTGTTCGAGTAAGGTCCTGATTGACGAAGGGTCGCCAAGCTGCGCGCCTTTGCGCAGATAGTGCATGGGGGGATGGTCCAGCCTCACTTCCAGCCTTGGTGCGCTGGCGAGGCCATACAACGCTGTGCCCGCGGCGCCAGCGCCGGCATCAAGGGCTCGCAACATGCCCACTTTGAAGCGGGTCAGGAAATCCGACTCGCTTCCCGGAAAACGGTTGGTGCCAAGGGCCAAGAGCAGCAGAAGCTCTGGATCGCCGCTCGCACTGGCGCGCTCCAGAACCTGAAGCGCTTTGGAATGGGCGCCGATCGATTGATTCTTCGTGCTCACCATCGCGATGATCATTGCTGACTTCGGGTCGCCCGCAAGCGCAGCATCTTCCAACGCCAACATCGCGTCCCGGCGCAGCCCGGACTGGCTGGTCACGAGGCTGACGTCGCCACTTGCGCTGATCTGCCAAAGCGTATTGATGGCCAGGGTGTGCGCATATTGACGGAGCACGTCAGTCAGCACACCTGCTTGCTTGGCCTTGTCGAGGAACGTCCTGGCGGCCTTCTTGTCCCGCTTGACGCCCGCACCGCGGTGGGTGAGGGCCGCCAGCGTTGCGAGCACGTCGCTATTGGCTTTAGGCGCCAGATCCAATAGACCGTCAACGGCTGCCCCAATACATTCAAGTCCGACAAACGAGAGACAGAGTTCCGTGATCCCAACCCCCCCATCGGCCGGGCTGATCGATCGAATCGTCTGCCAGACTTCCAACGCCTCGCGGGCCTCGTCCAGAGATTTTGGCTGCATCGACTGGGCATACGTCACCAGACCGGCCGGATCGCGCAGACCCAGCTGCTCAGCCTGGAGTCTTGCGATGTGATGCAAGGCAAAACCTGGGTACTCAGCGATCGTTCGGTTTTGCGCGCGCGCGATCGATATTGGCAGCAGAAGCGGATCGAAGTACCAGGACGTCTCGCGCTGCCCGGGCGCGCGCACGCGGAGCAGCAAACGCATCTCGCCATTGTCGCGAGTGTCATAGCGTCGGCTCAGTATTTCGAGACCGGCGAGATCAGCCAGGGCATCGGCGTCCTGGTACACCGTCAGCGCCAAAGGCTGTTGCCAGCTTTGACCGGCTCCCTCTTGCAGTAAGTGCTTCAACAGCGCTGCAATCAAGGCCTCGCGCGCGCTAGCACGCGGCTCATCACCGTTTTGCTCGGCGCACTGGAGTGACCGTTTCTGCAGCGCCAAACTGAAGAAGAATTGCTGTCGCGCCGACTCCAATCGGTCGAGCTGGTCCTTGCACACCGAGCCCAAATTGGGGTCCTCAGCCGGCTCGTCCCATTCAGCTAGGAGTCGCTTCACCTCGGTGACGTCTCGGACCTTGTAGCGGCGGACCGTGGCGTTCCAGATCGCCGGAAAATCCGCTCGTGTCGGGTCTTGATCAGCAGCGGCGGTGAGCGCTTCCAGTGGGCTGCCAGAACGAGTCTGGCTGTCGGCCGTGTCTGGCGCTTCGCCACGGGCGCCCGTCACCATCAGGCAACCACAAAGCATCAATCCGCACACAGGGAGTTTCGACCGCAAGTTCCAGACGTTCGTGATCATGTGTTTAGTCTTCTCGGGTCAGGTCGTTGATCAGTTGCTTCATGCGCTCTTGCCGCGACTTCTGCAGGCTCGCCTCGCCCAGACCCGCAATCGCGCGTACCGAGCTGGCATCGAATACTTGCCGGAGGTTCCGCGCGTAAGCGGGCAGATCGGCGTCGGTAATCACGTCCGACTTGCTGACAAAGAGGTGTTCAACCTGCACAACATCGCCCTTCCGAGAAATCTCACGCCGGTAGTCAAATGCCTTGTCGGTGAGCGACAACTTGTCGTTGCCGAATTGCAACTGGCGGCCCTTTGGCGGCAGCAATTCAATCCGATGCTTCAATGTCATCGGGAATGCTTGTGCCATGGGCACGGTGCGCTCCATTTCGGTCACGGGCTCCAGAAACTGCAGGAGCGCCGCGGCATGCAAGTCCAGATAGTTGTGGCCAGCATCGAGCCGTTGCCAAGGCTGCTCAATACGGAACTTGGCCTGGATCTCAATTTCGTTGCGGGTCATATCATCGGCGACCCGAATAGCCTCGACTTCCGTGGCGGTGCCCAATGTCTTGGTGTAAAGCTGGCGCCAGCGCTTGCTGATTTCCGAACTGCTGTTGCTCGCCAGATCCCGGCGCATCACATCCGCAATGTCGCCGCGGCTGCGTTGACTGAGCGCGATCACAATACTGTCTCCCGTACCGGATTCAATCGACTCGCTGATATCGACTTCCGAGCGATCGGACGCGGGGCGAATCACTTCCGTCAACTCGCGTTCGCCGGGAGCGATGATCAGCGCGCGCCCGTAGGGCAACGTACTGAGATGGGCGAGGTCGCCGCCTTGCAGCGTTTGGGTCGGATCGAGCCATACGGTTCGGTTGGCGAGCGCCACACGGACGATGACGTGGTCGAATGCCGCTGCGCTCGGCGGGTGCTGGGTCAGCGACTTGCCATGCGCAATCGACACCAGCGCCGGGTCGGCACGCAAGCCAAGTTGGCGTAAGAGGCTGATCAGCAGTCGCGACTTGTCTTTGCAGTCGCCAAAGCGACGCTGATAGACCTCGTTCGGTTCAGCGGGCCGATGCGTGCTCGCGCCAAGCTCCATGCCGAAGTAGCGCACATCGGTCTGCACGAGCCTGAGAGCGGCAATGATCTGCTGATCGATCGTGGGCAGCGCTTTCAGCGTTGCGAGTTTGAGCTGAAGCTCGGCGTTCAGCGGCACAGGCTCGGGGTACAGCGTGAGCGCCCAGTTGACGACGTCGGACCATGTCCGTTGCTTGCTGACCAGCAACGTGGGCAATGGAAATGTCCAGTTGGGTGCGCGCTCGTTCTTGCTGACGGCAGCGAGATTCTTGCCGAGCCAATGTAGTTCACGATGATCGTCCACCTGCTTCTCGCTGGCCTTGATCGTGGCACCGATGATCGTGTGCGCGAGCGGGGCGTCACTCAGAATTCGGATCTGCCGCCGAGCGGTCGGCGCATGGCCAGACAAGTTCAACGAATCACCGAGCAGATCGCCCATGATCGGATTGCTCCCTTTGATCGTGTATTGCATGCGAATCCGATCGTGCACGCGGACGTCTTCCAGCACGATCAGGGCGCTAACCTTGCCGGTGTACATCAATGACTCGAACTCACTCTCGCGCCTGGCAAGCGTGATGTGGGCCGGGTCGAAGCGGGATTCCCAGTGGCCATCCCGGAAAATCTCAACACGATGGATCACGAGTTGTTCGTAGGTCGGCTCGAACTGGATTTCGAACTGGGCGGCATACTGCAGCAATTCCTGGCTGCGCGGCTCGTAGATGTAGTCGAGATACGCGGCGTACTGCCCTTTGCGGAAGTCGATTTGCGAATCGACCTGCCAGACGCGCCAAGGATCGCTGTCTTGGCCAAGCTTTCGCGGCCATTCCGAAATCAACTCGCGCGCGTCGACATACGCGGGTGGCTGATCCTCGGTGTAGCGGAAGCCACCTGATTCCAGTGTCCGCGCGATGCCCGGCCCGGATGGCAGCGAGGTGACGGCGAACCACAATCCTGCCAACAGCATTCGATGCAGCATGAAGCAATACTCTCTGAGTGACAGCACAATTTCGTCGGCGGTACCCGTGGCTGCCGCGCCGGTTGCCAGCAAGAATCGCGCGATTGTCCGGTCCCGCCAATGACGGTCTGAATCAGTCCATCCTGGACTTCCAGAACCGCACCGAGTACTCGCGTGCTTGATTCCGGGCGGGACATCCATGCCCCGCATCGCCTCTGAACCTGTTCAGAGGCGCCCCAATGACTCGAATCCGCTCTTAGCCGATCGAACCGATGGGGCGTTGCGCGTCGACGCCGTCGTTGCCACGACACGAGCCGACCCGCAGATTATTGCCGGAGACTGAGACAGTAGGGGACCGGGCCGAGTCAAACGCGCAAAACCGAATATCGACTGATTCGCACGGCGCGCGCGTCGTGGCGCTGAGATTGGTCGCAACCGATCTTCGACGCGCCAAAGCAAAAAAGGCGCAGCCTGAGGCCGCGCCTTTTTCCCCGGACCGGGATCCGATGATTGCAACCGTCAGCCGGTGGTCGGGCGCTCGGCGTCCGACGATTCGGCTACCGCAGCCGACGCGTCAGCGATTGCAGCCGCCGGAGCGGTCGGCTCCGAATCGGCGACGGTGTCGGCCGTTGCACTGGCGACATCACTGGCGACGGGCGCGCTTGCCGCGGGCGGCGTTGCGACCGGTTCGATGCGGGACGGTTCGTCAACAGCTGGCGTCGGTTCAACAGCGACGACAACAGTTTCTTCGATGGCGGATGCGGTTGCGACGGGCGCTGCGTCCGCCGGGACGGCGGGCTCAATGGCTGCCGCGTCACTTGTGACAACGGAAACCTCACTCGGAGCAGCGGTTGCTGCAGCCGTAGCCGGCGCCAGCGGCGCCGTTGGCGCAGCTGCTGGCGCCGATTCAGTCGTCACCACCGCGGCGCTAGAAACGGCCGTTGCGTCAGATGCCGTCGGCGACTCGGGTGCCGCTGCCGGAGCCGGTGCCGATTCAGGGGCCGGTGCTGCCTCAAGAGCCGGAGCTGCCTCAGGAGCCGGAGCTGCTTCAGGAGCCGGAGCTGCTTCAGGAGCCGGAGTTGCCTCTGGAGCCGGAGTTGCCTCTGGAGCCGGAGCTGCCTCTGGAGCCGGAGCTGCCTCTGGAGCCGGAGCTGCCTCAGGAGCCGGAGCTGCCTCAGGAGCCGTGGAAGATTCTGGTGCCGGTGCTGGCTCTGCAGCGACTTCAGGACTCGATTGCTCGGTCGAACCCACCGCAGCCGGCGTTGCGGCCACGGCGGCCACTACGGCTGGGACTTCCGCTGTAATCGCCTCATGACGGTTGCGCGGGCGGCTGACCGCGGCCTCGCTCCGTGCCTTTGGTGCCCTGACCGCCTCAGCGGTGGCGACAGCCTCGTCGGTGCTCAGAGCGTCGGAACCGTCATCTGGCAAATCGCCATCTTCGTCATCGAGGTCAAGTTCGTTGCCGCCCGCAGTACCGGCGGCCGCGTTTTGGCCTTCGCCGCGTTCGCGACGGCGACGGCGACCACCACGGCGGCCGCGACGACGCTTGCCCTCGCCATTGCCGATGGCTGGCGTATCGCCGTTCGGCGCGGTTTGGGCGTCGGCATTTGCCGCGGTTTCTGCAACGACTGGCTTTGGTTCATCGGCAGTCGCTGCGGCGCTGGTTGGTTTCGGCTCGGCTGCAGGTGTCGCCGGGGCGGCAGCCTTGGCGGCTGGCGCAACGGGTTGGGCTGCGGGCTGCTGGCCTCGATGCTGCTGATTCCCCGGTTGCTTGCCACCGCCCTGCGCCGGTTGCTGGGGCTTGTTACCGCCGGCCTGACCTGGGTTCTGACCCTGGCCCGCATTCTTGCCCTGCGCCTGATTCTGCTGGCCTTGTTTCGGTCCACCCTGGGCCTGCTGATTGTTCTTGCCGCCCGCTTGGTTGTCGCGATCACGATCCCGATTGTCGCGGTCCTTGCCGTCGCGCTGCTTTTGGCCTTGCTGACGGTCGTCACGACGGTGCTGGCGATCTTGGCGATCGCGGCGGTCGTCACGGCGATCTTTGTTTGGTTTCTGCTCGGGTTTGGCCGGCGCGGCAGGCGCGGGGGCCGCGGCCGGCGTCTCGCCCATGCCAAACAGGCGCTTCAGCCAGGCGACAAACCCGCCGCTCGCTGCCGGTGCGGCTGCCACGGCTGCCGCGGCTGGCGCTTGCGGTGCCGGTTTCGCAGCAACTGGCGCAGGCGTTGGCGTGGGCGTGGCGTCAGCATCTTCTTTGACTGGAGCGGGCGCCGCCGGTGCGATTCGGGTCACGGCTGGTTTTTCGCCTTCGACGACCGGCTGCGTAGAGGCCGGCATCGGCATTGGTACCAGCGGGGTGACGCGCTCGTAACTCGGTGCCGTCTCCATGCCAACTTCGCTCTGGCGAATGCGGCGGACTTCGTAATGCGGTGTTTCCAGCTTGTCGTCGGCAACAATAATCACGCCAGATTCCTGGCGCTGCTCGATCTCGATGATCGCGCGGCGCTTCTCGTTCAGCAGGAAGTTCGCGACCATCGGCGGGCACTGCACCAGCACTTGTCCGGTGTTCTCCTTCATCGCCTCTTCTTCGGCAATACGCAGGATCGACAGCGACAACGATTCGACCGAGCGGATGCGTCCGTGGCCTTCGCAGCGCGGGCAGACCTGGGCGGTAGCCTCGCCGAGCGACGGACGCAGGCGCTGACGCGACATTTCGAGCAAGCCAAAGCGCGAGATCTTGCCGAGTTGCACGCGCGCTCGGTCCATCCGCAGCGCATCGCGCAGCCGTTCCTCGACTTCGCGCTGGTGCTTCGGCGAATCCATGTCGATAAAGTCGATGACGATCAGGCCGCCCATGTCGCGGATGCGCAACTGGCGGGCGATCTCCACGGCGGCTTCGAGATTCGTGTTGAGCGCGGTTTCCTCGATATCGCCACCCTTCGTGGCGCGCGACGAGTTGATGTCGATCGCGGTCAGCGCTTCGGTCTGGTCGATGACGATCGAGCCACCGGAAGGCAGGCGCACCGAGCGCTCAAACGCGTTCTCGATCTGCGTTTCGATCTGGAACCGCGAAAACAGCGGGACGGTTTCCTTGTAGAGCTTCAGCTTACGCAAGTTCTGCGGCATGACTTGCGCCATGAACTCGCGGGCATCGTCGTACAGGCTTTCCTCGTCGACCAGGATTTCGCCAATGTCGTTGCGCAGATAATCGCGCAGTGCGCGGATGATCAGCTTGGATTCCTGGTAAATCAGGAACGGTGCCTTGCGATTGGTCGAGGCATCGATAATCGATTTCCAGACCAGCAGCAGGTAGTCCAAGTCCCACTGCAGCTCTTCGGCTTCGCGACCCATGCCGGCGGTGCGGATGATCAAACCCATTTCGTCTGGCAACTTGAGGTCGTCCATGACCTCTTTGAGATTCTGGCGGTCATCGCCCTCGATGCGCCGCGACACGCCACCCGCGCGCGGGTTGTTGGGCATCAGCACCAGGTACCGACCGGCCAGGCTGATGAACGAGGTCAGCGCCGCGCCCTTATTGCCGCGTTCTTCCTTGTCGACCTGGACGATGATCTCGGTCCCTTCCTTGATCAGTTCGCGGATGCCGGCACGGTGTGGGTCGACGCCCGGCTGAAAATACTCGCGACCGATTTCCTTCAGTGGCAGAAAGCCGTGACGCTCGGCACCGTAATCGACGAAGCAGGCTTCGAGACTGGGTTCGACCCGAGTGATCCGGCCTTTGTAGATGTTCGACTTCTTCTGCTCTTTGGATGGGATCTCAATATCAAGATCAAAGAGGTTCTGGCCGTCGACAATGGCCACGCGCAACTCTTCCCGCTGAGTTGCGTTGATCAGCATGCGTTTCATGTTGTTTGTCCTTCGCCCGCCCCCGTTGCCGAGCCCGCTGCAGCGAGAGGGGCCATGCGGCGCGAGAAGCGGGTGACGCTCCTGGCGCGGCCTGCATGCCCATCAAGCGGCGGTTTTCGTCGCTGGGTGCGGTACTGCATTGCGGCTTGGTAAACCGGACCAATCCTCGCCGGGCTCGTCACTAGATCGAGTCGCCCTGTCTTCGGATCGATGCCGGGCTGTCTAGGTCAGCCTGCTAGGATGTCTGTGGGCGGCTTATCAGCCAGCCCTGCCGCCGCAAAAACGGCCGCAAATCCGATCAAAAGTATGAGAAGCGCTTGAAAATCAAAGCGAAAAGCGGACGGAGTGTAGCAACTTGAAGGCAAGGCCGGCAAACAGGAAGACGGGCAAGGTACAGGCAGGTCCGAAACGGCCGGCCGGTTTGGTGCCGAACGGCAAGGCTGGCAAGCGGCCCGCAGCGTCAGGCAACTCGGCGCGGGCACCTGGTCTGCGCCACCCGGCGCCTGATGCTCGAGGCAAGCCACTGATTGGAAAGGCGAGGAATGTGAAGGGCGACGCGTCGATTCGCGCTCAGTCTGCCTCGCGGCCACGAGGTGATACGTCGCGCAACCCGGTGTTCGAGACTGTTGGGAAAAAACAACAGGTTCGGTCGGGACGGTTCGAGCCACGAACCGAGTCGGGCGGCCAGACCGATCGTTCGAGTCATCCGCGCGCGTCCGCGACGGCACCCAAAACCGAGCCCGCTCCAAACAAAGCAACCACCGCCAGCGTCCGGGTCGAAACAGTGGACGCCAACGCCGACGATCAGCGCGTCGACAACTTCTTGCTGAAGACATTGAAAGGGGCGCCGCGGTCACTGATCTACCGCATCCTCCGATCGGGCGAAGTCCGCATCAACGGCAAGCGGGCAAAGCCGGAACAGCGGCTGGCGATCGGTGATCAGGTTCGAATCCCACCCGTTCGACTGGAGGAACGCGATCCCGGGCAAGCGCCTCTGGGTCTACTCGCGCAGGTCCCGAACTGGGTCATTTTCGAAGACCGCCTGTTTTTGGTGTTGAACAAGCCGTCGGGCATCGCGGCACATGGCGGCAGTGGTATCAGTTTTGGCGCGATCGAACTCGTTCGGCAGTGGCGCCCAAATGAGACGTTTGAACTGGTCCATCGCCTGGACCGCGACACGTCGGGCGTGCTCGTGCTGGCCAAGCGCCGCAGCGGGCTGACCGCGCTGCAAGCCGTCATGCGCGAAAATCGGATCGAGAAGCACTATCTGGCGTTACTTGCGGGCCAAGTGGTGCGGGAAAAGCAGGAAGTCGATGTCGCGTTGGCGAAAAATGTGCTGCGCGGTGGCGAGCGGATGGTCACAGTGGACTTAGAGGGCAAAGATTCGCTGAGCATTTTCCGCGTGATCGAGCGCTACGCCGATGCCACGTTGGCAGACGTGCAGATCAAGACCGGCCGTACGCACCAGATCCGCGTACATTCCCAACACATCGGTCACCCGATTCTGGGTGATGACAAGTACGGCGATGACGAAGCCAACAAGCGCGCCAAGGCGTTTGGCTTGAAGCGACTCTTTCTGCATGCGAAATCGTTTGCGTTCAGTTTGCCGGAGCAGAACTATGCGTTTACGGCGCCGCTCGCTGATGATTTGCGCGCAGCGCTGGATCGGTTGGCGGTAAGCAAATAGGACGCCTTCGAACGACTTCAGAGGCAACATACCGGTATTGCACCGCCTTCCTGTCGCACTGGCGGCATGTGTTGCCCGGCGGTCTCATTGGAATTGAAAGGGAGCGTCAGGATGTCCGAAACAACGAACGACCCGGTAAATACCAGTACCTTGATTGCGGCGCTCCAGCACGTGTTGGATACCGGCCAGCAACTGCCGGTGCTGCAGTACCTCGGTAGGCCGTCCGAGGAATCGAACCCGGAAGACCGGATTCGCGAGGCGATCCGAGTGCTCCGTTCGGGCGGTCAATTGCCGGTGCTCGCGAATCTGGATTTGGCTCAGCAGATCAATGACCTGAATTTGGAGCAGTGGATGACGATTGACCATCAGTACGAAATGAACCAGGTCCTCATGGCGACGATGGCCAAAGCGGTGTCCCTGTTGGTTGGCGGCGATGGCGAGGATCATGTTGAGCCGGTTGGTCTGCGGTCCGAAATTCGCCGCGTCGACACCGACTAGGGAAGGTCTGATCAAGTCCTTCCTGGACTTTCAGACCCGCAATGAGTCCGGCACGTGTCCGGACTCATTGCCCGTGTCGCCTCTGAACTTATTCAGAGGCTCCCTAGGCGCCAAACTTTTGGAAGCGCGCATGGATCGACGTCCCGGTGCGACCAACGATTGTGGTGCTTGGGCGTACTGGCTAGATTCCTGACCGTGTTTGCCGCGATCGCGCCCGAATGGCCGGACGTGCGCGCAGACTCTGTCGGTCCAGATTGGGCCTTATCCTTGGGAGGAATACTGATGTCGGATTCAAACGCGTCGTTACCGAACGAAATCGTGCAATCCATTGCGATTTCCAACGCCAAATCGATAGGTGAGCAGCCTGCCATCCTCGCAAACCTGGCGCTGGCCAACCTGATCACCAACACGAACTTGTCCCAGCAGAATGCCATCGCCACTCAGCAGGCGATGAACGAACTGCAAATCTCAGTCACCGGCAAAGTCGTTCAGATGTTGACCACACTCGGTCCGCTGGAGGCCCGGTCGGCGGTTGATGTGCTCACCAACAATGAACTCGCCCAGACGATCGCCGACCTCAAGGCCACCATTGCGGCATTCGGCAATCGCGGTGACTCGGCCACGGATGCGGCGTCATGAGCGCGTCGGAGCAAGATCCATCCGTCGCCCCCGCGGCCCCAGCCATCGATCACACCGCGCTGCTCGGATTGATCAATGAGTCCGCGCGAGTGTTCGAACAGCAACTCGTCATGCAGAACCAGATCGCGTTTCAGCAGGCGGTCAACCAGCTTCGACTCGCCGTGGTCGCCAAGTGTGCGCAGGTGATTCTGAGCCTGGAGCCGCGCGACGAAAGCGCTGCAGAATTGATCAATCAGTGCCGGGCGCTTCTGGAATTGTTTGAAAGCCGGCTCGGTGCGCCGAAGCTCGCCGAATAGCCTGCTGACGCAACGTGCGTCGCGCATGACGAGCACGCAACAACGGCAAAGCGGGCCATGATGGCCCGCCCAGAATGATGCGCATCGGTGCCCGAATCTTGAGCGACGAGTCCGGATGCGTACCGGACTCATAGCGAACTTGAACGTTCAGCACAGACTTGATCGGTCCGCCCCGAAGTTTGGCTGCTCAGTGTGGGACGGATCGCCGAAGACGGACGGCCTCAGGCCTGGACTGAGCATTTACGGACATTCTGTCAGCAATCCACGGGTGCCGGGGTGATGCGTTCTAGTGGCAAGCTGCCGCTGACGGTCGCGCCACCGAGTTGCAATTGGTACTGACCACTCAGGGTGTTGCAAGAGGTCGGCGTCAGATCCAGCGTGCCGACTGGTGCCAGTACCGTGGCATTCGGCGCATCCAAGCGCCCGCCTTTCGATTCGAACACGCTGAGGCGGCTGCTGTTGCCATCCAAAGTGCCAACCGCGGCGAGCCAGAGCGGCGCTTGCCGACCATTGCCCAGGACATTGCCCGGATCAAACGTAAACCACGTGGCGACCAGTTGGTTGGTCTGCGGTGATACATCCAGAATCAGCCCCTGGCCCGGTTTGGCCGGGTTGTGCCAGGCGCCGTTGTGGGCGACGCGCCACACATAAGGTGCGGCGGTATCGTCAGCCAGGGCTGGCAATTGGCCGGTACGAAAACTCTGGCAGACGGTATCGTTGCTGATTCGCGCCAAAGGAATCGTCCCCGAGACATTGCCGCCCTCCGCATTGAGCTGATACTGCGCTTCGGCGGCGAGACAGGATTGCATGCGTATGGTGAGTGTGCCGCGCAGTGTTTGTGCGCCGGCTGGGTTGCTATCGAACACGCCGTCGTCGGCGGCGCTCAGATTGAACTGCACGGTATCGCCAACAACCTCGCCCAGTCCCAACATCCAGCGCTGATCGGTGCGCGTTCCGCTCTGGGTGTCAGTGCGGTAGGTGTACCAGGACACGAGCATTTGGCCGGTTGCCGGCAACGGCACGAATTGAAAGCCTTGGCCTTCGTTGCCAGGCTCTGTCCACAGACCGCTCATGCCCACGTTGTTGAAGGATTCATGGGTGCGATACAAGAACGCATCAAAAGTGCCGTTCTGATCCGGGAAATCCGTGAGGATTCGACTGGATCGCTCTCTGAACACAATCTCGGTCAGTTCAGTATTCGCGGTAAAGCCTAAGAGCTCTGACTCCGATCTGCCTGTTGACAGATCCTCCGAATTCAGCCATTCCGATGTCGTCGTTAAGAAGTCAAACAAGAACAGACCGAAGACGGGCGAAGCGCTTGCCGACCCGATCAGATGTCGAACGTCGGCGGTGATGAGCGCCCGGTCTCCCGATGGCGACAGGCGCATCTCCAGACTCTGGGGATCGATGCCCTGATTGACCGGGTAGTTGTAAGTGAGCACTAGGACTTCAGTTGGCGCTTGAAGATCAAGTTTCCAGATCGTCTGTCCGAGTGTGTTGGCGTCGGTGTCCTGTCGCTCATACAGAACCTGCTGGCCGTTGGCCGATGCCGCCGTGCATCGCTGT
Organism: Ahniella affigens; assembly: GCF_003015185.1. Lineage (GTDB taxonomy): Bacteria > Pseudomonadota > Gammaproteobacteria > Xanthomonadales > Ahniellaceae > Ahniella > Ahniella affigens. Next base: position 431,334 of record NZ_CP027860.1, read on the forward strand.
TGGACGCTATTGTCGCCGCCGCTACTGGTGATGCGTTGCCACGTCCGGGTCGTCAGATCAAGCCGAAAGCAATCAAGGCTTGTGCTGCCAGGAGGTTCGATCGGCGTTGCGAACGAAGGCGATGCGCTCGCGAAGAACAGAAACTGTCCGTCGCCCGAGAAGAACGCGACGGGTGTTTCCGGGTTATGCGGGCGCGGCGTCACGGCGAGCTCAGTCGTTTCCAGAGGCACAACGGTACCCGTACGCGTATCGGCCAAATAGTGCAGGCCCGTGGTCGGCGGATTGCTGACGCCGAGATTGGTGGCGGCCGAATGAAACACCACGAAGTCGAGGTTGGTTGATGCCGCGACGAAGCTCACGTCGGCGTCAGCGCCGACATTCCTGTTCGTTCCCGCAGCAGAAATCAGCGTCGATGTGCTGTCACGCGTCGATCGCAGCAACAATTGGCGCGCGCCGTTCGCCTGGAAACCGGGAATCACCTGATCATTGACCGTGGTCTGATAGACCACGCGTGCGCCATCTGGCGCGATGGCGTAGGTGGAACCGAACTCAGCGATGTCGAGGTTGTTGGCCGTGCGATTCAGCAGCCGGATCGCGCCGGTATCGCGCTGATAACTGTACGTGCCCAGAAACTCGAAAGGCCTTTGGAAGTCGCTGTCCAGATCGCTTGCTTCGGAATTGAAGATCACGACCGACCCGTCGGCACTGATCTGTTCGAGGCGGGAGCGGTTGTTCGGTGTATGGTCCGGCCCGGCGATCGACCGACTCACTAAAGTGCGTCGTCCCGTCCAGGTATCGAGCAAGAACACGTCCGATAGGCGATTGTCATCGTGTGTGCCAACGCCATAGTCACGGGATTGGCTCTGCACACCCACCCATCGGCCATTCGCAGCCAAGAGACTTCGATTAATTCCTGCGATCGCGGCCTCGCCCGTATTGCGGGCGCGGCGGCTGATCAGACTTGGCGTGGTCCCCGGTTGCCAGCGGAACAGATCGGTACTGTCGTTCCAGTCGCTTCGGTTCGAGTCTAGTTCCTCATTGCAAGTGAAGATCACACTTTGGTCAGCCATGAATGCCGCTGAGCCACACACCGCCGCTGCAGGCTGAGGTCCCGGGATGACGGGGATGACTTGCATGGCGTCGGTGTCAATCCGGTAGTGGGCCAAGAGGGAGCCCTCGGCCGTAACTGGATTCGCCAGAACATCGTCGCTATCAAGACTCAACAAGACTTGGTTGCCGTCGGGGCTCAAGCCGTAGACGTAGGCGTGACCAGCGCTTTCTCGATTGCGCTCGCCGTAAGCATGCGAGATGAGTTGCGGCTGTTGCATGCTCGCCGACCACAGGTATGCCTGTTGTGGTCGGCTGTCAACGTTGGTGCGCCGCGGGAAGGCGCTGAAAGCAATCAGGCTAGCGTCATCATTCATGGCCACCGATTCAGCGCAACCGGTCCGCTCGTCCGTGCCAGTGGGCGGCGGATTCAGGTATCGCAATTCGCCACTGACTAGATCTGCCCGCGCAGCCGCAACGTTACCATCGTCGGCGATCGCGCCAGGCGCCGGTATGCAGACGACACTGGCGTTGCCAGACCGACTGACCAGCGGCCCAAACGTCGCGCCAATAGTCTGACCGGCTGGATCTGGAACGGGTGTTCTGCTGCCGGTGCTGAATTGGAAACGAACGGTCCCTTCTCGCCCGCTCAGCAGTGCCTCATCGCCGGTGGCAGAGATCCAGATCGGCCACTGACGATACGGCAAATTGAAGTTAGCAGCGTTTGAGGCATCACTGGCCATGCGGACTTGACCCGAGCTTCGGTCAAATACATAAGTCAGATCCACCTCGTCAGTTCTGCCATCCCGCGTATTGATCGGGTCACTGGTGAGATCACCGCCACGATTCGCAAAATAGACGCGTTCGCCGTCATCGCTGATCAAGTTCGGGCCGATTCCCAGCTTGCTCACGACGTCGGGTTGGCCGGGCAAGTGGTTGATGAGCCAAACGAGGCCAGTGTTTCGCTCGATCAAGTAGGCCGCGAAGGCCCCTGGTTCAGACTTGGTCATGCGCGGATGGATCAGATCGAGGCTCGTCACCAGCAGCCAACGGCCGTTGGCGCTGATTGCGACCGATTCGGCCGCGACGGATCGTCCACCCGCCACCGTGATGGGGAACATCCGATTGCTGGCGGCTTCATACAAAACGAAGTTCGTCAGGCTGCCAGGCGGCGCCGGTTCGGCCAGGAGGTTCGGATTGCTGGCCATGACCACACTGACGGCGACATCCCGGGCCGAGCCGCGCAAGCTCGTGATGGATGCTGCATCGCTTGGCTGGCCGAGGCTCAGGTGGGTGAGGCTGCCGGCGCAAAGCAGCGGCGAGGTGCCGAGGGCGAGTGCCCCCGCGAGTCGTGTCAGCCAATGCCGGGATGACGTTACAGGCATGATGTCTGGGAGATTCTTGGATTGTTGCGTCATAGAATTTCTGTGGCTGCTCTGGGAATCATTGTAGACAACGGCGGACGCCCCTATTGATGCGCCTAAAGTCATCCGCGCATATTGCCTGGTTGGCGCAATGACGAGCACGCAATAACGGCAATGCGGGCCATGATGGCCCGCCCAGAATGATGCGCATCGGTGCCCGAATCTTGAGCGACGAGTCCGGATGCGTACCGGACTCATAGCGAACTTGAACGTTCAGCACAGACTTGATCGGTCCGCCCCGAAGTTTGGCTGCTCAGTGTGGGACGGATCGCCGAAGACGGACGGCCTCAGGCCTGGACTGAGTATTTACGGACATTTTGTCAGCAATCCACGGGTGCCGGGGTGATGCGTTCCAGTGGCAAGCTGCCGCTGACGGTCGCGCCACCGAGTTGCAATTGGTACTGACCACTCAGGGTATTGCAGGACGTTGGGGTCAGGTCGAGTGTTCCAACCGGTGCCAGTACCGTGGCATTCGGCGCATCCAGCCGCCCGCCTTTCGATTCGAACACGCTGAGGCGGCTGCTGTTGCCATCCAAAGTGCCAACGGCGGCGAGCCAGAGCGGCGCTTGCCGACCATTGCCCAGGATATTGCCCGGATCAAACGTAAACCACGTGGCGACCAGTTGGTTGGTCTGCGGTGATACATCCAGAATCAGCCCCTGGCCCGGTTTGGCCGGGTTGTGCCAGGCGCCGTTGTGGGCGACGCGCCACAGGTTGGACGTAGTCGTGTCGTTGCTCAACGCGGGCAACTGCCCGCTACGGAAATTCTGGCAGACCGTATCGGCGCTGATCCGTGCCAATGGGATCGTCCCCGAGACATTGCCGCCCTCCGCATTGAGCTGATACTGCGCTTCCGCGGCGAGACAGGATTGCATGCGTATGGTCAACGTGCCGCGCAGCGACTGTGCGCCGGCTGGGTTGCTATCGAACACGCCGTCGTCGGCGGCGCTCAGATTGAACTGCACGGTATCGCCAACAACCTCGCCCAGTCCCAGCATCCAGCGTTGATCGGTGCGCGTTCCGCTTTGGGTGTCAGTGCGATACGTGTACCAGGACACGAGCATCTGTCCGGTTGCGGGCAGGGGCACAAGCTGAAAGCCTTGGCCTTCGTTGCCGGGTTCAGTCCACAGACCGCTCATGCCCGGGTTAAGCAGGGATTCGGTGCTGCGAAACAAGAACGCATCAGGTCGGAAGTTGGTATCCCCATAGCCCGCAACCAGGACATTGGTGTAGTCGGTAAACGCCACTTCGCTGAGGTCTTCCTTGGCGGTGATCCAAGTCAGCAAACTGAGAAGGCGATCGGTCGCCCCCACCTTGCGGTTGACCCACTCAAGGGTGTTGGGGCCAGTCAGGGCGCGGTACAGGCTCTGATCTCCTGACGCGCTGGCGCCGCTGACCAAATCGCTCGCACCACTCACGAACAACGCGCTGGTGCCGTCGCTGGACAATTCCAGCGCTTCACTGTCGCCGCTGGCGAGATTGCGTCCGGGAACATTGCTCGTGCTGAGGCGCTTTTCCGTCGCGGTGATCAGATCGCGCCACCAGATTTGCCGCATACCAGCACCGCCAGATGGCGCCTCAACGCGTTCCAGCAGTACTTGCTGACCATCGTCTCGGGCGTCAACGCAGCGCTGATCCAGATTGACGGTAACCCCGCCACCGGTTACCCGCGTCCATGCCTTGTTGCTCAAGTCCATGCGGAAACAATCCAAGGTCGTGAGGCCAGGCTCGATCGGCGTTGCGAGCCCTGGGTTGCGGCTCTCGAAAAATAGAAACTGCTCGTTCTTCGAGAAGAAGGCCGTGCGGTACGGTCTGACGCGCTGCCCGGACAGCGGCGTGGAAGCCTGTCCCGGATCGAGCGGTGTCAGCGTATTCGCCACCAGGTCGGCGAGATAGTGAACCGGGCTGCTGCCGGGCTCAGCAACGCCGAGATTCCGGGCGCTGCTGGTAAACACGACATAGCGCATCGATGGACTTGCCGCCACAAACGTCACCGGGGCGTCGGCGCCAGTCAGATCATTGCCCGGAGCGTGCGAAACGAGCGTTGCCGACTGGTCAGCGGTGGATAGCACGAGCAATTGCTCGGCACTGGGCCCGACGTATCCGCTGATCAAGCTGTCCGCTGAGCCCGCGACGTAGGCCACTTTGGTGCCGTCGCTGCTGATGGCGACGCTTTGCCCGCGCGTGCCGAAATCGCCGCCATTAACGCCACGGTTGACCGTGGTCAGGCGATTGTCATTGCGGTGATACGCAAATGTCTGGAACTGAAAGGTATTGTTCACAGGCGCTGCGTCCAAATCGCGGCCATTGGAGTCAAACACCACGACATTGCCATCGGCGCTTATCAACTTGAGTTCGCTGCCGCCATTCGACGCCTGTTGCGAATTACTGGTTGAACGGCTCAGCAATTGCCGGCTGCCGGTCCACGTATCGACCAGAAACGTGTCGTAGTTCCGGTTGCTATCAGCATCGACTCCAGAAAAAGCCCGATTCAATGTATCCATGGCGAGCCAACGGCCGTGCTCAGCGAGCAGGGCGGTGTAAACGCCAATGAATCCCGTGCGCGGGCGGTGACTCGCTCGTGTCGTGAGCAATGCGGGACGCTGCCCCAGCACAACCCGATAGACATCATTCGCTTCGTTCCAGTCGCGCTTTGTGGGATCCATTTCACCGTCACCGATGATGATGTATGAGTCGTCCGACAGCGCATAAATCGCGCTGACCGAAGCTGGCTGATTCGGGTTGGCGGCGCTGGATGACAGTAGGCGTCGACTGCCTGCTGCTTGATCGTGCAGATAGACGGCATTCGCAAACGCAAACACTTGATCAGGGATCAGATCAAAACCCGTTGAGCGAAACAGCGTTCGATTGCCGCTCGCGTCGATACCCAACACCTCCGAGTTGCCCTCGGTGGCCTGTCCTTGGAACACGACGGAATCAGAGATCGACACGGATTGCTGCGTGGCTTGTGTCCAGCGATACCCAATCAGCGTAAACGGCGAAATGGCTGGCGACGGAGTCCGTGAGGCGCTGGAATAAGCGATCACGCTGGCGCCGCGGTTCATGTACGCAGGCTCAGAGCAGGTGCTATCGGTCAAGCTGCCGCCAGCGAGCGGATTGATCACGAGACTCTCGCCAGTTTGCAGGTTGGTTCGCGTCCAGACCGGAAACGGGCCCTGTATTTGTCCATCGGACCACTTTGCGCAGGTCAAACCGAACAGGCCGCTCGGATCGACGGTCAGCGAATCGGATCGCGCCGATTCTGGCAGGGCTACTGTCGTATTGCTGGCGAACTGGAAGCGACCAGTGCCCAAACTACCGCCGAAAATCATGTCGTTGCCGTCGGCCGACAACCAGCGGACGTCTGCCTTCAGGCCAGTGCTGCCGTTGCTGCCGCTTGGGTAGGGAGACGCGAGTCGGATATCACCTGACGCACGTTCAAATCCATACACGAGCTCATCTGTCGCTTGCACTGACGGGCTGACCAAGTCAGTTCCCTTGTACCGAAAGTATACGCGCTCGCCATCCTGGCTGATGCTTGCACTCAGAACGAGTCCCTGCGAGGCGACATCAGCTTGGCCTGGCAGGTGATTGACCAATCCCACCGCGCCCGAGTTGCGATCAAGCAGGAACAAGCCTGGATTGTTGAAGCCCACGCCGCTGATCCGTGCATGCAGCGTTCGCTGGCTCAGAATCGCCAACCAGCGGCCGTTGCCGCTCAATGCCAGGACGGTCACGTTTGTATTGGTCGTAGCGCCATCGGCGACACGGATTGGCAGAATTTGGTTCGTGGCGCCGTCATAGAGCACAGCGCCAGGTAGGGCGCCAGCCAGCTGCTCTGCGCTGAGTATTTCCTTATTGTTGGCAGCAAATGTTACGACTGGGGCATTGGCGGCGCTTGCAAACTGCACGGTGTCGCCGGTGCCTGATTCATCGCTGTCGTAGGCGAGGCTGACATGGCTGACGACACCACTGTGGCTCAAGCCAGAACTTGCCAACAATACTGCCGCGAAAACTGCGCGCGTGACGCTATTCATGATCTAAGTTCCCTCATGCAAAATTGGCATGGAAGTTTGGTCCCGCGCTACGCCATGAGTTGGCGCGCCCGCCCTGGTTCGGTCAGAATAGCGGCTTCTCTATTCTGATCAAGCTCGGAGCAGCCATGCCTTCCCGTCGTGAACTGGCGAACGCCATACGTGCCCTGTCAATGGACGCCGTCGAAGCCGCCAAGTCTGGTCACCCAGGCATGCCAATGGGCATGGCCGACATGGCCGAAGTGCTCTGGAACGATTTTCTGAAGCACCATCCGGGTAATCCAGGCTGGGTCAATCGCGACCGGTTTGTGCTGTCGAACGGTCATGGCTCGATGCTGCTCTATTCGTTGTTGCATCTGACCGGCTATGACTTCCCGCTCGATGAGCTGAAGCGCTTCCGGCAATGGCATTCGAAAACGGCTGGGCATCCGGAGCGCTCGGAACATCCGGCGATCGAAACGACGACCGGCCCGCTCGGCCAAGGCTTGGCGAACGCAGTCGGCATGGCGCTGGCCGAAAAAGTGCTCGCGAACCGCTTCAATCGCGATGGTTTTCCGGTTGTTGATCACATGACGTACGTGTTCCTTGGCGACGGCTGCCTGATGGAAGGCATTTCGCACGAGGTCTGCTCGCTCGCCGGCACGTTCAAGCTCGGCAAGCTGGTCGCGCTGTACGACGACAACAACATCTCGATCGATGGCCAAGTGGGTGGCTGGTTTAACGACGACACGCAAAAGCGCTTCGAGTCTTATGGCTGGGAAGTCATCAGCGGCGTAGACGGCCACAATGCGGAAGCAATCAAAGCGGCGCTGGTGTCGGCCGCGATCGATCCGAACAAGCCCACGCTGATTTGCTGCAAAACCACGATTGGTTTCGGTGCGCCGACCAAGTCTGGCAAGGAATCGTCGCACGGTGCGCCGCTTGGCAAGGACGAGATTGTTGGCGCCCGTATTGCGCTGAATTGGCCGCATGATGCGTTCGTGGTACCGGATGACATCTATGCTGCATGGAATGGTCACGAGAAAGGCGCGCGCTTCGAGTCGGAATGGAATTCGTTGTTCCAGCGTTATCAGAATGCCCACCCGGAGCTGGCTGCTGAATTCCTGCGCCGGATGAAGGGCGAACTCCCGGCTGAGTTTGCTGCCAAGGCCATGGCTTACGCACTCAAGCTTCAGCAGGACGGCCCGGTGGTCGCCTCGCGCAAAGCCTCACAAATGGCGCTTGAGGCGTTTGGTCCGCTGCTGCCCGAGTTGATTGGCGGTAGCGCTGATCTGGCGCATTCGAACCTGACCCTGTGGAAAGGCTCGAAGGACGTCAACCGTGGCGAGGCTGATGGCAACTACGTGTATTTTGGCGTGCGTGAATTCGGCATGAGCGCGATCTGCAATGGTCTCGCGCTGCATGGCGGCTTTGTACCGTACGACGCCACGTTCCTCGTGTTCAGCGACTACGCGCGCAATGCCGTGCGCATGAGTGCGTTGATTCCGGCGCCAGTCGTGCATGTTTACACGCATGACTCGATCGGCCTCGGCGAAGATGGCCCGACGCATCAACCGGTCGAGCATCTGGCGAGTCTCCGTTATATCCCGAACAACCCGGTATGGCGCCCTGCCGATGCCGTGGAATCCGCCATGGCGTGGAAGCAGGCGATTGAGCGCCGCAATGGTCCGAGCTGCCTGATTTTTTCGCGCCAGAATCTCGCGCATCAGGCGCGTTCTGAGCAGCAGGTGGCTGACATTGCGCGCGGCGGCTATGTGCTGATCGATGCAGCCAATGGCAATCCGGATTTGATCTTGATTGCGACGGGTTCGGAGCTCGGCATGACGGTCGATGCGGCGAAAAAGCTGGCCGAAGAGGGCGTCGCAGTCCGCGTCGTGTCGATGCCGTGCACGCAGATCTTTGATCAACAGGATGCCGCCTGGCGCGAACAGGTCCTGCCGAATGCATGCCGCAAGCGCGTGGCGGTGGAGGCCGGTGTCAGCGATTTCTGGCGGAAGTATGTGGGCTTGGATGGCGCTGTGATCGGGATTGATCGCTTTGGCGCATCGGCGCCGGCTGATCGGCTCTACAAAGAGTTCGGCTTTACGGTTGACGCAATTATCGCGGCCAGCAAGGCGCAGTTTGCGGCGTGACCGGATGCTCTTGGTGGGAGGGCCTTTCGGCCCGAATCAAACTTGCGGCAAGGTTGATTCGCGGCTGAAGCCGCTCCTACAAAAATCCCGATCTCGAACAGAATTCGCGGCGTGACCGCATGCTGATTGTGCGAGGGCCTTCAGACCCGAATCGATCCTGCGGCAGGTATGGCTGAGGCCAGATTGATTCGCGGCTGAAGCCGCTCCAACAATTTTCCCGCACATGGTGGCAGCGCGATCAAGCCGCTGCCTTGAGCGGCAGTTCGGTCGCAATCGCGGCATTCAGCGCCTGCGCCAAATCGGCCCACAGATCGTCTACTGCCTCAATGCCAACGGACAGTCGCAGCATGCCCGGCGTGATGCCAGTGCGTTCCCGTGTCTCGGCATCGAGCACGCGATGGGTGAGTCCAGCGGGGTGTTGGATCAAGGTATCGACTGAACCAAGACTCACGGCAGGCGTGATCAGTTGCACGGCCCGCATGACCGCTGCCGCACCAGCTTGGCCGCCAAGCAGTTCGAGTGCGATCAGACAACCACGTCCGCGCATCTGGCGCTTGCACAAAGCGGCGTCGCGGGGATCGTTCAAGCCAGGGTAGTGCACAGCGGCTACGGCTGGATGCTGCAGCAGGCGTTGGACGAGTGTTTCCGCATTCGCCTCTGCACGCTCCACCCGCAGGGCCAGCGTCGGCAGGCCGCGATGCAGCAAGTAGGCCGCCCAAGGGTGGAGCAGCGCGCCCGTTGCCGCCCGAATCTGACGCAAGGCCTTGGCATCCGCTTCGGCGCAGGCGATCACGCCCGCAATGACGTCACCGTGGCCGCCGAGGAATTTGGTGGCACTGTGCAGCACATAGCGGGCCCCGAGGGCCAGCGGTTGCTGCAGGATCGGCGTGGCAAAGGTCGAATCCACCGCCACCGGAACCGAACCGGCGGCAGCGACGACGGCTTCGATGTCGATGAGTGCGAGCGTCGGGTTGGCCGGCGTCTCAACCAAAACGAGTGCGGTATCTGGACGGATCCGGCTGGCGATCTGATCCACCGTCACGAATTCGCATTCGATCCCGAGCAGCCCCGAGCTCAGGAGGTGATCCGCCGTCCCATACATGGGCCGCACGGCGAGCATATGTCCGCCGTGCTGGCGGACCGCCAACAACAGCGCACTGAGACCCGCCATGCCCGAACTGAACGCCACGCAAGCTTCGGCCTGCTCCAAACGCGCGATGGCCTGTTCGACTCGCGCGACCGTCGGGTTGTGCAGGCGGGCATAGATCGGGTTGCCGGCGTGGGCGGCACCCCCGACCAGCGCGTCAAAGCTCGCGGTGCCGGCGTCCAGATCGTGGACGGGGTAGGTGGTGGATAGGTCAACGGGTGGGGCATGCACGCCCAGATCAGCAAAATCCTCGCGGCCGGCGTGTACGCATTGCGTGCTCGGGGCATAGCGCATGACAACCTCCATTCATTCGGAAACAGCGTCAAACGATAGAATGATCAGCGAATCAGATATCATTGACCGAACAATATTTCGTATGAGGCCCCAATGCTGGCGCTCGACCGAATCGACTACGAACTCCTCCGCCTGCTACGGAAGAATGCTCGGATGCCGAACAAAGATCTGGCCGAGCGCGTCGGTGTTGCCGCGTCAACGTGCTTGGAACGCGTCCGCCGCATGCGCGAAGCCGGGGTCATCAAGGGCTTTCATGCCGAGTTGGAGCCCGATGCGATTGGCTGCAATCTGCAGGCCATGATCAGCATTCGTCTGGTGGTCCATGCCAAGACCCAGGTCACCGCGTTCCATGACCACTTGTTGCAGCTGCCTGAAGTCCTGGGCTTTTTTCACGTGGCCGGCGCTAACGACTTTCTCGTTCATGTCGGCGTGGCGGATAGTGCGGCGCTTCGGCGCCTGGTCTTGGAGTCCTTTACCACCCGGCCGGAAGTGGCGCACGTCGAGACGAATCTGATCTTCGAATTCCGGCGCAACACCGATTTGCCAACCACGCCGCCGCACGCGATCAGATTGGCTGATGAGCGTTGAATGAACCGTTCCAGAACAAGCGCTTACGTAAACGGCCAAAAGGGGCCGGAACGATTCCGAATCGTGTCCCCTTGCTTAAGGTCAGGTTCAACGAATCGGGCCCATGCTTCGGGCTATTGCCATGACGGTGCCCGCGTTAGACTCCAGCCCATGTTGATCCGCCTGCCGCTATCGATGCTCCTCTTGCTGCCCATGTCGGCGGCCTGGGCGCAGGCTGAGCCGGGCAATGATCAGGCCAAGATGGGGCCGATGCGTACGACGCCACCGCCGCCGCCAGCAATGCGCTTGCCACGGAACGACGCCCCGATGTTGCCCAGCGAGCGCAACGAGCGGTTTGGCACCCGGCTCCGTCCCGGTCAAACCGAGACCGAGTTCCGCGATCGCCAGCCCATTTTTGAACGTCGCGATCCGCGCGAACAAAGCTATGGCAGCGCGGGTGAACGCCGAAGCGGCGCGACCATTGGCGCCGATCGTGCCGATTCAGATCTGAACCGTGCCATCGAGCAGGTGCGCGCCGAACATGGCGGCAAGATCTTGTCGGCCGACCGGATGCAGCACCGTGGCCAGGAAGTGTTTCGCGTCAAAGTGTTGACGCCCGAAGGCCGCGTCAAAACCGTGCAATTGTCCGAACCCAGTGAATCCACCCCAAAAAACGAGGAGCGACGCTGATGCGCGTACTGCTGGTTGAAGATGAAGCCCCCCTGCGGGAAACCCTGGCAGCACGTCTCAAGCGCGAAGGTTATGCGGTAGACACGGCCGGCGACGGCGAAGAGGGCTTGTACCTGGGTAAGGAAATGCCGTTTGACGTGGCGGTGATTGATCTCGGCCTGCCGAAAATGACCGGCATGGACCTGATCAAGAAGCTGCGTGCCGCCGATCGCAAGTATCCGATCCTGATTCTGACCGCGCGTGGCAGCTGGCAAGACAAGGTCGAAGGCCTGAAGACCGGTGCGGACGACTATTTGGTCAAGCCGTTTCATGTGGAAGAGCTGATGGCCCGCCTGAACGCGCTGATGCGTCGCTCGATGGGCTGGAGCAAGCCGCAGTTGGAGTGCGGGCCGATCGTGCTCGACACGACCGCGCAATCGATCAGTGTGGCCGGTACGGCGGTGGAGCTGACCACCTACGAATACAAAGTGCTGGAGTACCTGATGCTGCATGCGGGCGAACTCGTGTCCAAGGCCGATTTGACCGAGCACATCTACCAGCAGGATTTCGATCGCGATTCGAATGTGCTCGAAGTGTTTGTGGGGCGCCTGCGCCGCAAACTCGATCCGGACAACACGCTGAAGCCGATCGAAACCGTTCGCGGTCGCGGCTATCGCTTCGCGATTCCGCGCAACACCTGACGCGGAGCCATCCGGACCGTGGCGGCCCGGCGACCGTTATCCCTCCAAACGCGATTGCTCTGGACGGCCAGTATTGCACTGGCCGTCTTTCTGGGCGCGACCGGCTATGCGCTGGAGCAGGCCTATCGCAAGAGCCTGGCCCAGGCCATGCGCGATCGACTCGAAAGCTATGTGCTGAGTTATCTGTCTGGTTCCGACTTGACCGTCGGGGGCGAACTGATCCTGCCGGAAGTGCCGCCGGACGATCGATTCGAGCGGCCGCAGTCGGGTCTGTATGCGGGGGTGACCGGCGACCAGGTCAGCTGGCGTTCGCCGTCTGCGCTCGGGCGCGAACTGCCGTTTTCGATGCAGTTGGATCCGGGTCGAACACGATTCGAGGGGCCAATCCAGAGCAACGTGGGCGGTGTGTATGTGTTCTCGCGCGGCGTCGCGTGGGAGTTGCAGGACGGCAAAGAGGTGCGCCTGACGTTTCACGTTGCCGAGCACGAGTCGCAGTTCAAACGCCAGATCAACGTGTATCGGAACACGTTGCTGACGTACCTAGGCACCGCTGCGGTCGTGTTGTTTTCGGTGCAGTTCTTGATGCTGCTGTGGAGCCTGCGTCCACTGCGGCAGGTATCGAACGACCTCGAGCGCGTCGAGCGTGGCGAGCAGGAATCTCTGCCCGACCGCTATCCGCGTGAGCTTCGGCCGCTGACCCGTTCCATCAACGATGTGATCAGCAATGAGCGGGAACAGCGCACGCGCTATCGCAACACCCTGGGCGATCTGGCGCACTCACTGAAAACGCCTTTGGCAGTCATGCGCACAGCGCTTGATGAGCCGAGCGGTATTGACCAAGAGCACCGCGCCACGTTGGCCGAACAAGTCCGGCGCATGGACGAGATCGTCGCCTATCAGTTGGCGCGTGCGGCGGCATCGGGGCATAGCACCTACTCGGCACCGTTGCCGATCGAAAGCCATGCCGAATCGATCGTCAGCAGCCTCGAAAAAGTCTATGCCAGCCGCGGTGTGATCTGCGAGTTCGAAATCGAATCCGGTGCCCGCTTCTATGGTGAGCAGGGCGATCTGATGGAGCTCTTGGGCAACCTGCTGGAGAATGCGTTCAAGTGGGCCAAAGATCGCGTGCTGTTGACCATTACGCAGCAAAAGCCGCAAGGATTCCGTCGTATTGGGCTGACGATCCAGGTCGAAGACAATGGGCCAGGCATTCCTGACGAAAAACGCGAGTTGCTCCTGAAGCGTGGTGTGCGTGGCGACGAACGGGTGCAGGGGCATGGCATCGGGCTCTCGATCGTCACCGATATCGTCAAGAGTTACCGTGGCGAATTGAGCGTGGACCAATCGGATGAACTGGGTGGCGCGCGGTTCACGATCCGCTTCCCGCCGGTGATGTGACCCTGGGGAACCACAATTGCGAGCCGATCGCGCTGGTGATTGCGTCGGCGAGCGGGAAACGCGGCGCGCACCGGACGCTCGAATTGCGCGGGCCCAGAATTGGGGTTGTCCAGCAACGTGTTAGAAGCCAGGGAAGAAGATCCCGATCGCCGAGAACACCACCACAGCCAGCATTGCACTGAAGCCGATTGATGCGAGGATCGTAATGATCAACGTTGGCCAGGCGTGGCTCAACGTACCGAGCTCCGGATGGCTGCTGGCGCGGATGGCTGGCATCTGGCGCGCGTACGACCAGAGCACGGCAATCAATGTCAGGCCGGCGTAAACACTCGTCGTGCCGGCAAAGCTGTTGAGTGAGCGCACCAGCGGCACCGCCAGCACGCAAAGTGCGATGCCGCCGAGCAAGATCCATTTGGATCGGGCCAAGCGCCCTAACATGACCTCGTTGCTGCGGAGCATGTAGATCAGCGCAATCGGGCCTGCAAGGACGCCAACGAGCAACACTTGCCAAGGCAAGTAGAAGACTTTCGGGCCGAGGTCGATTTCCGGCGCTTCCGCCAGCCTTGATTGGGGCGCTTGAAACGGGTTACTCATCAATGACTCCGGTCAGCCATCGATCCGGCCCAAGAGCCGCATTGACAGGTCGATAGCGCGGACGTGTTTGGTCAAAGCACCTACCGAAATGAAATCGACCCCAAGCGCTGCGACTGCCGCGAGTCGCTCCAGGCTCATGCTGCCGGAAACTTCCAGCTCGACCTGGCCTTGCGCCAGCGCAACGGCGGCCTGCAAGTCGTCTGCGCTGAATTCATCGAGCATGATGCGGTCCGGTTTCGCGGCCAGAGCGAGCTGCAACTCGGCCAGCGATTCCACTTCGATCTCCACCATTCGCGTGCCGGCAATGGCCCGGGCTTTGGCGATGGCCGCCGCGATCGAGCCGGCCGCAGCGATGTGGTTTTCCTTGATCAGCACGGCGTCAAACAAGCCGATTCGGTGATTGCTGGCACCACCCACACGAACCGCATATTTTTGTGCATGCCGAAGCCCGGGCAGCGTTTTTCGGGTATCGAGAATCCGCGTCCGGGTGCCGCTGACGGCGTTCGCAAACTGCCGTGAGACGGTGGCCGTCGCCATCAGCGTCTGCAAGAAATTGAGTGCCGCGCGTTCGCCACTGACCAATGCTCGGACCGGGCCCGTCAGGCGCAGGAACACGTCATTGGCAGCCAGGTTGGCCCCTTCCTCGGCGAGCCATTCGCACTTGACCCGGGGATCGATCGTCGCAAAGCAAGCCGCTGCCCACGCCTGGCCGCACATGACTGCGGGTTCGCGCGTCAGAACCTGCGCCCGGCCCCATTCGTCGGCCGGCAGCAATGCCGCGGTCAGGTCGCCGTCACCCAAATCCTCGGCCAAAGCCCGGGCGACATCCGCCGCGACCTGGGTCGCGTCCGGGCCAACCACGCCGTTCACTTCGGGAAATCCGTGAACTGCAAGGTGCCGATGCCCTCTTCAGGCAACAGCACCGGAATGCCATCGCTGATCCGGTACAACACATCGCCATCCTCCCGGATTAACGCATCGGAAACCGGCTCGGTAAGCTGATGACCATTGACCATGAGCGCCGTGCCTTGCGCAATTTCCCGGTTCAGAAACGCCAGTTGTGACTTGGTGGCCGTGCGCAGCGGCAATTTCTTCACCGGGCAGATCAACGTGCTGACAAATCGGGCATCCAGGGCCATGGGGCGAACTCCAAAGGTCGAAGCCGCTAAGATAGCGGCCCCGCCCGTCAAATTCATGGCTAAGCAATGAGTGCAAGCAGCAAGATGCCTGTGGTCGGCGTGATCATGGGCTCCCGGTCCGACTGGGACACCATGAAGCACGCCTGTGAAACGCTGGATCGCTTAGGCGTGCCCTATGAGCAGCGCGTGGTGTCCGCGCACCGCACGCCAGACCTGTTGTTCCAATATGCCGAAGGCGCTCGTGCCCGGGGCATCAAGGTCATCATTGCTGGGGCAGGTGGCGCTGCGCACCTGCCGGGTATGGTGGCGGCCAAGACGTCGCTGCCGGTGCTTGGTGTACCCGTGCAATCAAAAGCCCTGAACGGGCTGGATTCGCTGCTGTCGATCGTGCAGATGCCCGCCGGCATTCCGGTCGGTACGCTGGCGATTGGCTCCAGTGGTGCGATCAATGCGGCGATTCTGGCGGCCTCGATTCTCGGCACCAACGAGTCCAGATTTGCCGCGGCGGTCGATGAGTTCCGTCGCTTGCAGACCGAGCAGGTGCTGAGCCGACCGGATCCGAGCCAGACATGACCCGCGTCGGCATTCTAGGTGGCGGCCAACTCGCCCGCATGATGGCCCTGGCCGGGGCGCCGCTCGGGCTGCACTTCCGCGTGCTGGATGTCAGTCCTGAGGCCTGCGCGGCCCAGTTTGCACCGCTGATCGTGGCCGATTACACCGATCGCGAGGCGCTTGCGCGTTTTGCCGAACAGGTCGATGTGGTGACGTTCGATTTTGAGAACGTGCCAGCCGAATCGGCGCAGTTCCTGGCCGAACGCCTGCCGGTGTTCCCGAACCCCAAAGCGCTGGCGATCGCCCAAGATCGATTGCACGAAAAGACGTTGTTCCGGGAGCTCGGCTTGGGGACGCCCGCGTTTGCGGCGGTCGACTCACTGGCCGATCTGCGCCACGCATGTGCTGAGATTGGCTTTCCTTGTGTGTTGAAGACGCGCCGGCTGGGCTACGACGGCAAAGGCCAGTATCGCCTGAAGTCCGAAGCGGACATCGAACCGGCGTTTGCCGAATTGGGACGGGTGCCGCTGATTCTCGAAGCATTTGTGCATTTCCGTCGCGAAGTGTCGGTCGTTGCGGTGCGCTCTCGGCTTGGTGCGTTCAGCGCGTACCCGCTGACCCAGAACTGGCACGCGGACGGCATTCTGTCGGCCTCACTCGCGCCGGCGCCCCATGCCGAGCGTCTGGCCGCGCGCGCGTTCGCTGCCGCCCAGAAGCTCGCCGATCAACTCAACTATGTCGGCGTGTTTGCGCTGGAGTTGTTTGACATCGGTGACGATCAGTTCCTGGTCAACGAAATGGCACCGCGGGTCCACAACTCCGGGCACTGGACTCAAGAAGGCGCGCTCACCAGTCAGTTTGCGAATCATCTGCGAGCCGTCGTCGGGCTGCCGCTCGGCAGCACTGAATTGCTGGCGCCGACGGTCATGTTGAACTGGGTCGGTACGCTCCCCGCGCGCGAACCTGTGCTCGCCTATCGGCGCGGCTATTTTCACGATTACGGCAAGTCGCCACGCGCCGGCCGGAAAGTGGGGCATGCGAACATCGTTGCCGACAACCTGCCACAACTGGCCGACGCATTGGCGTCGCTCGGTCAGGCACTGGACCGCGAGACCCAGATCGCGCCGGTGCTGCAAGCGTTGAGGTCCTAGTGTCCTGTCCCGCAAATAACGCGAATAAATTTCTCGCCGATCGAGCCCATGCTGCGTTGGGCGTCGTCGCCGTAGTAACCACGACGTCTCCTAATCCCGCCTTGCCTTCGCTCGAAATTCTTCCAAATCTATTACAAGCTAATTGCGGGACAGGACTCTAGGATGGCAGGCCGTTTGCGGCGCGCGTTGACCGAAGCGCGGATCAATTTGAACTCGAAGGCAGGCAATGCCGAGGCGATTCTGGCTGAGCTGGGTCGGTTGATGGCGGTCAATCCGGCGGAAACCGGGTCATTTCATCAGGCCTTGCTGGATCGTGAACACACCGGCTCGACGGCGCTCGGTAACGGCGTCGCGGTCCCGCACGCTCGGGTTGCTGGGGTGGCGGAGATTCGGGCGGCGTTCGTGCGAACCCAGAACCCCATTGGCTTTGCATCGCCGGACGGTGAGCCCGTCGATTTGTTCTTCGGGCTGATTGTGCCCGTGCACGCCAATACGGAACATTTGGAATTGCTGGCCGAGATCGCTGAACTCCTGTCCGAGTCCGATGCGCTGGACCGCTTGCGTCGGGCCAAAAGTGCCGCCACGATTCAGGCGACCTTGCTGGAGCCTTCCGCGTGAATCGACAGATCACTGCCCGCGAGCTGTTCGACCAGATCCATGAGCGCCTCAAGTTGCGCTGGGTGGGCGGGCACAAAGGCGATAGCCGCGTGCTGGAGGCGGGCGAGAACCTGGCCCGGCGGCCCTCGCTCGTGGGGTACTTGAATATCATTTACCCGAACAAGGTCCAGATCGTCGGCATCGACGAGGTCAAATACCTCGATGAACTGGATTCCCGCCAGCGGTGGGAAACCATCGCGAAGATCATCCGCAAGGCGCCGACTGCGATCATTGTGACGCGCGATCAGGCGGTGCCGAGTGATTTGCGCGAAGCGGCCGAAGAATCGAATACCCCGGTCTGGGTGTCGGGCAAACGCGGACACGAGATCCTCACGTTCGTGCAGTACCACCTGAGTCGCGCACTCGCCAACAATGTCTCCATGCACGGCGTGTTCATGGAGGTGTATTCCATCGGCGTGCTGATCACGGGCGATGCGGGTTCTGGCAAGAGCGAACTCGCTTTGGAACTGATCACCCGCGGCCACCGCCTGGTGGCTGACGATGCGCCTGAGTTCACGCTGATCGCGCCCGATGTGATCGACGGCACTTGCCCCGAAATGCTGCAGGATTTGCTGGAAGTGCGTGGCCTTGGCATCTTGAATGTGCGCCAGATGTTTGGTGAAACGTCGGTCAAGAAGAACAAGTATCTGCGCCTGATCGTGCATCTCGGGCGCATGGAGGACGTGCACGCCAACGACGGGATGGCGCGCATCACCGGCGTCACGAGCACGCAAACCGTGATGGATGTGGAAGTGCCCCGAATCGTGATTCCGGTCGCGCCCGGTCGCAACCTCGCGGTACTGGTCGAAGCGGCAACGCGCAGTTTCATTTTGCGCAGCAAAGGCATTGATCCCGCGCAAACGTTCATTGATCGCCAAGCACACCAAATGCGCAGACAAACGCCATGGTAGACCAGACGCTTCGCTTTACGCCGCCGCCCTTGGGTCGCAATGGTTCGACCGCCGGTTCGGGCGAGCGCTTGATCGTGCTGAGTGGCCTGTCTGGCAGCGGCAAGACGGTCGCACTGCGGACGCTGGAGGATCTGGATTATTACTGCGTCGACAATTTGCCGACGGCATTGATGCCGGCGCTGGTCGATGCGGTGCGCAATGGCCAGCCGGGGCGCTATCCGAAGATTGCGGTCGGTGTCGACGTGCGCAATCGCGCCGAAGATCTCAACCGTCTGCCCGAAATGCTCGCCACGATGGCGCACAAAGGCATTGCGTATCAGCTGATTTTTCTCGATACCCGCGACGAGATCTTGCTGAAGCGGTTCTCCGACACGCGACGGCGGCATCCACTCACGGCCGACGGCATCGCATTGAACGACGCGATTGCCCTGGAGCGCAAGTTGCTGCGTCCGCTATCGGCGATCGCCGATCAGGTGATCGACTCGTCCGATTTGAATGTGCACCAATTGCGCCGCCTGATTGCGACCGAGTTCGGTGGCAGCAGTTCGCAAACCTCGCTGCTGTTCGAATCATTCGCCTACAAGAAAGGCGTGCCGAGCGACGCCGATTTTGTGTTCGACGCGCGTTGTCTGCCGAATCCGCACTGGGACCCGACGCTGCGACCGCTGTCTGGCCGTGATGCCGCGATCCGGAAGTATTTTGGTGATTTGCCGGAAGTGCAGAATTACTTCGAGCAGGTGCGCAGTTTTCTCGCAACGTGGTTGCCACGATTTGAGGCGGACCAACGCAACTACATCACGGTTTGCATTGGTTGTACGGGCGGCCGACACCGATCGGTCTATATCGCCGAGCAGTTGGCCGAAGCCTTTCGTGCGCAGCGTGAGCATGTGATGACCTTTCATCGGGAGCTGGAATGAGTGTCGGGGTGTTGGTGGTGACGCATCCTCATGTGGGCCCGGGCATTCTGTCCGCGGCGCGTGGGGTGCTCGGTCCGTTGCCGCTGAAAACGGCGGCAGTGGAAGTCGGTTTCGGTGAGCCGGTCGATCAGGCGCTGGCGCGTGCCAGTGCGGCCGTCCGCGATCTGGAACAAGGTGCCGGCGTGCTCGTGCTGACCGACTTGTACGGTGCGACGCCGAGCAATATTGCCGCGAAGCTTGCGAACCTGGGTTGCCGCATCCGCCGGATATCCGGTCTCAATCTCCCGATGTTGCTACGAATCATGAATTACCCGGAACAGAGTCTGGACGAATTGATCAGCACGGCCACCGCAGGGGCCCGCAACGGTGTGGTGGTGGATCATGGCTGAGCGCGAACTGACGATTTCGAACAAACTCGGTCTGCATGCACGCGCGTCGGCAAAGCTGGTGCAGCTCGCCTCGCGCTACAAAGCGGCGGTGTTCATCAGTGCCCGTGGTCGCGAGGTCAATGCGAAGAGCATTATGGGTCTGATGCTGCTCGCGGCACCCAAAGGCACACCAATCAAGCTGCGCACCGATGGCGAGGATGCCGACGCGGCGCTCGCTGCCGCGGTCGACTTGTTCGAACGCAAGTTCGACGAGGGGGAATAGGCGATGCGCAATGAGCTCGAGGGTCAATTTGCTGCCAAAGGCATGGCACTCGGGCATGCGCGCGTCATTTATTCGGCAAGTTTCGACGTCGAGGAGGAGCCGCTTGCGCATGGCGGCATTCCGAACGAGGTCAAACGATTCGAGGAAGCGCTGAAAGTTGCCCGAGCCGAACTGGCCGCATTGACCGACAAGCTCTCGGGCGCGTTGGCACGAGATATGGCCGAAATCATCGACGCGCATGCGTTGATTCTGGATGACCCTGAGTTCACCGACGGCGTCGTGCAACTGATCCGGCGCGAAACGCTCCGCGCGACGTCGGCATTGCGCCGGCAGCGCGATATGCTCGCGGCGGCATTCGAGGCGATTGAAGACCCGTACCTGCGGGCGCGCCGCGACGATCTCGATCACGTGGTCTCGCGCGTGTTTGCCGCCTTGCAGCGTGGCGGTGCCGAGCCGGAGCGCAAGCCCAAGGCGGTCGATGAGATTCTGATCTGCGAAACCATTGCACCAGCCGACCTGGCAGCCTTGGTCGAGCAAGGGCTGAAAGGCGTGGTGGCGACCGCCAGCAGCCCGTATTCGCATACGGCCATTCTGGCGCGAAGCTTTGGCATCGTCATGGTGTGCGGCGCCCGAGCGGCGCTCAATGTCGTCCATGACGGCGATCTGGTCCTGCTCGATTCGGAGCATGCTCTGGTTCTGATCAATCCGGACGCGATCGATCTGTCACGTTTTCGCGCGCATCAGCGCGAAGCGGAAAAAGAAGAGCGCCGCCGCGCCAAACAGCGCGTGCAGGAAGCACGCACGCGTGACGGGCACCTGCTCAGCCTGTTTGTGAACGCCGAAGACACCGAAACGATTGCTCGAGCCCGGCGCAATGGGGCCGCGGGCGTCGGGCTCTTCCGCACGGAGTTCCTGTTTCTGCGCCAGCGCGAATTGCCGAGTGAGGAGGAGCAGTTCAAGGTCTATCGTGACGCCGTCATCGCGATGGCTGGCAAGCCGGTGACGTTCCGGACGCTGGATCTCGGTGCCGACAAGGCGTTTGGCGGTCCGCTGGAAGTGGCCCGTGAAGAGAATCCAGCGCTCGGGCTTCGCGGTATTCGACTGTCGCTGCAACGCAAACATTTGTTTATCGCGCAGCTGCGGGCGATCTTGCGAGCCTCGGGATTCGGCCCGATTCGCATCCTGCTGCCGATGATTTCGGCCATCGAGGAAGTCCGCGAAGCCCGTGCATTGATCGAAGAAACGATGGCGGACTTGCGTCGCGCCCGCGTGCCTTTGGCCGAGCAGATCCCACTCGGCGTCATGATTGAAGTGCCAGCAGCCGCACTGATTTCGAACGAGCTGGCACGTTATGCCGAGTTTTTCGCGATCGGCAGCAATGACCTCGCGCAGTATGTGTTGGCGGCCGATCGCAACAACTCGCAGGTTTCATTGGCCTACGATCCCATGCATCCGGCATTTGTGCGGCTTCTGTATCTGGTGGCAGACAGTGCCCGCCAGGCGAAGCGACCGCTGAGTGTCTGCGGTGAGATCGCTGGCGATCCGCGCTATACCCCGTTGCTGATCGCACTCGGCATCAGCGACTTTTCCATGCACTTGAACGCCATCAATGACGTTCGCGACGCTGCCGCCAAGCTCAGTCGCAAGCAGCTCCGAGGCCGTCTCGCGCGCGTGCTGCACGCAGGCGATCGCGAGGAATTGCAGTCCGCCCTGAAACTTCTGTCCTGACCCGGATCCATCCATGTCCAGCCAAGAATCCTTTCGCGCCTTCCGAATTCATCAGGAAGGTAAGAGCCACCGCGCCGGTATCGAATCGCTCGGCGTGAACCAACTGACCGCTGGTGAGGTGGTCATCAAAACGGCATTCTCGAGTGTCAATTACAAGGATGCCCTGGCCGGCACCGGCACTGGCAAGATCCTCCGCAAGTTTCCGTTGAATGGCGGGATCGATGTGGCGGGCCATGTCGTCGCCAGTGCTGATCCTGGTTTCAAAGAGGGCGATGCGGTGCTTGTCACCGGCTCGGGGCTCTCCGAGACGCACGATGGCGGCTATGGCGAATTCGCCCGACTGGAAGCGCGCTCGGTCATTCCGTTGCCTGCTGGGCTGAGCCTCCGGGAAGCCATGATTCTGGGCACGGCCGGCTTTACGGCAGCGCTGTCGCTGCTCCGGATGGAGTCGGCCGGGCAAACCCCGGAAATGGGGCCGATTGTCGTTACTGGCGCGACCGGCGGCGTCGGCATGCTGGCGGTCGATCTGCTGACCGTCGCCGGGTATGAGGCGCATGCGATCACCGGCAAAGTCGACCAGTTCGACACCTTGATCGGGCTCGGTGCCAAGCAGTGCATCGCGCGCAAGGATTTGTACTGGGGCCAGCGCCCGCTCGAAAACGCGGTTTGGGCCGGCGCGATCGACAGCGTCGGCGGCGACATGCTGTCTGGCCTGACCCGCGTCATCAAGCCCTACGGCAATGTGGCCATCTGCGGCCTTGCGGGCGGCGACGAGCTGCACACCACGGTCATGCCCTTCATTATTCGCGGGGTGTCCCTGCTCGGGGTGGCCTCGGCTGGCACCGCCTACGGCATCCGCCGGCAGCTCTGGGATCGCCTGGCGACCATCTGGAAACCGGCCCATTTGGATAAAATCTGTACACAGACGGTCGGACTGGACGATTTGCCCGGAGTTTTTGCTAGGATGCTCCAAGGCGGCTCGCTCGGACGGACACTGGTACAGTTCTGAATCTGGGGCAAGACGCACCCAACCATGCAACAGGGAAACGCTATGGGACGCATTCTGATCGTTGACGACTCGCCTTCACAAATCGAAGGGCTGCGCCGTGTCGTGCAAAAACTGGGCCACGACGTCGTAACTGCCGAAGATGGCCTGCAGGGCATCGAAGTCGCCAAGCGCGAGCTGCCTGACCTCATCTTGATGGACGTGGTCATGCCGAATTTGAACGGTTTCCAGGCCACGCGCCAGATTTCCAAAGACCCGAAGACGTCGCACATTCCGGTCGTATTGGTCACTACCAAAGACCAGGAAACCGACAAAGTGTGGGGCATGCGCCAGGGCGCCAAGGCTTATGTCGTCAAGCCAATCAATGAACACGAATTGATTAAAACGATCAACGAGCTGATGCCGCGCTAAGCGCGCGTACGGCACGGACATCGTACGAAGGCCTCGCTTGCGCGGGGCCTTCGTGTTTGCACCGCCGAGCGTGTCTGACGATGCCTTAATGGCACAAGCTGGACGCTCATAAACCACACGATCATCCACTAGTTCTTGCGAACGCGCTTACCTGCACGTGATGAGCATGCCGATCGCAAGTGACCCCCACCCCGCGTTCGGGGGCAGGGCGCCGGCTCCCTCTCCTACGTGAGTGGGAGAGCGCTGGGGAGAGGGCTACTTGCGATCGTGCGAGCTAAGAGCATCGCGTATCGGCACCGACCGGTTGTTGCGCAAAGGCCCCACGTCTGGTGCGATCACAACTCCTACGTACCCACTCCCAGTCGCGTCAGAGCAGGAGACGACACGCTCGCTAGCGAACTTGCGGGCGGTCGGAAGTAATTTGCGATCAGTTTCGTGTGTGCACCAAGCGCCTGATCAGCGCTGCTACGGCCTCCGGCTGCTGTTGCAGCAGAAAGTGGGTGCCTGGCAAGCGATGAACCGTGACATCGGGCCGGACGGCCTGAATCTCCGCCAAGCAGCTCGCCGGAACCAGCAGATCCGGTCTGGCCTGAATGTAAGAAATTGGCATCTTCAGGCCGGCAAGGCGGTCGCGCACGTCGACCGTTGCGGCGGCATCCAATCGTTCGCGCAAGCGCGGCACGGGCACCTGTCCGATAGCTGCCAGGAATCCGGGGTCGATCAGCTCCCGACTCAGCACTTTGGTGATTGGCAACGTCGACAGCCATGGCAGGCTGGACCAGGGCAGCAAGTGTCGCAGGCCGTTGACCGGTCGAAAGAATGCTCGCGCAAACGTTGCGCAAAGGATCAATCGATCCACCCGCTCGGCGAATGCTTCGGCAAGCCAGATCGACAATGGACCGCCAAACGACTCGCCGACAATGGTGAAGCGCGGGGTGCTGGGGGCTTCTGTCTTGACGTGCTCGAATAGGGATTCGTAGCGGTTTGGATGATCGACGGCATAGTGCGCCACGTGTACAACTTCAGGCTGCATCGCCTGGGCGAAATCCCGCCGCAGACTCGGATCGCCATCCAGGCCGGGAATCAGCCAGATCATCGTTTGACGCAGTGCACGGTGTGCGTCAGTGCATTTGCATTGACTGGCGGCACCGCACGCATTCGGGAACCCGACTCAGTCGTTCCGCAGCAGCGGAAACGGCGAAATCAGGTACCAACGATCGGTTTCCGAATCAAAGCGCCACAGCGTATCGAACTGAATCGTCCGCGTGATCTGGGTATGCCGGCTGACCAATTCGACGCTCATTCGCTGCCGACCAAGGCCTTGCCCGTCGATCAGCGCGGGCTGGCTGTGGACGCCGATGACCCGGTACTGATTCCAGCGTTCGATTTCGAGCGGCTTGGGCTGCAACTTGTCGCGCTCGGCGGGATCTAGAAAGCCCAGCGTCTGATTGAAGTCTTCGCCCCAGCGGAGCTGGGAGGAGAAACTCTCGAGCGTCTTGTCGAGCAGTTTCTGGTCGCTCTTGGCGTTCGGGCAGGCGCTAAGCATCAGCGTCAGGGCCAACAGCAGCAACAGTCGTTGAATGCGCAACATGTTCAGGTTCCTTGACGTTTGGCGACGAACTGACCGGTGAAACGGCAGGCGACACCGCCACCCTCGATGGCCGTGACTTCCGCATGCATGGTGACGCGAGCCTTGCCTTTCGCTTGCAATTGTCCCACGAATTCTGGCCAGTTCTGGCTTGAGTCGAGATGCGATTCAGCGATCAGTTCATCCCAAACTGGGGCGAGGTATTTGATCTCGGAATCCTGCACGTACACGTCCGCCTTCAAGCCGGCTTCCTGCAGTTTGAGCATGATGAGCCCCCAGCACGCCAGGGTCATCAGACTGATCAGGCTGCCACCAAAAGCGCATCCCTTGTCGTTGACGTTCGCGGCAAGGGGCGCCGACAGGGCGAGACGGGCCTCATCGAATTCCACGACTTTCAGATCCATGGCTCGGGCCAATGGAATGGTCTCGAGAATCAGGCGTTCCAGGCGATAACAGGCGTCCATCCCACTCCAGTTTGGCAGCAAATGCGTCGGTCCAACCTGGGAGTCTGCCGGGCGGGTTCCGGGCCTGCAAGTCTTGACGGGGGCGGCTTGCGTGACATGCTCGACAGAACCGACGCCGAAAGCCGCTTTCATGCCTGTTCACAACGCGAAATCGCCTGCGCTGATCCACCTGGCAGTCCAGGATGGGCAGGACGGGCTGACCCGTGCGCTGCGGCGCCTGCCGATGTCGGTGATCCGGGTTGCGGCGCTGATCGTGCGTGCCGTCCCGGATCTCGCCGAGTTGCGCCCGCTCGCCGAACAGGCCAGCGTCTGGATTTTCGCCAGCAGCAATGCCGTCCGGTGTTTTGCGCCGGTCGCGGGTGAGTGGCATTGGCCGGCCCATATCCTGACGCAAGGGCCAGGGACGCGCCGCGCTCTGGACGCGTTTGGGCGGCCATCGCTGTCGCCGTTGCCGCCCTACGATTCCGAGGCCATGCTGGCGATGCCGATCTGGTCGGAATTGCCCGGCGGCCGGGTGCTCAGGATTTCCGGGGCGCAGGGGCGGGAGTGGTTGGCAAATGCACTGACGGCGCGTGGCTTTGCTACCGAGGCGGTTGCGGCTTATATGCGCGTGCCGACGCCGGTTCGGGCGTCGGTGGCACAACGGCTGGCGGCGCTTTCAGTTCCGCCGCTGGTGGTATTCACGAGTGCCGAAGCCGCCCAGGCGGTCCGCGGCGCACTTCCTGAACAGTGGCCGCGTCTGTTGTCCGGCACGGCGCTCGTGCCGAGTGAACGGCTCGCCCAGCTCGCCCAATCCTGGGGGTTTGCGGCCATCAGCCGCGCCGATTCGGCCGCACAGGCGGATGTCGTGGCAGCGGTGCGTCGCCACCTTCCCAAGGTCCGGGCAACTGAATAGCATGCACTGACCGCCTGCGCTGCAGGGCACGGCCCGTGCTCTCGGTGCAGATTGCTTGCGATTGCCCTGACAGCCCGGAGGTTTCCATGATCCAGAAGACAACAGCGTCCGGACGCATTTTGCTGCCCGTGCTCAGTGGCCTGGCTTTGTTGACCTCGGTGCTGGCTTTGGCCTGGTTGTGGCAAATCCAGTCCCGGCAAGGCGCCAACGAGGCGGAGCGCACACGCGCCGAGTCGGAAGTGGTGCAGCTCCGCGCGCGTCTGACGAGCTTGGAGCAGTCGATGCAAGGGGTTGATCAGCGCGTCGCTGATGCGCAGATCACCCATCGTGCGCTCCGCGAGGAGGTGCTCGGAATCGGCGAACGCGCGGGCCTCCTTGAGGACGCATTGAAGCGGCTCAGTGAGCGGCGGATCGATAGTATCGGCGAACTCCATATCAACCAGGCAGAGCTGCTCTTGGCGGCTGGCGTCGAGCGGCTGCGGCTGTTTCGCGATCCCGAAACCGCGCTGTCGGCGTTCGAGTTGGCCGACGCCGAACTTGCCCGGCTCAATGACGCGCGATTTGCCACTGTGCGGCAAACGTTGAAGCGGGAGATCGAGTCGCTGCGCTCCGCGCCGCGCCAGGCCGAGGCGGACGTGCTCAATGCGATCGACACCATCGCGAACGCCCTGCCCACGCTGAAGACGCGCGCCGAGATGGCAAGCCTTGGGACAACTGACGAACCCGCGCCCAACTGGCGCACGCGCATTGCGCGAGTCTTCAGCGAGCTCATTCGCA
Organism: Ahniella affigens; assembly: GCF_003015185.1. Lineage (GTDB taxonomy): Bacteria > Pseudomonadota > Gammaproteobacteria > Xanthomonadales > Ahniellaceae > Ahniella > Ahniella affigens. The sequence continues at coordinate 458,188 of NZ_CP027860.1, forward strand.
TTCGGAAAGTGGACCCCAAACAAGCCGCGTGGGTCGGTCCGTTGCAGGCGGACGCGCTGCGTGCCGTGGTCGGCCTCGATTTGTTGCTGGCCAAAGAAGCGTTGACCGAGGGCGATCTGACCCGCTACCAACAATCCGCCTCGCGCGCCCGCAATGCCGTGATGGAAGGCTTTGAACTGCATCCTGCGGGAGACCAGCCGGTGTTTTCCGCTTTGGCACGAATGCAGGCCTATGCGCCCGTGGAATGGCCAAAGGTTGGCATGGCACTCGAACAGTTGGAGCGACTGCGCGGTACTGCCGACTTGCTGGAACCGGAGGCCTGATGCGCCTTTACCGGAACTTGCTGAGTCTGCTGGCGGTCGGACTGCTGGTCGCGATAGCGGTGGTTTTCCTGCAGCGCGACCCCGGCTACGTGCTGGTGCAGCGCGGCCCCTGGGTGGTTGAGACCACGGCGGTCTCGGCCGTGTTTTCGCTGGGCTTCGCAGCGTTTCTGATCTGGCTCCTGGTCGTTCTGATCCGGGCGCCATTTCTGTTTTTTATCAAGCGCCGCCGCCGTAGTGCCCAAAAGAGTCTGCTCGATGCCCTGCGGCTCTTGGCCTCGGGCGCACCGGAAGCCGCCGAGAAAGCGGCGTTGCGGGCCAGTCAGATGCGCTCGCTGAAGTCTGCCGCACTCATTCTCGGGCACGCCGCGGCGCATCGCCGACAAGACAGCGCCCGCGAAACCGAAATGCTGAATCGCCTGGCGCAGTCGCCCGAGACCGAAACGCTCGCGCTCGAGCTCAGAGCGCGGCAGGACCTGCGGGAATCCCGGGCGGGCGCAGCGATTGAAGTTCTGAATCGCCTGTTGGTCGATGACCGGTTGTCAGCATTTGGCGCGCGAACATTGATGGAAGCGTACGCCGCCAGACATCGGACCCGCGAAGGCCTGCATCTGCTGCCGCGCGTTCGAGCAAGCAAGCAGATGGCGGACGCTGACATGGATGCCTTCGAAGCGCGGATGCTTGCGCGCACCGTCCGCGAAACCGCCGATGCCATCAGCCTCCACAGCTTGTGGACCGATCTGCCGCTCGCGCAGAAGCGTCTGTCTGATGTCGCGACGGCTTACGCGCACCGCGCGGTCCAACTCAATCTGGTGCCGCAGGCGGCGCAAGAACTCGAATCGTGCCTGAAGCACGAATGGTCGCAAGCGGTCGTCCGTGCCTATGGGTTGCTGCCACCCGACGCCAAATTGCCGCCTCGGTTGAAGACGGCCGAAGCGTGGCTGGAATCGCATGCCGATGATCCTGAATTGCTGCTCGCGCTCGGGCGCTTGTGTCGGCAGGAAAAGCAATGGATCAAGGCGGAGGATTACCTGCGCCGGGCCCTGCATGCCGAGGCGTCAGCTAGCATCTGGGAGGAGATTGGCCGGTGTTACGCCGAACAAGGCGACGCCGAGCGCGCGGCGACCGCCCTTGGCAATGCCCTGTCGGTTCATCATGGCGACTTGATGCAGCCGCTGATTGGTCGGCATTGCGGGGTTGATCTGATGACACCACTGACGGTGGCCGAGGAGCGCGATGCCATGGGGATTCCGCGTTTGCCCGGTCGGGCGGGCGCGTGATGGTTCGATGATGGTTATGTGGCAGCCAGGTTGCAACAGTACGTGACCGTCGCCGCACTGTCACATCAGGTGGCCCGCAATTCGTTCGCTGTATGTTCATGATTATAAAGCGCGTTTTTCTGATTCGATACGGTGAACGCGGCGCATCTGGCGGTTCGTCCGGGGGGAGCCTGTCATAAATGTGCAACCTCGATCTGCCATGCTTCTACACTTACCCTTTACTCTGACCAGCGAGCTTCGGCCATGTTTTCCCTGCAAACCATTTTCGGCAAAGGCGACAAGTTTTATTCCCTGCTTGAACAATTGGCCGAAGCGGCCCTGAACAGTTCGCGGGCACTGACCTCTCTGCTTGGTGTGGGCGGCAAGACTGGTTCGCTCGCTGATTTCAAGCTGGCCCGTCAGCAGGAGAAGGAAATTTCGGCGCGCATCTCGCAGGAACTGGTCAACACGTTCGTGACGGTGCTTGAGCGTGAAGACATCGAGGAACTCGCGTCGGCGCTCTACAAGATTCCGAAGGTGGTCGAGAAGTTTGCTGAGCGCTACACGATGACCCAGGGCCGTCTCGGCGACATCGACTTCGGTTCGCGTGCGCAGATGCTGGAGAAGGCCTGCGAAGTCGTCGCGACGATGGTCAAGCAGCTCCGGAACGGCATCCGTCTGGAAGAAATGAAGGCGCTGAACGACAAGTTGCAAGCGATCGAAAACGAAGCCGACCGCCTGATCCTGGAGCTGTACCGAGAGCTGGTTGTCTCCGAGACCGATCCCGTGCGTTTGATCCTGCGCAAGGACATGTTCGAGATTCTGGAAAAGGCCATCGATCGCTGCCGCGACGCGGGCAACGTGGTCTACGCGATCGTTCTGAAGAACAGCTGAGGTCGCCGTGACCGTCGCCCTCATCCTGCTCATCGCCGTGATCATCACGGCGTTGATCTTCGAATACATCAACGGTTTTCACGATACCGCGAACTCCATCGCGACCGTCGTGGCCACCAAGGTACTGACGCCATCGCAAGCCGTGCTGATGGCTGCGGGCATGAACCTGCTGGGCGCCTTGTGGGGCACCGCAGTCGCCAAGACCGTGGCCTCCGGTCTGATCGATACCGGCGTGGCGCAAGTGACGTCGCAAGTACTGATTTGCGCGTTGCTCGGCGGTATCGCCTGGAACCTCATCACTTGGTGGTGGGGCTTGCCGTCGAGCTCCTCGCACGCACTTGTCGGTGGGCTCTGCGGCGCCGCCGTCGGCTCAGTGGACTCATGGTCGGCGATCATCGTGTCGCAGCCGGCCGATCCCTGGTACACCGGCAAAGGCGTGCTGTGGAAGGTCGTCGTGCCGATGTTCACGTCACCCATGGCCGGCTTCGTGCTTGGTCTGGTGATCATGGGCATTCTGTTTTTTGTCATTTCCCGGCTCAACATGAGCACCGGGTTCCTGGGCTGGATCTCGCGCCCACGCTGGATCAACGCACTATTTGGCAAGGCACAGATCGTGTCGGCTGCCACCATGGGTTTTGCGCACGGTTCGAATGACGCGCAGAAGACGATGGGCATCATCGCCCTGGCGCTGGTTGCGGCCACCTCGGCTGGGACGCTGGACAACGTGCCTGACTGGATGAGCTTTCTGCGACTGGAATCGGCGGATGGCGGCAAGGATATGGTCATTCCGATGTGGATCGCGTTGACGTGCGCCGTCGTGATGGCAATGGGGACGGCTGCCGGCGGCTGGCGTATCATCAAGACGCTCGGCCACAAGATGGTCAAGCTGCATCCGATCCATGGCTTTGCCGCCGAAACCGCGTCTGCCACGATGATTCTGACGGCGTCGAGCCTCGGGATTCCGGTTTCGACCACGCACAACATTTCGGCGGCCATCATGGGCGTCGGCTGCTCGAAGCGCTGGAATGCGATCAAGTGGACCGTCGTCGAGCGCATGCTCTGGGCGTGGGTGCTGACGATTCCGGCCACCGGCGCGATTGCGTATGCCCTGGTCAAGGCGATGCACGCTCTAGGCTGGGCATGATCGAAACCGACGCGTTCTGGATGCAGCGCGCCATTGCCATGGCCGCGCATGCAGAGCGCGAACTTGGCGAAGTGCCGGTCGGCGCGGTATTGATCAGTGCCGATGGTGCGCTGATCGCTGAGTCATGCAATCGGGTCATTACCGATTCCGACCCGAGCGCGCACGCCGAGATCAATGTGTTGCGACTCGCGGGGCGTCAGCTCGGCAACTACCGACTTCCGGGCACAACGCTATACGTCACGTTGGAACCTTGCGCGATGTGCGCAATGGCCATGATCCATGCCCGCGTGCAACGCGTGGTGTTCGGCGCGCCAGATCCCAAGACGGGCGCAGCCGGATCCGTGTTCGATCTGTTGACAGACTCGCGTCACAATCATCGGGTTACCGTTGCTGCTGGCGTGTTGGCTGAACCGACTTCGGCAATGCTGTCGGACTTCTTCAAGCGACGGCGTGCTGCCGAAAAGAAAACCGTCACGCCGCTGGCACCAGACTGAAACCTGAGCGCCGCACACTGTCCGTCTCAGGAGGTCGGCATGGTGCGGGTTGTTGGTTTGCAGTGGCGTGTGCGCTGTGTGCTTCGTGCACTCGGAATGATTATCGTTGGCGGCAGTAGCGTGGCGGTGGCGCAAACCGCAACGTCGGCGCCGTGGCTCTGTCTGTCTGGCTCAAACACCATTGGCGCGCGTCTGGCGCCGCGCCTCGTCGAGGCGTTTGCGGCCGAGCAAGGCATGCTGCGCGACGCGATCGAACAGCCGTCGCTAGATGAAACCGAACTTCGATTCAGCAAGGACGGTCAGCGGTATTTGGTCCATCTGTCGTTCCATGGCACCGGGACGGGCTATACGGCTCTGCGCGACGGGCAATGTGATCTCTGGATGGCCTCGCGTCCCGCCAATGCCGACGAAGCCGCGCGCCTGGGTGGCGATCGATTACGCAGCGCCGAGCAAGAGACCGTGTTGGCTTTGGACGGACTCGCCGTCATCGTGCACCCCGACAACCCCGTGCGCGAGCTCAGTCGGCAACAGGTGCAAGCCCTCTTCACGGGCAAGATTCGAGACTGGTCGGCGCTCGGCGGCCGCGCCGGTCGCATTCAGTTGCATGCTCGCGACAACGCGTCGGGTACCTTTGATACGTTCAAGAATCTGGTGTTGCTGGATCAACCACTGAGCCCGCGAGCGACCCGGTACGAGTCGACGGATGCATTGTCGGCAGCGGTGTCTCAAGATTCGAATGCGATCGGTTTTGTCGGGCTTGGTGGCGTCGGTACGAACCGCGCTTTGGCAATTCGGGACGGTGATTTGCCAGCCCTCGCGCCGACGCACTTCAACGTCGCAACGGAAGATTACGCACTGGCCAGGCGGCTCTATTTCTACAGTCGTGCCGAGCGCCGGGAAGTGGTTGAAGCGTTCTTGGCATTTGTGCAGCGACCAACCGCCCAGTCAATTGTTGCCGCGACCGGATTTGTGCCGCTGGCATTGGAGCACCATGCGGTCGCACTGCGACCCGACGCGCCGGCGGAGTATCGCGAGCTCATCGCGGATGCGACGCGCTTGTCGCTCAGTTTCCGCTTTGGGTCCGGACAGGTGTTTCTGGATTCACGAGCGAGTCGCGATCTCGATCGACTGGCCGAATACATGCAAACGCCCGAACAACAAGGCGCAAGCTTGATTCTGGTGGGCTTCGCCGAGCGGGCTGAGTTCAGCCCCATGGTGACCATTGCCCAGTCCACCGATCGCGCGGACTTTGTGGCCCGTGAGCTCGTGCGCCGACGCGTGCCGGTACGGCATATCCGCGGCTATGGTCCGGCGCTGCCGATCAGCGATGCGGAAGGCGATGGTGCGCGCGCGAAGAATCGGCGCGTGGAAGTGTGGATTCGGCCGCCGGAACGCGAGTCGTAATGCCTAGTCGTGCTGCCAACTTGCGCACGTTGGAACTCACTCAATCGCCGCAGCGACTGAGTACTTTCTTCCGCGTCAACGGTCCGAAGCGAAGCTGTTCCAGTAATGCCTCAAGTTCGTCGCGACGACCCGATTGAATGCGGTAGGCATCGGGTTCGGTGGGCACCACGGCCGCTTCCGAAATCAAAGACAGCTGGCGATACAGGCGGGCTTCGGCCTGATTCGCCTTGAGCGTGTCGCCGAGTTGCTTCGCGCCGCGAATTCGCAGGAACGGAACCTCATCGACGCGGCCCAACAAGTCCTCCAACGATCCAAAATGGCCGAGCAGTGTGGCCGCCGTCTTCGGGCCGATGCCGCGGATGCCGGGGATATTGTCGACCGCATCACCCGTCAATGCCAAGTAATCGGCAAACTGTTGCGGACGCACACCGAACTTGCGTTTGACGCCTTGCGCGTCGGTACGCTCTTTTCGACTCGGGTCATCAATCAGGTCGTGTTCGCCCAAGAGCTGCGACAGGTCTTTATCACCCGTAACGATCACGGCGCGAAAGCCCTGCAAGCGCATGCGTGCGAGCGCGCTGCCAATGAGATCATCGGCTTCGAAACGATCGTCGCGCAATACGGTCAAACCGAGCGCGCCGGCCAGCCGCTTGCAGTAATCGAACTGCTTGAGGAGGTCGGGCGGCGCAGGCTCCCGATTGGCTTTGTAGGCGGGAAACAGTTCGTTGCGGAACGAACTGGCGAGCGACTCGTCGAAGCAAACGGCCATATGCGATGGCTTCGCCGAATCAATGAGATTCAGTAGCGTGTTCAAAAAGCCATAGACGGCGTGGACGGGTTGTTCTTCGTGATCAAAGAACTCGGGTGCCACCGAGTAGTAGGCCCGGAAAATGTAGATACTCGCATCGACCAGATGAATGCTGCTCATGGTGCGTGCCAGCGCGTGTACTTTTGGTCCGCATTCGGACGGGCCCGATCCGGGCCAGCGCCTTGGCGATGCCCCACATGCACATAGGCGACCACGCGCTCATTTGGCGCAAGCCCCAAATACGCAGCAATCCCAGCGTCGTACGCCGACCACCCGGTCAGCCACTGGGCGCCAAAGCCCATCGCCTCCGCACCCAGCAACAAGTTGTACGCCACGAGACCAGCAGACAGGATCTGCTCCTGCTCGGGCACCTTGTGACCCGGCGTCACTTGGGCAATGACGGTGACGATCCACGGCGCATACAGAAAGCGCTTCCGGTCCTTTTCGACCTTCGCCGGGTCATCGCCCCGTGCACTACTGACTTCGGCCAAGTGTTCGCTGAGTATTGCGCGGTCGTCGCCTTCAATTCCGAGCAGACGGAACGGGGTGAGGTTGCCGTGATCCGGCACGCGCAGCGCGAGTTCCAACAGTTGCTGCCGCTGCATAGCGTCTGGTCCGGGGCCACCGAGCAGTTTGCTGGGCGTCGACTGACGCTGTTTCAAGAAATCGAATATTGGGTTCATCCGATCAGTGTAGCGATGCCGGTCAACGAGGGCACGCCCCCAGTGCCGTGTTGACCCGCCCATTGCGGGCTTGCGCGGCCCACCGGCTTGCATGTGTACGGCCAAAACTGTATAGTTTTGGGCTCCGTATTATTCGGGGCGTAGCTCAGCTTGGTAGAGCGCTGCTTTCGGGAGGCAGAGGTCGGAGGTTCGAATCCTCTCGCCCCGACCAAATTAAAAAGGCCAGTCGCTCGCGACTGGCCTTTTTCAATTCCAGGACCAAGGTCGATGCGCGGGCTCAGCTTGCCGGCGCAATCTTGACTTGCACCTTGGCCACTTCTTTCAGGGCATTGAGTTTTGTCCCCGCAAAGATCTTGATCTCGTCGCCAGCGTTGGTCAGCGGAACCGTGATAACACCAGCGCCCACGGCGACATTTGGTCGCGCCGGGTCCAAGCAATTGGTACGGCAAGCAGGCTCCCCATTCGGATCGGCCCCCTCGACACGAAAGAATACCGGGCTTGCTTCGGCCGGATACCTGATCTCGAAACTGACGCTAACCTCTCGCTTGACCTTCTCCCGAACGAATACGGTTTGCGCAAACGTGTGCAGGCTGAATTTGGCATCTGGTGGGTCGGCAGGCGCGTGGTCGAGCCAGGAGAGCGCCACCACTTTTCGCGTTTCGTACAGGTCCACGGATTTTCCATCTCCATCAACACGACAGTAGAGGTCCGCCGTATCGTTCCCGCACCGCGGGCAATCGATCTGCAAATTGACGAACTCGATGTGCTCCCCAGACTGGCCGAGCGCTTTGATCTTAGTAAGGGACGGGCGGCTGATCCTGATTGTCTGCTGGTCGTTTGCAACGGCAATGTCCACCGGGAGCTCCACCAATGCCTTGCTGGCGCCTTTTTGCTTGATCAGCAACTTCCCCATCAGGGCCTCAGGCGTCAACGCGACTCCCGCGACGAACGTTGCTGCGGCGGATTCGCCGTCGTCAAGGAGCGCCGGAACGACCATATGGTCATCTTTCGCGGGCGCTGCAACTTCAAGCCGTGGGGCAGGGGCTGTAAACAAGTCAAAGGTGGCGAAACCGCGTGTGCCGCGCTCTACCGCCTCAATCAGGTAGGCATAGGCCCAACCTGAGTGCTTGTTCCATGCCGTCCAGAATGTCTGGCCATCGGCCCCGCTGCAATCAGCCGGTCCGAGAATCAGGCGGCAAAGGCGCTCGCCAACGCGGTGAAGGTTTCCCTCCAGCACATAGCTGCTCAAAATCCTGGAATCGGATGGCGATAATTCGATCGCTGAGCTGTCTTCTGTGTTGCCAGCGCGCATACCTTCATTTGCAAAGAACGTCGCAAGCTTGTTGATCACCTGTTCCAGTTCGATGAGTGCCGCGCCGTTCGTATTCAGTTGTTCGCCATTGATCACCGAGAAGAACTGCGTGGCAGAAATCACGTCAACGGTTGAAACTTGGCGACATGCTGCCTCGCAGGGAACAAGTAGCAGCACACTCACATTGTGCGTGCGCGGCACCAACACAGCAGTCTTATCGGTCCGGTCCATCGCGCCCAGCCGAATCCGGAGGGTGTTGTCACTGAGGCGGGCGACCGTCATCAAGCTGTTGTAGTCTTTCGCCTTGATCTTTTGCAGCTGCTCGTTGTACGACTCAAAATCAAAATTCGCGCCCACATTGGCTTGCAGCAGCGCCAAGCCCAGCGCGAACTGTCGAATGTCGTTGTCCACACTTTCGCGAATGGTACCTTCCAAGTCGTCGGTCACCAGCAATGGCACGACATACGGCAATTTGTCCAGGTAGGCCTGCTCGTCGTTCTTGGCGCAGGACGCCTGCTGGTCGGTGCCGCTTGGTTTGGTTTCCGAGCGATCAAACAGCGACAAGTCGGTGCGTCGTCCCCACGCTTGCAGCGCGTTGCGGCTTTGTTCTTCTGCGCCTTTGGCACCGTCCCCGGGCTTACTGGTTTCAGGACACGCCTTAGTGGTGCCTGGTTTGGCAAAGAAACTCAGATTCACGTACGCATCATACGGCCGGCGTCGAGCACTAGGCATGATGCTGATCTGCATACGCACCAGAAATGGCCGATAGCCTTGTTTCCGGGTTGCATAGTTGACCGACTTATTCATTGCCCGCACTTCCTGCAGCAGCGCGTTGGCGGCCTGATACTGTAGAAACGGACTGACACCGATTGTCCCCAGGTCGCCGCTGGGCACCGACACACGCGCGTCATTGCCGAGTTCCGGACGATTACTACCCGGATACTGGCCCACTGGTTGTTGCGTACCATCGTCTCCCGGTGCGGTGACATTGCCCCCCGCTGGGCCAGAGAATCTCGATTCCGTTTCAGAGACCGTGCCGTCGGCATTGGTGGTAGACGTGGCGGTACTCGTCGAAACCGGTGGTTGCAGGTTCAAACCGGCGCTTCGCTGATTCAGGCTCGACTGGAATATTGTTCTCGTGTTCGGCAGGACCTTGGTCAGCGCCATCGCCTCATCTATTTGAAAATTGGCTTGCAGGTCGCGTTCAACGTCTGCCCACGGTGCCACTGACAGCACGGCGATATGCGTACTGCCGGTCTCCTCGGCACTCTCAGAGAATTGCAGACGCTCTTTGAAGAACCGCTGATCGGCGTTGCATCCGACCAGGAAGACCAAGCCGGCCATGATCAGGGTCACTGATATGCGAGCGGCGAGCACGTGGCCGAAGATGCGACAGAGCAATTGCGTCAACATGGGAGGCTCCCAAGTTTTCCGAGAGAACGCTCGGCCGCGCGCACTCGAAATGGCGATTCATCCCAAAGAGCTTGATGGTCAAGTTGCCTGAGACCAACGAGCGCACAAACATCAAAGTGTCACCTCTTTGCCGATTCTCTCACTGCACCCATCGATACGGCACGCCAGCGGATCAGCGCTGACTGGACGCCGGTACTTGTGGTACATCCTGCCAGTCACTGACCGCGGGGCCGAGCACGTAATGCACTCCTTCGCGGAACAAATCACTCAGCGCGAGGGGATCATCCACCCCGGTGGCAATGACAATCTTGCCGTTCTTGATCGACTCCAGGCACAGTTTGCGCCGGGCATCGTTGCCGGCCTCGCGCTCAGGGCCGGCTGGCAGCGTGCGCCAATCAATGAAGTTCGCGTAGATGCTCGGCAGTCGGCACAGGCGCTGTTGGTCGCGAATATGGGCTTCGAAGCCCGCGAGACAGAGCCGCACGCCACTCATCTGCGCCGCCTCCAGGGCGCGGGATGCGCGGGGCAGGTCATCGATCAGTTCATCGACATTCAGGACCAGCGCGAGGACATCGGCGTCCACTTGCAAGCCATAAAGATCGGCGGCGAGCCACTCGGCAAAACTTTCTTCAAAAAGCGTTTCGCGATGAATCGGCACAAATAGCCGGACATCGTTGATTTGCGCATGCGCGCGTCTGGCGGCGTGGGCGAGCGCGTGCAACTGAAAGCGATTGACGTTTCGACCGACGTGCAATTCCTGCACGATGGGGGCATAGATGTCCGCACCAATCTTGCCGGCGACCGATGTTTTTGGCGCGCGCAAATACATGCGCGTCAGAAACTGACCGCTGAGCTGGCCCTTCAGCGGCACGACTGGCTGGAACTGAAACAACGTTGTGTCCGGGAGCAGTGGCCGGCGCAGAATGGCGCGCGCGAGCTTTTGCTCCGGCGTCTCGGCCGCGACCGCTTCGGTTCCGACAAACGCGTGCATGCTGCGGCCGCCGCCTTGATCTTGAGCATCCTTCGTGCACTCGGCAACCTTGCCGAGGAGCGCCTCGACCGACATGCCGGCCCCATCGGCGCGCACACTGCCCAGGCTAAAGCTGATGCGTACGGGTGACTCTGCCGACAGCCAGCCGCGACCAGACAAACGGACGCGCATGTTCTCGGCGGCAACGCGTAGCGCGCCCTCGCTCGACACTGGCATCAGCGCCAAAAACGAGAACTCACCGAGTGCGCAGATACCGGTTTTCAGACTGGGCTCAACGGCCAGTGCATTCCCGATCTGGTGCGCAAGATCGCCAGTTCGTACAAACCCCAGACGGCGTGCGAGCGCCGGCACGTCATCCACCGAGATCATGACGAGGCCCACGCAATCGCCGAGTTCGCCCCGGCGCGCGCGCTCGATGTCATGGACCAATGTGGCACGATCCACTTTGCCGGCGTGGCCTTCGACATGCTGCGTCAACGTCGCCTGCTGCGTTTGCGCGAGCAGTTGCCGCGACCGGTTCACCCGACTCGTGACCGATGCGAGCAGATGCCGTGGCTTGACCGGCTTACCGAGGAAATCGTCGCCACCCATCCGGATCGCATCGAAGCGCTTGTCGAGATCTTCCTCGCCCGACATGAACACAATCGGCACCAGCGCCATGTTCGGTCGCTCGCGGATCAATTGCGCTACTTCGATGCCGTTCATGTCGGGCAGATACAAATCGAGCAGCACCAGATCCGGCTTGAACTCGGACAGCGCATCAAGACCTTCGCGCGCCGAACTTGTCCGCTTGCTCACCATGCCTTTGAAGGCGAGCACGGAAACACAGAACTGGCCCATATGGGCGTCATCATCGATGATCAGGACGCGCGCCACGTTCTGCTTTTGCGCAATCAGCAATTCATGCAGACGGGCGACACAACGAATGGCATCGGCACCTTCGAGTACGGCCTCGGCGCCGGCACGCTGTGCAAACAGGCGATTTCGGACGTCGCCGCCATCGCAGAGCACGATCGCCACCGGCCGCCGGTGCTCGTCGGCCGAACGCTCGGCCTGATCAATCAGACGCGACAGCCACGCGACCATGCCTTGATCGACAATGACTGCATTCGGCGGCAATTGTCGCGCTTCGGCCATGGCGCGATTGCCGTCGTTGAATGTGCGTACGACAAATCGTTCGTGGCCAAGTTGCGCCGTCAATCCCGGGAGATCGCGATCATCAGCGCGCAGGTAATAGACCACGAGGTGCCCCGACTGCGCCGCGCGCGATGGTTTGCTCGGGCTTGGCGTGCCAGCAGCGGCGCCAACTACATCGCCAAGCACATCGAGTAGCTGTACGGTGCGTTCGCGTTGCGCGGCATTCGCTTCAATGCCGGCTTCCACGAGTGAACTCAGATACACCGTCAGTTCCAGTGCGGCTTCGTGAATCGCCTCTTCCTGGCGGCGGTCAGCGAGCGAGGCCAGTTCTTCCAGGCGTTCGTACCACTCGGCGATTTTGACGGTCGGCCATTTTCCGACCATGGCGCGACCCTGGTCGATCAATTCCCGAGCCACCCGGCGGAGCGGATCCAATTGGTTGAGGTCGGCTTCCATGGTGATTCGTCCCGAACAGGCGCAGTTGCCAGGAACGGTAGCCTTGCGGCTTGGATGAGGCAAGGTCGAATTCGGCCCTGACAACTGAATTTGCTAGGATCAACTGCCCAACAGGCCCATCCCGTCAATGTCCGAATCAGAGCTCAACCAGCGCCAGGTCTTCAGCCCAAGCAGCCTGAATGCGCTACTCAAAGGCATGTTCGAGCAGACGATGCCCATGCTCTGGATTGAGGGCGAGATCAGCAATCTGCGGGCCACCTCATCGCCCCATTGGTATTTTTCGGTCAAGGACGCCACCGCCGAACTCCGTTGCGTGATGTTTCGGCACCGCAACCAACTGCTCCGCTTCAAGCCGGTCAATGGTGACCAAGTGTTGATTCGCGGCAAGGTCACCCTGTACGAAGCGCGTGGCGATCTGCAATTGCTGATCGAGCACATGGAGCCGCAGGGAATCGGTGCCTTGATGCGGAAGCTCGAAGTCATGAAACAGAAGCTGGCGCTGGAGGGCTTGTTCGACGCCAGCCGCAAGCGACCGTTGCCGCGCTTCCCAAAACGGCTCGCGGTGATCACGTCCGCTCAGGGCGCCGCCTGGCATGACGTGCGAACCGTGCTGGCACGGCGCTACCCGTTGCTGGAGGTCGATTTGCTGCCAAGCCTCGTCCAGGGCGCGGAGGCGCCGGCGTCGGTGCTGCGCGCGCTTCGCTACGCCAATGCCGGTGACTACGATCTGGTGCTCATCACGCGTGGCGGCGGGTCGATCGAAGACTTGTTCGCATTCAATGACGAGGGGCTGGTCCGTGCGATTGCCGCCTCGCGCCTGCCGGTGCTCGCGGCGATTGGACACGAAATCGACCTGACCCTGGCCGAACTCGCCGCAGACTTGCGCGCCGCCACGCCCTCTGCCGCTGCCGAGTTGCTGGCGCCTGATTGTCAGGATCTGACGCAACGTCTCGATGAATTGGCGCAGCGCATGAGTGAATCCCTGCAGCGGCAGGTGCGGCAACAGCATCTGCAGCTGCAGGTGGCATTGACCGCACTCCGTGCCCAGCATCCGGAACGCTTGCTGCACCAGTGGCAGCAGCGTCTGCAGGCGTTGACGGAGGCCATGCAGGCGAGCATGGCCGCAGCGCAAAGCGCGCGCGGTCGGAACGTGGATCGCCTGGGTCAGCGGCTACAGGCCGCGAGCCCTGAGCCCAGGGTTCAGCGCTACAGTGCAACGCTGCAACGCCTGCACGACAGCCTGCAGACGCAGATGGAGGGTGTCGTCGGAGCGAATCAGCACCGGCTGGGCATGCTTGGCGCCAAGCTGCATGCGTTGAGCCCGCTCGCCACGCTTGATCGTGGTTATGCGCTGACGTGGCAGGGCGCCGCAATCGTGACCGATCCCACCACCCTGCAACCGGGCGACGCGCTGCGCGTGCAGTGGGCGAGGGGCGACGCGCAGGTCGCGGTGCAATCGGTTGATATCAAGTCGTCATAAACCGATGAAGTATTGTCCGGTCTGTGCCCTTGCGTGCCGGATGCGCAGTACCCATTTCGGCCCATTCAGTCAGGACCCACACCATGCATGATCTCAGTTGGATGCACCAGGCCTTGCTGCTGCTTGCCGCAGTGGTGGTGGCGGTGCCGATTTTCACCCGCCTGAAACTGGGCGCGGTGCTCGCGTATCTGGTCGCTGGTGCGTTGCTCGGACCAACCGCCCTGGCGCTGGTCGAACACTCCGAGCAGCAGGCACAGGTGGCTGAACTCGGCGTCGTGCTGCTGATGTTTCTGGTGGGTCTGGAACTCTCGCCAGCGCGACTTTGGTTGATGCGGCGGGCTGTCTTTGGCATGGGGGCCGCGCAATTTGTGCTGACCACCCTGGTGCTCAGCATCTTGGCGCTGTTGGCTGGGTTCGATTGGAAAACCGCGCTGGTCGCTGGCGGGGCGCTGAGTTTGTCGTCCACGGCGATTGGCGTGCAATTGCTGGCCGAGCGCAAGCAGATCGGCGACCCGCACGGCCGCAACAGCCTCGGGATTTTGTTGTTCCAGGATCTGGCCGCCATTCCGGCGCTGGCGGTCATTCCGCTGCTGGGCGCTGCTGCCGGCCCCGATGCCGGATTCTCCTGGCTTGGGTTTGGCAAGGCGATTGCGAGCGTCGCCGCGGTCGTCGTATTCGGTCGGTATCTGGTCCGGCCGCTATTTCGGATCGCCGCGCAATCAAAAAGTGTCGAAGTGTTCTCGGCTGCGACCTTGTTTGTCGCGCTGGGCACGGCGTGGATCACAGGGCTCGCCGGGTTGTCGATGGCGCTCGGTGCTTTTCTGGCCGGCATTCTGCTGGCGGACTCGGAATACCGACACGAGGTGGAGTCGCATCTCGAACCGTTCAAAGGGCTGCTGCTTGGCTTGTTCTTCCTGAGCGTCGGCATGTCAGTAGATTGGTTGCTCGTGCTCGCAAACTGGCTCCAGGTTTTGCTGGGGGTAGTCCTGCTGGTGCTCGTCAAAGGTGCGATCTTGGTTCTGCTGGGACGCCTGCTCGCACGAATGGCAAAGCGCGACAGTCTGCGGATGGCGGCGTATATCTCGCAGGGCGGCGAGTTCGCGTTCGTGCTGCTGGCGTTGGCCGCGCAAACCGGTGTGATGCCTGCGAGTGAGCGGGACTTGCTATCGGCGTCCATCGTCTTGTCTATGGCCGTGACACCCATCCTCGTGATCCTGGTGGAGCGCTGGACCGTGCATCTGGATGCAACCCAGAGTCGCCAGTACGACGAGGTACCAGAGCACGAACATCCGCGGGTCGTGATTGCCGGATTCGGGCGCGTTGGCCAAATCGTTGGTCGTGTCCTGCGTGCCAGCCGCATCCCGTTTCTCGCGTTGGAGCAGAGCGTGGAGCAGGTCGAGCTGTCGCGACGTTTTGGCAGCTTGATCTACTACGGCGACCCAAGCCGCCCAGAGACCTTGCGCGCAGCGCGGCTGGAGCACGCCGAGGTATTTGTGCTGGCGATGGACAACCCGGATGAAAGTGTGCGCATCGCCAAGTTGGTCAAACGCCTGTATCCCCATGTGAAGATCCTCGCCCGCGCACGCAATCGTCGCCACGTGTTTGGCCTTTGGGAAGCGGAAGTCGACGTCGTGACCCGCGAGACGTTTCACTCCAGCCTGAAAATGGCCAGGCGCACGTTGAGTCTGCTCGGGATGGACGAGGATCGCGCTGGGCTCCGCGTCGAGCGGTTCAGGCAACACGACGAGTCGATCCTGAAAGCCCAGTTCCAGATGCGGAACGACGAAGCGCAAATGATTCAAAGCACTCGCGAAGCCTTGGTTGAATTGCAGCAGATCTTCGAGGCCGACGAGGTGGATCAGGCGGAAAGTGACGTTGTGGCATCCCGCTCGACCATGTAGCCAGCGTCTGGACCGAATCGGCATGGCGGGTCAGGCCCGGCCTGAAACCGGTGCTTGGCCGGAAAAGGCGCTGTTTAGCCGAACGCTAGCGCGCCGTTTTGGGTGGTGCGCCTCGCAGCCGTAGGGAATGCCGCACCAGTTCGACGCCGCCCAAACCACAGAACTTTGACGCTTCGTCGCCGTGACTGATGGCACAGTGCTGAGCGTAAGTCCCTGATTGTTCAACGGTTGGCTGATTGGGATTTTCCTATGCCGGTCTTGGCCGGTTAACATTGGTGTCTCGCTGAAAATTGCCCCGGGAGGCGTCATGAAGTTGTTTAGAAGTCTTATTTGCCTGATTTTCTTGTTGACCGGCGTCGTTCATGCCGAACAGATCCCGCTCCGGGAGTTCTTTGAGCATCGCCAGTTCGTCGGGATGCAGATTTCGCCGGATGGCCAGAATGTCGCCTTCACGTACGAAGAAGGCACCGAGGTCAAGCTCGCGGTCATGAGTCTTGAGCAGAAGAAGATTCTGTCCAGTTTCTCGTTTGGCGATCAGATGCACGTGCTGAACTTCTTCTGGGGCAATAACGAGCGCGTGGTGATGTCGGTCGGCAAGATCACCGGCAACCTCGACAATTTGGGCCGCCCGACGCATCTTTATGCTGCGAATCTCGATGGCAGCAAGCGTCAACAGATCTTCGAGATGCAGCGCTCCGGGTATCGGTTGCTGAACCGCCTGGTTGGCGACGACCGGCACATCCTGATCGCCAAGCGCCACGCTTTCGATGGCGGTACCGAGCGTGTACACAAGTTGGACATCTATACGGGTGATCTCCAGTTCCTGGCGTCCGAACAGCCGGAGCTTTACAACCCGTATTCAGTCATCGCCGACAACGCCGGCAAGGTGCGTGTGGCGGTTGAGTTTGTTGAAGGTAAGGATATTGATAGCCACCAAACGGTGATTCATGTCCGCAAAGGTGATGTTTGGGAGAAGCTGAGCCTCAAGTCCGAGCGCAAGCAACCACAGTTCGAAGGCATCGGCTTTTCGGCCGACAACAAAATTGCGTACTTCGCCTCTGACTTCGACATGGCCACCAACGCGCGCATGGGCGTGTTCTCGTACGATTTTGGCACCGACGAATTCAAGCTGATTCATCGCGATGACGAAGTCGATATCACCCAGGGCATCTACGGCCACAATGGTGACGTGCTCGGCGTTTATGCCGATAAGGGTCGCGGTGAGCGGCTCTATTTCACCAACAAAGCCGAAGATTCGGTTTTCATCCAATCCGTCGAGCTCGCGTTCAAGGGGCAGGACGTCGCGATCGGTTCGTTTACTCAAGATGGCAAACGGGCGATTGCCTATGTTCGCTCCGACCGGAATCCAGGCGAGTTCTATTTGTTTGACGTTGCCACGATGAAGGCCAAGTTCTTGGCGGCGTCGCTGCCCAAACTCAAGGCGGACCAATTGGCCGAGATGGAGCCGGTGACGATTACGGCGCGCGATGGTCTGAAACTGCATGCCATGCTGACCCGCCCGAAAGACAAGAAGACGGGCCTGCCTTTGATCGTCAACGTGCACGGTGGTCCGTTCGGTCCTTACGACAGCTGGGGCTATGATCCGGAAGCGCAGTTCTTCGCCAGCCGTGGTTATGCCACGCTGCAGATCAACTATCGTGGTTCGGGCAATCGCGGCAAAGACTTCATGGATATGGGGCGCCGCCAATGGGGCCTTAAGATGCAGGACGACGTGACCGATGGCACCAAGTGGGCTATTGAGCAGGGCATCACGGATGCTGATCACATCTGCATCTACGGCGGTAGCTACGGCGGTTATGCCACGCTTGCTGGTGTTGAGAAGGAGCCCGACCTGTACAAGTGCGGCGTTGGCTACGTGGGTGTCTACGACATGGTGTGGTTCCGCGAAGGCGATAACTCCGATGGCGACCGCGGTGGTTCCGAGCAAAAGAAGATGATGAACCAGTGGATGAGCGCCTACGTCGGCGACGACAAAGATGCGCTGCGCGCGGTATCGCCGGTGCACAACGTCAGCAAGATCAAGGCTGATCTGTTCCTGGTTCACGGCAGCAACGACGTGCGCGTGCCAATCGGCCACTTCTATCGCCTGAAGAAAGCGCTGGATGCCATCAAGTACCCGTACGAAGAACTGGTTCGCCCGGAAGGTCACGGCTTCTACCAGGTCGATAACCGAGTCGATCTGTATACGAAGATGTTCGACTTTATCGACGCCCGGATCGGTGCGAGTGCGAAGAAGAAAACCGCTGCCAACTGATTGGCATCGCGATCGCGACCGAGATGACAACGCCGGCCCTGCGCCGGCGTTGTTGTTTGGACCGTTGGCGTCTGAAGCGCTCGAGCGCTATCGTTTGTCAATAGGAGGTGCTCAGTATGAACAGCGATCAAAACCCTGCCATTCGCCAAGCGATCGTATTGGGACCAGGTGGCGGACGTTCGTATCCGATGGGCCGCTTGGATGCCATCTTCAAAGCCGACGGGGCGGAGTCGGCCAATCGGTATTCCATTTCCGAATGGTGGCTGGAGCCGCGGACGCGCGGGCCTGGCGCGCATCGACATGACGAAGACGATGTCTTTTATGTGCTGGAGGGGACCATGAGCTTCCTGCTCGCGGACCGCTGGATCGATGCCGACCGGGGCACATTGGTGCTCGTCCCCGGCGGTACGGTGCACGACTTTGAAAACCGCTCCGATGTTCGCGCTGGGGTCCTGAATGTCTCAGTACCTGGCGGGTTCGAGCCAGAAATGCCGGCGATCGCGCAGTGGTTTCGCGAGCGCCCGGCAAACGAGTCCGAAATCTGAGTGCCGTTCGATGGCGCCTGAATCGTTCGTCCCCATCAAGGGCTGCACGCACGGCTTTGCGTCAAGGTATCGATCCGATGCCGGAACCGGGAGACCTTGCCGTTCGCGTCGAAATGCCATAAGTGCACTTCGTCGCGTTCTTGGACGCGCTTGCCCGTGCGCTTGACGACGAACGCAATGTCGACGAGACCCACTGCGAGTTGGGCATCGCCGAGTATGCGGGTGACTTGAAAGGACTGAATGTCCATCGTGTTGCCGAGCTCTTGAAAAAAGCGCTGGGCGCCGTCCTTGCCGCGCCGCGGTTGCAGCCAGGGGACGTCTGAATCGGGCGCATCGTATTCCCATTCGATGTCGTCGGAAAGTTGCGACAGAATAAAGTCGACGTCGCCGCGACCGAACGCTGCATAGATGGCTTGAACGGTATCAATGGTATGCATGAGGGTTCCCCGTTTGTATCGTTGCCGTGACGCCGGTGGTCCGGCGCGCCTGGTGTCAATACGAGCGCACCAGCCAGTTGGATGCAGGGACTGTTTCTTGTGGGTTGGGCTGCAGTCGCGAACAGGGCTTGCAGTGGGCTTGGTTTGGGCCTGAAGGCCGTCCTACATTTGAAATGGATGCCAGGGGTGGACGCTTGCAGTTCCGGCCGAAACTGCCGAGTGACACGCCGACGATAGTTGTAGACGCACGTTTGGGGTTGCAATTGCGTTCGGCCGCAATGTCGCGTTCCGAATGTGTTGCGAACGCGTCTCTTGCCTGTCGGGCTAATGCCGGGTGGTAGGTGATCGTCTGTGGTGCCATGGGGTCGCCTGCTCCTGCTCCTGAACCTTGCACAGACTCCGATCAACGCATGCGATCGAGGTGATTCACTGCCTCGGGCGCGGCTTGAACCACGCAGCAGGCGAATCCCGCAATTTCCTTAAAGTATTGAGCTTGAGTTGCGCTCACCATTCGCATGGAGTGTGCCGTCCGTGCGGACAAGGAGTGTCAATGTGGCTCCATGAGAAAGTTCTAACCCGAGCCGAAGTCTGGGAATGTCCCACTGGTGAACGCTTGATCCCGCGCCTGGGAATCATGGTCTTGGGACGTGGCGCGTCCCTGGCCTTGCCAATCGGTTGGCTTGGCGTCGTGATCAACTTGCGCGGTTGTGCCCGCGTATCGAGCGAGATTGGTCTGCTGAGCCTAACGGGGCGAAAGTGGTTGGTGACCGATCCCGACCTGCCTACTCACGTGCAGTCGGCCCGCCTCGGTCTCACCATTGTCATCGCAACCAATCCACCGGCCCGGCGCCAGATGCGAGTCGAAAACCGGCTACTGCCCGGAATCGGCGCCTTGCCCAAGGATCTGGCCCAGATGTTGGTGACGCAATTGCGAAACAGTAAGGCGCCAGCACAAGCCTTTTGGCAACGCGATCATCAGGTTCAGAGTGTGATCGAATGCCTCGAACATGCCCAGCGCCCGATTTTTTCGCGACTATCGCGCGTGCCTGGCAAATCCCGCCTGGCGCGTGTAAGAACGCTGGCCCGATTGCAGCGGGCCAGCCTCTATGCGGCCTGCAATACCGACCGACCGGTGCGAGTTGCCGATATGGCCGGTTTGGCGCGGTTTTCGAGCTGGCACTTCTCTCGAACCTTTGCGCGCGTCTATGAGGCGACACCGCTGGAATTTCTGCAAGCCCTGCGTCTTGGCAATGCGCGCGAGTTGCTGTGTCGGCCAGATCTGTCGGCAGGTGAAGTTGCCAATGCCTGTGGGTTCGAAAACGCCAGTGCATTCGCACGAGCTTTTCGGCGGCGTTTCGGGCATGCCCCGAGTGAGATGCGAATGCGCAACGCCGAAAAGTGGCACACGGAGCAGGATGAAATCGCAAATCCGGACGCGCGGCAATCGACGCGTCTGCCTATTTTTGACTGGTGCGATAACGCGCACTTAACAACTGGAGTCTATTCAAGATGCTAGATAATCGATTGAGCCACTCGATCCGGCTCGCACTATTTGCGACGTTCGCGTCTCTGTCTGCCACCGCCCTTGCGCAGGACGACAATCCCGAGTCCGGTGAGCAAACCCTTGAAACCATCGTGGTGACCGGTTCGCGCATCAAGCGTGCCGACATTGAGGGTGCGTTGCCGATTCAAGTCATTGATCGCGCCCAGATCGATGCCTCGGGCGACGTCTCGGTGGCTGAACTGATGCGCGACTCCACGTTTGCCTCGTTCGGCAACTTCCGGCCGCAATCCGGTTCGACCGGCCAGTCCACCTCGGACATTGATCTGCGCGGCTTGGGTTCGCAACGGACCCTGGTCCTGATCGACGGTCGGCGCGTCGCCAAGACGCCGTTCACGGGTGCGAATGCCAACTTGAATCTGATTCCCGTCAGTGCGATTGAGCGAATTGAGATTTTGTCTGATGGCGCATCGGCCATCTACGGTTCGGATGCCATTGGTGGTGTGGTGAACCTGATCACTCGCAAGGATTTCCAAGGCGCTGAGGTCAGCTATACCCGGGGCAATCCTTCGGTCCGTGGCGGTGATACCGAGGTAGGGTCCGCCTCGTTTGGCGCCTCTGGCGATCGCGGGCGCGTTCTGGCAACCGTCTCCTATAACAAGCGTGGCATTGTATTCACGCGCGACCAGATTGGCGGTGACATTCTTGGCGTGTCGTTCTTCGGTAACAACTACCGTCTGCCGAATGCGGCGGGTACTGGCCCGGCGGGCGTCAATCTGCCGCTGCCGGGCTTCAACTGCTCGGGCAACAATTTCTACGAGACGAACCCTGGCGGCCCGGGCAACATCTGCTCGTTCAATTTCAATGCGATTGCCGCCAATGACGCTTCAACCGACACCTCGGCGTTGTTCGTTTCTGGTGATTACCAGATCAACGATAACTGGTCGACCTACATGCAGGCGTCGGTTGCCCGGAACGAATCTTTTGGACGTTATGCACCCACCGCCGGTCAGGTCTTTGTGCCCGAAGGTTCGCCTAACGATCCGGTCCCCGGCGATAATCTGGGCGCCTATGTTCGGCACCGCTTTGCCGCGGTCGGCCCGCGCGACGACACCACCGATGAGAACACCTACGATGTGCTGGTCGGATTCCGTGGACGCCTGGGAGAGACGGTTGATCTGGACGTCGGTGTGCGCCAGTTCGAGGACCAAGGCTACATTCTCGGCCACAACTACATTGTGCGTCGGCTTGCCGAAGCGGCGATTGCCGAAGGTCGATATGACTTGCGTGACCCCTTCGGTTCGGATCGTGAGACCCTGGACTCGATCTCTGCCACGATCAATCGCGACTCCCATTGGTATAGCCGCGAGCTGTATGCCACCGCATCGTTCGAACTCTTTGAGATGGGCGGTGGTGCATCGTCGATGGCCGTAGGTGGCGAATGGCGATCCGAGGACTACGCTGACATTTACGACTCGTTGCAGGCGTCGGGTGAGATCGAAGGTTCGGCAGGCAACTCTGCGGCGGGCACCCGATATGTGCGCAGCGCCTTCTTCGAATGGCTGTTTCCGTTCAGCGATACTTTGGAGTTCACCGTCGCAGGGCGCTTCGATAAGTACTCTGACTATGGCTCTGACTTTGCTCCCAAAGTCGCCTTTCGCTGGCAGCCCATGGATCAACTGACCTTCCGCGGATCGTACGGTGCTGGTTACGCCGCGCCAAGTCTGCCGCAACTTTACACCTCGGCGGCCTTTTCAGCGGACTCAGTGATCGATCTCCGATCGTGCCAGGCAGTCGGTCGGACCGACTGTGCTGCCAACCCGCAGGTGCAGGTTGACGCTACGGTCATTTCAAACCCCGAACTGAAATCAGAGCAGTCGAAGCAGTACTCTTTTGGATTGGCCGCCGATCCCTTGGATTGGTTGAACCTGACCGTCGACTACTACCATACGCAGATCGACGACACGATCACCAATGTCGGACCGCAGACTCTGGTCACTCGGCAGAATCTCGGGATTCCGTTACCAGCTGGCCTGTCGGTTCAGCGCGATCCCACCACGGGCGCGATTGTGCTGATTGTCCGTGGCGCCACCAACGAAGGTGACCTCAAAACGAATGGCGTGGATTTCTCAATTGGCGCCAACTTCGAACTGGGCGCCTTTGGTACGCTGACTAGTCGCCTGCAAGGCACGAAGGTCTTGGGCTGGGAGCTGGATGGCACTGAGTTCGCAGGATCGTTTGGCGCACCGGACTTGCGATTGGGGCTTAACAATACCTGGACCTTGGGCGACTGGTCGGTTGCCTTCAATTCCAATTTTATCGACGGCACCCCCGAGGATACGGTCTCGCCTGCGATTGGAGGCTATACCACGCACGATCTGCAGTTGGTCTGGAAGGCACCGTGGAATGCCACCCTCGCACTGGGTGCCACCAACATCGGCGACAAGTACCCGAGTCTGGACTCCGCATTTCAGGGCCGGCCGTGGAATTTCTACTTGTATGACGCTTACGGGCGCACCCCCTACGTTCGCTACACCCAAACGTTCTAATCCGAACGCCGATGCAAATGAGGGCCGCCGTGGGCGGCCCTCTTCGCCGCATCAGGGTTGCACCGCATTTCGGTGGGCAATCGATAGCTTGCCGGCAGGCTGTGATGGCTATCAAGCATAAGAAGGAACTTAGGCCCAAGCGGCACCTGAGCAGCCTCGATTTGCGGCGGCGCAAGTGTTTCCGATCATTGCAAGATCGGCAAAGTCTTGGCGCATGTTTGGAATCGCTGTTGTGCCGATAGCAGCGCTAACCGTGGCGCGCCGCTTCGTTCCGACACAAATTGCGCTGGCAACGGGTGTCCGTCAAAAGAATGCACCCGTATTGTGCCAGGCTTGCGCAAGCACAATGATTCTCAGGCGCGTCGTGCTCACCTGGCGTTTGGCCGGGGCGGTCATGGCCCATGGCGCGACGACAGTGCGTGGCCAGATCGTTGTCCGATGATGCCGCCAACAACGGCAAACGGTACGCGCATGTTCGAAACGTGCCGCGCGCATCCCGCGCAATTAGGCTACGTCAGGGTTGGGCTTTGCGGACCGAGCCCCTGTCGGAAAAGGTATGAATCCATGGGAAGCACACATTCATTCGAACTTGCGTCGGTTGAAACACTCCTGTTCGAAGGCGGCGGATTCGCGGTAGCCGGCTTTCGCTGCCCGGCCACACATCCACACTTTGCTGGAGCCAGTAATCTTCGCAACTTTTGCTTTGGGCTGCCGAGGCGGTCATCGCGCCTGACTGTCAACGACGGCCCCTGTTTCGTTGCCGATCGCAACACACTGGTACTGCTCAACGCTGGCGACTCCTATGCGCGCCAACGCTGTGGCAGCGACCGGGACGATACCGATGTCGTCGGGATCAGCAGCGATGTGCTCACTGACATCGTCAAGCACGTCGCGCCTGACACGCTGCAGCGTTTTGGCGGGCCGAGGTTTCCGTGCAACGATGTCACGATGCCCCCTTCGCTCTACTTTCAAGGACGCCTGACGTTCGAGCGGCTTCGAAATACTCACGTTCATAAACTGGCCGCCGAAGTCAGGCTGCTCGAGCTGGCGGGAAATGTCGTTGCCACAGCGGCCAATGCGGCTGGTGCACAAATTGATGGAGGCTTTCGTCGAGAGCTGGCGGGACGTCGCGCCCGCGAAGCCGTGCGACAAGTGAAAGAGCTCATGTGTCACTCGGTGCCACAGTGCGTTGATCTGAAGAGCCTCTCCGACGCTGTACATATGTCGCAGTTTCATCTGTGCCGACTGTTTAAGCTGGATACGGGCACATCGATCCACAAGTACTGGCGACAGCTGGTTCTGGCTCAGTCTCTCGCCATGCTCAGCTGTCGTAGCATCGACATCTCTGGAATCGCGCTGTCCCTCGGCTTTGCCGCCCAAAGTCATTTTACGACGGCTTTCCGACAATACTTCGGTGTCACGCCGGGGCAGTATCGTCGCGTTAACATGAATGGGCCGGGCAGCCTTGATGAGGCTCTTGGGAGCGGTTGAGCGGTCATTGCGGCTTGTGCCAAGAGCCCCGGACCTGACCGGATTTTGCCACGTGGCCCATGTCATCCGCCATATTCGTCGAGTGCAGCGTAATGGCTAGCATCGCCATTATCCCGATAGCCGCTCGGGGCATTGCCTCAACTGATCGGCCCAATATTTCTGCCGCAACCTCTGGAGAAAACGATGCCGGCGATCTTATTTGATGCATGGCGTCGGCTACGGCGGAATTCGCGATTAGCTCTGCTGATCGCACTATGCATCGCGTTCGCGGTGGCTGCTGTTGGTGCGACCTTGAGCCTCGTGTACGCGGTCACGATCAAGCCCTTGCCGTTTCCGGACAGCCACCGTCTGATGCGTGTGTGGGTTGCGAATGACCGCGATCAGCGCGTTAACCTGTCGATCCCGGAGCTGCGGGATCTGCAATCCATTGAGGCATTCGACGCCTTTGCAGGTGTGGCGCGTAGCCGCCTGGTCGCCTGGTTCGATGATGGGGCCATGCGACTACGGGGCGAAGCGGTGAGCGCGCGCTACCTGGAATTGATCGGTATTGTGCCGCGCCTGGGACGCGGCTTCAGCAGCACGGATTTCGCCGCAGATGCGCCGGCGGTAGCGATCGTCTCCGACAAGCTCTGGCGAACGCGCCTTGGCGCTGATCCAGCAGTTCTGGGCCGGACCTTGCGCTCCGAAAATCTCAATTTCCAGGTCATCGGAGTAATGCCTCCGGGCTTTATCGGCACCGTCGAAAGTGATGAGGTGGAAATATGGATGCCAATGCCGAAGTACCAGCCTGCGACCTTGATCGACGATCGCGGTGCGCGTCAGTCCTATGCTTTGGCCCGGCTTGCGCCCAATGTCAGTCCCGCAGTTGCAGAGGCGGAAGTCGTGGCCTTGGGACGTGCCCTGACCGAGGCTTACCCTCATGAATACGAGCGGTTTCGCTGGTGGATCGAGCCGGTTGGTGAGAATTGGCGCCGTGGCTTGCGGGCAAACGCTTGGTTGCTTTTTGCGGCTGCTGGGGCGCTCTTGCTGGTTGCGCTGATCAATGTGATCGGACTGGCGCTGGTGCGCGCCGTCGATCGACGGCGCGAGTTTGCTGTACGGAGCGCCCTGGGCGCCTCGGTGCGGCAGATTGCGGTGCTGTTGTTTGCCGAAAACGCGTTGATCGCTGGTGTCGGCGCGGTTGCAGGTGCGTTTGCCGTGCCGCTGCTGCTACACCTGTTTGTCGCGTCCGCGCCCGTGGCTTTGCCGGGCTATTTCGACTTGCGCGCAGATCCGGTGACAGTCGCCGCACTAGCACTCGTGTGTGGTTGCGCAGCGCTATTCGCCGGGCTCGTTCCAGCCTGGCTCACGCACCGCTCGGAAATTCGGCCGGCCCTCAATGACGGCGGTCGCGGACACTCCGGCAATAGTGCCACCCGACGTGCGACGCGAGTGCTCGTGGTCGCCCAGATCTCCAGCGCAGTCTTGCTCCTGGTGGTCAGTGGATTGTTGCTGCGTTCTTACAATGCAATGGCACAGACCGAGCTCGGCTTCCGCACTGATGTTGTGCGTCTGGCTCTGTCGGTGAGCGAGCTCGATCATGGCGGCGCGCCGGCCGCGTTTCGTGAGCGCATTGCAAGAGGTCTGCGATCCGAGCCAGGTGTACAAGCGGTTGGCCTCGTATGGCCAACGTTGCCACCGTGGGATGCCCGGAAGCCGATGTTCCATCATGCCAGTCAAGGGGAGCAACCTGTGGAAGGCGGTCCGCGCATGGGCGGGCATGCCGTTGATCCCGGCTTCTTCGAGATGCTTGGTCTGAACTTGTTGGCGGGTCGGAACATCGGTAGTGAAGACCAGGCCGATACTGCGCCAGTGGTAGTTATCTCGGCGAGCCTGGCGCAACAGTTGGGTGGCGCCGAGCGGGTCATCGGTACCGAGTTGATCAACTTGCTGCCAAATGGCGAGATGCCGGAACGCGCGCGCATCATCGGCGTGGTCAGTGATGTTGCCTGGGACGGCTACGGCGAGCAGGACACGGGCCGCGCAATTCGATGGGACGATCCTGCAGATCCGGCCGCGCATCGGCGTGACGCCTATTACGCGCTCGCACAAGTTCCCTCGACAACCATATCGATCGGTCTGCGCATGCATGGCGATCAGGCACAAGCATTGAACACTTTGAAGCGACGCCTGGGCGAACTGGCACCGCGATCGGCGATTCAATGGGATTCGCTGATGACTGACGAGTTGGCGGTCGAGAACAAAGCACCGCTCTTCGCTGCGATCTTGACTACCGCATTTTCGTTGTCCGCGCTGTCACTGGCGGCGCTCGGTCTATTCGCCCTCGTCGCAAACAGTGTCGCGAACCGTAGCGCCGAGTTTGGCTTGCGCCTGGCGCTCGGCTCAACGCAGGCCCGATTGCTTCGCACTGTGATTGATGAGGGCCTCGTGTTGGCCGTTGTCGGCATCCTTGTGGGCACCATAGCGGCGCTGGCTGCTAGCCGCATGTTGAGTACCTTGTTACATGGAATCAGCCCGCTGGATCCATTGGCCTATGTGACGGTTGCGACCGTGATGCTCATCGTTGCCGGACTGGCCAGTTGGTGGCCGGCCCGACGTGCCGCAGCCACCGAGCCCAGCGCCGCATTCCGAAACAACTAAGGAGGGTCTGAATAAGTCCAGGTGGGCTGCTTCAGGCGCTCCAGAAAGCGTGTGAAAACGGTCGAGTGTGACTGGCTCAACGCGCATCTGCATGCGCACGAGAGTCTCCGATGAGCGGCAGGTGCGGTCAGAAATGCCCGCCGCAGCAAGGTCAGTCTGGCAGACGCATATACCGTGTGCAGCACACCCGCGTTAGCGCAAGAACAGGAAAGCATGGCTCCTGTACCGGTTCATACTCGAAGTCAGACGGTTTCTTGCATAACTGATCGGCGGAAGAGGATAAGTCATGAATCAGGCGCTTCGTCCTGTTGTTTGGGTGCTGATCTTCGGAGCTTTGACGTTTCCGGCTACGGCGGTAACAATTTTCCTGAGATGGCGCGCGGGCTGGCTGGCGACGGAGACGCGCTTGGGCTCGACGAGTCGGTTAATCCGTTCATGGAAATCTCTCGCTCGTCGTCGGCTTGGGCGCGCCCATGCAAACCGGTGCGGTGACCTATCGTCTTGGCGCCAGCTACAATCATCGTGCCTGGGATTTCCAAGCCGTCTGCGTTGGCCCCACTCTTTGCGTGGATCATTCGTATCCGCGCCAGGTCAACAGCGCCGGTTTGGGTTGGATGATCCGCCTCGGGGAACTGTGTCCGCCGTTTCAGCCAAGTGGCGCCGAGTTCACCAGTCCCTGGCCCAACGATTCCCAGCGCGACTTCTTGTTTGGCGATCAGGATGGGACCGAGTACGTGATGAATTGCGATCCGCTGGTCGACAGCGCCTGCAATGACGGCACGCCGTCGCGCTGTGTCTTGGACGGATACCGCATGAGGTTGGATCGTGTGGGCCCGCAGTATGTGGTGCGCTATCCAAACGGCACCGGCGCCAACTCGGAAAAGCGAATCTCTGCGGGCTTAGAAAGCTGAAGTCACATTGTTGCCTTCGCTATATGGGCTATCAGTCGCATCTGTCGGCGGCATCGGCACTACGCGACTCTCAGCGTGAAGTTGGATCTGGGATCGGATCGTTGGCCTCGGCTGCCTTGATCCGGCCATTCCGGCGCAGGGCCTCGCGCAACACGAATTCGATCTGCGCATTCATGCTACGCAGATCGTCGTCGGCCCAACGCTGTATGGCTTCCAGAATCTGCGCGTTGATGCGAAGTGGGTAGGCTTTCTTTTCGCTCATGGCTCACCTGCGCTTGGTCCCGCCTGACTCGATGCGCAACGCGCACCCAATGGGGCGGGACTGCAAGAAACGGCGCTGCCTAGGCAGCGCCGTTCGGTCGATCAGTAAATCGAACCGGCGTTGACAATGGGTTGCGTGGACCGTTCGCCACAGAGCACCACCAGCAAGTTCGACACCATCTGCGCCTTGCGTTCCTCATCGAGTTGCACGACGCCCTTTTCAGCCAATTGCTCCAGCGCCATGTGCACCATGCTGACCGCGCCTTCGACGATCTTGCTTCGCGCTGCGATGATCGCGCTTGCCTGCTGGCGTTGCAGCATCGCTTGGGCGATTTCTGGCGCGTAAGCCAAGTGCGAGATGCGGGCTTCGAGCACTTGCACGCCGGCCGAAGTCAGGCGTTCCTGGATTTCCTTCTGCAAGTGGTCGGCGATTTCCTTGGTGTGGCTGCGCAGCGAGATCGTATGGCCATCGTGCATGTCATACGGATAGCTGGTCGCCGATTGGCGTAGCGCCGCTTCGGTCTGCACGTGCACGAAGTGTTCGTAGCTGTCCACCGAGAACACCGCCTCAGCGGAGTCGACCACCTGCCACACCACGATGGCACCGATTTCGATCGGCGAGCCTTCCAGGTCATTGACCTTCAACTTGCTCGATTCGAAGTTTCGAATGCGGAGCGACACCAATTGCTTGCTGTAGAACGGATTCGCCCAACGCAGGCCCTCGTTGCGCACGGTGCCCTTGTAGTCGCCGAAGAGCTGAATCACCGCTGCGGTATTGGGCTGCACGACGAAAAACCCGAACCAACACAGAAACACGCCGATCGCCAAGGGGATTCCGAGCAGAATCAGTTTCAGTATGAACACGACGGGGATGCTCAAGGTGACAAGCAGCAGCACGAGCAGCATCGGAATGCCCGGCAGCGTCGACAGGGGACGTTCGGAAATGTGGGTATTGCTCACGGCTCACTCCTGGATGAACGGATCACAACGATATCAAAACGATATCTTGCGCGCAAGAAAGCGACCGAGTCAAGCTCTGGCCTGAGTGCGTTTATTGTGGAATTTCGAACATGCGAGCCGTTATTTTGGGGTTGCTCGGATATCTTGCGCTGGTCGACAGTTCCGACGCTGCGGCCTTGGAAACGCTCTGGAGCCAGTCCTATGGGCTTAACCAACCGGGATACGCTGGGGTGTTGTCCGTAGACCTTGACGGTGACGGAAATGACGAGGCGGTCATCACCGGCAACGACGAGCCTGGATTTGATCCGACGGGAATTGATCTGCTCGCCGTGTTGGACCGCGATCCAACCAGCCCGAGTCGGTTCCGGATTGGAACCTATCGGCGTCTGGGGCCGGGTGCCGACATCCTGGGCAAGATTGTCCGGTACCGACCGGTCAATGCGAGCGCGGACCGCGTCTTGGTTTCGGTGATCGCGTCAGGTCAGGCCACGCTGCTGCAATTTGCGGGCCCGGATCTGCATCTGGAGACATCGGTGCCGTTGCCAAGCGGATTTCAGTTGAATGGGGTTGGCGATGTTGATGCCGACGGCACCCTTGACGGCTACGGCTGTTATTGTGCGGGCGGCCAGTTTGGCGTCGTGGGTACCATTTCATTGCAGACTGGCGCCGCCACCTATGTCGGTACCGAGCAGGCCAATCGCGTTGGGGCCGGCCAGCTCGACAGTGACCCTGCACTGGAGCTGATTCTGGCAAGCAACTGGACTATTAGTGGCCGAGTCATGGACGGCGCCAGCCATGCATTTGACGCAGTCGATCCGGTGGGTTTTCACGGCGAAGTGCTGGTTGGCAATTTCATCGGCGGCCCTGACATCCAGGAATTCTTTATTTCGGCCGGTCCGGTCGGCGCCCGCCTTTATAGCTTGACACCAAGCTTCGGGGCGGTGCGTGACATCAGTGCGGGGCAGTTGTATTCGCTGACAGCTGCGGACCTGGATGACGATGGGATTGATGAATTGCTCACCGGTGATCGCAAGTACGCGGGGGTCAAGGTTTATGACACGACAACGGGCGACGAGATCGATAGTTTCGTCAACGCTAACTATGGCGTGGATGCGCTGACGGTCGGCAACTTCAACGATCAGCCCGGTCTGGAACTGTTGATCACGGGCGGGCTTGGGACGACGCAACGGGACATCGTCTATGTCTATGACGTCACCAGCACCGAGGCCCGATTCAGACAGAATTCGTCCTGGCCTCCAGAGATCGACCTGGCGCTCGCAGATCTTGATCAGGACGGTTCACTCGAGGCCATTTATGAGCACGTGGATTCCAAGACCACACCAACTGGCAGGGAGCTCTTTATTGCCAACGCGTCCGATGGCGCCTTGTTGCGTTCGCAAGAGTTCCATTACAACGACGTTGGCGCTTATGGCGGTGTGCGGATGCAGGCCGCCAATCTTGACGCCGATCCGCAGGCCGAGATCATGATCAGCACGGGCCTGTCCGACAGCACGCACGTGCGAGCGATCGATAGTGTGTCGCTGAGCTCGCAGTGGGGCTTCGACTACAACGGCTTCAACAATGACATGCACGACATGGCGATCGTGCCTCTGCCAAACCAGGCGCCGCGTGTGGTGCTGGCCATGCGGTACAACACGGTCGGCATGGGTGACAATGGCAACATGATGTGGTTCTCGACCGTCGTTGGGCAGAGCGCCCCAGGTCACCTAGCGACCGGCAACGTCGATTCCGATCCAGATGCGGAACTGGTCTGGGCCAGTGGGTCGTGGTTGATACTGCAAGAGCTCACAGACGGGGCGTTTCTGCGTCTCTTCGACGTCGGTGCGCCTATTCTGGACGTTGGCGTTGAGACCATTGATGGGCAATGCCGACTGGTCGCGATGTTTGCCACCGAACTCGTCCGCTATCGCTGCAGCGATGGCGTCGAGCTGTCGCGGCGGCAATATGGTGGTGTGGTTGCACAGGCCATCGCGGTGGTCACTGATTCCGAAGGCCCGCTGGTGTTGGCTGCCGGTGATCGGGTGTACATCCGGGGGCATTCGGACAATCTCGCCGTCTCCGAGCCGCTGGGGCGGGACGTGGGCATCAACAATCAAATGGCAGTAGCGAAGCACGACAACAAGATATGGGTGTTCGCGGCGAGTCGGGATTCAGTTCATATGCTCCGGCACAATCTGGTGGACTTCGCCGACGGGTTTGAGGCGCCGTAGTGGGACGCTGACGGGCGCCTCTTGCGGCGCGAGATTTACCGCGGCGCCAACGTCACGCGTCGCGATTCTTCGCGCGCATGACCCGTGCTTTCTCACGCTCCCACTCGCGCTCTTTCAGGTCGTCGCGCTTGTCGTGTTCCTTTTTGCCCTGGGCCAGGCCGAGTTCGATCTTGACGCGGTTGTTCTTCCAGTACATGGCGGTCGGGATCAGCGTGTAGCCCTTGCGCTCGACTTGACCGACCAGGCGGTCGATCTCGCGCCGGTGCAGTAGCAATTTGCGCGTTCGGCGTTCTTCCGGAAACACATGGGTGGACGCCGAGCTCAGGGGCACGATCTGGGCACCGAACAGGAACATTTCGCCGCCTTTCAGAATGGCGTAGCCGTCGCCCAGGTTGCAGCGACCGGCGCGCAACGCCTTGACCTCCCAGCCTTCCAGAGCCAATCCCGCCTCGATACGTTCGTCGAAGCGATATTCGTGCTTGGCGCGCTTGTTTAGGGCAATGGTGCTGTCGCCCTTGGCGCCTTTCTTGTCGTCCTTTTTCTTGTTCATAGATCCTTCCTGGCGATTGACAGCGATCGGTCGGCACCTGGCAAACAAGCGTCACAGGCGGCTTCAACCAACCAGTCCGGGGTCGTTCGAGCAGCTGACGCCAGAGCCCTAGGCCTTGGCTTACCGGGCGTTCCGGGTCGCAATCGCGGTACTATTCTTGCTGGTTTTGCTGCTTCCTGAAAGGTTTTTGCTTGAGTCGGATCGAACGCTCTGCCCTGATTGCCCAGCCGGCCGGCCGCATGTTCACCCTGGTCAACGAGGTTGAAGACTATCCACGCCTGTTTACCTGGTGCCAGGCCGCGCGCATTGAAAGCCGCAGCGACACTCAGATGCGCGCCCGTCTGGACCTGTCCTATCTGGGTTTTCGGGCGGGCTTTTCAACCGAGAACGAATTGGTGCCGGGTGAGTCGATCACGCTCAACCTGCTCGAAGGTCCGTTCAAGTCGTTACGCGGCCGCTGGCAGTTTTTGGCCCTGGGCGATGTGGGCTGCAAGGTCACCTTGAACCTGGACTTCGAGTTCGCCGGTTCGCTGATGGGATCCGCGCTGGCACTGGGCTTCCAAGGTTTGGCGGACCGATTGGTCGACGATTTCTCGCGCGCGGCCCGTAACCTACCCAAGGCTGCCTGATGCTGAGCGTGCAAATCGTCTATGCACTGCCTGATCGCGTCTGGCAGCAGACTCTGGTGGTGCCCGAAGGCAGTGTTCTTGCCGATGCGGTGCAGGCTTCAAATATGCTGGAGGCCTGCCCGGAGACAGGTGATTGGGCGACCCGAGTGGGCATTCACGGTCGGCGCGTGGCACCCGAGACAAAACTTCGCGATCAAGACCGAATCGAGATCTACCGGCCGCTCTTAATCGATCCCAAAGACGCGCGGCGCCAGAGAGCTTCCCGACTGCGTCACAAGCGCGCTTGAGCCGCATCCGGGGGAAGACTGGCTCCGGCACGACTGGCGAGGTGCTGAATGTATCGCTTGGAATGCCGGGGGCTATCCATCGAACATTGCTCAAGGCATTGTTCTTGCGGTTATTTCAGCGAAACCGTTGGGGCCAGTTCCGGCAGAGCGGAACATTGCTCGTTGTTCGAGCTGGGTCTCTGTGCTCAGGACAAAGCACCAAACCCACCCCGGATCAAATCCGGGATGCCGAAAGGCGAATTGGGAACCGCTGGGGAAATCGGTCCTACCTGCAATCCGAAATGAGTCGCGTTAGCCGTTGCTCTGGCCCGGCACGCGCCGACGGTTGTCTTCCGGCACGTTTTTCTGCAGCTCCTGCGAGGCGCGCAACAACTCGTCCTCGGCTTCAGGCTGCCAGTCGCCTTCGATGCGTTCGAGTGTGTCGTTCTCGAAATAAAGGCTCAAGGTCTTGATTTCGGCATCGTGGTGGCGCCGTCGGGTGCTCGTCAGGTAATCCCAACGATTCTGCTCGAACGGTGACGTCAGCTGAGGCGTGCCCATGACGAGCTCGACCTGACGCTTGGTCATCCCGGGCTTGAGCTGGTCGACCATGTCCTGGTCAACAAGATTGCCTTGGCGAATATCCATTTTGTACACCACTCCACAGGCGCTCAGGCTGAGAACCAGGGCAAGGCAAAGCAATCGAAGCATGTTGGTCACGATCGGTATGGCGAAAAAGAAGGGGATGATACACTAGCCACCGCAGCTACCCATGAGAGAAGTGGCGATGGAATCCCAGGATTTACGCAAAGCCGGCCTTAAAGTTACGTTACCCCGGATGCGGATTCTCGACATTCTGGAACGGTCATCCGGCCGTCACATGACTGCGGAAGACGTCTATCGCGAGTTGCTCGGCGCCAACGAAGACATTGGTCTGGCCACGGTTTACCGGGTTCTGACCCAGTTCGAACAGGCTGGGCTCGTCAAAAAGCACAACTTTGACAACGGTCAGGCCGTGTTCGAGATGGACCGTGGCGACCACCACGATCATATGGTGAATCTCGATTCGGGCGAGGTCATCGAGTTTTATGACCCCGAGATCGAAAAATTGCAGGCCCAGATCGCCGAAGCCCGGGGGTATGTGCTCGAAGATCACCGAATGGTGCTGTACGTCCGCGCCAAACCGGCGGCGGGCAAGGCCTGAATCGACCGCCAACTGCTCTGACAGCTGGTTCGGTTGCTGTCGGTCGGCTGGCCCGAAGGTGCCCAGCACGCATCTGGAATCGGCGGCCTAAACTCAGGCCGCTTTGCTACGTGATCTCATGCCGGGGTCCGTTTCCCACGTCCTTCTCGCAGAGACGATCTACGGCTGCCCCCGCAGGCCTTCGCGCCGGTAGGTGTCCCAGGCTGCGCGTTGCAACAAGAGCGCTGTGGCAGGCGGCAGTGGCGTGCGACTGCCGTTGGATTGCTCGATATAGCCGGGCAAGCCCTCGGGCGATTGCTGATAAACCGTGCAAAACACGCTGAGCGCCGCCACATAGCTGCCGAGCAAGGTCGGATGAAAGTCGTCGTTGCTGTAGAACGCCAATTCTGGATCCAGGGCCCAGGCCGCAAGCCAAGTCTCGCCCGCTGGCGCAAAGGCGCCTTGCACGGCGAGCGCCGCGTCGCGATAGCTGTCGCGCACGTCGCTGAAATACGCCATCCGGGACCGATCCGGCCAAACCATATACAACAAGGGCCGGCCGCCAGCGGCCCGGATCGGCCGGTCGAAGCGCTCGGTCCAGGTGCGGAGATAGATCTGGTTTTCGGGCAGCGAAGAGGGCCCTTGTTGCAGCACGACCACAGGATACCGACCGGCGGCAATCTCACGCGTGGCATTGCCGGCACGAAAATGGTCTTCGAGGCTGCTGCCGCCAATGGTCTGCGCGCGCGCGTCCAACTGCTTGCCAGCTTGCGCGGCCAGCCGGCTCAGTAACCCGGGCAAGTTGTTGCTACTGGTCAAACTGTTGCCGATGAAGAGCATGCGATCCTGCTGATTCAACAGCGGCGGTTCCAGATTGTTCACGGCAAACAGGAGCTTCAGGTCCCGTCCCGAAAACTGAATGGTGGCCCGGCGGAGATCCAACGCCGCATCAGCCACTGTGCTGTCATAGCCGGGGTCCTGCCACGCCAACTCGGGCGGCGCGATGCTGAGTTCGGCAGCACTGCGACTGCCAAGCCCAAGACTCAAACCGAACGTCAGGATCACCATTCCGACCAACTGGGCGACTTGCCGTGTTCGAAGCACTGCCCATGCCACGGCCAAAAGGAGCCCGATCAACGCTAAGGTGCCGAGGTCCCGTAGCGCCGGAACGCCAAGTGGATTGCCGGCGCTGGACAACCAGACGCCAGCAGCAGGTTCGGTGCGATCGGCAACCACATCATCTGCGGTCAGGCTGAATACTTGCGCCCGGAGCAGCGGCGCATCGGGCAACTCGCCGCGAGGGATCGACACGGCGATCTGATCAAAGCCGTGATCGCCGGCATTCAATTCGATGGTTGGGCTCGTGCTCGCGGCGCGCTGCAGTTGCCAGCCGTCGGGAGCACAAACAAACTGCTGCCAACTCGCCACTTGGGAGCCGGCGGTTTCGAGCGTGAGCTTCAGGCTCGCGGTACCGGCAGAACTGTCGCTCGAAAGAATGGCGCATTGCGCCGAGGCGCCATCTGGAACCGTCAGCGCCGCGACGAATCGATGGGCAGCAGCCGGCTCTGACACGGACACCAACAGAAGAAGACAGGTCGACAAACTGATCAAACGCAACATGGCAGACCGCCCGACGCGGTAGGACAGAGGGACCTCACCATGCCACAGCAGCGTGGCGAACACGTGGCCGAAGGCGCGATCAAGCGGCGATTGCATAGGGATGCAACAAGATCGGTTCACTCGCGGACCTATCAGATGCGCAACGGTCGCGTTGGCGTTTGGAATGACCAAAAAAACAACGCGCCCCGAAGGGCGCGTTGCCAAGAGCCAAGCTGCGATGGATCAGAACGCCTGCGTGTAACGAATGTACGGTGTGCGGCCGTATGCGTCATACAGGAAGAAGTTCCACGGACGACCACCGGTGGCCGAGTTCAGGTCCGGATACTTGTCGCCAACGTTCGTTGCACCGACTGCCAGCGTACCGTTCCATGGCGTCTTCCAGGTCAGCTGCAGATCGTGTGTGACATAGCTGCCAATCGCGACATTGGTGCTATCGCCATCCGTGCCACCGATCAGATTGCTGTTCAAGTTCACACCGAAGTCGCCCAGAGTCCAGGTGTTCAGCAGGCCGAGACGGAGGTCTGGCGTGCCGAAGGTGTCGATGAACTCCACGTTGTCGATCTTGAACGTGTTGATCCACGAACCTTGCAGACGCGATTGCAGTGCGCCAGCATTGCCGAAGTCAAAGTTGGTGCCGACCGAGAAGTCGACGCCTCGCGTCTCGACATCGCCTTCGTTCGTTTGTCCGCGGACCACGAGCACAACGCCGCCAGTCACCGGATCACGCTGCACCGAGAGACCCGGTGGCAGGGCAATGCCGTTGTTCTCGCGAGTGATCAGCGTCTGCGAGGTCAGCGCGGCAATACGGCCGTCGATTTCCGTGTTGTAGAAGTCCACCGTGATGTCCAACCACTCGAACGGATCCGCAGCCAGACCCAGCGAGTACTGACTCGACTGTTCGGAACTCAACTCCGGATTCGAAATGACCGTCGCATCAATCTGGATCTGCGGGTTCGTGGCGCAGTCAGTGCGGCCGAAGGCCTGGCAGGTGCGCAGGTCGATGACTGAGTCTGCCGAGAACGCCGCAGAGGTGGTCAGCGCTGGCAGCGTCGGCGCTGCGAAGCCCTCGCCGTAAGAACCACGGAACGTCAGCTGATCCATCGGCTGCCAACGGAATGCGATCTTCGGGGCGAAGTCGGAGCCGTAGTCCGAGTACTTGTCAAAGCGGCCAGCCGCGGTGACTTCCAACGTGTCGGTGATCGGGAACAACCATTCGAAGAAGGCCGAACGGATGCTGCGATCGCCGCCAGCGGTGTTGCCCGAGGCGCCTTCGATTTCACCCGCAGATTGCAGGGAATCGTAAACATCGGCGTATTCTTCCGACCGCCATTCCAGACCGACGGCCATCGACGACGCACCGCCACCCATTTCAAACAGATCAAACGCGGCTGTACCGAAAACTTCCTGACCAAACCAGGTCGCATCGCGATTGGTCGTTGCCGAGATCGAGTTCAGCGTGTTGCGATCGGCTGCAAACGGATTGCGGAGATCGTAGAGACCTTGAGCAATCGACTGCTCAGCTAGGCGGCGAACGATGAAATTGCGGCCGAGTTCGTAGGCCTGGTTCTCGTACTGGCGGGCACCGAACTCCAGATCCACGGTGTCGGCAACCCGACCCTTGAAGCCGACCATCAAGTCATAGGCGTTTTCGTCGGTGTTGGTGTCGCGCGGGCCAACGGCGGCAAAGCGATGCCGCACGAACGCACCCCGACCGTCGCCTGGCACCGGATCGTTTGGCGAGCCTTCCGGTACGAACACTTGGCCTGGTGTTGGTGCGTAACGGCCGAACGACTCATTGCGCGTCACGGACGCCTGGAAATAGGTCGACCAGTCATCGTTGATCTGATAGTCGCCCGATGTGAACAAGGCGGACGTGGTGGCCGACGCTTCGTTCGCGGCAATTGCGTTGAAGTTGAACGAGCAGGTGTCGCCCGCGCCGCCCGGATTGGTCTGGAAGAACAGATCTTGTGGGCCACCAGTGCCCAAACCGGAGCCGCTGCAATCAAAGCCCGGCATCGGAATGAACGCGCCAGTTGGCGCCGTGCCGGCGGCATTGGCCAAACGGTAGTTGTTGCCGAAGGTCGACAGACCGAGGGCGTTGCCGCCAATCTGATCGCGGGTGAAGATCATGCCGCGCTTGTTGTACGACACGGTCGCCAGCACGCGACCACGATCGCCAGACGCGCCGAAGGTCACCGAGCCACCTTCGATGTCGCCGCCAGTCACCGCCGGATTGCCCGTGGTGTAACTGATCTCAGCGCCTTGGAAATCCTTGCGCGTGATGATGTTGACGACGCCACCGATCGCGTCCGAGCCATAGATGGCGGACGCGCCATCAGACAGGATTTCGATACGCTCGACGGCGCCGACCGGAATCAAGTTGAGGTTCGCATTGGCGCCGGTAAACGGGCTCTTGGCGACGCGACGGCCGTCAATCAGCACAAGTGTGCGCTGCGAGCCAAGACCACGCAGGTCGATGTCGGAGTTTGACTGACCCGATGATCCCGATTGTGGGCGGAAGTTGCCGAACGATGCAAACGTGGAGTCGCGCAGCAGTTCGGCGACCGAAATGTCGCCCGAGGCATCGATCTGGGCGCGGTCGATCACTTGCACCGGCAGCGCGCCCTCCAGATCTGCGCGTTGAATGCGCGAACCGGTGACGACGATCGTTTCGAGTGATTTCGAATCTTCGTCGGACTCGTCCTGGGCAAACGCTGGTGCGGCCAGCACGCCCAAGCTCGCCGTCAAAAGCGACCAGCGAATGGCATTAGATAGAAAACGTGTTTTCATGGGGTGGAATCCTGAATTCGTTAAGTGCGCGTTATCGCACGCAGAGACGATACGGGCCCGCATGCGCGGATTCTTTGCCGTTCTTGGTTGATCACTTGGCATTACCTGCTGTGCATGCCGGTTTGATCGCGCCGATACGGAGGCACGCGAGACGAAAGTCGTCGAACGAGACGTTCAACGACTAATCCGAAACGTGGATCGCGCTCAGGATTCGCCGAATAGCCGGTTCAATGCCACTCTGGGCTCGGCGGCGACATCGAAGTTCAGCCAAGACAACAGCAGTTGCGTGCCCAGAATGATCGGTAGCGCGGACAGCATGACCGTGCCGGCGCTGGCAAGCTGGTTGGACGCGATCGATTGCCACCAGGAATACGTACCGAATGCGAGACCGAAGCTACTCAAGAAGAGACCGAGGAGTAATTCCACGGACGCCAGTGAGAAGCCGCGCACAAAGTAGCTGTAGACCACGCGTCGACCAAGGTTACGCACATGGTTGACGAAGAACGGCAATACCACCTGCAACGGTCGCAGGCTCGACTGCTCGTCGGCATAGATGGCGCGCATCGGAAAGTCGCAGACCACCGCACGAATCTGGTTGAGGTGATACAGCATGTCCGATTCGAAGAAATACCGACGGGCGATGCGGGTTAGCGGCAGGCGCTTCAGGGCGGTGCGGTGGATCGCCGTAAAGCCGTTGGTCGGGTCAAAACTCTGCCAGTAACCCGAGGACAGCTTGGTCAGAAATGACAGCGCTGCGTTGCCGAACAGGCGCACTTTGGGCATGGGGCCGAGGTCACCCAATGCATGAAAGCGATTGCCTTTGCTGTAGTCGGCCTCACCCTTCACGATGGGATGAATGAGTGCGGGAATCAGTGCAGGATCCATTTGCCCGTCACCGTCCAGTTTCACCACGATGCTCGCGCCGGCATCGATCGCAGCCTGGTAGCCTGAGCATACGGCGCCACCTACGCCCTGGTTCTCCGGCAGCGTGATCACGCGCACGCGCGGGTCGGAAACCTGTTCGGTGACCAACTGACCGCTGCGCTCGGGGCAGGCATCATCAACCACAAAAATCACATCGACCTCTGGGCCAATGCCGGCCAGGACGCCCAGAATCTTGGCGCGGACGCGATAGCTTGGAATCACAACTGCAATCACAGCGGGCGCTCGTTCGGGATGAGGGTTGGATGTGCAGTAGCCATTGCGTCAGCGGACATGGAGTCAGATTGATCGACGAAGAATCGTAGCAAAAGCGCGACGCGGTGCCGCATCGGAGGCCATCAAAACAGCCTAAGTTCCGCCGCATGATCATGGCGGCGCGCACTGTCGGGGCGCAGCCACGCTTTGGCCGCCAGAATGTCGAGCGGATTGTCGGCAGTGTACGTTTGCACCTGGACTTCCCATTCTTTGGTGCCATCGGGCAGCAATGCACTGGTCTTGAATTTGAGCTCATGACCGGCACCGCAAAAGTTCACCTGCGAATCGAGCTTCCGTTCGCCAAAGTCACCCCGTGCCACGTGATTGACGGCGACGCCCCAGCCCTTCTTGCCGCAGCGCAGTGTGATTTCAGCGGCGCCAACCGCCGGTATTGCCGGATCGACCGGGAAGCGCTTGATCAGGCCGGCTTGATCGGGGAGCACAATATCCGGCGCCACTTGCAGGTCAGCGGCGGGCCAGCGGAGCCGATAAAGCATTGCTGCGCCTTGGCTGTCCAGCCATTCGCCACGCTGTGCGAGCGCTGCCATCAGCGCTGGGCTCGCGAATTCCGGGCGGATCAGCACGTGATCGACACCGAGTTCGTTGAAGTATTCCAGATACGCCTGGCCGCTCGTGTCGGCTTCCATAACGGGCATTCGCGCCCAGTAGTCGGCGGCGTACCAGGACAACGTGTGGCCGCGACCGGCAAGCTCGGCGACATTGGGATTGGTGCCTGCGAACACTGTCGCGTAGGGACCGAGGCGCGTGCGCCACCCATCCAGCAGCAAGCGCTCTGGCGCAGCCGTGCGCAGCAGGCTGTTCCGATAGTGGTGGAGCCCCTGACGCAGGACTTCGCTTACCGTGCCTTGGCGCAACGGCGGTGCCGACTGGCACTGAAAATACAGATTCAGCACACACAATCCGACCACCAAGGTCTTGCTCAACCATTCTGGACGCAGACGCGACAATACGACCGTCAGTACAACGCCCAGCACGGCCAATGCCGGCAATAGATACCGCAGATACTGCATCTGCACGAACAGGATGATGACGCCAGCAAGGCCAACGCAAAGCAGCGGTCTCAGACGGCGATCAAATAGCGCGAGCAGCAAGAGCCCCGACAAGCCCAACCACTGAAATCCGAAGGTTCCATCCTCACTTTCCATGAAGCGGCTGCTGTCGAAACTCATCTGATACAACACATCCCAGCTCAACAAGCCGTGATAAGTCGGATTGGTGAAGTTGGTCGGTGGCATCAGCGCCGACTGGAAGACGCTGTTGAACAACGGCAGCACCGGGTTGCCGGTCAGAATCCAGGCGTACGCGTAGCTGGAGCCACCAATCGCAATACCTACGGCAATGCCGATGAGCCACGGTTTGATCGCGAACGGACGCTGCCGAATCAGCCACCAGATCAGCAGTGGCGCCAGAATCGCAACGTTGCTGATTTTGAGCGCCAACAGAAAGCTGGACAACATCGCGGTGACCACGATGTGCCGACCCGGCGTGTTGCCCGGTTGGGCGAGGATGTGATCCAACAACGCCAGGACCACGGCCGTGCTGGCCAACTCGGTCTGCATCGAGTTGGTGCCCATATGAAACAGCGGCACACTGAAAAAGAGCGCGCTGCCCAAGAAAGCCCAGGCCGGACTGCAGTCCAGTCGACCCGCAACGCGCCAGAACAAACTGGCCCCGAGCAGCAGCCAAAGTGAGTTCAGCGCGCCGATCTCGTTCTGCCCGGACAGCATCATGACCACCGCATGCAGGACATCGTTGGCCCAAGGCGACACGGCCCATACCTGGTCGGTGACATTGAAGTGGTAGTGGCCGGATTCGATCAGTTGTGCTGGCAGCGCGAGGTGATAGACAACGTCGTCGCTCATCATCACAGGCAACCAAGCCGCGGTCGCAATCATTGCCAGAACAAACGCCAGAACCGTCACACTGAAGCTTGGCAGCGTGTCACCCGCCTGACGAATACTGGTGCGCCACGACGCCAAGGCATCGCGCAGCGCGTCACGGCGCCACAGAATCGGAATGGCCAGCATGGCGATGTAGCAAAGGCGGGTATGTACGGGATACGGCAGCAGCCAGCCGAGTAAGGCCGCCAGCATGGCGAGCCCCAGAATGACTTGAGTGGCCGTGCTGGTGTCGGCATCTCTGCTCAGAACGCGCGAACCCAAGGCCAAGGCGGCCGCGGCGAGGGCGATGACGCACAGCACTGGCCCCAGATTGAGTCCGGCGACATGGATACCGGCCATGGCCAAGCACCAGGCAATGACCCAGGGCAAGCGAAGCAGGAATCGAAGCGGCAACGCGAGCGCCAAGCCACCCAGCGCGAGCCACAGCAAGTCTCGGAATCGGTAAGCCGGCAGCGCGGCGTACAGATCGACCGTCATCAAACCAAAGACACAAACGCCGACGCCCGCGGCCAGCAGCAGCCATACCGCGATGGTCGTGTTTGAGCTTGGCGTTTGCAGGGCAGTGTTGCGGGAGGTCATGGCGCCTTTGCGTGGGTCAGCGAACCGCAGATGGTATCGAATCGCCGGCCTGCGAAACGCACGGTTTTCGGCTGGATGCGGCAGCGACTGGACTTTGGCGCGCCAAATGGCCCGCGGTGTCCAGCTCTCGGGACAGACGCGCAGTGTCCCGTGGCCGGATGTCGGCAGGCCGTGGCCCAAGCGTCCAGTCCGGTATGGCGTCGGGGAGGCATGCGCTGCAGTGCCGTGGGGAGTGCTGGTGCCGCCAGGAGGATCAAACACTTGCAGGCCGTGCTTCGGTGGATAGGCCTGTCCGTGCTGCCTCGGCGCATGGTCACGAACCGTCAACGATTGCTGCCCGCAACCGCGCACTTCTGCACTTCTCTGGCTGGTACGAAAGCCGATAACATGGCGGTTTACCTGTTGGAGCCCGTTCATGAGCATGCAATACCCTGAAAAAATCTGGCACAACGGCGCCATTAAGAACTGGGCCGAGGCCACCACCCATGTCATGGCCCATGCCATCCACTACGGGTCGTCGGTGTTCGAAGGGGTGCGCTGCTATGACACGCCGAACGGCCCGGCCATCTTTCGGCTGCAGGATCATCTCAAGCGGTTTTACACCTCGGCGCACATCTACGACATGCCGGTTCCATTCGATCGGGCGCAGCTGACGCAGGCCTGCAAGGACGTCATTCGCGCCAACAACTTCGGCAAGTGCTATTTGCGCCCGGTCGCGTTTCGTGGCCTCGGCGGCTTTGGTCTGAGCGCCGATTGCCCAACGGACGTCGCGGTCGCCGTATGGCAGATGGGCGAGTACCTCGGTCAGTCGGCCACGGACACGGGCATCGATGCGATGGTCTCAAGTTGGAACCGGCCGGCACCGAACACGATTCCGACGGGCGCCAAGGCCGGCGGCAACTATTTGTCCGGACAGCTGATTGCCCGCGAGGCGCGTCGCCTCGGTTTTGGCGAAGGGATCGCGCTGGCTTCGACCGGATTGCTGTCGGAAGGCGCCGGCGAGAATCTGTTCCTGGTGTTCGACGGCAAGCTCTACACCACGCCGGTGTC
The DNA here is from genome assembly GCF_003015185.1 of Ahniella affigens. Lineage (GTDB taxonomy): Bacteria > Pseudomonadota > Gammaproteobacteria > Xanthomonadales > Ahniellaceae > Ahniella > Ahniella affigens. The sequence goes on from NZ_CP027860.1 coordinate 501,471, forward strand.
GGCGGCCATTCTGAACGGGATTACCCGCAATACCATCATGGTGCTCGCCAAGAGCATGGGCATTGAAGTCATTGAACAGGATCTGCCGCGCGAGTATTTGTATCTCTGTGACGAACTGTTCATGTGTGGGACCGCGGTCGAGCTGACGCCGATTCGCAGCGTGGACGGCAAGAAGATCGGCTCTGGCGAGCCCGGCCCCTTGACCCGCAAAATGCGTGAGGCGTTCTTTGGCCTGGTCAAAGGCACCGCGCCCGACCCGCACGGTTGGCTGGAATATCTCTGAGCACTGAGTCGTCCGCATGTTGAAGTCGATCTTCGTCAAGGATTTCGCGATCATCGATCGGGCCGAAGTCGCCCTGTCAGCCGGTATGACCGTCCTGACGGGCGAAACCGGCGCCGGCAAGTCGCTGCTCGTCGATGCATTGCTGCTGCTGACCGGGGCCCGGTCGGATGCCAGCATGGTGCGCCATGGTGCCGAGCGCGCCGAGTTGCACGCCGAATTCGAAGTGGCCCCCGATCACGCGGCGCGGCTATGGTTGCAGGAACAGGAACTTGATGATGACGAGGGGCTGCGGCTCCGGCGCATCATTCGCGCCGATGGCAATTCCCGCGCCTACATCAATGACCGGCCGTGTTCGTCGGCGCAGTTGCGCGAACTCTGTGCCAGCCTGGTTGAGATCCACGGTCAGCACGAGCATCAGGCGTTGCTCAGCAAGACGCAGCAACTGCGGTTGCTCGATCGCTTCGGCCGACACGAGACCATGCTCACGCGTTTGGCGCAGGCGAGCGCGAGCGTGCACCAGCTGCAGCGGCAGCTGCAGGCGCTGGAATCGGCCGGGAGCTCGGATCCGGATCGGATCGAGTTCCTGAAATTCCAGTTGAAGGAATTGCAGCGCGATGGGCTCGGTGCCGAGCGGTTTCAGAAACTCGTCGACGACCACAAGCGAACCAGCAATGCGAGTCAGTTGCTCGATGGCTCCGCGCGTCTCGGCGAGCGCCTGGATGGCGACGAAGGCGAGTCGTTGCGAGCGCAACTGTCAGACGTTCGGGCTGAGCTGGAAAAGCTTGCGAGCCTGGATGAATCGCTCCATCCGGTGCTCGAACTGATTGACGCGGCGGATATTCAACTTGGCGAGGCGGCGGATGCCATTCGGCGGTACCGCGACCGCTTCGATCTGGATCCGGCCGAATTCGACAAGCTCGATCAACAACTTGCCCGAATCCATGAACTCGCGCGCAAACATCGCGTGGCGCCGAAGGAACTGCTTGATAAGGCCGAATCGATTGAGCAGGAACTCGCGCGGATCGAAGGTGCGAGTGGCGAGCGTGAACGTCTGCTGCTGGCATTGCAGCAAGCCGAAAAGCAATACAGCCAAACTGCCTCGGAACTGAGTCAGCTGCGTGCCGACAGCGCACGCCGGCTGGATGCCGCAGTCACCGCGATCTTGCACGAGTTGGCGATCGCGGGGGCGTTCACAGCGGCCCTGAGCACGCGCAGCGAGCATCAATTTGCGGCGTCGGGTCTGGAAGAGGTCGAGTTTCTCGTCAGTCCGAATCCGGGTCAGCCCGCGCGACCACTGCGCAAGATTGCGTCGGGCGGCGAACTGGCGCGCATCTCGCTGGCCATCGAAGTCGCCACAATCGGTGCTGACGAGGTGCCGGTCATGGTGTTTGACGAAGTCGATTCCGGCATTGGCGGCGCGACCGCCGAAGTCGTTGGGCGCAAACTGCGCGAGCTTGGCGAAGCGCGGCAAGTGTTGACCGTCACCCACTTGCCGCAGGTCGCGGCACTGGGGCACGCTCACTTACGCGTGGCCAAGAAGCAGGACGCCGGCCAAACGCGCACCCAGATCGAAGTTCTGACCGGCAAAAATCGCGTTGAGGAAGTGGCGCGGATGCTGGGCGGTATTCAGCTGACGACCGAGACCAAGGCGCATGCGTCGGCCATGCTGAAGGCGGCAGCGCGCTAGAGGCGCCTCGAGCAGTCCACTCGGGATTTTCAGACGCCCATCGAGTCCGGTATATGTCCGGACTCAGGGCCCCAGAATCAAGGGCTTACGGGTTCGAATCGCAGCACCCGAAAGAGGGCAGAGGGGCCATCCGTGGCCCACTCTGAGGCGCCGCCGCGTGCGGGGAGGGAACGGCGTCTGCAGTGTTACTCGGGAAATCCACCGAAACGTGATCACGCGGACGCACATTTTTTTCGCGGCGACCTGGAGCGGCGCCAGTTGCCCGGCTGACCGGGTCAACGTGAAGGATGGGTGGGTCCTGGTCTCACGATTCAGCACCGATGGTCAAACGAGTTCGATTGCGTTCGATGGTCTTGAGGCCAATGCCTTCGACATTCGCGAGTTGGTCGACCGACTTGAAGGCACCATGCTGCTGCCGGTACGCGACAATCGCCCGTGCTTTGGCAGGGCCAACGCCATCGAGCTCCAGCAGCTCGGTTTCCGAAGCAGTATTGATGTTGACCGGTCCCGAGGCCAGGGCGGCCCCGAACGGCAACCAGCAGGCAAGCAGGATTCCGAGACACCAGCGGATCAGGAATTCATTCATGGCCAAAGTATCGACGGCACAATGTGAATCGTCTTCGGGAAATTTCCGAATCTGACCTCAGAAATTTCTGAGTTGGCGAACAAATTGTGTCCGACTGGCATCGCCTCGAACTCTGGCTGCTCCAGGCCGCAGCGCCTAAGGGAACCCCACCGCGCCGAACGATCGTTTGCTTGCGATCCGTTTCCTTCCGCCCGTTGCGGCCCAGGAAAACAGCCGGTTACACTGGCTCACTAGCCGGAGAACTCATGTGAGCCAACAGGACAAAATCTACGCCTTCTGCGACGAGATCTGGGAACGCCAGATCATTCCGGAGCTGATCGAGTACATCAAGATTCCCGCGAAGAGCCCGGCGTTTGACGCGGGTTGGGTCGAACATGGTTACCTGAAGACGGCGATGGATCAGATCGAGGATTGGGTGCGCCGGCAGCCCATCACGGGCATGGTGGTCGAGCGCATTCAAATCGAAGGCCGCACGCCGCTTCTGTACATCGATATTCCGGGTAAGGGCGACGATACCATTCTGATGTACGGGCACATGGACAAGCAGCCAGAGATGATCGGCTGGAATGTCGATCTTGGTGCCTGGAAGCCCGTTCTCGCTGGCGACAAGCTCTACGGCCGTGGTGGTGCGGACGATGGGTACGCTGCGTTCGCGTCGCTGGCCGCCATCATGGCGCTGCACGAGCGCGGCATCGATCATTCGCGTGTCGTCGTCATCATAGAAGGCTGCGAGGAATCCGGTTCTTACGACCTGCCGTTCTACATCAACCATCTGGCGGACCGTATCGGCACGCCATCGCTCGTGATCTGTCTGGACTCTGGCTGCGGCAACTACGACCAACTCTGGCTGACCACGTCGCTACGTGGCTTGGCGGGCGGCACGCTGCGGGTGCGGGTGCTGGACGAAGGGGTGCATTCCGGCGATGCGAGTGGCATTGTGCCGAGCTCGTTCCGGATCGTCCGGGGTCTGCTCGATCGCATTGAAGATTCCAGTACTGGTCGGATCCGCGCCGAAGTGCTGCATGTCGACATTCCGGCTGAACGCAAAGTGCAAGCCCGCGAGGCAGCCGGCATTCTCGGTACCCATGTGTTCGATAAGTTTCCGTGGCCAAACGGCGTGCGGCCCATGAACGACGATCTGTCCGAGCTCGTGTTGAACCGAACCTGGCGTCCGACTTTGTCGATTACCGGCGCTGAAGGTTTGCCAGCGCTTGAAGACGCCGGCAATGTGCTGCGTCCGCAAACAGCGCTGAAACTCTCGGTGCGCCTGCCGCCGACCTTGGATCCACATGTCGCCTCCAGTCGCCTGAAGGAGCTTTTGGAAAAGGACCCGCCATACGGCGCCCGCATTGAGTTTGAAGTCGAGAAGTCGTCGTGCGGCTGGGCCGCGCCAAGCCTCGTGTCTTGGCTCGCTGATTCGGTCGACACGGCCTCCAAAGACTATTTCGGTCCGAAGTCGGCGGCGATGGGCGAGGGCGGCACGATTCCGTTCATGGGCATGCTGCAGGCGCGATTCCCGGATGCACAGTTCGTCGTGACGGGCCTCCTCGGGCCGAAGTCCAATGCGCACGGCCCGAATGAGTTCCTGCACATTCCGACAGGCAAGAAACTGACCGCGGCGATGGCGCGCGTCATGTCCGATCATTACATCAATCGCGGTTCACCGACGGTTGCCTGAGCGGGCGAGGCGGTACGCGCCTCGACGCCAGCAGAAAAACGCCCGCTTCGGGCGTTTTTCATTTTGGACACTCGAAACGATCCTGTCCGGATTCCCGCAGGATCTCGTTTCTCCAGGCAAGCGCCGCTGTGGCGCCCGTGATAGCCGTCTGGAGAACTCAAATGATTACTGCTTGTTGTCCGATCCGATGGCGCGCCTGGGCCTGCCTCGTGACGCTGCTGGCGTGGTGGCCGGGCGTCGAAGCGGCGCTTTACTGTGTCGACTCAGCCGAAACGATGCGCCAAGCGATTAATGGTGCGAAAGCGAGCCCGGGTGCCGATGAGATTCGCATGAAATCTGGAATCTATGGTCCGCCCATCGTGTCCGGTCCCGATGCCCAATACGACTTGACGTTGGCGAGCGGCAACGACTTGACGATCTCCGGCGGTTGGTCTGGTGCCAATTGCACGGCACAAACAAACGATGCGGCGCTGACGCTCATGGACGGCAATCAGCAGGATCGGATATTCGATATCGGGGTCAGCGGGGGTTCGTTCGGCGTGACCATTCGGATCAGCAATTTGATGCTGTTCCAAGGGCGCGATGTTGGCAATGTTGGCGGCTGCATGCGGATTCAGGGTTATCAAGGCGTTGGTGCCAATGTCTATCTCGAACGCCTGATCTTTGCCGAGTGCACGGCCGGTCAGCGCGGCGGTGCGCTTGCCGTGATCACACAGTCTGGGCATTTGCAGATCAAGGGCAATCGATTCGTGTTCAACACGGCGAATTCCGAGAGTGCCGCCTATCTGAACAACGTGTCGGGCAACACGTACTTCATAAACAACTCGGTGATCGGCAATACCACGCTGTCGCCCGTGTGGCCGGCGCTGACCACGGCTTGCAATCTGATCGACTACTGCCTGGTTGCGAACAACGTGTTCTGGAACAACGTCGATGCCAATGGAGCGAATCGGGACGCATCGCTGGTCGGTGGGCAGAGCCTGCATAACAACCGGCTCGATGCATATTCCGGCGTGCCGACTTCGGCGGCCAATAACATCAGTGCGGACCCGGGTTACCACAGTTTCAATGACTTCGACGTACATGCCGATTCGCCACTCAGGAATGCTGGCCGCAGCGACTTTCCCTTCGTTTCGCCGCCCAGCCTGGACCTGAAAGGCGTTGCCCGGCCCGGTGGCGCGGCCATCGACATTGGCGCGCAGGAGTTCAACGAGCCCGAAGGGCCTCTGTTCGCAAACCAGTTCGAATGATTTGGTTGGCGTTTTTGGTCGCACCGATGAAGCGCTTATTCGCGCATCAAACGGTCAGCGACGATGCGCGATTCTAATGACGACGCAGTGTGGCAAGTAGCCGCTCCCCAGCCCGCTCCCACTCGCGTGGGAGCGGGAGTCGGCGCCCTCCCCCGCGATCGCGGGGGAGGGCGTTACTTGCGGTCAGAATCGTCACCACCCGCAATCTTTTGGTTGGCGAAACCAATGGGTTTCGGTGTGATTGATGAGAGACTCTGATGACCTTACGCTTCGAACTGAAAGCTGCGCCAGATGCGCACTTCGCCGCCGACTCTCACGGCGACGATGCCATCATCATGCCGCTCCAGAATGGCCCGCAAGCGAAGCCGCGATTCGCCACAGCATGGCTCGCCTTGATCGACTTGAAGTTGGTCGGTGCGCTGACCGAGGTGATCATGGACATAACAGGCCAAAGCGCCCGCAGCGATCTCCGAAGCGCCTTGCTCGGATTGCTCCGAATCTGCAGCAAATACGCGTGAGGCGATGGTGTCGCCACCACGGGTCGGCAGCGCAAACACGCAACAACCGGCTAAATTCAGGCGCTGACACAGGCTTTGCAGAATCTCGGGTTCAACGACGACGTCAAGCAGGCTTACCTGATCTGGCACTGCGACCAGCAGATACGCGCTGCCACACTCGGCGCGGCACGGCAGCGGCACGCGCTTCCAGTGGTCGGCAGGCAGGTCCAGCGCATGCTGTACTTGCAGCAGCGTGACCGAGTCGCGCAGTACATGCGCATACTTCGCCGGCGGGAGCTTCAGAAACGCGCCATCCGACTCCAATAGCAAGTCGCTGACGCCCGACTCGGCTTGCGCGCGATGCCAGCCCAGATCAGCGGCACCCAGTTGCGGCAGTAGTGCCAGAGCAGCCACGGCGTTGTTCGATTGTGCGAAAGCTTCGCCGGCCGCGGAATAGCTCTGCAGTTCCCAGAGATCCGTTTGGCCACGACTGACAAAAGTTGTTGTCGGCAAACCCATCACTTGGGCAATACGCTGACGCGCGCTGGCTTCCAAGTGATCGGCACCGGCGACGACGGCCATTCGGGCGCCACCAATCTGACCTTCTGCGAAGGCTTGCACGACATGAACGGTATGAAGCATGGGACGCGCACTCCGGTGGTTCTAGTGGCGACAGGATGCCTGGGTTTGCCGGTCGGCAATACCGACGAAAGACAGGAATCCGGCAAGTTTCAAGGCGGCAGCGGCGGCGGCACCGAACTGGCCGTTCACGGCGCCGCAACCCGCTCGCAATGGGGTTCCACTACACTCGGCAGTCCTTCCCACGGTCCCGGAGACCCACATGACCATTCAAGTCGGCGAAACCTTGCCTACTGCCGTGCTGAACTATCTGAAAGACGGCGTGCAGTCCATCAATACGGCGGATCTGTTTGCCAATAAAACCGTGGTGCTGTTTGCCGTGCCGGGCGCGTTCACGCCCACGTGCTCGGCGAAGCACCTGCCGGGCTACGTCGACAAGCTGGACGAGCTGAAAGCCAAAGGCGTCGACACGGTGGCCTGCATGGCCGTCAACGACGCGTTTGTCATGGAAGCCTGGGCGAAGCACCAGAATGCGCCGGCCGACATCATGATGCTCGCCGATGGCAACGGTGCGTTCACCAAGTCACTGGGCCTGGAGCTCGACGCCACCGCGTTCGGCATGGGCATGCGCGCCAAGCGGTTTGCGCTGGTCGCCAAGAATGGCGTTGTCAGTCAGCTGTTTGTCGAAGCGCCGGGCGAGTTTCGCGTGTCGGCGGCTGATCACGTGCTCGCCAATCTGTGAGCAAGCGCCGCGCGCTGGTCACGGGCGGCTCCGGGGATCTCGGGGCCGCCATCTGCACTCAGCTGGCGGCAGACGGCCTGCATGTCATCGTGCATGCGAACGCCCAAGCCGCACGCGCGCAGGCGGTGGTCGATTCGATCAGCGCAGCCGGCGGCAGTGCGGAGGTGGTCGTATTCGATCTGACCGATGCCGAGGCGTGCCACGTGGCGATGGATGCGCTGCTTGCGGTTGCCCCGATTCAAGTGGTTGTGCACAACGCCGGCATCCACGACGATGCGCCAATGGCCGGCATGAGCTGGCAGCAATGGCAGCGGGTGATCGATGTGTCGTTGCACGGTTTCTTCCGAATTGTGCAGCCAGCACTGCTGCCGATGGCACGTACCCGATTCGGCCGAGTGCTCGCGATCTCATCGGTTGCCGGCATGATTGGCAACCGCGGCCAGACCAATTACGCGGCTGCCAAGGCTGGTTTGCACGGCGCCGTGTTGTCGTTGGCCCGGGAGATGGGGTCGCGCGGGATTACGGCGAATGTCGTGGCGCCTGGGCTCATCGAAGGGCGCATGAGCCAAGACAGTTTCAGTCCGGAGCAGATTCGCCAGATCATTCCGGCCCAGCGTGCTGGCCGGCCGGAAGAAGTAGCGGCGGTCGTACGCTTTTTGGCCTCGGAGGCGGCGTCCTATGTCAGCGGCCAGATAATCGGCGTGAATGGCGGGATGGCCGGCTGACTGCGGATTTCTGCGTCTTCGTTCATGGAAATCAAAGAGATAGCCGCGTGTTCAGGAATCTCACCAAATTCGGCGACGATCCACCGATCCGCGTCTGATAAACTGATCCACCGGCGTCCCACTTTTGGGATGCCTAGTCTGTCGCCTGGAAAAAACCCTTTATGCACACCCTCTGGGATCGCTGTCTGGCGCGTTTGGACGCGGAATTCAGCGAACAGGACATCCTGACCTGGTTGAAGCCTTTGCAGGTGCGCGAGGAGCCCGGCGTGCTGCGCCTGTTGGCGCCCAATGCGTTTGTGCTGGAGAGCGTGCGCGAGCGCTTCCTCGAACGTATCCAAGAGATCAGCAATTTTCTCGCCGAGGAAGTCGTTGACGTGCGTCTCGAAGTGGGCTCGCTGGCCAAACCAAAGCCGGCGCCAAAGCCGGAGCGGCCCAGAGCTGAGGTCGTGGCGTCGATCCCGGACGACTTTGAGAGCAATCTGGACAATCACTACACCTTCGACAACTTTGTCGAGGGCAAGTCGAATCAACTGGGACGTGCGGCCGCTTTTCAGGTTGCGATGAATCCCGGTCGGCGCGAATCCAACCCGTTGCTGCTTTATGGTGGCACCGGCTTGGGCAAAACCCATCTGATGTATGCCGCCGGCAACTTGATGCGCCGGAACCGCCCCGGTTTCAAGGTGCTGTATCAGCGATCCGAGCAGTTCTTCAGCGACATGATCAAGGCGCTGAATGCCAAGAATATGGATGACTTCAAATCGCGCTATCGCTCGGTCGATGCGCTGCTGATCGACGACATCCAATTCTTCGCCGGCAAAGATCGTACCCAGGAAGAGTTCTTCCACACCTTCAACTCGCTATTCGAGTCGAACCAGCAAATCATCCTGACTTGCGATCGCTACCCGAAGGAAGTCGAGAACATGGAGCCGCGCCTGACCTCGCGTCTGGGCTGGGGATTGCCAGTGGCCATCGAGCCACCGGATTTCGAGACGCGCGCCGCGATTTTGCTGAAGAAGGCCGATCAAAAAGGTTTGAAGCTCAGCGAAGAAGTGGCCTACATGATCGCGCGCCGAATGCGCTCGCACGTGCGCGATCTGGAAGGTGCGTTGAACACACTGTCTGCCCGCGCGCATTTCACCGGTCGCGCCGTGTCGATCGAGTTTGCGCAAGAGGCACTGCGTGACTTGCTGACCGTGCAGGAGCGTGCGCTCAGCATCCCCAATATCCAGAAAGTCGTGGCTGACTACTCGCAGCTCCGCGTTGCCGATTTGCTCTCAAAGCGACGAACCCGGCACTTGGCGCGCGCGCGCCAATTGGCGATGGCGTTGACCAAGGAGCTGACTACGCATTCGTTGCCCGAGATCGGCGACGCATTTGGTGGTCGCGATCACACCACCGTGCTGCATGCGTGCCGATTGATCGCCGAACTGCGCGAGACCGATGGCAAGACGCGTGAAGACTGGGACAAGCTGATTCGTGCGTTGACGTCGGGCTGATCGGCGCTTTGAGGCCTGGGGCACATGCGGATCCGGAACTACTGGCGCGATCGAGACGCAATGCATTCGGGCTTGATTGGTTTGGCCGCATTGCTGACCAGCGGCGGCCTGCTGTATGCCTATTATGCCTATCGGGTTTGGCGCACCGCTCGCCGCGCTTCTAGCGAGGCCGGTCGTGCCGATGCGGTGCTGGTATTTGGCAAACGAAGCCCGGATGGCGCGCCCGATGCCGATCTTGAGCACCGTCTCCGGCGCACGTTGGCGGTGTTGGGACAGGATGCGTCGGGCCAACCGTCGCTCTATTTGCTCGGTGGTCGCACGGGCGGGCTCGAGAGCGAGGCCACACAGATGTTCCGCGCGTTGCAGGCGCGCGGGTTGCCGGCCAACGTTGCGGCGATTCTCGAAGATCAGAGCCAAGATACCCTGCAGAATCTGCGGCACGCGCGTGAACTGATGCGTACCAACGCCCACGAGCACGTGCTACTGATCAGCAATCGGTATCACCTGGCTCGCGTCAGCCTGTTGGCGCGCAATCTCGGAATCATGCATCAAGTGATTGCCGCCGAGAGCGATCATTCGATCGCGACCATCGGCGCCGGCAATGTGCTCCGCGAGGCCGTGTTCCTCATGTGGATCGACATCGGTACACGCTACGCCCGCGGTATGGGCTTCAAGCGCATGCTCGCGCGGGTCACTTAGGGAGGGTCTGAATTAGTCCGTCCTGGACGTTTCAGACCCGCCCTGACGGTGTTGGGTCAGTACCCCGCTGCCTGACCATCCTTGCGTGACTCACTCGCGCCCGCGTAGACGTTGTTCGGCAGTCGTTGAATCGCCTGATAGCCGCCGTAGGGGCCGTCGGCGAACTGGATCTTGTGGCCGCGGCGCATCAGGCTACGGATCACTTCCGGGGCGAATCCATGCTCCAGATTCACGATGCCGCCATCGAGCATCGGCGTGTTCTGGCCCGCAGGTTCGGTTGAACCATCATGTTGAATGCGCGGTGCGTCACCAGCTTCCTGCAAGTTCATGCCGAAATCGATCAGGTTCATCAGAATTTGCACGTGACCCTGCGGCTGCATCGCACCACCCATGACGCCAAAGCTCAGCCAGGGCGCCCCGTCTTTCAACACGAATGCCGGGATGATCGTGTGGAACGGTCGCTTGCCTGGCGCGAAACTGTTGGCGTGGCCCGGTTTCAGGACGAACTGTTCGCCGCGATCTTGCAAGATGAAGCCGAGCCCGGGCGGGGTCATGCCGGAGCCCATGCCGCGATAGTTCGATTGAATCAGGGACACCATGTTGCCGTCGGCATCAGCGGTAGTCATGTAGATCGTGTCGCCTTCATTGAGCGCTTTCGGTTCGCCAGCGGCCACCTGCAGCGCTGCCTTCGGTTGGATCAGGGCGCGGCGCGCGGCGGTGTAGTCCGCACTCAGCAACGCCTCGACGGGGGTCTTGGCAAATGCCGGGTCGGCATAGAATTTGGCGCGGTCCGCAAACGCGAGCTTCTTCGCCTCCACAAACAGATGAATATGCTCAGCGCTGCCAAACGGGATCTGGCTGAAGTCGTAAGGCTCAAGCAATTCGAGCATCTGCAGCGCCGCCAAACCCTGGCCGTTGGGCGGCAGCTCATAAACGTCGTAACCGCGGTAGTTCGTATGAATCGGGGTGACCCATTCGCCGTGATGATCGGCGAGGTCCGCCTCCGTCAGAAACCCGCCTTGTTCGGCCATGTATCGGGCAATCGTTGCTGCTGTTTCGCCGCGATAGAAGCCGTCCCGACCGTTTGCCGCAATGCGCTGCAAGGTGCGTGCGAGGTTCGGGTTCTTCCAAATCTCGCCAGTCTTGGGCGCCCGACCATCGATTGTGAATTGCTCTTTGAACCCCGCATAGGGCGAGAGCCTGGGCACCGACGCGCCCCAGTAATACGCGATCACATCGGAAACCGGAAAGCCTTGCGTGGCGTATTGAATGGCGGGCGCGAATAGTTGTTTACGCGGTAGTTTGCCGAAGCGCTGATGCAGCGCCATCCAACCATCGACGGCTCCCGGCACTGTGACGGGCAATGGGCCAAAGCTTGGCACGTCTTGCAGGCCACGCTTTTCGAACTCAGCCAGGCTCAGCGACTTCGGCGAGCGGCCCGAACCGTTGTAGCCGTAAAGTTGCTGGGTCTTGGCATCCCAAACGATCGCGAACAAGTCGCCGCCCACGCCATTGCCGGTCGGCTCCATCAGCCCCAGGGTTGCATTCGCGGCGATGGCTGCATCGATCGCATTACCGCCGTCGCGCATGATCTGCAATGCCACCTGCGTGGCCAAAGGCTGGCTGGTCGCGGCCATCGCGTGTGGCGCATAGACCACCGAGCGGGTACTGAACGCGCGATCGGTCAGGCGGTCGGCGGCTGATGCGCTGACGGCGACGAGACAGAGGCAGAACAAGATGGATTGACGCAACATGGCACGGACTCCCTGGACTGGTTACCGATGAGGAAAAGGGGTTGATGCGGTCAGGCTCAGGTTCAGATCACCAAACTGCGGCCACCGTCGACCTTGATGACCTCGCCCGTCAGATAAGGCGCATCGCGCAGCAGAAACAGCACGGTACGCGCGATGTCTGCCGGCTCACCGACACGCCTTAAGGCGGTCTTGTCGAGCAGGCTTTGCTTGGCGGCCTCCGACTTGCCGGACTCGGGCCACAGGATGGCCCCGGGAGCGACGGCATTGACGCGAATCTCAGGCCCAAGCTCGCGTGCCAACGATAGCGTCAGCATCCGTAGCGCGGCCTTGGCCATGGCGTACACCGTATGCTGCAGCAATGGCCGTTCGCCATAGACATCGGTGATGTTGATGATGCAGCCTTGCGATTGGCGCAGTGCCGGTGCTGCGGCTTGCGCCAGAAAGAACGGGGCCTTGGCGTTGCTGGCAAACAACGTGTCCCACTGCAATTCGGTGGTACTGCCGATCGGCGTCGGGCAGAACGTCGAGGCATTGTTGATCAGGGCATCGAGCCGGCCGAACCGTGCGAGTGTGGTATCGATCAAGTCGGGCAAAGCGGTCGTGTTGCCGAGGTCGGCATGGCACAGCAAGCTGCTGCCCGGCCGTATCGACTCAAGTTCAGCCTGCAGGGCCAGCGCCTCCGGACTTGGATCGCGAGTATGGAGGGCAATCTCATAGCCGGCGCGATGCACATGGCGCACGATCTCGGCGCCGACGCGCCGGGCAGCGCCCGTGATCAGCACGACGGGGTTCTGGGCCTCACTCATGTATCCTTCACCTTGCTGGCGTCGTGGCCGACACGCCTGAATCTTAGCGAGGAACCCAGGGCTTGCATCTTCTGAATCGTAACGAAGCGGAAATTGCCGCAGCCGAGCTGGCCCATAGCGCGCAGCTGCGGCAAAAAATCGTCGCAGAAATCCGGGCAGCGGGTTCGATCCCCTTCTGGCATTTCATGGAGCTCGCCCTGTATGCGCCCGGTCTTGGCTACTACAGCGCCGGCAAGACCAAGTTCGGCGCTGCCGGCGACTTCGTTACCGCACCGGAACTCGGGAGCCTCTTTGCACGCACGATGGCCCGGGCATTGGCACCGATTCTCCACGCCGGTGAGGACACCCATTTTCTGGAAGTCGGCGCGGGCTCTGGGGCCTTCGCGGCTGCGGCGCTTGGTGAGCTGGAGCGCATCGGCGCGCTGCCCAATCGCTATCAGATCCTGGATCGCAGCGCCGAACTTCGCGAACGGCAACGGCACACGCTGCTTGAACGTGTGCCGCACTTGTTCGACCGCGTCGAATGGCTGGATGTGCCGCCCGAAGCATCCTGGCGCGGCGTACTATTCGCCAACGAAGTGCTGGACGCCTTGCCGGTACATCGCTTTGTGATGCGTCACGGTGAGCCGCGCGAGCTGCATGTGGCACTCGATGCCAATGGCGAGTTCGTCGAGGTCGAACGCGAAGCCGACACAATGTTGCTCACCGCCGTGCGGTCGGTCGAGGAGGACATCGAACTGCATCTGCCTGATGGGTATGTGTCCGAACTTGCGCCGCAATTGCCGTATTGGTTCGATGCAGTCTGCGGCACGCTGAAAGCAGGCATGGCTGTGTTCGTGGATTACGGGTACAGCCGCCGCGAGTATTACCGCGCGGATCGAAGCCGCGGCACCTTGCTGGCGTTCTACCGTCACCAAGCCCACGAGGACTTTCTGCTCCGGCCGGGTCTGCAGGACTTGACCGCCAGCGTGGATTTTACGGCGCTCGCGCTGGCCGCGACGCGCGTGCGATTTCCGTTGGCAGGCTTTACGTCGCAGGCCAATTTTCTGATCGCGGCGGGCCTCCTTGACGTGTTCCAGCAAGAACAGCAGCAGTTGGGCGAGATCGAGCGGTATCGACTGGCTCAAGAAGTAAAGCGCCTGACGCTCCCTGCCGAAATGGGTGAGCGGTTCAAAGTCATCAGCTTTGCCCGTGGGATCGATCACGTGCCAAGTCCGTTCCTGGCACACGACCTGAGTCGAACCTTATGAGCAATTCGCGCAGTTTTTGGCTGGGGCGCATGCACCCGTTTCGGCATCCCAGGCTTTGGATCGCGGTTGCCTGGTTCGGCATCGTGCTTTGCATCGTGCTGTCGCTGGTACCCAGCCCGAAAATCGGTGTGTCGGTGCCAGGCAATGACAAACTCCATCACGCATTGGCATATTTTGCCCTGATGATTTGGCACGGCTGGCTGCTGGCGCAGCAGCGGGCACTCAAGCGCGCGGCGTTGTTTCTGCTGATTCTGGGAGTCGTGCTGGAGGTACTGCAGAGCTTTCTGCCCTGGCGCCAGGGCAATGACCCGATGGACCTCCTGGCAAACGTTTCCGGCATTGCGCTGGCCTGGCTGTTGCTGCTGACGCCGGTTCACGATCTGTTGCGGGCCTGGGACCGGAAATTCTGAACAATTGATGATGCGCCTTCGGGATTGCCCATGATTCGGCGCCATTCCAAACGCCTGTTGGGGTCTTGCTCTGTGGCTGCATGCTATGGTTTCGACCTGTTTGTGACGGAAGTATTGCGATGCCCAGTCGAGTGCCCGAGGGCGCTGAGCGCGGTTGGATCATTCCAATCGGCGGCGCCGAAGAAAAAGCTGATGGTCCGGAAATTCTGAGCCGGTTTGTCGAGATCGCTGGTGGCAGCAATGCCAACATCGTGGTGATTCCGACGGCAAGCCGCATGCGCGATACCGGTCCGAAGTACGAGCGCGTGTTCAAGGAACTCGGCGTGGGCGCCGTGGAGTCGATTGATTTCGATACGCGCCGGGATGCCCACGAAGAAAACCGGCTGGTTCGTCTGGATAGTGCGACCGGCATTTTCTTTACCGGCGGCAACCAGCTGCGATTGTCGACCTTGATTGGCGGCACGCCAGTCGCCAAGCGCCTCCGTTTGCTCAATGCAGCCGGCGTGCACGTGGCTGGGACCAGCGCTGGCGCGAGTTTCCTCAGTGAGCATATGATTGCGTTTGGCGATGAAGGCGGCTCGGCGATTGCCGGCAGTGTGCGCTTAGCGCCCGGTCTCGGCCTGACCAACCGCTTCGTCATCGACCAGCATTTCCGCCAGCGTGATCGCCTGGGTCGGCTCGTGACCTCACTGGCCTACAACCCGTTTGCGGTGGGCATTGGCCTTGATGAAGACACGGCCGCGATGATCGGCCCGGACAACGAATTGGAAGTCGCTGGCTCCGGCGGCGTCACCATCGTCGATGCGAGTGAACTTGAGTTCTCGTCGATGGATCAGGTCGACGAGGGTCAGCCGGTCTGTCTGCTTGGCCTCAAACTGCACATGCTGGTGGCTGGCGCCAGTTTCAATCTGCATACGCGCAAGGCTTCGGCCGGGCGCCTGCGGCATTCCAAGGAATAACCAACAGGATTTCAGCCGTGGCGGTTTCAGTTTTCGACCTGTTCAAGATTGGTATTGGCCCCTCCAGCTCGCATACAGTCGGGCCGATGCGTGCTGGCGCGCGATTTGTGACACGCTGGATCGACGAACGCGGCAGCATGGCGGATGTCGCGCGCGTGCGGTGCGAGCTGTTCGGCTCGCTCGCGCATACGGGCCGCGGTCATGGCACCGACAAGGCGGTCATTCTTGGGCTGGAAGGCGAGGCGCCGGACACGGTCAATGTCGAGACGATCGAACAGCGACTCGCCGAGATACGGGCCAGCAAGAAGCTTCGTCTGCTCGGCAAAGTCGAGATCGCATTCGACGAGAAATACGATCTCGCGTTCAACAAGCGCCAAAAGCTGCCCTATCACAGCAATGGCATGCGGTTCACCGCATATCATGCTGATGGCCGCGAACTGGCGTGCCGCGACTACTATTCCGTCGGCGGTGGCTTTGTGGTCAATCAAGATGAGGCGGCGGAAGACCGCATCGTTGCCGATACCACCGAAGTGTTGCATCCGTTCTCGACGGGCGACGAGCTACTGGCGATTTGCAAAGAGTCCGGCAAGAGCATCGCGCAGGTGATGTTCGAGAATGAGCGCGCCTGGCGCACGGAAGCCGAGATTCACGCCGGGCTTCGCCAGATCTGGGCGGCGATGCAAGCCTGTGTGGCGCGTGGCACGCGCGAACTGGGCGTGCTGCCTGGCGGGCTCAAAGTGCAGCGTCGGGCGCCAACCATGGCGCAGGAATTGACGTCACGGCCCGAGGCCGCGCTCAAAGACCCGTTGACGATTCTCGACTGGGTCAACCTGTACGCGCTGGCGGTCAATGAAGAAAACGCCGCCGGTGGGCGCGTGGTGACCGCGCCGACGAATGGGGCGGCCGGCATCATCCCGGCGGTCATGCATTACTTCGACCGGTTCTGCCCGAGTGCGAGCGAAGCTCGCGTGTTTGATTTCCTGCTGACTGCTGGCGCGATTGGCATTCTGTACAAGGAAAATGCGTCGATCAGCGGTGCGGAAGTCGGGTGTCAGGGCGAAGTTGGCGTCGCATGCTCCATGGCTGCAGGTGGCTTGACTGCCGCGCTCGGCGGCACGGTGATGCAAGTCGAGAATGCCGCCGAAATCGGCATGGAACACAATCTCGGACTGACGTGCGACCCGATCGGCGGCCTCGTGCAGATTCCGTGCATCGAGCGCAATGCGATGGGCGCGGTGAAAGCAATCAACGCATCGCGCATGGCGCTGCGTGGCGACGGCAAGCATCGCGTCTCGCTGGACAAGGTCATCAAGACGATGCGCGACACTGGCCGCGACATGCAGGACAAGTACAAGGAAACGTCACGCGGTGGTTTGGCGGTAAACGTGATCGAGTGCTGAGCTCAGCGCGAGATGCTGAAGTTGGACAACATCGGCCCGGGTGAGCATTACCGGGCTCGATTGGAATTGCAAAGCGTTTGATTCTGGGCGGGCCATCCCTGGCCCGCATCGCCTCTGAACTTGTTCAGAGGCTCCCTAGCGCTATTCGGATAGGTTGGCGACAAACAGTCGCTCAGTGCTTTTCACGAATTGCCGACATTCGCTAACATGGTCTTGGCCGGTGTGGTACCGGCGTTCACGAAACGGATATGGCAATGAAGCAACTTTTGGCAGCCGGTTGTGCGCTCTTCCTGGCAGTGGTGGGGGCAGGAAACACGGCTCTGGCCGACGATACCGAACAGACAGCTAAGCAGTTCCTGGCTGCCCTTGATTTCAAGTCCGGAGACTTCAGTTTGCCGGCGGCGAATGCAGTCATTCACGTCAACAAGGGGTTTACGTATCTCGGCGCGAAGGACGCACAGCGCGTACTGGAAGATCTATGGGGTAACCCGCCGGACGACAGCGTTCTGGGCATGCTGGTTCCGGATAAGGATCAGCTACTCGACGAGCATTCCTGGGCCGTGGTGCTGACCTATTCGCCCGATGGCTATGTGTCCGACGAAGATGCCGCCAAGATCAATTACAGCGAAATGCTCACCGAACTGCAGCAACAAACCCGCGACGGCAATGAGTGGCGTCAGGAAGAAGGCTACGGCACCATTGAACTGGTTGGCTGGGCCGAGCCACCGAAGTACGACATCGATGCCAAAAAGCTGCATTGGGCCAAAGAGCTGGCATTTGAAGGCGCTGACGATCACACGCTGAACTACGACGTGCGCGCACTGGGGCGCTACGGTTATCTCAGCATGAATGCGGTGGCCAATCATGCGGACTTGTCGCAAGTGAAAGAGCGCATGCAGGATGTGATCGCGATGGCCGAGTTCAATCAAGGGGCGCGCTACAACGACTATGTTGCGGGCAGTGACAAGACGGCCGAATACGGTTTGGCAGCTTTGGTTGGTGGCGCCATTGCCGCGAAGACGGGATTGCTGGGCAAACTGTTCGCGTTGTTGCTCGCAGGCAAGAAATTGCTGATCTTTGTCGTGCTTGGCATCGCGGCATTCATCAAGCGGCTGTTTACGGGTCGACGCGACGACCAACATCCAGGTTGAAAGCGGGCGAGCCTTCCTATCGTCGATGGCTCAGCGCTTCGGTCAGCAGCCGACGCAGACCACCCGTTGAGCGGCGCCAGACCCAGGGGTTTGGGGGCAGGAGTCCGACGCCGCTCACGAGTGATGGGGAGGCTGATGCAGATGTTGCGCGGAATCAGCGCATACGGACGGGTTCGATTCGAACCCGCTTTCGATCTGGATCATTCGCCTGATTTGGCATGGCGCCGCTTGCCGGCGGCACGAATCTGAAGTTTCTCCTGGTGATTGGATGCAGCAACGCTGGACGCTGTGCGTGCTGCTTGTTCGTTGGCAAAGACGCTGAGCACTCGTTCCGATTGGCCCTGACGCCATCGGTCTTTGATCAACAACCAGTCTCCGGCGCGCAAGTCATTCAGTGACCGCACTTCGCGCTTGCCGACGCGTTGTTGCTGCCAGCGAACCGCTTCGCCTTCGCGGGCGAGCAAGCTGCTGCCGTCACTGAGCGTGACGATGCCCGCGCCAGCCTGCCGACTGGAGGCGCTTAGCACGGACACAATGCGCTCAGTGACCGGTTTCGAAGCAACCAGATCGCTTGCGATGGCTGGGTTGGCCGGAAAGGCGACCCATCCCATCAGGCCGACGATCAGCGCGGCGCTCATTCTCGTGTCACGCCGGAACAGCCCCGCCATACCAAGCATCAACACACCAAGGACAATGCTGGCAATACGAGACCAGGCCGGAACGGCCGTTGGCGCCGCTGCAGCCACATCCACAATCGTGACCTCCAGACTGGACGGGCTGCCGAGGCTTGCGCCACCGGCTGGGTTTTGCAGTTCTATCGCGAACATTTCGGTGGGCTCAGCGTTGGAGTCGCGGACAATGGGAACGGCAATCGTGCGGGCACTGACATCGCCATCGGGCCAACTCAAGGTGCCTTGCACTGGTTGATAGTCACTGCCGGCCGAAGCGCTGAGATCGACGGTCTGATAGTCGACACTGATCGCACCCGCGCTGCCACCGATGCGGCTCACGACGATCTCGGCCACACTGTCGGTCTCGTTGACGCTTGCCGCCGCCACGACAAACTGCAGACTGCCAAACGCATCGTCGTCGATCAGGTCGAACAGATGCGTGTCGCGTCCGATCGCCACGCCGCCGGTTGGGTTGCCGAGTGCCAAAGGTGCGGATTCAGCGCCTTCGACCAACGCATCATTGACGACTTGCACGGCGAGTGTCTTCGCGCCGCCTTCGCCGTCGGCCCATTGCACGGTGGGATTGCTGAGCACAAAGTCCATGCCTTCGGTCGCACTGCCCGCGTTCGCAATCACGGTCACGGAGACGGCGCCGGCGGTTCCAGCGGTGCGCGTCAGCACAACGTTGTGCGTCCCAGCTGCTTCGCTCGCTGAAGAACTGGTGCTCTGAAAATTTACGAACCCGATCGGATCATTGTCGGCGATGCTGACCGTGGCCGTCGTTTGAGCGCCAAGCGCGGCACCGCCAGTAGGATTGGACAAACTGATCGTGAACTGCTCGACCGCCTCGTTCAACGTGTCTTTCAGGATTGGAATCTGCACCGTCTTGCTGTCGGCGTCACCAGCCGCCCAATTCAATGTGGTTGTCACTGATGAGAAGTCAGCGCTGTCTGCGGTGCCAGCCTGTGTCTGCACTTGCACCGATATCGCGTTGCCGACGCCGCCGGTGCGGCTGACGGCAAGCATCGCCACACCGTCGCTCTCAACCACGCTGAGTGCGTCCGTTTGCCACTGCAGGCTGCCAGGGGTGTCGTCATCATTGATGTTGACGATCTGTTGCGATCCGGGTGAACCCGGCAGCGCATCGGGAATACGGACGCGGAAGTCCTCGCTGCTTTCGACAAGTTGATCGTCCAAAATCGGAATCGTGACGAGCTTGTCGCTTGTGTCGCCGTCTGGCCACGTCAAGGCTACTGTCGTGGCCGTATAGTCGCTGCCCGCATGAGCGAGTAGATCGCTGGTCTCGATGATCGCATTCAAAGTGCCCTCGCTGCCCTGAACCCGACGGACCGTCACGGTCTGTGTCAGTGCATTCTCAGCGACATTACTTTCGCTGGGCGAGATGCTGGCGCGACCCAACTTGGGTACGTTGCTGATCTGAATCTGCATGCTTGCCTGACCGCCCAGCGTGGCGCCGCCAGAAGGATTGCTGAGGTTCACACTCAACGACTCGACGCCCTCGGCCAGTTGATCATCCAATACGGTCAGCGTGACCGTCTTGCTCAGCTCGCCATCGGCAAACTGGACGGTTTCCGAAAGTGGCTGATAGTCCGCTCCGGCAGTCGCCGTGCCATCGCTGCTGCTGAGCAAGACGCTGACTGCGCCTTCACTGCCTTGCGTGCGGCTGACGGTGAGCGTGAGACTTCCGGCGTTCTCGGCGACGCTCTGCGTGGCTACTGCAAACTGCAATTGTCCTGGTGCGGCGACGTTCTGAATGGTTAGCAGCGATGTGTTCGGGCTGCTGATGGTGGCGCCGCCAGTTGGATTGCTCAGGCTGATCTGCGCGGTTTCTGGACCTTCGGCAATCGTATCGCTCAGGATTGGCACCGAGATGGATTGGGTCGTCTGGCCATCAGCGAAGTTGAGGACGCCTGTCGTTGCGGTGTAGTCCGATCCGGCCACGGCGCTGCCATCGCTGGTTTGTACGGTGACGCTGGCGACGCCTTCGCTGCCGTTGACACGTTCAACGCTGAACACCGCCTGCGCGTCCGTTTCGAGCGCCGATACGCTCGGTGCGACGAACCGGAAGTCGCCTGGCGCGGCAACGTTCTGGATCGTCACCAGATGCGAGCTCTGCCCGCTGATGACGGCGCCGCCGCCTGCATTGCCCAGCGTCAATTGAAGTTGCTCGCTTGGCTCGGCCAGCACATCGGGCAGAATGGTAAGATGCACGGTCTGGCTCAATTCGCCATCGGCAAAAGTCAGTGTGCCCGATTGCGCCTGATAGTCGCTGCCAGCGGTGGCGCTCAAATCCTGCGTACTGAAGTCGACGCTGACGGCGCCTTCGCTGCCGCTCAGGCGAATCACTTCAATGTCGAGCGTGCCCGCGGATTCACTGCTCAGGCTCGTGGCGGTGGCGAAGCGCAGTTGGCCTGGTGCGGCAACGTTGCCGATTTCGATGGTCATCGTGCTGCGACCGCCGAGCGTTGCGCCGCCGGCCGGGCCGGTCAGATTCAATGCCAGTGTCTCAGCGCCTTCGGCGAGCGTGTCCGGCAGAATCGGAACACTGATCGACTTCGACAGTTCACCACTCGCAAAGCTCAGCGTGCCCGACACGGGCTGATAGTCGAGACCGCCTACCGCGGTGCCATCGGCGCTTCCATACTGCACACTGACCGCACCCTCGCTGCCTTGCGTGCGCATCACTAGAATATTGGCCGTGCCGCTACTCTCGGTGAACGATTCCAGTGCGCTGACAAACTGGAGTTCGCCCGGTGCCGCGACATTGTTGATCGTCAGCGATGCCGTAGCGGGAGTGCCGAGCGCGCTGCCATTCGTCGGGTTGCTGAGCGTGAGTTGTACCGACTCATCGCCCTCGGCGACGAAATCGGGCAGGACTGGAACCGAGAAACTCGCGCTCGTCTGACCATCGGCAAAACTCAGCACTCCGGTCGCAGGCAAATAGTCCAAGCCAGCGTTCGCGCTGCCGTCGGCACTCGCATACTGAACTTGCGCGACCCCTTCACTGCCTTGCACACGTTCGACGACGATCGTTGCGGTGCCGCCAGTCTCGCTGAAACTCGGGCTCGCATTGGCGAAACGGAACTGTCCCGGTGCCGCGACATTGGTGATGGTGACGGTGCTGAGCGCATTACCGAGCGCGGCACCGCCAACGGGATTTTGCAAGCGGACCGAGAACGTCTCACTGCCCTCAGCAAGGATGTCAGGGAGGATCGGCACGACGATTGTTTGCGTGGTCACGCCATCAGCGAACGTTAACGTGCCACTGGCGTTGGTGTAGTCCTGATTGCCTGAGGCACTGCCGTCCTGGGTTTGAAAGTCAACACTGACGACACCCTCGCTGCCCCCAGTGCGTTGTACGGTCAAGCTGATACTGCCACCGTCTTCGGCAATACTTGCGTTCGCCGAAGCCAGCGCCAGTGTTCCGGGCGTGGGTGTATTCGCAATGTTCAACACCGCATTGGCAGGCACGCCGAGCACCGCGCCGACCGGGCTACTGAGACTGAGTTGCACGGTCTCGCTTGCTTCCGCCACGCCATCCACCAACACGGGGATCGAGAAGGTCTTGCTACTCTCACCGTCGGCAAAATTCAGCGTGCCGCTCTGTGCGGTGTAGTCGCTCGGTTGCTGCGCCGAGCCATCGGTGGTCTGGTATTGCACCGAAACCGCACCGAAATTCGCGAGCGGCCGGGTCACTGTAATCGTCGCTTGGCCATCGCCTTCGGCCGCATTGAACGATGGTGCGCCAAACTGCAGCGTTTGCGGATCATTGTCGATGATTTGCACCGTTGCGCTTTGATCAGGCGCCAGACTCAATCCACCCGTTGGGTTGCTCAGAGTGACGCTGAACAATTCCGATTGCTCGGGAATACCGTCGTCGATCAAATTGACGGAGATCGTGCGAGCGCTGCCATCGCCTGCGCTCCAGTTCAACGTTTGGCTCAGCGGCTGGAAGTCGCTGCCAGCAACGGCGCTGCCATTGCTGCTGCCAACTTGCACACTGACGGCGTTTGCAACATCCGAGCGTAAGACGCTCAAGCTGACGACGCCCGCTTGTTCATTGACGCTGATGCTGGTCGGATCGATACGTACCGTGCCCACCACATCGTTGTCGAGGATCGTCACCGCGTGACGGCCGGTACCAGCAATCGTGGCGCCGCCGGTCGGATTAGCCAGCACGAGATCAAACGTCTCATCGGGCTCATCCACGAAGTCGTCGATCGGGCTCACGCTGATCGTCTTCGGGCCGGCGTCGCCGATCGCAAAATTCAGCGTTTGCGGACTGAACGAATAGTCTGAACCATTGCTCGCACTGCCTGCTGCGGCGTTGACGACGACGCTTACGGCCACATCGGTGCCACCCTGGCGACTGACCTGCACGGTGTGCGTGCTGGTTGTTTCCGCAACCGAACTGCTTGGTGTCGTGAAGACAAAGAACCCCGGCTGCGCGACATCGTCGTTGGCGATGGTGACCGTGCCTTGGCTATTGCCCAGCGTCGCCCCACCCGTGACACTGTTCAGGCTAACGCGAAGGGTCTCGTCTGCTTCAAACTGCGGATCGTCGAGCAACGGCACGATGATGAGTTTGTCGCCAGACTCACCGTCGGCCCAGGACAGCGTGCCACTTGTCGTTGTGTAGTCGGTGCCAGCGGTCGCCGTCAGCGCTTGCGTCTGATATTGAACAGACACTGCGCCATCTTGTCCGCTGGATCGGGTGACCGTGAGCGCGGCACTTCCGCTGTTCTCGAATTCGGTGACGCCACTGGCGATATTGATCGCGCCGAACTGCGCTGGCGCCCGCTCGACCGCGCCCAGATCGATGCGGCCACCGACAACGCGCGCAAGGCCGCGTTGATCGGTGTTGTAGTCGGCGCCCGTGAAAGCGGGATCACCCGCATTGACGACCGGGCTGTGCAGACGCGGCAACAGCGTTTCGGTGTGGCCCCCGTTGTTCGCGAGTGGAAATAGATCGGGCGCCAGGTTCAACATGCCCGAACCCTGGCTGAAACTGGCCCCGCCTTGGGCGCGGACCAGCGAGTACGACACGCCTGCAGAGACATTGGCGCCGCCACGCAAGTCGTCGGCAACGGCCGCTGCGGTGTTGTCGGCGAGAACGCTGTTGGCAATCGTGATCTCTTGGACCCCGATGTTGTCGCTGACCAAGCCACCGCCGGCGTCTGCATGATCGACGTCGTTCAGCACGATGGTGCTGGACTCCACGCGCACCATTGGGCTCTTTGCCAGCATGATGCCGCCGGCCTGATTGTTTGCGAAGTTGCCGCTGACGGTGAGGTTGCGCAGTCGGGCTTGTCCAGCATCTTGGCTCAGGTGCAAGCCACCACCGCCGTTGCTGTTGGCGGTGTTCTGGATCAGGCTGGAGTCGGCAAACAACACATCGCCTGGCGAGTAGGGGCCGACCTGACGAATATGGACGCCGCCGCCTTCGCCCAAGGTGGCCAAATTGCCGCTAAAAGTGCTGCGTTCGATCAGCACGGCCGGATCGCTTGGGCCAGCATTGCTGCCCGCCAGGATGAAGACGCCGCCAGCAGACCAAGCCGCCTCGTTATTGGCGAACGTGCTGTCCACAATATGGAGTTGCGCGCCCCGACCCTCGCGTGCGAATGAAGCGAGCGCGCCGCCGTCGGCGAACGCGCCATCGCTGTCGGCGTCAGTGACCACGTTGTCGGTGAACTGGCAGTGATCGATCACGGCGCCATCGGAGAGGTCGTACAGCATGGCCCCGGCGCCACTGCCGCCGCCTTGATTCTGGGTAAACGTGCTGTTTTGACAATGGAACGCCGTCGCGCGACTGCCGATATAGGCGCCGCCACCGCCGCGATTGGCGGTATTGCCGCTGATGATGGAATCGGTGATGGTCAGATCGCCGTAATAGAACATGCCGATACCACCGACACCGCCGCTGCCGACGTTGTTCGAGATCGTGCTGCGGGTGACCTCCAGGGCGAGGTTCTGGCGTGTGTAAAAGCCACCACCGAAGTCACCAGCGGTGTTGCCCGTGATGACGCTGTCGATGACGTTTGAATAGAGCGCGTCGATGACCGAAACGCCACCGCCAGCACCATCGGCGTGATTGTTCTCAATGCGCGTCTGGTCGCGGACATCGATACCGCCCGCGTGGTCCAGACTGATCGCGCCGCCATCGCCATTGTGCGCAATGTTGCCACTTAGGGTGCTGCGCTGAAGATCGGCAAAGGTGTCGAACTGGTCGCCAGACAAGTAGATCGCGCCGCCACCGCGGGTGCTGTTGGATTCGTTGTTCTGAAACTGACTGTCGGCAATCAGTAACGGCACTGAGGGGGCCAGATAGCGCGCGTGCAAGGCCGCGGCGCCACCGGCAAAGGTCGCAATGTTGTGAATGAACTGGCTGTTGGTGATCGTCAGTCCGATGCCGTCAACGAACACGGCGCCGCCGTCCAGGCCCAGGTAGAAGTTGGCGATGTTGTCCTGAAACAGGCAGTGTTCGATCTGCACGGCGGCTTCGTCGCCGATCGCTCGAATCGCATGTTCGGTCGCGCCGGTCAGAGTGGATTCGCGGATGCTGAAGGCCTTGTCGGTCTCGAAGCGGATGTCGTGGTCAGCGGAAAAATCGAAGCGCACGCCATTGCCGTCGAGTGCGACGGGCACGCTCAGGGCGGGCAGGGGGGTTAGCGGTCGAATGGTCTGGCCGCTTAGCGCAGGTGCGACGTCCAGGGTGTTAGTCGGATCGGTGCTGGCATTGAGGAGGCTCAGCGCTTCGCGCAGTGAACCGGCGCCGGCGTCAGCGGTGTTGGTGACGCTGATGGTTAGGGCTTGGCTCGCCGGACTGAACAGGATGGCAGACAGGGCGGCCGCCAAGGGCAATCGTGTGGACTTACCCTGAGTTGGTGGGTTTCCGCGCCGACCACGGTGTATCCGGATGGCAACCCGCGAATCGAGCGCCGCGCTGGGCGCGGCATCGTCGATACGTCCGGAGGGCGATGGGCCGGGCGTGGCGGGGATCGATTTCGACATGACGGGGCGAGGCTCAGAGGCGTGATGGGCCTGAATCTAAGCCCCAGTGCCCGCTTCAACCAGTTGATTCGGAATGGTTTTCCGTGTCCTGCAACGGCTGGGCAAGCGTCTGCACCAGGGAGTCAAGCCGGTGCTTTAGCCTGGTCTCAGGTATGAGCTGTTGTTGGGCTGGATTCCCACTTTGCGGCAAGTAACCCCTCCCCGAGCCCTCCCCGCGATCGCGGTGGAAGGATCTATCTCCCGCTCCCGTGCCACCGAGCTCCCTCTTCCACGCCATTGGGAGCCGAGCCGCCCCTTTGGTGCGCTTATTCGCGCATCAAAATGTCAGCGGTAATGCGAGATTTTCTCGACGGTCCCGTGTGGCAAGTAGCCCTCTCCCCGGCCCTCTCCCACTCGCGTGGGAGCGGGAGAAGTGCCCCCTCCCCGCGATCGCGGGGAGGGGGTTACTTGCGGTCAGAATCGTCACCGCCCGCAATTTATTGGTTCGCAAAACCAATGGGTTACGGCGTGTTTGATGAGAGCCCAGCCGCCCCTTTGGTGTGCTTATTCGTGCATCAAAATGTCAGCGGCGATGCGAGATTTTCTCGACGGTCCAGTGTGGCAAGTAGCCCTCTCCCCAGCCCTCTCCCACTCGCGTGGGAGAGGGAGCGCTCCCTCCCCCGCGATCGCGGGGGAGGGTCGGGGAGGGGGTTAGTTGCGGTCAGAATCGTCACCGCCCGCAATTTATTGGTTCGCAAAACCAATGGGTTACGGCGTGTTTGATGAGAGGGTTGGGGAGAGGGCTACCTGCGATCAGAATGGCGCTCTCATCCGCAAGACGGGCGCTATGCAAACCGACCGGTTCCACCTGTTTGGTCCATCTTGCAGAGCAAACGCCAGGCAACAAAAAACCCGCCACCAGGGCGGGTTTTTTGCGGGGCGCCGATCAATTACTTGATCTTGGCTTCCTTGTACGCCACGTGCTTACGCACGACTGGATCGTACTTCATCATTTCCAGCTTCTCGGGCTTGGTCTTTTTGTTCTTGTCGGTCGTGTAGAAATGACCGGTGCCAGCCGTGGAGATCATGCGGATTTTGTCGCGCTTCGATGCCATGACTCTTGCTCCTTAGACCTTTTCGCCGCGTGCGCGCAGTTCGGCGAGCACGGCTTCGATGCCGTTCTTGTCGATGGTGCGCAGGGCTTGAGTGGAAACACGCAATTTGACCCAGCGGTTCTCGCTCGGGACAAAGAAACGACGCTCATGCAGATTCGGCAGCCAACGACGCTTGGTCTTGTTGTTGGCGTGCGACACGTTGTGGCCGGATTGCGGGCGCTTTCCGGTTACTTGGCAAACTTTTGCCATGAATCACCTCGATAAACGACATCTCACCCATGGCCTGGGCGATAACGGCTCCGACGCTGTTGCCAGCTCGCGGGGGTCGGATTGGGAATTGCAGGCGTAAAGGCCAGCGACTCAGCGGATTTCCCTTGGCCCAGGTTCAGTCCGCACTGATCCGGGCGCCAGCAGAGTGGCGGAAAGGGGCGCGCTTTATAGCCGATTGGGCGGTTTCGGGCAAGTGAAATGTCGGAAGGCTGAGACCCAGGTGGCGCGATACCAGCGCCAGAACGGACCGGAACCCCCTCGGTTCCGGTTGCCTTTCGGGGCGCCACGGGGCGCCCGGACTGCCTATTCTACCCGGACCGGCATCGCCGGGTCGCCCAGCACCTGCATGCCGAGTTGGGCGTCGATGGCCTGCGGCCTGAGCGTAGCCAGACGACGCTTGGCCTGGATTTCGGCCTCGCCGACCGTCCGGGCACCGGCACTGATCGCTTCAAAGAACAGGCGGCCAAGCAGGCTGTGCGAGACATCCTCCGTCAGGGTCGTGGCACCGTAAACGGTCCCGGCGCCGCCTTCTGCGGCGAGCAGTTGATGCGACAGGCCCTGCGCATACGGATCGACAAAATAGCTGTTCCAGCAGCCCCACTGGGTGACCAGGCTCGGTGCGCCACCATTTCTGAACGTGGCCGCGTCCTGTGAGAACAACAGGCCGTTGAAATCCCACAGGCCGGGCGCGGTGTGGCCGGTGTACGAGATCAATGGCATACCGCTATTAAAGCCATCCAGAATGGACTGGCGGGTGGCATCGCGACCGACCTGATTGAACTCCACAAGTTGGGTATTGGTGCTGATGGGCAGCCCGCTCGCAAAGTCGAGGCTCAATTCGTTGAAGCGCTTCGCACCGGAGTCGTCGGCGCCGGCAACGAACAAGGCCCGGTCGATGCGGCGCGCATCCTGCACTTTGATCTTGCGAATCATCCGGACGAGCTCGTCCGGCGTTCGGGCCGGAATCCGGCCAATGGCAACGTCGGGGACTTGGTCATCGTCGAAATCGACATATTTCGAATCCGACGGCGTCTGCGCGATGAACAGGCTGGTCCGGACATAGTGAGTGGGTACAAAGCTGACCGATCCGATACCCAGATTGTTGCGGTAGTCATACGTGTCGGCGCCAATGAGCGTCACGTACTTCAGTGGCGTCTTGGCATGGCTGGCGCGAATGAAGTCGCTGATGGGCTGGGCGCCTGGCTCCTGGTCATCGCTCAAGGCATAGATCGCGGCGGTGCTCACGACCACAGGCCGATAGCCGCGCGTGCGCTGCAGGTTCACATAGTCGTCCAGACTGGACAAGAAGCTTGGGTGACTGATGATCAGGAAGTCGGCCGCTTCGGGCAACTGCGCGGGCGCGCTCGCCGGCAGGATGGTCGGTTTACCGGCCAATTCCGTCGCGGCAGCGAACCATTGCAGGGTGCTGCCAAGGGCCGGGTTGCCCGCCCAGTTTTGCGCGCCTGCCTGAATCGGCATGCGCCAGGCTTGACCATTGCCGAGCGCCCAGAGGCTGCCGGCACGATCGACGCCCGTCAGCGCGAAGCCTGGGCCCGCCTCAAAGGTGCCGTCAAACCGGCCGTTGCTCAAATGGGTGTAGCGTTGGTAGCGAATCTCGGCCTGGTCAAAATGGACCAAGTCGAACGGCAAGCCCAAATCCGATGGCAGATCGAGCGCCAGCTCCTGCGTGCCGGGGAGGAAGCCCTCCGGAATATCAATCGTAATGTCGGCCGGCACCACCCCATCGAATTTCAGCATGCTCCGGTGCTGCGAATTGACGCTGGCGACCACCGAGTGGTCGGGGCCGGACACCGCGAAGTCGGTGCCGCCCAGGAGTCTCAAGGTGACCGACACCGGGCTCAACGGCGCCATGCCGGGCAGCGTGAATGTTCGACGCAGCGCGACCGGCGTCGTGAAGGCCAGCAGGCTCTCATCGAGCCACGGTTCCGCGCCATCGAGACTCAGGTTGAAGACGCGATCCTGTCCGAGTTGATACGTGCTTTCGATCAATCTGGGCGCCGCTTGCTCTGGTTGCGGCAGGCTGTCGGCCAACACGGCTGACCCGTTCAGACTGAGCAGCAGCTGGTTCTGGCTGCTGTAGCGGTTCGAACTACCGGACGCGACGAATTCGAGGGTGTCACCAGGGCCAAAGACGCCATCTTCGCCGCCGATGACAAACAATGGGGTCGCGGCGCCAGCGTCGCGCAGTGCCAGCGTGTGGGTCGCGACCCCATCGCCAAGAGCTAAGCCGGCCGCCTTCAGATCGGCAAAACTGAGGCGCTGGATCCCCGCCTGGCTGATGCCCAGCAACACTTGGTTCGCAATCGCTTTGCCGCGAAGCTGCGGCCGCGTTTTGTCACGCACTGATTGCCAGTCGATGCGATCCGTGTCGATCCGGGCGGTGCCGTATTGCTTGCCAACTTCAAAGGGGCCGTGCCGTTTGCGCGATCCGTCCATCGCCAAATCGTCAATATAAAACTGACTGACGCCGTGGCCTGGCAGATGCAACACGTAGTCGCCCCCGAGCGTGCCTTGTTCCCCGGCTGCGATCGGCTCGGCAGCGAGCGACTTGCCGTCCGACGCAACGATGTCGAAACCCACGTTGCCGGCCTCGGCAGCAGTCGAGAACTGGATCAGCAGGCCTTGCTTGTCGCGGCTGGAGCGGACCTGAGCCAGGCTGACAGGCAGGGTGCCAGCCGGCAGCAAATAGTCTTCGACCTCGCCATCTTCGGCCAGACCATTGGGTTGCGGCGACGCGTCGCTGAAGAAACTCGTTGTGAGCGTCGAAGTCAGGCGCAGGCGCGCATAGGTCGCGGTGGCTGCATTAACTGGCACGCCAAAACCACTCCAGACCAGCACGCGCGTCGCGCCGCTGGTCCCGGTGGGGACATTGCCGGTGGTAAAGGTCGTATCGTCGGCGCCCGCAATAGGTCCGCCGCTGCTGTAGCGCAGACGAGGCTGGGAACGCTCGCCGGTGTCATTGAAATCGCCATCGCCATTGAAGTCGATCCAGCCAACGAGTTGCGCATCGCGTCCTGAGGTATTCGTCACGGCGAGCGCCACGCAGTACTGGCCCGCCGTCACGCTGACGCCCGAGCACGTCATCCCGGTCGACACATAGGTCGGCCACGTGGTGACGCCATCCTCGTCGGCGCCATCGACATTCGCGGCAGCATTGCCAGCACTGTCGGTTTCCCCGTCGGGGACGGTAGCGCCAATCCGGATCAAGCGGTCCTTCAACACATGCCGGGGACCGTTGCCCGCGATGCTGACGTTGTAACTCGACGGCGCATCGCCCAGATCAAAACTGCAGAAGGTGAAGTCGGTAATGCCAGTCTTCTGGTCGTCCGGCAGCGTGGCGTCGTCAAAGTCATCGCCTACCAGATAGTCGATCAATACGCGCTTGACTGGCCTCGAGAACTCGACATTCATGTTGCCTGTAGTTGCGGTGTCGGCCGCGGCGGCATCGCCTTCAACCACATCGCCAGCACGTTGCGTCGAACTGCCGCCGGTGTACTCCCAAGGCACGTAGTTGCCATCGGCGTCGTAGCCGGCCACCGTGGTGTAGTCCTCGAAATCGGCGTCGGCCCAATCGTTATCAGTGATCGCGAAAGTCAGATCATTGACTTCGGTCGAGAAGGTGAACTCGGTCAGCTGGCCGACCGATTCGATCTCGGTGCCCGAGCCGTCCACGACGTCGACAAAGAACTGGTAATACCCTGCGTGATTGCCGGTCGTGGCGGTGGTTGTCACCAAGTTGCCGGCAATACCCGCGCCACCCAGGCTGTCGGCCCGGGTTTCCGTCATGGTGACACCATTGACGGTCGTGCTGGTGAAGTTGGCATTATTGCCGTTGCTGCCCCAGTCGTAGGTCATCCGAGTCGCGCACGTGCCCTGCGAGACCGATGCGTTTTCGGTCAGGATCAGCTTGGCGCGATTGAATGTGCCGTTGACGCCATTGTTGTCGCGGTCGCAAAGACGCAGGGTCCAGGTACCGGACGCATTGCCGGTGTAAAAATTCATGCCGGTCACTTCGACCAGCCGCAAAAAGTATGGCTCGGCAACTGGGTCCGCATCGTTATCGTCCAATGCAGGCGTCAGTGGCTCGGTCGCGCTGAA
Source organism: Ahniella affigens (assembly GCF_003015185.1). Classification (GTDB taxonomy): domain Bacteria; phylum Pseudomonadota; class Gammaproteobacteria; order Xanthomonadales; family Ahniellaceae; genus Ahniella; species Ahniella affigens. The sequence goes on from NZ_CP027860.1 coordinate 532,609, forward strand.
ACCGTCGGCAACCAAGACATCGTAATTGTCGTCCGTGTCGGTACCCTGATTCATGAATTGGAACGATGTGCCGCCCGGCGCGATCAGCAGCATGCGGTAGTCGCCGCGTTCGTTGTGGCTGACATTCACGCCAATCGCGATGCTTTGCACCGTGAAGCTGTCGCTTACCGAAAAGGTGCGGTCCAGAGCGCCGGTGCCGCTGGTGCAATTGCCATTGCTCGTGACGTGACCGGTCGCGCCGCTCGTGGCATTGTCATAGCGGTAGATCTTCGGGGCAGCCAAGGCGCCGCCCATGCCAAACACCAACAACCCACCCAACAACACAGCCAGATCAACCCGGAAAGCGCGCATACACACCCCTATTGCCCTAGCAACTAAGCGTAGGTACGGAAAATAGCATGCAAAATGTGCGCCAATTCACGGAATTTGGCAAACGACACGGTCGTTAGCGCCTGCCCGTGTATCCGTCAGTCGTGGCGCCGATCTGGTCTTGATGCGGTTTTCACGCGAGCAGCCGAGTGTCGGCTCCAGTCAGTTGGCGCTAGACTCGCCGACCTTTTCGGGCCTTTGTGGCTTATTTTTTGGGAATCGCGATGAAAATTCTGGTCGCTTACAAGCGCGTTGTCGACTACAACGTGCGCGTGCAAGTCAAACCCGATGGCTCGGGCGTGGCCATCGAGGGGGTCAAGTTGTCCCCGAACCCGTTCGACGACATTGCGCTCGAGGAAGCGTTGCGTCTGCGCGAGAAAGGCATTGCCACCGAAGTGATTGTGACCACGATCGGCCCGGCAGATTGTCAGGCGCACTTGCGCAATGGTCTGGCCATGGGCGCCAATCGCGCGATCCATGTCGTCACCGACGCCGCGATTCAGCCGCTGACGGCCGCCCGGGTCCTGAAAAAACTCGTGGAAAAAGAGCAGCCTGGAATTGTTCTGCTCGGCAAGCAGGCGATCGATGACGACTGCAACCAGACCGGCCAGATGCTGGCGGCGCTGCTCGACTGCGCGCAAGCCACGTTTGCGTCGAAGGTGGAAGTGACCGGCTCGGTCGCGCGGGTGACGCGCGAAGTGGACGCGGGCCTGGAGACCCTGGAGGTTGACCTGCCCGCGGTCATCACGACCGACCTCCGCCTCAATGAGCCCCGGTTCATCAAGTTGCCGGACATCATGAAGGCCAAGAGCAAGCCCCTGGAAACCGTGGCATTCGACAGCCTCGCCGTCGAATCCGGGGATCACCTGAGCATCACGAACTACGCGCCGCCAGCCAAGCGCAGCAAGGGTGTGATGGTCAAGGACGTGCCAGAACTGGTCGCCGCACTGAAAGCCAAAGGTCTGCTGTAAGGAGCCCCCATGAGCAAGATTCTGATCATTGCCGAACATCTGAACGGCAAGTTGAATGCCAGCACGGCGAAGTGCGTGACGGCTGCCAAGGCGATTGGCGGCAGTATTGAGATTCTCGTCCTGGCCGCCGATCCGACCGGCGTGGCCGCTGAAGCAGCCAAGCTCGATGCGGTCAGCAAGGTGGTGACGGTTGCGGATCCCGCCTTTGCCGTTGCAACCGCCGCTGCGTATGCGCCGACGGTGATTGCGGCCGCAGCGGCGTACACCCATGTACTCGGTCCGTCGACGACCTTTGGCAAAGACCTGATGCCGCGCGTCGCCGCGCTGCTTGGTGAGGCCCAGGTCAGCGACATCATGACCGTCCGCGACGCTTATACGTTCGAGCGCCCGATCTATGCCGGCAACGCGATCATCACGGTCAAGGCTGATCCGGCCCGGAAGGTCGTTGGCACCGTGCGTACGGCGTCGTTTGCTGCAGCTGGTGCGTCTGGCTCGGCGAACGTGGAAACGGCCACATTGCCTGTGTCGGTACCCAAGCACACGCGTTTTGTCGAGCTGAAGGCTGGCGCGCAGGATCGTCCGGACTTGCAAACGGCCGGTCGCGTGGTTTCGGGTGGTCGTGCGCTCGGTTCAGGCGAAGCGTTCGACATCATCTACAAACTGGCTGACAAACTCGGCGCGGCTGTCGGTGCGTCGCGTGCGGCGGTGGATGCCGGTTACGTGCCAAGCGATCTGCAGGTCGGTCAAACGGGCAAGATCATCGCGCCAGAAATGTATGTGGCGATCGGCATCTCGGGCGCGATCCAGCATCTGACCGGCATCAAGGATGCCGGCACCATTATCGCGATCAACAAGGACGGCGAGGCGCCGATCTTCGAAATCGCCGATTTTGGTCTCGTTGGAGACCTGTTCAAGATCGTACCGGAGTTGACCGAGGCGCTCTGAGCCCCGGCCACTCTGGCTCCGGGTCTCGGATATCACGGCTCACGGCCGCCTCCGATCCCCTAAAAACCACCCCGGATCAAGTCCCGGGTGACGCTTGGTGGATTGGGGCAGCGTTGCAAGACCGACGCTTGGCTCGGCGCGAAGCGTTGGACTGGCCGCAAGGCGCTTGATTGGGCGCGCCTTAAGGCTGCGGCCTCCTGCAAGAATCCGTACTTGCGGTTCGTCACCCCGGAATTGATCCGGGGTGAGGTTCAATCTTGCGATCAACTTCCCTGACGAAACGTTCGGCGCCACCACGCGCCTTTCCCACGCTGCCAACGGAATGCGGGTGCGGCGACTTGCGCATCGGAACAAAAAAAGCGCAGCCTGGGCTGCGCTTTTCTATAGCCGAGTTTTAGCCCAGCCGTTACTGCAGATTCGCGAGCATCCAGTCGACCGTTGCCTTGACCTGATCATCGGTCAGCGACGGATTGCCGCCACGTGCCGGCATGTTGCCGGCGGCACCGGCGAAGCCGCCGATCGCGTGGGTATACAGGGTGTCGTTGCCTTGGGCGATGCGTGCGGCCCACGCTGCCTTTTCGAGCTTCGGTGCGCCCGCCACGCCGCCGGTGTGGCAGGTGGTGCAGAGCTTGCCGTAGATCACGCCACCGTCCAGGGTGCCGTCATAGGCCACTTGAGCCTTGGCCGCTTCGGCCGCGCGCTGCTGTGCCAGGGCCAGCGCGGCGTCACCCGTTGCACCAGCGTAAACCGCGCCGATTGGCGAGATGCGTTCGCCAACCTGGGCGGCGATGGCTGCATTCGGTTCGCGCTCCTGTTTGCCGTAGATGTGGTGTGCGGCAACGATCAGCACCACGGTCAGCGCCATCAGGGCAGCGATGATCAAGGCAAAGCGCTTCATGAATTGCAGGTCATACGGCGTCATAACATGGGCTCCAGATCACCGACACAGGGCCGGTGCAGACAAAAGGGGTCGCACATTGTAGCGGCAAGCGCACGCAGACCGGAACCGGCCCCCGCCGGTTCGGGACGCTTTTCGAGCCGCTCGTTGGGCCGTTCTGGCTCCGGTGGGCCAGGAGCCGAACGATATGCCGATTGCGAAGGCCCCGAATCCGATCAGGGCCCGGCACGCCAAATCAGGCAATTCCCTTGTCAATGAACTGTGCCAGCTGGGTCTTGCTGGCCATGCCGATATGGGTGCCTTGGACTTCGCCATTGCGGAACAGCATCAGGGTTGGCACGCCGCGGACGCGGTACTGCATCTGCGTCTTGGGGGCGTGATCAATGTTCACTTTGACGATCTTCATCTTGCCTTGGTAGGTCGTGGCCAGATCGTCCAGTGCCGGCGCGATCGCCTTGCACGGCGCGCACCATTCGGCCCAGAAATCCACCAGCACGGGCTCGCCGGACTTCAATACATCCTTCTCGAAGCTCTCATCACTGGCATGGGCTATCAAATTGCTCACTTCATTCTCCTCGTAGATGGCTGGGCCGGTGGCTTGCCCGGATCGGGCGGCTTCCGGCTCAGTCTGAAACGCGACCGGCAAAACCGGCGAAATCCGACAAAACAACGGTGTGGTGTTCAGGACAGATTCTGAAAACGATCATGAATGAGGGGGCGGATGCTCCCTGCCAGATCGTTCTCCGAACCCGCCGAACGGGCCGAGGCCGGCCCGCCAGCGACGTCCATGAATCGAGTGTCCGCACGCCTCGCAGTCTCGCGGGAGCCTACGGGCCACGACCGTGAGCCAGGTCTGACAAATCGGACCGACTCATCGATCGCGGGCCGAATCCGGCTTCGCGGCAACCGCAATTGACGGTTGCGACGCATTTGCTCGGGACTTCCCTTGTACACTGCGGGCGGTTGACCCCCTTTCACCACGCACCTCAGGACTCGGATTGTGGAGTGCCGGGTGCGCCGGTTCAAGTTCGTCGCTGATTCCAGTTAAGTCCGGGATCAGCCAAATTCAAGCCTCAGATGGCTTTCGCAACAAGAAAAACAAATGTCAGAACAAGTACTTACTGATTTAGATTTCGATAGCTTCGGGCTTGCCCTGACGCTCTCCCAGGGCCTTCACGACACGGGTTTTATCCGTTGCACCCCGATTCAGGCGCTGACGCTGCCGGTCGCGCTGCAGGGCCGCGACATTGCTGGCCAGGCCCAAACGGGCACCGGCAAAACGGCGGCGTTTCTGGTTGCCGTCATGAACCGCCTGCTGACCCAGCCGGCCAAAGCCGATCGTCGAAGCCAGGACCCGCGCGCCATCATTCTGGCGCCGACCCGCGAACTGGCGATTCAGATTGACAAGGATGCCCAGGCCATCGGCCGGCATACTGGCCTGAACCTGGCTCTGGTTTACGGCGGTGTCGACTACGACAAGCAGCGCAGGGTGCTGCAGGGCGACGTGGACATCGTGATCGCCACGCCGGGTCGCCTGATCGACTACTTCAAGCAGGGCGCGTTGGCGCTTCGAAGTATCGAAGTCGTGGTCATGGACGAGGCGGACCGCATGTTCGACCTCGGGTTTATCAAGGATATCCGCTTCCTGCTTCGGCGCATGCCGGGTGCCAAGGAGCGTCAGAACCTGCTGTTCTCGGCCACCCTGAGTCATCGGGTGCTCGAGTTGGCTTATGAGCACATGAACGAGCCGGAAAAGCTCGTGGTCGAAACCGAGACCGTAACCACCTCGCGCGTCCGCCAGGTGGTGTATTTCCCGGCGTCCGAAGAAAAGCTGCCGTTGCTGCTTGGCCTCTTGGCCAACAAGGAAGCCGATCGGACGATGATCTTCGTCAATACCAAAGCAGCCTGTGAGCGCGTGGCCCGCGTGCTGGAGCGCGCCAAGTATCGCGTCGGTGTGCTGTCTGGCGACGTTCCCCAGAAAAAGCGTGAGAGCCTGCTCGGCAAGTTCCAGAAAGGCGAGTTGGAGTTGCTGGTCGCCACCGATGTCGCCGCCCGCGGCTTGCACATTGCCGGCGTCAGCCACGTGTTCAACTACGATTTGCCGTTTGATTCCGAGGACTATGTGCATCGGATCGGGCGCACCGCCCGGCTTGGCGCGGAGGGCGATGCCATCAGCTTTGCCTGCGACGAATACGCGGTCAGCCTGCCCGACATCGAGGCTTACATCGAGCAAAAGATTCCGACCGCCCGGATCGAGCCTGGAATGCTGGCAGAGATTCCGCGCCGCCCGCCACGGACAGAACTACCCGAAGGTGCCGAGGCGGAGCCGAGCATTATTGCCGATGCCTATTCCGAGCGCGCCGAGCGGTTTGACCGCAAAGGTGGCGGTCGGACGCGCGGGCCAGGTCAGGCTGGCGGCCGTGGGCGCGATGGCAAGCCGCGATCCGATCGGCGTACCGGTGAGCGATCGGGCCCGCCCAAGGGCGATCGAGCTGAGCGGGGGCCGCGTCCGGATCGACCGGATCGTCCGAACCGGGATGCCAACCGCGATGCCCGTCCGGACACCGCAGTGAATCCTGTGGCGGCACCGGTCAATCCAGTTCTCCAGACAGAAGACGCCGCGGGTGAGGGCGAATTCCGCAAACGGCGCCGCCGCCGCGGCGGTCGGAATCGGCATCGAGACGCCCAGGGAGTCGAAAACGGCCAGTCAGAACAAGTGCTGGAAACGGGAGCTACGGCGGCAGATGCGCAGCCAGCCAAGCTGCTGCAGCGCATCAAAGCGAAGCTGAAATCCATGTTCAGCCGCCTGCCGCTACCGCGTCGGAAATAATTTTCGGGGACGTGTCCGGTTTTGCCATCGGATTCCGTCTCTATCCATGAACCCGTTCAAATGTCTGAACGAGTCAGAGGTTACTCCCCCTGACCGCAACGAGTTTCGCCGGGTGGAAGCGAGTCAACGCAGATTGCGGCTACGGGCGCAGTTCGCAAAACTGTGAAGATTCGCTTCCATTCGGTAAATCTTCGGTGATAAGGTTATGGGGAGACTGCGTATCTTGGTCCTGCAGGCGTTTGTTTGTGGGCGATGTAAAGAACTCAATGGGAGACTTCCTGTGATCCGAAAGACTAAACTTGCTGCAGTAGTGCTGGGCTTGGCCGCTTTGGCCGGCGCCGAAATGGCCTCTGCTTGTTCCGTCGCTGCCTGGACGGGTGGTGCGCAAAACAGCCCAACCGCCGGTGGCCCGCCAACGGCCCAGCATTCCCGCTTCCAGGGCGGTTGCAGCCTCAAGTCAACAGCTGTCGGTCAGACTGTGACCGACAATACGCCTGCTGGTGCATCGGAAGGTGCGTACCGCGTGCAGTTCTACGTGAAGGCCAATGTGACGGGCGCTGAAGTCGATGTGTTTAATGCCAAGGCCACTGGTGGCACGAACGTCATTCGCGTTACCTATGACGGCACCAACTTCCGCTTCTACGCCAATACCGCGGCCAGCCCGGTTTCTGTTGCTGCGACGAATAACCGCTGGTACCAAGTTCAGCTGAACTGGGCACGCGGCTCAGGCACCGGCAAGATGGGTATCCTGGTTCGCGGAAACTGCGGTACGTCCGCAACTTGCAATCCGGTCTTTAACGACCTTGATTCGGCCACTCCTGCAATCACGGGCCTGAGCAACAACAGCGACGGGATCGACACGGCCGTACTCGGCTGGATCGCTGGCGCCGCAACGGGTGACATTACGGTCGACGCATTTGAGTCTCGTCGTGCAACGGCGATCGCAAGGATTTGCCGCGACGCAAACGGCAGCGGTACCGTCACCCCGGGTGATCGCACTGCGATCACGAACGAACTCGCCGGAACTGTTATTACAGCAGCTGCTGCTGCCCCGGACTGCAACTTCGACGGATCCGTCACCCCAGGCGACCGTACCTGCGTGACGAACCTGCTGGCTGCTTTTGAAACTTGCGTTAACACGCCGTAATTCTGAGGAGACCCAACATGAAGACTCTGAAACTCGCAGGCGTCATTGCTGCTCTGGCCTTCGCTGGCTCCTCGGTTGCCGGTTCGTTCGAAGTGTGGAGCGATAACGACAAGTCCATGAACAAAGTCGTTGTGGTCAGCTTTGCTGGCGACAATGAAACGCAAGATGCCATGCTTGATCTTGAATACCCAGCCAACTGGGAATTCGTGAAGGCCGCAGCCAAAGCATCCGGCACCATCTGCGCTGCAAAGACTGACGAGCGCAAGATTCGCATCGTGCCGCCTTCGGGCGCTGGTAAGGCCCTTGGTGGCCGCGCTGACTACTGTACCTTCCTGTTTAAGCCGGCCGCTGGCAAGGCAGCAGGTGGTGCCCTGAAAACCCTCTTCACCGAGTGTGCTGCTGCGAACGGCAACAAGACCTGCTCGGCTGATTTGGTTGATTTGAACGAAAAATAAGTAGGAGACTGCGATACATGAAACTTAGCGCCCGATGTTCAGCAATTCTGCTGTTGGTGGGTGCCGGCGGAGCTTCCGCCGGTACCTTTACATTCCCTAACACCGTTGTCACCCCAGGTGCACCACTGGAAACCGTGGACATCTTCTTTGCAGGTGATGGCGATACCCAAGATGCGGGTGTCGACCTCGACACACCTGCTGACGTGACACTCTCAGCTGGCGTTGTGCTGGTGGCAGGCTCGATCTGCTCCAACGTTGATGCCAACACCGTTCGCATTGTTCCGCCAAGCGGCGCCGGCACTCCGTTGACATCGACGTCGACGGCCTATTGCCGTTTCTCGGTGGACTCCTCGGCCGTTCCTGGTCCTGGCGTCGACCGTACGTTGGTTTTGTCTCCGGGCGGCCTGAATGACTGCACCGGTAACGTCAACTCCGGCCCTTGCACGTTCACCTCCGGCACGCTGCAGATTCGCGCTGGCGCCCAGGTTGGCCCGACGGTGACTTACACCCCGGCCCCCAACGCTGCGCCTGCGACGGTCACTTTCGGCGCCGCAGGTTCGATTGGTGGCACGACCACGTCGAACGTCGCGGTGTCTGGCGCCGGTGGTTCCAACGGCGGTAATACGACGATTGACCAGTGCCAGCTGGCAACCGGCACGGGCGTGAGCTTCGTCGCGTTCACCAATATGGTGTGCACGAACGGCGGCTCCTGCACCGACGGTACGGATGCCAACATCACGGCGACGTGTACGGCGACCAATGCCCAGCAAACTGGTACGTTCACTTGCCGCGAGCGCCGTCAGAATGAAGCTGCGCCAGGCGACGGCACGGTTGTTACGACCACGCAGACCTGGGGCTTCACCTGCCCAGCCGCTAACGTCAACCCGACGATCACGCCAGCCACCGCTAGCGGCAGCAACGTGAACACGAGTACGGTTGGCCAAGGCCAGACCAGCACGGCCACGTTCTCGTTCACCCCATCGGGTGGTTCGGGCACGGGTTCGTCGACGGTCACCGGCTGCACCATTGCCGCTCCGTTCTCGATCGTTCCGGCCAATCCGACGCTGACCTTCACGGGATCAGGCACGACGGCGCAATCGTTCAACGTGACCTGCACGGCCGGCGCCGCTGCTCAGGGTCCGCAAGCTCTGGCTTGCACGGTCGGTGGTGCTGCTTACAGCGTCAACGTGACCTGCCCAGCCGGTCTGCCGGTTGCCGCTCCGATCATGACGGCCGACCCGGTCGAAGATGCTGACGACACGTCCGACGCATCGGCTGAAGTGACCTTCTCGGCGCCGCTGGGTCTTGCTGGCAACAGCACCTCGACGATCAACCTGGACGTTTCGGGTGGTATCGACGACGCCACGGGCACGGCTGAAACGGTGGCCATCACGGGCTGCGCGATCAGCAACAACGGCACGGGCAACATCTCGATCACCACGCCGCCGGCCGCCACGGCATTCGGTACGGGTGACCCAGCTGGTGACGTCGACACGTCGATTGGCCTGCGTTGCAACGGCAATGCCGCTGCCACGACCGCTCTGCTGACCTGCACGGTCAACTCGGTGGCGAGTGGCACGACCACGCCTGACACGCGCATTTGGGACATCGCCTGCCCGGCCGCCGTCACGGCTCCGGAAGTGTCGACCAACCCAGCATCGCCTGGCGTGATCAACGTCCAAGGACAGCCGGGTAACTCGGTTGCGGCAACGGTTGCGTTCACGAACACGGGTGACGCCCCGCTGACGGTTGATACCTGCACGGCCACGACGGATGACCCGAACATCACGTTCACGCCGCCGGCGTCGCCGATCGCCATCAATGGCGGTACGGGTTCGCTGGACTTCTCGTGCACGGCTCCGACCCTGAACGCGACGATCACGGAAACGGTCACCTGCAACACGAACGATGCCGACGAAGCCACGGTCTCGTTCACGCTGAACTGCACGGGCGCCAACCTGCTGCCGATCCCGGCCATCAATGGTCTGGGCAAGGCACTGATGGCTGCGCTGATCATCGGCCTCGGCCTGATCGGCCTCGGCCTGCGTCGTCAGACCGCCTGATCGCTGATAAGCAATCTGTACGAAGGGAAGGGCGCCGCGAGGCGCCCTTTCTGTTTGAGGGACGCAGCGCCGCGAGGCGCCCTTTCTGTTTGAGGGACGCAGCGCCGCGAGGCGCCCTTTCTGTTTGAGGGACGCAGCGCCGCGAGGCGCCCTTTCTGTTTGAGGGACGCAGCGCCGCGAGGCGCCCTTTCTGTTTGAGGAACGCAGCGCCGCGAGGCGCCCTTTCTGTTTGAGGAACGCAGCGCCGAAAGGCGCCCTTTCTGTTTGAGGAACACAGCGCCGAAAGGGGCCCTTTCTGTCTTGGAGCGCGCCGCGAGGCGCCCCTTCTGTATTGAAGCGCGCCCTGAGACGGCCGTTCTGTTTTTGAGCGCCCCGCGCCGACAAGCGTCTTGCAAGTTCCAAAGCACGCTGGTCCGACTGATCGCGCCAGTGTTCAGTGCGAGCCGACCGCGCGCTTTACGTCTTGGAAGGGCGACCGCAGCGCTCGCACACATGCGATCGCTGGCCATTTCGGGCGAGCGCTTGATGCCTTTCCAAGTCAACGAACAAGTTGCTGCTGAGGAGGCTGCAGGACTGCGCGCCACGCGATGCTCGACGAATCATGCGCGACTCCGCGCCGCTCGGAGGCATTCAGAGCGCCGCACGAATCAGAACACGACCCATAACGACGGCAATCGGAAGCACCGACTCTGAATTGACCGATTTCGCTCTGGCAACGAGTGACCACCCGACGCCAATATCGGATCCTTCGATTCGTTTGAGCCTGACAGGCAGCCGCTGATGACATCACTAACCTGGTCCCTTCTCTTCGCCTTGCCGATCGGTGCCGCTACGGGCGTGCTTGCGGGGCTGTTCGGGATCGGTGGCGGCTTGGTGATGGTGACTGCGCTTGTCTGGCTGCTGCCCACGCTGGCAGTGCCGCCGGAGCACGTCATGCATGTCGCGCTGGCGAGCTCGCTTGGCGCGATTGTGCTGACGGCCGCGTCTTCGGCGCGCTCCCATTATCGCCGCGGGGCGATTCTTTGGCCGAGTCTGTCTCGCCTGGTGCCCGGCATGCTCATCGGCGGCGTGCTGGGCGCGCGAATGGCCGGCCAACTCAGTACCCAATGGCTGCAATGGGGCGTGATCGCTTTCTGCTTTGTCGCCGCGTGGGAGATGTGGCGACCCAAATCGACGCACGCGGCAGATGACGCGGGCGCCACGCCGAAACATTGGCAACTGGTTCCGGGCGGGTTTGCGATTGGCATCGTGTCGGCGCTCGTCGGCATTGGTGGTGGCAGCATGACGGTACCGTTGCTGATCCATTTCGGCGCGAAGCCTGTGCGAGCGGTTGGAACGTCAGCGGCTTGCGGACTGCCGATTGCGGTTGCCGCGGTGATCGGGTTTGCGTGGACCAAATCCAGCCCCAATGCCGCAATGCCCCCGCACACAATCGGGTTTTTGCATTGGCCGTTGGCGCTCGCGTTGGGGTCGACGAGCATCCTGTTTGCGCCGTACGGTGCGCGTCTCGCACACAAGCTGCCGGGCAACTCACTCAGACGCGCGTTTGCCGGCCTGCTTGTCGTCGTTGCGCTGATGACGTGGTATCGGACCAGCATGATTGCCTGAAGGTCAGGCATCCGGCGAACGCGCCCACCCCGTCACCCGGAGCGGTGTCAATTGGAAGAAATCTCGGCTCGCGTTCGCGACTAAGTCTGATTCAGTCCAGCAAGGGTTGCCGCGCAGGACCGGGGAATTTCGACATCAATCTGAACCGGCAAGTGGTCCGAGATTGGCACCGAATACACTTCGGCGTGCTTCACTTTCAATCCGGCCGACAACAGCACCAAGTCAATATTCCGGCTCGGATTCCAGCTCGGAAAGCTCGGCTCAGTGTTCGCGCTACGCAACCGCTTGCTCGCAAATAAAGGCGCGAGCGAGTCGGATTCGGGCGTCGCGTTGAAATCGCCCAGAATGGCGACATGCTTCATGTCTGCCGTCAGATCAGCCAGATAACGTGATTGCTTCAGTTGCCCGGCGGCCGTCAACGCCATGTGCACCACGATCAGCCGGAGGTCCTGTCCGTCTTCGCCGAAATGAACCTCCAGTGCGCCACGGCCAGGAATTGCGCCAGGCAAACGATGCGCGATCACCGAGGTCGGCTCGAAACGGGACAAGAGCCCGCTGCCAGGCTGCGCCAGACCCAGATTGCGATTGCGTTGATGACTCCAGAATGGGAAGCCAGCCATCTCGGCCAAGTACTCCATCTGATCGCGAAACCCCGTACGGACACTGGCGCTGTCAGCCTCTTGAATCGCGACAAAGTCACAGGGCTCGATCAACTGCGCGATGCCGGCCAGATTACGGAGTTTCCCCTTATGTGGCAGCACAGTCTGCCAGCTACGGGTCAGGTATTCACGATAACTGCCCGTGTAAGCGCCCGCCTGTATGTTGAAGGTCATCAGGCGCATCAGGCGCCTCGGAGTTGCCGCCTTGCTCACGTTGACTTGGGGCTCAGAAAGGACCAACGGACAATTGCACGTAGCAAAACCCCGGACAACCAAACAAACGCAAGCGGCAGCACCAACGACTGCAACGCAAATACGACCAGCAATTCCACCAGGCTACGGGTCATCTGCGAGAGCTGGGACGCCAACCCCTGAATGCGGTCCTGCCACGCTTGACCGTTGCTACCGGGCCAGAGCCGCTGCAGCCGCTCGGCCAGACTCGGGTCTGCGGGCTCGGCCGTATCGGCCCACTGACCGACCGCCTCAGCCTGCTGTTTGGAAAGAGTGAGTTCGGCCACGGCAGCCTGATAGCGCGGCTCCAGAATGCCAACGTCAATGGCCTGCATACCCATCAGCTGCAGCGGCAGGAGCCAGCGCAACAAGAGGAGCGACAGGAACAATCGTGCCGGCCACAGGGCCAAGCCGGCATGCCGCGTGCCAAGCCACGCAGGTAGTCCCAGCAGAAACAAGATGCTGAGTACCCATTGCATGAGATGGGCGCCAGCGACTTCCAGCACGATCCGTTGTATCCCGAGCGATGTCGCCGCCACCAGCAGGAACGAGGATACTTGCTCCACAAGGTCGTTGACCGGGTCCAGCAATTCGCCTGGGCTCAGCGTCACGCCAACGCCCACTGGCGTCACGGTCAAATCCGCGTCCTGCAGAAGCGAAATCGCTGCATTGGTCCCGCGGGCGAGCGCAAAAGCGGTCAACGTCCGCTCCAATACGCGATCCAGATACGTAGCGCTCAGGCGATCGACCGCGCCTAACCAGCCCAGAGCCAGCACCAGCAGCATGAAACCCAGAAACCAACGCCGACTTGGAGGCAGCGATGACCAGAACGTGTTCCAGAGGGGCATCGACAGCCTCCAGGCGAAAACCCGTACAAAGGTAACAGCAGCCGGACCCATAAACACGGCAATGGACGCCAACGATGCGCAAAACCCGAACTCGCGAACACAACACCGAGAGCTCGCGAGCGGACGTCACGATCAAGAATGTGGTTGGCTTGCATGGCGCCCGAAAAAATGTCGCCCCGGCATCGGGGCCGCTTTGATACCGGACACGCGCCGCAATCGACACAGAAACGCTTGAACAGAGCATTCGACCACTCTCCGACACGAAGAATTCCCTCGAACCACGAGATCTAAATACCAAGCGACCCCAACGTGAGCGAGTCAACCTAAAGCCACGCTTCGCGCTTGACCAGCGAGTGGTGAGACACCTGTTTTGCGCCGATAACGGGCCGGCATCAGTCTCAAGGCGGATACATGCGTACGCTCGACGCTCCTCACAAAGCAGGAGCAGACCATGTCATATCACGCTCAGTTGATGACCGCTCGCCTACCCGCCTTGACCTTGACCATGGCAATGGCAATGGCCTTGATTGCGGTACCGGTCGCAGACGCCGCTGGCCAAGAGTCGGGCCAATCAATGCGGGAGTTTGCGACGCCCACGGAAAGCGCCGAGCCCGCGCAACGGGACACCCAAAGCGCCGACTACTATTCGCAAATGATGGACATCTTCTTTCAGACCTATCGTTTTGGCGATCAATTCGGACGCGCAGCAGACCAAACCGCCAACAAGTCGCTGGTCCAAAGCACCGCAGTCGTTGGCCCAGTCTTCGACGTGGGTCTGTTGCCATCGGGCGGCTCTGCGCCAGACGTCGGCGGTGCAGTTGGCAAGAAGCACGCAATCTCTCTGCAGAATGTCGGCAGAGCGACGAATTTGAAATCCGGAATACTCAACTCAAATTCTGATCATCGAACATTTTGGAGTAGTGTTGTCAGCGCCGACCCAAATTACAAACCGTTCGATCCACGCATTGTCTTGGATTTTGCGAGCAACCGGTATCTCGCCACAGCGCTTCGTGGGCCCGGTGGGGGACTTGGTTGGGCAGTTCTATTTGGATACTCCCAAGATGAGAGTGGAACAAACTGGCAGCGCTTTGCCTTTGACATTGACCCAAGCTGCAAGTGGTCGTATGACTACCCCAGGATCGCAGTGTCGAAAAACTTCGTCGCCATATCAGTCTTTGTGCACGGTAGCACGGCCACGCCAACCCCCTGCCAGAACTGGGGTGAACGCCTGATTGTGCTTCCGCGCGCCGGACTGTACCAAGCCACTTCCCTGAGCCCGACGGTCTTGGTGCCGCCAACGCCTGGACAAATCTCGCCCATTGGTGCAAGCGCCTCGGCGATGAGTGGCAGTGACGGCAGGCTGTACGTGACGCGCATGCTGTCAAATGGAACACAGTACGACGTATACCGTGTCACAGATCAGATTCCAGTTCCCGGCAGTGCCATTTCACTGGAACCGGTCTTCAGCAACCGACCACTCCCGGCAGCATCGGCGTCGGGAACGCTTGTCAATCAGACGCTGAACGACACGCGGAATCCACTATGCAACGCGCTGATCAGTGGGACTTTCCACAACAATCGGCTCTTCATCGGACACTCTGTACAGACACCGCTTGCATCGAACCCAAGTCAGGTGCTGACGTCTGCCGCGTGGGCAGAGCTGGACCTTGCGACCGGTCTACAGGTGCAAGGCGGGGTATTGCCGACAAACGATACCAACGCCTACCTCTGTCCTTCGCTATGGGCCAATCAAAATGGCGTTCTGATCAGCTTCACGATGACGAATGCTGGCATCTATCCGTCAGCTGGATACGCCTATCGCAAAGCAACGGATCCATTGGGCCAAATGTCCGCTGCAACGATCTACAGTGCAGGTACCGCTGGCTATGCAACCACCAATCCTAATCAGATCATCCGTACCGGCGACTACGGTACGACGATGGAGGATCCCGCAGATGTGTGCAAACTCTGGGCGGTGAATCAAGTTGGACGCCCCAATCTGGCCGCAAGTGCGTGGGCCCGAATCGACATCTGTCAGTAACCCAGATGCAGGGACAGGCACCTGGCGTCCCAATCCGAGCGATGACAAAGCCGCCTTTTGAGCGCCAGAACAGCAGCGGGGAGCAACACAATGCCAATCGGTACTGAGACGCCGAGTCCGCACCATCGTCCGACTCAGTACCGGTAGGCGACATTGCAATGGCAGGATTCGGACCGGCTCTGGAAGGCGCGTCAACCAGGGCCACTGCATCCCCGGTTTGGTCACGAGTAAAGGCCCAGGCGTACGCTGGCGTCAGCGATACATCGCCCATAAAACGGAAGTCACTGAGCAAGAAACTTGAGTTCGTACGCGCCTGATTGATTGGTACCCCCTTCGCAGAGGCCCATTCTTGGGTTGCATCAGTTAGGCCGGGCGCCCGCCGAAACGCTCAAATGGAATCGGTAGCGCCAGGCCAATAGGCCAAGCAAATCGTCAGACCTTATCAACGCACCTTCATCGCCGGGCCAACCAGTATGCGGTTACAGAACCCTCTACAATGACCGGGATAAAGAGGAGATCACCATGCCCAAACTGATTGGCGCCGGCGGGACGCCCGGCGGCATTCCGATGTTCTTGATCGGCGTAGCGCTGACCGTTCTGGGCGGGTATCTATTGACGAACCAGGTCACGGTCACGTCGGGGCCTTGGTTGCTCTATGGCCAGAACGCGTTTGGTATGAGCCTTCTGCCATTTCTGTTCGGCGTCGGCCTCCTGTTCTTCAATGGGCGCTCCATCTGGGGCTGGCTACTGCTCGGTCTCGGGCTCTTGATCATCTTCGCCGGCATCATCGTGAATCTGCGCATCTATTTTGAGCCTGCCAGCCTGTTCAGCACCCTGATGATGCTGGGTCTCCTGGCTGCCGGGCTTGGTCTGACCGCACGCTCCTTGAAATCCCTGTGACACGACCATGTTGATGACTGCCCTTCAGAATTTTGCGGCGTACCTTCTGATTGCGGTGGCCGCAACCGCGCTGTTCATGCTCCTGTACGCCATGATCACCCCGTATCGAGAGCGCGAATTGCTGCGGCAAGGCAACGTCGCTGCGGGGGTGTCGCTTTCTGGCGTGATGCTGGGATTTGCATTGCCGATCGCAAGCGCCTTGATGCACAGTGTGTCCTTGACCGACTTGTCGATCTGGGCGCTCGTCGCCGGCATCGTGCAGTTGCTTGGCTACTACGCGTTTCGTTGGATCTTTCGCGAGCTGCGGGCGCAGATCGAGGCGGGCCAGCTTGCCCTGCCGTTGCTTTATGCGGCGACCGCGGTCTGCCTCGGGCTGCTCAACGCCGCCGCGATGAGTGACTGACATGACCCGTCGTAAGCGTGAGGCCAAACTGCAACGAGATCTCGCGCAGCAAACGCTGCCGCCGTCGCAAGGTGCCAAATTCGCCGCGGACCAGGAACGCCGTCGGCGGTCGGACCACATTTGGCTGACCCTGCTCGGCGTGGTCGTCATGGCACCCATTCTGTACGACTCGTTCCGTACGCCGATGCAGCGAAATCTGTATGCGACGCGTGCAGAATGCCTGGCGGATTATTCCGAATCGGAGTGCGCGACCGAGCCCGAGGTGCATGTCCAGAGCGCCCGAATCGAGGATCGCAGCACGCTGCGCTATCACGGTCCTTGGTACGCGGAAACCAGTTCCCAACGCACGGCGTCAGACCCGGGTCCGGGCCGCGGCATCGAATCGGGTCGCGTCGCGCGCACCAGTATGGAAGCGCCGTCCCGATATGGCAGTCGCCCGGCACCAGGATTCGAACCAGGCATGCGCGGTGGCTTCGGGCGCACCGGGTCGGTTCGCGCCGGTCGCTCGGGGTTTTTGGGCTGATGCAGCGGCTGCGCGTTTCACCAAGGGCCGACTGGCGAACTCGAGTCCGCGAGCATGGCTTTGACTTTGCCGAATTCGCCGATCCTGAAACGGGTGCGCCGACCCCTTATTGGGTCGAAGATGCCTGCTATGAATTCAGTAGTGCTGCGATCGATCGGCTCGAATCCGCTACCAACGAATTGCATGCAATGTGTCTCGATGCGGTCGACGAAATCGTTGCACAGGGCGACTACGCAGCATTCGGCCTGAGCGAAGCCGAAGCGAGTCTCATCGAACGCAGTCATGCGCTCAAGGAGCCGCACCTCTATGGTCGAATGGACCTGTGTTTCGATGGCCGCAATGCTCCCAAACTGCTTGAATACAATGCCGACACGCCGACAAGCCTGCTCGAGAGCAGCGTGGTCCAGTGGTTCTGGCTTGAAGATCGCGGCGAGTCCGGGTTCGATCAGTTCAACAGCATTCACGAGGCGCTGATCGCGCGCTGGCCGCACGTCATCGGCCCAAACCCCGGCATGATTCACTTTGCAACCTTTCAGGAGAGCCTGGAGGATCATTGCAACTGCGAGTATCTGCGCGACACCTGTATCCAGGCGGGCGCTACCGAAACGATCGCGCTCGACATCGGTGATATTGGCTTTGATCGAAACTGTTTTACCGATCTCGAGCACCGCGAAATCACCCGGATCTTCAAGCTCTATCCGTGGGAATGGATGCTGGCCGAAGAATTTGGCACGCATCTGCTGACGACGCGCACCCGTTGGATCGAGCCCCCTTGGAAACGGCTGCTGGCCGACAAGGCCATCCTGGTATGGCTCTGGAACAAACATCGCGGTCACCCTAATCTGTTACCCGCGTCCCATCGACCGGGTGATCTGCCAGGTGAATGCGTCTTCAAGCCCTGTCTGGAACGCGAAGGCGAGGGCGTGTGTTTCCTCAATTCTCCGGACGCCGTTGGACACGCACCCACGGTGCGCGGAATGTATCAAGCAAGCCAACGCCTTCCTGTGTTTTCGGGCAGACACGCGGTGGTGGGCTCCTGGATCATTGGCGATGTGGCAGCGGGCATTGGCATTCGCGAAGATGTGGGACCCATCACGCGCAACACCAGTTGCTTTGTACCGCACCGCTTTCGCTGAGGGACGCGCGCTGCGCAATGAATCTGGGCCTTGGCAGGTCTTGCATTCTGGCTAAGATCAACCCGTCCAGAAGGAGCCCATCATGCTGCCATCGCGGTACTACGTGTTTGCGTTTTGCGTCGCCGCCACGGTGTTGTGTTTGGTGCTGGCGCAGATGCAGATGCCAGGCTATTACTGGCTCGCGGCGCCGTTCGCCATCTTGACGGTGGTTGGCTTAAGAGACATCACCCAGACCCGCCAGGCAATCCGGCGAAACTATCCGGTCATGGCGCACTTCCGGTTTCTGTTTGAAGAGATTCGCCCGGAGATCCGTCAGTACCTGCTCGAAGACGACACCGAGGAGACGCCGTTCTCGCGAGTCCAGCGCTCGATCGCCTATCAGCGCGCCAAGAACGACGTTGACAAGCGGCCCTTCGGCACGCAGCTCGATGTCTATGAGGCGCACTATGAGTGGATCAACCATTCCATGGCGCCTACTGAGCCCAAGACGCACGACTTTCGTCTTGAGATCGGTCAATCGGCCCATGGTTCGACTTACTCGGCCAGCGTGTTCAATATCTCGGCCATGAGTTTCGGCGCACTCAGCGCGAATGCCGTTCGGGCGCTCAATGCCGGTGCGAAGAAGGGCGGCTTTTATCACGATACGGGCGAGGGTTCGATCTCGCAGTACCACCGTGAAATGGGTGGCGATCTCGTTTGGGAGATTGGCAGCGGCTACTTTGGTTGCCGCAACCGCGATGGCAGTTTCAGTCTGGAGCGCTTCATCGAGAACGCGCGCCACGAGCAAGTGCGGATGATTGAAATCAAGCTGTCGCAGGGCGCGAAGCCTGGCCACGGTGGCGTGTTGCCGGGGGCCAAAGTAACGCCGGAGATCGCCGCCGCGCGTGGTGTCATGGTGGGCGAGGATTGTGTGTCACCGGCGCGTCACAGTGCGTTCGATTCGCCGATTGGGCTGCTCGAATTCGTGCAGAAACTGCGTGTGGCGTCGGGTGGCAAACCGACCGGCTTCAAGCTCGCGATCGGGCATCCCTGGGAATGGTTCGGCATCGCCAAGGCCATGCTCGAGACCGGCATTACCCCCGATTTCATTGTCGTCGATGGTGGTGAAGGGGGCACCGGCGCGGCGCCACTCGAATTCACCGACCACGTTGGCGCACCGCTGCGCGAAGGGCTCATGCTCGTCCACAATACGCTCGTCGGCATCGGCAAGCGCAATCAGATCCGGATCGGTGCCAGCGGCAAGATCGTCACGGCCTTTGATATCGCGCGCACCTTGGCGATTGGCGCCGATTGGTGCAATTCGGCACGTGGATTCATGTTCGCGCTGGGATGCATTCAGGCCCAGACGTGTCATAGCGGCAAGTGTCCGACGGGCGTCACCACTCAGGATGCATTGCGGCAGCGCGCGCTGGTGGTGCCCGACAAATCCGAACGGGTCTACCAGTTCCATCAGAACACGATGAAGGCGTTGAAGGAGCTCATCGCCGCCGCTGGCTTGCAGCATCCGAGCGAACTCGGTCCGGAGCATGTCATTCGGCGCGTGTCATCCACCGAAGTGCGCTCGCTTGCGGCGCTGCACGCCTGGGCGCGCCCGAACGAACTCTTGAGTGACACGCCGGATCATCCGGTGTTCAAAGTGTTCTGGAAGGTGGCGCGCCCCGATACGTTTGCGGCGCCCGCACACACGCTATCGCTCCGCGGCAGCAAGTTAGTCTGATCGCCGCCCGTAGGGGCAGACCTCTGTGTCTGCCCGGCCCGGTCTACCGCGACTGGTCTGCCCGACACAGTCTGCCCGAGCCGCGCTCACCCAGCTGCCTGACGCTCCGGAAACTCGGCAAACACCACCCAGTGTCCGCCGGGTTCCACCATGCCGACTTCATGCGAGCCATAAAACGTTTGCCGTCGCGGTAAAAACATCTGGCCATCAGGCAATGCAGCGATGACCGCGTCCAGTTTCTCGACTTCGACAAACAGAAACGTGCGGTTGCTGCGCGCCGATTCGGCAAGCTCAGGCATGTCCTCAGACAGCGAGGCGAACGTCTGATACATCACCTCATCGAGCCCGTTGCTGAGGCCGCAGAAACCGAGCCCGTGCTCGCCGCCGACCTCGATCGTGTTCTGAAAGCCGAGCGCGCGCCAGAAGGGCAGACAAGGCTCGATGGTTTCGACAAACAACACCGGTGTGGCTTTCTTGACGGCAGGCTGCATGGCACGCTCTCTCAGTGAATTCGGGACGGTCCTACATCGTAATTCCGGCTAGCAACCGAGCTCGCAATGCTTCCAACTGCTGCGCGCGCTCATCGCGATAGAACAGGTTGAACGTGTCGAACGGGATCATCTTGCCATCAGGTTGGGCGATGTGCACGCAGCTTTTCTTGACCGCACGAAGGTCAAACGCGTGCGCATCGATGAACGCCATGATCAGCACGCGGAACACGTTCCGATAGCCGAGTTCAGCCGGGGCGGCGACTTGCGGGAGGCAACACAGCAAATCGGCCAACGAGCACGCCTGCGCGGCGGGTGACTGGTTCGTCGCAAACAGCTTGAACACTTGTTCGCGCAAGCCCTCATCCCGTTCGACGACAATCGTGTTGCGGCCCGCGTTGACCAGCGTGTCCTTCGGGATCAGCCCGGTCAGCGGCAGCACCTGTCCGCCCACTTTGAGGGCATACGCCATCGCCAGACAATCCGGGTTGCATGGCACCGGAATCAGATCCTCCGGTTTGAAGCGCGTGCTCTGCGCGAGGATCTTGCGGCGCACTTCGGTCAGCGTCAGTCGGTGTTTCGCGGGATCGAACTGTTCGGCGCGGCCGGCATGCTGGATTGGCTGGAACGTCACGCCCCGCACGCAAGGTTGCTGAAGGGCGAACTCAATGATCTCGCCCAGCTCGGCGTCGTTGACGCCGCGCTTGACGGTCACCACGAGCGTCGTCGAGATATCAAGCGCGTTGAGCTTTTCGAGCGCCGCCAAGCGAATCTCGCGGAGGTTGGCGCCGCGCAAATCCTGGTGCACGGCATCGCGCAGGGAATCAAACTGCAAGTACAATTCGAACCCGGGCATATACGTGGCCAGACGTTCGGCAAAGCCTGGCGTTTTGGCGATCACGATGCCATTCGTGTTGACCATCAAATGGCGAATCGGTCGGCGCCTCGCTGCGTCCAGAATGTCGAAGAACTGCGGATGCAGCGTCGGCTCACCGCCCGAAATCTGCACGACATCGGGCTCGCCCTCGTTCGCAACCACCGCGTCCAGCATCCGCTCGATGTCAGCGAGGCTGCGGAACCCCGGACGATGCGGGCCCGAATCGGCATAGCAGATCGGACATCGCAGGTTGCATTGATCAGTGATTTCGATCAGCGTCAGGCAGCTGTGCTGCATGTGTTCGGGGCACAGCCCGCAATCGTAAGGGCAGCCATAGCGCCGTTCGGTATTGAAACGGTCCGGCAACTCGGGTGGCTTGATGAACTGCTCGCGGGCCATGCGGTAATAGGCCGCGTCATCGGCAATCAACACGCGCTCGCGTCCGTGTTCCGGGCACCACTTGTCCAGGAACACCTGCTCGTCTTTGATCAGGATGCTGGCTTCGACGCGCCGCAGGCAGGTCGTGCACACGGACACG
Organism: Ahniella affigens; assembly: GCF_003015185.1. Classification (GTDB taxonomy): domain Bacteria; phylum Pseudomonadota; class Gammaproteobacteria; order Xanthomonadales; family Ahniellaceae; genus Ahniella; species Ahniella affigens. Next base: position 554,256 of record NZ_CP027860.1, read on the forward strand.
GCGTGGTCGTAGTAGAGGTAAGGTCTTACCTTGTGGCCCATGTTTGCCGCATCCGGTGGAGGTGCGGCAGGTAATACAGCAAACCGGCCACGCAAAGCCACTGAATCCCACTGAGCCCGGGCCAATAGACTTCCGGTATCGGTTTCAGCGCGTCAATGACCAATCGCCACAGCAAGTAGCCCGACAGGAATAGTTTGAACCGATCGCCGGGCGCCATCTGCCAGCGCCTCCCGGCAAGCGACACGAAGCTGGCACTGACGAGCAGCCAGCCGATTTCGTAGAGCTGGGTAGGGTGTCGCGGGATGCCATCGCCGAAGTCCACGGCCCACGGTACAGCGCTCGGTAGCCCGTACGTCGCGTCGCTGAGGCCGGCAACAAAGCAGCCGACGCGACCGATCGACATGCCAATCGCCAACGGCCAGACCAGCGCATCGCCCGTGGATTGGCGAACACTTACCAAACGTTTGGCCCATTCTACGCCAAGCAACCCACCGAGCAGCCCGCCGACAATTGATTTGCCGCCGACCAGATGCGTCAGGTTGGGGAAGTCCGCAAACGCGAACGCAGGGTGTTCCAGCCAATAGGCGAGCTTCGATCCGATCGCGGCACCGAGCACTATGCCAACGAGAATACCCACTTGGCCGAACTGGTCCGCATGGATGCGATCACGTCGGCGCAGCCGCCAGTAGAGTTGCCCGCCAATAAAGTAGGCAAGCAGTTCGAAGAGCAGATGCCATTGTGGGCCGGTCCATCCCATAGTCAGCGTCCCGCGGCGACCCACAGAAACGGCGGCGAGGCGCCGAGCGCCCGATCAACAATTCGATCGGGCGCGTGCGGCATTGCTTCAGCGCAGCCCGGTTTCGTTACGGGCAATCACCAAGCGCTGAATTTCCGACGTGCCTTCGTAGATCTCCGTGATCTTGGCATCGCGGAAGTAGCGTTCCAGCGGCATTTCCTTCGAATACCCCATGCCGCCGTGGATTTGCAGTGCCTGATGCGTGATGAACATTGCGGCTTCGGATGCGGTCAGTTTCGCCACCGCAGCTTCCGTCGAGAACCGGCCGCCAGACTTGTCGGCCTGAGCCTTGGCCCAGCCGGCACGCAGCGTCAGCAGTTCGGCGGCATCGAGCCGGCATTTCATATCGGCGATCTTGGCCTGGATCATCTGGAACGAGCCGATCGGCTGGCCAAAGCTCTTGCGCTCTTTCACGTAGTTGACGGCCGCCTTGTAGGCCGCCTTCGCCAAGCCCACGGCCTGCGAGGCAATGCCGATACGGCCGGCATCGAGCACGCCCATCGCGATCTTGAAGCCTTCGCCTTCGGCGCCCACCACTTCATCGGCAGTCGCCACGTAGTCCTGGAACTCGATCTCGCAGGTGGCCGACGCGCGAATGCCGAGTTTCGGCTCGGTCTTGCCGCGGTGGAAGCCGGGCTTGTCGGTATCGATCATGAACGCCGTGATGCCACGAGCGCCCTTGCTCTGGTCGCTCATCGCGAACAGGATGATGTATTTGGCGACCGGGCCCGACGTGATCCAGCTCTTTTTGCCGTTGATCACAAACGTGCCGTCAGCCTGTCTGGTGGCCTTGCAGCGCATGGCCGTGGCGTCCGATCCGGACTGCGGCTCAGTCAGCGCAAACGCGCCGATGGCTTTGCCCTCGGCAATGGCGCGCACATAGAGTTGCTTCTGCGCCTCGGTGCCAAACTTCAAAATGCCGTTGCAGAACAGCGAATTGTTGACCGACATGATGGTCGAGTGCGCGCAATCGCCCTCGGCAATTTCCATCATGGCCAGAACATATGCCACCGGGTCCATGCCCGCGCCGCCGTATTCCGCCGGCACTTCAATGCCCATCAGGCCATTCTCGCCGAGCAACTTGATGTTATCGAGCGGGAACTCGCCAGACTTGTCGTAGTGCTCGGCGCTCGGCGCGATTTTTTCCTGGGCGATGCGGCGGGCCACGTCGCGGATCATCAATTGCTCTTCGGTAAAGGAAAAATCCATGGGGTTCACCGTTGGAGGGGAAAGGGCAGGTCTGCGATTCTATCAGGCCGAATCCGAGCGAAGTCTCGAACCAAAGGCCCGAACCGGCGTGCCTGCAATGCGCCAGAGCGTCTATTGGCGCGCGTCAAGGCGCGGTCGAGAACCCGGCAAGGCGCTGGACATCGGCTGGTTTTGGCTTTGACGATGACGGACGCGGGACCTCAGCCCGCCGCCGCGACTTTGGCGCGCCGCTCAAACACGTCCCGCGACACCCCGGCGGCAATCGTATGCGTCAGCTCCAGGCTGTCCCGATCGAGCAGCAGCAGGTCGGCATCCGCGCCAACCGCGACCCGACCTTTGCTTGGCAACTGCCAGCACTCCGCGGGCGTCAGCGTCACCGTCGCGAGGACCTCCGTGAGCGGCAGACGATGCTCGCGCACTGCTGCCTGCACATCGCGAATCAGGCTGCTGATCGGCGCCACATCAAGTCCTTTGAAGCGGCCATTCTCGTCAAACACCGGCAGGCTGGCCTGGCCGTCGCTGCTCATGCTGATCTGGCTGGCTGGGATGCCGGCTTTGAACAGGTAGGCGAGCGCATCGGCGCCGGGGATGTCTCCGGCTTTGATCAATTCCGGCGTCGTGCTCGTGGTCAGATCGATCCGGCCGCCGAGTCGCGCCCAGCTCACACCCTGGTCCAACAGTCTCTGTTGGCGATTGATATGCGTGGGCAGCCAGTGCTTGATGGGCACCGCATATTCGCTGCTCGCGGCAATGAGGGGTGACAGGCCGCTTTCGTGATCGCCCATGTGCACCAGCACCGTGCCGGACTTGCCACTCAACAGCCCTCCGGCCAAGGCATCGCCACCGACGCGCGCGAGTTCGGCGACCGTGGGCTGCGACCCCCGATGATCGGCCACCGCGACTTCGCCAACGCCAAGAAATTCCGGAATGAGCACCAGATCATCGCGAACACTGCCGGTGAGCGTACGGATCGGCATGCGGTACGACCCGGTCAGTGCGTAAGCGCTGAGGCCTTGCGACCGCAGCGCGCGCGCGGTCCCGAGCAGGTCGGCATGGTTGCGCGTGACATCGTCGGTGCCGAGCGCGCCGATCACCGTGGTGACGCCAGCGGCAAACGCGGCGTTGACGATCAACGGTGGCGTGCGCGTTGCAAAGCCGCCTTCACCGCCGCCACCGCTGATGTGTACCAACGAGTCGACGAGGCCTGGCACGAGGAAACGGCCGGCGGCATCAATGGTGTCGTAGGCAATGCCACTGGGTCGGATGCTGGGCTCAATGGCGATGACCCGGCCGCACGCAATCAGAACGTCCTGAATCCCCCGGTCTTCCGGCGCCATGACATGCGCACCGCGAATCAACAACAGATCATGACTCATCCAATCACTCCCAAATAATGTGGCGCGCCTGTGGCCGCTGTGGCGGTCGCGCGGCGTCTGGTCCGCCGCGGGCCGGGCAGGCCCCGGATCGTCGTCCAGGATCAGGCAAAACGATCGAAAATGCCAGCACGTCCGAGAAAATCGTTGCTGCATCGCGACAGACTTGGATTGCGGGCCCCGCCACGGTGGCTTCTGCCTATTTTCGGACGACCACACGAATTCTTGAGTGGTTTTTGGCAACGATTGTTTCTGCAACAACGGTCGGCCCGTCACGCTTTCAAACCCAATGGCCGTTGCTGGCGTCTGCAACTTCGGGCTAAGGTCGGATTCCATTTGGTTGGGTGGCGATCGCCAGCCCGCTGGGGTTTGCCAAGGAGGGCAAGCCCAGGGTGTCTTGGCACCCGTGATTGCGTCGCGCGCGCCCGGATACGTGCCGGATGCGCGACCAGAATTGTGCCTGGGACCGGCGCGCTTCTAATGAATGTCCTGTCTTTGTAACGCTGTCTTCGTATTGGAGGATTTATGCGCCATGTTGTGTCGGCAAGCCTGTTTGCGCTCGCCTTGCTCAGCGCCGGAGCCATTGCTTCGGCGCCTCCGGCTGAGGCTGAAAAGCCGTTCGGGGCCTTGTCTTATCGGTTGATCGGGCCAGCAGTCGGTGGCCGGCTGACCGGTGTCGCTGGTGTGCCGGGAGATCCTTCGACGATCTACTTCACTGCGGCACAGGGCGGCGTCTGGAAGTCCACCGACGGTGGCCGCAATTTCGAATCGATCTTTGATGATCAGGCCACACAGTCGATCGGTTCGATTGCGATCGCACCGTCCGACCCGAACGTCATTTACGTCGGCGGCGGCGAAGGCAACCCACGCGGCAATGTGCAGATCGGTCTCGGCATCTGGCGATCCACGGATGCTGGCAGTACCTGGAAGCAAGTGTGGAAGACGCACGGCCAGATTGGCGAAATCGCGGTGGATCCAAACGATCCCGACACCGCCTACGCTGCCGTGCTCGGCTCGCCGTTCGGCCCGAATGAGGATCGAGGGGTCTATCGAACCGAGGATGGCGGCGAGACTTGGGAACGCGTGCTTTACAAGAACGCCGACACCGGCGCGTCGATGGTTGCCATTGATCCCAACAATCCGCGCATCCTGTTTGCCGGGCTTTGGCAGTTCCGCCGAATGCCGTGGCAGGCCATTAGCGGCGGCCCAGGCAGCGGCCTGTATCGGTCGGATGATCGCGGCACGACCTGGAAGCAGCTCACGGGCAGTGGTTTGCCCGACGGCGATTGGGGCAAGGTCGGCGTGGCGGTTGCACCCACCAATTCCGCGCGCGTCTATGCGTTGATTGAGGCGAAAGAGGGCGGCTTGTTCCGCTCGGATGATGCTGGCAAGACATTCAAACGCGTCAGCGACCATCATGCGCTGCGCCAGCGCGCCTGGTACTACATGAATCTGACGATCGACCCGACCAATGACAACGTGGTCTGGTTTCCACAAGTGCCGCTTTTGCGCACGATCGACGGTGGCAAGACCGTACAGCAGATCGATGGGCCCTATCATGGCGATCATCACGACGTGTGGATCGATCCCGAAGATCCGAGCCACGTCTACAGCGGCAATGATGGCGGCATCGATGTCAGTCATGACGGCGGTGGCACCTGGTATTCACCGCCGCTGCCACTGGCGCAGTTCTACAATATCGACGCCGACGACCGGCAGCCGTATCACGTGGGCGGCACTGTTCAGGATTGGGGCACCGCGTCCGGTCCCAATACGTGTTGGGTCAACAGTGGCTGCAATCTGGCTGATTGGCGCTTCGTCGGCGGCGGCGAAGCCGGTGATTTCGTGTTTGATCGGAAACAGGTCGGCCACATTTACGCGGGCGAATACGGCGGCTTCATCTCGCACTATGTGGAGGGAACGGGCCAATACCGCACGATTGCGACGTGGCCCGCGAATCCGTCCGGCATCAAGCCGAAAGAGCTCAAGCATCGCTTTCAATGGACCGCACCGATTGCCGACTCGCCACATCACGACGGCCGGATCTACCATGGTGCCGAAGTGGTGTTTCAGAGCGATGATCAAGGCGCCAGCTGGACCGCGATCTCGCCCGATCTGACCCGCAACGATCGCGAGCGTCAGGATTGGTCGGGTGGCCCGATCACTGGCGACATCACCGGTGTCGAAACCTACGACACTGTGTTCTCGATTGCCGAATCGCCACTGCGCGCCGGGCAGATCTGGGCCGGCACTGACGACGGTCTCGTCCATGTCACCGAAGACGGTGGCAAGAACTGGCGCCTGGTCACGCCGAAGGGTTTGCCCGATTGGGCAACGATCGAGTCGATCGAGCCATCACGCTTCGATGCCAACACCGCCTATGTCGTCGCCCACCGCTATCGCCTCGCGGATCAAAAACCGTACGTGTTCCGCACCACCGATCTCGGCAAGAGCTGGACGCTGCTGACCAAAGGGTTGCCGGACGATCTGCCGCTTTGGGTCGTTCGCGAGGATGAGACCGATGCGAACATGCTGTATCTCGGCAGCGATCGTGGACTTTGGTTCAGCCGCAATCGCGGCGCCAATTGGGAAGCGCTGACCTTGAACCTGCCCGTCGTCGCCGTCGTGGATCTGGAAGCCCGTCACGGCGATCTGATCATCGGTACGCGTGGGCGCGCTTTGTGGGTGCTCGACGATGTGGCGGCGCTCAAGGCCCTGCTCGCGCGCGATGCCAGCAAGCAGGCGTTGTTGCATGTCGGAGCCGGATTGCGGATTCGCTCGGATGACCGCTGGGACTTTGCGCGGGCCGGTGAGATCGAAGGCAAAGCGTATGGCGCGTCGATCAGCTATTGGCTGCCGGAAGCGTTGAAGCCGGATCAGACGCTTCAACTTGAGGTCATCGATGGCAAGGGGCAGGTGGTGCGCACGCTGTCGTCTGTGGCCACGGCTGCGAAATATCCCGAAGATGACGCCGATGAACCAAGTAGTGCCCCCGAACCCGATCTGACCACCAGCAAGGGCTTCAATCAGATTCACTTCGATCTCCGCGCGAATGGTGCGAAACGCCTGAACGCGAAGCTCGATGCGGGCAATCCGGAACGGGGCCCGCTGCTCGTGCCGGGCACGTATCGCCTGCGCCTTCTAAACGGCACCACGATCAGCGAGGCATCGCTGACGGTTGTCGCCGATCCACGCACCGAGATCAGTGCCGTCGACATGCAGGCGAGCTTCGATTTTGCCCGCAAGACCATCGCGTTGTTGGATCGGGCGAATACCCTGGTCAATACATTCTCGGGTGTTGCCACGCAATTGAAGGATCTGCGGCAGCGGCTCGGCACGCGCTCCGACTTGGTCAACGTGCTCGCAGAGCTCGAAGCCGCCGAGAAGAAAGCCGGTGAACTGGAGCGCGCCGTGCACAATCCGGATGCCGAAGTGGTGTACGACGTGCTGGCCGGCCGCGAAGGCGGTGCCAAGCTCTACTCGCAGTTGTCGCCACTCTACGACTGGTCGCAGTCGAGTGATCATGCGCCGACGGAGGGCATGCTCGGTCGCCAGAAGGAGTTGGAGGCCGAACTCGGCGCACGCGAGGCAGACCTGCAACAATTGCTCGATGAGCACCTCGCGCCAATCGAATCGGCGCTGAAGGCAGCCAATGTTCCCCACATCGTGCACTGAGTACTGATCCATGCAGAGTCCCTTGATCGACCGCCGCCTGCTCGACTTCCTGCTTTACGAAGTGTTGAAGGTGGAATCCCTGTGCGAATCCGAGCGTTTTGCCGAGCACAGCCGCGCCACGTTCGACGCGACCATCGAGCTCGCGCATCGGTTGGCGGTCGACAAGTTTCTGCCGCACAACCGGAAGTCCGATGCCAACGAGCCGCAGATGGTCGACGGCAAGGTCGTGCTGATTCCGGAAATCGGTGAGGCGGTGGCCGCTTATAACGAGGCTGGGTTCTCCACCGCACTCGAAGATTTCGAGCGTGGCGGCATGCAGTTGCCATTCGTGATCGCGTCGGCGTGCGATCTGCTGTTTGCGGGCGCGAATCCCGGAACAGTGGCCTATCCCTCACTGGCGCGCGCGGCCGCCAATTTGTTGCGCGCTCATGGCAGCGAAGCACAGCAGCGTCGCTACATGGACCCGATTGTGCAGGGCCGCTTCTTTGGCACCATGTGTTTGTCGGAGCCGCAAGCGGGCAGCTCGCTCGGCGATATCCGAACCACGGCAGTGGTCATGCCGGATGGCAGCTATCGTCTGCGCGGTGCCAAGATGTGGATCTCGGCGGGCGATCACGAACTCGGCGACAACATCGTGCATCTGGTGCTGGCCCGGATTGAAGGCGCTCCGGCTGGGGTGCGCGGGATCAGTCTGTTCATCGTGCCGCGCTGGCGGCTCGATGCTTCGGGCAATCCAAGTGAGCGCAATGACGTGCGTTTGGCCGGTCTCAATCACAAGTTGGGTCAACGCGGCAGCGTCAACACGTTCCTCAAGTTCGGCGAGCAAGACGACTGTTTTGGCGAGCTGATCGGTCAGCCGAATCAAGGTCTGGCTTACATGTTTCATATGATGAACGAGGAACGCATCGCGGTCGGCATGGGCGCGATCGCGAACGGCCTCGTCGGATATTTGTATTCGCTGCAATATGCGAAGGAACGCCGGCAAGGTCGGCATCCCGATCAAAAAGATGCCAGCAGCCCGCCCGTACCGATCATCGAGCACGCCGATGTGCGGCGCATGCTGTTGCGGCAGAAGCTGCTAGTGGAAGGCGCTCTGGCGCTCGGTCTTTACGCGTCGCAATTGGTCGATGCCGAACATTTGGCAGAGATCGATGCCCGCCGCGAGATCAATGCGCTCCTCGAACTCCTGACGCCCATCGTGAAATCCTGGAGCTCGCAGTACTGTCTGGACGCCAACGATCTCGCGATCCAGATTCTCGGCGGTTATGGCTACACCCGCGAGTACCCGGTTGAGCAATGCTGGCGCGACAACCGCATCAATCCGATCCATGAAGGCACGAACGGCATTCAAGCGCTCGATCTGCTCGGACGCAAGGTCATGATGCACGATGGCATCGCCTTGAAGGTGCTATTGGCCAAAGTGCACACGAGTGTGGCCAAGGCCGAAGTGCATGCGTCGCTGCACGACGTGTCGGCCGCGTTGCGGGCGCATTTTGAACGCGTGGTCGGTGTCGTGCGGCAGTTGGGTGCGCGCATGGCGAGCGGGGACATTCGACCGGCGCTGGCCCACGCGCAGCACGTCATGCATGTGTTGGGGCACGGTGTCATTGCGTGGATGTGGCTGGACATGGCGCACCGCGCAACGCATGGTCTGGAATCCGGTGCCGCCACTGATCATGGTTTCTATGAGGCGCGTGTTGCTGCGGCCAAAGCGTTTTTCGCGACGGAGCTGCCGAGCACCGAGCAGGCGTTCCGGGCCATCGAATCCGATGAGTGTGCGGCGTATCACTTTCAGGCGGCGTGGTTTTGAGGTCGGTGCTCCGTCTGCAGGCGGATTCTTGATACGGCCTGAGACCGTTGCGTTGAACCGCCTCGCTGATTTCACGTGATGCTCACGAAATTCGCTCGTTTGGCAACGCATCGATAACATTTGCGGTACTAAGTTTGATGGCCCTACCGGTCGCAGCAACGTCGCTGTGACTTGATGGCTCGCGCATGTTCGAGCCATCGCTTGGGAGCGTTCGCATGATGCGTTGAGGCATCCCGGACGCTTGTCATGGGCGCGGTGGTTGATCACCGCGTTCCGCTGATTATCCGGCTCGATGTGGTGAGCCGAACCAGGAGCCCCACATGCCCACTTGGTTGGAAAGTATCCCGTCAGAACTGGCTTGGCCATTGGTATGCGTCATTGCGTTTGCGCTGGCCGAGTTTCTGTCACGTAGTATTCGCTTGCCGCGAATCAGTACCTACGCGTTGATCGGCTTCGCGTTGGGCGGCGCACAACTTGGGTTGCTCCCCGAGCGTCCGAGCAAAGCGATGGTGCTGCTCGCCAACGTGGCGTTCGGTCTGCTGCTGTTCGAGTGCGGCTACCGCATCAACTGGTCCTGGTTCAGGCGCAACCCGTGGATGCTGGTGATCAGTTTGCTGGAAGCGTTGTTGACCTTTTTTTCGGTGCTGATGATCGCTCAGGAGTTTGGTCTCGCGCCGATGTCAGCGTTGTTGCTCGCAAGTCTCGCGGTGCCAACATCGCCGGCAACGGTGATCCGAGTCATTCATGAAACCCGGGCCAGCGGGCAAGTCGTCGAACGGCTGCTGCACTTCTCGGCACTGAACTGCATCTATGCGGTGTTGCTGTTCAAGGCCATGGTGGGCTGGCATCTCTACCAACGCTCTGGCGCGTGGTGGGATGCTGGCGTTGCGAGTCTTTGGGTGGTGTTCGGTTCGGCGCTGATCGGCGCCGCATTCGGGACTTTGCTGCCGGCACTATTGCGCGCACTCAAACGCACGCCGCGAGACAGCGATCTGGTCCTGATTCTCGGGCTCTTCGTCGCCGTCGGCTGCAGTCAGGTTCTGGATCTATCGTCGATCGTCGTCAGCCTCGTATTTGGGATGGTCGTGCGTTCGCAGGGCGTGATCCTGGCCGCCCGGCATCGCGATTTCGGAGTGATGGGCGAGCTGTTATCGCTGTTTCTGTTCGTGTTTGTCGCGGCAACGCTCAATATCAATGCGGTGCTTGCCGGGATAGGCCTTGCGGTTCTGATCGTGATGGCCAGGCTCGGCTCAACCATGCTGGTCACGACCGGGCTCGCGACGCTCAGTGGCTCCACCTATCGGAAGGGGGCGCTGGTGGGATTGGCGATGGCGCCCATGTCGGCGTTCGTCATTCTGTTATTGGAGCAAACGCCCGAGATCGGTCCAAAACTCGTCAACGAGATTCCGGCCTTGGCAGCGTTGGTATTGAGTATGGAGGTGCTCGGCCCGTTCTTGACCCGCCTATCCCTGAAATGGGCCGGCGAAACCGAGGAGGAGGTCTAAGATGCCTTTGCAAGAATTCACGAAGTCCGAAGCGCTTACGATGGGCGTGGAGCTTGAGTTGCAGTTGGTGAGCCTCAGCGACTTTGACCTCAACTCGGCGAGCCCGGATTTGCTCAATCTGCTGCAGCGCGCGCCGTTTCCTGGCAATGTCACGCCGGAAATCACCAGCAGCATGATCGAAGTCTGTACGACGGTGCAGCATCGCTACGAGCCGGCGCGCGCGCAACTGCTGGCAATTCGCGATGCGCTGGTCAAAGGCGGTGATCGTTTGAATGTGGGCGTCTGTGGCGGCGGCACCCATCCGTTTCAGATGTGGTCGGAGCAACGCATCTTCCCCAAACCGCGCTTTCGCGAAGTATCGAATCTGTACGGGTATCTGGCCAAGCAGTTCACCGTGTTCGGTCAGCATGTGCATATTGGCTGTCGCAATGGTGACGAGGCGTTGCGGTTGCTGCATGGGCTCAATCGCTACGTGCCGCACTTTGTTGCGCTGTCTGCGTCGTCGCCGTTCGTGCAGAGTACCGATACGCAGTTTCACTCCGCGCGCCTGAATTCGGTGTCGGCGTTTCCGTTGGCGGGTCGGGCGCCGTTTGTGCTGAGCTGGGAGGAGTTCGCGAACGTCTATTTCACCAAGATGGAGCGCACCGGCGTTGTCAAAAGCATGAAGGACTTCTATTGGGACATCCGCCCCAAACCGGAATACGGCACCATTGAACTCCGCGTCTGCGATACACCGCTGAGCGTCGAGCATGCAGCCGCGCTCGCTGCATACCTGCAATGTCTCTGCGCGATGCTGCTTGATCGCCAGCCGCCTTTGGCCGAAGACGATTATCTGGTCTACAACTACAACCGCTTTCAGGCCTGCCGGTTTGGCCTTGATGGCCAAACTGTCCACCCGCGTGATCTGAACCTGATTTCGATCCGCGAGGATATTCTGGCGACAGTACGCGAGTTGGCGCCCTACGCCTATTCGCTGTCTGCAGAAGCCGCGCTTGAGCGAATCGAAGCCGTCATTCGCGACGGCAACGACGCCCAACGCCTCCGCACCGTTTACGATCGCAGCGGCAGCGCCGAGGGCATGGTGCAGGCGGCAGTCGGTTGGTTCCGCGGCGCAACGTAGAAAAGTAGCCCGCAATAAGCGCAGCGCATTGCACCGCGAGGTCGCGACATCGCTTCGACGGCGCGTAAACTGCCGATCAGATTTCGGTGTAGGCGCGATGCCATGGCACGACGGGTTCGAGGCTGACCCGTTCGGCGCAATGCGCTGCGCCAATTGCGCCCTACGGACCGCGGGTTTTATTAAGTATTTGAATTAAAACGTAATAATAGGCGATTCCGGGCTTGTCCCGGATTCGGCCTTCGGTCGCCGCCCCGAGCCCGTTATACTCCGCCGTTGATAAGAACCGGTGGAGTGGAATCCATGATCAATCCGATCAAACAAGACGCCGACGTGCGGATGAAGAAGTGCATTGAGGCCCTGAAGTCTGAGCTGGCCAAGCTCCGTACGGGTCGGGCAACGACCGCGCTCGTCGATCACCTGAAAATCAGCTACTACGGCTCCGACATGCCGTTGTCGCAGGTGGCCACGATTGCCGTGCAGGACTCGCGGTCGCTGACCATCACGCCTTGGGAAAAGGCCATGGTGCAGCCGATTGAAAAGGCCATCATGACGTCCGATCTCGGGCTGACGCCGACCACCGCGGGCCAAGTGATCCGAATCAACTTGCCGCCGCTCACCGAGCAGCGCCGCAAAGAGCTTGCCAAGCACGTGGCGCACGAGGGCGAGAACACGAAAGTAGCGATCCGCAATGTGCGTCGCGACGCGATGACCCACGTCAAGGACCTGCTCAAAGAGAAGCAGATTTCGGAAGACGAGGAGCGGAAGGCCGAGACCGACATTCAGAAGTTGACCGACAAGTTTGTTGCCGACGTCGACGCCGTGGTCAGGGCCAAAGAGCAAGAGCTGTTGCAGCTCTGATTGGCGCCGAATGACCCAGATTGATCCGGCGCTGGCGGTCCAGCGGCTTCCCAAACACGTTGCCATCGTCATGGATGGCAATGGCCGGTGGGCTGAGGCCAGACACCGGCCGCGCAGCTTTGGCCACAAAGCGGGCGTTGACGCCGTGCGCGCTGTCGTCGAAGCCTGCCTGAAGCGGGGCATCGAGGTGCTGACGCTGTTCGCGTTCTCGTCCGAGAACTGGCGTCGGCCGCCGCAGGAAGTCTCGACTTTGATGGACCTGTTCATGCGCGCACTTGACCGCGAGGTCGATGCGCTGCACGAGAACGGCGTGCGTCTGCGCTTTGTCGGCGCGCGCGAGGCGTTTGCGGCCGAGTTGGTCGACCGCATGGCGCGGGTGGAGGCCCGGACGATCGACAACCGTCGGCTCGTGCTCAACGTGGCCGTGAACTACGGCGGCCGCTGGGACATCGTTTCGGCGGCAAAGGTTCTGGCGCAGCGCGTCCAGCAGGGTGACCTCATGGTCGATGCCATTGACGAGTCGGCATTTCATCAGGCCACGCAACTCGCTGCCTGGCCCGATCCGGATTTGTTCATCCGGACCGGGGGCGAGACCCGAATCAGCAATTTCCTGCTCTGGCAGATCGCCTATGCCGAGCTGTATTTCACCGATACCTTATGGCCGGACTTTGACGCCAAAGCGTTGGACTTGGCCTTGGACGACTATCGTCGGCGCGAGCGCCGTTTCGGGCGCACCGGCGCCCAAGCGAGGCAGGCACTGTGAGTAGCGCACCTGATTCGCAACCAACGCCCAAGCAACCGACCACGGCAGCCAAGCCGTTCGTCGATGCCGCCATGCTGACCCGCACCCGCACGGCGCTGCTGCTTGCGCCGCTCGGGATCGCCGCCATTATTCTGCTGCCACCAATCTGGTTTGCGCTGCTGGTCGGTGGTTTGTTCACGCTGGGGCTTTGGGAATGGACGCGGTTGTGTGGCTGGGAACACCTTGGCGCACGTATCGGTCTCGTCGGCGCGCAAACCGGATTGATGATTTGGCTCTTTATCGATGGCAAAGCATCGATGTATCTGGCCATGGTGGTCGGCGTTTTATTTTGGCTATTCGCGCCGCTTTGGTTGCGTCACTATGACTTTGGGCGCCTGCCCAAGAAGCGCTACCGCGCGCTGAAAACCATGGCGGGTGCGCTGGCCGTGGTGCCGGCGTTTGCCGCCACCTTGCATCTCGATGCGTTCAGCGACCGTGGGCCGTACTGGGTGCTCTTTCTGTTTGTATTGATCTGGGTCGCCGATTCAGGTGCGTATTTTTCGGGCAAGCGGTTTGGGCGCGAAAAGCTCGCGCCACAAATCAGTCCGGGCAAAACCCGCGAGGGCGTGTACGGCGCGTTTGCGGCCTCGCTGATCTATGCCGGTATTACCGCGGCGGCCATGCAGTTGCCCTGGATGCTCGCCCTGAAGTTTCTTGCTTTGGCCCTGGTGACCGTGATCTTCTCCATCATCGGTGACTTGTTCGAAAGCTTGATCAAGCGGCACTCGCAAGTCAAAGACTCGGGGGACTTATTTCCCGGGCACGGCGGCGTGTTCGATCGCTTCGACAGCTTGTTTGCGGCCGCTCCCGTTTTTGTCGCTGGCAAGATTCTGATTGGCCTATGAAACGTGTGGCAGTGTTCGGGGCGACAGGCTCGATCGGCCGCTCCAGCCTGGATGTGATTGGCCGGCATCCCGATCGGCTTTTGGTCCACGCACTCAGTGCGCATCGCGATCGGGCGGGATTGGAAGCGTTGATTCGCACGCATCGGCCCAACGTGGCCGTACTGACGGATCCGCTTGCTGCCGATGGGTTTGAAGCGTTTTGCAGATTGCAGGGCGTGCGCGGACTGATCGGCCCGGACGCATTGGATGCCGTGGCGGCAGAATCCGGCACGGACATGGTGATCGCCGGGATTGTTGGTGCTGCCGGATTGTCCTCGACCTTGGCGGCGGCCCGTGCCGGCAAAACCTTGCTGCTCGCCAACAAGGAAGCGGTCGTCATGGCCGGGGCATTGCTGAAGGACGCCGTAGCTGCGAGTGGCGCCAAACTGGTCCCGCTCGACAGTGAACACAATGCCATCTTTCAGTGCCTGCCAACTCATGCGGTTGGAGCGCGCGCCGATGGCGTGCACACCGCGGGAGTCGACTGCTTGTGGCTGACGGCATCTGGTGGTCCGTTCCGTGGGCGACGTCGCGCAGAGCTCAGCGCGATCACACCGGAACAGGCCTGCGCGCATCCCAAGTGGAACATGGGTCGGAAGATCTCGGTCGATTCCGCAACGCTGATGAACAAGGGCCTCGAGGTCATCGAGGCGCATCATCTGTTCGATATGCCGGCCGACCGCATCCGGGTCGTCGTGCATCCGGAAAGCACCGTGCATTCGGTCGTCGCCTATTGCGATGGCTCCATGCTTGCGCAACTGGGGGCGCCCGACATGCGTGTACCAATCGCGCATGCGCTCGGGTTTCCGGAGCGGCTTGCGTCAGGCGTGGCGCCCTTGAATCTGCTCGAACTTGGGCAGTTGCGTTTCGAGGCCCCCGATCTCGACACGTTCCGTTGCCTGGCGCTGGCGTTTGCAGCCTTGAAATCAGGTCAAGCCGCCAGCATTGCATTGAACGCGGCCAATGAGGTGGCGGTCGCTGCGTTTCTGGACGGTCGACTGCCGTTCCTCGGCATCGATCAAGTCGTCGAATTAGTGCTGAACCAAAGCCGGGCGGTCGAACTTTCGGCCCTGGACGCCATCCTCGATTTTGATCAGAGTGCACGGGTATTGGCGGCAGCCGCCATCAACAAGGTAGTGATCTGAATGGACGTGCTACAAAGCTTCTTTGGCTCGCTGTTCTGGTACATCGTGGCGATCAGTGTGCTGATCACCGTGCATGAATTCGGGCATTTCTGGGTGGCGCGCCGGGCGGGCGTGACGGTCAAGCGCTTTTCGATTGGTTTTGGCAAGCCACTGTGGATGCGGCGCGGCAAGGACGGCACCGAGTACGCGATCTCGATGATTCCGTTTGGCGGCTATGTCGCCATGCTGGACGAGCGCTACGACGACGTCCCGCCTGAGCAGCAGCATGGGGCGCTCAATCGCAAGCACCCGTTTGCCCGGATCCTGATTTCGCTCGCAGGGCCCGCGTTCAATCTCATCCTTGCGGTCGGGCTGTTCTGGATCGTGTTCATGTTGGGCAAGATCGACTACCAGCCTCTTGTCGGTAGTCCGAGCGGATTGATGGAGGCAGCGGGTCTCACTGCGGGAGACCGTGTGCTCAGTGTCGATAACCAGCCGATCCAGACATGGGAAGAACTGGTCGAATCGATCTACATTGGTGCCGCTTACTCGCGTGACGTGAATCTGATGGTGGCGAGCCAAAATGCCGCGCCGCGCCGGGTGACGTTGGCCCTATCCAGCCTCCCGGCGAGTCTGACCGACAAAGAGCGGGTGGAGCGCATCGGTCTGCGACCGCATGCGCCCGCGACGGTTGCCGGCTTGCCAGATCCCACGGCACCAGCAGCCAAGGCGGGCATCGAAATCGGCGACCGGTTTGTCTCCGTTGCGGATCAGCCGGTCGCGTCTGCATCGGAATTCATACAAGCAATCCAGACCCATGGCGCCAAAGGCGGCCCGTTGAAACTCGGAATCGTGCGAGCGGGGCAGCTGCTCAGTCTGAGCGTTAGGCCACGGGCGGATCAGGAAGGTGGCCAGACCATCTACCGGATTGGCGTGGAGACGGTCCGGCCGGAAATCGTGACCGTCCAGTACGGGCCGATTCGCTCGCTGGGTATGGCAATGAGTCAAACCGTCACCATTTCCGCACGAACAGTCGTGTTCTTGAAGGACATGGTGGTCGGCGATCTGTCGCCCAAACAGATCTCCGGGCCCATCACGATTGCCCGGGTGGCGGCGATCACTGCCGAGCGCGGGCTTGTGGATTTTCTGGGGCTCCTGGCGGCGATCTCGGTGGGCCTCGCGATCCTCAATCTGCTTCCGGTGCCGATTCTGGATGGTGGCCACATTGTCATGCATAGTCTGGAGTGGCTGTTTGGCCGGGCGCTCAATGAGCGCGAGTTGTGGGCGGGTCAGGCTATTGGTCTGGCAATGGTCGCCGGCATGATCGGGCTCGCTTTCTTCAACGATTTCGCCCGCTTGCTGGATCACTGAGGCGAGCGCTCTGGTGGTCGAATCAGGCCCGGATCCCTCGGTCTTGCAAAGCTGAACCGGGCCAAACCTGGGCCGTCCGGTAAGACAGATCGACAGAACTGTCGGGCAGGACTCGGCAAACCGGTCAATCTGTGGTCAAATCAGAGACTTAGATCGGATCGTTAAAGGCTCGCCTAGGCTGGGCCCGCATGATCCCGTCCGAAGCCTGGGGCAAAGCCCGAAGCTTCCTTAACAAACAAGCAGTTATGCTCGTACTGGCAACAGGCGATGCAAGCCCGGGCGGTCTCGTCCGGGCTTCATCACGAGCACAACCGAAGCACCGGCAGGAGCGCCGGTCTTCCTTGACTGAACTTTTTTTGGAGTGACGATGAAGCGAACCTGCGCCCTGATTCTGCTGGCCGGGCTGATGGCCAACAATGCGATGGCCTTCGACCCGTTCGTGGTCAGTGACATCCGCCTGGAGGGCCTGACCCGCGTGCCGGCCGGAACGGTGTTTGCCAGCCTGCCGATTGAAAAGGGCGACCGCCTGGATCGGCTCCGAGCGGGCGAAGCCATTCGCGTCCTGTTCAAGACTGGATTCTTCAACGACATTCAGATGAAGCGCCAGGGTGACATTCTGGTCATCAATTTCGTCGAGCGCCCAGCGATCTCCAAGTTGACCTTGAGTGGCAACAAGGACATCAAGACCGAAGACCTGATGAAAGGTCTGAAGGAAATCGGTCTGTCCGAAGGCGAGACGTTCGACCGTCTGCAGCTCGATCGCATCACGCAGGAACTGACGCGCCAGTACAACAACCGCGGCAAGTACAACGTGTCGATCAAGCCGCGCGTCGAAGACATCGACCGCAACCGCGTGAATATCACGATCGACGTGGTCGAGGGCAAGGCATCCAAGATCCGTCACTTCAACATTGTCGGCAACGACAGTTTCGCCGATGACGATATCACCGAGAACTTTGAGTCGCGGGCTTCCAACTGGTTGAGCTGGTACAAGCGCGACGATCAGTATTCGCGCGAGAAGCTGTCCGGCGACCTGGAAAAACTGCAGCAGTTCTACCAAGACCGCGGCTACGTCGATTTCAATGTCGAGTCCACCCAAGTGGCAGTCAGCCAGGACAAGCGCGAAATCTTCGTGACCGCCAACGTCCGCGAAGGCGAAATCTACAAGCTCGTGGATTTGAAGCTCGCCGGCGACCTCGTGCTCGATGAGGAAGCGTTGCGCCGCTTGATTCCCGCCAAGGTGGGCGAAACCTATTCGCGCGCCGACGTGGAACGTGGCGCCGAGTCCATCACCAAGGTGCTGTCCAACATCGGTTATGCCTTTGCCGAAGTGTCGCCGCTGCCGGATGTGAACGCCGAAAAGCGCGAGATCGGCGTGACCCTGATGGTGCAGCCCGGCCAGCGCGTCTACGTTCGCCGCGTGACCTTTGTCGGCAATGACCGGACGCAGGACGAAGTGTTGCGTCGGGAAATGCGTCAGCTCGAAGGCACCTGGTTCTCGCAGGCAGCTATCGACCGTTCGAAGATTCGTTTGCAGCGCCTCGGCTTTTTCAAATCCGTCGAGGTCGAAACCCCCAAAGTTCCGGGCGCGAATGATCAGATCGACGTCGTTGTCCGCGTCGAAGAGCAGAGCGCCGGCAGCTTCCAGTTCGGTCTTGGTTACTCGCAGATTCAGGGCTTGATCACGTCGGTGTCGCTGCAGCAGCGCAACTTCTTTGGCACCGGCAACACGGTTGGCGTGACCGTGCAAAACAACTCGTTCGTCAAACGGTTCGACTTCAGCTTCCTCGACCCGTATTTCACCGACGACGGCATCAGCCTCGGCTATCAGCTTGGCTATCGCGAACTCGATAACGGTGATGCGAACCAGGCGCAGTTCACGACCGACACCGCGTCGGGCGACGTGGTCATGGGCATTCCGCTGTCGGAAACGAACACGGTCTCGCTGTCGATGGGTATCGACCGCAACAAGCTCACGACGACCGACGGCGCGACGCCGGAATCGCTCATTCAGTACTTGGTTACCGAACTCGGCGACCGCGACCGCTTCCCGATTCCGAACAACAACCCAACCACGGGCCAACCCAACGTGCCGGCCGGTCCGTTCCGGCAATGGACGGTCAATACCTGGAAGCTCACCGCCGGCTGGGCCAGCGACTCGCGCAACAAGTTCTTCGCGCCAACGCGTGGTACCTATCAGCGCGTGTTCGGCGAAGTGGCGTTGCCGGGTTCCGATCTTGAGTACTACAAGCTGAATTACGAATACGCCCGCTACTTCCCAATGGGTGAGCGCTTCTCGCTGTTGACCCGGACGGAAGTCGGTTACGGCGACGGCTATGGCAAGACGGGTTCGCTGCCATTCTACGAGTCGTTCTACGCAGGTGGTGTCCGCTCGGTGCGCGGCTTCGAGGACAATACGCTCGGTCCGGTCGAGGCATCGCCAGCCAACCGCGACTTCTTCCAGCCGCTCGGTGGTGCGTTCAAGTTCGTCAACACGACCGAACTAATTTTCCCGACGCCGTTCACCAAGACCGACAGCGACAGTGCGCAGTTCTCGGCATTCGTCGACGTGGGTAACGTCTGGAAGGAACCGCGCGAGTTCGGTCGCGGTGATCTTCGTGCATCCGCTGGTCTGTCGTTCAAGTGGCAGGCGCCGGTTGGTCCGATCATCATCAACTTCGCAGTGCCCCTGAAGAAAGAGGATGGCGATCGAACGGAATCGATCCAGTTCTCCTTCGGGTCGCAGTTCTAAGACGCATCGGAGCACTCCGATGCGAGGCGGGACCTGGCTCCGTTGCATCCTGGCAAGTTTGCTTGCCACGGTGCTGGCTGGGTCCGCCATGGCGCAGACCGGCAAGGTCGGCTATCTCGATATGCAGCGCCTGCTCGACAACGCGCCGCAGGTCGTTGCGGCGCGGAAGCAGTTGGAGTCCGAATTCCAGACGCGCGATCGGCAGCTGAAACAAGAGGAAGCCCGGCTTGCCGCGCTGAAAGACCGCGACGTACGGGAATCGGGCATCCTGCCCAAGGCGGCCGCCGATGCGCTGAAGCGCGAAATCGTCGCGTTGGAGCGATCCATCCAGCGCACCCGCAAGAAGTCTGCTGATGAGCTCAAAGCGCGCGCCGACGAAGAGATTGCCAAGCATTGGCCCGAAATCAACGACGCGGTCATTGCGTTTGCGCGTGAGCAGGGTTACGACTTGATCTTGCGCTCACCTATTCCATACGCGAATCCGCGCATCGACATTACTGACGCGGTATTGGCTCGGCTACGTGCCGAGGCGGCCAAGAAGCCCACGCCATGAGCGCTGCGGTGACCGTCGCAGCGCTTTGTGAGCGCTTTGGCTTCGCCAGCAATGCCGATGCTGGCCTCGCCATTTCGGGCGTGCAGACATTGGCGCGTGCGAGTGTTACCGACCTGAGTTTCCTCGCCAATCCGCAATATCGGCAGGCTGCCAAGGCGTCGTCAGCCGGCTTGATCATTGCGACCGAAGCGGATGCAAGCTGGCTTGACCGGCCCTGTCTCATCTCGCGAAATCCCTATGCCGGCTTCGCCCGCGTGGCTGCTCTGTTTGAACCGCGGGCCGATGTGCTGCCTGGTATCCATCCGAGTGCCGTGATCGATACGCGTGCATCGGTCGACCCCAGCGCAAGCATCGGTCCATTGGTGACCATTGGCGCGCGTTCGGTGATTGCGGCAGGCGCCCAAATCGGTCCTGGATGTGTGATCGGCGAAGACTGCGTGGTGGGTGCTGACACCACTTTGGTGGCGCGCGTGACGCTGGTAAAGCGGGTGCGCCTGGGCGCACGCGTGCTGATTCACCCGGGTGCTGTACTCGGCGCCGATGGGTTCGGTCTGGCCTTTGATCAAGGCGCCTGGCTGAAAGTCCCGCAACTGGGTGGCGTACTGATTGGCGATGATTGTGAGATTGGTGCCAACACAACGATTGACCGCGGGGCGCTGGATGACACGATTCTGGAAGCTGATGTCCGCCTCGACAATCAGATTCAGATTGGTCACAACGTGCAGATTGGCGCGCACACAGCCATTGCCGGCTGCACGGCTATTGCCGGTAGCGCCAAGATTGGCCGCTATTGCCTGATCGCTGGCGGCGCGGGTGTCGTGGGCCACATCGAGATCTGCGACAAGGTGACCGTGGCCGCGATGAGCCTCGTCACCCATAGCATCAAGACGCCAGGCGAGTACGCATCGGGCACGCCACTGCAACTCAAACAGGATTGGCGAAAGAACGCCGTCCGCTTCAAAGAGCTGGATACACTGGCTCGCCGAATTCGAAAGCTTCCCGGGGATTAGACATGACAGACGTAGCCGAAGTGAAATTGCCGGTCGATGTGCAGCGAATCGCCAAAATGCTGCCCCATCGCTATCCATTCCTGCTGGTGGACCGGGTGACCGAATTCGAAGCCGGCAAGCGGGTGCGCGCCATCAAGAACGTGACGTTCAACGAACCGTTCTTTACCGGCCATTTCCCTGATCATCCCGTCATGCCGGGCGTGCTCGTGATCGAAGCCATGGCCCAGGCCTCTGGTCTGCTGACCCAACTCACCGTTGGTGAAGAAAACAAGACCAATCAGATTTTCTACCTGGTGCGCGTCGACAAAGCGCGCTTCTCGCGTACGGTCGTGCCGGGCGATCAGTTGGTCATGGACATCACGCACAAGCGGTCGATCCGAAACATGGGCTTGTACGAATGCCGCGCCACGGTCGACGGCAAAGAAGTTGCCAGCGCCGAAATCCTCTGTGCTGCACCCGAGGTCAAAGCATGATTCATCCAACTGCCATCATCGATGCCAGTGCGCGCATTGGCGAGAATGTCAGCATCGGCGCCTATTCGGTGATTAGTGCAGACGTCGAGATCGGGCCGAACTGCAAAATCGGGCCACATGTGGTGATTGATGGGCCGACTCGGCTTGGTGCCAACAACACGATCTATCAGTTTGCGTCGGTGGGTGGTGACCCGCAGGACAAGAAGTTTCATGGCGAGCGCGTCACGCTGGAAATCGGCGATGGCAACATGATCCGCGAGTTCGTCACGATCAATCGTGGCACCGGCGACGGTGGCGGCGTGACGCGTATTGGCGACAACAACTGGATCATGGCCTACGTGCACATCGCCCACGATTGCATCATCGGCAACAACACGATCATGGCGAATTGCGCGTCGCTGGCTGGCCATTGCCGGGTCGATGATTGGGCGATTCTGGGCGGCTTCTCGCTGATTCATCAATTCTGTCAGATTGGTGCGCATGCGTTCACGTCCATGGGTTCATCCATCAATCGTGATGTGCCGCCCTATGTGACGGTTGCCGGCACGTTTGCCGAGCCGAAAGGCATCAACAGCGAGGGCCTACGCCGTCGCGGCTTTGCGAGCGACAAGGTAATGGCCATCAAGCGGGCATTCAAGACGCTCTATCACTCCGGTCTGCCCCTCGCCGAAGCGCGGGCTCAGATTGCCGAGCAGAGCAGCGACATCGACGAATTGAAACTGCTGGTCGAATTCATCGATCGCAGCGAACGTTCGCTGTTGCGCTGAGTCAACCATGCGCATCGCCCTGGTTGCCGGCGAAGCTTCGGGCGATCTGCTTGGGGCGGCGCTGATCGAGCGGATCAAGGCGCTGGTGCCCGACGCCGAGTTCGCCGGCGTCGCGGGTGGTCAGATGATCGAAGCCGGTTGCAAGGCTTGGCATAGCTGTGACGAGCTTGCCGTCATGGGGCTGGTCGAAGTGCTGAAGCACCTGCCAAGATTGCTCAGATTGCGGCGCGAGATTCGGGGGCAGGTGCTGGCATTTCAGCCCGATGTGTTCATCGGCATCGATGCCCCCGATTTCAATCTCGGCTTGGAGCAACAACTGAAATCGCGCGGGATCAAGACGGTGCACTATGTGTCGCCGTCTATTTGGGCGTGGCGCGAGTCGCGGGCTGGAAAGATCGCCAAGTCTGCCGACCGGGTGTTATGCCTGTTTCCGATGGAGCCGCCAATCTATGCCAAGTATGGCGTCGCGGCACCGTTTGTCGGGCATCCGCTGGCCAGCAGAATGCTCACGCCGATGAATCAAACCGAGGCGCGCAGCCGCCTGGATCTTCCGGCCGAGGGGCGCGTGCTCGCACTCCTGCCCGGCAGTCGCGCGGGCGAGATCCAGCGCCTGGGGGACATTTTTATCAGCGCGGCGTTGCAGATCGAGAACGCGATGCCGGGTCTGCGCGTGGTCGCGCCAATGGCGAATACCCGGTGCTATGAACAGTTCAGTCGAATGGTGGCGAATCGCGGCGCGCGCGCGGTCATTCATGTCGTCGAAGGTCGCTCGCACGAAGCGCTGTATGCTGCCGATGCAACGTTGCTGGCCTCAGGCACTGCCGCGCTCGAAGCGATGTTGACGCGGACACCAATGGTCGTGGCGTATCGCATCAACGCGCTGACGCATTGGCTGGTCAAGACGCTCGGCATGTTGAAAACGTCCTGGTACAGCTTGCCCAATATTCTCGCCGGCTACCCATTGGTACAGGAATGCATGCAGGATCAATGCACGCCCGAGGCGTTGACTGACGCGGTGCTGGCACTGCTGCGCGACGGTCAGAAGGCCGATGCGATGCGGACGGATTTCGAAGCGTTGCATCGCAGCCTGCTGGCCGATCGTTCGGCTGCCGCAAAAGCGGTGATTGCGCTCGCCACGCACGAATCATGACTCGGCGCCCGACTCGTAATCAGCCGGGTTTTTGGCCCGATGCGTGTGGCATCGCGGGTGTCGACGAAGCGGGTCGGGGGCCGTTGGCCGGACCCTTGCTGGTCGCTGCGGTGATCTTGCATCCGGAGCGACGAATCGATGGGTTGAATGACTCGAAGCAGCTCTCGGAGGCCGAGCGTGAGCGCCTGTTTCCAATGATCATCGAGTCCGCAACGGCTTTTGCCATCATTGAAGTATCAGTGAATCGAATTGATCAACTGAATATTTTTCAAGCCACGATGGCTGGGATGCGCGAGGCGGTATTGGCTTTGCCCGAGCAACCTGAGTGCATTCGGGTCGATGGCAACAAGCTGCCAAAGCAATTGCCGGTTCCGGCCGAGGCCATCGTCAAGGGCGACGCCCACCACGCCGAAATTGCCGCCGCGTCGATTCTGGCCAAGGTCAGTCGTGATCGCCTGATGCTGACGCTTGATCAGCAGTTTCCTGATTACGGATTCGGCCGCCACAAGGGCTATCCGACCCCTGAGCATCTTGCGGCGCTGCAGGCATTCGGGCCCTGCGCCTGTCACCGCCGCAGCTATGCTCCGGTGCGGGCGCTGCTGGCGCCAGCGCTGTTTTGATCCAATCGCGCAGGCTTGCAGCATTCTTTACAGATCGTGTTCGCTTCGGCATAGGGCATCGTTTATGCTCAAGAAGGCAGACGATCAGGGGACAATATGTTTCGAATCCATACACGGGCGTTATGGCTGTGCGTCGCACTGGTGTTGGCAGTTTCATCGGCATCGACCTTGGCTGCGGTCTGCGATCCGGATGAACTGCAAAACGACGCCCTGAACTGTGGGACCTGTGGCAACGACTGCAGTGTCGGCGCCGTCAACGCTGTCCGGCAGTGCCGCAATAGCGCATGTTTCACTGCGGCCTGCCAGCCAAATTTCTATGATCTCGACAACAACGGCACCTGTGAATACGCGTGCAATTTCCAGAGCGTGACCGAGCTCTGCAATGGCGTCGACGACAACTGCGATGGTCAGATCGATGAAGGCGTGACGCCGCCGTCGCCCCGCGACGTTTGCGGCGTGTCGCCATCGGCAACCGCGGCCGAGTGTACGACCAGCGTCAACGTGAGCTGTCAGTCGGGACATTGGACGTGCACGTTTCCAGCCAATGTTTGCACCGGGGGCAACTGCGCCAGTGCGGTCGATACATGCGACGCACTCGACAACAACTGCAATGGGCTTGTGAACGAGACGCTACCTCTGTATGGCAAGGCCTGCGCGAGCGACGATGGCTTACCGCTGCCCGGTCATGGTTTGTGCCGCACCACCGGGACGTACGTTTGCAATGGTTCCAGCAGTGTGGTGTGCAATGCCGTGCAAGCCAACTGTGCGTCGCTTCCCGGCGGCTGCGCAGAAATCTGCGATGGGGTCGACAACGATTGTGATGGCAGCATCGACGAGACCTTCAATGGCAAGGGCGCCAATACCACCTTCTTCATGAAGCCCGCGGTGACGAAAATCGGTAGCGGGCTTTGGATCGCGCAGTACGAGGCATCCCGACCCAATGCCAACACCACCACCCAAGGCACCGGCAATGGCTTTGTGACCAGCGCTCCGGTAGGGCGGACACTCGATCGGACGCCGGCTTGCTCGGAACCAGGCAGTTTGCCTTGGACCAACATGACCGCCGGCGAGGCGGACCAGGTTTGTACGGCCGCGGGTGGCCTACTGTGTCGCGAGTCAGACTACGTCACTGCCTGTCAGGCCACGGCCTCTTGCGTCTATCCTTACAATCCGCGCGGCGCCGCCTGCACGCAGATCGCCACCGGTACGAAGTTCTGCAACATCGGTGCCTATGATTACAGCGGCATCGTTAGTGGTGATCAGGATGGTTTGCTCGTGACCGCCGATCCCGGTTTGCAGAACTGCTGGGCCGACTGGAGCAGCTTGCAGGGCAACACCAGCATCAACAACAAGGTCTTTGATCTTGGCGGCAATGCCCGTGAACTGGTCAAGGTATCGGCAGGTGTGTACAAGCTGCTCGGGGCCTCCAATCTGAACCGCGCTGAGGCCGCGCAGCAATGCACGTTCTCCGGTCCAACCGTCGATGCCAACTATCGACTGCAAGACACCGGGTTCCGTTGTTGTTTCACAGCTGATCCCACTCTTTGAGCAGGAGCCGACCATGACTGCTTCTCGTCTCCTGATCTTGTTGACTGCGTTCGCCACCTTCGCCGTGAAGGCAGAGGTCACGCAGTGCCTGGCCACCGATCCGGGAAGCTGGCCGCCGGTATCGAAGCCCTACATTCTGCTGATTGCGGATACGAGTGCGTCGATGATCGCAACGATTGGCAGCACCGATAGCTGTGGTTACGGTTCCGACCGCCGGGCCCATCAACGCTGTGCGATCAATCGCATCCTGAAGGCTTACGCCGGCCAAGTGGAATTTGGCTTGATGAACTTCGCCTTCAAGCAAGCAAGTTGCACCGCGACCTGCTTTACCGATTGCACCTATTCCGACTACCCGAGCAATAGCGGGGGTGTGGGCTGTGGACCGGAGTCGGCCGAGGCACCGACCTCGCCGAATCGCCGTGGCGGATTCCTGCAGGTACCGATTCGTGCCGACAACCAAACCCCGCCGGCTGCCGACTCGTTTCCGAACCTCAACGCGTGGACCGACAACAGTTGCAGTGGCAACACCGAGTTGTTCGCGTCGGGCAGTAGCCCCTTGAACGGCGCATTGCGCGATGCGTTTCGTTACCTATCCAATCAATGGGTGGCGCAGGACAATTCGATCACGTATGGCTCGCCGCTCGGCGCGATTGCGGGCGAGGAACGCGCGTGCCGCACGTTGCGGGTCGTAATGTTTGCCGATTCCGGCGACAACTGCGATAACGTCGGCGATGCTGCAGACGCGGCAGCCGATCTGGTCACCGGCTTCAGCCGTGGTGGCGTGACGTTTAGTGTGCGGACCCACGTGCTCGACCTCACCGCGTCGGGGGGTGAGTTGAATGGGATCGCGAGTGCCGGCCAAACCACCACAGCCGTGCCCGCCGTCAACGAGACCGCGATGTATACGGCGTTGAATGACATCGTACTGGCGACCCTCAGTGCCGAAGTGGGCGACAACCAGGACAACAACTGCAACGGCTGCACCGATGAGGGCATGCCGCACTTCGCGAACCTCAATCCGGTTTGTTGTGCGTGGGTAACGCCTGCGCAACGCAGCACTTGCCTCGTGAACTTTCAAGCTTCGATCAGCCCGGCGAACCCCAAGGGCACGCGTTCGCTCTTGCCCTGCACCAATGGCGCCAACGCTGTCGATCCCACCCGCTGGCTGGTCTATGACCCCGGTGAAACGTGCAACAACAGCGATGACAACGGCGACGGCCAGGTTGACGAAGGGCTCCAAAAATGCGGCAACCCGTTGCATTGCCCCGCAACCGAAGTCTGCGACGCCGAAGACAATGATTGCGACGGACTGATCGACGAAGGTGGCGTTTGTGGCATTTGCACGCCGTCGCCGGAAATCTGTGATGGCTGCGACAACGACTGCGATAGCGTGGCCGATAATGGCGCGCCTTCGGGAACCTGTGGTCTGACCTCGCCGCCTAACTGCGTCGGCACGCTGGCCTGCCGGCCTGCCCAACCCGTAGGCATGCCAGGCGCCTGCGTCTCTGGGGGCGGATTTGCAAGCTGTAGCAACATGCCACTCGCCGAATCATGCGATGGCATCGATAACAGCTGCAATGGCCAAATTGACGAGGGCCTGAGTGCCAGCAATTGCGAACCGGCGGGCACACCGTCGGGGCTCATCTACGGTGGCAGCAGTCAATGCCGACGCGGTCAACAGTTTTGCGGGCAGACGACTTGTCACAGCTTCATCGGTCCAACGCCAGAAGTCTCTGATGGCATCGATAATGACTGCGACGGCGCAATCGACAATGGGATCGATGCCATGTTCAAGAACGGCTTCGAATGAGCGCGCAGCCGGCGTAGTCGTGGTTCGGGCGGCCTTGAACTACCAGTGGCGGTGTCAGGCGTAACCTTCGAACCATATGGGCCCACTCGGACCGCCGAGAATGCCGTTTAGTTGGCTTATCCTGATTGGCGCCGAGTGTCCTTCGGCGCCAATCAGCGCGCCTCAAAGTGGTAAGCGCACCGCATCGACATGCGCGCCGGCAAACACAAATGCAAACGAACCAGCGAGGCGAACTCGGGTGCGCGCTTTCACGCGACCGTCCTGCCATTCCTGATTCGAATTGTCGTTGCCAGGCCCGGGTTCCCACGGCGGCGCTTCATTAAACAGCGTTGGCAACGTGACGAATTCGAGTAACGGGACGCCCACCCCGGTGGCCACGCGAGCAAACATAAGTTGCCGCCACAAATAGGATTTGAATCCAGCGTAATAGACCGTCACCATGGGCGCAGCAACCAGGTAACCGCCCGATCGAGGCAGCACCCTAACGGCGTCGGGTTCAGTCAATGCCGGAAACGATGAGGCCGCAACGACCGAGGTCCAGCCGACGCGATAAGTGTCCGGAGCGATCTGTTCGCGGACCCGCACGTCGAAATAGCCATAGCCCGAGACACCGGGTTGCAAGCCAAGTTGCAGGGACGAATCGATATCGAAGCTACGGCCAAAGAACTGACCGAAGCTGCTTTGCGTTGTCTGGCTGGTCGCTCGGTCCAGCGCAAAGAGCGCAAACTCAGACGTACTGTCGAGTCGCTTGAGCGCAACCATTGTCTGCATCCCGACATGACTGACGCGGCCGACCCCTACGCCCGAGCCATCCACTCGCGCCTGGCCGATTTCGGCGAGCCGAGTCGTTTCAAGACCAAAGCGATCATCGCCGCTGCGAATTCGCCAAACCTCCGCAGCGTGCGCAGAACCGGTCACCGCCGCGTTGACGACAATGAGCCCATCAGCGCCAACATGCGTGCGCGCCGGGTTCAGTTCGCTCAGATCCAAGCTGCCCCAGATCGATCCGCCGCGTGGCGCAGCGCTCGAATGGGTCAGCGACCATTGCTGGATCTCGACCATTTGCTTGAAGCTCAGGCCCGGCGAGTACTCACTGACAATCGACACTGAGTCGACCCCAGGTACCCAAATGCCTGGACCCATGATCAGGCTGCGGGCTTCCAAGTGCTCACGGTCGATATCATCGATCTCGATCACGGACATCAGCGCCTGATGGTATTCCCCGGACGGACTGAGATAGATGGGCGTCTCAGTGAGGCGCTGCTCCCGCTCTGGACTAGGTCGCAGCGAGGGCTCATTGAACTGGACTTGTCCAGCAGCATCACGAATGAGCAACGGCGTGTCGGTCAGCAGCACGATCTGCTGATCGCGCCGCATCACGGTATCAACCTTGGCATCGACAACAAATTCGCGCTCGATGGTTTGCTGGCCCGATGCACTCACTCGAATCGTGGTGACCGCACTGCTCGGTGCCAACACTGGCC
Source organism: Ahniella affigens (assembly GCF_003015185.1). Taxonomy (GTDB): domain Bacteria; phylum Pseudomonadota; class Gammaproteobacteria; order Xanthomonadales; family Ahniellaceae; genus Ahniella; species Ahniella affigens. Next base: position 582,950 of record NZ_CP027860.1, read on the forward strand.
GACAGTGTGACCAACCATTGTCGCTGATGACCAAGTAGCGCGCTGCGCCTTCGCGATCCGGCAAAGCCAGTACCAATAGTGCGAACGGGTGTGCAGCCGGAGGCGTGAACGTGCTGACCGTCTGTACGTGTCCCCCCACGCCGTCGAGCCTTTGGAGCGCAACGGCGACCGCTGTGGGGTTGTCGGGCCAAACCGGGTCTTGGACTGACGCCACGAACGCGCCGACATCTGCTACGGCGTCGGCAAATATCCAGGGCTGTGACATGCCGTTTGGATCGCGCGCGACGCGCGTTTCCTCGTTGCAAGCGCGACACATCGCCACGGTTCCCAAATTGCACGGATTCGGCGGAACGGCAAGGCGGAGGTATGCACGGAAACTGCTGTCATTGGTGAACGGTCGTGCCTCGGCGGCATATTGACGCCCAGATGCCGGTGCCGTGATCAGGTCGTACCTCGCGTTGTCCGTGAAGCTGCCAACCTCGCCTTGGAGCGCCAACTGGACAACGACATGGCGTTCATCTTCCCAGCGCACAAGCACAGTGCCGCCGCTCATGGCGACGACCTCGCAGGTCGGCGCGCATGACCGTCGGAAACGCTTCGCTTCAATGTCTGTAAAGCCAGTCAACGCATTGCTGCCATGTGCCAGCCACCAGCGTGGGGCGCCATTTTGATCGTAGGCAAGCGCCAACATGGCAGTCACTGGGCCCTGACTGAGCAAGGTCAAACCAATGCCAGGTCGCGCCGGATTCAACCAGAGACCGGTCGCGTCGCGCACGACCGGGTCGGCAGACACCACAATGCGCTCAAGGCGCACGCTTCTGGTCTCGGTGCCGATTCGAAGTACGACGTCCGCCAAGCGGTCGCTCACACGCGTCATGCTCACATCGCCCGTGACCGTTTGGTCGGCAAGCGATTGCGTCGTGGTATTCCAGCGGGTGCGAATCAGCGGCGCAAAGAACGTCGTTGATGCACGAGGTCCAACGCCGACTTGCCAGTAGTCGTGACCATCTGCATCAAAGTCGAGATGCTGCACCACGGTCTGCTCGCCATTGTGGGTGAGTACCAAGCCCCAGCCAGGGTTCCCGGGCTCGGACCACCACTCGCCGACGATTTGACCCGCAGGGGCCGTGACATGGACTTGTGCATTCGCGTTCGGGCACAGCAACACGCAAAGCACGGCAAAGAGTGCCTTCAAGAGGATTCGTAACATGGAGTAGAGGATTAGTGAGAGTTAGGGAGCCTCTGAACAAGTTCAGAGGCGATGCGGGCCATGGATGGCCCGCCCAGAATCGAGCACGCAAGTGCTTGATTCTGGGGCAATGAGTCCGGACATGTGCCGGACTCATTGTGGGTCTGAAAGTCCAGGATGGACTGATTCAGACCCTCCTTAGGGGGGGGAGAACGTCGAATGAGGACATTCAAACCCACAAAAAGCGACGAACGAGGTGCGGAATCAGTGTTCCCGAATCGGTCGCTTGTGTGCTGGATTCTGCACAGACCATCCTTGGCCCGCGCCAACTCCGAACGTCTTCAGAGTCACCCAAGCGATAAGACGCTTGCGCGACCAACTTCCCCCAATTCCGAACGCCGACACCGTGATTCACTGCGGCCAAGATCCGAACGTCAGCGACGCTTGCTTCCTTGCTGACAGGGAGCGTGCCTTCGCGACGTTGATCCCACGTCCAAGGTTCCGGATGGCTTCGACCATTGCGGTGATGGCTTGGTCGGCAACGGCGTTGAACGCATGCTGCGAAACAGCTTCCAGTGAGCGTTTACCAAAACCGACCTTGAATCGCGGAGTGCCCCAGAGTGCGAACGACTATTTGGCCAATGCGCGTGCCAGCACAAGCACGCGGTCATGGAAGTCCTCATAGCCCATGCTTGGCTGATAATCATCGCGTGAGGCAATCTGGCGAACCGCAATCAGATCGGCTTTGGGAACAATCACCAGGTACTGGCCCAGATAGCCATTGCCTTCATAGGCAACGATTGGACCAACATTTAGATGAAACACTTTGCTCATGCGCACGCCCTTGGCTGCAAACGCTGACTGCCAGCGCGCTTCGCCATCCTGGCCAAGGGCTGCCAGTACGGCTTGATAGAGTGCGCTGCTGCCATCGAATTCTCTGCCGTCTAGTGGTCTCAGCACGCTGATCGAATCGGCATCCACCCCGGCGTCTTTGAGCATCTGGAAGGACTCAGCATCCACCCGATAGTGCTGTGATTCGGGGACGCGCCACCAGAGGAGGCCGTAACGATCGAGTTTCGGACTGGCCGCCAACATCTCGTCGACAAACGATGGCGCGATCAGGTCCTGCGCGCCCCATCGGCCCCGATCGAGCACCAGTCGGCCAATTTTCGCCAGATCTCTTGCTGACAGTGGCAGCCCTGCCATTGAGTGCGGATTGCCGGCTTGGTCCTTAGTCCATGGGCCAGGCTCAATGTCCATGGCATTGAACAGGCGCTCCTTCACATAGACATCCATGCGCTGGCCGCTGGCCTTCTCGACGACACCGGCGAGCAGGTTCATGGCTTTGTTGCTATAGAAGAATTCAGCGCCTGGGTCACTACTCAACTCAGCGGCGAGCGCCAACTGCACAAAGTTGGGCGAGGGGTAGATTTCGATCGAGGTATTTGGAAGGTCCTGCAGGCCGGAAGTGTGGTTCATCAACATCCGTACTGTGATCTTGGCTTTCCGGCCTTGCTTCCATTCCGGGTACAGTTCTGCCACTGGCATGTCCAAGGACTGAATCAAGCCATCAGTGACGAGCGCCCCAATCGCCAGTGCGACGACTGATTTGGTGACCGACATCAATTCAAACAGGCGCGAATCGGGATTCTGATACTGCTCCAGCAACACCTGATCGCCCTGCATGACCAAAACGGCGTCGGATTTGGATTCGGTGGCGCCCTCACGAATGGCTGTCAGGGCGCTTGCGACGTCGGCGTTCTCGGCGGCAGCCATGCCAGACGCAAGCAAAATCAAGGCAGAACAGAGCAAACGGCGCATGCGGCCTCCCGACCAATCAGCAATTCTCAATGCTCTCCAATCGCCCGATCTGACGCAAATGCCGCAAGTTCGGAGGATCGATTAACGCCAAACTGAAGCCGTGCTGTACCAAGGCGAACCCAAGTCGTGCGTTTTCAGCTACAGTATCGCTGCATTCCGGCCGCTTCGTGTGTTCGGTTGACTAAGGTATGCGCACGTCGCATCGGTATTTCATCATTGTTGGGGAAGGTATATGGCAGAGCAAGGTGTCGTCAAAAATTTCAATGACGCCAAGGGTTTCGGCTTCATCACTCGCGAACGCGGTGCTGATGTGTTTGTGCATCAATCGGCGATTCAGGCCGAAGGTTTTCGCTCGCTCGCGCCTGGCGATCGCGTGTCGTTCGACGTGGTCGAAGGGCCAAAAGGCATGCAAGCCATCAACGTCGTCAAGATCCGGTGACGCAAGCGGGGCGGGCAATTGCTCGCTTCGTGGTGGATGGTGTTGATTTGCTTTGCTGAATCAGCAGACTGATTCCTGCAGGGCGCTTGATTGCGTCGACAGTCGTTACTGCGTCACGCCAAGGGAAGGCGCACAATGTGCGCCGAACGCAGGGTCCATTCTGCTCATTGAGGAATGTCGTCGGGCCGACTCCGTCATGGTTGTTGGCCCGACCGGCAATTGGCCGTGGCGCGGGTTTTCGGCCCCACTGGCAAACAAAACTCCAGGATTTCTGACACGGCTCATAAGGCGTCGTCGCTCTGAGGAACCACTTCAGCGCGAGCGGCGAGGTTTTGCTGGAGAAACACGACCAGCGCCTGATACGCCGCAGTTGCCTCTGGAAACAGCGGCGCCATCAGTGGGTAGCAATGCACCATGCCCGGATCGATGCGCTCAGTAACATTGATGCCTGCAGCGCGGGCACGAGCGGCAAACGCGACGGTGTCATCAAGCATGGACTCCGCACCGCCAGCGCACAGGAATAGTGGTGGCAGGTCCTGCAGCACGCCATAAAGCGGTGAGACCAGCGGATGCGTCAGCGGTGTTTGGCCCGCATACCACTGCGCGTAAGTAGTGAACGAGCCATCCGGCGCCAGGTCATCCGGGTGGGCGTACGATGCGCCGGTGCAAGCCAAGTCAGTCCACGGCGACAGGGCCGCCGCAGCGGCCGGGAGTGGCATAGCCTGGTCTTTCAGCGCGAGCAAGGTTGCGAGCAGGAGGCCGGCGCCCGCAGAGTCGCCAACGAACGCAACGTCGCACGGATCGATGCCAACGTTCAGCAGACCGCGATAGGCCGTCAGTGCATCCTCCAGTGCAGCCGGAAACGGATGCTCGGGGGCGAGGCGGTAGTCAAAGTGCAGCGCGCGAATTCCGGACGCGCGCACGAGCTTGGCGACGATGCCGCGATGACCACCGATCGACCCCATCACGTAGCCGCCGCCATGAAAGTAGAGCAGGGTCTGATCACTTGGGAGCCTCTGAATTTGTTCAGTGGCGATGCGGGTCTGAAAGTCCAGGATGGATTTATTCAAACCCTCCCTAGCATTGGCGTTCGGCGTCAACCATTCAGCGGCGACCTGATCGAACTGAACAGATTCGATCCGTAAGTCGTCGATCCGCCCACCAAAACGCGCCGCACCGCGTTCTGCCCGCTCGCGCAACACGCGGATATCAGTGTCCGAACCAATCGTGGGTCGCCGCCATTGACCGCGAAACCAGTGCCGGCGCTTCAGAAGCGCGATGATCAATCGAGCGCGCAGGCTTGGCATCAATGGTTCCTCGTCACCGTGGTGCAGCGCTCGGAGCACGCCGTAGATTCGTGTTCTTGAGCAGCCCAATGGTGCCGCTCATGGTGCGATCAGAACGCAGTTTGCTCATCGCGGCGGCGCAAACAGGGCATTCAGGGTGGCTTCGTCCAGGCTCATGGCATCGACGCTGCCGCCCTCCAAGATCGCTTTGGCCAATTCGGCCTTGCGCGATTGCAATTCGAGGATGCGGTCCTCGACCGTATCTTCGCAGACGAGGCTATAGACGAATACCGGCTTGTCCTGGCCGATTCGGTGGGCCCGATCCTCGGCTTGGCGCATGACAGCTGGGTTCCACCACGGGTCGTAATGAATGACCGTGTCGGCCGCCGTCAGGTTGAGGCCCGTACCGCCGGCTTTCAGGCTGATCAGCATGACCGGTACCGAGCCAGACTGGAACGATTGCACGGGAACGGCGCGGTCCTTGGTACTGCCATCGAGTCGCGTATAGGCAATTGCCGCGTGCTGCAGGTCGGCCTCCAGGAGATCGAGCATCTCGGTGAACTGCGAAAACACGAGAATCCGGCGACCTTCCTCCAATAGTTCCTGCAACATCTCTTGGAAGTACTCGCGCTTGGCGCTGATGCCGACTTTCTTGGCCTCGGGTAGCTTGACCAGCGCCGGGTCGCAGCACACTTGGCGGAGCTTGAGCAGTGCGTCCAGAATGATAATGCTCGATGCGTTCAGTCCACGCTTGCCAATGGCCTGCCGCACCTTCTTGTGCATGGCAAGCCGCAAGCTCTCGTACAAGTCGCGCTGTTTGCCTTCGATCGCAATTCGCCGCGTGATCAGGGTTTTCGCAGGCAGCTCCTTCGCCACTTCAGACTTGTTTCGCCGCAGCACGAACGGCCGCAGGCGTGCATGCAACTGTTCTTTGCGGGCTTGGTCCTGTTGTTTTTCGATCGGATTGCGATAGCGCGTCGCAAAGTCGCGCGCCGTCCCGAACAAACCGGGCAGCACCAAGTCGGTTTGTGCCCACAGTTCACCCAAGTGGTTTTCAATTGGCGTGCCGGTCATCGCGAGACGGCGGTCGGCCATGAGTTCGCGTGCCGCGCGCGCGCCTAGCGTGCTCGCATTGCGCAGCGCCTGGGCTTCATCAAAGACCGCAAGGCCGAAATGATGACGCTTCAACAAGTCAATATCGCGATGGAGCAGCGCGTAGGTCGTCAGGACCAAATCGTGCTGAGCAATTGCATCGAACTGTTGATGGCGATCGCCACCATGCAGCGTCAACACGCGCAGTGATGGCGCGAAACGCGCGGCTTCGGACTGCCAATTCGGTACCAGGGAGGTGGGCATGACGACCAAGCTTGGACGCAACGCGTCGCCACGCGCGGCCTGCTTGCGGCGCTCGGCAAGAAGATGCGCCAGCACCTGCATGGTCTTGCCGAGCCCCATATCGTCGGCGAGGATGCCACCCAAGCCGTACTCCGCCAGAAAATCCAGCCAGCGCACACCAGCCCATTGATAGTCGCGAAGTGCTGCTTGCAGCCCTTCCGGGTCGGGAGGGTTCAACGGTTTCCAGTCACCTCGTAGGGCTCGGCTAAGGCGCGTCAGGGTTTTTGGGGCACGCAAGGCGAGGCTTTGGTCCAGCATGTCGGCAAGGACATCGCTGCGAGCAATCGGCAGCTGCAAGCCGCGCTGGTCAAGTTGCTCCAGCCATTCGGTCAGTGGTGCCAGGTAGCGGCGGATATCGGCGAGCGGAATCCGTAGATGACGTTGATCATCCAAGCGCAGATGAACGACAGCGTCGGGTAACTCCGTTGCCGCGGCAGGTAGCGCGAGCGTTGGTAGGTCCAACGCCCTGGCCAAAATCGGCAGCAATGACACCCGCTGGCCATCCACATCGACGCCGAGTTCGAGGTTGAACCAACCCGGCAGGCCATCGGCTTCTTGAACGTCCAGTTGCAGGGTATCGACGACCGCGTCGATGGTCTGAATACTGACGTGGTCTGGAACATGCAAGGTGACGCCCCGGCTGGCGAGTGCGGCCGAGAGCGAGAGCCAAAATCCAGCCGTGCTCTGCATCGACGTGGCGGTGCGGCTCGGCATCTGCCAGATCGTGATCGCACTCTGTGGGTCGATCTTTGCGAGTCCCGGCCAGATGGATGGGGGCTGTCCTCCCAGGTCGTTGATGATCTGCCGGAAGCGCTGCTCAGCAATGGGATCACGCGTGATGACAAGGACGTCTAGCAGATCGTCATGCTCGACGACCGTGCGCGCGGCGCGATCATCGAGTACCCAGGCGTCGCCATACTGAAAACGCATGGTGGCGTACCATTCGCGTTGATCATTCGAACGCTTAGACTGACCGATTTGCAGGAACAAGTGCGCAGTGGGTGGTCCGTCCACGCTCTGCATGGCCTTGCTCGTGGCCATGGGAATAGCAATCGGCCAATCCAGTCCGGCGAGCAAGTGACTGATCTGGCCGCTCGCGGCGGGCAGGAGCTCAGGGGATTCCTGAATGGCGCGCCAGTGCTTGAACGAGAGCCCGCTGACCGGCCCCAGTTCGGCGTTGGTCTCATCGAAATACCAGAGATCACCGAAATCCAGCATGGCGACCCGGTCAGCGACGCCCAGTTGCAGTCGGCGCTTGTCACCCTTGGTTTCCTGCCAAGACAGGTCGGGATCGAGTGCTTCGCAAAGGCGCAGCGGCGTCTGGGTGCCATCGATGACGCAATGGTAGTTGCCAAGCAAGCGGCGGACGATGTCGTCGATCCCGTAGCCGGAAAGCGTCAACGATTCATGGTTCCCATACATCGACAGATACGGGATCAATCGCTCAAGCATGGCCACATCATGTTTGTCGACGTTGTAGCCGTTTAGCTCGCGCGAATCGAGATGCGAGTACGTGAATGGTCGAATGACCTTGGGCGCGCGCGGCTTGCCGGCTGCCGTGGTCTGATTGGGGAACGTGACCGAAAACTTGATGCGCAGGCTCTTCGCCACTGCGGAGAGGCGAAACAGCAGGCGCGTGGGCGGCTCTGCAGTTCGCAAATCGCGGAAGTAATTCAGGCGCGCTTGCTGCGTGTTCAGCCAACTCTGCCAATCGGACAGGTTTTGCTGCGCCGAAAGGCGTTCGAGCTGCTCTGCCGAGAGCGGCGCGGGAGTGGTGGGGCTGACTCGATCGAGGCGGGCAGGCGGCCTGGTGCTCGGCGCTTCCAAAACGACTTGTTCGTTCGTGATGAACGCCTCCAACTCGCGCAGCTGCTTTGCCATGCCTGCTGCGGTGCCAATCACCATCAATGCCGCTGCGCCGTGTTTGCAGTGCGAGCCGACCGGACAGTCGCAGGTTAGGGCCAGCGCGTCGCGCTTGTGTTGGATGATCAACTCCAGCTCGTAAAAGGTGCTGCCGCTAGACGAGATGACATCGAACCGCGCAACCGAAGCACTCTTTTCCTGAAAAAGTCCTGCCAGCGACACGCCAGAGACCAGCGCCCGCGCGCGTTGCAGGGTGGCTTGGGTGAACATGCTTTGCCAAGGCTGGCGGGTGAGGTACCCAAGGATATGGGCCCCAGCTGCGGCGCGGGATTCTGGTGTCATTTCATACGATCGTATTGAGACAAGAGGGTAGTTTAGAGGGTGCTGCGGTCTCCGCTGATCTTGGCGACGCCCAAAGCCGATGGTTTTGCGCGCGTTCTTCAGCGAATTGCCGATCGAAAGTGGCATGGGCGCGACACTGCTGACGGGCCGTTGGTCTCCACCGCTTCGTGCCTTGGGGCGTCGACCCACCACTTGAAACCGCCTGAAACCGCCCCATCTTTCGCCCACCGCCGGCGAACGTCTTTTCCCGGACACAGTTCGCGGCTAGAATTGGCACTCACTTAGGGTGAGTGCTAACAACACTCGAAATTTCTCACACAATCATAGAGTTAGGAAGAAGCTATGAACTTGAAGCCTTTGCATGACCGCGTGGTTCTGAAGCGGATGGAAGAAGAGCGCGTGTCCGCTGGTGGCATCGTCATCCCTGATTCGGCGACCGAAAAGCCGATTCGTGGCGAAGTCGTGGCCGTCGGCCCGGGCAAGACGCTCGACAACGGCAGCACCAAGGGCCTGACCGTTCAGGTCGGCGACAAGGTCCTGTTCGGCAAGTACACCGGTACCGAAGTCAAGATCAACGGCACCGAATACCTGGTCGTGCGCGAAGACGACATTTTTGCGGTGATCGGCTGATCGCCGGTACTGCTCTGACCTTTTGAGAGATTAAGCACATGGCAGCCAAAGAAATTCGTTTTGCTGAAGATGCCCGCGCCCGCATGGTGCGTGGTGTCAACGTCCTCGCCAATGCCGTCAAGGCCACGCTCGGTCCGAAGGGCCGTAACGTCGTGCTCGAAAAGAGCTTCGGCGCCCCGACCATCACCAAGGACGGCGTGTCCGTCGCCAAGGAAATCGAACTCGCTGACAAGTTCGAGAACATGGGCGCGCAGATGGTCAAGGAAGTTGCTTCCAAGACCTCCGACGTCGCTGGTGACGGCACCACGACCGCAACCGTGCTGGCTCAGGCCCTGATCCGCGAAGGCATGAAGGCCGTCGCTGCGGGCATGAACCCGATGGACCTGAAGCGTGGTATCGACAAAGCCGTTGCCGGCGCGGTTGACGCGCTGAAGGCGCAGTCGAAGCCGTGCAACACCTCGAAGGAAATCGCCCAGGTCGGTTCGATCTCGGCCAACTCCGACCATGCCATCGGTGAGCTGATCGCCAAGGCCATGGACAAGGTGGGCAAGGAAGGCGTGATCACGGTTGAAGAAGGCTCGGGCCTCGACAACTCGCTGGATGTCGTCGAAGGCATGCAGTTCGACCGCGGCTACCTGTCGCCTTACTTCATCAACAACCAGCAGAGCATGAGCGCCGAGCTCGACAGCCCGTACATCCTGCTGCACGACAAGAAGATCTCGAACGTTCGTGACCTGCTGCCGGTGCTCGAAGGCGTTGCCAAGGCTGGCAAGCCGCTGCTGATCATCGCTGAAGAAGTGGAAGGCGAAGCCCTGGCCACGCTCGTGGTCAACACGATCCGCGGCATCGTCAAGGTCTGCGCCGTCAAGGCCCCGGGCTTTGGTGACCGTCGTAAGGCCATGCTCGAAGATATGGCCGTGCTGACCGGCGGCACCGTGATTTCGGAAGAAGTCGGTCTGTCGCTCGAAAAGGCCACGATCAAGGATCTCGGTACCGCGAAGAAGGTCATCGTCTCGAAAGAGAACTCGACCGTCATCGACGGCGCTGGCGATGCCAAGGCGATCAAGGCCCGCATCGAACAGATCAAGGCCCAGATCGAAGAAACCACCAGCGACTACGACCGTGAAAAGCTGCAAGAACGCGTGGCCAAGCTGGCCGGCGGCGTTGCGGTGATCAAGGTCGGTGCGGCGACCGAAGTCGAAATGAAAGAAAAGAAGGCCCGCGTTGAAGACGCCCTGCACGCCACGCGTGCGGCCGTTGAAGAAGGCGTGGTGGCTGGCGGCGGCGTTGCCCTGGTGCGCGCGCTGGCCACGATCTCCGCGCTCAAGGGTGACAACGAAGACCAGAACCACGGTATCGCGATCGCCCGTCGTTCGATGGAAGCCCCGCTGCGCGAAATCGTCAGCAACGCTGGCGACGAGCCGAGCGTCGTGCTGAACAAGGTCGCCGAAGGCAAGGGCAACTACGGCTATAACGCAGCCAACGGCCAGTACGGCGACATGATCGAGTTCGGTATTCTGGACCCGACCAAGGTCACCCGCACCGCGCTGCAGAACGCCGCTTCCATTGCCGGTCTGATGATCACGACCGAAGCCATGGTGGCCGAACTGCCGAAGAAAGAAGCCCCGGCTGGCGGTCATGGTCATGACCACGGTGGTGGCATGGGTGGGATGGACTTCTAATAAAGGTTCGTCGCGAAGTTTCCGATTGGAAACTTCGCGCCGGATTGGAGTCTGTCGCTCGCCGGGAAAAAGGCGTGACTTTTTCCCGGCGGTGGCGTGAGGGCTCTGGTTGAAGTCTTTTTCTGCTCAATACGCGAAAAGCCCTGCGAGTGATCGCGGGGTTTTTCTGTTTGGGGCTTTCGGTGGTGGCGTGCTGAGTGCCTGCCTCAAATCGGCGGTTCCCCTTGTCGTTGCCCTGGAAGCCGCGCAGCGGATTCTTGGACCCACGGCAACCTGGTCGCAGTGCCGCGAGTTTTCTGGATCCCCACGCTCCGGTCCGTCTGAATACGCCCCCAAATGGTAGACCCAATTTGCAATCGGTTGGGTCGTAAGTCGTTTCAAGTATTGAGGATCGCCCGGTCGGCGTCAGCCGCGCCCCGCGGGGAGTTTGCGGCACCAGCCCCGGCGTCGTCATCCCGACGAAAGTCGGGACCCAGGGCAATCTGGCCGCAGTGCCGCGAGTATTCTGGATCCCGACGCTCCAGTCCGTCTGAATGCGCCCCACATTGGTGGACTCAATCTGAAATCGGTTGGGTCGCAAGTGGTTTCAAGCATTGAGGATCGCCCGGTCGGCGTCAGCCGCGCCCCGCGGGGAGTTTTCGGCGCGACCCCATCGTCGTCATCCCGACGAAAGTCGGGACCCAGGGCAATCTTGCGTCAAACGCTCAATGTGGAGTGCCGTGCGCCATGCTTGCGAGCGTGCCGCAAGATTGCCCTGTATCCCTGAACCCGCAGCGCGGCTTCCAGGATGACGACAATAGTGGTGCCAACACTCGAAATCTTTTGACTCGTTCGGGCTGATCGAGGCGTCTTCACGCAGTCTGGAAGGCCGGAGGCCAGGCAAACTTGCGACAATGCGGGTGCTGATCACGGCATTCATGACGGCGCTTGGCATCAAGATGCCCGATACCAGTTTTCGCCGGAGTGGGGCAAGCGCATCAGACGCCACACCACGAGCAATAGTCCTAACCGCAAACCCAACGCGAATTGGCAACACACTTGCTCGGTCAAGTGGCACCTACGACCCAACCGCCAACCGAAAGCGCCATTTGCCTGAAGCATTGGCGCCTGCCCGTAAGTAGAAGTTTCTTGCGCGATGATTCCAATCAGGCGTTTGCCATTGTAGTTCCATCATTCCCATTTCCGCCGCGTGTGCATGGGCGGCTTGCAAGAGCAAGATTCCGATGCCATGACCTCTCGCGTCTTCCACAACAAACAAGCAGTCCATGTGTAGGAAGTCCCGTCCGGCCCAGGTCGAGAAATCGACCGTTGCACTCATGTAGCCGAGTGCTTGATCCTGGGCATCGACCGCCAGCCAAATCAGAACGCGTGGCTTCGTACAGCTGAGTTGTAGGGCCAGACGATCTTGAAGATCGAGCACGTCGATTCGTGATTGCTCGAATGCTGCGTGATCACTGATCATCGCCATCAGTGGTGGAAGATCCCGAAGCGCTGAGCGTCTGACCTGAACTGCGGCATTCATGGTCCCGTGACCAGCCCAAAGCCTTCATCAACCCAACCTGTTACGCCACCAGCCATCAACTTCACCGGACGGCCAAGCTGTGCCAAGCGCAAGGCCCCGCGAGCAGCACCGTTGCAATGCGGCCCCGCGCAGTACGTCACGAACAGCGTCTCAGCAGGAAAGGTGGACAATTTCGACGCAACGATCTTTCCATGCGGCAAATTGATGGCGCCAGGGATATGGCCGCGCTCAAACAGCGCCGGGCTGCGCACATCCAGGAGCACAAAACCGGGGTTGCCGCTGGCAAGGGCTTCGTGCGTGTCCCAACAATCAGTTTCGAACGAAAACTCGGTGGCGAAATGTTCGACCGCTTGCGCGGGTGTTGCGGCAGGCGTGGCGGTGACAGCATTGCTCATCGTACTTCTCCAATGGGCCGAAATGGCACGGCCATTGTTGTGTTGAGGTAGCATGTCAGCTACTGGCAACATTGCCATTGTTCAAAAAGATCATGCCAATCTTCAAACCGCGCAAGAAATCGTTCAATCCGCTCGTCGTTGCCTTAATGTATGACGGCTTCTGTGTGTTCGAGTTTGCGTGCGTGGCCGAAGTTTTTGGCTTGCATCGGCCAGAAGCGGGTCCGCACTGGTATCGATTTGAGACTTGCTCTCTCTCCGGACGCAGCGTTACTGGGCAGTACGGAACAAGAATGCAGGTGGATGGCGACGCCGAGCGCCTCTTGGCGGCGGGGACGATTCTCGTCCCCGGTTGGAGAGACTATCTGGAGCCGCCGCCTGAGCACCTCCTAAAAACATTGCGTCAAGCCCACGAGCAAGGCGCCAGGATTGTGTCAATCTGCTCAGGGGCGTTTGTGCTTGCCGCGTCTGGACTTTTGAACGGCGGCAGCGCCACCACGCACTGGCGCTACAAAGAGGAATTCGAACGCCGCTTTCCGCACGTGACGTTCGACCCCAATGTCCTCTACACCGGCGCGGGGCGGGTGCTCACCTCGGCAGGTAGCGCCGCCGGAATCGACATGTGCCTGCACCTCGTTCGATCCGACTTCGGTGCCGCCGCCGCGAACTTGGTCGCAAAGCGCCTGGTGGTCGCGCCGCATCGAGAAGGTGGCCAATCGCAGTTCGTCGTCGCGCCCGTCGATCGCCGCGAGACTGGTGGACTCGGCGCCGTGATTGACAGGATTCGCCGACACCTGAAAGAACCCTTGAGCATTGAAATCATGGCGCGTTGGGCCGCAACGAGCCCGCGATCCTTTTCGAGAAGGTTTCATCATGCGACCGGCGCATCACCAGGAGAATGGGTGATTGCCGAACGCGTCAACCAAGCAAAGCGATTGTTGGAAGAATCCAGCCTTGGCCTTGAAGCCATTGCTAGTGAAGTTGGAATCGGGTCCGCAACCAATCTCCGCCATCAGTTCCGAAAACGGTTGGGGCTCAGCCCCATGACCTATCGAAGACGGTTCTCCGCATAGCTGACCAGGCTTCATTCTGCCTCGAACGCCGATCTCCTCATCGTCATCCTGGAATCCGCGCAGCGGGTTCCGGGATCCAGGGCAATCTTGCGCTATGGCTGCAGCGGGCGCTAACAGCAACAAACAGCCAGCCCGAATTCTGCAAAAATCGGCACGCAACTAAGCCCCGACAATCTCCATGGCGACGAAACCCGCACCAACCCGCTACCAACTGACCATCACCCTCCGCGGTACCGAGCCGAAGATCTGGCGCACGTTTGTCGCGCCGTTCGACATTACGTTGTCGAAGCTCCATCTCGTCATCCAGATCGTCATGGGCTGGCAGGATGATCATCTGCACGAGTTTTCAACAGCGAAACAGCGATTCTGCCGGCCATTGGATGAGTCGGCTGACGCAGGCGCGATCAACGAAGCGCGCGTCAAGCTCGACAAGATTCTGAACGAAGCGCACCGAACCCTGCGCTATACGTACGACTTCGGCGATAACTGGGAGCACGATATCAAGCTCGACAAAATCCTCCCAGCCGACCCAGCATTTGATCGCCCCCAGTTCCTGAAAGGCGCGAGAGCCTGCCCGCCAGAGGACTGCGGCGGTGTGTACCGGTATGCCCATTTGGTGACGATCCTCGCGAATCCCAAGCATCCCGAGCACGAGGGCATTCTGGATTGGCTAGGCGACAACTTTGACCCGGAACATCTGGATGGCACTGTCATCGAACAGGAGCTCAGCGAGGCGTTTCAGAAGCGAGACAAGGCGCCGAAACGGGCGAAGCAGCCGAAGGCTTGATTGATTTGAATGGCGTGGTCGGCTGAATTCAATGGTTCGTGACGAGCATCTGTCTTTCTTGGGAAATGTACCGTTCGTAGCTCACACCCACCTCAAGCAATCCCCGTAATCGCCCGGAACGCATGCCACGCGGCGGTTTTGGCGAGGAAGTGCGCTTCAGTCTAGAAGCAGGTTTGGATCACCTGTGGCGTGACAGCAGCGTCCACAAATCGACGTGAACCCACGAATCCAACTTGGACTACCAGTTGGATCGGCGGCGCGGCATGTGACTGTTGAGCGACTTTTTGGGATAGGGTCGTGGTTGTGTGAGTAAGGTCTGTGTTTACTACCAATACTCGGATGCCGCCTCGGCGTCCGCGAGTTCGTCAAAGCGGCGACCGTAGTGGAGTTTTTCGATCAGTGCGCGGGCTTTCGCGAGTTCGGCTTTGGGGTCGATGCCGGGCCAGTGCTCTTGTCTGTCTGCCGCGCTCATGCTCCCCACCAGTCGCGCGCGGTGCAGATGCACGTCGGCGAGGTGGAGAGGCATCGGGCCGCGTTCGGCGATTTGTTGGGCTTCGTCGAGGAGTGACCCGGCGGTGGTGAACGCGCTGACTAGGTGATGAGCGGCGGCGGCAGTGACTAAGGTTTTGGGAAGATAGTCCAAGAAGTTCGCTTTGCGGGCGGCCTTCAGCGTGTTGAGGACCTGCAAGAACGTACTTGCGTCGGTCGCCCGACGGTCCAGCATTGACCCGTAGAGCGCGCCGCGAGCAAGCGTCAATTGGTCTAGAGCGATTTCCAGAAGTATGTTGCGGTCAAGCGCCCACTGCAACCCATAGTTCGCTCGGCAAATTGCTTCGGCAAGCGCAAGGGAAGTTGCGCGCTCCGAAAGCCGGGTTGAGGCCATAGGCGAAGCTTGTGGAATTGGCAGCAGTCCACGTTGAAACGGTAGCTCCGATTCGCTCGTCTCTGCCGCTGTCGGCGACAACTCAGGCGTTCCATCAGTCGACAATTCACTCAGTCGACTAGCGTGTCCGAAAAGAAATTCCTTCCAAGCAGCTCGTTCCGGAGAGGCAAGTATTAGGTCGCAGTAGCGAAATCCCCATAATGAGACGAGCATCTTGAGGTCAGACTTGCTATTCCGCAAAATTGATTCTGCCTGCTCAAATAGTTTTTCCGGTTTCGACGGATAGCTTCCTGCCGCTTTGGTGTCTCTACACAGTTTTCCGGTCATGCGTTTGTTGATGCTTGGTTGCCACTGATGCAGTCCATCAGCAGCAATGGTTCGACTGTTGATGCGTCTTGACAATTCGGGGTCTGGATCGCGGTCAGCATATTGAACGGCGACGAACGCATCAGAAACGGCTTGCTCAAGCATGCCCAGTTTCACTTCCAATTCGCTCAAATTGCTGGCCGCGATCGCAGCATTCCGCCATGCTTTCTGTTCGATTCGAATTTTTAACCCTACTTGCGTCGGTTCCAGTGCCTCAGCGACACGCCCGAGGGCGGTGAGTCTGAACGCAGCTAAGTTTATCAGCCATGCTTGGTCTGACCTGGCGAGCTTTGGCGAAGGACTCTTCCAAGGAGAGTCAAAGAAAGCTGTTACTGCCCCGAGTTCGGCCCCGAAAGCGCCGAGTGTCCTTGTAGTGTAGAAGCCGCCGGCTCCTGTTCCGCGCAAGATGCGATCGCGATAAACCTCGCGTGCTTCTTGATGCCGGCTCGCGAGGCACCCGTGGAGCACTGCCTGATAGAGTGTTTGGAGGCTTTCCAGGGTGTCGGGCTGGTACTGTGCAACTTGGCAGAGGTACTTGAAGAGTTGGGCGTGCGCGGTTTGGTAGCTTTGCGGTTCGTCTTCACTCAATTGCCGAGCGAAATACTCGCGGACCAGCGGATGGGCATCCACAGGCAGGTTGCGTGGCTCGGGCTTTTGGGCCAGATTGGCCGGGTCGCGTGCGGGAAAACGGAGCTGAATCAGATTCGATTCGTTCAGGCGCCAAAGCAACGCATTCCAGTCATCGTTGTCGAGCGAGACGAGCCGGTCGGTGATGCTAGGGATCGCGGGAGGTTGTCGCAGGGCTTCCAAGCAATCCGGAGTGGCGGGTCGGTCAAAAAGACCAACGAGTCGCAGCGCCTGGAGGTCGGTGGGATTTCCTTCAGCGCTGCCCAACCATTTCTCATAGGTTTCCAATATGTGCCAAGCGCTTCGCGTCTGGTTATCACGTCGGCTGTCCAGCTTCTCAAAGCTCACGGTGTCGCGCTGACGGATGTCGCCGCCCCGAGCGGTCGCCAGGAAACGGCCGAGCAGAATCAGGCTGAGGGCGTGGTGATGGTAATCCTCGGCGGCTTCGATGAGATCAGTATCGCTGCCAATAACGCCAAGATTGCGTAGCAGCGCGATCGCTGCCTCAGTCGGGAGATCGTCGAGGTCTAGCTGTGGTGCGCTGCTCGCGAGATGGCCGCCAAGCTCGCTCAGCCTCTCGCGGCTGGAGATGACGCACAGCCCAGGATTCTTCTGAGCAAGTAGTCTCAAGAACTGCGCAAGGTCGGGGTCAGTAATCTGCCCGGCTTGGGCATGGCCGTAGGGATACTGCAGCGGCTCCAAGCCATCGAGCACGATCAGGTTGCGGTGCGCTTGAACCAGCTTGGCCAGTCGTTCGGCTTTGCGTTCGGGGTTTTCTGGCTCCGGATCGCCGAAATGTCTGAGGGCCTCAGTGAAGAAAGTGCCGATGCTGGCCGCACCTGCGTGTGTGGCATCACTGGCGCGGGTGCCCTGGTCGTAGAAGGTCCAATCGAAGTAAAAGATGGGCTCGGGCTGCCCGGCGCTGTTTTTCCAACCGCGGTTGCGGAACCGGGTCTGCACCCAATGCGCCAATAGCGCGGTCTTGCCGACGCCGCCCCAGGCGATCACGCATTGGATGTTGATCCCTTCTTGGTTGTTCCAAGCCTCATCCAGTACCGCGAGCTCGGTGTCTCGGCCGAATAGTTTGTCCGCTGTATGGCGGGTGACGAGTTTGGAGTCGGCGATCTTCTGATCGTGGAACTTTCGACTTCTGGTGCGCAAGTCAATGACATCGCGGCCAATGAACGCCGATGGGAGCTCACAGTCATCGATCTGCACGGGAACAATCGGTTTGTTCAGTGACCGGGCAAATGCAACTTCGCGTTGCACCCACACGGAGTCCTTGGTCTTGTCTCCAATGACGAAATAGAAGGTAGTGCAGCTGAGGATTCCCTGCTCGATAGTCGGCCAGAGCAGCTCGTCCGGCTTGATCGCGCTCACATCATTAAAAACCTGATCAAACCCAGAGGCAAGCAGGAAAGACTCCAGCTCAGCGACATAACTGTCGTATGGTGTCGTGTGGGAGATAAAGGCGATGCGCGGCAGGTTGTCAACGTTCATGCAGATGTTCAGCCACGAGAGCTCAGTGGAAGCTTGCGAACGCCAAGTGATAGCGCTAACAGCAAGAACTGCGAGAAGCTGTCGGCGCTGTCGCGAAGCGTCGGGCGATGTCGCCAACCGGCCACCTCTGTTCGGAAATCGTTCGATGGGTATTCCGGGCTGTAGCCAGACAGTGCGACCGTGATGAAGGCACGCAATAGACCAGACGCGACCGTTGCGATCCAAGCGATCAGTGTCTTCCAGGTATCAGGCATTACCGGCCCCCGCTTCAATGTCCCGATCATAGGTTTGAAGCGCTGTTCGGAACAACTGTCATGTCTTCAAGAAGTGGGATAACGGCGAGAAAGTGACTTGAAAAGCGCGACGATTCCGTAGCTCGGGCGAATTCGCTGGCAAGCCTGGAATTCAACAGGCAGTTGGCACACTACGGCAACGCCTGAGAGGACGGCAGACCGTCCGACACTATCAATTCACCCGAATGACTTCAGCGGTGAGACTCATATGTCCGACGACAGCGGCACTCCCAATCCTCCCAATCCTCAACCTCCTGCCGGCAGCTCGGTGAACTTCTGGTCTCTCTGTGAAGGTCAATTGGACCCAGCGCTCGGAAAGCGCATCAACGTCCTGGTCGGAAAGGACGAAGACTTCATTGTCTACTTGGATGACTTTTTCGGCATACAATGGAGTAGCGACAGAGTTCATTGGCCGCGACCTGAGGTGCTGAACAAGGTGGCGCAGTTGGAGGCCGAGTCGAGCTTTATCGGGCGGCCAAGCACCTTGCGGGACATCCGGACTCAAATCGGCGAGGCGCTGGTTCGCGTGTTGTCGGAGCCTAGCAAGACGGCCGCAACTGCTGGCGCCGATTTAGCGACGGACATTCTGGAGCGAGCGGAAGCATGGATCAAGTTGGAGAACAGGGCATGCTCGCGGCGCTGGCTAGCGGTCTCCGCGAGTTGCTTTGGCGGGGTTTGTGGGCTCGTGCTGTTCCTGATGGCAGCACGTGGGCCGAGCTTCGCAGAATGGACCCCTTGGTGGCACATCTTGGGTGCATCCCTTGCAGGCGGCATCGGCGCCTGGGTATCGGTTCTGTACTCAAGTCAGACTATGGCAACGGTGGACGCACGAACGGGAAAGTGGAATCACGTCTTCGAGGCGTTTGCGCGAATCATGATTGGCGTGATCGGTGCGTTGTTGATGGCACTGCTCGCAAAGGGTAATTTCGTTCCGGCAATCGAAGGGAACAACCTGTTCTTGTTACTGGGTTTCGGGTTGGCATGTGGCGCGAGCGAACGATTGGCTCCGGCTCTGATCGCCTCAGTGGAGCGCGCCGCGACCAAGGAGCCGCCATTTTCGGCAGCTAAATAAGCGAATCACTGCCGATGTACAGAGCAGCGCCGCATTGCTTTCGGATCCTTTGCTCTTGGCTTGCTAATGTCTGTTTGAGGAAGGAAGACGAGTCGATGCGAGCGCTGCAGCGTTTCGGTGCTTTGGCGTGGCACCGCCACATTGGGCAGATCAGCGCACTTGAATCATGCTCATCGGCGTGAACCGCCGACTGTGATCCCGACAGCCTGAAAATTCCGTACTCCGAAGCACCCAATCTAGGAGTGCTTCGATGAACGTCGGCAAGTGGTGTGGTCTGGTTGTCTTGCTGCTCGGGACGAGTTCCGTCCGTGCAGACGATCCGCTGGACGGTTTTCTGGATCCACGCTTTGGCGTCAACGGTCTGACGCTGGTGGACTACGACCTGCCGACACCTAGTTTTCGCGAGACAAACGACCTCGCTCGTTTCAGCAACGGTCGCCTCTATCAGGCGGCGACCGTGACCACCAACACCTCGGCAGGCGTGCGGTTGCGAAGCGCCCTAGCGCGCGTCTTGCCGAATGGCGTTCTCGACACAACGTTCAGCGGCGATGGCAAGCAGATCGTGAATAATGTCCTGGACCCAAGCCTGCACCGCTTGACCGTAAGGGTTCTCGTTCAGGCTGATGGCAAGCCGTTGCTGTTATCGACCAAAGCAGCCGCAACCCTTCCCGGTCCGCAAGACAAAATTGAGGTCTGTCGTCTGACGGCTGCAGGCACGCAGGACCAGAGCTTTGACCTGGATGGTTGTGCCAACCCGGTCGTGGGCCTGACGGATGATGGCAAGGAGACGCCTGTCAGCATGGCCTTGACGCCAGACGGCGGGATCGCGATCTTGGTACGGGTGGTACCGCCGACGGTGAATACGCCGCATGTGGTGGGTGCCGTTTATAAACTGACGTCACAAGGCGCCCGTGATGACAGCTTTGGCCAAGGTGTGGGTTTTGTCCTCGTCAAACCCCCAGCCTGCGATGACTGCTACTACTCGGATATTCGTGTGCTGAATGATGGCAGCATCGTGCTCGCTGGCAACAATGGCGCGAATGTGAGTTTTGTCAGCAAGCTCACGGCAAGTGGCATGATGGACTCAAGTTTTGGGGTCGCAGGTCATGCCCTTTACAGTTTCAGCAACTTGCACCAGATCGCCTCATCCAGAGAATACGTGACGCGTCTTGCTACCGACAGTCAGGGGCGCCTCTACACCTGCGGCGGCGTGATCGGACAAAATTCGACGATCGCGTTGTTGGCCGTGGCACGCTTCGAAGCCACTGGGCAATTGGATCCCAGTTTCGGCACGAGCGGTCGTACGCTTCGGCCGCTAATTGATGTGATCGCCTATACCGAGGTCAACTCCTGTACCGTCGACGCATCCGATCGACTCGTCCTCGCACTGACGGTCGGCACAGGGTTGTCTTTTGATCCCGGTGTGCTACGACTGCTTCCGAGTGGCGAGCCGGACACTCGATTCAACCAAGTCGGCTATGTGTTGGTGCCGATTGCGATCGGGATTGTGCCTGCGGCCGCTTTGGCTGATTCTTTAGTGCTCGATGGGGATGGCGTTGTGCTGAGCGCCAATGCCATGCCCGAGAATCAGTCTGAGAACCAGTTGGTGCTGACGCGCTTAGGTGACGATCGACTGCTTCGGGATGGCTTTGAATAACGCCCTCGCCATTTGCGATTCCGGCTGGCACTCGCGATCTTGAGTGGACTGCCTTAGCATGCCGCTTTGCAACGGGCGCAAAGGTGAACGATGAGCATTCGGATGCAAGCTGTCTGGTTGTTGTCACTGACACTCATGCTTGCGGGTTGCCAACGCGCCCTCGGGCCCGGATTCGGGCCCGAGCCGCCATGCTCGGCAAACGCTCTGGTAGTCACCAACGCAAGCATGCCGACGGCGTTGCCAGTCTTGGCAGACAACGCCGCGGTACGTTTGCAGAAGCGCGTCGATGCAAGGATCACGGGTGCGCAGGCGTGGGAGCCGAGCATGGTGGCGCAGTCGGTTGGCAACTCGGCTGATACCGATCAGCTGACCTTGGTTTGGATGGACGGTCGTCCAGGCAGTGTTACAGACACGCGCATTGCCTACGCGCGTTCCATGGATGGCGGCAATACGTTTCAGTCGGGGGATTTGCCGAAGCCCTCCCAAGTCAGCGCTGCGGCGCCAACATTCGATCCAATGACCGCGATCTTGCCCAACACGCATGAAGTGCTCGTCGCCGCCATGACGCGCTCGTTCACGCTTGGGAGCGACAACACCTTGTGGTCCAGTCGGCACGGTGTAGACGGCGCGCCGTTCGAGGCCAGCACGCGGCTCCTTCAGCAAACGAGCGTCGACAAAGGTTGGATGGCCGCAGGGCCGGCGCCGGGCAACGCGTCACAAATCGTGCTGTACATGGCTTACAACGCGGGTAACCGGCTGCTCAGTCGGAGTCTCGATGGTGGTCGTACGATTGCATCCTCGTTGCCGTTGCCGGGCACGATTGGTTATCAGCCTAGAGTGGATCGCAATGGCCGATTGACGCTGACCTACTTCGACAACGGCCGGCTGGCATTCGTTGCGAGCGACGATGGTGGCCTGACGCTGCAAGCACCGGTCATTGTGGCGACCCCTACGGCCACATCGTTGTCGATTACGACGTCGATTCCGGGTGAATTCCGGGCGCCCATCTTTCTGATGCACGCGATCGACCCGACGAGTGGCCGGATCTATGGGGTCTACAACGATGTGACCGCGCAGTCGGGCAATCAGCTTGATGTCGACATCCTCCTGACCTATTCCGATGATGGCGGGCTGACCTGGAGCGCTGGTTCGATCGTCAATGGCGATGGTGACGTGCCAGGCGATCAATTCATGCCTTGGATCGAAGTGGATGCCCGCGGTGGCGTGCATCTGGCGTGGTTCGACACGCGCGAGCATCCGGGATTGGATCAGGATGGATTTGCGCTCATCGATGTGTGGTATGCGTATTCCGCTGATCGCGGGCAGCGCTTCACCGAGACCCGGCTGACCACGCAGCCAATCGACTCCGCACGCACACGCTGGGCGCCATTCGGCGGTATCGGTTCGCAGTTCATCGGCGATTACCTTGCGTTGGCGGTGTCGGATCACGCTGCCTATGTCGCGTATCCGCTGAGCGAGAACAACGAGCTTGGTATGGGCCTCAGTCGGATCGATCTACCCAAGGCGGGCATCACGGCGGGATATACCGGTACATGGATCAATCAGGCGGAACCCGGGCACGGCATGCTGATCGAAATCCTGCCCGACAACCGCCTGCTTGCGTGGTGGTTCACGTTCACACCCGACGGTCAGCAGGCTTGGTTTGGTGGCATTGGCACCTACAGCGGCAATCTGGCAACCATCCAAGTCATCAAGGCGCAAGGCGGGCGCTTCCTGCCGAACTTCAATCCAGCGGATATTCAAAATCCAGTCCTCGGTACGATGCAGATTCGCTTTGATTCCTGCATGAAGGGACAGGTGGACTACGCCTTTGGCCAAGGATTTGGTAGCGGTACGTGGTCGATCGATCGGCTCACCGTGGCGGCCGGCCTGAACTGCGTCGATTGATGGTGAGGCAAACCACGTCAACCGGGCAACCATTCGGCTCGCGCGGGGCTCGGTTCGGCGTAAGCTGAGCTTTTGGCACGGGTAGCCGATTGGCACCGGCACCAAAATCGACCATGCACAAGATTTTGACGCCACAAGCCGCAATCTTGACGCATCGATTTCCACCATCACGACGCCGTGACCATGCGTTTGGAGTGCTGCAAGTTCCATGAATGTGCGATGGCTATTGAACGCAACAACGATCGGCTTGGTAGCCGGTGGTCTCAACCTGTTTGGCAGTTCGCTGGCGATGGCCGCTGAGGTCCCCACGCTGCCTGTGCGCGCCGAGCTGATCGCGGCGGTCGATCATGCGCTGATCGGCGGTGGCATGACGATTGGCCTCAGGCTCCAGCACGTGCCGCATTGGCACAGTTATTGGCGCAACCCGGGTGACTCCGGCATGGTCACCAACATCACTTGGAAATTGCCCGAGGGTGTGCGCGTGAGCGAGTTTTCATGGCCGGCGCCGAAGCGATTTGTATTCGAAGGGCTGGACAACTTTGGCTATGGCGATGACTTGCTGTTGCCGATGCGGCTCAGCGTGGACCCCGCCGTCGTCGGTACCGACATTACGATTGAAGGCACCGCGAAGTGGTTGGCCTGCGAGTCCATTTGCATTCCTGGCAAGGCCGAGCTCAGTTTGCGCTTGCCGTTGACGAAAACCGTCACGGCGTTGCGGCCCAATGCGGCGGCCAAGCCGCTGTTCGATCAGGCGCGCATGATGCAACCACTGCCGGTCGCGGCTGTTGGCAGCGCGAACGTTACCGATGCCGCGGTTCGGGTGCGTTTGCCCGCCGCTGAGTTGCCGGATGTGGCTCGTCTCGATGCGTTCGTCGAGGAGCGCGCGCTCGTGATGCACAAACCCGCAGCGATGCGCCGCGACGGAAACGAACTCGTATTGCAATTCGATCGCAGCGAATACTTCAGCGCTGCGCCCGAGCAGATGCACGTCGTGCTGACCGATGCCACTACCAAACACGCCTGGCGCTTTCAAGCGCCAATCTCAACCAGCCAACCTTGAACCTGAAAGGAGTCTGATCATGAATGTTTCGACCTTTGCGCTGCTCGCCGCTGTTAGTGCGCTCGGCGTCAGTAGTGCGTATGCCAAGCCCGCCATCGGGCAGCCCGCGCCAGACTTTACGGTGGTAGATGCCAATGGCCAGTCGCATTCCTTGGCTGATTTCAAAGGCAAGACGGTCGTGCTGGAGTGGAACAACCCTGAATGCCCGTTCGTCAAGAAGCACTACGGCGCAGGCAACATGCAGAAGCAGCAGGCCGACGCCACCGCCAAGGGCGTGGTTTGGCTGAGCGTCAACTCTTCGGCGCCGGGCAAGCAAGGCAACCTGGACGGTGCTGGCGCAAACGCGCAGCTCGCGAAGTCGGGGGCCAAGCCAACGGCGTATCTGCTGGATGCCGATGGCAAGGTTGGGCATGCCTATGGCGCACGGACGACTCCGCATATGTTCGTTATCGACGGACAAGGCATGCTGCAGTACATGGGCGCGATCGACTCGGTGCCGAGTGCCGATTCCGAAGACATTCCGGGCGCCACGCAATATGTGACGCAGGCGCTCAGCGAAATGGGTGCGGGCAAGGCAGTGTCCGTGTCGGTCTCCGAGCCTTACGGCTGCTCGGTGAAGTACGGCAGCTAAGGAGCCTCTGAACAAGTTCAGAGGCGATGCGGGCCATGGATGGCCCGCCCAGAATCGAGCACGCAAGTGCTTGATTCTGGAGCAATGAGTCCGGACACGTGCCGGACTCATCGCGGGTCTGAAAGTCCAGGATGGACTTGTTCAGACCCTCCCTAAGGCGCTGCTTATCTGGTCCAAAGGTAAAGCGGGTCAAGGATGACCCGCCCACCAACTCGTCTCGCGAACACGCCTGTTGAGCCAGGCGTGCCACGAACTGACGGGCCGGCCTCAACTACTCCAGCGCCGGACCAAATGTGCCGCCAAGGGGAATGTCATTCACAGAGTCGGCCCCGAGTTGCTCGAAGCCATCTTTGAACAACACGCCAGGGTTTGACGGCGCGTAGACAAAACTCAGTGTCGTGCCATCGCCCTCTTGAGTGAACGTTGCCGTTGGGCCGTGGAACGACCCCACCTGCTTGAAGCCCGCGTGGGCCCAATCACCGACTACTGGTTTGGCGTTGACCGGGCCCAAGGACTTGGTGCCCGACGCTGGGATGATACCCGTGAAGAGTGCATTGCTCAGCGTGAATTGTCCGAATGCCGGTGAGAACACCGCCGGTGTGGCCCAACCATCGCCGTTCCAATCGCCACCGAGCGCAATATCACTTGCGCTGCCAAAACTGTACGCGAATACGGCAACGCCATCATAAAAGCGATCGCGGATGTAGTTCGTGTTGCTTGCGGTTTCGTGCAGCCCGATATCATCCAGGCCATCGGCATTCCAGTCGATCACGAAGGCCGTGTTGCCGCTGCCGCCAAACGTGAAGCTGTAGTCGGGCGTCGCCACATCGACGTTGGCCCAACGGTCCCATAGATAGAACGTGCCAGTGGTGGTGCGAAACAGGCCTGGCGTATCGATGCCATCGCCATTCCAGTCGCCCACCAGCGGTTGATCCGATGCGATCGCGCCGGTCACCGTGGAAGACAAGGTGGCTGGCCCGCTGTTCAAAACGTTGCGCATCAGAAACGACTGGGCACTCGGTCGATAGACGCCAAGTGTGTCACTGCGGCCTATGACCGCTCCAAACTTGAATACTTCGGTGCCGCCGGTGGTACCAACGTACAGACGACCGATGTTCGCGTCCATGCCCAACCCATTGGCCACGCCCGTCACCGAAATGGTGCCCAGGTAGGTGCCATTGTCGTTGTACTGCACCACGCGCGCGTTGTTGCCGTCGGCACAGTAGAGATTGCCACGTTGGTCGGTCGTCAATCCACGGGGGCCGTTCAGCGCACCAGTACCAGACACTGATTCGGTAATCACTTTGACAAAGTCGCCAAACTCACTGAACTGCTGAATACGGTTGCCGGTGAATTCGGCAACATAGACTTGACCACGATGACGATCCACCGTGATGCCGGCGGGGTTCTGAAATTGACTATTGCCCGTGCCGTTTGTGCCCCATTGCCGAACATAGGTGCCGGTCAACGAAAACTTCTGGACACGATGGTTGGACTCATCGGTCGCATAGATCCAGCTGCCGTCCGTCGCCAACATCGCAGGGCCGTTGAATTGCCCGTTGCCGCTGCCAGTACTGCCCCATTGGAGCAAATAAGACCCGGCGCTGTCGAACTTCTGAATGCGATTGTTGCCACGATCCGCGACGTAGACATTGCCCGAGTCGTCGACTGTAATGCCGTAGGCACCGCCAAACTGGCCATTGCCGGTTCCCGTGCTACCCCAAGACGTCACCAGATTGCCAAGGCGGTCATACTTGTAGACGCGATTGGCGGAATGGCTGGTGATGTAGGCGTTGCCTTGGGCATCAACCGCAATTTGGCCTTGAAAGGTTCCGATACTGGTAAGGCTGCCGCTGGCCGCATGTGCGGTCGGTTGTGCCGATGCTTCGAACGATTGCAGCGTGCCCGCATCCAAATCGACCGCGACGATCGCCGGGCGTCCCAAGAACGGCGCACTGGCCATCGGGCGCTGGACGGCGATGCCGCGCAGCCCGCCGAAGTATCCGTTTACGCCAGTGGTCCCCGATCCGTAGTAGTAGGCGAGGTAGTTGCCGAGGTGGTCGTAGTTGTACAGGTCATTGCTGGTACTGGACCCAACCCACACGTGATCGGCCGCGTCGACCGCGAGGCCCAGCGGCGCGGCAATCCCGACGCCAATATGACGCAGCCACGTGCCATTGCTCGTGAACTTGGCAACGCGATTGTTCGTGCTGTCGGCTGCGTAGATGTTGCCTTGACTGTCAACGGCCAGAACATAGGGATTGTTCAATTGCCCATTGCCGCTGCCTGGCGTGCCAAAGGCGCCCAAGCTACTACCGGAAGTGCTGAACATCTGAATCCGGTCATTGCCGACTTCACCGACATAGAGCCGGCCGTTACGCGGGTTGTAGACCAATCCCGAAGGGCTGCTGAGTTGGCCGAGCCCTGTACCAAACGAACCGAATTGCGAAATGTACGCACCAGTCGTCTTGTTGAAACGTTGAATTCGGCTATTGCTGAAGTCGGCGACGAACAGATCATTCCCAACGATCGCGACTTGCTCGGGGCCATTGAACTGGCCGGCGCCACTTCCTGGCGCGCCGATAGTCTGGGTCAACGCAAAGCCCGCGTCATTCAGTTGAAATTTCCGAATCACGTTTTCGCCCACGACCGACACATAGGCCGAATCGCCATCCATCGTGATTTGGAACGGCTGCGTGCCGGCATTGCCCGCATAACCAAAATGCACGCTCAAGTAGCCTTGGCTAATCAACGAAAACTCACCGGACGCTGGCGCAGCCTTGGGGCCGGCAATGGGCTGTGCGGGCACTTCGAAAAGGAAGACCGGGCCGATGGCCGTGGCGTCGTCCAGTTGTGCGAAGGCCAATGGAGGCAGCACCGAACCCGACACGGCGAGCAGGGCAATCAGCAGGCGTGAGCGCAGACAGTACGTCATAGGATGAAGCTCCGGAAGTGGCAGTGACAATCGTGGCGGAATCTGGCTGCAGAGGATTTGACTGGCATCAAGCGTGTTCAGACATTTCTGCTGACCGTGCGCGGATGCTCCGATGGTTGGTTGAATCGCGGTGAGCAAGCGCACCGATCGTCATTCATCCGAATAAACGAAGACTTCTGGAAATCCGTGCAAAGAGAATGCGAATGTCTCTTGTTGGCGTCGGCACGCGCGCGGCAATGCGCCCGTAATGTGTGATGGATTACCGAAGACGAGATCGAATGACAAACTGCAGTGGGTCTTTGCGTATTCAGCATCAGCATGGATGCAATGGTCGGGCTCGACATCGAAAGGGATGTGCTGGTTGAAACCAGTTGTTTTCCGAGTGGCCCGTGACTTCCTGACTGCGAGTGTTGACCCTTATGAAGAAGATTGTCGTTGTGATGATGTCCATTTTGTTGGTGCCGGTGGTTCACGCTGAGCGTGTGCTCGCGGGACGAATCCTCAATCCGGTGACTGCGGCGCAACTGCTCGCGGGGGCTGGTGATCCGGCGGTGTCGGCAGATGGTCGATACATCTTCTTCGTATCGACGTCCACCAACCTCGGGCCGCCGGCGAATGGCGCAACCAATCTCTATCGAGCCGATACCGACGCGGCGACGCCCGCGGCCGAATCGATCGTGTTGGCGATGAGTGCGTTGGGAACCGGCAATACCATTGCGCCGTCGAGTTCGGGCGGCGGCACGGTCGTGGCGTTCGAGACGCTCGCTGGCAACCTGGGTGGCAACCATGGCAGCTTTGCGGATATCTATGTGAGTCACCAGATTGATCTGCCGCAGAATGAAGTGGGCTTCGACACGCGGCTGGTCAGTAGCGGCCTGGGCGGTGCTGCTCCCAATGGGGCGTCACGCACACCGTCGATATCGGCTGATGGTCGTTACGTGGCCTTCTGGTCGGATGCCAGCAATCTGGTCAGCAACGACACCAACAACAGTCCAGATATTTTCATGGTCAGTGTCGACGGGGGATTGATTGGCAGTGTTGAGCGCGCGAGCGTTGATTCAAGCGAAGTCCCGATTCCGGGTGCGAGTCGGTTCCTGTCGAATCAAGCCTGGTCGGCCAATAGCCAGTTGCTGGTGTTTTCTGCAGATGCGGAAATCGACGGCGCTAATCCCGGCAACCTGGAGGATGTGTTCATTCGCGATCGCGCGGCCGGTACCACGAGCCTGATCAGCAAGTTCAGCAATGGCGCGCCATTCACGGGCTCATCCGATCAGGCGTCCATTTCCAGCAACGGTCGATACGTCGCGTTTCGCTCATTTCAACTTGGCGCTGGCATCAGTGGCAGCCGGGTGTTCGTTCGCGATCGGCAAGCGCAGACCACGTTCAGTGTCCCGGTGCCGCCGGGTGCGACCGTCTGCGAGGAACCGAAAGTCGACTTGTCGGCGAACGTGCTGATGCAATGTGGCAGTGCTCAGGTTGGCGGTTCGCAACAGGCCTGGCTGTGGCAGGCGAACAGTGCGAGCTTTGTACGGTTGAGCCGAAGTCCGGCGAATGCGGAGGGCAACCTGGTCTCTGGCAGTGTGACCAGTCAGAGTGACGACAGCAGCGTGCTCGTGTTCGACTCCAGCGCCAGCAACTTGGATCCCGGCGACACCAACAACAGCAGCGATGTCTTTGTCGATATCGATTCGCATCGCCTGTACGCCCTATTCGCCGATGGCTTCGAGTAAATTGCGTCACGCCTGGTGATCCTCACGATCCGATGAACTCATCTCGGGTAACCTGTCGAGATGGCTACTGTCACCTCTTCCGAAACCATCAACGCGAGCACGGCCCTCATCCAACAGGATGCCGTCGTGCTCGGCATTCTCGCCGCGATTCTGGGCGTCGTATTCTGGAGCAGTAGTCGCCCAAGCGGCTTCTGGAAACGCTTCTACGGCGTCGTGCCGGCCTTGCTGCTCTGCTACCTATTGCCGGCGATCTTGAATACCGCCGGCGTGATCGATGGTGCGACGTCAGGTTTGTATCCGATGGCGCGCGACTATTTGCTGCCGAGCTCGCTGGTCCTGCTGTGCTTGGCGATCGATATCAAAGGCTTGTCACGACTCGGAATCAAGGCGATTCTGATGTTTCTGGCCGGCACGGCGGGCGTGATGCTCGGCGCGGTGGTGTCGTTTCTGATGCTGCGCTTCATCCATCCAGAAACTGTCGCAGGTGATACGTGGCGCGGCATGGCCACACTCGCCGGCAGTTGGATCGGCGGTGGCGCCAATCAGGCAGCGATGAAGGAAGTGTTCGCAGTGGATGCCACACTGTTTGGCCAGTTTGTCGCGGTCGACATTCTGGTCGCGAATGCCTGGATGGCAGGGTTGTTGATCCTCGCTGGTCGGGCCGCAAAATTTGATCGCTGGGTCGGTGCCGATACGAGCGCGATCGAGTCGCTGCAGGCCCGCCTGAGCGCCTTTCAGGCCCAGCATGAGCGGAATCCCACGCTCGCCGACATCATGGTCATCGTGGGCATCGCGCTCGCGGTGACGGGCTTGTCGCATTTCTTGTCCGGGCCGATTGTTGCGTGGATCGGTAGTCTGCCCGCGTCGTGGCGTCTGCAGGACTACAGTCTGACGTCCGGCTTCTTCTGGCTCGTCGTGTTGGCGACGACCTTCGGCGTGATGTTGAGTCTGACCAAGGCGCGGCTCCTGGAAGGGGCGGGTGCGTCCAAAATTGGCACGGCGTTCTTGTATTTCCTCATTGCGACGATCGGCATGCACATGGACCTCAAGGCCTTGCTCGACAAGCCTTGGCTGTTTGCACTCGGCGCGATCTGGATTCTGACGCACGGGCTCGTGCTGCTGATCGCGGCGCGCGTGCTGCGGGCGCCCGCCTTCTTTTTGGCCGTGGGGTCGCAGGCGAATATCGGCGCGGCGGCCTCGGCCCCGGTCGTTGCCTCGGCGTTCCATCCGGCGCTGGCCCCGGTGGGCGTGCTGCTCGCGGTGCTCGGCTACGCCCTGGGTACCTACTGCGCGTATCTTGTGGGACTGTTCCTGCAGCGCTTGGCTGGGTGAGTCCGGTTGGCTTGGTCTGCGCTTACTTGCAGCCACCCTGAGGTCGATCAGCGTCGCGCTAGTCGCCGCAATCGGTTTTCAGAAACGCCCGTGCGAAGCGCCAATCGCGATCCACGGTGCGAGTCGACACGTTGAGCAGTTCGGCGATTTGTTCGATCGACAGGCCGGCAAACACGTGTAGCTCCACCACATCGGCGGCGCGGGGGTCTTCGCGACTCAGGGCCTGCAGCGCCGAGTCGAGTTCGAGCGCATCCTGCAACGGCGCTGTGGCGAGATCGAACGGCAGGTCCTCCCAATCGGCGCGTTGCCATTCGCCGCCCGCCTTCAAGCGCGCCCGGTTCCGCGCCTGATCGATCAGCAAGTGGCGCATCGCCTTCGCGGCATACGCGTAGAACTGTCGCCGGCTCTCAAATTGCAGCGTGTTGCGAGCAGCCAGATCGAGATAGAGGTCGTGCACCAGCGCGGTGGTGTTCAACGTCACCGCGTGGCCGCGTCGGCGCTCGGCATGCGCCAGGCGCTTGAGCTCTTGATAGAGCGTGGCGACATCGAGTGGCAATGAGGCGTCGGCAGCATCGGACATCGGTTGAGGATAACGTCTGGTTGGTTCCTGAGCACCCACTGTGAACATGGCTGGTCAATCCGATGTGGCCAAGAGCGCGCGGAGCGGTTGCCATTGCGAGTCGTCCCGCAACGCGGGTTTGACATTCAACGCAAACGCCGACTGGGCATGCGTGCGCGCCAATTCTGTTTGCCCGAGCTGCCATTCGGCGAGCGCCTGAATCGCCTGCCATTCGAACTGGCGCGCGGCATGGTTCGGCGCATTGCGCGCGTAGATTGCCGCCACGGGTCGGATGGTTGCGAGCGCTGCTTCGCCCCGCTGGAGTCTGAGCAGCACACGGGCCTTGCTCGCCATGATCATGCCGCTCGCGAAACTCTCTGACAGACCTTTGTCGGCGCGAATGCGGAGGGCTTGATCGATTTCGTCCAGTGCCGCCTGATGTTGGCCCATTGCTGTCAACACGGCGGCATGGCCGGCCAGCGACATCGCGTAGTTCGGGTCATTTGCCCCGAGCATCGCGAGGCGGAGAGACTTGCTGCGCTCGGTCGCGTTCAAGGCCAGAGCCAGCTGGCCCGCGCGCAGGTACGCGTTCCCCAAGCTATTCCACGCCATCGCACAATCGGGCTCGCTCGACATCAACTGTGCGCGTTCGCAACTCGCCAGGACAGCCTGATAGGCCGGAATGGCCAACTCCGGGCCTTGCTGTTCCCCCAAGAGGCCGGCGAGTACCAGCTTGGTCGACAACACTTCCCGATGATCGGGTCCGTCCAGGCGCTGCAACATGTCAAGAGCGGCCTCGGCACTGGCTGTTGCGTCAGCCAGCTGGCCTTGCGCACGCTGGGCGGCCGCGAGGCTGTTCAGATAGGACGCGGTTTCGCGATTGGGGCCCGCAATGATCTGCCGACGAAGCGCGATCGCGGATTCGAGTTGATTGATGCCGGGTTCGGCATCGCCAAGCTGCAAGTCGATGATGCCCAAAACGGCGAGTTGCCGGCTGTACTCCAGATCCTGTGGTAATGCCTGTTGCTGCCAAGCGGTCACCAATGTCTGCATGGTGTGTCGAGCCGCAAGCTGATCACCCATTCGGGATTGGACGCCGGCCAGAAACGTCAACGGGCGCAGACGCTCCGGGCGATCGCTCTGAAACACCATCGGTGCGATGGTGGCGGCCTCTGACGCCTCGGCCAGCGCCACGACGAAGTCTCCGCGTGCTTGCGCCAGATTGGTCAGTGCCAACAAACCCTCGATGGTTGCCGCATCGGATTCGATGCGAACGTCGTTGCGGATCGGCTGCAGCAAGGCGGCGGCCGCATCGATCTGATCGCGGCGAATCAACACATCGGCGCGC
This sequence comes from Ahniella affigens, assembly GCF_003015185.1. GTDB lineage: Bacteria > Pseudomonadota > Gammaproteobacteria > Xanthomonadales > Ahniellaceae > Ahniella > Ahniella affigens. The sequence continues at coordinate 615,272 of NZ_CP027860.1, forward strand.
GCTGCTTGCGCCCGGAGCCAGAGTCGTTGCTGCGAGGGATCGTTCGCAATGAGGCGATCAACCTGATCGAGCGACGACAACGTGGCGGCATCATCATCTACCAGAGTACTGACTTGCGCCAGCGCGAAGTAAAGCGCCGCCTGATCGGCCGCCGGCAATGTTTGTTTGTGCTGCAGTTCGGTACTCGCGGCCGCGAGCAGGTCGGCAACGGTGGGGCGTTCCGGCTCTGGTAGCCGGGCTTCAGCCGCTGAAAAAATGCCGAGCATGAAATCCTTGACGGCATCGGCCCGTGCCGCCTGACTCGCCGCCTGTATCGCTTGTTCGCGAGCAATGCCGGCCTGCCAGAGGGCCACGCCCCAACTGCCCATCAAGCCAAGCGTCAGCAGCGCCGTCAGGCCAACAGCGCCGCGATGCCGCTGCACGAACTTCTGCGCGCGATACCAGCGCGATGGTGGATGCGCGAGCACCGCCTGGCCGTCCAGAAATCGCTGCAGATCATCAGCGAAAGCGCCCGCATCGCGATAGCGCAGCCGCGGCTCGGGGTCGAGCGCCTTCATCAGAATGTTGTCAAGGTCGCCGCGCAGCAGCCGTTGCAGCTGTCGCGACTCGTGTTCGGTGTGTACGGATGTCGCCTGCAGCCGTGCCAACTCGGACGGACGCTGCGTGTTGGGATGCGCATCGGGTCGACTGCCAAGCAGCAGTTCCCAAAGCACCACGCCGAGGGCGAAAACATCGGTCGCAGTGCTCACGGGTTGATTCAGTTTCTGCTCGGGGGCGGCATAGGCCGGTGTCATCATGCCGGCGCCAGTGCGCGTCATGATCTCGTCCTGGTCGAGCAATTTGGCGATGCCAAAATCCAGCAGCTTCACTTGCTGCTGACGATCAACCAAAATGTTCGACGGTTTAATGTCCCGATGCACGATCAATTGCTGATGCGCGGCATCGACCGCTCGCGCTGTCTCCATCAGCAGCAGTACGCGTGCTCTCGGGGTCAGGCGGGCCGTGTCGGCGTGGCGCAGTATGTCGACGCCGTCGACGAGTTCCATGACCAGGAACGGTTCGCCGCGCTCGGTCAGGCCACCATCGATCAAGCGGGCGATGTGGGGGTGATTGAGGCTCGCCAAGACCTGCCGCTCACGCCGAAATAGCCGCTGTTCGAGCCGCGAATGCAAGCCACTGCGCAGCACTTTCAGCGCGACCCGCTGATCAAAATCAGCACCGATCCGACTTGCCTGATAGACGCACGACATGCCGCCTTCGCCAATCAGTCGTTCGATCTGAAAGCCACCAATGCTGCTGCCGACCAGGCCTTTCGGGTCGAACCAGTCCTCTTCTTGCTCAGACAAGAACCACTCGCGCACTGGCTCGCCCGGGCTGGTGCCAGTATCGGCGTCGGCATCGAGCATGCTGAGCAAGCGTTGCCTGATTGGGGTCGGCAAGTCCTGCTTGGCCAGCCAGGCAAGCCGATCAGTCGCGGGTTGCTGCAGGCAGCGTTCGAACCAATGCCGCAGGTTGCCAGTCGCTTCAGTCTGGCCATCAGTCTCGGTCATCGCGGCGTCCTCGAACGTGATGTTGCAGTTGGTAGAACTTGCCGTGCGCGCTGTGCATCTCAGTTGCCCTCGAAGCCATCGGTCAGCAGTGGCACGCGGCATGCGTCATCGCTCGGTCGCGGGTCGATCAGGATGTTGTAGCGGTTGCCATTGAACAACATGGGTCCGATCGCCTCCAGGTGCAGCTGCCAAAAGCCGGTGTTGCTATCGTAGTGCGCCGACACATCGCGTGTGGGCATCAGCCCAGAACCGTTCACGCCGACGTGCACGCCCGCGCACGGCAGGCCATTGAGCAACGGATGGTCTAGCCGTGAGACGGTACCACTGAGGCGGTTCGCATCGCTCACTGTATGGACGTATGCATTGTGGCCGGGTGCCTGCGCATATACGACAAAGGCGTTGCCGATCTCGATGCCAACGCCGTCGGTGTTGCTCAAATGCCATTGGCCGTTCACTTGCCGCGCCGCTACGGGATGCGTGTCGACAAACGCAACGTTGCCAACGCCGCGCGTCGGTGCAACCAGGAATAGATAGTCGCTCGGCAGGCTGGCCCATGCGTCGGGCAGCAAGGCGGCATTGGGTTCGGTGAGGCTGTTCAGGCCAACGAAATACTGGTCGGCCGTCGACCCTGGAGTGGCTGCCCACAGGTTTAGGCCACCGCCTGGCGGCAACACGTTGCCGTCTTCAGACCGCACGTGCCAGCGTTGGCTCCCGACTTCATAGTACGTGCTGAGCGGATTCGGAACGCCGACATAGCCGTCGAGATTGCGACCATCCGAGCGGGTCAAATGCAGCATGGCCTGCGCGAAGCCATTCAAGCCGGCGACATCAAGCAGATACAGCACGGATGGGTTGCTGGTTGGAAAATCGATGCGATACGTGGCATCGCCGAACTCGAATGCACCGATATCGATCTGGCTGGACTTGGTGCGCCGTAGGCCATCGGCATCGAGCGCCTCAGCGGCGAGATTGGTGAGCCCTGACGTGTAGACGGCGGCATCGCCGGTTTCGCGCAGGGGAGAGGTGCTGGACAGTCGATGACGCGGGGGCAGGCTCTGCGGATCGCTGGTGATCGAGCCTGGCGCCGGGGAGAAATTCTGGTAGCCGGCGACCTGAAACCAAGCGTTGTTCTGATTGCTGACCATACTGTCTGCGGCAAGCGGCTCGACCACCACGCCGAATCCCGGGGCATCACGAATCAGATTGTTGGCGATCAGAACCTGAAAGTGGAACTGCGGCGAATTGGGCCAACCCGTACTGCCGAGTCGAATGCCGTTCTGTGCGGCCACGATCGTATTGTTCAGAATGTGCGCCGAAACCAAGTTGTCCGGATGACCATTCAACCAGATACCACTGCTCAAGCTGCTGCAGCTCGGCTTCAGCACCATCAGATTATTGGCGATGCGCGCGGTAGTTGCGGCTTGTTGATTCGCGTTCACCCGAATGCCCGAGCAGAATCGCGCCGAGCCATCACCGTTGTCCGGGTCTTCCAGAATCTGGTTGCGCTCGATCCGAAGGGGATTGTCGATGCCGCCGTCGTCGCTCGCTACGATGCCCGTGCGACCCAGGCCGCTACCGTTTTCCTGGCTGCTACCGCGGGCGATGATTCGGTTGTCGGTAACGCGCAATTGGTAAGGGTATTCTTCTGGGCTGGGGGATCGCGAAATGAATATGCCGCTGCTGTTCGCGCCGCCATCTACCTGGATGGTGTTGCCGCTGATATCGACGTGCATCGCGCCCGTGCCAGCCGCGACTTGACCGGGCATGATGATCCAGATCCCAGCGGAATAGCTGCTGTCCTGGATGCTTTCAATGTGGTTGTTCAGCAGATCAACTTGGACCGGCGCGAATGAGTCCACCACGAGCGAGCCACGCTGGAACCGAAGGCCCTCGACCCGGATGGTCCCACCTTGGCCTGCCTGCACCGACAGGCGCAACGTGACGCCTTCGGCGAATGTTGGTCGAAATCCGGGCGCAGGCCGAATGGTCAGGGCCTTCGTGGTACTGAGTAACGGGCCTGATATGGGCGAATCGGTTGCGATTTCGATCGTATCGTTGACCGCAGCGGCCTGCATGCAGTTGTTAAAGCTGGCGCTGCAGGCGCCAGGACCGGGAAAGGTCAGCACGTTACCGGATGCCTCGGTGCACGTCCAAGTCAGCGCTAGCGCCATGGCCAACGGCCGACTAGCCATGCCTAACCACTCACCATATGAACCGCCCATGCCCACCTCCGCGTCGAGAATCGGAGAGCCTGGGCGATCGTCACTCAGGCTCGCGTGTCAACGGCACTCAGACCAAGCCGGATGGCCGGCCTGAGGACGTTTAAGGAGTCTCTGAACAAGTTCAGAGGCGACGCGGGCCATGGATGGCCCGCCCAGAATCAAGCACGCAAGTGCTTGATTCTGGAGCACTGAGTCCGGACATGTGCCGGACTCAGTGCGGGTCTGAAAGTCCAGGATGGACTTATTCAGACCCTCCTTAACGATACGAGCGATGTTTGGGGTGGCAGTACGACACGCTGCCGAAAATATCTTCTGGCTGGTCGTGTATCAGCCTCGAATGGCCGCCGTAGCGCGGGCCAGTGCTTCGATCCGGGCAAAGTCACGGCTGGCCAGGGCATCGGCCGGCAACATCCATGAGCCGCCAATGGTGATCACATTCGGCAGCGCCAGATACGCGGGGGCCTTGGCCGGGTCAATGCCGCCCGTAGGACAGAACTTGGCTTGCGGAAAAGGGCCGTGCAGCGACTTCAATGCGGCCACGCCGCCTGCGGATTCGGCGGGAAAGAACTTGAAGCGGCGATGGCCGTGGGTTAGCCCTTGCATCAGTTCCGAAGCCGTCGCGATCGCCGGAATCCACGGCATGTCGATGCCCGCGGCCGCCTGGTAAAGCGCCTCGGTCGCGCCCGGCGAAATTGCAAATTGGGCGCCGGTTGCAACAACGTTGTGCAGATCGTCCGGATTCAACACCGTGCCGGCGCCGACGATTGCACCGGGAACGGCTTCGGCGATCGCGCGCATCGCTGGCAGCGCCGCCTCGGTGCGCAACGTGATCTCCAGGACGGGCAGGCCACCCTGCACGAGCGCGCGGGCGAGCGGAATGGCGTCATCCAGATGTTGAATCGCGATGACCGGCACCACCGGCGCCTTCGTCAGAATGGCGTCGACAGCGTCGGTGCGAGCTTGGATTGAGGTGAAAGGCATCGTCGATTCCTCTAATTTCGGCAGAGCGCGCGCAAGATCATGACGCGTCGCGACAGATTGAACTGATATACCGCTCCGCAGTCACTGGCGCCCTGGCGGTTGACGCAATGCCACGGCGGCACCGAGCAAGCCCGGATACGCATGGGTGATCACGCGAATATTGACGTTTTCCAGGTACGCTGCAAAGCGGCCCTTGGCAAGAAACCGTTCACGAAACGCACTGCTGCGCAGGAACGGCACAAAGCGCGGCACGATCCCGCCGGCAATCATCACCGTGCGCGCACCGTGGATCAGCGCGCAGTCACCTGCCACGCTGCCGAGCACCGCGCAGAAGCGCGCCAGAGTGCGGCGGGCAAACACATCGTGGCCATCCAGTGCGGCCTCGACGATCTGTGCCGGCTCACGGAGCTTCGCGCGGGTATCGAGCGCACTGCTCAAGTCGTCGCCGGCCTGCAACGCGGCGTCGATCTGTGCGAGTCCGGCGCCCGACAACAATCGCTCAGTCGACACGCGACCGTACCGCGCCGTCATCCAGCGCGCGATGGATTGTTCTTCGTCCCCAAGCGGCGCAAAGCTGACATGGCCGCCTTCGGTCTCAACGACTTCGAAACCGCGATCGGCGTTGCCGACCAGCATCGCAACGCCAAGCCCGGTGCCCGGACCCAGCACGGACACCGGGCCAAAGAGCGGCGCTTCGTCATCGCCATGCAGGCTGATGACATCGCCGCCGCGCAATGCCGGCACGGCCCACGCCACCGCGCCAAAATCATTGAGCAGCAGCAACGAGTCGAGCTTCAGTGCTTTGGCCAGTTCAGCGCGACTGAATGACCACGCGCGATTGGTCAGTCGAATCTCGTCGTTGCCGACTGGCGAGGCGACCGCAATCGCCGCTCGTGCCGGCTGTTGGCCGACTTCGGCCAGGTAGTGTTCGGCGGCATGCTGCAGGCTCGCAAACTCGGCGTTCTTCAGCGAGCGCTGCATCATCATGACGGGCTCGGGGCTGCGGAGGTCGGTCAGCGCGAAACGCGCATTGGTACCACCGATGTCGGCGATCATCGCCAGACTCATGCGTGAGCTCCAGGCAGCGGGAACGACAACGCGCCCTCTTCGGCCGAGCTGACCTGTGCCCGAAGACCCGCAAACAATTCGCGACCCAGCCCTTCAGCATTGCCCGCCGTGTCGACCACGACGGCTGTCCGACTCGCCCATTCGGCCGCATCCACGTGGACGGCGAGTACCCCGTGTTCGGCATCGATCTGAATCAAATCGCCGTCGCGCAATTTGGCGATCGGGCCATCGCAGAGCGCTTCCGGCACCACATGAATCGCCGCCAGCACTTTGCCGGAAGCACCCGACATGCGGCCGTCGGTCAGCAGGGCGACGCGTTGGCCGCGATCTTGGAGGACGCCCAGTGTCGGTGTGAGTTTGTGCAGTTCGGGCATGCCGTTGGCACGCGGGCCCTGGCCACGGATCACCGCGACGAAATCGCTCGTGAGCGCCCCGGCCTTGAACGCGTCGAGCAGTGCGTCCTGGGACTCGAATACTTTCGCAGGCGCGGTTAACGCGCGATGCTCGGGCTTGACTGCAGAAATCTTCACCACCGCGCGGCCCAGATTGCCGCGCAGACATCTGAGGCCACCCTCGCGATCGAACGGCTCGGCAACGCCACGCAGCACACTTTGGTCCATTGATTGCGCCGGCGCAGGCTGCCAGATCAGGCGCGTGCCATCGAGTTTGGGCTCCTCTGCTTGATCGCGCAGATTGCCGCCATGCACACACAGCAAATCCTCATACAATAGCCCCGCGTCAAGCAGTTCGCGAATGACAACGCCTAGGCCGCCAGCGGCCTGGAAGTGGTTCACATCGGCCTGACCGTTGGGATACACGCGTGCCAACAAGGGCGTGACTTGGGACAGTTCATCAAGATCATCCCAGTCGATGATCAGGCCGGCCGCACGGGCGATGGCCACCAGGTGGATCGCATGATTCGTTGAGCCACCCGTCGCCGCAAGGCCCACCATCGCATTGACCAGTGCACGCGCATCGACGGTATGACCCAGCGGACGATAATTCGATCCCAGCGCAGTGACCTTGCAGACCTGTTCTGCGGCAGCGACCGTCAGCGCGTCGCGCAATGGCGTACCTGGGTTGACGAAGGCCGTGCCTGGCATGTGCAAGCCCATGACCTCCATCAGCATCTGATTGGAATTGGCGGTGCCGTAGAACGTGCAGGTGCCAGCGCTGTGGTACGACTTGGCCTCGGCTTCCAGCAGTTCGGCACGGGTGGCTTTGCCCTCGGCGTAGGCTTGGCGCACGCGTGCCTTCTCGGCATTCGGAATGCCCGATGGCATGGGGCCCGCCGGCACGAAGATCACGGGCAAATGACCGAAGCGGAGCGCGCCGATCAACATGCCCGGGACGATCTTGTCGCAGACGCCGAGCATCAGCGCCGCGTCGAACATTTCGTGCGAGAGCGCAATGGCGGTCGACTGCGCGATCACATCGCGCGAGAACAACGACAGCTCCATGCCCGTGCGGCCCTGCGTCACGCCGTCGCACATTGCTGGCACGCCGCCGGCCACTTGCGCGCTGGCGCCCAGATTGCGCGCGGCCATCTTGATCAGCTCGGGGTAGTGCTTGAGTGGCTCATGCGCGCTGAGCATGTCGTTGTAGGCCGTGACAATGCCCACATTCACGCCACTGCCTTCGCGCAGACTCGGTTTGTCTTCGCGGGCTGCCGCAAAGCCATGGGCCAGATTGCCGCACGCGAGCTTGCTGCGCGCGGGCGCTTTCTGGCGGGCGCGCTCGATCAGGTCCAGATACGCGCGACGCGTGGTGTGACTTCGCGCGGCGATGCGGGCGGTGACCGCAGCCACTACAGGATGCAGCGACATCAGGGGCTCCAGTGGATTTCGGCGGCAGGATGGTGGGCGGCGAGGAGTGCGGATACTGGCAGACTGTGATCGCCATGTTGCGCGCGCTCCAGCACCGCCAGTTTGTCGGTGCCGGTGATGACCAATAGGATCCGGTCGCTGCGCAGCAGCCGGCTCAAGGTCAGACTGACGCGCTGATGCGGGCCAGCGGCGGGCATCGGATTGGGTTCAATCGCGATGCAGCACTTGGTGTGGTGTAGGTCGAGGGCATGCGGGAGCGTCGGGGCCCCTGGAAACAATGATGCAAAGTGGCCATCCACGCCCATGCCGACCATCGTCAGATCGAATGCCTCGGGGTGCGCGCGCATACTCGCTTCGCCGAAATCCGCGTTGACGGGGCCATCGCACTGTAGGGGGGTCAACGACAACCAGCGAATGCCTTCAGCGCCAACGAAGGCGTCCTGCATCTGGCGCAGATTGCAGTCTGGATGATCATGATTCACCCAGCGCTCGTCACTCGGGACCACATGCACCTTGGACCACGCTCGCGACTGCGCGGCGAGTCGACGGAACACCGGTGGTGACGTGCGGCCACCAGCAAGCGCGAGCAACGCACGACCCTGGAGCGTGAGCGCGCGGTCGATGTCTTCGGCCATGCTGCTGGCCAAATGCTCAATCAACGTCTCCGTATTTGCGTGCCGAATCAGTTTGAAGCTCATGGTTCGCCCTCACTCCCGCCAGCTGTGACCATGGCGCTCGGTCAGCGCGACCGCGCTGCTCGGGCCAAAGGTGCCGGCTGGATAGGACTTCGGCGAGATGCCGAGTTTCTGCCAGCCATCCAGGATGCCGTCGATCCATTGCCAGGCCGTTTCGGTTTCGTCGCGACGGACGAACAGGGTACCGTTGCCCTCAATCGCATCGAGATAGAGGCGTTCGTAGGCGAGGCGACGCCGCGCCTGTTTGAACGCGTCGCTGGTCTCCAGATCGAGCGCGACTTGCGCGAGCTTCAGGCCATTCCGATCCAAGCCTGGCGTCTTGTGCATCAGGCGAAGCTCAATGCGCTCCTCCGGTTGCAGGCTGATGATCAGTGCGTTGGGCTCGACGGCGGCACCGCTATTCGCAAAGATCGAGTGCGGCACGGCGCGGAACTGCAGATAGATTTCGGTGGCGCGTCGCGCCATGCGCTTGCCGGTGCGCAGATAGAACGGCACACCCGACCAGCGCCAATTGTCGACATGGGCACGGAGCGCGATATAGGTCTCGGTGTTGCTGGCACGGCCGAGTTCGTCTCGGTATCCCGGCACAGCGACCCCGTCAACGGCACCGGCGGTGTACTGACCGGCGACGCTGTTGTTCGGGATATCGGCCACTTCAATCGGACGCAGCGAGCGCAGGACCTTGAGCTTTTCGTTCCGAACCGCACTTGGGTCGAACTGCGATGGTGGTTCCATTGCCGTCAGACACACGAGTTGCAGCAAGTGGTTTTGCAGCATGTCGCGACTCGCGCCGGAATGATCGTAGTAGTCACCACGACCCTCGACGCCAATCGTTTCGGCAACCGTGATCTGCACCTGCTCGATATGGCGCGCATTCCAAAGTGGTTCAAACAGCGCATTGCCAAAACGCAGCGCCAAAAGATTCTGTACGCCTTCCTTGCCGAGATAGTGATCGACGCGGAACACGCGTGACTCATCGAACGTCGCCGTGACCCCATCGTTGATCGCGACCGCACTGGCCAAGTCATGGCCAATCGGCTTTTCGAGCATCACGCGCGTACCGGCGCCGGCAAGCCGCGCGGCACCAAGCACCGCACAAATCGGCGCGTAAAAGCGCGGTGCGGTCGACAGGTGATAGAGCACATCGCCCGTGCGCAGCGCTTTGATGCGCTCCGTGAGTGCAGTCGCGGACTGACTATCGGCGACATCGGCCGCTTGGTATTCGAGCCGATCGAGAAAGCGTGCGACGCTGTCGGTATCACGGTCGGCCACTGGGACGCGCTTCTCGAGATGCTGACGCACCTGATCGCGAAATGCACCCGTATCGAGATCACTGCGGGCGGTGCCGAGGCAACGGAAGTCTGTCGCCAGCAGCCCATCGCGATGCAGGCCATACAGTGAGGGCAACAACATGCGCCCGGCGAGATCGCCGGTTGCGCCGAAAATGACGAGCAATGAGGCAGGGCGAGAAACAGAACCGCTGGCGGACATTCGAAGGGGTCGCTGGTCGAGGGAAGCCTCTAGCCTAGCGCTTCAGAAACGTGCGACAAGACCTGTATTCGATTGCAGCATAAGCGCCGAACAGGTGATTCAAACCACCGCTTGATTGTCTGATTCGGACAACGGCGGAAGGGCGCCCAATTTCGGGCTGGGCGCACGCTGGCAGCGTGGCTCGCCGAGGCGTTTGTCCACTGGACAATGGCTTGATCAGCTGGCTCGGTCGACAATCATGAAATGCTTGGTCAGCGGCTCCAGGACCTCAAAGGTGCCCTTGAAACCAGCCGGGATCACCAAGGACTGCCCCGCTTCGCAACGCACCGCATGGCCATCGTCCGCCGTGATCACACAAGCGCCGGCGGTCACAAAGAAGTGTTCGTCCTCGCGCTCGCCCATTTCGATTCGCCAGGCGCCTGGCTCGCATGACCACACCCCCGCAAATACCTCACCCGACGCATTTTGATAGTGCAGCCAAGTCTTGCGTTCCGGGTTGCCGCGGATCAGGCGCTCGGGGCGGGGGTGGTCGAGCTCGGGCTCTATCTGTTGCTGAGCAAAGTTCAAAGCGTTGGGCATGTTGGCATCTGGAGCAGCGGCTGATCGAGGATTTTGCCACCGCTGCCCAAGATTGACGAGGCAATTTATGCTGTCATGGGCGAGCAAACAAGTGATGAAAGAGCGGGCACTGCTGCAATGCATGCCGCAGGGCCAAGACTTGCTCACACTCTGCCCTAATGGCAGCCTCGCCGAAGTCTAAGGTCAGGCAGCGAAGGGATTCTGCCTCGTCGAGCTCGCGCAACAAGTGTTCTAGTACTTGCAAGGCCAATTCGTTGAAGTCTGGCTATTGTAGATTCGGATACCGGTCGGTCTGACCGGTCAGTTCGCGCATCCAGCGCATAAGCGTAGCGACCGGGTCAGCTCCTTTGAATTCGCGTGCCACCACGGCGAGCAGGTCGTCGCGATCGAACACGTTTAGCAACAGCGCCAAGAAGAATCGGTGCTCACGCTCATGCAGCTTTGCTCGAAACTGGATGATCGTGCGACTGACCTGATCGTTGCGGCAGGCTCTGAGCACCATGCTCCGTTCTGCGCCGCTCAGCGCCTGACCGTGGTCGACCAAGCTGCCCAGGTCCGCAGGATCGTCGCCGAACATCGCCGCTTCAGAAACCAGTGAGTAGGCGAGATACAGATCCGCTTCGTTCAGTACCTGCCGCAGCCAGTGTCGATATTGAATCGGATCCAGTGATCGCAACATGCGCAAGTATTGGATCTTTCGAATCGTCGGCGCGTGCCGCTGGAATGGATGATGGGCCAGCCCAGCCCAGGCCAGCGGTAGTCGTATTGGATTTCGGTGTCGGGATCATCAGTAATGGTCCGAATCACAGTCGTCACCGAAGGCCGGTGCAGATGGATTAACGAGTGGATCAAACCATCGCTGCGCGCGATCCGGCGCGTGTCGCCGGGTCGCAATATCTAAAAATCGATCCGTTCGAGCTGGCCGATCGCGGCGCGCTGGCCGTGTGCAATGAGTCTATCGGGCTTGAAGGAATACCGAGCATGAATACTGCCGCCAGCCGGGACGTGAAAGGCACCGCTGAAGCCGTGCTGATGAATGCTCGTGGTGCCATCCAGCCAGGTCAGGGCGGAATTGTCGAAATGAGCGTCGCGGTACAACGATGCCGGCGGCTCCGCAAATCGAGCATCCAGATCTGCCTGCTGGCACAAGGATTTGGCACTGAGTACGTAGTCGGTCAAGTCGTCTGGGCTGATATTGGCAGCCGGATTGAAATGCGCCAGGTTGCGTGCCGCGACCTGCTGAAGTTGCGCGTAGATTGTTTCGCGAGTATCGCCGAGCTCACCCGCAATTGCGTCGCCACGTTGGGTGACGAACGCCGGCACGCGCTGTCGGCCGGTGCGCGGCGCCGGTCGGCCTAGACTGCTGAATTCGACGGATGCGTTCACGTCATTTCCCCTTGGTAATCGGCATCCACAAAGTGGTAGAGCAGCGACAAGGATTGATGCCCGGGTGGCACTACTCCTCGGCTGTGGCGAAGTTCACGGCCACGGCAAATCAAAGCATCGCCAATGCGCTGATACAAACTCGCGACTCGACCTTCGCGGTTTTCGATGTCGAGTGACCACTGCGAATATCTGGAATCAGTGAGCGGGGCGTAGTCAATCAGCAGCGTGATCGCATATTCGCAAGGTGGACGGTCGGAATGCCAATGCAGGTCGCTGCCGGTCAGGTACAAGTCCAGGCCTAAGGGAGTGTCTGAACAAGTCCATCTCGGACTTTCAGACCTGCAATGAGTCCGGCACTTGTCGGGACCCGTTGCCCGCTTCGCCTCTGAACTTGTTCAGAGGTTCCTAGGCTTCCTCTATGGCAGAGCCGTCGAAAAAGCGCCGGAAGCTATGCAGTCCTGTCTCGGGCCCTGATTCCGGCCAATGCACGACAGTTGGCAAGGGGGTAGACTCTAACTCCGCAGATCCGCAAAAATCGCCCGAAATAGCGCGCACTCGCATAACGCATCAAAAAGTTCAACCAAAGCGTCACGGTTTGCAGTTACTGCCTCATCGCCATAGGTCTGAGTCAGTGCGGTGAGTGTCTCAGGTAGGTGCGCGCCTGCAAGCATGAAGCGTATCATCAGCAATGCTGTGTCGTTCAAATCAACGCCAATCAAGTTCGGATATTGGCTCGTGTTGCCAGTGATCTCGGCTAACCACACACAAACCCGGTCAATTGCGGGAGCGCCGGGGTATTCCTCTGCAACCAACGCCAGCAGCGCGTCCCGTTCAAACACATTGAGCAGTAGTGCGAGTAGAAAACGATGCGCAGGTTCATGCAGAGCGCGGCGAAAGGCAATCAGGCTTCGACTCATGATGTCATGGCGAGCGACTTGGCTAATGAGCTGCCTTTCGGCCGAATCGAGCTGCAAACAGCGCTGAGAAAGTTGTTCGGCGACCGACGGGTCAGCCGACCTGAGGGCAGCTTCGTGAATCGCCAGGTGCGCGAGGTGCAAGTCGGCGTCTGGTAGCAAATCTGCCAAAATTTGCTCGTACCGTTTCGGATCAAGTTGCTGCAGCATTCTGAGATACTGCAGTTTTCGAATCGTAGGCGCGTGCCGGTAAAAGGGATCGTGCGCCAAGCCCGGCCAACGATAGTCGTACTGGATGTCTTCGCGAATGTCGTCTGTGATGGTGCGAACGACAATCGTGATGGATGGTCGCACTAAATGAAACAGTGAGTGGATCGTTTCTGCGCCGCGGTGGATAGGCCTTGTATCGCCTGCGTGCAAGACTTCAACATGGCTCAATCGCACGGTGCCAGCGACCGCTCGTTGCATCGGTTCAGGGTTGCGCCAGGCATTGAATTCGAACTGGCTGTGCAGACTTGATCCGGACAATACGTGGAATGCGCCGCAGAACGCATGTTGGTGGACGCTCGTTGTGCCATCAAGCCAAATCAACGCTGATATGTCGAAATGCTCGGCACGGTATAAGGACAGCGGCGGTTCAGAGAACTTGCCATCGAGATCGGCCTGCCGACACAATTCGCGCGCGCCCATGACATGTTCCACCAGATCGATGAGCCCGATGTGATCTGCGGGACGAAAATGCTCCAATTCTAAGATAGCGGCGCTGACGAGACGTTCTGATATCTCCTGCTTGCTCGTGCCGATGCGCTTACCAATTGCGTCCCCGAGCACCCGAAAGAAGGATGTCACCCGACTCGGGGCATGGGTTTCGCTTGTCTCATCGATAAGTTGGGTCGCGTTCATGCTGATTTCGTGAGATTGGTTTGTGTGAGTACCTGATTCAATCCAAGTCGCCCTTGTAGTCGGCATCCACGTAATGGAACAACAGCGACAGTGACTGGTGTCCATGGGGAAGCTGGTCGCGACTATGCGAGAGTTCCCGGCCCTTGAATATCAACGCGTCGCCAATGCGCTGACGAATTTCAGCTACTTGCCCGTTCCGCTGGCGAACCAGCAATGGCCAATCCGATCGCCCCATCGAATCAACAGGATGGTACTCAAGCAGGTATGTAATGGTGTACTCACAAGGCGGTCGGTCGGTGTGCCAGAACAGATCACTCCCCTGCAGATACGAAGATACGAACGAGTACGACGGCTTAGTGGGCGCTCCGACTAGGCGGCTAATCCGGTCGTTCAGCTGTTGATGCCAAAAGCGCGCGATCGGGTGATTGTGGGCGATCAGACGACGAACACCGCGGGATTCCCGCCGTTCGAGATATCCCTCGTCTCCCAAAGCCCGGTAGTAGCGAGCAAGTTCAGTACGAACCGCCAATGGAAGGAGGTGGTCAAGTGTTGCAAAGCCCTCGGTGGCGAGTTGCTTACGAGAAGGCACGTCGATTTGTTCGAATGCCGAATCAGTCCTCAGAGTCTCCCATTCGCCCTGTGCTGACAGTTCAGGCGCATCGCCGACAGCCACGAGAACTGGAAACCAAATTTTGGACGAGGGGCACCACGAAAAGCAGACGTCGTCTCGTTGCCATTCCGTTGGGACCTGCCAAGGCAAGGATGCATGGCGGATGAGGATCTTCTCAGGCCCCTCTAGAACGCTTGGGTCGACTCGATACTCGACCGGTGTCGACAGTTCGTCAGCTTCGACCAGCAAGCCAAGATTGCCCAGTTCCGCCAACGCTTCCGAGTCGGCCACCGGCTCTGGCATGCTCTCGATGATTGCGCCATGCAAGTAGCGATACGCATTGGGCCAAAGGTCAGGTGTGACCAATGTGCTCCGGAACGAGTCGCCGCGAAGTGGTGCTTCGATCAGGAAAACGGGGGGCGTTGCGCCCCCCTGGACCGTGATCTTTGCAGCGTGATTGAACTGCATCGCTCTAGTCCCCTTGACATCAAGCCAAGTCAGCCCGTTCAGGCTGCGGAGTTGGCGGCGGCAGCAGACGATCTGAAACCGACGCTGACAATCCAGCGATCGACTTCAGCTGTGTTGCCAGATTCGCTGGAACCGACAGCTTGGCAGCCGGCTGCAGACTGACTTCCGTGTCGGCATTTGCAGTTTCTGTTGCGGATGCAAGCGTAGATGCACCGGCCAGACTCGCTGCCAGAACGGCGCCCTTCAGGACTTTGCTAGACATGATCTATCTCCAATTTGGATCGGGAATGGGTCGTCCGCATCGAAACGAGGACGACAATCTTGTGCGTTCAGATCAGCGGCTGATCTGTTGACGCGGTTAGTAGTCTATTAGTCGATCATCTCGGATCGTGCGATTGAAGACCCGCAGTTTGCGCGGATTTCTGCAAACCCAGTTTGGAGTATCGGGTAGAGCATCGTTGCTGCGCACCGGCTTATCGCCTGTTGACATCGGCGTCAAAAGCATTTGGCGAAATATCACTAGCGCATCGGCGAGTAGAGCATCCGTGGCCAAGGCTGGTTTGCACGATATTGGCCTGCTCCGACTGTCGTGACACTGGCGACAGAATTGGGCCTGATTGTCCGCTGCCGTTGCCGCTGCTTGAAATCAGAGAACACGGGGGCGCCACTTCTGTCGCGTTGCCAGCAACGAGGGGCCGCTTGCGGCGCCTGCGGCTGGATGAGTGCGCTTCGAAGCGATTCAGTCACGCTCATACTAGGCTTTCGTGATATTGCTGAGCGCGCAGTTCGGCGAAGACCTGGTAAAAGAGCGGGCAGTCGCGAAGGGCGTTCTAGACCGCGCGCAATTCAAGGGCAAGAAGCGCGATGGCGTCTTGGCCAAACCGGTCTCGAAACCGGCTGAGCATTGACGCTACGTTGTCGCCATGCCAAAGCCGGTCCAGCACATGCAACGTGGTGTCATTCATGTCGAGGATTAGCAAGTTTGGAAAGCGATCGGTCGGGCCGCACATTTCCGTCATCCAGGTTCGGGCCAGGGCGATTGGTTGGTCGGTTTGCCACGCGTTCGCGACCGAACCGAGTAGGCGTTGGCGATCAAAGACGTTGAGTTGCAATGCGAGCAGGAATCGGTGCGGAGGATGGTGCAATTTGGCGCGAAAACTGATCTCGGTGCCCGCTTGAAGAATGTCGCATCCGCGCGCAGCGGCGACGTGCAGTCGCACAATTCGTTGTAGTGAGTCGTCAAGCGTGGTGTCGACTCATGATGCATCACGAATCTGTGGCGCTTAGTCCCGCTCACCGCGGCATGGTTGGGAAAAGTCTACGGGCAGGCGACCTGGCGCATCTTGCAACTGCGAGGGCGCGGGCCAACCACCCGCCATCGCGCACAATGACTAGCGCAAATCTGACATGACCTGATAGAGCAGTGGGCAATCGCGCAAGGCAGCATAAAGTTGACGGAGGTGCTGTCGTGGATGGCCATTGTCTCCGCACCGTAAGCAGTCCGGAACCAGTCAAGCGTTGCGTCCACCGAGTCGCCGTGCCAGAGCCGCTCAAGAACGTTGAGAGCCGTCTCGTTCATGTCCAAGTCGAGCAGATTCGGGAAGCGGTCCGTCAGGCCACACATTTCCGCCATCCAGGTTCGGATCAGACTGACTGGTTGATCCGTGTTCCATTTACTGGCAATCAATCCGAGCAGTTGTTCGCGGTCGAAAACGTTCAGCAGAAGCGCTAATAGAAATCGGTGTGGCGGCGAATGCAGGCGTCTGCGTAAATCGATGATCGACTGGCTCACAAAGTCGTTGTATGCAGCTTGCCAGACAAGCTCGCGTTCACGATCCGATAGTTTTACTGACGCACCAATCATCCACCGTGCCCGTTCCGGATCACGCCGACGCAAGAAATCGGTCGATACGAGGCGGTAGCACAAATGCAGGTCCGCTTGGTTCAGAACCTGGATCAACGCGGCATCTGCAGCGTCGCCTCGCAACGTCCGGAGCATGTCCAGGTACTGGATCTGGCGAATGGTCAGCGCATGTTGCTGAAACGGATCGAATGCGATACCAGGCCAACGAAAGTCGTATTGCACTTCGTTGTTGTGGTCGTCAGTAATGGTCCGGACGACAATAGTGACCGAAGGCCGGATCATGTGGAACAGTGCGTGAATCAGGGCGTTGCCGCGTGCGATCCGACGGGTATCGCCGGGCTGCAGAACTTCAAGATCAATGAGTGTTAGTTGTCCTGCGACAGAGCGTTGCAACGGCGCGGGTTCACGGTCTGGTGTGAAACGGTAGCGACTGTGAATACTCGATCCGCTCAGGACATGGAATGCCCCACAGAAGGAGTGTTGGTGAATGCTGGTCGTGCCATCGAGCCAGGTCAGTGCCGAAATGTCAAAGTGCTTGCCGTGGTAGAGCGACAATGGGGGCTCGGCAAACTTCGCTTCGAGGTCGATCTGAAAAGGGAGCTTGCGTGCCGTCAGGACATAGTCGATCAAGTCGTCGTGGCTGATATGTTTCGCGGGGCAATATTGCTCCAGGAATTGAATGGCGACGTCTTCGAGGCGCGCATAAATGTCCTCGCGCTCGTGCCCAAGCTCTGCCGCTATCGCGTCGCCTAGTTGCTGGAAGAAGCGTTCAACGTGGTGCTGCGTATCTACAACGTGCGCATCCGACGTCGGGGAACCCGCTGCCGCGACGTTGGTCACGATAGGCTTCCTTCGAAGTCGGCATCGACATAATGAAAGAGGATCGATCCGGAACGGTGCCCATCCGGCTTGCGTTCACGCGCGTGGGAGAGTTCTCGGCCCTTGAAAATCAGCGCGTCGCCGATCCGTTGGCAAAGTGATTGGATTGCGCCTTGCCGGTCCTTCAAGAGCAATGGCCAAGCCGAGCGACCGTCCGAATCGACCGGATCGTAGTCGACCAGCAGGGTGATGGTGTACTCGCAAGGGTCGCGGTCGGTATGCCAAAACAAGTCACCGCCCTCAAGATAGTTCGAAACGAACGAGTACGAGGGTTTTGTTCGTTTGCCAACCAGTCGCGATACACGCTCGTTCAATTGCTGATGCCAGAATGCCGTGACCGGGTGGTCATGCGCGATGTGCCGGATGATGGTCTGGTCGCGGTGCCGCTCCAGAAAACCTTCTGCCGCGAGATTTCGGAAGTACGTGCCGAGTGCTTGAACTTGTGCTCGGGGCAACAACCAAGGCAACTCGGCATAGCCATCGCGCGCAAAACGCACGCGTGCGTCCGTGTCGTCAAAATGCGCGTTGATTGGTCGCGCTGACAGGCCTTCACTATTGTCCAGCACCGGGATCCAGAGAGCGCCCGGGCCAAACTTCACATAGGAGATGTTCGGGTTCGACCAGACTGCGGGTATCGGCAAAGCGCTGCGATCTGGCCAGACATAAGCGGGATCGGCAGACAATCCGGGGCCGGTGGCGTCGGTGCACTCGGCTGCAAGTGGAAATTCGACTGGCCTCGGAATATTGTCGGGATCAACAAAGAGCCCCCAATTCCGGAGGTCGTCAAGGACTTCCGATTCAATCTTGGCGGGAGCAATGCCGTCCACCAGCATTGCCACCAAGAACGCGTGCGCAGCCGGTGCATGCGAAGCGCTCAATATGTTGGTTGCTAGCGTATTGCCGCGTATCGGCGCTTCGATCTGGAAAACCGGTGGGCTGGTGTTCGCATAAACAGTGATCTTGGCACTAGGATTTAGCACCAGATCGAGAGCGCCGACCTGCATGTGATTACCCCTGGTTGCGGCCAGTCATTACCATTGCGGCGTTCGGGGTATTAGGCGTTGGCGACGGGACGGGACGTGGGGGTGGCACAGGGCCGGTTGGCGGCATTGCATACTTGCCGTCTTCGATTTTTTGCGAAAGCGATTGTAACTGCCCCATCAATGAGACTGGTACCTCGATTCCGCTAGCTTGCTTCTGGTTGGAACTCATGAGTGCACCTCAAGTTAGGTTTGGCCCCGACCGGTCGATTTCCGGCCTGCTTCGGCCCAAGCCGATAGCGCAGCCAAGGCTAATCTGCGATCCTCATGACGTCAATCGCTGACGGCAAGCATTTCGGTTAACCTTTAGGACCTCGACTGAACCAGCTCATGCGTATCAAGCACGCGCTGATTACCTTGCTTCTTGCCTTGGTGGCCTTACCAGTCATTGCCGAGGAGCGGGGTATTTATCCCACGCGCACGTTCGACCTCCGGCTCATGAACCTGGGCGACCGGTTTGCCGAACCACCATTCCGAGCGCTGGCGCAATCGCCGAACGGACTCATCTATCTCGGCGACGATGCCGGTTTAATTGAGTTCGATGGCCAAGACTGGCGCCGCGTCCCCGTGACACAGAACCGGCCGATCACCGTGATTGGGGTGACCCGGGATGGTCGATTGGTCCTCGGCGGCAGCGAATATCTCATCGTTCTCTCCGATCCGAATCGGCCCCAGGAGGCGCTCAATCTCTCGACCAGATTTCCGACCGAGTTTGACGGAGCTGGCGAGTTCTGGGAGTTCGCTGAGGATGACGAGCGTTGGTGTGTCAGATCGATGGCGGTTTTGGTATGCCAGGCGGGAGCGCAGTTCGAGTTTTTCCGACCGCAACGAAGCTATGGGCGATTGTTCCAAGGGCAGAACCAGATTTTGTTGCAGGTGGATGGTCAAGGTTTGGCGCGAGTCGGTGCCCGTGGCCCGGAGCTGATCAAAGGCGGCGCTGGATTCTTGGATGCACCGATCATGTCGTTGTCCCAGGACATTGATGGCGAATACCTGGCCCTAACCCGGAACAGTGATCGCGCAACGACAACTTGGCGTTGGCGAGAAGGTGAACCTCCCAGCCGCCAGACAGGCGGCCTTGCCAGCGGGTTGTCGGACAGTGTCGGGATTGGTGTTCTGGTATATCCCGGTCGATTTGCCGTTCCCGAAGACAATGGTGGGGTGGCGATCTTGGGCAAACAAGGTCAAGTTTTGGATCGGATCGACCCATCGGATCTCGGCGTGGGGTCCGGCGCACAAGTGGTCATGGTCGACCAAGAGGGTGCGCTATGGATTGCGTGGCCAACCGCAATCTCGCGCGTTGAATATCCGTCCCGGATGAGTCTCTTCATGTTCCCGTCGAGTTTCTATGGCGGTGTGCTGAATGTGACCAGGACAGAACCGGGTATCAGTGTGTTCAATGGCAACGAGGTCCTTAGTCTGGTGGAAGATCGTGATGGCCGCTGGCGCTTTCAAGATCGCAGCCGCCCGGGCATGACCGAGATTCTGGCGCACGCATCCATCAATGGGACTGAATACTTCGGTACGACTCAGGGGTTCTGGTGGGGCGATGCTGACCAAGCGTTCTCGCCAGAGACGCTCGTCTTTGCGATTGCACCGGTGCTGGATCGGCCCGACGAGCTGTGGCTTGGGATTCGCCGAGGGTTTGGCAAAATCAGAAGGATTGGCGGTGGGTGGCAATGGATCTCACGCCGAACAGATCTTCCTTTCGACACCGTTCAATTGGTTCAGCAAGATGCAAATGTGTTGTGGCTGAATACGCAGACGGGCCGTCTCGTGCGCGTGGCGATGTCGGACCCGGATCGCATTGAACTTGCCACTACTGACGAACTGCGCGTCGCCAAAGATGGACAGGAACTGTTCCCGTCTATTGAGAAAGCCGGTGACCGAATTATTTTTTGGGTCGGCGGACACGGTGTGTATGACGTGCTGGACAGCAAATTGGTACCGAGCCAGACAATTCCGTTCAGCGAGACCGGGGCGCTACGCGATATCGAAATCGTCGACGACAATCAAATCCTGATCAGCGCCAAGGATCGCGATTTAGCCCTGGTCAAGCGTGACGCCGGTGGCGTGTTTCGTTATTCGCCAAGTGTGTTTGATCAGGTCGCCGGCGTCGGTCGCGTGCGCCGGCTGTTCGCTGATGTCAGTGGCATCTTCTGGATGGTCACAGAATCGGGCCTCGTTAGAATCGATCCCACCACCGAGTCGTTGACGCCGGCGCCGCAAGTTGTCCAAATTCGCCACATTCAGGTAAATGGCGAGCCGAAAACCAATGTCTTGGACGAACAGGAGCCCCTGATCGCCCCAGAAGGCAGCAATCTTCGATTGGAGTTCGCGCTCCCGAGTTACCGGGCGCCGGATCTGAACCGATTCCGCTCGCGCATCCAGCAAATCGGCGAGGTCCCCGAGTGGAGTCCATGGACCAATGATGGACGGCGAGACTTCACGAACCTGCCGGCAGGGGAACTCGTTTTCGAGGTGGAAGCTCAGGATTCCGCGGGCAATCCGGGGGGCAAAGCCAGCGTTGCAATTCTGGTGGTCGCGCCTTGGTACAAGCGCACGGTATCGATTGCCGGTTTCATAGTGCTCGGCGCCATGCTGTTGCTGCTCGGTGTCCAATGGCGCGTCCGCGCCCTGCGCGCGCGCAGCGCTGAGCTCGAGCGACTCGTCGCCATCAAGACCGAAGCATTGCAGATCGCCGCGACCACCGATCCGTTGACGGGGCTCTGGAACCGGCATCGATTCGGGCAGTGGATGCGCGATGAGGTACCCAAGATCAATGCGCAGGCGGGCGCGGCAGACGACGATGAGCGGGTTGATTTGATAGCGTGCGTGATCGATCTCGATCACTTCAAGCGGGTCAACGATCAGCATGGTCACGCGGCAGGTGATGCGGTGTTGAAGGCGGTTGCGGAGCGGTTGCTTGCGCTTCGTGAGAACGGCGATCTGGTGTTCCGTTTCGGGGGCGAGGAGTTCGTCTACTTGGGCGTGAACCGGCATCGCCTGGAGGGCAAGAAGCTCGCCGAGAAGATCGTCCATGAAATCGCGCAGATCAACGTGGAATTGGACTCTGGCGTGCTGCTCGATCCAACAGCGTCCGTCGGCTGGTCGGTCTATCCGATCTATCGCGAGAAGCCGGAGCTGTTCACGCTTGACTTTGTGCTGGGTGTCGCCGACCGGGCGCTGTATCTGGCCAAGCAAGTTGGGCGGAATCGCGCATACGGCTATGTCGCCAATATCTCGGTTGACGAACTCGATCGCACGCAAGCCGATTGGCGTGCGCAGGTGTTCAATCGGCATACCGATTTCCTGAAACGGGTATGAGCCTCAATTGCTTGATGATTGGTGCAACGGGCTTGGTAGGCGGATTGGCACTGCCGGCCTTGTCAGCACGAGTGCGCGAATCCGACAGCGGGCTCTGGTTACCTGGCCGGCGGGCGCCTGAACACATGCCTGAAGGGGCGCGCACCCTGCTCGGAACGATTGACGAAGGTCGGGTCAGCCGCTGGTTGAACACCGAGCTTCGTGGTCGCAATCAGCGCCTTGACGTATTCGTGTCGGCACTCGGCACGACAATCAAGCAAGCGGGTTCGCGACCCGCATTTCGCAACGTGGATTTTGAACTCGTCCGGCAAATGGCCGACGTCGCACGCCATTTTGGTGCGACGCGTGCGGTGCTGGTGTCCTCGGTTGGTGCCGACCCGCAATCTGGCAATTTCTATCTGCGCACCAAAGGCGAGTTGGAAGCCGAGATCGAAAGCCTGGGTTTCAAGCGTTGCGATTTTCTGCAGCCTGGTCTGTTGCTCGGGGCGCGCCCTGGATCGAATCGTCTGGCTGAAGGCCTCGGGCAGCGGGTGTTGCCGGCACTGAATCCGCTCCTGATCGGGCGCCTGCAGGCGTACCGTTCCGTGCCGGCAGAAGCGGTAGCGCGCGCATTGGTGGCGGCGTGTCTGATCGAGACGCCCGGGGTGTACCGACACACTTATCGCGAGATCATGAACCTCGCCGCACGACGCGACACGTAACGGGGGCGACGAATTCGCGCTGCCCGATCGCTCAACGGATCAAGCCCAGCGCCCTTGCCACCGCTTCTGGCGCTTCCATATGCAGATGGTGCGTGCCGGGAATACGCACGACTTCGGCTGATTTCACCAAGCTGACGCGGGCTTGCATGGCTTCAGGATTAATGAATCGCGGTGAGGGATCGGCAAACACGATCTGCGTGGGCGCCTCGATCCCGCTGACGTAGTTGCGAATCTGGCCTTCGGTGAGCCGGATTGCGCTGGTGAGGGTCAGTCTCGGGTCTGACGACCACATCAGGCCGCCATCTTGAACGCGGGTGCCGCGCTCGCACAGGAGGCGGGCCGACGCTTCGCTCAGTGGCATGTCCGGGTTGCTGCGGCGGGCCTGAACGGCCTGATCCAAATCGCGGAACAGCCGCAGTTGCTTGCCACCGATTGCCCCACGGGCTTGAATGGCTTCGCGCAGCAGGCCCAGGGCGCGATCTTCGGGCGTGCTGATCGGGCCCAGCGCTTCAATCAAGTACAGACGCTCGATGCGTTCCGGTATCGCCGCCGCCAGGACGGACGCGAGCGCGCCACCCAACGAGTGTCCGAGCAAGTGGCATTGCTGCCAACCGAGCGCATCGAGGACTTGCACGATTTCGCCCAGATAGTCGACATAGTGGTACCAGGCCCCCGGCGCACGATGATCAGAGCGGCCATGGCCCACCAAGTCCAGCGCAACCCAGTCGAAATCTTGAAGATACGGCGCCATCGGCAGAAAGCTCGCGGCATTGTCGAGCCAACCATGCAGGGCCAATAGTTTGGGCTTCCCCGGATTGGCAAACTGCAGCGCAGAGAGTCGCAGGTTGCGAAGTTGCAGATCGAGTTCGTGCATGAATTGGGATTCCAAAGCCAGTGCTGGGGCCTACTCGGCAACGCCTGCGGCCAACCGCCCTGCGTCCGGCTGTTCTCGAAGGTGCGCGGCAAACGCGTCGGCCGACGCTGCTACTGGTTGATGATCGAACCAATCCCGGCACTGCGCCAGCGCGAGTTGCGCCAGAAATTGGGCGTGATCCGCCCCGGCATTCAGGCATGGGTGATACGTGAACGATTTGCCGCCGGCGGCCAGGAACAAGTCGCGGTTCTGCATGGCGATCTCTTCCAGGGTTTCCAGGCAATCCACGGCGAAGCCCGGGCAGATCACGTCCAGATCGGTGATGCCGCGGCGGGCGAGTGCCTGCAAATGCGCGTCCGTATAAGGCCCGAGCCAGCGCTCCTTGCCAACGCGGGATTGGAACGACAGCGACCAACTTCCTGGTTCGCGGCCAAGCGCTTCGGCCAGGCGCCGCGCGGTCGCCTGGGCCTGGCAGTAGTACGGATCGCCGGCACGCACGTACCGCTCAGGAATGCCGTGAAACGAATAGAGCAAGTGCCGGTTGGGGTCGAGGCTCGGGCGCAAACGATTTGCGAGCAGGTCGATATAGCCGGGCGCGCGATAGTAGTCCGCAACAAAGCGGAGCTCCGGCAACCAGCGCCATTGCTGCAACTCATCGGTCAGTGCATCGAACACTGAGGCGGTGGTCGTTGCGGAATACTGTGGGTACAACGGCACGACGAGGATCCGGCGTGTGTTCCGCTCACGCAGATCACGCAGAACCTGACGCAGATTCGGGTTGCCGTAACGCATGGCCGAAGCGACTTTCAGCCAGGACTGATGCGGTTTCAGAACGTCGGCGACGCCTTTGGTGAGCGCGTCGGTATGAACGGCGAGCGGTGAGCCTTGGTCAGTCCAGATGCTTTGATACGCATGCGCGCTTTTCCGCGGGCGGATGTTGAGAATCACGCCATATAGCACCGGGAGCCAAAACCAGCGGGGCAACTCGATCACACGCGGATCACTGAGGAACTCGGCCAGATAACGGCGAACGGCTTTGGGGCTCGGGTCGTCGGGTGTGCCGAGGTTCACCAGAATGATGGCGCTTTGCTCGGGCGTGGGATGTTTGAAGGGGCGGTTGGCTGTCATCGCACGATGTTACCAACGACGTCGCGAAGGTGATGCATGATATTCGGTCAATCAGGTCAAGTCGGCGTGATGGGCCGGCCCGTGTCGACCGTTGATGCATCGTTGATTCGGCTCTGAAGCCACTCCCGCAAGAAATGGCTGACACCGTCGTTAAGGTGCTTCCAAGGGAATTTCTAGCGCGAACTCAATGTCGCCGCGGTTAGTAACCCAGGCGCGGCGTTGATGGACCGCGACGACGATGCTGTCCTGGCTCAACAGGCGTTTGATCGCTTCGAGATCGTCATGGGTCTTGGCGGTGCCGGAGAAGATCACCCCATCCGAGCGGAGGTGGAAATTGAACATCGTGGCGCCTTCGGGAAGCGCTGCGAATACGCGTTGACGGAAGGCCGCAACGCGAGGATCGCGGTCGTCATATGCATCAACGGCGGGTGCTTCGGGCTCGGCAGGCGCCTTGAAGACCCAGGGCTTGGCGTTCTCGATGCGCTTGGCGCGGACCCAGCTGACCTTAGTGTGCCATGCGTAAGGAATGCCTTTGCATCCATCGCCGCACCAGATCGGAAACTCGTCGCGCGTGGTGCGTGTGGCCTTGATGAGCAAATGCTTGTCGGCATCCAGCGCGAGGGCCGTATAGTCTTCATTCGAGGCGTGATCGCCCGGATACTCGAACCAACTATCGATGCAAATTCCGGAGGGTGTGCTGAAGCCAATCTCGGGGGTCGGCCCGAGTTCGC
This sequence comes from Ahniella affigens, assembly GCF_003015185.1. Lineage (GTDB taxonomy): Bacteria > Pseudomonadota > Gammaproteobacteria > Xanthomonadales > Ahniellaceae > Ahniella > Ahniella affigens. Next base: position 640,509 of record NZ_CP027860.1, read on the forward strand.
CGAGCGCGTCGTAATGCGCGCGCCGGGTGACGCCGCGTTCGACGTAACTGAGGCTCGCCTTGTCCAACCACGCGTTGTAAGCCTTCGGGCGACTGGCTTTCAGGGCCGCGACTTCGTTGGCGATTTCTGAATCAGTACGGCGCAGACTCACGTAAACCGGCGCCCCTGGCACGATGGCCTGCAGGCTGAAACTCTGCCAAGTCTTGCCCTTGGCGTGGTAGCCCAGCCATTCCCGCGGATCCAGTTCGACGCTGGCCTCCGGGATGGCGTAGGTGCCTGTCAGATCCGGGCAACCCAGGGCCTTGGCCGCTTCAGGAACCTCGTCCTCGCCAGAGTAGCTATGGCAGCCCGCCAAAATCAGTGTGCCCAATGCAACGGTCAGCAAGCCGAATCTACGCGGGCTCATGGGCAAGGGCCTCCTGCTGTTCGTGCTGCTGCAACGCCCAGAGTTGCGCGTAGCGGCCTCTCATGGCGAGTAATTCGTCGTGGCGCCCACGTTCGACGATTTGGCCGTGATCCATGACGAGAATCTGATCAGCATGGACGATCGTCGATAGGCGATGGGCGATGATTAGACTGGTACGGTTCTTTGCGAGTTGCTCCAACTCGGCCTGAATGCGCCGCTCGGTGCGGGTATCGAGCGCCGACGTGGCTTCGTCGAGAATCAGAATCGGCGGATTCTTCAGCACCGTTCGCGCGATCGCGACGCGTTGTTTCTCGCCGCCAGAGAGTTTGAGCCCGCGTTCACCAACCAGGGTGTCAAACCCCTTTGGCATCTCGGTGATCAAATGACTGAGCTGGGCGGCGCGAGCGGCCTCCTGTACGGCGGCATCCGTGGCATCAACGCGGCCGTAGCGAATGTTGAAGCCGATCGAGTCATTGAACAGCACGGTGTCCTGGGGCACGATGCCAATCGCCTGACGCAAGGAGCTCTGCGTCACCGCACGCAAATCCTGGCCGTTGATCCGAATGCTGCCCGACTGCACGTCGTAGAAGCGGAACAGCAGGCGGGCCAGCGTGGACTTGCCGGCGCCAGTCGTGCCCACCACCGCTACCGACTCGCCAGGTTTCACCTCGAACGAAATGCCGCGCAGGATCGGCCGCTCGGGTTCATAGGCAAACACCACCTGGTCGAACACGATCCCGCCAGTGCCCGGATCCAAATCGCGGGCGCCCGGAGAATCGGCGACATCGCGTTGCTCGGCGAGCAGCGCAAACATGTTCTCGATATTGGTCAAGGCCTGCTTCACCTCTCGATACACCATGCCGAGATAATTCAACGGCATTGCCAGCTGGATCAAGAAGGCGTTCACCATGACCAAATCGCCGATACTGAGCGTATTGGCTGCCACGCCTTCAGCCGCACGCCAGACCAACAGCGTCAAGCCAATCGCCACAATGCTGCTTTGGCCAATGTTCAGTACGGCGAGCGACTTCAGGGCCTTGACCTCGGCCTCCTCCTGATCGCGGAGCGTCTGGTTGTAGCTGTCTGACTCAAAGCGTTCGTTGTTGAAGTACTTGACGGTTTCGTAGTTCAGCAGTGAGTCCACCGCACGGCCCGCTGCGCGCGTGTTCGCTTCGTTCTTGGCCCGGTAATAGCGAATTCGCCACTCGGTGACAGTGAACGTGTAGGTGACATAGCAGGCAATCGTGGTCAGCGTGATCAGCGCGAAGGTCCAGTCAAACGTGCGAATCAGAATGATGCAGACGACCGTGATCTCGAACAGGGTTGGCAGAATCGTGTAGACGGTCCAGTCAAGCAAATCGGTGACCGCCTCCATCCCGCGCTCGAGATCGCGCGAAACCGCGCCGGTGCGGCGATTCAAATGGAACTTGAGTGACAGTGCGTGCAGATGCTCGAACACCTGCAGCGTCAGCAATCGGGCCGTACGCGCCATGACGCGCGCGAACAGAATCTGCCTGAGTTCCTGAAAAATCGTAGACGACAATCGCAAGGCGCCGTAGGCCAGCAGCAACGCCAATGGCGCCAGGCGAATATCGGGTGCGACGTTCAGCGTATCGACGATGCGCTTCAAAAGCACCGGCACGCCGATGATGGAAAGCTTGGCCGCGACCAAGCAGATCAGCGCGAGAAACACCCGCTGACGGAATCGCCAAACATAGGGCCAGAGCGCCAGCAAAGTGGCGCGCGCGCCTTTCGGTGCCTGGACCCCGGCACCGATGGGTAGGACCTCAGCGTTCAGTGTTTGGGATCCTCAAAGTCGTTGCTTTGATCGGCTTCTGCAGGCGCCGCGGTTTCGGTCGCCGCAGCAGTCTCAGCAGGCGCAGCCGCTTCAGCAGGTGCAGCCGCCTCAGCAGGTGCAGCCGCCTCAGCAGGTGCAGCCGCCTCAGCAGGTGCAGCCGCCTCAGCAGGCGCAGCGGCATCAACAGGCGCAGCGGCTTCAGCAGGCGCAGCGGCTTCAGCAGGTGCAGCGGCTTCAGCAGGTGCAGCGGCATCAGCAGGCGCAGCGGCTTGAGCAGGCGCAGCGGCCGGTGCCGGGGTGGCAGCTGGTGCCGGCGCGGGTGCTGCCGGTACGGGAATGACATCGCCGTTCCGACGTACGGTGACGAGCCCAATCCGGCCCGCGAGCGCCGCGAGCTTGGTTTCGCTTTCCGGATTACCGCCCGAGAGGATCACGCGCTCCGCGCCTTCGTCTTCCTTCAGACTGGCCAAGTAACCGCCGAGCTCGTTGATGCCCATCGTAAACGCATCAATCTCGTAGTGGGTATCGTCAATCTGCTTGACCTTGATGTCCTTGCCCGCGAGAGCGGGACCAGCCATCACAGTGGCGAGCATGAGCAGTCCGAAACGCAATTTCATGGTGAACTCCTTACCGACGTTGAACGTTGATGACCCGGGTACCAGCAAAATAGTCGTGCAAACAGCGCCGCTGGGCGCCGAAAATGTATAACGCGTCGGCGAGGCTGAAGGCGGGGCCGAGCAACGGGATCGCTTGCAGCACCCCCGGCGCCAGATAGCGCATTACCAGCAAGCGCCAGAACTCGGGCTGCTTGCCTTGCAGGTCGACGATGCGAATATCGAGCAGCCACTTCGCCCAGGTTTGTCCGCGGGCGTACAACGGGTAGCCCTGCAACAGCACCATGAGACCGAAACTGATCGCCGTCCACAGCAACACTTCACCGATGCCGACGTTGCCGGTCATGGCGGCCTTGAAATAGCCGCCGAACCACATGGCTGGAATCACGAAGATCAGCAACAGGATGTTGTCGATCACGAAGCCGAGAAACCGAATGATGATCTCGGCCAACTCGGGCTCGTCGTTATTCGGGCCCGTCTGGCCTGCGCCAAGCCCATCCGACGGATTCGGTGATGCGTGTTTCGCAGACTCTCCAGACAAGTCCGTCTTGGGGGGCGAAAAGGGATTCTCGTCAGACATAGGTTGTGTAATCAGGCCTTCGGTAATGTGACGCCAGTCTGGCCTTGATACTTGCCACCACGATCCTTGTACGAGGTCTCGCAGACTTCGTCGGATTCGTAGAACAGCATCTGCGCCACCCCTTCGTTTGCGTAAATCTTGGCGGGTAGCGGTGTGGTGTTCGAGAACTCCAGCGTCACATGGCCTTCCCACTCCGGTTCGAGCGGCGTGACATTGACGATGATGCCGCAGCGCGCGTAGGTGCTCTTGCCGAGGCAAACCACCAAAACGTTCCGCGGAATCCGGAAATACTCCACAGTGCGGGCGAGTGCGAACGAATTCGGCGGAATGATGCAGACGTCCGAACGGATGTCGACAAAACTCTGCGGATCGAACGCCTTGGGGTCGACGATCGTTGAGTTGATGTTCGTGAAAATCTTGAACTCATTCGCGCAGCGTACGTCGTAGCCGTAGCTCGACGTGCCATACGAGACAATGCGCTGACCGTTTTCCGCGTGCCGCACCTGGCCGGGCGCGTACGGTTCGATCATGCCTTGTGATTCGGCCATGCGCCGGATCCAGCGGTCGGATTTGATGCTCATGTGTTCTGAATGACGATATTGGGAAAGGCGATCTTCTTGTTTCTGGCCTGCAGGCTCAAGCGCGCCGCCGTTTTGCGGGCAATCTGGCGGTAAATCTGCGTGGCCGGGGCATTCGGGCTGGCGGCTACCGTTGGCGTGCCATTGTCGGCCTGCTCGCGGATTTGCAACTGCAAGGGCAATGCACCGAGTACCGGTACGCCGTACTGGTGGCTCATTTTTGCCGCCCCGCCCTCGCCAAAGATGTGCTCGATGTGGCCGCAGTTCGTGCATTGGTGCAGCGCCATGTTCTCGACAATGCCGAGCACGGGCACTTCGACCTTCTCGAACATCTTCAACGCCTTCTTGGCATCGAGGAGGGCGATGTCCTGCGGTGTGGTGACGATCAGCGCGCCAGACACTGGCACGCGTTGGCAGAGTGTGAGTTGGATGTCACCGGTGCCCGGCGGCAGGTCGATGATCAGGTAATCGAGATCCTGCCAATTGGTATCGGTCAGCAGTTGTTGCAATGCCTGGGTGACCATCGGGCCGCGCCAGATCATCGGTGTGTCTTCTTCGATCATGAAGCCGATCGACATCACCTGCACACCGTGGCCGATTTTCGGCTCGATGCTCTTGCCGTCTTTCGAGTCCGGCTTGCCGGCAACACCCATCATTCGCGGCTGGCTGGGGCCGTAGATGTCGGCGTCCAGAATGCCCACGCGTGCGCCTTCGGCTTGCAACGCCAAGGCCAGATTGGCGGCAGTCGTCGATTTGCCAACACCACCCTTGCCCGAGGCCACGGCGATGACGTTTTTGATATTCGGCAGGGGTGTCAACTCATTCTGGACCTTGTGCGAGTACACACGCCACGACACCAGCACGGCGCCAGCCGCAGCGCCGAGCGCTGCTTCGATTTCGGTTTTCAGCAAATCAACGTAACCGTTGGCCGGATACGGCAGCTGAATGTCAACGGCGGCCCGTTCGCCTTGGATGGCAATGCCTTTGATCGCGTTCAGCTCTTTGAGATTCTGACCGCTGTGCGGGTCGATAATGCCCGCCAGGATCTGTTCAACGTGGTTGCGCTCCAGCGCCATGAGAAATTCCGTGCTTTAAGACCAACGCACAGTGTAGCGGTTCGCGGGGGCGGGGGCTGTGATGACGCGGACGTTCTGCAGCAAGTGTTTGATTCGTTTGGTTGCCGATGCCCCCAAACCCACCCCGAATCAAGTCCGGGGTGACGAGAGGGGGATTGGAAGTCCTTGGGTTACTCCTCCTGCCCAGCATCTGGAGCAGCGGTTCGGGCCGCGACAGACACCCTCACGATTCGTCACCCCGAACTTGATCCCTCGTCACCCCGAACTTGATCCCAGGTCACCCCGGACTTGATCCCAGGTCACCCCGGACTTGATCCGGGGTGAGGTTCAATCTCGCGGCTCTGACTCGCAAAGGCGGCAGCAGAGCGACCCAAGGAAGCGCCCCTCAGCGCAGCATGCCCACCGTGCTGCTGGTTTCATACAACCATTTGCCATCGACGTGCCGGTATTCGACTTGGTACAGCATCTTGCTGCCTTCCCAAGGCTCGCCGACGACTTCCAGCAGCACATGGTCAGCGGCCAACTGCTCGCCGCCGGTGACCTTGGCTTTTTTCGGAATGCGGGTCCCGAGCAGGTCCTTGGCCCAGGCCAGGTTTTCCTCCGGCGTGTTGTAGTCACGCTGAAAGTCGGCACCGGCGGTCGCGGTCAGCAGCGCGAGAATGGCGGTTAGATCATCGCCTTGGATCGCTTTGGCGAGTGCATTGAACGACTTGCCTGCGGCGCCGCCGTCCGCTGCCAGGGGCGTTCCTTCCGGGCGACTCTGAACGGGCGCGCTGAACTCGGCGACAACGGTCCACGAATCGCCATCATTCTTGGTTGGCTTGGCCGACTTCACAGTGCACGCGACTTCGGTCTTGGTGTTTTGACGGCATTCGGCAATCAGCCCGCCCTGTTGCCCCATGATCTTGCCGGAACTGTCCAAATACTGGGTCCCGCCGACTTTGGCGTTCATGCTGACGTCGCCATTGCTCTTGACGAAAAAATTCAAATGGTCGGCGTTGGCTGCCGGATCATTGATTGCGCGGGCATAAGGGTCGAGATCGGCGACAATGGCGGCGGCATCGACGGGCTCCGAGGTCAGCATCACATAGGTTTCCTGCTCGCGCGGATTGAAGCTATCGCGAATGCGGAACGCGGCGACTTGCGAGGGCTTCAGCGATTGGCCATTCAACACGAACTCGGCGTTCACCGAGGCGGCGTCGGCACGGCCGATCAGGATCAGGCTGAGGCTCAGGGCCAACACTTTCAGGGTATTCAAACGGCTCATGGGCTGGACTCCGGGTGACAGTACGTGGAAAAACGGCGATTGCTGCCGGTTCGCACACGGATACAAGAAAAGCCAGAGTCAGAGGCCAGAGCGCACGCTGTGCCAAGTCACGAAACCCCAAAAGAAAACCCCGCCGGCAAAGGCGGGGTTCTCGGACAACCACCACGTTGGTGACGAATCAGAACTCCTGCGAGAACCGCACGCCAAACGTCCGTGGCTGGTTGACCGAGATGTAGCGCTGCGCGCCGCACACGGTTTCCGGACACTGCACAAAGCGTGAGAACTCGGCCACTTCATCCGTGGCGTTACGCAGGAAGAAGTCGATCGCCATATTGTTCCAGCGGAACCCTGCCGACAGGTCGAGCGTGGTGTACGACGGCAGATCACCCAGAATGTCACGCTCTTCAAGACGCAGATCCGACTCGCGCTTGCCCTCGTGCACCAACGTGGCCTGGAAGTATGGCTCGCGCTCCGAATCCCACGTGTAACGGGCCGTCACGTTGCCTTTGAACTTTGCCGAGATTGGCAGACGCGTGCCGGACGGGGCTTCCGGCTCGGCGCAAGCCGTTACCGGATTGCCGTCGTCGTCGGTGAAACCGCAATAGTTCTCGGTCAGCTCCGCATCCAGGATCGAAATGCCGCCGCTGAGGCGTAAGTTGTACGTGGCCGCCCAGGTCAAGTCCGATTCCAAGCCGCGGATGCGGGCCTGGTTGGCGTTCTTGATTTCGGTGAGGCCGTTCAAACCCAACAGCGAGAACTGGAAGTCGTCCCAGTTTTCCTGGAACACGGCGCCGTTCCACATGACGGTGTTATCGGCCCAGGATGTTTTCCACCCCGCTTCCCAGTTGGTCAGGAAGTCCGATACATACGGCGGTAGGGTGCCGCGGCGATTGATGCCGCCCGGGCGATAGCCTTCCGACCAGGTGCCGTAGATCATCTTGTCTGGCGTGATCTGCCAGGTCAGATTGAATCGGCCCAGCCAATCGTCTTCATCGGTGCTCTTGTCCAGATTGATGCAAGGCGCGCCGTTGAAGTCGGTTTGATCGAAGCAAGCCGCTTCACCCGTGCTGCCACTGTAGCCGGCGCCAAAGCCGAAGAAGCCCTTCAAGCTGTTTTCGGCCTTGAACACGCGCGCGCCCACCGTGGCGGTCAGTGTTTCGGTCAGGTCGTACGACATTTCGCCGAACAGGGCCTCGTCATGATCCTGACGCACCTGCTTCGTCAGCCAAATCGTGTCTTCCCAGCCGGGCACCGAAATTGCCGATGCCAGATTGTCAATCCGGTAACGCTGCTGAATGTCGTGCGACTGCTGTTGCCAGAACGTACCGACCACAAAGCGGAAGCGCTCGTCAGACGGCGATGCCAGGCGGATTTCGTGGCTGCGCTTCTTGAATCGGTCTTCGGCCTGGATGTACTGCGCCGGGTTCACCAGGTCGCCGTTGTCATCGTAGAAGTACGTGCCATAGCCGAGCAGCGTGTCGTACCAGAAGCCGTAGTCCGAGTAGTCGGTTTCCGATTCGATATCGCGCTTCAGATGCGCGAACGCGTAGGTCAGATCGAAGTTGCCGACCTTGCCCTGCACCGTCAGCGCGATCTGCCGCCAGTCATCATCGGCACGTTCCGGGTAGCCGTGCGAGATGTTGAGCTCGCCCAGACCCTCGTCATAGGCGAACAAGCCATTCTGATCCTGGCGCTGCGCCATGATCGTTGGCGTCACCGACCAGTTTTCGTTGAAGTCCAGCTTCAGCGCGGCGCGGGCGCCGGTCGTGGTGACATTGTTGTAGTCGTCCTCGACAAACGCGGCGTTGTTGGCGGTAATGCCCGAGGTCGGGAAGGTCCGCTCGCCGTAAACATTGTCGATGTAACCGGCGTCTTCCTTGGTCCAGCCAACCAGGCGGATGGCGGCCGCTTCCGACAAGGGCAGATTCAAATAGCCTTCGCCGACATATCCGGTGCCACCGGCACTGATCTTGTTGGCTTCAAGCCCATAGCCGGCCGCAAAACCGCTCGGATCGGGCTTGTTGGTGATGATGCGAATGGTGCCGGCCTGCGAGCTGGCGCCGTACAGCGTGCCTTGCGGGCCAGCAAGCGCTTCGACGCGCTCCACATCGTAGATATGGACGTCCAGCGCGCCGGTGATCGTCGTGATCGGCTGCTCGTCCAGATACATGCCGACGCTCGGTTGCGGGCCGGAATGGTTGCCGTTTTCGCCGCTGGCCACACCGCGCATGTAGACGCGGGTGAAGCCCGGACCGCCACTATCCAGCGAAACGCTGGGCAGGAGCACCGCAAAGTCGTCGAAATCGTTGATGTTCTGTTCCTGCAGGGTTTCCGGGCTCAGCACCTGAATGCTGATCGGCACCTCCTGCAGATTCTCCGTGCGTTTTTGCGCTGTGACCGTAATCGTCTCCAGCGTCGCGCCGTCTTTCTCAGCCTCGTCCGTTGCCGCGGCGTCGTCCTGGGCGATAGCGACCGTACTGATCGCCAGCCAGATCGCGGCTGCCAATGGTGCCCGGCTGAGCACGCTTCGTCCGTGTTGTTTATGTTTCCTCATAACCAGTCTCCCCTGGGTAGGATGTCGATTCGTTGTCTTGATCCCCTTCGCCAGTTTCGAAGGAGGGGACCTGCGGATAGTGCTCAAGCACGGGCCCGAGCGCAAGTTTCAGTGGGTCGAGCCACGGCTCGAAATGCCGCCATTGGTCGACGCCTTCCTTGTAAATCGGTTTTCGGACCTGTTCTGAGCTCGCCGTCCGGACGGGCCGGTTGTTTTCGTAGAAGCGCAGACAGGCGTCCTCGAACGGGAGGCCACAATAGGCGAGCAGGGCGCGGACTTGCGCTTCAGTGTCGGCCACCATGTCCTCATAGATGACACGATGCACGCGACCGGGCAGGACCGCATCGAAATGGGCCATCAGGGCAACATAGTCGCGGTAGTAGGCGCCCAGGTCGCTGAGCCCATAACTGAAGTTCTGGCCGCGTGCAAAATATTGTTTGAAGCCGGAAAAGCAGCAGGCCAGAGGGTGCCGGCGGGCATCGATGATCTTCGCATTCGGCAGCATCAGATGAATCAGACCGATGTGGAAGAAGTTGTTCGGCATCTTGTCGATGAACAACGGCCGGCCCTGTTTGCGCTGAATGCGGGTGCGGTCCAGATAGAACTGGCCGAGCGCCACCAGTTCTTCGTTTGGCAGTTCGGTGAGCAACTGATGGTAGGAGCTTAGCCCCTTGGCCTCGGCCCGTTCGCGCAGCGTGCGCGTGATCGAAATGATTTCGGGCAGCTCCATCGTGCCCTCGACCTGACTGTGACTCGACAGGATCTGCTCGATCAGCGTCGAGCCAGATCGCGGCAGGCCCACGACGAAAATCGGGTCGGGCGCGGGGTTGCCAAAGCCCTGCCGTTCGGCAAAACAGCTGCGCGTGAAGACCGCTTGGGAGCGCCGGACACGTGCAGTGGCATCGGCCGCGCGATACGGTACGATGTCGCGGCGTAGGCGGTTGCCCACATCGTAGTGCCGGAATGACACCTCGTACTCGCCTTGGTCCTCAAAGGCCTTGCCGAGCGCAAATTCGAACTGCGAGCGCTGATCCGTTGCGAGATCGGCACGCGCCAGCTGGGCCTCAATGGTTGCAACATCGGCAGCGCTGAACCGAAAGGTCTTGAGATTCGCGAGGCTCCAATACGCCTCGCCGAAGCCTGGTTCCGCGGCAATCGCCTGGCGGTAGGCCGCGATTGAATCGGCCTGGCGTCCGGCCGTTTTCAGCGCGTGCCCATAGCTCAGCGCAAGCCGGGCTTGATTGGGAAACTGTTTCAGGAGATCGGCATAGAGCGCGAGCGCCGTGTCGTAGTCGCCGGTTCGACAGAGCACGGCGGCCTTCAGATTGCGGATCGCGGCATGCTCTGGATCAATGTTCAGCAACAACTCGATCTCGGCCAGCGCGGCTTCCGGGTGATTGTGCCGGTGCAGCACGGTGGCCAACTGCTGGCGGGCCGTGTGGAAGTCCGGCGCGAGCTCCAGACTGCGCCGGAGCAGGTGAATCGCATCGTCGTTACGGCCCAGCCGGCCGGCAACCTCGGCCATCATCCGAATCGCCGAAACATCTGTCGGGCTCCGGTACAGGCGCTGGCGTAAGCGCTGTTCGGCCTCAGGGATGCGATTCGCGACCAGCGCATCGGCGGCCTGAAGGAGTTCCGGATCGCGGGCGGAATGGCGGAGATGCCGGGCGAGCGCGCGCTGTGCGCCGTCAGTGTCGTCAACCGCACTCAGATGATCAGCGAGCGCCAGCCAGACGCCTGGCAAACCCGGGTCCAGGTCGGCTGCTCGCGCCAGGGATCGGCCCGCGGCATCGCCCTTGCCGAGCCGACCAGCGAGCAAACCCCATTCGAGCCAAACCGCCGCCGAGCGCGGAAACTGCTGACGCAGCGGGTCCATCACGGCACGGGCGGCGTCGAGACGATTCAGCCGGCGTAGGCACGCCGCCTTCAGAAGGCGCGCATCCGCTTGTTCGGGAATGACTTTGAGGATTTCGTCGGTTTGGGCGAGTGCGAGTTCGGGGGTGCGCTGGAGCAGGCTCTGCGCTTGCTGCAACGCTTGTTGCAGACTGCCGGTGCCCGTATCGGCACTCATGTGGTCCACGCTCGTACGTGGCGGTAAGCAAACTTCTGCATGTCAACCCGTGCTGCGATGCTGAATCAGATCGCCTACCTTACACCGAAAGCCGCTGCCCTCGAAGCGCCGCCCATGCTCTGGTTGCGTAAGCGCGCCCGGCCATACACCGGCCGCGACCTGCCGTCAGGCGCACCATCCGCACCGCGGCGTGCCACGAGCATGAATCGCGATGTGCGTTACGCCGCCGGCCACATGGTCTTGGTGAATGCATTGAGCGGCTTCGCCTCGCTGAAATGAAAGCCCTGGGCGAGCTCACAGCGGAAGGCCTTCAGAAACGCGAGATCGAGGGCGGTTTCGACGCCTTCGGCAACAATCAGCAACCCAAGCGTGTGTCCGAGCGCAATGATCGACCGGCAAATCGCTGCGCTGTCCTCGCTGGAGCTGAGGCCGAACACGAAACTCTTGTCGATCTTGAGCTTCTGGACCGGGAACCGCTTCAGGTAGGCGAGCGACGAATAGCCCGTGCCAAAATCGTCGACTGCGAGCCCAATCCCCAGGGCACGCAGGCCATGCATGATGTCGGTCGCCGCATCATGATCGTGCATCAGCACAGTTTCGGTCAGTTCGAGCTCCAGTTGCTCCGGCCGCAGCCCATGCTGCGTCAGGCAGAACGCCAAGTGGTTCGTCAGATCGAGATCGCGGAACTGAGCCAGCGACAAGTTGAGTGCGAGCCGGGCCTGGGTCTGCTCACGCTTTTGCCAAGCGGCCAGTTCGGCGCACGCCTGGCTGATCACCCAATGGCCGAGCGGCACGATCAGGCCCGATTGCTCGGCAATGGGGATGAACCGGTCGGGCAGGATCAATCCTTGAGTCGGATGCCGCCAGCGCACCAGTGCTTCGAAACCGTACAAATTCCCGCGCTCGACTTGAATGACGGGCTGGAAGTGCAGTTCGAACTGTTGCTCGTGTACGGCTATGGTGAGCTCGTCCAGCAGCGTCTTGCGCTCGATCAGCGCGGCATGCAGCTCCTTGGTGAAGAACCGGTAGGTGTTCCGGCCTTCCGCTTTGGCGTGGTACATCGCGAGATCGACCTTGCGAAGCAACTCGTCCGCCTGATCGTCATCAATCGGGCACAACGCAATGCCGATACTCGCGCCCATCTGCACGCGCTGGCCGTTCAGTTCGACCGGTTCTGACAAGGTTTCCAGCGCTCGGCCAGCAATGATTGCCGCCATCGCCGGATCATCGAGCTCGGGAAGCAGTACACCGAATTCGTCGCCACCGAGTCGCGCCAGAGTGTCGCCCCGGCGGATGCAACCGAGCAGTCGTTGTGCGACGACTCGCAGCAGTTGGTCGCCGGCTTCGTGCCCAAGTGAATCGTTGGCCAGCTTGAAGTGATCCAGATCAATCAGCAGCAGTCCCATCAGGCTGGCATCGATCTGGCTGCGCTCGACCGCCCGCGCTAGGCGATCTCGGAATAGTGTACGGTTGGGTAGGCCAGTCAGCACATCATGCGTGGCGAGGAGCCGAACCTGCTCCTCGTTCCGCAAGCGTTCCGTAATGTCACTGACTTGAACGTTGTAACGGCCGAACTTCGGACCCCGCCAGTAGCTGACCGACACTTCGGCCGGGAACGCCGTGCCATCGCGGCGCTGCGCGCTGATCTGGCGAATCTGGCTGGCGGCCCGGCTGCCAATATCGAGTGTCGTGTCGGCACCAATTTCCTGACGGGGATCCCAGCTCATCAGTTGCTGAAAGGGCAGCCCGCGCCACTCCACACTACGGAAACCGAACATCTGATCGGCAGCGCGATTTGCATCGACGATCTGGCCATGGTCATCGACCTGGATCAGGGCGTCATGGGCGAGCTCGGCGACGGCCCGAAACTGTTCCGCCGCGGTCTCCGCCGCCTCGGCATTGACCGCGATCCGGTCCGCATACTGGTTGATCTGGCCCGCGAGCAGTCCGATTTCGTCGGTACTCGCCACCACCACATGTTGTCCCTGCTCCGAAGCGTTTGCCGTGTTCAGTTGTTCGGCGAGCTGCTGAATCGGCTCCACCAGCATCCGGCGCAACATCCAACCGGCGAGCACCATGACAGCCACGATCGTCAGCACCAGGGCGGTCGCGACGCGCCGCATGATTGCGAACACGGATTCCCGGACCAGCCGTTCGGGCTGCACGAGGACCAGTTGCCAATTCGAGTTTGCTTGAATCAGGTGCGTCAGGAGCACCGGTTCATTGAGGAGTGGGTCGGTTTGCAGCGTCTCCTGCCGGAGGAACGCTGGGTGATTCGCTGGCGCTTGCAGTTGCATCGCAATGCGCAGCGACTCGTCGGCGTCGATCGTCGGCGTCGCACTGTCGATCTTCTCAGCCAGAATCTCAGCGCCCCGGGGCACCGGCATGGGCAATGGTTGCAGCAGCCAGTCGGACATTGCCCGATAGGCCGGATGGGTGCTGGCAAATACGGCCAGCGACTCGACCGGCTGCGGCGTGATCTGATTGCCTCGGTCGTGGGTGGCGTGCGGCGCGGTTACGAGTACGCCATTGCGATCGAGCGCAAACGCATACCCGCTAAATTCGTGCCCGCGATTGATCAGGAACTGCTGCAACCCGGACAACTTCAGGTCAACCGTACTGACCCCGCTGAATTGCCCCTCGTGATGCATTGCCATGGTACAGGTGACCATGGGCTCGGCACTGTAAGGGTCTCGATACGAGCGCGACCAATAACAGCGCCCACCTTGTTGGTGCCGGGCCGGCACGTACCATTCCTCGTCATGGTAGCCCGGGCCCGCCAGCGTGTTGTAATCGTCAAAATACTGCAACGCCCCGCTGGGCGCGCGGCCCCAGAAAAAGCTGCGCCGGGCGCGGCTCGAATCAAAGGTGTAGGGCTCGGGCCAGATGCCGCCGCCAGCGATCAAATCGGTCCGGCCATCGATGTTGATGATCTGGGGCACCAGCGCCATCCACAGGGATTCGTCCTTGGGCAGATTCTCGCCCAGCTTGCTCAACGCCGCCGCGAGGCCCTCAGCGACCGCCAACTCGCGATTGACCTCGCTGGCCAATTGTTCGGCGTTGCGCTTTGCCAATTCGCGCTCTCGGCCCAGCAGCAGTTCGTACCCGCGCGCATAGAGCACGGCCAGCACGGCCGACAGCATCATCACCAGAATGACCAGCAAACCAAGCATCAGCTTGGCGCGCATGCTGCGGTGAAATGGCACACGCAGGGGCTGTATTTCCGTCATGCCTCGGTCCTTGGTGTACGGTTTGTCCCGACGCTTTGGGGTTCCCCAGCGGCCGGCAGCATTTGGTGTGCCTGAGACCCAGCCGGTGCGTCATGCTTCGGTCGGGGATCATTGACCTGAGCCGGGCAGTAGGTACTGCACAGCATCGAAGCACGATTGATCAGGGTGTTCGAAAGCTCGCATTTTGGCCATGCGAATGCAATGGTACCAACGCCAGATTCGATACGAACGCTTGTTCTGTTTCGTCAGGTCAGTTTGACGATCAGGGGAGGGTCTGAATAAATCCATCCATGGCCCGCATCGCCTCTGAACTTGTTCAGAGGCTCCCAAGCAGAATCAACCACTTGCACAAACGATTAACGGCGATTCGGCCATGCTCTTCTGCCGCGGCCGATCTTTCGGCGCCGGGGCCGATCGGCCATGGGTTGTTCAGATCGGTCTGCTATATATTCGGAACATCCCCTTTTGCTCAGTGCGGTACCCATGTCTCTGTCCGAAGAACTCAAGAAGCAAGCCCTGGACTATCACCGGCAACACCCGCCAGGAAAGATCAAAGTCACCGCGACCAAGTCTCTGGTGACCCAAAAGGACTTGTCCCTGGCGTACTCGCCGGGTGTGGCGGCCGCTTGCGAGGAGATTGTCAGAGACCCGAGCACGGCGAGCTTGTATACCGCCCGTGGCAATCTGGTAGCGGTGATCTCCAATGGCACCGCGGTGCTTGGTCTCGGGCCCATCGGTGCGCTGGCGTCGAAGCCGGTGATGGAAGGCAAGGGTGTGCTGTTCCAAAAATTTGCCGGCATCGACGTGTTCGACATCGAAGTCAATGAGCGGGACCCGGACAAACTCGTGGACATAATTGCCGCGTTGGAGCCGACGTTTGGCGGGATCAATCTGGAAGACATCAAGGCGCCCGAGTGCTTCTACATTGAAAAGAAGCTGCGTGAACGCGTCAAGATTCCAGTCTTCCACGACGATCAGCATGGCACGGCCATCATTGTGGGTGCGGCGGTACTGAATGCGCTGCATATTGTCGGCAAGAAGATCGATGAAGTCCGGTTGGCCTGTTCGGGCGCCGGCGCGGCCGGGATCGCGTGTCTCGACATGCTCGTCGCTTTGGGCTTGAAGAAAGAGAACATCCTCGTGGTCGATCGCAACGGCGTGGTCTATGAAGGCCGCGCCGAGGACATGGATGCCGACAAGCTCCGTTATGCGCGGCCGACGGCCAAGCGCACCCTCGCTGAAATCGTCGATGGCGCAGACATTTTTCTGGGCTTGAGTGCCGCCGGGGTGCTGAAGCCGGACATGGTCAAGACCATGGCCGAGCGCCCGGTGATTCTGGCGCTCGCCAACCCGACGCCCGAGATATTGCCCGAGCTGGCGTTGGAAGCGCGTCCTGACTGCATCATTGCGACGGGTCGCAGCGACTATCCGAACCAGGTCAACAATGCGCTGTGTTTCCCGTACATTTTTCGTGGCGCGCTGGATGTGGGCGCGACCACCATCAACGAGGCGATGAAGCTTGCTTGCGTGCATGCCATTGCAGCGCTGGCGCGGCGAGAAGCATCCGATGTCGCAGCCGCCGCGTACGGCGGGCGGTCAGTCAGCTTCGGTCCGGAGTACTTGATCCCGCAGCCCTTTGATCCGCGCCTGATCGTCGAATTGGCGCCGGCAGTTGCCAAGGCGGCAATGGATACCGGTATCGCCACGCGTCCCATGGCCGACCTCGCGGCGTACAAGGAAAAACTCCAGCAGTTCATCTTCCGGACCGGGCTCCTGATGAAGCCCATTTTCGAACGCGCGCGGAGCGAACCGCAGCGTGTTGCGTTTGCCGAAGGTGAGGAGGAAACCGTACTGCGCGCGGTGCAGACCATCGTTGACGAGCGATTGGCGCGGCCCATTTTGATTGGGCGCCCCGCCGTGATCGAACGACGGATTCAGAAGCTCGGTCTGCGGCTGGAGGCAGGCCGTGACTTCGAGCTGACCAATATCGATGACGATCCACGCTTCAACCGCTATTGGCAGCGTTACCACGAAACGATGCAGCGGCGCGGGGTCACGCCCGACGGCGCGAAAGCCATCATGCGCTCCCGCGCCACGGTCGTTGCGTCGATCATGGTCGATACGGGCGAGGCCGATGCGCTGATTTGCGGCCTGGTCGGACGCTATCACCGCAAGCTCAAGCATGTGCTGGACGTGATTCCGCTCGACAAGGGCGTGCAGTCGGTCGCCGCCATGACGGCCGTGGCGAATGATCGCGGCACGTTCTTCTTCCTCGATACACATGTGCAGGCCGAACCCACGGCCGAGCAACTGGCCGAAGCCACGTTGCAGGCCACGTATCGGTTACGCCTCTTTGGTATCACCCCCAAAGTGGCGCTGTTGTCACATTCCAACTTCGGGTCGCACGACACCGCGAGCGCCCGCAAAATGCAGCGTGTCCGCGAGCTGGTGCTGGAGCGCGCGCCGCGTCTTGAGATCGAAGGCGAGATGCACGCTGATGCCGCGTTGAACGAAGCCATTCGGAATCGCCTGTTCCCGAATTCGCGACTGACCGGCATGGCCAATCTGTTTGTGTGCCCGAACCTCGATGCCGCGAACATCGCCTACAACATCACCCGTCAGATGACCGACGGGGTGGCGATTGGTCCGATTCTGATGGGGATCTCGAAGCCCGCGCACGTGCTGACGCCGGCCTCCACGGTTCGCCGGGTCGTCAACATGACGGCGCTTGCGGCGGTCGAAGCGCAGATTCGCGAGCGCATGGGCGGCCCGGTCTGAGTTCCACGATGGCGCGTCCGCGGTTCGCACCAAATTTGCAGCTGGAGCAAGATGGGCTGGTGCTCCGGCCGTGGCAGCGCACCGATCAGGCCGCGCTGTCGGCGCTCGTGCATGCTTCCAAGGCGGAACTCAGCGCTCGGTTGGACTGGTGTCACGCTGGCTATGCCGAGGCCGATGCGGCAGCCTGGATTACGTTCAGCGAACAAGTTTGGGACGCGGGCAGCGAGTTTCCCTTTGCCGTGCTTGATTCGACGGGTCTGCTGCTCGGCAGCATGGGGTTGAATCAGATCAACCACGCGCACCGAAGCGCCAATCTCGGCTACTGGATGGGCACGCCGCATTGTGGTCGGGGTGTCGCCACGCGCGCCGCCCGAATCTTATGCGCACACGCCTTTCAGACATTGGCGCTAAACCGGATCGAAGTCGTTACCCTGCTGGACAATTTCGCCAGCCAGCGGGTCGCCGAGAAGCTCGGTGCGCGCTTCGAATGCAACGCGCGCAATCGACTGGTCGCGCAGGGTCTTCCGCGACCCGCGCGGGTGTATGGATTGATTCCTGAAGACTTGGCGAATGGTTTGTTGGGCGGGTCCGAATCCGGTCATGCGGGACGTTCCAACCCTCCTTAGTGGCTCGCACCCGTCAACGGTGTCGCGTCGTCATCGGTGCCAAAGATGGCGATCTCGCGCTTGCCATGGACGTCGATAACGCCGCGATACATGCCCGGGCTGTTGAACTCCAGCGCAAAGCGGCCATCGCGGCCGAGCACAATGACCCCGCCTTCGGCCTGCATGGGCTTCAACGTGTCCTGTACCACGTAACGCGCAGCGGCTGCGGGTGACTCGCCCTTGAACCGAATGCGTGCGCAGATCTCGTGCGCCACACCCACACGAATGAAGAACTCACCGTGACCCGTCGCCGATACCGCACACTCGGCATTCGCATAAGTGCCTGCGCCAATGACCGGGGCATCACCCACCCGGCCCCAGCGCTTGTTGGTCATGCCGCCCGTTGACGTCCCAGCGGCCAAGTGCCCGGCCTGGTCCAACGCGACGGCGCCGACGGTGCCAAACTTTCGTCCCTCGGCACGCCACGCCGGTGCGGCGGCGTTTGCCGATTTGCTGCCTGGCATCGGCGTATCCAACGGTTCGCCACGAAGCTTCAGCAGTTGCTGCCAGCGGAATTCGGTATCGAAGTAGTGATTGTCGACCATGGCCAAACCCTGGGTGCGGGCGAACGTGTCAGCGCCCGGCCCCGTCAGCATCACATGCTCGGATTGCTCCATCACCGCCCGGGCGGCCAGGATCGGATTCTTGACTTGAGTGATGCCGGCAACTGAACCGGCGCGCAGGTCGTGACCAGTCATGACGGCCGCGTCGAGTTCGTGCTTGCCGTCGCTCGTAAATACGGCGCCCTTGCCGGCATTAAACAACGGTGAATCTTCCATGACCAGAATGGTGGCCTGGACCGCATCCAGACTGGCACCGCCGGATTTCAGCACGGCGTAGCCGGCGTCGAGCGCCTGGCCCAACACTGCTCGGTATTGTTGTTCCTGTTCGGCGGACATTTCGGCTCGAAGCAGCGTGCCGGCGCCGCCATGAATCGCCAAGGCGATGGGTGCCGGACGGGATTCCTGGGTTGCAGCCAAGGCCGGGAGGCTCAGCAACGCCAACAGGGCCAGGCCGGCCAGGTTCTGGTGAAGGATCGGCAGGCGGTTCATGGTTCGGACGGGCTCCAATGACAGCGGGACGGAAGCGCCAATAGTGCCACGCCAGCCCGCGACATACTGGCCCTGGACGCTGCATCGAACGCTTCCGGTGCTTCGATTGACCTGAGTCAAAGGCGCCGGGACGGGACTCGACTAGCCTTCCTGTCATCAATATGGAACCGGGTAGTTGGTCAAGCTGGCGGCGGCTGCCGTGAGCCGGGACTGATGCAACGTTCCAATAGCCATTCACGCGAGCAGGTGTGTCAATGAGTGTAGGTCTCTTTTTCGATCCCGAACTGTTGGCCCGCTACGACCGGCCAGGCCCCCGCTATACCTCGTATCCGACGGCACCGCAGTTTCATGACCGCTTCGGGCCGAACCAGTTCAAGGCCGCCGCGAAGCGCAGTAACGAGGATCCCATTCCGCGCGACCTGTCCTTGTATGTGCATGTGCCCTATTGTTTCAGCCCGTGTTTCTATTGCGGCTGCAATCGGGTGATTACCCGCGACGTCAGCCGCGCCCGCGACTACCTGCAGTCGCTGAAACGCGAGTTGGATCTCGTTGCCCCGCTTTTTGATACCGATCGCACCCTCAGCCAGATTCATCTGGGTGGCGGTACCCCGAACTTCCTGCGTGCCGATGAGCTGGCCGAGTTGATGGCCGCGATTGACGCCCGGTTTTCGATCAGCCGCAAAACGGATCGCGATTTCTCGATTGAACTGGATCCCCGACACGTGAGCAGCAGCGACGTTGAAGCATTGGCGTTCATGGGCTTCAACCGGGTCAGCCTGGGTGTCCAGGACTTCGATCGCGAAGTGCAGCTGGCGGTCAATCGGCTGCAGACTGTCGAGCAGACTCTGGAAGTGATCGAGGCCTGTCGTCGGGTCAGTATGCGGTCGATCAACGTCGATCTGATTTATGGCCTGCCAAAGCAGACTGAGGCGGGCTTCCAGCGCACGCTGGATATCATCACCGAGGTTCGCCCCGACCGGCTCGCCGTTTACAGCTATGCGCATCTTCCGCAACTGTTCAAACCGCAACGGCAGATCGATGCCAGCCAGTTGCCCGATCCGGCGACCAAGCTGCGCCTGCTGGAGCTTGCGATCGACTCGCTGACCAAGGCCGGCTATCGCTACATTGGCATGGACCATTTTGCGCTGCCGAACGATGAACTGAGTCTGGCCCTGGATGCCGGCACGTTACAGCGGAATTTCATGGGCTATACGACACACGCCGCAACCGACTTGATTGGCGTTGGCGTGAGCGCCATCAGTCACATTGCCGACACCTACAGTCAGAATCCACGTGATCTGAAAACGTACGAAGAGGCACTCGGTAAACACCAATTGCCGGTGTGGCGTGGCATGGATTTGAACTTCGATGATCAATTGCGCGCCGCAGTGATCCAGGACTTGATGTGCCTTGGCGAGATCAATATTGGCAAATTCGAGAGACAGTACGAGATCAACTTCGAGGAGTACTTTGCCGACGCGCTACGTGCAGTGCAGAGCTTGTGCGACGAAGGTCTGGCGGAAATGGACGCCGGTCACATCCGGGTGACGGCACGCGGACGCTTGCTTGTTCGCCTCACGGCTGCCTGCTTCGATGCCTATCTTGGCCGCGCGACTACCGTTCAGTATTCGAAAGTGGTTTGATTCGCAAGCGCTGCTTCGTCTGACCGTGTTGCGTCCCGACAATGGGCTGAAGCAGAACTGGCAGCATTTCGAGTCCAGGAAACATGCAATGCCAAGACGCCGTGGCCACTGCGGCGACGACGCGCAACGCATTGATTTGAAATGCGAGAAATCGGTTCGGGCGGTGTTCGGGGCGCGCCACGACTACGCCCGCCGCTAAACGTCGGCAGGTCATAAGACAATCTGGCAATCACTGTTCACAAACAGGTCCGACACAGAACTGAACGAATGCCAACAGGCTTCATTGTGTTGGAACTTCGTTTGGATCACCCGGTCTGAGTTGCACCTGACGCGATTCGCAACGCCCAGGTCGTTCTCCGAAAGCAGTGAATTGTCCAATCTGAATCACGACACCTCCGCGCCGGTTTGCTCCCCCATGCCCGTCTCCCCCCCAGAACCGGCGCGGAGACTTTTCTGGAATCAATGCACCGCTGGATTTTGTGGGAGCGGCTTCAGCCGCGAAACAGATCGCGGCGAGCTTGGCTCGGGCCTAAAGGCCCTCCCACAAATGGAGCTTACGGCCAGCTTGGTTCGGGCCTGAAGGCCCTCCCACAAATGGAGCTTACGGCCAGCTTGGTTCGGGCCTGAAGGCCCTCCTACAAAAAAGCGCACGGGTCTTGCGGCGAGCTTCGTTTGGAGCGATGAATTTTGTGGGAGCGGCTTCAGCCGCGAAACAGATCGCGGCGAGCTTAGTTCGGGCCTGAATGCCCTCCCACAAATGGAGCTTACGGCCAGCTTGGTTCGGGCCTAAAGGCCCTCCCACAAATGGAGCTTACGGCCAGCTTGGTTCGGGCCTGAAGGCCCTCCTACAAAAAAGCGCACGGGTCTTGCGACGAGCTTCGTTTGGAGCGATGAATTTTGTGGGAGCGGCTTCAGCCGCGAAACAGATCGCGGCGAGCTTGGTTCGGGCCTAAAGGCCCTCCCACAAATGGAGCTTACGGCCAGCTTGGTTCGGGCCTAAAGGCCCTCCCACAAATGGAGCCTACGGCCAGCTTGGTTCGGGCCTGAAGGCCCTCCTACAAAAAAGCGCACGGGTCTTGCGGCGAGCTTCGCTTGGAGCGATGAATTTTGTGGGAGCGGCTTCAGCCGCGAAACAGATCGCGGCAAGCTTGGTTCGGGCCTAAAGGCCCTCCCACAAATGGAGCTTACGGCCAGCTTGGTTTGGGCCAAAAGGCCCATTGCAGTGAGTCAGAGCGCATACAACCAGCTTAGATCGGCGCTACACGTTCATTCACGAAATCGCTGGCGATGGGTGTTGCTCACAACACAGCCGCAATCGCATCCGATAGCCGCTCTGCTGCAATGATCTCCAATCCGGGTGGTGACTTTCGGGGCGCATTGGCTTTCGGCACGATCAGCTTCTCGAAACCGTGAGACTGTGCTTCGCGAATGCGTTCCTCGCCGTTTGGCACAGGGCGAATCTCGCCAGACAAACCCACTTCGCCGAATGCCGCAATTCGCGAGCCCAACTTCCGATCTCGGAAACTCGACAGAATCGCGAGCAATACCGGCATGTCTGCTGCGGTTTCTTGAACGCGCAAGCCGCCAACGACATTGACGAACACATCCTGGTCGTACAGGCTGATGCCGCCATGCCGATGCAACACGGCGAGCAGCATTGCCAGGCGATTCTGCTCAAGCCCCAATGTGACGCGTCTTGGATTTGCGAGTGGCGACTGATCGACCAGCGCCTGCACTTCTACGAGCAATGGCCGGGTGCCTTCGCGGGTGACCATGATCATGGAGCCACTCGCGGATGACTCATGGCCGCTTAAGAAAATCGCCGACGGATTCGGCACTTCCTTGAGCCCACGGTCGCCCATGGCAAACACGCCCAGCTCATTGACCGCACCAAAGCGATTCTTGAACGCGCGCAAGACGCGAAAGCGGCTGCCCACATCGCCTTCAAAATACAGCACCGCATCGACCATGTGTTCGAGAACGCGTGGGCCAGCGATGCCGCCTTCTTTCGTCACATGGCCAACTAGAAACACTGCGGTTCCGCTCTCTTTGGCGAACCGCACGAGTTGCGCGGCCGCATCCCGAACCTGGCTCACTGAACCCGGCGCCGCAGTGATGCCTTGCGAGTACATCGTCTGGATGGAGTCGATGACCAGCAGGTCGGGCGTGGTCTTTCGCGCGACATCAATAATCTTTTCGATTTCGGTGTCGGCAAGCGCTTGCAGACGCTCCAGGTCCAGACCAAGTCGACGTCCGCGTGAGGCCACTTGGCCCAGACTCTCCTCACCCGTGACATACAGCGTCGGCTTGGGCAGTGCCGCCAATGCTTGTAGCAGTAGTGTGGACTTGCCAATGCCCGGATCGCCACCGATCAGTACCACCGAACCCCGCACGAGCCCGCCGCCGAGCACGCGATCTAACTCACCAATACCCAGCATCTGGCGAACTTCGTCCTTTTCTTCGATGCTGGACAGCCGACGTACCTCGCTCGCTTGGCTGGCGCCCGCATAGCCTGCAAACCGCGCCGGGCCAGCGGCGGGTTTGGCCAGCCGAAGTTCGCTCATCGTGTTCCACTCGCCGCACTCGCTGCATTGGCCTTGCCACTTGCTGGACTCGGCGCCGCACTGGCTGCAGACATAGACGGTTTTGGCCTTGGCCATCAGGGTTGCTCCAGAAACATCACGCGTTTGGTCACGCCGCAAGTGAGTTCATAGCTGATCGTCCCCGCGGCGGTGGCAATCTCCTCGACGGGCAGCTCGTCACCCCACAGCACCACGCGATCGCCGATGGCAGCGTCCGGAAACGCGTCCAGATCAATCGTCATCAAGTCCATCGACACGCGCCCGAGAATCCGGCTGCGGCGCCCGCGCAGCAGCACTGGTGTATCGGTACCGGCCTGACGCGGATAGCCATCGCCATAGCCCAACGCCACCACGCCAACGCGCTGCCGCTGTGGGCACGTGTAGGTGCCGGCATAGCCAATACGTTCGCCGGCGGCAATATCTTGAATGGCGATGAGTTTGGACGACAGTTGCATCACCGGCTTGAAGCCGAGTGCCGCGCCCGTTTGCGTGGTTGACAGGCCAAGGCCATATAAGAGCCCACCTGGGCGAACCCATTCGGCGTGACTTGCCGGGTCAAAGCAGATCGCTGCGGAGTTGGCGAGCGACCGTGGCAGGCCGAGAGGGTCGGTGGCTCGCGCAAAGTGCGCGCGCTGCGCCGCGTTGCTTTGATCCTCAGGAACATCCGAGTTTGCAAAATGGGTCATCACCGTCAGATCAGCAGCGACTTGCGAGATGGTGCGCAGCGTTGCGATCAGCGCAGTCGCTTGTTCGGACGGAAAGCCCAAACGGTGCATGCCAGTGTCGAGTTTCAGCCAGGTCCGAATTGGTCTCGGGTCGGGGTCCAACTGCAGCATGCGGAGTTGTTCCGGATGATGGAGCACCATGTCGAGCCCCAGGCGGCGCACTTCAGCGAGATCGTTGGGTTCGTCGATCCCCGACAGCACCACGATGCGTTGTTTGTGGCCGGATGCACGCAAACGGAGCCCATCGGCAATCGCAGCCACGCCAAACGCGTCGGCACTGCCGAGCGCTCGGGCGACGCGCTCCAGACCGTGTCCATAGCCGTCGGCCTTGACCACGGCCATCAATTTGCTTGCGGGCGCAAGGCTCCGCAAGCGCGCGAGATTGTGTGTCAGGGCCGACAGGGAAATAGCGGCGATGGCCGATCGACTCATTCGAAGCTGCCGCTATAGCCCTGATGGGCGTGGTTTTCGAACTTGGTGTATTGGCCCAGGAACGTTAGCTTGACCATTCCGGTTGGGCCGTTTCGCTGTTTGCCGATAATGACCTCGGCCAAACCCTTATCGGGCGATTCCTTGTTGTAGTACTCGTCGCGATAGATGAACAAGATCAAGTCGGCGTCCTGCTCGATAGCGCCGGATTCGCGCAAGTCGGCCATCACGGGGCGCTTGTCGGTGCGTTGTTCCAGCGAGCGGTTCAACTGCGACAGCGCGATCACTGGTACGTGCAGTTCCTTCGCGAGTGCTTTCAAGCTCCGCGAGATTTCCGAAATTTCGGTGGCGCGGTTTTCCTTGTTGCCGGGCACGCTCATCAGCTGCAGGTAGTCGATGACGATCAGGCCCAGATCATGTTCGCGCTTCAGGCGCCGGGCGCGCGAACGGAGCTCGACGGGCGACAGCGCTGGCGTGTCGTCGATAAAGATTTTCGATTCCGACAGCAGGGTGATCGCCGAGGTCACACGCGGCCATTCCTCATCGGCCAACTCGCCGGTGCGAAGATGCTGCGCATTGATGCGTCCGAGCGAGGAGATCAGACGAAACGCGAGCTGCGAGGCCGACATTTCCATTGAGAACACGGCCACTGCCTTTTTGGTCTTCAGCGCGCAGTACTCGGCCATGTTCAACGCCAGTGCGGTTTTGCCCATCGACGGGCGCGCTGCCAGGATGATGAGGTCAGAGGGCTGCAAGCCGGTGGTCATGTTGTCGAAGTCGGTGAAGCCGGTGGGCACACCCGTGACTTGACCACGGTTCTCGTAACGGAACTGCAGTTGCTGAAACGCATCCTTGACTGCGATGCGCATCGACGTGAAGCCCTTGCGCCCACGCGCACCCGCTTCGGCAATGCGGAAGACCTTCTGTTCGGCGCCTTCGAGAATTTCCTGCGTGCTGCGACCTTCGGGTTGGAACCCGTCATTGGCAATATCGGTGCCGGCTTCGATCAACTGCCGGAGGACGGATTTTTCGCGGACAATGTCGGCATACGCGCCAATGTTCGCGGCACTTGGCGTGTTGTTTGCGAGTTCCAGGATGTAGCCCGACCCGCCGACCAGTTCGGCGATGCCCTGAGTTTCGAACCACTCCCCGAGCGTCACCGCATCGGGCGGCATGCTGCGGTTCTGGAGTTCGCCAATCGCACGGAAGATCAGCTGATGGTCGTGCCGATAGAAATCGTGTTCGACGAGCTTGTCGGCAATCTTGTCCCACGAATCGGGTGCCAGCATGAGACCGCCGAGCACGGCCTGTTCGGCCTCGATGGCATGCGGCGGTACGCGCAGACTCTCGATCTGGCTTTTGGTGGAACGGAACGTTTCGGGGCGGGCAGCCATGGCAACTCAGCAAAGTATCGAGCAATCAACTTGACCTGCCGAGCTCACGCTCAACAGGCGGCGGGGTTCAGGCCGTCTGGTAACGGCCTGTTGGCAGTACGGCAGGTGGTGACGCGCTGGCGCGACACAGGGACCGGAAGGAACGCGCCTGCCAACAGCGGCAAGCCAACTTGTTCCCGCCGGCCCGTGGCCGAACCCACGATGATACGTCGGCAGTCTGTCTGGGCGTTGCGCATAAACCTGTGGATTTCTTCTGGAAATTCACCGACAGTGAATACCCGTCTGTTGTCTCATGGTGTGAGATATGAACCGTCGCGAGTTGGTTAAAGCGTTGTCCCTGTTGCCGTTTTCCGGCTCGGCCGCGGCCCTGGCGCCCCTCCTGGCGGAGTCTGCCGACTTGCGTCTGATTGTGCCGTCGGATGCGGACTATGCCACCCGGCGTGGTGGGTTCAATCAGCGGATTGTCCGGAAACCGGCGGTACTGGCCCTGTGTCGGTCGATGACAGGCATTCAACGCGCGCTCGCATTTGCGGCCGAGTCGAACCTGAAAGTGGGCATTCGCAGCGGTGGTCATTGTTTCGAAGGCCACGGGTTGATCGAGAACGGCCTGCTGCTCGATCTCTCGGCGCTGAACACGCTGAAACGGCAGGGCGACTTGGTCGACATCGGTCCAGGCGCGAAGCTCGGCGGCGTCTATCAGCAGCTTGCGGCAGAGAATCGGCTGCTGCCCGCCGGATCCTGCGCCGGGGTAGGGGTTGCCGGCCTGGCATTGGGCGGTGGCTATGGCTTCTTTGCACGCCAGCATGGTCTGACTTCGGATCATCTCGTCGAACTCGACCTGATTGATGCTGGTGGCAAGCTGCATACCGTTCGTGATGACGACCCGCTGCTCATGGCGTGTCGCGGCGGCGGCAACGGTCAGTTCGGCGCGGTGAGCCGCTTACGGTTTCGGACGCACCCAGCGCCGTCCCGTTTCGCCAGTCATCGCTTTCGCTTTCGCGAGTTGACCGTAGCACGGGCCAAAGCACTGGCTGAGCGTTGGTGCGACTTGGTTGAGCGCTTGCCGCTGACCAGTTATGCATCGTTCGTCCTGAACGGGCGCACGCTGACGGTGCTGATCACCGACAGCGCCGCCAAGGCGCCAACGGGTTTCGCCGATCAGCTGGCTCGTTTCGGCGCCGACGCCACCGAGACACCGCCGGTCCGGGAGGACCTGTTCCTTGCGGGCATCCAACGCTTCAGCGGCGGTACGACGCCGATGTATTTCAAGAACTTTTCGGCGGGGTATTACGCTGACTGGGCCGATCTCGCGCGCGGATTCGAGGCACTCGCCGCACTGGTCATCGAGCAGAAACCAAACTCGATTCTGCAGATCAATTCGCTGGCCGGCGCGATCAGTACGAACACGGTGCCATCGGCCTATGCACATCGCCGCATGAAGTATCTCGGCGAATTCCAGGTCTACTACAACAGCCCCAAACAAGCCGAACCGGCGCTCGCGCTGACGGAGCGGGCGCGGCAGGTCATTGAGGCACATTGGTCCAGACACTATGCGAACTACCCGAACGATGCATTTCAGGACGCCACGCGCGCCTATTACGGCGCCCAACTGCCGCGCCTGCAACAGCTGAAGCGCGACCTGGATCCCGATCGGCGGTTTGCCGAATTCAGCGCGGTTTGATTGCCGAGGTGCCGGACGGATCAGTCTGGCCGTCAATGACCTCCGGTTTTCGACCGTGAATCATGGCCAGGATGAGATGCTCGCGGTCGCGATAGGAGGCCAGCAGAACCCCGATGACGTGAATGGGGATCAGGCCGAGCAAGACCCACGTCGAGATCGCGTGGGTCTCAATCACCCACTCGATGCCAAACCACCGATCCGTCGTGAACAGATAGCCGGTGACCAGGACAACGGCGAGCGTGGTCCATATCGTCACGATCATCCAGCCGCCCAGTGGGTTGTGGCCCAAGAATCTAGGTGCGGTGCCAGCCCACCACTTGCGCGCGTATCGAATGGTCGCAAGGGGGCTTTGCATGAAATCCGCGAACCGCGCGTGGCGGCTGCCGATGAGCCCCCAAAGCAGGCGTAACAGCAGGACTGCCGCGACGCCATAACCGAGCCACTCATGCCATGCACCGCGCGCATGTCGGGTGAACCATGTGGCGACGATGCCGACAGCAATCAGCCAATGCGTGCTGCGGACGATGCGGTCGAACACCAATATCTGTTTGCTCGTAGCGGTCATGGGTGCTTCGGTTGTCGGTGCAGAGGCGTTCCGGCTGTCTCGGTTGTACGGTGAATCGCGTATCAGACGGTTGGTGCGGGGGCGCGGCTTTTACGAAGGGGCTGTATCGCAAGTAGCCCGCTCCCACTCGCGTGGGAGTGCCAATCGCACCGAAAGTGCGCTTATTCGCGCATCAAACTGTCAGCGACGATGCGCGATTCTCGCGACGGTGCAGTGCGGCAAGTAGCCCTTTCCCCAGCCCTCTCCCACTCGCGTGGGAGAGGGAGCGCTCCGTCCCCCGCGATCGCGGGGGAGGGTCGGGGAGGGGGTTACTTGCGATCAGTACGGTCATCAAGCGCCGCGCACTGCCGATGGCCAGAGCGGGTGCTCGCGAATTTGCGGGCAGATCCACCCAACAGCGTGTGCTCAGTGTTCCTCAATTGGGATTGGCTCGAACGTCACCGGATGAAAGTAGGCCTCCGTTCGGTTGCCTTCCTTGTCGATCGCGTAGACCTCGTAGCAGCCGCCATCCTCCTTGATCAGACGGACTTGCCAGCCGTCATCTGTGAGTTTCTGCTTCAGTTCGTCTTTGGACTTCCAGGTCGATGGGTCGCCCGAGTCACAGGTGGCGAGGCCAGTGGCCTGGGCGGACAGGGGCAGGGCGCAGAGCAGGGCGAGGAAGCAATGGGTCAGGCGCATTCGGTGATCCTGGTTGATGGGGAGCGGACCCTATCCTCCGTCAAATGCGAACGCTTCGCAATAGCATTGATGTCGGTGGATTGTGAAGATGCATCCATCGCCAACGGCATCACAGGCGTCGGTGCGCAACCAATGTCATGGCGATCACTGGACCATGACTCCCCCTCAACGCAGTCTCGGCAATACTGCTTGGCTGCTGATACGGTGGTCACCGCGCCAATGGATTCGGCACGATTTGCATTGAACAGCGAGCGGGCGCGTACGGGTCAACCATCAATTGTTCAGGGTTCGGCTTGGCCGGCGACGATGGCGCGCGCCCCGGTCAGTTGAAACACCATTTCATCCTTGCATCCAGAGCCAGTGCCATGTTGCAGACATTTGAAACGATGCCCACGGTGACCGACCGGTCCTGCCGTCACGTGCATTGGGTGTTGGGCGACCAATTGTCCGAGGCGGATCTGTACGCGACCGGGTTTGATCCGGCAAAAGATTGGGTGTTGATGGTCGAGGCGAAGGCCGAAAGTACATACGTCTGGTCGACGAAGCCCCGCACGCTGATGTTTCTGGCCGCGATGCGACACTTTGCCGAAGAACTCACCGCCAAAGGTGCACGCGTGTTGTACCAGCGACTCGACGCGCCCCAACACACCGGTTCATTGTTGGGCGAACTCGACCGCGCGCTGGCATGGTTGCAGCCTGCCGCGTTGCATCTGATCGAGCCCGGCGAGTGGCGTCTGCGAGCCGCGATCGTTGCGCTCCAATCGGTACCGGTGCGCATGCATGAGGACCCGCATTTTTTGTGTTCGCACGCAGCGTTCGCCGCGCACGCCAAGGCGCGCAAGCAATTGCGGATGGAGTACTTCTATCGCGAAATGCGTGCGCGCGAACGCGTGTTGCTCGGCAAGGATGGCAAGACGCCCGAGGGTGGCGCCTGGAATTTTGATCACGACAACCGCGGCAGTTTTGATGCCCGCGGCCCAGGATTGCTGCCCCCACCCGAATTCGTGCCACCCGATGCGATCACGCTTGCCGCGAAGGCTGCGATCGATCAAGTGTTGCCGGACCATCCCGGCGATACGGAAGACTTCGCTTGGCCGGTAACGCGTGCCGACGCGCTGACGTCGCTGGACCGCTTCATACGCCAACGCCTGCCACTCTTCGGACAGTATCAGGACGCGATGTGGACCGGAGAGACGTGGCTCTACCACTCGCATCTGTCGGCGGCATTGAATCTCAAGCTCCTGAACCCACGCGAGGTGATCGCTGCCGCAGAGGCCGCCTATCATCGTGGTGATGCCCCGCTCAGCAGCGTCGAAGGCTTCATTCGACAGATTCTCGGCTGGCGCGAATACGTGCGTGGGATCTACTGGCGATTCATGCCGCAGTATCTGGAGCGCAACGCGTTGTCGGCTCATGAACCGCTGCCTGAGTGGTACTGGACCGGCAACGTCGCGATGCGCTGTCTGTCGGACGTGATCACCCAAACGCTGAAGCACGGCTACGCCCACCACATTCAACGCCTGATGGTGACGGGTCTCTATGCGCTGTTGCTCGGCGTCGATCCGAAGGCAGTGCATGGGTGGTATCTGGCCGTCTATGTCGATGCGATCGAATGGGTGGAGCTACCGAACACGCTCGGCATGAGCCAGTACGCCGACGGCGGCATCATGGCTTCCAAGCCCTACATCGCCAGTGGCAAATACATTCAGCGGATGAGCAACTACTGCCAGCATTGCCCGTTCAATCCGGCACTGGCCGTTGGTGTGAAGGCTTGCCCGTTCACCACGCTTTATTGGCATTTCATTGATCAACACCGGGACATGCTCAAAGCGAACCCGCGCCTCGCGATGCAAGTGCGCAATCTGGATCGCTTCAGCGCTGACGCACTGACTGCGATTCGCGAGCGGGCGACCGCCATCCGGCAATCCGGCGGTCAGCCGTGACCGGCTGACCTTGCGGCGCGATGCCTTCCTTCGGAGATCAGAATCATGCAGACGGTATTGATTGCAGGTGGCTCGGGCGGCGTCGCGCTTGCTCTCGCCAAACGGTTACAAGGGCGCTGGCGCGTGGTGCTCGTCAGCCGGCAACCCGAGCAAGTCGTTGAGCCCTTTGGCGGGCATCTGGTGCAGGCGGATCTTGGGACCGAAGCGGGCGCTGCGACTGCATTTGCCGAATGCCAAAGGTTAGCGGGCGTTCCCGCTGCGTTTATCAATGCAGCGGGCAGCACTTGGTTGCAGCCGATCACACGGACCAGCCAGGCGCAGCTACGAGAGATCTTTCAGGCGAATTTCGATACGAGTTGGAACGGGCTCAAGGAATTTGTGGGCCTGCGCAAGAAGGATGGCGGCAGTGTGGTGCTGTTCTCGTCGATTGTCGCGCGGGTCGGCGTGGCCAATCACGAAGCCATTGCGGCGGCCAAAGCTGCTGTCGAAGGCTTGGCGTTGGGCGCGGCGGCGACCTACGCGAGCTCAGGGATTCGCGTCAATGTGATCGCGCCTGGACTGACCGACACACGCATGGCGAAACCGCTGACCGGCAATCCCACCTTCCGCGAGGCCGCTGCCAAGCAGTA
Organism: Ahniella affigens; assembly: GCF_003015185.1. GTDB lineage: Bacteria > Pseudomonadota > Gammaproteobacteria > Xanthomonadales > Ahniellaceae > Ahniella > Ahniella affigens. The sequence continues at coordinate 671,447 of NZ_CP027860.1, forward strand.
TCCCCTCGGTGGCATTGGTACCGCCGAAGAGCTTGCATCATTGGCTGACTGGTTGATCTCGGCTGAGTCCGCCCGGGTGACCGGCCAAATCATCGGAGTCGATGGCGGGTTTGCACGCATCCGCCCTTTGCTCAAATAGGTGCATGCACGTTACGGATGGTTGGGGCCTTCAATTTTGTTGGTAAGGTCTGTCCGGATTCAGCAGAAATTCCGTATCTCCGGGTAGCAGATGGGCAGCGTCGCGAGTCGGCATCCCATGCTGCGAGGTCGGCACGAAGCCGGCCGTGGTCATTGCAGGCAGCGCGCCTGGGTGGCCCATCCTCCACCGGAAAGGAATAGAACATGAGCAGTCTTTATGAACAACTGGGCGGCGAGCCGACGATCGAATTGCTGGTGACCAAGTTCTACCATCGCGTGTTGGCCGACCCGATGCTTGCCCCGATGTTTGATGGCATCGACCCCGATCGCCTGGAGCAGCATCAGCGCCGATTTCTGGCAGTGGCACTCGGTGGACCGAACGCTTATCAAGGCCGTGACCTGACGAGTGCGCACGCCCACATCGCGCGGCGACATGGTCTCAGTGATCTGCATTTTGATGCCGTATTGAAACACCTCGCCGCGACGCTGCGCGCATTGAACGCCGATGAGTCGGCGATCGCTCAGGTCATGACGATCGCCGAAAGCACGCGTTCCATGGTCCTCGGTCGGTCAGCGCAGGCGGCGGTGGCATAAGGGCGAACGATCGCGCCGACGATGCGCTGATTCGCGCATCAAACTGTCGGCGGCGATGCGGAATGTTCACGGCGGTGCAGTGTGGCAAGTAGCCCTCTCCCCAGCCCTCTCCCACTCGCGTGGGAGTCCAGCCGCCCCTTTGGTGCGCTTATTCGCGCATCAAACTGTCAGCGTCGATAGGCGATGTTCACGGCGGTGCAGTGTGGCAAGTAGCCCTCTCCCCAGCCCTCTCCCACTCGCGTGGGAGAGGGAGTTGGCGCCCTCCGCCGCGATCGCGGCGGAGGGTCCGGGGAGGGCGTCAATTTCCGGTCAGAATCGTCACCACCCGCAATTTATTGGCTATCAAAACCAATGTGTTACGGCGTGTTTGCGGAGCGGGTCGGAGCGGCGTCACGTGCATTCAGAACGGTCAGCGCTTCCGACTTGCTGGAAGAACCCACTAGAACAACACGTCGAAGCTGTCGCGGAATACATTGTCAGTGCAGGTATTCAGCGGGTCCGCCGGACAGGCATCACAGGCGTCTCCCAGTTGATCGCCGTCACCATCGAGTTGATCCAAGTTCGGCACAACCCGGCAGTTGTCGCTGCCATCCAGCACCGTGTCGTTGTCATCGTCGGGATCGCAGGCATCACCTAAGGCATCGGCATCAGCGTTGAGTTGATTGGGATTTTCGTCAATCGGGCAATTGTCGACACCGTCCAGGCGACCATCGTTGTCATCGTCCGGATCGCAGGCATCGCCCAGGGCATCGGTGTCGTGATTGGCCTGATCCAGGTTCGCCAGGAACGGGCAGTTGTCGCTTGCATCGAGCACCGAATCATTGTCGTCGTCTGGATCACAGGCGTCGCCTTCGGCGTCCTGATCGTTGTTGCTTTGATTGCCATTCGCGACGCCGACGCAATTGTCGGTCGCATCGCCCAGGCCGTCGCTGTCGGCATCGGGGCCACAACTCCGGAGTTGGACGTCATCGATCCACCAGCCGTCGCTCGCAATGGTCGGGTTGCTGCCCAAGCGCATCCGCAGTCGAAAGCTGTGGCCAATCGCGCTGTCGACATTCCCGGTCACAGTCTTGAAGCTGCCGTTGTCACCGCAATAGGCAGGTTTCGCGCCGAAGCCATTGTCGTTCGCGGTCAGTGCCGTATAGGGTCCGCCCTCAACGAGATCAAAGCTCTCGATGGGGTTGAAGCTGCCACCATCCAGCGCAAACTCCAAGGTGCCGCCATCATTGCAACTCGTTGCCGTCGGGCGTTCCAGGCGATAACGATGTTTGAGTCGGAACTTGAATGCACTCTGGTTGGCCGGAATCGCAATGGTCGGGCTGATCAGAACCTGATCGCTAGTGTTTGCCGATACGCTGCCGGCAAACGCATGGGTCGGACTCGCACTTTGGCTCGTGCTGAGTTGCCATGTATCGGTGCCGGTCAGCGACTGATGTGTCCAACCGGGCGCGCCGGTTTCAAACGGGTCGGTGAGCCAGTCGTTCTGTCCGGTACCAGCCGGGCAGGCGAGGGGATCGGTGCGCACCGTGAAGCGGCGCGGACTCGCCGGATTCAGCCCAGGGCCGCACGAATTGTTGCCTCGAACGCGCCAATAGTAGGTCTGGCCGTAGGTCAGCGCGGGCTCCACCACGTAGCTAGTCTGGCTCACCGTAGCGCTGCGCAGGCCGACGCTGAAGGCTGGGTCTTCGGCGATTTCAATGGTGTAGTTCTGCGCCGTTGCAAGCGTCGCCCAACTCAAGGTGGGATTGATTAGTTGATTCGTCGCGAGGTCGGCTGGACTGTTCAAGGTAGTCGTGCCGAGTGGGCTCGACAAAATCAGCCGCAAATCGAGTAGCTTGCTCTGGCTGCCGTCGTTACCGGTCAGATTGATCGTGTGCGTGCCGGCTGCCGCGTTTGCAGCCAAGGTCAGATTCACATTGCCGCTGTTGTTGCCGGTCAGGCTCGTAGGGCTGACATTGCCACTGATCCCGGCTGGCAGCGCCGTGAGACTATAGCCCACGCTCGCGGCATGGCCGTCGAGACTCGCTTGCGTGAACGGCCAGGCCGGCAGGCTGCGCGCCGGGCTCACGCAGGCCTCGCGGGTCACTTCCGTGCTGTTCATGATGAACGTTGGCGTGCCACAACCCGTGTGCCGCAGGCTGGCGATACGGGTGGAAAACGTGGTGGCTGGCGCGTATTGGCCGGTCAGCCAGAAGGTGCAACCATCTACGGGATCGAGGCTCATCTGGGCGTAATCGCCCCAGCGGTTGCTGCTTTGATTCGTGCTGCCGTTCTGGATGCTGAGGTCCAGTGTGCTCATGGTCTGTCGGGCTTCGCCGTCGCGCCGGCCGGCAAAGCGGAGGCTCGGGAACACCGTCGGCGATGTGCCGGTGGCGTTGTAGGACAGAGCCCAGTTTCCCGAGCGATCAATCGCACTCGTGCCGAGCCAGCGATTGACGCTATCAGCCGCCGACAAAGTGCCTTCTTGAAACAGCAGCCACGGCGCATTGCTACCGCCTGTTCGCCGCAATTCGAACCAGCGCACACCGGCGAGATCACTGCCATTTCGATCCGTCACGAAATTGCCGCTCAGGCTCTCAAAACCTGGGAAAACGCGATACACCAAGCGATTCATGATTGGCTCGCGAACCGCATCGATTTGACTGCCATCCGGCTGGCGAATGCCGTCGAGGCCTGTCAAGCCACTCAGGTCGGCGTCGAATTCACTGATCGTGATCGCGCTCGGACCGCTGAGTATCGAATTGGCTGGCGTATTGAAATCCAAAGTGAGTTCATACACTTCAAGTCGATCGCGCGTCGGATCGTTCTGGCTTGGCGTGTGGGCCTCATCGTCCAATTGCCGCATCAACAACGGTTTGGCGCCCGATGGCGGCAACGTGGCCCCTTCCAAATCAGCCGGCATAAGAAGTTGAAACGAGAATCCCGCCAAGGCTGGCACCGTGAACCGCTGCGCGGTGATGCTCAGCCCGGCGAGCATTCGCGTGCGATCCAGCGCATAGACAGCACGGGTGGTGCTGCCTTCGTTGACGCCAATCACATAGGCGTTGGGCCAGATGCCGTACTTCGGGTAATCCGGAAATCCGGGCGTGTTGATTTGATAGCGCGTCCAGGTTTGCGGCGCACTGGGGTCGGACAACTCGCTCAGATAAATGCACAACGTGTTGCCGGTCTGCGTAAATTCGCTGAGCATCCAGCGATTGGCGAGTTGATCGTAGAGCACCAGGCCATCGCCCCAGCCGTTTGCGCAAAGGCCGGTGCCGAGGCTTTCCAGATTGAACGGGCCGGCGACCAACGTGCCCGACTTGTTGTAGATCCGGTAGGTCGCGCCGACATTGCTGTTGACCACCTGAACATAATGACCGGGTCCGACATCGCCACTCGCGTCGGACGGACTGACACCCGAGTACCCGCCGCCGCCGATGTTCAGCAACGGCGTGTTGAATGCGGTAGGGCTGTTGACGCTCCGACCTTCCTGCAATGTGGCAAGGCGATCCAGTCCATCGGTCAGGTAGCGGGGTGCCTCATAGGGCGCAAGGCGGTTTTGGCGGCGGGGGATGTCCACGATCGGGTCGCCCGGACGCCAGTCTGACAACCGGGGGCGGGCGGTTGGATCAATCCAGATTGACTGCGCGGGAATCGCTTCCGACTGCCAGTCCATGCTGAATGTGTCGGCACGTGCCAGGCCGCAGGCCAGAATGGACCCGCTGAGCCACGTGCACACTAGCAACTTGAATGAATTCGACATGGCCGCATTATCGCCGATCCCAGCCTGCCAGTGCGTCGGGCGCCAAGCGCCAATAGCGGCGTGATACGGCGCGTTGCTGCGTTGGTGGCGACGTCCCGGGCTCCGGACCCAGTTCAAATTGCAACATCCCCGAGTAGGCTGTATTGAGTGGGGTTGCGCCAACGGTTTGGAGGCGCTCCAGCACCGCGTGACTCGGGTGGCCGAAGCGATTGGCGAAGCCGCTCGACACGGCGGCGAAGCGCGGTTCGGTGGCATCGAGAAACGGCAAACTGCTCGCAAAGCGACTGCCATGGTGCGGCACGAGCAACAGACTCAGGGGCCCGAGGATTGGCTCATGCAGCAGCCGGGCTTCAACATCAGCACCGATGTCCCCAGTCAGCAGCGCGCGTTTGGTGCCAGCGGTGATCTGCAGGACGCAGGAACTCTCGTTGCCAAGATCGGGGAAATGCCGGGGTGGATGCAAAAATTGAAACTGCACGCCGTCCCATTCCCAGTGCTCGCCCCGCTCACAGCGGGCCGACGGATCGGTCTCGATGCCGACCTGCTCCAACGCCGCCGGATACGCCCGGCGCACAGCTTGTCGCCCGCCCGCGTGATCATTGTCCAGATGGCTGATGATCAGGCGATCGAGTTGTCTGACGCCGAGGCTCCGCAGCGCCGGCACCACGACGACTTCACCGAGATCAAAGCCGCCACGCGTGCGTGCGCCCGTGTCGTACAGCAAATTGTGTGCGCGTGTTTGCACCAATACAGCGAGCCCCTGACCCACGTCGAGCACGCTGATCCGCACGTGTCCCAAAGCGACTGGGTTGATCGCCGGTACGAACAAAGGGAGCAGGCAACAGAGACCAAACCAACGCCCGGCGAATGGTCTTGGCAGCAGCAGTATGACGGCGCCGAGCAGGGCGAGCAGCAGCAACGGCAGCGTGGTTTCGGGCAGGTCGATGCTCGCAAACGACCATTGCTCGCACCAGCCCAGCACGTGCCAGAGTCCACTCAATGACAACGTAGCGAGTTTGATGAGCCAAGCCGAAACCGCTTCGATGGGACAAAGCATCGCGAGCAGTAGCAATGGCACCACGCCAAACGTGATCCACGGAATGGCCAGGAGATTGGCCAACGGGCCGACGACGCTGGCCTGCTGAAACCACGCGATGCCAACGGGGAGCAAGAATATCGTCGCCACCCATTGTGCACGCCACATGGCCTGCCACGGCTTTTCGACGCGCCAGCCGGGCAGGGCGAGCATCAGACTGAAGACGCCAAGAAAGCTCAGCCAGAATCCGGCAGACAAGGGCGCCAACGGATCAAACAAAACGGCGAGCACGGCAGCCGTCAGGAGCATCTGGAAACTGCTCAAGTACCGGCGCGTCCACAGGCAGACGATGACCAATGCAATCATCAGGATCGTGCGCTGCACAGGCAGAGACCAGCCGGCGAGGCACGCGTAGATTAGCGCCGCTGCGAGCCCGGCGAGGCCGGCGAGATCAGGCCGTGTCCAACGTCTTGCCAAGCCCGGCCAGAGCACGTACAGACCTTGCGTGAGCCAAGCGGCGAATGCCGCGACCAAGCCAATGTGCAAACCAGAAATCGCCATCAGATGCGTGGTGCCAGTCACCCGCAGACGTTGCCAACTTGCATCGCTGATCGCCGCCTGATCGCCGACCGCAAGGCCCGCCAGCAATGGCCCCAATTCCGGGTGTTGGCTGCTGGTTTGGATCCAGGTCGACCAGTTCTGCCGGAATCGGTCGATGAACAGCCCCGATGGCGCGCCAGTTTCGATTTGGCCCGAGCGCACGTATGCCATCGCGTCGAGGCCTTGCGCGAGCGCGTGGCGTTCGAAATCGAAACTCCCTGGATTGACCAGGGCGATGGGTGGGCGCACACGTACCGTGCCGCGGAACGAGTCGCCGCTTCGAATCGTCGGCTCATGGCCGTACCACGACACTCTCAGTGTTGGCTGGGCGTTCGTCCAACGGAACGCCGGATCCGCGCTGTGCCAGCTGACGACGTGCAACTCAAACCGCTGTTGCTCAGGTTGCCGCTCGGGCAGACCAACAACGGTGCCGAATACGTCAAGATCGGCTCCGGTCGCGGCGACTGGCAATCGATCGGCGAGTGCGTGACTCGCTGCCCAAATGGCGTACACGGCACCCAGACCGGACCAACCGAGCCAGCGGGCCTGAGGCGGCCACAGCAATGTGAGCGATAACAATGTCAGGACCAGCAAACCGTCTTGCCCGGGCAATGTCGGCAGCAGGTGCGCGCACAACAAGCCCAACAGCCAGGCCAGCGCATAAAGCTGTCGGCGCGCAGGGGATGAGAACCAAATTGAGTCGCCATCCGGGCGGTGTACAGGCTGCCGATCCGTGGCTGCCGAATTCATGGGTTGGCCTCTATCCGTTCGGGGGTTTCAATTCCAGGGTTTGCAGCCGGCCGTCGACCAGGCGCAGCGCTCGATCCATGCGCGCCGCCAGATTCAGGTCGTGCGTCACAATCACGAGTGCCGTCCCGGCGTCGCGCCGCAGCGCCAGCATCAACTCGGCGACCGCCTCTGCATTCTGCGCATCCAAATTTCCGGTGGGCTCGTCAGCCAGCACGCACTGTGGTTGACTCACGAGCGCGCGGGCGACCGCAGCACGTTGGCGTTCGCCCCCGCTGAGCTCGCCGGGCTTGTGGTGAATGCGATGACCGAGGCCAACTTTCTCCAACATCGCCCGGGCTTGAGCCAGGGCCGCCGCTTTTGGGGTTCGCCGGATCAGCAACGGCATAGCGACATTCTCTTCGGCCGTGAACTCGGGCAACAAATGGTGGAACTGATAAATGAAACCGAGTGCAAGGTTTCGAAGATCGCCGCGTGCGGTCTCGCCCAGACTCAGCATATCTTGACCGGCCACGCGCACACTGCCGCCGTCGGGCGCATCGAGGCCACCGATCACATGCAGCAAGGTACTCTTACCAGAGCCTGACGCGCCGACAATCGCAACGGCTTCGCCAACGCGGACATTCAAGTCGACCGCGTGCAGCACGGGCGTACTGAGCCCGGTGTCGCGATACGTCTTGCTGACGCCACTCACCTCGAGCGCAAACTCACTCATAGCGCAGCGCCTCCGCCGGTTTCGTCCGGGCCGCCTTCCACGCCGGGTACAAAGTCGCCAGCGTGGACAGCACAAAGCTCAGTCCGACAATGCTGAGGACATCATCCATCCGCAGATCGGAAGGGAGTGCGCTGATGTAATACACATCGGCTGGCATGAAGTCGAAGCCGAAGATGGCTTCCAAGAAGTTCATGAGCCGATCGGCGTTCTCGGCAAGCAGAATGCCGCCGACGGTGCCGATCGCAATGCCTACACACGCAATGACGACGCCTTGGATTACAAAGATCTGCATGACGGAGCCCGGACTCAAACCCAGCGTGCGCAAAATCGCGATGTCCGCCTGCTTGTCGATGACCAGCATCACGAGCGACGACACCAGATTGAACGCCGCGACCGCGACCACCAGCGACATGATCACAAACATCGTGATCTTCTCAGTGTTCAGCGCTTGATAGAGATTGCGGTTGTCCTGAGTCCAATCCCGCACACGAAAGTCGCCCTGCAGTTGGGCGCCGAGCGACTCCGCGACGGCCCGAGACTGAAACAGGTCATCGAGCTTCAGCCGAACGCCGGTGACCCCGTCACCTTGCCGAAACAGCTTCTGGGCATCCTGGATATGGATGAAAGCCATGCCGCGATCGAACTCGGAAACCCCCGCCTCGAACAGACCGACCACACGAAACCGGCGCATCTGCGGCAGCAGGCCTGCTGGCGTGGCGCGGACTTGTGGCGCATAGACGAGCACGCTGTCGCCAAGCGACGCGCCTGCCCACAGTGCCAGCTCTTTGCCCAGCACAATGTTGAATTCACCGGGTTGCAGCGCGGCGAAGTCGCCCTCTTTGATCTCCTCGCGAATCGCCGAGACGGTGGGCTCCAAGGTCGGGTCGATGCCGCGCACAATCGCGCCGCTGACACGTCCGCCCTGGAGCATGACTTCGCGTTCGACATAAGGTGCCGCCCCCACCACGTGCGGTAGCTTTTGGGCAACGGCTACGGCCTCTGGCCATTGCTGCAACGGCTCGCCGCCGAAGCCGGACACGGTGGCGTGAGCGACCATGCTGAGCGTGCGGGCCCGCAGCTCGGTGCCAAAGCCATTGATCACCGAGACGATCGTGATCTGGGCGCAAACGCCGAGCGCAATACCGAGCATCGATGCCAGCGAGATGAACGAGATGAAATGATTGCGGCGCTTTGCGCGTGTGTAGCGCAGCCCAATCATCAGCTCCAGCGCACGAATCATGCGGCATCCTCAAGCAGGCTGCCAGACGCGACCAACTTCAGAATGGCGCGGATATCGCCATCCATCGCGCGATCCATGGCCATGAACGGAATGTGCTGACGGATTCGCTCAAACGCGCGTTGGACGCGCTTGGATGGCTGGAAGTCGTCGGATTCCGCAAGGGCCTGGGCGAGTGCCGCGACTTCGGACTCGAATTGAGCGCGCTCAACGGCGTCAGTGCGCGGCGCGTTTCTGATCTTGCTGATCAGGGCGGACACATTGCCGCTACGGCCCAACTCGCGTGCGGCATTCAGCATGTCGCGCCGGTACTCCAGCGCCTGCGCAGCCGTGTAGAGTTCCAGTGCGAGCACGTGCTCCAGATCCTCGAGCATGTCGAGCACATGGCGGGCCTCATTCGCGCCCATCGACACGTGATCCTCGGCATTCGCGCTCGTCGGGATCGAGTACACCGATGCCGGATGCGCGCGACTCGCCAGATCATTGACGAGTGCCGCCGCGGTGTACTGCACGATCATGAAGCCGGAGTCGGTGGCGTCTTCGTTGCCAATCAGGAACGCCGGCAATCCATCGTTCGTCGCCGGGTCGACGAGCTTGTTCAGGCGTCGCTCGGAGATGCTGGCGAGCACGGGGATGGCGGCTTTGACGTAGCTCATCGCCAGCGCGAGCGGCATGCCGTGGAAATGCCCGGCCGAAATCACTTGATCCTCGATCTCGCGCGCGGCCCGATCCGGAAACACCAACGGGTTGTCCGTGACCGCATTCAGCTCCACATCAAACACGCGGCACGCTTGATCAAACGCATCGCGGACGGCGCCATGCACTTGCGGCATGCAGCGCAGGCAGTATGCGTCTTGCGGTTGATGCTTCTTGCCGCCCTTGAACGGCAGGAAGCGCTTGTAGAAGTTCTCGCGGCCATGACGCTGGCTCGGCGGTACGTAGTCCCAGCTGATATCGAAGCGTTGTGCCTGCGCTGCGGGCGTTTGCCAGGAGTCGGCCAACCAGGACGAAAAACGCGGCACGAGGTGATACGCGATATCGACCAACGTCGAGCCTTCGATCAACGCGCGGACGGCCTTGGCTGAATGGATCTGGCCTGGATGCGGGCGCAATTGGTGCACGTCATCCACCAGCGCGCCGCTGCGGCCCGCAAATGCCTCAAGCGTCATGGCGGCTGCAAGTTCAGCCAGCTGCAACAAATGCTCCAGTCGGTTCAGTGCCAGTGCGCCCGTTGCGAGCATCTGCGTGGTGCCGTTGTTCAGCGCGAGGCCTTCCTTGAACGACAATCGCACCGGTTGCAAGCCGACTTCCTGGAGGGCCTCGCGTCCCGACTTGCGAAGACCGCCAACAAATGCCTCGCCTTCGCCGAGCAGCACCATTGCCAAGTGCGATAGCGGGGCCAGATCGCCGCTCGCACCAACCGAACCCTTGCGCGGAATCACCGGAATGACATCGCGGTTCAGCAGTTCGGCAAGCGCCTGCAGCGTTTCGACGCGAATTCCCGAGTGACCGCGCAGCAGCGTATTGATGCGAATACCGAGCATCGCGCGGACGACCGTTTCCGGGAACGGCTCGCCGACGCACACAGCGTGCGTGATCACCAGATTGTGCTGGAGTTCTTCGAGCAAGTCGCGCTCATGCTGCTCCGGGTTGCCGCCAGGCAGATCATCGCGCGCGCGGCGGGCGCCGAGCAGCTTATCGGCATTGCTGCCAAAGCCCGTTGTGACGCCGTAGATGGGCTCCTGTCGACGTACCTGTTCGCTCAGAAACGACGCCGCATGGGCCACTCGTTCCAGCGCATCGGGTGCCAGATGAACCGCCGCGCCGTCAGCGAGTGCGGCAACTTGCGAGCGGCTCAGCGAGAGCCCATTCAGTTCGATGATTGGACGCATCACAGCCCCTTTGGCATGGCTTCGGATTGTTCGATTTCAACGCGCAGGCTTTGCGTGAGCTCGGCACGGGCGACCTCAAATTGCTCACCCCGCAGCATGTCCTTGACGGCGACCACGCCTTTGGCCTTTTCATCAACGCCCAGCATCAGCACAAAACGGATGCCGGCCCGATCGGCGTATTGGAATTGCTTGCCGAGCTTCTTCGGCTCCAACTGCACCTCGGTATTGATCTGCGCCGCACGCAGCTGATTCGCGAGCTCCAGGTAGAGCGGCAGGTCGGCATCGTCCATCATCGCTACCATGGCTTGCACGGTGCTCTTCGCGGTGCCAATCAGACCCGCCTTGCGCAGTTGGTAGAACAGCCGCGTGGCACCAATTGACACGCCCACTCCGGGGAGTTTGGACTTGGTGTAGTGCGAGGCCAGGTTCTCGTAGCGACCGCCCGAGCAGACCGAGCCGATATCCGGATGCTCGGTCAGAATCGTTTCGAACACGGAGCCGGTGTAGTAATCGAGTCCGCGCGCGATCGAAAAATTCAGCACGTAGAACGCTTCCGGAACACCCAGGGCTTTCAACAGGCGAAGCACTTCGCGGACCTCGGCGATGCCAGTGTCCAGAGTGCTATTGCCGCTGCCCAGAGCGTCCAGCATCGCCAAGGCGCTGGCATGCGAGTCCGAGCGTTGCGCAACAAAATGCATCAGTGCATCCGCCTGCTCGATCGGCAGCGAAAATGGCGCGTTCGTCAAAGTTTCGCGCACGGCTGCAGCCCCGCGTTTGTCGATCTTGTCAACTTCGCGCAGAACCAGGGTTTGTGCCTCGCCATCGGCAATGCCGAGGCGTTCGAAGAAGCCGCGCAGTATCTTGCGGTTATTCAGCTGGAGGGTGAACGGGCCGACGTTCAGTTCGCGGAAGATCGCGTAGATCGCAGCCGGCAGTTCGGCGTCATAGCGGACCGACAGCTGATCCTTTCCGATCACATCGATGTCGCATTGATAGAACTCGCGATATCGCCCCTCCTGCGCCGACTCGCCCCGATAGACGCGCTGCATTTGGTAGCGGCGAAACGGAAAACTCAGACTATGCTCGTGCTCGGCAACGTAGCGGGCCAAAGGCACAGTCAGATCAAAGCGCAGGGCTAGGCTTGGTTCCTCGCCTTTCTTCAGGCTGCCGGTCGACTGCACGAAGTACACCTGACGCTCGGTTTCGCCACCCGATTTGGTCAGCAGCACATCGGTGAACTCGATTGCCGGCGTTTCGATCGGCAGAAAGCCGAAGCGTTCAAAATTCCGGCGGATTGTTTCCAGCATGTTCTGGAAAGCAATTTGATCGAGCGGTAAGAGCTCCATCACACCGGGCATGGTTCGGGCTTTGGCAAGACTCACAAGCACTCCGTTCTGGTTCAGTTCGTGGCGACAGGTTGGGGATTGGGCTGGCCCGACCGGAGCGGGGTCATTCCTCCCAGCCCGCAATTGTTGCGCGACTGACGTGAAAAACAACCCAACAGCGCCGAAATCAGGGGATTGCCTTGATCCAGAAGGCATCAAAGCGCGGTCGCGACTCCAAAATCCCAGGCGTGGCAGCCATGTCAATGACAAGGGTGCTCGTTTCTGTGGACGTGCGGCAAGGGGCCGCGCCCGCTACTTCGCAAGCACAATGTGGCGTTTTGCGCGGATGATTGATTTCCGAACAGCACGTCGCATGCCGCTCAGGCCGGAACCCGGTCGCTGCTTGGTGTTCGGCCTGACGGCAGAAGTTGGGTTGCGCTACCAAATAATTGAGCGCGATTTTGCGGATTTTACGCGTAACGCAATGCATGCCGCGAAGGATTCGCAGATCGCACCGTTTTGGAGTCCCGAAAAGAGCGTCATGACAGGTTGAAGAACACTTGAGCCAAGGCGACAACGTGATTCCGAGTCGTCCAAGGTTCTCTCGCGACAACAAGGAGCGTGTCGCGGGCTCACGTTGCAATCAACCTGTCTCGTCGCGTTTCGGGACCCCTCGCGGAGACCCACGGATGGCTGCAAGTCATGCCAACCCTGTACTCAACCGAAGGAGCAAATCATGAAGAAGTCGCACACATTCCTGTTGTCGCTTGCTGCCACGATGACGATCGCTGCCGGTGTTGCCTATGCTGGTATCGGCCAAAGCATCAACCGCTTCTACTATTCGAGCGCCGCGCACACCGAAGTAGTCGGCGAGGAATTCATCAGCTGTGGGGGCACCCGTATTCTCGACGGCGTGCGCACGGCTTATTACACCGAGACCCGCACGTCCTGCTGAAAAAGCCGGACTGGCACATTCGCTGATTGAGCGGCATGGATGCCAGTCAATCACCGCGGCTGATGGGGCGGCTGGGATCTGAAATCCAGCCGCTCCACGATGGTGCAAAGAGCTTCGAGCCCACCAAGCCGGCGTGCGTCATTGCCAGCAGGTTGTGACACGCCGTAATACCAGACCCGCATTGATGTACGACCTGCTCGGCGCTACGTGCGCCCAGCAAAGTCTGGAATTGCATCCGCAGTTCAGCGGGCGGCAGGAAGCGCTGCTCGCTGTCCAGATTCTGGGTAAATGGGCGATTGATCGCGCCAGGAATATGGCCGGCGACCGGGTCAATCGGCTCGACATCACCGCGATAGCGTTCGGCGCCGCGAGCATCGATCAGCAGCCAGCTGGGGTCTTGTCGGGCTTGATCCAGTGCTAGATAGTCCAACACGCTGGACGTCGTTCCGCGCAGATCCAAAACTTGGGACGGCACGACGCTGACCGCGCCGCTGGTCATGGGCAGACCGGCCTTTTGTGCTGCCTGAAAGCCACCATTGAGAACTGCGACTTGGCGATGCCCGATCCAGCGCAGCATCCACCATAGTCGGGCGGCATAGGCGCCATTGCCTTGATCGTAAACGACCACGGCCTGCTCTGGCCGAAAGCCAAGCCTGGACAGGGTCTCGGCGAAGTGGGCGGGCGTTGGCAATGGATGGCGCCCAAGGCCCGTAAGACTCTGGTCCGACAAGTCCTGGTTCACATCCGCATAAACTGCGCCTGCAAGATGCAACTGCTCGAACGCTTGCCGGCCCGCGTCGGGCTGCATCAGGTCAAAACGGCAATCCACGAGCAATAGATCGGTTTGGCCAAGCAATGGTTTCAGCGCCGTGACGTCGATCAAGGTCTCGGTATTCAGGTCCATAGCTCAATCCGTTTGCGCAGGTTCAATAACATGGCAGCCGTCGCGCCCCAGACGCGTCGGCCTTCAACGTCGAACTCGTGGATGTTGCGGAGTTTGCCGCGGTAGTCCACTTCCCGAGAGATCAGCGCCTCGGGGTTCAGGAATTGGGCCAGCGGCGCCTCGAACACGTCGGCCACTTCACCGATTCGGGGCGTGACCGTAAAACCCTCGCGCACGCGCGCGACGACCGGGGTGACTCGAAAGCGCGTGATCGTGTCAAACAAATCCAAATAGCCGAGTGGCTCGACAAACTCCCGTGCAATGCCGACTTCCTCTTCCAGTTCGCGCAGGGCTGCGGCCAATGCGGAACCGTCGTCGGCATCGATGCGCCCGCCCGGAAAGCTGACCTGGCCGCCATGGTTTGCGAGGTTTTCATCGCGCTCGGTCAACAGCACGGTCAACACGCCGTCGCGATCGATGATGGGCACCAACACCGCGGCCGGAATCAAGCCTTCTTCGACGTCGAGAATGTCGGCAAGGTCGGCATGATTCCAGCCTTCGCCACTCGGCGGACGCTCCAAGTCATGCAGCGCCTTCTGGATGCGCTCAAAGTTCATGCCGGCGCGCCTCGCGTTCGGGCAGCACCACCTGCATGATGTGCGCACGCTCGGCATCGGACATGCTGGCCCAGCGCGCGATTTCGGCAGACAGTCTGAGACAGCCCTCGCACAAGTCGTTGGCGGCCAACATGCATACGCCGATACATGGTGTCGGAATTGCGCGCGCAGGGCGCGTCCAAGTCAAACTGGTCATAACTTCCTTCAAAACGACAAGACCGATGCGGGCATCCGCATCGGTCTTGTGGGGTGTGGCGTTTGCAACAGCGGCCGAGACCGCTGTGTGCCGACGGCGTCGATTACTTGACGTCGATCAGCTTGATTTCGAACACCAGGGCCTGATTCGGACCGATCGGACCATTGCCGCGCATGCCATAGGCCTGCTCTGCCGGCAGGAAGATCTGCCAATGGTCGCCGACCTTCATCATCGGGATGACTTCCTGCCAACCCTTCAACACTTGGTCGACCTTGAACTTGGCCGGCGTGCCGCGCGCGAACGAACTGTCGAACTCAAGACCGGTGGTCAGCGAACCACGGTAATGCATGGTCACTTCGCTGGTCTTCAGCGGACGCTTGCCGGTACCTTCTTCAATGATGCGGTACTGGATGCCCGACGGCAGGGACACAATGCCCTTCTTGACCTTGTTCTCGGCCAGGAACTTGTCGCTCGCGGCCTTGTTGTCACGCGCCAGGGCTTCGTACTTGGTCTTGGCTTCGTTGTAGAGACGCTCTTTCATCTTGTCGAGCGCTTCGGCCATCTGCTCATTGGCCACGGCCGGCGCCTTCTTCGCGTAACCGTCCTGGATCGCACGGATCACGGTGTTCACGTCGATGTCCATCTTCTTTTCGACGAAATCGTTGCCGATTTCATAGCCGATGGCGTAACTCAGCTTGCCTTTTTCAGACGTCGTGTCCTGGGCATGGGCAGCACCCACCAGCATGGCCGCCAACATGGCAGCGCGCAAACCAAATTTCATCCAATCTCTCCAATGAGCGTCAAAAAATTGCCGGCCGGTTCTGAAACGAGCCCGGGTCGGGCAAACAGCCTTCTATTCTACCGATCCGGACTGAATCCGGGCAATCTGGTCGGCAAGCGACCGCCCGATCCCGGAAAAGTTCCCGGATTCGGGGCGATTTCGGCAGGGGAAACGGCAATTTCGGGCGGAAAAGGGGTGGCAGCGTTCCATCAGGCGGCTTGCTGCGAGCATGAGCCCCGCACCTGATTCCGTCTCGGGCGACGAAGGGCGAGGACGCGCGTCGGCGCAGAACCGCAGATTGAGATGCGCGGAAGGGTCGGTTTTCCCCAGGAATTCCAATCCACCGCTCGTCGCCCCGGACTCGATCCGGGGTGTGTTCGATCGTTCCTGACCAGCCAATGGCGATCCTGAAGCTTTGGATGCGGGCCACGACGAGCACGTGCTCGGGTTTCCCAAAGACTTCTGCACCACCGCTCGTCACCCCGGACTTGATCCGGGGTGAGTTTGATCTTTCTATGTCAGCCCTCGGCACAACTGATCCAAGTCAAAAGTACAGGCAGGCCCGGCTGGCATCCTGGCCAGCATGGACACGAACCGACTCTGGATTCACAAAGCCCTGACCTGCCTGGAGCGCGAAGCACTGCGTTCGGCCGACACGCATTTGCTGCGACTCGATCTGCCGCCGTTCCCGGGAATCAGCTTTTATCTGAAGGACGAGGCCTCGCACCCGAGTGGCAGTTTGAAACATCGCTTAGCGCGCTCGCTGTTCCTGTACGCGCTGTGCAACGGCCGGCTGCGCGAAGGGCAGGTCGTGGTGGACGCGTCCTCCGGCAGCACCGCAATTTCCGAGGCTTGGTTTGCCCGCCTCCTCAGCCTGCCCTTTGTTGCCGTGATGCCCGAGCAGACGGCGGCGGCAAAGATCACGGCGATCACGGCACTTGGCGGGCGATGTTTATTGCTGCCCCCAGGCGAGCGCTGCGCGCCGTTTGCGCGGCAATGGGCCGAAACCGAAGGCGCGTGTTACCTCGACCAATTCGGATTGGCCGAACGGGCGACCGATTGGCGCGGCAACAACAATATCGCCGAGTCCATTCTCCGGCAGATGGCACTGGAGGCGCATCCTGAACCGCGTTACGTCGTCTGCGGCGCCGGCACTGGCGGCACATCGGCGACGATTGGTCGCTACTTGCGCTATCGGCGCCTGCGCACGGCGCTTTGCGTCGCCGAACCGACTGGTGGCGCGTTTGCGGAAGGGTTTCGTACGCGCAGTCGAGATGCCGTACAAACGCGGCCAAGCATTATCGAAGGCATTGCCCGTCCGCAGGTCGAAAGCGGATTTCTGTTCGACATCGTCGATCTCGTTGAAGAAATTAACGACGTCGACTCGATCGCCGGCATGCGATTTCTCGAATCGGCGCTCAATCGGCGCTGGGGTGGCTCGTCCGGTTGCAGCTTTGTCGCTGCCATCCGATTGGCTCGTGGCATGCGCGCGGCGGGGCAGCAAGGATCGATTGTGTTGCTGCTGTGCGACGAGGGAGATCGCTACGCCGACACGCTGTATGACGCCGGCTGGCTGCATGCGCATGGTTACGATCTCGCAGCCGCCAGTGTGCGTCTGCATGAACTGATTGGCGGCGATGCCAACGACGTCGCGGACGCTCACTAATTCAATCGGTGCAGCTGCTCGAACTGCAAGTCAAAGCGAGCCAAGTATTTGCGCAGCCGATCGGCATCGTTGGTCTTTGCCTTTTTCTCCCGACTCGCCTGAAATAACGTGCGGCCGGCATCGCTGAGTGTGCGACTGGCGCGACAGACGCGAACGACTTCAGCAAGCTGCACGGCATCAAAGCGATCGAGATCGGCATAAGCGTCGCCGAGCAGGTCCGCGAGGCTGGTGTCGGTTGGCGTGTCCGATTGCTGGTCGCCCCAATGTCGTTTCAGGCGTTGGATTTCCTCCTGCACTACGTCCACGGTAATCCGGCCCGATTCGGATAACGTCGCCATGCGCGTGATCGACGCGCCCAGATCGCGGAAATTGCCGGGCCAGACCGCATCGGCGCTCGTTGCAAAGCGCAGATAGGCTTGACGCGCTTCGCGGTTGAAACGCACTTGCTCATTGTAGTTGCGCGCATAGCGCGACAGTTCGAACTCGAGGTTCGGTTCGATGTCCTCGGCGCGCTCCTTGAGTCCGGGTAGATAGAACGTCCAGAGATTCAGGCGGGCGAACAGATCGTCGCGAAAGCGGCCTTCGCGCACGGCCACGGCGAGATCGCGATTCGTGCCCGCGATCAACTGAAAATCGCTGCTGACTTCCTTGTCCCCACCCAAAGGCGGAAAGCGCTTGTCTTCGATCGCCCGCAACAGCATGGCTTGCTCATCAAGACCGAGTTCGCCGATTTCGTCGAGGAACAGCAGGCCGCCATCGGCACTCTTCAACAGACCGGCGCGATCACTCTGTGCGCCCGTGAAGGCACCGCGGACATGCCCGAACAGCGCGCTGCCGGCGCCATCGCCACGCAGCGTTGCGCAGTTCACCTCGACAAACCGGCCGCTCAAGTCCTGGCGCTGCTTTTTCAGCTCGAAGATGTTGCGCGCGAGTTGGCTCTTGCCCGCGCCAGTCGGACCCATCAGCAGCATGGGCGCGCGCGAACGCATGGCGACACGCTCGATCTGCTCGATCATCCGGTTGAACTTCGGACTTTGGGTGTTGATGCCGCTCTTCAGAAACTCGGTCGTTTCCTGACTGGCCTTGGAGAACCGCTGCGCGATCTGGTCATAGCGGGCGAGATCCAGGTCGATGATCGCGTATGAGCCTTGCATGCCTTGGGCGCGATCGCGGGGTGGCGAGGTTTGAATCAATCGTGCGGGCAGAAAGCGCGCCTCGGCCAGCAGAAACCAGCAGATCTGCGCGACGTGCGTGCCGGTTGTGATGTGGATGAAATATTCCTCGTGCTCCAGATCAAACGGATACCGACGCGAAAAATCGAACAAGGCCGAGTACATCAGCTCGAAGTCCCAAGGGTCTTTGACATACACGTCGTGCACGCAGACGTCTGTCTGCGGGCTCAGTTGGCGCAGGTCCGTCTGCACAGTCTTGACGAGGTTGTTGAATCGACGCTGGTCGACCAGCAACTCAATACGGTCTGCCTGGAAGTCCTCGTGTTGCCCGAGCGCAACCGTGGGGCGCCATTTCTCCCAACGGCCCGGGCCGGCACCCAAATCCATCTGCGTACCGAGGAATCCGATCACGACTTTGCGCTTCATGATGCTATCCAAAAATATAAAGTGCGATCTAAGCGTATCTTAAAGGGCGGCTTCGAGCTAGTGACAATTTTTGCTGGGTTCGAAACATGTTCAATAAAAACAATGCGGTAATCAAGATCTTCCGAAGTTGGCACGGGACTTGATATAGACCAGCTATGGATGCGGCGTTCCGCATCGGAGTCAGGAGAACGTGTGATGTTGAACAAGGCATTGAAGCCCGCCCAGAAGCAACTGTTGACGCCCAACCAGGCTGGCGTGCCAGCGTACGGGTTTGGACCGAAACAGGCGCTCGCGCAGCTCGCCATGACCGGCTGTTTGAACAGCACGTTCTACAGCTCGGCCGAAGCCCAGTTATCTGAGCTCCTGAAGCGCTGCTTTGAAGTGGATCCGGATTTCGTGGCCAAGACCGCGCTGTATGCGCGCAAGCACGGCTACATGAAGGACACGCCGGCATTGTTGGTGGCTTGGCTGGCCAGCTTCGCGGGTGAGCTCGGTGAGCAGGTGTTTCCGAGGGTCATCGACAACGGCGGCATGCTGCGGAACCTGGTCGGCATCCTGCGGTCTGGTTTGGTGGCGCGCCAGAGCCTTGGTTCGCGACCGAAGCGCTGGGTGCAGCGTTGGCTGGAGCAGGCTTCGGACGAATCGTTGATCAAGGCCATGGTTGGCAACGATCCGTCGCTGGCCGACGTGATCAAGATGGTGCACCCGCGTGCCCCGTCGCGTGAGCGCAACGCCTTGTTTGCCTGCATTCTGGGTAGGCCGTGCGATGCCGAGTTGTTGCCAAAAGCCTTGCTCGAATTGGAACGGTTTCGCTTGAATCCGAACCAGCCGGTGCCGAACGTGCCGTTCCAGTTGTTGACGGGACGCCCGCTCGGCAAGGAGCACTGGATCCAGATCGCCCGTCAGGCCAGTTGGACCATGACCCGCATGAATCTCAATACGTTCATGCGCCATGGCGTGCTGGAAGACGAGCCGACGGTGCGCTTGATTGCGCGGCGTCTGGCGGATCGCGATCAGGTGCGACGCGCCAAGGCGATGCCGTACCAGTTGCTGACCACGTACCAAGCAGCGCTCGCGATTCCCGAGAAGATCCGGCAGGCGTTGCGCACTGCGACCGAGCACGCGATCGAAAACGTCCCGCGAATCCCCGGTTCCGTGGCGGTGCTGGTCGACGTTAGCGGTTCCATGGAATCGGCCGTGACTGGCTACCGTAATGGTGCGACGTCGACGACGCGTTGTGTGGATGTCGCCGGCTTGATGGCGGCGGCCGTGCTGCATCGGAATAGTGGTGCGATGGTGATGCCGTTCAACGATCAAGTGCGGAACTGGCGGCGACCCGCTCACGGCGGTGTGCTGGAAACCGCGCAGGCGTTGGCGGCTTTGCTCGGCGGTGGCACGCAGTGCAGTGCGCCGTTGGCAGCGTTGAACCAGATGAGCGTGGCCCCGGATACGGTGATCATGTTCTCGGACAACCAGAGCTGGATGGATGCCCGCCTGGGCGAAACCGAATACCAGCGCCAATGGCGCGTGCTGAAGCAGCGGAACCCAAATGCCAAGTTGATTTGCGTGGACTTGCAGCCGTACACGAACTCGCAAATCAAGGACCAGCGCGATGTGCTGAACATCGGCGGTTTCAGTGATGAGATGTTCAAGCGCATTGCTGAGTTCGCAGCTGGGAACTCTGATGGCAAGTTCTGGGTCGATCAGATCGATTCGATGCAGATCTAAGCCGCGTGCGCGCAAATGAAGTAGAGGAACAGGGGCCAGCGTGACCTTCACCACGCTGGAGCCAAACGCAAATGATCGGACCTTGACTGATCAGCCGTGCGTGTCGGTGAATGAGGTGAACGGGTTGCCAGCAATGGGGCAGGCAACCGGGAGTAGGTGGTTAGGGAGACTCTGAACAAGTTCAGAGTCGATGCGGGCCATGGATGGCCCGCCCAGAATCAAGCGCGCAAGTGCTTGATTCTGGGCACCGAGTCCGGACATGTGCCGGACTCGGTGCGGGTCTGAAAGTCCAGGATGGACTTGTTCAGACCCTCCTTAGGAAAGCGTGATTGGCAGATTGCAGTCGAATGCCGTCGGGACTACATGGGATCCGCCCGTTCGAACCGGGCACCTGCGCACGCCGAAAGGCCTGTGCAGGCAACAGGAGCAGCTGAACTCGTTCAGATGTTTCCGAGACGTCTCGAAAATCCTCGTCGAATGCAATCTGAAAGTCATGATTTGCCAAGCGCGTGTTGCAATCTCGCGGTCTTGGCCGATCGGCAAATGCAAATGGGACTACATCTTTGAAATGTCCGTCTCGTTGAAACCTTGTTGCCGATCGGCCAAGCCTGCGGGCTTAACCAGCATCAGGACGAATGCTCAGCGGTCTACATCGTAATCTGCAGGTTGCTGGTGCAAATCCAGCCATCTGGACGCATCCGCGTGCAGGTGTCGCTCAATGAGATAGAGCAGCAGCAAGACTGCCAACTACTTGTCGTTCGGGTGTGTTGACTGAATCAATGAAAGCAAAGGAGTGGACGACCATGACAACTTATAACGAACTGAATGAACACGGTGGCGTCCCAGTCAAGATGTGGACGAAGGGCGTGCCGGTGGAAGACGATGCGATTCGACAGCTGCAGCAGTTGTCGCGCCTGCCGGTCGTATGGCCGCATGTCGCGGCGATGCCGGACGTGCACGTGGGTATTGGCGCAACCGTTGGCTCGGTGGTGCCGACTCGACATGCGATCATTCCGGCGGCGGTTGGTGTCGATATTGGCTGCGGCATGATTGCGGCGCGAACGTCGCTCAAAGCGAACGACTTGCCTGACCAGTTAGGTGGGGTGCGGACGGCGATTGAGCGCGCGGTGCCGCACGGTCGGTCCGGTAACCACGGCACCCGCGACAAAGGGGCCTGGAACAAGGCGCCAAAAGCGGCCGAGCAGGCGTGGTCGGCATTGGAGAGCGATTTCCGACGACTGTGCGAGCTGCATCCGCGATTGAAGAACACGAACAACTTGAGCCATCTCGGCACGCTCGGCACCGGCAACCACTTTGTGGAATTGTGTTTGGACCAAGTTGACCAGGTCTGGGTCATGTTGCACTCGGGTTCGCGTGGCGTCGGCAATGCCATCGGCACGCACTTCATCGAGTTGGCGCAGGCCGACATGCGGAATCATGTCGCCAACTTGCCGCATCGTGACCTCGCGTACTTTCAGGAAGGCTCGCCGCACTTTGCCGACTATGTGTTCGCGGTCGACTGGGCGCAGCGATTCGCCCGGGAGAACCGCGCGATCATGATGCACAACACGCTGGCTGCACTGGCCAAGGTGATCCCGAAACCGTTCACCCTCACGGAGGAGGCGGTCAACTGTCACCACAACTACGTGCAGAAAGAGACGCACTTCGGTGAGTCCCTATTCGTGACGCGGAAGGGCGCGGTCAGCGCGCAAAAGGGCCAGCTCGGCATCATCCCAGGTTCGATGGGTGCGAAGAGCTTCATCGTGCGCGGGCTTGGTAACGAAGCGGCGTTGTGCTCGTGCTCGCATGGTGCGGGTCGGGTGATGAGCCGGACTCGGGCCAAGCAACTGATCACGCTGGAAGCGCACGTCGAGGCGACCAAGCATGTGGAATGCCGAAAGGACGTCCACGTAATCGACGAATCACCCGCGGCGTACAAGCCGATCGATCAAGTCATGGCGGCGCAGTCCGACCTGGTCGAAATTGTCCATACCTTGCGCCAAGTGGTGTGTGTCAAGGGTTGAGTGAAAGAGGCAGGCAGGCGCGGACGCGCCTGCCTCAAGACCGCTGCAAGCTCCCCCAGACATCGAACGCGAATCGATTATCAGGAGTGCGCTCATGCGAGCGGATATGAAACAAGTCTTGATTGAGCGGCCGAGATCAGGCTGGCGACTCAAGCACAAACGAACCAACAAGCCCCGTGCCAGCGATTGGAACGGCGAAGATCTCGATATTGAACGGCAGGCGCCCCGCTTGCGTCAGAGCAAGCACTTTGACGATCTGCTCAGCCCGCTGCGCAAATACTTGCGAGCCCAGGTCGGTCGGCCATGGGACAACGTCTATTCGGAGATGTGCGCCACGATTGACCGACGCACCGTATCGGGGCGGCATTTGTTTGAGCACGTCGAATGGGAGGTCTTGATTGACGCCGTGCTTGACGAGCAAGGGAAGCCTTGTTACCCCGCGCATCGCCATTGGCGGCAGGGCCGGGCTGTCGGATTGTTCGTGCATCCGCGAACGCGGCTGTTGTGCTATCAAGCTGGTGATTCGGCGCGTGAGCGCAAACGAAAAAGGGAAAGCAAGCACGCCGAGTTCGTGGCGAATCATCGCGATCTGGGGCAGGGGGCATTTCTGCTCAAGCGACGCGGGATCTGGCATTGGGTTTTGGGTGCTCGGGTTGATGACCACCTTCAACCGAATCAACGGAAGCGCACGCAACGGGTCGACTTTATGATCGGGTCGAGTGCGTACATGTTGCTGAAAGCGCGCCAGTTGAACACCAAAGAGTTGCGTCAGCTCGAACTCAGTAACGATCCTTGCGACGCCCATACTGATTGAAGCAGGACTTATCTCCGGCGAAGATCGCAGTGCCACTGAGTTCTGCAAGATTAGGATGTACCACCAAGCTGTGACTTTGTTGTCGACGCGTTGAAGGAGTTGAAGATGCAAGCGCAAGGACGGTCCAATATTGAAATCGACGGCAGCGTCGGCGAAGGCGGCGGGCAGATCCTGCGCACGTCTTTGAGCTTGTCGGTGATCACCGGTCGGCCGATTCGAATCACACGGATTCGGGCTGGGCGCGAAAAACCCGGTCTGATGCGGCAACATCTGACCTGCGTGAAAGCGGCACAGCAGATATCAGCTGCGGAAGTCGAAGGCGCGGAGCTGGGTTCGTCCACGCTCGTGTTTCGGCCGCAAGCACTCGTGGGCGGCAGTCACCATTTTGCGATTGGCACAGCAGGCAGCACGTCGCTCGTGCTGCAGACGGTGCTGCCGGCGTTGCTCTGTGCGAAAGAGATCAGTCGCATGACGGTCGAGGGTGGCACGCACAACATGCTTGCGCCGAGTACCTGCTTTCTGCAGCGGGCGTTTCTGCCGCAACTGCGACGCATGGGCGCGGATGTGAGCCTGGAAGTGGTGCGCGAGGGCTTGTTCCCGGCTGGCGGTGGTGCGGTCGTCTTGCAAGTTCGGCCCGCGGCATTGCATGGGCTGTCGTTGTGCGAGCGCGGGACCAAGCAATCGATACAGGCTGAGGCGTTGCTGGCATCGGTGCCAGAGCACGTCGGCTTGCGCGAGATCACCGCGGTGGCCGATCACTATAAGCTGCGCCGCGAGCATATTCGTCACCGCGTGCTGGGCTCACGGACGGGGCCAGGCAATGTGCTCAGTGTGTGGGCCGAGTTTGAGAACGTCGTGGAACTGGTGACGGTGCATGGCGAGCGCCGTTTGCCTGCAGAGCAAGTTGCCGCGAAAGCTTGTGCCGAGTTGGATGCTTACCTCGACAGCGGCGCCGTGGTTGGTGAGTATCTCGCCGATCAATTGTTGCTGCCGATGTGGCTCGCGGGCGCAGGGCGGTTTCACTGCCTGGCGCCTAGTCTGCATACGACCACCAATTTGCAGACCTTGAGTCTGTTTGGGGGTCCGAGCTTGGTGTGCGAAAAGTTGGCCAATGGCGCGCATGAAATCCGAGTAGCGGGTTGATCCATTAGCCACCGTGGTTCGGAGCGCAGGTTTTTGTGGGAGCGGCTTCAGCCGCGAACGGACCGCGGCAAGCTTGATTCGGGCGGTGGTTTTTGTAGGAGCGGCTTCAGCCGCGAACGGTGATGCGGCAAGCTTGGTTCGGGCCTGAAGGCCCTCCTACAATCGGTAGGTAATCTCGCGGCGAGCTTGGTTTGGAGCGGTGGTTTTTGTGGGGGCGGCTTCAGCCGCGAACGGTGATGCCGCAAGATTGGTTCGGGCCTGAAGGCCCTCCTACAAAAAACGAACGGTGATGCCGCAAGCTTGGTTCGGGCCTGAAGGCCCTCCCACAATCGGTAGGTAATCTCGCGACAAGCTTGATTCGGGCGGTGGTTTTTGTAGGAGCGGCTTCAGCCGCGAACGGTGATGCGGCAAGCTTGGTTCGGGCCTGAAGGCCCTCCTACAAAAAACGAACGGTGATGCCGCAAGATTGCTTCGGGCCGGTGGTTTTTGTAGGAGCGGCTTCAGCCGCGAACGGTGATGCCGCAAGCTTGGTTCGGGCCTGAAGGCCCTCCCACAAGAAGCGAACGGTGATGCGGCAAGCTTGGTTCGGGCCTGAAGGCCCTCCTACAAAAAGCGAACGGTGAAGCCGCAAGAATGGTTCGGGCCTGAAGGCCCTCCTACAAAAAGCGAACGGTGATGCGGCAAGATTGGTTCGGGCCTGAAGGCCCTCCAAAAAAACAAAATCCGGCTTGCAGCAGGCTTGGTCGGGGCATCAAGGCAATCCCACAAAGTTGCACTGTCCGCCAGCTAATACCATGACTACAACCGCACTTGCCCTTCGCTGATCAGAAATGCACCGCCGCCGATCTCGATTCGGCGATCGGCATGAATCTGCACCTGCACGCGACCATCGCGATGGCAGGCGCGGCCTTGGCGTGCTGCATAGGCGGTTGTGAATCGGGGTTGTTTCGCCGCGGCCTGCAACACCGCCGCCACCGATGCATTGCCACTGCCGCAAACGGGGTCTTCGTCGATGCCATCCGCAGGTGCGAACGAGCGCACTTCGTATTGATCTGCCGACTTGCGACCATAACTGCCAAACACCGTCACGCCGGTTGCGCCGCCGTCATTGGAAAGCGCCGCTAGCGCAGAGAAGTTTGGTCGCAACGCCAGCACCTGATCAGCTTGTTCCAGGTCCAATACCAACCACTTCGCTCCGACATTGACATGTTGCACCGGGCGCGATGCGCAACCTAGCGCAGAACAGATCCGCTCCGCTTCAGCCGGATCCACGGGTGTGATTTTCGGGCTCGGTGCCTGCACCAGATACTGGCGATCACTCAAATTTCCGATGGCACGCAACGGCATCAGCCCAGCCCCACATTCCTGCACGACCTGTTTTTGGCGCGCGCCAATGCGCCGGTTCCACAGCATCGCGAACGCCGAGCCGATCGACGGGTGTCCGGCAAAAGGCAACTCGGTGCGCGGTGTGAAAATCCGCACGCGATAATCCGCACCAAATTGGGTTGGCCGCTGGATAAATGTGGTTTCGGAAAAATTTGTCCAGCGCGCGAAATCCTGCATGCGCTCGGTGCTGAGACCATCGGCATCAAGTACCACGGCCAGCCCATTGCCTTGTAGCGGCTTCAGCCCAAAGACATCGACTTCCAGCAGGGTTCGAGTTTTCATTGATTGGGGAGCCTCTGAACAAGTTCAGAGGCGATGCGCGCCATGGATGGCCCGCCCAGAATCGAGCACGGAAGTTCTTGATTGTGGAGCCCCGAGTCCGGACATGTGCCGGACTCGGGGCGGGTCTGAAAGTCCAGGATGGACTTACTCAGACCCTCCTTAGGCGGATAGACGCGCAGGCGGACGCTGACGTCGCCGGCACTGGTATGAAAGGTCACAGTCGCCTCGGTGCCTACCGGCATTTTCTGTTTTGGCCCAATCAACATCAGGTGCCAGCCACCAGGCGCGAGCTTCAAGGTGTCGTTTGCCTTGATTGTGTAAGGATCGGCCCGGCGCATTTTCATCATGCCGCCCGCCATACTCATCTCGTGCAATTCAACTTTCTCGAACTCCGGGCTCGCCAGCGACTGAATGAGCAGATCGCGGTTTGAGCCGTTGCGGAGCTCGCCATAACCGGCCAGCACTTCAGCAGTCGGTGGCGCCAGCCGAATCCAAGGGTCAAACACGGTTAGTGCCGGCGATTCAGCGGTCGTGGCGGCATTCGCCATGATCGAGCAACCAAGGAGCAGTGTAGCGAGCAGTCTTTTCATAGGGCAGGCTGAATGGAGGGAGCCGGTAACCTCGCTATGATAACCACCCTCTATCCGAACCGAGACTGTCTGCCATGATCGAAGTGCTGAAACATGATGCCATTTGGGAATTGCGGTTCAGTCGTCCGCCGGTGAATGCGATTTCGCCCGAGTTCGCCACCACGCTCCGTGACTTGATTCGCCGTGCTCCGGCCGAGGGCGCCCGCGCAATCGTCCTCTCCGGTCAGCCGAACATGTTCTCGGCCGGGCTGGATGTGGTCAGCCTACTCAAGCTTGATCGGAACGGGACTCTGCAGTTCTGGCGCGACTTCTTTGATCTGATGGCCAGTATCGCGCGTTGTCCTGTACCCGTGGTCGCCGCCATTACCGGGCATTCGCCGGCCGGCGGAGCGGTACTCGCGATTTTCTGTGATTACCGCGTGATGGCGGCGTCCGCTGATCCGGCCAAGCCATTCCGCATTGGGCTGAACGAAGTGCAAGTCGGCCTGACCGTTCCGGCCGTCATTCAAGAGGCGTTCGGGCGCCTGATTGGCAAGTATCGCGCCGAGCGCCTGATGGTGCAGGGCGCGATGATCACGGCCGAGGAGGCCGTCCAGATCGGCATGGTCGACACACTCGCGCCGGTTTCCGAGGTCGTCAATACCGCACTGGATTGGTGCCGCCGACATCTGGCGTTGCCGCCGGTCGCGATGAGCACGACTCGTCGTATCGCCCGCGCCGATCTGGCTGACCTAATGGGCGACCCGGCACGTTTCCCGGCTGAAGACTTTGTCAACAGCTGGTTCGGCGACGAAACGCAAGCAACCTTGCATGCATTGGTCGCCAAACTGAAGGCCAAAGGCTGAGTCGTTCGATTCTGCAACGAGCTGGTTTAGCACCAACAAAAACGCCGGGCTTTGGGCCCGGCGTTTTGGTTTGCAGAGGCAGTTGTTCAGTTACGGCGTCAGTTCCCAGAAGCCGCGACCGAATGTTGAAACGCGCATCTTGTCGGAGGCCGGCGAGATGTAGAAGTCGGTCGTGTTGACCAATGGCAGGCCTGTGCCGAAGCGTGTCCAGGTTGCACCGCTGTCGGTGGACTTGTAGACGCCCAGGTGGGTGGCGGCATAGACAACGTTGCTGGCACCTGGATCGGTGGTCACTTCATTCACCGGCACGCCAGTCGGGAAGCCCGAGCCTGAGCCATCAATGGCAGTGAACGTCGTGCCGCCGTTGGTTGACTTCCAGAGATGTGTCGCCGTTGCCACTGGCGCAACCGAGGCCACATAGATGGTGCTCGGATTCGTGCGGTCATAGGCAATCGAGTTGATCGACGAGCTATTGTTTGGCAGCGTGCCGCCCAAGGTCCACGACGTGCCACCGTTAGTGGTGAAATACACGCGACCGCCGCTTGCTGAAATGCCCACGTTGTTGACGTTGCTCTGCGCAACGTCGACATTGCGGATCACGAAGCTCGTGGTCGGCAAACCAGTTGTGCCAAGCGCCGTCCAACTGGTCGCATAGTTGGTCGACTTATAGACCTTCAGGTTCACGTGCGTAAACACCGTATTGCCCGTGCTGTCGCCGTCCCATGCGGTGATATGGGTGATAAACGGCGCCGAGGCAGAGTTGTTCGACTCCGTAATACCACTCGATGCAGTGGCGAACGTCGTACCACCGTTCGTGCTCTTGTAAATGCGGGCGTAATAGAGCGAGCCGAGCATCTGGCTGCCGTTGACCTTGTGGATGTGCGAGCCGAAGCCGTCACCGCCGATGTACTGATTGAATGTGCTCGTAGTCCCCGAACGGACGCGCGTGCCGTTGTCCTGGAAGCCGCCGATCACGGCATTCGGCGCGGCGGGCGATGAGCCCACTGAGTAGATCAGGTGCGAGGCGATGCCGACATTCAGATCATCCGTCCAGGAGGTGCCGAAATTTGTCGACTTGAAGATGCCACCGTCGCTGCCGACATACATGGTGCCGTTCGACGCGAACGCCGCCGCGTGCATATCAGCGTGGACATACGGCAGGCTGAACTGGGCGAGCCAGTTGCTCATCTGCGTGAACGTGGCCGACGTGCCGGATGTCGCCGTCACGCCCTTCGCCAGCAGCAGTGAGCCGCCGAAGAAGAACGTGTTCGAGTCGGTCGGGTGCACGATCAGCATGTGGTTGTACCAACCCTGGCCGTTCAAGATGGTCACCGGCTTGGTCGATTCGGTGTTTGTGTTGCTGTAGCGCGTCGCTGTTTTGGCTGCGCCGAGTGACGTCCAGGTCGTGCCACCGTTCGTGGAACGAAGAATGTCGGCGAGGTCAGAGCTCGTGGTTGCAAGCGGTTTTGCCGCCATGGCGTACACAATCGAGCGATTGCTTGGTGCCGAGGCGATCGAGACGCGACCAATGCCGCCAGAAACCGTTGGCGTCGATTGCGTCCAGGTGGCGCCGTTGTCGGTTGAACGCCAGTACTGGCCCGAGGTGGTGCCAGAGGTCGCGGCCGGGTTGGCTTCCAAGGTTACCCCGAAGCTGCCTGTGCCAATGTTCTCCAGATCCCAAACGGAGGATGCCACGGCGAAGCCTGTGCTCAGGCTGACCTGAGTGAAGCTGCTGCCGCCATTGGTGGAGCGGAACAGCCCCGCGTCGGTTGCGGCGAGGACGATTTGGTTGTTGCTGGCGGAGACGATCAGATCACGGATCTGCGTAGCGCTTCCGAGGTACACCGGCGCGCTCCAGGTCTCGCCGCCATTCGTCGACTTGACGAGGCCAAGACCGGTGCCGTCAAACGCATCGCCGAGACCCAGGTACAGCGTTTGCGAATTCGTTGGGTCCATGGCCAGCGACCCGGCTGACAGCGAGCCCAGCGTCTCGGTCTTTGGCTGCCAGGACACACCGCCATCCGTGGTCTTCCAGAGACCGCCACCGGCCGTCGCCAGATAAATCGTGTTGACATTGCTCGGATCGACGATGATTTCGACCGGTCGGCCAGAGTCGGCGACATTGTTCAGCGTGCTGGAACCGTTTTTGATAACCGTGGCATTCGTCGGGCCGATGTTGACCCAAGTATTCCCCGGAACCGGCGCCAGAATCTGGTCTGGCAAGGTTGACGGCTGAAACGCTGTCCCGACAGGCATCTGGCGCGCCCACCGGCTGCGCTCGCGTGCCGCCGCGTCGTTCATGAAGCGCTTGAACTTGGCGTCATACGGCGTTTCGTAGAACGATTCCATGGCTTTGCGGCGTGCCGTGGCGTCGTCAGTTTCCGGTGCGTCCCGAGACGCGGACATACTTTGCGCCAACGTGAAGCCAGAGAGCAGGCTCAGCGTCAAACCGGCAGCGATGGGTGTTACACGCACGTGCTTCATCAACGAACTCCCCTGTGTGGATCTTGATTTGCAGCGAGCCGGCCGGCCTTTTGCAGGTCGGCTGCGGTGCTGATGGTGTGGAATTGATGCTGGGATCCCGGATCCCCCTGGCGGCCGACACTCTAATCAGTCCTAAGGCGGAGTCACGCGGCAACGCAACAATGTAAACGTTTGTTTTTACAGGCTTTGCTGCCGGGAATCAGGCGCAGCGAGATGACAGCGCTCCCAGCGGCCATCGCGAATTTGGCGCCGCCGGCCCCCACATCCGCGCACTAAAGCGCCATTTCTGAACGAGCCGGTTTGCAGTGGCGAAAACAGGCGGGCTATGCTGCGGGTATGTCCATGCCCCAATTTTCCGCCACGCTCTCCGAACGGTTTCGTGGCTATCTGCCAGTGGTTGTCGATGTCGAAACCGGTGGCTTTGACAGCGAACGCGACGCGCTCCTTGAGATCGCAGCCCAACCGATTCTGATGAAAGCGGACGGGCAGGTGTATCCGGGCGAGTTGGTCAGTACCCATGTCATGCCGTTCCCGGGCGCGAACATCGATCCGCGTTCGCTCGAAATCAACGGCATTGATCCCACGCATCCGCTGCGCGGTGCCCGCGACGAGCGGGAGGCGCTCGATCACTTGTTTGCGCCGATTCGCAAAGTGATGAAGCAGCATGACTGCACGCGCGCGATCCTGGTTGGTCACAATGCCAATTTCGACTTGAGCTTTGTGAACGCCGCAATTCGGCGGACGGGGCACAAGCGGAGTCCGTTTCACCCGTTTTCGTGCTTCGATACCGTCACGTTGGCCGGATTGGCGCTCGGCCAAACGGTGTTGTCCAAAGCCTTGTTTCAAGCGGGCCTTGACTGGCGTGGTGAAGAAGCGCACTCGGCTGTTTACGATACCGAACGCACTGCGGAACTCTTCTGTGTCATTGTGAATCAATGGAAGCAGTTCCTGGATGGCGGTATCCAGGCGGTGGCCGAACAAAAGCTGGAGGTCTGAGCGAATGCCTATCTACGAATATGTGGCTGCCACAGCAGGCGAGGCTTGTGATCACTGCCGGAACGGGTTTGATGAACTGCAACGGCTGTCCGACTCCGATCTCAAGTTCTGCCCGATCTGCACGCAGCCGGTGGTGCGGCGGATATCGGCGCCTGCGCTCGCTACCAGCGGCAGCCATTTGCTGAAGGAAGACCATTTCTCGAAGCGTGGCTTCACCCAGTACAAGCGCGTGGAGAAGGGGCGGTACGAGAAAACCGCTGGCAATGGTCCGGATACCTTTTCTGCCTGAATGTGGCGACAACGATTAGCGCGCCATGGTGGCGCTGGTCTTGTCAGAAGGGCGCGATTCATTCACACTATCGGACTCACTCCAGCGACCGCTGGCAGGTGCCTACCCGATTTTCCCCTCCTTCCGCCAGGTGACTGGCGCCGGTTGGTGATTGGCTGCGGCGCTGCTCGCCGGTCTTGCCGTCAGGCAAGAAAACCGTTATAGTCGCCGGCCTTTTTTCCCAAACCTTACGAGTTTCCTATGAAGACCGTCAGCGCCAACGCCCAAACCGTCAAGCGCGACTGGTATTTGGTCGATGCGACAGATAAGACGCTCGGCCGATTGGCCAGCGAGCTCGCTTTCCGCTTGCGCGGCAAGCACAAGCCGACCTTTACCCCGCATGCCGACGCTGGCGATTACTTCGTGGTCGTGAACGCCGAGAAGATTGCTGCTACTGGCAACAAGATGCAGGACAAGATGTATCACCGGTTCACCGGTTACATCGGTAACCTGCGCACGATCTCGCTGCGCGACCTGCTCGCCACCCACCCGGAGCGCGCGATCGAAATCGCCGTCAAGGGCATGCTGCCGAAGAATCCGCTCGGCCGTTCGATGGCACGCAAGCTGAAGATTTACCGTGGCGCCGAGCATCCGCATCAGGCGCAACAACCCCAAGCCCTCAACCTCGGCTAATTGGTAGCGATACGCATGGCAACCACTCAAAATTACGGCACCGGCCGTCGCAAGTCCTCCGCCGCTCGCGTGTTCCTGCGCCCGGGTAAGGGTCAGATCACGGTTAACGACAAATCGTTGGACGAGTTCTTCGGTCGCGAAACGTCGCGCATGATCGTGCGCCAGCCGCTCGACGTCGTGAACATGGGCGACAAGTTTGACATCCTGGTCACCGTCGAAGGCGGCGGTATCACGGGTCAAGCTGGCGCGATCCGCCTCGGCCTCGCCCGCGCGCTGGTCGAATACGATGAAACGCTGAAGTCGCCGCTGCGCAAAGCCGGCTACCTGACCCGCGACGCCCGTGAAGTCGAGCGTAAGAAGGTCGGTCTGCACAAAGCCCGTCGCGCGACGCAGTACTCCAAGCGCTAATCCCGCCGAGTACCAAGATGCCAGGCCCAGCCCTGGCATCCCCCGATCCAATGGGGGATCGTTCAACGGTAGGACAACGGACTCTGACTCCGTTTATCTAGGTTCGAATCCTAGTCCCCCAGCCACACAGCAAAGAGCCCGCGCAGCGGGCTTTTTGCTGTGTGGCTGGGGGACAGCTTTGAGCCTACGCGCCAGTGCCAGCAAATCAAGAACGTGCGACACGGATCGATGCGCTGGCGCGTAGGTTCGACGCCGAAGGCAGGATGCCGTAGGCGGACGGCGTAGCCGGCCCGAAGGGCGCAGGCCAGGAAGGCCTGCGCATATCCTAGTCCCCCAGCCACACAGCAAAGAGCCCGCGCCAGCGGGCTTTTTGCTGTGTGGCTGGGGGACAGCTTCGAACCTACGCGCCAGCGCCCACAAAGCCTGATCATGCGAAACAGCTTAGTGCGCTGGCGCGCAGGTTCGACGCCGAAGGCAGGATGCCGAAGGCGGACGGCGGAGCCGGCCCGAAGGGCGCAGGCCAGGAAGGCCTGCGCATATCCTAGTCCCAGCGCCTGAGCAAAGAGCCCGCGCAGCGGGCTTTTTGCTGTGTGGCTGGGGGACAGCTTCGAAGCTACGCGCCAGCGCCGATTAAGCAAGAGCCTGGCGTGAATATCATCAGAGCCGAATAGCCCTTCTTGTGTCCGCAACGCCCCTGATTGACAGAGGGGGCATCAATCCCATCCCGAATCACGTCCGGGGGAACGAGCGTCGGATTGGGAACCCTTGCGAGACTGCTTCTTCAGTAACCGCAAACAGAAAGCAGCCAGCCCACTTCGCCGCGGAGCGGGTCGACCACGGGCAAGGCTGCCGCATTCACCGGTCAAGTGCTTACCGGGCAATGAATTTCTCCTGAATGCCAGGGCGGCCGATCGCGCTAGTCGGCAATTTTGAATTGACGGCTCTCCCCGAAACTTGAAATCATCATGTAACAAACATTCATGATCGTTGCGCCGGCCTTTTCCGAGTAAATAAAGGCAGTGGCGCAGAACCTTAGTTTTTGAGCAGTCGCAATCCTCCAGTGACGGTGTCTGACCGTCCTACCAGCTTGGGGGCCCCGAACATGGCGCGCGCCTTCGCCAGGAGGCATGGGTCTGTTTGCGGTCGACCGGGCGCAACCCAAAGGCGTTCGAATGACAAGTGCACGGAATCAACAACTGCTCGAACGGCCCTATGTGTCGCTGCCCGTATGCGCAGTAAAGCCCCGGCACCCGATCTGGGTTGGGGCGCTTCGGCTGCTGGCGCTGCTCGGGTTGCTTCTGGCGCTGTCAGCGCCGTTGGCAGCGCAGGTTGGCGCACCGCCGTCAGGCGCGTCGTGCATCGTCAGCGCAGGCAATCGAAATGCGCCCCTGGCAGCAGATGGCTCCTACACGATTTTCGGCATTCCGGGAAATCTGGGTGCCATACGTGCCCGAGCCACCTGTTCGGACGGCAGTGTGGGCCAGAGCAGTGTCGGTTTCACGAATCCGTTCCAGCCGGACACGATTCCGTTGGGGCCGATCGTCTTTGGCAGCATCGACCCCGTCCCGGTCGCCGTGACGCTCAATGCCGAGAACCGTTACTTGACGACCGGTCAGACCGCGCAGCTGAGCGCGACTGCCGTCGCGTTGGACGGAAGCACCTATGACGTAACACCGCGTAGCCAAGGCACGGTGTATTCCATTTCCAACGACTTGCTGGCCACCGTCAGTGAGAACGGGCTGGTACAGATCTATCCGCAGTTTGCGCCCGGTTCGTCCAGCCGCGTGGTGGTCAGTTCCATCAGCGAAGGCGGGGTGGCATCGACCTACATGTTTGTGTTGGGGCCGCGCGGCATTCTTACCGGCACGGTATTCGCGAGCGATGGCGTGACGCCGATCCAAGGCGCGGAAGTCAGCGTGTTGCGGATACAACCCATGGAGCAAGCGGGGACTGCCCTGACCGACGCACAGGGGCGGTTTCGGCTCGAAGGTGTGAATGCCGGCAACTTTGTGGTGTCGGCGATTTCGCCAGCGACTGGTGATCGCGCGATCGGCTATGCGCAGATTGCCACCGAAGGTGAAGTGGCCGACCTGGCGCTGCGACTGAACGGCCTCGGGACGGTTGAGGTCACGGTGCTCGATGCACAAGATCTGCCCGTTCCGAACACGGAAGTGACGTTCACGGCGCTCGGCGCATACCGCGACGTGCGTGCGCTGTCGACCGGCGCGAATGGCATGGTTGGATTCGCCAACGTCGCGGCGGGCGACTTTACCGTTTCCGCGCGCCAACCGGCCACGCGGCTGATCGGAACAACGGTCTCTGCCGTGGCGCCAGGCCAGCTGCAATCGATCATTCTGAAGCTGCAACCGATTGGCGACATCCGTGGCCGCGTGTTGGACGTTGACGGCGTGACGCCACGCGCTGGCGTGCAAGTACGGATCATCAGCAGGCAACGAGGCATCCTGACTCAGATGCTGAGCCGCAGTGACGGCAGTTTTGCGTTCGATACGTTGCCGATCGCCGACAGCCCCTACACGCTTGACGCCTTTGTCGACGGACGGCTGCGCGCCCGTCTCCCAGGCAACGTTCTGGCACAGCCGAACGAGATCCTGAATCGCGACATCGTGCTGGCGCCAAGTGGTGTGGTGCGTGGAGAAGTCCGGCGCGGTGCCGGCCTGGTTGCCGATGCAGCGCTTCGTCTGCAATCGCTGGAGGGGTTGCGGCTCAGCTTCGAAACACGCGCCGGTCCTGACGGCCGATTCCGCTTCCCAGCCGTTCCCGTGGGTGACTACGAATTGACCGCAACCGCCCCGAACGGCCAGACCGCGCGCGTTCTGGGTCGCGTCGATTCCGACAGCCAAGAGGTCGTACAAGACGTCGTGATCGCCGACGACACGCTGGCCGGCACCGTCTTTCTGCGCGATGGCGTGACGCCGGTGGGTGCTGGCATCAAAGTGTATTTGGCGCGCAAAGCGCTGGGCGCGCGCTACACCTACGAGAATGCTCCGGTCAGCGATGGCGTGTTGGTCACCGAGACCGATGCTCAGGGACGATTCGGTTTCTTGGTTCAGCAGACCAGCGCCTACTATGTGCAGGCCGAACAGGACTTGGAGCGCGGCCGCTCAGAAGCAACCGTGATCAACCTCAATCCAGCGCAACCGCTCGAGACGCGCGTGGTGTTCCTGGCGAAAGGAACGGTGCGCGGTGTAGTTCGGAATGTCGCAGGCACGGTGCAGTCGAACGCGTTGGTCAATGTTCGCAGCGAAGGCGCGTTCACGTTGGATCGCAGCACGCACACGGCGCCCGATGGGTCGTATCAGATCGACGGCGTGTTTGTGGGCGATCTGAGCGCGTTTGCGCGCAATGAAGTGACCCAGTTGTCAGGTGTCAGCCAGGGGCGGCTCAACGCCGAGGGCGATGTTGCCGTTCTCGATGTCACCCTGGCTGCGACCGCGAGCGTTCACGGCCTGGTCTTGAATCGACAGGGTCAAGCGGTCACCGGAGGAGTCCGAGTCACGCTGCGACGGGACGGCCAGCCGCTGAAGACTGAGGATTTTCCGAATGCCAACTATGAATTCACGCTGGTTCCGGCGGGCTTGATCGAGATCGAGGCCGAGTCGATCAGTACCGGCGACCGCGGTCTGGCCACGACCCGAATTGCCGGCGCGGGCGATGACCGACTCCTCAACGTCACGCTGATTGGACAAGGCAATCTTGCGATTCATCTGGTCGACGAACTCGGCAACCCGGTTGTGGGTGCCCGCGTGTCTGCTGCCAATGCAAGACCGTTCCCGCTGCGCCGTGAAGGCATCAGTGACGCACAGGGCAACGTGCTCTTGGAACGTCTGTTTGCGGGGGATTACACGGTGTCGGCCAGCAAGATACTGACGCTCGGGACGCTGTCTGGCTCGGCCAATGGCACCTTGCTTGCCAACGCCACGGATTCGGTCACGATCACGATGCAAAACTTGGTGCTCGGCGCAATCGAGGGGCAATTGCTGATGCCCGACGGCGTCACGCCGGCCGGTGCGGGGATGGTGATTCGGATGTTGCCCGAGCCGTTCCTGGACGCGTTCGTCACGACGACCGACGCAGACGGCCGCTATCACTTCGATCAAGTGCCAGCAGGCTCCTACACGATCGATGCCTTGCGCTTCTACACACCGACGTTGTGTCCGCGGCAGGACCGCGTACGGGCGCGTGCCAACAATGTGACCGTAAGTACTCAGGATGAGGTGGTCACCGCCAATCTCATCCTGATCGGCCAAGGTCAGGTCCGCGGTCAGATCACGCTTGCCAACGCAACGCCCATTGCCGGCGCCCAGGTGACACTCACCAATCCGGATACGGTTTATGGCTCCAATGTGACGTGTAACGGCAATCGGACTTTCGTGGTCAGCACCAACAGCAATGGCGATTATCAGTTTGACGATGCCCCGCCGGGCAACTTCACGCTGGACGTGAGTGTTGCCAACGGCAACCTAATGGCTGAGGGCTTTGGTCGCGTCCGCTTTGATGGCGACATCGTCACGGTCGATCTGCAACTGGTCGACAGTGCAATCACCATGCCGAAGACTTTGTATGACGCCAACGGCTTTGCGTTCGACGTTCAAGGCTATGGCGGCATCGGTACCGGCACCAACACGGTATTTGCCGGGTCTGGTCCCGACAATGGCGGCATGCGCCTGGAACTCGTCAAGAATGGCGTGGCGGTCCCGTTCGTCAATGGCGATGGCACGATCGGTCGGCTGGGCCGCAATGGTCAGCAGATCGACGTCGATGACCTGACCGCCTCCGGGCTGATGGTGCGCCGCGAGACCTACGTGCCGCGATCTGGTTACTTTGCGCGGTATATCGAGGTTCTCCGCAATCAAAGCAATGATCCGATCACGGTCGATGTGCTGGTGAAGTCGCACCATCGCGCGGCGCAGTCGAATCCGCGCGTGGTCGACACATCGGATGGCGATCAGATTCTGAACGTATCGGCCGGCCAGGCTCGCGATCGCTGGGTCGTCATTGACGATCAGGTCGACTCCGATCCGTTCGTCAACACTGGCTCAATTCCGGCAACCATTCACTTGTTCGATGGCGATGGTGCCGCGACGCAAGTGGCTCAGGCCAGCTACGAACTGATCGGACAGACCGGGCGGCTGACCTATCGCTGGAACCAGATCACGGTGCCGGCCGGTGGCGAAGTCAGGCTGATGCATTTTGCCCTGAACCAGTTGAATCGATTCAGCGCGCGGGCCGCAGCCATGCGCTTGGCGTCGCTGCCGCCAGAAATGCTTGAGTACCTCAGTTCGGAAGAGAAGCTGAGCGTGCTGAATTTTGTGCTGCCGGAGACCTCGGTCGTCGCGCCGCTGCCGAATCTCGATGCTGGCAGTGTGTCCGGTAGCGTGTTCAGTGGTGATGGCGTCACGCCGATCGCGGGCGCTGAAGTGCGGTTCCAGAGCAAGCACCCGCTGTTTGGTCGAATTCGCTTCAAGACCAGCAACGCCCAAGGGCAATTCGAATACCGTTCAACGCTCGATGGAACCGCCCAGAACTACGTCATTCCAGTGTTCGGCTTCGATCTGTCGGCCCGTTACCCGATCACGCTGGCGCAGACTGCGGTCGCGCCGGGCGACTTCGCCGCTGAGCAGACCGCGACGCAGCAGGATCTGATCATGGTTGGCCATGGCGATGTTCTTGGCACTGTCAAACGCCACAACCAATCTGCTTTGGCTGCAGCAAGCGTCAAACTGTGCCGTCTGAACGATCGATTCGCGTGCACCGACACACCGCCGAACCCCTCGAATCAGACGCTGAGCGCCGCTGACGGCGGCTACCTGCTCGTGGCGAATCCACCGCGGCACTACTTCCTGTTCGGTCAAAAGAGCCATCCGCAAAATCCGCGCCATGTCACTGCCCGACCGATCTATGGCCAGGGACAGGTGACTGTGACCGCCGGCGACCGGGAAGTAGCCGACATCGTGATGGAGGAAACCGGCTCGATTGCGGGCATCGTGCGTGGCGCGGATGGCACCCCGATTGTCGATGCGTATGTCGAGATCTTGCCCACCGCAAGCGCCCAACCATGGCGCGGCACACGTACCGATACGTCCGGACACTATCGCTTCTTTGATGTGCCCCTGGGCGACTTTGTCGTGAAGGCCGAGGACGAGTCGAGCAACGCCTATGGCACGGCCAGTGCGACCGTGACGGTCGATCTGGAAACCACGGCCGACATCATGCTCCGGCCGTTTGGCTTGGCGCGGGTGCTGGTCAATCATGCTCGCGGCATCCCCGCGAACGGCGCCACGGTCTACTTTGGTTCGATCACTGTGGCCGCTACGGACAGCAATGGTCGCGTCAACATTCAGGCTCCGGAAGGCGCCCATCAGATTGTGGCCAAGCACCCTGAGGGCGGTCATAGTGATCTCGACGGTCATGCCACGGCGACCATATCGACTCCAGGTGAGCAGATCGATGTGGTGGTCACGCTCGGTTCGGCGGGCGCCGTGTTCGGGACGATCGTACGTCCCGACAACAGCACGCTGGCCGGTGGGTTCCCTTATCAGATTCGTCGCCTCAGTGGCGGGAGTTCGGCTAATCGCTCCGGCAGCACGAGCGCGGCAGGCGGCTTCCGGCAGAGTGGCCTGCCCCTCGGCCAATATTTGCTGACGGCCTATGATGCCGGTCAGGACCGCTATATCGACGCCGAGTTCGAGCTCAGCGCCGATGGCCAAGAAGTGGAACTGAATCTGGTGCTGCTCGAGAACCGCATTGCGTTGCCGGCCGATCTGCGTGATGCCAACCGCTTCCGCTTCGATGTGCAATACAGTGGCGGGATCGCAGTCGGTAGCGGCAATTTCAATGGTGGTGCCGCCCGCCTCAGTGTCAACGGGAGCGCCTATACTGGTGAAACCAGTGCGCGTCTGGAAGCGGATCGCCGACAGTTTCTGATTGCACAACCGGCGCTCATGGACGGACTCAAAGTGTCGCGTCGAATCTACGTGCCTCGTGGCGCATACTTCGCGCGTTACCTGGAGATCATCGAAAACCCGGGGGTCGACACACGCACCGTGGCCGTCTCGCTGAAGCATCGCCTGGCCTCGGGCACCGTCCTTGCGACCTCGAGTGGCGATACGACGATTGGTACCGACGATCGTTGGATCGGAATCGACGACGGCACCGACGAAGATATCTTGCTCGATCATTTCCAAATCGCACCGACGGGATTCTTGTTCAAATCGGCAGATGGCACGCAGACCCCGGACCAGGTCAGTGAGGCCATGGTCAGCGGTCGCCGCGAAATCAGTGTCAATTGGAACACTCTGACAGTGCCCGCTGGTGGCCGCGTGGTGCTGATGCACTTCATCGTCCAGCAAATCAATCGGGCCGGTCTCGATGCCGCTCTTGAGCGCCTGCAACAATTGCCGCCCGAGGCGCTGAATGATCTTGGTACCGAAGATCGCCTTGGGATCGCGAACTTCGTGATGCCGCCACCTGGCACTGAGACGGTGCCGCCTCTGCCGAGCTTGACCGCCTCCGTCAATGGCCGCGTCTACGAAGGTGATGCTCGCACGCCAGTGCGCAACGTACGCGTCACGGTGCAATCGACGCACCCGTTGTTCAATCGCATCTGGGGCAAAGCCCGTGACCCGTCGCCGGACTGCCCACCGGGCACCATTGTGCCGAGTCTCAATTCTGTTGCGACGGTGCCACCGAACCAACAGAACCCGCCGGCATTGGGCAGCTATTCGCTCGCTGGGCAGCTGACCGCCAACGATTCGATCGCCTTGCCCGCTGGCGTGCCGGTGCGCCTGACCGCCCAGGAAGCTACCGCCTGTTTCAGTGTCTATTCCGGACACTCCTGGACGAATGTGCCGTCGCGGGTCGAGAACCCGACGCCGAGCGCGACTCAGGATCTGATATTCGACACGGGTGTGTTGACTGGTACTGCCATCGGTGCCCCTGATCTCTCGGTCACTTCCGGGCGGATGTATTTGTCGATCGACGACCCCGATCCCTTGGTGTCGCGATACATCCCGATTGCTGCCGACGGCACCTGGACGTACCCCGGATTGCTGGCGGGCTCGTATGACGTGCTGTTTGATACGCGCCATCCGAACGGCACGGGCAATGACATCCTGCGTGGGCATGTCGCTGCCGCCGCCGTCAACGTGGGCCAGATTCTGGTACAGGACGTCAATTTGCAGCCGACCGGTCGCGTCGAAGGTGCGATCGTCAGTGCAACCGGTGAGCAATCGGTGGCAGCGCGGGTGATCTTGAATGGCGCCGCTGCGGATCAAGTCTATGACCGCTGCGCGACGGGCTGTGACCCGGCGACGCTGACCAAGCACAAGGGCAAGCGCCTCGTCAGTCGCGAAGTGCTGACTGACAGCCTTGGTCGCTATCAGTTCTCGGCCGTCCCGCCTGGGCAATATACGCTGACGGTCATCGATCCGATCTCAGACGGACGCAGCACGCGATCGTTGTCGGTGTCGGCCAATCAGACCGCGGTCCAGAACGTTACGCTGCTACCGCTAGGCCGCGCCGAACTGGTCGTTTTGAGTCGAAACGGTCAGCCAGTTGTCGATGCCTTTGTGTATCTCCAATCAGATGCACAAGGATTCGAGAAGGTCGTCGGCCGTACCGATTTCCTGGGCCGCTTGACGGTGGCCAACATCGCGGCGAGCAATTACCGTTTGCGCGTTACCGATCCTCGCAATGGCAACCTCCGCTATTTGGATCGCACCGTGAATGGCACCATCAGCCTGCAAGGGCAGGTTGATCCGCAGACCGTGTCAATGCTGGCCGTTGCCAACTTGAATATCACGGTGATCAATGGTGCGGTCGGCAGCGTCGGTATTCCAGGCGCCTTGGTGCGCTTGACCGATGCGCGCGGCAACTTGAGTTTGAATAGCACCAATGCGCAAGGACAAACATCGGCAACGTTTGTACCCGAAGGCACACCGCTGATCCATGCTGCTGCTGAAATCGCCGGCGTCACGCGCGAGGGTGAGCTGCCGGTCACCATCGGCGCGGCCGAAGACAATCAAACGTTGTCGGTTGTGGTCAATCTGGCCGAGGCGCTGATTCCGCTGCCGAACTCGTTCCGGGATGCCAATCGTGCCTACTATTACGTGCAGCCTGATGGTGCTGGAACCTACCAGCCAGCACTGCGCATCTCCGGTACCGCTTTTGTTGGTGCGACCAATGCCGCAAGGCAGTTGCAGCAACGGCAGTTTGTGATCTCCCAGGCCAACCCGATTGCGGGGCTCAAGGTTACGCGTAAGATTTTTGTGCCACTGAACGGCTATTTTGCCCGCTATCTCGAAATCCTGGAAAACGAGGGCAGTAATCCTGTTTCGGTGGATGTCGAAGTGACCACGCCGCGCCAATACGATCGCTGGATCTACGAGACCAGCAGTGGCGATGACCAAGTCAATAACGACACATGGCTGACTTGGACGCAGGGATTCAGCAACGACTATCCGACTGACGGGGCACTTTATGCCGATGCACCGGAACGTGCGCCGCTTCTCGATCAAGTCGAAGACAATGGCGCCACCAGTTTGCGTGCACGCTGGAACAACGTCGTCGTACCGGCCGGCGGCCGCCGGATCGTCATGCATTTCCTGGCCATGCAGTATGGGCAAAGCGCGGCGCGCGAGTCTGTGCTCCGGCTCCAGCAGCTGCCGCCGGAGGCATTGGATGGACTGCTCTCGGAAACGCCCGGCGCGATCCTGAATTTCGCAGTGCCAAGTGACGCCAGCAGTGGCGTGCCAGCTTTGCCAAGCCTGCTTGGCCGGGTTCGCGGCGTCTTGCGTGAAGGCGATGGGTCAGCCATAGCCAACACCAATGTCACGATACAAAGTCAGCATCCGTTGTTCGTCCGGAAGTGGAGTTATTCGACCGTCTTAGGCTTGCGTACCGACGGCGACGGGCACTTTGCGATGGATGGCTATCTGGATGGCGATACCGGCGGCCTGCCGCTGCCAATCGATGCCCCCGTCACGCTGACCGCGCAGCACCCACAGGCCGTGAACCTGAGCGCGACGGCGACTGGGAATTTTGTGGCCGACCTCGCCGAGCAAGATCTCGTATTCGAGTCCGCGGTCGTGCACGGTGTGGTCACCGGCGCCTTCCAGGTCCCGAGTTACACGGGCTCCGTAGTCATTCAGGGGGCTGCATCCGGTTCGATGAGCAGCGATGGGTCGTATCGAATTGGCGGCGTGCGCGCCGGAACTTGGAGTATCAGGGCGACCCTGGTGCATCAGGACGGCGACGACTTGGTCGCCTTCGTGAACGGCGTTGTTGTGGCTGCCGGGACGAGCCAGCGGCTCGATATCGCGCTGCCACCGAATGGTGCGGTTCGCGGTGTGATTCGTTCGGCCACGGGTGTGCCGTTGGCATCGGCAACGGTGCGTCTGCAGTTGCCTGGAATGAATCGCGTCGTCGTCACCGATAGCGACGGCGAATATCAATTCAATGGTGCTCTGGCGACAACGGGCACGATTGCCGTCGTTGATCCGCGTTCGCAGGCTATTACAACCCAGCCACTCACGATCAATGCCAACCAGGAAACGGTGCTCGACTTTGCGCTGCCATCGGTTGGCACCGTGAACGTTGCGCTGGCTTATGCTCGGGGTGCTCCGGCGGCCAACGTTGCGGTCTACCTGTCGGCGCCATCGATTCAAGGTCGCGTGCTGATCGGGTACACCAATGCGCAAGGTCAGGTTTCGGCGACGGCTCCGGTGGGCAATCTGACCGTCGAGGCCGACCATCCGCAGACCTTCGAACGCGCCAGTGCCAGCGGCGCACTGCAGCAAGACGGCGAGACACTGGCCTTGCCGCTGACACTGCCTCCGGCGGCGCGCGTCCAGGCAAACGTGGTGCGTGCGGGCCTCGCCGTGCCGGGCGCCACCGTCCTGATCCGTCGCGCGAATGGGGTCAATAACGTGCTGTCCAATGGCAATACCAACAGTGTGGGACAGTTTCAGAGCGGCTGGCTGCGCGCAGACGAACTGTTGCTGCTGGCAGCGGGTGCCCCGGATGCGGCACAAGCCCGCACGCGGATAGACGCCAGCAATGACGGCACCACGATCGCGGTACCGATGACGCTCAGCACCGAAGGGTCGTCGAGCGGCGTGCTCGCGTTTGACGGCGAACGTCATCTGCATGCGGTCACGCTCACGGCAGGCGAACGTTTGTCCTTGGCCGCGATTGGCACAGCAATTGGTGCCGAGCCCGCTATCTGCGGTGTCCGGGTGGTTGTCTATGGTCCGAACCGAAACCGCATTGCCGAAGGCGTTGGCTTGGGGCCCAATAACTACACGCAGGCCAATTACATTGGTGACCTTCGGAACATCGTTGCCAGCACTAGCGGTCAATACCTGATTCGCGTCATTCGGGAATACAGCTACTGTCCGCTTGGCGGATACCAGTTGCTCGGCTATGGCGACGCCGCGCCCATCAGCATTGATCGAAGCGTTGGCACGGCGCGCGTTGAAGGCCGAGTGCTGCGCGCCGACGGGGTGACGCCGAT
Source organism: Ahniella affigens (assembly GCF_003015185.1). Classification (GTDB taxonomy): domain Bacteria; phylum Pseudomonadota; class Gammaproteobacteria; order Xanthomonadales; family Ahniellaceae; genus Ahniella; species Ahniella affigens. The sequence continues at coordinate 715,366 of NZ_CP027860.1, forward strand.
AGCGGATGCCATCGTCCGCTTGCGTACGTTCAGCACGCCTGATCGCTACGAGCAAGTTCGTGCCGATGCGGCGGGGCAGTTCGCATTCGATCATCTCGAAGTCGGCGGTTTCGAGCTCGCCTATTGGACAGATGCCGCGAGCGGACCGGTGGTCGTCGCCAATGCTTACGTGAATAACCCCGGCGATGTCGTGATCCAGAACCTGACCGTTTCCCCCACGACCACTGTGAATGTCACGGTGCTGGAAGGTGGTAACCCCTTGCCCTACGCGCAGGTCCTGTTCACCAGTTCGTCCGTCTACGTGGTGCGCAATGCCAATCAGCAGGGTCAAGTCAGCTATTCGTATCGCGGTAGCAGCGATCTGACTGTGTTGGCGATGCACCCGAACTACAGCGCCGTGAAAGCCAGCACGATCGTGACGGCAGCGGATGGGCAAGTCCGGGATGTGACGCTCGACCTGGCTCACGGCGGCGTTGCCGGTACCGTTCGCGATTCCGGCGGCACTGCGGTGGCCAACGTCCAGATCGAAGCCTTCCTGGGCAACGAGTATCTGGCCTTTGCGCAGTCCGATGAGTTCGGTGCATACAGCTTCCCGCAATTGGTCGCTGGGGCATCGATTCAGATTCGCGCGCGCGATCCGGTCAACTACTCGCAATCCGTGGAACAGGTCACGCTGGTCAGCGGAACGACGGTACAGCGCGACTTGATCTTGCCTGCGCATGCCAACATCCAGCTCCAGGTTGTGGATCAAGACGGACATCCGGTGCCGAATGCGACCAACTTTACGGAGTTCGAAATCCTGATTGGTTCGGGCAACGTCACAACCTACGCTTACGGCTCTACCGATTCGAGCGGCGCGCGTCTGATCGAAGGGCTGCCTGTGGGCCGACCGATTCGGGTCGTGGCCGAGTACTACTCAGGTGGCGGCGCCGTTGCTGGCGAGACTCCGAAGGGTGAAGGGGGCGGTGGCTATGTTCAGGCCGAGACGACCGTGACTCTGGACACCGCTGGGCAAGTGCTGCCTGTGGAACTCGTGCTCACGCTGCCAGAAGTGACCCGACTGATCGCCGATATCACCGCCGCCGACAGTCAGCCGATCGACCAGTACTGCGAGCTCTACCTCGAGTCCGGCAATGGCAACAACGCCTACGGCTATTGCGATGACGGGTTGGTCCTGACTGATGCGCCGAGCGGCGAACAGACCTTGCATCTGCTGATGGGTGGCAACGAAATCTACAGTGGACCCATCACGTTGACCGAAGGCGAAGACAACGCGTTTTCGTACGTGACGTCGGTGCTGCGCGGACAAGTCACGCATCCGGAAGGGGCACCGGTGACCAATGCATGGGTCGAGGTCGAGAACAGTCTCGGCGATACGGTCTACACCGGCACGAACGGTGACGGTCACTATCGCTTCCTCAACGTGCTCCCAGGCGCACTCACCGTTAGGGCGGGCGACAACGACAGCACCCTGCGTATCGAAGCCAGTAGCACCATGCCGACCGCGTCGTCCCTGGTAACACTCGATCTCGTCATGCCACCGTCTGGGTTGGTACAGGGAATCGTGCGCGATGCCGGCGGCAACCCGGTTCCCGACGCACAGATCGTGATTCGCGAAGTGCTGACCGATTCCTATCGATCCGTCTACGCGAATCAGTCTGGTGCGTACGAGATGGCGCGCGTCGCCGTTGGCACGTTCGAGATTTCGGCGATCAAGCCCGGCACGGCCTTGTACGCGGTTGCCGTCGGCGCGCTGACCCAGCACGGTGAGAGCGTGACGATTGACTTGCAATTGCCGGTGCCGGGCTCGGTCAGCGGTGAGGTGCGCGACGATCAGAGTGCTCCGATGTCGTCGCAGTGCGTCGAAATCCGACCCGTGCGTATCGGTGCCGGCCACAGTGATGCCATTGCACAGACGCAGACGGATGCGCTCGGCGCATACAGTTTTGCTGAGGTGACGCCGGGGGATTACATTCTGTCCGCGTTCACCTGTGGACAGCCTGATCAGGGCGCGATGACCCTCGCATCGGTCGCCAGTACGCAAAACGCTACGGTCGCGCTGACGTGGGGCACTGCCCAAAGTTTGCCGCGCGACTTCGCTGATGCGGTCAGTGGTTTGACCGTGTCCCTGTACAACGACGGCAGCATTGGTGCGCGGCAGCCACTGGAATGGCTGAACTTCCCGTTCTACGCGTCGCCCACATTGATCGTGACGCAGCCTGCCATTGGCCCGGTCTGGTATCCGTGGCGTGTACTGGCGTATCCGTTTGACTCCGGCCAGACCTACGAGCTGCCCCCAGCGCGGGCTGGCGATCTGCTGATCGTCCGGAAACTGCATGTGCCGAGTGCCGGTGGCTACGTACGGATTCTCGAAACGGTGACCAATCTCGGCGCTACCAGCATCAGCCCCGAACTGCATATCGAAGGCGAGCATGGCAGTGGGGCGGTGTTGCTGCCTGCGCCGCCAGCGCTACCCAGCGCGTTCGCGGTGCAGGCGACCAATGCGCCGAGTGACTACAACGCGCCAGCAGTCGCCGGCTACGTCTACGCGGGTCCTTCGGCATTGGTTCCGGCTGCTGCCGATTTCGCACCCGGACGGATGGCATTCCGGTATGGCTGGACGCCAACCGTTGCACCTGGCCAGTCGGTGTCGCTCCTGCACTACGTGCTGTTCGGTCAGCCGGGCGATAGCAGCGCCGTCGGGGCAAGAGCCGAGGCACTCAGCACGCTCACCGAGACGAACATGTTTGATGGTCTCAGCCCGGCCGAACGCAGCCGTATTGTCAATTTCCAGGTGCCGACCCCATGAAGACCCATCCCCGATTTGTCCGGATCGTCTGTGGACTGATGCTGTGTCTGGCCGGTGACAGCGCGCTCGCGAATGGCGACCTGCGTCAGCTGTCGGTGCACGGGATGGCTCGCCGTGCCCCAGCGCAGACACTGGGTGCCATGCTGCCAGAACGTGCCCATGTCCTGATATTCGTCGACTTGGGCAGCGCCCAGAGCCTGTCGTTTCTGCAGGTGCTGCGGCGCGATGGATACCCGGGGTACCGGACGACGATTGTGCTGTTGTCTCGGAATGAGTTGGCGGGCGCCGGGGCGATCGATTTGCGCCAATGGCCGGACGCCCAAATCGTTCGTGCCGACCGCGACGCTGCGCGTGCGGCGCTTGGTCTCCAATCCTTTCCGGCCGTGGTCGCTGTTGACGACACGCAAGCGGTTGTCTGGCAGCGTTCGGCGCCCTCGCAACGGCGGTCGCTGGCACTCGTCGCAAAGATGCTGGAATGGCTGCAATGAAGGGTGCGCCAGACCCGGCCACCCGTGATCAGGCATACCGTCGTTTCGGCCATCGACTCTCGGCCTGGTGGCACTTCAGGTTGCAACATGTCGTCATTGTGTGTTGCTGCCTGATCAGTTCGGGATTGGCCAACGCCGGATCGATCGACAGCGCCTTTGCCGATGGTTTTGAAAACCGGATTGCCGGAACCCTGATCGCTGGATCGCAGGAGCCCGCTCCGGGAGCGGTTCGTGCCGCCGACAGCCGGCCGACCATTTCGGCGACATTCATCGCCTTTGCTGGCGCAAACATTCCGGCACTGGAGTTGCTGATTGACGGCCAGGTGGTCGACTCGGTTGTCGTAGGCGCGGACTCGTTTTCGTGGACACCTTCCCAGGCACTTCCAGAAGGCAATCATGTCGTGGAAGTTCGCATCGGCGCACCACCTCAGGCGATCGTGTCGACGTGGACGTTCCGGACCGCTACACCACCCAGAATCTTTGGGATCGTACCGGCATACGAGGTCATCGCACCCGCAACACCCGTTTCAGTGACCGCGCGGTTTGAGGACATTGGAAGTGGCATCGACCCTGCGACTGCGCGGATTCACGTTGATGGGATCGATCAAACCGCAGCCGCGACGATCACACCAGCGGAGCTCACACTGCCCAATCAAGTTTTTGCGGCCGGCGCACACGAATTGTTCATTCAAGTCGATGACTTGGTCGGCAACCGGAGTCAGGTTGAAGTACCGATCGACGCTGGGGTGGCGCCGACACTGACGGCTCTCATGCCAGCGCCAGGCGCGATCTTGACCGCTGGTACCGAGCCGGGCATCGATATCGCCTACGACGGCGCGGGTCTACCCGTCTCGGCAGAAAGCCTTCGGTTGTTTGTCGATGGCACGAACCTCAGTGCCGGGGCTGCACTGGTGCCGGGTTCGGGTCAAGCCGGTCATATCACGCACCCGGCGCTGGAAGGGCTCCAGCCTGGCTTGCATACCGTGTTTGTCGAGATTGCCCAAACTAGCGGCGTCCGCCAGACGCTTGAATGGCAGTTCGAGATTGCCGTGCCGAGGGATGATCACATTGCGTTTGTGTCACCGACGCCCGGCACTGTCAGTGCCGCACCGACGGTCGAGGCCGTGGTTCGTATTGCATCCAATCGCGCCGTGCCCAGAATCGTGTTGGTCGATTCCGTCCCAGCCATACTTCAATCTGCCGACGCAGAAGGCGCGACATTCGTCGCAGAAGTGCCGCTCAGCGATGGTTTGAATACGCTGACCGCCAGTGCCGAATTCGAGGGGCCGGTGACGCTCACAACCGACGTTTCGATCTCGTATGACGCGCCCATCCGGATCGCGCTGGAATCGCCGCAGGATTTCGCTGCATTCGGGCCGATGACGCGTACCGCAGGCGCACCCGGTGCTGCCATCAACTTGAGTGGTGACGTGGCGCGACCGATCGAAATACGGGGCTCACTCAGTGTCCCCGTCACCGAAGTCTGGGTCAATCAGCAGGCTGCGACGGTCGTGAACGACGGTCGCCAGTTTGTCTTTGCGGCATTCTTCCTGCATGAAGGAACCAATCTGCTGACGATCGTTGCCAAAGATGCCCGCGGTCGCGCTGCATCGTTGAGTCGAACTGTTTTCGTTGACCAGACGGCGCCCATCGTCACGATTGAATCGCCGGAAGTGGATGCCACCACATCCAGCGCCACCATCAATGTCCGCGGCGTGGTCAATGACGCCGTCGAACCCGGATTGCTGGCGCCGGAAGTGCGCGTGCGGGTCCAGATAGAAGGCGGCGGCCAGGTCATCGATGCGATGGTCAGTGATCGCTATTACTTTGCGCAGGATCTCCAATTGCAGCCTGGTATGAATCGGATTCTCGTGCAAGCCGAGGATGCGCTTGGGAACATCCGAACCGCGCATACCCGGATTGCCCGCACCATGGTGGGTACCGAACGTCTGGTACTGATCGACGGGGACAGCCAGATGGCGTCCGTCGATACGTTCGCGAGTCGACCACTGACGGTGCAGTGGCTGGACGCCCAGGGTAATCCCCGTGCCGACCAGGACGTGCGCTTCGATGTGACCCGCGGTTCCGGGACAATCAGTGAGACGTCAACGGGCGGCACGAACGTGAATGGCGCCGAGCCGGCGCGCAATCTCAAGATTCGGACCAATGCCGAAGGGCTCGCACAAGTGTGGTTGCGATTAGGCAACGAAGCATCGCCAGCAGGCAACAGTGTGCGAGCGAGCGCCAACGGTGTTCCGGAGGATGTTTACTTCGTCGCAACCGGACTGCGGGGTGTGCCGTTCGCGGTGTTGGCGGACGGTGCCGGCGCCACCCAATATGCCCAGACCGACGCTCAGCCAATTGAAGCGCTGGTAGCCGTCGTTCTGGATGCGCAATACAACCGGATCATCGGAACACCCGTTCGCTTTCGCATCGAGTCGGGCTCGGCGAGATTTCTGCCGCATCCAAACGGAACGGCGCAGCCGAGTCCGGATGGCCAAGAGATCGACGTCCAGACCGACAAGAATGGACTGGCGGCCGTCAGACCCATGATTGGCGCCGCGCCTGGTTTGATCCAGATCTCTGCCGAAGCGGTGATGCTGAATGCGCCGTCAGTCGGTCGTGCCGATTTTCAAATCGTCGCCGAGGCACCGCAGAGCGGCGCCACCGGATTCTCCGGGGTGGTCATGGACCACACTGGCACACCCCTTTCAGATGTTCGCGTCTCGATTACGCGAACCAATCTGACGACGCTGACCGATGCTTTGGGTCGATTTGCATTTGAGTCGGATGTGCCGGCTGGAAAGATCGATTTGCAGCTGGATGGCCGATTGACGCCCGCACCGGCAGGGCAGGAATTTCCGAACCTGCACTTTGAAACCGCCATTGTCCCGGGCCGCATGAACCAGCTGCCGCACGGGATCTATTTGCCGCCCATCAATGCCCAAGCCGCGCAAATCGTTGGCGGTGACGCCGATGTGCGATTGACGATTCCCGGATTTGACGGCTTTGAGCTGCTGGTCAAAAAACACAGTGTGACCTTTCCGGATGGCGCTCGGGAAGGACGTCTGGTGGTGAGCCCGGTCCACAATGATCGCCTGCCCATGGTGCCACCTGGCGGCAGTGCGGCGTTTGGTACCGTGGGTTGGACGATCCAGCCGAGCGGCACGCGATTCGACCCTCCGGCCGAAGTGACGATTCCGAGCCCAGGTGGCATGCGACCTGGTGAAACCGTGCAGATCGTGCAGTGGGACCATGACCTCGCCACGTTTGTGCCAATGGGGCAGGGCACGGTCAGTGAAGATGCCGCGCGCATCACGACGGATCCTGGCGCGGGTATCACGAAGGCAGGCTGGGGCGGCTGTATCGGCCCTGATTGCCCGCCCGATCCCGGGAATCCGAATTGTGGTGAGTTCAACCCGCTCGGTTGCAACGTCAATGCCTGCATGAAGATCGATAGCACCGGATCGGGGTCCGGTTGCCCGCGTTGTGTGCCGAAAGAGCCGCAGGAGGTCAACAATACGCTGCTGATCACCAATCCAGGGCCCGAACTGGGGCCAGCGCCGGAATTGCGTTTCAACGCCGATGACATCACACCAGAGCGACATCTGTTCGATATTGATGTCATCAATCTGGGTAGCGGGCAGTACTTTCTCCAACTCGATTGGTTTGCCGAGAGCGAGACTGAAATCCAAGTCCGATCTGCCAATGCGTTGAAATGCAAATCAGATACCGATCATCAGCCAATGGAACAGGCACATGGTGAGGCGCAGTATCAGCACTTCTACATCCAGCAAACCGGAACGACCGGGGCTGGTTCCTACTTCAAGGCAACCACTGCGCGGTATGGATTTCTGCCGATCACCAATGCGACCGACGCCACCGTGCATGTAACGGCATGCGGTCTGGATGAGGTCGACAAGAATGTTCCCGTCACGTTCCGTCTGGAAAATCCCGGTGCCGCCGCCGTTCGAACCTATCTTGGCCAGATCGAGAGCGATGCCGGCCGCTACGCCATTCTGGACAGCATTGCGTGTCACGAACCGGCATTGCCGCCGAACCCGGCGTACTCGCAGTTCCGCGCCAGCGGCTTGCCGGTGCTGAATGGCACGTTGGACGGCGGCGTTGGCATGTTTCAGATCACGGGTGCGGGCATGAACAACTGCGACACCTTGTGGGATTGGCGTGCCAATGCGCGTGCCGGCCGCGATGTGTTCTTGTCCAAATTGAATTCAGGAATTGTCCGCAACTACCATTTGCAGGAACCCAACGGCCATTCCGGAACCCTTTATCCAAACGTGCCGCTGCAGCAGTGCCTTGCCCGAACGGGGGAAACGTGGTCGGCGATCGCGAGGCCCCTGACCGACGCGCAGAAGCTTCGGGCAGCCCTGAAGTTCTACAATGGCGGGCGAGAATTTGAATGGGTGCTGACCCCAACGCCAGCCGGTCAGGCTGAATCATGCGCGCGTGGCACCTGGGTTGAGAATCCGAGCCGTGTCAGGGCCTGCCAGCTCAACCCGTCACACTCCTCTTGCCACTACGTCGAATCCGTGTTGGCGTGCCCCGCCAGCCATCCTTGAGTATCGCCAGACATGCGTGTCCGTTTGCTTTTTATCCTGCTCATGTTGACCGTGTCAGAGGTGGTCGCTGCGCCCGGGCGCGCCCTGTTCGCGGACGGCACCGTGATTACCTGGGCGCACAGTCCCAATGCCTTTCAAACTTTGGATCGGCGACTGCCTGCCCATCGCGTCGTGGTGGCAGATGTGACTGCGCGACGTGTGTACCTCACGCGCGCCGGGTACGACTATTCGGCGCGTGCCGTCGAGGTGTTCGAAGTCGAGTCGTTGCGGCATGTGGCTACCCTTCCTGGGGTCGAGCGCGTGTTGATCCCGGCCGATCAGCGCGCCGACGTCGTGCTGACGGAATCGATGATCGTGACCGAAGAGACGCTGGAGCCTTACGACCCGGACAATGGGTTTCAAGGGCTGGCGTCCGAGTTCCAGATCGTGGATCGCGAGCGTTTGCAGAATCGTTCTGGCAACCCCGTCCCAAGGAGCGCGTCTGCTGGCTGGTCACCCACCAATTGCGTCAGCAACGGCGCGTTTCTGATCCAGACTTGGGCGCGCCAAGCAGTGTTAGGCCGCTCGGGCTTGCAGGAACGTGATGCAGATGCTGGGATTCCGACTCTGGGATTGCAAGGTTGTTGGCGCAATGGGTTCGCATGGACTAAGACCGACGTCAACCGCTTGTTTGACCCCGGTCAACGCCAGGACGCCAAGGCGGAAATGCCGATCGATGCGCGGGAGAACTGTTCGATGGTCCCCGAGCTTGCCGCAGACATCCTCTGCATTCGGCGCGAACGCGATGGTGCGCCGGCGTTTCGGATTCGCCGTGTGAATCTCGCGAGTGGCGGCAGCGTAGCCGCGATCCTGACCGACCGACAATTTGCGGACGCCGACCTGCTCGACGAAATCGGTGCCTCTGACGATGGCAAGATTCGCTTCTTCCGAGCCATGATGCTCCAGCGCCAGGAGCGGCTGCGGCCTACTGGCGCGATCGTTCGAGTCGATCTGTCGGGATCGGCGCTGATCGTCGAGCGCCTCGACACGTCTGATTGGCCGAGCCTGGACGTCACCTGGATCAGTCAATCGGCGAAATGAATGCTTGGACGTGAGGCGATGACCGCCTTCTGGAGCGCAGCCATGAGGTTGCCGACTTTACTTGTTAGCAGGATGCATTGATGTTTGTTCGGTTGCTTTTGTTGTTGCTTCTCGGCTTGGTTGCCAGCATCGGTCGGGCGCAGTCCCTGACCCCTGACGTGCAGTCACCCGAGGTGGCGGTTGTGGTGTTCTCGTCGTACGCATGCCCGTATTGCGCAGCTTGGGCCAAGGATCTGGATCAGATCGTGCAACAGCATCCAGGACGCGTCGCATTGATGGTGGTGCCCTATCCGTTGGACCCCGATCGCGAGGCCAGAATCATCGCATTTGCCGATGAGGCCGCGCGTCAGGGTGCCTTCCGCTACGTCCATCCGATGCTGTTTGAGTTGGCTTCGGGCCGGCTCAGTGAAGCCGCGTTCCGGACGCGCGCTGAGATGGTTGGGGTCGATTTGCGCGACTTTGATCCGGCACGCGCCGACGCGACCGAATCCCGGAATGCAGCGACTGTGCAAGCGAAAGCCATGGGTGTGAGGGTCGCGCCCACGACGTTCGTCAATGGCATGCGGTTTGAGGGACTGCCGTCGCGCGCCGCTTTTGAGACGGTGGTGCAGAGCGCGCTCATGCAGCAGGAACCAACCGCCTCTGGCCAAAGCCAGCAAAAATGAGTCTGCCATGAGACCGACGATGTTTCGCTTTCTGAACGTGCTGACACTGGTATTGCTTTTCAACACGCCGGTGCGGGCCGAAGAGGCCCTGATCTTTCGTAGTTCCTTCGAGGCACTGCCGAGCGCGCAGATTGAGCTTTCGTCCCGACAACCGATTCCGGACAGCCAAACGGCCCCGAGGCCGGATCTGTGGGTGGGCGCGAACTTCAGTGTGCCAGGGCCCCTGACGCCCGGACTGGTCAGTCTCCGCATTGATGCAAGCGACGTCACTGAGTCCGCTGAAGTCACCGAGTCCGGCATACGATACCTCTGGCCGTCGCCGTTGGCGCTCGGCACGCATCAGGTGCAATTGCGGGTCGGCGCCAGCACCGAGAGCTGGTCGTTTGTCGTGATCGATGGGCCCACACTGAGCGACATCAGTCCCAGTGGCGTTTTGTTGCCGGGTCAGTTTCCATCGCATATTCGTGCGCGCTTCGAGGATGCTGGATCAGACATTGCGACTGCTTCGGCGCGTGTGCTGCTCGACGGCGTTCAGTTGACCGACGTGCAGGTGACGCTGGATGACCCGCGCTCCGGCACGTTGTCGGCAACGCTACCCGATACGCTGGCAGTCGGCGAACACGCCATCACCATCGCGCTGGCTAATGCTGCGGGCGCGCGTACCGAGTTCGCCGGGGCGTTCTCAGTAGACTCGCCGGCGACTTACGACGTGAGCACGCTGTCGCCCCTCCCAGGCGCGATCAGTCTGCAAGACTCCGTGATTTGGCAGGTGCAGGCCGATAGCAATCACGCGGTGGCGGAGTCCCTGCGCTTGGCAAACGGCGATGTTTGGGTTCCCGAGGATTATGCAGCCAGGCCGCGGGTGTTCCGCGTGCCGGTGCGCTTGGCGCCGGGACCGAATGCGCCGACCGCCACGGTCGTGTTCGATGATGGCACCACTCGCGATGTGAGCTTTTCTGCGGTGTATGACGCGGCGCCGGTGGTCTTCATTGACGAGCCCGCGGACTTTGCCAGCTTTGGTCCGCTGGTTGGCCCAGGCGGAGCGACCAATCTCACCGGCACCGCCGCCCGGGCGGTTCGCGTCGCCGGGAGCCTGTCCCGACCGGTTCAGACCGTGACGATCAACCAACAGCTCGCCGAATTAAGTGCCGATCGAACGCACTTTCAGTTTCCAACATTCTTCCTGCACGAAGGGACGAACTTGTTGACCGTCAGCGCCGTCGATGAGTTCGGCCGCACGGGCGTCGCCCAGCGGACGTTGTACGTGGATCAGACGGCGCCGATTCTGAGCGTCGAATCGCCGGCTGAGGGTGCGATCACCGCAAGTGCCAACGTGAGTATCAGAGGCATTGCCAATGATGCGGTGGAAGCTCAAGTCGGAGCCTTGGAGCCGTCCGTGCGGATCACCAATCAGAGCAATGGTGCCTCGGTCCAGGCAACGGTCAGCAATCGCTATTTTCGTGCCACCGAGCTGCCGTTAGCGCTGGGGTTGAACCGTCTCGATGTATCAGCCGAGGATCAGCACGGCAATGTGCGACACCAGACGTTGACGGTGACGCGCATCGCTGGAGGCACGCCACAGCTCGCCATCGTGTCTGGTGACACGCAACGTGCTCCGACCGACGTGGTCTTGGCGGCACCGCTGGTGGTGGCGGCGTTGACTGCCGACGGTAGTCCGCTTACCGACGCGAATGTGCAGTTTGACGTGGTGCGCGGCTCAGGGCTCATTGCGACCGATGCCTCGGTGCCGGAGGCGCAGCCGGGGCAATTGCCGTCCCGACATCTCTCGGTGCAAACGGATGATCAAGGCCTGGCTCAAGTCTGGTTTCGATTGGGCAATGAGGCGGGCGCGTTTGCGCAAGTGATTCGCGCCCGATTGGATGGCGCTCCGGAAGAACAGGTGTTCATGGCGCAAGCCGAGACTGGGGCGGCGGCCTGGGTGCTGGTTCATGGCGCCAGCGGCACGCAATATGTCCAGGCTGGTGCGGAGCCCGTGGAAGCCTTGTCGGCGCTGGTCATTGATGGCGAACGCAACCCGATTGTCGATGCCAGCGTCCGCTTTCTGATCGAGAATGGCGATGCGCAGTTTCGGTCAGCGCCGCCTCACGGCACGATTGGCGACGACGGTCGCAGTCTGACCGTGCAGACCGACAAGAATGGTGTGGCGAGTGTCCGGCCAACGGTTGGCACGGATGCCGACACGGTGCGCGTACGGGCACAGGTGCAAAGCAATGGCGGCTGGTTTGGTGCCGCTGATTTTCAGTTGGTGGTGTTGCCAGCCCGTGATGGGCCGACGGCGTTTTCCGGCGTTGTTTTGGATCACACGGGGCAGCCGTTGCCGGGTGTGCGGGTGTCGATTGGTCGAACGGCTCAGGTCACGACAACGAATGCGGCAGGTAAATTCCGATTCGAAGATCAGGTGCCGGCAGGGAAGATCGACTTGCACGTGGATGGGACCGGTTTGCAAACCGTGCGGAGCGGCCAGCCTTTGCAATATCCCGGCCTGCATTTCGAAGTTCCGGTGATCGCGGGGCAGGAGAATCAGTTGCCGCATGCGATCTATTTGCCGCCCATCAATGTGTCGGCGGCAGCAACGGTGGGGGGCGACGCGGACGTGTCGCTTCGTATTCCCGGAATCGAAGGGTTCGCGATGGTGGTCAAGGCTCATAGCGTCACCTTTCCGGATGGATCGCACACCGGTCCCTTGGTGGTCACGCCGGTTCACGGCGACCGCTTGCCCATGGTGCCGCCGGGCGGATTCGCCACGTTTGGCGCCGTCGCGTGGACGATTCAGCCCACCGGTACGCGATTCGATCCGCCGATCGAGGTTCATTTGCCGAACAGCGCTGGGCTGAAGCCGGGTGAAACCTTGCCGATCGTGCAATGGGATCATGACCTGGCCAGCTTTGTCCCGATGGGGCGTGGCACCGTCGATGAAGCGGGGGCCAGCATCGTCAGTGATGCGGGATCTGGGATTACCAAGGCTGGTTGGGGCGGGGGGCCGCCACCGGTGCCGCCCAATTGCGGCGAAAATCCGCCCCCCAGCTGCCGTGGCGCGACTTGTGGCGGCTGCCCGCAATGTCAGGTTTCGGAGGCCCAGCCTGGGCAGCAATGTCCGGCGTGTCGGCCGGATCTCGCGCAAGCGGGCAAGCAGTGCGGATCGAACTGGTGCCATCGCTGCAAGAGCGGCCGCTGCGGGCCAGATCCCGTCAATTTCCCCACTACCGCGCCTGCTGGGGTGACCGAGGTGACATTTACGGCACCACGGGTCGAGGTTGGCTTTACAACGAACAAGGGCGAGTTCCACGGTCATCGAAACGGCTCGCAACCTGCGGAATGGGATTTCAAGCTGGACGCCTACTGCAATCCCGATGGGCTCTGGCGATTCAAGTTGAAAAAGGCCGAAATCAAGAGCGTGATCGTGCGCCCAAGCTTGCCTGGCTGGCGCGAGTATTCCACCGGCGACATGCTCGGATTCGGGCCAAGCGCGGGCCAGACGCAATGCCAGTTTTACGATTCGGTCGAACGCCAGCTTCGCTATGCCGCGTCGTCGCACTATTACCTGGGCACGGCTTACCATCCCAACAACAATCCGGATATTGTCAATCTGAACGCCGCGGGCTGGAACGCCGTCTGGGTGCCGAATTGGGATACCTGGACGGAAGTGTATGCGCATGAGTCGCTGCACTATCGTCGCTTCAAACGCTACGCTGCCCAGAGTTTTGCGGCGCTGGAGAACTACATTTCGCGTTTGACCCAGCGTGTCGACCGATTCCCGTCCAAGGAAGAGGCTTTGAATTCCGATTTTGTCGTGCAGCAATTCGATCAGATTCTCAATCAGTTTTCGCGGGATATTGGCGACCTGCAAACAAATTCTGGTTTCGGCGACCATGACCCGCCTGATGAATTCTATGCGTGCTCGATGGGCGCCCTGCTGCCAGACCTCACGGCGCTCGACGTCTGGCGGCAATCGGCCAGTTGTCCGCTGCCGAGCCGGCCGCTCGGCGCTTGTCCGAATTGAAGGTGGCGACTATGTGCATGGGTTCAGATCAAGACGATGCCACTGGCAGCAGGCCAGTGCCGACGGCATTTACCAAAGGCGATCGTGCCATGACGACCCGCATTGCTTTGATCCTGTTCGTAATGGCTGCAATCTGGCCATCGGCTCACGCCCGATGCGTGCAGCAGGCAACCAGCCTGCGCCTGGAGGTCCTGAAAACAGAGTCGTGCCTTTGGGCGAAATCGGCCAAAAAGCCGATCGTGACGGAGCTCCGCGAGACGCTGACAAATGTTGGTGATGGCGACATCATTTTGGAACTGCGCCGGCCTCCAACCCTTCGGTTCAGCGTGTCAATCGAGGGTGGCGGTAGCGGAAATCTGGCGATTGTGCCGCCGCCACCGGTGTTGCACAGTTCGGATGATCCGTGGTTTGCACCGCCGGAATCGATCCGGCTCGCGCCCGGACAAAGCACGGTTTTGGCCGTTCACATTACCGAACTGATGCGGGTTCTGCCCGAGAAGAAGGTGTCCTATCGATTGGGCGTCACCCACAACTATCCCTGGCGGCGACCAAATGAACCTGAGGGCCAGGCATTTCGCCTGCGTCAGGAGGAGGGCAATGCCAAGCAGAGTTTTCGTGAAACAGTATGGTTTGAAGGAGTTCGACTGCAATGAACAGACGTTTCTGGCTGCTTTGGATGTGCATCATGTCGGGCACCATCGTGCCATTGAGTTATGCCGCATCGACGTCGATTGCGGCCAATGCGCGCCCGGCGCGCACCGCGGCGCAGGAACTCGTGGATGCCGCGGCGAGTGGCGACATGGCCACCGTCAAGCGATTGCTCGATGCGGACACGCCCGTGGCGAGTGCGATGCCGTTGACGGCAGCCCAGGCATTGCATCACGCGGCTGCAAACGGTCATCTGAGCCTGGTAGATTTGTTGCTGAAGCGCGGTGCTCCGGTGAATGGCGAGGACGCCGACGGGGCGACCCCGCTGATCTATGCCGCTTACGCGGGCCGAGTCGAGGTGGTGAAACGGTTGCTTGCCGCAGGCGCGGCGGTGAACCATGTGCCCAACCGGCAAGTCCATGCGCTGAATGCGGCGATGATGTCTGGCTCGTTGGACACCGTGGTCGCATTGCTGCACGCGGGCGCCGATCCAAAGCTGCCCGATCAGTTTGGCAAGAACGCGCTCCAATACGCCGCGCAGATTCATCGCACAGACCTGCAGGCCGTGCTGGCCGTCGACAATAAGGCAACGCCATGAACCGTTTCCGTATCGTGCTGAGTACGCTGATGTTGCTGTTCGCAATGGGGGCGACGGCTCAGGAGCATCTGGATCTGGAGCCGATCATGACGGCAGCGGACCCGCCGAGTCCCGAACCGGTGCCACGGGCTGAGTCCGTGTTCCATGATCACACCGAAGCCGATGCCGACGCCGCGGTGCTCATTGAGTCATGGCAAACCGAGCCGGCGAGTCTTGGTTGGACCCGCATTCAGATCGCCCGGCACATCAAACACAAAGCCATGCCGACGCGCGCCGCACGTGGGCTCGCGTTGGTGCATGTCGCGATGCACGACGCCTATGTGCGGGCACCAAATTTGCCGTTGACCCGACGATTCGCCCTGTCCCAGGCCGCGGCGGACGTTCTCAGCTACTTGTATCCGGCGGAAGAAGACGCGTTTCAGCGGATCGTCGACCAATTGATCGATCGCCTGGGCGGCGACACGCCGCCGGCTGACATATCGCTTGCTCAAAGAATAGGTCGAAACGCAGCGCAAACCGTGATTGCGCGCGCCGAACGTGATGGTGCCCAGCGCGGCTGGAACGGTTCGCGGCTGCAATGGTACGGCGATGCGCGCCAATACCAGCCCGGCACTTGGGAGCCAACGGGTCCTTACTTCTACTACCCGCCGGATGAGCCGTTCGCACCAAAATGGAAACCCTGGATCCTGACCAGTCCAGGCCAGTTTCGCCCGCCACCACCGCCCGCGTTTGGCAGCGACGACTACCTCCGGGCCACCGAAGAAGTGTTGGCCGTCAACGCCGCGCTCACGCCCAAGCAGCTGGAAATTGCGAAATACTGGGTCGATGGCCATGGCTCTGCCACGCCCTCCGGACACTGGAATCGGCTGGCAATGGAGGAGGTCAAGGCTGCGAAACTGGATGAGCCGACGACCATCCGCCTGTTTGCCGAGCTGAATATCGCCCTGGCAGACGCCTTCATTGCCTGCTGGGATTCGAAGTACTACTACTGGACCATCCGGCCGACAACGGCGGCGAAGCGATTGCTGGGCAAACCCTTTACGCCGCCAATCCTGACACCCCCGTTTCCGTCCTACACCTCCGGCCACGCGACGTTCAGTGGCGCCGCGTCGCGGGTTCTGGCGCGATACTTGCCGAACCGCGCCAAAGCGTTGGATGCCATGGCTGAAGAAGCAGCACAATCGCGGCTCCTCGGCGGCATCCATTTCCGCTTTGACAATGATCAGGGGTTGATCTTGGGACGCAACATTGCCGCGTGGATCGGTGAGCAGGGCCTCCACCCGGTACCGATTGACGAGCAATGAGGGCGCCATCAGTTTGCCGCCGCCCGCCCGGACGCCCCTGCGGGCGCGGTCGGCGTCAATACGTGCCGCCTCAGATCAAACCCGCACGCCACGATCGAATACCTGGCAGCCGGGTGCACGATTGTCAGGGCGACGCGGGCTAGAGCGATTGCCGGGACGTGCTCTCGGTCTCGCTGTAGGAGCCGGTCATCGGTCTTGACCGGGCGGGGAGTTTCACTTGCGCGGCTGAGTGACCATAATGGCGGCCTGTTGCTGAGCCGCACCGCGCATGAACCTATACATCGTCGACGACGAATTCGCTGCCCGACTCCGAATGCGGACGTTGATCCGTGAGCTGGACGATCGCAGTCTGCAGATTCTGGGCGAAGCGGATCGAGGCGATCAGGCTTTGGCCGAGATAGAGCGCCTGAAACCTGACGTGGTGTTGGTCGATATTTCGATGCCCGTGATGGACGGACTGGAGTTGGCGCGGCATTTGTCCGGACTCGAGGTGCCACCAGCGGTGGTGTTTGTGACGGCGTACGATGAGTTTGCGTTGGCCGCTTTCGAAGCCAAAGCCATCGACTACGTCTTGAAGCCAGTTCGCGTTGATCGGCTGCGCCAAGCCTTGGACAAAGCGGCGCGCTTCAGTCCCGAGCGCGCCCGTGAGCTGACCGCGGCAATTGGCAAGCCGCGTTCACGTTCACATCTCTGTGCGCGCGTGCGCGGCAACCTAAAGCTCGTGCCCGTGCGCGACGTCGTCTACCTGATGGCAGAAGACAAATACGTGGCGGTCTACAGCGACCACGGCGAGATCCTGCTTGATGAATCCTTGAAGAACCTGGAAGCCGAGTTCGAAGGGATTTTCGTGCGCCTGCATCGCAACTGCCTGGTGGCCGCTGATCGGCTGACCGCGATCGAAAAAAGTGCCGAGGGCGACTACGTGGCCAGAGTGCGCGGCGTGGACCGGACCTTTGAAATCAGCCGACGTTGCCTGGCCAGCGTGCGAGCGGCCGCGAGACAACTCTGATGACCCTGACCATTGCCACCAGACAGAGCCCGCTGGCGCTCTGGCAGACCGAATTTGTTGCCGACCAGCTGCGCGCCCTGCACCCAGGGCTGGAGGTTCGGCTATTGCCGATGAGCACCCGCGGCGACCTGATCCTGGATCGCTCACTGGCCGCGATTGGCGGCAAGGGTTTGTTCCTCAAGGAGCTTGAGGAGGCCATGCTCGCGGGCCAGGCCGATTTGGCCGTGCATTCCATGAAAGACGTGCCCATGACCTTGCCCGAGGGCTTTGAGCTCGCCGCCATTCTGGAGCGTGCCGATCCGTTTGACGCGTGGGTGAGCAACCGGTATCCGCGGTTCGCCGACCTGCCCGTGGGCGCCGTGGTCGGAACCTCCTCACTGCGGCGGCAAGTGCAACTCAGGTCGGTGCGACCGGATCTGGTCCTGAAAGACTTGCGCGGCAACGTCAATACCCGGCTTCGGAAGCTGGATGACGAGGAGTACGACGGCATCGTGCTCGCCGTGGCCGGATTGGCGCGTCTTGGATTTGACGATCGGGTTGCTGAGCGCCTGACGCCGCCGCGAATGTTGCCAGCGGTGGCACAAGGCGCGATCGGTATTGAGATTCAGAGCGCTCGGGCCGATCTGCGCGCGCTGCTTGCGCCGTTGGGCCATGATCTGACGACGCGATGTGTGCTCGCGGAGCGCGCGATGAACCGGCTTCTGGAAGGCAATTGCCAGGTACCGATTGCGGGGCATGCAGCGGTCGTCGGTGACCAACTGCACTTGGCTGGCCTCGTCGGGGCTTTGGCCACGCAGACTGTGATCCGTGCCGAGGCGACGGGCGCCCTGGATGCGCCGGAAATGCTGGGCGAGCGTGTCGCTCAGGATTTATTGGCACAGGGCGCCGCAGCGTTGCTTCGCAGTGCGCACTGACGGGTGCGGAAACCGCGCGCGAACGCGTGTGCCGGTCGTTTCCAGCGGCTTTCGCGCGCGCCCGCAACACTCTGCAACACCCGGCGCGAGCCAGTTTTGGGCGTTAATGCGTTGATCGCCCTTTATTGGAGTCGCATTTCCATTCGATCTGGCTACACTACGCGCCTTTTCCGGCACGGGCAGCGAAAGCCGCATGGCCAACGCACATACTGAGCAAAAAGGCGCTGCCCTCCTGGCGACGGCGGTGGCCGCGATCGGCGTCGTTTTTGGCGATATCGGCACCAGCCCGCTTTACACCATGAAAGAGTCCTTCAGCGGCTCGCATGGGATGCCGATTTCCGAGACGAACGTGCTCGGCATTCTGTCGCTCGCCACCTGGGCATTGATCCTGGTGGTTTCGATCAAGTACGTGATCTTCATCATGCGCGCCAACAACCGCGGCGAAGGCGGCATCATGGCGATGATGGCCCTGGCGCTGCAGTCGGTGGGCGAGAATCGCAACTTGCGTCGGGTCATTGTGACCCTAGCCATTTTTGGCGCGGCGCTGTTCTACGGCGATGGCGTGATCACGCCTGCCATGTCGATTCTCGGCGCAGTCGAGGGCATGAAGGTGATTGCGCCTGAGTTTGAGCGCTACATCGTGCCTGCGACGATTGTCATTGTGCTCGGTCTGTTCGCGATGCAGCGCTCGGGTACGGCCGGCGTTGGCCGAGTATTCGGGCCGATCATGACGATCTGGTTCTTGGTCATCGGGGTACTCGGTCTGGTTGAGATTCTCGTTGCGCCGACTATTTTGCGGGCGGTCAATCCTTGGTACGGCGTGCTGTTCTTCTTGGCGCATCCGCTGATTTCGTTTGTCGCTTTGGGTACCGTGGTGCTGGCCATTACCGGTGCGGAAGCGGTTTACGCGGACATGGGCCATTTCGGCATGAAGCCCATTCGGATTGCTTGGTTCGTCTGGGTGTTTCCGGGCCTCTTGCTGAACTACTACGGTCAAGGTGCGCTGCTGCTCAATGATCCGACTGCGGCCGCAAACCCCTTCTATTTGCTAGCACCCGATTGGGCGCGCATCCCCTTGCTGATTCTGGCCACCTGTGCCGCCGTCATTGCGTCGCAGGCCGTCATCTCCGGGGCATTTTCGGTGACCCGACAAGCGATCCAGCTCGGCTTTGCGCCGCGCATGCGAGTACTGCACACGTCGGACGAAACTGCGGGCCAGATTTTCGTGCCCTGGGTCAATCGCTTTCTGCTGATTGCGATCATCCTGACGGTCATCGGCTTCCAGAATTCGACCAATCTTGCTGCGGCTTACGGCATCGCCGTCACCGGCGCCATGCTGATCGACACATTGCTGGCGTTGATCGTGGCGGTGAATCTCTGGCGCTGGAGCAAGCCGCTCGCGATCCTCGCTGGCTTCGTATTCATCAGCATTGATCTCGGCTTCTTCCTGGCCAACGCAATCAAGATTCCGCACGGCGGCTGGTATCCACTGGTGCTCGGCGCGCTGGTGTTCCTGTTCATGACGACCTGGCGCAAGGGGCGCGTGTTGATCGGCGCCAAGATGAAGGCCGAGGGCCTGTCGCTCGCGCCGTTCATTTCGTCGATCGCCGCGCATCCACCGTTGCGCGTGCCGGGCAGTGCCGTGTTCATGACGACGAGTCTGGACTCCGTTCCGCACGCGCTGCTGCACAATCTGAAGCACAACAAAGTGCTGCACGACCGCAATGTGCTGCTCACGGTGGAAGTGCAGGAAATCCCCGTAGTCGACAAGGGCGACCGCCTGATCATCGAGGCGCTGGGCAACGAGTTCTATTCGATCAAACTCCGATTTGGGTTTGCCGAAGACCCGAATGTGCCCCGCGTGCTGGAGTCCTGTGAGGCCTGTGGTCTGCCGTTTGACATGATGGACACCACGTTCTTCCTCAGTCGGGAAACGTTGGTGCCGACCGCCGACAAGGGCATGCCGTTGTGGCGCGACAAGATCTTTGCATTCATGCATCGCAATGCCGAGCCGGCCACCGCGTACTTCCAGATTCCCGGCAACCGCTTGATTGAACTCGGAACCCAGGTGGATATCTGATGGCCGACCACCGCCTGACGTCGGCCAGCGCGACCCGCGAGGATGACGTCGTGGAAGCGACCATCCGACCCAAACGGCTGAGTGAGTACCTGGGCCAGCAAACGGTTCGCGAGCAGTTGTCGATCTACATCGAGGCAGCGCGCGGGCGGGGCGAACATCTGGATCACGTGCTGATCTTTGGTCCGCCAGGGCTTGGCAAGACCACGCTCTCGCATGTCATCGCCAACGAGTTGGGCGTCAGTGTCCGCCAGACGTCGGGGCCAGTGCTGGAGCGTGCCGGCGACTTGGCGGCGTTGCTGACCAATCTGCAGCCGCGCGACGTACTGTTCATCGACGAGATTCACCGTCTGTCGCCGGTCGTTGAAGAAGTGCTGTACCCGGCGATGGAAGACTTTCAGATCGACATCATGATCGGCGAAGGGCCTGCCGCCCGTTCGATCAAGCTCGACCTGCCGCCGTTTACCCTGGTTGGCGCAACGACGCGCGCGGGTCTGTTGACCGCGCCGCTGCGCGATCGCTTTGGCATTGTGCAGCGACTGGAGTTCTACACGCCTGCCGAGCTGACGCAGATCGTGCAGCGCTCCGCGCGCATTCTGGGTATTGCCTGTAACCCCGATGGGGCGGCCGAAATCGCCCGCCGCGCGCGTGGCACGCCACGCATTGCGAATCGACTGTTGCGTCGGGTTCGGGACTTTGCCCAAGTCCGGGGGGATGGCGACATCACGCAAGCCATTGCAGATGCTGCGATGGTCATGTTGAAGGTCGATCATGAGGGCTTTGATGCCCTGGATCGGCGCATGCTCAAGATCATGATCGAGAGCTTTGACGGCGGCCCCGTTGGCGTTGAGTCGTTGGCGGCGGCATTGAGCGAAGAGCGCGGCACAATCGAAGACGTGATCGAGCCATACCTCATCCAACAAGGATTTCTGATCCGCACCGCGCGCGGCCGCATGGCCACGGCCAAAGCGTATCGACATTTCGGACTCGCCGCGCCAAAGCCGCAGGAGTCGGTCGGGGATTTGTTCGGGGACGGCTAGGGCGCGGGCTCGGCTTAAGCCGTTCGGGTCGCGCAAATCCATTCGGTGGCCGGGACAGATCAGGTAACGACAGTCCAGGGGCGGTGATGCATCTGACTTGTTCGGGTTGGTGCATCCACGCGCGCCTTCGGTGCGACCGGTGCGTCATCCAATCAACTTATGGATGCTTGAAGCAAGCCATCTGCGAGTCTGGCCATCAGGGATCGTTGCTCTCGTTCCGGTACCAGATCACACCCTCGGCATACTGGTGCCGATCGCCGAATTGAGTCTCCCAAATGAAAGAGCCGCACATTGGTGCGGCTCTTTCAGTGACTACAACGGCTGAATTACCAACACGGTCCGTTCGTTTCGGAACCTGATTGCGTCTTCAGGCCAGTACTCGACAGCACCAATCGCTCACATGCATCGTCGACTTGAATGCCTGCCGGCGAAGCACGCAACGTATAGCTCTGATTGTTGCCTGACGGTCCGGCAGCGACCGAAACGGTGTAATAGCCATTATCAGAATCGAGTGACGTCATCCCGAGACCCGCTGGAGGTGCTGCGGTCAGGTCCTGCGCGTAACGATTGAACTGGGTGTAAAAACGCTCTTGCTCCGCAGCGACGCGGATCAAGACATTCTGCCCATCGGCACGGCGCGCCCGAAACGTGTACTGGGTGTACGACGGATAGGCGATCCCCGCAAGAATCGCCATGACGATCAACGCCACCATCAGCTCGATCAGCGTGAACCCATACTGAGAATGCTTCATGTTCTGGCGCTCCGTTATTGCGGATTGAGTTCACGCCAGTAGCGTCGGCGCCACTGGTAATCGATCACGACGATGCACTGGCCGTTTGCCGATGATACACAACCGCCGCCCGTGCCATCGTTGGCATTACCCGGCAAAACGATTTCGGCCAAACCGCCACCAGGGAGTGAGATGGGCGTGACTGCCGGCAGGACATCAGAGAATTTCTTGCCGACTGCACCGGTCGTATCAGAGGAATTGATTTCACGATCGCCATTCGTATCAAATGCCGGTCCGAGCAAGGAACTGTCCGTGTAATCCAGAACGCCGTCATTGTTGCTATCGATACCCGCAGCAAACGTACCCGGCGCGCCGCCGGTCTGGCCGTCCAGGATCATCACCCAACTATCAACGGCCGGCTGGCATGGGTCATCCGATTTCGGAACGAGCGTCGTGAAGATGACCGACCGATCGACGTTTCGGAACACCGGTGTCGTAATGCTGCGTTCGCCAGCAGCTGGGAGATTGACGTACCAGCCCACCTTGGTGGACGGAATCTGGTTGGTGCTCGCGGTGCGCAGGTTGCCCGACTCCGTGATGGTCTGTTGCGTCAGCTGGGCTTGAGTAATTGGGTAGCTACCGGCCTTGCCTTGGTCAAACAAGCCATAGAACGATTGCTGACCGCCCGAGCCCGGAACGCGGTCTGCGGGTTCGAGATACTTGCCGGTACCAAACATCACGACAAATGCGCGCTTGGCCTGCTCATAGCCCGTGCCCATGATGCGCGGTTGCACGGTGATAGCCTGGCCCGCCGGAGCATCAAAGAATTTTACGACTGACCAACTGGCCGGGTTGGTGTTCTGGAAATCAAAGCGCCACAAATCGCCGTTCAGATCGCCAGCGAATGCCAAGTCGGTGACTTCGGTGTAGTCGCCGCCGGGAAGCGGGTTCGTGTCGCCATCGATCGAATAGTCACCTGCCATCGGCGTGGTCAGACCCTTGGAGCCTGAACCCAGATCAAACTTGCGCAGTACCGCACCGTCACGGAGTCGCAACACGAACAGCACCGCATTGCCGGTTCCGATCGCCGTATCTGTCGACTCGCTGTTATAGCCACCCGGGACCAATGCGGCCCAGTCGCCATTCGGCATGCGCGTGATCAGCGGGTTACCAAACGTGAAGCCCAGATCGGCGCCCCCGGCGGAGGTGTCGTTGAACTCCCACAAGACTTGACCTGCCAAGCCCGATTCGCCGGCTGGATTGGCGTTGGTAATGTCGAGCGCGTAAACGCTCTGCCCACCCAAGCGCATGGAGCCAACCAGAATCTTCCGCCAAGAGCCGTTGATAAACGCATCGCGGATCGAGGGCGGCGCGTCCACATATGACTGGAAGTCGACGGTGCGATCGTCAGTCAGCTTATTCAAGTTGGCAATCGCCTTATTCGGCACATAGGCATAGCGCTCGCGGCCAGTCGCACGATCGAACGCGTGCAGCATGCCGTCATTGGTGCCCACGTACAGCAAGTCATTTGGAATCGGTTGGTAGCCCGCACCGCTTTGGAACAAGCGCTCCGCCGACGTGGGCTCAAAAGCCTGGTTGATCATGCCCGGGCCGGCGCGTTCTTTGATGAAGTAGGTCTCGCGATATTCCGGAATCACCGCGAACGAGTTGACCGCCGAACCGAGCAGATTGCTGCGATTGCGGAACGTACCACCTTGGCTCTTTTCGCGACTCCGCACGCCACGGATGTAATCGACCCGCTGCGAACCCAAGCTGTCGTTTGAGCCGGAATAAGGATTCAGATTTAGGGCGGTTTGGTCAGCGCTACTCAAATTCGCCCACCGGAATTGACGACCAGCGCCGCCGCTAAATGTGGCGATCAGGCGGGTATTCGGATCCTGGGCCGCAACCGTCGGGCCACCAGCCATGTCCGCGCACGGACCACCGGTCAACAGGCAGTTCGCCGCCCAAACGACCGTACCGTCCGCATTGCGCGTGGCAATGACTTTGCCGCTCCAATCCGACGAATCAAACGTCGTCTGGTAGCGAATCGTGTCCGGCAGTACCAGCCCTGAAGAGAATGAAATCGACGTGTTCTTGGCTTGGCGGCGTTCGACGGAATTGAAGACCTCGCCGAGCGCATTGATCAGTTCGGCTGGGTCGCGAACGCTATAGAACTCACCGCGACCATTCAGCGCCGCATGCCAGGTGTCGTCCACCTTCTGCGTATTGGCGGTGTCATCGTCTTCCCACCACGGCCACGTGTAGGTGCCGGTGCGCAGACCTGTTAATGCCGACGGAAACGGAATCGTGCCGCCAATACCAAATCCGACGATGTATTGCGTGAGGTGCTGCCAAGTGGCTGGATCGTTTGCCGGATTCCAATAGATTTCCTGCTTGTTGCGGGGGTCTTCGCCGGCACCCAGCGCGGATTCCGAACCGGTTACGCCGATCGTCAGATCTTCCATTGCAGCGGGAACATTATTGGTCAAACTTGGACGCAGGTCGCGCGACCAATAGTAGAACGCACCATCAGCCAAGCCGTCATCGGTGCGCGAGTCCTGCTTCGAGTACGCAAACGTATGGGCCGTATTCGGCGTGAAAGACTTGCCGTCCGGAAGCGTGAACGTCACGTTATCGTAATTGCCGGTAATGCCGGCCGTGCTGTTCCAACCGCCGTCGGTGATTAGCAGGTGGTAGTTCTGACGACACGAGAGCTCACGTCCACCGGTAGCTGGAGGCAGCAACGGCTCGTAATACGGGTTGGTCGTATTCAAGTCGTTGTTGGTATTGTTGCCGCCGCCAAAGTAGTTGCCCATTCGCTGCAGGGCAGCACGGTTCGGTGTGCTACCAGAATGCTTGGTTCCCATCAAAAAGCTGAACAGGTTCGTGCGCTGGGTCGTACCAGTCTTGATGGAAGAAATGACCTTGTCGTTGTTCAGCTGATTTGCGTTGAGGTTCTGCCAGACCACGCGGAGGTTCTGCTGCGTGTCGAACGTACGGGTCAGTGCCGTGCGCGCCAGAAAATTGCGCAGACGGTAGTAGGAATACCAGTTCGCAAAGTTCGTCTGCTGCGTGGCACTTGCCGTAGTCATATCCACCGCAACATAGTTCGCGTTATTGTAAACCTGCGAACCGTTGTTCGGATCGGACCCGGTAAAGCGGTAGTAGAAGGCCTTGTTGCCGAACGGGAAGACGCGGTTGCGCGTGGCATTGCCCGTACAGCCGGTACTGGCCGTATTGTTATGGCTAATGTACTGCGGGTCATTGAACGACGCGCCCCAGTTGATTCGGTAGGCGCTGGAGAGGTTGCGAGTAGTCGTTTCGGTGCCCAAGAAGTTGTCGATGCCGTCTTCCCAGGCGTTGGTGAACGACGACGCCGCCAAACTAGTGCCGTCGGCCTTCTTCGGCGGATCGTAGGTAATGTTCGGATTGTAATAAAGCGGGTTACCGGACGACGAGTACACCCAGTTCGCGTCGCGCCACCAGCAGCGGGTGTCAATGGTGTCGCCAGCGGTCGTGCTCGGGTTGCTATCCGGGTAGTCCGGCACAAAGGCTCTGATCGGGGCCGAGTCATCGTCCGCTTCGTCGGGGATATAGCCGAGCTCCATACTGCCGGAGTCGTCGAAAGTCAGCGCGAAGTTGGCTTCGACTGACGAGTTCAGAAACAGCGGCGTTTTCGAAAGGGTCAATGGCACGGCAAGCGATGCCGAACTGCCAACCAGACCGACAAAGGCGCCCAGGGTCAGAGACAGGCCCAAGGCTTTAGATGGATGAAGGCGAGACATAGTGTCCTCCTGAGTTGACTTTAGTCGGCGGCAACGATGGTGAAGGTGCTTTCAGCGGTGCGAACCACATTGTCGGAGCCGCCCGTACTTCGTCCCGTAATTCGGTAGTAACGCAACACGCTATTGCTGCCGCCACCGCCAGTCGTTGCACCACCAAGTCCGTGCGATTCGCCTGGGATGAAGCGGGAGCTGCCCGATGCGGCCACGCCCAGCACTTCGATCATGAACGCGGGGACCCTGGTCATCGACTGGTAATCAGAGCTCGAAATTGGGTTGCTACCCACACTGCTCTGGCCTTGATAAGGCCTGCCGGCAGCGACCCAGCCCGAGCTGGTGCGGAAATTCCGGATATCGGTGCCCGCCAGATTGGAGGATTCCGGCGTGGTGACGAACGAGGTGGCACCCGGCAGCAGCGGTACCGGGCTCGAAACAGTGTAGTCGAAGATCCAACGCTCGCCATTGCGAAGCACGCTGTCCGCGCCACCTTCCGCAATTGACTCGTTGCGCGCAGCGCCCGCCATCTTCTCCTGCATGACGGACCCGCTCATCGCAATTATCGTGGTCATCGTTATGACGAGGATCAGCATCAAACCGATCGCCAGCGCAGCGCCTTGGGGTTTTCGCTTGATTTGCATTGAAGACTCCTTCAAATCCCAAAATTTCTGACCGTGACCGTGGTCCGGAATTCGCGGCGGAACAGCCGGCCGCGCGGCAAACCAGAGGGCAGGGTGCCAGGCGGCGCGACTTCGATTTGGTTGTCGAACGTGAACGAATAGCGTTCGGTCTCAGACGGCGCATTGTTGTCAACCGAATTCATCAGCAGCGACACATCGATCGCGACGACGGAGCGCCAGCCGCAACCGGGCTCCATCGCGCGCACCCCAACCGGGAACGGTTGGCACAGTGCCGTGTTCATGCCTTGAACCTGTTCTGCCGTGAGATACCGCGTTTGGCCATTGACGTCTTCGATGGCATAGCGGAACTCCAGACGCTCGACACCGTCGGCGATGATCTGCGCATTGCCGTTGACCTGTCGAACGAGAGAGCTAATGCGTCGACCCGGTGTTGTGCTGTCGTTGCGGATCTGCAAATAGTAGGTCGATGTGATGAAGTTGCGTGTGAAGTTGAATACGCGTGAGTCGGCTCCGCGCGTGAAAGCACTGATGTCATTGTGCGCGGTAGGCGAATCGTCGGTCGTATCGTTCGGCGTGATCGCGACGCCAGCAGCCGCGGCCTCAAAGACCTGAGCATTGTTGCAGTCAGAGATCATGGCCAAATCACCCGCGACAAATGCCAGTGTGCCAGCGGTGGCATTGGTGGTGTACGTGTTGTTCAGCGCAATGGCTGCCGGACCGCCTGCATAGTCTGCGCCAATCGGCACACCAGGCGCAGCAAGGTACCGAACGGTCAGCACATCCGCACCCGCCGCCCGGTTGCCGGCGGCCGTGCCTGCTGCGGGCGGAGTTGGTGTGGCGCCACCGAGCACATTCAACGCCGGCACGCAGGCCGAATTGGTCGTGCACTCGTGGCCTTGCATGAAGAACCGCGTGCTGATCGGGTAAGGCTCGGCGTCGGCAACGGGTTGCAACCCTTTGATCGCCGCGCGCGTTGGGAAGCCGTAAAGCATCCCACCGTCGGCGTACACCATCAGCGCGCGATGTCGGTTATTGCGGCCGACTGGCGCGATGTTGGCGAGCGTGGCGCAGTATTGCGCGCCGGTCATGCGCAGGTCGCCAACAATTCGCGACATCGCAAAGCGGCCATTTTCTTGCAGTCGCTGCAGGCTCTGCTGGGTGGTGTTCGAACGGGTCGTGCGCGCTACCAACTGGGTCAGCGCAAATATGACCAGGACACCGAGCGTCATCGCAATCATCAGTTCGATCAGCGAGAAGCCGTTATGAGGACGAATCGGTTTCATGGATTGAACACCCAGTCAAAGCGGCCGAGACGCGTGCCGGTATTGCCGCCGCGCATGTTTGATTCCGTGACTTCGCCCCAGGTCACGACCACCGTACACAGACCGCGGGGCGTCGGGCGCACGCCCACCGTGACCGGCGGAGGGGTCAGTGCGCAGTTGATCGTTGCCGTGCCATTTGGCAATGAGCGACTCAAAAACTGGGCAACCACAGCCATGTCATAGGTGGCCAGCTGGCTAGTGCTGCAGCCGCCGCTGCAATCATTGGATGGCGCTGCCGTTGCCGAGCTCAATGTGCCGGTGTACTGATTGTCGATGACGCCTTGTGGATTGGCTCGCATACGATCCTCCAGCATCGTGGCCGCCAACGTCGCCTGAGTGCGTGCCGTGGAGATGTTCCCGGCGCGAATAGCGACCGACATGGCGCCCGCGAATCCAATCAATGCAATCGAGAACACGACGAGGGCAATCAGCACCTCAAGGAGCGAAAACCCCACATTCAATTTTTGTAGTCTTACGTGCATGGCGTCACCGATCCACTTTGAACTTCGGCCCGACCACTCAGCGCAACCGCCACGCGGCGGCAGTGCGCGGCGTTACCGTCGGGCGTACGCAACTGAAACAAGAGGGTCTGATTGCCTGACAGATAGCCGTTGCCACCGTAAAAGACATTGGAAACGGGTCCGGCAGGCGTCGCCGTCAGGGACCAACTGAATCCTTGAACGGCTTCGGGAGCTTGCCGCAACAAGACGTCGGTCCCGTCAACGGTGCCGTTTTGATTGCTATCGGTCGCGACGACCCAGCCGTTGTTCCAACTGCCGCTCACCGGCGAGACGCGAACAAAGCTCGCCAGTTTGACCGCCTCGACCCGGGCAGCGTTGAGGTCCGAAACTAATTGGTTAGCCTGCGCTGCGACGTTCTGGTTCTGGCTGAAAAGCCGAAACGAAGGCAGCGCGATGCCGACCAGAATGGAAGCCACTGCCAACGTCACCAACAGTTCGGTCAGACTGAACCCCGCTGACGCTACCTTGCTTGCTATTCGCATACCTTGTCCTCTGCATCGGTCGTCGCCGGAACACGCGTAGCCCGGCTTCTGATCCGATGGCCGACAGTATTTGCCATTGAAACGGGCAATCGCCGCGGGCCATCGAGCACTGTGCTGATAAACCAAGCGAAATTCCACCACCAAGCCCTGCGCCATGCAATCGAATCCGGCCGTTAGTGACGCGTAAGTCACAGTTTTTCCAAGGCAATCCGACGAGCGGTCGAGGCCCTGGGGCGAGTGGAACGGGGCGATTTGGGCGATCGGTCGAAAATGTCCGACAAGCGGTTTGACCGATTTTGCTGCGGCGCGACGTGCGATTTTTTCAAAACCGATGAAACTGCGGGTCCCCGGCCGGTCGGCCTGAGGGGAGGGCAAGCCCGCTGCAGGTTACTGCAGCGGGCTTTTTGATGGGCGGACCAATCTCACGTCCCGCGTCGATTGGGAAGCCTCAGAGCGTCCCATCAGTTGCCTTCAGGGCGGATAACAGCTTGCCACCGGCGTTTCGGTATTCTCGAAACTGTTCTGTGTCAGCCGATCATCCGGTCTGCACGCCGGCACCCCGACAAAGCGGATCGCGTTATCGGATGCGGGTCGGTAGTTGCCCAGTTCGGAGTTGCTCAAGGACAGCTGCCAGGTGCTTGCGCCCAACCGACGAACCCGGTTTGCCGGCAGCGTAAACCAGCCAATCGAATCCGAATCTCCGGGTACCGAGGGGCCAAAGTAGCGGAACTCCCAGCCGTAGCCGCCATAGGTCTGGCCATGGAACGTGACGTTGACCGTCGCCTGCAGACAGTCCTGGATCTCGAACGTGTGCAGGGCGTCCTGGCGATGGAACGTATCGCCGCTGATCGGTTCGATGTCCTCGCCATACTCGCCGAGCGGCTGGCGCTGTACGTCAACGGACTGGGTGCAGCCGACGCCGCCTGGGCCGGTCCCATTGACGACATCGACGGTTGAGGCGCCGCTCCCACCGCCACCGCCCCGGAGCGCGACGCCGATCGAACCGACATCACCCTGCAGTGCGTCGAGGGTCCCGTCGTTGTTGGAGTCACCATTGTTTGGGCCGCTATTTTCGACCGAATCCGGGATCCCATCATGGTCTGTATCCTGCAACAGGTTTAGCGACCAGACGCCATTGTCGGTCGCGACATGCAGGTAGGAGCCAACATGCGGATCGACCGCAATGGAATACGCTGACTCAGCCGGCAACCCGACGCTGATCGAGTACCAGTGTTGGCCACTATCATCGCTCCGAAACACGGCGCCCGGGTTCGCTTCAAAGCCGCTGCCTACGGCGTACATCAGACTCGGATTGCTCGGATCGATGGCCAAGCCGCGCAGATAGACGCTGTCATTGAGGCCGCGGTCGGTCTCGTCGAACGTCAAACCGCCGTCGGTGCTGACGTAGATCGTCGATCGACTCGAACTGGCAAAGTCCGTGGCAGCCAGAAACACCGTGTTCGGCTGCGTCGGATGAAAGGCGATGGCGGTGATGTCCAGGTAGGTGTTGTTCAGCCCATGCTTTTGGTCCAAGCCATTGGTGATATGGGTCCAGGTCGCACCGCGATCCGTGCTGCGGAATAAACCGCTGTGCAAATCTGCCGGGCTGTTGCCGCTGCCGGGACTCGTATCGAGATACTCGGATCGGGTGCCGACCAGCAGCAGGTTCGCGTTGACGGGACTGACCGCCATGCTGATCGGCACGACTTTCTCGACAATTTCGGCATCGGCGGCACTGATCGGAAAGCCGGGGTTTTCGGACAGACTGACCCAGTTCGTGCCGCGGTTGTCGGATCGGATGATCTGGTGGGAAAAGCGATACTGGCCCGGAATGGGTTGCAGCAACTGACCTTCGGCCAGCGCATAGATCGTATTCAGCGGACCACTCACGCATGGGCCACTGACTGGCGGGCTCGTGCAGGACCGTGGATCGAGTGCGATGGCCTGGACCGAGCCCAGATCGACATAGGTCTGCCCGGACACCACCGGCAGGTCGCCATCGATGTTGGCCCAGTTGGTGCCGTTATCGTCGCTTCGATACAAGCCGCCATTCTGATATGCGGTCTCGGCCACAGCCGGCTTACCGCCCGCGTAGATGGCGGTCGTTGCCTGGTCAGCAATGCCGGTGGTGGGGTCCAGCACCAGCGCGTTCAAGTCGGCGGCACGCAAGCCTTGGTTGGCGGGATACCAGGTTTCACCGCCGCCATCGTCCGTGGCATACAGCGCCGGTGACGAGGGCGACACGTTGTTCTGCGCCGCCATGAGCCGGCTGCTATAGCCGCCGCCCGGTCCGGGCACGGCATAGATCGGATGCGGATGGATCGCCACCTGCGTGATGCGGTTGCCGCCTGGATTCTGGTTGATCGCGCTGCTCCACGGTGGGTTCAGCGAGACATCGACCGGCGGACGGCGGAAAATTCCGGAGCCATCCGTGGTCGCGTAAAGAAACCCGCCAGAACTCGGAAATCCCGGACTTGCCGTCAATTGATTGACCGCCGCCGGAATCGGATTGCCGGACGCGGTGTAAGACGCGTTGGGGGTCAGACCCTGGGAGAAGTGGACGACGTCGTAGCTCGGCGATGGCGTCGCGCTGTACAGCACTGCAAAAACGCCGTCGGCGCGTCCGGCATAGGCCTTGTCAGCCAATCCTGGCACCGGGAACACCGTGCTCGCAGCTAAGCGCTGTGGAAACGGGCTGCCGTATTCGATCTCAGTCCAGGTCAAGCCGTCGTCGGTGCTATGGAGGAGGTAGTAGTCAACCACCGCCCAAACTGTTTGGCCGGCGCCGAACGCGATGGCCTGCACGCCAGGCGTGTAGCCGCGCGCAATGGAGACATCGTGCACCGCCGAGAAGTGTTTGCCGCCATCCGTGCTCCGCCAGATCGAGGCATGCAGCGCGCTCGAGTTCCCCATGCCCACCAGCACGTTCAAGGGGTCGTTATCCTGAAACGCAATCGCGGTCACGTACTCATCGCCCGGCAAGCCATTGCCGATCCGCTCGAACTGGTTGCCGCAATCGGTGGTGCGCCACAGCATGGGCTCGTTCAGAAATCGCTGCGTGCCCGTGCTGAGCAGGAAGGTGCAGCTGCTGCCCGGCTGATCCACCGCCATACCGGGAATGATCTCGTCGGGTAGATCGCCGTCGTAGATTTCCCAGGTCTGCGCGCCGTTGAATGTCCGATATTTGCGGCCGGACGAATCGGCGGTGAACAGGTGATCGGGGGCTTCGGCATCGAGCATCAACGGCAGCGGATAGATGCTGTTCGCGACAATGCCATTGCTGGCCTGAGTGAACGTGGTGCCGCCATCGATGGATTTGAAGACGTTGCCGGCGGTGCTTGCGTACAAGATGTTCGCATTGCCCGGGTGGGGCAGCAGCACGTTGACGGTGCCCCCTTTGGGGCCGCTGCTGGTCCAGACGCCATCGCCAGCATCGACTTCGGCAGCGCCGCCCACGCACAGCGTCGCGGCAAGAATCCAGGTCAGTCGTTTGTGTCGCTGCATGATGCTACTTCTCCCACAGAATGAACCTGAATGCCAAGGCGCTCGGCACGGGCCGTCGTCGCGCTGTGCTTGAACAACCTCAAGACGCCACGCCAAGACAAACGTTCTCACCCCTTGAATCGCACTGGCTATTGCCGATCTGGCAATGCTCAGCGTTCCCGCACACTGGAGCATAACGCCGAAACCATCCGTGAAGGGCCAGACTTGGTCGGTTCCGGTCGGCCGGGTCCTGCGCGCGTTGACGATGAGACGGGTTCGGCGTCTAGCAGGATGCCATTGGCCGCCAGATCGACGCGACGAGCCTGTTACCATCCCGGCTTCATGCCAAGGGAGGGACGCATGCAGCGCATTCTGAAACAACTGGGTTGGTTGGCACTGGCGGTGCTTGGAGCTGGCACGTTGGGGGTGATCGCACTCAATCAAGGTGAACAGATCAATGCGCTCTGGCTGCTGACTGCGGCGGTCTGCGTGTACTTGATCGGCTATCGGTTCTACGCGCAGTTTGTCGCGAGCCGGGTTCTTGGCGTGGACCCCAGTCGGCGCACGCCGGCGCATGTCCGGGAGGACGGCCTTGATTATGTGCCGACGCATGGTGGCGTCTTGTTCGGTCATCATTTCGCCGCGATTGCCGGCGCCGGGCCGCTGATTGGGCCAGTCCTGGCCATGCAGATGGGCTACCTGCCGGGCACACTCTGGATTCTCGTTGGCGCCGTGATCGGCGGCTGCGTGCAGGACATGATCGTGCTGTTTCTGTCGACGCGCCGCGGCGCGCGCTCATTGGGCGACATGATGCGTCTGGAACTCGGCAGTGGGGTGGGGCTGCTCGCGCAGATCGGTATTCTGACGATCATGGTGATTCTGCTCGCGGTGCTGGGGCTCGTGGTCGTCAAGGCACTCGCCCACAGCCCCTGGGGTACGTTCACGGTGGCGGCAACCATCCCGATCGCGTTCTTCATGGGCATCTACATGCGTGTGCTCAGGCCCGGCAAGATCGGTGAAGGCACCATCATCGGTTTGATTCTGCTTGTATTGTCGATCGCTTTGGGCGGCCGGATTGCCGCTGACCCCGAGTGGGGGCCGGTCTTCACGCTCGAAGGCCCCACGCTGGCGTGGTCTTTGATCATTTATGGCTTTGCCGCGTCGGTCCTGCCGGTCTGGCTGTTGCTCGCCCCGCGCGATTACCTCAGCACCTTCCTGAAAATCGGCACGGTTCTGTTACTCGCCGTCGGAATTGTGCTGACGCAACCAGAACTGAAGATGCCGGCGCTGACGCGCTTCATCGATGGCACCGGCCCGGTGTTTGCCGGCTCACTGTTCCCGTTCTTGTTCATCACGATTGCATGCGGTGCGATCAGTGGATTTCATGCGTTGATCAGCTCGGGCACGACGCCGAAAATGCTGGCCACAGAAGCACATATTCCCGGGATCGGCTACGGCGCGATGCTCTGTGAGTCTTTTGTGGCAATCATGGCGCTGATTGCCGCGGCAGCGTTGGAGCCTGGCCTCTACTTCGCCATGAACAGCCCCGCCGCGCTCATTGGCACCACCCCCGATACCGCCGCGGCGGCGATTTCTGCCTGGGGGTTCCAGATCACGCCGGACATGTTGACGCAGACGGCGAAGGATGTCGGTGAGACCACGGTGCTGTCGCGAACGGGCGGCGCACCGACTCTCGCCGTGGCCATGGCGCAGGTGTTTGCGGGGTTCCTGGGCGGGCCAGGCATGATGGCCTTCTGGTACCACTTTGCCATTCTGTTCGAGGCATTGTTCATTCTGACGACGTTGGACGCAGGCACCCGGGTTGGGCGCTTCATGATCCAGGACCTGCTGGGTCGCGTCGCCCCGAGCCTCGGTCATACCGGCTCGTGGGCGGGCAATCTGTTGGCCACCGCGCTCTGCGTCGGCGGCTGGGGGTACTTCCTGTATCAGGGGGTGCGTGACCCATTGGGTGGGATCAACAGCCTGTGGCCGTTGTTCGGCATCGCCAATCAGATGCTGGCGGCCATGGCCATGGTGCTCGTCACCGTCGTCCTGCTGAAGATGAAGCGGGAGCGTTATGTCTGGGTTGGCCTGGTGCCGCTGGTCTGGCTCCTGGTCTGCACGATGACCGCTGGCTGGCAAAAGCTGTTCCATGACGACGTACGGATCGGCTTTTTGAGCCATGCGGACAAGTTCAGCGCCGCATTGGTCAAGGGCGAAGTACTCGCCCCGGCGCAGTCCGCGCAGCAGATGCAGCAAATCATCTTCAACGACTACGTCAACGCCAGCCTCTGCGCTCTGTTCATGACGTTGCTCGCGGCCGTCGTCATCTTGGGGGCGCGCGCCGGCTGGACCGCCTGGAAAGCCAATCACCCAAGTACCCGGGAGGAAGCATGGGCCTGATCCCACGGATCCTGGAAACGCTCCGTTTGATGATCGGGCTGCCCGACTATCAGCGCTACGTGGCCCATTGTCAGGCGCACCATCCGGATCGGCCCGTGCTGAGCGAAGCGGCGTTCATTGCCGAACGGCAGAAGGCCCGCTACGGCGGGTCCGGAAACACGCGTTGTTGTTGAGCGCCGACGCATCCGGTTGATCTGGCAGCAATGCGCTGACGATTCCGTGCCGACAAACACATCGGGCGTCCACCTTGCGGCGGATGCCGAGCTGGCAGTCTGAGGCCAATTATCCCCGTGCCCAGAAGGCAACTCGTTGATCGGAAACAGGTGTTTGCACTGATTGCGCCGATAGAGCAGTGTCTTGCGAGGCAACCATGACCAATGTCACCGGTTACCTCTTGCGCTCAAAAGTGTGCGCTGGGTCGCAAAATGTGACGGCCTGTAACCGTAAAGTTTGGCCATCGTTCTCGACAGCCGGCCAGAACGACTCACTGCCCCCCCAATCAAGTGAGCGCTTGGCCCCCATCGATCATTCGTTCTGGCCGGACTGTCGCCTCCCCACTCTGACCGCTCTATCCTTGCCGCAATTGGCTCTGGGTACGCCGCCATGCTTGACCGCTGGCCGGCCATCAGGGAAGCTCAGATGTCCAGAAGCCAGACGCGACCGGATCGATGGTCAACATCAGCCTTTTCAAGAACTTCGTGCCTTTGGGATCCTTGCTGCCGACCGATCGGGTCGAGTTGGCCAAGCACGCGCGGATTGGCAGCTACCAAGTGGGTCAGGTGCTGTTCTCCCGTGGCGAAACCGCGAAAACCGTCGTCTATCTGATCAGCGGCGACGTTGAACTGTTTGACGGGGCGCAGAGTCGGATGGTGCGCGCCGACAGCGTCGAGGCGCGACAACCGCTGGCGCAGGGCGCTCGCCGGCTCGCAACCGGTACCTGCATCAAACCGGCGCAGGTGCTGCTGGTCGACCGTGAGCATCTTGACCTGATTCTCACGTGGTCGCAGACAGGCGGGGTCGAAGTCGTGGACCTCGCGCATCGGCGCGAACCCGAAGAAGACCCACAGGACTGGATGACGGCGCTGTTGCAGAATCAGGCATTCCACCGGATTCCACCGGGCAATATCGCCCAGTTGTTTGCCTGTATGAAGGATGCCAGCTACCGTGCTGGCGAGATCGTCATCCAACAAGGGGACCGCGGCGACGCGTACTTCATCCTGACCGAAGGCCGGGTCCAGGTCGTGAAGCAAAGCGCCAACGGCCTAGAAGAAACCGAGCTGAATGTGCTTGGCGTCGGCCGGTGCTTCGGCGAAGAGGCCTTGTTGTCTGGCAATCCGCGCAATGCCACCGTGCGCGCGCTGACCGAGGTCAAGGTCATGAAAATCGATGGTAAGGATTTCGAGCGCCTGTTGAAGGCTCCGGTGCTGACGGAGATGGTGCTTGAGGACTGGAACGATTCGATGCAGCTGATTGACGTTCGGCTGCCCGAGGAGTTTCAGGCAGGACATTTGCCCGAGGCATTGAATCTGCCTTTGGCGCATTTGCGGGAGCGGGCGGTCGAGCTCGATGCCCATCGCGCGGTCGCGGTGTACTGTGACACCGGCGCGCGCAGTGCATCGGCGACCTATCTGCTGTGTGAGCGCGGCTTTGATGCGCGCTTGATCGCCGGCGGTGTGTCTGGCGAGTGGTTGAAATCACATTGAACGAGACAAGAATAAGCAATGAGTACCTATGAAACTGTAAACGCCAAGCTGCATGCGCTTGGCGGCATGGACATTCTGTCCAGAAACGAAGTCGGTCGCCTGCGCGACGCATCCGGCAATCTGCTGGCCCTGCTGAAGCGCTGCGCGCTGGCCGTGCTGACGAGTGGTGTTGAGTCCGATGACCCGCGGGCGGCGGCCGAGCGCTATCCGGATTTCGAAATCCGGATCGAACAGCAAGATCGCGGCCTGAAGCTCGATCTGATCAACGCGCCGGCGCAGGCGTTTGTCGATGGCCAGATCATCAAGGGCATCCACGAACTGCTGTTTGCGGTGGTTCGCGATATCGCCTATGTCGCTTCCGACGTGCAGAGTGGCCGGTTTGATCTGACGGAGTCGAATGGCATCACGAATGCCGTGTTCGAAATTCTGCGCAATGCGCGCATCCTGAAGCCGAAACTGGATCCCAATCTGGTGGTGTGCTGGGGCGGTCACTCGATTGCCCGGCATGAGTACAGCTACACGAAGACCGTGGGTTACCAGTTCGGATTGCGCGGTTTCGATATCTGTACGGGCTGCGGCCCAGGCGCGATGAAGGGGCCGATGAAGGGCGCCACGATCGGCCATGCGAAACAGCGTATTAAGAACTCGCGTTATATTGGCATTACCGAGCCGGGGATCATTGCGGCTGAGTCACCGAACCCGATCGTCAATCACCTCGTCATCATGCCGGACATCGAGAAGCGCCTGGAGGCGTTTGTTCGCTGTGCGCATGGCATCGTGGTGTTCCCAGGCGGCGTCGGAACGGCTGAGGAAATCCTCTACCTGCTCGGCATTCTGCTGCACGAGGAAAACCGGGAAGAGCCGTTGCCAATGGTGCTGACTGGCCCGACGGAATCGAAGGCCTACTTCGAACAGATCGATGCCTTTCTGAAGCTCTGTCTCGGTGAGACCGCCGCCTCGCGCTATCACATCATCGTCAACGATCCGGCCATGGTGGCCAAGCGCGTGGACCAGGGTATCCAGAAAGTCCGGCACCACCGCATCACCGGTCGCGACGCGTTCTTCTACAACTGGTCGTTGAAAATCGACGAGAGCCTGCAGCGCCCGTTTGCGCCAACGCATGAGAACATGCGTAGTCTGCGCATTCATCGCGATCTGCCAAAGCACGAACTCGCGTCGGAACTGCGCCGCCTGTTCTCCGGCATCGTTGCTGGCAACGTCAAAGAAGAAGGGATTCGGGCGATCGAGAAATACGGCCCGTTCGAGATCCAAGGCGAGCCTGAAATCATGCAAGCGCTGGATGCACTGCTCGCATCGTTCGTGGCGCAGCATCGCATGAAGTTGCCAGGCGGTAGCGCGTATCAACCCTGCTATCGGCTGATCAAGTAATGGAAACGCTCGCCTACCTCGCCAACCCGTGGGTCGCGTTCGTTTTCGGCCTACTGGTCGGCAGTTTCCTGAACGTCGTGATCTTGCGCACGCCACCGATCCTCGAATGGACGTGGCGGCGCAACGCCCGCGAAATTCTGGAGTTGCCGGAGTCGGACGAGAAGCGTCCGGTTGGCCTGGTCATGGACCGTTCGCATTGCCCGAAGTGTGGGCACAACATCCGTTGGTACGAGAACATTCCGTTGTTCTCGTGGCTCGGTCTGCGCGGCAAGTGTTCATCGTGCAAGACACCGATCTCGAAGCAGTATCCGATCGTCGAGCTGATCACGGGTCTGGCCACCGCCTATGTGGCCTACCGGTTTGGACCGACTGCGGCGGGGGCGATTGTGTTGGTTTTTACCTGGGTCCTGATCGCCGCTTCGGTGATCGACTTCAATACGACCTTGTTGCCCGACGAGTTCACGCTGCCGCTGATGTGGCTTGGTTTGCTCGCGTCACTGGGTGACGTATTCGTGTCGCCGCATCAGGCCATCATCGGTGCTGCGGTCGGGTACTTGTCGTTATGGAGCATTTTCTGGTCGTTCAAATTGCTGACCGGCAAGGAAGGGATGGGCTATGGCGACTTCAAACTGCTCGCGGCGTTGGGTGCGTTCTGCGGCGTCAAGGGCCTGCTGCCCATCGTCTTGCTGTCGTCGCTGTTTGGCGCGGTGATTGGCAGCTTGTTCCTGTTTCTCAGCAAGAAGGGCCGCAATACGCAGATTCCGTTTGGCCCCTATCTCGCCGCAGCAGGCTGGACGCAATTCATGTTTGGCCCTGAATTGTTAGTCTGGGCCAGCACCCACCTCGGCCTGAAACTGTTGCCTTGATGAAGGCCTTTGCGATCACCGGTGGTATTGCCTCCGGCAAGTCCGCCGCCTGTGCGCGTTTTGCCGAGCTCGGTGCCGAAGTGATCGATGCTGATCAGGTGTCGCGCGATCTGGTGCAGCCGGGTACCGAAGGGCTCGCCGAGGTTGTTGCAACGTTCGGTACCGAAATGCTGAATGCCGATGGCAGCTTGGATCGACGCAAGATGCGTGCGCATGTCTTTGCGAACCTAACCGCCCGCAAACAGTTGGAGGCCATATTGCACCCGAAGGTCCGGCTGGAACTTCGTCGCCGTGCCGGGCTCAGTGTGGCGCCGTATGTGCTGCTGGCCATTCCGCTGCTCGTGGAGGCCGGCCACTACGATTGGGTGTCTGGGATCATTGTCGTCGATGTGAGCGTCGAAACGCAGATTGCGCGTCTGATCCAGCGCGATCACGTTGACGACGCGCTGGCGCGGCAGATGCTCGCGGCGCAAGTCAGCCGCGACGCACGCTTGGCCATTGCGACCTGGGTGCTGGACAACAACGACACTTTGGCGGCGCTCCATCAGCAAGTCGACGCGTTGCATCAGGTGTTGCTCGCACTGGATTCGGCGCCTGAAAACGCCTCGTGACGCATCTTGATCTGGATTAACCGCAGGCCACCGGAGGCCGACTTTGCGGCGAGTTTTAGTCAGCCGATCCCGGACGTTCAGCTCTGAACTCGTTCAGAGGCTCCCCAGTTGTGTTCTGGAAGTAGCTTGAAGGAAATTGGGAAGTATCTCGAGTCTGGGCACGGCGCGAGGCGGAGACGCAGAGGATTCTACGGCCAAGACCCGCTTTGCTGCATCGAGCAAAAAGACGAGAACATTCCGAGAATTATTTGCGGAACACGACCCTAGCGCCCGCCGGCACGAGCCCGATGCATGGCAAACGCGGCGCGGCATTCCCGCCACCAGTGTTGCATGAACGATCGCACGAGACCGCGCCTTGGTTCCACCGGTAGATCGGCGGCCTGGCGAAAGATCTGGTGATACGTCCAGCCGACTGCGCCGATGACATTCAGTACCCGCCCCAACAGGAACGGGCTCGTTGGCGACAGCAGACCACGCGGACGGATGTACTGCTGGCGTTCGGGCGCAGGCAATGCTTCCTGCTGATGCTGCAGAAGTTGCCGCACCGACAAGGGGTCGGTGAGATACGGTCGGGCGATACCAATCAGATCGCAGGCTTGGTCCGCCAGCGCGCCGTCCATGCCCGCGCGGGTTCGAAAGCCGCCCGTGACCATGAGTGGCATGCGTGCGATCTTGCGAACGTCTTCGGCGTAGCTCAGGAAATAGGCTTCGCGTTGCCGAGTGCTCGCCCGAACCGAGACTTCGCTGTCGGGCTTGCCCGCAAAACCGAGCAATTGTGGTTGCTCGTAGGTGCCGCCCGATAGTTCCAGCGCATCGATACCGGCCGCATTCAACAACGCGACGACCTGCAGACAATCGGCTTGCGTGAAGCCACCCTTGCGGAAATCGTCCGAATTCAGTTTGACCGTCACGGCGAAATCGTTGCCGACACGCGCGCGCACGGCCTCAATGGTTTCCAGCAGACAACGGGCGCGCGCTTCGATCGTACCGCCGTACGGTGGTTCGCGACGATTGGTCCACGGCGACAGCAGACTGCTGAGCAAGTATCCGTGTGCACTGTGAATCTGCACGCCGGTAAAGCCGGCGTCGCGCGCCACGTCGGCCGCAAACGCAAAGCGTTCGGGCAGTTCGGCGATCTCGGCATCGCGCAGCGCCCGAGGTTTGGCGTAGAGACCGAGCAAGCCAACGGAGACGGGCGAGGGCGCCAGGGGCCGCCCAGTCACGTAGCGGGGGGATTGTCGCCCCGCATGCGACAGTTGCATCCACACCTCGCCGCCTTCCGACTTGGCGGCTGAAGCCCATGTCTGCAGCGCTGCCCGTGCTTCCGGGCCAAACGTATGCGCCTGCTGGCGATCGATCACGACATTGCCCGGGCGCTCAAGCACCTGGTAGTCGATCATCACATTGCCGGTGATCTGCACCGCGGCACCCGCCTTGGCCCAAGTGCGATACAAGCTGGCGTGGCCGGACGTGGCCAAATTGCGGGCATCAGCCACGCCTTCGGTCATGGCCGCTTTAACTAATCGATTGGACAGGCGCTGTCCGCACGGCAATACGAACGGATCTTCAATATGCGGCAAATCAGTCATGGGGGGCGACGAAACAGGGGTTGCGCGTCGCCCCACGCGTGCTCAGGACGAACAGGCGGGCAGTGACGACGCAAGATGCTGGAGCGTTGCATCGACCTTGGCGGCGCGCAAGGCTTCATCCGCCGATTCGGTGGGGTCATTCGCCTGATACAGCGCATCCACGTCTGCTTGAACGCTGATCAGGTGCTCTGGATCGACCACCAGCGACGCGTTGGGCCCGATCAGCATGCTCGCCAGTGTCATCGTGTAGGCCTCGGCTGACGGTCTCGGCAGAGGCTGCTGACGTTTTGCTTCGTCGAGCAATGCACGGAGAAGACAAGCCGGCTCGGTGTTTGCCACGAGCTTGCCGGCGCTGACGGCGGTGCGGGTTTCGGTGATCAGTCGCTGTCCTTCAGCCACCAATGCGGTCGTGTCGCCGCGATTGGCCATGGCCTGATTGAGATCGCGCTCATAAGTGTGCCAGCGCGACGCGAGCGCCGGATCCGCCGGCTTCAAGGCGGCGCCGATCAGGATCATGCTGGCGCTGTCCAGGCTGACACTGCCGGGTGGCAGGCCAAGACTTTGGCGAACCAGGCTCGACTTGGCATGCAGGCTGCGGTGACAGCTGTGGCAGTCGAACAACGAGAGCTCGGGAAACAGGCCTCGATGGGCGCTGGGATCAGCGAGTCGCGTCAGCAGCGATTCGGTGTTGGCGAGTTGCCCGGCAAACCACATCGTTGATCGATCGGGAATCGGTTTGCGTCGGCGATAGTCGCGATCTTCAATCGCATGATACGGCCAGGCGCCGCTCCAGCTATGCATTTCAAATCGGAGACGCGGATGGCCGGCGGCATACATGATGTGCGAGAGCCGCCGCGTTGCATCGCCGACATGGCAACTGGCACAGAGCGTTGCCCGGGCTTCGGCATTCGTGGTGGGGTACATGCCGGCGGCCAGATTGCCCGCATGGGTAGAGCGTGTGCCGACATGCGTCGCCAGGAACGCCTTGCCCGGGCCATGGCACGTTTCGCAGCCGATCGCGGTGGCATCGCCCGATTCGGATTTCTCGGCGATCTGACGGCCTTCATGGCACGTCAGGCAGGCGGGTTCATGGCTGGGCTCGGCCAGGCCGAGTTGATTCGTGATGGCGCGGGCGGCGTCAGACTGCAAGGTCTCTAAGCTGCGGGCATGCGGATCGCGGGTTTGCCACAGCCAGAACTCGCGCATGGTCACCGTGGCATTGCGCCAAGGCTTCGGCGAATCGTGGCACGTGCTGGAACCGCAGGTGGCAGTGCCCAGAAAAGGCGCATGCTGGTCTTGCGGCACGGATGTTTGGGACAAGCTGAGGGTCAGAAGCAGGGCAGGGAGCATGGGCGCCTCAGAATTTCAGTCGCAGTTCAATGCGGATGCCGTCGAAGTCTTCGGCGTTCCGGCGCCAGCCTTTGATGGCGTCCGCGCGCAAAATCCATTGCTTGCTCAAGGGTCGCTGATAGCGCACCGATAACGCCGTCTGGCGGCGGCGATCCGCCCCAGGTAGCGCATCATCGTCGTCGCGATGCTGATCGGTGAACGCCAACTCGCCCACAAGCTGCTGATCGAGCTTGAACAGATACTGGAGCCCGACTGCGGCGCCGGCGGTGTTCCGCGCGCGGTCGTCCA
Source organism: Ahniella affigens (assembly GCF_003015185.1). Lineage (GTDB taxonomy): Bacteria > Pseudomonadota > Gammaproteobacteria > Xanthomonadales > Ahniellaceae > Ahniella > Ahniella affigens. Next base: position 757,760 of record NZ_CP027860.1, read on the forward strand.
GCAATGGAAATCCGGTCAGTCCGTCGGTCTCAAAACCGATGCCGATATTCTTCAGCGGGCCGCCAGCGCCGGGATCGCGCGCCAGCGATTGCACGGTGCCGTGCGCGTAGAAGAAGTTCGCGTAAGGCACGTACGTGTAGGGCTTGCTCGTGATCCACGAGTTTTCGGCGACAACCATGTAGCCGTCGGCAGTTTTGGGTCGACCGGCGCCCGGGTCCTGGCCGACGTTTGCCATAAACCGGATGCTATTGGACAACTTGCCGGCGTAGCGCTTCGTATAGGCCGCCGTCAGGTTGTGATAGCTGTAATCACCATCGCGCTTTTCCTTGTCGTGCACATAGCCGTAGCCGGTTTCGATATAGGCGCCGTGACGTTCGAAAAAGCCCGTCACGCCGGCCACCGCGCCTTGATGCTGTGCCAGGCGACCGTTGCCTTGGATCAACGCTGGCGAGTTGACGTCGTCGAAGCCGGCAAACACCGTGATGTCGTAGTTCGAAATATCGAATTTGGCGTTGTTCCGCGCCGTGATCGATGCCGCGCCGCCAACGATCGCGTCGTCCATCCAGAAGCCATTCTGAAAGAACAATGGCATCAATCCGACGGCAACTGGCAGATCCCATTTGGTGTAGCGATCCTGCCAGCCGGAGACCAGCGCGCCCAGGTCGCCCTCGAAGAAGGCGGAACGTGCGATGCTGTTGGCCAGCAATTCAGAGTTCTGATTGCGGATCTGCCGTTGATTGCCGCCAAACTCGTGTCGGGTAAAACGCCCGTCGCGATCAAACGGACGCAGCAACACATGGAAGCGTTCGGTCGCCGTGAAGCGATAGTCGAGATCGAGATTTAGTCGGGTCGCGATCTGATCGGTGCTGATCGCGCCATTGTCATTGCTCGCAACCGCCGTGCGCCAATCGCCGTACATCAGAAACTGATGCCGCGTTGGATTCTTTTCACCGAGGCCATCGCCGTCCTGACCCAATGGGCCGGCCTGATACATCTTGTAGCCCCATTCCAGCCACGGGCGTGGCCCAATGACTGCTTTCTTGCCGCCATAGATGGCCAGTTGTGCCTCAGCGTCGTAGGGCTTGTCGACGTAGCTCGGGTCGGGACCGAACAGGGTTCGGTCATACGGCGCCACGGTTGCCGAGTCGGACATCTTCGGCACCGGCCGTTCGTGCTGATGACCTTGGGGTGGCCGCTCCGGAATCTCTGCCGGATGGGCGGGTGGCCGCAACAAGTGGGCGTCGTTGCTCAGGTCAGGAACGTCGGGCAGCGCAGTAGCGGCTTCGTCGGTCGGGTCGACCTCACTGGCGCACACCAAACCCGCGTTGAGCAGCAGGGCGCTGGCGATGAACAGAGACAGCGGCGAGCGGGACAGGCGGATCATGGTTGCACCGTAAAGGTCGCGCTGGCGGGGTGCAGATCGACCATCCATTCGTTGATCGACTGCTCCATGTCGGTCGTGGCGCCGACAAACTTCATGAAATAAATCGGCTCCGCACGTGAGCGCATCCGCGACTGCAATCGGTACTCGCCCGGTACTTTGAGCGCTTCGGCCGGAATGCGGTACCGCGCCGCGCGTTCGGCCAATGGCGGCAGGCTACGGCCTTCCATGCGAATGGTAGGCGGGTGGTTCAGCACGGTCGTAGGAACGCCCGGCGGGCGAATGTGCGGTAATTGATCGCCATCGAAGTTAATCGGCAGGTACATCTCACGATCGGTGCCTTTCAGATTCGTGGTGAGAAATTTGGTCTGCAGATTGAACAGTTGTTTGTCGAAAACGATTTTGCCGTCGTGAACGTCGTTGCTGTGGATGTCGGCGACATCACCGGCCGAGTCGACATAGCCCGATTCCCAAACGCGTTCGCCATTCGGGTTGATCAGCACCACGTTGAACCAGAGCTCGGGCTGCGCGCCAAGCGAGCCGGATGGCAGGTTGTGGCCTTCGTCGACGTTGCGAACCATGTAGTGCAAGTCCAACTCCTGATTGGTCTTCAGGGGGCTGTCGAAGAATGGGCCGTCAATACGCATCGCGTTTTCCATGACTTCGACGCGCGATTGCCGCTTGTCTTCCAGCAGTCGAAGATTCAACGAAATCACGTACGCCGCATCGATGCGGTCCTGCGCGTTCTGCCAGGGCGCCGGAAAATCGACGGTACGGCCGGACTTCGCGAGTTCCGCTTCCCAGTCCGGATCACCCCAGTTGGAGCGATAATCGAACTTCAACCAGTCCTGGATCGACCAGCGCAGGGCGCGCGGATTGAACGGGAACAGCCCGGGGTGCGCGATCGGATAGCCCGGTCCGAAGAACAGGTGATTCGAGTGCTTTTGCTTCGGGTCGCCAACAATCTGGCCGTTGACGACCGCGATGGGCCATTGCTCGTAGCCTTTGGCTTCGCCTGGTACGGCACCCATATGACAGTCCTGACAAGGAATGTCCTTCTTTGCGGCCGGGGCAGCGCGGTATTGCTCCCAGACCACTTCCAGCTTGATGCCAGGATGCACGGCAACCTGATGGCAGGACACACAGAACTGGCTCTGCGAGATTTGTTCGAACTCGATGACGGGCCCGTGGATCGGTGTCTGATCAGGATTGGTGCCACTGAGATCAATTCCAAACGCTTCAGCGTTGGCGAGTACGTTGCTGTATTCCTTGCCGCGCCCAGCGTTATACATCGGGTCGCTGAGTGGCCCAGGCGTGACGGTGCGTTCGCCATTCACTTTGCCAAACTGGGTCTTGACGCGGTGGCAGGTCACACACGTGATGCCTTCGCGAGCGATTGGTGACCGTTCCCAAAGGGCCTGTTCGCGGGGCTCGCCTTTCTGCGTGCCAATCTGCTGGTGGCAGCGCACGCAGAACGTCCCGATCGTGCCCGACGCGAAGTTGTTGATCGCTTGCTCAAACTTGTGAAACATCGGCGAGATCGACGCATACGCGTGATTCGACGTTGCCCATTCCCAGAACACACGTGGGTGGCAACTCGCGCACTCGTTGGCGCTCGGGAAGTCGGTTTTCGCGAAGGCGGCCGCGTGTGGATCGGCCGCGCCAAGCGGCGCCACGCCCGATGTGGGGGTGGCCGCAGTCGCGGCATCCTCGGCGCGCGCGCTGGCCGAAGCCAGCCCGATGCCTAGTAAAAATGCAGGCAAGAACACACGCATCGTCGATCGTCTCCCTGAAGTCGTTGCCATTGGCCCAATCTGTCGAACGCTTGTAAGGCGGAGGATGCGCGTTTTGATACCCGGTCGGCAAGTAGAATATTTTTATCGCGGGATGTCCCATTCGCACGAAAATTTTCGTCTGACAGTCTGTTGCAGATTCATCCATCGATTCGCCCGACGACCGACGCCGCGAAGTCATTTGTTGCAAACGGGCTGGCCATTGATAATCACGGGCTCCGCCTCGCAATGGACTGCGCCATGACGCCCATTCGGTTTCTGCAGCTCGACGTGTTTACCCGGTTTGCCGGAGGCGGCAACCCGCTCGGCGTGGTATTGGGTGCGGAATCCTGGACTGATGCCCGGATGCAGCGCTTCGCGCGGTGGGCAAATCTGGTCGAAACCACATTCGTGCTGCCACCCAGTCGGTCGTCAGCCAGCTATCGATTGCGCATCTTCACGCCGTACAAAGAGATCCCCTTTGCCGGACATCCAACGATTGGCAGCGCACACGCGGTGCTCGAAACCGCGTTTGCCGAAGCGCAATCGGGTCGCCTTGTGCAGGAATGCCTGGCCGGGCTCCTGCCGATTCAAGTTGAAGGCGACGGTCCAGCGCGCGAATTGTTTGTCGCGGCGCCGGCGTCAAAGGTGCTGATTGATGGGGCACCGGCACGTGCGCGGTTGGCCACCGTTCTGAGCCACCTCGATCTTGGTCCGCTTGGGTGTGCGTTCGTCGAGGGCGGTCGGCGTTGGTGGTTGGCGGAAATTGCTGATGAAGCCGCGCTGCGGGCGTGGTCACCAAACCATGGGGCCATTGGTGAGCTGGCGCGTGCAACCGATAGTCTCGGGCTTTGTGTGTTTGCGCGCAGTCAGACCGAGCCGGCGGCGCTCGCCGTACGGGCGTTCCCGGCTGGCGTTGGCATTGTCGAGGACCCCGCCTCGGGTGCGGCCAATGGATTGATTGCCGCCTTCATCGCGGAGCGCGAGCCGAATGGTCCTTTGGCCTCGGGTTACCGGGTTTCGCAAGGTCGGGAAATTGGTCACGATGCGGAAATCGGCATTCGCTTTGGCGGCGACGGCAGTGTCCAGGTGGGCGGGCAGACACAGACGGTAATTGACGGCTGGTTGCGTTGGCCTGAGTAAGCGACGGGCTTGACGGCGCTGGTTGCGATCATTGCGATCCGGCGCCAGGTTGAACCTCAGCCCGGATCAAGTCCGGGCTGACTACCGGATCAAGTCCGGGCTGACTACCGGATCAAGTCCGGGCTGACTACCGGATCAAGTCCGGGCTGACGATCGGTAGACTGGTTAGCCGTTTGGCGCAATTGCTGCCCGCATGATGAAGCGAAGTGCCGGTGAAGCGAAGTGCTTTTGAAGCAAAGCGTGCAACCGAAACATATCTCTCTGGCGCCGTGTGGCCCATCGTCCGAGAACCAACCACTAGCGATTCGTCACCCCGGACTTGATCCGGGGTGAGGTTCGGGCTCGCGACAGACGCTTACGCGCTGACGTTTTCGTTCAGCAAGACGCCAACACCAAAAGCCGCGCAAGGCGGCTCTTGGTAGAGAGACAAACAAACTTTGATGCAGGCGTCGAACGACGCTCCGCAATCAACGCTTGGTGTGCGCGCTCAGATCTTCTTTGATGCGTGCAGCCTTGCCTTCCAGGTCACGCAGGTAGTAAAGCTTGGCGCGACGGACGGCGCCGCGACGCTTCACTTCTACCGAGTCGATGCCCGGGCTGTGGGTCTGAAACACGCGCTCGACGCCGAAGCCGTGCGAGATCTTGCGCACGGTGAACGAGGAGTTCAGGCCGGCGCTGCTGATGGCAATGACCACGCCTTCGTAGGCCTGCACGCGTTCGCGGTTGCCTTCCTTGACCTTGACGTTAACGATCACGGTGTCGCCCGGGCCGAAGGCCGGCAGCGTGCGCGTGACTTGGGACTGTTCGAACTGTTGCAGGATATTCATGGCATGACCTCGACTAAATGTTCGATCAACACAGGCTCACCCTGCTTGATCACCGCCCGAAACCGGCATCGTTAGACGCCAAGCTTCATGGTGCCGACGTGTATTCACGTCGAAATTCGTCCAGCAGTTTCTGCTCTGCTGGCGTTAGCACGCGACTCTGGAGTAAATCCGGTCGTCGCAACCAAGTCCGACCCAAGCTTTGCTTGAGGCGCCACTTGGCGATTTCCCGATGATTGCCGGACATCAGGACATCCGGGACTGCATCGCCATACCCATCGACCGGCGGTCGTGTGTAGTGCGGGCAATCCAGCAGGCCGTTGCCGAAGGAATCCTGTGCGGCCGATTCGGCATCTCCCAGGGCACCTTCCTGCAAGCGACCGACCGCGTCGATCACCACTGCCGCTGCCAACTCGCCTCCGGAGAGGACGTAATCGCCAATCGACAGCTCTTCATCGATATCGCGCTCAAACAAGCGTTCGTCGATGCCTTCGTAGCGGCCACAGAGCAGAATGAAGCGCGGCGTTTTCGCCAACTGCTCAACCTTGTTCTGCGTCAGCCTTGGCCCTTGCGGGCTCAAGTAAATCACCGGGGCCGGATCAGCCAGCGCACGGATGCGCTGAATGCATCGCCGAATCGGCTCCACCATCATCACCATCCCGGGGCCGCCGCCGAAGGGTCGGTCGTCGACCTTTCGATGCACACCTTCCGCGTCTTCGCGCGGATTGTGGGCCTGCACGTCGAGCAGCTTGCGCTCCATTGCGCGCCCGACCACACCGACCTTGGCTGCTTCCAGGATGAACTCCGGAAACAAGGTGATGACGTCGATGCGCATGTCAGAAGGTCTCGTCCCAATCCACCTCAATGAGGCGGGCAGCAAGATCGACCTTCAGGATATACACACCAGGCAGCCAGGGCAGCATGCGTTCGCGTTCGCCTTTGACCACCAGCACATCGTTTGCGGGTGTCGAAAACAGGTGGGAGACCACCCCGAACTCGACACCGGCCAGATTCACCACGCGCAGACCTTCGAGATCGGTCCAGTAATACTCGTCGGGCTTGGGCGCTGGCAGCGCCGAACGATCGACAAAAATGCGCGTGCCAATCAGGCCCTGCGCGGTCTCGCGATCGTCACAGCCCGGCAGTAATGCCGTGATGTTCTGACCTTGCCCATTGCCCCGGGGCTTGTCGATCTGCCGTTCACCGGCCGCATCAACGAGATACCAGGGCTGATATTTCAGGATGTTCGCAGTCGGCTCGGTGTAGGAATGGATTTTCACCCAGCCCTTGACGCCAAAAACGCCTGCGATCCGGCCGACCTCAATACGCCGGCTGGACATGACGCAATCAGGCAGCCTTCTTGGCAGCCAGCTTGATCAGGAACTTGACCTTGTCAGTCGGCTGGGCGCCCTTGGCGATCCAGGCGTTGATCTTGTCAGTCTCAAGCGACAGCGGCACTTCTTTGCCAACAGCGTTCGGGTTGTAGAAACCGACGCGCTCGATCGAGCGGCCGTCACGGGCGCTGCGGCCATCGGTCACAACAACGTGATAAAACGGACGCTTAGGTGCGCCACCACGGGACAGGCGAATCTTGACCATCGGAATAATCTCGAACGTAGAGGGCCGACCACCGGCCCGAGAGAGCCGCGCATGATAACGGCCTTGCCTAGAAAATGAAAGCGGGCGGCTGAATCAATCCGGAAGGGTTTGCTTGACGCGTGCGGTCAGTCTTGGTGAATCCGGGAAAATGGACCCGGATCAATGGGTTGGATCAGTTGTGCAAGGGCCTCAGCGACCCATGCCCATCGGCCCGCCCGGGCCCATCATGCCCTTCATTTGGCGCATCAGGCCCTTGATGCCGCCGCCGGAGAGCTTCGACATCATCTTTTCCATCTGCTGATACTGCTTCAGCAGGCGATTCACGTCAGATGGCTGCAGGCCGGCGCCCTTCGCGACACGGAGCTTGCGGGAGCCGTTCAGGAGGTCGGGGTGGCGGCGTTCTTTCGGCGTCATCGAGTTGATGATCGCGATCATCCGGTCCACGTCCTTGTTGTTGACCTTGTCTTTCAGGTTCTGGGGGATCTGGGCCATGCCCGGGAGTTTGTCCATCAGGCCGGTCAGACCACCCATGTTCTGCATCTGGGCAAGTTGGTCGCGCATGTCATTCAGATCGAACTTTTTGCCCTTCATGACCTTTTCGGCCAGTTTCTGGGCTTTCTCGGCGTCGATCTTGCGCTCAACGTCCTCGACCAGGCTCAGCACGTCGCCCATGTCCAAGATACGCGACGCAGCGCGATCTGGATGAAACGGTTCCAGTGCATCGGGTTTTTCACCCGCACCGACAAACTTGATCGGCCGCCCCGTGATGTAACGCACGGACAGTGCCGCGCCGCCGCGGGCGTCGCCGTCCGTCTTGGTCAACACGACGCCGGTCAGTGGTAGGGCCTGAGAGAACGCTTTGGCCGTGTTGGCGGCGTCCTGACCCGTCATCGCGTCGACGACAAACAGCGTTTCGATTGGCTTCAGCGCGGCGTGGATCGACGCGACTTCTTCCATCAAGGCGGCATCGATCGCCAGGCGGCCGGCGGTATCGACGATCAGCACATCGGCGTAGTTCTTTTTGGCGGCGTCCAGCGCACGCTCAGCAATGCTGACCGGGGCTTGGCCCGGCTCACTCGGGTGAAACAGGGCGCCAACCTGGCCGGCCAAAGTTTGCAGCTGATCAATCGCGGCCGGACGGTACACGTCGCAACTCACCACCATGACCTTCTTTTTCTTCCGCTCGTGCAGGTACTTGGCGAGCTTCGCGACCGTCGTCGTCTTACCAGCACCCTGCAGGCCGGCCATCAGAATGACGGCGGGCGGCTGCGTGGCCAGATTCAGGTCGGCGTTCGCCGTACCCATGACCGAGGCGAGTTCTTGCTGCACCACCTTGACCAAGGTCTGGCCAGGGCTGAGGCTCCGGAGCACATCCTGGCCCACGGCCCGCACCTTGATGCGCTCGATCAGTGCTTGTACGACCGGCAGGGCCACGTCGGCTTCAAGCAGCGCGACGCGCACTTCACGCAACGATTCGCGGATGTTTTCCTCGGTCAGACGCGCCCGACCCCGCAGCTTATTGATCGTACTGGACAGGCGTTGGCTGAGATTTTCGAACATGGGGAGACCTGAGGCGGTTTACAGCGAGCCGGGCAGTATAGCCGGGGGCAGGGGGTTCTGGGGAATTGGCTCGGGATTGTTGAGGCCGTCATTCATAGGGGTCGGCGGTTGAATGACCGACCATCGGCCGGCTTGCCGCAACGCGCCTGTAAGATGCCGGCAAAGTGTCGCAAGTAGCCCCCTCTCCAGCCCTCCCCCGCGATCTCGGGGGAGGGAAAAATGCTCCCTCTCCCACGCGAGTGGGAGAGGGCTGGGGAGAGGGCTACTTGCCGCATTGTGCCGTCGTGATGAGGTTGATCGAGGCACCCATCAACATCGCATGCCTTCCATGCCAAACTCGGGGCCATGTGGATCTGGTTTGCTCTCCTGGCCTTGTTGGCCTACTTGTTTGCTGCCTGGCGCGCCTTTGATCGGGCGGGTGGCGCGGTGCGCGTGGGTCCGGTCCCGTTGTGGCCGGGGCTGGTTGCAGCCACGCTGCACGCGTTGGCCTTGGCATTGAGTTGGCGTGCCGACGGCGGTGTGGCGTTGAGCTTCCCGTTGGCGGTCTCGGCCATCGGGCTGACGCTGGTCGATGTGTTCTTGTTGATCTGCTGGACACGCCCGTTATTGCAACTGGGCACGGCGATCTACCCCATTGCTGCCCTCAGTGTGTTGGTCCAGGTGGGGCTCGGTCTGGTCGAGGGCGGTACACCCAAGCCCTTGACGGATTGGCGCATTCTGCTGCACGCGGGGCTGGCGTTGCTGGCGTTTTCGACCTTGCTGATGGGTGCGGTGGCGGCGGTCATGTTGAGTCTGCAGGAGCGCGCCTTGAAAGCCCGGCGTTTTGCCGCCTGGATGGAGCGCGTACCGCCGCTGACCCAGGTCGAGGCGCTGGTGTTTCACCTGATCACCGCAGGATTCGTGCTTCTGACGCTGGCTTTACTCACGGGCGCCCTGTTTGTCGAAAACCTGCTCGCCCAGCATCTGGCGCACAAGACGGTTCTCTCGGTTGTCGCCTGGCTGGTCTATGGCGGCCTGCTGCTGGCCCGCTGGCGTCTGGGCATGCGCGGGCAACGCGCGGCGCGCTGGGTCTGGGTGGCGACGGTGTTCCTGAGTCTGGCGTTCCTGGGTAGCAAGTTCGTGCTGGAAGTGTTGCTGCAGCGTGGGTGACTGGCGTTCGGTCAGGCTTGTTTGGCATCCGCTCAGTATGCAACTGCTACCTGTGACTGCGACGCACGGTAGCAAGTCGCGCAAGCCGCGAGTTGCTGAGCCAGCCGATGGATCGCAAATGGAGACTTGGCCATGACTGCTGAAGCCCAAACCAAGGACGCTGCCTGGGACGCGCTCAGAACGGCAGACGCGCAATCGATCGATCTGGTCGAGGGGGCGCTGCTGATTGCTGGCGACGAATATCCCGAGTCTGAGATCGATGCGTGCCGGCAGATGCTCGCCGAGCATGAGACGGCATTGCAGGCCCGTGTCGCGGATGTGCCGCCTGGCTTGGCGCGGTTGCGTACGCTGAATGAATATTTGTTCGAGACCGAACGCTTTCAGGGTAACGACGACGACTATTACGATCCGCGCAACAGCTATTTGAATCAGGTGCTGACTCGGCGGCTCGGTAATCCGATTTCGCTGTCGATCCTGCAGATCGCGCTCGGGCGTTCGTTGGGACTTGAGATCGAGGGCGTGTCATTTCCGGGTCACTTTCTCACGTCGTTGAATCTGGACGACGGGGTGGTCGTGCTCGACCCGTATCACCGCGGACGTTCGCTCAGTCTGGAGGAGTTGCGAAAGCGCGCGTCGTCGTATCTGAAGGCGCATCCGTTTGATGATGAGCAGATGTCCCGTCTGCTTGATCCGGCACAGCCGCGCAGTATTCTCGGGCGCATCCTGCGCAATCTGAAACAACTCTACAGCGAGCGTGGCGAGATCGAGCGCGCGCTGCGCTGCTCCGACCGCTTAGTCACGCTGTTTGACGACACCGATCCGGACGAGCGCCGCGACCGCGGCAGCCTTTACCAGCAGGCGGGTCACATGCACGCGGCGATTCTGGATTGGCGGGATTACCTGCAGCGCAAGCCCGATGCCGAGGACGCGGCAGCAATTCGCGCCGAACTAATCGTGCATGCGCGGCCGGGACCGCGGTTGAACTAGAGCGCTTTCTGAGTGCCCCGAAGAACTTCAAACCCACCCCGGATCAAGTCCGGGGTGACGAGAGGTGGATTGGAAACCTTTGGGAAACCGCTCCTTCACGGCGTCTGAAGCACCGGCTCTGCTTTGACTGACACGCTCGCGATTCGTCGCCGCGGGCTTGATCCGGGGCGGGTTTCTGACTCGCGGAAAGCTGACCCATACTCCCAAGCGAATCAGGGCGCCGGGTAGTCCTCGCAGCGCTGCCGACAGCCAACGTTTTCGAGCTGAATCGTGCAGTGGTGGATGTTGAACTTGCGCGCCATCACGTCCTGCGCGTCGGCGAGCAGTTCGTCGGAATCGCGGATGCCGTCATGTTCAATGTGCGCGGTCATCGCGGCCACGGTCGTCGACAATGGCCAGACATGCAGGTCGTGCAAGGCGCGCACCCCGGGAATGACTTTCAGGGCCCGGTCGATGTCAGCTACCGACAAATGCGCCGGCACCGCGTCTAGTGACAGGTCGAGCGCCTGCCGAAGCAACTGGATGGCGCTCCACAGGATCACGGCATTGACGAGAAGGCTGATCAACGGATCGAGCCAGTTTGGTCCGCCCAGCGTGATCAGCAGGCCAGCGCCGACCACCGCGATCGACACCGCCGCATCCGCGGCCAGATGCAGGTACGCGCCTCGGGCGTTCAGATCGTGCTTTTGGCTCCGCCAGAACAGCAGGGCCGACCCGGCGTTGACCAGAACGGCCAGGCCTGCCACGGCCATCATGATGATCCCGGAAGGCTGATGGCTGGCGCTGAACCGGTCGATCGATTCCAGCGTCAGGGCACCGCACGCAAACATCAGAATGCCGGCATTGACCATGGCCGCCAGAATTGTCGACCGCGCATAACCATAGGTGTGGCGGGCATCGGGCTTCTTCACGGCCAGACGGGCTGCGGCATAGGCCAGCAGGAGGCCGAGCACGTCGCCCAGATTGTGGGCGGCGTCGGCCAACAGGGCCACCGAGTCGATCATGACGCCGGCGATGGCCTCGGCCACCACCAGGGTCACGTTCAGCAACATGCTCCAGCGGAACGCGCCCAGGGCCGCCTCGTGGGCGTGGGCATGCACGTCGTGCGGGTCATGGTGGTGGTCATGCCCGTTGCCATCGCCCGGCTCATGGTCATGGCCGTGGGAATGGCTATGGCCCGAACCGTGGCCGTGGTGGTGGTGCGCACCCATGTACTGTGGACTCTCCATTCGGCGGCCCGGCGGGTGCCGGCTGGCCGGGTCGGCCCAATAGCCTCCGACCCGGGAAAGACCCCATTTTGATTGCCGATCCGGGGGCGAATCAATAGAATCCCGGGGCTTGATGCATTTCCGGCGGTTCTGCCGGGCTTCCTTTGGGTTTTTGGAGACGAAAAAAATGTTCCTGGAAAACGGGCTTTGGATCGCGCTTGCCTGTGCGGTCATCGCGATCATCTATGGGGTACTGGTTACAGGCTGGATTTTGAAACAGCCGACCGGCAATGAACGCATGCAGAAAATCGCTGCGGCGATCCAGGAAGGCGCTGGCGCCTATCTGCGTCGCCAATATATGACGATTGCGATCGTCGGCGTGATTCTGTTTGCGGTGATCTGGTTTGGTTTGGGCAGCCTGTCGACGGCGATTGGTTTCGCTCTCGGTGCGGTGCTCTCGGGTGCCGCGGGCTTCATCGGCATGTATGTGTCGGTGCGCGCCAACGTGCGTACGGCGCAGGCGGCCACGAAGAGCTTGAACGATGCGCTCCAGGTGTCCTTCCGCGGCGGCGCCATCACCGGCATGTTGGTCGTCGGTCTGGGCCTCTTGGGCGTGGCGGGCTACTTCATGTTTGCCATGAAGGGCATGGAGCCCGGCGCCGAGAGCCTGAAGACGGCCTTGGGCCCGATGATCGGCCTGGCCTTTGGTTCCTCGCTGATTTCCATCTTCGCCCGTCTGGGTGGCGGTATCTTCACGAAGGGCGCCGACGTTGGCGCCGACTTGGTCGGCAAGGTCGAAGCCGGCATTCCGGAAGATGATCCTCGCAACCCGGCCGTGATTGCCGACAACGTGGGTGACAACGTCGGCGACTGCGCCGGTATGGCAGCCGACTTGTTCGAAACGTATGCGGTGACCATCATCGCCGCGATGCTCGTGGCGAGCATCTCGTACGCCACCTACGGCTGGGCGGGCGTGCTGTTCCCGCTGGTGCTCGGCGCGGTGTCGATCCCGGCCTCGATCGTCGGGACCTTCTTTGTGAAGGCCCGCGATGGCGGCAAGATCATGAACGCCCTGTATCGCGGTCTGGCCGTGTCCGGCATTCTGGCCGCTGGGGCGTTCTATTACGTCGCCACGCAGATGTTTGATGCCGCCAACGCGATGCCGCTGTTCTACTGCGCAATCATCGGTCTGGTGCTGACGGCGCTGCTGGTTGCCATCACGGAGTACTACACCGCCACCGAATTCGCGCCGGTGCGCGATGTCGCCAAGGCGTCGGTCACGGGTCACGGCACGAACATCATCGCCGGCCTGGCCGTGTCGATGAAGTCGACGGCACTTCCGGTTCTGGCTGTGGCCGCTGCGATGCTCGGTTGCTACGAAATCGCTGGTCTGTACGGCGTTGCGATCGCCGCGGTGTCGATGCTCTCGATGGCCGGCATGATTGTCGCGCTCGACGCCTACGGCCCGATCACCGACAACGCCGGTGGTATCGCGGAAATGAGCGAGCTCGGCAAAGACATCCGCAAGATCACCGACGCGCTTGATGCGGTGGGTAATACCACCAAGGCCGTCACCAAGGGCTACGCCATTGGCTCCGCGGGTCTGGCCGCGCTCGTGCTGTTCGCTGATTACGCGCACAAGCTCGAAGAATCGGGCCAGACGGTCGACTTCTCAATCAACAACCCCTACGTGGTGGTTGGTCTGTTGATTGGTGGTCTGATTCCGTACCTGTTTGGCGCGTTCGCGATGCAGGCGGTGGGTCGGGCAGCTGGTGCGGTGGTCGAAGAAGTCCGCCGTCAGTTCCGCGACATCAAGGGCATCATGGAAGGCACCGGCAAGCCGGAATACGACAAGGCCGTTGACTTGCTGACCGCGTCTGCCATCAAGGAAATGATCATTCCGTCGCTGCTGCCGCTCGTCGTGCCAGTGCTGGTGGGTCTGTTCCTCGGTCCGGCGGCGCTGGGTGGCTTGCTGATGGGCACGATCGTGACCGGTCTGTTCGTCGCGATCTCCATGTGCACCGGTGGCGGCGCCTGGGATAACGCCAAGAAGTACATCGAAGAAGGTCACCATGGCGGCAAGGGCTCGGAAGCGCACAAGGCTGCCGTGACCGGCGACACCGTCGGCGACCCGTACAAAGACACGGCCGGCCCGGCCATCAACCCGCTGATCAAGATCATCAACATCGTCGCGCTGTTGCTGATCCCGATGCTGGGTTGATCAACCGCTCCCTCTCCCACGCGAGTGGGAGAGGGCTGGGGAAAGGGCTACTTGCGATCAGCCTGAACGCGATTTGTGGGTACCCCTGCAATACCCAGCCAACAAAAAAGCCCCGTCTCCGGGGCTTTTTTCATGACCGGGATGAAACCCGATTACTTGATCTTGCTCAGATCCTGAAGATCGCCGGTCTGCGCCGCGAAGTACGCAGCCAAGTCAGCGATGTCCTGATCTTTCAGCTGGGCAGCCTGTGGATTCATGATCGCGTTGACGCGAATGCCCGCGCGGTAGTCCTGCAGGGCCTTGACCAAGTAACCCTCATACTGGCCAGCCAGTTTCGGGGTGTTGTTGTCGACCGACATGTTGCCAGTCGGGCCATGGCAGGCACCGCACACGGCGGCACGGGCTTTGCCCGCTTCCGGGTCGCCAGCGCCAGCGCCACTGGCAAGCGCCTGGCTGCTGGCCAGGGCGAGAACGGAGAGGAGAACGAAAGAACGCATCGGGAGCCTCCGGTTTACTTGGCTTGTGACAGGAAGGCCGCGATATCGGCAATGTCCTGCTCGCTCAGGCTCTCGGCCTGCGCGCGCATGGTCGGGTGCTTGCGCTCACCGGCCTTGTAGGCATTCATCGCATTGACGATGTATCCCTCGTTCTGGCCAGCGAGCTTCGGCACTGGGTAGTCCGGATACGCATTGCGGTAGCCGGCAATGCCGTGACAGCCCGTGCAGGTGTAGAACTTCTTTTTGCCGGCGTCGGCATCGCCCTTGGCATTGGCCGAAAACGCGGCGAACGCGGCGACCAAGCCCAACATCAACATCAGATTGCGCTTCATGTGGAAATCCCGAGCCGGGTAAAGGAAAGACGAAAACGCCGGAATTATAGCTGTGCCAGCCAAGCCCCGGAAGTTCGGCCGCACGCTCACTTCATGCGATACGAAATTCGACCTTTGGTCAGATCGTAGGGCGTGATTTCGACCTTGACCTTGTCACCCGTCAGGATGCGGATGTAGTTCTTGCGCATGCGCCCGGAAATATGGGCGGTAATTACGTGGCCGTTGTCGAGCTTCACGCGAAACATGGTGTTCGGCAGGGTTTCAAGCACCGTGCCTTCCATTTCAATTTGGTCGTCTTTGGACATTGCGAGTCTGGTCGAGAATAACCCTGGAATCATGACAGAACTTGGCCGAACGGCAAAGTCCTTGCGTGCGAATAGGGCCAATCTGCTTGCCAGGACCCGGTTGTTCCCAGGCTTTGGCACAGAATTGAGAGCCGCTGACTGAACTGGTTCCGGGGCAGTAATTGCCCGCCCAGGCGGCGTAGATGCTCGGATTCGACCTGCCCGTCGAGCAGTTCGAACCCCTTGTGGCGAAGTCCGGCGGCAAGCGCGAAGAAGGCCAGTTTGGACGCCTGCGACTGCCGGGAGAACATCGATTCGCCGAAAAACGCGCGGCCGATGGCGACCCCATAGATGCCGCCGATCAGCGCTGACCCGTCCCAAACTTCGACTGAATGCGCGACGCCGAGGCGGTGCAAGCGCTGATAAGCGTCGACCATCACCGGTGAGATCCAAGTGCCGTCTTGATCAGGCCGTGGTTCGGCGCAGGCGCGCATCACGTCGCCAAAGGCGGCGTCTGCCGAGATCGTCCACGGACACTGTCGGAACCAGCGCGCGAGCCGTCGATTCGGGAATGTCTCGCTCATCGGAAACACCAGTCGCGGATCCGGACACCACCAAAGAATCGGCTCGCCTTCGTTGAACCACGGAAAAATGCCTTGGCGATAGGCGTCGAGCAGGCGTTCCGTCGACAGATCCCCGCCCGCACACAACAGCCCGTTTGGGTCAGAGAGTGCGCGGTCCACGGGTGGAAACGCCTGAATCCGCCCAGGGCTCAAGATTGGAATCCGGATCATGCGGGCGGCGCCTCGGCGCTGTGATCCCGATACGGACTATGGCGGCGCAACACTGCACCAAACTCAACTTGCGCTTTGGTTTCTTCGGCAACATGACCGGCCACGGCGTGCCTGAGCCCGGGATGGGTCAACCAGTGCGATGACCAAGTCGGCACCGGTACAAAGCCGCGGGCCAGTTTGTGCTCGCCTTGTGCACCGGGCTCGAATACCTTCAATTTGTGGGCGATGGCGTGCTCGATGCCTTGGTAGTAGCACGTTTCGAAGTGCAATCCGGGGGCGTCGATCTCGCTACCCCAGTAGCGGCCGTAGAGCCTTTGGTCATTGGCGAACAGAAACGCCATGGCTCTGGGGATGCCCTCAAGTTCGGCCACGACCAGCACGGCGCCAAGTTCAGGCGCGGCCAACCAGCGCGAAAACGTCTCGCGAGTCAATGCCGGTGTATTGCCCTTGTCGAGAAAGGTTTGCACATAGCAGCGATACAAGAGGTCGCGTTCTGCTTCCGTGGCTTTCGTGCCTGGCACACGCCGGAACGTCCAACCTTGACGCGCGACGCGGTCACGTTCTTGCCGGATGTTCTTTCGTTTCTTGCCAACCAGCGTGTCGAGGAAGTCGTCGAAATCGCGATAACCTGGGTTGAACCAGTGGTATTGCCAATCCAGGCGCTCGATCCAGTCTTGGTCGTGGCAGCGCTCGGTATCGAGATGAAAGTTGATGTGGACGCCCGAGTAGCGCGGCGGTTGGCGGGTCTTGGCGTTGCCGGTAGCCGTTTCCCGGTCGATCCAGGCGCGCAAGGTCTCGCGGATCAGGTTGTAGTAGTGCGCTGAATCGTCGCGACATTCCGGTGCCAGCAACAATCTTGGTCCTGGCACCGGTGAATAGGGCGCGCCGATCAGGAGCTTCGGGTAGTACGGAATGCCCGCGCGGTGACTGGCTTCCGCCCAATGCCAATCGAACACGAATTCGCCGTGTGAGTTCTGCTTTTCATACGCAGGCAGCGCCGCAAGCAAGCGGCCATCGTCCTCCAGCAGCAGTGGTCGCGAGCGCCAACCCAACTCGGGACGCAAGCTGCCACCCAATTCCAGTGCCGACAAAAACGCGTGCCGGACAAACGGGTTGCCGTCCGGCACCAGCGCGTCCCAGGTGCCGGCGTCCAGGTCTGCGATCCGATGCGCCAAACGCCAACGGATCGCCATGATTCAGTGCGCGTGGTCGAGGAACTTCTCGGCGTCGAGCGCCGCCATGCAACCAAACCCGGCCGACGTGATCGCCTGGCGGTAGACCTGATCGGCCACATCGCCCGCCGCAAATACCCCCGGTACGCTGGTGGCGGTGGCATTGCCGTCGAGGCCCGACCGAATCTTCAAGTAGCCGGCCTTCATTTCCAATTGGCCTTCAAACAGCGAGGTGTTTGGCGTGTGCCCGATTGCTACGAAAATGCCGCTGAGCGAGCGTTCGCTGACGGTGTCGTTCTCCAGGTTGCGGATGCGCATGCCGGTGACGCCACTCGCATCGCCGAGCACGTCGTCCAGCGCATGATTCCAGATGATCTCGATCTTGCCTTGCTGGACCTTTTCGAACAGCTTGTCCTGCATGATCTTCTCGGCGCGCAGCTTGTCGCGCCGATGCACGAGCGTGACCTTCTTCGCAATGTTCGACAGATACAGCGCCTCTTCGACCGCGGTGTTGCCGCCGCCAATCACCGCCACGTCCTGGTCGCGATAGAAGAAGCCATCGCAGGTCGCGCAAGCGGACACACCGCGCCCCTTGAACGCGTCTTCGGACGCCAGACCGAGATACTTCGCAGTCGCGCCGGTCGCGATGATCAGCGCGTCGGCCAAGTACTCACCGTTGTCACCGACCAAGCGGAACGGACGCTTGCTCAGGTCGGCGGTATGAATGTGATCGAAGATGATCTCGGTGTTGAATCGTTCGGCATGCTGTTGCATACGCTCCATCAACGCCGGGCCCTGCAAGCCGTGCACATCACCGGGCCAATTGTCGACTTCGGTGGTCGTGGTCAACTGCCCGCCGGGCTGCATGCCGGTCAGCAAAACGGGTTTCAGATTGGCGCGGGCGGCGTAAACGGCCGCAGCGTAACCAGCCGGGCCCGAACCCAGAATCAACAGACGGCAATGCTTGACGGTGCTCATGACAATCCTTGAACGACGAAGGCAGCAAGGATGCGGGTGGCGGCTGGCAGTTTCAAGTGCGAACGCCGGTTTCGCCCGCGCTTGGTCGGAAATTCGAAACGAGACGCCCGCGGCTGGCCGGTTTGTTCAGCCTGGCCTGTCACGGTGCTCGGAACGCGACATGTATACTCGTCCATTACAGTCAATGATTGCTTCCCGATCAGCTTTGAAAACAACGAGATACCCGAAGGCATGAGTGCAGATCCAGACATCGAGAACGGCAGTATCTGGACCAAGCGCCTGCGCGAGGGCTGGGTCCTGCTGTTGCTGCCCCTGGCTTTGTACTTCGCCATATGCCTGTGGAGCTTTACGCCGACCGACCCCGGCTGGTCGCACGCTGGCAACGATGGCCCGATTCACAACCTGGGTGGCCCGGTTGGCGCCTACCTTGCCGACTTCCTGCTGAACTTTTTTGGCGGTTTTGCGTTTGTCTTCCCGGTCTTGATTGTCATCGTCGCCGTGCGGCTCTTTCGCGATCAGCGCATTCTGCCCGGGCAGCGTCAGGATGCTGCGTGGATGGTGTTGAGTGTCGCCGGCATCGTGTTGACGGGTGCGGCGATCGCGCACTTGCACTTCTGGGAAGTGGCGTCGCCGCTGCCGGCCAACGCAGGTGGCGTGATTGGCGCGCTGATTGGTGATTTCATGCGCCGCGTGGTGGGGCAGCTTGGCGCGACGTTGTTTCTGCTCGCCGGATTTCTGGCGACGATCACGTTGGCGACCGGCCTCAGCTGGTTTTTGCTGATGGAGCGGATCGGCGATTACGTCTTGCGTGGGATTGCGTATGCCCGTGAGGCCATGGCTGCCCAAAAAGCGTCGCGCGAGCAACGCGTGGTGTTGAAAGAGCGCGAGGAAGTCCGCAAGGTCGAAGCGGTCAAGCAACAGAAGCGCGAAAAGATCAAGATCGAGCAAACGAGCACGCCGCCGATTGAAAAGAGCGAGCGCGCCGAGCGCGAATTGCAGATTCCGTTATTTGCTGCGTTGCCTGCGGGCGAGTTGCCGCCGCTGTCGCTGCTTGACGAGCCCAAACAGCAAGCCAAGGGCTATTCGGAAGAAACGCTGCAGGCGTTGTCCCGGCAAGTCGAGCTCAAGCTCAAGGATTTCCGGATCGAGGCGCAAGTGGTGGGTGCCTATCCCGGTCCGGTCATCACGCGATTCGAGATGGAGCCCGCACCGGGTATCAAGGGTGCGCAAATCTCGACGCTGGACAAAGACATTGCTCGCGGATTGTCGGTGCAGTCGGTCCGTGTGGTCGATGTGATTCCCGGCAAATCCGTGATTGGCCTCGAAATCCCGAACGTCAGTCGCGAAATCGTCTATCTATCCGAGATCTTGCGGTCCAAAGAGTACGATCGGATGTCGTCGCCGCTGGTGCTTGCACTGGGCAAAGACATCGGCGGCCGGCCGATGGTTGCCGATCTCGCGCGCATGCCGCATTTGCTGGTCGCGGGTACCACCGGCTCGGGCAAGTCCGTGGCCATCAACGCCATGGTGTTGTCGCTCTTGTACAAGGCCACGGCCAAAGACGTGCGCATGCTGATGATCGATCCGAAGATGCTGGAGCTCTCGGTCTATCAAGGCATCCCGCATCTGCTGGCGCCAGTCGTCACCGACATGAAGGAAGCTGCCAACGGCCTGCGCTGGTGTGTGGCCGAAATGGAGCGCCGCTACAAGGTGATGGCGGCCGTGGGCGTGCGCAATCTTGCCGGCTTCAACAAGAAGGTCAAAGACGCCGAAGACGCCGGCCACCCATTGCTCGACCCATTGTTCGTGGCGCGACCCGATGAGCCGTCGCGCACCGCCGAGCCGCTGGAACCGCTGCCTTATATCGTCGTATTCATCGACGAATTCGCCGACATGATGATGATTGTCGGCAAGAAAGTTGAGGAACTGATTGCGCGCCTGGCGCAGAAAGCGCGCGCGGCCGGTATCCATTTGATTCTGGCAACGCAGCGACCGTCGGTCGATGTGATCACCGGTCTGATCAAGGCCAATATTCCCACGCGCATTGCGTTCCAAGTGTCGAGCAAGATCGATTCGCGGACGATTCTGGATCAGTCCGGCGCGGAGCAATTGCTCGGTCATGGCGACATGCTGTACCTGCCGCCAGGGACCGCGATGCCCGAACGCGTGCATGGGGCGTTCGTCAGCGATGACGAAGTGCATCGTGTCGTCAAGCATTTGAAGTCCGTGTCGTCGACGCCGACCTATCTGCCGGGCGTGCTCGACGAAGTGCAGACCATGCATGATGGTCAGGTCATCGGCTCCAGCGGTTTGCCTGAAGCAGCGCCCAGCGAAGGTGGCAGCGGCGAGGACGAGCTGTACGATCAAGCGGTGCGCATCGTCACAGAGAGCCGGCGCGCATCGATCTCAGGCGTGCAGCGTCGCCTGAAAATTGGCTACAACCGCGCAGCGCGGCTGATTGAAGAAATGGAAGCCCAAGGCGTGGTCAGCCCACCCGAGGCGAACGGCAATCGGCAAGTCATAGCACCGCCGCCGCCGAAGGATTGAGCGCGAGACGGTCTTGAAGATCAAACTCAGCCCGGATCAAGTCCGGGCTGACGAACAGTGGGCGGGGGGCTCTCGCGCGTTACCAAACCTGATTGAGTCGTCGCGTCATTGCGAGCTACCACATTGGTCAGCTGCCGAATCAACCAGCCGCCGCATACGGGCAAACCGCGACACACCACCAAGTCGTTACCCCGGACTTGATCCGGGGTGAGGTTCAAAGTCGCGACAATTCTGCAACCCAGCGCCGTCTATCGACCCGCAACAAACTTACGAAAAACTCGCCTTGCGCTTCTCAATAAACGCGCGCGTGCCTTCTTGTTTGTCGTCGGTGGCGCAGCACAGCGCAAAAGCCTGTGACTCGTAATCCAGACCTTGCTCAATTGCGCACTCGCCGCCCATCAGGACCGACGACAACACCCCATCGACGGCGTAACGTGCCGAACTCGCGAGCTGCCTGGCGATCTTGTCGACTTCGGCATCCAACTGGTCGGCGGGGACTACCCGAGTCACCGCACCGAGTTGATAGGCACGTTCAGCCGAGATCGAATGCCCGAGCAGACAAAGCTCCAGCGCCGCCGAGCGGCCGGCGAGGCGCAGCAAGCGTTGGGTGCCACCAAAGCCCGGAATGATGCCCAGATTGATTTCCGGCTGACCGAGCTTGGCCTGCTCGGACGCAATTCGCAGATGGCAAGACATTGCGAGCTCCATGCCGCCGCCCAAAGCGAAGCCTTGGATTTTGGCGATGACCGGCTTACCCAATTGTTCGATTGTCAACATGACGCGCTGACCAAAGCGCGAAAACGCGAGGGCCTCAACCGGGCTCAACTTGGCGAGTTCGGTGATGTCCGCGCCGGCAATGAAGGCTTTGGGACCGGCGCCGGCCATGACGACCACGCGCACGGCTGGATCCGCTTTGGCGGCCAGAAAGGCCTGCTCCAGCTCACGTACCGTGGCCTGGCTCAGGGCATTCAGTTTGTCCGGGCGGTTGACCGTGATCGTGGCAATTCCCTGGTCAACGCTGTACAGCAGATTTTCAAAGTTCATGGTGGTGTCCGTGTGCGAAGGGGCAAAGACCGCGCCCAGGCGGCAGGCGCTGAGGCGAGGGCGATCCAGCTAAACATTGTAGCGTCGCCGAGCGCGCTGGTCTCAGGCACGCGATCCCAGGCTCAGGGCACCCAATGCGGCGACCTTTGAGTGGCGCAATCTGAGCCTCGGCTGAGCGCCAAGGCTCCCTTAGTTTTCACGCCCGCCCGTCCCTGCTAGCCTAATCGGCCCGTTGAGCGCGGTTTGGCCGCGTTTCGACCCGTTTCCAGCCTACTCAAACATTCAGGAGCACAACATGGGCAAGGGTGATCGCAAGACCCGTCGTGGCAAGATTTCTTCCGCCAGCTACGGCAATTCCCGTCCGAAATCGGCCAAGGCGCCGACGGCAGCGGTAAAAAAGCCGGCCGCCGCGAAGCCGGCAGCCAAGAAGGCGGCACCGGTGAAAAAGCCGGCTGCGAAGAAGGAAGGCTGAGCGGACGCTCGCCGGGCCTGACGGGCGGCTGCGCCATCGGTCGGCCGTCCTGCCAGGTCAATGAAACGAGCGCCTGATGGCGCTCGTTTCGTTTTTGGGCGACGCGTTCGCACGCCGAAGCGCTCCCCAAATATTTTTTTCTGAATCGTGTCCGGTTGGCGCGAGAATCTCGTTTTAGGTTGGTAGAGACCGTTCAAGCGCGTGGCGAACTTGCTTTATTGTGCTGTCAGGCTATTGATTTAAAAGGGTCTTTGGCGCGATGGGACGCGCGCCATCACGCTTCTGGCCGGGGACGGGCCAGGGTTGGGATGGGGCAGGTGCTTCGGAAACATGCTCGTTGAGCCGTGTCCGATCGCCCGCCCGATCGCAGCGATACCGGTCAAACCAGACATCAGACCATGGCATCATCCGACGGGCATCCCGCATCGGCATCTGCTTGGTCCGATGTTGATGCTGCCCTTCGGAGACCCGTCATGAACGCCGCGGCTGAATCGTTCGTCCAAGACCTGCTCAGCAAAACCGATCACCCGATTCTGAAGCACAGCCTGAGCAACGTGGCGAGCGATCCGGCGGCGTTTGCCGGCCGGTTCTATGCCAATCTGTTTGCCGCCATGCCCGGGCTGCGCGTGCTGTTTCCGGCCGACTTGAGCGAGCAGCAGATGAAGCTGGCGCAGACGTTGGCGATGGTCGTGTCGGGCCTGGATGAGTCCGATGCCATGGTGCCGCTCCTCCGACGCCTCGGCGCCGCTCATCGCGGCTATGGCACGAAGCCCGCGCACTACCAAGTCGTCGGCGATGTGCTGATCAAGACGTTGAGCGACACCTGCGGGCCGGATTGGAATGACGATCTGGAGCGTTCCTGGCAGCGTCTGTACCAATGGGTAGCCGCGAACATGATTGCCGGCGCCCAGGCGGCCGCGCACGCTGGGGCGAAACCAAAGTTCTAAGGCGCACGCGTTCGATCGAGGTTTTTGCGCGCGCCGCCTTGCAATCCAATGGCGCCAATCAGGCACAATCAAGAACGTCCCAACTCGGGTTTCGGATATGGCGGATCGCCCACAACTTACCCAACTGCTCGCGGCGTCTGCCAAAGGCGATGCGATCGCCCAGGGCCAGGTCTACTCAGCCGCCTACGATGAGCTCCGGCGCATCGCGCGCGGCACACTCAGGCAGAACGCCGGCTCGGTCACCATGAATCCGAGTACCTTGGTGCATGAGGCGTACCTGAAGATCTCCGGTGATGCCGATCGCACGATTAACGACAGTCAGCACTTTTTCTCGCTGCTCGCGCGCGCGATGCGGCAGATCATCATTGATCTCGGGCGCCAGCATTCCACTGTCAAACATGGGCATGGCATGGCCCGCACGCAGCTGACCGAAGGGATCGATCAGGGCGGCGCGCGTCTCGAAGACTTGATGTCGATCGATGATGCGCTGACGAAGCTTGCTGCCGTCGACACGGAACTCGCCGACTTGGTCGAACTGCACTTCTTCGCCGGCCTGAGCTTTGTCGAAATCGCCAACATGCGCGGGGTGACCGAGCGAACCGTCCGCCGCCATTGGGACACGGCCAAGGCGTTTTTGCTCGACGCCATGCCCTTGATCTGAGCCTGCTTGCGCATGGATGCCGACCGCTGGAAGCAACTCCGCAAGCTGCTCGATCAGGCGTTGGACCTGGAATCGGAGCAGCGGGCGCAGTTTGCTAACGCGGTCGCCGATGAGTCGTTGCGCGCCGATTTGCAGCGCATGCTGGCGCGGCATGATCACACCACCCCACTTGATCGACCGGCGGCGGTACTTGCCGCTGAGGTTATTGTCGAGCGCGCGCCGAGAGATTGGGATCGCGAACAGATCGGTCGGCGTGTCGGGGCGTTTGTCCTCGACGATCTGATCGGCTCAGGCGGGATGGGGACGGTGTATCGCGCGCATCGTGTTGATGGCCGCTTGAACCAGATGGTCGCCATCAAATTGGTGCTGTCGGCGCACCCGGGCCTGCGCGACCGATTCAGGAAGGAGCAGGAAATCGTTGCGGGGCTCAGGCATCCGAACATCGCGCAGTTGATCGACGCAGGCGAATCCGAAGACGGGATCCCCTATTTGGCGATGGAATATGTCGAAGGGGTCAGCATCACCGAGTTCTGTCGGCAGCGGCTACCGGACGCCGGGTCGCGTATCCGCCTGATGTTGCGCGTGGCGTCGGCGTTGTCGCACGCGCATCGCAACTTGGTCATTCATCGCGACATTAAACCTTCAAACATACTGGTCACCGAAGATGGACTGCCGATACTGCTGGACTTTGGCATTGCCAAACTCGTCGGCGAAGATCGCTTCCGACCCGTTACGGCGCAGCGCTTGGGGCCCATGACGCCGGCCTATGCCGCGCCGGAGCAATTTCGCGGCGGGATGATTTCGGTCGCTACCGACGTGTATCAGTTCGGGGCGTTGCTGTATCGGGTGTTGACTGGGCAGCTGCCGTATGCGGCCGACCCACATGACGCGATCAATTGGGGCCGGGCCGTGCTGGAATCCGACCCGATCACCCTCAGCCGCGCGATCACGCAGGCGCGTTTGGAGGAGAACACCGATGCGTCACGCGAAGCAGTCAAGACGCTGAGCCGCGACATCAATCGCGATCTTGATGCCATTCTGCGAACCGCGCTGTCGAAAGAGCCGAGCCGTCGCTATCCCTCCATCGACGCGATGGTCGCCGACCTCGAAGCGTTTCTTGATGGCCGGCCAGTGGTGGCGCGCCATGGCGATCGTTGGTATCACCTGACGCGCTTCTTGCGCCGGCACTGGCTGTCGACCGCCATCGGTAGTCTTTCCGCGCTCGGCTTGATCACCTTGACGGCGTTGTCCTGGCAGTTTGCGGTCAAGGCCCAACGCGAGGCCGAACGCGCTACGCTGGCCGTCGACTTTCTGAATCAGGTGATGGATGCGATCGATCCGATCGATGGACTTGGTCACCGTAGCAGCGCTGAAGACGTGCTGAAACACGCCTTGTCCAGGTTTCAGGGGGAGATGGCTGATCATCCCGACTTGCGGGCGCCGCTCGTGATCAAGTTGGCGATCACGTTTGCCAATATTGGTCAGCCGGATGAAGCGTACCCACTGTTCCAATCGGCCCTCGATGAGTTCCTGAAGACCGAGGCCGACCCGCTGCAAAAAGCCGAGGCGCTGGAACGTGGCGCGTTCTCGGCGTATCGGAGTGGCCACGGCGAGCAGGCCAAACTCTGGACCGACGAGGCGGAGCTTCTGGTCAAGGGAGACTCGGCCAAGGCCTATTGGATTCGCGATGGCATTGCGTTCAACCGTTGGATTGTCGTTCGGGACAGTGGCGACAATGCAGAGGGGCTCGCGATGGCCGATGTGGCATTGCAAGCGGCGCGCGATGCCCCCGAAGCGGTGCGTGACCGGATCGTTCAGCGCGCGCTGCAGCGCACGGGTGTTTCGGCAGCGACGTCTGGCAATTTGATCCGCGCAGAAGCGGATCTTCGTGAGAGCCTTGGCTTGGCGCGCAGACTGTACGGTGAGGATCGCTACATGACATTGCGCGCCCGGAGCGCACTCGCCTGGTTCATGACCATCAAGGGTGAGCCGGCACGGGCACTCGTGGAGTTCAATACCGTGTGCCCGCGCCTGAAGGAATTGCTTGGCCCAATGGCGTTTGATTACGGGTCGTGTGTGTACAACACCGGTAATGCGCTGATGGCCACCAAGCAAAATCAAAAAGCCATCGATGCCTATCGCGAGGTGGCCAGTATCTACGCCGGGAACACCAGCAACGCTGCCGTGCAGGTGGGTTGGGCCTTGCAGAACGTTGCACTGCTGCAGCATGCGGATGGCCATTACGAAGCAGCCCGTACGACCTGGAATGAAGTCGAGAAATCATGGTCGCAACAATTGCCGAGTGGTGCGCCAGTGCTGACCGAGTATCGGTTCAATCGCGCCAAGACCGAGCTGGCGCTGCATGATTGGGACGCCGCGGACCGGTTGTTGACACGAATGTTGCTGGATGAGCCGTATTTGATCGGGCACCCGACCGAGAATGCCTATGCGCTCTATATGGTGGGCCAGATCGCCGAACAGAAGGACGACCGCATCCGGGCCGAACTCGCCTATGAGGACGCGCTGGCAGTGATTGCCAAAGATCCAGCGACACTGGAGGCAGCCTGGTTGCCGGCCGATCTAGCTGACCTGCGGGCGCGACGTCAGCAACTGCAACAGCCGGAGTCTGGGCGCTGACTCGCTGAGACCGCCCCGCCTACAAG
Organism: Ahniella affigens; assembly: GCF_003015185.1. Classification (GTDB taxonomy): domain Bacteria; phylum Pseudomonadota; class Gammaproteobacteria; order Xanthomonadales; family Ahniellaceae; genus Ahniella; species Ahniella affigens. Next base: position 783,995 of record NZ_CP027860.1, read on the forward strand.
CAGTAGGTGATCTTGCGTCAAGAATGGTTCGAGGCGGTGGTTTTTGTGGGAGCGGCTTCAGCCGCGAACGGTGATGCCGCAGTATTGGTTCGGGCCTGAAGGCCCTCCCACAAGCAGTAGGTGATCTTCCGGCAAGAATGGTTCGAGGCGGTGGTTCTTGTAGGAGCGGCTTCAGCCGCGAACGGCGATGCCGCAAGATTGGTTCGGGCCTGAAGGCCCTCCTACAAGCAGTAGGTGATCTTGCGGCAAGAATGGTTCGAGGCGGTGGTTTTTGTAGGAGCGGCTGCAGCCGCGAACGGCGATGCCGCAAGATTGGTTCGGGCCTGAAGGGCCTCCTACAAGCAGTAGGTGATCTTGCGGCAAGGATGGTTCGAGGCGGTGGTGTTTGTGGGAGCGGCTTCAGCCGCGAACGGCGATGCTGCAAGATTGGTTCGGGCCTGAAGGCCCTTCCAGCGCTCCGCGCGCAGATCAACCGGTGTTCTGCAGTGCCTGCGACACACCTTGCACGCACGTGATCAGCGCACGCAGCAGGTCGCCCTCGGGGCGATCCTCGGCACGCCAGCGCGCGAGCAAGTCTGCTTGCAACAGGCTCATCGGATCGACATAGGGATTGCGCAGCCGAATCGAGCGCGCGAGGCGTGGATCATTTGCCAAGAGTTCCCGTTCGGTGATCTCGCCAAGCAACGCACGGGTGCGGGCATGCTCGTCCTGAATGATGGGATAGAACTGCGCGTGCAGGGGGCCCGACAACTGCGAAAACACTTGCGCAATCGCCATATCCGACTTGGCTACGACCATTTCGACATCGCTAAGCAACGTCTGAAAGAAGCGCCAGTCCTTAGCCATGGCGCGCATGAAGGGCAGGCCCTGTTGCGCGATGCCGGCTTCGATCGCGCTGCCCAGGCCAAACCAACCAGGCAGCACGCAACGTGATTGCGTCCAGGCGAATACCCACGGAATCGCACGCAAGTCGCGGATCGCAGCGCCACCGCGACGCGCCGGGCGCGAGCCGAGCGACATGCGCTCAATGACATCGATCGGTGTCGCGGCACGAAAGTACTGCACAAATTCCTGCTGCTCACCCACCAATTGCCGATAGCGTGCGAGCGAGCGGTCGGCCATGCCGGCCATCGCTTCATGCCAAACCGGCTCGCGTGCATCGGCCTTTGGCGGCGACAGGGCGACATTGAACACCGAGGCGCTCGTCTGCGCCAGGGTGCGCAAAGCCAGTGCGTCGATCCCGAACTTGCGATGGATGACTTCGCCTTGCTCGGTCACCCGTAACCGGCCGTTCATGGTGCCGAGCGGCGCGGCATTGATGGCTGCCGTGGATTTGCCGCCACCGCGACTCACCGTGCCGCCGCGGCCATGGAAGAACTCTAGGGTCATGCCGAACTCGGTCGCCAATGCGAGTAGCGAGGTCTGCGCCGTTTCGAGTGCAAAGCGCGCGGTCAGCAGACCGCCATCCTTTGCCGAGTCCGAGTAGCCCAGCATGACGAACTGGCGATTGCCACGCGCCAGCAAATGCCCGCGGTAGACCGAATCATTGAACAGCGCCCGCATCGTACCCGGAGCGGCGCGCAGATCCTCGATGGTTTCGAACAGCGGCGCTACGTCCAGACAGACATGGCCGCTGGGATCGATCAGCCCACCCGAGCGCGCCAGCGCGAGAACGGTCAGCACATCAGCGGCACTCGCGGCCATGCTGATGATGAAGAGGCCCAGCGCCTGCTCGCCGTAGCGATGCCGGGACTCGGTCAAGGTCGCAAACACCTGCTTGACCCGGGCGAGCTGCGGTTCATGAATCTCTTGCGCGGCGATCGCTTTGCCAGCCGCGAGATCGGCGATACGCGCCGCAGGTTCGGCATGCGCGGCCAACTCCGGGTCGCAGGCCTTCAGCACGCGCGAGAGCACGCGGCTGTCCTGGCGCACATCGAGGCGAGCCAGATGAAAACCGAATACGCGAATGCGCCAGCGCAATCGCCGCACTGCGAATGCACCGGCATGCTGGCCCTTGTTGGCGATCAGGCTGTCTTCAATGAGCGCGAGATCATCGAGGAACTCGCTTGCACTGCGATACGCATATTCGCGTTCGTCGACAATGCCCTCAACGCGCGCACGAATCAATCGGAGCAGCACGCGATAGGGCATGTCGCGATGCCGAGGGCTGATCTGCGCCGCGATCGCTGGCAGGCGCAGCAGGTAGGCATCGCGACGTTGCATGATGGTGTCCGAAACGCTGACCAGATTCTCGGTCTGGCTCAACAGGCCGCCGATTTGATGGAGATCACCCGCGTAGCGCTTGACGATCAGCTTGCGCTGATGCGCGAGCGTTTCCGCAATGGTCTCGGGGCCGACGTTTGGATTGCCATCCATGTCGCCGCCGACCCATGTCGCAAAGCGCAGAATCCGCGGCAAGTCTGGCTGCAGACCGAACTTGCGCTGGAAGCCATCGAGCAGCACTTCGTAGAAGATCGGCAGAATCCGGTAAATGGGTTCAAGCAGATAGTGCGTCACATGATCGCGCTCGTCGCTGACCCCAGGCTTGACGGGCGACAACGTTGCCGTCTGCCAGCCCGCGGTCAGCGCCGTGCGCATGCGCGCCCAATCGGTGCTGCTTTCGCCGGGCGTGCGCAGGCCGCTGATTTCGGCAAGCAGGCAGCGGACGATCTCCTCTTCCTTCTGCAGCAACGATTGCCGGACGGCTTCGGTGGGATGCGCGGTGAAGACCGGTTCGATGTCGAGCTCGGCAAACTTGGCGAGCACCTGGTCGGCGTCGAATCCGAGTGCCTGCGCTCGCGTCAGTGCCTCATGCAATCCGCCGGGCTGGTCGCCACCCACCTGGATTTGGTAATCGCGCCGACGCCGGATGCGATGCACGCGCTCGGCGACATTGACGACTTGGAAGTAAGTGGCGAACGCCCGAGCCAAGCGTTCGGCCTCGGCCGGTGGCTTGCCCTGGACCGCATCAAACAACATGCCGACAGGCAGCGCGGCCTCACGACGCCGGATCGCATCGGTTCGCAGGCGCTCGACTTCCCGATAGAAGTCCTCACCCAATTGCTCCGCGAGCATGGCCCCAACGAGCGCGCCCAGTCGGCGCACATCGTCCTTCAAAGGCCCGTCCACCGGCGGAAACTCGACCTCACGCAGGCGATCCTGGTCCATGTTGTCTGATCCTTGCATTGCCATCCTCCGATCTTGCCAAAGCCTATGCCGCGCACCGTAGCGGCAAATTGGCATAAGCGGGGGGAATTCGTATGCAAGACGCAATCTGAACAATCTCTGATCCGGGACTCGCCACGAATGGACTGGACTGCGCAACTGGACAGGTCATTCCAAAACCCCATAAATTCGCGTCGGAATCAGCGTCCAGCGCGCGGGCGCCGTCGAATTGAGGAATGATGATGTCAGAGCATTCGCTGCCGCAGTCGATCCAGTATCTGCTGCAGGTGGAACAACTAAATGGCGAGCATGTTCTGTCGCTGCTCGAGCCCGCTGATCTCGATACCCAGGGCGCGCTGTTCGATTTGTTGCAGCAAGAATCGTTCTGGGATCGGATCAACCCATCGCTCGATCATGCTGTCCTCGATCGGCTGTACATTGAGTATTTGCTTCAGTGTGTCATCCAAGGTCGTGAAAGCGATTGGTGCGAATCTCGGTATCTCGCTTGCTATGGTCTGAATGCGATCATCCGCGATCGCTTTCAAAACAACGATCTTGCCGGTTTCACCGAGCTCCAGCAGGCATTGGCTAGGCTCTATCGGGATTTCGGTGAGCCCGTGCGCGACGCGGTCGTCAACGGCTGTCTGGAGCATTTGTTTGATGACCCGGCGATACGCGCGGCATTCTCGGACTGGCAATCAGATGCAGTGCTGCACGAGGCTTATCTCCGAGGTTGTCAGTTCAGCGCGACGTCTTGAGCCGAGTTGTGCGGCTTGAACAGTGCGGCAGAAACTGAGGTGTTCCCAAGTACCGCCGTTCTCGTTCGCCACTGCGGGAACTTGTGTGGGAGGGCCAGTCGCACCGAAGATGCGCTCATTCGCGCATCAAACTGGCAGCGACGATGAGCGATTTTAACGACGGCACAGTGTGGCAAGTAGCCCTCTCCCCAGCCCTCTCCCACTCGCGTGGGAGAGGGAGCATTTCTCCCTCCCCCGCGATCGCGGGGGAGGGCCCGGGGAGGGGGCTACTTGCGGCCAGAATCATCACTGCCCGCAGCTTTTTTGGTTAGCAAGACTCTATGGGTTGTGGCGTGTTTGTTGAGGCGGTATTCAGGCTCGAATCAACCTTGCCATGAGTGCCATCAGCAGCGACTGCGGCTCCAACCAAGAACACACTAGAATCGAGAATCCGATCCGACGCTGGAGTGCTGCCATGCCCACGCCATCATTCGTACCGCTATTGTCGTACCAACGACTGCCCGAGCCCGAGATGCTCGCGCAGGCGACCGCGTTCGCCGAGCGTATGGCAACTCGTCGAACCGTGCGGGACTTCTCCACCGATCCGGTACCTCAGGCAGTGATCGAGCAAGCCCTGCGTGCCGCCATCACTGCACCCAGTGGCGCGAATCAGCAACCTTGGCGCTTTGTCGCGATCAAAGACCCCAGCATCAAGAAGCAGATTAGAGAGGCAGCCGAAGCCGAGGAGCGGGAGTTCTACGAACATCGCGCACCGGATGAATGGCTGGCGGCGCTGGCGCCGCTTGGTACCGATGCCGAGAAACCATTCCTGGAGCGGGCGCCGTGGTTGATTGCGATCTTCTACGAGCGCTTCGGTCTGGATGATCAAGGCGAGAAAGTGAAGCGCTACTATCCGCACGAATCCGTTGGTCTGGCGTCCGGGCTACTCATCGCGGCCCTGCATCAGGCCGGACTCGCGACACTCACGCACACACCGAGCCCGATGGGATTCTTGAACGACATTCTTGGTCGCGGCAAAAACGAGATGCCGTATCTGCTGTTGGTGGTGGGCTATCCGGAACCTGATTGCCAAGTGCCCAATATCTCGCGCCTGCCGTTTGAGACAACGGTGCAGTTTCGTTGAGGAACAACAGTGCCTGCAAAATATCTGGGCGCCGGACAACTCAGTCTTAGACCGGCGATCAAGGTTCCAGCAGTTGCCGAAGAAAACGCTCAGGATGCTTCAGGAAGTCGCGGGTGATCCGGAAATGCTCCGTGTCTTCGTACTGTACGCGTTCTAGACCTTGGTCACCGAGTGTGTAGATCCAGGCGTCTGGATACGCCATCAGAATCGGTGAATGCGTGGCGATGATGATCTGCGAATCATCCCGAACCAAGTCGTGCAACCGGCTCAACAGTGACAACTGGCGCGATGGTGATAGCGCCGCCTCCGGTTCATCCAGGATGTAAAGCCCTTTGCCACGAAAGCGGTGCGTGACCAAGCTCATAAATGACTCACCATGCGATTGCTCGTGCAGTGCGTCCTCACCGTAGGCAGCGCCAACGCCCAGTGATGCCACTTCGGTCGCTACGTTGTAGAAGCTCTCGGCGCGGAGGAAGAACCCATCCTTTGGTCGGCGTACGCCCTTCACCAGCGTCAGGAACTCATGGAGATGGGAGTGAGTAGCCTCGGTCGAAAATCGGAAATTCTTGCTGCCACCCTCCGGATTGAATCCCCACGCGACTGCAATCGCCTCCAGCAACGTTGATTTGCCACTGCCGTTCTCGCCGACGAAGAACGTCACTTTGGGATGCAGGTCCAGCGCGTGAAAATCGCCGAGCCAAGGGAGATCGAACGGGTGCTGTCGAAACGACTGCACCAGCTCACGCTTGAAGCGGATGCTGCGAATATATGCGTCCATAGTGATGGACCCTGATCATCTGAAGGTGCTGACGATGATATCGATCTACGGCTGCGAAATGATTTGGCAAATCGTTTCAAGATTTCGTGAGATTGCGTCCACATACTGTCGGCAAATCCGCGAGGCAGTTTGAACTTGCGATACAGCCAGGCACTCAGCAATACTGCGTTGCATTGGTCTTACCGGTTTCATGCGTTTGGTCCATGTTGATCAGCTTGCCCGAGTAGGCTGCGCTGATATTGGCAATGATTCCAGGCTGTTGCTGGGTGCGAGTTGATTGTGATTGAACAGGACAATAGCGGGCTTTCGCGAGGCGCCCGTCACATTCACAGGCCCGGTGCGCATGCGGCGTGCCACATACCGCTTGTTGCGTTAGAGCGAGAACCGACATGAATGACGAAGCGAGTCAACCCAAACAACCCTTCCTTGAATATGCGATCGAGTGCATTAACGTCTGCCTCCGGTGGACGCTGGTCGCGACACCAATTGGCTGCTTTCTGGGTTTTGCCGGAACGTTCGCTTGGAAATGGCTAAGTCGTGGGCAGGTCTCTGACGGTGTGCTCTTACTGCCGATACTGGCCGTCGTGGCGGCCTTGGTCGGTATGATTCCAGCGCTGGTCTATGGCGCGCCGCTTTATGCGCTCAGCGCAGCGACGTTTCGGCCGAGCTTGTTCGCAGCGATTCTAATAGGTGCCTTCCCGGGTCTTTCCGCAATCTGGAGCAATGTTGGTCTCGATCCGTATCGGAGCCAAGAAGCGTTATTGTCCCACAACTACTTCGGTCATGAGATTCTATGGTGTGGGATCGGCATTGCGGCTGCTCTGCATTTTCTGGTCCGGAAGAAGCTGCTGGCGCTAAGCGTGGCACGCGAGTCGACCGTTTGATTTACGTGGAACGACAGCTTCTCAACGCCCAAGAAATGTCCGGAGCCCTTGCGGGCTCCGGAAGCTCTCGTTTCCGCTTGGTTCAACCAACACGTGCCACTTCATATCGCAAGAACTGCATGCTGGCCTCCGCCCGGCCCTGGCTCAAAGAGCGCAAGCTGGTGGTGTAGCCGTGGAGCTTGGCTAACGGCGCATGGGCGCGGACATCGACGCGCAGACCACGATCGTCGATCTGCTGTATCTGACCTTGCCGTTTTTGCACCTCGCCAATCACATCACCCAACGCCTGTGCCGGCGTGTCGATCTGCAATTGCATGACCGGCTCCAACAGCCGCGTGCCACTTTGCTGTAACGCATGCTGGAGCGCGGTGAACGCGGCACGTTGAAACGCCAGGTCCGACGAGTCGACTGAGTGTGCCTCGCCATCGATGATGCGGATCTGCAATCCGACAACTGGAACGCCCCGCGGGCCTTCCTGCAATGCCTGTCGCAAACCCTTCTCGACCGACGCGACGAACGGCTTCGGAATCGAACCACCAATCGTTTCATCAACGATCTGCACGTCTAAGTCGGGCATCGGCGCGATCGACAACACAACGCGAGCAAACTGGCCTACGCCGCCATTGCGCTTCTCGATCTTGCCTTCGGCCCACGTCACCGCGGTAGCTGGCGTTTCCTGATACGCCACCTGCGGCGCACCGGTCCGCACGGTGACGCCGAAGTCCTGGCGGAGACGCTCAACCATCACATCAAGATGGAGCTCGCCCATGCCATAGACCACGGTGTCACCGGTGTCCGGGTCTTGCTTGACTTGGAACGATGGGTCTTGCAGCGCCAACGCTGAAAGGCCTTGCCCAAGTCGCAACAAGTCCGACTTCTGCAACGCTTCGATTCGCCATGCGAGCACAGGCGGCTGTGTCGCTATTGCTTCAAGCTGCAAGCGGTCTTCCGGTGCCGACAGGGTTTCGCCGCTGGGCGAATCCTTCCAGCCCAGGATCGCGACGATCTCGCCGGCGACCGCCGCGTCGAGTTCCGTGGTTCGATCCGCCTGCACCGCTGCCAGCCGGCCGATGCGACGCACTCGTTGTGCGCGTGCGCACCAAACCGACTGCCCAACCGACAAGCGACCCGAGTACACGCGCACGAAGCTGGCCATGGTCTGACCAAGCGGTGTGACCTTGAACACCAACGCCACGGTGGTGGCATCAGGATTCGGTGGCAACCAAACCGCTGCCTGTTCGCGCTCAGCACGGACGGCCGGTCGATCCATGGGCGATGGCAGATAATGCGCGATGGCATCGAGCACCGCTTGCATGCCTTGGTTGCGATAGGCCGACGCTGCGATGACGGGCACGCCCGCACCAGCGAGCGTCGCGCGACGCAACGCCGCACGAAGTGCATCGGCGCTGATCGACGCTTCACTTAAGTACAACGACTCTAGTTCGTCGTCGTGTTCGGCAACGGCTTCGATCAGGGCGAGGCGCTTCGGCAGATACTGCGATCGGTCAAGGGCCGACCAGGATTGCATCGTCACTGCGCCATCGACCTGCCACAACCACGTGCACTCGGCGACGAGATCAATCCAGCCGCGAAAGTCCTCGGCCTCACCCAACGGTAGGCCCATCGGCCAAGCGCGAGCATCGAGCACCGTGCGCAGCGCATCGACCACGCGCGCGAAGTTCGCGCCCGGGCGATCCATCTTGTTGATCACGGCAATGCGTGGGAGCTCATGATGGTCAGCTTGGCGCCACACCGTTTCCGATTGTGGTTGCACGCCATCAACCGCCGAGAACACGGCCACGGCGCCATCGAGCACGCGCAGCGAGCGTTCGACTTCGATCGCGAAGTCGATATGGCCCGGCGTGTCGATCAACGTGAAGCGATGCTCAGTGTCGCCTGTTGGCGTCCAACGCAAACGCACGGCGGCGGCGCCGATCGTGATGCCGCGACGGCGTTCGATGTCGGAGTAATCGGTCGTGCTGTTGCCATGGTGCACTTCGCCGGTGCGATGAATCGCGCCTGCCGTCCACAGCAGTCGTTCGGTCAGAGTGGTTTTGCCCGCGTCGATATGAGCGATGATGCCCAGGTTGCGCCATCGGGAAGAATTCGTGCGTGTCATGTGCTTGCTCCTTGCAATATGCCAACCGGATGGCGGCCGCAGGGCGTCGTGCGCAAGCAAGCAGTCGCTGCGCAATCGGGGCGGTCGCATGGCGCCTGCACCCGGTTGGCAAACGGAGCGAGGCGATTTATATCTGGATCGAATCAAAGTGGTGCATGGCACGTTCTCCTGTTGGAGCGTTCAGTTCGAAGATGGGCAAAACTGGGATTGGTGACGTTCAAGTGGACGCAAGGCCCTAATTCGACGCAACAAAAAAGCACCGCGTTGGGTGCTTGGCGAGGGGAGTCCGAACGTTCTTGAATCAGCGTCAAGCGTGTTTCGTGACCGCGGCACCCACGCGCACCCGACCCGCGCAAACGCGCAGACGGATTGGCAAGATGAGTGGTGCGACGGCAGTCATGATCGTTCTCGGAACGGGATTGAGCCGCGATTCTGCTCGCTTCTATTTGGGCTTGCAAGTCGATGACGATCGAAGCCGTCCGGGCGTTGTCTGTTGATTCAGTTCGGTAGTCTGGTGACACCCGCGCACAACGGCGAAAGGAAGTGCGGCCTGCATCGCAGGGTACGAATGCGGATGACACTCGTGCATTGATAGCGCTTAGAATCGAAGCCGGTCGGCTAATTGGCGCGTCCGCGCGCATGTCGGCTGGGCATGACGGCGTATGGCGAATATAAGGATTTTGAGCCGATGACATCTTGGTCAACATTGGTCTTCGAGTTCCTGACGAGCGCGGTGCTTTGGGGAACTCTTGTCACGATATTGGTGATTCGGCTGAGGAATGCGCTTGATCCGGGTTGGCGACGGAAGTTTGTTTCCGTGGGCTTGGCGTGGGTGGCTCTTCACACGGGAATTGCTTGGTACCTGCTCGTGCTGCCAACTTCTGGAACCATCGTTGAGTCGACTACCGGTCAGCCGATCAGCGGCGTGAGAGTGGACAATTACTGGCACACCTATCCAATTGGTATCTTTGTGACGGCCTGCAGCGGCAGGCAAGCCCGAGTCACGGATGCCGGAGGCCATTTCTCGTTTCCGTTTGTTCCGGTCACCTCGCTGTTGATGGGGACGTTCTATCGAAGCGTGATGCCCAAGGTTGAAGGTCGGCTCAAGACTGCTCGGAATAGTTTCATTCCTTATCCGCTTCGAGGTGAGATTCCAATCTTTGCTTTTGACTCCAAGGCTGATGGGGCGACCCAGTCATTTGCCCGAGGGTGTGACGTGCTACTTGGGCCGAGCGTGAAGAATGGGAAGCTTCCGGGCCAAAGAAGCGCGCTTTCGTTTCTGTTTTCGGAGGCTTGTGTCGAAAAGCGCGCCCACACTAGAACCGATCGCTATCTCTTGGAGTTGATTTCAGAATCCAATTTGGTTCGATCTCCGCCCTCAGTTCGGTTGCAGGAGCTTTACATGCAACTCCTTGGCGGCGCGCGCGGGCCTTGCGTCGGAGGAGGAGGTCGCTGCGTGCTGGCCGCCTCAGAGCAGGAGGCGAATTCAGTCTGCGATCAGATCGCTCCTCAAGTCGGTGCTCCTGGCGAGTTATTGGTCCGCTGAATGCAGGATTGTTTGGCAAATGCGCGAACAAATCCCGTTACAATACGCACCTGTAACGTATGCTGTCATCAAATCGAGCGCGTGGCTGCCATGTTCCCTTTGATCGGAACTACCACAGTTGCACTGGCGTCTACCAACTCGAACAAAACAAGGCCCTGCCTATGGTGATCTTTCAGAAGCCGCATCGTGGTTCAAGTAGCCTCCGGTTGGATCACCTACACATGGTGAACTTCCGGTGTTTCGCAGACCTCCAGATTTCGTTTCATGAGCGTCTCACTGTTCTCGTCGCGAACAATGGACTCGGCAAGACTGCTGTCCTAGATGCAATCGCAACTGCGCTGGGGCCTTTTGTTGGGGGATTTGACGAAGGGAAGGATCGCACCTTTGGCCCCAGAGATATTCGTATTCTAAAGGTAGGCTCCACAAATCAGATGGAATTTGCTGATGGTGGGGTGCAAGTCAATGCCAGAGGCCTCATTGACCATTACAGCCTTTCCTGGAGTCGCAAACTCGCCGGGCCCAAATCTCGAACCACCCGAAAGGAGGCGCAAGTCCTCTCCAGTTTTGCCAAGAGGCTGCAGAGCGCTGTAAGGAAGGAAGCCGAGGGCATAGCCTCTGGAACGTGTCTGCCATTGGTTGCGTACTATCCTACTGATCGCCTTTGGAACATTCGTCGCCTCCCATACAAACCACTCCCTCGGACATCTCGGATGGTGGGTTATACACATTGCCTCGAGTCTGGTTCGGACTTCCATCTAATGGCTGAGTGGTTTCGGTACTGGAGCATGAATGCGCTCAATCTTCGACTGAAATCGCAAAAAGATTCGAAGGAATGGACACCAAATGACTTCGACAATGCGCTAGAAGCCATGAGCACAGCGATCAACCGATGCCTCAAGCCCTCCGGCTGGGGTGAATTGGGCTTTAGTTTCGAGCGCGAAGAGATTGTGGCCCGGCACCCGGTTCATGGCGAGCTTCCGGTCGGCATGCTGAGTGATGGTATCCGAAGCATGCTGACGCTGGTCGCCGACGTCGCCTTCCGCGCCGTAAAGTTGAACCCAAACTTCGGTCCCTATGCGCCAACAGAGGTTCAAGGGATTGTGCTGATCGACGAGGTCGATATGCACTTACATCCTGCGTGGCAACAAACTGTGCTTTCGTCCCTGCAAGAAGCATTTCCGCGTATTCAGTTCATTGTAACCACGCATAGTCCACAAGTGCTCAGTACGGTGCCAGCTGCGTCCATTCGCTTGCTACAAGGCTACATAGATGAGACTACTGGCGGACCTACGTCAAACGTGCGCGAGTTCAATATTGAGACGCAGGGTGTGGCGAGTTCCACGGTGATGGCCCAGGTCATGAGTACCGACCCAATACCAGATATTGAGCAGGCAAGGTGGCTAAGCCGCTATCAGGCGTTAATTGCGCAGAGTGCTCATGAGTCGCTTGAGGGAGCCGAGCTTCGCATGAAACTCATCAGCCATTTTGGCGAAGGGCATCCAGTAATGCTCGAGTGCGGACGCCTGATCCGCTTGGAGGCATATCGAGCCAGGATGCGTGCCAAACACGACCCGGTTCCCGAAAACGACCAGAGCTAACCGTATGCACAAGTTGAATCGTGGCCCGGCTCCAGCTTGCCTACGGCATTACCAAGCTGACATTCACCAATGGAGCAAGGGCGTGCCCACCTGCGCCGAGAAATCTGACATCTGGGCCTGTCTTGATGTCATGCAACGCGGGCGATGCGCCTATTGCGAAGCGGAGCTAGCACATACCGACAAGCACATCGAGCATTTCCGGCAGCGATCGCGCTACCCCGCAGGCACATTCGACTGGAGCAACTTGTTCGGGTCGTGCAACCGGAGCGACAGTTGCGGAAGGCACAAGGACTCCTGTGGTCAGTACAACCATGCCGACTTAGTCAAGCCCGACCAAGATGACCCTGATGACTACTTTGTTTTCGTAAGCGATGGCACCATTGCACCGAGAAAAGGACTCTCGCCCAGTGATAGCGTGCGGGCTCACGAGACCCTCCGGGTCATGAATCTGGATGCTGCGCATGGCGCGTTGCGACACATGCGGCGTCAGGCTGCAATCGGGTATCTGCAGACTGCTGAGGAATTTCAACAGTTTGCGAACGCGTTTGATGAATCCGAATGGCGGTCGATGCTTGATGAAGAGCTAGCGGCCATTGCCAACTTGCCTTTCGTGACGACTATCCGACACGCCTTGCTTGGGATCCGTCCGTCCTGATGGCGGCAGTCTACTCTTTTGTGAATCTCGCGAAGGTTTTCCTAACCCGCCCTAAGTTGCCAGTTTAGGGTGGGCTCGATCGAATCTTGCCAGGGGAATGGTCGCGGGCGATGTTTAAGTCAAACCAACAGCTTCGGCGAGAACCGTTGCGCTTCGTGCAAGGTCGAGGCGAGCTTCAAGCCTTCGGCAAGGGTTTGCGCCGCGGACGTGCGGCCGGCCATGTTGCTCATGCAGAGATACAACACCCGCAACGCTTCGCGCATTTCCTCAAGCGGCAGATGCTCGGGGATGGCGTCTTCCTGCAGATCGCCATCGATCCAGTCGATCAGCATCGACAACGTTGCTGAATCGGCATTGCTCTGAATCGTGGCGTCGCGCAGCGCAATGCCGATTCGGGCTGGGCGGTAGCCGATGGCGTGATAGAGCCGGGTCGCCAGGTGTGCCATGACGGTCTGAAAGACCTTGTGCTTGGCTTGCCGGTCGTGCTTTAAGCGATCCATTCCCGAAGCTGGTGGGGCTGCGCCAAAACTCAGGTCAGAGAATGCACTGGCGTCAGAGGGCAGCCCGGTCAGGCGACCGAGATTGTGATCCTGGGCCTCGGCATCTCCCACCAAATTCGCCGGATAGCGGGACAGCTGGTCATAGGAGCGCGACAGCGCCAGGTACAGGGCTTTGGCCAAGGTCTGCCGTTCGCGCTCGTTGACCTTGCCAGCCTGTTCGGCCCGCATCAGAAAACGGTTGACGAGGAACTTCGGCTCGGTCTTGCAGAACTCCTCGCAGAAATGAAAGAGGTCCTGGATGCGCGCGGCATCGCTCATGCTCTCGATCAACGCCGTGAACAACGCGCGACGGCGGTGATTGACCCCAACTGAAGCGCCGGAACCGAGTGAGGTGGGAATGTTCAAGCGAAAGCTCCTTTCATTGAATTCGTTGATTCTTGCCCGGCCATCCCTGGCCTGAATCGACTCTGATGGTGTGCAGCATCTGCTTCAAGTACTGCGTTGCTGGCGCACCAGTTCGGCAAACTCGCGTGGCGACACCGCCTGCGAAAACAGAAACCCTTGGCCCAGAACGGTGCCGTGTTTGATCAAGAAGGCGCGCTGCACTTCGTGCTCGACGCCTTCGGCGATGACGGCAAGACCCACGCTCTTGGCGATCTGGATCATCGCTTGACAGATCGCCGAATCGCTGGCGTTGAACGGCACGCCCTGCATGAACGTGTGGCTGATCTTGACGCCCGAGAACGGAAACTTGCGGAGATAGTTCAGCGCCGAATAGCCCTCGCCGAAATCATCGATCACCAGGGCCACACCGAGGCCTTTCAGCGTATTGAAATTGGCCAGCGTGTCGGGCGCATCCTCGATGAGTACGCGCTCCGTAATTTCGATTTCGAGCGCTTCGCCGGGCAGCTTGTACTGATTCAGTGCAGACAACACGGTCTCGGGCAGGTTGTCGCTCAAAAATTGGCGGAACGACACGTTCACGGCAATCCGATCAATAGCGAGGCCGGCGTCTCGCCAGGCACGCAATTGTCGACACGCCTCCTGGATGACCCAGGCGCCGATCGGCACAATATCGCCCGTCGTTTCGGCGTGTGGAATGAACAGATCCGGATTCAGCTCCCCAAGGATGCGACTCTTCCAGCGCAGCAGCGCCTCGGCGCCATGAATGCGGCCGGTGCGAAGGTCGACCTGTGGCTGGTAGTGGAGGTAGAACTCCTGATTGTCCAACGCGCGTCGAAGCTGGGTTTCGATCAACAGGCGATCGGTCAGTTTGCGCGCCAAAGCCGGCGTGAAGGTCTGCCACGTATTGCGGCCGCGACGCTTCGCCTCGGTCATCGCCGCATCGGCATGATTGATCAGCTGCTGCACCGTTGCGCCATCGTGCGGATAAAACGCGATGCCAATGGAAACGGTGATCGAAAATTCCTCACCGCTGTGCGCGAATGGTTGCGAGAACGCACTGGCAAGCGCTTCCGCCTGCTTCAACACCGCCTCGGTGCTTTGTGCCCGGGCAATCAGCACCATGAATTCATCGCTGCCGAAGCGGGCCAGCAGACAGTCTTCGGGACAGTTTTCGCGGAGCCGCTGGGCGGCCGCAACCAGCAGGCCATCGCCCGCGGCGTGGCCCAGGAGATCATTGATCACCTTGAACCGGTCGAGATCGAGATGCAAGATCGCCGGACCGTCCGTACTGCCGGCCTCGTCGATTGCCTGCGTCAGGGCGCCCAGAATCGCATCGCGATTGCTGAGCCCCGTCAGCGAGTCGGTCAGCGCTTGCTGGCGCAAGCTGTCTTCCCGGCGCTTTCTTGAGGAAATGTCTTGCGCGGTGCCATACATGCCCACCACGCGGTTGCTGCGGACTTGTGCTTGTCCGATCAGGCGGAGCCAGCGCCGGCTCCCGCGCCGACCCTGCATACGAAGTTCCAGGTCGAATCCGAGCCCGGTCTGCTGCAGTTGCTGCGCAGCTTGCGTCAGGCGCTCGGCATCGCTCACTGCAAACAGCGTCAGCACGGCCTTCCAGGTTGTTGCCGGGTCGTCCTCGGTATCGCTCAGGCGGCGCAGCTCTTCGCTGAAGTACACGCGATCGCGTTCGAAATCGCATTCCCAGCCACCGATATGAGCCAATGCCTGGACTTGGTCGAATAGAAGCGAGTCGCGCTTCAGTGCGGTCACGTCACTGAACATGGTGATGACCTGGAATGGCCGATCGGCGCCATCGTGATACTGCGGCACCGAGGTCATCGCAAACCAGTCAAAGCCGCCACGCGTCGGCACATAAAGGCCGACGACTTCGGTGTCGATCGCCTCGCCACTGCGCATCGCCCGGAACGGCTGCAGATCGTTCATCTCAACGGGCAAGCCGTCTTCGTCGACGAACTGCCAGCTCTCGATGCCCAGCTTGCCTTGGTCCAGGACTTCCGGGCCGACATTCAGAATCCGCATGCCGCTCGCGTTGATCGACTTCAGCTGCATGTTGGCGTCGTACACCACAATGCCTTTGTCGATGACATCAAACAATTCGCGATAACGCCGCTCCGACGCACGCAGATCGAGATCGGCACGCAGGCGCTCGGTAATGTCACGCGCAACGGCCAGCACGCGGATGTCATGGCCATCGCGGAAGATCTGGGAATGCACTTCGACATCAAACCGACGGCCATCAGCGGCCACATTCTGCGTGATCACGGTGAATGTTTCACCAACCTGATACCGCGAAAACACCTCTTGCATGCGGTGCCTGGACAGGTCTGGATTCATGTCGAACACGCTCATCCTAAGCAAGCGTTCAAAGCTCACGCCAAACTGCTTGCACGCGGCCTGATTGCCGTCGACGACGCGGCCATCAATGTCGTGCACCGTGACTGAATCGGGGACAGCGTCAAGCAATGTTCGAAAGCGCGCCTCGGCCGACAGGATCGAACTGCGCAACAGCACCAGTTCGCTCAGCGTTCGTTGCAGCTTGTGGCGATCATCCGACTCGCCGGCGACCTGCAGGAGATTCCGCGCGCGCAGCAACGCGTCGTCCAGGATCTCGCTCGAGGGCGCATCGCGAACCGGGTCCTTGAACTTGTCTGCACTCATGCCGTCGGCAATCGGAATTGGGTCGACAGCGTATGCCTTTTCAGAGACTTACACCAGCCCAGCCAGTACCTGTTCGCGCAGCGCCGGCAGGGCGCCAAAATCGTCCTGGACGGCAGCAAATGCCTGGCGCCAAGCCGCGCGGTCGGTGGCGATCAACTGGCGAGCAAGGTCGGCATACTGTGCCCTATTGGGTGCCACGGCGTGCGCCAGTCCGGCGAGGCCCAGCATTGCCGCCGACTGCCGACCGCGCATGAATGCGCCTTCCAGAGCCACCATGGGGAGGCCGACAAACAGCGTATCGAGTGCCGTATTGCCACCAGACCAATGGCAGGTGTCGAGCATCAGATCACAAACTGCGAGGATGCTGAGAAAGCGCGGGCGCGACACCATGGGGTGCACGATCACGCGTGCCGGGTCGAGTCCGTAAGCTGCAAAAAGTTGTGCCAAACGGCGCCGGAGCTTGGCGAGTGCCAGCGGACGCTCGGACGCAAATAGCAGCAGGCGACTCTCGGGGATCGCCGCGAGCGTCTCGGCGAACAGGGTGTCTTGATCTGGATGGATCTTGAACGGCGACTGGGGGCAGACCAGTAGGGGGCCGGGCGGCAGGCCGAGTGCCTCGCGGCTTTCGTGCTGCAAGGCGCCCGGCGCTCGGTACTGTGTGCCGATCCCAGGCAGCAGGCTCAACGGTTCCGTGTAGTGCGCGCTGGCGCCCGGCGGTTCCATGCTGGCCACGCTCAGGTAGCGCTGAATGGTTGGCAGGCCGGTGGTGACTGGGTGACCCCACGCCGCCCATTGCAGGTTTGCGAGCGGCAGCGCCGCCAGTGCGAGCAGGCGCGTATCGATCCCTAGTTCGGGATAGATCAGCAGATCGTATTGCGCCGCATGCAGCAATTCCGCCGCGCGATCGGGGTCGGCCGGCAGTTCGTGCAGACGCACGCCATGTGGCACGATCGCGCGTGTGAACGCATCCAGATTTGGCGCCAGCGCGAGCACGTCAACCTGCACCGGCGCCGTGGCAAGCGCGCCGATCCACGATGCAAAATAGCTCCCGACCGTGCTCTGGTACCAGTGCCCGGATATCAGTCCCACCTTGGGTCGACTGGATCGCACCAAACTGCGGGGTGCGCTGAGTTCCGGGCGCAATGCTGCCGCCATCTGGCTCAGCCAAGTACCGTATTGCCGCTGCAGGTCGCGGTCGTCCGCGCCCTGGTAGGCCAGATAGAAGTTAGACCAAGCCAACTGTTTCAGGCCATCGCGATCGGGCTTTGGTGCCGCTGTGTCAGCGCAGAGTTCCTGCATGCCGAGCTGGTAGCGATGCCGCCATGCCGCCAGATCCGCATGGCTTTCGTACACCATCGGCAGACTCAAGTGGGCAGCGATCCGCGGCAACAGGCCCAGCGTTGGCGGCATCGGCGCATCGGCGCCAGCCAGTTCGGCATACCGTTGCCAGTCAGTCAGCGAATCGCTGGGCGGCGCGGTCGGTTCGGGCGGTTCGCCACGCAGAACACGTTGCAACTGCTGACTGAGTTCACTGATGGCCGACGCCAGTTCGGGACTGGGTAGCAGGTCCGTCAGCGTGGCAGTCTGGTGCGCCAGACGGTGTAGGTTCGCACGGGCATCGGGATTCTCCGGCCACAGCAGGAGCGCGGCGCGGTAAGCCGATTGGGCAGGCAGCCCCCGTTCCTGCTGCTCAAAGCGCGCGCCGCGACGATTCGCGAGCTTGCTGCCCACGCGTGCCAATGCTTGATCCAGGTCGGGCAGCCGCGATTGCAGCGCTTCGAACCACTGCCACGCTTGGTCCAGATCATCTTGCATCAGCGCGGCGTTGATGCCGAGTTTGAGCAAATCCGGGTCGGGCTTGGCGTTGGCGAGCAACGGCGTCAGCAGGCGCTGCGCCTGCGCTGCATGCCCGGCCTTGAGGAGTGCGAGCGCCTGATCGCGCATCGGTTGATCCGCGGGCCGATTCAGCTTGGCCAGGCCAGCGCGACCTTGGAGCCGTTGCGGCGCTCGATCGCATGGCAGATGAAGCGGCCCGCCGCCACCAAGCGGCTCAGATCGATGCCAGTATTGAAGCCCATGCCGTGCAACGCGTAGACCACATCCTCGGTCGCGACATTGCCGCTCGCGCCCTGTGCGTAAGGGCAGCCGCCCAAGCCCGCGACCGACGCATCGACCACACGCACGCCGGCCTCGACACACGCAAACACGTTGGCCAACGCTTGGCCGCGGGTGTCATGAAAATGGACCGCAAGCGCGCTCAATGGCACTTCGTCAGCCACAGCGCGCAGCATGCCGCGCGCTTTGCGTGGCGTGCCGATGCCAATCGTGTCGCCCAGCGAAATTTCGTAGCACCCCATACGGTGCAAGGCCTTGCTGACGCGTACGACTTCGGCCAACGGCACCTCGCCCTGGTACGGACAGCCCAGCACCGTCGACACGTATCCACGCACGCGGAGGCCGTCGGACTTGGCGCGCTCCAACACTGGCACAAAGCGATTCAGCGATTCATCGATCGTGGCATTGGTATTGCGGCGATTGAATGCATCCGAGGCTGCCGTGAACACGGCAATCTCGCGGACGCCGCTTTCGAGCGCGCGCTCAAGACCTTGCAGATTGGGTACCAGCACCGGCAGCCGCAAATCGGTGCGCTCGCGAAACCGCGTGGCCACATCGGCAGCGTCCGCCATTTGCGGTACCCACTTCGGGCTGACAAAGCTCGTCAGTTCGATCGTGCTGTGACCAGCTTCGATCAACTGCTCGATCAACGCGATCTTGGTAGCCGTCGCGACCTGGGTCGCCTCATTCTGCAGGCCATCGCGTGGCCCAACCTCGACGATGCGAATAGTCTCAGTCACCGGTCTTGCCTTTGGCGCGAGTAAACGCCTCTCGCATCGCGTCGTCACTGATGCGCTTCAGAATCATGGTGGGGCGCTTTTCGAACGCCTTGCGATCCCGAAGCCCGCGGCTCAGTTCGGCACTGTTGCTATCGACCTGATTCTGGATCGTGCGTTGTCCCGAACTCGGGGCATTCAAAACCGAGCGGCCATGCAGTTTGCCGCTCTGGATCAGCGCGCCAATGCGCTCGTGGTCCACGCCGCGGAGCTCAACCCGGTTCTTTTTGAACTCATAGCGATACAGCGTGTAGTTCATGTTGTCGCCGCCGTCGCTGTTGCTCTCGGCGCCGGATTTAATCTCACGCACCGCGACGTACTGAGTCTTGCCATCGCGAACGAACTGAATATCGGTGTCTTCCTGAAGGTCTTCCGCCTCCGGATTGCCGTCTTCCATGCTGCTGCCGACAAAGCGCTTGCAGTCGGCTTCGATCGTGAGGTAGTCCGGTTCGTCCTCGTCTTTCGAATCGCTGACTGTCACCACTTCCCAGGATCCGATCAGGCGGGTATCGCATTTGCTCTGCTCGCCATCGGGCAGATTGACGAATTCGGTGGACGAGCAGGCGGCCAGCAGAAACAACGGGATCAGCACGAGCAGACGATACAGGTTCATGACTCAGTCCTCGATCTTGACCAGCAAGGCATCTGCCTCGACGAACTCGCCGACACTGGCACGCAACTCGGCCAGAGTGCCGGCGCGCGCGGCGCGCAGGGTGATTTCCATTTTCATCGCTTCCATCACGATCAGTTCCTGCCCTTCACTGACGGTATCGCCACGCTTTGCGCGAACCGCGATGATCCGGCCCGGCATCGGGGCCAGCAGCTTATCGCTGCCGCCTTTGTCGACGCCGGTAAAGGCATAGGCGGGCACATCATGAATGCGATAGCGGCGTTCGTCGACGAACACCAGCCAGTCCGCACCGGACCGGTGACATTGCAGGCGATGAGCCTGACCGTCGATCTCGAGTGTCAGCACCGTGTCGCCGAGGCGGGCATGGCGGACGTCCGCGTGTTGGGTGCCGAAGTCCAGACGATAGTGGCCGGCATGCCCATGGGCCGCAAGCTCGAAACGTTGGCCGCGCCATTCAAAAGCCAGCACGCGTTTGCCATGGTGACCGAGCCGCCAGGCATCGCTTTCGCCCCAGGGCGAATGCGGATCCGCGCTGCTGTTTCGCTGCACCTGCTCCTGTTCGAGCAGTTGGGCACTGGCGACCGCCCAGCGGGCGAGATCAGGCAGATCGGCATCCGGCTTGGGCAGGAACTCATCGAGATGGCGATCAAGATAGCCCGTGTCGATGTCGGCGTTGATCACCGCCGGGTGGCGCACGAGGCGTTCCAGAAACTCGATGTTGCTCTTTGGCCCGACCACATCGCAGTCGGCCAGTGCGAGCCGCATGCGGCGCAAGGCGTCACTGCGATCGGCACCATGCACGATCAGCTTCGTAATCATGGGGTCGTAGAAAATACTGACCGTGTCGCCTTCGATCACGCCGCCATCGATGCGCACCGAATCGGTGGGGGCCGGCAGTCGGAGCCGTTCGATCTTGCCCGAACCTGGCAGAAAACCCTGTTCGGGGTCTTCGGCATAAAGTCTCAGTTCGATCGCGTGGCCATGAGGAGTCAGGTCTTGCTGTTGCAGTGGCAACGGCTGACCTTCAGCGATGCGGATCTGCCACGCGACCAGATCGAGCCCCAAAACCATTTCGGTCACCGGATGCTCGACCTGCAGGCGGGTGTTGATTTCCATGAAATAGAAATCACCGTGCTCGCCGACAATGAACTCGACCGTGCCGGCATTGCAATAGTCGATCGCCTGTGCGGCCTGCACTGCGGCTGCGCCCATGCGGGCGCGCAGGTCTGGCGTCAAGAACGCCGACGGCGATTCCTCGAGCACTTTCTGGTAGCGCCGCTGCGCGGAGCATTCGCGCTCGTTCAGGTGCATGGTCTGGCCATGGCGGTCTGCAAACACCTGGAACTCGATATGTCGGGGTTTGCCAACATAGCGCTCCAAGAGCACCCGGTCGCGACCAAATGCATTGCGGGCCTCGCGCTGGCAGCTTTCCAGTGCCGCGCCAAATTCGGTGCTGGCGCGGACCACGCGCATGCCCTTGCCGCCACCGCCATGCGCCGCCTTGATCATCAGCGGGTAACCGATGCGATCGGCCTCGGTTTGCAGCAAGCCCGGGTCTTGATTCTCGCCCGTATAGCCCGGCACAACCGGCACGCCGTGAGCCTGCATCAGCAGCTTGGCGCCAGCCTTGGACCCCATCTTGCGCATCGACGCTGCGCTCGGGCCGACGAACACCAGGCTGGCCTGTTCGCAGGCTTCGGCAAAGTCGGCGTTCTCGGACAAAAAGCCGTAACCCGGATGCACGGCATCGGCCCCCGTGCGTGTCGCTGCGGCAATGATCTTGTCGATGCAGAGATAGCTCTCGGCCGGACTCGAGCCGCCAATATGCACGGCCTGATCGGCCTGCCGCACATGTTGGGCGCGGGCATCCGCATCGGAATAGACCGCGACTGTTCGGATACCGAGGCGCCGACAGGTTCGAATGATGCGGCAAGCAATTTCACCGCGGTTGGCGATCAGCAGCGTCTGGATGCGTTTCATGCGGCGATTCTACCGGGCTCGGTCGCGGAAGCGAATGGCCGGGTGCGGGCGTGGTGGCACGTGACACGCCCGGTCGCGGATTTTATTCGGTCAGGGCCGGGGTGAGCCTACTCGCCTTCCCAGTAGTCCAGATTGTTGCCTTCGCGATTGATCATGCGAATGCCCTTGGGACGACCATTCTCGTCCCGTCCGGTAAAGAAGCTGGCACCAGTCTTGCCGGACTCCGGGTATTGCACCAATTCCGGGGTGATTGCCGTGCTGACGGCGAGGTAGCGCAGGGGCTCGGTTTCTGACGTGTTGACAATCTGGTGCGCGGTCTCGGTGCCGCCCGGCGGGCACGCAATGACATCGTGGGCCCGCAACGGGAATCGATCCGGGCCGACGCGCAATTCGCCTTGCCCGCTCAGAATGAAGAACATTTCTTCGTTGGCAAAGTGATTGTGCATCGGAAATGCGGCTTTGCCCGGCGGCACTTCGGTCAGATTGTAGCCAAGCTTTTGCGCGCCAAGATGAAACGAAATGGGCGCTATGCTCGACCCAACGTATCGCTCTGGCGCGGCGCCGGGTACGGCGATCGGCGACAGCTTCAGCGCGTCCAAGTTGATCACGGGTTTGCTCATTGTTCGTCTCCTTCAGACTTTGGTCGCAAAAGCCGGGCTGCGTTTGTCGAGAAACGCGCTGAGGCCCTCCTGGCCTTCGGCGGACACACGCAGGCGGGCAATCAGGCGGGCGTTGTCTTGATCGATCTGTTGTTGCTGTGCCAAGTCACGGCCAGCCACGCGAAACGCGAGGGCCTTGGCCTCGCCGACCGCGATCGGGCCAGCTTTGAGCAACGCCGAGATGACTCGATCGACTGCCGCATCCAGGGCCTCCGCAGCGACCACGTCGTGGACCAGACCGATCTGACGGGCGCGTTCAGCGTCGAAAATCTCTGCGGTCTGGAAATACCGCCGGCACTGCCGGAAGCCAATCGCGTCAATCACGTAGGGCGAGATCACAGCGGGTACCAGACCCAGCTTGGTTTCAGTGAGTGCGAATTTGGCAGCATCAACACTGATTGCCACGTCGCAGCAGCTGATCAAGCCGACGCCGCCGCCAAACGCCGAGCCGTTGACCCGCGCAATGGTCGGCTTCGGGCAAAAGGCGAGGGTGCGCATCAATGCCGCGAGGCCCTCGGCGTCGTCGCGATTGGCCGCCTCCGAGGCGGCCGCCATGCGCCGCATCCAATTCATGTCGGCACCGGCCGAAAATGAAGGGCCAGCGCCGGTAAGCACCAGAGCGCGCACGTCCGAGTCTTGGCCCAAATTGGCGATGGCATCAGTCAGTGCCGCAATCAGATGCTCGTCAAACGCGTTGTGCAGATCGGGGCGGTTCAACGTGACGACGGCAATTGCCGCGCGTCGCTCGACAGTCAGGAGTTGGGCGTTCATGCGGTTGGTCCGATAGGTGCCGCCATTATCGCTGGATTCGTCTCAGAAAACTGTCCCGGGCGCCTCGGATCGAGTTCAATGGGAACCGAGCCATGAATGGCGCTAGTGTTCAAGTCCGGTCAGCCCCGCGATCGCGGGATGATCACGATCGAGCGACCACTGCAGCGGATTGTTGGCAACGTATTCGCGAATATCTCTCAATTCGGTGTCGTCGCGAACGACGCGTTCGTAATAGTTCGGCTGCCACAATCGGTCATTGAACCGCCGCCAATAAAGGCGCCTGACGCCGTCGATGTAGCGCATTGTGGTCATGGTCTTGAAACGCTGCACGACCGCGAATAGTGACAACCCTATCGGGGCAGGCCGCAGTGCCTGCCCAGGCCCCGCGAGATCCGTAGGGGCAGACCCCTGTGTCTGCCCTGCATTTATGAAATCCGCAAGGGCAGACCCTTGTGTCTGCCCCGGTTCGCGCGATCAATCCTGCGCTTCCTTGACCAGCAGATGCTTGGCGATCTGGCCATGGACATAGCCTATGCCTTTCGCAATGTGCAAGGTGGCGAACAGCAGCACCACACCCGTCAGGAAGCACAGTGCCGTTCCAAAGAACGGTGCGCTGTACCAATGTCCGAATGGGCCGAATTCGAAATGGACCGTTGCGTCAGGCACCATGATCGCGGCGAATGGCACCGACAGCAGCCCGAGGGTGATCGACAGCAGCGCGCTGGCAATGGCGAAGTACAGCACGCCAAGCGGCATCATCGCGAGCATATAAAGCATCGTCGCCCACGTGCGGGGATCGATGAACATCTCCTTGATTCGCGTCGTCCAGGGCAGGCTGCGATCAGCGTAGATCGGACGGCGCGGCATGCGCACTCCGAGCATGGCTTCAATGATTCGGCCTTCGACGAGCGACAAAATACGCACGCTGCCGAGGAACAGAATCAGGAACGGAATGCCGATGATCAAGATCAACAGGCCAACCGACAACGACAGGCCGGAAACGACCCAGGTGAAGTAAAAGATGCCCGACGCCACACTCAGCAGCATGTAAAACAGCGACGTGTAGGCGCGCCAGTCAAAGACAATGCCGAAGAATTTGCCGAGCAGCGATTCCTGTTTGGGCGCGGTCGGTGGCTTCAGCGCGCGGGCCACCCGGATCTCGGTGTCGCGATAGATCGCCGCAACTTCTTCAGGCGCGCCATAGCTGTTCCAGATCTTGGCGATCAATTCGGCTTCGCTGAGACCCGGGTTTTCGGCCAGTTCGCTCCGCAAATGATCTTCGGCGTCGTAAAGCGCGTCCTGGACCAGGGCTTTGTCAGCCTTGCCCAGCGCTTGTTTGACGGCTTCCAAGTAAGCGTCGATCGAAGTCGGAATGGGCGGCTTCGACGCGCTTTGTTCGGTCTTCTGGACATCCTGTTCTTGCGGTTCCTGAGTCATGATTGCTCTGCCTCCAAAATCGATTGCACGAATTGCTGCGTGCCGTGCCAAGTGAGCTTCCAGTCGCCAAACACCACGCGACCAAGGTCCGTGATTTGGTAGTAGCGCCGGGGTGGACCCGAAATTGACGGCTCGACATGGCTGTCGAGCAGGCCAGCTTCATGCAGGTTCCTGAGCACCGGGTAGAGCGCACTTTGTTTGCCCCCCAGAATGCTCTGATCCGCCTGCTCCAGGCGCTTGGCGATCTGATAGCCGTAAAGCGGCATATCAGACTTGGCGAGCACTGCGAGCAGCACCAGCGCGACGGTCCCGGCGCTGAGCTCCTTCTGGAACTTCTTCACATGGATGTCCGTATCACTCATATCGTCATACCTCGATGTCCACAGTATTACGAACTAAGCAATACTATTCCTCTGCCACTAGTCATGGCGGCCGAAGGTCACGGGTATCTGTTCGCGGCAGGCGTTGTTTTGTCAGGAGCCCAAAACAACAAACCCGGCCGATGGCCGGGTTTGAGGCGAAAATCATGGCACCCGCGGCACGCGATACACGCGCCGAATCCGGAGTGCTCACCGCATTGGTTTAACCTTGCGCTTGCATGCGGCGATACGCAGTGAAACCGAGCAAGCCGAACATCAGGGCCAAAGCCCAGGAAGCATTCAGCGGAACCGAGCGCTGCGTGCCGCCAATAGCCGCCCAAACGCCCGTGCCGTCGGACGAATTGGCAAACGGATCCAGCGCGACAGGGGCGCACGTTGTGCCGCCAAGCGCACCAAACCCGGCCTGGTCGGTCAAACCCTTGCTTGGATCATAAATCTCGATGTTGTGCTGATTCTGCATGGCCGTCGTATTGGACTGCCGCAGCCAAATGGAATGGCCCGAGATGTTGCCGCTCGCGTCCGTACTGACCTCGAATCCGCATAGCACCGAATCTGCCAGGGTCCGCGTCGCCTGACCATCACTGAAACTCAGCGCAACCAAGCTGGCGCCAATGTCGGCGTTGCTCAGATTGGGCGCCAGTGGATTCGCAACTGTAAACGAGCCCGTGATGTTCTGCGCATTCGTATAGGGCGCATTGGCATTGTAAAAGGTCGGCCCGCTGTACGAGTAAGTCACGGCAGCCAAAACATTCGGGGCAACAACAACCAGCAACACAGCAATCAATTGACGAAACATCATGGTAA
This sequence comes from Ahniella affigens, assembly GCF_003015185.1. Lineage (GTDB taxonomy): Bacteria > Pseudomonadota > Gammaproteobacteria > Xanthomonadales > Ahniellaceae > Ahniella > Ahniella affigens. The sequence goes on from NZ_CP027860.1 coordinate 809,758, forward strand.
CTCCAAGCCCATATCCAGCCTGCAACCATAGCACTTCCCCAAGGAACTGTCGCCGTTCGCTGGACGTAGGTAGTGTCTCAGTTTGAATTTCCCGGATTCCCGGCCTGAACGTTGGGGCGCTACAATCAGGGCATGGCTACCAAACCGAAGCGCCCAAGAGACCCTAACCAGCTTGCCAAACTCATCACCGGTATTGCAACGGGTGAGGTGCAAGACGTTGACCCGAACGAAGGGAAAGACCCGGCGGCGGCGGCGCTTGGAAAGCTCGGGGGCAACGCGCGATCAGCACAGCTTACGCCCGCCAGGCGCGCTGAAATCGCCAAGAAAGCTGCCGCAAGTCGTTGGAAAACAAAGAAAGAATAAATTTGGGAATATTTTTCTTGACTTCTGTCGTGTCCAGGGCTATTTTTCAGCCTCCTATCTGCATAGGCGCGCGAAATGTCCTCGGAAACGATCAACCAAGTTATGGATCGCATCAGCGATGACCTGCTAATCCAGTTTGAGCAGATCACCAGGTTTGGGTTCGAGCGATATCAACAAATCCCTGCTGAGCTGAGGATTGATCTGAGCCCGAGGGCGCAGGCTGCGTGCATCTACGACTTCATGATGACTGAATCCGAACGCCGATTCGATGGCCGTGCCGACATTCGGCCTATTACCATGCGCGGGCTGAAGGTGTGGGCAGTGGAAGACCACACTTTGGTCAGGCTCAAAAAGATGGATGCTTCCGGCCTCAAGTGTAATTACCGCACGAAGCAGACCAAGGAATACGATCGCGGCACTTCCTTTGCCGAGTTCCCACCTGAGGCCATCCGGTTGACTGTGGGCTACTTCGCCGACGCCTTCTCCAGTTCCATCGAACGTGTACAGGTTGCCTACCAGCGCGGCACGCGGATTGATTGGTGTGCGGCCATCCTCCCAGAGGATCAGCGCGTCGAAGGTCAGAAGATTTGGACTGATGTCACCATGCAAGGCCGGATTGCTGGATTTGGATGAGGTGGACTATGCTGGCGCCTGGGCAAAAATTTAATCACCATCTTTTGGTTATTGCGCGTGAATCGCGCGGGTACACACAGGCGGACCTGTCTACACTTTCTTCAATTGCTCAGGGCACTGTATCGAAGTACGAAACCGGGGCTGCTGATCCGCCAGAAGGCTTTGTAGAAGAAATTGCGAAGGTGTTGGACTACCCAACAGGCTTTTTCTATGAGCCAGGGAGGCCCTATGGATTCCCCCCATTCCACTATCGGCGACGCAAAAAGTTGTCGATGAAGGTTTTGGGGCGAATTGTCGCGCAGATGAACATCCGTCGAATGCACATTCAAAAAATGTGCGTTTCATTTGATATTCGCAGCGTTGCGTCCGGGCGCATTCCAGAGATTGACCCGCATGAGTATGTTCGCGGAGTGAAAGGCCCGCCATCAGTTGAAGATATTGCCCGCAACCTGCGAGAGCTGTGGATGCTTCCGCGTGGGCCGATACCAAACATGGTTGACCTACTGGAAAGTAGCGGCGGCATCGTTATTCATTGTGATTTTGGCAGCGATCTCATCGACGCGATGAGTCAGCGCATTGATGGAATGCCAATTCTGTTTTTCGTCAACACTAACGCACCTGCTGATCGAGTTCGACATACCCTTGCGCATGAACTTGGACATATGGTTTTGCATACAACGACGCTTCACGACGACGACGTTATGGAGGATGAAGCGGATGCATTTGCAGGGGCTTTGCTTTTGCCGAGAGAGGAATTTAAAGCACAGCTGCGAAGATTTGATTTGCGCCAGCTCGCAAACATGAAGCAATTTTGGAAAGTCTCCATGGCATCCATGGCTGTGCGAGCTAGTAGGTTGAATCTGATAACCCCCTATCAGAGCAAAACGTTTTGGATGGAGATGGGGAAGCTCGGTTACCGAATGCGCGAGCCACACGAGCCATCTCCCGAGCACGGCTCTCTGCTGCGGCGCATGGTCAAGTACCACACAGATAAACTCGGGTACTCGACAGACGACATGTGCAAATTGCTGAATTTGAACAAGAAAGACTACGTTTTGATGTATGGCGATGCCGTAGTTGGTTCGCAAAAACAAGGTCCACGACTCCAACTTGTGAAGTGAACTTTATGCTTGACGCTAAGCATAAAGTTCATTATCATGCGTCGCATGAACCAGATGCCTATTGCAAAGCGCGCCCAAATCCTCGGCTTCCTCGTTGAAGGCATGAGTCTGCGGGCCGCCTCCCGCTTGGCTGATTGCTCGATCAACACGGTAACGAAGCTGCTCGTGGACGTTGGCACCGCCTGCGCCGACTTCCAGGACCAAGCCCTGCGCAACCTGCCAAGCAAGCGTATTCAGTGCGATGAAATCTGGTCATTCGTTGGTGCGAAGCAGAAGAACGTCGCCAAAGGCGCCGCTGGCTATGGCGATGTTTGGACCTGGACGGCCATCTGTGCGGATACGAAGCTGGTTGCGTCCTGGATGGTCGGCAGCCGTGACGGCGATGCAGCGCAAACTTTCATCGGTGATCTGGCTCCACGTCTGCGGAACCGCGTGCAGCTGACCACGGACGGGCATAAGGTCTACGTCGAAGCCGTGGAATCGGCCTTCGGTGCCGCCGTGGACTATGCGATGCTGGTCAAAGTGTATGGAGAAGGCCCGAAGTCCGATCAGCGCCGCTACAGCCCTTCGGAGTTCGTTTGCGCGACGAAACAGACCGTGACTGGCAATCCGGATATGGACAAGGTCTCAACGAGCTACGTTGAACGCCAGAACCTGACGATGCGCATGTCGTGCCGACGCTTCACCCGCCTGACGAATGCCTTCAGCAAAAAGGTTGAGAACCACGCGCACGCGGTGGCCCTGCACTTCATGCACTACAACTTCGGTCGAATTCACAAAAGCCTGCGCGTTACGCCAGCCATGGAAGCCGGTGTCTCGAATCACGTTTGGTCGCTCGAAGAAATTGCGGCGCTGGTTCCGGCTCCCGAATCCAAGCCGCGCGGCCCCTACAAGAAGAAACTACAGATTGCTGACGGCGGCTAGGCCGCCAGCAGTTCGTTCACAATCAAAGCTTGAACTTCTTTGGTATCGGCAGATTTCTCTCTTGCAGACGGGGAGCAAATCGCCTCATCACGAACAGGTCGCTTTTCGCTAAATGTGATAGTCATCGAAGAGATCACATTCCTGGCCCAGCGCCCACGAAAGAAATCGTGAGATATCATCATTAGCGCCAAGAGCTGAACCGCCATACGAATCCCTTCGGAGTTCTCTTTCTTATTGGCACTTGGAAGCTCCTGTTTCGAATAGGAGTTGCGGTGACTTTGAGCAAGCATTTCCCCAAAAAGCTCATCATTCAGCGAAAGCCGCACGAGCGTGCCACAGGCACGCCTGACTTCGTCCCGCTCAGATCGGTCTTCAATTACGCCCTCGCAAATGAATACGATCGCCTTTCGCAAATCCGCAGTCTGGCGAAGCACGCGCAACCGAAACGCGTATCGAATATAGAAAATGACCGCAGGAGCCAGGATCACAAATGCGACAATTAATTCCATTGCGGTTGACATATGTTCCTCACTTACCCTTCCTGTTCTTTGCGGCTGACTTCGGAGAAGCCAATGGCTTTGGAGAAGTGATTGGCTTCACGGCCACCCGCGGCTTGTTAGGCTCGTGCAGCTTGAAGAGCATTTTGTCTTGTTCCATGAGCCTAAGAGTGTTCGCAAAAACGGGGTCTTTCATTGCGCGCAAGCGATATTTCTTGACCTCTGAATATTTGTCTATTCCCCTCCAAATCAAGAGGGCGGCCAGCAGTAGTGACAAAGTGACCAAAGGATTTGCCACGCAAGCCTGAACAACTGCAAAAACGAACCCGCCAGCGGCCGATTCCGGAACTTGACTCTCGCCACCACCCATGGCCCCTCCGGCACCAAGAACAAGCAAACCGGCGAAGTCAACCAAATAGACCACCAGCTAGCCAAATTTGTTTCAACGAGCCTTAACAAGCGTTAAGTTCGTTGGTAAATACCAGATTTAGCTAGAAAATTCAAACTGAGACACTACCTGGACGTATCGCTGGTATACGGCCTGATCAATCTTGGCCGAGACTGGTGTTCTGGCTCGGAAGGCATCTGGGCCGCGTCGGGCAAGTGCCCGTGAACTTGGCGCCGATCCGAAATTCACGTCACGGTGATGCCGCAGACAGCAACCTTGCGCGCCATACTCAAGCAACCGGAGTTGCCATGAATGCGGTCCACTACTTGCTGATGATGGTTGATCTGGACAACCCCGCGAAGCCATTCGCTGCAAATCCGGCAACAAAACGCCCAAGTCCCATCGCGCGCGTAGCGCCGTCGGCGACGACTCCTGTCTGCAGCGCGTCCGCCACGCAAAGGCCAGCACGCGCGAAGCGACCGGCAAGCCAGCGCTAAGCCCGTTCGCGGCAGCGTTCTGCCGCCAGACATCGACGCGGCAGACAGATGACCAGCTGCCTACAACGTTGGCTCAAGCGCGCTGCTCGTGGGGTGCCTGTGCTCGGGCGGGTCTGAGCAAGTCCATCCTGGACGTGCAGACCCGCAATGAGTCCGGCACGCGTCCGGACTCATTGCCCGCGAATCCAGCAATTGCGGGCTTGTTTTTGGGTGGGCCAGCCATGGCCCGCATCGCCTCTGAACGTTTCAGAGGTTCGCTAGGTTTCGTTCCACATCGCGAATGGCATTGCGCACCCGCTGCGTGAACGCTGACTCATGGACACAACTCATCATCAACCGCTCGGTCGCGCGTGTCATCGCCACGTACAGTAGCCGCGCTTCCTCCTGTTCATCCTGATCGGCATTCGGCATCTGGCACAACCCCGGAATCAGCACCAAGGGAAACTCCAAGCCCTTGCTTGAATGCATACTGATCAGCTTGACCGTGCCGCCGCGTTCATAGAGACGCTGGCGATCGGCGCCTTGGGCCTGAACGTGGTCGATCCCTGCGCGTTCGAGCGCTTCGGCAATCCGGCTTGACTGGTACGCATACCGATACAGCACGGCGATCTGATCGGCCGCGAGGCCGGAAGCTTGCGCCTCGCGAATCGCCACGAGCATGCCAGCGATTTCGTCGCCGGTATTGTCGTAGCGCGATAGTGACGGGAACGGTCCGCGCCGCCCAGCGCTCTCCGGCGCGAGCAGCGGCGTGTCGCGGGTCGGGTCTTCGGCGCCTTCGAACACTTGCTCGGCAAACGATTTGGCCATCGCGAGCACTTCGATCGTGTTTCGGTAGTTCAACCGCAGAATGGTGGTACGACCCTGGGCCTGAATGCCGACGCTAGCCAACGTGAACTGGCGCTTCTGCTGATAGATCGATTGCGCGTCGTCGTAGAGCATCAGCAAATCATTCGTGCTCGGATCAAGCATTTGCACCACGAGCCGGAGCCAGTCCGGCGCAAAGTCATGTCCCTCGTCGATGAGCACTGCACGATATTGGCTGCGCGGAATTGCGCGCTGGTCAACGGCTTTGATCACCGCCTCGACGAGATCCTTGAAAAACGCTTCGCCCTGGCTGCTTGGTTTCGCGAGCCCATAGGCGTTCAACATGCTGAGGCACCAGGCATGAAAATTCAGCACCTGGACGCGCTCGTCGATACCGCGCTCGGCCAGTAGTTGCTGCAGACGCGACGCCAAGGTCTTGTTGTAGCACAGCACCAGAATCGGCTTGCCGGGCGTCGCGGCGAGCTGCTGCGCGCGAAAGCCCAGAATCATCGTCTTGCCGGAACCCGCCACACCATGAATCACCCGGTGGCCAGATCCGAGAGAGCGCGCGAGTGCTTCCTGCTGCAAGTCCATCACGCGCACGAGATCGGGAATCGCCATCGCGTGCGCCGCGTGCTCGACGTTCGCTGTCTCAAACAGGCCAAACTGTTCGCCGCCAACGCGCACTTCGGGAAACACATGCCACCGAACCCGACTGATTTGCGGCAAGGTCAGGTGGCACGGAAACGTTTGTGCAAACATGGCCCAGAGCCGCTCCTGAAATCGCTGCGGATCGGTGCTTTCGAGCATCTCGTCCTGACAGATCAGCAAATGCGCCGGCAGGATGGCATCGAGATCGTGTTGCGCCAATTGCTCGCGCCGGATATTTGGAAACACCACGCCGTATGCCCACGGAATCAGCAGCCGATTGCCATGCTGGTGGGTTGCGGGAAAACGCAATTCAGGATCCGACTCCAAAATGCGAGCGATACGTTCGGCATACTGGCGGGCCTGGGCGAGGGGATTCGCAGCCCGCGTCAAACCGCGTTCGGTCTTCAGGCTCACGCTGTGCTTGTCGAAGCTCTCAATGCTGTCGATTTTCCAGTCTTTGACTTCCAGTACGACGATGCCGCGATACGGGCTCAGCACCAGACAATCTGGCTCGATCTGCGCGGGCCCAATGGGGACGTTCAGCCAAACCAGATACTCATCGTCGAGTTTCTCCTCAAGGCGCAGCGCAAAACGCCGTTCGCCTGGTGTCTTGCGAGCCAGAAACTCGACTCGGTCTGGAAACATCCGGGCCATGCAGGTTCTCGTTGAGCCGTAACAGTCGAAACTTAGCAGCAAATGCCTGCGTTCTTGTGGGTTCAGACCCTGATCAACCCGCCGCGAACTGCAAACGCCGGGTTGCTAGGGCGGGTTACACTTGAAGGCGACCGGCGGATCGCCGGGACACGATCTTGCCCGGGAGGCTGCAATGGAGCGATTGATGGGGTGTGTCGTCCGGCGACCGAGGTCCTGGCACGGCGGGGCGGCTGATCGCCTGGTGCTGGGATCGGCGATGAAGCAGATTCGATCGCATTGGCCGAGGATGGTGGCACCATGACCCACCGTCTCGTTTGTATTGCGTCGCTGCTGGCGGGCCTGGTGCTGCTACCCCTGCCGCCGGCCACGGCGGCCGTATTGGAGTTGCAGCAATTCCAGCTGATCGATGGGACTGGCGCGCCACTTCGACCTGTGCAAAGGCTTGTTGCCGTCGATGGCCGGATCGTCGCGATCGATGACGCGGGTGCGGTCCCCGAGCAAATGCCGCATCAACCTTGGACCCGGATCGATCTCGGTGGCGCCGTGGTCATGCCGGGACTGATTGACACGCATGTGCATGTGGCGCGATTCCCGGAAACCCGCGCGCGGGCCAAACGCATCTTGATGGCCGGCATCCGCGGCGGCGTGACGGCGGTGCGTGATCTGGTGGGCGATGCGCGTGCGTTGTCAGATCTGGCGCGCGAGGTGGACACGGGCGAGTGGCTCGGTCCGACGATTGTCTACAGCGCACTGTTTGGGGGCCCTGACGTGTTCAAAGGCGGGCCAACCGCTCAGATGGCGCCCGGCATGACGCCAGGAACCGCAGCGTGGGCACGGCAGATCGACGCCGACACCGATTTTCGGGCGGTGTTGCTGGAGGCGCGTGGCACCGGGGCCCGCAATATCAAGATCTATGGGGACCTGCTGCCGGAGCAAGTCAATGCGCTGACTCGCGAGGGCCATGCGGCGGGCATGCTCGTGACCGCCCATGGCACGGTGTTTCCGACCAAGCCGAGCGAACTGGTCGCCGCCGGCGTCGACTCGCTGGCGCACGTGCCTTACTTGATTTGGGAAGCCGAGGACATTGTGCCGGACGACTACAGTGCCCGCATCCGTGGGCGTTGGACCGAGATTCCAGCAGATCATCCCAAGTTGCTGGCCTTGTATCGACAAATGGCGGCGCGACAGGTGAATCTCGATGCGACCCTGTTCGTCTATCGCAACATGCAGAACTACCCCGGCGCACCGAGTGCCGAGTGGGCCAAGCACGCGTTCATCTGGGGCGCCGAAGCGACGCGGCTCGCGCATCAGGCGGGCGTGCCGATCAGTACGGGGACCGATTGGTTCGAAGGCCTGAGCGAGGATGCGATGCCGAATACCCATCAGGAACTACAGTTGCTGGTCGAGCATGCGGGCTTCACGCCGATGGCGGCGATTGTCGCTGGCACGCGCAATGGCGCCCGTGCGATCGGCAAGGCAGACATCCTTGGCACGCTTGAAGTTGGCAAGCAACTCGATGCGCTCGTGCTCGACGCGAATCCTTTGGACGATATTCAGAACACCCAGGCGATTCGCCGGGTGATCGTGCGTGGTGAGCTGTTGTCGAATCGGCCTTGAGCGTGGCCTGTTCTATTGCGGAATCAGTTGGAATGCGTCGATAAGGCAACGTGCGATCACGTCGTTCTTGGCGTTTCGATGCATGACTGAAAAGGAGACGGGTCATGAGAACGCTGATCTTCGCAATGTTGCTGTCGACGCCGATTGCCCAATCGTATGCAGACGACAGCGCCGACAAGTTTTTTGCGAAAATGGAAGCCGAAGCGCTCAAGAAACTGGAGCGTGGTAATCCGAATCAAAAGATTGATGCCGCCAGCACGATGGAAGCCGAGAATGCGCCCAAGGCTGCTGTCGCGCTGGCGCCATTGTTGGCGCACAAGGACCGCGATATTCGGTTTGGTGCCGCCGACGCGCTGTGGACGCTGGCCGGCAAGGATGGCGATATCAGCGCCGCGATTCCGGCACTGAAGGCAATGCTCCTCGATTCCGATTCGGCCGTCGCGATGCAGGCGGCTGGTGCGCTGGCCAGCGCCGGGATTCCCGAAACGGAGTTGGCTGGCGCGCGGCGACGGGTCTTGTCGGGACCGCCGCAGTCGCACGACGTCCAGTTCCTCGCTGCACGCGGATTGATTGGCATCGATCCGTCCGCAGACGTTCTGCCGTATTTGCTGGCGTACTACTTCGATGCCGTGGAGGACGCCAAACTCGGTGGTTCCGACGATGCGGTTGAATTGGCGACCAACGCGATCGAACAGGTCGTGGTGCGGAACGAGCTCGATACCATCCCGGTGCTGGAAGAGGCGCTTTCCGCGACGCCAGCGGCCACCGGTTTCCTGTTGGAGCAACTAGCCCGGTTCGATCCGAAGCCCGCAGACTGGGTCGGGCTACTGCTCGAATACACCGATCAGGGCTACCGCGACACGCGCGCGACCGCGTTCGAGTTGCTTGGCAACGAAACCGAACCGGCGGCGCTGAGCCGCTGGCTGCCCAAGGCCGTGCCGCTGCTCGAAGATGCCCGCCTCCGCGAGATCGGTTTGGACGCATTGGATGATGCTGCTGGCAAGAGTGATCTCGGCTTGGACGCGCTGGCAGCATTGGCTGGAGATGCGGGCGCGAAACGCGAGCATCGGTTGCAGGCGATCGAGATTCTGTCTGACGCCGCGGACACCAGTCAGCACGATGGCGTCGCCGCCGTCAAGGCAACGGCTTACCCGATCTGGTATCGGTTGTGCGATTCGATCATCAATCAACAGTCGCCCGATGACGACGAATTCAAAGCCTGCCATGGTGACAGTAGTTGGCTGATTGCTGATGATGCGAAGCGCGCTCGGCAATGGGCGGATTGGTTGACGCACAATTCGAATGTCGAGACAAAATTGCTGTTCCTGGGGCAACTGGAGGGGATGTGGTCCCGCGCGGCACCGGCACTGCCAGCGGTGCATGCGGCACGCCAACATGCCGACCCACGCGTGGTCGCGGCGGCCGAGGCGGCACTCAATCGCATTGAACCGGCGTGGCGCGAACGCCGTGCACGGGCATCGGCGCCGGCACCAGTTGCCACGCCGAATCATGATGTCGAACGTCCAGCCACGGGCAGCGGTCGGTCCGGCAAACCCGCAGACGGCGCGGCGCTTTACGATGCGATCCGGACGAACAACCTCGCGGCGGTCAAGAAATTGGTGCGGGCCGACAACGTGGCGGTGCCCGTCCAGTTCGGCCAAATCCCGAATGCGCCGCTGCCGATTCAGGCGGCACTCAATTTCTGCGGGGTACCGCAGAGCGCACAGGCGTTGCCTTTGATCGTCGAATACCTGATATCGATCGGTGCGAACCCCGATGTTCCGAATGCCGACGGCATGTCGGCGTTGGACATGGCCAAATACGCGTGTCCGGAATCGATTATGCGGATCTTGGCGGGTGCGCCAGCGTCCTAGACAGCGCGCTTGCTGCAGGGTCCTGAGCAAAGGCTTTGCGAATCATTTCAAACTTCTTGCTGAACAGCGATGCCCCTGTGTCTAATGGCATGTCGTCCGGTTGGTTGAGGGTGTTACCTTCCGCTCACCATTCGACGATGTATCAGGACTCTCATGTCGCGGCCAAACCACGTCAGGCTTTTGCACGTATTGCTGATCAGTCAGATTGCCCTCGGCACTGCAGGCACTGTCTGGGCGCAAGGCGGCCCGCCTGGCGGCATGCCGCCGACGCCCGTTGAGGTCGCCAAACCGACTCGCGAAGCAGTGGTGGAAGCTGCCAGCGCCGTTGGTTCCCTTCGCGCCAATGAGGCCGTTGTGCTGCGCGCCGAGCTGCCCGGCCGGATCGAGTCGATCCATTTCGAAGAAGGCTCGCGCGTCAATAAGGGGGACCTCCTGTTCACGCTGGATGCCAGTCTGACCAAGGCCGAAGTCGCCGAGTGGGAAGCAACCGTTGCGCAGAGTCAGCGTGAAATGGACCGGGCCAACGACTTGGTTGCCAAGAAACTCGCGGCGCAGAATGATCTGGATGCCAAGCGCTCGCTGTTGGCGATCGATCAGGCACGCCTTGGCTCGGCGCGCACGCGTCTGGCGAAGTCACAGATTCGGGCACCGTTCTCCGGCATGGTTGGGCTGCGGCAGGTCAGCGTAGGTGAATACATCCAAAGCGCCGACGAGCTTGTGTCGCTCGTGCAAGTCGATCCGCTGAAGGTCGACTTTCGCGTGCCCGAATCGTTGGCAGCGCGTGTTGCCGCGGGGCTGGAAGTGGAAGTCGGGCTCGATGCGTATCCGGGCGAAGTGTTTACCGGCAAGGTCTATGCCGTGGACCCGCAAGTGGATGTCCAGACGCGGAGTGTGATGCTGCGGGCGACGCTGGCAAATCGCGAGGGCCGGCTGCGGCCCGGTCAGTTTGCGAACGTGCGCGTGGAGCTGGCCCGCCGCGCCGATTCGCTGACGATTCCTGAGCAGGCGCTCTGGCCGCAGGGTGGCAAGCAGTACGTCTATGTGATCGAAGCCGGCAAGGCGGCGCTGCAGGAAGTGCGCATCGGCAAGCGCAGTGCTGGCCGTGTGGAAGTGCTGTCCGGCCTATCGGCCGATGCCGACGTGATCATTGCGGGCCAGCTCAAAATTGGGCCGGGATCGCCCGTCGTACCGCTGAACCTCCGAGTGGCCAAGCCTTGATTGGAGACCGGGCATGAATATCTCCGAGCTGTGCATCCGCCGGCCAGTTTTCGCGACCGTCATCAATCTGCTGATCATCCTGATCGGCGTGGTGTGCTACACGCGCCTGCCAGTTCGGCAAACGCCGAAGATCGATACGCCAGTCGTCAATGTCAACACGTTCTATCCCGGTGCGAACGCAGCGGTCATTGAATCGCAGATCACCAAGCCGATCGAGGACGCGCTTGCCGGAATCGAGGGTGTGGACTTCATTCAGTCGAACTCGCGCGCCGAACAGAGCAATGTAACGGTGGTGTTCAATCTGGACCGGAGCCCTGACGGTGCGGCGTCCGACGTTCGCGACCGCGTCAACCAGGCCCGCGAATTTCTGCCGCTGGACGCACGCGAGCCCGTCGTACAAAAGCAGGAGGCGGATTCGCAACCGATCATCTGGCTGAGCTTCAACAGCGATCGGCACAGCCAATTGGAAGTCGCGGACTACGCGCGCCGTCTGGTCAAGGATCGCCTGCAAGCGATTCCGGGCGTCGCCGAAGCCCGCCTGTTTGCGGCGCAGTATTCCATGCGCATTTGGCTTGATGCGGATCGGCTCGCCGCCCAGGGCTTGACCCCAGATGATGTCGAGCGCGCGTTGCGCAATCAGAATGTGGAAATTCCGGCCGGACGGATTGAAAGCACCGAGCGCGAATTCACCGTGCTTGCCGAGACTGACCTCGGCACGCCTGAGCAGTTCATGAGCGTCGTGCTACGCGATGATCCTGGCTATCTGGTACGACTCGGCGACGTTGCGCGCATTGAACTCGGGCCGGACAACGATCGCTGGTTTGGTCGCTTCAATGGCAAGCCGGCCGTGCCGTTGGGCCTAGTCCGGCAATCCGTCGCGAACCCGCTGGACATCTCGAAAGGCGTCAAGGCGGCTTTGCCGGAAATACAACAGCAATTGCCGGAAGGCATGAGTGTCGAAATCGGCTACGACTCCACGATCTTCATCCAGGCCTCGTTGGACGCCGTCTATGAAGCCGTGATCGAAGCGGTTGCCCTGGTCGTGCTGGTGATCTTCCTGTTTCTTCGAAGCGCCCGGGCGACGATCATTCCGCTCGTGACGATTCCTGTGTCGCTGATCGGCGCGTGCGTGTTGATGTATGCGTTCGGGTTCTCGATCAACACCTTAACGCTGTTGGCGTTGGTGCTGGCCATCGGCCTGGTTGTCGACGACGCGATCGTGATGCTTGAGAACGTTCATCGCCACATTGAGCTCGGCAAGTCACGTTTTGCGGCGGCGATCGAAGGCGCGAAGGAAATCTCGTTCGCGATCATTGCGATGACCTTGACGCTCGCCGCGGTCTACCTGCCGGTCGCCTTCTCGGCCGGCGCGACGGGGCGCTTGTTTGTGGAGTTCGCTCTGACGCTTGCCGGCGCGGTCATCGTGTCGGGGTTCGTCGCGCTGACCTTGTCACCGATGATGTGCTCAAAGCTCCTGGCGGACTCGCACCAAACACAGGGCTGGTTTTACGAACTCGGCGAGCGCTGGTTGAATGCCTTGACCGATATCTACAAACGCTGGCTCGCAATGGCGCTGCGGACCCCGGGTCTGGTCGTCTCGGTGGCGACGGTGCTGGGACTGGGTGCCATTGCATTGTTCCTGGTCGTGCCGATGTCGCGTCTCCCGTCTGAACTGGCTCCCAAGGAAGATCCGGGCTTTGTGTTCACGTTTGGGATGGGGCCAGAAGGTGCGACCGTGCAGTACATGGATCGCTACGCGCGCATGATTGAGGCGGCCTATGCGGAAGTGCCGGAGATCGAGCGCTACTTCGTGTTCGTGGGTTGGCCGAGCGTGAACAATACGATGTCGTTCCCGCGCCTCAAAGACTGGAGCGAGCGCGACCGCAGTGCCGAAGAGGTGGCAGGTGAGCTGTTCGGCCGGTTTACGCAGATTCCCGGCATCATGGCGTTTCCGCAAGTCCCGGCGGCGCTCGGCGGCGGATTCAATAGTCGCGACTTCGAAATGGTCGTGCAAACGACCGAGAGCTACGAGCGCCTCGGCGAGATCATGGCGGCCATGAAGGCCGAATTGGGCAATGACCCGCGCTTTATCCAGCCGCGTGCCGATCTGGAAATGAACAAGCCCGAGCTCCGGGTCAACCTCAATCGCGACAAGACCGCGTCGGTGGGCGCCGATATTGCCACGGTGGGTCGGACGCTTGAGACGCTGATGGGCGGGCGCAATGTCACGCGATTTAAGCGAGGCTCTGAGCAGTACAACGTGATCGTGCAGTTGGACAAGGGCGAGCGGCAGACGCCCGATGCACTGACTGCCGTCTATGTACGCAGCCGCACGGGCGACATGGTGCAACTCTCCAATCTGCTCGACGTCAGCGAGACCGTTGCGCCGCGTGAACTGGCGCATTTCAACAAACTGCGTTCAGCGTCGATCAGTGCGAGCCTTGCGCCGGGGTTCGCACTCGGCGAAGCCATCACCGCAGCCGACGCGGCGCTGCGCAAGGTCGCCCGTGGTGAAGCGACCTATGATTTGTCCGGACAGTCGCGCGAATTTCGCAAGGTGCAAAGTAGTAGTCTGATGCTGTTTGGGCTGGCGCTCGCTTTTATTTATCTCGTGCTGGCCGCGCAGTTTGAGAGCTTTCTCGACCCAATGGTGATCCTGCTGTCCGTGCCACTCGCGATTGCTGGCGCGCTGCTGACGTTGAAACTGACGGGCGGTTCGATCAACGTGTACTCGCAGATCGGCTTGATCACGCTGGTCGGCTTGATCGCGAAACACGGCATCCTGATCGTGGAATTTTCGCACCAATTGCGCGACCGTGGGTTGTCCTTGCTCGATGCGACGATCGAAGCATCCAGTCTCCGGTTGCGTCCGATTTTGATGACGACGGCTGCCATGGCACTGGGTGCCTTGCCCCTGGCGCTGGCCGCGGGCGCCGGCGCGGAAGCGCGTCAGGATATCGGTTGGGTCATCGTCGGTGGCCTTAGCATCGGGACGTTGTTCACGTTGTTTGTCGTGCCGTCGTTTTATGTGCTGTTGGGTCGCTGGCGCCAGCGTGCCAGCGTGGGCGCGCGGGCTCATAGCGAACAACCGGCGCACTGAGTAGGGCGCCGGTTCGAATCCAGGTGGTTCTCAGGCCTTCGCGGTGCTCGCCTCAAGGTAACGCCGGCGTAGGCGACGATGCTGGATTGCAAACAGCAAGGAAGCGAGTTGCAGCAGAAACAGCACCATTCCGCCAGCAGTGGCGCGCAGCACAGAGGGGCCTGGTTCGTATGACAGGCTCAGCACGATGGACACCAGCGCGACGACCACATTGATCGCCCATTGCCATGTGTGCAGTTTGGTCGACGCGTGCTCGAACGCGTCGAGTCCGATCCGATTGGCCTGGTTCCAGGCATGCCGATAGAGCAGCGCAAAACACAGGGACATGGCACCGAACGACACTGCAAAGGTCAGGAACATGATTTGCAGGTCGGACGCATTCGCGATGCTGTAGGTGCTCGGCAACCAGCCGTTGCTGATCCAATAGAACAGGCTCGCGAACTGAACCCGCAGCGGGTAGACGAATATCAGCACCAGAAACACCAGCATGATGCTGAGCACGGTCATGCGCTGATCATCGAGCCCATAGCGTCGGCACCAGTTGTTGTGAGCCATCCAGAATTGCGTCAACAAGACAAAGCTCGCCGCAAACGCCGGAATGCCCTTCAGGGCCTCAATCAGCTCGGTACTGTTTTTCGGGATGTCATTGAATGAAATGACCAGCAACGTCATCACGAACGCGAAGGCTGCATCGACGAAGGTTTCGAGGCGGGTCTGGGTGTCCCCGCGGTTGAAAAAACCGTCTTCACGGCGGCTGGTTGCAGTGGTCATCGGCAGGCATCCGATTGTCTTGAGTCGCCGCAGGCTAGCCGCGCGATTGCGGGATCACAAGCGCCGCAGCGATGGCAACATTGCGTCACGACTGCAAAGCGATTCACATGCGCGCCAAGCCGTGCCAGTGCGCCACAACGTGCGGAATCATCGATGATCATGGTGCATGCGCCATCCTTGGCGCGAGTCAAAGTGTTCCAGCGCGCCTCGGCCAGAACGCCACCACCGTTGCGAGCAGACTCACGAGGAGGCAGAGCCACGCAAAGGCATTGCCGATTCGCAGGTAGAGCGTGGGCATATGCGGGGCGATTGGCAGGTCGGCAAGCAATCGTCCGCCGCTGCTTGGCGCGCTGGCCAGAATCCGACCTTGAGCATCGCTTAGGGTCAACTCGCCGCGGCGCGCGGCGCGCAGGACGGCGAAGCCATTCTCGATCCCACGAAACACCGCCATGCGCGCATGCAGGCTTCCGTCGACGCCGAAATCCCAAGCGGGCACAAACAACAATTGCGAGCCGGCCAGTCCATAGTCGCGACCGAGCTTGGGAAAATCCAAGTCTTTGCAGATTGCCGTGCCGAATCGGAGGTTGTCCGAGTCGACTACCTGTGACGCGGTGCCGGCCTCATAGCGGTCCTCAAAGAACGGCAGCAGGTGCTGTTTGAAATACCGCAGTTGGGCTTGCCCAGGCTGGATCACCCAGGCCGCGTTGTGTTCGTTGGGCTTGGTCAGTTCGGCAACGCCGATGACCAAGGTCATTTGGTATTGATCGGCCAGGGACTGCCAGTGCTGCGATTGCGCCTTGATCTGCGCTGGATCCAGTCTGGCGATGACTTCGGGCAGCACGACGTAGCGGACGTCCTGCTGGTACAGGTCTGCGAGTTCTTGATCGATCCGCTGAAACAGTGCCTGGGTGGCGGGATCGTCACCTGGCATCGGAAACGCGGGTTCGTCATACGCCAACGCGGCCACGCGAATCGACGGACCGGTTGTCGTTGGTTGGAGTCTCCAGGTAGCGCCAGCCACGACCAGCAGCAGTGGTACGACTGCCAGCGCTAGCAGCCGCCGACGCTTACCCGCATGCGTCGGTGCTGCTGCCAGTGCGAGCGCGGTCGGTACCCATATCAGCAGAAAATCGAGCCCCCAAAGCCCCGTCCAGGCAAGAACTTGACTGAGCCACACGTTGTCCATCTGCGAGTACGCCAGATTGCCAAAGCTGCCGTGTGGCGACACTCGCGCATCCAGATAGTTCAGGCTCGCCCAGATTGCTGGGAGCGCGAACGCCGCGAGGATCATCTGGCCACGGTCGTGCAGACGTTTGCTGATGAAAAACGCTAAGGCGGCGTGCCATGCCGGGGTCAGAATGGCGAGCGCAATGATTAGTAGCGGCAACTCCAGCACGCCGCGCAGATACCCGAACAGGTTGAGTCCGGAAATCGCCCAGCACATCAGCACCATTCCCAACGCGAGCAGCATATTGTGGCGATAGGCTGGAATCAGTATTGGTACCGGGGCGATCAGCATCAGCCACGGAATTGGCGCCAGGCCCGTGCTCAGAAACAACAGGCACGCGCTGACGAGTGCGCCAACGATCAGTAATCGTCGCGACGGTGCCTGTGCGCCCTCGGGCGCGGGTGGCTGCAGATCAGTTGGCACGGAGTCCATGGATGAGTCTCTGGAGGGAACGGCGATAGAACTTCCGGAACGCCGCTTCGTCATAGCTGAAGCGGCCGCCGCGATAGAGGCAGATCAAGCCATGGGCATGGGCCCAGAGCGCCATGCTGACGTCCCAGACGTTGTCGCGTGCTAACACGCCGGCGTCGATGCCGGCTGTAACAGCCTGGGCGAGCAGGTTGCCTGTTGGTGACCGACCTTTGCGGAAATCCTCAGGGAACTTTCGGGCACTCGGGCGCGGCTCGGCAAACATGTAGTCGAAAATCCGAGGATGCGCGAGTGCGTAATCCATGTAGCCGCCGAGCATGGCCTCGATCTGCTTCAACGGTGATTGCCGCGTCCGTTTGGGCGTCCAGAACCCGGCGAGTTCGGCAAACCCCGCGTCGGCGATTTCCTGCAGCAGGGCCTCGCGGTTTTCGAAATGGCGATAGATCGCCATGGCGCTGATGCCTGCTTGCTCAGCGACTCGGCGCATGCTGACGGCGCCCGCGCCCTCCGTTTCGAAGATGTGGCGGGCAATTTGGAGAATACTCTGGGCGGTGGTGTTCATAGGTTTACAGTGTAAACATGATTGCTCTGCGCGCCAAGTCCCGGGTGCCATCAGTCATACTGCCTGAAGCCGTTCCGGCCGGCTGCGTCGGCGGGCTTGGCACCAGCCACAAAGAATTGACGGTCATGCCGTATGCTTCAGATGGGGCTGCGCTCGGCCAACCTGAGGGGCGGCCCCGCTCTTACTGCTTGAATGGGAAAACAGCCATGAATCGACGCCAAATCCTGCAATCGTTGTCAGCGGCCTGTGTTTTGGTCGGTGCTGCTGGTTTGAGTGCCTGCCAGAGTCAGCGTGCCCAATCGTCGCTGGCACGGGATGATTTTCGCACGCGACTGCCCGAACCCTGGCGCAGCCAGGTTATGGACCCGGCGCTGCAATTTAGACTGCGCTGGACCGCGTTCGACCCCCGACGCACGCGCTGGAGCGATGGCGTGCTGACACAGTCTGAGGGGCTTGCCGACCAGACGTGGTTCGCGCCCGGAAGCTGGGTCAAGCTCCCTTTGGCTCTGATGGCGCTGGAGCAGATCGAGGCGGCAGGGCTTGGGCTGGATGCCCGCATCGAATTGTCCGAGCCGCCGGTTTCGGGCGAATGGTCGATCCAAGAGCCCAGCACGGAAGGGTTCCTGAAAACGCTGCGGCGCGTGTTTGTGGTGAGTGACAACGTCGCTGCCAACCGGCTGTACGAGTTCCTCGGCCAGGATGTCATTCACCAACGCCTGGCCGAGCTTGGTTACCCCAATGCCCGTATCGTGTCGCGAATGGGCTCGCCAAACCCGAACCTGAATCGGCAGTCGGTCGCAGTCGTGCTCCGCAATGCCGTGGGCGGTGTGCGGCTTACGATCCCGCAACGAGTCAGCCGGACGATTCGGCGGTTCCCGCATGGCGCCGCACTCGCTGGGCGCGGCTGGTTCGACGGGCAGCAAATTGTGAGCGGTGCGCACGACTTTTCCGAGAGCAACTACCTAGACATTGCCGACATGCATCAGATGCTCCTGGCGCTCATTTGCCCGGAAGCCGTGCCAGCGGCGCAGCGCTGGCAGATCAGTGAGGCCAGCCGCCTTGCCGTGCTCACAGAAATGGCGCGCTGGCCGGCAGAATCACCGGATCCACCCTACTCACCGGAAGCGTTCCCGGCGAACTACGCCAAGTTTCTGCTGCCGAATGGCGTGCAGCGCGGGCATGTGCGGCTCTATGGCAAGTCGGGGCAGGCTTACGGCTACTTGAACGATGCGGAGGCGCTCCTCAACACGGAGACCGGTACGCTGATGGTGGTGTCCACGTCGATTTACGTCAATGCCGATGGGGTATTGAACGATGATGCCTACGACTACGAGCAGGTTGCACTTCCGGTGTTCTCGGCCATCGCAGACCGGTTCTGCTGACGGGCGGCCGCAACCCGGAGCGCCCGATCAGGAGCGTGCGATCAGCGGGCGTCACACCAACTGATCGCGCTCGTCGCCAACCAGGTACTTGAGCGTGGTTTCGTTCGGTGGAAACTGCACGAAGTAGCCGATCTGTTCGAGGTTCGCGAGCACTTTGCTGGTTTCCGCCCGGGCGAGCTGCCGCTCGGGATGCAAATCGAAGTTGAGCGCCGGCTTGAGTGGGCTCAACGCCTTCAGCAATTCAGGTGGCAAGAGGCCGAACGCGTCCTGCTGACGCAGATACACGTATGTTTCCGGGCGTTTGTCGCTGCGATAGACGTACGTCATCATGACCAAAGCGCTCCGATAAACCTCATTCCCACTCGTAAATGGTGAAGAACACTGGGGACACCGGGCCGTCCTTCGTGTCGCCTTCGAGTCGGCCATCGCCATCGGTGTCGAGGTACGTATAGCTCATGCCGTTCTCTGCCGTCACCCGCACCATCGTGAGCTGTGCGCCTTGGCGGTACTCCTCGATCGTCAGGCCATCCTCCTTGCGGATGGTCACGGCCGGCGGCTCTTCATTCGGGCCAGGAATCTTGTCTGGGATCGGCACATCGGCCGGGCGCGGCGGATCGACATTCAAGACCTCCTCGTCCGGGCTTGTCGCCGGAGCAGGTGCCGCAGCGTCTTGGGCCAGGCTGGCCCATGCAATCAGCAGGGCGCAAAGCCCCATCAACAGTCGCGAATTCATTGCCGTGCTCCTTTGCTGCCAAAAGGTTGGGACTGGGCTCAAATCCAGCTAGCGTCCTGTCCCGCAAATAGCTTGAAACAAATTTGGAAAAATTTCGAGCCAAGAGCGGGAGGATGGGACGTAGTGGTTACTACGGCGACGACAACCAACGCAGCATTGGCTTGAAAGGCGAGAACGTTGTTCGAGCTATTTGCGGGCCAGGGCACTAGGCCCACGCGCCGATTATGGCGCGTTTTCTTTCAGTGCAATGGCTTGCAGGCCGTTGCTTTCAAGGGTGGTCTTCGCGGTGTCCAGCTCGCGCAAGTCGGCAAACGGGCCCACACGGACGCGAAAGTAATCCTGGCCGTTGATGGCCACGGTCTGCACGCTCGCGCGAAGCCCAAGCAACGCCAGCTTGGCTTTCAGACTCTCGGCATCAGCGCCATTGCGAAATGACGCCGCCTGCAGCATGTAACGTTGGTTGGCGTCGAGGGGCTGCGCGGGCTGCTGGTTGGCTTGCTTGACCAAGGCCTCGGGCACGACTTGGTCCATTTCCGGGAGAACCTCGTAAAAACCGTACTTCGGTTTCTCCGGTTCGGCCGCAGGCTTGATCTCGTTGGCCGCTGGCGGCGTCGGCGTCGGTGCCTCGTTACGAAGCTTCGGTGCCCAGCCTTTCATCATGACGATGGCGGACAAACCGAGGCCAATCAAGATGCCGCTCAGCAACCACACCCACCAAGGCAGCGGGCCGCGCTCGCCGCCATGGTGCCGGGTGGCTTGTGCGCGTGCTTTGGCCATCAGATACGCTCCGGCGCGCTGACGCCAATGACACCGAGGCCTTCGCGCAGCACCTGCTGCGTGGCTTCGGCCAACGCCATGCGTGCGCAACGCAGCGAGCCCGATTCAACGAGCAGCGTGTGTTCGTTGTAGAACGCATTGAACGCTGCCGCCAGTTCGCGGAGACCATTGACGAGCAAATGCGGCGAACGATTCTCAACCGCCGCCTCGACCAACTCGGGGAATGCCGAGAGCCGTTGCAGCACATCAATGGCTTGCGGTTCGCTCAATTCAGCCAATGCCGCGAGGCCAAGCTCACGGTCGTAGCGAAGATTCTTGTCCACCGCGTTGCGGAACACGCCGCACAGACGCGCATGGGTGTAATGCAGATAATGCACCGGGTTGTCGAGCGACTGTGAACGCGCCAGATCGAGATCGAAGTCCAAATGCTGATCGTGACTGCGCATCACATAGAAGAAGCGCGCCGCATCGCGACCAATGTCCTCGCGAAGTTCGCGCAGCGTCACGAATCGACCGGCACGCGTCGACATCTGTTGTTTTTCACCACCTTCAAACAGCACCGCAAACTGAACGAGCTTGATCTCGAGCCGATTCGGATCCACACCGAGACCCTGCGCGGCCGCCTTCAGGCGGGCAACATAGCCGTGGTGGTCTGCGCCAAACACGTAAATCGCGCGGTCGAAACCGCGGTCGAACTTGTTCAGGAGGTACGCGATGTCCGACGCAAAATACGTTGTGGCGCCGTTTTCGCGGACGACCACGCGATCTTTCTCGTCGCCGAACGTGGTCGCCCGGAACCACAAGGCGCCGTCTTGTTCGTACATGTGACCCTGGGCCTTGAGCACATCGATCGCACGCTGCACCGCGCCCGAGGTGGCCAGAGACTTCTCCGAGAACCAGTTGTCGTAAATCACACCGAAGCCGGCGAGATCGTCCTTGATGTCGGCCAACTCGGCTTTCAGGCCAGCATTGAACAAGCGCTTGTACTCGTTCTCGCCGAGCAGCGTCTTGGCCCGGACTATCAGAGCATCGACATGGGCTTCTTTGCCTTCTTCGCCGCCGCCTTGATTCAAATCGAGCGGCAGGTCGTTCAGTACTTTGGATGCAGGGCGGTGCAACACGCCGCCATCGTTCAGACGCAGATCACGGGCAATGCCATGGACGTAATCGCCCTTGTAACCGTTGTCCGGGAAGCGAATGGTTTCGCCGCTGAGTTCGAGATAGCGCAACCACACGCTGATCGCCAAGATGTCCATCTGGCGGCCGGCATCGTTGACGTAGTACTCGCGGTGCACTTTGTAGCCACCGGCTTCCAGCAGGTTGGCGAGCGACGAGCCATAGGCTGCGCCGCGGCCATGACCCACATGCAGCGGACCATTCGGATTCGCCGAAACGTATTCAACCGTTACGGATTGGCGCGATGCAGGTATCGCAAAGCCATAGCGCGGATTGCTAAGCACGCGAGCGACCGTGCGCGTCAGCGCGTCGGCGTGCAGGAACAAGTTGATGAAGCCCGGGCCAGCGATCTCGACCTTGGCAATATCCGCATGCTGAGGCAGGCGCGCAACAATCAATTCCGCGACTTCGCGCGGTTTGCGGCTCGCCAGTTTGGCCGTTTGCATCGCGACGTTGACGGCAAAATCGCCGTGCGCCTTGTTGCGCGTACGTTCGATCGCATAGTCCGGGACAGTCGCCGAAGGCAGCAAGCCCTCAGCAGCCAGTGCCTGAAAGGCTGCGTCGATCTGGGAGCGGATGATGTCTTTCACTACGAGGTTCCTGCATGCATACGAAACCACGAGTCTAGCAGGCTGCCAACGTGCGAACTCCCGAACTGGAGCAGGGCGATTCGGGCAGCTTGCTGGCATTCAGCATGTAAGCCCGGCACAGAATCGTGTTTATTTGCGGTCGTCTGGGAGACCGCCCCGTCGGCCCGACACAGCCTGTGGATAACTTTGTGGGAAATCGCCCGGGGCCAGAGCCAGCGCGGCGCTCAGCAAGTCCGGTAAGTGTCAAGACTCGATCGCTAAAAATCCTTAAAAGTCTTGTTTAATCAATGGTTTGGAAAAACAACGTCAGTTTAGAGTACAACTAGGGCCTGCAAACGGCACCGAGAATTTGCCTCTGTGAACAAGTCCCGCGCCCTGTCAATACCGCCAGCGCCCGTCTCGGCCTTGGTCAGCGCCTATTTGGTGCGGCTTTCTGGTGAGCGCGGGTTGTCGGAACGGACCGTGGCCGCTTACGCCGAGGATTTGCAGCGGTTCGCGAACTGGATGCAAACGCTTCCGCGGCCTTTGGATTGGTTGCAGGTTCGCGCGGAGCATGTGCGTGCGTTCGTTGCCGCGGAACATCGGGGTGGCTTGAGCGGCAAGAGTCTGGCGCGCAAGCTCTCGGCGCTCCGTTCCTTCTTTGACGATCTCATTCGTGATGGCCGCATCGGTGCGAATCCGGCGCGCGGCCTGCGGCCACCGAAGTCCGCGCGCAAGTTGCCGTCCGTGCTCGATGCCGATCAGCTCGCGGGATTCCTGCAACTGCCCGAGGACGATCCTCTGGCGATTCGCGATCGCGCGATGTTCGAGCTGTTCTATTCATCAGCGCTCCGCCTGTCCGAGCTCACGGCGCTCCGCTGGGAACACTTGGATGCCGGCGCGGGACTATTGCGCGTGTTAGGTAAGGGCAACAAGACGCGAATCGTGCCGGTTGGCAGTGTGGCGCTTGCTGCGCTGGCCGCTTGGCGCACGTTGCAGCAACCTGCCAACGACACGCAGGCCATGTTCACGGCGCGCGGCGAACAGGCGATCTCGACCCGCAACGTGCAAGCTCGATTGAAAACCTGGGCGCAGCGACAAGGCATCTGGCAGCGGTTGCACCCGCACTTGCTGAGGCATTCGTGCGCGTCGCACGTGCTCGAATCCAGTGGCAACCTCCGCGCCGTCCAGGAGTTGCTCGGACATGCCGATATCGCGACGACGCAGATCTACACCCATCTGGACTTCCAGCATTTGGCGAAAGTCTACGATGCGGCACATCCAAGGGCCCGGAAAACGAGTTCCTGATCGCCGCTCATTGCGCAAGAAAAAGGCCCGGGCGGTCAGCCCGGGCCTTTGCGTAAACAGCAATATCGCGGTCTGCTCAGGCCGCGAATTGCGACAGCACGCCCGCGATCGTGGCGGTCATGAATGTGGCGATCGAGCCACCCAGTACCGCCCGCAGGCCGAAGCGCGCGAGATCGGTCCGCCGGTCGGGGGCCAGGCCACCGATTCCGCCGATCTGAATCGCAATCGATGCAAAGTTGGCAAAGCCACAGAGCGCATAGGTCAGAATCAACTTCGTGTGGCTGCTGATCATGCCGGCGCCCTCGCCAATCGGAACCTTGGCCAATTCGCCATAGGCGATGAACTCGTTCAGCACGATCTTCTGGCCGATCAGGCCGCCAGCGGTGTTCGCTTCCTGCCACGGCACACCAATCAGAAACGCAACCGGGCGGAGCAGCTCACCCAGAATCATGTTCAGGCTGAGGCTCACCGGTGCATCCTTGCCTTCGCTCAACCACGCGTTGATCCCAGCAAAATCGCCAAACCAGCCAATCATCGCATTGATCAAAGCGATCAGTGCGGTAAATGCGAGCAGCATCGCCGCGATATTGATGGCGAGCTTCATGCCGTCAGACGCGCCGGCCGCGGCGGCGTCGATCACATTCGCGGCCGTCTTTTCGACTTCGACATTGACCGTGCCGCGGGTCAGCGGCGTGCCGGTCTCGGGAACGAGGATCTTGGCGATCAACAAGGTGGCGGGTGCGGCCATGATGGACGCGGCCAGAAAGTGCTTCGCAAAAATGGCCTGCTGCTCGGGATCGGGCCCACCGAGCATGGTGATATAGGCAATCATCACGCCGCCAGCGATGTGCGCCATGCCGCCAATCATCATGGTCAGCAATTCTGATTCGGTCATCTTGCTGATGTACGGGCGCACGGTCAGCGGCGCTTCGGTCTGGCCGATGAAAATGCTCGCACATACGCTCGTGGTCTCGGCGCCGGACACGCGCATCACCTTCGTGATCGCAATGGCCATGGCCCGCACGATCACCTGCATGACACCCAGGTGATACAGAATCGCCATGAACGCCGCAAAGAAAATGACGGTTGGCAACACTTGGAATGCGAAGATGAAGCCAAGCTTGTCGGCTCTCGCCGCGTCGCCCAGCACCAGCTCCGAGCCCTTCTGCGTGTACGACGACAGCTGCACGAACGCATGCCCGAGCTTGTCAAAACCCTCGGCAAAGAGTGGCAGGCCCAAAACCGCGGCCAAGCCCAGTGCGATGTGGCCGCCTAGGCGCAGGGTATTGGCTTGCGCCGCCAATCGGCCACTGGCCAAGTAGAGGACGATCGCGCTGATGCTCAATACGAGAATCAATGGCCGCCAGATTTCTTTCAGACTCATGGCGCCAAGAATCGACTCATAGGTCGGGATCATCTTGTGACCCAGCAGCACCACGGCCGCGAAGGCGATCTGCAGCGCAATGCCCGTCAAGACGAGCTTCCAGTCCACCCGCCAGCGATTGTTCGAGAACAGCCAGGCGATGAACACCAGACAGCTCAACCCGAAGGCACCCCAGAGCACGCTCAAAACCATAAATCCTCGCCCTTTGTTGTTTTCACGACATGTTGACCGCCGAGGCTAGCGGGTGGGCGCGATCCGGGCAATCGGGTGCGAGTCTGGTTTGCCGCAATTCGGCCAATTTCGTCAACGCCGTCTGGGCTTGATGTCGCATCCTGCGCGCAAGTGATTGATTCGGCAGTCCCTCGATGTTCCTGGCGCGCATGCCAATCAGGGTGGCAGCTGCCGGCGCCGACTGATGAGGCGCCATCCGGCAAACACCAAGAACCCGCCGAGCAATCCACCGAGATGGGCGAAATGCGCGATCTGCGTGTCCGCCTGGCTGAATCCCAGGTAGAGCTCCACCAGCGCGTAGAGCAGCACAAACAGCCAGGCCGGCATGGGGATCGGCGGGATCAACGGCACGATCCGCGCCTTCGGAAACAAGCGCGCGAACACGTACAACAATCCAAACAGCGCGCCCGACGCGCCAACGGTCGCCGCGGCGCTCTGCTCAATGGCGTTCGCCAACAATTGGACCAGACCTGCGGTCAACGCGCCGGTGCCAATCAGCAGCACATACCGGTAACGCCCCACCGCGCGCTCGATCGGCGACCCAAACAAATAGAAGCCGTACATGTTGAAGAACAAGTGTTCGGGCGATCCGTGCAGAAACATATGGGTCAGCAGTTGCCAGGGTGCGAATGGGCCAGTCAGCGGCCAAAGCGCGAACATCTCCAGCAACTGGTGATCGAGCGTGGCGTCGACAAAAAACGCCGCCGTACACAGCACGATCAAACCGATCGTGATGGGTGTGCGGGTAGGAGGGTCGTCGTTCGTGAGAGGGCGTTCGTGCACGGCGCAAGTATGCCATCGGATCATGTGGGTGCGGTCGCCTGCGCTCGCGTCCGATTGGACCGGCGCTTCGATGTGTGCATTGGGGGAGATGCGCGCGCAGATCGTCGATCAGGCAATGGCTGCCGTCAGCTTGAGGATCGTGCTGTGAACATCCTGTACCGATTGTGCTGGTTGTACGCGCTATTGCTCAGCCCGCTTTTGTGCGCGCAAGTCCATGTGACGGCAGACCAAGGTCGGGCGGTCAGCGAGTGGTGGTACGAGCCGGAGAGCCCGGGCTGGGGCCTTATTCTCACGCATTCCGGCAATCGCACCGTCATGCTGTACGCCGGGTTCGATGGGCAAGGCCGCGACGTGTGGCAGGTCGGGGTTGGGTCTCGCAGTGTCAGTGCGATCTCAGTTGAGCTGATGCAATCGCACTGGGATGCGGGCACCAATCGTGTCGATCAGCAATGGGTGGCTGGAGCGGTCGACTTTCGCTATGTGGGGCTCGATCGAGCCGAGGCCACAATCAGGCAAGGCGACAGCGTCCGCACTGTGGCGCTCGCGCGCATTGTCAGCACGCGGCAGAGCGCTGTGGATGATTACTCGGGTCTATGGCACAACCCGGAAGTGCCAGGATTCGGTATGGCGCTGCTCACGCAGGGCCCCGTGCTTGCGGTACTCGCCAGTGCGTACGACGGCGCCGGTGCGCCGCGTTGGTGGCTTGGCTACAAGCTCAGTCGTCCCAATGATCCAGCGCCATTTGTTGCGAAGCGATTCCGCCGGGACTGCGCGCTTGCCACGTGCAGTGTGACCGAGGTTTTGGCCGGAAGCATTTCCATCCGACCGCGCAACGAGCGCGACCTCTCCGCGCATCTTCGCTTGAACGACGGCTTCTCACCATTGCCCAATGCCCCCGTATTCGCGAACTTCGGGCGTTACCAGAATATCGGCGAGTCGGCATCCGGTCGTGTTGATCCAAGCGATGCGCGACCGTTTCATAGCGACGCGGCGTTAGATGACTATTTGACGCTGGCCGAGACGGCCTCACCCGAACTGCCCTACGGATGCATCGACTTCTCGCCCGCACCGGCCGGCACCACAGTTGGTGCGGCCGGCAGCGGCACCAACACTCAGGAGGTTGGTATCGACGAGGGCGATATCGTTGCGCGGAGCGGCGACCTGGTGGTCAGCCGGTCGCACTACACCCTGTTCAGCGATCCACCGATATCGGTATCCCGGTTCAATCTCACCCGCATTCGGTCCGATATGCCGGTTGCCAGCCACATTGCCGACTTGTTCCTGCCGGTCTTGCATCACGCGGAATCCGCCGTGGTCTTGCCAGCGCCGGCCGGTCGGCATCGATTCGCGCTGCTGAGCAGCAACCGCCAGACGGGCTTCGGTTTCTGTGCCCCGACGCTGCAAGAGTGGCCACCGGAAACCGCGCTGACCGTCATCGAGGTTGACGCGCTGGGACAGGTCTCCCAGTTGTGGCGCTATATCGTCGCGGCCCGCGCCGGCGCGCTTCGGCTGCAGGACAATGCACTACTGCTGACTACCAGTGCGTCGGTGCTGACCGGCGTCAACCCGGACGGCACCAGTTGGCAGACGTTTCGACCGACTTGGCACTTCGAGGGTGGCGCCGCAGCGCCATTGCTTCGAGCCGAGAACACCTGGCTCAGTGATTTCCAGCCCGGAACACTGGGCACGACTGTGGTGACCGTGCATCGCCTGCCGCTTGCGCAACCAGACCTGGTCAAGCATTTCTCGCTGTTCAGCTCGCAGGGCAATCTGTATGTCGGGCCGGACTCGGTGTATTTGAGCAGCGTGCGCGTCGAGCCCATTTCGTTTACTGAAGACAATCAAGTGATGTCGTATCGGACGCTGACCGGCATTCATCAACTGGATGCACAGGACTTGTCCTGGCGTGGCAGTGCCGATGTTGCCGGGCAACTCGTCGGTGACTACGCCGGTACGTGGGCGATGCAAGAGCGGCACGGCACATTGCGCGTATTGACCAATCACTTCCAATCGAACAGCGTCGAACTGCTAACGGCTGCGAAGCTTACGGTGCTGGCGCCGAGCGCGACCGAGCGTCGACTATTGGTCACGGCCGAATTGCCGAATGCAGCGCGACCGCAACCCATTGGCCGGTCTGGCGAAGAGATCCGCGGCGTCAGGTTTTTTGGCGATCGTCTCAACGTCGTGAGCTTCCGCCGCATTGATCCGCTCTACGCCATCGACCTCTCCGATCCAACGGATCCAAAAATCGCCGATGAACTGGAAATCACCGGCTATTCCGAATATCTGCATCAGCTGCCGAGCGGGAAGTTGCTCGGATTCGGCGTTGAGGTGGATCCGAACGGCAGCAACGCCTGGCAACCCGAGGCGTTGAAATTGAGCCTGTTTGAAGGGAACGACGGGGGTTCTAGTCTGGCCCCCATACAGTCCTTTCTGTTCGGCGGTGCCTACAGTCAATTGCCCGTGCTGAATGAGCCGCATGCCGTGTCGGTATTCCAGTCCAGTCCTGAAGATCTGTGGTTCACGGCGCCGACACGCTTGTCCCTGCCGGCTCCGCCCGGAACCTACGGACCAATGGCCGTGCTCCGCGTCCGCTACAACTTGGCGGCAGGCCGAATTCTAGAAGCGCGGGTGATCCCGACCAGCGCCGAGAGCAACGGATTCGACAACATTTACGATGCGCGAACCGTCGTGTTTGGCAGTCAGCTGTACTACTTCCATGAAGACCAAGTCTATGCTGCGCCGCTGGCGAGCCCAATCGAGGTCTTGCCGCAAGTACTCTGATGAGCGGCCCTTGCCGCGCGGAGAACCTGAATGACGTCGGGATTGCGCGCGCTCTGAAGTAGTTGGTGAAGAACGCTCATCCTGAGCCTTCTTGCGTGCGCGAATCTGACGCGCGCGAATCCGACACATCGCCTGGCGCGGCAAAAGCAACGGCCGTTACGCTGCTGGAGTGCGGTGATCGTATCGGACGTTGCGACTCGTCCCGATGCGCGTCGCGCAAGCGCCGATCAACACCGTGACGCCTGAACGGTGGCTTGGTTTTGTCGCGCTGTTGGGGGAAGCGATTGTGCGCTGCGTCTTATTCAGTATGAACCAACACAGTGTTGCCATGGCCGTGCCGGAAGGCGCCAAGCATTGCCATGACAGCTGCCTGGGATCAAACTTGAACTCAGGTCAAGGTGTTGGTGGTGTCAGCGGTGGTTGAATCGGAACCACGCTGTGCAAATCCGGAATAGGCATCTGCGACGTCCAAGCGCTGCTGCTTGCAACCCGGTTCCATTATTTTGACAGACGGAAAGAGGATTTCCTGATGCGAGTCGTTGCTCTGATTTGTTTGATTATTGGCGCAGGCCTGCAGTCGCTGACTGCGACCGCGCAGACTCACGTGACGGCTCCGAATGGGCGGGTCGTCAGTGAATGGTGGTATCAACCCAGCGATCCCGGTTGGGGTTTGGTTTTGACCCATGCGGGCACGCAGACGGTTGTGCTCTACACCGGGTTCGACGCGAACGGACAGGATCTGTGGCAGGTCGGCGTCGGTGCGCGGAGCAATCAGCGCATTCAAGCCGATCTGTTGCAATCGCATTGGGATGCGGCGAACGCGCGCGTCGATCAACAGTTTGTCGCGGGTGCGATCGACCTTCGCTATCGCGATGCGGATCACGCTGATCTGGTGCTGACGCAAGGCGGGCAAGCCAAGACGGTTCAGATCGAACGCGTCATCAGTACGCGCCAAAGCTCGGTGGATGACTACTCGGGTCTGTGGCACAACCCGGCCCAGCCTGGATTCGGCATGGCACTGTTGACGCAGGGGCCGGTGCTGGCCGTGGTCGCAACGGCTTACGATGCGAGTGGCGATCCGCGTTGGTGGTTGGGCTACAAGCTGAGCAAGCCCAACGATCCGGCGGCATTTCCGGCCCGGCGCTTTCAGAAGCGATGCCAGAATGGCAGTTGTTCCGTGGTCGAGGCGAGTGCCGGGAACATCTCGATTCAGCCCCGCAGTGAGCGCGAGCTGTCGGCGCAACTCGCCCTGGCAGATGGCTTCTCCCAGAGTCCCAACGCGATCGTGTTCCAGGATCACGCGCTGTACGCGAATCTCGGCGAGCCCGCCTCGGGCCGCGAGCGTCCGAGCGATGCCCGGCCGTTCCACAGCGACGCTGCGTTGGAGGACTACTACCGAATGGTGCAGGCGGCGACGCCGGAATTGCCGTTTGAGTGCCTCGACTTCTCACCACTGCCGCCCGGCGCAACCGGTGGCCCTGGCGGCAGCGTGACCAGCACGCAGGAAACGAGTGTCGATGAAGGTGACTTGTTGGCCCGCAGTGGTGATCTGGTCGTGCACCGCGTTGCGAGTACCGTGTTCACGTCACCGCCAATCACCCTGACGGAGTTTCGGATGACGCGGATCCGGGATGACCGCACCGAAGCACAGACGATCCGGATTCTGCCGTTGCCCGATTGGCAGTACGCCGATTCGGCCCTGGCCCTGCCAGCAAGCAATGGGCAGCATCGCTTTGCGCTGTTGACCAGCAATCACCAGAATGGTTTCGCCATCTGTTGCCCGCAACCGGTTTCGGTCACGCCAAAAACGACCCTCACGATTGTCCGCGTGAATGCCGATGACTCAGTTGCCATCGAGTGGCAGTACACCGTCGAGGCGCGTCCGGGCGTGCTGCGTCGAAACGGCAATGATCTGCTCCTGTTGACCAACAGTTCGTTGCTGCAGTCACCGGATCCGAACAGCCCGGCGACCGTGGTCACGCGGCCCCGGTGGCGGTTTGGCAACGATGCGCCGCAAATGCTCTTGAAGCCGGCCAACACGTG
This sequence comes from Ahniella affigens, assembly GCF_003015185.1. GTDB lineage: Bacteria > Pseudomonadota > Gammaproteobacteria > Xanthomonadales > Ahniellaceae > Ahniella > Ahniella affigens. The sequence goes on from NZ_CP027860.1 coordinate 840,259, forward strand.
GCTGGGTGGCTTTCAGCCGGGCACGTTGGGGAGCACGGTCATGACGGTGCATCGCATTCCCCTGTCGGCGCCAACGGCGGTGCAGCATTTCTCGATGCTGATGAGCCAGGCGCAGATGTATGTGGGAAATGACACGATCTACTTGGCATCGCAACGGCAGGACCCCAGCAGCTTCGGCATCGACAATCGCATTCTGTCGTACCGGACCATGACCAACATTCACAAGCTGGGTGCCACGACGTTGGCATGGCGGGGCAGTGCCGATGTGCGTGGAACGCTTGCGGCAGGTTCGCGCACCACGTGGGGGCTGCAGGAGAAGGCTGGCGACTTGCGCGTGTTCACGGCCATTCGTGATTTGCAGTCGGGCGACACGTTGACTGCGGGACTACTGACGGTGCTGCGTGAAAACAGCGCGACGCAACATCTGGACGTGCATGCGAGCTTGCCCAATGCCAATCGACCGGATCCGCTCGGTAATGCGGGCGCCTCGGCACAAAATGTGCGCCTGTTCCAGGATCGCCTGCAATTTCTGGCACTACCGGCGCCGAATCCGCTGTTCGATATCGACCTGTCGAATTCCGATGATCCAAAGATCGCCGGCCGACTCGATCTGAGTGCCTACTCGGAGTACGTGTATCGATTGCCCGATCAGAAGCTGCTCGGCTTTGGCGTCGATGCCACGGGTACCGGTGCGACGCCGTTGGCGTCCGAGGGATTGAAGCTCAGTCTCTTTGACAACCGCCAGGTGTCAGAACCGGTTTCCGCGCAACAGCATTTCTATTTCGGTGGCGCCGCGAGCGAGATGCCGCTGCGCAACGATCCGCACGCGATCAGTGTTACCGACACGGGCACCGACAGCATTTGGCTCACCACGCCGGTTCGCTTGGGGATTGATGCAACGCCTGGCGTGACGGAGCCGTTGTCTGTGCTGCGCATGCTGTTTTCACGTAGCAGCGGGCGCTTGCTGGAAGCCAAGAACATTCCCACCGACAACCCCGCCGATGATCCGATTCGAACCTCGGATGCGCGTACGGTGATCTACGGCAATCAGCTCTACTTGTTCCTGGACCACGGCATTTTCGGCAATCGCCTCGACAGTCAGTCGGGACTGCTGCCGCGCCTCAATCCTTGAACATAGCCACACTCTCGCCAAGACGCAGCGCTTGTCGAGAGGGGTGATCGCCGAAGGACCCGGTCACAACAGGCCAGAAGACTTTTGTATCGAACAGCGCGCCGGTTTTTGTAGGAGCGGCTTCAGCCGCGAACCGATCTTGCGGCAAGACCGATTCGGGCCTGAAGGCCCTCCCACAACAAGTGAACCATGCGCACGTTGGGAACGTAGAGCCGGCGCTGATCTCAAGGATTCGCTCAGCCCGGCTCGATCGCATCCACGCGGGTGTAGCCACGCGGTAGCAACGAACCGCGCTCAGCGCGAACACCTTGCAACTCGACCAGATCGTTCCAAGTGCGCGTCAGCTTGCGGCCGTTGCTCCAGATCAACACGCTGGCACCATCGGCGATGACGGTGACGCCGGCCAGCTGTTCGGTGCCGAGCTTGGCTTTCGGAATCTCGATGATCTTGTTGCCCTTGCCGCCCTTGTCGAGCTCCGGTAGCTCAGCCACCGAGAACATCAGAATGTGGCCGGCATTGGTCACCGCCACAATGCGATCGCGCGACGAATCGCCCACGAGTGCTGGCGCCAAAACGTGCGCGCCATCGGTCAACGACACCATCGCCTTGCCGGCTTTCTGGCGTGACGTGAGATTCTCGAACCTGGTGATGAAGCCATAGCCATGAGAACTCGCGATCAGCACCTTCTGATTCAGATCGGCCGCGATCAGCGCGTCAAATCGCGCGCCTGATGCAGGCGTGAAACGACCCGTCAGCGGCTCGCCATGGCCGCGCGCCGATGGCAGCGAATGTGCGGGTGTGGCGTACGCCCGACCTTCGGAATCGAAGAACACGACTTGTTGCGTGCTGCGCCCTTTGCATGACGCGCGCAGACTGTCGCCCTCGCGGTAGCTGAGGGTGGACGCATCGATTTCATGACCCTTCGCAGAGCGGATCCAACCCTTCTCGGACAGCACGATCGTGACCGGCTCAGACGACATCAGGTCGGCTTCCGACAGGGCCTGCGCAACGGCGCGTGCGATCAGCGGCGAGCGGCGCTTGTCGCCAAACTGATCGGCATCCTTCCGGAGTTCATCTTTGACCAGCATCTTCAGGCGGTCTTTGGATTTCAACGTCGAGTTGATCCGCGCCCGCTCTTCTTCGAGCTCGTCCATTTCGCCGCGGATCTTCATCTCTTCGAGTCGCGCCAATTGGCGCAGCTTGGTGTCGAGGATGTAATCCGCCTGCGTCTCGCTGAGCTTGAAGCGGCTGATCAGCTTGGCCCGAGGCTCTTCCTCGGTGCGAATGATGCGGATCACTTCGTCCAGATTCAAATAGGCGATGCGCAACCCTTCCAACAGGTGCAGACGCTTTTCGACCTTTTCGAGACGGAACGTCAGACGCCGACGCACCGTATCGGTGCGAAAAGTCAGCCATTCGTTCAGCAGTGTACGCAAATCTTTGAGCTGCGGTCGGCCGTCGAGGCCGATCATGTTCAGGTTGACGCGATAGCTCTTTTCGAGATCGGTCGTCGCAAACAGGTGGCCCATCAACTCTTCGGCATCCACGCGATTCGAGCGTGGCACCAGAACGAGGCGCACGGCATTCTGGTGGTCGGATTCGTCGCGGACATCTTCCAGAAGCGGTAGCTTCTTGGCCCGCATTTGATTCGCGATCTGCTCCTGCACCTTGGCCGCCGAGGCCTGATAGGGCAGCGCAGTGATGACGATGTTGCCATCCTCGCGGGTATAAACCGCCCGGGCGCGCACACTGCCAGCGCCGGTTTCGTAGATCTTCAGCAATTCTTCGCGTGGCGTGATGATCTCGGCATCGGTCGGATAATCCGGGCCCAGAACGTGCTCGCACAGATCACGGACCGTGGCGTTTGGATCGTCGAGCAGGCGAATGCACGCAGTCACCACTTCGCGCACGTTGTGCGGCGGAATATCGGTGGCCATGCCCACGGCAATGCCTGTGGTGCCATTCAGCAGCACCTGCGGGAGTCGGGCCGGCAGCCACGATGGCTCTTCCAGCGTCCCGTCAAAATTCGCAGCCCAATCGACCGTGCCCTGGCCGATTTCGCTGAGCAATGATTCGGCAAACTTGCTGAGTTTCGCTTCCGTGTAGCGCATGGCGGCAAAGCTTTTCGGATCGTCCTGCGAACCGAAGTTCCCCTGGCCTTCGATGAGCGGGTAGCGATACGAGAACGGCTGCGCCATCAACACCATCGCCTCGTACGCGGCCGAGTCGCCGTGCGGATGAAACTTACCGATCACGTCACCGATCGTGCGCGCCGATTTTTTCGGCTTTGCCTGGGCATCGAGTCCGAGCTCGCTCATCGCATAGACGATGCGACGCTGTACCGGCTTCAAACCATCGCCAATGAACGGCAGCGCACGATCGAGCACCACATACATCGAGTAGTCGAGGTAGGCGCGCTCGGCGTAGTCCTTGAGCGGCACTTGCTCAAAGGATTGATATCCAGGGGTTTTAGACATGCTGAAACTCGGTTGCGCAGGGCAAAGCGGCCATTATATTCACAGTCTCCGGCCACTGTCCGATTTGTTGCAAGATGTGCTTTGATTTTCAATGACTTGTGGGCGTGGCGCACCAGTGGCATCGGATTGGCCGCAAGGCGCCTGTCACCCAAGTGATTGATTCTGCGACAACGAGGCCGAGCAGGCACTCAGCACGCAATGGAACTCTTCGACAGACCACTCAACGTCTGATTTGCCGGACTAGAATCGGGCGGCGTGCCAGCCCGGGAGTGTCGTGTGCGTTATCAGACCGTTTTGACTGCGATCCTCATTGTGGGCACGAGCGCGTGCGCACAAATGCCCCGGTCCGGGCTCGATTTTGAAGCGTCCTTGAAGGCACAGGCTGATGCCTGGGACGCCGCGATTGTGCGAAAGGATCAAGACGCCATCGCGGCAAACATGGCGGCGCGTTTTTTGGCGATCAGTAGTGCGGGTGCGCTATCTGATCGGGATCGGTTTATCGCCAACCTCACGTCCGCCGAACTCGAAATCGACCCCTACACGGTCGAGGAATTCCAGATTCGTCGCTTTGGCCAAGCCGCGCTGGTCACCGGGCGAACGCACATGACCGGGCGCTATCAAGGCAAACCCTTTCAGACCGACTACCGATTCACCGACACCTACGTGTACGAATCAGGCCGCTGGGTGGTCGCCAATGTGCAAACCACCGAAGTGGCAAGCCAATAACGCGGCAGCATCTGGTTGGTGCAGCAAGCATATTGAGGCGACCCCAGGCAGGCCGCCGGTGCCAGCAGGCTGTGTTGACGCGGGCTTCTCCTGCGAACCGATGCGTCCGCCGAAGTCGACGACGCGCGCATCGGCCCGGAACCAATGGGTCACCGATGGGTCGCACTAGCCCGTGCGGTCGGACTCTTAGGCTGGATTGCCGGCGTGGCGCCTGGCAGTCGACACGTCACGGTCTTGCGCAGCCCCGTGTCAGCGATGGTCTTGGTCTTCAGACGATCAGAAAGCGGCATCACGTCACCGTTCAGGCGCCAGTCGTAGATCAAGTCAAAGCTCAGCACGCGGGCAATGTATTCCCGGGTTTCCTTGAACGGGATCGTTTCGATGAACACATCGACGGGCAATTGCCCGCGCTGGGTCTGCCAAAGCGCCATGCGGCTCGGGCCGGCATTGTAGGCCGCCAGCACGGCATATTCGCTTAAAGACTGCTTGTTGAGCAGTTCATTGAGGTAGCGCGTGCCGAGGCGGATATTGAAGTCCGGATCAAACAAGCGCTGATTGCTGGTGAACGGCACGCCCTCCAGCTTGGCAATTCGCTTGCCGGTGCTGGGTAGCAATTGCATGAGTCCATACGCGTTGGCACCCGATACGGCGTCCACGACCAGCGCGCTTTCAGCGCGCATGACGCCCGCCGCAAAGCTTGGCCGGATTTGTGCCTGCTTGCTCCAGCTGACGATCGATGGCAGATACGCGTTCGGGAAGCGCAGGCTGTAGAACCGCATTTCCTCAGGCTTGGTCAGCGCGAAGGGCGCGCGGTCGAACCAGCCGATCGCCTGTGCCTGCACACTAGCAGCGACTTTCTCGGCTTCGGTCAAGGTCGGTAGAACGAAATCCCACTCACGGGCGGCCCAGCGATGATGATCCAGTTGATACAGCGCCAATGCGCGTTGGATGCCCGGAATCGCCTGGACTAGTGTCGCGGCGGCTTCTGGCGTGGGCGGTTCGCGTAGACACAGGTTGTAGGGCAGCGCGAGATGATCGGCCGCGAGGAATCCGAAGAAGGTTGGTGAATCCGCCAACGCCCGAAACGCGGCCTGTGCGGTATCGGTGCGCTTCAGTCGCTCATCGATGACGGCGCGCCAGTAGCGCCACCGTGGGTCTTGTTGCTGGGTCGCATCGAGACGTGCCAGCGCCTGATCGGCGGCCAGAATATCGTCGCGTGCGAGCGCTTCGCGCACGCGCCATTCGCGCGTCATGGAGCTGTCTTGCCCGACTTCAATCAGGCCGAGCCAGGTCGACGCGTCGCTGGCGTAGTCGTTGGCCCGATACAGCGCGATTGGGTCAAGCATCCGAGCGCTTTGCGCCGATTCAAATTTGAACCGGCTATTGGCTTCGCGCCACAGCGTGATGGCCCACGCCTGATCGCGTTTAGCAAGGCGCGCAATCGCGAGCGATATGGCCTCGCGGTGCGGCGCATCATCGGGCCAGGTCTTCAGACTGCGGCGCTGCTTGCTCGGCGCATGTAACAAGTCGTGCGCATGCTGATAGGCAATTTGTTCGGTCTTGCCCAGACGTTGCGCCAGATAGACGCCGAGTTGGGCCTGTCCATGCAGGAACGCTTTCTCGATGCGACTTTGGACTTCCTTGGGGCCAATCGCTTTCAGGGAGTCGGCATAACTGATCAACGGATTGCAGGAATCCGGCAGACTGTTTGGGGTGTCCCAGATCGCCACGATGTCGAGGACGATTTCCGAGGCCGGGCGTTCGTTCAGCGCAATCTCGCTCTGCAGCAGCAGGCAGCGATCGCTGGTTTGGCGAACATAGTGCCGAAGCGCCAGGACATTCTGATGTTCCGACGCGGCGGCAAATTCACGTAGCAGTCCTTCCGCAATCCCCTGGGCGAGCGGACCGTCCGGATACTGCTTCAGAAATTCCAGGCGCTCTGCCTGAGGCCGCTTGGGGTTTTTCTGCAGCAAGGCGTGCGCCAAATACGGCGCGAGCACATGAGTCGCCAATTCGGGTGGCAATGTCTTGGTCTGGCCGCGCTCGATCGCAGTCAGCGCGGCCGGAAACGGGTCTTTGGTATCTGCGGCCAGCGCTGTGCTCAGGGTCAGTCCAGCCAGCAGGAACGATCGAACTAAGTCAATTCTCATCATCCACAAAGCTTATCGATGTTGCCGCGGGCAGAATCATGACGCTCATAACACCGTGCGGTTTGGCCAACCATTGCGACCCGCGTGTGAAGCCGATGTTCAGCCTGCCGCAGTGTTGGGCTCGATGAGATCCAACGCGAGCACCATGGCATCCTCCCGGCCATCGCGGGCGGGGTAGTACCGTGGGCGCCTGCCGATCTCCAAAAAGCCAAGCTGGTAGTAAAGGCCGATCGCCCGGGGATTACTCGGGCGGACTTCCAGGAACACCCGATCAGCGCGATGCCAGCGCGCGAGGTCGAGCAGGCGCTTCATCAGGCGCTTGCCAATGCCCTGGCCCTGGTAGGCCGGCGCGACCGCGATGTTCAGCACATGGCCTTCCTCGGCGGCGACCGCCAGGACGAAGTAGCCAAAGATCGCCGCGCCATCGGCGAGCACAAAACAGTCGTATCCGGCGCGCAGACAATCGCGAAAGATCTGCAAGGTCCACGGGAATTCATAGGCGGTCTGCTCGATCGCCGCAACCGTCTCAAGATCGTCATCGGTCATCGCCCGCAAGAACGCCGACATGGCTGCTTCAAACCGGACGTGCGGTGGCCAGCAATGGCCGCAACTGCCGCCACAAGGCGCGTTTGGCGCTGGCCGAGCGCAGTGGCAGGCTGACCCGAACGCTGATCACGCTGGCCGGAACCTGCAAATCCTTGCCCAGCACGACTGCGTAGGCAGGCCATTGTGCGGGCGGGCTCACCGGCTCTGTTTGCCCGAACACCCAGGCAAGATCGCGCTGCAGATTGGGCCAGTCGGGAAGCTGGCCAACCAGGATCGGCATTGGGCCGCGTTTGACAACCGGCCGCACCGTTTTGCCCATGGCTTCAGCGGACGCGCGGATTGATGCGCTCAACGCATCGAGGCTTGCATGTTGCGGCGGGCGCGGCGGGTTGCTGCCCGAACTCGTCGTGGGCAGTCCGGCGTTGCTCGCGGGGGCGGTTGATCCGATTGGTCGGTCAATCCCTTCGGTGGACGCTTTCGGCGCTGGCGCAGCATCCTCGGTCCGAAGGACGTAGGTGGGTACACCCATCAATGCCAGCATGCGCTCGCGTTCGACCGACGACAGCATCAGGGGGCCTTTGGGCTGAGATCAAGTTGCGCCAGATCGGCGCTGAAGGCCGCGTAGCTTTGGTCCAGCGCGGCGGCAAACGCCCGGATGCTGGCCTGGATGGTGTCCGATTCGGCCTCGACGTCTGCACCATAGTCGTTGAGCAGCAATGGAGCGTCTTGCTGCCGGCGCTCGACGCGGATTTCCATCCGGACACGCGCGTGCCAGCGCTGGTTCATGCGAACGCGCTCGAAGCGTTGCAGCCGGCCCGAAATGCGGAGCGCATCGAGGCCAGGCGGGAGCCGGTCGGTGATCAGTTTGGCCGCGTACTCGGCGCGTAGTTGATCAATCAGGCGCCGCTGCAGCATCAGTGAAGGCGGTTCGTCCCAGAGCTGATAGTGGTATGCCTTGATCGAACCTTCCGGCTTCACTGCGTACAGAATGGCCTGGTCGTTGTAGACCCCATCGGCGCGGAACGGACTGACCGTGATGGGCACCGGAAAGCGCGGTTCGGCATCGGCCGCCCGCTCGCGATCAGGCACGCTCGACATGCGATAGAACGCCATGTCGGGTACCGGCGCCGACGCGCAGGCGGCAAGCAGCAGAATTGCCAACACCGCGCCTGTGCGCAGCAAGAGGGTCGGCAGACGGGGCAGTGGCATGTTCGGGCTCATTCCTCTTCGACGATCACGTCGTCGGCCTCGGGCGTAAACAGCAGGCGATTCGGATTCTTGCGGATTTCGCGCGAGAACTCATTCAGATTGCGGCTGGATGCTTCCAGGTTGATCGAGATGGCGTCGATCCGCTGGGACAGACTGCTGGTGATCTCTGCCAGATCATTGACGGTTTCGCGCAGCCCCGGACGGTTCTCGGCGGCAATCTCGTTCAACTCGTTCAGCAATTGGTCGAGGCTCGCGCGTGTGGTCTGCAGATCTTTGGAGATCGTTGCCGCAGCGTCCGCCGTGCTCGCAATATCACCGAGCATGGCGTCGATGTGTTGTCGGTTTTCTGGCTTCAGCACGTCATTGATGGCATTGCTGGCTTTGTTCAGATCCTTGAGCAGCTTTTCGGCCTCGGCGAGGATAGTGGGTGCCGAGGCATCCAGGCTCGCGCCGAGGGAATCAAGGCGCTTGTCGAGGGTGTCGACCAACGGCCGGATCCGTTCGCGCGTCAGCGCGGTGGCTTCGGTTGCCAGATCGTTCAGCGCAGTGAAGACATCGCCGCCACCCCGCGATGTCATGGTTGCTCCGGCCTTCAGCATGGTCTTGCTGTCGCCCTCGATAATCGCAATGGCGACGTCGGCAAGCAGCCCGGTGCTCTGCATCGCGGCGATGGAATTGTCGGGAATACCCCAGTCATCGCGGATCGACAGCGTCGCCTTGTAGTGCACACCCGTGTTGTCCCGGCTGGGCTCCAGACCTTGAACGGAGCCAACGCGATAGCCTTCGTAGAAGACCGGAGCGCCGACTTTCAGGCCGGTGACATTGTCGTAGACGGCAAAATAGTCGACGCCTTGTTCGCGCTTGCCGGTGATGACCACCAACAGCACGAAGAAGCCGATCAGGCAGGCCAGGACAAAAGCGCCGACCAGGGTGTAGTTCACGGTATCGCGTTTCATGCGGCGATTATGCCTGGATTGCGCGCCAATTCGATCAGTCCCTGATCAGAGCAATCTGGCAAGTGTTTGATTCAGAAGCTGATCCGATCTGAGCGCGTCGACTTGATTCCGGAATCATCAGAAAAACTGTACATTTGTGCAGTATGCCCGAACCCGCGCGCGCGCCTGAAACGACTGATGCCCCGGCTTATGCCGAGCTGCTGTGCTGCTCGAATTTCAGCTTTCAGCGTGGGGCGTCCAGCGCCCGCGAACTGGTCGAGCAGGCCGCGGCATTGGGCTATGAGGCGTTGGCAATTACCGACGATTGCTCGTTTGCCGGGGTTGTGCGCGCTTACGAGGCGGCCCGTGAGCGGTCGTTTCGATTGCTGATCGGTACCCGGGTCGAAACCGCCGAGGGCGATGAGCTGGTGTTACTCGCCGCCGACTTGGCGGGCTACAAACAGTTGTCCAGTTTGATCACCACTGCGCGTCGCCGTGCCGACAAGGGCCAGTACACCTTGCATCGGGATGATCTGCAGGGGCTTCATGCCGGCGTGCTGACGATCGCCGTGCTGTCGCGCGCGCCGCCGTCTGATCAGGCGGATTGGCTGACCCGATTGGCGGCGGCGATGCCAGATCGCTTCTGGCTGGGCATTGCATTGCATCGAGAGGCGGACGATCGCGCGCGTTTGGCCCAAGCCGAGCAACTGGCGCAGGCCATGCAGCGGCCGCTGGTTGCGATTGGCGCCGTCGAAATGCATGCGCGGAGTCGACGTGCGTTGCATGATGTGCTGACGGCTGTCCGCTACCACTGTACGGTTGCTGAGGCGGGTTATCGTCTGCGTGGCAATGGCGAGCGGGTGCTCCGCACGCGGTCGGATTTGGCATCTTTGTATCCCGCCGCCTTGATGGCCGAAACAGTGCGGATCGCGCAGCGCTGCCACTTCTGCCTGAGTCAACTCCGCTATCAGTACCCGCCCGAAGTGGTGCCAAACGGCATGTCGGCCGCCGAGCAACTGCGCTGCTTGACCGAGGCCGGCGCAAAGCGCCGCTGGCCTGCCGGAATGCCGTCGTCGGTGTCGCTGCAGATCGAGCACGAGCTCACACTGATCAGCGAGCTCGGTTACGAATGCTACTTTCTGACGGTGGAGGACTTGGTTCGTTATGCGCGCAGCATTGGCATTCTGTGCCAGGGGCGCGGCTCGGCGGCGAACAGTGCCGTGTGTTTTTGTCTCGGCATTACCGAGGTCGATCCGGCGCGCGGCAATCTGCTGTTCGAGCGTTTCATCTCCCGCGAGCGTAACGAGCCGCCGGATATCGATGTCGACTTCGAGCATGAGCGCCGCGAGGAGGTCATTCAATACGTCTATCGCAAATATGGTCGGCAGCGGGCCGCGCTAACCGCGACAGTGATTTGCTATCGCCCGAAGTCGGCGATTCGCGATGTGGGCAAAGCCCTGGGCCTGAGTCTGGAACAGGTCGATGCGCTCGCGTCGGCGCTGCAATGGTGGGACGGCTTCAAAGCCGTCGAGGCGCGGCTGATCGAGCGCGGGTTTGATCCCGAATCACGCATCATCAAGCAGCTGCTGGCGCTGGCGCGACAACTGCTCGACTTCCCACGGCATCTGAGTCAGCACGTGGGTGGTTTTGTCATCGCGGCCGAACCGCTGTGCGAGCTGGTGCCGATCGAGAATGCGGCGATGCCGGATCGCACGGTCATTCAATGGGACAAGGACGATCTCGATGTGCTCGGTTTCGTCAAGGTGGACTTGCTCGCACTTGGCATGCTGACCGCAATTCGTCGGTGCTTCGATCTGATCCAGGCCGAACAGGCGCGTTGGTGCCGGCAGCCCGTGCCGGCACTGACTCTGGCGACGATTCCATCGGAAGACCCGGCAACGTACACAATGATCCAGGCTGCCGACACGGTCGGTGTGTTCCAGATCGAATCGCGCGCGCAGATGGCCATGTTGCCGCGCCTGAAGCCGCGCACGTTTTACGACTTGGTGATCGAGGTCGCAATCGTTCGGCCGGGCCCGATTCAAGGCAAGATGGTGCATCCGTATCTGCGCCGTCGCCAGGGTGTGGAGCCGGTCAGTTATCCGAGTGAGGACTTGCGCCGCGTGTTCGAGCGCACCCTCGGCGTGCCGATTTTTCAGGAGCAGGTCATGCAACTGGCGATTGTTGCAGCCGGATTTTCGCCGGGCGAGGCCGATGGATTGCGCCGCTCAATGGCCGCCTGGAAGCGCAAGGGTGGGTTAGAGCACCTGCAGCAGCGGATCGTGCAGGGCATGCGTGAGCGCGGCTACGACCAGGAGTTCGCCGAGCAGGTCTTCGAGCAGATCAAGGGCTTTGGCAGCTACGGTTTTCCAGAATCGCATGCGGCCAGCTTTGCCTTGCTCGCGTATGCGTCCTGCTGGTTGAAGCGACATCAGCCGGTCGCGTTTGCGTGCGCGCTGATCAACTCACAGCCGATGGGGTTTTACTCGAACTCGCAGATTCTGCAGGATCTACGTCGGCATGGTTTTACCGTGCTGCCGCCCGATGTGCGGCACAGCGGATTCGATTCGAGTTTGGAGTCGGTGCCGGAGTCGTCCATCGGCGGCAGGGCCGCAGATCCGGTGCAACTAACCACGACGCTGCCGCAGCCACAATTGCGCCTCGGCCTGCGCGAGATTCGCGGCATGCGCGCGGCGGCGGCGGCGCGCATCGTCGCCTCGCGTGCCAAGACCCCGTTTGGTGATCTCGACGATCTTTGTCTGCGCGCCGAGCTCGATGCATTTGATCGCGCGCGCTTGGCCGAAGGTGGCGCGCTGGAAGGTTTGGTCGGCAATCGTCATCAGGCGCGCTGGCAGGCAGCAGGGGTTGATCTGCCGACGCCGGTGCTGCGTGGCGCGCGGATTCAGGAGTCAGTGGCCCAGTTGACCCTGCCTGGTTTGGGCGATGAGGTACAGGCGGATTATCGAAACCTCGGCTATTCGCTGAAGGCGCATCCACTGTCGTTGCTGCGCGCGACTTTGCGGCAAAAGCGCTGGAAGAGCGTTGGCGAAACCTTGGCCGCACGCCATGGCGCCCGCTTGCGCGCAGCCGGTCTGGTCACCTTGCGGCAACGTCCCGGCACGGCTGCGGGCGTGACGTTCCTGACCCTGGAGGATGAGAGCGGCTGGTTGAATGTGATCGTCTGGCGACAGATCGCTGAAACCCAACGGCGCGTCCTGCTGGAATCATCGTTGCTTGGGATTCAAGGCGAACTGCAAAGCGCCGAAGGCGTGACCCATCTGATCGCGCATCATCTGGTGGATTTGAGCGGAATGCTGAATGGTCTGGACAGTCGGTCACGGGATTTTCATTGAGCGTTTGTGTCGTTGGGAGGCGTCTGAACAAGCCGATCCTGGACCTCTTCAAACCCTCCCTGGCGACGTTTGGGAACTCAGGTGCAGCAGGAGGATTTGTGGACGGGCGGTAGCGCAATGTTCGTTACCGCCGGCCCGCAGCCGCAGCCAGACTGTCCTTGCGCTTTGGCCTGTTCATCCTTCACGCAGCAAGCGCTGGCATCTTGCTTGGGTGCGCCGCCGCAACACGCAGAATCGCTGGTCTCTGCTAGCGTGAGTCCGGCTTCAGACTTCGGCACACAGCAAGCACTTGCGACGGGCGTCTCGTCTTCAAACTGCGTGATGCAAACGCCGGTCTCTGGCAGTACCAACTCGACCCGGCGTGCGCTTTCCCAATCGCCAGCAATCGCCGCGACGACGGAGCGCACCTGCTCATAGCCGGTGAGCAGCAGGAACGTCGGCGCACGACCATAGCTTTTCATGCCGACCACATAGACACCGGCATCCGGGTGTTTGAGTTCCTCGGCACCATGCGGGCGAACCGAACCACAGCTGTGCAGGTTTGGATCGATCAAGGGTGCCAGCGCACGTGGGCTTTGCGTGCCGGGATCAAGATCAAGGCGCAGCTCTGACAGGAGACTCAAGTTTGGACGAAAGCCGGTGCAACCGATGATTTCGTCGACCGCAGGCAGCGCCTGATGATTGCTAAAGGCAACGATCCCTTGATCCGTGCGCGCCAGTCGCTGCAGATGAAAGCCAGGATGCAGAACGAGAACGCCGCGATCGAGCAGTTGCTTGATCTTCAGGCCCAATCGACCGCGTTCTTGCAACTGATCATGCTCGCCTCCGCCGAGCACGCGGCGCAGGTCACTGCGCCGAATCGCCCAATGGATTTGCATTTTTGGCGCATCTGCTGCCAGCACGGCCAAGTCATTCAAGACATTGAAGGCCGAGTGACCGCTGCCAACGACCAGTACGCGCTTACCCGCGTAGCGCGTGCGTTGCTCCCCGAGCACGTCGGGCATGCCATATGCGATCTCGGCTTGCAAGGCGCGTTCACCGAGTGCAAGCAGACCGGCGGCGCCTAACGGATTCGGTTGTTCGACGGTGCCTGAGGCATCAATGACGGCTTGCGCCAGAATCTCGTGTTCGCCATCGGCGTTTTGGTAGCGAATAAGGAATGGCGAGGTGTCGCGCTCGGCATTCTTCATCAGATCGTGCTGCACGCGGCTGACTGCCAACACGCGGCTGTTCAGGCGAATCGTTCCGCTGAGTGCCGGCGTTGCTGCGAGCGGGCGCAGGTAGTGCTGGACGACTTCGGCGCCGGTTGGAAACGTATCGGGATTCGGTCCTTCCCAGCCTTGCGCCGCGAGCAAGATCCGCGCTTCGCGGTCAATATTGAACTGCCACGGCGAGAACATGCGCACTTGGGCCCATTGCAACATGCCTGCGCCGACACTGGCGCCCGCTTCGAGGACCAAGACGGGCATACGCCGCGCGTGCAAATGCGCCGCGGCAGCGAGGCCTACGGGGCCCGCTCCGATCACGACTACGGGAAGAGAATTCATATTCATGGGCTTGCTCCTGGGTTTGAGTGGCGCGATCGCAATGCGCCGAAAAGGGTGCGGCGTTAGCCGACTGGGTGCGGTTCAGGCAGCGGCGCATCAGTCGGCAGCAGGCAACGCTCGACAATGACGACGTCCAGCCACTGTCCATCCAATTGCGCGTGGCGTTCATAGACACCGACTTCGCGAAAGCCGCAGGCCCGACACAAGGCACGGCTCGCCTGGTTGAACAGAAAGACGCGTGACAGCAGCTTCCAATAGCCCTGGTTCGCGGCGACCAGAATCAGGGATTGCAGCAAGTGTCGGCCCAGGCCTTGCCCGCGCGCTTGTCGATCGAAATAGATCGAGAACTCAGCAATGCCGGCATAGCAGGCGCGTTCCCGATACACGCTAAGCCCCGCCCAGCCGAGCACTTCGTCGTTGATGTCGACTGCCACCAGCATGGGGTAGCGCGCCGAATCGGCGATGCGCGCTGTAATATCGGCCCGCTCGCGCGGTTTCGTTTCAAAGGTTGCGCTGCGCTCGGCGATGCCCTGATTGTAGATCGCGCAGATGCGGGCGGCGTCTGCGTGTTCGGCGGGTCGGATACGGGTCATGAGCGTGGTTCCATGTGGTTGGCAGTAGCAACTAAATGCGCAAAAAAATGCTTCAGCTGCAGGTAGTTTTGGATTTGCTGCCAGCGGCGCAGGCGGACTCGCAACTCCCGACGCTGACGCCGCTGACAAAGCGCGCTTCGGCCGCTTTGGCCAAGCGTCGGATGACTTCGGTCGCCGCCGCGCGCACGCCGGGCTCCAAGCCGCGTAGCAGGTCAGCTTGTTGGGCAATCAAGGCGCCATTGATGCGTTCATACAAACGCCGGCCGCTGGCAGTGACCTTGAGGGAGACGGCGCGCGCGTCGTCGGCATCCGGTAGCCGCGCAACGTAGTCTTTGCGGACCAAGGCATCGACGACGCGCGTGGTCGTGCTCTTGTCGAGCTTCAGCGCATCTGACAGTGACTTGCTGCGCATTGGGCCCTGTTCAACGAGCGTCTCCAGCGCGTAGCACTGCGTCACCGAGATGTCGTAACAGCAAATCTGATCGCGATCGCGAAACTGATAGACGCGCACCAAATTCGACAGCGCCGCGTGCAACGCAATGGCGTCGCGCTCCAGGTTGAGGTCTGGGTCCTGGGATGGGCGGCGGGCTTTGAGGGTCGGCATGATGTTGGTAGTTGTCAGTAGCAACTATATGGCGACCCATTCCGTGGCGTCAAGTGCCCTGGGTCAACTGGGCGATCGCGGGGCCTGAAGCCGGGCAGCCAGCCACGGTGCGAGGCCCAGCACGAGCATGCCGATCAGCATGAGTCCGCCGCGACTTAAGTCATAGTCGGCAACCAGACGGTCCCAGCCAAGACCCAGCAGCCGACCCAGGCCAAGTTCGAATGCCAGCATCAGCAGGACCCAGCAAAGCCCCGCGAACAGCTGCTGGCGTCGCGTCACGGCTGCGAGCCAGTCCGAACCAAGCAAGGCGATCACGAGAATCAATAGTGAGCCGAACACGACACCGAACAAATGCGCGCCCTTGGTGCCGATCATTGGCACCAGAAACAAGCTGCGCAGCGTGCCATGGATCGCTTCGACGATCGCAATCAGCAACCAGAGCAAGAATACGCGGATCGGAAAGGCCACGGCATTGAACACAGTCGTTTCTCTCAAGGTCGATCTTGCTCCGATTCACCCCGCTTGACCAGCGCCCATCGGGCGCGGCAGCGCGCGATGCGCGCAAGTTCCAGACCGGGTCGATTAACCGCGTCCGATTCGAATCCGCTCAGGGGCCTTCAAATCCGTCCGACAGCAATGCCGGCTGGGTCAGCAGGTAGACGGCCCCAACGAAGCCACTGTCGGTCACGCGACTGTTCTGTTGGGGCGCGCCGATCATTCCGACTGTTCCAGACAAAGCGACGGTCAAGCCGAACGCATCGCCAGCTTCGCCGTCGCTTGCCCTAAGTCGTGCCGCCTCAGCAAAGCCGCTTGGCCCGCGTGCAAAAACATAGGCGAGCCCCGGTTCGCGATCCGGCGTTCCCGTACCCAGCGAGGGGGTGCTGCCAATGAGTGCCAAATCCCCGGACAACGCCAAGGATTTCCCAAACTGGTCATTCGCCTGCGCATCACTTGCCAGCAACGCTTGCTCGAACGAGAAACCGCCGGCGTTTTCCCGGAACACATACACCGAGCCCACCGTATCGCCCACGGCATTCTGCTGATAGGGCGCAGCAACGAAAAGGGTATCGCCGGACAGCGCCAAGTTTTCACCGAAGCGAGCATTCTGCGACCGTTCGGGCCCAGTCAGATGCTGTTCGACACCGAAATTGCCGGCGATTCGCCGGAATGTGTAGGTCTTGCCGCTAAAGTTGCTGTCGGCGTCTTGTCCGGAGGCCCCGACGATCGCCAAATCGCCCGCCAACGCCACGGCAGACCCAAAATGGCCGTCTGCCTGTGCGCCTGGATCGACGAGATGTTCGGCTTCCGCCCAGCTGTTGCCGGTTCGATTGAAGACGACTACGGCGCCCTGGTGGTCCCATACGTCCGTCGCGTATTGCCCGGCGATCAAGGCCGTATTCCCGGACAGCGCCAGCGCAGACCCGAAAACGTCATAGGCAGCGGCGTTGGCGACGCGCAATTTTGCCTGTTGGGTCCACGTACCTTGATGGCGCACAAACACGTAGACTGCGCCGAGGGCGCTTTGGTCATCGATCTCCTGATAGGGCGCCGAGACGAGTGCGGTATCGCCATCCAGCGCCAAGGCCGCGCCAAAACCGTCATACAACACAGAGTCCAGTCCTTGCAACGTGGCTTGCTGCGCCCATTCGCTGCCATTTCGCACAAAGACATGAACCTGTCCTTGAAAGTGATCGCTGGCACTGATCAGCGCCGTGTCACCGCGGATGACCATGCTCTGTCCGAACCGGCTACCATGGACGCCACGCCCGGCGCTCAGTCGTGCTTGCTCCGTCCATTGACTGCCGTCGAAAAGGAACGCGGTGACTGTGCCTGCATTCACACCCGCCTCAGTGTCGTCATTGTAGGCACTGGCAAACAAGTCGTTGCCCGAAAGTGCCAGCGCCCAGGAGAAGTTGTCGCTGGCTTGCGAGTCGCTGGGCCGAAGCTGGGTCTGCTCCTGCCAAAGATTGCCGCTGTAGGCAAAGACATAGGCCGAGCCGGCGTCGGAACCGGCCGTCGTATTGTTGGAAAAGGCACCGATCACGGCGGTGTCGGCATCCATCGCCAACGAGGCGCCAAAAAAATCGCTGCCCTCGCCATCGCTGGCCAACACTTTCAGATCCTGAGCCCAAGTGCCCGAGTGCCGTTGAAAGACGTAGGCCGAACCGCTGTCGGCGCCCAAGCTGGTGTCGTCGCCGAACGCGCCAATCAAGGCGGTCTCCTGGTAGATCGCCACGGCGATCCCGAACTCATCAAAGTTGTCGCCATCATTTGCAACCAACTTCGCCTGATAACTAAAGCTGCCGGCCTGGTCGACAAAAACATAGGCGGCGCCAGCGTCCGCTCGCCCCGAGACATCGGCAAACGGCGCACCGATCACCACAGCGCTTCCCGATAACGCGATGGACCAGCCAAAGCCGTCGCCCGCGCCCGCGTCGGGCGCGGACAAGCTCGCCTGCTGCTGCCATTGCCCGGCCGTGCGCGCAAATAAATGCACAAAGCCAGCGTCCTGGATCGCACCTGGGTCGCCTGCGAATGCTCCCACAATGGCACGATCGCCCTGCAAGGCAACAGTCCAGCCGACATAGTCGCCCGTGTCCGAATTGCTGGCCCGTAAGATCGCCTGTTCATGCCACGCATCGCCAGCACGGGTGAAAACATACGCAGCGCCAGTCTGGCCACCGTTTGGACCGGCCATCCCCGGCGCGCCAATCAGAATCGTGTCGCCGCTGATCGCCACTGACCAACCGAAGAAATCGTCAATGTCGCCATTACTGCCATGCAAGCTGGTTTGTCGGTGCCACCGTCCGGCGCTTCGAGTAAATACATAGGCCACACCGGCGCCGGGCACGCCGTACGATGCGTGCCGGTAAGAGCCGACGACGGCCGTGTCCTGATCGAGCGCGATGGACATGCCGAACCAATCTTCGGCCATGCCGTCGCCGAGCATCGGATCATCGTTTGGATTGAGAATCTTGCCGTCGTCGACCAGACTCTTGATGAACGCGCTCTGCAAGGCATGCTGTTCGCCGGCGGCAGCGAAGTGACCCTGCAGGAGCCGACCTGCCGCCGGCGCAAGCGGTGCAGTTGCGGCAGCGAGCGGGCTCAGCATCAAGCCGAACAGGATGACATTCAAGCGGCGCAACCATGGCAACGCGGGCAACAAGGGGTGAGACATGGGCCGACTCCAAGAAGGAACAGTCGGGTAATCGAAATCTGCTGCGCGCGATCGTCATGCCAAAGTTCGGTCCGCCAACGGACGACGAGCCAACCGCGTCGAGGGGCCTTTGCAAAGATTCAGGCACAACGCAGGTCCATGCTATTTTCCCGGCACGCGCCTGATCCGGTGCATTCCGGAGGACCATGCACCATGCCGCAAGTCGATCCTGCCGCCCGCGATCTGACGACCCTGCTCAAGGCCTGGCGACAGGGCGATGGCGCGGCGTTCTCGGCACTGCTCGATCAGGTCTATGACGAGCTCAAGTTAATGGCCGCAAAGCGCTTGCTGAAGTTCGAGGGCGAGATCACGCTGTCGGCGACGGATCTCCTCCACGAAGCCTTGCTGCGGGTCGTGCCCGGTGGAATCGATTTCAAGAACCGTGCGCACTTCTTTGCGACGCTTTCGCTCAGCATCCGTGCGTTGCTGATCGATCATGCCCGTGCCCGGACTGCCGACAAACGGGGCGGCGGTCTGGTGCGCGTGACGTGGACTGGAACCGGGCGCGGTGGTGCGCAGGCGGACATGAGTGACTTGCTGACCATTGAGCAAGCGCTGAGCAAGCTGGAGCAGTTGGACCCCCGTTGCGGCCAAGTGGTGCATCTCAGTTACTTTGGGGGCCTGGAGCAGCAGGAAATTGCCGAATTGCTCGGTATCTCGGTGTCTTCGGTGACGCGTGATATTCGGTTTGCCCGCGACTGGATCGCCCGGGAGCTGCGCGATGAACGCTGATCATTATGCGGCCGTGCGACGGCTCTATGAGACAGTTGCGGACTTGCCACCCAGCCAGCGGTCAGCACACCTGCAATCGTTGAGCAACGACGCAGCCCTCATTGCCGAGGTTCTTGATTTGTTTCAAGCGGGTGAGTCGGCCACCACGGGCTGGATCAATCGACCCTTGCGCGGTGCTTTGCAGGATGCGCTCCAGAGCGAGGTCAAGCCGGGCGATGTGATTGGCGCCTGGCGGATTGAGTCCGAACTCGGGCAGGGCGGCATGGGCCAGGTCTTTCGCGTCGCCCGCTGCGATGGTCACTTCGAACAACTTGCGGCAATGAAACTGTTGCAGGGTGCGCCGAGCCGCGAGCGGCTGGCGCATCTCGCGCGCGAACGGCAAGTGCTGGCCAAACTCACGCATCCGAATATCGCCAGGCTCTACGATGGCGGCGAAACCGACCACGGCCAACCCTATCTGGTGATGGAACTGGTCGATGGGGTCGCGATCGATCGCTACTGCCAGGACCGCCAGCTCAGTCGAAACGCGATCCTGAACCTGTTTATCGAGGCGAGCCAAGCGGTCGCGTTTGCACACCGGCAGCTGATCGTGCATTGCGATCTGAAGCCGTCGAACCTGCTGATCAATCGAGATGGCCGGCCGATCCTGCTCGACTTTGGCATCGCGCGCTTGCACCAGGACGATGCGGCCGAGGGCGATCCGGATCCGGCGCTGCACGCGTTCACGCCGCGATACGCGAGTCCAGAACAGCGTGGTGGCGACGCCATTACAACGTCGAGCGATATTTTCAGCCTCGGGTTGCTGCTTGCTGAGTTGCTGGACCAGCATCGCCTGAGTGACGCCGAGTTGGCCGCCGTCGTTGCCAAGGCGAGCGCCGAGGTGCCCAGTGATCGGTACGCCAGCGTTGATGCACTGTGCGACGACTTGCGGCGTTACCAAAGCCATCAACCGCTGCTTGCAGTGCGCGCACGCCGAACGTATCGCACGCGCAAATTTGTCCAACGGCATTGGCCTTGGCTGCTGGTTGCCGCATTGTTTGTCGTGATCGTCAGCGGTTTCACCCTGCGTGTGCTGCGCGAATCCGAGCGCGCCCGGGCTGCTGAACATCAGGCCCTGGCCGATCGTGATCATGCCCGCGAGGCCGAGGCCGCCAGCAGACAGACCAACGACTTCTTGATTTCGATCTTCAATGCCAGCAACCCGAATGCGGAGTCGGGCGACCTCAAGGCGTCAACGTTGATCAGCGCGGCCGAGCAGCGTCTGGACACCGAAATGAAGGGGCAGCCTGCCATACAGGCCGAGATTCTGAGTGCGCTCGGCTTGGTCCAGGCCAATATGGGCCAACGGGATGCTGGCCGGCGGAATCTGGAGCGTGCGATTGCGATCGAACGTGGGCTGGATCGGCCACTGGTGTTGGCAACGATGTTGATGCGCCTCTCCGTGCTGGTCACCAATACCGATGGCATTGCGGCTGGCGAGGTGTTCACCCGCGAAGCGCTGACGCTTCGCGAGACTCATGGCGCGCCCGACTCGGTTGAGTTGGCGGAGTCACTGAATCTGATGGCATCGACCTTGTCCCAGAGCGGTCGACCCCAGGAAGCGGTGCCGATGTACGAGCGTGCACTGGCGATTCTGAAACCGAATTATCCCGATAGCACGGTTCTGGCCGATACGTACGCCGCCTATGGCATGCATGAGCGCTACTTCGGCAAATTGGAGCGGGCGCTTTTGCTGCAGGAGCAAGGGCTCGCGATTGCGGCGAGCGCTTATGGCGAGCGCCACCCCAACTATCTGGCCAACCAGCTCTGGTATGCCTACACGTTGTCCGCGTTGCGCCGCTCGGCCGAGGCCGAGACCGCATTTCGTCGCAACCTGTCCTTGCGCAAGGCGCTGCACGGCGACGGCAATATGCTGGTGGTCGAGCCGATGATTGGCCTTGCGACCATGTTGAACGAAGCGCAACGTCCGGATGAAGCGCTCGCCATCGCGGTCGAAGCGCAGGCGATCACCGCGCGCAGCGCGAGCCCGCAAAGCGTGGAGTCGATCGCGATCTTGAACAACATTGCCGCCGCGCATTACGCGAAGGGCCGGTTCAACGAGGCCGCAAAAGCTTGCCGGGAAGCACTCGATCTGATGGCTGAACGGGGCGATCGCGGGCCCCAGTATGTGCAGATGCAGACCAGCCTGATTGCCTACTACACCCAGGCTGGCGATTTGCGCCATGCCGGGCTCGTGCTGGATGAGGCTGAGCCGTTGGCACAGACACTGTTTCCGGCGGATCACTATCTCAACGTCACCCTGGCGTTGAATCGCGCCGCGTGGCTGTTGCGTTCCGGGCGCCCGTCCGAGTCGCGCGCGCTGGTCACTAAGATCGAAGCGGCGCTGCCCAAGGACGATCCCAAACTCAGCATGTATGAAACCTCACTGCGGAACCTGCACCAGGGTTTGGATGAAGTCGAAAGCCCGAAATAGCTCGAGATCACACATTCGCCCGGTTGACGATTGCCAGCCGCACAATCCGATTACCCCGTCTAGATAGCCTTAGACGGAGCCATCGGCGTGTATCCGCTTTCCAGTAGAAATCGCGTGCCGTTGCGCGCGAGCCATGCCAGACATCAGCCGGCGCACAGTGTCACACGTGCCGTACTGCACGGGTTGTTGTGGGTACTGCCCGCCCTCGCGCAGGCCAACCCGCCGGGCGCCCCAGGCATCGGTCAGGCGACACCAGGATTCAGCGCGATCAGTGTTGCCTTCAGCGCACCGGGCGATAGCGGCGCCAGTCCGATCGTGTCCTACACCGCCCAATGCGGCACGATCACCGCGTCGGGGCCGGCGTCACCCGTGATCGTGCGTGGACTCGTCGTCGGGTTGAACTACACCTGTACGGTGACTGCCAGCAATAGCAGCGGTCCTGGGCCGGCGTCTGCAGCGTCGAATACCGCCACGCCGCTGCCCGCGCTGGCGGGGCAGGTGGCTTGGAGTACCAGTGTGACGGGCAATGGCACGCTTCCGGCCAAAATTGCCAATGGCGATCCGCTCATGGGTCGGAAGACGGTGGCGGTCGACACAGCCGGCGACATTTTGATCGCGGGCGCGGTTCACAGTGCTGTCAGCAATGGCTATGACTGGAAAACCGCCAAGATATCAGCCGCCACGGGTGCGATCCTCTGGCAACAGGACTTCGATGGCGGATGGGGCGATGATCACGTCTATGCCATCGCAGTGGATGCGAGCAATAACGTGGTCGTCGTTGGTAGCACGTGGCAGCAAACGGGCGAGGCGAACTGGCAGGTCAACAAGTACCGCGCGTCCGATGGCCAGTTGCTCTGGCAGCAGTCCCTGGGTGGCGTTGGTCGCGATGCGGCTTACGCGGTGGCGATTGCGACCAATGGCGATGCCGTCGTGGCAGGCGTGGCGGCCAATGGCAATGATGTGGATTGGCAGGTCAATCAGTTTGCCAGTGCAGATGGTGCCGTCGTCTGGACTCGCACGCTGAACGGCAAGGCAAACGATCAGCCGCGCGTGTTGGCGATCGAGCCCGGCAGTGGCGATATCGTCATTGCGGGCAAGTTGACCACCGATCAGGTCTACGCGACGACTGTCCGCCTGTTGGCCAACGGTGCGATGCGCTGGCAGCAACGTTACGCGAGTCCCACCGCCACGGTTGCACCGGCTGACGCAACGGTCCATGACTTGGTCATCAATGCCGATGGATCCGTCGTAGTGGGTACAGCCAGCCTGCAGCGACCGTTCGGTACGAGTGACCTCACCATCTGGTACGCCTTCAAATATGCCGCCGATGGGGAGCACCTTTGGCAGCGCCCGGACAATCTGTACTCGTCCAAGGTCTATGCGTTGACCTCCGACGGTGCGGGCGGAACATATGCAACGGGTGTATCGACGATTTTTGACGACGACACGTTTGTCACGCGCTTGAATCACGATGGCAGCGCTGCCTGGAGCCGAAGCTTGGGCAGCAGTAACGGTCCGTATGATCTGCCGGCCGTGAGCATGGATGCCGGATGGGCGATCGCACGGGATGATGAGGGCCGACCCATCGTCGCCGGCACACAACGGAACCGAACCCGCTGGGCGGTGCGCAAATTCGCCGGGAATAATCAGGATCTGCTCTGGGGCGGTGAGATCGCGTCGGGCGACACGTCAATCCTGCATGCCGTCGCAGTGCGCGGTACCAGCGTTTATGCCTACGGCACGTCTACCGCCAGCGCGGGCGGTCAGCAAGTGTTGCACTTGAAGCGCCTGCACAACCCGCCCGAAAGCGATGTGCCCGAGCCGTTCCTTTTCTCAGATGGCGAAGGCGAGCCCAACACCTGGGTCCACTCACGACCCATGTATGCGCGCGGCGGCGCACCATCGGTGATCGCAGGCATCACGATTCCGGTGGCGATTACCGTCGCGAACGGCGAGTACTCGATTGGCTGCACCGGCACATTCACGAGTGCACCGGGCGTGATCACCAATGGTCAAAGTCTGTGCTTGCGTGTGCTCGCTGCAACCAATTACGGTGGCATCAATGTTGTCGCCGTCACCGTTGGCGGCACGAGTGCGACGTTCAAGAGCACCGCCAAACGTGCGGCTACGGTTACTGTCACCGTCACTCCATCGCTCGCGTCGGCGGTGCACACCATTTCCGGCGGCCTCATCAATGTCACGGTCACCGGTGCGGGTCCGACTCCCACTGGCCGGGTAACCTTCAATACCGGGCATCGCGCTGGATACTTTGCCAATGGCCTCGACATCTGGAGCAGCTTTTGTGGCGGCTTGGCTGGTGCCACGCTCGCCAATGGTGCCGGTAGTTGCAGTTTCGTCACCATTCCGTTTCCCGACCCCGATACCTTGACGGCCCAGTACGAAGGCGACGCCAACTATCAACGCACGGTGGCCATGCCCATCGCGTACAACGTGGCGCGCTTTCCACTCACGCTGACCTTTCCCGACTTTGTCGAGCGTCCCGTTGGCGCCACGGTGTCACCGTTGGTCGCGACCATGAACCTGAACCCGAATTACTTGCCGCACTACAACGCGCTGTATCCGACCCAAGTGTTGTACGCGTCGGTAACGCCATCGGTCTGCCAATACACGGCGCCGACGCTCACGATGGTGGGCCTTGGTACCTGCACCATCAATGCCGATTACGCGGGGAGCACTCAGGTGGCGCCGGCAAACGCGACCACTTCGTTTGTCGTCAAGAAGGCGCAGCTTCTCATTTTCGGCGCGCTCGCCGACCGACCATACAGTCCGGCACCCATCCTCCTGACCGCCACGCCGGGCGCGACCGGCAATCCCGTGACATTCACTACGAACTCGCCCGCCATCTGTGCGACCAGCGGCGCGAACGGAGCCACATTGACCTTGCTTACCGCTGGTACTTGCAGCGTGACGGCCAATCAAGCAGGAGATGCCGAATACGCGGCGGCCACACCCATTACGCAGAGTTTTGCCGTCAATCGTGCGCCGCAAGTCATTACATTCGACCCGATCGCGGATCGCGCGCTCGGGTCACCGGCCTTCGCGCTCAGCTTCAGTGCCTTGCCATCCGATCAACCGGTGCGATTCACTGCACCCAATATTCAAGTCTGCACGTTGTCGCGAACGGGCAATACCACGGTGACCCTGTTGCGCGCAGGTACCTGTGTGATTCACGCCGACCAGGCCGAGAGCGCGCACTATCTTGCCGCGCCGCGGGTGACGCGGTCCTTCCAAGTACAAGACGACATTCGGGCGCTCGGCGTGACGGTCGCGGGTAGTGGTTCGGTACGCTCCGATCCGGCTGGCATTCTCTGCGGCGCGGATTGCACCGAGAACTATGTGACGGGCACGGTCGTCACGCTGGTCGCAGCGCCCGTGGCGGGCGCAAAGTTCGTGGCATGGACCGGATGCCCGGCACCTTCTGGCATTCGCTGCAGTGCGCCGATGACCACTGCACGCGCCGTCACCGCGAGTTTTCGTGTGCGTGGCGTCAATGATGAGCGCAACGATTTGGATGGAGACGGGCATCCCGACCTGCTGTCACGAGACCCGGCAGGCGTGCTGCGGCGGTTGCACATGAACGGGGTGACGGTGCTTTCGGACGTCGTCATCGGTACGACCGACCTCACGTGGCAGTTGGTGGGGGTCGCCGACTTCAATGCCGATGCCCACGCCGATCTCGTCTGGAAGAAAAGCAGTGGTGAACTGGTGCTCTGGTATCTCGTTGCTGGCGTCTTTCAGTCCCAGGTGCCATGGTTGACGTTGCCAACCGGTTGGACCGTGCAGGGCGTCGCCGACTTCAATGAGGATGCGACCCCCGATTTGCTTTTGCGCGAATCAGCCACGGGCGTTGGTCGGGTACGCCTGCTCTCAGGCACGACCACCTTGGGTGAGCAGCACCTGTTCTGGATGCCGCCCGCGTGGCGCGTCGATGGCATCGCGGACTTGGATCGGAATGGGCGCCCCGCCATCGTGTTTCGCGATGGCGGGACGGCCAGCAGCCGCGGTAGTGCCTTTGCTTGGCGCACATCGTGGAATGGCACGACCGTGGCACTGGATTCGGCGTCGCTGGTGATGTTCAAAGTCGACCCTGACCTCGAGATCGTGCAGGCCACTGACTGGAACGGCGACGACGCGCCCGATTTCGTGTTCCGGCATCGGATCAGCGGTGACACGTTCGTCTGGTATATCGACGGCGTGACCCCAGGGGCCGTAGCGCCCATCCTCGGTCTCGAACCAAGCAGCGAACTCTTGCCGAGGCCACAACCATGAGCCCAGTCGTTTCGAGCAAGATCGTGTTGGCGCTGCGCGGGCTTTGGTGGGGCAGTCTCCTGATGGCGCTGGCAATGTCGACGGCCGGGGCGGCATCACTACTGCTGCCGGGTGCCGCGACCGACGCGTCCGGCAAAGTTGCGGCAAACCCCGTGATTGGCCCCGGTGTGGCGCGCGCGCGCGCCGTGACCGTGAACCTAGACGCCTTGCGCGGCATCGAGGCGACGGTCGCCAACGGTGTGCCGGCGCAATTGGATATCGACCTGTTTGACGACGTGGCGCTCACCGTCGAGATCCGGCAGATCGCAGCGCCGCGTGCCGGCACGGTTGAATATCATGGCGCGATCGCCGGACGCGTCGACAGTTCGGTGGTGATTGTCCGCACCGGCGATGTGGTGGGCATGGAAGCGCATCTGGGTGCGCAGTTCTTCCGAATCCAGTTCCTGGGTAGTGCCGGTCACGAAGTGCGCGAGATGGCCGTGAGCAACCTGCCCGCGCACACCGAGCGACCGTTCGGCGAGCTGGTGCCGCCAAATCGCCAGCGTCGCCCAGTTGCCGCACCACCGGCCATCACTAACCTCGCCAAAACCGGCGAAGATGGCAGCGCCATGGACCTTCTCGTGGTGTACACGCCGAAAGGTCGTGATCAGTATGGCGGCACGGCGGGAGTGGAATCATTGATCGACACCCTGGTTGCGGGCGTCAACCAAGTGTTCGCGAATAGTCTGGTCAACACGCGTATTCGGCTCGTCGCCAAGGCCGAGATCAACTATGTCGAGCAAGGCGATTTTATCAATCAGCTGGGCGACATCTACGCGAGTTATTCGGGTGGACCGCTCCGCGTCGTCTACGACCTAAGGGATGCCTACAGTGCCGACTTGATCGCCTATATCAGTGGCGACAATGTGGCCAGCGCCTGCGGCGCTGCGCCTTTGTTCAACGAAGCGCCACGCTTCGCCGAACGGGACGCCGTCATGGCCATGGTCCACTTTTGTACAAACAATCACACCATGGCACATGAGATCGGTCACCTGATGGGACTATTCCATGACCGCAACTATTCGCCGACCAATGAAACGGTCTCAGTGGCTGGCGTGGTCTACACCGACAACTTTGGCTACGTCGACACGACGAACCGATTCACGGACGTCATGGCCTATGAAGGCGACTGCGTGGCGCTCGGCATCGACTGCGTCCGTCTGCCTTACTTCTCGAACCGCGACGTCCGGGTGTTGGCGCCATTCAATGGCGAGCTTGCACCGATTGGCGACGCGATGAATAGCGCTGCCAATATCCTCTCGGCCACGCGGGGCGCAATCGCCAATTTCCGCTCGCACGTGGATCGCGCCGCCGCGTTCAACACCACGCACGCCACCGTTTCAGAGGGCGGTACGGTCACGCTCACCCTGACTCGCGTCGGGAACCTGGCACTTGGCACTCGTGTCAATTGGCAAACCGTCAATGGTGCTGCAGTTGCCGGCCAGGATTTTGTGGCCGCGAACGGCACGGTCACCTGGGCGGCAGGCGACAGTGCTGACAAGAGCATTGTGGTCACGACACGCGCCGACACTTTGAATGAAGGCAACGAGCACTTTAGCGTCAGATTGACGGGCGACGGGGCGATCACCAACGCGGAGGCGGATATCACGGTGACAGATGCGGCGGCGGACCACTTCCCCGTGGGGTGCGTCATGCCGTTGGGGTTTGTGCCAGCAGCCGGAGCGGAGGCGGGTTGGCTTGTGGCCACCGACGAAAGTGCTGAAGGCGGCTGCGCGCTGAAATCGCAGCCGATTGCGAATGGCCAAACTGCAGCAATTGCTTACACTGGGATGTTCGCTGCGGGCGACATCCAATTCCGTCGTCGTGTCGATAGTGAGGCGGGGTGGGACCAATTTCGCTTCGAGATCGACGGCATTGTGCAAGGCGTGCCGTGCGCGTTGGCCGATGACCGCTGCGCGGGTAGCGGTGCCACCGATGCAACGGCCTCCGGTGCGACGGACTGGAATCAACCGGGCGCTACGTTGCGCGTTCCCGTTACCGGTGGGCTGCACACGATCACTTTTCGGTACGACAAGGACGCCGTATGTTGCGACGCGGGTGCCGACGCCGCCTGGGTCGATGCACTGATCCTGCCACTAGCGCAGAACGTGATCGTGGCTGCAACCGGGCCGGGATCCGTGAACGCCACGCCAGCGGGTATCGCTTGTGGGGCTCAGTGCATGGCGTCGCTGCCGCGGGATACACCGTTAATGCTGACCGCGATTCCAAATGCGGGCGCCGCGTTTTCGGGTTGGACGGGCTGCCCCGACTTCCACGGCAACCAGTGCTTCGTGTTGATTGAGAACGCCGTGTCGGTGGCCGCGGCGTTCACCAGCGTGCCGCGCAACATCACGGTCGCGCGGAACGGCACCGGCACGGGAAGCGTCGCGTCGAGCCCTGCGGGGATCGATTGCGGGCAAGACTGCAATGAGTTGTACGATTCGGGTACCGTGGTGACGTTGACCGCAAGTCCCGACACTCAGAGCCTCTTTACCAGTTGGGGCGGGGTGACCTGCCTTGGCGGCAACAGCATGCCGATCTGCACGTTTACAGTCTCATTCGATGCGATTGCGACCGCAACGTTCAGCACGATCGTGACGGTGCCGGACGCACCATTGAATCCGGTTGCTTCGCCGGGCAATGCGGAAGCGCTGATCTCGTTCACGCCACCAGCGAGCGATGGTGGTTCACCGATTACGCAGTACACCGTGACCTGCAGTCCCGGTGCCGTGACCGTGACTGGCGATGCGTCACCGATCTTGGTGTCCGGCTTGATCAATGGCACCAGTCATACGTGCACGGTCAGCGCGACGAATGCAGTCGGCGCAGGACCCGCCTCGGTGCCTACCAACAGCTTCATCCCGGCAACCGTGCCGTCGGCGCCGAGCCTGTTGTCGGCCCAACCGATCGATCAAGCGGCGCAGCTGACGTTCAGTGCGCCAAATTCGAACGGCGGTGCGGCGATTCTTGATTACACCGCGCGTTGCACGCCCGGCAACGCGACCGCGACAGGCAACGCGTTGAGCCTGGACGTCACGGGCTTGAGCAATCAGGTCGCATATCAGTGTTCGGTGCGGGCGCGAAACGGGGTCGGGCTGAGCGCCGCATCGAATGTGCAGAGCGTGATTCCAGGCAGTAGTGGCAGCAGCGCCGATTTGTCGATCAGCAAGACCAATGGCACGAATTTTATCGGCGCGCCAGGGTTTACCGATTATGTGATCATCGTGAGCAACCTCGGGCCGGCAGCGGTGACGGATGCGCGCGTCGAGGACACCGTTGCCATCGGCACGGATTTTGAAAGCGCAACGTGGACGTGTGCCGCGTTCAACGGCGCCGCGTGTCCTGCCAGTGGTAGCGGCAGTCTGGATGTCCGCGTTGATCTGCCGGTGAACGCCACGGTGCGGTTCGTGTTGCGGGCCGTGCCAAACCCGGGGTCGGAAGCACCGGTTTCCAATCTGGCGTCGGTCACGCCGCCTGCAGCGATCAGTGATCCGAACCCGAACAACAACGTTGCGACCGACGGGCCGGATCGGCGTGGCGTATTTCGAGACGGATTCGAGGCGCCGCCGCAACCGCCCTGACGATCCGCACCCGGATTTTCCGATTGTGCGTTCAATCCCACTCCATTCGATGGTTCATCATGTTTGTGATCAGAACGCCCTCGCTACTGATGCTCGCGCTCGGTGTCATTTCCGTAGCGGTCAACGCGGCCACGATTGCCAATCCAGCCACGTTGCCGGGAGGCGATGGTGGCGCGGGGGACTACTTTGGCAGCGCCTTGGCCTTGGCCGGCGACACCCTGGTTGTCGGGGCGCCGCGCGATCGCCCTAATGGAGCCAATAGTGGCTCGGTGTATGTGTTCGCGCGCGACGGCGATGACTGGGCACTGCAGCAACGCCTGGTCCCCAGTGACAACACCTCTGGCGACCAATTCGGCTTTTCGGTCGCGATACACGGCGATCTGCTGATCGTCGGTGCGCCCTACGTCGGCGGTGCGGATCAGGGTGGGGCCTATGTGTTCGAGCGCAGTGCCGGCGTGTTCACAGAGGTGCAAAAGTTTGAGGTCACACCGATGCCGCAGCCGCGCTATTTCGGCTGGTCGGTGGCAGCCGGTCCAAACGTAGTCTGGGTCGGATCGCCGGCACACCGAATCGTGGGCAACTTTCAGGGCAGTGCGACGCAGTTCGCGAAAGACCAAAACGGCGCGTGGATTGAAGGGCCGACATTCGGACCTTTCGGTGGCACGGGCGGCGAAACGTTTGGTATCGCCATGGCTTACTCGGCCGGGCAATTGATCGTTGGCGAAAAGGGCGAACGTGTGGGGAATCAGGACTTCGCGGGCGCAGCCATTGCCTATCGCTACGATGGCAGCCTGACCCAGATCGGCGAGGTGTCGATTTCGAGCGCGCAGTCGTTCGATCAGTTTGGCGCCGCGGTGGCTATCAGTGGACCTTGGATGGTCATTGGCGCACCGGCCACCCAGCGCGCGGGTTACGCCCAGGTGTTTCATTGGAACGGCACAGCATGGCTGCCGGATGGTGCAACGCTCAGCCGGGGTGACACTGGTTTCGGTTATGCCGTAGCAGTTGATGGTGATCGCTTGGCCATCAGCGGATTGTCGGGCGGTGGGTTGGTGCAGCTCTATCAACGTGTCGACGGGCAGTGGCTGGCACTGGACTTGATCACGCCAGCCGATCTGTTTAACGGTGATGACTTCGGTGCCGCTTTGGCGCTCACCGATGGTGAGGTGATGGCAGGCCTGCCTGGTCGCGATTTGGTTGGCGTCAGCGCCGATGTTGGCGAAATACGAACGCTGCCGTTTCAAACCGAGATCGTGCACCAGGATGGATTCGAGTGACACGCACACAGCAACAAAAACGGCCGGGTGCTTTAGCCACCCGGCCGGTTCGTGAAGTGAGCGAGCGGTTCAGCGCTTGTCGAACGGCACGTAATCGCGTGGGCCCGAGCCGGTGTAAATCTGCCGCGGACGGCCGATCTTGGTGTCCGGCGTGACGTTCTGCTCCAGCCAATGCGCGACCCAGCCCGCGGTGCGGGCAATCGCGAACATGACAGTGAACATCTCGGTCGGAATCTTCAGCGCCTTGTAAATGATGCCGGAGTAGAAGTCGACGTTCGGGTACAGCTTGCGCTCAATGAAGTACGAGTCTTTGAGCGCGGCTTCTTCGAGCTTCATCGCCACATCGAGCATCGGGTCGTGCACACCGAGGTCGTTCAGCACCTTATGGCACATCTCGCGGATGATGGTCGCGCGTGGGTCGAAGTTCTTGTACACGCGGTGACCGAAACCCATCAGGCGGAACCCGGAGTTCTTGTCCTTGGCTTTTTCAATCGCCTTGCCGACTTGATCGGCAGTGCCGATTTCTTCGAGCATCTTGAGCACGGCTTCGTTTGCACCGCCGTGTGCCGGGCCCCACAACGCCGCAATGCCGGCAGCCACGCACGCGTAAGGATTGGCGCCAGTCGAGCCGACCAAGCGCACGGTCGACGTCGACGCGTTCTGCTCATGATCGGCGTGCAGAATGAACAGCAGATCGAGCGCTTTCGCCGCGACCGGTGGCAATTCCAGCGGCTCGGACGGCACTTCGAACATCATGTGCAAAAAGCGCGTGCAGTATTCCAGGCTGTTACGTGGGAAGCGCGTGGGCCAGCCAATTGAATAGCGATAGCAGGCGGCGGCGATGGTCGGCATCTTCGCGATCAGGCGGATCGCTGCCAGATGGCGCTGCTTCGGATCTTCAATATCCAGGGAGTCGTGATAGAACGCGGCCAGCGAGCCCACCACGGCGCACAGCATAGCCATCGGGTGCGCGTCATATTGGAAGCCGTTCAAGAACTGCCGCAGCGATTCGCGCATCATCGTGTGGTGCGTGACTTCGTGCTCGAAGTTCTTGAACTCGCCAGGGGTCGGTAGCTCGCCCTGCATCAGCAGATACGCCACTTCCAGAAAACTCGAATTCTGTGCCAGCTGCTCGATCGGGTAACCACGATACAACAGCACACCGGCATCGCCGTCGATGTAGGTGATCGCCGAGCGGCATGCGGCCGTCGACATGAAGCCAGGGTCGTAAGTGAACAACCCGGTATCCTTGTGCATCTTGCCGATGTCGATCGCCGACGGGCCGACGGTACCGGACACGACCGGCAGCGTGGACGTTTTTTGCGAACCGTTGTCGGTCAGGGTGACGGTGTTTTGGGACACGATGATCTCCTTGGATCAAGCTTGTTGGTTCTGTTTCGGACTGCCCTGTGAATAAATGGTCAAGAATGAGCGCCATTCGTGCCGGGGCATTCGAACGCTTGAATTATGGCAGTGATCGCACCGAAATCGAACCTGATTTTTGTGTCATGGCCGATCGGTCATGAGGCGACCGGACATCGGCGCACCATGCGCCCCCGTATGTGAAAATGACTGTTGCGCGAGCTGCGGGTCGGGTCTTATGGCAGTCGCTTCGCGTGTTGGCCAAAACCCATCGCCCAAAACAAAAGCGCCGCCCGAGGGCGGCGCTTTCGGCATCAAGCAAGGCGAACTTACTTGCCGTAGCGCTTGCGGAACTTGTCCACACGACCGCCGGTGTCGACGATCTTGTGCTTGCCCGTGTAGAACGGGTGCGAGGCGCTGGAGATTTCAACCTTGACGACTGGGTATTCCTTGCCATCTTCCCACTTCACGGTTTCCTTGCTCGTCATGGTCGAGCGGGTCAGGAACTTGAAATCGCAGGAGATGTCGTGAAACACGACGTCGAAGTATTTCGGATGGATATTGGCTTGCATGACAGACCCTGCCGGGAAAAAATGGACACTGATTCTAGCCTCTGGTGCCTTGACTTCGCAAGTTGGGTTTGCAGCCACCTCGGTGCGCCGCCAGCGAATCGTTCAGGATCAAGCGTTTAGGGCGCGCGGGCGGGCAGCGCGTGACTCGGATTGTTGGCTCCCGGCCGCATTCTGAACCGATCGCGCGACCCGACGAAAGGAGCCGACCGCTCGGACGGTCCCGCTGTTCGACGCACCAACGCACTGATCATCTAGCCTTCGCGTGTGGTCACACTAATCTGAGTCATCTGAAGGAGTCAAACCATGCCCGTCTTCCAGGATCGCCACCTGAAACCTTCTGACCTCACCGATGAGCGTGACTTTTTGAATCGGCGCAAGCTGATCGCGGCGATGGCCGTGTCGCCGTTGCTCAGCGCCTGTGGCCAGGCCAACTCTGAAGCCAAGGCTGCTGAAGCCGCTGCTGCGGCCAAGCCAAATCCTGTCCCCGTCAGTCCTGAAGGTGTGCCGGCCGATGCAATTCCCGGGTTGAAGACCTCTCCGTTCAGCACTACGGATGCGCTGACCAGTTGGGGGGACGTGACCAGCTACAACAACTACTACGAATTCGGCACCGACAAGTCGGATCCGGCGCAGAATGCCGGTGCGTTCAAGGCGCGGCCCTGGTCCATCACGGTTGCTGGCGAATGCGAGGCACCCGGGACCATTGATCTCGAAGACTTGCTGAAGCCGGTCGCACTCGAAGAGCGGATCTATCGCATGCGCTGTGTCGAGGCCTGGTCGATGGTGATCCCCTGGGATGGTATTTCGTTGGCCGAGGTCCTCAAACGCTTCAAGCCGACCTCGAAGGCCAAGTACGTCCGTTTCGTCGGGCTCAAAGACGCCGATCGCATGCCTGGTCAGCGCTGGCCAGTGCTCGACTGGCCCTATCAGGAAGGGCTTCGAATTGATGAGGCCATGCATCCGCTGGCGTTCTTGGCCGTCGGTGTCTACAGCCGCTGGCTGCCGAATCAGAATGGCGCGCCATTGCGCCTCGTCGTGCCTTGGAAGTACGGGTTCAAGGGCATCAAGGGCATCGTACGGATTGAGTTCACCGAAAAGCAGCCACCAACCAGTTGGAACGATTCCGCGCCTGACGAATATGGGTTCTTTGCAAATGTGAATCCAGCGGTTGATCATCCGCGCTGGAGTCAGGCGAGCGAGCGCCGTATCGCCAGCGATCGGAGCGTGTTCAATGCACGCATCGCCACGTTGCCGTTCAATGGCTATGCCGAGCAGGTGGCGAGCCTTTACAGCGGCATGGATCTCAGCCGGTTCTACTGATGAACGCGACTGCGACCAAACGCTGGGACCGGATCGCCTGGAGCAAGTGGCTTTTGTTCCCCGCCGCATTGCTGCCCGCTTTGTTGTTGCTGCAAGGGGCGCTGCAGAACACGCTGGGTGCTGATCCGGTCAAGGCCCTGACGCACGCTACCGGTCTTTGGGCGTTGCGGTTTCTGTTGCTCAGCCTCGCGATGACGCCGTTCCGGCTGTGGACCGGTTGGACCGGTTTCATCCGCTACCGGCGCATGCTCGGTCTGTATGCGTTCTTTTACGCGTGCCTGCATTTGCTGGTGTATCTGGTGTTGGACCTTGGCACGTATTGGGCCGATTTGCTGACCGATATTCAGAAGCGCCCATACATGACCGTGGGTTTTGGGGCGTGGCTGATCATGTTGCCCCTGGCGATTACGTCGACCCGCGGCATGATCCGCCGCATGGGGCGGCATTGGCAGCGTTTGCACCGCTTGGTCTACGTCGCCGGAATTCTCGCGGCGCTGCACTTTTTGTGGTTGGTCAAGGCCGATCTCCGGGAGCCGGGCATTTATGCGGGCATCCTGGCAGTCTTGCTGCTGGCCCGCCTTTGGCCCAAGCGGCGCGCGCGAGGCACAGGGCCCGTGGGCGCCGCGACGACAAGCCGGAAATAGCTGGCCGCATGCAGGCAATGCTTTGAAAATCAAGCAATAAATTGGTAAATGCC
Organism: Ahniella affigens; assembly: GCF_003015185.1. Classification (GTDB taxonomy): domain Bacteria; phylum Pseudomonadota; class Gammaproteobacteria; order Xanthomonadales; family Ahniellaceae; genus Ahniella; species Ahniella affigens. The sequence goes on from NZ_CP027860.1 coordinate 875,091, forward strand.
GCGAACAAGGGTTTCTTCGGTATCCCCTCTCGACAGCAGCAGCCGAGGCGGTGACAATCGCTTGGAATGATCCTTGCTTCCGCGCGGTCCAACCTTGAAACAATCCCTCCAAATTGGTCTGAATCAGAGCCTCAAGCTGACGCCTCAGCTGACGCAGTCGATTCGCCTGTTGGCCATGTCGACGCTGGAGTTGGAAGCCGAACTGTCGTCGCTGCTGGATGCGAACCCGCTCTTGGATCGCGAATCCGATCAGATGCCTGATGACGATGCAGGGCTTGGTCAGCAGGACGGCGCTGACGATCGCGAGCCGGAATCTGACGTGATCGACGACAACCTCGATCTGCAGAGTTTTGAAGAGGCGGGCGATTGGGTCGAGTCCACCGGCTCGGGCAACGGGCAAGATGAAGACAATGATCAGTTCGAACGCAATGCCGAAGTGCCAACATTGGCCGCCGAGTTGCTGTGGCAGATCGCGCTGACGCCGCTCTCGGACCGCGATCGGCAGATTGCCGCAGCGATCATTGATGCCCTGGATGACGATGGCTACCTGCGCACGCCAGACGCCGACCTGTTGGCGGCATTGCCAAGTGCGCCGCTGATTGGCGCATCCGAGATCGAATCGGTCCGCCGCCTGATCATGCAAATGGATCCGCCCGGTGTTGCAGCCCGAACGTTGGTGGAGTGTCTGGTCGCGCAGCTACAGCAGCTCGATCTCCCAAAAGCGCAGCGTGATCTCGCCATCAAGATTGTCACCGACTATTTGGAACAGTTGCCGAAGCTCGATACCCTGAAACTGGCGACGCGGCTCGGGTGCAAGGAACACGAATTGCGTGAGGCGATTCAATTGATCCGTTCGTTGAATCCGCGGCCCGGTAGTCAAGAAGACCGGCAGTCTGCCGAATACGTGGTGCCTGATTTGATCGCCAGGAAAATCAACGGGCGGTGGCGTGTGACGTTGGCGAACGCGACTATTCCGGCGTTGTGCATCAATCGTCATTACGAGCGCATGGCGGCCGAATCACGTGGTGAAACCGGTACCTATCTGCGCGCGCAACTGCAGGAAGCGCGCTGGCTCATGAAGAGTCTGCAGCAGCGCGGCGAAACGTTGATTCGGGTTGGCGAATGCATCCTGCGCGAGCAGGGCGCGTTCCTGGACTACGGGCCCGAGGCGTTGCGGCCGCTGACACTGAAGCAGATCGCCGAAGAAGTGGGCCTTCATGAGTCGACCATTTCGCGCGCGACGCTGCGCAAATACATGTCCACCCCGCGCGGCGTGTTTGAGTTGAAGCGGTTCTTTTCGAGCGGCGTCAGCACCGACGGCGGGGGCGAAGCGTCGGCGACCGCAGTCCAAGCCATGATCAAGAAACTGATTGACGCCGAAGATCGCGCCAAACCGCTTTCTGATCAAACACTTGCGGAAATGCTAAAAAAAGATGGCGTACAGGTAGCCAGACGCACCGTGGCGAAGTATCGTGAGGCCATCAACATTCCAAGCTCCAGCGAGCGCTGCCGACTGTAGATGCGAAAATTTCCTGCCTTTGTTGCGGTCGAAAGCCAGTACCCAACCTGCAGGAATCGTATTGATCTCGGTTTTTTCATCAACGAATTTCTCACATTTTTCCGCCTGCGGTCACCCGCGAAAGTCTTGCGTCCGCGCACAGATTCGCGCACAGCGTTGTGTCCGAATGTCGGCGCAGGACTTGAAATGAAAGAGCTGTTCCCCAAGTCTTTTAGTGAGTGGCGCGAACATGGTCGTTCTCGCCGCTCACAATATCGGGTGCCGGAACGGCACCAAACACAAGACGGAGGTTCCGTATGCATATCGAAGTTTCTGGACATGGTGTGGAAGTGACTGGCGCGCTGCGTGACTATGCGAACGACAAGATGGGTCGCGTTGTGCGCCACTTTGATCACATGACTGGCGCACACGTGATTTTGAGCCTGGAGAAGTTGAAGCACCGGGCTGAGTGCACCTTGAATGTGTCGCAACGTCGCATTCACGCTGAAGCTGAATCCAGTGACATGTACGCCGCGATTGATGCCCTTGTCGACAAGCTCGACGGCCAAGTCAAGAAGCACAAGGAGAAGCTGCAAGAGCACCGCCGCGACCAGATGGATCGCGATCTCGTTTGACTCATCGAATTCATTGACCCAACAAAAAGCCCCCGTAGACGGGGGCTTTTCGTTTCTTGCACGCACTCAGCGTGCAGCAGGATTGATGCAGGCCTGAAGGGCATCCCGCCAAAGTCCACAATCTTGCCGGTACTTGTAGGAGCGGCTTCAGCCGCGAATGGATCTCGCGGCGAGCTTGGTTCGGGCCTGAAGGCCCTCCCACAAAAGGATCGGGCCTGAAGGCCCTCCTACAAAAGGGTCGGGCCCACTGCTTGCCCGCTGCATCCTTGCCGAGCGCATCCGCACGCAACCGTCAATTTGCTGCGCCCGGCGTGATGATGGACTTGAAGCTCCAATCCGTGTTCGCCTCGTTGGTATCCGTGCCGAGACTGTCGCGCCCCAGGCTGCCCACCACGGAATTGCTGTCAGCAGTGCCAACGGCGAGCTGCGTTCCTTCAACGAGATTGAACGGATTGCTGCTGATGGTTGGAATGCTCGCAACCGTGATGCCGCCCTCATAGGACAACGCGTCAATCAACTCTGCGCCGGCGCCAGTACCTTTGATCAGCGCGATCCCATCGGGCGCGCCGTTCTGGATCTGATCGGTGCTGCCGGTGAAATTGATGCGGGCAACACCTGGCGGCGTTACGACGTTGACGTTGTTGCTGACAATGGCGAGAAACGCGCCCGGTGCGAGACTGCCCGCGCTCGCCAGATCAACCACCGTGTAGGCCAGGTTGTTGCTGCCGTTCACCAGCGCGACGCGGTAGTCGGTGAGATCAATGCTGGCGTTCGACGCGTTGAAAAGTTCAATGAACTCGGCGGTGTCGGTGCTCACTTGATCGTAATCCACTTCGTTGATCACGAGGTGACCCGAGGCAACCACCGGATCATTGCTGAAGCCAGGGGTCAGTTGGACCGCCAGGCTGAAGTCGGTATTCGCATTGTTGTTGTCGGTGCCATTCGGCAAACGGGCTAGGCTCCCGGTACCGCTCCCATCGTCCAATGCAACAAGACTGGTGCCTTCAACCAGATTGACCGGGTTCGTGAAGCCGTCAATCAAGGCTGCCGTGACATCACCCTCATACGACAAAGCGTCGAGAATGGTGCCTGCTTCGGTATCGACAATCGCAATCGCGTCCGGGGCGCCATTCTGAACGATCGAGTCGGTGCCAAAATCGATGAAGGGCACGTCTGGTGGCGGCTCGGTACCAGTCGTGGCGAGCAGCAAATAGCCGCCCGATGGCAAACTTACCGCGGCATCGCCCAGGTTGAACCGGTTGTATTCGGTGCTGTCAGTGCCATTCACTAGGACCACGGCCATGCCGTCGAGTGGTACCGCATCAGGGGAGCGATTGAAGATCTCGATGAACTCGGTGGAGTCACTGACTTGCTGGTCGTAGTCCACCTCGTTGATGACGAGCTTGCCGACAGGCGATTGCACGATCTGACCTTGTGCAGCAGGGCCCGCACCGACGCTGCCTGATAACGTCGAGATCTCAGCGACATCCTGATCGGTGTATGAAAAGCTGGCACTGAAGCTGTCGGTCGGGACCGTCACCGTGGTCGGAAACGTTCCGGCCGCGAGCGGGTCCACGCTCAAGTCGACCGTTGTGCCATTTAGTGGTGCCGGCAAGTCCAAACGCGCGATCAACAAGCGGCTGCCACCTGCGGCAATGCGCGCGGGTGAGGGTCGAATCGACACGACATTGCGCGGTTCCGAATCGGCGACGACACGCACCGAGCCGTAGACGACGTTGCCGAGCGTTGCACGGAGCACCGCCGGTTGTGGATTGGCAACCAGCGCATTGATCGTGACGACCGCATCGGTTTCACCTGCAAGCACTGTGGCACCGCCGCCAACGACGGTCACCTGGGTGATGTTCATCGAAACGATCGGCACAAACGTGTCAACCAGCGCGGGCTCCGCGAGGCGGATGACCAATGGGCCACCCAGGCCGTTGGTCGTGGTGCCTTCGCGCGCGTAGACAAGTTCTGGGCTAAACGTGGCGGCGCCTGTTTCAAACTGATTGCTGAACAGCGGGTCAGCTGTCTGCGCGAATGATGAAGTCGCTGGCACAAGGGCACAGAGGCCCAACAAGAACGATGTCAGTATTCGGATTGCCATAGTGCGAGCCTTGTCAGTTGGAACCTCAGGGGTTCCGAATCGAAGCGGGCATGCCGGCGGCTTGTCTGCATCGACCGAAATTAGAAAGGAATGAAACGCCATGAGCACGACGCGAACCCTGTATCGCCCGGTTGGGCCCAAAGAACTGGCGTTGATTGAAGCGTCCGGCTGGCGGGCATTCCCGCCGCGGCTACCGGAACAGCCGATATTCTACCCAGTTCTGAACGAAGGGTACGCCATTCAGATTGCGCGCGACTGGAACGTGCCGGAGAGCGGCTCGGGATTCGTGCTCCGATTCGAGGTAGACGCAGCGTACCTGGCCCGGTTTCCGGTGCAAATTGTGGGTGGGCGAGAGCACGAGGAGCTATGGGTTCCGGCGGCCGAGCTCGCAGCGTTCAACGCGCATATTGTCGGGCAGATTGAGGTCACGCAGACGTTTGGCGCTGCCGTCAGTCAAGACTGATTGGCGCCGTTCAGCCGGCATCGATCCCAGTCAGCCACCAACTCGGCTGCAGTGCGATTTCATCGCAGTTGTTGCCTGGGCCATCACGATCGACGATCAGAAACTGAGAGCTGTCTTGCAACGCGATGAGCGGGTGATGCCACGTTCCGGCTCGGAAGTTGATGCCTTCGCCCTGCGTGGCGAGAAACGCATGCGGCTGATGTGTTGGCGCGCTGGCGACGACGATGATGTAGGGGCGTTGGTCCAGAGGGATAAAGGCCTGCGAGCCCTTGGGATGCCGCTCCAGCATGCTGATTTCAAACGGAAACTGTCGGGCTTGAGCGAGCGCCAGGCTGATGACTACATCGCCGTCATCGGCGCGGGCACGCGCCAAAGCGTGCAGTCGCTCAGTGGTGCCGCCATTGATCGCAAAGCGTTGCAGTGCCGCGCCGGCGGCGATGACCTCGCCAAACGGTGCAAACGCCGCAGCGCTCAATGGCTCGATCGACAGCAAACGATCCACGTTCACGCCGGTTTGCCCCGCAATCGCAATCTGGACACGCCGCCGTCTGGAAAGATATTCAGCCGCACATGGCTGATGGGCACATGCTTGATGATCTGGTCCTGATAGAAATGCTGACGATCCATCTCCAGCTTTTGCTCAGGTAGGAGCGTGGGCCAGAACATCGATTGCGTGATCATGGACTCGCGTGTACCCCCTGCGGCCGAAGTCGCCTGGATCGAGCAACGATCGGGAAAGTTGCCCTTGAAGTGACACGTGTCGACTTCGATCGACTCAATAGTGCCGGGGCGCGCGAGGGCGATGATGCACCAATCGTTGCCGGGCTCGCGTCGACGCCTGGTTTCCCAGCCGTCGCCCATGTTCAGACCGCGCCCTGGCAGCAGCAGGTTGGCAGCAAGACCAAAGTGTTCGTTATTCGCGGCGACGATCGTGCCGCCGTTCAGCGCAGCAATCAAATCGACGAGATCGTCGGCATCCTGCGAGCGCGCGTCGAAACTCGGGGCGCCATAAACACGCAAGCGCGCCAGGCCGCCATCGGGGAACAGGTTCACCCGCAGATGCGAGTATGGCCCTTGATCTGGCACAGCAAAGTAATGGTGGCGGTTGCCCTGCAGGTTGCTGGCCGGGAGTAGCACCTGCCAATTCGTGTCGGCGTCAGGTTCGTCGCCATCAGCTAGCAGACACGCTTCAATCGACGCCGCAGGCGGAAAATTGCCGGTGAAGTGCGAGGTGTCGAGATCAAGGCCATAAATCGTGCCGGGGCCGGCCAAGCGAACGACGCACCAGTCGTGCCCAGGCACACGCTTGCGCCGGCTTTCCCAACCATCCATCCACTTGCCGTGGGTGTCGTATTTGCCCGGAATGAACACTGCCGGGTCCGGATTCAGCATCCGGTTCATGTCGGCAAAAAAGTCGTCCGAAGAAGCAAGCGCCTGAGCGCCGAGGCGGGCGTTTGCCAAGTTCACATATTGGCGGACAAAGCTTGGGGCATCTGGATCGATTTGCGGCAGGGCCATGTTCTTGATTCTCGGGCTGAGCCTCGAATCATGCATGAGCTCGGCCCTTGTCGGCAATCCGGAACGGGAGGGTCGTTGGCCTGTGGCCAAGCTGAACGGGACCAGCGCCGTCCCGCAGTTACTTGCCGGAGTTCAGCTTGAAGCGATCGCCCAAGTAAACCTCGCGAACGCGCTTGTCCTCGACGATGTCTTTGGGTTTGCCATGCGCCATCACTTCGCCGGCATTAAGGATGTAAGCGCGGTCGACAATGCCGAGTGTCTCCTGGACATTGTGGTCGGTGACCAGCACGCCAATCCCGCGATCCTTCAGATGCGCGACGATGTTCTGGATCTCGGCGACGGAAATCGGGTCGACGCCCGCAAACGGCTCATCGAGCAGCATGTAACGGGGTTTGGCAGCCAGTGCGCGGGCGATCTCGACGCGGCGGCGCTCGCCGCCCGACAGACTCTGGCCCTGGCTCTTGTGAATGTGCTCGATCTGCAAGTCGGCCATCAATTGTTGGCAGGCGCGGCGCCGATCGTCACGCTTCAACCCTTGTCGGAGCTCCAGCACGGCCATCAGATTCTCCTCGACCGTCAAGCTTCGAAAGATCGAGGCTTCCTGGGGCAGATAGCCAATGCCGAGGCGCGCGCGGGCGTGCATCGGCATGGTCGTGATGTCGTCACGGTCCAAACGGATCCGACCGCCATCGACGCCGACCAGGCCGACAATCATGTAAAAGCAAGTGGTCTTGCCGGCACCATTGGGGCCGAGCAAACCAACGCATTCGCCAGGATGGATCAATAGCGAAAAGTCGCGCACGACCTCCCGCTCCTTGTAGCGTTTTTTCAGGTGTTCTGCGATCAGCATCAGTTCGTCTTGGTTTTCGGCTTCGGCTGAATGATCAGCTCGACGCGACTGCCGCTGTTGCCAGCATCCATGTCGCCGGTGGCGAGGTTGTAGACGATCCGCTCGCCGCGCATACTGCCGCGTGGACGGTCGATCTTGACGCCACCAATCAGGGTGATGACTTCCTTTTCAACCTGGTACTCGACCCGTTTGGCTTCGGCATGCAACTTGCCCTGACCATCAATGTCCTGCTCGATCGTCACCGGGGTGCCATCGAAGTTGGCGCGGTCGAACCGACCGTCAACTTGCAAAATCTCGCCCGAATTGGCGCGGATGATCAAACTGCCCTGAGTAATCTCGACGTTTCCGGCCAGCGTGACACGGCCTTCTTCGAGATTACCGTTGGAGGTGTCGGATTTCAGACTCATCGGCAGTTCCCGGTCCGTGCTCTGGCCGGCGAGGGCCGAGGCCGAGAGCAAACTGGCAAGCAGAGCACTAGCGAGAACGTGCAGGCGGCATCGTGGCATGGAAATCCTTCTCGATCACGTAGGTCTTGTCGTTGAGGTTGGCCTTGAGGCCCGTGCCGGTGAGTGTAGCGCCGCGCGCCTTGATCTCAATCGGGGTGGCGGTTTCGACCCGGCCTTCCTTGTGAAAGGCAGTGATCTGGTCGCTTTTGAAGCGCATTGGATCGACATTGCTGTCCCGCTGCATGACCACGTTCTGGTCAAAGTCGATACGGTCGGCCTTGACGTCGATGTAGCCGGATTTGGCGGTAATCAGCCAGTTCTGTTCGCGCTGATCATAAAGGCGCACGCGCGGGCGATCGATCGTGAACGACTCACGTTGCGCGTCGCGTGACAGGCGCGGCGCTTCGACGTAGTAGCTCAGCTTGCCATTGTCGTCGAACACCTGCATGTCGAATTGGCCGAGTTCGTAGTCCGAGCGTGGCGGGCCAACAAACGCGTCGGGCAGCACTGGCTCCGGCCGAAACCAGACCCAGTACGACGTGATCACCGCGCCGATTAGCAGCAGAATGAACATTAGCCCCTGGCCGCGACTCACAAATGGGACTCCAGCAAGCGCTGGTAATGCCCTTGTGCGATCAGCAGCAGATCGCAGACATCACGCACCGCGCCCTGGCCGCCAGCGCGCGGCGTCTGCCAATGCACATGCTGGCTGACGATCCGGTCGGCGTTCGCGGGTGCGGCGGACAAGCCGACGCGCCGCAACACGCCAAGATCGGGCCAGTCATCGCCCAAGTATGCGGCCTCGGGCCATTGGAGCTGACGCTTGGCCAGCAGGGCGTCCAGGCAGGCCCGCTTATCCGGGACATTCTGATGCACTTCGGCAATACCCAGATCGCGCGCACGACGGGTGACGATGGCGCTGTCGCGACCCGTGATGACGACGACCTCGATGCCCGCCTGCATCAGCAACTTGAGTCCGAATCCATCTTGCACCTGAAAGCGCTTGCAGAGCTCGCCGTCGCCGGAAAAATACAGGCCACCGTCAGTCATCACGCCATCGATATCGAATCCGATCAAACGAATGCGTTTGGCGCGCACGAGCACATCGGCGGGGAAATCCAATCCAGTCATTGGCGGCTTAGACCACGCGTGCGCGCAACAAATCGTGAATATTCAGGGCGCCGACCAGGCGGCCATCTTCGGCCACCACGAGCAGCGCGTGAATCGCATGATCTTCCATCAGTTTGGCGGCCTCGACGGCGAGGCGGTCGGCGCTGATGCTCTTGGGTCGCCGCGTCATGACTTCGATCACGGCCGTGGCGCGGAGATCGATCTCGGCGTCATCCAGCATGCGGCGCAAGTCACCGTCGGTAAATACGCCCAGCAAGCGCTGATCGGCGTCCACCACGGCGGTCATGCCGAGGCCCTTGCGCGTCATTTCGACGAGCGCCTCAGAGAGATTCGCCGATTCAGAGACGCGCGGGACCTGATCGCCCGTATGCATCAAATCGCTGATGCGCATCAGAAGCTTGCGGCCCAGGCTGCCAGCCGGGTGCGAGAGCGCGAAGTCTTCTTCGGTAAAGCCTCGGGCTTCGAGGAGCGCAATGGCCAGCGCATCACCCATGACCAGCGCCGCAGTCGTACTGGCCGTGGGGGCCAGGTTCAGCGGGCAGGCCTCCTCCGCGACACTGACGTCGAGATGCACATCGCTGAGCCGCGCCAGGGTGGAATTTGGTTTGCCACTCATCGCAATCAGCGGAATCTTCTTACGCTTGATCACCGGCACGATCATCAGCAGTTCGTCGGTTTCGCCGGAATTGCTGAGTGCGAGCACGACATCCTGATCGGTGATCATGCCGAGATCGCCGTGGCTCGCTTCGGCAGGATGCACGAAGAACGACGGCGTGCCAGTGGACGCGAGCGTGGCAGCAATCTTGTTGGCAATATGACCAGACTTGCCCATCCCGGTCACGACCACGCGCCCCTTGCAAGTCCGCATCAATTCAGTGGCGCGTACGAAGTGCACATCGACGCGATCAGCCAGCGCCGAAATCGCGCGTGCCTCAATCGCGAAGACACGGTTCGCGCTGTCAATGACCTGTTGATGTTCGGCCTTGAGTGGCATATTGAGCAGAGACTTCAACTGGGCATTCATTCAGGGAGACAGTCGCGTGTCGCCCATGGCCTGGGCTAGAATGCCCCATTCTAGCAGGCTGATGTTAAACGCCCATCGAAGCTGGCGGCGCTGGCTTTGGGCCGGTTCAGCCGGCGATGAGCAACCGCCCTGGTTGGTGTGAGCGGGGTTTCGAACCCGACAAATCAATCACTTATGCCTGCAACATGGTCTATCGGGTGGGTTTTCGAGGCAATCGCCCCGAAGCCCTGCCGGTGCGCCGCCGAACGCCCACGGGCGCCCGCAAATTTCCCGAACTGATGCCATGAATGCTAGCCAAATCCGTGATCTGATCCATGCTGGACTGCCTGATGCCGAAATCGACGTACAGGGCGACGATGGCGTGCACTTTGAAGCACGCGTGATCTCCCCACAGTTTGCCGGCAAGGCACTGTTGGCTCGGCACCGCATGGTCTACGCCACCCTCGGCACCCTGATGGGCGGCGCCATTCATGCACTGGCACTGAAAACACTGACCCCGGACGAAGCCCGATCGTCCTGAGTCGAACAAGGATTAAAGCAAACCGTATGGCAAAGATTTTGATTTCCGGCGGCGAACCGCTGAACGGCGAAGTGTGGATTTCTGGCGCAAAGAACGCCGTGCTGCCGATTCTCGCTGCCACCATGTTGGCCGACGAACCCATGTCGATCAGCAATGTGCCGCACCTGCACGATGTTACGACCACGATGGAACTGCTCGGCCAGATGGGCGCAGAACTGGTCGTCGATGACCGCATGAAGATCCATGTCGATCCGCGGAAGACCAACCACTTCTTTGCGCCCTACGATCTGGTCAAGACGATGCGCGCGTCGATCCTGGTGCTCGGCCCGCTGGTGGCCAAGTACGGTTCGGCCGATGTGTCGCTGCCGGGTGGCTGTGCGATTGGCTCGCGGCCAGTAGACCTGCATATCAAGGGTCTGCAAGCGCTGGGCGCCGAGGTCACCGTCGAAGGTGGCTACATCAAGGCCCGCGCGAAGCGCCTGAAAGGGGCCCGCATTGTCATGGATCTGGTGACCGTAACCGGTACCGAGAACATCATGATGGCGGCGGCGCTGGCCTCGGGCACCACAGTGATCGAGAACGCGGCGCAAGAACCTGAAGTGGTCGATCTCGCGAACTGCCTCATTGCGATGGGCGCGAAGATTGACGGCGCGGGCACGAACAAGATCATCATCGAAGGCGTTGAGCGGCTGCATGGCACTCACTACGAAGTGCTGCCGGACCGCATTGAAACCGGTACGTTCCTGGTCGCCGGTGCGATCACGAGTGGCCGGGTGCTGGCCAAGAAGACACGTGCCGATTCGCTCGATGCGGTGCTTGTCAAGTTGGAGGAAGCGGGTGCGCACATCAACACGACCGAAGATTCGATCGAGCTTGACATGCGCGGCAACCGCCCGAAAGCCGTGAGCTTGACCACCGCGCCATATCCGGCCTTTCCGACCGACATGCAGGCGCAGTTCATGGCGCTGAACACGGTCGCCGAAGGTGTGGGCGTGATCACCGAAACGGTGTTCGAGAACCGCTTCATGCATGTGCAGGAACTTCGGCGCTTGGGCGCCGATATCCGCGTCGAAGGCAACACTGCGATCATCAAAGGCGTGCCGCATATTACGGGTGCGCCGATCATGGCTACCGATCTGCGCGCGTCCGCGTGCCTGGTGATTGCGGGCCTGGTGGCCAAGGGCGACACCACGGTCGATCGCGTGTATCACATCGATCGTGGTTATGAGTGCATCGAAGAAAAGCTCAGCGGTTTGGGGGCACGAATCCGGCGTTTGCCAGGCTGAGTCTGGGGCTGCGGCAAGATCGGTTCGCCTTATGTGGGAGGCCCTTCAGGCCCGAACCAAGCTTGCGGCAAGATCGGTTGAGACCGCCGGGCCTTCAGTCCTGAACCACGTTTGCAGCGTGCCCGTTCGCGGCTGAACACGCTCCCACCGGAGCCATTCACCGACACCCATCAGCTCAGAAAATTGAGCTCTTCGGTCATCAGATCGGGGTTGCCAATGTTGAGCTCGATCAGGCGCTTCAGTTGGACGAAGCTGTCCAGATCGATGCGGTCCCACTTGAAACCAATGGCGGTCTCTGAGCAATGCACCATCGTGGCCGCCATGCTGATTCGCGGGCCATCGTCGACCCGGAGTTCGATGCGGTGTGATGCACCGGTCTTGCCTTGCCAATCGGTAGGCCGGGCAATCAACGCGCCCTTCAGCGACACATCGAGCAGCGTCGATTCCCACATCGCGGACGTTGAATAGAGCCGCACCTTGCCCTCAAAGGCGAAGCGCTGGAACCGGCGGCGATTTTGTGAGGTAGGCACGACTGCCATCTGGTTCCTGTCTGCGGTGAATAACGATCAACATGGCCAACGCTGTCAACCGGGGGGAGTCTGCCTAGATCGTCGTCCGCCCGCAAGCCCGTTCATCGGACTCACGCACAACCAAGTCGCTGGCGGACGTGACAACCCTGTTCTGAATGGCATACACGCAATAAACCAGACGCTGGCACAAGCGCGAACCCGGAAATGCGATGCGGCACACAATTTGACGCTGCACCCGCCGTTGAAGCCGGACAACGCGGCGGGTTAGGCGTGTTCACGCGTCAGGCGCTGACGCTGCCAGGACTGCTGGTTCAACAGGCCTTGCGGGCAGGGACCTCGCGACCTTCCAGGCCAGGGTGCAACTGCCGAGCAGGATCAATCCGGCCAGAATGAACGCCGCGCCCGGTTCGTGCCAGACGGCTTCCGGTGCGATCGAATACGCGAACACCTGAGTAAACAGTGCCGGGCCGATCATGCCGGCAACCCCCATCACACTGCTCAACATGCCTTGCAGCTTGCCTTGCTCATGACCATCTATGCGTGCACTCATCAATCCTTGCATTGCCGGACCGCCGAGGCCCCAGATCGCCATGATGGGCACCGCCGCCACAAACCAAGGTCCGGTCGCAGCCAATCCGTACAGCACAAAGCCAGTGGCGCCGAACACCAGGCCGAGCAACAGCGTGCGCCGCTCGCCGAGCGCTGGCACGACTTTCCTAACGAGCCCGCCTTGCACAATGGCGGAGCACACACCAACCGCCATCAATGTCAGGCCGATTTCCTTGGGAGACCATTGGTAGCGATAGCCCGCGTACAGGGCAAACGTTGCGGGCAGCACAAAGTGCGCCAGACTGTTCAGAAAGTGAACGCAGGCGAGGCCCAGCAGTTTGCCGTGGCGGGCGAGCCAGATCAGGCCACCAACCGGGTTCGCGCGCTTCCAGTCCAGGCTACTGCGGCGCTCTGGAGGCAATGACTCAGGCAGGACGAAATAGCCATAGCAGAAGTTAGCCAGACTCAGGCCGCCTGCAATCCAGAATGGCAGGCGCATATCGACGGCGCTGAGTGTGCCGCCCAACGCCGGACCCAACACAAAACCGATACCGAACGCGGCGCCAATACTGCCAAACGCAGCGGCACGCTTCTCGGGTGGCGTCACATCGGCGATATAGGCACTGGCCGAACTGACACTCGCGGCACAGATACCCGACACGGCGCGGGCAATGAAAAACCAGGGCAGCGAATTGGCGAGTGCCATGAGCACGTAGTCCAGACCGAGCCCGGCATTCGACAGCAGAATGATCGGCCGGCGTCCAAATCGGTCCGACAAGACGCCGAGCAATGGCGAGAACACAAACTGCATCGCCGCCCACAGCACGCCCGCGGCGCCGTAGTAATGGGCGGCCTGCACGGTATCGCCATTCAAAAACGTCTTCAGCAAATTGGGCAGCACGGGGATGACGACGCCCAGAGCGAGCATGTCCAGAATCACCGTGATCAGGACGAAACGAACGGCAGCCGTGTGTTTTTGCATGAGGGCAGGGGAGTCTGTCAGCCCGCGATCATGCCAGAAACCTTTGGAGTCGCATGTGCCAACTGATGCGCTGGAATCACTCAGGTTCAGATTCGTGCGCCGGGACTGGGCACAATCAATCCGGTGAGCGCCGATTGCGGCGCGGGCCGTTTGGCGCGCCAGGCGTGAGTCGCCCCTTTTGCTGCCGCTCCCGTTGGTGCTTGCCGGCCCAGCCCATCAGGCGACGAAAACTCGGACACTCGAGATGATGCGGGGCACGGCACACCGCGGCATGCGCGAGTCCATCGTGCAGAGCCTGCAAGCGTTTGATGGTCGATTCCAGCGATAAAGCCTTGGCGGCCAGAAGATCACGATCAATGTGTGGCGTGTCGGTATCGCCAAGCATCGCGGCCATTTCGTCGAGCGAAAACCCAGCGGCCTGGCCGAGCGCAATCAGCTCCAGCCGCTCTAACACAAGTTCCGGAAACACGCGCCTGAGGCCAGCCCGACCCACCGAGCGGATGAGGCCTTTGCGTTCGTAATGGCGCAGCGCCGATGCCGGAACACCGGAGCGCCGGGCAACTTCTGCAATATCCATGTTCGTTCACTTGACTTAAAGTCGACTTCAAGTGGCAGTCTGCACGCATGGAAACGGTAACGCAAGGAGTCGGTACATGAATTCAGTCGTCAATATCTTGGTTCTCGGCGTCGGCGCGACGCTCGCGGTGGATCTGTGGGCTTGGCTCCGACAGCACTTGCTGCGTGTGCCATTGCCGGATTACCGATTGCTGGGTCGTTGGGTCGGACACTGGCCCGCCGCAACGTTCCGGCACCAATCAATCACCAAGGCGCCCGCTATCCGCCATGAATACTGGCTTGGCTGGCTTTCGCACTATGGCACCGGCATCGCCTTTGCCCTGCTGTTCAACTGGTTGGTGGGCGACACATGGATGGCCAAGCCGACGGTATGGCCGGCGCTGCTTTTTGGCCTTTTGACGGTGCTGGCCCCATTTCTCATCATGCAGCCGGCTTTTGGTTTCGGTTGGGCTGGGAGCCTGACGTCAAGCCCCTGGCGAACCCGGCTGCAAAGTGTGCTGACCCATGTGGTGTTTGGTCTGGGCTTGTACGCAACCGCGAGGCTCATGATGATTGAACCATGAACCACACACGACTGCGTTCGCGTTCTACGGCGTCCGTTCCCGTGCTAATGGGTGTGGATTGGCCCGCGCACCTTTGATTCGCTCGCGGCCTTAAACGCTGCTGCCCATTCATCCGGATGTTTCGCCCAGGCCTTGTTTGGCGTTGGGTTGACCGTAGCGGCAGTGCCACATCGACACAAAATTCGCTCAACCTTTTCTTCATTTTTCTGACTAGAGAACCCCTATGAAAATCCCGGCTCGTTATGCCCCCATCCTGTTTAGTGCACTATTGTCGGCGATCATGGTGATCGTGGTTTCCGCTTATGTGTTGTTGATCAACCAAGGCCTGCATGCGGGGTTTCTCTCGCAATGGCTCATCAGTGCCGCGAAAACATGGCCGATCGCGTTTCCAACGGTAGCGCTCGTTGCCCCGCCAGTCAGGCGGCTGGTCGCGACGTTGACCGCACCGGCCATATGAAGGCGGCTTGCCTTGACTCGAAATGCGTCCGGTTGATCTTCAAGCTATTTGCAGCGCACGACACTAGATGATGGTCCAGACCCAAGCCAACATGCGCTTCGGTAGCGCCATCTGGCGGAGTACGTGCCGGCGCAGTGCCCGCTGGTACGTCTTGGCAAGATCATTCGTTGGCCGGACCTTCACGAGTTGGCACACTGCGCGCCACGGACTTGGCTGCTCGACTGCCGCCAACATATTCAATGCGAAGTAGGCATGGTTCTGGGAGAACTTATGCGACAGATTTTGTCGAGCCACTGCCGCCATGTTGCGCCAAGTGGTTTCAACCGGGTCCGCGCATAGGATGGCATCCAAACACGCATAGGCAGCATGCGCGCCGCCCAGGCCTTGCCGGTTGTAAATGGCTGCGCGTCTGACATCCAGGCTGTCTGCAAACTGTCCGCGGCGTGCGAGTGAGGTCGCATAATTGAACGATACCGAACCCGGCAAGGGCGGCCGCTCACGCCACGACTGCAGCAACGCGCAGACTTCGGCAGGGCGGTTCAATTCAGTCAGCGCGTAACACAGATCATCGCGAAGAACTGGGTCGGTCTTGAACAGGTCCTGATGCTCGTAAAACAGCGACGCGACAAACGGGCCGTTGTTCTGGTCCTTCGCCCAAT
Source organism: Ahniella affigens (assembly GCF_003015185.1). GTDB lineage: Bacteria > Pseudomonadota > Gammaproteobacteria > Xanthomonadales > Ahniellaceae > Ahniella > Ahniella affigens. The sequence goes on from NZ_CP027860.1 coordinate 890,885, forward strand.
GGTTGAGCAACGCTGTTATCAAGCCGCGATCGGAGTGATCGGTTGCGCCTGTTTCCAGGCGTTGCAGGATTCGCGGCAGAGCGCGATAGCAATCGCTGTAGCGTGTGGCGACGAGTGCACTCGAAAACGCGGCGCACGGCACTGGGTCGACCAGCAGGCGGTTGAGACGCGTCAGCACCTCAATCCATCTTGGCGCAATGCGCCGATGCAGCGCATCAACTTGCTCTTCCGTAATGCTGGCATCGGCAAGTGCTGCGCTCATCGCGCGGTCGATTTCGGCGCTGGCGTTTCCGTAGATCTGCAGTTCGACATTCGCCAGTCGCAGATCGCTGCATTGACTGTGCTCGCGAGCGCGGTGGTACAACGCAAACGCCTCGGTAAGTTGCTTCTGATCCAGCGCGTGCTGTATGAGGGCCACCCAGGCATCAACGAGGCTCGGATCAAGTTCAACCGCCTGTCTGAATGCCGCTTCGGCGGCTGGCGTCATGCCCCGTCGGCATTCGAGCCACGCGAGGCGCAGCACGGTCGGCGCGTGCTTGGGCGCCAGGCGACGCATGGCATTCAAAGAGTCGCGCGCCCGTTCGTGCAGCCCGGGCTCCCGGCAATAGTCGGCATTTAAGCTCAGCAGGGCGAAGTTGTCAGGAAAGCGCTGCAGCGCTTGCTGCAACACCTTGGTGGCCTCGCCGCGCCGATGGCCCGCCCAGAGCACCCAGGCGCGCCGCCAGCAGAGGGACGCATGCTGGCCGTCTGGGTCGAATTGATCCAGGCAGCCCAGGGCTTCGTCGATCCGACTCAAACTCGCGAGCGCCATGCTCTTCAGACTGATCGAATCGAGATGGTCCGCGCGCCGACGCAAGGCTTCGTTGCAAGCGATCAGCGCGCGCTCAGGATTGCGGTCGACACAAATGTATGCGAGCCGATACCAACTAGCCACGATTCCCGGGCGACGTTGGGTCCAATGCACCGCCTGGGTTTCGGCCGCTGCCGGCGACAATTCTTCCAATCGTTCCCAGGCCCAGGTCTGGCTGTCATCCAGCTGCAGCACCCGTTCGAGCAGGCGCTGCGCCTCTCGAGTCTCGCCTAGGTCCATGAGTACCTGTGCTGTTCGACACAGCAGCGGTACGTGGCGTGGCGACCGGGCACACGCGGCGCGCAGTTCGGCCGCCGCCGCGCCAAGTTGGCCGCTACCAGCCAGGATGGTGCCAAGCAAGGTCAGGGCATCGGCCCAGTTTGGCGCGAGCGTCAGCAGATGGCGCGTGGTGTGGAGCGCCGCTTCGACATCGACGTTGCGCTCGACCTTCGCGCGCGTCAGCCAGGCAATCGGCAAGCGACTGCGCTGCTCGGTAAACGCAGTGGCAGCTGTCAGCGCCGCTGCAGCGTCGAATCGATGCAGCATCTGGATTCGGCCGACATGCCACTGCCAGGCGTGTCCAAAGCGCGCCGCCAGTGCGTCCCAGGCGTTCAGGCAGGTTTCCTGGTCGAGATATTCCGGCGCCTCGCGCGCCCAGTCGAGCAGCGCTTCTTCATCTTCGGCACATCGGCCGAGAATGGCCGCCTGGCGTTGGAGCAGGTCGCCACGGCCCGCATCGTCCAGAAACTCGAACGATTGCGACAATGCATAGCCCTGCGCGCCACCCTTTGTGATCGACTGCCACCAGAACGCGAGCGCTTCGTCCTTCTGTTGCGCTGCGGCCGCCAAGGCGCCCAGCAGATTGAAGCAGGCTGCCGCATTGGGCTGTAGTTCGCGGGCACGCTCGGCCACCCTCTGGGCGTCTGGCAGGCGCCCGCACTCCAAGTACAAAAAGCCAAGTTGGCGCGCGAGCCAAGCGTTGTTCGGATGCTGGGTCATGGCCCCTTCAAGCAGGCGGATGACCACCTCTGGCCGCCGCTCTACCAAATAGCTCAAACACAAATTCAGGCGCTCGATCTGGTGTGGCGCGGCGTGGTAGGCATCGAGCACAAAGCGCTGCACGGCTTCATCACCGTTGCGATCGGCGATCAGTCTCGCAATCCAGTAGTGGAGATCTATTGCCAGCGGCTCAACGCTAAGGCGCGCCTCAAGCAGCTTTAGCGCAGCGGCCGAGTCGCCCGCGGCTTCATACGCCTGTGCCAACTGACGAATGGCCGTGGGATGTTCGGGCCAAGCCTGCAGTCGGTGTTGCACATCTGCCAGCGGAAGGGTGTTGCGGTCGCGTTCGATGACCTCGAACTGGACCTTTGGGTCATCGGCAAAGTCACGCTCCAGCTCGGTCAGCAGTGCCAGAGCGTCGTCGTCGTGCTGCGCCTGCAACAAGCAGCGATAGCGTGTCAGCGCCGGCTCACGCGTGAGACTCCGACCATCCTGGTCGCGTTTGGCGAGCCAACTCAGTGCCGGCGTCAGATCGCCGTGTTCGCGCGCCAGATCAAAGTAGCGCTGGGCCAGGCTTTCACTGCTGGGGGACTGCAGACTAGCGAGGCGCGCTTGAAAGCTCGCGGCGGCAGGATCGCCTTGCAGTTCAGACCAATCCGCGAGCGCCGAGAACAGCGTGGCGCTGATCGGGCGCTTCTTGCTGGCTCGGTTAAGTAACTGACCCGCGAGGGCCCATTGTCGCGCGTCACCAAAATAAAAGCGCGCCAGGCTGATCAAAAAGTTTGGGTGCGCCGAGTGCAGCGTGGCGGTTTTCATGGCGCGTTCGCGCTCGGCATGCGATTCCAGTCCGGTTGAGGCGGACAGTCGCATCCAATGCAGCCAGGCGTCTTCCGGGAAGTGCTCCAGGAGCGCATCGATCGACCGCAGCGCGCGCTGCCGATCCTGGTCGAAACTCGCCATCTGCCATTCGGTGAGCCAGTACAAACGGGTCGCATCAGGTAGACCGCGCAGCGTCTCCAGTGCCGCCCGGGCACGATCCGCCTGCTCCAGATCCAGGGCTTCTTCAAATTCACCGACCGTTGCGTAGGCGTCGGACTCGGGTAGCGCGATTGCATCCAGATCAGCTGCGCGTGCGGCCGGCACAAACGCGAATGCCTTCGGCCCATTAGCCATCTGACCAAACTGGAAATAGTCAGAAGCGACCTCTGTATCGACGTCACGTCCGGGATCGCGGAGCCGGTACAAATCGGTCGACGCGTCATAGCCAATCACAGCCAGCAAATGGCCGCTGTCAAATTCATGCATCGAGAGCGCGAACGGAACGCCGGCAGCCAGCAATGCCTGTGCGGACTCGGCCGTCATTCGAAATTCGCGGATCACAAAGCCGCGCTGGCGGAGATATCGGCGCTGATGCCGGTCGTAGGTACCGCCAAAGCAGATCGCCGCTGCGACTTCGGGCTCTGCGGTGGGCGCGCCAAAATAGTCGAGTAGTGACGCGATCGTCGCTGGCGCACACGTCATGAACCGCTGGCGGATGACTTTGACGGGCAAACGGGAGCGCGGTGCGTCTGGTGCTGCCAGGCGGAGGCGTCGCAAGCGTTCTTCCCAGAATGGTGGCAGATCGCAAGCCCGCTCCAGCACCGTCCGCGCCTGATCAGGCTGCCCCAGTCGGAGTAGCAGCCGCGCTTGTTCCGTGGTCAGCCATGTCTCGATGCGCTGGGCGGGTGGCAGTGCCAGCGCGCGAATGCGCGCGACCCAGTGCGCAACCGCAGTGGCATCTTCGCATTGTACCGCTTGCTGCAGGCCGAGGCTCGCTGGATAGAGGCATTCCGTCGCCGCATCGGTGTCCAGCAGCATTTGTGCAAAGCGCTGCTGATCCTGCCGCTCCCGATACCAACCAAGCAGCAGCATGCGTGTTCGATAGGCGGACGGGTCGGCGGCGAGCAGCGCCTCAAGCCGAGCGACTGCCTCGTCGCGTCGGTCTGCCATCCAATCGATTTCGCCCAGCAAACGCTGGCCAATTCCGCCGTCTCGAATGGATTCTGGCAGGCCCGCAAAACAGTGCTCGGCGGCCTCGAAATCATGAAGTTGCGCCAATGCCTCACAGCGGCGCATCAGCCAGAACGTGGTGTCGGGCGCAGTTTGGAACCGCTGTAGAAACGCGAGCGGACCGCGACCGTCCAGTATTTGATTGGCCCATATTTGACGCGCCCGCTCATGTCGCGGGTGCAGTCGGCGAGCCCGTATCTGCAAGCGCCTGCCCGTCGCGGCGTGGCCGAGATTCGCAACGATCGATGCCAGCAGCAGGAGTCGGTCGGGGTCGCGTTCCGCGCCCATCTGGTCGAGACTGGGTGCGCCCAATGCGTGCCATGCCTGCCGCCATAAGCCGAGATCGTCGAGTTGCGATGCGCGTTCGAATGCGTCGTCAAGTCGTTGTGATGCGTCCATGCAAGTTCCCGATTCCTAGACGGTAGCTGGGCCAAAATATTCGCAGCAGGACCGATTTCAGTTTCGGTCGACGCGGCGGTTCCGCGCGCAGACCCCTTGATCAGCAACCGATCTCAACTCGATGACGGCACCCGTTTGCCAGGCGCCGCGGGCAGCTTATCAGCGCGCGTGGGCGACCAAACTCAAGATGGCGGTAATCAGCGCAGAACGGTCATGCGCGCGCTTCCGATCATTGCGAAATTGGCGCGGGCCAAGGCTGGCCGGGTCTGAACGTTCAGGATGGACGGATCAAGACTCTGTCTAGCGAGCCAAGACGAGCTGATACAGCAGCAAGCCGACGAACGCGAACAGCAGGATCCCGCCTTCACGCCGCGACACCACCGCATCCCCCTTCAGCATGGGGTAAAACGCCGCGCTGAACGCAATCAGCACTGGCAGCTCGACGTACACGAGCGAGCGCGCCATCGGAATGGGCTTCCAGATCGACATCAAGCCCAGCACGAGCAACAGATTGATCACGGTGGAGGCGACGGCGCTGCCCACCACTACATTGCCCTGGCCGCGGGCAGCCGCGACGATGGCGGTGGTCATTTCCGGAATGGCGCTGCCAATTGCAAGCAACGTCAGTCCCGTCAACAGTTCGCTCATCCCAAGTCGCGTGCCGAGCGCCAGACCTTTGTGCACGGCCAGATACGCACCGCCGCCGAGCACGGCTAGACCCACGACAATACGCAACACATTGCGCGGCACTTCCAGCTGGGTATTGCCGACATAGGCCATTTCCTTGCGGACGGCGTCGTTTTCCTGGACTGCCGCGCGTTTGATCGACCAGCCAAACAAAATGACGGCGATCAGCAGCACGGCGCCGTCCCAATAACCCAACGTGCCGTTGTGGCTCATCGCCATCAGCGCCAAGGCCGAGGCGGCGACCATTGGCAAAGCGACGTAAAGAAAGCGGAAGTTCACGTTCAACGGTTTGGCCAACGCGGCCACGCTGATGATCAATCCGAAATTGGCAATTGAGCTGCCAATGACATTGCCAAGCGCCAGTTCGAAATGGCCGAGTGCCAAAGCGGCAATGGAAATGGCCACTTCCGGCAGCGACGAGCCCACCACTACCATGGCAAGCCCGGCGGCATAGCCTCCTGCACCACGGTTCTGGGCCAGCCCGGAGGTGCCCTTGAGCAGCGAATCGGCACCCAGGGTGACCAGAAACAGTCCCAGTACAAACAGGCCGATCAGTTCAAGCATGGTGGTTCTTCCATCGCATCATTTCCGGAGCATAGCGAGCGCTGGCGGGGTGCGTCACTCTTGACAGCGCATTCGGCCAGGCTGTCGGCATCTGGTGCCTTACCAATGGACGTTGAGCTGGACCGTCCTTGGCGCCTGTTCCAGCAGAATCTGGCCGCGCCGCAGTACCAGTAGTCGGTCGGCACGTGTGCGGATCGCGTGAAACACGTTCTCGGCGTCGAGCAGCAGCAAGTCGGCGGATTTCCCGACCGCCAGGCCGTAATCGTCCAGTCCCAGAATGCGGGCTGGCGTGGTCGTGACTGCCTCGAATGCCTGATGAATCGCCGACTGCGCGGTCATCTGGCCGACATGGATACCCATGTGAGCCACCTCCAACATGTCCGCCGAACCAAACGAATACCAAGGGTCGAGCACGCAGTCGTGGCCGAACGCTACCGGCACGCCAGCGGCCAGCAGTTCAGGTACACGGGTCATGCCACGCCGCTTCGGGTACGTATCGTGGCGGCCTTGCAGCGTGATGTTGATCAATGGGTTCGCGATCGCAGCCACGCCGGATTCAGCCATCAGCGGTAACAGCTTCGACACATAGTAGTTGTCCATGGAATGCATGGATGTCAAATGCGATCCCGCTACTCGGCCCTGCAACCCTAGGCGCAACGTTTCGGCGGCGAGAGTCTCGACGTGCCGGGAGTGTGGGTCGTCGGACTCATCGCAATGCAGATCAGCCCGGAGGCCGCGACTGGCGGCGATTTCGAGCAGGCGCGTGACCGAACGCGTGCCGTCGTGCATGGTGCGTTCAAAATGCGGAATACCACCCACGACATTGACGCCCATGTCCAGTGCGCGCAGCAGATTATGCTCGCCGTCACGGTTGCGATAGAGCCCATCCTGCGGGAATGCGACGAGTTGCAGATCGAGCCAAGGTGCCACCTTCTGCTGCACCTCAAGCAACGCTTCGACGCCGAGCAGACGGGCATCGGAGGTGTCGACATGCGAACGAATGGCCAGCAATCCTTGGCTGATGGCCAATTCACAATAGCGAAGCGCACGCGCGACCATGCTGTCGATGGTCAGTGTCGGTTTCAGCTCTGCCCAGAGCGCGATCCCTTCGAGCAGCGTGCCGCTTTGATTGATGCGCGGCTGACCGTATGTCAGCGCCGAGTCGAGATGAAAATGCGCGTCGACGAACGGGGGGGATACCAGTTTGCCGGTGGCGTCGATTTCGCGGAGCGCGGTGGCCTCCAAATTCTGGGTCAGCGCAACAATCCGCCCCTTGTCGATGCCGAGGTCTATGCCGCTCCGACCATCGGGCAGGTTGCCGTTGCGAAGAATCAGATCCATCAGCGCACTCCTAGAATCGCCAGGACGCCGATCCTAGCGCGCCGGACGGAGCCTTGGCACCTGCCGACAGGATTCGCTTCTTTTCGGGCGAAATCAAGCGTTTGCGGTCAGGTTAGGGCTTGCGCGCGCACGTCTTTGGCCGACCGGTGCGCGCTGGCATCTGCCCGGAAAGCCAAGACAGTGGTAAAACCGAGTTTGCAAACCAGAGACCGAAGCGAATCATGAGTCAGGCAGCACGTATTCCGCATTTCATTCAGGGCCAGCGCCACGAGGGCAGCAGTGGCCGGAACAGCCCCGTTTTCAACCCGGCGACCGGTCAGCAGACCGGAACGTTGTACCTCGCTGACGTCGCCGATATCGATGCCGCCGTGGCCGCCGCGAAAGCCGCGTTTCCCGCTTGGGCAGCGCTGTCGCCGCTGCGACGCGCTCGCGTGTTGTTCAAGATGCGCGACATCGTGGATGCGCGCGCCGATCAACTCGCCGCCCAGATCACCGCAGAGCATGGCAAGACCCATTCCGATGCGCTGGGCGAAGTCGCCCGCGGTTTGGAAGTGATCGAGTTCGCGTGCGGCATTCCGCAACTGCTCAAGGGTGAGTTCAACGAGAACGTCGGCGGTGGCATCAATGCGACATCGATGCGACAGCCGCTGGGCGTAGTCGCAGGGATCACGCCGTTCAATTTCCCGGCGATGGTGCCGTTGTGGATGGCGCCGATTGCGATTGCGTGTGGCAACGCGTTTGTGTTGAAGCCGAGCGAGCGCGATCCGTCGAGCTCGCTGCTGCTCGCTGATTGGTTCAAAGAGGCCGGATTGCCGGATGGCATTTTCAATGTGCTGCATGGTGACAAGGTTGCTGTCGATGGGTTGCTCGCGCATCCGGACGTCAAGGCCATCAGCTTTGTCGGCTCGACGCCCATCGCCAAATACATTTACGAAACCGGCGCTCGTCATGGCAAACGCGTGCAGGCGCTTGGCGGCGCCAAAAATCACATGGTGGTCATGCCGGATGCCGATCTCGATCAAGTTGCCGATGCGTTGATGGGCGCTGGCTACGGTTCCGCGGGCGAGCGCTGCATGGCGATCTCGGTGGCGGTGGCGGTGGGCGATGCAACCGCCGATGCGCTGGTGGCCAAGCTGAAGCCGCGCGTGGAAGCGCTGAAGATTGGCGCCGGCACGGCACCGGGCATGGACATGGGGCCGCTGATCACGCGTGAGCACCGTAACAAGGTCAAGGGCTATGTCGACCAAGGGGTGCAGGAAGGGGCGAGCCTGGTGGTCGATGGGCGCGAGCTCAGCGTCAGCGGCTGTGAAGATGGCTTCTTCCTGGGCGGTTGCTTGTTTGATCGCGTGCAGGAAGACATGCGCATTTACCAGGAGGAGATCTTCGGGCCGGTGTTGTCGATTGTGCGCGCCCGCGACTATGAACACGCGCTCGCGATGATCAACGCGCACGAGTATGGCAACGGTACGGCGATCTTCACCCGCGATGGCGATGCGGCACGCGATTTCGTGTCACGCGTCCAGGTTGGCATGGTCGGCGTCAACGTGCCGATTCCCGTTCCGTCTGCGTATCATTCATTTGGCGGTTGGAAGAATTCGCTGTTTGGCGATCAGCATATCTACGGGCCCGAAGGTGTGCGCTTCTACACACGGCTCAAGGCTGTGTCCGAGCGTTGGCCAACGAGTATTCGCGCGGGTGCGCAATTTGTCATGCCCACCAATGGTGGTTGAGCGGTCGGTTCGATGAACGGATGGGGCGCCGGCATGGGCGGGCGTTCGCAACGAGGAGTCCAATATGAATGCATTGCTGAAACCGGTGTTGTCGACTGACCTTCATATCAATGGCCAGCGACTTTGGGATTCGTTGATGGAGATGGCGAAGATTGGTGCCACCGTGAAAGGCGGCGTGTGTCGCCTCGCGCTGACCGACCTCGACAAAGAAGGCCGTGACTTGTTCGCGCGCTGGGCCAAGGAAGCGGGCTGCACCATCAGTGTGGATCAGATGGGCAATGTGTTTGCCCGGCGCGCCGGTCGTGACAATAGTCTGGCGCCGGTGGTGACTGGCTCCCATGCCGATTCGCAACCGACTGGCGGCAAGTTCGATGGCATCTATGGGGTGCTGGGTGGTCTGGAAGTGATTCGGTCGCTGAATGATCACGGCATTGAAACCGATCGCCCGATCGAAGTGGTGATCTGGACGAACGAAGAGGGCTCGCGGTTTGCGCCAGCTATGGTGGCATCCGGTGTATTCGCCGGGGTGTTCACGCTCGAGTATGGGTTGTCGCGCGCCGACGTTGATGGCAAGACCATGGGTGAGGAACTCGCGCGCATTGGTTATGCCGGTGATCAACCTGTCGGCAAGCCGATCCATGCGGCATTCGAACTACATATCGAGCAGGGTCCGATCCTTGAAGCCGAAGGCAAGACCATTGGCGTCGTCACGCATGCCCAAGGCCAACGCTGGTACGAAGTGGTGTTCACCGGGCAGGAGTCCCATGCTGGCCCGACGCCGATGCCGCGTCGACGTGACGCGCTGCTTGGCGCTGCGCGCGTCATCGACTTGGTGAATCGCATCGGGCATGAGCATGCGCCGTTTGCCTGCGCCACCGTCGGCATGATTCAGAACTTCCCGAACTCGCGCAATGTGATCCCTGGGCGGGTGTTCTTTACGATCGACATCCGGCATCCGGATGATGCGGTGCTGGCGGAGATGGATCGCAAGGTTCGCGAAGGCGTCGCTCGGATTGCCGCCGAGACCAAGGTTGAGGTCAGTAAGCTAGAGCAGATCTTCTACTACGCGCCCATCGCATTCGATCAAGCGTGTGTCGAGTCCGTGCGCGCTGGTGCGGAGCGCTTCGGCTACTCGAATCGCGACATCGTTTCCGGTGCCGGTCATGACGCGTGCTACTTGTCGAAGGTTGCGCCGACCGCGATGGTCTTTGTGCCTTGCGTCAACGGGATCAGTCACAACGAAGTCGAAGACGCAACGCCCGAATGGATCGAAGCGGGCGGCAACGTGCTGCTGCATGCGATGCTGGGTCGGTCCGGCCGCTGATCGGCCAACACTGAGAAATTTGTCATGGCGGCTGGAGGCAGCTTTGCCCTGGTCGCCGATTCTGTCCTTACCAAGAGTCCTTCCATGCGCTGCGAGATTACTGCCGGGTTCCTGAGTTTGCTGCTCCTTGCCATTGCCAGTCCGTCACGCGCATTCGAACCCAGCGAAGCGCTGAAAGTGACGCCCTTACTGAAAACGACGACCAGTTGGGATGGCGCTGCGCTGAAGTATCCCGAAGGCGAGGCTGAGATCACCGGGCTGCAGATCGAAATTGCGGTCGGCGCCGAAACCGGCTGGCATCTGCATCCCGTGTCTTCGTTTGGCATGGTGCTCGAAGGCGAACTCGAGGTCAGCCTGCGTGATGGCCGAAAGAAGCTGATGAAAGCCGGCGAAAGCTTGGCCGAGGTCGTCAATACGGAACACAATGGTCGCAACGTCGGCAAAGTGCCGGTGAAGCTGCTGGTGTTTTATGCCGGCGCCAAGGGCGTGCCGCTGACGATCAAGTCCGAACCCGCGAAGGTAGATGCGGCGAAGTAAGGCCGCTTGGCGTGCCCATGCAGCACGCCATCTCATCCGCGCACATCAGGCTTTGTTCAATCCTGTCGTTTTGGGCAGACTCTGAGCGTCGTGTTCATCCAGAGTGGCGTTTCCTTGGGATCGAATCGCAATCTGCGTTACGTGTTCTTTCTGCTGATGGCTGGTGGCGCGTTCGCGGTCACCGACCTGCTGCTAGGTGGCATGCCGTCCCGGCAGCGCGCCACCGTTCCCGCTGAATCGTCCGCTATCCATGGCGACAGAGATGTGTCGTCGCAGTCGCCATCTGTGCCGTCGGACACAGCAGACTTTGGGAAACGGTCTAGCGCGCCACTGTCGCCCGTGGCGCGCTCAGTGCCAAAGTCCGCGCAACCCGAAGCCAACCTCAGCACCGAGCCGTTTCCATTGGTGGCAGTGCCGGTTCGCGATGTCATTGCTTCATATCGACAACGCGCAAAAGCAGGCGATGCGCGCGCGGCGTGCTGGTTGGGGCGGCGTTTGGCTGAGTGTGGTGTGTTGGATAGCTCCCCGGCGGCCATCGCGCATTCTGCCGAAATGAAGCTGGCGCAGGCTCGTGCTCTGAACGAAGACGAAGAGCGGGCACTCGATCAACTGCGACCGATGTTCGTTCGAATGGAGCGCTGTCGTGGCTTGACGACGGCTGACTATCGCGAGGCGTATCCGTTGCTTCGTCAGGCCGCCGTTGCCGGCAGTAGCGATGCGTTGGCAACCCTTGCGGATACGTTCAGTGCGTTGGGGCCAGGCATGCCCAATCCGTCGGATTTTCGTCAATACAGTGTCGAGCGGGATGCCGTGCTGTGGTCTGGGATGCTTGCTGGAAACACCAAGTCGTTCAATGTGCTGACGGGTTTGAGTAGTCCCCACGGCATCGGTCTGCAATCGTACGATGCCCGCGGTGAACCCATCAGCCGGGAGCGAGTCGGAATCCTTGCTGAGGTGCTAGCGCGGCTTCGTCAACGCGTTGAACAGGCGCATCCGGACCTTCATTTGGGAATGGCGACGGCCAACCGTGACAGTCCAGCCAATTCCGCAATGATCTTGACGCCCGAGCAGGACCGACGTGTCAACGACTTGGTGACGCAGATCTTCGAGCGCGGCTGGTCAGATGCGGCACGAGTCAAGGCGCGAAATAAAGTGCGTCCGATGATTCGCTTTGACGATGACTGCGAAGATTTTGATGCAACGTTTGATCCTGCGCTGAGTTTGAGCAAGGCGGTGCCAGAATGAACCCAAGTTGGCGACTGTTTCTGCTGGCGGTGTTATTGGGGTCATGTCTTGCAGGCCTGAAGCACTGGTGGCTAATTCCCGCGTCGGCGCCCACTTCGGCGGAGACGCCGACCTCGGAAACGGCCCAATTGTCCCAAACTGATCGATCGACAATATCGGGTGGCCTGCCTGACACGAAACCGGCCACCGCTATGCGCGCCTTGCCGGCACCCACACCGCGATCTACGTGGGCGCCATTGCCTGCGATCGACTTGCCGATTGCGGCAGCTTATCCGACACTGAAGGCACGTGCCGATCAGGGCGATGCGTCGGCCGCCTGTCGGCTGGCGGCAGAGCTCGATTGGTGTGCGACGCGACTCGATTGGATTCAATCGGCACCATCCGACCGGCGCATGGCCGTGATTCAGGAACTCGACCCAGACAACCATTGCAGCGGGCTTCAGCCCAATGCCGCCAAGGACCGCTTGCACTATCTGCGCCAAGCGGCGTTGGCCGGCAATCTGGATGCCATGGCCAATTACGTTTCCGCTTATCTCATGATGACGCACCCGGACCTAGCTGCCGACTATCTGGAGGCCTATGCGTGGGAAGCGCCCAAACTCGCCGAAGCCGGAGTCAAGGCGGGGTCGGTACAGATGCTGAACGAACTGGCGCTGTCGTATGGTCGGCACAATCGGTTCTCGTGGTTGAGTCGGGCGACCAATCAAACGTGGCAGCAGTCACGTCTGGTTGTCTTGCAAGAGCTCAGCAGGCTGGTATCTGGCCGGCCCATGGCGCCGGGTTCGGGCAATCCAGCCGCTGCCAACGATCCCGCCATGTACGCGACACTCGGCCTGTCAGCTGACGCAGTGGCCAAGCTGCGCGCGCAGGCGGCGGCCTGGCACCAGGAGTGGTTTCAAGGGAAGCCGAAGTACCCAGGGGTGAGCACTTACACGATCAAGCCTTCTGGCAACCGGCGTCCTGATTTCAATCTGCCGTGTTCTGATGGTTTTATCGACGCACCGTTGCAGGACCCAGGCATTGCGTGGCCGGACGCGTGAGTGCGAGGATGCGCGGCTGGAAATGAGCGATTGGGAGTGCGGCCGATTGCTCTGTCTCGTCGAGTGATTCCCTGAGCGGAGATTCGCGCAAAACGCTCATTGCTGCGTGTATCTGGTTCATGCAAACTCAGGTTCGTGCCGCCATTCTGGACAAGTTCCTTGGGATCGTCGCCGTTGCGTCATGTGCTTGCCTGTCTTGCGCTGGGGCTCGTTGCCTTCGGGTTGGGTTTCTCTTATTGGCGGACTGAGCCTAGGTTCGATCGCCAGTCTGCTTCGCAAGAGTTGCCTGCTGCGGCCAGGGCCTTGAGTGGGCCGGAGCCCGCAAGCAGGCCAGGTCCAAAGGCGACCATGATTGCGGCGGACAAGGCCCAAATCCTGCAGTCGGCGCCGGTTGCGCCAACGGCGTTCAGCGCAGTGCGTGACGTACCGCACGAGCCGTTTCCAGCGCTCGACGTTCCCGTTCGAACGGTCTTCGATCAGTACCTGACGCGCGCCGAAGCGGGTGACGCCAAAGCGGCCTGTTGGCTTGGTCAACGTTTAGCCGAGTGCACGCGCAGTCAGCTTGACCGCGAGAAGACGTTGAGGCAGGCGGGCGCTTCTCTGGATCCGAAGATGCCTGATTCCGAGGTGGCGTTGCGTCTTGAAACCGAAGCTCAGCGTTTGGCGCAGATCAATCGTTGCGAGGGTATCGGCGCCCAACAATTTCGATTTGCATTGCCACTGCTCAGGCAAGCGGCTTTAGCGGGTAGCGTCGAAGCGGCGTCGAGTTTGATGCGCAATCCTAATGCGCTGGGGCCAGGTATGCCGGAGCCTGAGTCGCTACGCCTGCTGGCTCGCGACCAAGCCGGATTGGCCTGGTCAGGAATTCAGGCTGGCAGTTTTGATGCGCTGGTCAGATTGTCTGAAATGTCAGTGACCACAGGCACGTCTATGGCCATCGGGAACTCCCAGAGCGTCAGCATGAGCGGTGATGAGCGGCTGATGCTGCATCAGCTGATGCAGCGTTTGCAACAGCGTCTGCACACGACCTATCCGGATCTGCGCGGACACTGGATGTTTGCCGGCATGCTGCTCAACGAGCGTCAGCCAAATGAGCCGCTCGCGCCTCAGCAAATCGCTCGCATCCATCAACTCGCGGACCAGTTGTTTGAGCGAGGCTGGTCCGACGCCAAGCGGGTTCGCGCCCGGGCAGCCCAGCGGTTCAAAGTGCAGGTGGAGTCCGATTGCCAAGAATTTGCTGCACCGTTCGAGCCTGATTTTCGCTTGAGCGAGGTCTTGCAGCCATGAGAGTTTGGCCTCTTGCGTATCTCGGCTCAGTGCTGGTCGGTCTGTTCGCGGCGTGGGTTTACCGCGCGCAGCAGCCAACAACAATTGAAGCCACGATCGTGTCAATCGACGCTTCTGGACCAGTGGCGAGGAATCAGAAATCCTTGAGCAAAGCGGAAAATCCGCGCCCGTTCTTCCGACCGGCAGTGCCTCCCAGTGAACCCGGGCGTTGGTCACCATTGCCGTCGCTGAATGCCCCATTGGCGGCACTGTATCCGATCTTGAAAGCACGCGCGGACCAGGGCGATGCACCGGCCGCGTGTCGTCTCTCGGCTGAACTCCATTGGTGTACGCGCGTCCAGGAGGCAATTGACTTTGAAGTATCAGCGAATCGAATCAAGGTCCAAAAACGGCTCGATCCCGATGGACATTGTTCGGGCGTGAGCGCGTCGCACCGGCGACAGGCAATCGGCTATGCGCGCCAGGCCGCTCTGGCTGGGAGTCTCAGCGCTATCGAAGCCTATGTTGGCGGCGACTTGATGTCGGCAGATATTGAAGCGGCAGCAGACTACGTAGCCGAATATGCCGACGAGGCGCCAAGGCTCGCCGAAGCGGGACTGCAAGCCGGGTCGCGACGGATACTCGATCGCTACATGATGGCTACCGCGGATAGCGGTGGGCTAGACTGGTTCTCGCGGGCCGTCGGATCAAATCTGCGCCCGTCGCGGCGAGCGATGATTTGGCTGTTGGCGATGCGGGTTTCGCCAGAGACCGCGCCAGAATTGATGGTCCCGGGCGACCCGAATCCGGCGATCCGAAAAGTCGGCTTCATCTTCGATTTGCCCATTGACTCAGTGCAAGCTTTGAATGTTGTAGTGGCCGATTGGCAGCAGATGTGGTTTTCGGAAGCCGGCCGAGCACATTCGGGTCAGGCAGAGGGCACTCGATCATTCGCCGCGCGGCCCGAGAATGAGCCCCGGCCGGATTTTAATCGCGACTGCAGCGAGCGCTATATCGAAGCGCCTCTGAGTCGGCCGGCGATTGTCTGGCCGGAGGTTCGGACCCTATGAGCCCTGTTATTCGGACTTGGATGGTCCATGGCGTCGTGTTTGGCATATCGGCATGGCTGGGTATGGCTTGTTTGGCGCCTTGGATCGCATCCCATCAGAGACTCGAACGTGATCGCGAATGTTCTGAGCGCCAGGCATCTCAGCGTATCGCGGCCCAATCCGGCAGGGATACAGCGGCTTTTCGAAGTCCCTTGGCCGCCGCCGCACCCGTAGCGACAAGCAGTAGCGAGACCTCTGCGAACAAGCCTTGGCACCCAAGCGTGACGGCCGAAGATCGGTTTGATACCAATCAAGCTACGCCGCTTCCAAGCCCCGATCGGCGCATCGATGAGGCGCTGCCCGAAATGCTCGCCCGCGCCGAGCAGGGCGATCATGGTGCGGCGTGTTGGCTCGGGATCGAACTTGCTCGCTGTGCTGAGCGCTTGCAGACTCAGGCGACTCGGGCGCACGAGCTGGCTTGGTATCGGCGTGCGAACGCACCTGAGGATGTGCGCGTTAGGCTTCTCAAGCGTCATGATGCGGAGGCGGCGCGTTGCGCGGGCGTCTTGCCGACGCAATGGGAAGCCAGCGCCACGTGGCTCATGCGTGCGGCCGATGCCGGCAGTTTGGCGGCAATGGAGCGTGTGCTCGGCCGCGGGCTCGCGGTGTCTGGGCAGTTTCCACAACGAACATACCTGGAGTGGGCGGCGGCGCGCGAGGCGCGGTTCCGTGTGGCGCTGCTACGCGCCGGTTCGTTGGATTCACTCGATGGTCCGCTTGCTTTTCGGGGGCAATCGTTGCCGGTCATCATTGGACTCAGCGATTCGGATTTGCTGACGCCCGAACTCAGCATGGCCTTTTGGCAATTCCAGGAGTCGTATCTGGCCGCTGTTCAAGGAATGCCAGCGCTCCAGCATGTCGCGCCACCACCGGCATTTGCAAAGCCCAATGTGACCTTGCCCGAGGCGCGGTTGAATCGAATTCGGGCGCAGGCATTCGCTTTGGCACGAGCGGCCATCGATTCCAAGATCGAGCCCGCGGCGCCGTATGTCGATGACATCCCGACCGACACGCAATGTCGTCGATTTGTGGCACCGCCCCAGCACCACGAATCCATCGCCGGGATGCTGCAGTGAGCAACGAGATATCGACGCGCAAACCGTTCGCGGCGCTGGCGCTCACGGCGCTTCTCGGGCTCTTGGTGGGAACCATCTGGTCGGCGGCAACCTCGATCGGACCACCGGCATCAGTGGCGGCCGATCAGCGCTGTCAATCCGAGATCATCGCAACGACGCCAGGCGTATCGCTGGCAAGCCCGGTCACCGTGCCGCCAGTGCGCCCATGGCACCCCGACGTTCCGATTTCTCCGCGCCATACCTGGCAACCGCTGCCGCCCAACGACATGCCACTGCGAGCGAGCTTTGCGATCCTGAAGGCCCGTGCCGATCAGGGTGATGCGTCCGCAGCGTGCCGGTTGTCAGTCAATCTCGGCAAGTGTCGGGACATTCTTGAAGCGGAAGTTGCAGTGACGCGTATAAAGTTCGCCCATGAGCACTTGCTGCCAAGCTGCGCAGGGATGACCCAGGCAGAGCTGCGGCTGGAGCACCGATATCTGCGCCAAGCCGCCTTGGCGGGTAACCTTGCCGCAATCGAATCCTACGTTCGAGGGCGCCTTCTCAAAGTGGACCCTTATAGTCATCTGGATGATCTGGAAGCGTACCGCGCCGAAGTCAGGCCGCTTCTTGAAACGGCAGCACAGCATGGATCAGCGCTGGCGGTCATGTACCTGCAATCGGGGTTCGCGGGCATCTATAGCAACGATTTGGCGTTCAAAGCGTTGAACCTGCCTTTTGACGACGATCGCGCGCAGGAACTGCGGATTCTGAGCGAATTGGCCATGAATGTTGCGCCGGGACGCGACCAGTCGCTGGATTCCCGCCGTGCCAGGATACGCGAGCAATCCTTGCCGTATCTAGGTGACCGCTACGATGAGTTGGAGCGCCGCGCGCTGCAACGCTACCAAGCTTGGTTTGGCGGGCAACCGAGTCAGCAGATGGGACTCGGTCTCAGCGCCCATGATGGACCGAATGGCGTTCCCCAGTTCAACGAGGCGTGCAGTGGGGCGCATATTGACGATCCATTGAATCAACCGCCAATTGCGTGGTCCGGCGACGAAAATGGCTGACCGCCGCCCAATCGAGCGACCCTCTTGTTCGAAATTCGGGAAGCTGGATCGAGTGGGCCAACCTCGGCCCGCCTGATCAAATTGGCAGCATCGCTGAGATGCAGCCTTGCCGGTCGCGCATCGCACCGCTCGCGATGACTTGCATCTGTTTGCATTTGCGAATACAACCTTCTTTTCGATCAATCCGGGCGACGATGAAGATCGCCCCACGGGAGACAAGATGGCACGGAAAGAGTTGGGTGATATCGCCGCAGGGCGGTTGGGTGCAGGGGATTTGGCCACGAATTTTGGCGATGTGGCGCCGCCGTTGAGCCGGCAGCAGGCCTTGATCGAAGCCAGTCGCTGCCACTTCTGCTACGAGGCGCCCTGTATCGTGGCTTGCCCGACGAGCATCGACATCCCGGGATTCATTCGGGGCATCAGTACCGACAACCTCGGTGGCGCCGCGCACAAGATTCTGGATGCGAATATTTTTGGTGGCCAATGCGCCCGCGTGTGTCCGACTGAGATCCTGTGTGAAGGCGAATGCGTGCGGAACGGACCGGAAGACAAACCGGTGGCGATCGGCGCATTGCAGCGCTATGCCACCGATTGGGTCTATGACGCGCCGCAAACGCTGTTTACGCGGGCCCCGGCAACGGGCAAACGGATCGCGGTGGTGGGCGCAGGGCCCGCCGGATTGGCGTGCGCGCATGCGTTGGCGCGCCTTGGGCATCAGGTAACCGTATTCGAGGCTCGCGAGAAGTCGGGTGGTCTGAACGAGTACGGCATTGCCGCTTACAAGGTCGTCGATTTTTCCGCAAAGGAAGTCGCCTGGCTGCTGTCAATCGGTGGCATTGAGGTGCGCCATGGGCAGGTTTTGGGCAAGAACTTGAAGCTTGAGACATTGACCGAAACGTTCGATGCGGTGTTTCTTGGCATCGGCTTGGCAGCCGTCAACCAGTTGGGCTTGCCGGGCGAAAATCTCGCGGGCGTTCGCAACGCGGTCGACTTCATTGCCGAGTTGCGCCAAGCAGCCGACAAATCGTCGGTGCCGATTGGTCGCCGCGTGGTCGTCATCGGTGGCGGCAACACCGCGATTGATGCGTCCGTGCAGAGCAAGCGTCTTGGTGCGGAGCAGGTCCACCTGGTCTACCGACGTGGCGCCAATGCCATGAGCGCCACCAGCGCCGAGCAAGCGTTTGCGAAGGACGAAGGGGTGTTCGTCACGCATTTCGCGCAGCCCGTTGCGATCCTTGGGCAGAACGGCCACGTGTCAGCGGTTCGATTCGAACACACGCGCATCGATGATGGTGGGCGATTGACGGGTACGGGCGAGTACTTCGAGATCGCCACCGACATGGTGCTGAAGGCGATTGGGCAGACGCTGGACGCCAACAGTGCGACCGGATTGAGCTACCGTCGCGATGGCAGGATCGACGCAAACGCAACGGGCGCGACGCGTCTCGCGAAGGTGTTTGCCGGTGGCGACTGCGTTGGTGGCAAGACCGATCTCACCGTGCAGGCGGTTGCCGACGGCAAGGCTGCGGCCGGGGCGATTCATGCGTTTCTGGGGCAAGGCTGATCAGCCGCGCACATGCTCACGTTTCTGAAAATTCTGCTCGCGGTATTCATCACAATCATCATTCTGATTGCGTTGGTGTTCTATTGGCTGAAGCGCAAGTTCGGACGCTTCGTCAAGAACGCGATGCAGATGGCCGCTTTGCTGCCCAGGATGCCGATGCGGGTGCGCCTGCAGCCAATGACCCGGTTTGATGCGGAAGACGCGGGCTTGGATGAGACTGCCACGGCCCAACTCACCACGTATCAGGAAGACTTGCAGCGGCTCGGTTTCAGCCAGACGGGGTTGTTCGAGAGTGAGCGCGGATCGTTGCTGGCGTACCGCCACCCTGACCGACCCGTTCTCGTGCTGCTTTGTGCCGAGGCGTCGCAATGCACCTTGGAGACGTTGGCGTTGAGTCGAGAGCCGAAGGCCTATTGGCAACGCCACGACAACGACCCGCAGACGCTTGAACTCTCCCATCTGTCGCTGCAAGTCGGGCCGTTGTCCGATGTTGCGTCAGCCGTCGGCGCAGCCGAAGCGCGCCAGTCTGACTTGCGGCCGCTCGGCCCTGAGCATGTCGTTAGCCTGTATGAACGGGTTGCCGCCATGGAGGCGGACCATTTCCTGGCGGAGAAGCCGAGCTCGCAATGGATTCGCCAGCGCGTTGGTAAGGACAAGGCGGCTGGCCTGGA
Organism: Ahniella affigens; assembly: GCF_003015185.1. Lineage (GTDB taxonomy): Bacteria > Pseudomonadota > Gammaproteobacteria > Xanthomonadales > Ahniellaceae > Ahniella > Ahniella affigens. The sequence goes on from NZ_CP027860.1 coordinate 910,385, forward strand.
CGCGGCGAAGTGGGCTGAACTCGAACAGTCGGTCGAACAGCAGTGGTATGGCGCTTTGCAGAGCGCGCTGAACGATGAGGCGCGTCGGCAACTCGGCTGGTCGCAGGAAACATGGGATCGACTGTCTCAGCACCTCGCGTTGGTGCACCGCTACTTTAAGGCTGGTGAAATCAGCAGTTGGTTCAACGAGGAGCCACTGACAGAGCGCCTGGTGCAGCAGTTGCAACAACAACAGCTGACTGACCGACAAGTCTTCGATGAGGTCAACCAGCGGGTGGATGCACCGAACAAACTAGTACGCGTAGCGCAACTCAAGGCGCCGATTCCGGCTGATGTGTATCTGCCAGAGCGGTTTCTAGAATTCGCCAAACAAATTGATGCGGCATTGATTCCATGAAAGAGTTTGTTTACGAAGCAATCGATGCGGCAGGGCAGAAGCGGCAAGGCAGTATCGTGGCGACGACCATTGCTGACGCCCGGTTCCAACTGACCCGTATGGGCTTTCGACAGGCCCGGATCTTGTCGAGCGAGCTGGAATTTTCAAAGATTCCGGAACTCGATCTGAAGGACGAGGCGACCGCCAAAATCTACGTGCAGTCGCAGCGTGATTCCCTGTCCATGGTCTTGATCCGCATTGCCCTGGGCAACTGGCTCATCTGGTTGCCGTTCCTGTTGTGTTCGGTGTGGTCGCTGGTTGAGGGCCCACCCTTCTCCTTGTCCGACTACGCCGCGTTTGGTCTGCTGGCGCTGAGCGTTTGGGTGGTCGTCAAGCTGATGATGCCGTCCGCCCTATACAACGTCGTTCTGGAGCGTCGGATTCAGAGCGACTACCAAGGCGCTTTGACCATCAGCGGGATCGCGCTCCGCCTGGTCGGTGGCAATGCATTCATGCGCAAGGCGTTCACACAGGAGCGGGCCAAGGCGCTGGCTGGATTAGGTCGGACTGCCGAGGCTGAAGCCACATTGGTTTCGATCCAAAACGAATTGACTGACGACGAATTCCGGGTCGCCCGAACCGGCATGGCGGATGCGGCCCGCAACTATGGCGAGTATTTGCGGCTTGCCGAGGCAAACTATCGACACCGCCCTGACAACAGCGAGATGGCGCTCGATTATGCCACCGCGTTGCTGCATCACGATCGACAAGTAGAAACGGCTCGGCAGATCGCGAGCGCCTTCCACCCGAGTGCGCTGAACGAGCTCAGCCGGGCGGGCCTCAACAATGTGTTTGCCCTGATTGCCTGGCACGAGCAGCAATGGCAGCTGGTCGTTGACAAGATTCAGTTGGTGGAAGCGGCGTTGCAGCCGTTCAAGAGCAACCCCATGGCACGGGGCTATTTGTTCCGATGCCTGTGTTACAAGGCCAGCGCGCTGCGGCAACTCGGCCGACAGGGCGAGGCAGAAGCGATTTGGCAGCAGATTGCGCCGGTACTAAATCGCAACGACCCCGAACTGTGGCAGCGAATCTATGATCGCCGCGCCGATTGATCGTTCGCACACGAACGAAGCGGTTGCACCAGCGCAGGTGCGATCGTGCGCGTCGACGGTTGCGCGATCAGGGGTCATGCCGGCGCGCATGAGTTTAGTGTTTCATCATCGGGCACCGCGATGCCCGAATCCAGGCGGGCCGTTCTTGGTCCACACCGACTCTGAACGGGTTCAGAGTCTTGCAAGCGGTATTGATTCAGACGGCGTAGACGGGAGTAGCAGACATGGCTGACTTGACCAGCAACTTTATTGGTATTCGATCGCCCAATCCATTTTGGCTCGCGTCAGCGCCGCCTACGGACAAGGCTTACAACGTCATTCGTGCCTTTGAAGCCGGCTGGGGTGGGGTGGTCTGGAAAACGCTGGGCATCGACCCGCCGGTCGTCAATGTCAGTTCACGTTATGGCGCCGTGCAATGGAATGGTCAGCGCATGGCGGGCTTGAACAATATTGAGCTGATCAGCGACCGCCCGCTCCAGGTCAATCTGGATGAGATTCGCCAAGTCAAACGCGATTGGCCGGATCGGGCCATGATCGTGTCGCTGATGGTGCCTTGCGATGAGCAGAGCTGGAAGTACATCCTGCCGATGGTCGAAGACACTGGCTGCGATGGGGTGGAGCTGAACTTTGGTTGCCCGCACGGCATGAGTGAGCGCGGCATGGGCTCGGCGGTCGGCCAAGTGCCGGAATACATCCAGATGGTCGCGGCTTGGGTCAAGCAGTATTCCAAGCTGCCCTGCATCGTCAAGTTGACGCCGAACATCACCGATGTCCGCTATCCGGCCCGCGCAGCGAAAGCGGGTGGGACCGATGCCGTGAGTCTGATCAACACGATCAACTCGATCACGACGGTTGACCTCGATTTGATGGCACCGACCCCGACCGTCGACGGCAAGGGCACGCATGGCGGTTACTGCGGCCCGGCGGTGCGCCCGATTGCGCTGAACATGGTTGCTGAAATTGCCCGTGATCCGGCTACTCGCGGATTACCAATCAGCGCGATCGGCGGCATTGGCACCTGGCGCGATGCGGCCGAGTTCATCGCACTCGGTGCGGGCACTGTCCAAGTCTGTACCGCGGCGATGCATTACGGCTTCCGCATCGTCGACGACATGATTTCGGGTCTGTCGAACTGGATGGACAGCAAGGGCTATCGGACCATCGAAGACTTCCGCGGCAGGGCGATCCAGAACGTCACCGACTGGAAGTTCCTGAACCTGAAATACGACATCAAAGCCCGTATCAATCAGGACCTCTGCATCAAATGTGGCCTGTGCCACATTGCGTGCGAAGACACGTCGCACCAAGCGATCACGCGCGAGAAGGATGGTCAGCGCCACTTCGACGTGGTGGACGCCGAATGCGTGGGCTGCAACCTCTGCATGCATGTGTGCCCGGTGGATCATTGCATCACGATGGAACGCGTTGATGATGGCTCGTTCCAAAATTGGACCACGCATCCGAACAACCCGATGGCGGAGAAAGCCTGATGCAATCACCCCGTAGCGAGTTTGATGCGACGGCGCCGGTCAGTGCCGACCTGGTCAATGACGACCTGCTGCCAGTAGCAAAGGCGGCACGCACGTGGACTTGGTATCACTATGCCGCCGTGTGGATCGGCATGGTCATGTGCATTCCGTCCTACACGCTCGCTGCGGGTCTGATCGATCAGGGGATGTCGCCATGGCAAGCCGTCACCACCGTGTTGCTCGGCAACGTGATCGTCCTGGTGCCGATGCTACTCATTGGCCATGCCGGCGCGCGTTACGGTATCCCCTACGCGGTGCTGGTGCGGGCGTCATTTGGCACTGAAGGCGCTAAGGTGCCGGCTTTGCTCCGCGCGATTGTGGCGTGCGGCTGGTATGGCATCCAGACCTGGTTTGGTGGGCTTGCCATCTATACCCTGGTCAACATTATGAGTGGTGACGCGCTGAAGGGAGCGCCGCTGCCTTGGTTCGGTATTGATGCCGGCCAGCTGGGTTGCTTTGTTGCCTTCTGGCTGCTGCAACTCTATTTCGTCGTCCATGGCACGGAATCGATCCGCTGGCTGGAATCGATCTCGGCGCCAATCAAGATCGTCATCTGTATTCTCGTTGTGATCTGGGCGCTGAACGCGACCGGTGGCTTTAGCCACATCATGAGCGAGCCATCGCAGTTTGAGGTGGGCGGCAAGAAGGAAGGCCAGTTCTGGCAAATCTTCTGGCCGTCGTTGACTGCGATGGTCGGCTTCTGGGCAACGCTTGCGCTGAACATTCCCGACTTCACCCGCTTTGCCCGTTCGCAAAAGGATCAACTGCTCGGACAGAGCATTGGACTGCCGATCCCCATGGCAATGCTCGCGCTGATGTCGGTCATCGTGACGGCCGCTACGGTGGTGTTGTTTGGCAAGGCGATCTGGGATCCGGTCGAACTTGCCGGGCGCTTCCCTGGCTTTGCGGTGTTGCTGGCGCTGTTCTTTCTGACGCTCGACACAATGTGCTGCAACCTGGCCGCCAATCTGGTCGGTCCAGCCTATGACTTCTCGAACCTCTCGCCGCGTCGCATCAGCTATCGCACCGGCGCGTTGATCACCGCGGGGATTGGTCTCGTGGCCATGCCTTGGAAGATTCTGGCGAGCACTGAAGGCTATATTTTCACGTGGTTGATTGGCTACTCGGCGTTGCTCGGCCCGGTCGCCGGCATCATGTTGGTTGACTACTTTCTGATTCGAAAGACCGAACTCAACACGCAGGACTTGTTTCGCCATGACGGCCAATACCGGTACACCTCGGGGTATCACTGGCCGGCGTTTGCGGCGTTGATTCTTGGTGTGCTGCCGAACCTGCCCGGGTTCTTGAAGGCGGCTGGGTTCGTCCAGTCGGTGCCGACCATCTTCAGTACGATCTATGCGTATGCCTGGTTCGTTGGTCTGGCGATCGCGGCGTTGATCTATGCCGTGTTTGCCAAGCGCGTGCGACCATGATCGAAGGGCGCTGCCCAAGGTTTTTGGCAGTGCTTGTCATGGCGTTGGCTGCGAACGTGGTTGAAGGTGCCGATGGTCTCTTGAGCAATGAATCGGCGCTGGATGCCGCTTCCTGGCAAGTCACGCTGCCGAAAGGGTGCCACGCTGAACCGAAAACGGTTGCGGCAAACTGGCTTTACGATGCGGCCGATCAGCAGCGGATCGACGCGAATCCGATGATGATCTTAAAGCCAGATTTCGAGAATATGCCGGCTCATGTCTGGCGCGACCTGGAGCCGTGTTTTCCGGGCAACGACTGGTTCAAAGCGCAGTGGCGCCTGTTGCCGGTGGTGGCATACACGCGGATCTACGACCGTCACCATCAGGTCGATGCGGATCTGCAGCAGGATTTTGAGCAGTTTTCCAGTTGGACGCGGCAGGGAGACCTTGATTCGGGCTGGTTCTTTCTACCGTTCCTCGATACCAGCAAGGCGTTTGTCGTGCTCCCCAAGCGACTCAAAACCGATGCGTTCGATGGTGTGCGCGTCATCGTGCAGTTTGATGTGGATGGCGGCAACATTGCCACTGCCGGACGCTTGCTCTATGTCTACCAAGGGCTGAGTGCCGATCGCAGCCAGTTTCAGTTGCTGATCGTGCCGCTGCGGCATCCGGATTTGCCGGACGGCGACGCCACCGAACATCTGGGCGTCACACGGGAATCGCTCTATGAATCGGTTGCGGCCCGAGAGGCGTATGCCGGGCGACTTGCGCCCTGGCTGGAGACTCGCGCCGACACCATGACGCCGACTCTGACAACGCTTGATCAGATGGTGCTGTCGGTGCACGCGCAACGCTAGGCGCTGCGGGCACCGAGGGTGGCGCCGTTCACGCCGATCGTCGCCCGCGCACCCGCTGCATTGCTGCCGCCAAGGCACGCTCAACCAACGGCTTGGATTCCAGCGTTTTCAGCGCTTCCGCCTTCAGGTCGAGCGCGAGTTCACCGAGCTTGCGTTCCATGGCCTTGATGCCATTGCCGTTGACGAACATGAACTGCTGGTGGTCGCCACTGATCCAAAGCAGTTTGATCTGCTCGGTTTTGCCCGGCTGCTTTTGCCATTCGAACCACTGACCGCTCTTCATCGCGCGCGCTTTCTCGACCCAAGGACCGAGTTCTTCTTCAGCGCTCGCGCTTTGAGCCGCAATTAGCGGGGCCTCAACAGGCTTCGGTTGCAGCGCTTCGATCTTGACGCGCGGCGTTTCGGCACGCTCAATCACTCGCTCGGCAACGGTTTGCTGATGTTCGATCTGCACCAGTTCGCGCAGGCCAGACATGATGAGATCGCAGTCGGCTTCGGTAACGCCCGTTTGTTTCATGCCCTGACGCAGTTGGGCTTCAACCTCGGCAAACTGCTTGCGCCATGGGGCGACCATTTCGGGGCTCGCATCGGCTTTCGGAAAATGGGCCAACAGATCAACCAGACGGAGCGCATCCAGCCATTCTTGCGAATCACGACCGTGCCGGACGTGGGTCAAAACCAGATACTGCTGCCAGTATTGCTCTACCAACTTGGCCATGGCCATCGGCAGTTCGGTCGAGCCGAGTTTGACCCGCAACGTCTCTTCCGTGTCGCGCTTTGCCACTTCCATCCGATTCTTGCCGTCTGCAGCCTGGCTCGCTTTGCGTTCGGCCAACTGGACGCGTTGGTGTTCCTTGCCAGCAAATTCGGCAAGCTCTTTGCGGAGCGCGGCGAACAATTCAGGCTGCGGGTCGCTGACCTTCATCAGGTCATCCACCATTCGTGTCATCAGCGTCTTCAGACCACGATCGGTTGCCTCGGTCCAGCCCAAAGCTGCCTGGGCAAGCTCATTGAGCAGCAAACGGGCTGGATGTTCGCGACGCGCCAGGAACTGCGGATCGGCGAGCGCAAGCTTCAAATATGGAATCTGCAAATGGCCCAGCACGGCTTGCAGCTCAGCTGGCAAGTGGCGATCGCTGACGGTGTAGTCGAACATCATTCCCATCAGGTCGATCAGGCCGGCGTCGAGCGGACGGATCTGCACTGTGCTGCCATTTCGCTGCTGTGTGAGCGTCTCAATGATGGCGGTCGACAGACTGTCTGGTCTCGATACGGCCGGTTGTTCAAATTGCAGCGCAACCGCCTGGATGGCCTCGGTCAGTTCCTGGCGACTTGCGACCGGAAGGCCGGAGCCAGGCTGGAAGCGATGATGCGCGGCATAGCGCAGACCCAACGCATTGATCAGCTCGCGCAGCGAGTGCATGATGGCCTGGTCGGTCGTGAATCCACCTGCCGGAATCGCGTAAGGGTTCGCCGCAGCGGCTACCTCGGCCGCTGACGGACTCGGCATTGCGGCCGGTAGTCCCGCTGCGGGTGCGGCACTTGCGGGTGCGGTTGGGCGTTGAAAGGTTCGGTACGGCACATCCACCGCGACCTGGCACGCGTTCATCGCGGCATGGGCGCGCATCAACAGAGTCTCGCAGGCCTTCAGCAGTTCGCGCTCGAACAGCTTCATCAGTACGAGTCGCGTTTCCAGCGTGCACTCGAAATGGTTCAGGGCCTGCATGAAACTCATGCACAGCATTTCCGGACCCAGCGTGTTGTTCTGGTCGCCCTCCTGTGGCACCCATTGCACAGTGGAAAAGCGCTTGCTCAGCGCCTGGAAGTCCTGGCTATAGCGGTTCCGGACCCGGCTCGCCGCGGCCTGCGCGGCAACTTCGGATTCAATTGTGTCGGGGTCTACCAAGCTCAATGTATCGGACTGAGCCGGAACCGGCATACGGCCATAACGCTCGTTGCGCGTGCCGAGCAGGCGGGCGAGCTCACTCTGCACCGCTTCGAACGTGCGCGCAGCCAGATCGACCTTGGCGAGGCGCAGGCGACGCATGATGTCGAAGTGCGTGCTCTGCTGATTGAAATTGCCGGCGCGTTCGGAGCGGTCGAACAAGGCATCGTCGCCGTCCTGAAATACCAGCGTGCACAGGTCCTGCACCGGCTGTTGCCAAGCCGTGGTCAGCGCGTCGAACAAGCGGCGGTTGCGCGACTCGGTCTGCGCATCGGCACGCTGAAACGGAAGCACATTGCGGGAACTGCTGAAATCGGAGGACATAGTGCACCTGGATGCGGTTGCAACGTGTCTGGGCCACGTTGCGGATTGTGCGTTCGGATCGGCCCCAACCGACCAGTGGCGACCCCTTACTGGCAGCGTCCACAACAAACCATCCCTGGTCTGCCTGATTAAACCGAAAGAAGCGGCTCAATCGCACGCGATCACGACCATCAATTACTTGGCGCTTGACGGTCGTCACGATCCAAGACGCGGACACCGATGCTGATTTCTCAGTCCACCCGCGCCAATTCCGGAAAGTCGTCACAAATCTAGAAACTGGGGTGCAAACGGACTGTGATTGGAGTCACATTCGTTATCGTTTTCCGGCATCATTGCGACAGGCGGTTATTTCGCCCGGACAAGCAGGGATTTTCATGCACAAGGCCTTCACAAGCCTGCTGTGGCGGCAGGCATTGTTGGTGCTGCTGGCAGCCTTGCCGGTGGCGTCGGCGCGTGCCCAAATCGAGAGCTACCGCGATCAGCACCCGCTCGAACAGCAGGCGCTGACCGATCCTGATGCCGTGCTCCTCAGTATTCAGCCCCTTCGGAAGCGTGCGGAGCAGAGTGGCGACCACCTGACGCTCGCCCGGCTGGCGCTGGCCGAAGCCAACGCCTGCCGCGTCAAGGCCGACTGGTTTTGCCAGCGACGGGCCGGCAGTCTGGCCACCGAAGCGGCGCGCAACGGCAATGACCCCTACCTGGAGATCCGCGGGCTGATCATGACCGCTCGCGGACACGCGGCAATGCAAGACTTCAATTCGGCCGAAACAGCCCTGGGTGAAGCCAGTGCCAGGCTTCGGCACTTGAATGAGCCGACCTTGCGCGCCGATGTGGCGCTCGCGTACTCGTCGATCAGTGCGAGCCTGGGCAAGAGCGAACTCGCGCAACGGTACGCAGAATCCGGGATTGCCGAGCTGCCGCCCGGGCAGGCACTGCCGCTCCGGGTTCGTCTGCTGCGCAATCTGGCCAAGGCGGCGGTTGATCTGCGCCGGTTCGAGCGTGCGCGCGAGGCGCTATTCGAAGCGCAAGAGCTCGTCCTGAAGATCGACGACCCGAAGCTGCGTGGCGAGATCTGGTTGGAATACGGGCGGCTTGCACTGGCCCGCCAGGACCCGGAAGAGACCAAGCGCATGGCGTCGCTGATCGGCAAGGAAGCGCTGATGCTGAAGAACAGTCAGCTTAGTGGGTTGAGTCTTGAACTGGCGGCGCGGGGTGAGATCCTCAGTGGCAATGTCATCAAGGCCGAACAGGGTTTGATCGATGCCGCCCGGAAGTTTCGCGAACTCGACCTGTATCGCGACGAGATCAGGGTGGTGCGCGAAGTGGTGCGCCTGCATGCGAGCCGGACTGATGTCGGCACGTTCCGCGAAATGCTGGACCGGTTGAACGAACTCAGTGAGCAAGTGACTGAACGTGAACGCGAAATTGCGACCGACGATTTCGAGGACCGGCTCCGATATGCCGAGCAGGAGGCCGAGCTGACCCAGGCCAACGCGCGCGCGGAGGCCGACCGGCTGCTTGCTGCCTCGGCAACGCGAACCTCGCAGCTGAGCCGCGTCATTGCGGTCGTCAGCGTCATTGCGGTGGTCGCGCTCGCAGGGCTTTACCTGATGCTTCGCCGCACGATGCGGCGGCTGAAGCATGCCGAAGCGGAGCGGGTCAATGCGATGCTGCGAGTGAGTCACGACCTTCGGAATCCGCTGAACGGCATCCTTGGGTTGTGCGCGTCGTTACGGAGCAAGGCGCTCGATCAGCAAAGCCAGCAATTGGTTGCGTCCATCGAGTCGGCGACCCAGGGCATGGGCGCGCTCGCCCAGGACTTGCTCGATCACGGCCAATTGGAGCGCGGCAAACTTGGCCTCAAGCTCCGTGCCGTCCAGCTTGGCACCAATCTGCGCGCCTTCGCCGAGCAATACAAGGCGCGCGCGTATGCTCGCGGCTTGGAGTTCAAGCTGGTTGTCGATTCGCGGATACCCGCAGCCGTGGAAGTCGACGCCGACCGTTTGCAGCAAGTGCTCGGCAACTTACTTGGCAACGCCATGAAATTTACGCAGCAGGGCTATGTGGGCTTGAGTGTGCGCTGCCTTCAGCAAACCCCTACCCAGGTGGAGTTGGAATTCGCGGTAGATGACAGCGGGCACGGGATTGCCGCCAACGAATTGGCGCGCTTGTTCCGGCCATTCGAGAAGGGCGAGGAGGGCGCGCGGCATCGCAGTGGCGCTGGGCTTGGACTCGCGATTTCTCAGGATCTCGTGCAACTCATGGGTGGACGGATCGAAGTCAGCAGCGACCTCGGTCGGGGTACCCGGTTCCAGTTCCGACTGTCGCTGCCGGTTGTCGATCCGGGCTATCCCGATGAAGCGCCCAGCCAAGAGCCCCCGCCCGTCGCTGGCCGGCGTGTGCTGCTGGTGGACGACGACTTGCTGAATCGCGAATTTCACGTGCTCTTGCTGAATGCGATGGACTGCGACGTCCGGACCGCCGAGACCGCCGAGCAAGCGTTGATCCTGGCGCGCCAAGAAGATTTTGGCGCGTGTCTGCTCGACTATGAGCTACCCGATGCCAAAGGGACCGAATTGGCTCGCGAGCTCCGATCAGTGTTTTCGGCGCGTGGCGTGAAGCCCCGAATTGTCGCGGTGTCGGGGCACGCGCCTAGCAGCAGTCTCGGTCGAGATCTGGTGGATGATTGGGTCATGAAGCCTACGAGCCTTGAACGGCTGCGGGAAGCGCTGGAAGCCTGATGTGCGGCATGAGCTTTTGGCAGCGCGGCGAGGTGGTTCGGTCCGTGCAGCGCTGCGATGTTTGGATGCAATCCGTCGCCGATGGGTCGAGGACGCAAGCGGCGTGCGGTGGACATTGGAACGCTGCGCGCAAACAGCGACCGGTTCGCTCTGGGGCCATCAGTCGCACCGAGGCGCGCTGAATAGCGCATCAAACTATCGGTGACGATACGCGGCTTTCAAGATGGCGGTATGTCGCAAGTAGCCCTCTCCCCAGCCCTCTCCCACTCGCGTGGGAGAGGGAGTCGGCTCCCTCCCCCGCGAGCGCGGGGGAGGGTCGGGGAGGGGGCTACTTGCGATCAGGACGGGCATCAGTCGTAGATCTACTGGGTACATAAATCAACGGGTTATCGTGTGTTTGATGAGAGCGGGAGCGCTCCCTCCCCCGCGATCGCGGGCGAGGGCCCGGGGATTGGGCTGCTTTCGGTCCAGATCGTCATTGCGCGCAAATCGCTCAATCGGGATGCTGGGCGCGCAATGAGGCAACGACATGTACAGCGCGGCGCGTCCGTAAGTCGCTAGGCGAATCCGGTGGCGCACGTTCGCGGTTCGGCGTGTTGGATTCAGAATGCAAGCGGTTTTACCAACTGAATGTTGCTGCGGCAGTGCCACATTCGAGCGGCTACCGGCGCGCCTGTCGTCAATAGCAAGCAGCGTCGCTCAACCGCTGCAGACTCAGGTTGTTGCGGACAAACAGGCTGCCTTCGAGGCCCGGATAACGTAGATCCATGCTTGTGCGCAGCGACACTTCGCCGCAAGCGCCGCTGCTTTGAAGATCCATCTGCCCGATCGCCCGGTATTGCGGCTGCACCGACGCGCAGGTTGGGCAACCGTTCAGAACGTTCAACATGCTCAAGGTTGCGCGGCCATCTGCCTGTACGCCGCTGCCGAGCGCCCATCGCGGCTGCCCGGCACCATCGAAGTAATACACAATCGCACCCTGGGTGGTTTCGGCGCCAAGGCCCTGGGCGAACAGCGACACGCCCCAGCCCGAATCCAGCAGGCCTGCCGTCCAAATACCGTTGTTGTCGACAGCGCCGTTGCCCGCACCACGAATCTGCATGGGCTCGATGCACCAACGCCGCGTTGCCTGCCCGGGCATCGTGATTTCCGCTTCCGCGAGCGCGAGCGCGTCCGCGCGGTTCACGCCGTCGGCGCACGCCGCGTCGCCAGCGCCAAGCCCAAAGCGGATCTGCAGCTGTCCGGTTCGTTCGGTATTGATCGACGACACCAGATTGCCATCGCGCAGCACTTGCTCAGTGAACATCAGACCATTCTGATTATTGACGAACTGGCCGTTGGTGATGCTGCCGAGAGCGCTCCACCACTGCGGCTGGCCGTCACTCGCAAAACTGTAGAACAGCACTGCCCACTGGTTGCCGATCTTTTGAATGTCAAAGCCATGCCCGCTCTGTGCGCGATTCCACCATGGGCCGCGCTTGACTTGGGCTTGCTGCAGTGCGCCCTGATCGAGCCACGCCTGATTGCCCGACTCGGTCGCGCCCGCCCCGGCAAAAAACCAGCGGCGACCCTGGTCTTCGACAAAGGGTGACGGGGCCATGGCTGCGATCGCGCCGCGCTGCCAGGCCGCACCCGTATCGGGCGCCAGGCTACGAAGGCTGTAACTGCCGCCCGACTGACGAATCAGCACATGACTGTAAAGCGTCGGGTCGGCCGCGTTGCCGGCGATCACTGGGCGCCGGAATCCAATGATGGTCAGACGTTCGTTGGTCTCGGGATGCAGTGCCGTCTGGACACCGGTGTTCATGAACGTCAGCGGCTGGCCCTGGTCATTGAACTGTCGACGCATCGCCGCTTCGAGCTCGAACTCCAGCACCGGCCGTTCGCCTGAACCGGGGCGGACGCGCGTAATTCGGCCGGTTACCGTGTGCGCAATGAGCAGGCTGCCGCCGCCCGCGTCATCGGTGATCGCCGCCATGGCAGCGGCCTCGCTGCCGACTTCGGTGTCCGTATCGCCGACATAACGCCAACTGACCGCACCGTCAGAAACCTGCCGCACGTAGACACGACTGCCAACGCTCGCGTAGCGCCAAGCCGCATATACCTGGCCATTCAAGCTCGCCAGACCGGCGCCGCGGCCATTGAAATTGACTTCGGCTTGCGCAACCACTTTGATGGTCCCGAGCCGGTCACCCTCGATGCGCCAGATGCCGCCAGAGCGGCCGTCCGCCATCAGAAGCGTGTCCTGCTGGAGCGGCAGCACACTGTGCACACGCGACTGTGCGAGATCCCAGGGCAGCGGCACACTGACCCAGTTCCGATCAGCTTGTTGCACCCAGAGCATGCTGCCATCAGCGTCACTGCCGACCATGGCAGCCAGCACGCTTTGACTTGCCAGCGTGACGCGTCCGATCCATTGGACATTTCGGACAGAGTCGGGAAACCGGAACGCTTCCTGCCAGCTCTGACTTGATCCGCGCAGTACCAGTATCCGGCTCGGTCCGCGCGATGACACCGCGCCATCCAACCCCGCGTACAGCATCCCACGATCGGCGAACAAGGCACCGACGCCATCGGCCTGCCAGCCTTCGAACGTCGGAGTCTGGCGACCGCTTTCGAGCACGGTACCAAGGTTCATCGTCTCGAATCGCTGGACCCTGCCAATAGGCAACGCTTTCAGCCATGCGGCCATCCATTCTCGTTCTCGGTCGGCAAGCGCCGCTTCCGTTTCGGCCTGCACTTCGGTGACGGCCATGCCCAGGTTTTGCAAGCGGCTTGCCAGGTCGCGATTCGCGGGCGCATCGGTTGCCGGGTAGCTCAACAACACCGGCCAGTCGTGACTCGCCAACTGCTGGACGGGCGAACGCTGCTGCCAAGTCGCGGCATCGCGCATTGCGGCTGGGACATTGCTGCCCGGTTGCCAGACAGTCGGCTCCTGATTCATGCCCTGGGGCTCGCTCAGCATCAGGCCTCGGATCGCATTCAGATCAGCCGACTCCAACGCAAACTCGGCAGGCTTGGCAAGCAAGCTGCCAACCAAGTGGGCGCCAGAACCGTCGGCCAGCAAGAGGATCTGATTCGGGTCGCCCCCCCAGATCTCGGCGCGCGCCCGAACAAATGTGAGGGCCATCGCGAGGTCTGCAGTCTGTTCCCGCCAATCCGCTTGTGGCTGTGCGCGATAATTCAGCGCGACCACCAAGTGGCCGGCGCTCGTGAGTGTCAGCGCGCGATTGCCGATGTGGCGCTTATTGATTTGCTGCCAGTCCTGGCCGGGGACGTACACCACCATCGGGTGCATGCCCGGCGTGTCCGGGCGATAGACGTCCAGGGTTTGATCAGGCCCAGCTTGCTCCGAGTAGGCCAGATCGGCCAGTTGGTCGGCCGCCGCCAAAGACGGCAGGCAGGCAAGCACCAGCAACATGAGTAGGCGAGTCCGGATCATGGTCCGAAATGTACCGGATTCGCCGTCGCAAAGGTGTTATCCAAGGTCTTGTTTTGCGCGGATTTGAACGCGGCCCACCGACATCTCGCCCTGAACCTCAGAACCCGGACGCCCGGAAGCGGTCAGGCGTGCTTTCGAATCGGTGTAGGTTCGTAGTCGCCGTGGCTCATGGCGGCGATTGTATCGGGCTTCAATATTCGGATTTCCCGGCCCTGAACCTGGATCAGGCCTTGATCTTGCATCTGGCTCAAGCCACGGCTCACGGTCTCGATCACCAGCCCTAGGTAACTCGCAATGTCGGCCCGGCCCATGGACAGCAGCAATACGTCCGAAGGCCTGCCCAGTGCCCGCTGCCGCTCGGACAGCCCGTGCAGGAACATCGCCAGACGATCTTGCGCCTGCTTGCGGCCCATCATGGTCAGGTGGTCCTGATCCTGCTCCATCGATTTGCCGATGTTTCGGAGCAGCTGCCATTGGAGCCCGGGGATTTTCTGGGACAGCCGTTCCAGGCTCGCCATAGGCACTTCGCAGACCAAACTCGGTTCCAGTGCAACGGCGTCGCACCGATGCGCGCCAGCGCTCAGCCCGTCCAGGCCAATCAACTCGCCCGGCATATAAAACGCGATTGTCTGCTCTTCGCCACCTTCGTTGACGACGCTCGTCTTGAACGAACCTTGGCTGGCGACATACACCGCGCGCTGATTCTCGCCGGCATTAAAAAGGCGATCGCCGCGCTGCATGGGCCGGCGCTGGAGCACAATTTCCTCCAGACGCTCGATCTCCTCGATCGACACCGAAGCAGGCAGGCACAGAGGATGCAGGGCGCACTCACTGCATTTGACACGGTTTGCTTTCATGGCGCCAAGCGTACGAAAAAACCGCCGATGGCGCCATCAAACTTTGGGACAATGGCGGGTATCAGGCAATTGCACCGCGATCCGCCGACAAAGCCCTGTGAAATTGTGACATTCCATTTGCAAGTGTTTGATTCCGCGCATCTGTGTCCAAGCCTTCCGATCTCAAATCAGGGCCCGCCACGTCCGGCAATGGTCGTCGCGCGCGGCATCACTGCTCAATCCTGAGGGCCGGGAAAGCTGTTCACGTACATGATGGTGAAGTCCGGAAAACTGTCGACGAACTGAATCTTGTAGTCCGGGAAACTGTTGACCATCTGCCATTTGCCCGGGTCGTCCGGAAAACTCTCGACAACCTGCACATGCAAATCAGCGAACGATTCCACGACTTTGACCTTGTAATCCGGAAACGATTCGACCACCTGAATTTTCCCGTAGATCTTGCTGACATCAGGCTTGTCGCCAGCCGTCACCACAGCAGGCGTTGCCAGAATCAACAAAAGGGGAAGCAGACTCACGAGCGTGCGCATCGGTGGTTCTCCTGATCAGTGCCTCCCGGATGCGGGATGGCTCGTCTGCAGTGTGCGCTTCGTGGCTGAATGCGGCATGAGTGCGCGTCGACGCAATGCAGCATGACGGCGATGGCTCGTTCCACCGCGTACCTCGCGCAAAAGAGAACGGGCCTGGCGCTTGGCCAGACCCATTCGGATTCCCCCTGTGGGAGATGACTGCAATTACTCGGCAATGCTCAGGCTCGGGCTAGCCTCGCCGGAGAGCGACTTGGCGCGCTCGACCAAGCCGACGAGTTCCTGGCGATAGCCGAAATCGTCGCGACCGACATGCTGGCGAGCGAGGTTGGCGATTTCTGAATACGAGAACGTGCCGATGTGTTCCCCACCGCGCAGACGATCGGCAAAAGCCGCGACTGCGGCCGCGAACGCTAGATTGTTGCTGGCCTTCGCTTGCATCGAATGGGTGCTGATCGGGAAGCTCAGCAACTGGCTGTTGTCAGCGTCTGGTGCCTTGTAGCGCAGCTTCAGGAACGCGAGCTCGCTGTTTGGTGCGCGGACGTTTTGTGTTTTGCCATAGCGAAGCGGATCGACCTGCTCGCCGCCACTGCCGACCAGCGCCAACTCGTACAACGCGGTGACATCGTGGCCGGCACCAATTTCTCCGGCATCGACCTGGTCGTTGTTGAAGTCTTCGCGGGCCAGCAGGCGATTTTCGTAGCCGATCAGTCGGTATTCAGCGACGACGCTCGGATTGAATTCGATCTGGATCTTCACGTCCTTCGCAATCGTGAACAGCGTCGAGCTCATCTCTTCGACCAGTACTTTGTGGCCTTCCTGCAGCGTGTCGACGTAGGCATGGTTGCCGTTGCCGACATCGGCGAGTTGCTCCGACAGCTCATCGTTGTAATTGCCCTGACCAAAGCCAAGCGTCGTGAGCGACACGCCCGACTTCCGCTGCTCGGCCACCAACGTCTTCAGTGCTTCGGTACTGACCAAGCCGACATTGAAGTCGCCATCGGTCGCCAGGATGACGCGGTTGACGCCGTCCTTGATGAACGCGCGACGCGCTTGGTCATACGCGAGTTGAATGCCCTGCGCGCCGTTGGTCGAACCGCCCGCGCTGAGTCGGTCCAATGCTGCCAGAATCGTTTCGTGCTGATCGCCAGCAGTTGGTGGTAGCACGAGACCAGCCGATCCGGCATAGACGACGATGCTGACCCGATCCTGAGCGCGCAGCTTCGGCACCATCAGTGCAAACGACTGCTTCAGCAGGCCGATCTTGTCGGGCGAATCCATGGAGCCCGAGCTGTCGATCAGGAACACCAAGTTGGCAGCGGGAATCTCGGATGCCGCAATCTCGTAGCCTTTCAATCCCACCATCAAAAGCTGATGCTTGCCGTTCCAGGGGGCAGGTGCGAGTTCCGTATGCACCGCAAAAGGCTTGCTGCGGTCTTTGGGCGGACTCAGTTGATAGTCGAAATAGTTGATGAACTCCTCGGCGCGCACAGCGTCGGCCGGCGGCGCATAGCCTTGGGCCAGCATCCGGCGCACGTTGCTGTAGCTGCCCGTGTCGACATCGATACTGAATGTCGAGACAGGTTCCTCCTGCACCAATTTGACGTCGTTGTCTTGGCGCTCCTGATACGTCTCGCGATTGGCTGGGTCGATGGGTGAGGCGCCAGCCGGCTGCGTCTGCAGCGCGCCGCCGGAGCCGATTGCGATCCGCTCCATGGGCGCCGCCGCAGCGACCGAGCTTGGATAAGACGCAGGGGGTGATGCTGGGGCATCGGCCAACACGGGCATTGCGCTTTCCATGTCTACGCGCTGAATCCGACTGCCGGTCACGACGATCGTATCCAGTTCTTCGGATGCGTCGTCCTGCTTGGCCGGCTTCGCCGTGGCACGCATCTGGTCCACTACGGGTTGATTGATCGCCGCTTCGACGCGGGCTAGTTCCTTTCGCTCAGGTTCCGGTGCTCGGTCGGCATCGGCGAGCGTTTCCGCATGCTTGGCGCAGGCGCCGAGCAGCAAGGCGGCAGAGATAGCGAGAGACAGCGAAGACGCGTTGAACAGGGAACGACGAGCAGTGGACATGGGCGACTCCTTGGTGGGTTTCCATGCAACGGGGGGCACTTGAAATTGGGGTTTTATTTTTTTGGACGGCACACGTGACAACAGTCAGGTTGTATTCACGCACGGAGGGGCTTCGCAGCCGGGCCGGTTCGTGGTCGAATGGCTGAATGAAATCAGCCATCTCAATCAGTGCCGTCAACAAACAGTTCGGCAGCAAGCGTGCCGTGCAGGACCTGAACCTGGAAATCCCGGAGGGCGCGTTGTACGGCGTCATCGGTCCGAATGGTGCGGGCAAATCCACCACACTCAGGATGATTCTGTCGATCCTGTTTCCTGACTCGGGCAGCATTCGCGTGCTGGGTCACGATTCCGCTTTGAAGGCGAAAGATCAGATCGGCTATCTGCCCGAAGAGCGTGGTGTCTACAAAAAGATGCAGGTGCTTGAGTTCCTTCAGCACATGGGCATCCTGAAAGGCCTTGGCCGCGCCGACGCAAAAGCCAAAGCGCTGAAATGGCTCGACACGGTTGGACTGCCGGATGTGCAAAAAAAGCGCTGCGAAGAACTGTCCAAGGGCATGCAGCAGAAGATCCAGTTCATTTCGGCGGTGATTCACGATCCGGAACTGCTGATCCTCGATGAGCCGTTCAGTGGACTCGATCCGGTCAACATGCGCTTGCTGCGCGAATTGGTGGAAGCGCAGCATCGAAAGGGCACGACCATTCTGTTCTCGACGCATGTGATGCCGCAGGCAGAGGAAATGTGCGATCACATCGTCATGCTGCATCAGGGCCGCAAGGTGCTCGACAACTCGTTGGACGAGATCAAGCGTCAGGAGGTTGTCCGCGAGATTCTGTTTGAGCCGCTGCACGCCGAGTCGGTTGTTCCGGCGCAGTTGGCCGCAGTCCCTGGGATTGACGGTGTCGAAGGCAAGGATCGCAGCTATCGGCTGAAGCTCGTCGAGGGGGCTGATCTGGAACAGACGGTGCAAGCGCTGACTCGCAGTGTGGTGCCGGCGCGGCTTGAGCTGGTGCGGCCGCGACTGGAGGATCTCTTTGTCAGCATTGTGACGGGCAGCGGCCAGACGGAGGAGTCGGTATGAATGTCGGCAAAGTGATCCAGATCGCGTGGCGCGAATTTACGACCACCGTTTTGACCAAAGCGTTCTTGTTTGGTCTGCTGTTCTTGCCATTGATGATGGTGATTGGTATCGCGGTCGTGCCTTGGTTGACCAATCTCAAGTCGCCGCCGGTGACGGGGACGATTGCAATCGTCGATCCGAGTGGCGAACTGTTGTCGCGCCTGACTGAATCGATGTCGCGTGAGGCATTGCTCGCCAAGCGTGAGGCACTGAACCAGCGCCTCGACGAGGTCATGCCGGGTTCGTTCAAAAGTCTGCGGTCGCAGCCTGGCGTCGAAAGCAAATTGCAAGAGGCGCTCGGCGATGTGCCGAATCTGAAATTCCGAGCCATCTCACTGGCGGCGCTCGACGCTGAGAAGGAATTACTGAAGCAACCAAAGCGCGCCGATCAGGACAACGACACCCTGCAAATGATTCTGGTGGTTGACGCCAACGCCGTCACCACGAGTGATGGCAGCACCGCGCTCGGCGGCTACCGCGCGTTCGAGCGCGAGGTGCTGGACAGTCGCTTCAGCAAGGAAGTTCGCGATGGGATGCGGCAGGCCATCGTGGACGCGCGTCTGAGCGCGCGGCAGTTGAATGCTGCTGATATTCGTGCGCTGATGGAAGTGCCGCGGCCGGAGGTCGAAGTGGTGTCGGCCAAGGGCACTGAGAACAAGAATGAAGTGGTACGCATGTTGCTGCCCATTGCATTCATGATGCTGATTTTTATCAGCGTGATGGCGGGCGGCCAGCAACTGATGACCTCGACGATCGAAGAAAAGTCGAGCCGCGTCGTGGAAGTGCTGTTGGCCGCGGTGTCGCCGCTTGAGTTGATGACGGGCAAGATCATCGGTCAGATGGCGGTCGGCGCGCTGATGATGGGGGTTTACGGTGGGCTGTTGTTGATCGGTCTGGCGACATTTTCGTTGGTTGGTCTCATCAGTGTCTCGTCGCTCGTGTATCTGTGCCTGTTCTTCGTGTTGTCGGCCACGACCGTGGCAGCGTTGATGGCCGCAATCGGCGCTGCCGTGAACGAAATCCGCGAAGCGCAATCGCTGCTCACCCCAGTGATGTTGCTACTGATCCTGCCGATGATGCTGATGGGGCCAGTCATGTCTGACCCGAACGGCGGGCTCGCCACCGTAGTCAGTCTGGTGCCGCCAGCATCGCCTTATGTGATGATGATGCGATTGAGTTCGAATGTCCCGCCGCCCGTGTGGCAAATCTTGTTGGCGCTGTTGTTGAACGCAGTTGCGGCCGTGATGGCGGTCTGGTTTGCCGGCAAGGTGTTCCGGATCGGGCTGTTGATGTACGGCAAGCCGCCGAATTTGCTCACGTTGTGGCGTTGGGTACGCATGGCGTGAGCGTACGCGTGAGCGTCGGGGCAGGCTGGTTCAATTCACCAGCAATGTTTTCAGCAAGGTCTTGATCGGCTTGGGCAGGCCCAATGTCGGCAGTTGTGCACGCGATACCCATTGCAGCGGCCCCGGGTCCATCATGGCCGCTGTTGGCAAGACAACAGCCTCCAGCACCTCAGCACGCAACGTGAAGTGCGTGAACTTGTGGCGGAATTGGCTGAACGTCGACGTTGGTCCGATTCGCAATCGGTAATGCGCGTCGCACCACGTGCCGGGGTCGGCGTCGACTGGCAGTTCGGGCAGGCTGTATAGCCCGCCCCAGATCCCACGCTCTGGTCGCCGCTCCAAGATCAGTCCGTGTCCGCCGTCCTTGAGCAACAGCATGCGCGTGTGCCGTTCCGGCACCTGAGCCTTGGCGGTTTTTGCCGGAATGGTGGCAGTCAATCCGAGTTGTCTGGCCTGGCAAATAGATTGGATCGGGCACATCAAACAGGCGGGTTGGCTCTGTGTGCACAGCGTGGCCCCGAAATCCATGATGGCCTGCGTGTAATCCGCTGCGCGATGTGTGGGCAGCGCTGCCTCAGCCAATTGCCAGAGTCGCTGCTCGGCGTGGCGCTGTTCGACAGGTTCGGTGATGCCATGCACGCGGCTCAGCACACGTTTGACATTGCCATCAAGCACCGCAGCAGGTTGGCCAAATGCTTGGCTCAAAATCGCCGCGGCGGTCGAACGCCCAATGCCTGGCAACTTGATCAAGTCAACCAGACTGGCCGGCAGCTGGCCGTGATGCTCGGCAACACAGACCTGCGCGGCGCGGTGCAGATTGCGGGCACGGCTGTAGTAGCCAAGACCTGCCCATTGTGCGAGCACTGCATCAAGCGGTGCGCGCGCCAGATCAGGTAGTTCTGGAAACGCCTGCAGGAAGCGTTCGAAATACGGAATGACGGTGGTGACCTGGGTTTGCTGCAGCATGATTTCTGATAGCCACACCCGGTAGGGCGTGCGTGGATGTTGCCAGGGCAGATCATGGCGCCCATGCACGTCGAACCAGGCTAGCAACGATTCAGCGAACCCACTCATGCCGGCGGTTGCGCGCGGGGCTCCGGTGCAGGCGCCGGCGCTGGTGCTTGCGGTGGCAGTGCGGTGCCGACGGTTTCTTCGAGCGGCTTGCCTTCGATGCTAAGGCGGACCCATTCGCTCATGCCGATGCGGAGGCGGGCCAGTTTGATCTGGCCCTGCAGTACATCAAGCAAGGCCATTGGCGGGTCGAGATGCGCGCGCCAATCCGCCGGCAGGCCGATATCCAGATCGATCGCTTCGCCAAACAACTGACCCACGGCGCGCAGGCGCAACGCGCCATCAAGGTATCCACGCGTTTGCAGCGCGAGCGCGCTTTGCTGGTCAAGGTCGAGCGCATCCATGCCGATCCGCCGACTCAGGTCGCCCGTCTTCAGCGCGCCATCAAACCCGAACTGCTGCAGATGGTTGAAGGCTGCGTTGCCGCTGATCTCGATGTTCGCGATGCCGGGATCCACATTCAGAGCAAACGGGCTCAGCTGCAGGTCGGGCCCGGCTTGGCTCGGCGTCAGCAGCGCGACAATGGGAATGTCCTGCTCTTGCTTCGGTAACCGGACTTGCAGTTCCAGGCGGGACATCTGGCCTGGTTGCAGCCGATCGAGGCTCAGCCCCTTGAGCGACCAGGAATCGTCAGGGCTGCTGCCTTGCCATTGCAACGCGTCGATCTGCAGCGGCGCCGTGAGCTCGGGCCATTGCCAGGGTTGCGCCGGTCCGAGATCGGCCGAATATTGTCTGTCCCACCAGGCACCCAGTGCCGGACCCTGCAAGATCAATGCCTCGACTTGCACACCGCCGAGTTGCAACGTGTCGCCACGGAGCGCCGACCAAGGCAGTTGAATGGACAGCTGGCGAGCCGCCGCGACGGTCGCCTCGCCGTCTTTCAAATTGACATCGCTGAGGCTGAGGCTCAGTTGGGGCCAAAAATCAAAGGTGCCCGGCTTGCTGCTGGTCAGGCTGAGGCCGGTTTCGCGCAGCACGAAGTCTTGCACGAAGCGAGTCAGGCGCTCGGAATCCTCGCGCAGGCGATTGATGGCAAGCAGGGTCAGGGCGAATGCTGGTATCAGCAGCAGCGCCCAAAATCGCAGGCGTGAACGACTCATTCGCTCAACCTGCGCCGCCGCCGAGGTCGGTCGGCAGCAGACCGTCGAGGAACTCTTCGGCATCGAACGTGCGCAGATCAATCAACCCTTCGCCGACGCCGACGAAGCGAATCGGAATTCGAAACTCCCGAGCCAGAGCAAAGATCACGCCGCCCTTGGCGGTGCCATCGAGCTTGGTGACAACGAGACCAGTCAGCCCAACCGTTTGGTGAAACTGCCGAACTTGCGAGACCGCGTTCTGGCCGGTATTGCCGTCCAAAACGAGCAGCGTTTCGTGCGGGGCATCCGGATCCAGCTTGGTCAGCACGCGTTTGACCTTCGCCAGCTCATCCATCAGTCCGCCTTGCGTGTGCAAACGGCCGGCCGTGTCGGCAATCAGGACATCGGCGCCGCGAGCCCGGGCCGCCTGGAGGCCGTCGAAAATCACCGACGCCGAATCGGCGCTACCTGTTTGCGCGATCACTGGAATCTGATTGCGCTCACCCCACACTTTGAGCTGCTCGACCGCTGCGGCGCGAAAGGTGTCGCCCGCGGCGAGCATCACGCTTTGGCCCTCAAGCTTCAGCCAGCGCGCGATTTTGCCAATGCTCGTGGTCTTGCCCGCGCCATTGATCCCTACCACCAACATGACAAACGGCTTCTTGCTGGAATCGATCTGCAGTGGTTTTTCGACCGGACGCAGCAGGCTGAGCAGATGGCCCCGGACGGCGGCCATGAGCGCTGCGGCGTCTGCAAACTCGCGACCTTGCACTTTGGGGCGCAAGCGATTGAGCAGGTCTTCGGTTGCGCCCACGCCGACATCGGCCGTCAGCAGCAGGGTTTCCAACTCGTCGAGCAGGGCGTCGTCGAGCTTCGGATTGCCGGAGAACAAAGCACCCAGGCTTCGGCCCAGCATGCTGCTGCGCAGGCGGTCGCGCCAGTTGCCCTGTTCGAGCGGCGAGGTGTCGACCAATTCGGGCGCGTTGCTGACCTCGGCTGGGGCTGGGTTCGCGATTGGCGCTGCAACTTCGGGCTTCTTCTTGAAAAAACTGAACATGCGTTACTCGAAATCAGGGCGAATCCGCGAAAGCCTTGGCGGGGCAGGGCACCCGGGTCTGGCACGATGCACCGAGGCCAGATCGATCCGGACACTCAGGACTGTGCGGAGATAAGGGCGCAATCGTACACTGCAAGCGATGAATACAAAGCGATCTTCCCACCAGGTCCGGATCATTGCCGGGCACCTCCGCGGCTCCAAACTCCATGTCCTCGACCGGCCTGGTCTTCGGCCAACGGCCGACCGGGCCCGCGAAACGCTGTTCAACTGGCTACAGCCGATGTTGCCTGGCGCGCGTGTGCTGGACGTGTATGCCGGCACGGGCGCCTTGGGCATTGAGGCGCTCTCCCGAGGTGCGGCGCATCTGACACTGGTCGAAACGGATCCCGCCACCGCCCAGGTGCTCCGGGACAACTTACAGCGATTGCACGTGACCGCGACGGTCGAATCGGCGCCGGCACCCGCCGTGCTGAATCGTCTGCCCGGACCATTCGATCTGGTGTTTGTCGATCCGCCGTTTGCCGCCGGGCTCTGGTCGCAGACCCTCGCGGCTTTGGAAGCTTCGGGTACGTTGTCGGGCTCGGCCTGGATTCATGTCGAGGCGCCAGTCGGCACGGAGTATGTGACTCCGGAAACGTGGTCAAAGTGGCGCGAAGGCAGGTTTGGCGCAGTCGGCATCACGCTCTATCGACGCCGCCTGGAATCGCCAATAAGCTAGCCGGCCTTGCAGCGCCAAGGCTCAGCCAGACATACGATTGTTTGAGCGGGGCAGGTTGCGGCAGACATCTCCACCAGACGACGAGCTCGACCATGCGCAAAGCCCTGTCTCCTCATGTTGCCGTGTATCCCGGGACGTTTGACCCGATGACGAACGGCCACATCGATCTCGTCCATCGAGCGTCGCCGATTTTTGAACGCCTGGTTGTTGCGGTGGCCGAGAATCCCGGCAAAGGGCCTTTGTTCACGCTTGCGGAGCGTATTGGTCTCGCGCACGAAGCCCTGGCCAGTGTCGGCAACGTCGAAATCGTCGGATTTGGGAGTCTGTTGGCCGAATTTGTGCGCGAAATCGGTGCCGGCGTGATTCTGCGCGGGCTTCGGGCCGTCAGCGACTTCGAGTACGAATTCCAGCTCGCGAGTATGAATCGCCATCTCATCCCTGAGGCGGAGACTTTGTTTCTGACCCCATCCGAGGCACATAGCTTCATTTCCTCAACCCTGGTCCGCGAAGTCGCCCGTCTTGGCGGCGATGTCAGCGGATTCGTGCATCCGGCCGTGTGTCGAGCCTTGAAACAGCGCTGGCAGCGATAGCCGGTTGGTCGGCACTGCGCTGCTCAACACCGGGCTGCCGGGGCAAGCGGTTGTTTCGGCAAGAAATCGTGGGTGGTTCCGACGTTTTTTTGCAGGCGGACATCCGGGCCCGTGTTTCTAGCTGGAAAACTTGCGACAATTGCGGTACTGAAGTCGAAACCAAACCAACACCGAAAAAAGCGGGGAAGCTCATGAAATCGATGATTCGTAATCTGATGCTGGTGCTGTTCGCGGCGCTGTCTTTGGCTGGCTGCAAAGAAGAAAAAGAAAAGCCAAAGAAGGAGCCGGTGGCGGTCGTGGTGCCGTCCGATCCAAACGATCTGCAAGCCTGGAAGAAGTATTTGACTGGTGTCGTCCAGAACAACATGGGTGGCGTGCGCAGCCGTCCGTTCGTGTATTTCGTGCCGGCGGGCGATGACGATATCAGCAAGGAAGAAGCCCAGCGCCAGTTGGAAACAGTTCAAGACGTGGTGGTGCGCGGCGTGCTGCCGGGCAACATGCTGGCATTTGGCGGTCCTGACAAAGTGAAAGTGTCGAACCTCGTCCTGAACGGCTTCAAGGATGTGCGCCCGAACTCGCTGAAGGGCGTCAAGGTGCTTGTGGTCGGTGCCGCGGCTGACGAACAGGCGATCCGCGATGTGCTGGCGCCAGGCGGCGCGGACTTCATTTTTGTGCCGCTGCCCTGAAGTCCATGAACCAGATGACGCGGCCTGTGCCTGGCACAGGTCGCGTTTTTCTTTTCTGATCCCGCTATGGCCCTGCTGATCAACGAGCGCTGCATCAACTGCGATGTCTGCGAGCCCGCGTGTCCGAATCAGGCCATCAGCATGGGCCCGAGCATCTATGTGATTGCGTTTGACCGCTGCACCGAGTGCGTCGGGCATTTTGATGAGCCGCAATGTGTACTGGTCTGCCCGGTCGAATGCATCGACATCGATCTTGCGCAACCAGAATCTCGCGACACCCTGCTTTTGAAGTATCAGCGTCTGACCCAGGCGGCGACCGACGCATTGACCTTGGAGTCTGTATGAGCCCCATTCGAATCACCTTCGCACGCCTGCTTGGCGGAACTTTGCTGCTTGCCTCGATCACGCCCGCTTGGGCAGCCGAGCGCGCTGCCAATGCGCTGAAGCCCGGCGCCAACGCCATTGCCAGCGCCCACCACTTGGCAACCGATGCCGGGTTCGAGGTGCTGGCGGAAGGTGGCAACGCTTTTGACGCAGCCGTGGCGGTCAGTGCGGCGCTCGCTGTCGTCGAACCGAGCAGTTCAGGTTTGGGTGGGGGCGGTTTCTGGTTGCTGCATCGCGCCAGCGATGGTCGCGACTTGTTCATCGATGGGCGCGAAGTTGCGCCGGCCAAGGTGGATGCGAAGGCCTACCTGGATGCCGAAGGCAATCTGGATCGCGACAAGAGCGTTAATGGCGCGCTCGCGGCCGGAATTCCCGGGCATCCGGCCGCATTGGTGCATTTGGCCGAACAATACGGCCGTCTGCCGCTGAAGCGTTCACTCGCGCCGGCGATTCGCTTGGCCGACCAGGGTTTTGCGTTGGAATCGCGCCTGCAAAGCATGATTGCCATCCGGCGCGATGTGATGCTCCGGTATCCGGCATCGGCGTCCGTTTTCTTGCGCAATGGCAATGTGCCTGAACTCGGCACAATCATTAAACAACCGGATCTGGCCAAGACCTTCAAGCGCCTCGCCAAGCGCGGTGCCAAAGGCTTCTATCAGGGCAAGGTCGCCGAGATGTTGGTCGCCGGCGTGCAGGCGGCGGGCGGCAATTGGCAGCTGTCCGATCTGGCTGATTACCGAGTGAAAGAGCGCGAGCCGCTGCGGTTTCAGTATCGCGACTACCAGATCGTCAGCGCGCCACCGCCGTCCAGCGGTGGCGTGGTCATGGCGACGGTGTTCAACATTCTCGAAGGCTATGACTTCGGCAATCTGAGTAGTGCGGATCAGACGCACTTGCTCGTCGAGTCAATGCGGCGCGCGTATCGCGATCGTAGCTATGTGCTCGGCGATCCGGATTTCGTCGACATGCCGCTGCAACGTCTTACCAGCAAGGATTACGCGGCCGGATTGCGCGCGGCCATTCGTCTCGACAAAGCCACGCCGTCGAGCAGTCTGCCCGAGGGCGCCACCATTCATAGTGGTACTGACACCACGCACTTCTCTGTCATCGACGCCGACGGCAATCTGGTCGCGGCGACGATGAGCGTCAACTTGCCAATGGGCTCCGCTTTTATTCCCTCCGGCACCGGCGTGATCCTCAACAACGAAATGGATGACTTTGCGTTGAAGGCCAATGCCCCGAATGCCTATGGCTTGGTGGGCACCGATGCGAATGCGCCGGCGCCCGGCAAGCGCATGCTGTCGACGATGAGCCCGACGTTTGCATTCGGACCAACGCGCACCGCGGTGATCGGCACGCCGGGGGGCAGCCGCATTGCAACGATGGTGCTGCTTGGTCTGCTTGAATTCATGAACGGCAAGAGCGCAGAGGCGATCGTCAGTCGACCGCGCATTCACCATCAGTATCTGCCTGATGTCATTTCGACCGAGGCCAACGCGCTCAGTCGCGAGGACACCAAGGCGTTGCAAGCGCGTGGTCATACGATCAACGACAGCGAGCGGCCCTGGGGCAACATGCATGTGGTGATCTGGGATCGCACTCAGAATCAGCTCAGCGGCGCAGCCGATCCGCGGAGCCCAGTGGGTAGTGCTCGCGTCGAGCCCGCGCTTTTGGGCAAGCACTGAGCGTAACGATGCCGATCCGACAACTTCCTGAGCAACTGATCAACCAGATCGCGGCGGGCGAGGTCATCGAGCGACCGGCGTCGGTAGTCAAGGAATTGGTCGAGAACGCGATCGACGCCGGTGCAACCCGCATCGAAGTGGAACTGGACGGCGGTGGTGTCAAGCTCGTCCGGATTCGGGACGATGGCGGCGGCATTGCGCCTGACGAACTGCCACTGGCGTTGACTCGGCATGCCACGAGCAAGATCGGTTCGCTTGAAGATCTGGAGTCGGTGCAGAGCATGGGTTTTCGTGGCGAAGCCTTGCCGAGCATTGCGTCAGTGTCGCAGTTCCGCATCATCAGCCGTCGTCGGGACGATGCGCATGCCTCGATGATTGAGGCCGACAATGGACGCTTGTCCGATGTACGTCCGGCCCAGCACCCGCCCGGCACCACGGTGGAAATGCGTGAGCTGTTTTTCAACGTGCCAGCGCGGCGCAAGTTTTTGAAGACCGAGCGGACGGAGCTCTCGCACATCGAAGATCAGTTGCGCGCAATGGCGTTGGCGCGGCCCGAAGTTGGGCTGCACCTGAAACATGCCGGCCGTGACCTGCTGCGGCTCAGTCGTGCGGAGTCCATTGCCGAGCGTGTCGATGCACTCCTGGGCGAATCGTTTCTGGAGCAGAGTCTCAGCATCGAGCATCACGTCGCCGGGCTTAGCCTGCACGGATTTGTCGGGTTGCCCACCGCGGCACGCAGCAGCGCCGATCGGCAGTACTTCTTCGTCAATCGACGGCTCGTCAAGGATCGTGTGATCGCCCATGCGGTCAAGCAGGCGTATGCCGACGTGTTGTTCCACGGTCGTTACCCGACCTTTGTGCTGTTTCTCGATCTCGATCCCACCGCCGTCGACGTGAACGTGCACCCCGCCAAAGCCGAAGTGCGCTTCCGCGAGCAGCGCATGGTGCATGATTTCCTGTTTCGGAGCTTGCATGAGGCGCTGGCACAGACGCGCGCGGGCCAAGTGTCGACGCAAGCCAATACCAGCATGCTGGATCGGTTCGGGCCGGCGCCTGTGCAGAGTCAGCTGCGCGTCCAGGATTCTCTGCAAGGCTTTGCGGCACTTTATGGTGAGCGTGCCCCGGCGGCGCTTTTGACCAACGCGCCGGGCATCAGCGCTGATCGCCGGCAGTTCGACTCGTTGTTTTCGGCCGAACCCCATTCGGCGCCTGCGGCGATCCCATTGCCAGTGGGGTCGGCGCACGATGTATCAACGCCGGTCGCCGAGCCCGACGTGCCACCGCTTGGTTACGCATTGGGGCAGTTGCATGGCGTGTATCTGCTGGCACAAAACACGCATGGTCTGGTGTTGGTCGACATCCATGCCGCCCATGAGCGGATCACCTACGAGCGCATGAAATCCGAGCGTGCCTGCGGCACGCTACCGGCGCAGCAGCTGCTGGTGCCGATTGCGTTGACGCTCAGTTCGCGCGACGTCGATGCCGCCGAACAGCATGCCGACGAATTGCTGCAGTTGGGCATCGAGATCAGCCGCACGGGTATTGATCGACTGGTGATCAAGCGGATCCCGCTCGCGTTGGCCGAGGCGAATGTGGAAGCGCTGCTCCGCGATGTGCTGGCAGAGTATGTCGAGCATGAAAAATCGCGCAAGCTGGAAGAGTTTCAGAACGAGTTGTTGGCGACCATGGCCTGTCACGCCGCCATCCGTGCCAATCGGCGCTTGAGTATCCCCGAACTCAACGCCATTCTCAGACAAATGGAAGCGACCGAACGTTCGGGCCAATGCAATCACGGACGGCCGACCTGGGTGCAGCTCAGTATGCAGGACCTGGATCGTTTGTTTCTGCGCGGACGCTGAATTGCTGGAACTTCGCGCACCGGGCCAAAAACGCGAGCCAGCGCACAGTCCGGAATTGAATCGAAATTTGTAATCACCGCAGTACAGGAGACCGACATGAACCAGCTTCACGCCATTCGAGACCATCGTTCGCTGCGAATCCGGCATTGGTTGGTGGCTTGGTTCTGTGTGATGTTGGCGGCGTGTGCGACCACTTCGGGCCCGAACTCCTCAAGCCGTGTGGTCGACAAAGCGCCGACGCCGCCAACGCCTGAGCATCAGGCCGACATCGAAACGTGGCGAGCGGCGCGCGTGGCGCGGCTGACAGCACCGGATGGCTGGCTCAGTCTCGTCGGCTTGCATTGGCTGACGGATGGCGAACAGACTGCCGGTTCTGGCGCCGACAATGCCATCCGGCTGGCCAGTGGTCCGGCGCGGCTCGGTGTATTCAAGGTCACGCAACAGCAAGTGTGGTTCAACGCCGATCGCGGCCCGCAGGTATTCGTCAAGTACGGGGCACGCATGGAGCAGGACGCCGCGGGGCGCATCTGGCATCTGCTGAGTGACGACGCTGCGGCCAAACCTACGGTGATTCGTTCCGAGCCGCTGACGGTGTACCTGATCATGCGCGGCGGTAAGCCGGCGTTGCGCGTCAAGGATCCAAACGCGCCGACCCGTGCTGGTTTTAAAGGAATCGACTACTTTCCGATTGATGCTGACTTTAAAGTGCAGGCACGATTTGTGCCTCACGCGGAACCAACTTATTTCGACATTCAAACGGTGCTCGGTACCATCGACAAAATGCAGACGCCAGGCGTTTTGTACTTCACGATTGCGGGCAAGGAATACAGTTTGCATCCGGTGCTGGAAGAGGGCAGCGCAGATTGGTTCTTCATCTTTGCCGACCGCACCAATGGTCGCGAGACTTATGGTCCGGGTCGCTTCTTGTACGCGCCGCCCGCGGTCAATGGCGTTACCACCATCGACTTCAATCGGTCTTACAACCCGCCCTGCGCGTTTTCGGCTTACTCAACGTGTCCGCTGCCACCGCCCGAGAATCGGCTGAATCTGCGCGTGACGGCGGGCGAGAAAAAGTATCGCGGTCCGGGCGGTCACGAAGGAATGTAGGTCAGCGCGCGGTCCGCGGAAGGGTGGCGCGGACAAGTCTGGCGCAACAGCGTAGAGCGTTGCGATGCACTGCGTGGCCTGGATGCCCATGACGCAGTCGTAGCCTGGTGCAGCGCTTGCCTTTTGTATGGAGCGAGCGAACATTCGTGGCGTGCCACGGGCCGCGACAGCGTCTGATTACGGTGATTACATGCCGGAGGGCGACTCGCTTTGAGCGTTGCGATCAACCGGCCGGGACGCGCTGGAAGCGGCAATTTGCCTGCCTGAACGAATCCCTTTGATAGTGCGAATATTCTACGGCGAGCGCCTAATGTGCACCTTGCCGACGCATCTTGCGTGCAAGATGCATTCCCAAAAATCGTTGAGGAGGGTACATGAGCAAGTTCAAATCGAAAGGCAAAGCTAAGTCTGCGCCGGCTGCTGAAGCAGTCAGCGACAAGGCACAGAATCTCGTCGAGTCCGCCCAGCAGATCTGGATGGCCGGCATGGGCGCGTTTTCGCGTGCGCAGGAACAGGGCACCAAGCTGTTCGAAGCGCTGGTGAAGGAAGGCGTGTCGCTGGAACAGAAGACCCGCAAGTTTGCGACCGGTAAGGTCGACAACGTGCGTGATGTGGTCGAGAACAAGGTTGAGCAGGTCAAGGAACGTGCGACCGATTCCTGGGAAAAGCTGGAAGGCATTTTCGAGACCCGCGTGTCGCGCGTGTTGGGCAAGCTCGGTGTTCCGGGTCGCGCTGAAATGGAAGCGCTGATCGCCCGCGTCGAAGAGCTGAACAAGGCCGTCCACAAGATGAACAAGCCGCAGGCTGCCACCAGCAAGCGCAGCACCAAGGCTGCCGCCGCAGCGGTCGTCGAAGCGGTGGCCGAAGCGGCCGCCGAAGCGCCGAAAGCAGTCAAGCGCACCGCCAAGCGTGCGGTCAGCAAAGCCAAGAAGGCCCTTGCTTAATCGATCTTGATCATCACAACAACGTCAGTATCTGGCCGCAAGGCTACGATCTTTAGCCCGCCCGTCGAACAACACCGCGAGATCCCTCCCCTCCGGTCGACTGGCGGGCTTCTCTTTGTCTGAGAGGCGTCCGCTGCACATCGGTCCCAAGGTGTTTCTGGTGCCAACGTATATCGTGCGGTTAGGCAGGATGTAAATCAGTCCATCTTGGACTTTCAGACCCGCATTGACCCTGACCTTGTTCAGATTCTCCTTGGATGTCGCGTCGCCGGGGTAGTGTGACCCGCGATCGGACGCTCGCCGCGTGATCAGTGCGGTGCAAAAAAGATTTTCGTAATCCTTCACGAAACGTTTGCAAGGGATCGCCCCCGCATTGATTTCCGCCATTGCAATCGGTCTGAGGACTGATTTGCAACGCATTTCGCCGTGTCCGAGGCGCTACATAAGCGCTCTGCCGCGCCGCAAAAAGACTTTCAGAATTTGTGTCGCTATAAAACCGGGCGCTCGGCGTTTGGGTGGCAGTGCTTGGTCTTCGTACTGGCCTCTGCCCGAGCGTCAGCGACAGCGATAGAAGCTGTCCGCCCGAATCGCACCACACGTGCTTCTGCGTCGCGTGACGCAATGAGCCATGGTTGCGCAATCGGGTAGCGAAACAATAAGCGGCACCAACACAAAGGGCGTTGCCGAACGTATCGGCAGCGATAACGAGAATCGTACTTGGAGGAGTTCGTTGCACATGCATTATTCATCCCGCCGTTCCGTTCTGACGACCGCTCTGGCCATCGGCCTGTTTTCAACCAGCGTGTTGGCCAACCCGTTGGCGCAAAGCCGCAACACGCTCACCGAGCAAGAAGGTCTGGGCGATGACATCATGTTGTCGGCACCAGATATGGCCAAGATCAAAACAGAGGACGGCAAGACGGTCGGCGGTCCCTATCGTTACGGTGTGCAGGTTCCCGTCAATCTCAGTTCAACCAACGGGCAATGGCGCAACTTGGGCAAAGGCCGCATGCGCTGGACGATGACGTTGGTGTCGCCGGCCGCGACCTCGCTCGACTTCCATTTCTCGCAGCTCAGCCTGCCAGAGAGCGCCACGCTTCGCATCCTCGGGACGGGTAAGGGGAACGCCCGCACCATTCAGTCCGCCGAAACGACTGGCGGTGAATTCTGGACACCCTACGTGGCTGGCGAGCGAGCCACGCTGCAGATCGATGTTGATGCCGCCCAACAGAGCGCGGTCATTGCCGAACTGGCCAGCGCGACGCACGGCTACCGCGGGCTCTTTGATCAGGATCAGGCCAAGTCAGGCTCCTGCAACGTCGATACGATCTGCCCAGCGGGCGACGCATGGCGCGATCAGATCGATTCGGTCGGCCACTACACATTCAGCTCGGGCGGCAGCTCGTATGTGTGTACGGGTAGCCTGATCGGTAACACGAGTCTGAACAGCACGCCCTATTTCTTGACCGCCAATCACTGCGTGAGCACGCAGACCGTGGCCAGCACCATCGTCGTGTACTGGAACTACCAGAGTTCGACCTGCCGGACGCCGGGTTCGTCGTCCAGTGGTACGCCGCTGTCGCGTTCAATCGCGACGCACTCGCAGTCTGGCACGACGCTGACGGCAACGAATGCCGCCAGCGACTTCGCCTTGCTGCGCTTGAACAGCAACGTACCGGCGGGTGCCAATCCGTACTTCTCGGGTTGGGACGCGACCGGTGCCATTCCAAGTTCGGCAGTGGGAATTCATCATCCAGCTGGTCACGAAAAGCGTATTGCGGTCGAGAACAATGCGCTGACTGTTTCTGGTTACAGCGGCGCGGCCGGAACGTCACACTGGCGCGTGAATGATTGGGACCAAGGCACGACTGAAGGCGGTTCGTCGGGTTCTGGCCTCTGGGACCAGAACAAGCGCCTGGTCGGCCAGTTGCACGGCGGGTCGGCCGCGTGCGGCAACAATCTCTCTGACTACTATGGTCGGTTATCGGTGTCCTGGACGGGTGGCGGCACCAATGCCACGCGTCTGTCGAACTGGTTGAGCCCGAGTGGTGCCACGACCTTGAACGGCTATCGCCCCGGTACTTCGGGCAACGTCGCGCCGACCGCAAACTTCAGCGTTACGACTAGTGGTCTGACCGCCAACTTCACGGATTCCTCCACGGATAGCGACGGCTCGATTGCGTCGCGTTCGTGGAACTTTGGTGATGGCACGACGAGCACGGCGACGAACCCGAGCAAGACTTATAGTGCCGCTGGCACGTACAGTGTGTCGCTGACGGTGACCGACAATGGTGGTTTGACGAACACGCGCACGCAATCGGTAACAGTCAGCACAACGGGCGGACGTCAGACGTACACCAACACCACGGACTACACGATCAGCGACAACACGACGGTCAATAGCCCGATCACCGTGTCTGGTCGCACCGGCAATGCGCCGAACAACGCGTCGGTGACGGTCGCGATCGTGCATACCTACCAGGGCGACCTGAAAGTGGATCTGGTGGCACCCGATGGCACGCTGTACAACATCCACAACCGCACCGGTGGTGGCACGGACAACATCAACAAGACCGTGACGCTGAACGTGTCGTCCGAAGTGCTGAACGGCACTTGGAACCTGCGCGTCAACGACAACGCGGGTGGTGACGTGGGCTACATCAACTCTTGGTCGGTGAACTTCTGATTGGTGCGATCGGCCGCAGACGAATGCGGTCGTCCACTCGTGACAGAAAAAGCAGGCTGTGGCGACACAGCCTGCTCTTTTTTTTGCCCCGAATCTGGGTGTTGGCAGCACGAATTCGAGCGTTCCGGGCTTTGAGATTGAGCTCGGGCGTGTTCCGGAATGAGCGCGCGTTAGATGGTCGGGGATGAATGCGGCTGCCACACCCGGCGTCCGTACGGCTCGAACCGCTCCCTGTTTCGGCAGCCGGTTGCGTCTTCCGGTGCCTATTGTGTTTTAGCAGATGAGGAATATGATGACCATCATATGAAGAAGCAAACGCCAAGCGCCAAGAATGCTACCCACGACCGGATCGTCGACGCCGCCGCTCGGGCAATCCGGCGTAGCGGTTACCATGGGACCGGTGTTGCAGACATCATGAAGGACGCCGGGCTCACGCATGGCGGCTTTTACGCGCACTTTGCCTCGCGTGAAGCCATGCTGGTCGAAGCCGCGGATCGGGCAGGTTCGGAAGCAGTGGCGCTAATGACCGAGATCGCGAACGCCTCGCCACCGCAACACGCACTGCGGGAGATGCTGCAGGCCTATCTGTCGGATGCTCACGTCGAGAATATCGAGACGGGCTGTGCGATTGCCGCGCTTGGCTCGGAAATGCCACGCCAGGCGTCCGAAGTACGACGGGCCGCGACCCGGCGCATCAAGGAGATGATCGACCTGTTTACGCGCCAGATGCCGGACTGGGGCAAGCCATCTGCGCATGAGCGGGCGCTGGCGACAGCAGCCACCTTGGTCGGCGCGCTCGTGCTGGCGCGTGCCGTGGATGACCCAGCACTATCTGAAGCCCTGCGCGATGCTGCGCTGAACCACCTGTTGCCACCCCATCCCTAACGCCCAGTGAGCTGGAGCGGACGTCGTTTCGCCCACAAATATGATGAGCATCATATCCACTCAGTTGTCGAGGACCTGTCGCAAATGAACAACACTCACCCTATCGCACTCGTGACCGGCGCATCGTCGGGCATCGGTCGCGTCACCGCAGAACAGTTGGCCTTGGCTGGATACAAAGTCTACGGCACCAGCCGAACTCGAACCGCAACGGCACCCCCGTCGTTCGAGACGCTCATTCTTGATGTCAACAGCGACGATTCGGTAAATGCCGCAGTCGCCGAACTCATTCGTCGCGAGGGCCGAATCGATCTGCTCGTCAACAACGCTGGCTTTGGCATTGCACCGGCAGGTGCCGAGGAAAGTTCCATGGCTCAAGCTCGCGCCATCTTCGATACGAATTTCTTTGGCCTCATTCGGATGACCCAAGCGGTCCTCCCGCAAATGCGGCAACAACGCGCAGGCCGAATTATCAACATTGGCTCGGTCCTCGGCTTTCTGCCGATGCCGTACGCCGCTCTATACGCAGCAACGAAGCATGCGGTTGCGGGCTACTCGGAATCGCTCGACCATGAAGTGCGATCGCACGGCGTTCGCGTCATCGTCATTGAACCGGCCTACACGAAGACACAGTTTGACGCCAACATGATCCCACCTGACCGACCGATCGGCGCGTACGCCGACATTCGCGCGAGCTTGGCGAAAACGATTCAGCAGATCATGGTCAACGCCGATGCACCCGACGTGGTGGCCAAGGCCGTGCTGAAATCCGCCGCGGCAAAGCAGCCAGATCTCCGCTATACCGCAGGCACACTGGCCGGCCGGCTCCGGCTGCTGCGGCGCTTCGCGCCGGCAAAGATCTTGGACCGGGGAATCCGGAAAGACTTGGGACTCGACGTCGGGGTGTCGTCATGAAGGCTTACGTTTTGGACCGATACGGACGCAAGGGCCATGGCGCGATCCGCGACATGCCGGAACCAACACTTGGCGAGCAAGATGTTCTTGTCGAAATTCATGCCGCCGGGGTCAACCCTCTGGACGCCAAGATTGCGCACGGCGAGTTCAAGCTCGTCCTCCCTTATCGTCTCCCACTGATCCTGGGCAACGAAATGGCCGGGATCGTGCGCCGTGTGGGTGCACGCGTCACCCGATTCAAGCCAGGTGATGCCGTGTACGCGCGACCCGACAAAAATCGAATTGGTACCTTCGCAAACTACATTGCGGTGAACGAGGCGGACGTCGCCACCAAGCCGGAGTCGCTGTCGATGGAACAGGCCGCGTCGCTGCCACTGGTCGCCTTGACCGCATGGCAAGTTCTGGTTGAGCGCGCCAATCTGCAAAAGGGTCAAAGAGTGTTCATCCAGGCCGGGTCGGGTGGCGTTGGGACGCTTGCGATCCAGCTGGCCAAACACCTTGGTGCATTTGTCGCGACCACCACCAGCAACGCCAACATCGGTCTCGTGAAGAGCCTCGGTGCCGATGTGGTCATCGACTATGGCAAGGAAGACGTCGCGACCGTGCTCCGCGACTACGACGTCGTGCTGCACAGCCTGGGTGCGGATCAGCTGGAGCAATCTCTGCGAATTCTGAAGCCGGGTGGCAAGCTCATATCGATCTCGGGCCCACCTGATGCCGACTTTGCCAGGGCGCTGGGGATGTCGTGGCCAATGGTGTCCGTCATGAAGCTATTGAGCTACCGCATCAGACGAAAAGCGAAACGGCTTGGGGTTCACTACTCGTTTGTGTTCATGCGCGCCCAAGGCGATCAGTTAGGGCAAATCGCAGCGTTGGTTGACTCGGGCGCGATTCGGCCCGTGCTCGACCGGGTCTTTCCCTTCGAATCGACTGCTGATGCTTTGGCTTACGTGGAAACGGGCAGGGCGAAAGGCAAGGTCGTCGTTAGCATGAAGCCGAGCAGCGCAGACCCGGGAGCTTCCTCATGAGCATGATCCACGAATTGCTGGGGGACGACGGCGTGAACCTAACGGGTGTGCAACAACTGCGCGCCTTGATGGCTGCGGGCCGACAGCCAGGGATCGGCGAGTCGTTGCAGTTCACTCTCGTCGCAGTTGACACTGGATTCGCTGCATTCGAGGGCGTGCCAGGGCAGCACGCTTACAATCCCATCGGCATGGTTCATGGCGGTTACGCCGCCACGCTGTTGGATTCCGCCTGTGGCTGCGCGGTGCACGCAAGTCTGGCGGCGGGGCAGTCCTACTCGACACTCGAGATCAAGGTTGCCTATCACCATGCACTGACCGATCAGACCGGCAAGGTTCGTGCCGAAGGCCGAGTCGTTTCAATGGGTCGACGCGTTGCTTACGCGGAAGCGCGCTTGCTCGATGCAGGTGGCAAATTGTTCGCTTCCGCCTCGTCAACGCTACTCATCAGGGATCGGCGACCGTGAGACCATGCGCAATCGCCCGCGTCGCGCGATCATCAGCCGCGAACTTACTGCGCGTTTAAGACGGCGGCTGCCAGCTCGCCATGACGGCGAGGTCTGCAATGGTATCGACATCGCCTGGTGGCCATGGCGCGGGCCAATCGATGACCGCATCGTCTGGCGCAGTGCGCAGCAACTCTCTGGCGCCGCGGTCGCCGGACAGCGTCAACAAGTCGGCAAAGCGTCCGCGTGAAAACACCGCAGGCGCACCGCGACGGCCGGCGATTGTGCTGGCGACCATTCGATTCGGATACTGCAGAGCGAGATCGAATAGGGCCGAGAGCCAACGCGCATCGACGGCATACTGATCGACGGGCAGTACGCACAGGAACTGAATGCGGTGGTCGCTGATGGCGGTCGTGGCAGCGACTCGTAGTGACGCGGACATGCCTTCGTCCGCATTGGAAACGGACAGACGACGCGCGCCGAATGCCGATGGCAGAGACGCGCTCAGAAGTGACTGCGCGTCTGACTCGGTGAACCACGCCGCGGCACCTGCGCCGCTTGCTGCTTCGACAGCACGCGCGAGCAACTTTTGACCAGCAAAGGACACCAGTGCTTTCGGCTGACCCAGGCGCAGTGATGCCCCCGCTGCGAGAATGACGACGGCCCGGTCAGTCATTCTGGTTCGTTGAACGCAAACTGGCGCCAGTGCTGCCAGAGTTCGGCAAGCATCGAAATCGCAAGCTCATTTGGATCGCGCGTGCGGGATAACAGCCCAAACGGGCCGCGCAGTCTGGCAAGCGAGGTCGGATCAACGCCGGCTGCACGCAGAAGGTCCAATCGTTGCGTCTGCGCGCGGACACTGCCCATGGCGCCGACGACAAATGCTGGGCTTGCCAGGGCCGCACGTAGGAAGGGCACCTCTTGCTCATGCTCATGAAACAGTGTCAGTGCCGCTGTCCAAGCATCAATCGGAAGCACCGGCCATTGCGATTCGACGGGTTCTTGAGCGTCGATACCGGCTGCCGCGAGTGCTTGACGCAAGCCCTGGTCGCGGGTCAGCGCGAGGACGTCGATATTCGCTTGAGCCGCCAACAGCGCCATGGCGCGAAGGTTTTCACTCGCGCCGGCGATCAGCAAGCGCATGCTCGGCGGGACGACGACGTCGGCGTCTTCTGGATTGCTGAGCGTTGCTGGGGTTGTTGCGGATTCCCAGCGAAGCGACACGAGCGTGCGGGCAGTGAGTGCAGCGGCGATCTGGTCTATCGTGTGAATCGGCAACGCGCCATCGAACTGCAGATCGAGCCCGCTGCCGCACGGCAGCACCACATCGACATAAGGCGAATCCGCACCAAATCGGATGCGCCGGCTCAAACCATCGGCCCGCGCCGCATGGGCCTCGGCGATCACCGCGGCATCCAGGCAGCCGCCAGAGAGCGACCCAGCGACTTCGCCATGTTCGGTCACCGCGAGTTGCGCACCGCGTCGGCGCGGCGCACCTCCCGCGATGCCCAGCACCGTCACTAGTGCGCAGCGCTCACCACGCTGATGCGCGGCCGTCAACAGATGCAAGGGCGTGGGTGCTGGCGACCGCCAGGTGTCGGGCCACGCCACCATGCTGGTTTCAGGCCTGTCGATAGGGCAGGTGCCGCAGACGTTTGCCTGTGGCTTGGAAGATGGCATTCGCGACGGCTGGTCCGATTGGCGGTACCGCACATTCGCCAATTCCCGTGGGTTTCTCGGCCGAGGGCAGCATATGCACGACCACCTCGGGCATGTCCACGAGCCGCAGCGGTCGATAGCCATCGTAATTCTGCTGAACGGCACCACCATCGGCGATCTGCAACTGTTCGCCGAGGACCGCGCCGAGCCCGAAGCCCGTGCCGCCTGCAATCTGCGCGCGCACGATGTCCGGGTTGATCACCAGGCCACAATCGCTTGCGACCACACAGCGCTCGACCTTGATGCTGCCGTCTGCTTGCTTCGACACTTCGGCGACCGTCGCGACAAAACTGCCAAAACTCTGGTGCACCGCGACGCCGCGGTAACGGCCTGCTGCCACGGGATTGGACCAGCCGGCCTCGGCAGCAGCCTTTTCCAGCACGGCGCGCTGACGCGCTCCGGCCGGCAACAGTTTGAGGCGCAGCGCAACCGGGTCCTGGCCAGTAGCCGATGCAATCTCGTCGATCATCGTTTCCATCACGTAGGCCGTATGCGTGTGGCCGACACTGCGCCACCACAACACTGGCACCTTGGACTCCAGGCGGCTGACTTCGAGACTCAAGTCGGGCAGCGCATAGGGCGTGTCGTCGATGCCTTCGATCGACGACGGATCAATGCCATCCTTCATCATGCCTTCGAACGGGCCGCCCGCAAAAATCGACTGACCGGCAACATGGTGCTGCCAGCCGCTGATCTGGCCGTCAGCATCGATGCCGACACGCACGCGATGGACATGAATCGGCCGATAGCGGCCACCCGCCATGTCGGCTTCGCGGGACCACTGCAGCAATACCGGTGCGCGGAATTGAATCGCCTTGGCGATCTCGACCACTTCAACAAACACGTCGCAATCTGGGACGGCGCGGCGACCGAAGCCGCCGCCCGTTTGCTTGACATGAAGTGCCACCGCTTCCGGCGGAACTCCCGCAATGGCCGCACAGGCGCCTTGCACGGCGTCCGGCATTTGCAGACCACCATACAGATGCAGCGTATCGCCGTCGCGATGGGCGATTGCGTTCAGCGGCTCCAGCGCCGCGTGCGCAAGGTATGGAAAGCGGTAATCCGCTTCGATGACCTGCTTTGCCTTGCCGAGGGCCGCCGCAGCATCACCGCGATTCAACGCGGATTTGCCGGGACCAGCAGCGGCCTTCTCAAGCTCGGCATACAGCGCGTCGGTGGAGCGGGTTTCGGCAGCACTGAAGTCCCATTCCACCTTAAGTGCTTTGCGGCCCTGCAATGCGGCCCAGGTATTCGTGGCGACGACGGCCACACCGCGGCTGACGGTCACGACATCGGTGACGCCAGGCACTGCGCGTGCCGCCTGATCATCGACCGACTTGACCGTGCCGCCAAAGCGCGGACTGTGCAGCATGGTGGCAAAGACCATGCCGGGGAGGCGGGTATCAATCGTGAATTCAAGCTTGCCGGTAGATTTCGGCACGCTGTCGATGCGTGCGGTGGAGTCCTTGCCAATCAAAGTCCAGGCTGCCGCGGGCTTCAATGCGACATCGGCAGGGACGGGCAGTGCCGCCGCAGCGGCCGCCAATGTTCCGTAGTCAGCCGATTGCTTGCTGGCAGCGTGTGTGATCTTGCCGTCAGCGGCCTCCAATTCTGCCGCCGAAACGCCAAACTGTTTGGCGGCAGCGGCTTTGAGCATTTCGCGCGCAATCGCGCCGGCCTGCCGGTAGCGATCCCACGACGTCATCATGCTGCTCGAACCGCCGGTGAGCTGGAACGCGCCACCCATCATCGCATTGCCATACCACTTCGGATTCCCCGCGCGGCCTTCGACGCGCACGCGTGTCAGTGGGACGTCGAGTTCCTCAGCAACGAGCGTGGCCAGGCCGTGATAGGCATTCTGACCCATATCGAACTGGCTGGAATACACGGTGACGGTGCCATCTGCCGCAATACCGACGTAAGCGGCGAACGGTGACGGGCCCGCATTCGTGGTGGCATCCGTCGCAGGTGGGGTCGCAGCAGAATCGCTCGGCGCATCGCTGCTGCAGCCGACGACCATGACGGTGCCGACCATCCCCGCCGCAAAGAGAAATTGGCGGCGGTTCAATTGTGGCTGACGACGCGCCAGCACGTTTGGCAAAATCCGGGGATGCAACATCGGAATCTCCTCAGGCCAGAGTCGCCGCAGCTTGCTTGATCGCAGCGCGGATGCGTTGATAGGTGGCGCAGCGGCACAGATTGCCGTTCATCGCCGCGTCAATGTCGTCATCAGAAGGGGCCTTGTTGCGCTCGAGCAGCGCAATGGCCGACATCACCTGTCCGCTCTGGCAATAACCACACTGGGCCACGGCCTGTTCGATCCAGGCCGTTTGCACGGCCTTCGCGACGTCGGAATCAGCGCCCTCGATCGTGGTGATCGATTGCCCAACGAGCGCACTGGCCGGAATGAGGCAGCTCCGGGTCGGTTGGCCCGCGACCCACACGGTGCAGGCGCCACATTGCGCCATGCCGCAACCGTACTTTGTGCCGGTCAGTCCCGCGATGTCACGAAGCACCCAGAGTAGCGGCATATCCGCCGGTGCATCGACCGGCACCGTCTTGCCATTGATCGTCAGTTCGAACGCCATGCCCTTTGCTCCCAAAGAAACCGGAGATGATTCAGTGCGCCGTGCGCAG
This sequence comes from Ahniella affigens, assembly GCF_003015185.1. GTDB lineage: Bacteria > Pseudomonadota > Gammaproteobacteria > Xanthomonadales > Ahniellaceae > Ahniella > Ahniella affigens. Next base: position 951,540 of record NZ_CP027860.1, read on the forward strand.
CAGACACGGCGACCAGAAGGTTCAGCGGCCATCGCCGCTGCTCGTTGCAACTCTAGCAGGCACGCCCCGGCGATCGCATCAACATGGCGGTCGATCCAGCACTGAACGCGCGCTAGAGCAGCCAGTGGCGCCGGGAGCGTCGGATTGCTGTGATGAGGTCTTCACGTTGATCTCCCTGAACACCGCGCTCGCGATTGGTTCCTGCAGATGCCCGTCGGGATGGCTGTCCAGTCGGCAATCAGGCATGCTCACGGAATGACCACATGGAACCTGCCGACATTTGCGTCGCCCTTCGCTGATTTGCCGATCGATCCGGTTGCTGGCAACTGGACACGTGAAGTCCTGGGCGCGATTGCCTCGAACGTGTTGCCGACGCCGGTATCCGCGCCGCATTTGCTCGCCTGGTCGAAACCGGTGGCCAACACGCTCGGCTTTTCCGACGCGTTAGTGCAATCCGATGTCTTCCTGCAACCTTTTTCCGGGAATCAACTCTGGCCGGGCATGATGCCGCTGGCGAGCAACTACGGCGGTCATCAGTTCGGACACTGGGCCGGTCAGCTCGGCGATGGTCGGGCGATCTCGCTCGGGGTGATCACGGCGGGCGATGGTAGTCGGCAAGAGCTGCAACTGAAGGGCGCTGGTCCCACGCCCTATTCGCGCGGGTCCGATGGTCGCGCCGTGCTGCGCTCGTCCTTGCGCGAGTATCTGTGCAGCGAAGCAATGCATCATCTCGGCGTTCCGACAACACGAGCCTTGAGTCTGATTCGCACTGGGGACGCGGTGGTTCGCGACATGTTATACGACGGGCACCCAGCGCCTGAGCCTGGCGCCATTGTCTGCCGCGTGGCGCCGAGCTTCATCCGGTTCGGTCATTTCGAACTGCCGGCTCGTCGCGGCGATACGGCGTTGCTGGAAGCGTTGTTGCGCCTGACGCTGCGACAGCATTTTCCGCAGTGGCAGGACCAGCCTTGGGAGAGTTGTCTACCGATCTGGTTTGCTGAAGTCGCTGAGCGCACGGCGGTCTTGATCGCACACTGGATGCGCGTCGGCTTTGTGCATGGGGTGATGAACACCGACAACCTGTCCATCCTCGGACTCACGATCGACTACGGTCCGTATGGATGGCTTGAAGAGGTGGACCCAGCGTGGACGCCGAACACCACGGACGCGTTTGGCAAACGCTACTGCTATGGCCGGCAGCCAGAGATTGCGCATTGGAATCTGTACTGCCTAGCACAGGCGTTGGCCCCATTGCTGGATGACCCTGAGGCCTTGCAGTTTGGTCTAAAGCGTTATGCCGAGGTGTTTACCGAGACGCACCGGAAATTCACGCTCGGCAAACTTGGGTTGCCCATGCAGGCCGACCTGGATGCCTGGCTGGCCGAGCTCTTTCGTTTGCTGGCGGCCGACCGGGTTGACTTCACGCGCTTCTTCCGGAGTCTGATGACCTTGAATCCGGCTCGTGCGGCGACCGAGCCTGCCTATTGGCGGGAACATCTGGACGCACATCGCTACCAGCCGGACCAAAGCACCATCCAACACGAGGCTTGGCAGGCATGGTTGCAGCAATACCTTGTCCTGCAGGATTCGGTAGACCCGCTTGCCGCCCGAGCGTCGATACAGCAGCACAACCCCAAGTTCGTATTTCGGAATTACCTGGCGCAGCAGGCGATCGATGCCGCCACCGCAGGCGATATGGAACCACTAGGGCGCCTGCAGCACGTACTGCAGAATCCTTATGCGGAACAGCCAGATGCGGAGGATCTGACGGCCCTTCGACCAGACTGGGCGTCGCGCAAACCCGGCTGTTCCATGCTGTCTTGTAGCTCGTAGCCATCCGCGGCCCAATTTCCCTGCGACGTGCGGTTCCGTAGGGGCAGACCCCTGCGTCTGCCCGGTTTCGGTATCGCCGTTGGCTTGTTTCACGCCACAATCGGCCGCGCCGTTGCTTTATTCGTGCAATCGCGCGCAGCGATGTTGGTTCAAGGCGAGATCAGGACAGACACCGGGGTCTGCCCCGGCGGATTGCGTTTGGGCGGGCGTTTTCCCTATTGGGGCTTCCGGACAAGGCAAGCGCGAACTCGGTTGGCGTCGCGCGGATCTGGCCACCGCGGCCAAATCTTCAACTTTCGCGGCGGCAGGGTTTGGCGCTTGAATTCATCCATCTGAACCGCCAAGGTGCGGGTTCGGGCAGGGTGCTTCAAAAGCGCTATGCTGCACCCTGCGGCTTGGGGTGGCGCTGGTGTGGTCGGGACCGATCAGCCAGGGATTTCGAGTCACTAGGCCGGCAGGCAGGCAAGAATCGCGAGTGCAGGGAGATCATGAGCTGGAAGCGTTGGTGTGCAGGGATCCTGATCTGCCTGGCAGAATTCGCTTTGGCGCGCGATTTTGTGCCGCCAAGACCTGCTGCCGAAACCATTCCATTGCCGTTCGGCGAGCAAGTCATGAGTCTTGCCATTGGCCATGGCAACGATGTTTATGTCGGCACGGGCACCGGCCTGCACCGATTTGACGGATCGCGCTGGCAAAGCCTCGGATTGGCCGATGCAGCGCCGATTCGAAGCTTGTTGATCGATCAGCACGGCCGGGTCTGGGTCGGGGGCTATGATCATTTCGGCTACCTCGAGCGGTTGCCGAATGGCCAGGACCGGTTCGTTGACCTGAGTTCTGACTTCGCCGATGCGATTGCCAAAGAGCGAGTTGCCGATATCTGGGAGATCGTCGAGTCCAACGACGCCATTTATCTCCGTGCGCTGAAGCATCTATTCAAATTGGATCACCAGGGACATCGCCTGGGGACCTGGTTTCATCCCGGCCGGTTCGGCATGCCGTTTCTGATCGGCGACCAACTGTGGTTGCAGTTCCGTGGTGATGGTGGCGGCTTTCGACCTCTGGAGGGCGACACGTTCGGTCCCGTAATGGCAGGTAGCGAACGCTATGCCACGACGCTGGTGCAGGCCATTGGCGAATTTGCAGCAGACCGATACTTCGTGTTCGAAGTGAACGGCCAGATGAGCTGGTTGAATCCGGTGCTGGGACAGTCCGAGAATCTGCCGATGCAGCCCGCATTCCGGAGTCTGGTCTCAGGCAGGCAATTGGATGCCAGCCACATGGCGTTTTCGGGTGACGACGGCGTATTGCGCGTGTTGAATGTCGACACCGGTGAACTCAACGAACTAGAGCTCGGCAGCGGCTATCTGCCCGATCTGCAAATTCAGGATGGACAGCGGATTGTCGTCGTCGACGACAGTTTCGTCTATCGGCTGACCTGGCCGGTGCAGTGGCGTATCGTTGATGCGCGCCATGGCTTGATCTCCGGCCAGACCAGCGCGGTCTTGATCAACGATCGACTGTACATCACCGGCTCGTCCGGGGCGCAGTCGGCGCGGTATGGCGAGCACGGCGTCGAATCGGATTTCGTCGATGAAGACTGGACAGCCGGCGAGGGTTGGGCGTTGATCCAGGACGGCCAGGACCTGTTGTTCGCCGAAACCTTTGCGGTGATGCGAATTCGCGACGGCGTGGTCACGCCACTGACACCCAATGATTTGTATCCCCGCAGCTTTGTGCCGACCGAGGATGGAACAGGCTATTGGATCGGTAGCGAGCATGGGGTGGCCAGACTCAACCGGGGCGGGCCGCTCGGTTGGCAGATGCATGGCTTCACGAACAGCCCGGGTGTGCTGCTCCGGCGCGTGTCGGAATGCGGGTCGAAGCTCTTCGCAAGCAACGGCCGCCTGGGTTTGTATGAAGTGGAACTGGACGAAGGCCGGCCGGTTCGACTGATTGAGGTTCCGCCTGACCAGGGCGTGCCGGCCAAGCAACCGGCGCTGTTGTTCAAGTTTCAAGGTCAGTGCTATGTGTCGACCGTCGGAAAGCTGGCGCGGTTTGATGGGCAGCGGTTTGTACCGGACGACACGCTCGGTCTCCAGAACCTGATCGACCGCAACGAGCGCATCGACGTCAGCGCTGCTGCCGACGGCACTTGGTGGAGCCTGGGCGACGAACAGATTCTGTTCAAAAAGCCGGGTGGCGAATGGGAAGTGCTGCTCCGGCGCAGCAAGGGTGTGATTGACTATCGCGCGGCTACGTTGTTGCCGGATGGTCGCCTGTTGGTCGTACGGGGACCAGAGCTGTGGCAAATGATGGGGCCGCCGCGCGCGATGCTGGCAACAGAGCCGCAATCCTTGCGCGTGACTGGGTTTCAGCAAGCCGGCAAAAAGCGCTCGCATGACTTGCCGCTGGATGGCACCGCAACCGTCCGGTACGGGCCGGATACCTTGCAAGTCGATTTTAGCGATGGCTTGCTGTTTGTGACGGAACCGGCCGAGTTCTCGTTTCGCCTCAGTGGCGCCAACGCCACTTGGTCGCCCTATTCGCAATTGTCAGCGGCGAATCTGAGCGGCTTGCAGCCTGGACACTATCAACTCGATCTGCGGGCACGGCGCGGCGAGCGCGAAACCGAGCGGGTGAACGCGCTGGCGTTCGAGGTCGCGCCGCGCTGGTATCAAAGCAACGGCTCGCGCATGGTCGGCCTGATCGCCGGCATTGCGCTGCTTTGGTTGCTGATTGCGCTTTGGTATCGCGGACATGTGCGCCGGTTGACCGAATCCAATGCGGCCCTCGATCGGCTGGTTAACGAACGCACGGCCATGTGGCAGCAGGCCAATCAAGAACTCAAGATGCAGGCAGATCGCGACGGACTGACTGGTGTTGCGAATCGGCGCGTGTTCGATCGCGAACTCGACGAGCGCCTCTTGTTGGCGAGGCGCGATGGCGCGCCGTTTGCGCTGTTGATGATCGATGTCGATCACTTCAAGAAGTTCAACGACGAATACGGCCATTTGCGGGGTGACGAAGTACTCCGGCAAGTCGCCGATCTGATGCGGCAGGCACTCGCCGGACAGGGCCTGTTAGCGCGCTATGGCGGCGAGGAGTTTGCTGTGCTGTTGTTCGACGAGTGCGCGCAGGCGCGAGCCACCGGCGAGCATCTGCGGGAGACCGTGCAGCATGGCGCTTACGGCATTACCGTGAGTATTGGCCTTGCCTGTTTTGATCCGGCGCGCCACGTGCGTCCGGATCAGCTGATTGACGCGGCTGACCACGCGCTTTACCAAGCCAAAAGCCAGGGGCGTAATTGTCTGGTGGTGGCCGGCTTGCTCGATCCGCCCTGAGGGCACGACAGCGCCCGTCATGACCTCGAAACGACCAAGCCCGCCGGGTGGGCGGGCTTGGTCGTTTCAATCGGCCAGGCCGAATGATTGGTGCACCCAAACGACGATTCAGTCGCCGATCGCTTCGGTCACGAATGCGGGCGTCGCCAACGCGGCCTTGTGGGTGTCGACGTTGTAATACTTGGTTGGAAACTGCTTGGTGGCGGCGCCGCGCTCGCGGAATGTGGACAAGTCCAGATGCTTGCGCGCCATCGTGCAACTCCACCAGCCCGTCGGATAGCAGGGCTGCGGGAACGGCAGCGTCTTCAAGTGGGCAAAGCCAGCATTCTTCATCGCGTTGCGCATGGCCTTGATCAGATCCAGATGCACGAGTGGCGATTCGCTCTGCTGAACCAGAATGCCGCCCGGTCGCAATGCTCTGAGGCAGCTTTGGTAGAACGCTTCGTTGAACAGGCCTTCGGCCGGTCCGACCGGGTCGGTCGAATCGACGATGACGATATCGATGGAATCGGCTTCGAGATTGCGCATATACGCAACGCCGTCATCAAACAGCAAATGGGCACGCGGATCGCCGTTCGATTCGCACAGCTCCGGAAAATACACCTCGGCGAGCCGCGTGACGCGCTCGTCGATATCGCACTGCACGGCGCTCTCCACTTCGCGATGTTTGAGTACCTCGCGCAGCGTGCCACAGTCGCCACCACCAATGATGACGACGCGCTTCGGGCTCGTGTGCGTGAAGAGCACCGGGTGACTCATCATCTCGTGATAGAGAAAGTTGTCACGGGTCGTCAGCATCACGCAGCCGTCGATCACCATCAACTTGCCCCAGTCGGTGGTGTCATAGATCTCGATGTGTTGGAACGGTGTCTGCTCTTCGTGCAGCTTACCCTTGATCCGGAACGAGATTGCCGAACCCGACAATTCATGCGGTTCGGAAAACCAGGTTGCATCCAAGCTCATTGCTAACTCCCATCGTGTCAGCGGCTATTGTAGCGTCTGCGTGGGGCGTTTCGGCAGGGCCTGAATCAGGGGGTGGTTGCTCGCGCTGTCAGCCGGGATTCAGGCGCCAGCCCAATCAGGCAGTGCCGCTGCGGTTCCTGGCAAGTCATTGATTCCGCGCGGCGTGTCAACAGAGTTTGCGTGAATTGTCGATCTTCACATTTGCGAAGACGGCATGGCCGTCGGGTTCCAGCAATTCTTCAGCAAGTCGAGTTTCGGCTCGTAGACCGAGCTTTGCACGCGACCCAGACTGAGCGCCGTGTGGAAGAACCAGTCGTGGTTCAGTTTGCTACCCGGCGCCGTCGCAGCGCACTGCCAGTCAAAACCCTGTGCTTGCTGCCAATCCGGGGATAGCCAGATCAGCATGGGGATCCTGGTTTGCTCATCGGGTGCCATGAACTTTGGCGCGCCATGCAGGTAAAAGCCATGCTCGCCGGTCGACTCGCCGTGATCGGAGGCAAAGAACATCGCCGTTTGATACGCAGTTTTGGTCTCGAGCCAGGCAATGGTTCGTGCCAAAACATGATCAGAGTAAAGAATCGAGTTGTCATAAGCGTTCAAGATGGACTCGCGTTCGCAAGTGCTGAGCTCCGGGCTGTCACATTCGGGTGTGAAGCGTGCGAATTCGCGCGGGTAGCGCTCAATGTAGGCAGGTCCATGACTGCCGAGCATATGTAACACCAGTACCGTGTTCTTCGCCGGCATTGGCAGGTCCTGATCAAGGTTTTCGAGCAGGATTTCGTCAAAACAACTGCCGGCAGGGCACCAGGTCGGGTGGGTCGCGCTGGCCAAGTCCGTCTCGGTGGCGCGCGCGGCGATTTTCTTGCTCCCGGTGTTGTTGTCGCGCCAGCGCACGTTGTAGCCCGCATGCATGAAAAGGTCCAAGAGATTTTCCCGCCGCCGTGCCTTGCCGGCATCGTAGTGATCCTGGCCAAGACCGCTGAACATGCAGGGCAACGATGTTGCGGTATTGGTGCCACATGATTCCACGTCCATGTATTTCAATAGCGGCAGGGTCTGCAACTCGGGGTTGGTGTCGCGTGCATAGCCCGCTAGGGAGAAACTGCTGGACCGTGCCGATTCACCAATGACCAGCACGAGCAGGATCGGTTTTTGATCTGCGCCGGGCACGACGCGGGCGTCGCGTCCATAGGGTGCTGGTGGGCCTTCGGGCAGCGCGAACTCATGCTTGAGATAGCCCCGAGTACTGTTCAGCACTGAAAACGGATTCGCAAAGTGGCGGAGTTCGGCGTGGTTGCGAAGAAGGGCCGACAACGACTGTGACTGCGGCCAGGCCACCGCAAGCAAGAGCACGACCGCTGCGGTAGCGTAGCCGATACGCCGCCCGGCTTCCGACAGAAAGGGGCGATAGCGCACTTTCACCCAAATCAGCAACGCGGAAGGCAGCACTCCAAAGCCCAGGAACCAAAGCATCATGCCGCCGTTCAACCACTCGCCAGCCTCCCGCGCATCAGACTCGAACACACTGGCAATGGCGTGACGATCCATCACCGCGCCAAAGCGTTGCATGAAATACGCGGCTGCCGTGGCAATCAGGATCAAGCAGACGAACGCAGGCTTCAGCACGCGCGGCCAAGCCACTACCGATAGCAGCAGCATATGAATCACAAACACCGCAGCGAGCATCGTCACGTCGAGCAAACCAACACCACCATCAGGGGTGGCTTGCAGAAGGCGGCCGACAAACACGCCATTCAGCGCCACCAGCAGATAGAGGCTCGTCAGAACAATAATGGTCTGACTGCTGAGTTCGGGGCGTTTCAGTTGCATGGCTTGGATGTCGCGATTCAGCAGAGGGTGCGAATTCTGCCAGAACCAGCTGTTAGCAGTTTGTTGCGCCAGATCGAGCCATTGCAAGGTGCAGTGTCGAAGATCGCCGCTTATCGACTCGCAGAGATCGCTGGTGACCAACGTTCGGCCGGAGCGTCATTGGCAGCGCGACTGCTGATCGGCAGTTGCAGACGGACTTTGGCGCCATGCCCGGGCGCCGACTCAATCTGTAAAGCTGCGCCGAGTTTCTGGGCCCGCTGTTGCATGCCGCTTAGTCCGTAGCGTCCAGGACTTGCGCCCGCTGCGGGCAGGCCTCGTCCATCATCGGCAACAGCGAACTCATAGTAATTCTCATTCGCTATCGCAGTTACAGAGAGATGCTTCGCTGCCGCGTGTTTGATCGAGTTGTGAATGGCTTCTTGCAGAATCCGCAGTACATGCAGCATGGCTTCCGGACTTAAGCCGCGAATCTCCAAATCGGGCTTGATCTGCCAATTCAGTTCCATGCCGGCGGCCCGCAACATTGGCGTGACCCGCGCGCGCAACGCGCCGACGGCCTCGATCAGGTCGCCATCGACTTGGGCGAGCGAGTCGAGTACCAAACGCATGTCCGCCAGACCGACGCGCACGTGCTCGATAATTTCGGCGCGATTGGTGTTGGGATCATTGACCAGATGGACGAGCGCCGAAAATTGACCGGCTACGCCATCGTGCATGTCCTGCATGATGCGGTGCCGCTCTTCACTCAATGCCAACTCACGATCAGCGGCGCGCACGCGTTCGAAATTCGCGGCCAACTCCGCTTCCCGGGCTTTCACCGTGTCGGCGAGCTCTTGCGAGTAGTTGGCCATACGGGCATGGTTGTTCAGCACCCGCCGGCCGAGTTCCAGGCAAAACGCGATGGAGATGCCAAGGCCTGCCACAGCGCTAAGCGAGTAGGACATGGGCTCGAGGCTTCCGCGTATCGCATCATGGAGCCCGGCAATGGCCGGCAGCATGGCGGTGGCGAACACCCAGCGGGCCAGGACGGAATCACGTTCCTTCAGCAGAAAGCGCCCCAGTTGCCAGACCGTCAACGGCAGCAGCACCAGCGCTGTGTACTTGATCGCGAAGTGTGGCAATGAGTACCGCCAGTAGCTGTCCAGGCCGGGCCACACCGCGGCAATCAGAACAATCAGGAAGCCGACCAGAAAGTAGCCGAGTGCCCATTGGACGGCGCGGCGGCCAACCGGCTTCAAGATGGATCGGACAAACACATACGAGAACGCGAGTAATCCGAACAAGGTCAACTGGAACGCCATCAGACGAAGCGTCGGATCGGCGATCCAGTCTGGTTTCAGTTGCCAACTGGTATTAAAGATCCACATCGGTGCCAGCATGACAAACCAGCCTAGAAACGATTCGCGCGTGCCGCGTGCATACATTGCGAGCGCGAAGCAAAAGCAAACGATCTGCAGCCAGAGCGACAGTTGTGGGACGACGCGCGCTAGGATTTCTTGGTAGCTGTAGGATTTGGCCAGCGGATCATAATTGGCCACATAGAGGCCTTTCACGCCGCCTATTCCACGACGCTCAATCGTCAATAGCCAGCTCAATTCGTTGCGGCCTGTTTTCAGCAAGCCTACGGGCAGGCGAACGAGGCGTGGGTAGTAGCGATAGACGCTCGGCGGGGACTGCATCTCGCCCTCGCGCGCAATCAACGTGCCGTTCAGATAGAGCGCGATATTCGCGTCCGCGAAGGGGATGAAGACTGCCGGATCGGGAAGTGCCTCAGCCTGCCAATCAAACTGCACGCGCCACGCGGTGTAGGGCGTGGTGCACCGGACTTGGCAAACGCGCACTGGGAATGTAAACGGTTGCCAAGGCTGATCAGGGCTTGGGTCCCGGAAATGCTGAAGCGTATCTGGCCAAACCGCTGGTTTGGCCGCCACCTCGGTGATCGCGCCGTACTCAGGCCGCGCTTTGTGGTCCAAAACGGCAACGCTGGCGAGCAGCAGCACCGCCAGCACGACCGCGGGCAACAAGGCCCGGAAAACACTCACGACCGCAGCCAGCCCGCCTGCACTGCCTCGAAGACGGCCTGGGACCGGGAATTTACGGCGAGCTTGCCGTAGATCTGCTTCACGTGATGCCCCACCGTGTGCTTGGAAATTTCCAGCAAATGGGCGGTCTCGTCATAACTGTAGCCGCGGGCGAGTGCCATCAGCACGTCGCGTTCGCGCGGGGTCAGGGAGTGAATCCCAGAGCCGGGTAGTTCGGTGGCAGCATTGGCTTCGGGCTTCCGCATCCGGCGCAGCAAGTGCGCGGCGACAGCGGGCGTCAGGGGCGCGCCACCCTGTGCCACATCGTGGATTGCCGCACGCATTTCTTCCGGGCTCGCGTCCTTCAGGAGATAGCCGGACGCCCCGCGCTCGATGGCCGAAATCACATTGGTCTCATCACCGAGAACCGAGAAGATGATCACCCGGCAACCGGTGGGCGCATAATCCGAGATCACGTCCAGCCCGCTGCCGTCCGGCAGACCCAGATCGAGCAGGAGCACGTCGAGCGGCTCTGAAGGTTTCATCCGGGCCGCGGCGATCGAATCGGCTTCGTAACAGAGATGCCAGCCCGGAATTTCTTCGAGCGTCCGGCGCACGCCGACCCGGAGCAATGGCTTGTCTTCAACCATGCCGATGCGTAGCGACGTAAAGCGGGTGGGCGGGTTCATGGCCGGAGCAAACCAGGGTGGACAGGTATGCGCAAGAGTCGGCAGGAACTCGGGAGGCCGCATCCCTAGTTCTCGGGATTCCGAGCCCAAACGGAGGCGAATACGACACGTGATGGTCTTGGCACAGCAGGCCAGACTTGCTTTCGCGACATTGCGTGCGGCAAGAGCTCAATCGCTCGCCGAAGCGCGGCCGGCTCCCAAACCTTCAGCCCCATCGCGCGACGGGCTGAAGCACGGGGCTGCGGCGCCACCGTCGCCATTTCAGGCCCGGAGATGCGATCATTCCGTCGTTACCCAGCCTGAAACCGAACCAAGCCCATGCTGACTGACTTGATTGACGTGACCGAAGGGGTCATCACCCCGGACATTTGCCAACAGATCATCCGCCGCTTTGAAGCGAGCCCGCACAAGAAAGTGGGCGAGGTGGGTTCGGGGGTCGATCGCAGCATGAAGGACAGCCGCGATATCACGATCAGCCGGTATCCCGAGTGGCAGGACGTCGAGGAACATCTGAATACCGCAATGATGGGTTGCCTCTGTGCCTATCTCCGAAAATACCCCCATGCGCTGACTGCCTCGCTGGCCATCGGCACCCGGGACCCCAAATCCGGCGTCACGAAAATGCTGCGCCCCGAAGACCTGCAGGGGTTGTCGGACGAGGCGCTGATTCCGTTTGTGCGGTACGCGTTTCGGCCCGGGATGATCAACGTACAGGGCTATCGCGCCGATGAAGGCGGTTACCCCTATTGGCATTGTGAGCAGTACCCAAAGGCCAAGGACACCCAATGCGAGGCCTTGCACCGAGTGCTGCTCTGGAGCGTCTATCTGAACGAAGAATTCGAGGCTGGTGAGACCGAGTTTCTGTTCCAGCAGCGCCTGGTCAAGCCCAAGACTGGGGCGATGATCCTGGCCCCGGCCTCCTTTTCGCACACTCACCGCGGCAACAAACCGACAGGCGGGGATAAGTACATTGCCACCTCCTGGGTTCTGTTCCGGCGCTCCGAGGACTTGTTCCCGGCCTGAAGAGGCGGTCTGGCGGGCCTTGAAAACCGTCCGGACACCTCCACATCCCGATCACTTTTCTGGTGATTGGGAACGAATCATGTCCACCGAAGCACAAACAACTGCCGAACCGCAAACCCGCCGCTTTGAGGCCGAAGTCGAACAAGTCCTGAAGCTGGTGACGCACTCGTTGTACTCGCACAAGGAAATTTTCCTGCGCGAGTTGATCTCGAACGCCTCCGATGCCTGCGACAAGCTGCGCTTTGAGGCGCTAGCGAAGCCTGATTTGGCCGCTGGCGATGCCGATTTCCGCGTCGAAATCAGTCTGGACGAGGCGGCCCGCACGATCACGATCCGCGACAACGGTATTGGCATGAGCCAGGACGAAGTGATCGCGAACATCGGCACGATCGCAAGCTCCGGCACGCGCAAGTTTCTGGAATCGCTGTCTGGCGATGCCCGGAAGGATACGCAGCTGATCGGTCAGTTTGGCGTCGGCTTCTACTCCGCGTTCGTGGTGGCCGACAAAGTCACGTTGATCAGCCGTCGCGCCGATCTGCCTCACGATCAGGCCGTACGCTGGGAATCAACGGGCACGGGCGAATACCAACTCAGCACCGTTACCGACGCCGCCCGCGGTACCGCGGTGATCCTGCACCTGAAGCCGGAAGAAGACGAGTTCCTGAAGCCTTGGCGTGTGCGCTCGCTGGTTAGCAAATACTCTGACCATGTCGCCTTCCCAATCCGCATGTTGAAAGAAAAGCAAGGCGAAGACGAAGCAGAGGCCGAGGCTTCGCAATCGACCGAATGGGAAACGGTCAATCACGCGTCGGCGCTGTGGATGCGCCCGAAGTCGGAGCTCAAGGACGAGGACTACCAGGGCTTTTACAAGCACATCGCGCATGCGTACGACGAGGCGCTGGCCTGGACGCACAACCGTGTCGAAGGCAATCAGAGCTATACGTCGCTGATCTATCTGCCGACGCAAGCACCGTTTGATCTGGCGTATTCTGGCCGGGACGAGCGCAAGGGCCTGAAGCTCTATATCCGCCGCGTGTTCATCATGGATGCGAGCGAGCAGCTGCTGCCGGCCTACCTGCGGTTTGTCCGCGGCGTCGTCGATTCCGATGATCTCCCGCTCAATGTGTCGCGCGAGATCCTGCAGGAAAACCGCATGGTGCAGCAGATCCGCTCGGGTCTGGTGAAGCGGGCACTGGACCTGCTCGACAAGTTGGTGAGTGATGATGCCGACAAGTACAAGACATTCTGGGGCAACTTTGGCGCCGTGCTGAAAGAAGGCGTGGCCGAGGATCACGGCAACCGCGAGCGCATTGCCAAGCTGCTCCGGTTTGCATCGACCAAGTCGGAAGGCGATGCCCCGACCGTGGGTTTCGACCAGTACATTGAGCGGATGGTCGAAGGTCAGGAAGCGATCTATTTCATCACCGCCGACAGCTACAAAGCTGCCGCCAACAGCCCGCAACTGGAGCAATTGAAGGCCAAGGGCTTTGAAGTGCTGCTGATGAGTGAGCGCATCGACGAGTGGATGATGGGCTACCTCAGCGAGTACGCAGGCAAGAAGCTCAGAAACGTCGCGAAGGGCGACCTTGATCTCGGCAAGAAGGACGAAGCCGAGGAAGCCGCGCAGAAGCAGGCCGAGCAGGATGCCGAGCCGGTTCTGAAGCAAATCAAGGCCCATCTCGGCGAGCGCGTACGTGAGGTGAAGCTGAGCCGCCGGCTGACGGATTCGGCCTCGTGCCTGGTGGTCGATGAGTACGATATGGCGATGCACCTGAAGCGCATGCTCAAAGCCGCGGGCCAAGCCGTGCCGGATGGCGCGCCGATTCTCGAAGTCAATGCCAAGCACCCGCTGGTGCAACGGGCTGGCACCGAGGGCGAGCACGCTGCTGATGTCGCGTTCCTGCTCCTGGAGCAGGCGCAGATTCTGGAAGGCGCGCAGCTGGATGATCCGGCTGAATATGTCCGCCGGGTGAATCGACTGTTGGGTGCTTGATTCGCGAGGGCCGCAAGCCAAAAGGTGGTTGTTGGAACCACCTTTGCCGCGAACCAATCTTGCCCATGGTCAGCGTGGCGCGAGATTGGTTCAGGGCGATGGTTTTTGTAGGAGCGATTGTTTTTGTAGGAGCGGCTTCAGCCGCGAACGGTGATGCGACAAGATTGGTTCGGGCCTGAAGGCCCTCCTACAAACAGTAGGTGAACTTGCCGCAAGCTTGGTTCGGGCCTGACGGCCCTCCTACAAACGGTAGGTGAACTTGCCGCAAGCTTGGTTCGGGCCTGACGGCCCTCCTACAAACGGTAGGTGAACTTGCCGCAAGCTTGGGTCGGGGTAGCGGTTTTTGTAGGAGCGGCTTCAGCCGCGAACCAGTCTTGCCCCAGGTTCAGCGAGGTGCAAGATTGGTTCGGGCCTAGGAGCCTATCTACACGGGGATCACATCACGGCGCCGCTGCCCGCAGCGCCTTCAAGGCTTCAACAAACTGAGCCATCGTGTAGTTCTCATCGTTGGCCACCGCATCCAACACCGCGTCAGAGCGCGCGCGCAGGCGATTCGTGGCAGCCTCATCCAGGAGCCCCGCGTTTTCAAACGCGACAACCAGAGACTGCGCCGCCATGGCCGCCTGTTCCGCATTCGCGTAGTCGCGGAACTCGCCGCGATCGGCATCTGCAACGATACTGCCGAGAATCGTGCCGAGCGTCTCGACGCCGAAATTCTTCTGGCCTACGGCCGGCAGCAGCCCCGTGACCGTCTGCCGTAGATTGCGCGCCGCGGTATCTGTTGCGGCAAGGCTTTCGGTGGTGGCATGGTGCAGCGCGCGAGTCTGATCCAGCACGCGCTTGGCGCCATTGCTGTCCACTGCGGCCAGCACATGCCGGAACATCACGAGGTTGGAATCGTTCAAGCGTACAACGCCAGGGCCCAGGCCCGTGCCTTGCCGCGGTCCCCACTTTTTGCCCGACATCGGCCGATGGCACGCATGGCAGTCAAACAGCACGAGTTCCGGGAAGATGCCGTGCCAGCCGACTTTCTTGTCGAGCAGAATGTCGATCAGATTGACCGCGGCCTGGCCCTGGCCCACGCCCCAGTCGCGCACGCCGTCAAAGCGGCCTTTGCGCGTTTCGTAGTCGGCATCGACCGTGTAATGGGGATGCAGCCAGGTGAATGTGTCGAGTTCAAACGACAGCCGCGGGTGCCCTGCGCCCATGATCCGATGCGTGATCATCCGGTCCTTGGTGCCGGCATGGCAGCTCTGGCAGAGTTCAGCGCGCTTGACCGGGTCTTCGGTCGGAAACAAGCCGGCCGCCAGATTGTCGGCATGGCTGCCCTTGGTGTGCGACGCAATCCAGTTCTCGGCGCCGCCATGGCAGGCCTCGCAGCCAACCCCATCGTCGATCTGGAACTGCTCGCCGCGCATTGCGGCCGGGGCGTTGTCCGTGTGGCAATCGAGGCAGATCTTGGCGTTTTCGGCCGGGCCGATGCCGAGCTTGCTGGCAATGGCCTTCGAGCTGGCGTTCAGCAGAACGTCGTAGGACTTGGCATGCGGATCGAATTCCTGCCACAGCGCAAACTCGTTCATTTGCACTTTGGCGTCTTTCGGGGTCTTGGTTTGGCCATGACAGACGCTGCTGGCGCAGCTGGCCACACCCAGGTGTTTGTGCGCTTCGACTTCAGCGACCGATTGCTGGGCGCTGAGAATGGGCGCATAGAACGCCAGAATGCCGACAATGAGCAAGCCCCGCATGATGCATCTCCCCGATCAATGGTGGGTTGGTGACGCCGGTGAGGGCGATCTGTACCCGATTATGCCAAAACCCAGGGTGGCGGAAAGGGGCAGACATCGATTCTTTAGGCTGACCGCTCAAGTTCGATGTCGACTCGGAGCGGAAGTTGCAGGCCTTGAATCGATTATTGCCCCCATCGCGACGCCGGGAACGTGAGTGAGAAAACGCCTGAAGGGCGCCTTCTGCACGCGTGCACCAAGAGCCGGTCGACGCTTGCGCGAGACTGGATTGGCCCTCATCCAGACTGGCGCTCCAGCGCGATCCAGACGCATTTGCCCTTGCTGGCCTTGTCGATGGCGGCAAGTCTGCCCTGGTGCGCGTGGGTTTCGGCCGCATCGGCCCGGCGCAACCGCAGTTGCATCGGCGCCACCTGGCCCAAGTCCAATGCCGCGCTTTGATTGCTTTCGCTCTCGTTGCCAGCAAACAGAATCTCGCCCTGGCCGGCGGTCATGGCCAGATACACGTCGAGCAGCAAGTTGGCGTCGAGCAGCGCGCCGTGCAGCGTGCGATGGGCGGATTCGACGTTCAGGCGTTTGCAGAGCGCATCGAGCGAATTTTTCTGTCCGGGATACTTTTCTCGCGCCATCGCCAACGTGTCGAGTACGCTGCAGCGCTGATCCAGCGGCGTTTCGCCGCGATTGAGCCTGGCGAGTTCGCCGTTCAGAAAGCCGATATCGAAGGCGGCGTTGTGGATGATCAACTCCGCCCCGTCGACAAAAGCCAGAAACTCATTGGCCACATCGCGGAACTTGGGTTTGTCGGCCAGGAACTCGTCGCTGAGCCCCGTTACCGCCAGCGCACCCGCGTCGGTAGCGCGCTCTGGGTTCAAATAGGAATGAAAGGTGCGCCCGGTTTTGCGGCGCTCGATGATTTCGACGCACCCGATTTCGACCACGCGATGGTCCTTGCTGACATCGAGGCCGGTGGTTTCGGTATCGAGAATGATCTGCCGCATCAGCTGGCCTCCCGCAGTTGATCAATGGCCGCGCGCGCTAGTGTATCGACGCGTTCGTTTTCGGCATGGCCGTCGTGCCCACGCACCCATTGCCATTGGACCTGGTGCTTGGCGACTTCGGCATCGAGCGCGCGCCAGAGGTCCTCGTTTGCAACTGGCTTCTTCGCAGCGGTCTTGAAGCCGTTGCGACGCCACGCGGGCAGCCATTCCTGAATGCCCTTGATGACGTATTGCGAGTCACTGACGACCTGCACGCGACACGGCCGGGTCAGCGCGCGCAGACCCATGATGACCGCCATCATTTCCATGCGGTTGTTGGTGGTGTCGGGTTCCGCGCCGGACAGCTCGCGCTCTTGCTTCTTGTAGCGCAACAAAGCGCCCCAGCCGCCAGGGCCCGGGTTGCCGGAGCAGGCCCCGTCGGTGAACAGCCAAACAGTTTCTGTCATGCAACAAGCCTTGATGGGTCGCGGCCAGACCAGTCGGCATCGAGTTCGCGCAAGTTGCGGGCGCTGGGCGACCAGACGCCAGCTCTAGATTTCAGCACGCGCACGCGACGATGGGTAGTCGCCATCGGCCGGATTTCCCGTTTTCGGGCGCGCAACAGATAATGATCGGAAAACATGCTGGCACTGCCCGCCAACGCGTCATTCTGAAAGCACTGAACCTGCAGATCGACGCAACCGTGGCTCATCAGCAATAGTCGCAATTGATTCAACGACGGCGGGTGCGGGCGGTGACCCCGGCCGGCCTGCCAACTCATGCGCCACCGCTGCCAGCCCAGTCGGCCCAATCCCGTGATCCACAGCTCACGCTCTGGTTTCAGCACGCGCAGCGCCTCGCCAATCACCACCGCGCCGAGCGGTGAAAAATCGAGGCTGTGCTGCAGAATTACCTGATCCATGCTCCGATCGCGAATGGGCCAGGCGTCAATCGCAGCACACAGATCGCCTTCGATCGTATTGTGCTCGCCCAAACGGAGCGCCAGGCAAGCAGGATTCGCCTCAGGTTGTTGCCCGGCGGCCAGCCACAGCACCCGGTCGTGCACGGCGAGTGCCTCTCCCAGCACGCGCTGTTCGCGCGTGCACAAGTGGCTCAGGTCGGGGAGGGGGTGGGGTTCGGCCATGGGTCGTTAAAAAGCGGCAAACGCGGATTGTGATACAAACCAAGGCTGAACACAGCCATCGCCTTGCATATGACCGACGCCCATTCCCAGGCACCCATGCGTACGTTGCCTGATCAGACCATGGTGATCGGGCTGCCGGCCTGGCAGGACAACTATCTGTGGCTGCTCATCCGGGCTGGGAAAGCCGTCGCCGTCGATCCGGGCGATGCCGACCGCGTCAGCGCCGAACTGGATCGTCGCGGCCTCAGTTTGGAGGCCATCCTGCTGACGCATCACCACCCGGATCATATCGGCGGTGTTGCGGCACTCGTCGACCGTTACCGTTGTCCCGTTTTTGGGGCGGATGATGAACGGATTCCGGCGACCCATCGCGTGCGGGAGGGCGATCAACTCCGTATTCGGGGCATGTTGAGCCCTTTTGAGGTTTGGGAAGTACCGGGGCACACCCGCACGCACTTGGCTTACCGGTTGGGTGACTGGGTGTTTGCCGGCGATACGATTTTTGCCGGTGGCTGCGGACGCGTCTTCGAAGGCGAGCCCGCAGCGCTCTATCGCAGCCTGATGCGCATCGCGGCGCTGCCGCCCGAAACGGTGTTGTTTCCGGCGCATGAGTACACGCTCGACAACCTGCGATTTGCGTTGGCGCTTGAGCCGGATTCTGAACTGGTGAACACACGCTATCGCGCGACCCGCGGGATGCGCGCCGAGCGACTGGCAACGGTGCCCGTCACAGTGGCCCAGGAACGCGCCAGCAATCCGTTTCTGCGGGTGGCGGATCCGGGCTTGCAGGCAGCGGCCAGCGCCTGCCTGCAGCAGACACTGAACGACCCGGAGTCGGTTTTTGTCGCTATTCGGGGCTGGAAGAACCGCTACGTGGTGCGTCATGATGCCTGAGTATTTGATCTGCAACGGTGCGCGCTCGGCGCGCCGTGATGTCACCCGTGTCCTGTTCGCGTTCGCGCTGATCATGCTGGGTGCCTGTGCCGCGCCGGTGGCGCGTCCTGATATCGCAGCGACGCAGGACTCACCCAGTGACACGGCGCCGCCATTGCCGGAGCGAGACCACGGGGCCACCACATCCGTTGTGAACGACGAGACGTCGCC
Organism: Ahniella affigens; assembly: GCF_003015185.1. Lineage (GTDB taxonomy): Bacteria > Pseudomonadota > Gammaproteobacteria > Xanthomonadales > Ahniellaceae > Ahniella > Ahniella affigens. The sequence goes on from NZ_CP027860.1 coordinate 970,200, forward strand.
GGCCGACATGGCGGCCGTCGCCATTCATCAGGACAGCCTGGAGCCCGACCCGTCCGCACCGTTGCCACCCCCTGATTTCTGGAACTCGGTTCGGCAGGAACTGGTGTTCACCCGCTGCAGCAATGAGGATGCGCTAAGCAGTCGGTGGACCCGCAAATACGCTGGATATCCGGCCCGCTTCCAAGAAACGCTGAATCAGATTTCGCCGCTGATGCAATACGTCGCACGTGAGCTCCGCGCTGCGAATCTGCCAATCGACTTCATCTTCCTGCCCATTGTCGAAAGCACGTACCACCCGCATCGTAGCCGCGGCGATTGGCCGGCCGGGATCTGGCAATTGATGCCGCAGACGGCGCGCGGTTTCGGCGCACCCATGAAGGCGCAATACGACGGCCGCCTGGACTTTGCGCAATCTACCTTCGCGGCAATGAAACTGCTGAACTACCTGAGCGTGCAGTTCGACCAGGACTGGAAACTGGTGAACATGGCATTCAATGCTGGCGAGTACCGGGTCAAGCGTGCACTCAAAGGCCCCAAAGGCACGCTGCTGCCCGAACCGAAAGGCCTGAGTCCGATCACAATTGAGCACTACGCCAAACTGCGGGCGCTGGGTTGTCTGATTGACCAACCTGAACGGTTCAACTTGACGTTGCCGCCACTGGACCCTGGGCGCGAGTTGGCGTCGGTCAACCTGCCCGAAGCCTGGCCACTCGATTTTCTCGCGCATTTGCTGAAGATGGATGTGACCGCGCTGCACAAGCTCAACCCGGGACTATATGGCACGCACACGCCGGGGTTTCCGGAGTATCGACTGCTGTTGCCGAAGTTCGCTGAGGATGATTTGCTGGCCGCCTTGGCGCCGCTGTCTCCGACCTACAGCGCACGCTGGCAGCAAGTCCAACTGGCGGATGCCGACGCGCGCGCAAAAGCCGCTTTGGAAGCAGGCCTGAGTCAGGAGGTCTATGCGCGGGTCAATTCGGACGGCAGCGCGAAAATCTGGCTGCCAACCGGTAGCGGGCAGCCCAAAGTGTTGGCCAGCGATGGCGCCAGCGCAGCCGAACGCCATCGCGTCCGTGCCGGCGACACGCTTTGGGGCATCGCCCGGCATTATCGCGTCAAGGTGCAAAGCCTGATCGAGTGGAACGGCCTCGGGAAGAAAGCGCTAATCAAGCCTGGGCAATGGCTGCGCCTCCGGGCGAGAGACTAGCGAGCGCTCTTGTCCTGCAAGCAAGTAGCCGACCCTGCGTCGCCTCTGGACGGGTTCTGGGGCATCTGGGTGATACCCGGAAGTGATCGCTGCGGGGGCAGAATTCCGAGTGCAATGTGACAGTTCATTTTACGAGACGGCGCTAACGGCGCGTCGACTTCGGATCGGTATGCGCGTCAGTACCGTCTGAGGGCCAGGCGTCGCACGGCTGGAAGCGCTTCTCAGTCAATGGATGCAGCAGTTTGGCACTAGGGAGCCTCTGAACAAGTTCAGAGGCGATGCGCGCCAGGGATGGCCCGCCCAGAATCGAGCACGCAAGTGCTTGATTCTGGGCATTGAGTCCGGACATGTGCCGGACTCAATGCGGGTCTGAAAGTCCAGGATGGACTGATTCAGACCGTCCCTAGGTGTGACCACATCAGCGTTAGGCGAACAGTGAGAGTCATAAACATGGAACAGAAGTCGCTTTGGTTCGCACTGGCAACAACGATTCTCGGCATGCCACATGCGGCGGCGGATACGCCTTACGCATTGGTTTCGGCGCCCGCGTTTGCCGATCTCGCCACCAGCACGGGCGAAAGCAGAAATCCGCGTAGCGACGATACGATGCTGAACGTGGTGTTTGAGTCGACGGCCGGAAATCTGGTCAGTGGCGATAGCAATCGGCTCCGCGATGTTTTTCTTTGGAACGCCAGCGGCCTGATGCTGGTGTCTACTGCCGGGGGGACGCCGGCCAATGGCGATAGCTCAGAACCAGACATCAGTCACGACGGTGAGTGGATCGTGTTTACGTCGGCAGCGGACAACTTGGTTCCAGGCGACCAGAACGGAGTGTCTGACTTGTTCGTCTTTCGCCAAAGCACGGGTGCGCTGCAGCGCCTGACACCGCCCGGCGGCGAAGCGAACGGCCCGAGCTATGGTGCGCGCATGAGCGCCGGTGGTCAGCGCATTGTATTTTTGTCAGCGGCCAGCAACTGGGTGGCTGGCGATCAGAACGGACTCGACGATGCGTTCCTCTACGATCTCACTAACCAATCGGTGACGCGCGTATCGGTCTCTGATTCAGGATCGGAAGTGACCGATGCGCCGCCGAGTCATGTGAACATCAGTGCTGACGGGATCTGCGTTTCGATCGAATCGCTTTCGGCCCAGTATGTCAGTGGCGATACCAACTTCGGCACCGACTACTTCATTCGCAACACGCAGACCGGCGTGACGACGCGCATGAGTGTGGGCAATGCCGGCGAGCAACTGGTGAGTGTTGCCTCGGCCAACCATCAATTGCGAGATTGCCAGTCGCTCATATTTTACGCCTTCCCAGACAGCGCAATTCCCGGCTTCGAAGTAGGCGGCTACTATTTTCGCCAGATAAGTGGGACGACCCGCTTGCCATTGATCGGGTTTGAAGGCACACCGGGCGTAGCGCCAGTGTTGTCCCCCAACCGCACGATTCTGGCTGCGGTGGTGCCAAACGCTGCCAGTGGCGGACCACAGCAACAACGCTACAACTTGAACTCTTGGAATTTGCAGTTCTCGACGACCGCGTTTGGCACGCCAGCAGCGGTCTCGGGCGATGGTGCGAGCGTCATTTCGGTAACCGAGCGGCCGGTTTCGAGCGCGGATCGGAACGCGCTGAGCGATGTGATGCTGCGGGTTGAAGTACTGGGCCAGCAGGAGTGGCTCAGTCGACCCATGGACAGCCAACCACCCCGTCTCGCCGCCAACGGCAATAGTGGGGTTGGGGTCGGCATCTACAGCAACACCAACAACTTGCGGCGGCGCCACCACGCCATCAGTGGCGATGGTCGCTACGTGCTGTTCAGCTCTCTGGCGTCCAATCTCGTGCCGAACGACACCAATCAGGTTGAAGACGTGTTCTTGCGCGATCGGCAATTGGGCCAGACCACGCGCATCAGCTTGACCAACCAGGGCGAGCAGACAACCTTGCCGTCGGCCGCGACCGATTTGTCGGCCGATGGGCGCTATGCATTGTTCGAGTCGTGCGAACAGCTCAGCACGGTCACCCTGGAGTCCGTTTGTGATCTGTACGCCCGCCGTCTTGACGTCAGTGGCATGGTGCTCGACCGAATCAATGTCAGTTCGGAAGGGGATCCCGCTGACCTGGGTGGCAATCCGGGTACCGGTCATTGGGGCCGGATTTCAGGCGACGGCCGGTTTGTTGCGTTCATGTCTGAGGCCCGAAATCTGGTGCCGGGACAAGATACGCGTGCACCGCGTGTGTATTTGCGGGACCGCGATTTTGTGACGACGAGCTTCCTTGGTCGCGGATCCCGGCCTGCGATCAGCCGCGATGGGCGGTTCGTCGTTTGGGTCGAAAGCGGCTTTCAGAGCCTCGGCTTTTATGACCGAGTCAGCAACGCCATCACTAGTCTGCCGATCCGCTCAGGCGGCGGCAGCGTGGATGATGGGTTGGTGGATTGGCCGACGATTTCCGATTCCGGGCGCTACATTGCCTACATGTCTGACAGCAACCAATTGGTGCCGGAAGACAACGACAGCAGTAACGATGTGTTTGTGTTTGATCGTGTGACCGCGACCAATACGCTGGTCAGTCGTGAAGACGGAATTTTGCAGGGTATTCAGGGCGGCACGGTCAGCGATATCTCGGGTGATGGTCTGACAGTTGCCTACATCACCGACAATGGCTTGACCGATCCCAAGATGGCGGGGGTATTGGTTGACTGGCAAACCGGGATGCGGCGATGGTTCGCTGGGCCAGACGTCGTGCGTCTGAATCACGATTTCATCGCGCGCCCGCGCATCAGTGCCGATGGCAACAGCTTGGTGTTTGGCGTTGACAACCTGGATGCTGACCAGATTGATCTCACGGGCGATCTGTACGATACCTATGTCACTCCGGCTGGGGTGGACCGCGTGTTCATCAACGGGTTTGAATAGAGGTTTGTGCCGATGCACGTCGGCCGGGGCTGATCAATTGCCGGCCGACGACGCACTCTGGCTGTTCCCGCCGCTACTGGCGCGACTCAACACCACATCAAGTTCATGCACACCCGGTAGCGCCCGGAGCTTGTCGATCAACTCCGGAAGCAGCCGAACGCGCCACGCTTGGCCGAGGTTGAGTTCGGTGTAGATGCCGTTCCGCGCGTAGGTCAGGCGCACAGGCGTGGTGCCGCCGGCATGGGGCTTCAGCGCAGCGGCCAATTGGTTCGGAAACTGCAGGTCGACGCCATTGAGCTTGACCTTGATGCCGCGAGCGAAGCGCTCCAGTGCTTGTGCGAGCGTATAAATGCGCTTGGCTTTCAGCTGAAAGCCACCGCTGAAATCATCCGGCGACAAACCGCCTTCAATGACCACCAGTTCGTCCTTTGACAGCAGGCCGCCAAAGTCGTTCAGCGTGTCGCGATACAACGCCACTTCGATGCGTCCCGAGGCGTCTTCGAGTGCCGCAAAGGCCATCGACTCACCGCGACGACGAAGCCCGGCCGGCACCATGCCGCCGAGCACGATGGGCAACTCCAGCCGACCACGGCTGCGCTCGGTCTGGCTTTGGCCACTGCGCCACGCCTGCTCGACATGGCCAATGCTGCAGGTGGTCAGCTGCTTCAGCCAATCCTTGTATGCGTCGGCTGGGTGGCCACTGAGGAAGTGGCCGAGCGTTTCGCGCTCGCCATTCAGCACGCGGATCAACGGCCACTCGGGGAGTAGTTCGATCGGTGGCGCCGTCGGCGTTGCGGCACTTTGGCCGAACATGTCGTGCTGGCCGGCTTCCAGATTCCGCAAATGTTGCTCGGCTGCTTTGACGGCCTCAGGCAGGTAGTTCATCAGGCTCGCGCGCGTCTGCCCGAACGAATCCATCGCGCCTGAATAGATCAACGCTTCCAACACCCGCTTGTTGAGCTTCTGCGAATCGATTCGGCGACACAAATCGGCGAGATCCGTGAAGCGGCCCGTCTTGCGCCGCGCTTCGACGATCATCTCGCAGACTTGCTGGCCCACACCCTTGATGCCGCCGAGTCCGTAGCGAATCTCCGATGGGCTCATCGCCTTGAACATGAATTCGGATTCGTTCACATCAGGCGGCAGCACGTTGAGCGGATACGCGCGCGCATCGTCTAAGAAATTGACGAGCTTGTCCTGGTTGTCCATGTCGGACGAGCAGACTGCCGCCATGAATTCAGCGGGATAGTGCGCTTTCAGCCAACCGGTCTGATACGTCACCATGGCGTAAGCGGCCGAATGCGACTTGTTGAAGCCGTACTCCGCAAACTTTTCCATCAGGTCGAAGATGCCGCGCGCACGATCTGGGTCGACGCCGTTGTTCTTCGCGCCGGCCTCGAAGATCGCGCGCTGCTGCGCCATTTCTTCGGGCTTCTTCTTGCCCATCGCGCGGCGCAGAAGGTCGGCACCGCCGAGCGTGTAGCCGGCCAGCACCTGCGCAATCTGCATCACCTGTTCCTGATAGACGATGACGCCGTAGGTCGGTTTCAGGATCGCTTCGAGCGACGCATGCGGGTAGCTGACTTCGGCCTTACCGTGCTTGCGCGCAATGAAGTCTTCGACCATGCCCGATTGCAGCGGGCCAGGCCGGAACAGCGCCACCAGGGCGACGATGTCCTCGAAGTTGTCCGGCTGGAGCTTTCGGATCAGCTCCTTCATGCCGCGGGATTCGAGCTGGAACACCGCGGTGGTCTGACCGCTTTTCAACAACGTGTAGGTCTTCTCATCGCCTGCCGGAATCTTGTTGATGTCGATTGGCGGCTCGCCTTTGCGTCGGCGATTCTCATTGATGGCCTTGACCGCCCAGTCGATGATTGTCAGCGTGCGCAGGCCAAGAAAGTCGAACTTGACGAGGCCCGCCTTTTCGACGTCGTCCTTGTCGAATTGCGTGACGACGCCGTCCGATTCATCGACGCAGTAAAGCGGCGCGAAATCCGTCAAAGCGCTAGGCGCAATCACCACGCCACCGGCATGTTTGCCGGCGTTGCGGGTCAAGTCTTCGAGCTTCATCGCGAGTTCGATCAGCGTGGCGCAATCGTCCTCGGCTTCGATACGCGCGGCGAGCTCGGGCGATTCCTTGATCGCGCCCTCAAGCGTGATGCCGAGGGTGTTCGGAATCAACTTGGCGATCGAATCGACATGCCCGTAACTCATGCCGAGCACGCGGCCCGTATCCCGGACCACGGCCTTCGCCGCCATCGTGCCGTACGTGATGATCTGGCAGACCTTGTCGCGACCATACTTCTGGCCGACGTAGTCAATGACCTGATCGCGGCCTTCCATACAGAAGTCAATATCGAAGTCGGGCATCGATACGCGTTCTGGGTTCAGGAAGCGCTCGAACAGCAAGTCCAGCGGCAGCGGGTCGATGTCGGTGATGCCGAGCGCATACGCAACGAGCGAGCCGGCGCCCGAACCACGGCCGGGACCGACGGGAATGCCATTGTCCTTTGCCCAATTGATGAAGTCGGCGACGATCAGGAAGTAGCCTTCAAAGCCCATCTTCACGATGACGTCGAGTTCGATCTTCAGGCGCTCGTGGTAATCCGGTTCCGCATAATCGCCGCTGGGTGGCTGAATCTGGAGGCGCTTGCCGAGACCCACTTCGGCGCGCTCGCGAATGAAGGTCTCCAGCGTGTGCGTCTTGGGTACGGGATACGCGGGCAGGTAGTACTTGCCGAACGAGAGCTCGACATTGCAGCGCTTGGCCAGTTCGACGGCGTTGTCGACCAAGACGGGCAAGTCGGCAAAGCGCTCCGCCATTTCCGCAGGTGACTTCAGATACTGCTCCGGCGTGTACTCGCGCGGGCGTTTGGGGTCGTTCAGGACCCGGCTCGTGGCAATGCACACTCGGGCTTCGTGCGCCTCGAAATCATCACGGCCCGTGAATCGCACTTCGTTGCTGGCGACCGCTGGGAGATCGTACCGACTCGCCAAATGCAACAGGCGCTGATTGCTCGATTCTTCGGTGGCGCCACGATTGAGCCGCGCCACTTGCACATACAGACGATCGTCGAATGCGCGCTGCCATTCGGACAGCAACTGGCTGGCGCGGTCGAGATCGGCCGCCCGGGCGACGTCGGAGCGTTCACCGAGCAGCACGAAGACGTCTTCGGCTTCGGCCAGCAGGCGGTCGCGCGGCACGAGCACGCGGTCATTCTTGCCGCGGCTCCGATAGGCGTCCGAGAGCACGCGTGACAGGCGCAGATAGCCGGCGCGATTTTGGGCCAGCACCGAAACGCGGCTTTGCTCCGTGCCATCGGCCACCCAGAAATCGCAACCAACCAGCGGCTTGATGCCCGCGCTCTCGCAGGCGCCGTAAAACTTCACCAATGCGAAAAAATTGGAATCGTCCGTCAAGGCCACCGCCGGCATATTGGCAGTCGCGCACGCGCGTGCCAGATCGTCAACCCGAATCGTCGAGTCGATCAGCGAGTACTCGCTGTGCACGTTCAGGTGAACAAAGGGACGGGTCATCTGGGCCTTCGAGAGTGAGGCAGGAGTTTATCAGGCGGCGGGGGTGGGGCTGCGAGCCGGCTTGCAGACTGGCGGGTGGTTTCGGCGCGGATGTCGGTCCTGATGCGGACGGCACCGACAGGCAAGGGCCGGCCAATCGAGCGTTTGAACGTCATGACAAATCGTGGGCAGCCGGTCGGCTGGGGGTTATGTTCCGAAAACGCCCGGAATACACTAGCGGCTTGCCTGCCGATACCCGGCGGTTCCGCTGCCATGAATCCAAGCCCAATCATTCGTTCTGAATTGCATGCCGACACCCGTGACGCGCTGGCCCGGCACATCACGGCCCATTTCTGCCGTGATGAATCGGAGCTGATCACCGAGCTCCTGGCCCGTGCCGACGTCGACACCGACACCCGCAAACGCATCGAAGACCGGGCGGTCGCCCTGGTGGAGCGGGTGCGGGCGAAGGCCGATCAAAAGAGCGCGGTCGAGAGCTTCATGCGCCAGTACGACTTGTCCTCGGAAGAGGGGGTGCTGCTGATGTGCGTCGCCGAGGCGCTGCTGCGCATTCCAGACGCCGACACCGCCGACAAGTTGATCCGCGACAAGCTGGGCGAGGCCAATTGGGACGCCCATCTCGGCAAGAGCGACTCGTTGTTCGTGAACGCCTCGACCTGGGGCCTGATGCTGACCGGCAAGATCATCGAACTGGCCGACGAGACGCGGACCAACTTCATGGCCTCGATCAAGCGCCTGGTCGCGCGGACAGGCGAGCCGGTCGTGCGCCTCGCGGTGCGGCAGGCCATGCGGATCATGGGGCACCAGTTCGTCATGGGTCGCACCATTGACGAAGCGCTCGATCGCTCCGAAGCCAAGGATAGCCGCGCCTATCGGCATTCATTCGACATGCTCGGCGAATCGGCGCTGACGACGGCCGATGCCGAGCGCTATTTCAAGGCGTATCAGCTGGCCATCAAGGCCATCGGCGCTCGTGGTCCGCATGCAAACGTCATCGATGCGCCATCGATCTCGGTCAAGCTGTCGGCGTTGCACCCGCGCTACGAAATCAGCAAGCGCGAGCGCGTGCTGAACGAGCTGACTCCCAAGGTGCTGGCTCTCGCGCAACTGGCCAAGGCGCAGGGAATTGCGCTGACGATTGACGCCGAAGAGTCCGAACGCCTGGAGTTTTCGCTCGAGATCATGCGGCAGGTGTTTCATGACCCGAGCCTGGAAGGTTGGAATGGCTTTGGTCTGGCCGTGCAGGCCTACCAGCGCCGCGCGCTGCCGGTCATCGACTGGCTGGCCGAAGAAGCGCGGATTGGCAAGCGTCGCTGGTGCGTGCGCCTGGTCAAGGGCGCGTACTGGGATTCCGAGGTCAAACGTGCGCAGGTCGACGGCTTTACAGGTTACCCGGTCTTCACCCGAAAACCCAATACAGACGTGTCCTATCTCGCGTGTGCGAAGCGCCTGTTCGAGCACGGCGACCTGTTTTATCCGCAGTTTGCCACGCATAACGCCCAGACAATTGCGGCGATCTTTGAGCATGCGCACGGTCGTCCGTTCGAGTTCCAGCGTTTGCATGGCATGGGCGCCGATCTTTATGCCGAAGTGATTGGCGCGAACAACCTGAACGTACCGTGCCGTGTGTATGCGCCGGTTGGTTCGCACGAGGACTTGCTGCCGTATCTCGTGCGCCGTCTGCTGGAGAACGGCGCGAATACGAGCTTCGTCAATCGCATCGTCGACGAGAAGCTCGACCCGCGTACGCTCGTCGCCGATCCGGTGCTGACTGTGCGCCACATGAATTCGATTCCGCATCCGAAAATCCCCTTGCCGATCGCGCTCTATGGCGCTGACAGGAAAAATTCCATGGGCATCAACCTCGCCAACGAAAACGATCTCCGCCAACTTGCTGAGCAAATCAACCAGCCGCTCCGCTATACGCGGGCGACCCCGCTGGTCCCAGGCTACAGCCCGAGCGGCACGGCGCAGCCGATTACGTCGCCGCAGGATCGTCGCCAGAAAGTGGGCGAATGGGTCGCCGCCGATGCGCTTGGTGTGGCCAAGGCCATCGACAACGCGCAAGGCGCGCAGTCCGACTGGGATCAACGCCCGGTGGCCGCGCGTGCCGCGCTGCTTGAACACGCGGCAGATTTGCTTGAAGGCCGCATCGCCGAATACATGGCACTTTGCACGCGCGAGGCAGGCAAGAGCTTGCTCGACGGCATTGCCGAAGTGCGCGAGGCGGTGGACTTCCTCCGCTACTACGCGAATCACGCACGCAAACTGATGGGCCAGCCGGAACAGTTGCCTGGCCCGACGGGCGAGTCGAACCAGTTGCACCTGCATGGTCGCGGTATTTTTGTCGCGATCAGCCCTTGGAACTTCCCGCTGGCGATCTTTATGGGCCAAGTGGCTGCGGCGCTCGTCACCGGAAACTGCGTGATTGCGAAGCCAGCCGAGCAGACCAACTTGATTGCCTATACCGCTGTGCGCCTGTTGCATGAAGCAGGCATTCCGGAAGCAGTGCTGCAGTTGCTGCCTGGCGACGGTGCGACGGTTGGTGCGGCACTGACCAAGGACGCGCGCATCGCTGGTGTGGCGTTCACCGGCTCCACTGAAACCGCGCGCGCGATCAATCGCGCGCTCGCTGCCCGCGATGCGGCGATCGCTGTCCTGATTGCGGAGACCGGTGGCCAGAACGCCCTGATCGCCGACTCGTCGGCCCTGCCAGAGCAACTGGTCAAGGATGCGATCAGTGCGGCATTTGGCTCGGCTGGTCAACGTTGTTCGGCTGCACGCATCCTGCTGGTGCAGGACGACATTGCTGACAAGGTCGTCCACATGCTGGCCGGCGCGATGGATGAAATCACGGTGGGTGATCCAGCGCTGATGTCGACCGATGTCGGCCCGGTGATCGATCAAGACGCGCTCAACATGTTGAATGCCCACGCCGAGCGCATGAACAAAGAGGCCAAGCTGATCAAGGCAGTTACATTGTCGGACAGCACGGCGCACGGCTCGTTCTTCGCGCCGCGAGCCTACGAAATTCAGAGCCTCAGCCAGCTGAAGCGGGAAGTGTTTGGTCCGGTGCTGCACGTGCTCCGATACGCAGCCAAGGATCTCGATGCCGTGATCGATCAGATCAATGGCACTGGCTATGGCCTGACGCTCGGCGTGCATAGTCGCATCGATGCGACGGTGCAGAAAATCGCTGCTCGCGCCAAGGTCGGCAACTGCTACGTCAATCGCAACCAGATTGGTGCGGTGGTGGGCGTGCAGCCGTTCGGTGGCGAAGGGTTGTCGGGCACGGGTCCGAAGGCCGGTGGGCCGCATTACCTCGCGCGGTTTGTGACCGAGCGGACCTTGACGATCAACACCACGGCAGCTGGTGGCAATGCGTCGCTTTTGACGATTGGCGAGTGATTCGCTTAACTCGCCATAGCGCCAGTAGGGTGCTGGCGCTGCTGCTATTGCCCGTGCTTGGCGCCTGCAATGGATCGGCTGAGGCGCCTCTGGCGCTTGCTACTGATCAAGGTGATCCGACTGACGTGCTCGCGCAGCGAAACGACGACGCGCCGCCGAAACCAGCATTCGCCGGAATGCTGGATGGCGAGCCGTATCTGGCCGAGGCCGAACAAGCCTGCATTGTTGAGCGGGATCCGATCAGCGGTGCGCGTCGATTTGTGCTGAGTTTCGAGCGTGCGCCGGACGACGCCTTGATCTTGCATATCCCCGAAGCCGGTGCCGATGGCGACCCCCAGATCGCGACTGCGTATCTGTTGCAAGGCGAGCGCTATCTGGAAGCCCGGGCGCCGGAGCTCGATGATTGGACCTTGGCCGACCAGGGAGATGGCTGGTTGCTGGCTGGTGAGTTTGAGCTGGATCTCTTTGCGCCAGTGAGCACGGTCGCGAGTTCCGAGCTGGTTGCGGCGACAGGCATTGAGGAATCCGAATCCCAAACGTCGGGCGCACCAACCGCCGCCCAGTCTGCTGTCTCATCGCACAGCTTTCGCGATGGCAGCTTCCAGAATTTGTATTGCCTGGATCTTGATCGGCTGAAATCCCTGGGTGGCGGCCCGAAGCCTGCGAATCCGGTGAACTGATTCTGGTTCACTTACAGGCATGAGGCCTGGCCGCGAGGTCTGTTTGAGAGCAGGGTTCTTGTGGGAGCGGGTTCAGCCGCGAACGAAACTTGCCGCAAGCTTGCTTCGGGCCTAAAGGCCCTCCCACAAACAGCGTGAGGCCTGGCCGCGAGGTCTGTTTGAGAGCAGGGTTCTTGTGGGAGCGGCTTCAGCCGCGAATGGATCTTGCCGCAAGATTGTTTCGGGCCTAAAGGCCCTGCCACAAACAGCATGCGGACTGGCCGCGAGGTCTGTTTGAGAGCAGGGTTCTTGTGGGAGCGGCTTCAGCCGCGAACGGATCTTGCCGCAAGATTGTTTCGGGCCTAAAGGCCCTCCCACAAACAGCACGCGGACTGGCCGCGAGGTCTGTTTGAGAGCAGGGTTCTTGTGGGAGCGGCTTCAGCCGCGAACGGATCTTGCCGCAAGATTGTTTCGGGCCTAAAGGCCCTGCCACAAACAGCATGCGGACTGGCCGCGAGGTCTGTTTGAGAGCAGGGTTCTTGTGGGAGCGGCTTCAGCCGCGAACGGATCTTGCCGCAAGATTGTTTCGGGCCTAAAGGCCCTCCCACAAAAGCCGCTAATGTATCTTGCCGCACGCTTGCTTCGGGCCTAAAGGCGCTTCCACAAAGACTAAAGCAGTCTGCACGGAGAATCGTGGTGGCTGACTTTTTGGGGCTTTAGTCTCGATCTTTCTGGCTGTTTCGAGACAGCTGTCGATCCAACTATTGCTCCATCCATGTCCCGCCAATCCATGGCCAATCGGCAATGTGTTCAACCAGTCCGGCACGGAGTGGGTTTTCGGCCATGTAGGTCAAAATCGGATCCATGTGTTCATGTCGGCGAATGGCGTGATCATGGAATCCGTTCTGCCACAGACTGCCGCGCTTACCAGTGGCAGCATGAAACTGTTGCGCTGTGCGTCCCTTCAACGAACCAACCAGTCTCGCCAGAGTCTGCCCGGGCCGAATGACCATAACGCAATGCACGTGATCCGGCATCAGCACCCATGCATACAGGGATTCCGGTTCTGCAATCGCCATGTTCCGGAACAAATCATGCATGAGCGACGCACAATTGGGGTTGGCAAATACTGCAGCGCGATTGTCCGTGCAGAACGTGATCACATAGGCGCAATCGGGTGCATTAATGCGGCCCCGGCGGAGCCGACTCGACTGGGAAGTACTGATCCTAGACATCGGAACAGTGTGTCGACGACTGTTGAGTGGCGCCATCAGATTAATATGAAATGCCACTGGGCTTTTTCTGATTTCAACTAGGGAATTCTCTGATGCAACCGCGCGCTGGCACTCGCTATTGCGATCAAGAGCGCTCAGACGCTCGGGAGAGATGCTGCAATCGCCCATCAAGGCGCTTCGCTAGTCAATCCGATCGAACCGTCAGGTCACTTCAGGCTCAACAACTCCGCTAGCCAAAAAGATCAATTAGATCAACGGCATGTGAAAACTTCTTGCGCGGACCGCGGTGGCGATCCCCCCACAATAGCCCCGAAAAGCCCGAATTCGGTTCAGAGCCTGGTCGCCCGGGCAGGCTATAATGTCGCGCTTCCCAATCGGAGTCGACGCCCATGCGTATTCTCACGGAAGCACTGACCTACGACGACGTTTCCCTGGTGCCTGCCCATTCCACGGTGCTGCCCCGAGACGTAGCCCTGCAGACACGGCTGACGCAAGGATTGCGACTCAATATTCCGATCGTGGCGGCTGCCATGGATACGGTCACCGAAGCACCGCTCGCCATTGCCATGGCCCAACTCGGCGGCATCGGCATCCTGCACAAGAACATGAGCATTGCGCAGCAGGCCTCGGAAGTCCGATTGGTCAAAACGTTTGAGGCCGGCGTGATTCGCGAGCCCATCACCGTCGCGCCAAGCACCACGATCCGCGAAGTCGCGGCATTGACCCGAGCGCGCCGCATCTCCGGTGTGCCAGTTGTTGACGGCGACCGTCTGGTGGGTATCGTCACCAGTCGCGATCTCCGTTTTGAATCGCATCTGGACGATCCCGTGTCGCGCATCATGACGAGTCAGGATCGCCTGGTGACGGTGCATGAAGGCGCCACGGACGACGAGATTCTGCAGCGTATGCACAAGCACCGCATCGAGAAGGTGCTGGTCGTCAATGAATCGTTCCAACTCCGCGGTCTCGTCACCGTCAAGGACATTCAAAAAGCGCGCGACAATCCAGATGCCGCGAAAGATGCGGCCGAGCGCCTGATCGCTGGCGCTGCGGTCGGTGTGGGTGGCGATACCGAACAGCGCATTGAAGCCTTGGTCGAAGCCGGGGTCGATGTCATCGTGATTGACACCGCGCACGGCCATTCGCAAGGCGTGCTCGATCGTGTCACCTGGACGAAGAAGCGCTTCCCGACTCTGCAGATCATCGCCGGCAATATTGTCACTGGCGAAGCCGCGCTCGCGCTGCGCGATGCCGGTGCCGATGCCGTCAAGGTGGGTGTGGGTCCAGGCTCGATCTGCACCACGCGTATTGTCGCGGGCGTGGGCGTGCCGCAGCTGACCGCGATTGACCTGGTTGCCAACGCGCTGCAAAACACGATTCCGCTGATCGCCGATGGTGGTATCCGCTATTCGGGTGACGTGGCCAAAGCAATCGCTGCAGGGGCGAGCAGCGTGATGATTGGTGGCTTGTTTGCCGGCACGGAAGAAGCGCCGGGCGAGGTGGAGCTCTATCAGGGGCGCTCGTACAAGAGCTATCGTGGCATGGGCTCGCTCGGCGCCATGCAGCAGGGCAGCAAGGACCGTTATTTCCAAGATGCGTCGGATGCCGACAAACTCGTCCCGGAAGGCATCGAGGGTCGCGTGCCGTATCGTGGCCCGCTCCGTAACATCGTCCATCAACTGATTGGCGGGCTGCGTGCGTCGATGGGTTATGTCGGTGCGGCGACGATCGATGAGATGCGCACCAAGCCCCAATTCGTGCGCGTGACCAATGCCGGTACGCGTGAGGCGCACGTGCACGATGTGCAGATCACGAAAGAGCCGCCGAATTACCGGATGAGCTGATCCGTCGTTGTCCCCCTCATTGCTGCCCAATCAAGCGCCGGAGCCGAGTTCATGACCCAAGATATCCATCAAGACAAGATCCTGATCCTTGATTTCGGCGCGCAGTACACGCAGCTGATCGCCCGCCGGATTCGCGAGATCGGTGTCTATTGTGAGATCTGGGCTTGGGATCACGATCCGGCCGATATTCCGAAGTTTGCGCCGAAGGCAATCATCCTCTCGGGCGGACCAGAGTCCACGGTTGAAGCGGGCTCGCCGCGTGCGCCACAGATTGTGTTCGATTCTGGCTTGCCCGTGCTCGGCATTTGCTACGGCATGCAAACGATGGCGATGCAACTCGGTGGCAAGGTGGAGAGTGGCCACTCCCGCGAGTTTGGTTTTGCTGCGTTGACCCCAACGATGAGTTGCCGCCTGTTAGATCGCCTTAGCGATACGCCAGCTGTGCCAATGGGCGAGGGCGAGTCTTGGATGGGGCAACAACAACCGAGTGCGGCGCACGCAGCGGCCGATGGCAGCTTTGGCGTCTGGATGAGTCATGGTGATCGCGTCACGGCGCTGCCTGCGGGCTTTGCGGCGGTGGCGTCCACACACGATCTGCCACTGGCAGCCATGGCCGATGAAACGCGGCGCTATTACGGCGTACAGTTCCATCCCGAGGTCACGCACACGCAACACGGCACCGAGTTGCTGCGCCGTTTTGTCGTGGATATCGCCGGCTGCCAAACGCTGTGGACGGCCGAGAACATCATCGAGGACAGCATTGTGCGGATCCGCGAGCAAACCGGCAGCGAGCACGTACTGCTCGGTCTCTCTGGTGGCGTCGATTCGTCGGTGGTGGCTGCGTTGCTGAAACGGGCAATTGGGGATCGACTGACCTGTGTGTTTGTTGACACCGGGCTGCTGCGCCACGGTGAAGGCGATCAAGTGATGCAGATGATGGCGGCCAACATGGGCGTCAAAGTCGTCCGCGTCAATGCAGGTCCGCAGTACTTCAGCGAGCTCAAAGGCGTCGACGACCCAGAAGCCAAGCGCAAGATCATCGGCCGCTTGTTTGTCGAGATTTTCGAGGCGGAATCGAAGAAGCTCTCCGATGTGAAGTGGCTCGCACAGGGCACCATCTACCCGGACGTAATCGAGTCGGCCGGTTCCAAAACGGGCAAGGCACACGTAATCAAGTCGCATCACAATGTTGGTGGCTTGCCCGAGCGCATGCACCTCAAGTTGCTGGAACCGCTGCGGGAACTGTTTAAAGACGAAGTGCGTCGTCTCGGTGTCGCCCTCGGGCTGCCGCGCGAGATGGTCTATCGCCATCCGTTCCCGGGGCCGGGGCTCGGTGTCCGCATTCTCGGTGAGGTGAAGCCGGAAGCGGCCGAAGTGCTGCAACGCGCGGACCACATTTTCATTGATGAGCTCCGGAAGTGGGCGCTGTACGACAAAGTCAGCCAGGCGTTTGCAGTGTATCTCCCGGTGAAGTCCGTCGGTGTGGTCGGCGATGCCCGCGCGTACGAACCGGTGATCGCGCTCCGTGCCGTTGAAACGATCGATTTTATGACCGCCCATTGGGCCCGGCTGCCTTACGACTTCCTCGACCATGTTGCCCGCCGCATCGTGAATGAAGTCCGCGGCGTCTCGCGTGTGGTCTATGACATCTCCGGCAAGCCGCCGGCGACGATTGAGTGGGAGTGATTCCAGGCGACTCTGAGCCAGTTCAGAGTCTTCCAAGCCATCCGAGTCGGGAGCGTTCCGGATGAAGTCTACTTAAGTCTTTCTACGCCTGGGTGTTGGCACAATCGCGCCGCCTGAAACCATGGCGACAGCGTTTCGTCCAGCTTGCCACTGCTTGTGCAGGAGCGTTAGAAATTCGGCCCGGTTGGAGCGCATCAGCGCGAGTGTCTCCGGTGGCGCGTCCGTTTCGAAATGCGCGGCAGACCAGAGCACCATTTCGACCAGCGTTGGTGCCAGCGCAAATCCGGCCTCCGTGAGATGGTAGTCGTGCTGTCGCGCGTCGTTTGGATTCGGCCATTTTTCGACCAAGCCCGTGGCGACCAGCGTGTGCAGGCGGTCGGACAGAATGTTCGTCGCGATCCCCTCGCCGGCGTTCTGCAGGGCCTTGTAGGTGTGGGCGCCCTTGAACAGGAGGTCGCGGACCACGAGCAATGTCCAACGGTCGCCAACAACCTCCAGCGCGATGTGAATTGGGCAGCCTGATCGCTGGGATGGGGGATTTAGCAGAGTCATGCGCCATGTTACTTGCAAAACGCAAGTGATGTATTACACTCAATGTGAGGGAGGATCGACCATGAGCATACCAATCGTCACGTGTTTCTTCGTTGGCCTATTGGCCATCATGCAGGTGCCCATGACAGTAATGGTGGGCTATCGGCGTCTGAAAACCGGTATTCAGTTTCTCGACGGCGGCGATGTTGTTCTGTTGCGACGTATGCGAGCGCATGCCAATTTCACCGAGACAGTCCCGATGGTCCTGCTCGCCATGGCGGCCGCCGAGATCACCGGCTTGCCTGCTTGGGCCCTTTGGACAGGCGGTGCCAGTCTGGTCATTGGCCGATTGCTTCATGCGGTTATTCTCGTTCGACACGGCTGGGGCAATGGTCGTGCGTTCGGCATGCTCATGACCTTTGCGCCGATGCTCGGGTTTGGTGCGTGGAGTGTGTATCGAAGTCTGTTCTGATCACGATTGTGCATTCGTAGCTGCACCAATAGCACGCTCGTTCCCCTTACATCGCGAGGCATGAACCATGCCGTATACGCCAGAACTCGCCGAACGCATGCGTCTTGCATTGTCGTCCCGCTCTGACATTACTGAGAAGAAAATGTTTGGCGGCTACTGCTGGATGCTCAACGGGAACATGATCTGTGGCGTCGAAGTCGGTCGCTACATGTTTCGCGTGGGCAAGGACCTGGAGTCACTAGCATTGTCCAGGCCAGGCGCGACGCCGATGGACATTACCGGAAAGCCAATGCGTGGTTTTATTTGGGTGGACGGACAACATGCCACGGGCGCCGCATTGCAGCAGTGGATTGCGCTGGCGGAGCAGTATGTCGGGACGCTGCCACCCAAGTAGCTGCGGGGCTCCGTTTCTTGATCCTTGACTTGCCGATCGCCCATTGCGTGATGAGATGGCAGCGCCTGTCGCCAAGCGCTGCGATCCGAGTGAAGCGAGCTCTGCTGAACAGAACCACGCAACCAATGTCCAGATGCTCCACAATCCGGGGCCTTGCTGGCCCTAGAGCAAGGTGAGCAGGCTGGGTAGCAGTCGTGTGCGGGAAGTCCTTTTGACCACCAAGCCTTGCAAGCGATCCAAATCAGGAACGTGCCGCCAATTTGATGCGGATCAATCGATCGGGATCGGGTTCGCGTAATCTGTCGTCACTTCGACAGCCTGGGAGTGCCGAAATGGATCGCGTGCGTGGCAAGGTTTGTGTGATAACGGGCGGTGCCATGGGTATCGGTCGGGCGTGTGCGGAGCGGCTGGCGGGCGAAGGCGCGCGGATCGCGATCTTCGACGTTTGTGACACTGAGGGTGAGGCGCTCGTCGCGGCTCTGAGTGGGCGGAATGTCGAGGCCCGTTACTGGCACGTGGATGTGTCGTCGGAAGCGGCAGTCTCGGCAGCCATGCAAGCGGCGCGCACCCAATTTGGGCGAATCGATGTCCTGGTCAACAATGCCGGCATTTCTGGCGTCAACAAACCGACTCACGAAGTCACCGAAGCGGAGTGGGATCGCGTGCAGGCGATCAACGTCAAAGGCGTGTTCTTCTGCACCAAACATGCGATTTTGGCAATGAAGGCGGCCGGCGCCGGCAGCATCATCAATCTGTCATCGATTTATGGTTTGGTTGGTGGCCCCGATGTCCCGCCGTATCACGCCTCCAAAGGCGCCGTTCGGCTGATGAGCAAGACGGACGCGATCACGTACGCAGCCGACCGCATCCGCGTCAACTCGATTCATCCCGGTTACATCTGGACGCCGATGGTCGAACACCACCTGCGAGCCAGCGGCGTTACGGACCTCGAAGCCGGTCGGCGCAATGTCGGAACACTGCATCCACTGGGTCATGTCGGCGAGCCGGACGACATTGCGTGGGCGGTGGTGTATCTCGCCTCAGACGAGTCGAAATTCATGACCGGGGCGGAGCTGGTAATCGATGGCGGCTACACGGCGCGGTGATTTTCGACCCGCATGGCCGACTTCTGGCGCATGCGTCGAGTAAGATCAGGTCATGGAACCACGGCAGATTGAATGGCGCAAGGATGAGTCGGGCCGGTCGGTGCTCGCTGTGTGCGGCGCGTTCACGATGCCACACCTTTCCGAGTTGCTGCCGAGCCTCGATAGTGCGCGGATTCGGCCAGAGCGCTTGGACTTGTCGCAACTCGATACGCTCGACTCTGCAGGGGCGCTGGTGCTGCTGCGGACCTTGGTGACTGACCGCGCCTACGTGCCGGCACTCGATCGAATCGATCACGCGAGGCCGGCCCATCAAGCGTTGTTGAAGCTGGTCGCGGAACGCGCCGCGGTACCCGTCAATCCACGCGCGGCGACGCGCCATTGGCAGGATTGGGTCATCAAGCTCGGCGAGGCGGTCAGTGGGTTTGGGAGCAAGGCCTGGCAACTCCTGGCGTTTCTTGGCACAGTGACCGCTTGCTTCGCGGCCATTATGCTTGGCCGGCGCAAGCTGCGGATGACGTCGGTCATTCACCACATGGAGCGCACTGGGCTCGATGCCGTGCCGATCGTGTCACTGCTGTGCTTTTTGGTCGGCGCGGTCGTGGCGTTTTTGTCGGCGACTGCGCTACGTGACTTTGGTGCATCCATATTGACCGTCGAGATTGTGGCGGTGAGCTTTCTGCGTGAGTTTGGCGTGCTCTTGTCGGCGATTCTGGTCGCGGGGCGCTCGGGATCAGCCTTTACCGCCGAGATCGGCTCCATGCGCAGTCGTGAGGAGATTGACGCGATACAAGCGCTGGCGCTCGATCCGATCGAACTGCTCGTCATCCCAAGGCTCGTCGCGCTGCTGTTCATGATGCCGGTCCTGGCATTCATCGCGATGTTGTCGGGCATTCTTGGCGGCGCGTTGGTTGGCGCGACCGCGCTGGACATTTCGCCAACGATGTTTCTTGTGCGAATGCGCGACACCACCGAGCTGTACTACTTGTGGCTTGGGTTGCTCAAGGCGCCGGTGTTTGCGGTCCTGATCGCTGCAATCGGTTGCCTCGAAGGTCTGAAGGTGTCGGGCAGCGCCGAATCGGTGGGGCGGCACACCACGTCGTCGGTGGTGCAGAGCATTTTCCTGGTGATTGTCTGCGACGCGTTGTTTGCGGTGCTCTACATGAAGCTTGATCTATGAACGCGTCAATCGGAGCCAGTCAGAACGTCATCGAAGTCCGTGGACTCGTGAACCGCTTTGGCGCGCAGATCGTGCATGAACATCTGGATCTGGATGTGCCCCGCGGCGAAGTCTTGGCCGTCATCGGCGGGTCGGGTGCGGGCAAGTCAGTACTCTTGCGTTCGATCATTGGCCTGCAGCAGCCGGCCGCAGGCAGCGTCAGCGTGTTCGATACCGACTTGCGGCACGCAGCGCCCGCCGAGCGAGCGCGGATCGAGCGGCGCTGGGGCGTGATGTTTCAGGATGGCGCACTGTTCTCGTCGTTGACCGTGCTCGAGAACATCAAAGTGCCGATGATCGAGCATCAGCCGTTACCGCATGACCTCATGGATGAGATCGCACGCCTGAAGCTGGCCCTCGTTGGCCTGCCTGCCGACGCTGGACACAAGACCCCAGCACAGCTTTCCGGCGGGATGCGCAAACGTGCCGGCATCGCGCGGGCGCTGGCACTTGACCCAGAGATCTTGTTCCTCGACGAGCCAACGTCGGGGCTTGATCCGCTGGGTGCGGCTGCCTTTGATGAACTCGTCGTGACCTTGAAGCACAGTCTGAACCTGACGGTGTTTCTGGTGACGCATGATCTCGATTCGATTTATACCTGTTGCGATCGTGTGGCCGTGCTCGCCGATCGGCATATCGTGGCGAGCGACACGCCGGACGCTATTGCGACCCACTCGCACCCCTGGATTCGTCAATGTTTTGGCGGCCCGCGCGGCCGAAATGCCCAGAGCGCCCGCGCGCTGATCGGGCAAGGAGCTTGAATGGAAACGCATGCCCGCTATCTGCTGGTTGGCCTATTCTCACTGGTCGTGGCGATTGGCCTGATCGTGTTTGTGCTCTGGCTCGGCAAGTTGCAGCTGGATCGCGAGTATCGGGAATACGATGTGCGTTTTCATGAATCCGTGACCGGTTTATCCGTAGGCGGGCTGGTCCAGTACCACGGCATTCAGGTCGGTGAAGTGCGCCGTCTGACCCTGGATCCGAAAGATCCTCGGGAAGTGCATGTCCGCATTCGCGTCGGCGCCGATACCCCGATCAAGGCAGACACGCGCGCGCAGCTCAGCTATACCGGTCTGACCGGCGTGGCCGTGGTCGAAATGTTTGGTGGTTCTCCCGAGTCGAAACTGCTGTATGAGGTGGACACGCGCGATGTGCCTGAGATCGACACCGTCCCGTCCACGCTCAGCGAACTGATGAGCGGCGGTAGTGGCGCAATGCACAGCGCGCAGGAGGTGATGACGCGCATTGCCGAAGTTCTCAGTGATACCAACATCAAGCGTGTCTCGGCGACCCTGGATCACTTGGCCGAGGTCAGCGGCAAATTGCGTGAAGATTATCCGGAAGCACGTCTCGCGCTACAGGATCTGCGAACCCTGGAGCAGAAGTTGACCACCGCGGCAGATCGCACGAACGCCTTATTAGCCGAGGTGCAATCCGGGATCGCCGGAAACACCAAGGACGACCCGAACATGATGGCGGACTTGCGTACAACGATCGAGCAGATTCAAGAGGCAGCTCTGTCCTTGAAGCGCGTGTCTGACACCGGCGACCGCACGCTCAACGGCTTGGATGCACAAGCGCGCGGCGAACTCACAGAAACGTTGCGCGCGTTGCGCGAGACGAGCGAGAACCTCGCCCGCATCACGCGCGATTTTGACCGGGCCCCTGCCGGCTATTTGCTGCATGGCGACCCATTGCCCACGTACCAAGCCAAGCCGGAGTCCCGCCAATGAGTTTCGACGTTCGAAAGACACTTTTCGGCTTGACGATGATCGTTGTGGTCAGCGCGTGTAGTCTGGTGCCAAAGTCGGCGCCGAGCACGACGTTGCTGCTGCCGGTCCAGTTTGATGCGAGCAGTGGTACTTGGCCGGCCAATCTGCGCCCTGGTCGCGTGCAGGCGGCGTCGGCGTTGCGTACCGATCAAGTGCTCGTCGTGTCGGGTGCCCGATTGATGCAAGCACCGGGACTTCGCTGGGCCGCGGTGCCCGCCGATCTGGTGGGCGAAGCACTCTCCCAATGGCACGCGACGACGGCGCTAACGGGCACCCATTCTGCGCAAAGCGCTACGTTGGATGTGACCATCGACGCCTTCCAGTGGGAGGAATCTAAGGCCGTCGTGCTGGTAGCAATGCATGGCCAGTATCGCTGCCCGGACGGTGCGATCACCGACTTGCCTGGGGCGCCTGCAACCCTGCCAATGCCGTCTTTGCATGATCCCGATGCTTTGGCCGAAGCATTTGCGCGGGCAACCCAGAGGGTCGCGGGAGCCCTTCTGCAGCAGGCGAGCCAGCCGCAATGCGGGACACCGATCCCGCAGGGATAAACGCGTCCCGCGATGATGGGAATCTCAGCGGTCGCCGCTGCGCAAGGGCTTTTGGAACCAGAAGTCAGCGTAAGGATTGTCGTTGTACGCGCAAATCGGCTGAAAGCCGTTGCGCACATAGAGCGCCTGCGCTTCGTGGAGACTCCGGTTCGTATCCAGGCGCAGGTGCGTGAGTCCTGCTGCCTTGGCGCAAGTTTCCAACGTGTCGAGCAGACGTTGCCCAATGCCCAGCCCACGTGCCGCTGATGACACCCACATGCGTTTGATTTCGCCGATGCCGGGTTCGTTCACTTTGAGCGCGCCACAAGCAATGGGAACCTGTTCCAGACGGGCCAGCACAAACCAACCTCGCGGCGGGATCAGTTCGTCCTCGCGAGCCGATACCGACCGTTCTGGGTCAAATCCATCCGGGAACCGCCGCCGAAGTTCTTCGAAATAGGCCGCCAAGCAGGCTTGCGCGGCATCACTGGCGGGGTCTTCCTGGCCAATCTGAACCGACGATGCCCGCAGCAAGCGCTCGACTTCACTCATGGCCGACAGCAAGCGCAGCCGATGTTTGTCGGATAGCGGTTCCAGCAGCGACGCTGCCAGGTCGTTCGAGCGTTGGTCCAGCGTCGCCCAGAGCCTTTTGCCCTTCGCCGACAAGCGCAGGCGCTTGATGCGTGCGTCGTGGTCGGCGGCTTTGCTGCTGATGAGCTTCTCGGCTTCCAGTGCGCGCAGCATGCGGCTCAAGTAGCCGGAATCAAGCCCAAGGCGGGCGCGGAGATCGCGAACGCTGCAGCCATCGAGACCGATCTCAAACAGCAACCGGGCCTCGGCCAATGGGCGGCCACTGTCCAAATAGTTGCCGTCAAGCAAGCCAATGCGTTGCGAGAGCGTCCGATTGAACCGGCGAACCTGATGAATGTGCCCGATTTCCATTCTCTGACATTAGTCAGAGAATGGATTCAGGTCAAGTCCGTGCACAGACCGTATCGGGGCAATGCGCCCGCACCATCTTGTCTTAGCGCGGCGCGCCGAGGAGGCGATCTCAAGTGTTGGCAGCGCTTTCGTACTGTCGCTTCAGGGTCTGCCAATGGCTCCAGAACGACGGTGCCTGAGTGCCATCGATCAGCGCCACCAGAATATCCAGATGAGCGTGCCAGCCCGCGCCGACCATGTGGCGCATCGCCAGATTGGGAATCGCTCGGTGCGTGAGGCGGAGCAACACGCCAGCGCTGCTTTCGCTCAAGTCGATCGTGACCTCGCCGACCCCAGGCCAGTCAAAGCGCAGGTGCCGGGGTGGTTCGATGCTCAAGATGGTGCAAACGGCCGATGAGACCTCAGCGAAACCCGCCGGGCGCAGATCAGTGGCCTCCGACAATTGATCATTCCGCCACACCAATTCGAGCGCCGCGTCGGGCTTAGGCACGAGATCGCCGGCGGCGAGCCACTGGCTGCGCAGCTCGCTGTCAGCAACATAGCGCCACACGCGTTCAAGCGGGCCGGGCAGGCGACGTTCGATCGTCAGGCTGTGGGTCATTTCAAATTTCGCTGGTTCCGTGGTGTCGGCAATTCGCTGGGTCATGTTGGTTTCCTGGTGCGGCGTTGGGGTGCGGCGGCGGGGGTTCTGGATCGCAACAGCTGCTCGAGCGCATCGAGTCGCTGTGTCCAAAACTGCTCGTAATAGCGGAGCCAGTCGCGGGCGTGCGCCAAGGGCTGAGGATCGATTCGGCAATAGTGAACGCGGCCGCGAATGTCGCGGCGAATCAAGCCAGCCTCTTCGAGCACCTTGATGTGTTTCGATGCCGCCGCCAGCGACATGTCGTGCGGCTTCGCCAATGCGCCAACGGTTTGCTCGCCATCACTCAGCGTGCGCAGCATGTTGCGGCGCGTCTGATCGCTCAAGGCTTGAAACAGCCGGTCCAACTCTTCGGGACTAATGTTAACCATATGGTTGAATTATAAAGCGCGAGGCGGGAAAGTCAACAAAATGGTTGAATATCTGGCTGCCGACCTCTGCACGAGCGGTCGACGCTGATTGTGTCGGGCAACCAAGGCGCGTCGCCCACGTCCCAACCGATGGACCGGCCCTACGGCGTCTGTGCCGGTCCGCCGCGTTCCAGAATCGCCTGAACGTGCGCTTCGGCGGCCTTGCCCAATGCTTGTGCGACGCTTGGGTCGGCCAGCTCGATTAGGCCCGCCTGACTGGCGCGCTGAATGGTGTCGATGGGGGCGGCCAGGACAATGGCAGTCTGATCGCCGGTGGCAAGGACCACGAAGCGCTGGGTGCTCCCGGAATCAACCACAACGCGGTTGATCAGGTCGAGCACGGCGTCCAGGTCGTACCAGTCGCCCAGGTTCTCGGCGTAGCCCGAATATTGTTTGCCGGCCCAGTATGCATTCAGAACGTAGGGGCCTGATTCATCGTCGAGCCCGGGCGGCACTTCCTCGAATACACACGCATCCAGTGTCGGGGTGATCAGACGCGCCAATGACCGCAACAGGCTGTCATGTTCGTTCGGAAACGTGCCCGTTTCGACGTCAAACCAGATCGCATGCCCTGCTGCCACCAGCAGATCATCGGCGGTCACGGCATCAGTGGTGTCAAGATCGAGTCCGCCAATTCGCTCAAAGCCTGCCGCAACGAGCGCGGCCGCCGTGTTTCGTTGCGCCTCACGATTGACGACTTCCGGTGCCGAATCCGCAGGCGTGTCCTGACCAGGGGCAGATCGACAACTGGAATGCTCAGGATGGCGTTGACACAGCGCCATGAACACAGCGCGTGCCTCTGGGAGCTTGCTTCGATTAAGGGCTGCAGCAACCCCATCGGCACGAATCGGGTCCTTGATCCTGGCGTGCAAGGCAAGCAAATCACGGGTTGCGGCCGCATCTGGTTGATCGGCGAGCAAGGCAGCGTATTGGCCGACCCGCCAGGCTTCGTCGTTCTCGATGCGCGCGCCGATTACTGCTGCCAGTCTTGGCGAATAGGCTCGTACTGGCCGAGGGTTCTCATAAATTTCCGATTCGTAAAATCGCAGGATTGCAAAGCCAGGGGTGTCTGGGCGATCCATCCACGCAATCTCGTCGCTCTTGAAACATGTACCGGCGTAGAGACCAATCAAGGCCTGCCGCAGTGCGCTGTCGGCGCCCGCAATGACCGGCTGGCTCTCTGCGCAGAAGGCGGGTTCAGGTCGGTAATACCCGACCAAATCGCTCCAAACCTGACCCCAGGCCTGCCAATCTGCGGGATCGACTTGTTGTGCTGCCAATTCGATCTGGCTGATCGTCTCGGTAGCGCCTTGCAGCAGGTGGTCACGCAGATGCGAAGGCGGTGGCAGGTTCGGTCGTTCACCGCGCGCCCAAGCCTGAAGTTCCTGGCTGGTGCTCGGCAGCGGCGCCCGAAAGCGCTCAGGCAGAGAGGCCTCAATAACGCGGATCGCAGGCTTTGGCGCGACTCCGGGTTTGGCAGCCGTATCCAGCGCTTCCTGCTCGCCCGATCGCCCGCATCCGACGAGTGCCAGCGCAGCTGGAATCAATATCAAAGCTGGGATGATTCGCGACTTGTAAGGCATCTGCGGCGTCTTTGACGTTGGGCTCGCTCATGCTACCAGAGCGGGTTCGCGGCGCGCCGCCGAAGCAAGTTCAAGCGGCTCTGCTAAGGTGCTGCCCGGAATGTTGCTGGAACGGGACGCGACGTAAGTCAGACCCTGTTTCGCGGCGCCGCATTAACATCATCGAATGACGTATCAGGAAACCAAGTGGAAAGCGTGACAGCTGCAATCATTGCCGTATTGGCCTCCCTATTGGGCTTTGGACTCGCCTGGTGGTTTGGTCGGCACCTTGCCGCCACGCGATTTGCGGAAGGCGCGCACAGCCGGGACGCAGAGGTCACGTTGCTCCAGGAGGCGTTGCAGCGGGAACGCCGGGAGCGTGAGCAGGCCCAGGTCCAGATCGGCCAGGTTCAGGACAAGGCGCAATCGCGGCTGGATGATCTGGCGCTGCGCCTCCAGCAGTATCAAGAACTATCGGCCAAGTCCGAGTCAGGGCACCGAGTCGCCGAGACAGCTTTACAGTCTGCCGAAGCGCAGATTGGTGCGCTGAATCTGCGCTTGCAGGAAATGCATCAACTCACCATGCAGAACACGGCACTCGAACGGGCGCTGGCCGAGGCGCGCGCGAAGGCAGACGAGCAGGCGCGGACGGCTGAGGTCACCCGGCAATGGTTGACACAGGCGCGCGAAGTGCTTGGCGAGCAGTTCCAGGCGCTTTCGGCGTCGATCCTCGACACCAAGGCACAGCATCTCAGCGAGCGGCAATCCGAGCAGTTGCAGCATTTGCTGAAACCGTTCCGCGAGCAAATCGAGTCGTTTCAGCGCGATGTGCGCGAGGCGACGCGGCTCGATCTTGAAGGTCGCGTCGAGCTGAAGGGCGAGTTGAAGCAACTGAAAGACCTGAATCAGACACTGAGCGAGGAAGCTCACGCGTTGACGCGCGCGTTGCGCAGCGACGCGAAGAAGCGGGGCAACTGGGGCGAACTCGTTTTGAAGCGTTTGCTTGAGTTGGCCGGATTGACACAGGGTCGTGAGTATCTGTTGCAGCAGTCCGTGCAAGGCATCGAGCGCAGTACGCAGATTCCAGACGTGTTGATCCGGCTCACGGACGAGCGCAGTCTGATCATCGACTCCAAGCTGTCGTTGCTCGCGTATCAAGAGTTGGTCAACAGTGAGTCGGATGAAGACCGCGAACGTTGGCGCAAGGAATTGCGTCAGTCCATGCGCACCCATATCGAAGACCTGGGCCGCAAGCGCTATGCCGACACACCCGATCTGCGCACGCTGGAGTTCGTCGTCATGTTTGTGCCGGTCGAGGCGGCGTATCTCGAAGCTGTTGGCGCTGACGACAGCCTCTACGAGTTGGCGTTGAGCCGCAATGTCGTGCTTGCCAGTCCAGGCATGCTGCTTGGGCTGTTGCGGGTCGTGAGTCAACTCTGGCGTGTGCAGGAACGCCAGAGCAATGCCGAAGACATTGCCAGACGCGCGGGTGAGTTGTACGACAGTTTCGTGCGAGTCGCCGAGAATCTGCAGCAGACCTTGAACAAGCTCGATGGCTCTCGCGATGAGCTCGCCGAAGCGATCAAGCGGATCAGCAGTGGTCGCAACAATCTGGTGGTGCAGGTTGAGCGCCTGAAGGGGATGGGCGCGAAAGCGAGTAAACAGATGCCGGCCGCGCTGCTGCAGGATGCCGAAGCGATGGAACCGCTGCTGCCGGCGCCTGATTCGGAATCGGAGCCGAAGGCATGAGTCTCGCCAATGCGCTGCTGGGCGTGCGGGTGCTCGATCTATCGCGCATTTTGGCAGGGCCCTGGGCAACGCAATTGCTGGCTGATCTCGGCGCTACCGTCTGGAAGATTGAGCGCCCGGAATCAGGCGACGACACGCGCCAGTGGGGTCCGCCTTGGCTTGGGGCGCCTGCGGCAAAAATGTCGGCCTACTTTGTTTGCTGTAATCGCGGCAAGCAGTCGGTCACGATCGATTTCGCGGAGCCGAGCGGTGCCAATCTCATTCGCGAATGGGTGCGTCATGCGGACGTGCTAGTCGAGAACTTCAAAGTGGGCGGCCTGGCGGCATATGGGCTCGATTACGCGAGTCTGTCTGCGCTCAATCCGAAACTGATCTACTGCTCAATCACGGGTTATGGTCAGGACGGTCCTGATGCCGGATTGGCCGGATATGACGCGGCGATTCAGGCGCGCGGTGGCTTGATGAGCATCAATGGCGAGCGCGATGACCTGCCGGGCGGCGGCCCGCAGAAACTCGGCGTTGCCGTCACCGATCTGATGACCGGGCTCTATGCCGCAAACGCGATTCAGGCCGCGCTGATTCAGCGCGCCCAGACGGGGCAGGGCGTGCACATTGATCTCGCGCTGCTCGACGTGCAAGTTGCCATGTTGGCGAACCAGGCCAGCAATTATCTGATTGGCGGCTGGGTGCCCAAGCGTCAGGGCTCGGCACACCCGAACATCGTGCCGTATCAAGTCGTGCGTGCGGCCGATGCGCCGTTCATGCTGGCAGTTGGTAATGATGGCCAGTTTCAAGCGTTTGCGCGCTTGGCTGGGCATGCCGAGTGGTTCGAGGATCCGCGGTTTGCCAGCAACGCCGCGCGTGTCCAGCATCGCGACGTGTTGATCAACCAGATCGAGTCGGCGCTGTGCACAAAGCCCGCGCGGCATTGGCTCGCGGCGTGCGCGGATGCTGGCGTGCCAGCGACGCCGATTCAGAACATTGCTGAGGTCATGGTGGATCCGCAGGTCTTGCATCGCGGTTTGGTGCAGGAGACGAGGCGCGCCAACGGCACGTCCTTCAAGAGTGTGCAAAATCCGATCACGCGCGCCTCAACTGCCCAAGCGGCGCCGGAGCTCGGCGCCGATACGGAAGCTGCATTGGCTTGGTTGCAGCAGCAAGCTCAGATTTGAGCGCGCGGCGTTCGCATCAACGACGTCTGCGCGGGCGTGTGTTGTCAGCAGGCGCCTCGGCTTCGATCGATGGCGGTTGGGTCGGCGGTTGACTGAGACGTTCGCGCAAGCGCGGCGCCGCGAAGTCGAGAAACGCGCGCTGTTTTAGCGGCAGACGGCGCTGTTGCGTGTAGACCAAGCTGATGGGGCTGGGCTCGGGTTCGTGTTCAACCAGCACGCGTTGCAGGCGTTGGTCATCCTCGGCGGCGCGGATTTGATAGCAGAGCAAGCGGGTCAGCCCGCTCCCAGCCAAGGCAGCGGTCAGCGCGGCGTCGGCGCTATTGACCTGCAAGCGCGGGTGGACCGGTACACTGATCTCGCCTTGGGCGGACGGGAATCGCCAGCTGTCTTGATCAGTCATCGCGTCGAAGGCGATGCAGGCATGGCGACTCAGGTCCGTCGGTGTCGTCACCGGTGGCGCGCGGCGCAGGTAATCCGGACTGGCACAGACGACCCGGCGGGTGCCGCCAAGGCGCGTCGCGGTCAGACGACTATCCGGCAGGGGGCCGATGCGAATGGCCAGATCCACCTGCTCATCGAGCAGATGCAGCACGCGATCGCTCTGCACCAGGCGCACAGCCACCTCGGGATAAGCCGCCAGAAACTCGAGGATAATGGGCAGCACATGGATGCGTCCGAACACAATCGGCGCGGTGATCACCAAATCGCCGCGCGGTTCGCTGTACTCGCCAGCGGCACCACGTTCGGCCTCGCCGACCTCTTCGAGAATGCGTTTGCAGGCCGCGAGATACTCGCGACCGGCATCGGTCAGCGTGAGCTGACGCGTCGAGCGATTCAGGAGCCTCGATTTCAGATGCGCT
The DNA here is from genome assembly GCF_003015185.1 of Ahniella affigens. GTDB lineage: Bacteria > Pseudomonadota > Gammaproteobacteria > Xanthomonadales > Ahniellaceae > Ahniella > Ahniella affigens. The sequence goes on from NZ_CP027860.1 coordinate 1,000,051, forward strand.
TCGAGATCGGAGAGCTTGCGACTGACTGTCGCCAGCGGCATGCCGAGTTTGCGCCCCGCGGCCGACAGGCTGCCGCCTTCAATGGCTTCTACAAAGACCTGCATGGCTTCCAGGCGGTCCATCTGATTATTCCATTTTTCGGAAGGGTGATTCCATCCTAGCCCGTCTAGTTCCAGAAAGCAGCAGTCTCTAATCTTCTTTCACCGCGCCACGACGCGCATCCCCAACCGATCAAATAGGAGTTTCCAAAATGTCCCGTCTCAACATCCCGACCACCATTGACACCGCCCCGACCCAGTCCCAGCCGCTGCTGCAAGCCGTGCAAAAGCAGCTCGGCTCGGTGCCGAACCTGTTTCGCTTGGTGTCCAACAGCCCGGCCGCACTGGAGGGTTACCTTGGCCTCTCGGGCGCACTGGGCAAGGGCAGCCTGAGTGCACCGACCCGCGAGCGCATTGCGCTGGCCGTGGCCGAGATCAACGGCTGTGCCTACTGTCTGTCGGCGCACACCTATCTGGGCAGAAACCTGGCCAAGCTCGACGATGCTGAAATTGCTGCCAATCGCAGCGGCAGTTCGAAAGATCCGAAGGCCGCGGCGGCAGTTGCCTTCGCCGCCAAGGTCACTGAGCAGCGCGGCAAGGTCAGTGCCGACGATGTCGCTGCGGTCAAAGCGGCCGGTTACGGCGACGCCGAGATCGTCGAGATCGTCCAGCACGTGGCCCTGAACACTTGGACCAATTACATCAACGAAGTGGCCAAGACCGAGATCGACTTTCCGGTCGTGAGCCTGCGCCAGGCAGCGTGATCGAAATGGCTGCAAGGATGCAGCCGGCGCAGTACGGGCTCGTCCTGAGCCCGTACTGCATTGAAGAGTGTTGATGACCCTCAACTAGAAACCGGAGCCTCCGATGAGCCGCCCACCCTTACCGCCGTTTGATGCCGAAAGCGCTGCACTGAAAGTTCGTATGGCCGAGGACGCGTGGAACAGCCGCGATCCAGACCGCGTCGTGCTGGCCTATAGCGAGGACAGCCGTTGGCGCAATCGCAATGAGTTCCTGCACGGACGTGCAGCGATTCAGGCATTCCTGATCGGCAAGTGGCAACGCGAACGCGACTATCGCTTGTGCAAGGAATTGTTCGCCTGGCAAGGCAATCGGATTGCCGTGCGCTTTGCGTACGAGTGGCAGGATGCCGATGCGCAGTGGTGGCGAAGCTATGGCAACGAGAACTGGGAGTTCGATGCCGAAGGTCTGATGCGGGTGCGCCTGGCAAGCATCAATGATCTTCGCATTGCCGAGGCGGATCGCCAGTTTCGGTGGCCCTTGGGCGCACGTCCGGTGGAGGCACCGACGCTCAGTGCTTTGGGGCTCTGAACGGGCAATCGAGAACGCGCCAGCGGCGACCTTGTCCGGCGCGCTGACCGTTATCAATCGTCCATCCAAGCAAAGCACTGGTTGTCGTTCCAGCGAAACAGACGGTGTGAAAACGGTTGCGGCTTTCGATGCCAACCGAAGTCGTCACCACGACGACAATCGGGACCCAAGGCAAGCTGGCCGCTGTGTCGCAAGTATTCTGGATCCCGAGTTTCCAGGCTGTGTGGAAACGTTGGGGTAGGACTAAATTTGGCGTTTCAACATCACGTCAGTGCGACTGCAAGAACTTCAAACCCACCCCGGATCAAGTCCGGGGTGACGAGAGGTGGATTGGATTTCCTTGGGAAACCGCCCCTTTCCAGCGTCTGAAGCAATGGTCTTGCCGCGACGGACATTTTCGCGATTCGTCGCCCCGGACTTGATCCGGGGCGGGGTTCAAACTCGCGGCAAGCTGACCCATCGCTTGCGTTCATCATCGCTTCCGAACGCGATCGGCTAGGTTGCTTGAACCGGTCCTTCGATGTTTTCACACAGTCTGTTTCGCTGGCATGACGGAAGCTTGGGTGAGCACCCCGGGTCCGTGGTGCCGATTGGATGCCCGAATCAGTGCGTTCCGTCCGGCCAGAACGCGCTCCTGTAAACGATCGGAGTCGAACATGACCTCCTATTCCAGCGATATTGCCTTTACCGAAACCGTTAAAGCCTTGCAAGCCCAAAAGGGCTCGCGTCGCGCCTACGCGGCGATGGAGCGCAATGGCTCCTGGGCGACCACAATCACGCCCGAACTTGCCGAATTCATTGCCGAGCAGCGGAGCCTGTTTCTCGCGACCGTCAATGCCGAAGGGCAGCCCTACATCCAACACCGTGGCGGTGCGCCGGGCTTCGTGCGCGTGCTCGATCCAAACACCTTGGCGTTCATCGACTTCAGTGGCAATCGGCAATACATCAGCAGCGGCAATCTGCAAGAAAACCCAAAGGCACATCTGTTCCTGATTGATTACCGACGCCGCAAACGCGTCAAGATTTGGGGTGAGGCTGCGATGCAGCCGTTTGACCCTGAGTGGGCGGAGCGCCTCCAACCCATCGATGATTCCGGTCGGCCCGAGCAGATTCTGATCTTCAAGGTGCATGCCTGGGACGCGAACTGCCCGCAGCATATTCCGGTGCGATTTGATGCTGAAGACGTGCTGGCGGCGCTTCAGGAAAAGGATCGGCGCATTGCTGAGTTGGAGGCGAAGTTGGCCAGCCTGGATCGGAGCTGACGTGACTCGTACGCAGTCGCGGCTTGTGCAGACCAATCGATTGGGCCAGATCAACTGTGCGGCTGGGTGCGTTTGGTCAGGTCAGGTATGTCGAATGCGATGGCTCGCTTCATCACAAGTAGCCCGCCCCCGCGATCGCGGGGGCGGGAGCGCTCCCTCTCCCTCGCGAGTGGGAGCGGGCTGGGGAGAGGGTTACTTGCGACAACGGTAGGTCGTGACGATTTCGCGGCGTCGGCAATGATTTGACGCGCGACTCAGCTCATTTGACCAGCGACCCGCATTGCCCGATCCAGAGCCATCGCGACATGACGAGCTGGCTGGATTACCACTGCCCGGCCCGACATACTCCAGGCATGATTGACCAGTCCGAATTCGGGAGGCGGTATGTCGACAGAGAAGATCGAACAGTTCTATCAGGCGTTCGCCAGACTGGATGGCGAGGCCATGACCGCGTTCTACGCACCTGATGCGTGGTTTGAGGACGAAGCGTTCAGCTTGCGCGGCCGCGTTGAAGTTGGTGGCATGTGGCAGATGCTTTGCGCAGCAGTCAAGGCCAAGGGAAAGGATGTGTGGAAGCTCGACTATTCCGGCATTCGGAGTGAGCACGGCAAGGTGCTCGCGCATTGGGAACCTGTCTACCGTTTCAGCGCTACCGGTCGCATGGTGCACAACATCATCGATGCAGAGTTCGAGTTTCGTGACGGTCTAATCGTTGGTCACCGCGACCGGTTCGACTTCAACCGCTGGGCCAAGCAGGCGCTTGGGCCGATGCCCGTGCTGCTGCTCGGCTGGACGCCGCTGCTGCGGAACAAGGTGCGGAACACGGCGCGCGCGAATCTCAACAAGTTCCTGGCGCAGCAACCATCTTGATCGGGCAGCGTGGCACCGAATGTCCGAACCGGACATTCGGGCACGGTTGCGCGAACCAGAATCAGCCTTCGGCGGTAATCGCCGCGATCAGGTCTACCTTGATCTGATCGGCATCGTCATTGGCCACTTGGCAAGTACCGGCCGCAGCATGACCACCGCCGCGATATTTGAGGCAAAGCTCGCCGACATTGGTCTTCGAGCTGCGATCAGTGATTGACTTGCCAATCGCGAACACGGTGTTTGACTGCTTGACGCCCCACATCACATGCATGCTGATGTTGCACTGGGGAAACAATGCATAGATCAAGAACCGGTTTGTCGCAAAGATGATGTCCTCGTCCCGGAGATCGAGCACGACCAGATTGCCATGCACGTTCGCACATCGCTTGATCTGGGCTTCGGCCAATGGTCGATGGTGCGCATACAGCTCACTGCGCTCCAAGACGTCTGGAAGACTGAGAATCTGCTCGATGCTGTGATCCCGGCAGTATTCGATCAACTGCATCATCAATTGATAATTGGACACGCGGAAGTTCTTGAACCGACCGAGCCCGGTGCGCGCATCCATCAGGAAGTTCAGGAGCACCCAGCCCTTGGCATCCAGAATCTCATCAATGTTGTACTGCGCCGAGTCGGCCCGATCCACTTCGTCCATCATGGTTTCGGACACGCGCGGGAACGCGGCCTTGCCACCGAAGTGGTTGTAGACAATTCGGGCCGCTGACGGCGAATGTGGATCGATGATGTGATTGGCGCGGCGCGTATCGAGCCGGCTGGTTTCGCTCAGATGATGATCAAACGCCAAATGGCAGCCTTCGACATAAGGCAGATTGGTGATGATGTCGCGCCCGGTGATCGGAATGCGCTGATCCTGCATGTCCTTCGGGTGCACGAAATCGATCTCGTCGATCAGGTCGAGCTCTTTCAAGAGCACGGCACAGACCAGACCATCGAAGTCGCTGCGGGTAACCAATCGGTACTTCTTCTTATCGTTCATGCATGCCGGCCCCATTCCATCACCCCGAGTCTAACCCGCGGTTTTCCTTGGCTGCAATGGAGCCCAGAAAGGGGCGATTGGCGGGCAGACGCCAGTACTAGAGCGCACTGTCACCCGATGATGGCGGGGGAATTATCAATATTAATCAAAAGGATAGGGGCAATGTTCAGCGCTGGTCAGGTGTGCTTTAAAGGCTTGTAACCCGTTTGCGCGTGCTCCCGGTGCCCCTGTTCGACGTGACCGTAGATCGGCTATTTTGCGTGCTTTATCGCTTCCGGCGTGCCTCATGCCTTATACCCCGATCGTTGCCACCCTGGGTTACGTCCTCACCCCAGATCGAAAGCGTGTGCTGTTGGTCCACCGCAATGCCCGCGCGCACGATGAGCATCTGGGCAAATACAACGGCTTGGGTGGCAAGTTGGAACCACTCGAAGACGTGGTTGCCGGCATGCGCCGGGAGATTTGGGAGGAAGCGCAGTTGCAGTGCACGGCGATGAGTCTGCGCGGCACCATTTCCTGGCCCGGCTTTGGCAAGAATGGCGAGGACTGGCTTGGCTTTGTGTTTCTGATCACCGAGTTTGTTGGTGAGGCCCCTACGCGCAACGAGGAAGGCGATCTGGAATGGCAGCCGATTGAGGGCATCCTCGATTTGCCCATGTGGGAAGGCGATCGCTACTTCCTGCCGCTGGTGTTCGACCAGGACCCGCGTGCGTTCCATGGCGTCATGCCCTACGCCAACGGCAAGCCGACCGGCTGGTCTTACAGCCGGATCTGACTTAAAGACCGGCCGTGTCGCTCAGTCTTCCGCGAGCACCACAATACGGTCTTCGGCGGCAAATGTGATCTTGTCCGACTTCTTCGGATTCACCTTCACGCCGTAGCCCTGATCCTTGTCGTTCGAATGGCGCACGATGCGATAGCCGATTGCGGTTTCGCCGCGTTCGGCGGCGCTTTCCAGCACCGTGTAGAAATCGACGGGCACACCCGTGGCGACATAGTCTGCGATCGAGCGGACGTAGATCTCAGAACCCTCAGCCGAAAACAGAATCTTGAACACCTTTTCCAGATCCTTGTTCTCGGAGAGCTGCGCGAGCATCAGGCTGACGAGTTTGTCGCTGACGATAAAGTCATCGGCCTTGGCGACTTGCGCCAACGCGCGATTCCGAAGGTCCATCATTTCGCTGACGATGCTCATATCCACGTTCTTCTGATCGGCAATCGCGCGGAGATGCAACAAGGTGATCAATGTCTGCGCATCTGCTTCCTGAATTGGCAGATGCGAGTAGCTCATCAGAATGATGTGATCAAACGTCTCGGGGTTCAGCGCTTCGAGCACTGCCCGATTGGTGATGTCGTTGTCGGAGAAACGCACCTTCATCTTGCCGAGCGACTGGGTCAGCGTAAACAGCTGGTCGCGCGCGCCATCGCGCTGGCACACGGCAATCAGCTCAGAACCCGGCGCCACATAGTTGTCCAGTTCCCGAACAATCGCCAGGGCTTTTTCGTTCCAGCCCAGGATCAGTGTGCGCTCGGGCTTGGTCTCGGGCTTCTTGCCCTTGCGCATCGCGGCAATGTCGGCTGCTGGTGACTTGCCTGAGTTGACGACCACCGTATCGTCGTCCTCGCTGATCGCGATGACCTGGTCGTCAGCACGCATGCGAGTGTCCATCGGTGGATTGATCAATACCTCGCCATCGGCACGCATCAGCCCGATCACGGCGGATTCTTCGAAACTGGCCAGCGTCTCTCGGTAGGTCTTGCCATCGAGTTCGGGCAAGTTCTGAAAGTAGATTTCGGCGCCATCAAAATCGAGCAGTTCGGTGTACACCACGCTGAGGCCAGACTGTCGGCAAGTTTGGGCGGTGACCCGTGCGATCAGGTCTTCGCCCTGCACAAAGATGGCTTCCTGCCCGCCTACCAAGCGCGCAGCTTCCATGTTGCGTTCTTCACGGATTTCGGCGACGACGTGATAGGGCTCGGGTTTGCGATTCGGATTATTGGTGATCGCCAATACCGACTTGATGACATGGATATCCGGATTGTCGGCCTCTGGCGCCAGCACGACGATCGATCGGGCGCTGTGTGGATCAACCACTTCCAGATCGTCAAGATCGAGCGGATTGCCGCTCCGGCAAATCACGACAGTGCGGCCGGTGGACTCGAACTTGGCGCGGATATCGTCTTCCATTTCGACCTTGTCGCGGTCGGCCAGAATGACAATGCGCGGCTTCTTCTGATTGCTGTTCGCGATGATCAACTCACCGATGATCGAGTAGATTTTGCTCGACCAGCCGAGGATCAAGGTGTAGTCGTGTTCCAAAACACGCGAGCGGCCTTTGCGCAGCTCATCGAGCTTTGCTTCCATGCCGGACGTGATGGTACCGATCAGAATACTGACGAGGAAGATGCCAACCAGCGTGACCACGAACATCAGGATGCGTAAAGGCCAGCCGGCATCACCAGCCAGATTGCCAGAGTCCAGCGCGTGCATCAGGCCTTGCCAGGCACCCTCGATCAATGAATAGCTCGATGCGGGGTCGTCCGGATTTTGCCGGATGCCGAAAATGCTGAGGGTCAGCGCCGCAATGACCACGATCACGGTCGATGCAAGTGCCAGCCAGCCAATAATGGCGATGGTGCCTTTCGACAACGTATTCTCAAAGCGATAGCGCAGTTGATCACGCCAAGTGACCGGATGTTTCGGCATGGTGCAGCCCCGTCAAAGTATCCAGCTGATGCTAACGAGTCGTACGTGGCCTTCGCAATGCCTTCACGTTGTGGCTGCGAGCCGAGCTGCGCGGATAATGTCCCATTTATTTGGTGGTCGGTGTGCCCGGGCCGCGACGCAGCCAGGGCCACCAGAGCAGCGCACCAAGGCCGGCCAGCGCCATGTCCTTGTGGGCGTCCCACCAATCACCCTGCTGGCCGTTGTAAGCCTCCGCGTCTGCGGGATCGAGCAGGACGGCGACGAGCCACTCCAGCCATTCATACGCGAGGCTGCTCATCAAGATCAGCGCGAAGGCCCGCCAGAACGGGGCGCTCGGTTTCACCACGGAGTATGCGCGCGCCCGCTCGACCAGACCCGGTGTCAAACACAGGCCATACAGCAGATGCACCAGTCGATCGAAATGATTGCGCTGCCAGCCGAACAGCTCGGCAGTATTGGTGTTCAGGACGGCCATGAGCCAAGCGTCATACGGCACGTTGGAGTAAAGCCAGCGCGACGCGAGGCAATGCACCATGATGAACACGGCGAACAAGGCAAATGCACGCAGGCTTAGTTGCCGCGTTTGAATCAGCCAAATCATCAGGCCCAGGGCCACCACAGTTAGTGAGCTGTGTAGCGCCTGCTCAAATGGCCAGATTGGCGCGAGCCAACTGAGTCCAAACGCCAGCAACGTGAGCGTAAACCACGTCCATTGGGCGGAACGCAGCGTCATAGCAGAAACGCTGTACCGAGCCCCAGGAACGCGAGAAATCCGATGCAGTCGGTAACGGTCGTGAGCACGACGCCGCCAGCGAGCGCCGGATCAATGTCGAGGCGCCGTAATAGCAGCGGAATCATGACGCCCGATGCCGCTGCGGCCAGGAGGTTGATCGCGATGGCAGCGGCGATGACGAGTGCGAGCCTGAGATCGCCAAACCATAGCCCCGCCGACGCCCCTACGACAATCGCCCAGATCACGCCGTTGAACCCGCCCACCATCATTTCCTTCGACAACAGCGCCATCGCATTACTGGCGCTGACCTGGCCGAGCGCCATGCCGCGGACAATCAGCGTCAGCGTCTGGGTGCCGGCAATGCCGCCCATGCTGGCGACAACCGGCATCAAAATGGCCAGTGCGACGACTTGCTCCAATGCGATTTCAAATCGACCAATCACGAATGACGCGAGAAACGCGGTCAACAGATTGATGCCGAGCCACAGGGCGCGCTTCCGGGTCGCGCGCCGCACCGGCGCGAACAAATCCTCTTCTTCGTCCAGACCGGCCATGCTCATCACGTTGTGATCGGCTTGGGCGCGGATGATGTCGACCATGTCGTCAATGGTGATGCGACCGAGCAGCACGTTGTTGGCATCAACGACTGGCGCCGAGATCCAGTCATGGTCGGCGAAGCTCTTGGCAACCGTTTCGGCTTCGGCGGTGACGACGATCGGGGCTTGAGAATCGTCGATGAGTTCGTTGATAGGCGTGTCGAGTTGGGACGTGAGCACGCGGGTGACGGCCACGCGGCCCAAATATTGGTTGCGTCGACTGACAACGTAAAAATGGTCGGTGTGATCCGGCATTTCGCCACGCAGGCGCAAATAGCGAAGCACAACGTCGATCGTCACATCGGGACGCACGGTGATGATGTCGGGGTTCAGCAAACGGCCGGCGCTGTCCTCTGGGTACGAGAGTGCTTGTTCCAAACGCTCGCGATCGGTCCGATCGAGCGACTTCAGCACGTTCTCGGTGACCGTGTCGGGCAGATCCTCGAACAGGTCGGCAAGGTCGTCCAGATCGAGCGACTCAGCCGCCGCGACGATTTCCTCGTCATCCATGTCCTGAAGCAGGCTCTCGCGAACCTCCTCGTTGCAATGGACGAGCACCTCGCCGTCGTCCTCAGAATCGACCAAGCCCCAGAGCATCAAGCGCTTTGTGGGCGGCAGGGCTTCTAGCAGGCTGCCGATCTCAGCGGGGGTCAGTGTGTTGACCAGCCGGCGCACCGGCCCCAGGCGCCCGGAATCGAGCGCTTGCGACAGCGTTTTCATCTGGCGCGCAGTCTTGTCCAGGGCAGCAAGTTCGGCCATGGCAGGTCTCCGGTCGTTGGCGCCACGATGGCGACAGGCTCAATACACTGTCGGGCTGCGCAACGCCTGCATCCCTGACATCGGGGGCGCGAGTCCCTCTGCGCTTCCACCTATTATCGGGGTTCGATGTGTCGCGAAAAAGTCCTGCGGAGCTCAGGCTGCATCAGGATCAGCAGAATGCCCGCAATCGTCGGTACCCAGGCCGCTGGCACGGCGGCAAAGACCTGCCACTGGTTGGTCCCAAGCGTAAAGATCAGCGCTTGGGCGACCAGACTCAGGAATTGGGTCGTGATCAGCACACGCCAGCGTGCCGTCTGGATCAGCCACGCCCCAACGGGGCCCATCAGCACCGTGCCGGCTAGTGCGAGCCAAAGTTGGCGAAACAGCTCCGGCCAATGTGCGCCCAGTTGATGTTGGTGGAGCCACAGGGGCAATACCCAGGGACTGAGCCAGGCGAGCCCCAGGCAAGGCAGCGCGAGCAGTGCATGGGCCTGCCAATAGTGGCGCATCGCATGGGCGCTGCCGTCGGCGCGTGACAACCGCGGCAGCAGGCTTCGCTGCAGGGGCATCTGCAAGCTGAGATACGCCGCGAACGGGATCGCGATCAGCGCATACAACGCAAACTGCGCCGCTGGCAGGGTTGCCGCAAACCAGAGCCGGTCAAGCTGACTGCCGAGCAAGGTCAAAAACGCCGAGAGCGCGGCGAGACTGAGTTCCGGCACGCCGGTAACGGGTTCTGTGGCCTGGTCGTTTCGAAAGCGATCTTCAGCGGCCAGATCGCCGAGCAAGCGCCGCCGGTTCAGTTGCCATTCCACGCCCGCGCCGATGACGAACCCGAGCAGGTAGAGACTGGCAGCGGGCTCGATGAACAGCATGAACGTGGTCGCCAGTGCGTGCTTCAGGAGCAGAAACAGCGCCGATCGGAACCCCGCGCGCCATTGCGCCTGCCGCGCATTCCAGAAACCCGTCGCGCACGCATTCAGCACCTGAAACTGAAACACGGCCGCAAGCAGCAGCAGGCTGGCAAAATCCATCGGTAGCTGGGGTCGCAACTGCTTGCCAACAGCGAGCAGGAGTGCCGCCATCGCGGTCAGAATCAGCGCCGCCTGCCGATAGCGTTGATGGAAGTGCAGATAGTGGGCCACGAGTACGGGCTTTGGAAGATCGCGGGCGAGATCGCGAAGCAGCAGGGGGCCGAATGCAAGATCGAGTGCAAATAAGAGCGCGTGCAAGCTCCAGGCGAACGCCACCACTGCCCAAGCGTCCGCGCCGAGCACCTTGGCTTGCCATGGGATCAGGATCAGCGTCAGTAACAGCACGAGCAGCTGATAGGCATAGCCAGGCATGGCCTCCCACCAGATGCGACGAATCATGGTTGCTCGGTCCGCTGTCTGGCCGCAATCGTTGCGCGGAGCCCCTGCTGATGTGAATACGGGGCAAGATAGCCCAGCCGGGCGAGAAGGCTGGCATCGACCGGCGTGCTGGCAAGAAACTTGCGCACGCGATCAACGGAGATCGTCGGTTTCTGCCTGCAAAGATGTGCCCACGTCTGGGCCAAGAACCCGAGCAGATAGGCCGGCATTTCGGGCAGCCGTATCTGGCGGGCCGGATCGCGTCCAAGTTCAATCCGGATCAGGCGCATCCACTCGTGCATCGGAATCGGCGGCAAATCGGCGACATTGTGTATGCGGCAGCCCGGCAGCTCGGCCAGATCAAACAGACTCGCGGCGACGACATTGCCGACAAATGCCACCGCCTTGACTTGCTGGCCGGATCCGATGGCACGCATGCGTGGGCGGTCGAGCTCGTCGATCAGTCGCTTCATATTGCCATGATGACCGGGGCCATAGACCACCGACGGACGCAGGACTCGGGCCGAACGCACGGTCGGTTGTTCGGCCTGCCACGCCACAATCAGCTGCTCTGCTGCGAGTTTGCTGCGGCCGTATTCGTTCAGCGGTTTGGGGTCGAGATCGGACTCCACGGCAGGTCCGGCGCCGTAAACCGACACCGAGCTGAAATGCAGCAGTCGCACCACGTTGGCAGCGCGCATGGCGTCAAGCAGCACGCGGGTCCCGTCGACATTCGTCTCAGCGTAAAGGTGCAGGGGCGAGACATCGTCCGCGTGCACGGCGGCGAGATGGATCACCAGGTCAACATCACGTAGCGCCTGTTCGACCAGGTTGGCGTCGCGGATATCGCCGAGCAGGCAGGAGTCCGGGAAGCTGACACTTGACCTGAGATCGAGAATGCGAATGCCATGCCCGGCGTCGAGCAAAGCGCGACAAAGATGCGTGCCAATGAAGCCGGAACCGCCGGTGAGCAGGATGTTCATGGCGTGCCACCAGTCTGCGCGGCGCGATAGTGCTGCAGCAGCGCCTGACCCAGAGCCGTTGGATCATGGTGGGTCCGCAAATAGTCTCGGCCAGCTGCGATCAGGCTTGCGGCCAAGGTTGGTTCCCGAACCAGACGATCGATTGCGGCGGCAAAATCAGCAGCGTTGTCAGCCAGCAACAGGTGTTCGCCGTGGCGGACCGACAGACCTCGTGCAGCCACCGAAGTGGCGACCACGGGGAGTCCGCGTGCCCAGGACTCAAGAATGCGCATGCGGATGCCCGAGCCGGCAAACAGCGGCAACGCGGCAATGGCATCTTGCGGAAACAGTTTGGCGGAATCGCTGGGCACGGGCTGGACGTGGACATTGCTTGGCCAGTCAGCATGGCCGTTTGGTGCGAACACCGTCAAGCGCAACTCGGGCGCCCGTTGCTTCAGACACGGCGCCAATTCGCGAACGGCCCAATCGAATGCTTGTTGGTTTGGACCCCAGCCACGGCTGCCGGGCAGAACGATCTGAAGGCTTGGCGATTCGGTGTTATCGGCGGGTAGTTCCGCTGGAAACGGCACCGTCCAGGTATGAATACGATGCTCCGATCCGGGGGCAGCAAGCGCCTGCAGTTGCGCCGCATCGACTGGGGTGATTGCGAGGTTGCAGGCGGTCTGCTTGAGCAGGCGCCGCTCGGCAAGGCGCAGACGGCGCGCCTCGGCGCGTAGCAACGGGCGCAGCCAAGCTGGCGCCGGCCAATCGGCCCAGAGTTGGGACTCCACATTCTGCAGGCGCAGCACCACAGGAACGGGCCAGGGTGGTGGCCCAAGCATGGCCATGCTTTGCAGGCATTCGACATGAATGACGTCGGGTCGAAATCGCTTGATGAGGCCCGGCAGTGCATGAGCCAACGCCGGGTGCGCGTGCCGGGCGAGGCTGGTCGCCCGACTGGTTACGAGTGCCTGCAAGGCGGCAAGCAGCCAGGGCTTTGGCGTGCTTGGGACCAGATCGGCACCCAGCATGGGCTGCATCGCGTCGATCCACGCTGATCGCTGCGCCTGCTCAGCCGGATGCAAAGGCGCGAGCAAATGCATGATCGCGCCCGCTTGATGCAACGACTGGATGGTTTGCCAAAGTGCGAGTCGGCCACCATCCAACGGCGGCCAAGGGCATTTGCTGGCGAGAATCAACACGCGAACTGACATGCGGACAGCGATCCCTACGATCCAACGTCGTCGTCAGCATACGACCTGGCCGACGGGGGCCATGGGATGCATGGGGCCAACGCAAGGATTGTCACGGTGCCACGACGTTGAAAGCCGCCAAACCGCCGCTGTTAGGGCAGCGCCCCAGGCCCGTGACGTCGCCATCGCTCGCATAGCTGACCACGATTTCAGACGCGGGGTCGCCATCGATATTGGCCAGTTGCATTTGCCAAGCCTGGCAATCGCGCAGCGGTTCGGGTGGCTCGGCCACCATGGCCGTTCGCCAAGTTGCGTTGCCGCGACGATTCGGATGCTCGACCAGCACCCGGATGCGCCCACTCCGGTGCACCGCCAGCAGTTCGAGCCGTGCATCGCCGCCGATGTCGGCGGCACGGACAGCCACCATGTCATCACGACCCGGCTCGGACCAAAGCGTCTGACTGCGATCGCCAAGCCCCGCTTGAAAATCCGTTCGCACAAGCGTGGCACAGCCGCTCGCGACCTGATCAATCTGTCCGGCAAACAGCATGCTGGGCACGCTCTCGGCGTCGAATTGAACGCGTTCAACGGCATGCACGGCGAGTTGTTCCGGAAGCGATCGCAACTCCTGGCTATTCAAGTCGGTGCCAAAGCCTATGTGGAGCAGGCGGCGGTTGCCAAAAGCCTCGGTGCCGGTGATCGCTTCGGGCCAACGGTCACCGGTGACATCGCCAACAGCGAGGGCATTGGCCCAACCTGACACGGTGTTTTTGACATCGCGTTGTTCGAAGAACCCGCCGCGGTTGAGATACAGCCGCAGCATCTCCCGCGTGCTCCGATCGATCGCACCAAGTGCGGGGCCTTCGTTCGTCGCGAGCAGATCCACGAGCCCATCGCGGTTCCAGTCGATAGCGGCAATCGCCCGGGACCCGAAGATGGGCTGCTCAGGGTGCGCCGAAGGCGGGGTCATGACAAGTCCATCGCTCCACGGCGCAAAACTGTTTCTGCCTTCGTTGATCAACACAGCAACGCCCCGAAGATGGGCACTCAAGGCCACATCCAAAACATTGTCACGGTTGAAATCGGCTACCGCGACGTCGCCGTAGTCAAACGGCAACGGCGGCCAATGCGCGGACATGTCGAGCTTGAATCGACCGGTTCCGTCGCCGAGGAACAGATTTGGCTGGAAGTTGCCTTTTCGCGCCGGACCATGAATCAGATCCACGTGACCATCGCCATTCAGATCGGCGAGTTGGAAGCCGTCACGCCATTGACCTCGAAGCGGCAAGCCGGAATCGATCCACTGCAACGAAAATAACGGCCGCTTCGTTAGTCCGCCAATCGCCCCACACGTCGATGCCGAACCGTCTGGCTGTACCGAGCGGTGACTGCAGCCGGCGAGGGCGATGGTCAAGAGCGTCAGCACGAATGGGGTTCGGAGCATGCGGAGAATTCCTGAAAGAGTGGCCATTGTTTCCTGAAGCCGTGTGAGCGGGCAAGAAAAAAGCCCCGAGGCGGGGCTTTTTTCGGCCTCGATCTGAAGACCGAGGGTTACCAGTGATCAGGCCGACTGGCGTCGGTACAGCGCGAGCCCAGCAATCCCCATCAGGCTCAGAACCAGCACGAGCAGGCTGATCGGGGACGCGGCCGGAATCGGATGACCCAAACCACCGTTGACCTGATTAGCGGCGAACTCGTTCGTATCGCCAGCGCCCCCACAACCCGGGTCGGCCGGGTAGTCGATAAAGCCATCGCCGTCGTTGTCCTGGCCATCGGAGCAGGCTGCCAAAGTCGCCGACGCAAACTCGCTGCCATCGGTGGCGCTGCTGCAGCCCGGATCGGCCGGGAAGACTATGCCAACGCCCGTGAAATCAGCCAAACCGTCATTGTCGTTGTCGATGCCGTCCGAGCATTCTGGTTGTTCGGACGGATCGGTTGCCGAGGCGCAGTTCGGCGATGCCGGGAAGTCAGTCAGACCATCACCATCGTTGTCGATGCCGTCGTTGCATTGCTGACCCTCTTCCGAGTTCTGCGAAGCGCTCGCGCATTGCGGGTCGTTCGGGAAGTCAATCAGGCCGTCGAAGTCGTTGTCGAATGTGTCGTTGCATTGCGGACGCTCGGTCGTGCTGGCGGCCGATGCACAACCTGGGTCGGCTGGGAAGTCAATGAGCATATCGCCGTCATTGTCGAAGCCATCATCGCATGGACCAAAATTCTCGGCGTCATCGGTGCTGCTCGAGCAACCTGGGTCGTTCGGGAAGTCGATCAGACTATCGCCATCGTTGTCGATGCCATCGATACAGGCCGGGTTGATTTCGTTGTTGTCATTCGGACTGGTGCAACCCCGATCGTTCGGGAAGTCGGTTTGACCATCGCTATCGTTATCCAGGCCATCACTGCAGGCTTCCGCGGTTTCGCTGAAATCGGTAACGCTGGTGCAGCCTGGGTCGGCCGGAAAGTCGACCAAGCCATCGGTGTCGTTGTCAAAGCCGTCCAGGCAGGCGGCGCTCGATTCTGTTGGGTCGCCCGGGAAATTGCAGAGCGGATCAAACGGGAAGTCGATCAGGCCATTGGCGTTATTGTCGAAGCCGTCCGAGCACTGGTTGTTGTTAGTGAATTCACTGTTGTCTGCAGCGGTCCGGCAGTTCGGATCGGCCGGAAAATCCGTGAACATATTGCCGTCATTGTCGAAGCCATCCGAGCATTCGGTCACTTCAAACTCTTGGAACCGGCTTGCGCAACTGGTGTCGGCCGGAAAATCGGTCTGGCCATCCAAGTCATTGTCAAGGCCGTCCGAGCAGGCAGGATTCTCACTATTGCTGTTGGCGTTAAAGCACCCAGCGTCCGCTGGAAAATCGACCAAGCCATCACCGTCGTTGTCGAGCCCGTCTGAGCACGCACCGAATGGGAAGATTGCTCCCGGCGAACCGGCGGAATCATCGAAGGCCGTAGCAGGATACATGCTCGCTTCAGCGCTATTGCCACCATCAAACCCATTGGTATACGCAATGTGGCTGGCGAAACCCTGGCGCTTCGGAATACCCGTAGTCCGAAAATCGTAAACCACATTGCCGGACACGACCGAACCAATCTGCGCCAAATACTGCGTTGCGCGACTCAGCGTGTTGGCGTTGACGAAGGTTCCGGTTGGCTGTTCTTCATGATCGAAAATCGTTCCGATGCCGTCGGGAATCTGCGGGCCGCTCGTGCCACAGGCGAACGGGGCCGCGAGGCCCGGATCGCGCCAGACAATCGCGGCGGTTCGATTGATCGAATTTGGAACCGTTCCAGGGATGTTGCTGATGCGGGCCGAGTACATGTTTGGCAGTGGCTCGCGATTGTTTGCCGCGCCATTGCCCGCCATCAGACCATAAAACGTGTCACCGCTTGCAACGCCCGCTTCAATGCTGACCAGCGCATCACCGTAAGCATTGCCTGACCCAGAATTGATGAAGGCGTATTCGCCAAACAACACATTGTTGTTGCTGGCAAGACCGAGACCGCCATCAGCGAAGTATCCAACCGACGTTGGGAACACGGTGTTGCTGGCTGTGCAGGTATTAGCGGCGTCGATGGTGACGAAACCGCGTGCCGACCCTTGCGTATCGCTCGCACATTGCCCACCCAGCAGGCTGGAGGCCTGTCCGGACAGGGCATTGCGAAGCCCCAGTGTTGTGGTGGCACTGAGCGCTGCGTATGGGAGGACGCCAGTGCAGGAGCCGACACCGCCTGCGGTCGAAGCCGGTAGCGTGCCATTGACCAACAAGTCGCGCAGATTGACTTCGACGGTGCCATTGCCATCGAGGCGAATATCGAACCCGAATACCGGCACGCCGCGGTCCGACCACAGGGTGACGCGGGCAACCTGCTCGGTGTTGCTCGCGTTGCTGACGGTGAACTGGCTGCGCAGCCCGTTGGTGGTTGACGTGTCCACTTCAAAGTAAGGCGCGAGCAACGTGGCAGCGGGCACGGTATCGAGCGAGCCAATGGCCGCATGGGCGTTATAGAACATGCCGAGCAAACTGAGGCCGGCAATAAGTGATTTGAGCTTCATCATAGGTCTCCGCTGGCCTCAGTTGTTGCCGATCTGGGCGGCTTCGGTCATGTAACCGTAATCCGCATTGCTGGGCGCCGACGTCGGCACCTGACGGACTAGCACCCACGCCTGGCGGGGTGATCCATCGGGAAGATTCAGATTCACATCGAAGCTGCCGAGGGTGGACGACAAGTTCAGCGCTGCGCCACTGACGATGCCAGCGGCATCGGGGAAGAAATTGCCGGTGGCTGCAGGCGTTGTAGCGCCGCTCGCGCTGAATCCGGCTACTTGGAACTGACCGTTGGCCAAATTTGGCCCGGTGCCGCCGCAGGCAAACACGTTTGGAATCGATGTGGGTTGGCGCCAGTAGAGCAACGTGGTCCGAGCCTGCGCGAATTTGCCGCGGAACTCGCTCGGCAGGGGCTCGCGTTGGTCACTCCCATTTGAGCCGGCAAAACCATAAAACGTGGGTGAACCCGGAGCCAGCGTGGATAGTGCTTGCAGATGCACCGCGGATTCGCTCAGCAATCGGCGATTGACGGCGTCAAAAATATGGTAATCAGCGACCAGGACGTTTTGGTTGGTCGCGTCGCCAGTGCCGCCCGGACCAAAGTAGCCCAATTCGTTAGGCCCTCTGACCGTGCAATTGTTGACGGTGTCAATGGTGATGAAGCCCCGGGCGAGGCCATCGCCAACATTGCGCCCGCCGCACTGGCCGGCAAAAATGTCTGGCGCTGCTTGGCCACTCAGGGCGCGGAACAGGTCGGGCGGTACCGAACTGATCGCCCCATCCGGCAGCTGCCCGGAGCACGAGGCAAAATTGATGTCCTGGGAGAACACGCCTTTTCTGCTGATCGTGTTGGTCGGGTCCTGACCGGCCGACGCGGTACGCGGTAGGCCGCCGATCAGGATTTCCCTCAGGTTCAAGGTTTGCTGGTCGTAACCCGTCAGATAAACATTGAATGTGTGGGCTGGAATGCCAACATCGGTCCACAAGGTCACGTGGGCGAGAACTGCGGTAGCCGACGTGTTGTAGATCTCAACCAGCGTGTTGCGCGGGTCGTTGGTTTCCCGGGATACCTCGAAATAGGGCACCAAGATGGACGCCGCAGGCGCCCGGTCAATCGTTCCAAACCCAGCCATTGCTGAGGTGCTGGCCAACAACACGGCCATCGCGCATAACATTCGTCGCAACATGTTCAGTCTCCCACCGTTCCCATTCGATGGGGCGGACGATACCGACAACATGGGATGAATGAAAGCCGAAAATGTGCCGAATCAGGTGAGTCTTGATGGGCGCCTCTTCGTTAGGTCCCGAAAACGAGGGACAGGTTCGTTAGCGGCGTCGTTCCGCAGGCGGTTTCCGGTCAATTGGCTGCCGATACGCATCTGGCATGGGCGGAATTTCGTTTGTCTCGCCCGCGACGAAGGCTTGTTCATAGGCAGCCACTTCGGCCTCGATCTGGGTCCGCATGGCCTTCGGTAGAGTGTTGATGGCGCCAGGCGCAATAAAGGCTGCCCGCAGCATGGCGGCATGGGCACCGTCGTGATCCCCCCGCGCCGCCAGCACGCGACCGTAGTTGACCAGGAGCTCAGGCCGCTCACCTTGCCGCAGCGCCATAACGAACGTCTGTTCCGCCTCGTCCAGGCGGGACAGCATCAAGTAGCCCATGCCTTCGATCAGAATGGCGCGTGCATCGTGCGGTAACACCACGCGCGCTTCTTGAGCCAACGTCAGCATGCGCCGGACCCCGTCCAACGGATCTGCGTCCGGGAGCTGACCGGTGAGTGCGGCTTGCAGCAGCAGATTCGCCTGGAGCAGTTTTTGCTCGCTGCGGTAGGCTTGCCATTCGGGTGCCAGGACGCAGTACCCGAGCACCAAGGCCAGGATCATCCTGAATGGCCTCACGGCGTTTCTCCCAGGCTTCGTGCTTCACCAAGCACCACCGCCCGCCCAAAGGCGAGCGCGAGCAGGGCAGCCAGGATCGGCACGTGAATCGGAAACCAGGCCAAGGCCATGACGGCACCCGCGCACAGCGTGCTGACCACGGCCAGTGTCTCCGGGTCGGCATTGCGCCAAGCCGCCAAGGCACATCGCCAGAGCACGGCAAAGAGCCCGGCCAAGCCGAGCAGCAACGACGGCAGCCCGAACTCGGCCCCCCATTGCAAGTAGTCCTGGTGCGCGTAAACGAAGGCGTTGGCGTTTGGCGGCATTTCCAGGCGCGTGCGCCAAGCCTCTGCCGCGCGTACTCGGAAACGTTGCGAGTCACGGGCGTAGCTGCCTGGGCCGTGTCCAAGCCAGGGCCGCTCGTTGATCATTGCCACGCTGGCCGCGACGGCGCCGAGTCGATAGGTTGTCTTGATCTGGGCGCTCGCGATGGTTTGCATGCCAATACGCGCCAGAACGGGTTGCCGAAGGCTAGGCACCAGACCCACGACAAGCGCTATGACACAAAAAAGCGGCGTCAGCCGCGCAATCCACACCAACCGCCAGCGCAGCACCGCCCAGACCGAACCTCCGGCCGCAGCGGCAATCAGGCTGGTCAACTGCTGGTTCAGCACGATGACCAGCACTGAGAGCAACGCGGCACCAATCAGGCTTGTTCGGCCGAGACCCTTGAACTTGCCTGCAAACGCAAGCAGGGATGGGATCGACAACGCCGCGGCGAGCGACACCAAACCCTCGTTGCCGAGCAAGCCACCGGTGTCAAATCGGCCACCCAGGCGTGCTACCTGAACTGGGGACGGCATGTCGGTGTGTTGCAGCAGCGACAGTAGCGTGTTGGCGAGAACCGCAATCAGCGCAAGAACCCAAACGGTCTTGACGACGTGATGATGTTTGCCGATCCGCATACCCATCCAGATCAGTAGTCCGCCAGTGGCGATGAAGCGTAGGTCGCCCCAGTCTGACGGACCAGGGGCGACCAGGCCTGAGACCACCGCCAGCAGGGCCGCCACGACGAGCAGGATTCGTGGCAGGGCCCGGACTGGGTATCGCCAGAACGGATCTCGCAACGCCCCTTCGATGCGACCGCTGGCGCACGCGGTCGCGATTACCGCGATCCAGGCACCGAGCAGAAACAACAGTCGTTTCGGCGCATCAAAGCCCTGGTCAACCGAGTAGTCCAGCGCAAACGCGCTGCCGAGCAGCACGATGCCAAGCCCGAGCGCCGTGCCTTTCTGCGCCCACGTCCAAGGTTCGCGGTCTGGAATGGGCTGAAGCAATTGCAAAGCGGCGTTGGTGCGACCGCCTTGCGTGGGGCTTGGCTTTTGCTTGCGTGCTTTGGCCATGCGGGTCAACGGACACCGGGTGCGCGGGCGTCGCCGCTACCGAAGATGCGTTGCCGCGGATCAAGTGCTTTGGGGGTCATGTACAAGCGCGGGTTCGTTTCCAGTAGGGCCCTAGGATCGCCCGAGCCGAATTGCCGATGCAAGTGCGAGATCGTGCCGGCGTCCACTAAGACATCGGTGCCAAGGCAGTGGACGGCGGACGCCGACTGCTGAAACACTTGCCGGCCCGGAGTCGGGAGGAAACCAGATGTTGACCTGAGCACTCAGGTGCACCGGCATTCGGCTTGCTGCCGCGACACTTTCGTGCTGTGAATGGACTACCTGATGCGCGTGTTGTTTGTGACTCATCGATTTCCAGGTGGCGCCTACCGCGGCGACCAGATGCGCGCATTGGCACAGATAAAGGCCTTGTCAAAACAGCATGACATCCATGTGTTGTGCTACGAGAGACCGCCTGCCGACGATCCTGCCTGGGCACAACTGCGTCCGTTTTGCGCCAGCCTGACCGCGCTCGCCCGTCCGCGTTGGCGCATGCTCTGGCAAGCCGGGGTGGCGTTATTCGGCGCGCGACCACTGCAAGTCGCCATGTTTGACTCGAAGCGGCTGAATGAGGCGGCGGAGCGACTGATCACAGCGCATCGGATAGAACTCATGCACGTGCAGCTGGTGCGGTTGGCGGGCGTGCTTGACGTGCCGCGATCGGTGCCCGTCGTGCTCGACTTTGTCGATGCCTTGTCACGCAACATGGCATCCCGGTCGGAGCAGGAGCCCTGGTACCGACGCTGGCTGTTCCAGCTTGAGGCCAGACGATTGCTGGCGATCGAGCGGGACGCGCTGGCCAAATCGGATGGCGCGGTCATCTCAGCGGCGGCTGACGCGCGTGAAATTGCCCAAAGTGGATCGCTGGCGATCGCCGCCAACGGGGTCGATATCGACACGTTTCTGCTTGCGCCCACAGCAACGCGCCGAGACGGGCTGATCTTTCACGGCAATTGGGCGTATTTTCCGAACCAGCATGGCCTTCGCTGGCTCCTGGATCAAGTCATGCCCACCATCTGGGCCACCCATCCGGACCTGTCGCTGAAACTCGCTGGCGCCAATTCCGAGGCCATCCCGAGTTGGGCCCGGCGCCCGGGCGTCCAAATTCTGGGGCGGGTCCCCTGTGTGGCGACCGTTCTGAAACAGGCGCAGGTGGCCGTGGCGCCGTTGCAAACGGGCTCCGGCCAGTCTCTGAAAATTCTGGAATCCATGGCGGCTGGGACGCCGACGGTCACGACGAGTCGCGCCGGATCTGCGGTTGACGCCGAGCCCGGCCGGGACTTTCTGGTCGCTGATTCGGCGCAAGCATTCGCTCAGCATATCCTCGACCTGTTGGCGAATCCGGTTCGCAGCCAGGAACTGGCGTCAGCCGGCTGCCGACGCATCGGCGAGCGCTATGCCTGGGCGCGCAGCCACGACATCTTGGCAACGGTATGGGACCGCGCGCGGCGCCATGCCAAGGGCTGATCAGCCTTCGATGGCCTGCCACAATGCGCCGACCGCCAGGATGGCTCACGCCCGGGCCTAGCCCGAGACAAGGGCCAGGTCAATGCGAACAGCGCCTGACGACGCCATTTGGCCGCAACACGCAGGCTAGCCAAATGCCGCCGACGATCAGGTCTTGCAGCGGACCAAAATTGCGGTGACGTTGTCGGAACCGCCGCCGTCCAGCGCGGCAAGGATCAGGTGATCCACACATTCCTGGGCCGACAGCTCGGCACGGGCGAGGATGCGGGCGATGTGATCGTCTTCGACCTCTTCCGTCAGGCCGTCGGAGCAAATCAGCACCTGCGTACCGGCGTTCAATGCACCAATCACGGTTTCGACCCGCAGACTTTGGGGGTCGGTCACGCCCAAGGCCTGGGTCACGACATTGCGATGCGGATGGGTGCGGGCCTGCTCTGGACTGATGGCGCCCTGTTCGATCAGCTCGCGGACATAGGAGTGGTCCTGCGATACCTGCCGCAACTGACCCTCGGCAAATTGGTAGACCCGGCTGTCGCCCACCCAGCCCACCTCGTACTCGCGGCCCTTGACGCGGATTGCGGCAATGGTGGTGCCCATTGGCAATGCCTGCGGACGCCGATTCGAGTGCTTGATGATTTCTTCGTCGGCTAATTGAATCGCGCGGACGAGGAGCTCGCCATTCTTGATTTCGCGAACGAGGGTATCGCGGGCAAGGGCCGACGCGACCTCGCCGTTCTCGTGACCGCCCATACCGTCGGCGACCAGATACAGCCCGAGTTCGCTGTCGGCGTAGTAGGTGTCCTCGTTGTGCTCACGACGCAGCCCAACATGCGTACAGTGGCCAAATTCAATCGAAGGTTGCATGCGATTCGTGATTCAGACTGGCTCAGACGATAGCTCGGTTTCCGGCTTTTGCAAGCCTTCGCCCAAAATGCCCCGGCGTATCAAGCCGGACTCGATCCGCGTCAGGCAGGCTGATTGCAGCCTGATTGACCGACCGAGCCGGTATGGCACCGGGCCCGATGGGCGCCACGAAGGCGCCCCACTCTCATAACGGATTTTGCTGCCCAACACGGTCAGAACTCGATGCGCACGCCAATGGCGAGCGAATCCGATGAGCTCCGATCCTGCCCGATCGTGCGTTCATACTGGAGGAAAGCCGATTTGCCGTTCGCAAATACACCCGACAGACCGAGCCCCAGATTCAGGTAGTCGGAGTCGATCAGGTCCGAATTCGACAGAATCGCCGTGCGCGTCGGATCGAAGGCAAAGCGGGTCACGATGTCGTCCTGCTGATCCTCGAACTGTTTGACCCATTCCAGCGACGCATAGGGCATCAGCACACCCCAGCTGGTGCTGGCGGTGTAGCTCAGTTTGCCGCCGAGAATGCCCTCCAGCGAGGTCAACCCGCGGGAATCGACACTGAGCGCAAGACCCGCACCGGGAGCGTTCGGGTTTGACATCTCTTCGGTGTACGCGTCGAAGTCAATTTTCGTGTAATTGAAGCGGGTGTACGGGCCGAATGCCCACGCACCGCGATTCCAGTCACGCCCAAACGCGAGCGAGATCCCGAACTGGTCGCTGTCTGGCGAGGCGGTTGCCGTTTGTTGAATCGTGATCGGATTGCCATTGAGGCCCTGCAGCGTATAGCGGATGTCACGGCTCAGATCGAGTTGGTGCCGCCCGAACGTCAGTACGCCATCGACGTAGAAGTTGGCCGGGTGGTACCAGCTGCCATAGGCCGAGAGCGTGGTGCCGCGATTGTTGACACTGGCCTGGTTGCCGCGGACGTCGCTATCGTTTCGGTTGAAGCCGAGTGCGGCCCCGAGCACGATCGAATCCGTCACGCGATAGTCCACCCCTGCGGTCAATCCATAGGTCTTGAAGTCAAACCCGGGATCGTCATCCAGCGCACTACGTCGGCCGCGCCCGATCGAGCCGGTGGCAAAGAAGCCCCAACGGGAGAAGCCTGCGCCGGCCTGTGGTTCGTCGGCAGCATTCAGGCCGAGGATCGTGCTCGGCAAGTACCCAAGCTGCAGAGCGCCACTATTGGTGATCAGCGCAAGATTGTTCTGGAAGCCGCCCGCATTGCCCGAGCGCAGCGCGGTCATGCGTTGCCCCAGGTTGTTGTTCTGCGCCTCAGCGGCCGCGAGCAGCAGCTGATTCTGCGAGCCGGGATCCTCGATCTTCATTTCAGACAGGGCGTTGCTTGCGTCACCCGGACGATTCGCCGCATTCGTGACGACCTCCGAGCATCGTTGCAACAAATCCTGCTGTGCCGGGCTCAAATTGGTGAGCTGGGACAACGCGACGCAGGCAGTGTCGATCGTGCCCGCGACGTCGCGGAGACCAGGCGGTAAGTTGTCGAGATTCCTGAGACTCGCCGTCAACGTGAACAGGACCGGCTGGATGCTGCTGAAATCCGGCGCCTTGGCGCGCACCTGGAACTGGCCCGGCAAGCCCAGTCGAGCCACCGTTTGCGCCTGGCCCTGGGCATTTGTAGCCTGCTCAGCCGGTGTGACGGTGACGCCGTTGCTGACCGCCTCAAACACAATCCGCACATTGTCGACCGGTTGATTGTTGGCATCTCGCACCCGGACTACGAGCGGGGCACTGGCCTCGCCAGGAACGAGGGCGTTCTGCGGATCGCCCGACACAATCTCCAGAGCCGTCGCCGGAATCAGGCCGGTCGCCTCGAACACGACCTTACCGACGCCAGCAACCGTCGCTTCGACACGATTGCAGCCTGGGGTTGTGCCCAGGGTCAGACGGTTGCTGCTCTTGCCCTGTGCATCGGTTGCTGTAGCGGCGGTTTGCACGGTGCCATTGCCGCAGGTCACATCCCAATGCACCGGGACCCCCGCGAGGCTCTTGGCAAAGGCGCTGCCGCCAACGGGTTGCGAGATTTGCAGCACCAGCGGATCGGCTAACGCCTGGCCGGGTCTGCCGGACTGGTTGTTGCCTGACACGATATTCAAACCCGGTGCAAACACCGTTGCGACGGCCGTTGCGGTCACTGCGCCTTGGAGCGCCGAGGCTGTGACCAACACTGAGCCTGGACTGCTGCCGTAGCGTACGCGCGTCCGCGCTTTGCCATCGCCATCGGTGAGGCCACTGGTCGTGCTCAAGGTGGCGTTGCCCACCACCGAGAAGGACACTTCGGAACTGGCGATCGCGAAACTGTCTTGGGTGAGTTGGAACACGAGATCGGCATCCGCTTCGGTGCCTGGCGCACCAGACTGCCCACCGCCGCTGACCAGCGCGAGTATGGCGACGGGCGTGTTCACGAAGAAGTCGGCCGACACCGGCACGTTGTTGGTGGGGTTGGTCACGGTGGCACGAATGTAAGCCGGGCCCGCGCTTAGCGGTACAAACACATTTTCGCTTTCGCCATTGCTGTTGGTCTGGGTGACTGAGTGCCCAAGACTGCCTTGCCCCAGGACATTCCAGCTGACGTTGAAGCCGGACAATGCTTGACCGTTATCAGTGACCCGGATTTTCAACGGGGCGCTGGGGGTATTCAGGCGAAGCGTTTGCTGATCGCCAGACACTTTCTCGATTCGATAGTTGCTCAGTGGGGCGACCGAATTCGCGCGGAAACGAATGGCCTGGAAACCCTGGCCAGCAACTTCGATTTCCACCGGGCCGATGCTGTTGCCGAGCAGTACCTGGGCCTGTGCGCTGTTATTGCTGAGGGTGGTACTGAGCAGCCCATTGCTCGCGCCGAGCAGCGCGGCGTTGCCGCTGGCAACACGCCAGGTCACCACCCCGGGCCCGGGCGCTTGAACCACCAGTGGCGCGCTGAGTCGCGTGTTCAGCGGTGCCGACTGGTTGTCGCCCGAAACCTTGGTGATCACCAAGGCGCTCGGGTTGGCAGTGGCTTCCATGCTGAATGACTCAGCATTGAGTCCGGGGAAGCTGACTTCCACTTCGGCCGGTCCCGCAGCCTGGCCCAGATTCACATGGACTTGCGCCTGGTTGTTGCCATCCGGACTCAATGACAATTCGCGGCCGTTGCCATTCGCCCCGCTGAGCGTGATATCACCCGAGACGACACGGAACGTGAATTGATCTTGCGGGTTGAATGTGATTCCGCCTGGCAGACCGGCGACCAGCGGTGCCGGCAACTGATTGCCAACCTGCGCGCTCTGGTGATCGCCCGACACCTTTTGCACCACCAGCGGAATGGCACGCACCACGTTGCCGTTGAATTCGATCTTGTTCAACCCGAACCCGTCGCCAACGATGTGGTAAGGCCCTTCGCCACTGCCTGCTACGAGCGGAATGCTGTGCCGGAACGTGCCGTTGCTCAGGAACGGGAATGACAAGGTATACGTATTGACCGGGCCTGGGTCGAGGAACGCCACATCGCCACTGGCCACCGTGAAGGTGTAATTGATCGAGCCCGAGGGCACGCGCACGCTGCTCAGTGTGACGTCGACGACCAAGTCCTGCAACGCAGCGCCGGGCTCACCGACCTGGTTATCACCCGACACGATCGCCACCGAACCAAACGTTGGCTCCGGCAAATTCTGCAACAGCCACGTGACGGGCGATGCGGTGAAACTGCCACTGTCGACACTTGCGGTCATGTTGTAGGGCGAGCCCGCCGCGCCGGCCAGCACACGGATTTGCGCCACGCCAAGGGAATCGCTGGTCACCACAAAGCTCGTGCCGTGGGACGCACCGCCAGAATCGAGCAGCGTGGCGTCACCGGCAACGCTGAACCGCACGGGCACGCCTGGGAACGGCGCGGGCCCGCTGCCCGGATCCCGCTGCGCCGTAACTTGGAACGTCGCGATCTCGGTGCCCGAGGTTGCCGAGTAGGGTGCCGTATTGGCGTCCGGTGGACTCGCGGTAAATGTATCGACCGTACCGCCCAGAATCGTCAGATTGATATTGGTCGGGCTGGCCGATGGCATCAGGTCAGGTGACGACGCCTGGATCACGACCGCGCCCGGCGTGGACAAGGCCTGCACCGATACCTCGGCGACGCCAAATGGATTCGTCAGCACAAATAGTTCAGTCGTGGGCGGCGGGCGTCCACCCGGCAGGTCCATGGTCGGCGGCAGGCCAGCAGACAGCGACACGTCACCACTCGCCACGAAGAATCGCACCACGGCGCTTTCCAGCGGGGAGCCGTTGTTGGTCACCAGGACCTGGAGCGTGCCCGGAAACGTCGTGTTTGGATTTGTGGGCGGCGGTGCCGACTGCAGGCTCAGCGTGGGCGATACCGGCGGGCTGACGGTGATGTTGAACGTACGGTCCGCCGTGAACGTGCCGCAACCGTTGGGATCATTCGCGTAGGCGCGGATCGTGTAGGTGCTGCCAGCGGAACCCGTTTTGAGCTTGAGGCTCGCCAAGCTCGAATACGAGAAAATGCCCGGGCTCGTCAGTACCCAGGGCTCGCTCTGATCGATCTGGTTGGTGCCGGACTGCGCGAAGTACAAGGTCGACGGATTGCCGTCGATGCGCCACGCTGCGTTGACGTTTGGCGGTGCGGTGCCGGTCGCGATGCTCTCGCCGATCTGAAAATCGACGACTTGGCCCTCGACCCAGCCACTACCGGGCGGTGTCAGGAATGCCGGCGGCGGGCACGTGATGGTTGGCGCGACGCCATTCACTTGCAGGCTGGCGGTTTGGATACTGACGCCGGCGAAGTCGGGTGTCTGGAACTCGATGGACACCGGCCCGGCGGTCAGACCCGCGTCGACTTCGTACGCCACTTGGCCAACTGCGTTGGTCAACAGCACAAACGAGGTCGTGCCCGAACCAACGGGCGTGCCGGCCGGTCGAATCATGGCCGAACCCGAGACCACCGTTGCCAGGACTTGCACGTTTGCTAACGGCGCGGCATTGGCGCGCGTTTCCAAAATGATCGGTACCCCGAAGGTTTGGCCCGGATTGACCGGTGCCTGGGTGCCGCCCTGCAGGAAGCTGAAAGCCGGCGAGGTGGGCAGGCCCACGTTAACCGTAAAAACCGTCGGCGTCGGCGTGGGGCCGCAGCCGCTTGGGTCTTCACCCGTGACATGGACTGTGTAAGGGGAACCCGCAGCCGAGCCCGGACGCGTCGCGACACCAACGGCCGCCGAGTATTCGAAACCCGTCGGCACGACCGCCGTCCACGCCACCGGGAACGTCGTGTCGGTGGCGCCCGAGCCAAAAAAACCAACGGTCGTCGGTGAGCCGACCAGCACGAAGTGTGCATTCACATCGGGTGGTGCCACCGACAAAATGGTGTTTGTCTCGGCCACCCTGATTTCCGGCACCTGGCCTTCGACGACGTTGATTGTCGTCGGGCTAGCCGCCGGCGGTGGGCAAACCAATGCAACCGTTGGCCCACTAACGAAGAACGAAAGCAATACCGTGCAGATCTGCGCAAATTTTGGACTCATATTCGTGCTTGCCGACCAACGGCCCCACTTTCCCGACAAAAACGTGTATTCGCCGGACATATCGACTCCCATTTCGCACAGCGTGGCTATACTCCGAGCGTACTACAGGGCCGGACGCGGCGGGTAGCGCGCTCCGGCGGATCCCAGCCACGGAGAAGTGACATGAAATCGACTTTGAAGCAGCCCTTGGTTCGCCAGACCGCGCTCAGCCTGAGCATCGCGATGGTCATGGCGTTGGCTGCGCTGCCAACCAGTTCGCCCATCGCCAAAGTGCGCAACGCTGAAGACCTGATGGTGGTCGACTGTCTGCTGCCCGGGCAGGTGCGGAAGCTCGGCGCCATGAGCAGTTTCATGACGGCGCGTCGGCCCATTCGCACGACGCAATCCGATTGCGCGATCCGCGGTGGCGAATACACCGCATACGACCGCGCGAACTACCAGACCGCGCTGAAGGTGTGGCTGCAACAGGCTGAAACCGGCGATCCGGAAGCGCAGAACTATGTCGGCGAAATTTATGCCAAGGGGCTTGGTACGGATCCCGACTACGCCAAGGCGGCCGAGTGGTATCAGAAGGCAGTTGACCAAGGCTATGCCCGCGCCAAGATCAATCTCGGGTTCCTGTACGAAGAAGGTCTGGGTGTCACACAAGATCAGCAGAAGGCGCTGAATCTTTACCGTGAGGGCACCGGCATCACCGGCGATGAGTTGATCTTTTCATCGACGATGGCCGCAGCGCTCAGTGAAAAGGAAAAGCAGATTTCTGGATTGAGCGCCTCGCTTGAGGCCGCCAATGCCGCGAATCAAAAATTGAAGAGCCAGCTTGATAGCGCGAAGAAAGAAATTGAAAGTCGCAAGCAAAGCATGCAGCAGCAACAGTCTGAACTGAGTAGCGCCAAGGCGCAGCTTGCCGATGCCCAAAAGCGGATTGCGCCAACAGCGCCTGATCTCGCGCTCGTATCGCAGGCGTTGGCGCAGGCAGAAGAGCGGCTTACCGCCGAGCGTGCGCAGTTGGAGAAAGAGCGCGTCGATTTCGCATCGCAGCGCACGAATGATCAACTCGCGCTCGCCAAGCTCCGCTCGCAGGAAGCTGACCTTGGCAAACGCGCCAATGATCCGGCAGCCAAGGCCGAGTTAGATCGCGTCCGCGCCACGCTGACCGACCTGACCTTGCGCCTGGATCAATCAGCGCAGCGGGCGGCTGAGCTCGAAGCGCTGCTGAAGGCGAACTCGGAGAAGATGACGCAGGAAACGCTGCGCTACGACAATGATCGCCGGAAGATGGAACAGGCGATCGCGGCATCGAAGGAAGACCGCGAACTGTTGTTGCTGTTGGAGCAGCAGCTGACCGAGAAGCAGCGCGAAGTGTCGCGTCAGCGGGGCACCATCACCGCACTCGAGCGGCAGGTGCAAGTGGGCAATCAAAGCCTGCAGTCGGGCGGCAATGTGATTGCGGGTGGCCCCGTCGTCGAAATCATTGAGCCCGCGATCACGGTCACGCGCGGCAAGCCTGCCGCAGTATCGAAGCAACGGGATGGGTCGGAGATCGTGGGTCGCGTCGTCTCGCAGTCGCCGGTGTCGGAAGTGTCGATCAACGGTCAGATTGTCAAAGTCACGTCCAACGGGATGTTCCGTGCGCAAGTCTCGGTGCCGGAGCAGGGCGCGCCGATTCAGGTGGCGGCGGTTGATCGGTTGGGTGCCAAGAGTTCACTAGAGTTCACGTTGGTGCCAGCCGCGAGCGGTGCCGGTGCGAGCAATGTCAGTGTGGCGCGCAAGCTGCCGAATGGCGTCAAGCTCGGCAAGCAGTATGCGATCCTGATTGGCAACAACGAATACGGGCAGTATCCGGCGCTGCAGAGTGCGGTCAACGACGCCAATCAGATCGGCAGCCTGCTGAAATCGCGCTATGGGTTCCAAACCACGGTACTGAATAATGCGAGCCGCTTTGACATTCTCGCCGCGTTCAACGACGCCCGTGAACAACTCAAGCCGGAAGACAGCCTGCTGGTTTATTTTGCCGGTCATGGCGAGCTGGATCAGGCCACGAAACAAGGCTACTGGGTGCCGGTGGACGGTCAGACGAGCAATAGCAAGTCCTGGCTGTCGAATCGGGCAATTTCGGACATTCTGAATACGCTGCCCGCGCGCCACGTCATGGTTGTCGCTGACTCCTGTTATTCCGGTGCCATGACGCAGGGGTCGCTGCCGTCCATTAATCCGGGCGCTGCCGATTCTGCGTGGTCGCAATGGGTGCAGAAGGTCGCCAATAGCCGATCCCGCACGGCGCTTACGTCGGGTGGTCTCCAGCCGGTTGCCGACACAGGTCGCGGCAACAACTCGTACTTTGCCAGTGCGGTGATGGGCGCGCTGCAAGCGAACAGCGCGGTGCTTGAGGGCCAGAACCTGTTCCGCGGTGTCGCGTCGTCGATGGCGCTGGCCGCGGTCGAAAGCGCGATCGTGCAATCGCCGCAATATGCGCCGATCCAGTTTGCGGGTCACGAGGCGGGCGAGTTCCTGTTTGTGCCGAAGGGCGGTCTCGCCGATGTCGAGCCCGTCGACGCGTCGCTGCCGCAGATGGTCGCCGTACGCTGAGTGTTAACCGGACGCTGCGCCAGGCTCAAAGACTGGCGCAGCGCGTACCGGGTGCTAGCTGGCGCCAGAGTCGCTGTCGTTCAGCGCGCCGAAGGCTGAGGGCCCAGCCAGCGATTCAGCCAGGAGTCCACCTCCCGATAGAAGAAGCGGCTGTTCTCGCCTTTCAAGATCCAGTGGTTTTCGTCCGGGAACACGATGAGGCGGCTTTCGATGCCTTGCCGCTTCAGCATGCTCCAATACTCCAAGGTGTTGTTGATCGGCACGCGATAGTCGAGCTCGCCGATCGTCACGAGCACCGGCGTTTTGAACTGTTCAACGCGCCGGATCGGGTTCTGTTGATCCCAAAGTGTTCGATCTTTGAATGCGGGCCCACCCATGTTGGCCTCGCGGCCATAAACGCTGTCGCTCGTCGTCCATTGTGATTCGAGATTGATCAGGCCGGCATGGGACACGAGGCAGCGGTAGCGCGTGGTGCTGGCCTGCAGCCAATTCGACAGATGGCCGCCGTAACTCGCACCGCCCGCGCATTGGCGGCTGCCATCGAGAAAGTCGAACTGCTTCAGGGCGGCGTCTACCGCGGTGTTGATGTCTTCGGCCGGGCCGATCAATGGATCATTCTGGATGGCTTGTGCGAAGGCTTCGCCAAAGCCCGTCGAGCCCCGATAGTTGGTCAGGATCAAGACCCGGTCCTTGCCCGCAAGCAGATGATAGTTCCAGCGCAGAAAGAACTGGTCGCGCCACATGATGTGTGGGCCGCCATGAATCAGCGCGAAGACCGGGTACCGGCGAGCTGGGTCAAAACCAGCCGGCTTGACCAGCAGGCTGTGGATTGGGCGGCCGGCGTGTTCGTGCCAGAACGGGACGAGTTCGGGCAAATCCAGTTTGGCTGCCCGGTCGGTGCTGAATCGGCTCAATGTTTCATGACTGCCGCGCTTTGGATCGATGCGAACGATTTCGGCGGGCACGCTGGCTGACTCGTATCCGGCCAGCAGAACAGCCTGCTTACCACCGCGCGCCACACTCAAATTGCTGTAGGTGCCGCGCGGCACTTGAGTCAGTGGTTTGGCCGTGCCGCCAGCGAGCGGCTGCTGCCAGATCTGCTCCTGGCCTGCGCCCTCGATCGACAAGAACACGGTGTGGTTGTCTGCGCCCACATCGAACGCGCCAATCGATGCGCCGTTCGGGGCTTCCAGTCGCCTAAGGAACTGGCCGCTGGCGCGGAACACATCGAGGCGCGTGGCGTTGTAGACGCGATCGGTTCTGGGCTCCACCGCCGCGAGCAGGTGCAGACCATCCGGGCTGAAACGTGGACGCGAGTAGTTGTCGGTCGCGCCCGTGCCTGCGACGCCGGTCAGGCGTTCGGGCTCGCCGCCAAGGACCGACACGCGGTAGAGATTCGTGTTGGTGAATTGACTGGCTCCCAGATGGCGGTTCTGGCTGGCGACAAACAGCACGGATTGCCCGTCGGGGCTGAAGGTGGCGTCGATTTCGTCACTGGCTTCGCCGCTGCGGCCACCGTATCCGGGCGATTGCACGAGCGTGCTGCCTGCGAGCAAGTCGCGCGCTTCGGGCGTATCCAGGCTCTGATAGAACACGCGCAATTGATTCGGGCCCAGCCACTTGTCCCAGAAGCGGATCGGAAATCCGTCGAACACACGGGCGGTGCTCTTGCCGCGCGCTGTGCGGTCGGTTTCTGATGTCGTGTCGACCTGACTGACGAACAGCACCGCCAAGCCATCTGGGGAGAACTGCGGATTTCGGGCGGCACTGGTCATGCTGCTGATCCGGCGAGCCTCGCCGCCCGCGGCCAGATCCAACACGTAAATCTGCGCCACGGAGTCGCCATCACGTTGAGTCGCAAAAGCGATCCGTTTGCTGTCGGCGCTCCATGCTGGCGTGGTTTCGGGTGCCAGCGTGTGCGTCAACCGGCGCGGTGCGGCTTGATTGGCAACATCGAGCAACCAGAGGTCCACCCGCTGTTGCGCCGGATCGTAGGCCGGCTCGGTCACCGGCACAATCGCCTGGCGCCCGTCAGGTGACACCAGAGCTGGGCCCACGCGTGGCATCAGCCAGAGATCTTCGTGCGTGATGGCTTGCTTACTGAACGCAGGGGCGGCGAGCAACAACGTCGAAACTGCCAACAGTGCAACCTGTTTCATGATGGCCTCCAGGGATCGGCCAGCATAGAGCAGTTTTTCCGAAACCGACGTGAAAGCGGGCGGCGTTGCTCAGCAATCGATCGGAATCAAGACGGCCAGGCGGTGTGGCGGCTCAGCTACGCCTCAAGCGCGCAGGCCAAAGCCCCAGGCAATCAGCGGACCGCTGGCCAGGATCCGCGCAAGTTGCAGACAGAGCAAGACGACCATGCTCGACAAATCCAGCATGCCGATGGGCGGAATCAGGCGCCGAAACGGCGCGCAGATTGGGCGAGCGATGAATCCGACGAATTCCTTCATGGGGCTACGCGAGTCCGCGGCCACCCACGACACGATCACGTACACCAGAATCAGCCAGAACAGGCTCATTAGCGCGAAGTCCAGCGCCATGCCCACCCCAGCGACCAGGATGCCCGTCGCACCGAGCGACGCACCGAACACGATCGACAACGTGTAGGCATGCAGGATGCCCAGCAAAAGGAGCAAGACGATCCCGCCGACATGCCACCCACGTACCACTGGCACGACCTTCTGCAGCGGCATGAAGAATGGGTTGGTGAGTTTGAACCAGCTTTGGCTGACCGGGTGGTAGAACGGCGCCCGGAACCCTTGCAGCAGAATCCGCGTCAGGACGATCAGCATGGGGATGCCAAACAAGAAGCTCAGAATCAGTGTGCTGGCTGAAGTCAGTGCGTACATGTCAGCCTCCTGCCTGCTGCGACAATTCGCGGCCACGCTCGGTTGCCCGGGCGATGGCGCGTGCAGTCAGCTCGCGAAAGCCACCAGCTTCGAACGTTTCGATAGCAGCTTGCGTCGTGCCATTGGGCGACGTCACGCGTCGCCGCAATTCGGCCGGCCCCAATGGCTCGTTAACCGCCATCCGGGCGGCGCCGAGTGCCGTATTCAGAACCAGCTCGCGGGCAGCCGGCTCGGACAGGCCTTGCGCCACACCCGCCGCAATCATCGATTCCATCAACAGGAAGAAGTACGCCGGGCCGCTGCCCGAGACGGCAGTCACCGCGTCCATGAGCGCCTCTTGCTCGATCCATACGGTCGGACCGACGGCGGCCAGTACGCTGGCCGCAAGCGCGCGATCGTCCGCGTCAACGGCCGGATCGGCGTAAATACCGGTGATGCCGGCACCAATCAGCGCTGGCGTGTTCGGCATCGCACGAATCAGCCGCAGGTCGGTACCCAACCATTGCTCAAAGTTGGCGAGACTGATGCCGGCGGCAATGGAGATCAGTAACGGGCGTCCTGCTGACAGGGCGGCCCGCAGCTCCAGACAGACCGTTGCCATGACCTGTGGCTTGACCGCAAACAGTACGACATCAGCGCCGGTGATCGCGTCGAGGTTGCTGTCTGCGGCCACGATGCCGAAATCCGCGACAAGTGCGTCTTGCAAGGTCGGCACGGGCTCGGCGACGCGAATGGCGCCGGCCGGATGCCCGCGTGTGATCAGGCCGCCAATCAGGCTCCGTGCCATGTTGCCGCCGCCTATGAATGCAATCGTGCTCATGCCGACTTCCTTGCGCCAAAAAGTGCCGATCCTACTCGAATGAGATTGGCGCCCTCGTGGATCGCCAACTCGAAATCATCGCTCATGCCCATCGATAAGGTGTCCACCGTGGGGTAGCGCTCACGCAACTGCTCGTACCACTCGAACATGCTTCGAAACGCCCGTTGCCGAGCGGCACTATCGGCGGGTGCCGGGATGGCCATCAGCCCGCGCAGACAAAGGTTCGGTTGCTGCTGGATCAGATCGGCGAGGCCCGGAATCGCGTCGGGTACGCAGCCGGACTTGCTCTGCTCATCGTCGACATTGACCTGGATCAGCACCTGCAGCGGCGGTAACCCTTGTCGACCATGGCCCAACAGCGGCACGATCTTGGCACGGTCAATACTCTGCACCCAGTCAAAGAGTCGGGCGGCCTGCGCCGCCTTGTTGGACTGCAATGGCCCGATCAGGTGCCAGGTGATGTCCAGATCGGCCAGCGCTTGGCGCTTCTCCGCCGCTTCCTGGACGTAGTTCTCGCCGAAATCGCGCTGCCCGAGTGCATAGACCTCGCGTATCGCTGCAGTCGTCTGCAGCTTGCTGACTGCAAGCAATTGTGCCTTGCCAGAGCCGCCTGCCGCAGCCATGCGCGCTTCGATCTCGTGCAGTTTTTGGGGCAACGCTGGCGCCATCGGAGCGGGCGGGGCAGGCGCTGGATCAGACATGAGACGGCCTCTACTTAAGTCTTTCGGGAATGGGTGCGGGCGCAGCCATTTCAAGACGTTGGATTCTGGCAGGGGCCGGGCGCTTCGCGCCATGGATGCGCCACCCTGAGTCGAACGCGCTTCGGGTCGAAACGTCCAGCAGGAACGCGTTCACAAGCTCACGAAAAGCGCGGCCATGACTGGCAAGATGGCTTGGGGTTATGGGTATACTCGACTTGTCGTCTGTCCTTTCTGAACTAGGTGCCCGCATGGATATCGCCGAACTGCTCGCGTTTTCGGTCAAGAACAAGGCGTCTGACCTGCATTTATCGGCGGGTCTGCCACCGATGATCCGGGTCGATGGCGACGTTCGGCGCATCAACATCCCGGCACTGGATCACAAGGCGGTGCACGCACTCGTCTACGACATCATGTCGGACAAGCAGCGGCGCGACTACGAAGAATTTCTCGAAACCGACTTTTCGTTCGAGATTCCGGGTTTGGCGCGGTTCCGCGTGAATGCATTCAATCAGAACCGCGGCGCTGGTGCGGTGTTTCGTACGATTCCGAGCCAGATTCTGACCCTTGATGAGCTGGGCGCGCCAAAGATGTTCCGGGAACTGGTCGATCAGCCGCAGGGTTTGGTGCTGGTGACGGGACCGACCGGTTCGGGCAAGTCGACCACACTGGCGGCCATGCTTGATCACGTCAACAAGAACGAATACGGCCATATCCTGACCATTGAGGACCCGATCGAGTTCGTGCACACCTCCCAGAAGTGCCTGCTCAATCAGCGCGAGGTGCATCGCGATACCCATGGATTCAATGAGGCGTTGCGTTCGGCACTCCGCGAAGATCCCGACTACATTCTGGTCGGCGAAATGCGCGATATGGAAACGATTCGCTTGGCGCTGACCGCCGCCGAAACGGGGCACTTGGTGTTTGGCACCTTGCATACGTCCTCGGCCGCAAAAACGGTAGACCGCATCATCGACGTGTTCCCGGCGGGCGAAAAGCCGATGGTGCGCTCCATGCTGTCGGAGTCGTTGCGCGCGGTCATTTCGCAATCGCTGCTCAAGAAGGTCGGCGGTGGTCGAATTGCGGCGCACGAAATCATGGTCGGAATCCCAGCGATTCGAAACCTGATCCGCGAGGACAAGGTCGCGCAGATGTACTCGACCATTCAAACGGGCCAGCAATACGGCATGCAGACCTTGGATCAGTGTCTCCAAGACTTGGTCAAGCGTGGTCTGATCACCCGCACGCAGGCCGCTGCGTACGCCAAGGACAAGCGCCTGTTCGAGTAATCGGGCGGATCTCTGTCGGAGGTTAACCGGATGGGGTCGAGGCAGCTCGACGCTCGGTAACCGTCATTGGCCGAGCGGTGTTGGACACCGATCGGCACAAAGCGATCAGGTCGTCTTCAGGTGCCAATTGGTCAGCAGCGCTAGACTAGGGCGCATGCCGGGCGGTCTGACCCGCCGGAATATGTGACCGCCACAATAAGATTCGATTGCATTTTCTTAACAACGCTTTTTTCACAATTGCCGGGACTATAAGCCCGGCGCAATGACGTTGGGCGATTTCAACCAACGGAGTGACGAGTATGACCATCAGAACTATCGCGGGCTTCAGTCTCGCGTTCTTCGCCTTAGGCGCACTGGCGCAGGTTCCAGCCAAGCTCGGTTTCCGGACCGAGACCGGAAAGGCCGTGCCGGTCCAAAGCAGCCCGATCCTGCTCGACCGGACAATTGGTGCACGGGCCCTGTCCGATGTAAACGAGGCGTTCAAGATCACCGCTGGCTCCCCGCTCGGGCAGCCAGATGACCGATTAGGCAGAGCAGTCGCGTATTCGTCCGACTCGATCGTCATAGGCGCCCCGAGCGACGATAACGGCGCGTTCGTCGATGCAGGCTCCGTCTATGTCTATATCCGCTCGGGCGCTGTCTGGACCCGGCAGCAGAAAATCGACCCGCCCGTGCCAGAGACCAACGCCGGGTTCGGGTCCTCCGTTTCGATCAGCGGCAACACGTTGGTGATTGGCTCGCCTCTGTCGACCACGTCCGATGGCAATGCCAGCGGCGCCGCCTACGTATACCTCCGCACCGGGTCAACCTGGGCACTGCAGCAGGCGCTCGACCCCGCAGCGCGCAATGCCGGTGACCGTTTTGGCACATCGGTGGACGTCGAAGGCGACAACCTGATTGTCGGCTCGCGTTTGGGCGACGCCACCAACACGAGCCAAGGTACTGCCCATGTGTTCACGCGCTCCGGTTCGGTGTGGACCGAACAGCAACGCTTGACTGCTTCCGATGGCGTGAGTGGCGACAACTTCGGCAATACCGTTGCGTTCTCTGGCAACAGTGTCATCGTCGGGGCCAACTTGGCGTTCGTGTCAGCGCTCGAGTCGGCTGGTGCGGCCTACGTCTTCGTCCGTAACGCCGGCGTTTGGTCGCAACAGCAAAAGCTGGTTGCGCCAACGGCGGGCGACCTGGATGAGTATGGCGCCGATGTCGATATCGAAGGCGATACTGCCATTGTCGGACAGCGCAATGAGGACGGTGTCGCCCAGAACACCGGTGCGGCGCGCGTCTATGCGCGGAGCGGCAATACCTGGTCGCTGCAAGGAACGCTCACGGCCACTGATGCCGCGGCAAACGATTTCCTCGGTCTGACCGTCGCGCTGAGTGGCAACTTCGCGCTGGTCGGTGCCTTCACGGAGGATCGCACGGGTCTACTCAACGCGGGTGCCGCCTACCTGTTTGAGCGCAATGGCTCGAATGTCTGGGCGCAGAAGGACAAGTACATTGCCAGCGATGCCGGCAATGACGACCAATTCGGGTTTGAAGTGGCCATGGGGCCGGGGTTTGGCGTGGTCGGCTCGCCGTTGGACGACAATAGTGACGGGGTCGACGCTGGCGCCACCTACGTGTTCAACAACGGTACGCCCACTACCACGACACTGGGTGCGACGGAAAACGCTTTCGCGTATGGCGAGAGCCTGATTCTGACGGCCATCGTGGCACCGGTGGCGACGGGAACAGTGAGCTTCTTGAACAACGGCTCGCCGGTTGGCTCTGATGTGCTGAGCGGGTTGAGTCAGGCGTCGCTGCATTTGATCCCGAGTCCGGGCAGCTACAACTTCACCGCCCATTACCTGGGCGATGGCACCAATTTGGCGAGTTCGTCCAACACTCAGGTCGTGACCGTCAGCAAGGCGGAGACCAGCCTGCAGGTCAATCTGTCGGCAGCATCAGTGCCATACGGACAAAACGTGACGATCACGACGACGCTTACCGAAACAGCGGTGGGCGGTTCGGCGCCAACTGGGAGCATTGTGTTTACCGACAACAGCAACTTCCTGGCTTCGGTGCCATTGTCTGGCGGACAGGCGGTGCTGACCCGCAATAACCTGCCGGTGGGGGTCGTCCACAATATCGTTGCAAGTTATGCTGGCGACACCAACTTCCTGGGCACCACCGCAGGTTCGGTACAGGTCGAAACCACACTGGCCGACGTGGCGATCAATGTGACCAGCAGCCCGAATCCCGCGGCGCGCAATACCAGTCAGACATTCTCGGCCACGCTCACGGGCGGCATTCCGATCGGCAATGTGGCGTTCCAGGCGCTACCCCTGCCGAGCGGCAGCCCGATTGCGTTGGGTAGCCCGCCGATTAACGCGGGTGTCGCGATGGTGTCGTCCAGCGCGCTGCCGGTTGGCAGCTACACCATTCGCGTGATCTATGTGGGGGACACCAACCACAACTTCGCTATTGCCGATTCGGCCCAGCCGCACGTGGTCACGCCCGCGGCAGACCTCAGTATCGTCAAGACCAACAACCAGATTTACGTGACCGAGGGCGAGCAGGTGACCTACACGATCACGGTGTCGAACCCGGCTAATGGTGATCCGGTGGTCGGCGCGCTCGTCAATGACAATGTCAACGCAGCCTATTTCGATGATTCGGCCGCCGAAACGACCTGGACCTGCACGCCGACCGGCAATGCCGACTGCGCGGCATCGGCCGGAACCGGCGATATCTCTGGGCTCGCGGTCGACTTGGATCCCGGTACATCCGTGACGATTCTGCTGACCACGCGGTGTCGTGCCGAAGGCAACGAGTTTGTGGTCAGCAACACGGCCACTGTTGTTGCGCCGAGCGGGTTGACGGACAGCAACCTGAGCAACAACACCTCGGTCGACGCCGATCAAAGTGGTCTGTTTCGGGACGGATTCGAATAGCGCCATTCACCGATCATTCGGGCTCGCCCAATGGTTTTCGAAAACGCCCGCAAGGGCGTTTTTCGGTTTCGAGGATCGAGAATTTACGCGACGCCGTGTCTGTGCCGATAGGCTCCCGCCACCTGCCACATGCCTGCTCCGCGGTTTTGCTTCAGACGTGCCGTAGCGATGTGCCAGGGCGAAACGGCGGCTCTGCCCCACATTGACACAATACTTGGCAATTGAATCTGTCCGAGATTGCCCTCATTGGTCGATCTAGTAGAGGTGTGCGCCGTGCTTCGTGGCAACACGAATCGTTCCGGCAGGAGCAGGCAGTTGCCTGAGTGGTCGGGCTCGGATTCCCCTTGGGCGGGGAATCACGGGTCTTTGGAGTCAATGGTCAGGAGGATCAGATGGGATTGATGCATTTGCCAAGCGCAGACAAGGCGTTACCGGGCCGGGATACCGCTATGTCGATCAGCAATCGGCATGCGGTACATGGGCGCCCTTTGACCGGGGCATTCGTGGGGCTGCGCCGGATTCAGTTCGGCATGGGCTGCTTTTGGGGCGCCGAGCGCAAGTTCTGGTCGATCCCTGGGGTGTACACCACGGCAGTTGGCTACGCGGGCGGTACCACGCGGAATCCGACCTATCGTGAAGTCTGCTCCGGACTAACCGGGCATGCCGAAGTGGTCATGGTGATTTATGACCCGGGGCAGGTGAACCTGGCCAGTCTGCTCAAAGTGTTCTTCGAATCGCACGACCCGACCCAAGGCATGCGCCAAGGAAATGATCTCGGGACCCAATATCGCTCTGCAATCTATCTGGACTCCGACGACGATCGACAACTGGCCGAGCAGTGTCTGGCCCGCTATCAGCAGGCGCTGGGAACAGCTGGTCGCGGTGCGGCCACGACTGAAATCCGGGTCGGGCAGACTTTCTACTTTGCTGAGGAAGACCATCAGCAATACCTGCACAAGAATCCCGGCGGCTATTGCGGACTGGGCGGCACCGGCGTGTTGTGCCCAATCCCGGGTACACACTGAGTCGTAACCGAATGATCGCCGGGCGTGGCACCGGCGTAGGGCGCACCGGCGCCGACCATGCTGTTCCCGGCCCGACGCCCGCTGAATTCGGTCGATTTGTGCGGATGCCGGGGTTTAGTGGTCCGGGCTCGATGCTCATTCGGACCTCCTGAGCCGCCGCAATGAGCCTGTACGGTTGCGGCGGTTGCGAATCCCGTTGTCAGGCGCAGCGCCTGCCTTGAAGAAGATTGTGGTTCGGGCTAAATCCCGCAGAATCAAGCGCTTGCGTGCTTGATTCTGGTTGATATGGGCGTCGCTGCGGTGATGGCTTTGCGCATTGCTGACCCGACCGTCAGGCCGGACTTGGCTGCCGCTTGAGCCCGTGGGTGGCGACTGCTCAGAGGCCGCGCCCCACCACCCGGGCACCCGAGATAAAATCGGCAACCTCGCCGGTGCTCGAGTCGGAGAAGCGAGCGTAGTCCGCGTAGGTCTTGCCGGGTTCAAAGCGGGTGTGCCGCGCAAGGGTCTTGACGCTCAGGAAGCAGAGTTCCTGCCAGTTCGGGTCGAAGCGTGTCCGCATTGCATAGATGATCTGGTCATTCCGGCCAAGGGCCATGCCACGGCACAAGCTGACCTGCTGCCCATCCGCGCCGTACGCGCCGACCCAGGCTGCGGCCGCTTCCGTGTCATTCGCCCAAGGGGCAATGGGAAAACCGAGGAACGACAACAACTTGCCGGACTTCTTCGCGCGGTTTGAGGTCTCCTCGAAGGTGAGATCCTTGAATTCCTGAGCCGAGGTGGTCGCCGCGTTGCCCATTGCGACATGGCCGCCGCCCAGCCGACGCACTTCGACCCACCAGGCATTCAGCCGGTCGTCGAATGGCGCGTCCACATGGACGATCCAGCCCAACAGGTCGCGATCCAATTCCAGTTTGACAATGGCCAATGCGGGTTCAAGCGTGTCTCGGTGGATGAATTTGAATTTGGCCGGCAATTCAATGGTGGCGCCGCTATCGTCGAGCTTGATCGCACCTTGTTGGGCTTCGAGCCCCGTCATCGCGCGTTTCCAGATGCCGATTTCACTTTCGCCCTTCAACGAGATCACGGCGCCCTTCTTGCTCTCTTGGGCAACCGTCTGGGCGGTCCTGACCGGTGGGCGTTTCCGCGCGCCGCGATACTTCTCGGCCTCGGTCAGCCAGCGCGTCAAACGCGGGCTCGCCTCAAAACGCGCCTTCAACGCTGGGTCAGATTGGATCATGGCACGGTAACCCGCGTCGTCGAGCCGAAGCCGCAGATCGATTTCGTATGCTTTGGCACTCATCGCCGCAGCGACCGCAACCAGAACCGCAACCATGCCCAACTGCTTTTTCAGGGCGCCCTTGGCAAACGCGATGGCGATCAAGGGCAGCACTGCGGCGAATACGCCGCAAAGGATCCAGAACACGATCCCTTCGAGCGAACCCAGCAGAAAATAGACGGCGGCAAACGGCACCACCGCCTCCGCAACCGCCCACCCAATGTGGACCTTGTACAGCAGATAAAGCAGAAAGAGGGCACCAAGAAGAAGCGCGACGTGATAGATCAAGGGAGTCTCCTCAGAGCAGTTCGATGGCGCTGATATGCGCCTTCTTGATCGGCATGACAGTCACGCCAGTGCCATACATGCGGACACTGACGCGGCACTCCGAGTCGGTGACTGCCGTTAGTTCGCCCTCATAGCGGCGCCCACTCAGAAGCAGAACCTTGATCCGTCGGCCGATCAGCTTGGAAAGTTGTTCGAATTTGATGGGGCCCTTACCGATCTCATCGGTCGCCGGGGCGGTAGTCGGCGCAACCGGGGCGTCGGCGGTTGCGGATTCACTGTCGGCGTCGACAATCGTCGCGTCGGCGGCATCGGCAGGGTCGCTCTCGTCGACCACCGCCGGCTCGTCCAGCGGAACGGCAATCGAATCGGTTCCTGAGCTGGCCGCAGCCGGGCTCTCAGCAACCAGGGAGCCGGGGTCATCGCCGTAAAGGCTCGGTGCTGCGGTTTTACGGATGGCGTCGTTGAATTCAGTGACCAGCGCGTCGATCCGCGCCTCATCGGCGGCGGTGTCGACTGCCTGAGCACTGACGCTCGCCGCCAGCAAAACCAAACAAATTAATCTACTGCGCATGGGTTGGCCCCGAAGTGAGTTCGTCGATCAGGTAAGGCACAAGCCAGAAGTTTGCCAACTACCGGTATGTTTGAGAAATAAATCGGGCCGCCCGAGCCTTGCCTCAATCGAACGCGATTCGGGTCGACAGCGTCCCGGCAACGCGCGACAATATTCGATGCGGCAGCCAGTTCCGGCTGCATCACCCATCATTCTGGAGAATCGCATGGCAGAGACGAGTATCAAGGTGCCGGAAGGCGGCGCCAAGATCACGATTCAGAACGGACGTCTGAATGTTCCGGACAATCCCATTATCCCGTTCATCGAAGGGGACGGCACCGGTCCGGATATCTGGCGCGCCTCAGTGCGCGTACTCGACGCGGCGGTGGCCAAAGCCTATGGCGGCAAGCGCCAGATTCACTGGATGGAAGTGTTCGCCGGTGAAAAGGCCAACAATCTGCTCGGTACCTGGCTGCCGGACGCCACAGTCGACGCCTGCCGCGACTACCTGGTGTCGATCAAAGGGCCGCTGACCACGCCCGTTGGCGGCGGCATCCGCTCGTTGAATGTGGCGTTGCGCCAGATGCTCGATCTGTTCGTGTGCCTCCGACCCGTCCGTTGGTTCAAGGGCGTGCCGTCGCCCGTGCGCA
Source organism: Ahniella affigens (assembly GCF_003015185.1). Lineage (GTDB taxonomy): Bacteria > Pseudomonadota > Gammaproteobacteria > Xanthomonadales > Ahniellaceae > Ahniella > Ahniella affigens. The sequence goes on from NZ_CP027860.1 coordinate 1,043,056, forward strand.
TGCCGGAAAAAGTGGACATGGTGATCTTCCGCGAGAACACGGAAGACATTTATGCCGGAATCGAATACGCCGCCGGTAGCGATGCCGCGCAGAAGCTGCTCGACTTCATCCAGGCCAACGACCCGAAAGCGTTCGACAAGATCCGCTTCGGGACCAAAGCGAAGGCCGAAGGCTGGCAGAAAGCACTTGAAGGCATTGGTTCGCCGGCGCGCGACGTGGGTGTGAATGTCGGTATCGGCATCAAGCCCGTGTCGTATTTGGGCACCGAGCGCTTGGTCCACAGCGCGATTGCCTATGCGATTCAGAACAAGCGCAAGTCGGTGACGATTGTCCACAAGGGCAACATCATGAAGTACACCGAAGGCGCCTTCCGGAACTGGGGCTACGAAGTGGCCGAGAAGTTCTTCGGTGACAAGGTTTACACGTGGGAGCAGTGGGAACGCACCAAGGCAGCCGACGGTGAGGCTGCTGCGAACGCCGAGCAGAAAGCGGCGTTGGCGGCGGGCAAAGTGCTGATCAAGGACTCCATCGCCGACATCACGCTGCAGCAGGTGCTGACGCGCCCGGACGAGTTTGACGTCATTGCGACGCTGAATTTGAACGGTGACTACCTGTCGGACGCGCTCGCGGCCCAAGTCGGTGGCATCGGTATTGCACCGGGCGGCAACATCAATGGCGTGACCGGTCATGCCGTGTTCGAAGCCACGCATGGCACGGCGCCAAAGTACGCGAATCTGGACAAGGTGAACCCGGGTTCGGTCGTGCTGTCCGGCGAAATGATGCTCCGCTACATGGGCTGGACCGAAGCGGCAGACGCCATCATCCGCGGTATGGATGCAGCGATTGCGGGCAAGCGCGTGACGTACGACTTCGCCCGGTTGATGGAAGGCGCGACCGAGATCAAGTGCTCGGAATTCGCTGACGAAGTGATCAAGGGCATGTAAGTGCTCATTGGCCCGGAGCAAGTCGGATTCGGCTTGCTCCGTGGCGATCGATGGTTGTCATCCAGTTTGACGGAGTCGTTGTTTTTGGTGGCGGTGTCTTAACGCTTCGATGAGTAGCGCCGCAAGTTTGGTTCGGGCCTGAAGGCCCTCCTACAAAAACTCCAAGCCACAGGTAAGGGAAGTGCTAGTTTGTGGGAGCGGCTTCAGCCGCGAACAGAAATTGCGGCGAAATGGATTCGGGCCTGAATGAGTCACCACAGAGGATTCGAGTGATCGCCGCGAGCCGGAACCGAACTTGAAGGCCCCCAGGCGTGGGGCAAACCGGGCGCGCCAATCGCGTCTCAGTCGCCGGTTGCCCAAAGTCTCATTAAGTGTGCAAAGCCGTGCCGATAGCCACCCTGGGTCGCGGATTCCGTGGCCCCCATCCCACCTCTGCATTTGGCAGGAATCCGCGCTACTCTGTGAGCCGCGAATTCCTGCAACCTGACCATGACTGACATCGACGAGACAAAACCCAAACCCCGGCACCCTGGGATTTACCTGCTGCCCAACCTGTTCACCACCCTGGGCATGCTTGGCGGGTTTTACGCCATTGTTTCGGCCTTTAGTGGGCACTACATCGAGGCTGCAATCGCGGTCTTCGTAGCCGGATTGCTGGATGGTATCGACGGCCGCGTGGCGCGTCTGACGAATACGCAGAGCGATTTCGGGGTGCAATACGACTCCCTGGCCGATCTCGTCAGCTTCGGCTTGGCACCCGCACTGGTGATGTACTCGTGGTCGTTGTCGAATCTGAAAAATTATGGCCCGATTGTCGGCAAGATCGGCTGGACGGTTGCGTTCGTTTACGCCGCCTGTGCGGCGATGCGCCTGGCCCGCTTCAACACCCAGGTCGGCGTGATCGATAAGCGCTATTTTCAGGGCTTGGCAAGCCCGGCTGCGGCCGGCCTGATGATGAGCTATGTGTGGACCATGAATGACCACGACGTATCGGGCGCCACGATGGCATTCGTGTCGTTGGGCGTCACGTTGTGTGCGGCGCTGCTGATGATCAGCAAGCTCCGGTATTTCAGCTTCAAGTCAAAACCCGAGAGCGAGAAGGTGCCGTTTTTGGTCCTGCCGATTCTGGTTGGCGTCATCGTGGCGCTCGTGATTGACACGCCGCGCGTGCTGTTCGGAATCGCGATTGTCTATGTGCTGTCTGGTCCGCTGTTGACGCTTTGGGGACTCAGGCATCGTCGCAAGGGGCAGCCGGGGTGATCCCCGTTCGGCGGGAGCGATCGGCCGAGGCGGCGCCCGTGCAGCGTCCGGATCCGATTGCGCTCATTGCTGAACTCAGCCAGGCGCTGGCGCTCAGCCTCGATCTTGGCGCCACGCTGCGCCTCGCTATTGGGCGGATTGTGGACGCGCTCGATGTCGAAGCGGTATCAGTCTTCATGATCGACCCCGAAGCCGAGGTGCTGCGCTGTCTGGCGGCGCATGGCCCCGTCGATATCGTCGGAATGAGTCTGCCGGTCGATCAGGGCATTGTCGGGCGGACCTTCCAGACCCGCCAATGCCAGATGGTCGATGACACGGCTGAGGATCCCGATTTTACGGGGGCGATCGACGCGGTCACCGGGTTTCGAACCCGCTCGATGATCTCGACGCCGTTGCTCACCGCGCAAGGCGCCATCGGTGTCCTGCAAGCCGTCAACAAGCGCGGCTGGCAGCGCTTTGACCTCGAAGATCGCGATCTGCTGCGTGCTTTGGCATCGCCACTCGCGCTCGCCGCGGCCAATGCGTTCATGGCGCGCTCGTTGATGGAGCAAACCCGGATTCGGCGCGAACTCGAGCTGGCTCGGCGGATGCAGCGTAGCCTCTTGCCCAAACGCCGGCGCGGCGATTTTCCGATCCTGGCGTTGCACCGGCCCGCGCGCGAGATCTCCGGCGACTTTTACGAATACTTCGATTTGCCAGACGGCCGCATCGCGTTTGCGATGGGCGACGTGGCCGGCAAGGGCTTGGATGCCGCGTTCCTGATGGTTCGCTGCGCGAGCTTGCTGCGCTGGACTGGCAAAGAAGGGCTGCCGCCTTCGGCTTGGCTTGCCCGTGTCAATCGCGAATTGTGCGAAAGCATGCAGGGTGGCAGTTTTGTCTGCGCGGTGGCGGGTCTGTTCGACCCGGAGACGCAAGAGGTCCATTGGTCGAATGCGGGGCTGCCATCGTTGATTCGTATTGACGCCGATCGACAGGTTCAGCAGTTTCGCGCGGAAGGACCGCCGCTTGGCATTCTCGCCGATATGGATTTTCCGGAACAGCGCTGCCACCTGCGTCATGCGAGTCTCTATCTGTTTTCTGATGGCGTCACCGACGCGCGCGATGCGGATGGCAACATGCTTGGCGTCGATGGCGCGGTGACAATGATTCGGAACCAGCAAGGCATTCAGCGGCCACAATCACGCCTGCGCCGCATTGCCTCCGAACTGCGCCGCCTGCAGCTCAGTGATGACACCACGCTGATGTTGATCGAGGGGTCATGAGCGCACCGGCCTTGCTCCGCTACCGCTTTGCAGCCCGCGCCGAAGCCTTGGCTGACATGCGGCATGCGCTCAAGTCCAGTCTGAAGGCCAAAGCCGTGTCGGACGCCGAGATCACCCGCCTCGTACTGGCGGTCGATGAAGCGGCGAGCAATATCATCAGGCATGCGTACCGCCAGTGTACGCCGGGCGAAATCGAACTGACGCTGACACGTGTGCGCGGCAAACTGCGTTTTCGGCTACGCGACTACGCGCCGCCTGTAGACAGCAAGTGCGTGAAGCCGAGGAATCTGGATGAGTGCCGGCCCGGTGGCTTGGGCATCAACCTGATTGATGACATCATGGACCGCTGGCGGTTGCGGGCGCTCAAGAAGCGCTGTGGCAACGTGCTGGTGATGTTCAAACGCCTGACCCAGGTGCGGGTCAGCAGCAGGAGCAAGCATGGATCGCGGGATCGTTGAATCAAAGCATGGTGTGTTTGGCATCCTCGATGTGCGCGGGGAGGTCGATCTGTCCTGGTCGCAGGAGTTGCGCGGCGCGGTACTGAAAGCGCTGCAGCAGCACGATGCGTTGGCCGTGCGCCTGGCGGCGGTGGATTACATCGACTCGTCCGGCATCGCCGCGCTGGTTGAGGGGTTCCAGCAGGCTCGCGGCAAGCAGCAACCTTTCATTTTGCTGACGCCGAGTCCGAGTGTGCGCGCTGTGCTCGAGTTGGCGCGGCTTGATCGGGTCTTTCAGATTCGGGAGCATCTGGACTGAGCATGCTGGCACCAACCTTAGACCGCATCGGACGTCGCACGGTTGCCGCAATCGGTGGTCTGGGGTATGGCGCCAGCGTGTTGGTCGAGAGTGTCTATTACCTGACCTTCGGCCGGTTCCGGGGGCAGCGCGTGCGTGCTTCGGCAATTTTCGAGCAGATGCGCGTTATCGGTGTGGACGCGGTCCCCATTGTGAGTTTGCTGAGTATTACCGTTGGCCTGATGCTCGCGATCCAGTTCATCTCGGCGCTGCGCGACTTTGGTGCCGAGACGGGCGTAATTATCGCAATTGCCAAATCGATCACCCGCGAGTTCGGCGTGCTGATCACCGGCATCTTGATCGCTGGTCGGTCCGGGTCGGCGTTGGCCGCGCGGATTGGCTCGATGACCGTGTCGCAGGAGGTTGATGCCCTGGCGGTCATGGGCGTGGACCCGGTGCGGTATCTGGCCGCGCCAGCGCTTGCTGCGCTCCTGATCATGATGCCCTGCCTGACGTTGCTCGCCGACGCGGTGGCGATACTTGGTTCGGGGCTCTACGCTGGCCCGAAGCTCGATATGAGTCTCTACAACTATTTGCAGCAGACCCTAGAACTGATCAAGCCGCGTGATCTGCTGGAGGGCCTTGGCAAGAGCGTGGTCTTTGCAATTCTCATCACGCTGGTCGGCGTGTGCACCGGCTTTTCGGTCAGCGGTGGCGCCGAAGGCGTTGGCCGGGCCACGACGCGCGCGGTGGTCTGGTCGATCACGGCGATCATCATTGCCGATATGGCCTTCAGCTTCTTCCTGAATCGGTGAGGCCATGGCAGACGCAGAAACTCCGGTCATCGAAGTGAAAGGCTTGGAGGCCTACTACGGGCGACGACGCATCCTGAAAAGCGTCGACTTCAGCGTCAACCGTGGCGAAGTGCGCGTCATCATGGGCGGCTCAGGTTCGGGCAAAAGCACGTTGCTTCGGCATCTGATTGGTTTGAATCGTCCGGCCGCTGGCCACGTGCGGGTCTTGGGCATTGATCTGGTCGAGGCGGGGACGGCAGAGTATCTGGCCTTGCGCAGGCAGATCGGCGTATCGTTTCAAGGCGGCGCCCTGATCACGTCGCTTGATGTCGAGGACAATGTGGCGCTGCCTCTGCGGGAGCATTACCCGGAGTTGGACGACAACACCGTCCGCATCATGGCCCGTCTGAAACTCGAAATCGTCAATCTGGGCGGGTTCCAACACTTGATGCCGTCGCAGTTATCCGGAGGCATGATCAAGCGTGCCGCGCTCGCGCGGGCGATCGTCATGGATCCCAAGTTGCTCTTTTTTGACGAGCCATCGGCCGGGCTTGATCCGGTGGTCTCGGCCGAACTCGACGAATTGATTCTGAAGTTGCGTGATGCGTTGCGCATGACCATTGTGGTGGTCACGCATGAGTTGGAGAGTGCCTTTCGGATTGCCGACACCATCACCGTCCTCGATCACGGCGACATTCTGATCAGCGGTACGGTCGATGATGTCCGGAACAGCCCGCTCGAACGGGTGCAGGACTTGTTGAATCGACGTCCACGTGACCTGGTGATCGATGCCGATGAGTATCTTCGTCGGCTGACCGAAGAGGACGCCACATGATGGTTGCGGGCCGAATCCGATGATGCCGATCGCCATCGATCGGGATCTGTTAATCGGCCTGGGCGTGGCGCTCGCGGTGGGCCTATTGATCGGTGTCGAACGCGAGCAGCGCCGCGTCACGCACCCGAACTTGGTCGCTGGCGTGCGGACGTTTGCCCTGCTGTCGTTGTCGGGTGCGCTGTGCAGTTTGCTCGGCGTCGCCATGCTGACTGCCGGGGCGCTCTTTGTCGCGGCGGCTGCCTTGATCAGCTACATCCGCATTCGAACTGATGATCCAGGTCTCACCACCGAAGTGTCGATGTTTGCCGTGTACGTACTCGGCGCGCTCGCCCTGCAAGCGCCCGTGCTGACTGCCGCGCTGGCGGTGGCGGTAGCGTTGCTTCTGGCCATGAAAACGCATTTGCATGCGTTCTCGCGGGAGCTGCTCAGCGCCGAAGAACTTCGCGACGGTCTGCTGCTGATTGCTTCGGCTTTGATCGTGCTGCCGTTGTTGCCCGACCATGCCGTCGATCCGTATGGTGTGCTGAACCCGTTCAAGGTTTGGCGTGTCGTCGTTTTGGTCATGGCGATCAATGCGCTCGGCTATGTGGCGCAGCGGATGCTCGGCGCCCGCTTGGGTTTGCCGATCTCCGGATTTGTCGGCGGGTTTGTGTCGTCCACCGCAACCATCGGTGCCATGGGGCAGCGTGCGAAGGCGCACCCGGACCAACGCCGTTCCTGCGTGGCCGCCGCTGCGGTGTCGAACGTCGCGACCATCATCCAGATGGGCCTGGTATTGATCGCTCTGGCGCCGAATTTGTTCCAGCACCTGAGCCGGCCCATGCTGATCGCAGGGCTCGCAACCCTGCTTGCGGCGGCGATGACTGGTCTTCATGCATGGCGTGAGCCGGCGGGCGAGGGGGCTGCCATGCGGGGTCGCCCGTTCGAGTTGAAACAAGCGCTACTGTTTGCGGCGCTGGTGACCGGCATCTTGTTCACGTCCGCGTTGCTGGTGCGTTGGTTTGGCGACAAAGGTGTAATGCTCGCGGCGGGCTTCGCCGGTTTCGCCGATGTGCACGCGGCGGCTGCCTCCGTGGCGCAAATGTTGTTTGCAGAGCAGATCAGTCTGGACCAGGCCGAATGGGCCGTGTTGATTGGGCTGGTCTGCAACACGGTCAGCAAGACCGTAGTCGCGTTTGCGACAGGTGGTCGCGCATTTGCCTGGATGCTGATGCCGATTCTGATCGCGCTATTGCTGAGCTTCAGTCTGACGATTTGGCTTTGGTAGCCGTTGCGTCCTTGAACGCCACCCAGACGGCCTTCCATTGCGTCCGCGGTGCGTCGGGCAGAATCGGCGCATCGACCAATCGACTGGCCTGTTCGGTATTCGGATACACCGCTTGATCCATTAGCAGCGACGCAGACTGCAAGGCCTGTGCCTCGACATTGGGATTCGCGTAGTGCAACTGGTCGCTGATGCCGGCGATGACGTCTGGGCGTAACAAGTAGTTGATGAATTGATGCGCGTTGCCTGGGTGGGGCGCTGAATTCGGAATTGCCATCACGTCAACCCAGCGAATCGCGCCTTCCTTCGGGATCCGATATTGGACGCGACGGTCCGTTGCCAGTGCCTGCGTCGCTGCTCGCCGCAGATCACCCGAATACCCGAGCACGACGCACGCTTTGCCGGCCGCCAATGCATCCACGTAGGTATCGGCGGCGAGAACCGAAACGTATGGCCGGATGGCCTGCAGGGCCGCCGCTGCGGCCGCCAGATCGGCGTCGCTCGCCGAGGCGACCGGCCGGTGCGCCGCAATGAGCGCGGACGCGATGACATCGGTCATGTCGTCCACTATGGTGATGCCGCAGTCGGCCAACTTGGCCGCATGTTCGGGGTTGAACACCAGACTCCACGAGTCGAGATCGGCATCAGCACCGAGGCGGCTCTGGACGGCCGCCACATCGATCGCAAGTCCGGTCGTGCCCCACAGATAGGGAACCAGATAGTGGTTGCCTGGATCGATCTCGCCCAGGCCCAGGACGACTCCAGCGTCGATGCGGCCGAGCCCTTCCAGACGACTCTTGTCGAGTTTCTGCAGTTTGCCTTCGGCAACAAAGCGCGCAGCCCAGGGTCGCGCACTCGGAAACATCAGGTCGTACTGCCCTTTGTCGATCTGCGCGGCCAACGTGTCGTTTTGGTTGAACGTGTCGTAGACCACCTTGATGCCGGTTTCGCGCTCGAACTGCTGAAGCACGCCCGGTTCCATGTAGTCGAACCAGTTGTAAACCTGCAAGACCGGTTCTTCGGGCGGCGGCCCACTGCTATTGGCCTTGGAGGGTTCTGTCTCTGCGCAGGCACCAAGGGCCAGGACAAGCCCAGTCAACATTAGGCGGAGGCAGGCGATCCGGCCGGGAGAACGCAGGGCAGGCACTGGGTGGCGGTTCCTTGGCATCTGGATCTTCCCAATCATTGTTGCGAATTATCGTGCCTCGTGGTCCCGTTGCAAACAGCCGGTGGTCACGCAGTGCGGTGCTGAAGCGGTGCCGCGTTCACGAATCGCCGACGTCAAGCTGGTGCATAGCAGTTGCGGGAACCATTCAGAAAACTGTCCGTAAACGCCCTGCACCTAATTCTGCCGCGAAAAGTGCCGCGAAATGTGGTGTCCACCGCTGCCAAAAATCCAGCCGTCGTCGTACAGTCGGGGCATGCCCGGAGCCTGGCTGACCGCCAAACGTTTTTTTGCCTGGACGCTCGCCTACTTTGGCGCGGCGATGGTTGCGGTGTGGTTTGCGCCGCAGGGGCCAGACGCAGTCAGTCTGATCTGGCCAGCCGGCGGGATCGCCTTCGCTGCGCTGATGGTGCATGGGCTTCGATACTGGCCCATCATCGCGCTGCCACTCGTGCCGCTGCATGTTTGGATTTTACCGACCCCGTGGCTCTTTGTGCCCTTTTCGATCGCGGCCAATGTGCTGCCCGTCTGTTTGGCGGTGTATTTGATTCACCGGATGACCCGGGCCAGTGATCCCGGTTTTCGAATTGGCACTGGGCTGCAATTGCTCGGGTTTGGCGTCGGTATCTCGATTCTGAGCGCGCTGATCGGGGTGACGGGCATGTGGTTCAGCGGCATGGCGACACCCGAGACCGTACCGGCTCGAATGGCGGCGTGGGCCATGGCTGATCTGGTTGGGATGGTGACCGTTTCCCCAGCGTTGATGACGCTGTTGCGCTTGAATGAGTTTCAACCGCTGGAGGCGGATGTCGCGGTCAAACCTCGGCGCCTGGAATTCGTGCTGTGGACCGCAGCGTTTCTGGCCGGTTTGCTCGTGCTCTGGTTCTCCGGGCAGTTGCAAAGCCATTTCGCGCTTGCGGTGGCGTGCTTGCCGCTCGCGCTGATTGTCTGGGCGGCGCTCCGGTTTCAGCCCGTCTTCGCTCTGGTCGCGAACATGGTTTTCGCCTCGGGACTGGCCACCGTCGCGGCGCTCGGTTTAGGTGGCTTTCAGGCCCCCGACACGTTGGGCGAAACGGCTGCCCTGACCTGCTTCTTACTGGTCGTGGCATTGATTCCGCCCATACTGACCGCGGCGAATTATCAATTGCGGGTGGCATCGCATCGGCAGCTGCGCCGGGCTCGCCATGATGCGATGACGCGCCTGCCCAATCGGCCCGCATTCGAAATCGAACTCAAGAAATGGCTGAGTCGATCGACGCCACGGGGCGTGCTGCTGTACGTCGATCTGGATCAGTTCAAAATCATCAATGACTCGCTCAGCCACGCTGCTGGCGACGCGTTTGTCCTGGGGGCCGCCGGCATCCTGAAGTCGCGTCTTGGCCCCGGGCAGTTCCTGGCCCGCATGGGTGGCGATGAATTCGCCCTGATTATCGACGACACGGGCGATGTCCGCACGTTTGCCGCTGGACTCGCAGAATCGATCGCGGCGCTCAGGTTGCCGTGGTTCGAGCAGGTCATGGCCACGACTGCGAGTATTGGTGCCGCGCCATTTGATCCGGCCAGCGATGAATTCGGCGAGGTGCTCGCCCGCGCCGATGCCGCGTGTCAATCGGCTAAGGATCAAGGCGGCAACCAGGTGTTCTGGGCGGATGGCGGCGACGGTGGTCTCAACGAAAAACGCAACGCGATGCGCTGGGCGGTGCGGCTCACTGCGGCGATGGATGAAGATCGCTTCCGGCTGCACTGCCAGAGCATCGTGCCGTTGAAAGGGCAAGCCATGCGCCGGCATTTCGAGGTGCTCCTGCGTCTGCAGGAGGCGGGCGAAGGCAACTTGCTGCTGCCGGGCCAGTTTGTGCCCGCTGCCGAGCGCTTCAATCTGGGACCGAGGCTCGACCGTTACGTATTTGATCGCACCTTGCGCTGGTTCGAGGCCAGCCCGAATGTGTTGGACCAGATCGAGCGGATCAGCGTCAATTTGTCAGCGGCGACGCTGATGGACGAAGGCTTTCCTGACTTCGTGCGCAAGCGGCTCGGTGATTCGGTCGTGCGGCCCGAGCAACTCTGCTTCGAGATCACCGAGACCAGCGCCGTGCGCGATCTGGCCAAAGCCGCGCGCTTGATTGATCGCATGCGCGAACAGGGCGCGCGTTTTGCGCTCGACGACTTCGGCACAGGCTTCTGCTCGTTTGCCTATCTGGCGTCGTTGCGGGTCGACTATTTCAAGATCGACGGCAGCTTCGTGCGTGACATGGGGCATTCGGCGTTGGCACAGTCGATCGTCCGGGCGATCATCGACATCGGCCGCGTGACCAATACGCTGACCGTCGCCGAATGTGTGGAAACCACGGCGCTTCGCGCCAAACTGGGTAGCCTCGGCGTAGACTTTGCGCAGGGCTATGCGATTGATCGACCGCGCGATATCAGCGAATTCTTCTCGGCGCCGCCACCGGATGCGGTGGCGCTCGTAGGCTAGTGATTGCCCGCGCAGTCCGCCGCGCAGGCTACTCTAATTCTGCCTTCGCCCCGGCGATATCGAGTGCGTCCATCGCCTCGCGCGGTTTTAACTTTACGGCTTTCTCGTAGCAGGCAATCGCGTCTTTCTCTTTCTTGTCGCCATAGAGCAGTAGCAACGCGTTGCCTTGCTCGATGTGCACGATCGGCACGTCTGGTGCCAACTTCATGGCTTGCTTCAGGTGCTCCTCGGCGATCGCCGGTTTGGCACCGTAGGTCAGCGACGCCAGCATGCCGCCGACCTTGCCAACGATCTCGGCATGGTAGAGCGCCATCGCGGTATGCGCGTCGGCATGTTTTGGACAGAGTTCGAGCGTTGCTTCCAGCGAGGCCTTGACCTTGCCGGCCAAGCCTTGTGCCAACGCTTTGGTGATGGAAATCTGCTGGCTGTATCGACCCAATGCGAACGCATGGAAATAGTGCGAATTCGCTTCCTTGGGCAGCGCCGCGATCGCGGCTTCCGCCAGTCCCACCGCGGTCTCGAAGCGCTTCAGTTTTTCCTTCTCATCAGCGACAAGATGCGCGGCATGAATGCCGATCGCCTTGCAGGCCACGCTGGCACCCAAGGGACCGAGTGCCTCGCCGGCTTCGAAGGCTTGCTGAAAATCGCCGCGATGATAGGCCCGCCAGGCGTCCTGCAAGGTCGCGGCAATTTTGGCTGCATCGGCGGCTTTGCCGAGTTTGCTATTGCCCTTCAGCAGCTTGCCGATTCGCGCTTCATCAGGAAAGGGCTCCTGATCGCCAACGTGCAACTTGGCCCAAGCCTTGTCGAGCTTATCGCCAGCGTAATCGAAGGCTTTGTCCGAGAGGGTGAATGCCGCCCACTTTTTGCCTGCCATGATGCTGCTCCGCGATAAGGATTCGCACGAGCATCTTCGATTCTGCTGAAACTGGCAAGGGCTACACGTTGTGGGGCGGGAGTGCCAGTCGCACCGAAGGTACGCCTATTCGTGCATCAACCTGTCGGCTCCCTCCCCCGCGATCGCGGGGGAGAGTCCCGGATCGGGCTGCTTGCGATCAGGATTGGCACGACCCACAACTTCCTTTTGCCACAATCGTCAACGATTCATTGCGGGGCCGAAACAGGCTGAGTTCGGGTTCCGGATCCCGGCAGTCGCGGGGGCGAGCGATGTGCCGGGCGCGCGAGTCGCATGCGCCCAGGATGGGCGCTCCCAGCCAGCCTGCGAAGGAGCAGGCGCTGCAAGTGTGACGATCGACATTGATTGAGGTTGCAACCGCAAGTCACGACGACGTATCCAAGTTGCCATCGATCCGCCAGTCGTGGCCGGATCACCAATGGGAGTCGTGCAGATGCAATGGAATGTCGTAATTCGGATTGCCGGGGCCTTGGCGATTGCGCTGGCGGTTCAACATGTTTCGGCGTGTGCAGACAAGCCGAACCAATCGGATGGCGACGCCAAACGATTTTCAGTGCAATTGGATGGCTGGCTGACCAAGACCAAGGTGGCCAGTGCATCGGTGGCGGTCGTGCGCGATGGGCGCTTGGCGTTTGTTGCGGCCGCAGGTCATGCCAGTCCGGAGCGCGCGGCAAGCCCAGAGACCCTCTACAACGTGGCCTCACTCGCAAAGCCGCTGACCGCTGAGATGAGCTTGCGCTTGCTGCACGATCGCCACTGGTCGCTCGATGAGCCATTGGACACTTGGTGGGTTGATCCCGACATTGCGGACGATCCTCGTGCCAAACAGCTCACGGCCCGCATCCTGCTCAGCCACCAAAGCGGTTTTCCGAACTGGCGCGATGGGCGTCTGGCTTTCGCGTTTGCACCGGGAACCCGATTTGGATACTCCGGCGAAGGCTACGAATACCTGGCGCGGGCGCTTGCGGCGCGCGCCGGCAGCGGTTTCGAGTCTCTGATGACCAAGACGGTGCTGGAACCACTCGGCATGCGTCGCACGGTACAGACCAAGCAACCGTGGCTGCACGACCAATTCGCCATTCCGTATGACGCTGAGGGTCATCCCATGCCGCCACAGTTTGCGCGTAGCGCTTCAGCGGCCGACGATCTGTACACCACCGCGACCGACTATGCGCAATTGATCCTGTCGGCGATGCAGGGCAGCGGGATATCCAAGTCGCTCTCTGCGGCGCGCCAAGACATTCAGGTTGATCGACTGCATGACCTCTGTGGCGACCGCGCGCCGTCCCGCTGCCCCAGTGCCGCGGGGTTCGGGCTTGGCTGGGAAATCTTCAAGATCGGCAATCAGCGTTACCTGATGCACACCGGACGCGACACTGGCACGTTCGCATTGGCCTACTTCAGCCCTGAGCGCCAGACCGGTGTCGTGATTCTGACAAACAGCGACCAGGGTGCCGCCGTCGTGCTGCCGATTCTCGATCACCTGGCGTTGGATCCGGCTTTCACTGATTGGTTGCGGGAACTTGCTTCCGGACCATAGATCGATTTGTGGCGGGTCTGAACGAGTCCATCCTGGACGTTCCGACCCGCCATAGTCAAGCCGGATTCCGCGTTGACGCCATGCTGCGTCAATCCGTGACGCGTGCCATTACATGCGCGTCGACATACCGGCCATCGCGATACGCGTAGTTCCGGCACGTGCCTTCAATCACAAAGCCGTGCTTTTGGTACAGCGCGATCGCGGCTTTGTTATCGGTATAAACTTCGATCTCGATCCGGCGGACATTCATCCAGCGCTCGCAGCTGTCGATCGCCGCAGACAATAGGGCGCTGCCCACACCCAGACGGCGTGCCGTCGACTTGACGCCCATTCCGATGGTCGCCACGTGCTTTCGGCGCGGATGTCGGAATAGATCCAATCCGAGTTGGCCTAGTATTTCGCCGGCGCGCTCCGCGACCAGGCAATAGAAGCCATCGCGTGTCGGGTCGAGCTTCTGGGCCCAATGCGACAAGGGCTGATAGGGCAGCTGGAGCGTATCGCCATAGGCCTGAAGCTCACCGTAAAGCGCGTGAATCTGAGGTAGATCTGCTGGTTCCAGATGGCGAACAGTGATGGTGGACATAGCCTTCGCAGAATTGCGTATACAGGCCCCGAATCGTACGTCAAAACGCTTGTCTTAAGGCCAGAAGCATTGGCTGACCAATCGAGGCCCCGCAACGGGCGTTGATCGCACGGCAGCCGCCCGTCGCATCAGGATCCGCTGGCTGAGTGCAGCCAGCGGACTGATTCGCTTACCACAAGTACACGGTACTTCTGGCGAGCGTGCCTTTATTGCTTGTTTGACGCCGGAGGCACGAGCGGCACATTGCTCGGCGAGAATAAGTGACTGGTGCCCGTACTGGTGGTCGACTGATGGCAGCCAAAACAACCCATGTCAGGGGTGGCGCTGCCTTTCTGGTGGTACGTCTCCATCGTTGCGTTGGCGAGCAGCAGGGAGCCGACGAGGTGACTGTCGGTGGGGCTGGACGGAATGGATCCATTGTTCGTCCACACGCCGCCAACCTGGAAGTAGTTGGCGCGCATGTCGTTGACCATGGTGAGCATCGCGATGATGTCGCCGTTCAACGAGATCAGCTCGCTATTGTTCTCGGCCGAAGCGGGTGTTGGCGCATTTCCCCAAGGATTGACGCGGTACACGTTGTTCTGACTGATGGTGTTGCCGGCAGTCGCATTGATGTTGCCGGTCGACCCATCGACTGTCATTTGGGCAACCAAGGCGCCGTCGCGGCTGCCGCCATTGCTCATGAAGGTCCAGGTGCCGCTCGAATCGAACGGCACCAGGAGGGGCGTTGGCGGCGTAAAGCGGGGCTCAAAATAGAAGTCATTGTCGGGGGCATTGCGGTGATGTTCGAAGGTAGCCCAAACCATCTCGGGATGTCCGTTGACAGGCCCCACCACATGAATTCCGACCAAGGCCAACGTCTTTGGGATGCTTGGCATCTTGGGGTCGATCGTCCATTGGGTCGTACTGGTCTTTTGATAGTTGGGCACCACCGACGTGATCGTGATGTACTCATCGAGATTGCTGACGGTAGCCGCATCGACCCACGCGGTCTTCAACTCCATCGTCAGCGCGTTCGCATCGGGCAGCGTCGCGCCGTTCTGGGCGGCATACTGCACAATGGCGTTCAGTTCGGACTGGCTTGACGGGAACGGTGTCGTAGCCGGGAGCGCTCCGTTCGAGACCGCGGTGTTGAACCAAGCGTAGACGTCATTGGCATGAACACCGAAGTAGACGAGGGAGTCATTCAACGACAGCAGTGTGTCCCCACCACCGGCTTGACCGCCGGGCTGAATTTTCTGGGGCTTGGTGCCGCGCAGCGCAAACGCGTTATTCATCTTGCCGAACGTGTTGGGGACGTAGACGGCATTGCCGCCGCTATTGAAATTCACGTCAAAGAAAACGGGTGAATCGAGGACAATGCTGCCGCCGGCTGGCGATGTGATCCACAAGAACATCTGGTGTGCCCACTTGTAGAAGTCGCATTTGGTGTTTTGCAGTGGGAAGCTCACGCTGTCGGCAAAAGTGACCGAGCCATTGTCGGTGATGCTGCCGCTCGCAAACCAAGTGCTGAACTCGGTTGGCGAGATCGAGCATGCAGTGTCCACGTACTTCAGTGACGCATTGGCGGCCTTCGCCGGTGACGGGCCCAATGCAACGGCCAAGGCAATCACTCCGGCCAAGCCGGAAGCGCTGAAACGATTCATGATGGTTCGCTCCCAAGTGAATAGTGGTGCTTTCAATGTCACAGGACATTGACGCTGCCTGCGCGTCGCCAGCGTGAACGCCGCCAATGGCTCACAGGTAACCGGAGCGTATTACAAGTTCGTGCGCCGTGACATGTCGGAAACAGCAGGTCTGCAAATACCGTCCACATCGCTCGCCAAATCGATCGACGCGTCGTCCTGTCATGATCGTCCGATCAATGCTCGGTAACGCCGGCATGGATGGCAGCCTTGAAGTATAGTGCGGCGCAACCAGTCCGAACGGAGGCTCAAGTGCTGCTGGCAATGCGATCATCGCTGCTTGGGTGGGCCCAGTGAGCCGTCGGCGCGCACCTCGGGCCGCTCGAAACCCGGCGCCGCTTCCAGTGGCAGTCGAGGCGGCACCAAATTTCAGCTTGTGGCAGAGGGGTTTGATCTTTTTTCGGCATCTGATCCCGTTGTCGATCGTGCTGGTGCTCGGGCATTCGGCTGGTCATTTCCTGCTGCTCACGGTATTCAACTTGGCGTTGACCATGTCGACTCTGGCGGTCGTCGGGGTCGCGGTGTCGATGCGCGGCAAGTACATCAGCACGATGGACCAAATTGCCGGGCTCACGACGCTGCTCGCGGTCGGACTCGGGGTCACCTTGCTGTTGACGGCACTGTTTGGTTGGGTGGTTGCCGTTTTGATCGACGCCACCGAAGGCAGTCTGATGAACCCTGAGCTCATCGGTTCGGCCGCATTGATGTTGGTCTGCAACGTGCCCCATGCCTGGCGGCAGTATCAGGATGGCGTCAAGAACCCGATGAGTGAAGTGGCCGCACAACAGCGCGACCGACCGCTCATTTTCGCCCACCTGTTCAGCGCTGGCCTGGTGTTCATGCTGGCGCCCTATGCGTTTGAGTTCGGGCGAATCGGCCTTTTGATACTCGCGTGCTTGCTAACGGGAGTGTTCGTGTTTCGCGACTTACGGCCCGATCTGATCCGTCGGCTCGCGCCTGGCGGCGTCTGATGTCGGCGCTGTGAAAGGTTTGATGCGCAATGACTATTCGCCAAGGAGTGGTCCTTCTCAGATTCAGGCGGTGTTCGCGATTTTGGATCCATGCATCAACACCGAACGTTTCATCGTTGTCGGTGCGCCGTTGCTGCAAGCAGTGCCACGCACCGTTGACCGCAACGTGACGGTCGCATAGTGTCCCCGCAAACCCCTGTCCGTAGCGTTCATATGCCCGAAGTTGGGATGCCCTGGTCGGAAGCCGAGACACGCGCGATGCTGCGGGTGGCCCACAGGCGCTGGTATTTCTATGCGCTGTTGGTCGTCTTGCTGATGGTGTCGATCTGGATTGGTGTCAGCGGCATGTGGATGCAGATGCCGCTTGGCGCTCGCGCTCTGGCGATTGGCGTGGCGGGGTTCTGGGTCGTCGTGCTGTGGCAAAAACTCCGATTCGCCCGCGATGTGCTGGCCGACCAACACCGGATGCCTAACGAACATGTTGGCCCGGTTCACCTGTTGCCGCGGCAACGCGTTGGCTGGTTCGCGCCGATGAGCTATGAGCTTTGCAGCGGGAGCATTCGTGCCAGCGTCGGTTCTGTGTTGCCGGTTCTCGATTCAACCACCGGCTTGTACCGCATCCGTATCGGGGCAGTCTCACGATTCCTCGTCTCGATCGCGCCTTGCATCGACGCGCCTGACCCGAAACCTGCGCCGACGGCACCGGCGCCAAGCTTGAGCCCGCGCGAGCAGGCATTGCTGGATTTGTTGGCACGGGGGCTGTCCGACAAACAGATCGCGCGCGAACTGGGCCTGACGCCGGCAACCGTTCGCACGTACAACTCCAATCTGTTCAAGAAGCTGGGGATTGCCGATCGTGACGCCGCGGCGACTTGGGCGGCGCGCCAATCGGGCGACGCAAACTTGGCCGGACGCGACACGACCGCCGGCCCAGTGTCGAATTCATCGTGAAGGTCCAAGACCCCGCCGTAACCCCACTTTGGGTTGTCAATTGACACCGAGTCAACACCAATCCCCTGGCCATTCGGGCAACGCTTTTGCAAGCTTTGGGCGCCTCATCGGAGCCTGACATGTTGAACCAAAAACTGCCCGTCATCTGGAGTCCGCGTCAAGGATTCGTGATCCTGATCGCCTTTGTGGTGATCTATTTCGCACTGAGTGGTCTGCATATGGCGTGGGTCAAGCACACCATCGGGTTTGAGGCCTACCTCGGGCCAGGGCCGCGGATGCCACCCAAAGTGCTCATCCTGGGCCAACTGTTCAAAGCTGTCGCGATCGGTGCGGTACTTTACTGGCTGGCTCTGAAAACAGCGGCGCAGCCCGCTTCTGTGCTCGGGCTCAGAATGTGTGAACGGAAATGGTTGGTGTGGGCCCTAGCGCTGGCACTCGCTGGATTCGTGTTGATGCTGGTGTTGGCGAAGTTCATGGTGACCGCGCTGCCCGACTGGGCCCGATTTGCGCAGGCGCGATTTGCCTGGAGTGATGCGCCGGCGGGCCAGATGCTGCTGCTGATAGGGATGACCATCTTGATCACGCCCGTGGCAGAAGAACTGTTCTTCCGCGGGTTCCTGTTGCAATGGATGGGTTCCCGGCACCGGTTGTGGGCGGCAATCGGGATCAGCTCGTTGATGTTCGGCGCCTCTCACATCATCCCATCCCAGGTCATCGTCGCAACGTTTCTGGCGATGGGCATGTCGCTGCTGTTTCTCGCCTCGCGCTCGATCTTGCCGAGCCTGATCTGGCACATCGTCAACAACGCCATCGGCGTGGGCATGAGTCTCGCAGCGAATGCCGGCCTCTTGCCGTCGTGGCTGATGCCGACCGCAGGTTGAAGCACGTCAGCACGCCGCCTCAGTAAAGCGTTGCTTGCGGGATTTGGTTCGCCGCCGGGAAATGCGTTTTAGCCAGTGCATCGACTTATTCGATCATGGTATGTCGCTCATGCCAGATGGAATGGTGTCTCTAGCCGCAATCCGGCAGGACTACAGTGGAATGGCGCTTCCCGCGCTGGCAACTGGTCGCCCCCACCAACTCGAACGACGCAAGACCACGTGGCGGCTATGCCATCAGTCATCCGCCGACAGGCTGATTTCCGGGCCTATACTCGCGGCCCCGAATCGGACTGAGGAGCAAGGGCGATGCGTTGGTTGGGAGCTGCAATCTTTTTGATGCCAGTCTGTGCCCTGGCGCAGTCCGGGACTTGGGTGCCTTTGGGGCCAGCACCTGCCACGAATGGCCAGGTCGAAGGCATCGCGCAGGGCGAGGTGGTTGGTGCGGTGAATGCACTCGCCGCGCATCCGACCGACCCCGATGTCGTGTTCGCGGCGGCCGTCAACGGTGGCATTTGGCGCACCGGCAATGCGACGGCAAGCGCCCCGACTTGGGTACCGCAGACGGACAGTCTCGGCTCATTGTCGCTGACATCGATCGAGTTCGATCCCACCGATTCCAATGCCCAGACGCTCGTCGCCGGCTCTGGTCGCACCTCCAGTCTGAGTGGTCTGGGTGGCAGTTTGATCGGGTTGCTCCGGACGACGGATGGCGGCGCAAATTGGACACCGTTGACGGGCACCGGCGTCACGCTGGCGAATCGGCAAATCCGCGGCGTTGCGGCGCGTGGTGCCATCCTGATGGCGGCGGTCAACGCCGCAGCGGGCGATTCGAATGCTGGCATTTATCGGTCCACCGACACGGGCGCCACGTTCGTGCTTGCATCCGGTGGCGTCGGGACCGGGCTGCCAGTTGGCCGTTCCACGGACCTTGCGGCCGACCCAACCAACGCGGCCGTGCTGTACACACCCATCATCGATGGTGCGGCGCCGGGGATCTATCGCACCGCCGATACGGGTGCGACCTGGTCGCTCGTGTCCGACTCGGCCATGAACACGCAAATCACCAATTCGTCGCGCACGCGCATTGCTGTTGGCCGCAGCAATCAGGTGTATGTCGCGGTCATCCGTTCGGGGCGACTCTCCAATGTGTATCGGTCGGCCACGGGTACGGGTAGCTTCAGCGACCTGGGTGTGCCGACGACTACCGAATTGGGCAATGTGCA
Source organism: Ahniella affigens (assembly GCF_003015185.1). Classification (GTDB taxonomy): domain Bacteria; phylum Pseudomonadota; class Gammaproteobacteria; order Xanthomonadales; family Ahniellaceae; genus Ahniella; species Ahniella affigens. The sequence continues at coordinate 1,062,538 of NZ_CP027860.1, forward strand.
AATCGGCGCGCACACCGGTGGCCAGGGCGGCACGCACTTCTCCATGGCAGCCGATCCGCAAGACGTCAACGTGGTGTATCTCGCGGGCGACCGGCAACCCTATCCTGGTGAAGGTAACGGTTCGGCGGTGTTCTTTCCGACACCGAACTCGATTGGTGCGCAAGACTATTCTGGTCGCGCGTTCCGTGGCGAATTTGGCGGAACGCCAGTGTGGCGGCCGCTGACGCACAACGGCACGAGCAACAATTCCGCGCCACACGCCGACTCTCGGGACATGGTGTTCGCCGCAAACGGTGTGTTGCTGGAATCCGACGATGGCGGCGTTTATCGTCGCACCCAACCGAATTCCACTGCTGGTGTCTGGCAGACCGCGAACGGCAACTTGCAGACCACGGAGTATCACAGTCTTGCCTATGACAGCTTCAGCGACCGCGTGATGGGCGGCGCGCAGGATGTCGGGACGCATGACGAGGACGATGTTGCCCAGCGGCGCTTTCGCAGCGTTAGTACCGGTGATGGTGGCGATGTGACGGTAAGCGATGTCGGCGCGACCATAGTGTCCACGCGCTACAGCAGTTATCAGAACCTGGGGGCTTTTGCCCGGCGTACCGTGAACGCAAGCAATGTCGTGACGTCATTGACGTATCCGGACTTGGTGACCACCGACGGCACCACGTTCGTCGGGCAGTTCTATACGCCGATCATTGCGAATGCGGCGGCGGCCAATCGCCTGATCATTGGCGGCGGCGCGCCCGGCGCACCGGCCAATGCACCTGCAGGTGTGTTTGAGTCGTTGAATCAAGGTGACACGATGACGCGGGTCAGTGTCGATCAGATTCGCGCGTTCGCTGGGTCGCCGGTGGTCTATGGGATGCCGGGCAATCCCGGACTGCTGTTTTATTACGGCAATGACACCACCGTGGCTGGCGATCCGGCCGTTCTCAAACTTCGGACGAGCGACGCCGGATCACTGACGGCGCTGACGTCTCCAGGATCGATTGTTGACTTGGATATCGATCCGAGTGTGAATCCCGCCAGTTCCCCGGGTGCCGGCAGGTTGTTTGCGTTGACCGGAACGGCAGTGTTCTTCTCTAGCAACACGGGGTCCAGTTTCACGAACGTCACGGGCAATCTGATCACCGGTTTTGCACCCGGTGCGTTGCGTGCGATGGTCTTTATCCCCGATACGGATGGGGCCTTGGTAGTCGCCGGAGACCGCGGTGTATTCGCCGCTCGTGCCAGCAGCAACTACCTTGTCTGGCAACGCCTTGGAATCGGATTTCCGAATGCCCCGGTGTTCGAGTTGGACTACGACGGGTCCGACAATAAGCTGCTGGCCGGCACACTGGGACGCGGCGCGTGGGCATTGCCGGAGCCATTCGTTCTCGACGCCTTGTTCCGCGACAGTTTTGAGTGATGGGAGCAAAGACGATGAAACGAAAGGTTCTGTTGATTGCGCTATTGGCGATGGCGGAAGCGAGTCAGGCCGCACCGCTGGTGCTTAGTCCCGGCGTGTTGGTGGATACCGAGACTGGATTGGCGTTCGCGGCCAATCGAAACGGCTTCACGCAGCAGTTGCAACTGAGCGATGGCACGTCGATCTGGACGAGTCCAGAGCAGGCATTCCCGCTCGGCGTCGCTGATGGTTTTCTAGTCGCTCTGGCGCGTGCCGAAGCGCCGGGGTCTGCCAACGTGTTGCTGATGGATCCCAATACGGGCAACGTGGCCGACCGCATCAGTGTCGATTTGCCAGAGCCGGTCTCCGCTTCATTTTTTCCGCAGCCGGGTCAGCGGTTTGAGGCGACGTTGCAGGACACGGAAGAAGGCATGCGCTTTTACTGGCGACATGAGGTCCGGGCTTTGCGCGGCGCGGCGATGGTCGAGCTGGATGCCGGCGGCAACGAGGTCATCAATCCGGTCACCGTGACAAGCGGTGCGTTTGATTTGGTGGCGCACCAAAACCGCCAACTGGCGATACCGGTTCGCGCTGACGTCGCGCCGCCAGTGGCGCCAACGATTGCCTTGCAAGGCGCGGAGCGGATTCCTGGTATTGCCGGGGAGCAGTATCGGGCAGCCGACGACCGACACGTACTGAGTCCTGAAGCCAAGCCTCACGACGCGCTGCGCCAGATCTATACGTGGTCCGTGTATGACCGGGACGGTAATCGGGTGGGCCATTACACATCGCCCTATGCGCGTGCGCCCTATCTGGTTCGCAACAGCCAGTTGATTCTCCGCGAGCAACCCTTTGCGCATGCGGGCACCAACGGGCAGTGGCAAGAGCACAGCACGCGCCTGGTTGTGGCCGATCTGCAGACTGGCCGGGAGTTGTGGGACTTCGAAATCCTGGATCATCAATATCGCGGCCCGACCCCGCCCTGAGTGCGATTGCCAGCAAATCCCGCTCGCTTGCGAGCGGGAGCTGTCTAAAGATCAGACGACTGCCGTGCGGGCAGCACAGCGGGGAAACATGCGCCGTTTCCGTACCGCGCCGATCAAGGCCCACATCACGGTTGCCAGGCGCCTTGATGTGCGCCGGCGCACCAGCGCGAGATTCGGATCGGAGCACCTCAAGCGCCCTGAAGGACCTCAGCGACGGATAGCCGCTTGGCCTGCCAGGTTGGCCAAAGGCTCGCCAGAAACGCAACGATGGTGCAAATGAACAGCCAGGCCAACAGATCCTTTAGTGGGGCGAGCGTCACCGCTGGAAGTGTGAACATGATCCGGCCGAAGGCCTGTGCCAGCCAAGTCGCGGCCGGCCAGGCCACGGCAATTGAGAACACCCAGGCAAACAATGCGAGGCTGAGTGATTCGAGCAGGATCAGTCGCCCGATCCGCGTCGGCGTTGCACCGATTGCGCGCAGCACGGCGATCTCGCGCTGACGTTCCAGCACACCAAGATTGATCACTGCGGTCAGATTGAACCATGCGACCACCAACATGACGACGCCCATCGCACGAAGGAAGTCGAGGACCATCAACAAATGGTCCTCGATTGCCTCACGATTTGCGTCGGGTCGCCGACTCGAGCTGACGGTCCATCCGGCGTTTCCAAAGGCGTCGGTCAGCGCCTGGATCATCGCCAACTGCGCCGTCGCAGTCTGAGAGCGGCCTTGCACGAGCAAACTGAGTCGCGCGCCAGACAGGGGCTGCACGGTGGCGATCGGGGCATACGCCATCGCCTGCGGCCCGGCATCGAACGCTCCGATGACCCGCCAGGGTTCCGCACCCGTGTCCAAGAGAACGACCTCAGCGCCCACACGCAAGGTTGGTTGCGCGATCTGCAAGGCGCGACTGACGACGAGTTCGCGTGCTGATCCGGCGGTCAGCATCCGGCCGCTGCTCAAGCTGAGTGCGAGCATCTCGGAGTTGGCCGGGATGCCGAGCAGCGGAAATGAGGGTTCGATCAAACCGTCCTGAGCAGTGAGTGCGACGCTCTTCCGCGACCAGACTTCAGTCTTCAGGACGGCCGGCACGTCTGCACTGACTTGCGCCAATAATGTTGTTGGCGGCGGTTCGGACCACAACAACATGACGTCGTAGCGTTGACTGCGGAACAGATGATCGACCGCGCCTTGCACGGCCACACGCACGCTTGCGGCCGCGAGAAAAATCGCCCCGCCCAAACCGAGACCGAGGACACTCAGGAGCGCCCGGCGCGGTTGTCGGAACGCTTGATCAAGCGCCCAGCGCATTGGCACCGGCAGCAGCGCACGCCCTGGCAATCGCCAGCTGGCGTGCCCGATACCATCGGAGCCTTGCAGCAAGCCAGCTAGTACAGGGACGCCCAAGGTGCGCAGCACGGGTCCGAGGCTGGCAAGCATGGGTGCCAGTGCGCCGATGGCAAGCAGTAGCAAGAGCGTTCGCCAAGCCAGAGCGGCCATCGATGGATCGAAATTGAGCATTGACAGCTTCAGCGCGCCATAGGCGCTGCCGGCGTAAGCGACCACTGGCAGCACCAAAAGCGCCGCGAGCAGACCCTGTGTCGCCGATGCGCACAGATAGAGCATCAGGATGGTAGTCGGCCCGGCGCCGATGGTTTTCAAAACCGCGATCTGACGGGCCTCCCTGGCCAGCATCGCAGTCGTCAGGTTGTAGAACAGAAACAGCGCCGCGACAATCGCCGCGATCCCAAAGGCGGCTTGCGTGAGCAGCAGGGAATTCATTTGCCGAGCATGAATGTGTTCGCCCGGCTGAGGTACGTCGACCGCGCGCAGGGTCAAGCCCAATTCATGCGCCAGCCGGTTGATCGTCGCGGCAACCTCGCGCACCGATGCGCGCGTTGCGTTCGGATCGCGAACTCGAAACTGCAGACTATCGAATCCGCCCGCGGCGCCGAGTGATTGCAGCGTTTCGATGTCGGCAAAACCATAAGCGACATGTTCCATCCACGCTGGCGCCAGGGCTACATCGCGCGCCACGCCGCTGATCGTGAGCTGCCGCATTGACGTGGCCGCCAAGACCTCCAACGTCTCGACTTGATCGGCGGCTAGCAAGGTCAGCGCGGACTGTTCGAGCACGATCGTGTTTGGCGCCGGCGGCCAATTGCCACGTATCGGCTGTAGGCGGCCAAGATCGGTTGGTGTCCAATCCTGGTACGCAAACAGCTGCAGTGGGATCGTGCCCTGTTCGGTGTGCACCGTGGTGGACCAGACTCGGCGCGCACGCACGGCGGCAATCTCTGGTTGCGCGCGTACCGCCGCCAGCAGCTCGGGCGAAACGTGGTCGAAGCGCAAGGTCGCAGACACCGGCTGACTACGCAGAAACTGTTCGCTGATCGCCTGCTGCATGATCTCGAGCGCCGCGAGCACGGTCCCGGCCGCGAGCAAGGCAATACCAAGCGCCGCGATCGCGAGCCCGGTCCGAGCCCGAAATTGCTGCATATCGCGCCAAATCTTACGGAGCAACAGGGCGTTCATGTGGCGTCGCTCGGCAGCAGTCGGCCATCACTGAGCGCGAGCACGCGCTGAACCCCAGGGACGTGATGGCGCTCGTGCGTTACCAGAATGACCGATCGACCGGCTGCCGCAAGGCTGGCAAGCAGTTCGAGGAGCGTTGTGGCGTTTCGCGAATCCAGATTCCCGGTGGGCTCGTCTGCCAGAATCAGCGGCGGCTCATTGGCGAGTGCTCGTGCCACGGCGACGCGTTGCTGCTGACCGCCAGAAAGGGTTCCAGGGAGCCGATCTGCCGTATGACTGACACCGAGCTGATCGAGCAGCGCCAGCGCCCGGGATCGATGCGACGAACGCGGCCATTCGCCGAGCAGTGCCATGGGCAGCATGACGTTTTCCAAGACCGTCAAGGTGGGCAAGAGCTGAAAGAACTGAAACACGAAGCCGATTTGGCGGGCGCGCCATTGGGTCAGCGCCTGCTCGCTCAGCGCGGCCAGATTGGTGCCCGCCACCCAAAGTTCGCCAGATGAGGGTCGATCCAAACCACCCAGCAAATGGAGTAGCGTGGACTTCCCAGATCCCGATGCCCCAACCACTGCGACAAATTCGCCGCGTGAAATCCTGAAGCTGACACCTGTGAGTGCGACGACATCGCCGGCTGCACTGGGATAGCGCCGACCGAGATCGCGCGCGTCGATGAGTAATGATTCCTGATGGGGCGTGTCCATGCCGACTCCGAGTGATTGCCAGTCACTATGCTCGGTGGAACCGACGGGCCCGACACGCGATTCAGCGGCTTGCTTCGACCACTCGGCGAATTGCGCTGCCTGAGCGCCTGACGCGAGTGTCAAATTAGGCGCTCCACACGGAGGTTGAACCCATGAGAATCCTGATCACAATGATGGTGCTGGTTGCCACTACCCTGGTGTCTTGGCCCGCCCAAAGCCAACACCAAACGACGCCGGCGGCGACTGCCGCATCTGCCACACCGACGCACGAGTTTGACTTTCTGGTTGGGGACTGGACGCTCACCGTGCATCCGCGGATCAATGCCCTGGCAGCCATGATTCACGGCGCCCCTGAGCTGCTCGGAACCTGGCACGCCGAGCGCGCGTTTGCCGGCCAGGGGCTTGAGGACGAGTTGCGAATCACCGATGCCTCTGGCAATCCGGCCGGATGGGTCCGGACCTTGCGCATCTACGACCAAAGCTCGCGCAAGTGGAAGCAAGCAAGTGTCGATGTGCAGCGCGTGGTTACCAACCTTGGCAACGCCGAATGGCGCAATCAGGAAATGTGGCAGATCAGCGAGCGGCGCAATTTAGATGGCACGGTTCATCAGATCCGCTTACGTTTTCACGATATTCAAAAGGACCAGTTCAGTGTCCAGCAGGATCGTTCAGAAGATGGCGGGAAGACCTGGGATGAGGCGGTTCTGACCATGACGGCGACCCGTGCCGGGGCTGGTAATTGATGATCGCGCCGCAGGCGCGGCTTGCAATGCCATGCTCAGTCGTGTCTTGATTGGTGGTAATTGATGCGTCGGGAGTGGCTGTCGATGATTCATACGCCGTCTCGCTGGGCGTTGGGCGCCGTTTGGGCGATGATTGCGGTGCTGATTGCCGTGATGATGATGCAGACACATGGCTCGGGCTGGCACGACGCTTTTGCGGTGGCCTTCCGTCTCGTTCTGCTCGCTGCGATCCTGGGTTGGGTCGCCAGTCGGTTCTGCCGGCGTTTTCCATGGCCGCATCCGTTCCGAAGTCGATTCCTGCTCTTGCATGGCGCGGCGAGCTTGGTCTATGCCGGCCTCTTCGTGCTACTGAACCTGAGCGCCCTGAGCCTCATCCATCACAAGTTGGTGCTGACGTTGGGCCCGAGTCTGGCGTCGAACTTCGCACTCGGGGCGCTGCTGTACCTGATCGTGGCGGCGGCATCCTATGCCGAACATGCCAGCTCGCGTGTGGCCGCCCTTGAAGTGCAGGCCGCACGCGCGCAATTGGCGGCACTGCGTGGTCAGTTGCATCCACACTTTCTGTTCAATGCCTTGCACACGGTGGTGCAATTGATCGAGACCGACAGCAAAGCGGCCGTTCGGGCTGCCGAAGGCTTGGCGGAGGTGTTGCGCGAAGCCGTGGACGAAGCGCGGATGTTGCGTCCATTAAGAGTCGAGCTGGCCTTTGTGAAGCGGTACCTGAGTCTCGAATCACTGCGTTTTGGACCGCGCCTCGAATTTGCCGTGGACTGCCCGGACGCGGTTGCCGAAGCGCTCGTTCCCTCTTTCGCCATCCAGACCCTGATCGAGAACGCGGTTCGGCACGGCGCGGCGCCTTCGATGACTGTCACGCGGATTTGTCTGCTGATTGAGTCCGATTCATCGAGTCTGCGAATTTCGGTGCAGGACGATGGCGTGGGTTGGGACGAGGCAAGGCCGGCAACACCCGGCGGCTTGCAGCGCCTTCGCGATCAGCTGCGCGTCCTGTATGGCTCGGCGGCCAGCGTCGCGGTGACCAGTCAAGTGGGGCAGGGTTATCGGGTGCAGCTGACGGTGCCGCTGCAGACGGATGCGGAATCACTGTGAGCAGCGCGCGCGTCCGCACTCTGATCGTCGATGATGAGCCGCTGGCGCGCGCGGGGCTGCGGCGGATGTTGGCCGATATCAGCTGGATCACTGTAGTCGGTGAATCGGCCGATGGCGCCGATGCAGTGCGGCGCACCCAAACATTGGTGCCGGAGTTGATCTTTCTTGATATCCAGATGCCTGGACTGAGTGGTATTGAGGTATTGCGCCACTTGCCGCCGGGCCCGCGGGTCGTGTTTACGACCGCGTTTGCCGAGCACGCCCTGGCCGCATTCGAACTCGGCGCTCTGGACTATCTACTCAAGCCCTTTGGGAGCGAGCGCTTCGGCCGAACACTGGAGCGCGTGCGCGCCAGTTTGGGAGAGCCAGTGGCTGCCGGTGATCGATTGGCCGAAGCCCTCGGCAAGGGCCCTATGAGTCGCTTGTTCGCCCGCTCAGGCCGTTCCATTGTGCCCATTGCCGTAGCGGACATCATTCGGATCGAATCGTCGGGTGACTATGCTGCGGTTTTTGCGGGCGGCGAGCCGCATCTCCTGCACGTATCGCTGGATCGTCTGGCCGAACGCTTGGAACCAGAGCGATTTCTCCGCGTTCATCGCAGTCACTTGGTGAATGTCTTGCAAGTGCGGCGATTTGCCCGGCGCCTTGATGGCAACTACGAAGCGCAGCTCAAAGACGGGAGTGTGGTGCCCGTGTCCCGCAACCGGGCTGCGACCCTTAGGGCGTGGGTGGCGTCGAGTGGCTAATTCAGTTGTGACACGGGCAGCAGCGCGGGCGTCAGGACCGACGCCAGCCAGTTCATGAACGCGAGCACTCGTTTGGAGACATGGCGACGCTGCACGTACAGGAGATTCACCTCCATGGGGGCGGCTCGGTACGTTGGCAGCAGTTCCACTAGCTGGCCGGAGGCGATCAAATCGCGAACGCCGGTGTCAGGCGCTTGAATGATTCCAAAACCTGCCAGGCACGCGGCCAAGTAAGCCTCGGAGTTATTGACGGTGATGCGACCTGGCAGGTCGATTACATGGACAGTGCCGCGGTCCGGGTCGACGTACTCAAAGCCTTCTGATTTGCTGCCCAGCACGGGCACGTAGTGGATCAACTGATGGTGGACCAGGTCGGCGAGCGACTCCGGATGGCCATGGGCGCGTACATAGGCGGGGCTCGCGCAGTTCAGGATTGGAAAAGCGCCGAGTGGTCGGGCGATCAACGTGTCATCAACGATTTGGCCAACTCGCACCACGCAATCGAAGCCTTCGCGGATCAGATCAACGCGACGATCCGTACTCGACAACTCAATGTCCAAGTTCGGGTGCGAATTCAGAAACTCCGGGAGCCTGGGGATCACCATATTGCGCGCCATGCCGGCCGACATGTCGCATCGAATTCGCCCGGTCAGGCCGGCACCCTCGCGCTCGAACATCGATTGCAGGTCTCCGAACTCGGCGAGCAGATCAAGGCAACGCTCGTAGTAGGCACGACCGTCCTGGGTCAACTGCACTTTGCGAGTCGTCCGATGCAAAAGTCGGGCGCCGACCGCTTGTTCGAGTTGCTGCACCGAGGCCGAAACGCTCGCCTTGGGCAAGCCGATACGCTCTGCGGCTTGGGTGAAACTGCCAAGTTCGGCAACACGAACAAAGATCCGCATGGCCTCCAGTTGGTTCATGGTTCGGCTCCAATTGTTCGTCCTGAGCGAACAGTCTAGTCGTTCTGGCGCGATTTATTGTCAATCTTACTGACGATAGCGTAGCCACTCCGACCCATCACGGGTCTTTTCTGGGATCAGGAGACACACATGAACCGAAACATCGCAGTCATTACAGGGGGCAGCCGAGGGCTTGGTCGGAATACCGCTTTGCACCTGGCCAAGCAGGGCATTGATGTGATCTTGACGTATCACAGTCGGCTGGATGAGGCGCAGTCGGTGGTCGCGCAGATCGAACAGCTTGGCGCACGCGCACAGGCGGTGCAGCTCGATGTCACCAACAGTGCCGGCTTCGCTGATTTTACGAAGCGTTTGTCACAGTGTCTGGAGACCCACTGGCAGCAGCAGCGGTTCAACTACTTGATCAACAACGCCGGCATGGGGGCCCATGCGGCGTTCGTCGATACGACCGAAGCGCAGCTCGATCAGATGTACCAGGCCCATCTGAAAGCGCCGTTTCTGCTGACGCAGGCGCTGTTGCCGCACCTTGCCGATGGCGGTCGAATCGTCAATATTTCGAGCGGTCTGGCGCGGTTTTCGTTGCCTGGCTACGCCGCATACGCTGCTATGAAGGGCGGCGTCGAAGTACTGACTCGCTATCTGGCCAAGGAGTTGGGGCCGCGCGGTATTCGCGTTAACACGTTGGCGCCGGGCGCCATCGAAACGGATTTTGGCGGCGGCGCGGTTCGCGACAATGCTGCGCTCAATGCGGCCATTGCGAGCCAAACGGCGCTTGGCCGCGTCGGCTTGCCAGATGACATTGGCGGCGCGATTGCCGTGCTTGTGTCGGATGCGGCCGGATGGATCAACGGGCAGCGCATTGAGGTATCGGGCGGCATTGGGCTGTGATCGTGCGATGCGCCATTCGCGGCGATGAGGTGGGTCATTGGCCGGGTGCCGCCTTGGCAGAATACCGATCGGAATGCAGATTGCGCCAGGGCGACGACACTTGAGGCGCAACCCTGCCAAGTTCCCTGGCTCGCATCCGCGCGAATTCGCCTGAGAGGAATCCCGCCAAGCGGACACCACCTCTTAGAGCCGGACCGCCGCTGCAAATGGTCACATGCGCAATTAACGCATGAGTTTTGGGGGCCGCAGCGGCACGTTCGGCACTTTTGGGACTGCGCTCCTCGAAGCTGGTGTCGTCTGCCGCACGCTATTGCGCCAGGACGCCAGTTAGCCAGAGCCAGCACGCATTCAGGTTGGGTCACTTGGAGACGGTCATGCAGAACAAGATCAGGTTGGCGAACGTTCAAGCAGTTGGTCGCGAAGTCAGCAAAGCTGTTGCCGGGACCGAGATTCTCGGTCCACTCAAACTGCTTCCGGGAGTCTGGGCGAATTTGCCCAATCTGCCTGGGCGCGGTTGGAACATGATCGCGCTGCCGTTCGCGACGCCGCCCGGTTCGCCGTTCCCGTTCAACTATCGTCTGTTGCTCAATCAATACAATGAAGAGCTTCGGTTCAGCACCGTTGACTCCGGCGTGCCGAACCGAGGCATCGAGCGTTGCCGGAACTTGGTCGATGAGGCCGATCAGTTTGTCATTGCGCTCGACTACCAACAGACCATTCACCAGATCGCAGTCGCTGACGCACCGAAGAGTGATCTGCAGGGCAAAATCGGCGCCGCAATCCACTTCGAGCCCGGTCTGTGGTTGAACATGATCAATGAAACCCAGGACGGCCTGGACATTGCCCGGCTGGGGACCATTCCCCATGGCGATTCATTGCTGGCGATGGGGCGGGCGTGCACCATCGACGGACCGCCCAACATTCCGGTGATCAGCGGATTGCCCATCGGCGTCACGCCAGACATCGACAACAACCCGTACCTTGGTCCTTACAAGGCGTTTCATGGTCCGGCAAAGTTCGAAGGGTTGTTCGACCCGGCCATCCCGAATGACTTGCTGGCCGCTGCGAATCAGGGCGTGGATATTGCGCGAACCACGATTCTCGACGTGGACACGGACATCCCGACCGGCGGCATTCACAATATTCCGTTTGTCGTGAAGCAAGCCAATGCCACGCGTATGCATTCGACGTTCTGGATTCAAGAGCTCAATCAGACTGACGCTTTTGGCAAACCGATTCTTCGCCTGCAGTACTCGCAAGTGGTGTTCCTCGACTTCTTCCCGCGCGCTGACGGCCAACCCGGTTTGATTCGATGGCCGCACGTCAGTATCAATACCCTGCAGAAAGTGTCGGACGCCTGAAGTTCGTAGCGGGTAGTACCACAACGTAGGGCGCAATAGGCGTAGCGCACTGCGCCGCAAGACCGCGACGAGACATGTTTCGCGGGTATCGCTAGACCACAAACGGAAACCCGTTTTCCGGCGATTGGATCGATCTTCCGTGGCAACCCGTTCGGCGCAATGCACATTGTGTATTGCGCCCTTCGGCGCCATTTGGTGCAAGCTGCATCGGCTGCTGCGAAAAGCGGAACCGGATCACAGTTCGACCGCTTGAAACACGCCTGGTACGCCGAACGTCGGTGTGAATCTGAGGCATCCACCACTTGTGCGTGCGATTTGAGCGCGCTCGCCGTTTTCTGCACCAGATGCCTCGCTCCGCAAAGTCGGATCGGGCATCGGGCAGTTTCGAAGTCGCCTCGCTGTGCTGTGAATCGGTAGATGGTTGCAATGCGGGATTCAATCAGTCCCGGCATTGCCCAGATTCCGTCGAGCCGGAAACGAGCGATCACCTACCGATTGATCCGGAGTTGCGGCATGACCATTCGTGTAACCGTCTTGGGTTTGGCGTCGTTGGCAGCATTGGTGATGGCGCCGAATGCGCATGCACAGGTTTCAGAGAAACGACCGGTCGCCAATGTAGGCCCGGTCGAGATCGATTTCGGTCAGATCAACATCGGCGATCAGAAAGTAGTGCCAGTCACAGTCAGGAACCTCACGACCAGTACCATGACGTTCGCGGGCGGTGGCTTGCCTGGCAGCGTCGGCTTTGTTGGCAGCGGCGGTACGTGTGGTGGCAGTCTAGCCGCAGGCGGCACCTGTAACTTCAACTACTCGTTTCGGCCGCGCAGCAACAATGGCATTGAAGTCAGTGATCAGACCAGTTTGAGTGTCACCGCTGGAGGCAGCTCAATGCTGGTGCCGATTCTGGTGCGTGGTCGAGGTGTGGGTACCCTTGTGGACCTATGGCCGCGAACCATTGATTTTGGCGACACGTTTCTCGGGCAGAGCGTGACGGTCCCCGTGACAGTCACCAATCGGCGCTCGGCGACGGTCAACTTTGCGGGTGGCGGATTCAATGTCGCCAATGGATTCACCGGCGCTGGCGGCACTTGTGGCGGCTCGCTCGCTGCAGGCGCCACGTGCAACTTCAACTACATCTTCATCCCAGGCGCGCTAGGCGCCATCAACAATCAAACGAGTCTGTCCGCAACGTTGAGCGGATTGAGCATCAGCGAGAATTACTCGATTCAAGTGTCTGGTGTAGGGGTAGACACGGTAGGCGTGGTCAGTGTGCACCCGATCGCCATTGATTTCGGACGCGTCAAGCTCGGCATGTCGGCGCTCGTGCCGATCAAGTTCACCAACACCAGTGGCGTTCAGATCAACTACGCAGGCGGTGGGTTCAGCGAGATTGGTAGCGATGGTGGCGCTTTCTCGGGAGCGATCGGCGGCGGTGTAGGCTGTACCAGTAGTACTGCTGATGTCGGGTCGACGTGCGCGATCAACTACCGGCTTCGCCCTTATGAACTCCGTCAGTTCAATGGATCGACATCAATGGGGTTTTCCCGTCCTGGAGCCAATCAGAGTCAGCCCTATGCTTTTACCGGAACAGCCGTCGGAACGCTCGCCCAGGTGTCGCCCGAATTGGTGGATCTCGGTACCGTCGATTTTGGCACTACAGTTTCGGTTCCGGTGACTGTGTTTAATGACGGCGACACCGCCTTGACCAGTTTTGTTGGCGGCAGCGTCGCCAGCCCGTTCTCCTCAGTGTCGACGTGCACGGGTTCGCTCGCCGTAGGGGCAAGTTGCACCTATACCTATTCCTTCACTGCCACGACGTCCAGCCTTGGCGCGCAGACCGCACAAACCGCCATCACGTTTACCAACGCCCAGGGCATCGCGCCCGTGCACACGATCACGCTGAAAGCGCGCGGCACGGCGGTTTTGCTAAAGGATTCGTTTGAATAGCGTCACATTGGGGCCCGTCGCTAACGAGTGATAGGTTGATGCGAAAGACTCGTTGCAGGCCCGTCGCTTACATGTGCGCGAGTCTTGTGGGAGCGGCTTCAGCCGCGAATCAAGCTCGCCTCGATGCAACACACAGTGCAGGATTCGGACCGGGTAGACACTATGTTGCAGCAACGTAGGGCACGATAAGCGCAGCTCATTGCGTCGCAAGATCGCGACAGAGCAAGCTCTGGGGCATTGCGGGAAACCTCAATTGCGAGCGGTCTTCATGCATTTGATTGCTGGACTTCGGCAACCCGTTCGGCGCAATGCACTTCGTTTATTGCGCCCTTCGGACCTAGCAACCGTGCCGCAATCCCGTGCACTATTCCATGTGGGGCTCAATCTCGCGATTCGTCACCCCGGACTTGATCCGGGGTGAGGTTCGAACTCGCGAGAGCACTTCACAATACCGGCTTGCAATGGCGATCGTCAGCGCCGAATCGCGCTAGCGCGCAACATACATCGGCACGTCTTCTCTGCCGGTCGCAACAATCATTCGACGTATTTCTTCAGCAAGTTCCATGTAGCCCGGTACACTGATGATGCCTTCGCACTCATCATCCTCAGTGCCCAAAGCTAGGATCACGCTCCCAAGCCCGAGTTGGCGCCAGGGCGTGCGATCGGCGATCACCAGATACATCACGTCTTTGAAATGCAGCGTGATCTGCCGCGACGATAGAACGCCCACCTGTACTTCGACCCGGTCCGCAAACAAGCGTGACTGCCGCGTCTTGGCGCGGGCGAAGAGATACAGGCATGCAGTGAGACCCAAATAGAGTGGCCAGGGGCCGATAAAGCGCGCGAGGATGCCACAAAGGATGAGGATCGTTGCGTACTGGTAGATGTAAAGCCAGCCGGATGTTCGGAACTGCCTGAGCGGTGGATGGTTCATAGGAATCCCGTCATGTCAGCAATGGGTGGCGGGAGGAAAACATGCGGGACTTTCGGATGCAAGCGATGTCAGTTCGAAGCATCGGGTGCTCTGCTGACTCGGTAGTTTGTGCATTGCCCGGCCAAGAGTTGTTTGAATACGTCGATCCTGGACTGTCTGACCTGCACCGAGTAGGGAGCGCATCCGAACGCGGTGCTCAAGAATCACACAAGTCCTCGCTAGATTCTGCACAAGTCATTAATGGGCTGTTTCGCCGCCAAACTTTTCAGAGCAGCCCTGGCCCCCTGTCGGTTTGCCACGATCCAACTTCTGCTGTGCCAAGGGAACAGGCTGTGTGAAAACGCCTCTATCAGCCCGAACGAAGCAAAAGTGTTTGGGAGCTGGTGCCACTATTGTCGTCATCCTGGAAGCCGCGCAGCGGATTCCGGGATCCAGGGCGATCTTGCGACGTGCTCGCAACGATGGCGCACGGAGCACCAGATCGATCGTTTGACGCAAGATTGCTCTGGATCCCGGCTGCGCCAGGATGACGACAACAGGGGCTGTCACCGTGAAGCGCGGCTGACGCCGATCGAGCATTCCTTGATGCATGAAATGGCTTCAGGCAGCTTGCACAACATCCAAGTTCAAGTTGAGTCCACCATTGTGGTGGTCTTGCCCCGGAACATTGCGCACTAGGTTAAGCAGCGTTTGCTCGTTCGAACTGTTTGGGGCTGAAGTGCTGAAGTCGCCAGGCGACTGACACGATAGCCCGCGGCCTACAAGTCCGTGGGTCTGGTGGGAGCGGCTTCAGCCGCGAATCAAGCTGGCCTTGAGTTAACAGGATAACCAGAGGATCCGATAGGCGGTCGCTTCCCGTGTCAGCACATGGAAGCGACCGTGCTTGTCGTCGTTTCGTTTCAGGTGGCCAAGCAATTGGGCGAAGGATGACGGCGCTCGCCTTCGGTTCGCATTCGTTGTTGGAGGTCTTTAGGCAAGCGCATGCTGCTGTCGCAAGCTTCCGACCCGTCCCATCAGCTTCCAAATGGATATCAAGTGGAACCAAAGCCAGAGTGGGGCAGGCAGAAACACGGCATACATCATGCTGTGGTGCGGGCCGATGTCGGGCAGCAGAATCAACGCGAGGCTGCTTGCAACGATCAGAATGTCGGCGAGCCCAAACAGATTGGCAAACCACGCCCGGCGATTGCCATCGATGCCCGCGGCGACTGAGAACGCCGCGACCAGTCCGAAGAAGCCCGCGCCAATGTGAGTGATGCCATCGATGATGCCGAAGGTTTGTGGCAGGTGCCCCAGACTGGCTTGTGCCAGGAATCCCGCCCCAAAGAATACGCGGATGCCTTGGAGCAGTAGGAGTTGGCGTTGATCGAGACTGAGGAGCAGCTTTCGGATTGGTGTGATCAGCCACAGCAATCCGCCGACGCCGGCCACGCCACCGACAATGACGGCCAGAAACGGCGGACCTGAAATGTCGCTTGGGAACAGGTGTTCGCCGCTGAGGCCGACATGCAAGAGTAATAGCCAGCCGAGCAGTGCTGCAGCGATCGCGGCGCCCATTCGGCCGAGTGTTTTGTGGGTGGACAGTACCCAAAGGGTATAGACGATCATCAGAACGTCCAGACCGATCATGGTCCAAACTGGGGTAATCATTGACATCACTTTCGGTTCCTTATGGCGTCGTTGAGGCGTGCAGAATAGGAACCCGATGCAGTAGTATCCATCACTGAACTACCTAAATGCTTTGCAGAAACGACTGTCATGCTCGCCAGCGCCGATCTTGTGGATGATGTGCTCCGATCGCTTCGAATCAGCGGCAGCTTGCTGCTGCGCGAATCCTATGCGCCCGCGTGGGCGGTCGCGATTCCTGGCGCCGACACACTTGGTGCGCTGATGCGTGCCGCGCCCCGATCTCGTGTGGTGGCGTTCCATCTGGTCGAGTTTGGTCATTGCGAGTTAAGGCCTGACGGTGCGGAGCACTTCACGCTGACGGCTGGTGAACTAGCGATTTGCTTCGGCGGCATGCCGCATCGTCTCTCCCTGGGCAAACCCATCCGGGC
Organism: Ahniella affigens; assembly: GCF_003015185.1. Lineage (GTDB taxonomy): Bacteria > Pseudomonadota > Gammaproteobacteria > Xanthomonadales > Ahniellaceae > Ahniella > Ahniella affigens. The sequence continues at coordinate 1,078,861 of NZ_CP027860.1, forward strand.
GCAGGACATCGCGACGCTGTTGGCGGGCGGCGTCAATCAGCAACGAGCCGAGCACGTGGGCGTTGGTACCGCTTTGCTGTGCGGCGCATTCACGTTCCAACACACGCGGTTCAACCCGCTGCTCGATGCACTGCCGACGGTGTTGCGCGTCAAGCTCAGTCGTCCTGGGTCCTTGCACAACTTGACCGGCGTCGCGCAGTTGCTGGCCGCCGAGCTGGAGCGCGCACGCTTCGGTCAATCGTTCGTCGTCGAGCGACTGTTGGAAGTACTGTGCGCCGAGTCAATCCGCGCCCATCTCGAACAGTCTCCAGAGAACACTGTCGGCTGGTTCCGCGGTATCAAGGATCCCGTCGTCGGTCGTGCACTCGCGGCGATGCACAGGCGCCCTGGCCAAGATTGGACCGTGCCGCGTTTGGCCGCCGAAGTGGCGATGTCGCCCTCACGCTTCGCGGCAAGATTCACCGCGTGTCTCGCCGAGAGCCCCATGGCTTATTTGGCAAAGTGGCGCATGAATATCGCGTGCCGACAATTGACCACCTCCCATATCAGCATCGATACCATCGCCACCGAAGTGGGATACGACAGCGTGGCGGCGTTCAATCGCGCATTCAAGAAGCACGTAGGCTTGCCGCCGGCGACGTGGCGCGCGCGTGCACAAGTCGAGCCAACAACGTAGGGCGCAATAAGCGCAGCGCATTGCGCCGAAAGAACGCGACTGGGCGGGTTTCGAGACTATTGCCTAAGCCGAGAAGCGAATCGCTTGTTGGCGATCAAAATGCAGACCTGCGGCAACCCGTTCGGAGCAATGCCCTTCGGTTATTGAGCCCTACGAACTTACCTGGCGCTGTGCGACTTCTGGGCGCTCCTGCCAGCTGTCGTCCGACCGTCCCAACGCGTTGTACTCGCAAAACGACCAAGCCTGTCCTTTCGTGTCCAGGATATGGTGGCAACACGCCGAGATACGGTCTTGGTCGTACGTGTATCGGTCCATGAACGGTTTGATTGCGATGCCAAACACGTCTTGGGGCCGGATCAGTTTGCGGCCGACACGTGCCAGCAATCGGCTGAACCAGGAACCGCGGGTGCCGAGCATGTCTTGCATCTCGGTGCGGTTCAAGAGGGTTTTGTATGCGACGTCGTTCATCACTGCGTTCAAGTCGACGTGCCTTGCGATATTGCGGACGAGGCCAAAGCGGCGGGCGAACAGGGTGACCCAGCCGCAGTTCGGGTGGCTGCACGGGATCGGGAGGAAATCATCGAGCACGGCGCGCCCGTTCATGCCGGCAACGACGCCTTTCGCACAGTCGCTCAACGTGAGGCGACGATTGGGGTCGGTCGGGAGTTCGTAGCGGCCGGAGTAGAACGCGGGCTGCATCGCGATCAGGCGGACGTTTTTGTGTTTCAAGCCTTGTTGAACGACCCACGCGATATCCGCTTCGCTGACGTCCTGGCTCAAGGTCATCGTGAGTTGCATCGCGATCCCGGCGCGGTTCAGGCGTTTGATCACGGCTTCGCGCTGGCGCTCAGGTTTGGCTTTGCGGAGGCTTGGGTTGGTGTTCTGGTCGCGGCCATCGAACTGCAGCAATACGAGCACACGTTCGCGATAAGGCTTGAGGCGCTCGACCCAGTCGTCCTTGTTGAACAAGAGGCCATTCGTCGGTAAGTAGATTTTGCCGATGGCGTCCTGTTGTTCGTAGAGCCACTGCAACAGTTCCCAGAACTGCGGATGCAGGCTCGCTTCGCCGCCGGTGATTTGCACGGAATCGAGTCGGCCCTGCAGCGCAGCCAGGTCGATCAGATAGCGGCGGAATTCCTCAATCGCGATGATGCGATCGCCTTTGGAGTCGGAGTAGCACACGCGGCACGCGAGGTTGCACGCATCGGTGACTTCCATCAGCACCGTGCAGGTTTTATTGCCGATCTGATTCGTGTGGTCGATGGGCTCGGCGAGTGTTGTCCCGGTCGGCGCGCAGACCTCACCCGGCCCACAGCAACTGCTGGCGGCAAATGTGGGAATGTCTTGGCGCCGCATCTGGCCGTAGTGGCGGCCCCATTGATCCTTGCTGGACACGCGATAGAAGCGCCAGTCGTTTTCGATCAGCGCGCGTGAGGCGCCATGATTCAGACACCACTTGTGCATCCACACTTGCTCGCCATCGCGCACAACTGCGGCGTGGACATGCGTCAGGCATTCCGGGCACAGGCTCAGTGTCGTCTTGATCAGCAGGACTGGGTCTGGCAATTGGAATTGATCGCGGACGTCGGACTCGCTCCAAGTCTTGAGTGGCGCCGACAAGCGGCGCAACCGCGATTCCAGGCTTTCGGTCGGGTTAGGTGTCGCCGCGACCGACTCGACGCGCACCGGAATGCTGAGTGGCTTACGCACAGTGCAACACTCCGCGCATCACCGCCGCACACGCGCGGTAGAACCCGCGGCGGGCAGTCGGCCAATGTTGGGTTTCCTCGCGCAGCAGACGGCGCAATTGATTGGACGAGAAGTCGAGATTCGCGCGGGCCTCGGCGCGTTCATGCGAACGCAGTAGGGCAGCGGCCTCGGCCCGTGGCAGGAGGTGGAATACGGCGTCGTGCGTATACGACACATGGCGTTGTTCGTCACCGAGCACGGCGGCAACCGCTTTGGCAGGATACGGATCGGCAGCACGATTGCAGGCTTCCAGGTGGTATTCCAGCGAACGGGCCACGCGCTTTTCCAGAATGTGCGCGTGAGCGAGAAAGCTCGCGACGCGGCGGGTGCGCTGGTCGTCGGCCATCTCCGGTTCAACGTGCCAGGTTTCGGCAGAGTGTTGCCGGATCACATGGTTGAAGATGTGTTCGGGCGGCAGCTGCTGCACCGGTTCGCCCAGCTTCTGAATGGCTTTGGCATACAGCGCAATGTGCTTGTCTTCGTCCGCTTGGTGCTGGCGCATGGCCTCGGCCAAATCCGGGTCGCGCACGGCGGCAACCGGGAAGTAATCGTTGACCGCATGTGGGTACGCTTCGCCGCACAAGTACAAGTTCAGCACGCGGGCGTGCAGGACCGGGTCGGCGACAATGTCCTGATGCAGCTGATGTTTAATGCGGTCAATGAGGAACATGATTTAGATTGGAGCGCTTTGACAGTTAGTGGGGTACTTAGGGAGGGTCTGAATAAGTCCATCCTGGACTTTCAGACCCGCACTGAGTCCGGCACATAGCCTGCCCCGGCGAAGGCCGGGGTCCGGACTCAGTTCTCCAGAATCAACCACTTGCGTGTTTGATTCTGGGCGAGCCATCCATGGCCCGCATCGCCTCTGAACTTGTTCAGAGGCTCCTTAGCGTTGAACAACGGTATTGCCGTCACACTGCACTGGATTGCGGTTCGCGGCAGTAAGCGGCAAGAACGAATTCATTGATCAAATATGAGGAACGTTTCGCTATCAAGGGCGCCATCCTTGACACGTTCCAAACAGCAAAAGGAACAGCACAACGACCGCAAATGCCACATACTCCCCAGTGGAAAAGAGCTTGCTCTTGGACGGATCAGGTTTACCGTCCGGGTCTTGGGAATTGGTCGGTGCATCATTCTTAGGCTCTTCTGGGTTCATTGTGACATTCGCCCTTGATTTGCGGTTGTTCTGCTTCCGTATCGGCTGAAGTGACGTCGCGCGTACTTTGCATTGGCGACATCGGAACGCCTGGCGTGGTGGCCATCAGCGCCCACTCAGCGCACACGTGCCGAACAGTAGCAGCAGGCCGAGTACGATCAGCGCGCCGAGCACGCCAATGCCGATCGCGATGGCTTTCAGAATCCAGATCGCGACCCGTTTGAACTGTCCAGAGTGGTCTTCGTTTTGGGGATCAAATGGGCTTGGGTCTTGGCTCATGTTGAACGACCTATGCGGCGACGGTGCGGGGTGGACTCGGTGGCTCGGGCATGCGGGCAGGACGCTGATGGCGGCGCAGCCGCAGCGTGATCAGGCCGGCGACGATCATTAGGAGACTCAGCCATTGATACGCCGACAAGCCGGCGAATGCTTTCAGCGTGGCGCGCATGAATTCACTGCCGAAGCGGTAGCTGCCGTAGAGCACGAGATACAGCGCGAAGAGCCGGCCTTTCAGAACGCCCTGCCGATAGCAGTAGACGAACATGCCGCCGACGAGCAACTGAAACAGTAGCTCGGCGGGCACGGCCGGAAAGCGTTGTGTGCCATCGGCGGCAGTCATGGCCAGCGGGCCGTGCCACTCAATGCCTAGGCAACAACCACTCAGCCAGCAGCCGATGCGACCAATCGCGAGTGAGAACGGCAGCGCCATCGCGAATCGGTCGTTTGGCGGCAAGGGATAGTGGAGCAAGGGCTTGCAGAGTTCCGCGGTCAGAAAGCCGAACAGCAAGGCGCCCACAATGGAGCGGCCGGAGGCGAGCCAGTTTGCCCAGCCGGGAAACGGTTCGAGCGGCCACAAGGAGTCACCAAACAGCACTGCGACTTTGGCGCCAACAAGCGCGCCGAAGATCGTGATCATTTGAATACGGACATACGCGTTGCGTTGCGCGGGTTCGTATTGTGCAGCGGGCCGCGTGAGCAACAGCACGACCAAGCCGAGCACGATCAGTGGTGCATAAGTCCAGGTAATGTGCGGGGAACCGATGGTGCTCATCAGATTCGGCCCAGCCACGCCGCAACGCCAACGAAGCCGGCGAAGCAGGTGTAAGCGATAAAGTGTAGGCGTCGCTCGTGGCCATGCAGCGGGCCGTGGTAGACCCATTCGTCGATAAAGGCTGTGACCGTAAACACGGCAAGGGCGCCGCGGGTCAGCAGGGTATGTTGGTGATACAGGCCTGTCCAGAGCGCGATCACCGAGACGAAGATCAGGCCATGACTGAGCTGTTCCAGTTTCGGCACGCGGCGCGCCTTTTCGTGCAACCAGCCGTCGTACAAGGCCAGTGCGAGGTAGGGGCAGAAGGCAGCCCAGAGCGCGATCAATGTGTGGGTCTGGCTCACGGTTTGAGAGGTATTGAGTTTGGCTTGCCAACCAAGGTGCGCCGACTCTAGCAGTCGGCAGGCTGATCAGCGCGACTGGGGCTGTGTTTCGTCCACAGTAGCCAAATCCAATACCCGGGAGCGAGCAGAACTGCGACGAGGAGTACCACGTTTCGGAGCAAGGCAGTCGGCACGGCGAGATCGGAGGCGAGGCCGCTGGGGCCATGTCGCACATAGTTGAGATCGCCTGGGAGCCAGACGCTCAGCGTGAACACCAACACGCCGAGCAATGCGGCAATCGGCAGCGCGGAAGGTCTGAATCCGAGCCGTCGAAGCAACAGCGCGTGGACCAATGGTAGTAGCACATGAAACCAGGACAGCAGGCGCACGGCGGCGGACGTGGTGTCGGTGAACAGATAGCCGGTGCCACCGTGCCAGCCGTGACCGAAGATCAGGAATGCAGCCACGTCGCTGAGCCAGATGAGGGCCAGTACGGGGGAGCTCAACGCGGCGATACTGAGCAGCAGGCTCGATTCACGCAGAATCGCGACCAGGGTCAGCAGGAGGCCGACATGGCACCATTGGAGGAAATGCGTCGGGCCGTACGCGAGTCCGTAGACAGCCAGATAGATCGGCAGGAATAGGCAGGTCAGACTGACCCAGGCTGGGTGCAGTGGGCGGTTGTTTGAACGCGCCATTGCGCCGGAATCGTTCGCGCCGATGCCAATATCGGTCACTAGTGTCTTGCCGTTTCGGTATCCCCCGAAAATCAGATCCCAAACCGGGAAGTCGCTGTAGTTGTCGCGATGGTGATGGCGCTGGTGGTGAATGCGGTGCGACTCGGGTCGTTGGATCCATGGCCCCAGCCAAGCAGGCGTCCGCAGATTCATGTGTTGAAACAGCCCGTAGAGCGACGACAAGGCGGCGACAATGCTGGTAGGGAGTATGGGGAGATCGAGCACGAGGATGACCAATGCACCAAAGACCACGGCATTCAGGGCCATTTCGCCAATGCTCTGCCACATGACGCCGGCCGTGTCGAAGCGCTCGGGCTCATGGTGAAAGCGGTGCACCTGTCGCCACAGGAAGTCGCTGCTGTGCAACAGTCGATGCAGCAGCGCGTTGCCGAGCGTCGCGAGCAGAAAGCCGGACACAACATCGATTGCCAGGCCGTGGCCAAGGCCATTGCGCGGCGATTGCGTAAACCACTGGATCAGGCCAGCCGTGTTGGTGTTGATGACGGCGAGCACCGCAAACCGCAGCAACGCCAGAGCCTGCCATCTTGAGTCCCAAGATTGCGGCACCGCCGCGTAGCGCTGCTCGGCGATGATGAGCAGTGCGTATACGATCGGAACGCTGAGTAGGACCCAGATCATGGTGCGGGTGGTCGTGCGAAGGCAGTAGCGGACATTCTAAATGCGGCTGGGTTCTGGATGGCGAGCTGACTGAAAATACTTTGGGCAGTTTGATGAGCGTTCTCGTCGCACCAACGCGGCGCCTATTCGCGCATCAAACTGCTGTCCCGAGCCGGACGTAACGCTCGGCCTACTCGCCGTCATGCCACCGAAACACACTGTGTGAGAACGGTTGGAGTTTGCGGTGCAACCTCTTTGGCGTCATCCCGACGAAAGTCGGGATCCAGAATACTTGCGACACCGCTGCCAGATTGCCCTGGGTCCCGACTTGCGTCGGGATGACGCCAACAGAGTAGTTCGCCTTGCAATGACGTCAGACGCCATGAACGTAGCCGCCAAAGCCGTTCTCACGCAGCCAGGTTCGCTGGAATGTCGACAACAACAAAGCCTTGGATGATGTCTGATAATAGAGAAAGAAGTGCATCCGCCCTCGCTAGTGCGGGTTGGCGATTGCGTTACTTGCTGTTAGGGCTTTGGGCGCTTACCGCTTGGCGCAGCACGCGATACTTCACGTAGCTCAGCGCGCAAAAATACAGCAGGCCGCTAAAGATCATGCGCTCGGGGTGATCGACCCATAAGCCGCTGCCTGTCAGTTCTGCGGCTTCGCGCACGGCGTCGGTGATCATCAACGCGGGGACTGGAATCATGACACCGGCGAGCACGGTCACGATGTACGCGCCAGTGGAAATGCCCCAAATCAGCATTTGCTGGCGTTGGCGCTGCTTGTTCGCTTGCTCCCAAACGATGGCGAGTTTGCCAACGAGTAGCCACAAAAACGCAATGATTGGCCACCACGCGCCGAATGCATAGGCAATCGCCGCGGCCAGGCCGAGATAGCCAAAGCCAATTGCGACAATCCCGACGCTGCGCTTAGTGCGCGACATCTTGTCCGACATCGCGAGGTTCATCAGAAACGCCGTCGCATGGATGCACACGAACTCGAACACCATCAAGAGCATCAGTGACTTGATCCAGCCCGGACCGATCCACGCCGGCGCGATCCAACACAGCACGAACAAGCTCGCCGTGACAAGGTCGGGTATGACGGCAAACACCACGCCCAGCGAACGCGTCATGGTGCGGCTTCTGGCGCTGCACTCGAATCTGCCGCGATCGCACCCGGGCGATTCTCCTCAGGCCATTCGCTCGGCAACGGCAGCCATGCCAAGACGCCATCGCCAGTATGGACAGGCATGGCTTGCGCATTGATGCGTGAGGTATTGAGGTGCGCGAACGCTACCGGCAATTCTGGCGAGCGATCATAGACAAAGCCGCTCGGGACGTCGCCAGCAGGCAGCCGAATCGTAAACGACGCCTCGCTCGCATAGACTGCCCAGGACAAATAGCCACCGCTGAGTGCATCGCGATCATACTTGGCGCCCTGGCTGGTGCCGATGCCGTTGAATTTCACGGCACTTCGGCCCCAACGAGCCGGGTGCACGAACCCAATTACGGCAGCGCTGCGTGCGGACCGGAGATCGAATGTCCAGATCACGTCGTTGCCATCGGGCTCGCGGCCGAGCAATCGCAATGTTGGTAGTGCCACTTTGTCGGCCTCATTCAGTACCGGTCCGACCAGATTGGGTCTGGTGTTCCAGGGCAGGCTCAATTCGGGGCGGAGTTCGAGCCCGGTTGCCGTTTTGAACAACGGGCTTTCCAAGCGCACTTCGCTGCTCACGCTAAGGCGGCTGGTTTCGGGTCCTTGCACTAGCGTGATGGCCAACGGCATGGGTTCGTGCAGGGTGAACCGCGGTATGACGAACATGGACCCAAAACCGAGCGCGCAGATGAGCAGCGCCAAGAACTTGGTGCGGCTGTTGAACAGTTTGCTGGCTGCGTAGGCCACCGGCAACAAAACCATCGCGCTCAAGGGCGTCAGCGCAAACAGAATGCCGCTTCCAAGCGATTCGTAGAGCGACGCGAGCATGGGCCCGATCGTGATCAGCGCGCCGAGGCACAGCATGCTGCCGGCCCAATGTTTGCTTCCTGGCCGAATGATCAGCGCCAACGTCGCGAGCAATACGGGGATCAACGTCAGATACATCGCGCCAGGCAGCACCTGCCAAAGCAACAGGGACAGCAGCCACAGCAGCAACATCCAGCCAAAGAGTGCGTTCCAGGGCTGTGCCGGATCGACGCCAAAGGTCTTGAAGACGCGCGAACGATCGGCGGGCAGGAACACCACCGTCAGCAACATGAAGGCGAGGCTGGGCCAGAACAGATTGACCTGCCAGCGCGTCTCGACGAGCCCCAGGAGCTTCAGGGTTTCGAGCACCAGCCACGCCCCAACACCTTGCACCGCCAGCAGCAACACACCAAGCAACAAGCCGCCCAGCACCGCGATGAGGCGCGGTCGATGCGCGCCAAGTCGCGCATAGGCGATGCCCGCCAACACCAGGGTCAGCAACGCGATGGGAAGGCTCAGCGCCATTGGCCAGTAGACAATGAAGCGGCCGAACACATCGAAGTAGACGGCATCGGTCTTGGCCTTCAACGGCCCCGGTTCGGCAACAAAGGCCCGCGCCAGGGCGAGGGCACTGTCGCCTTGATCCTGGAGTGTTCGAAGGTCCAGGTGCTCCAAGTCATCAACCGGCGTGTGATAGCGCAGTGGACCACCGATGAAGGCCATGCCGACGCCCGTGCCGCCTTCAGCTTTGAACACGCTGAGATCGGTGTCGTTGGGTAGCAGTTTGTAGATTTCGTAATACAGCGACGATGTCGACGGATGTGGTAAATGCTGCGCGAACAAGCGCGCAAACGTTGCGTTGCCATCGGACGTTTCGAACAGGCGGCTCAGGCCGTTTGTGCCACGCGCTTCCATGTTGATGAAGGCGCGTACTTGTTTGGCTTCGGGGTCCTGCATAAACGCGCGGGCGCCAAGCAGGCCTGCTTCTTCGCCGTCATCAATCAAAACCAAGACATCGTGCGCCAACGGCGGCCCTGCTTTCAAAGCGCGGGCAATCTCCAGAATCGCACCCACCGACGCGCCCGCATCGCCCGCACCGGGGCCCGCGAACACGGAATCGTAATGGGCCGCGAGTACCACCAGCTTGCTGTGGTCTTTGCCTGGGATCCGCGCGAGTAGGTTGTAAGGCGTGCCGCACACGCCGTAACTCGCGCAGACAAAACGTCCGCGAATTTCCGGGTTGAGCTCAAGCCTAGTGAGCTCGGTCATGATCCGCGCCCGCACTCGGTTGTTCTCGACGCTGCCAAGTGGATGCGGGGTTTGCAGATCGAGCACGCGGCCCAGCGCATCGGCAGCACGGAGCGCCGAGAACCCGCTTTGGTCGGCGTCGGCAGGCACAGGCTTGGGCGGGGATTGCGCGGCGATGAGCAACCACAGCGCCACGGCGCAGATGAGCGCGCTGATGAGCGCACCCAGCGTCACGCCGCGTTGGGGCGCCTCGGTTTCGGAAGACCTGTTCATACCCACTTCGCCTTGCGCAGAATGGTGTAGGTGACGCCGACCACAGCCAGTGTGACGCCGATAAACACGAAGTAGCTCAACTCGCCCGGCAACTCTGGCATATGCTTGAAGTTCATGCCGTACCAACTGGCCATCAAGGTCGGAATGCCGAGCAGGCCCGCCCAGCCCGCCAGCCGCTTGACGACTTCGCCTTGATGCACCGTGACCATCGCCAGGTTGACGCTCATGGCGGCTGTCAGCATTTCACTCATGGTGTCGCTCGCTTCCTTGACGCGCATCGAATGGTCGAACACGTCGCGGAAGTAGGGGCGAACATCGTCGCGGATCAACATGGGATGGAAGCGGACGAGCTGGTTCGTGATGTCCTGGATCGGCGACACCGCGAGCCGTAGCGTGACGAGCTGTTTCTTGAGGTCGTACAGGCGCTCAATCGTTTCGCGCTTGTAGCTGCCGTCAAAAATGTCAGTTTCCAGTTCGGCCAACTCACTTTCGAACTCGCGCACGATCGGCATGAAGTTGTCGACGATGAAGTCCATCACCGCATAGAGCCCATAGCTCGGGCCGTGGCTCAGCAGGTCGGGCTCCTTCTCGCAGCGACCCCGCGCCGGCGCATAAGACAGCGACGCGCCGTGGCGGACCGTAACCAGATAACGCGGGCCAAGAAAGATGTGCGTCTCGCCGAACTCGATCTTGCCGGCCACAAACTGGGCGGTGTGCATCGCGATAAACAGCGAATCGCCGTAGACCTCGATCTTGGGGCGCTGGTGCGCGTGGTGGGCGTCTTCAATCGCCAAGTCATGCAGGCAGAACTCTTCCTGCAGCTTGGTCAGCAGCGCCTCGTCGGGTTCGTGCAGGCCGACCCAGACAAACGTATCGTTCATCTGCAGCACGTCGCTGATCTGCTCGATCGTGATGTCGGGAAGCCGCCGCCCGTCAACCGTGTAGGCGACACAATTGACCACCATGTTGCGACTGCCCTGATAGCGCACGTCCAGATTCATTTAGCCTCCGCTGCTTTGGTCGCCCACCTGTCTCGTGTCAAGTTCCGAAAATAGCTTGAATCGATTTCAAGCCTTGCGCGCCAATTCTGCGTCGCTCGTCGTTGCCGTAGCAAACACTACGTCTCCTCCTCGCGCCTTGCCTTGGCTCGAAACGCTTCCAAATTGAGTTCAAACTATTTTTGGAACATGACGCTAAAAATCTGGTCGGCCGAGCCAACCTTGCCATCGCGCCCGCCACCGGGCAGGAGGTCAAGGCATCGGGCGATTGTGGTGGACCTTCGGTGCCGAGGCAATGGCGGCGCTATGATTCGAGGTCACCGATTAGGATGAGTCTCCCATGACAGAAATACTGGCACTGTGCCGGGCAGGTTTTGAGCCGGAATGCGTGCAGGAGCTGGAGCAAGTCATGGCCGAGGCCGAATGTGCCGGCTACGGCAAGACTGAGCGCGATAGTGGGATGGTGCGGTTCATGTTGCAGGGCGACTTGCCAGGCAACTTGCCGGGCGCTGAGTCGCTGATCTTCGCCCGCAGTCTCTGGCCGATCACGCTCAATTTGGAGCATTTGGACGCCAAGGATCGGGCACGGCCCATGCTCGACTGGTGCGAGCGCGAGCAGCTTCAGTTTGCCGACGTCCGGGTGGAATGCGCCGATAGTCCAGCGGGCGAGGCCTTACGCGCGTTGTGCCGGGGCTTTGAGTCGGCCTTGCTCGGCTTGCTGAAGAAGGCCGGACGCATCAATCGCCGCGAGCGCCAGGCACTGCTCGTGTGTCTGCTTAGTGGGCAGCATGCGTTGCTTGGCAAGGTCTCTGCGGCACAATTGGCGGCTGCCCCGCGCGGCGGCATTGTGCGGCTCCGGTTTCCGGGCGAGGCGCCGAGCCGATCGACATTGAAGCTTGAAGAGGCGTTCATGGTGTTGCTTAGTGAGACTGAGCGCGAGCGCTGGCTCAAACCGGGCATGACCGCGGTGGATCTGGGTGCTTGTCCGGGGGGCTGGACCTACCAGTTCGTTCGCCGCTCAATCCGTGTTCAGGCGATTGACAATGGGCCGATGGCGGAATCGTTGATGGCGACTGGCCTCGTCGAGCACATCCGCGCCGATGGCTTTCAGTTTCGGCCCAAAAAGGCCGTGGACTGGCTGGTGTGCGACATGGTCGAGCAGCCGATCCGGGTGGCCAGCCTGATGGCGGCCTGGTTGCGCGATGGGCATTGCCAACGTGCGATCTTCAACCTGAAACTGCCGATGAAAAAGCGGTATCTGGAGGTGCAGCGTTGCTTGCAGGCATTGCAGGACGAGGCGGGTGGCAAGTTGCTGATTCGGGCGAAGCAGCTGTATCACGACCGGGAAGAGATCACGGTTTTAGCCGCACGGACCAGTTGACGGACGCCATTCGAGGCACATTGCCTGGTCCGGAAATACATCGGGCACCCGCAGGTGCCCGATGGAGAACAACAGTTGTCGCGCTGATTACTTGATCAGGCGAATCGCGAACGGATAGCGATAGGTTTCGCCGCCGTTGGCCTTGATGCCAGCCATGATGGTCAATACGAGGGCGCCGAGGCCGACGATTGGCATCAGGAACAGGCCGATGATGACGATGCTGAGCACGCCGCAGGCGAGCATGGCGATAAACACCGTGATCTGGAAGTTGAGTGCTTCTTTGCCCTGATCGTCAACGAACGCACTTTCATTCTTCTTGACCAGCCAGACCACCAGCGGGCCGAGGAAGCCAAACAACAGCGCGCTCAGATGCGCGAGCATCCCCCAGAGCTTGTCGTCATTCGAGACACTGCCAAGAGCCGGAGCCGGCGGTGGGGCAATAGGGCTGTTCGGATCAGTCATGATTCACCTCGTCGTTGGTTTGGGTTTGTTTCAGGGATAGGCCGGAAGGCATGGTCCCGGTCGCGTCGAGCATAGCGGCAAGTGTTACGTCTTGCATCCCGCCAGCGGAGCATGACCGATGGCGCTCCTGAATCCTGCCGCTTTGCAGCACACTTTGCCCTTGGTGGCCGTCTGCTTCCGGGATCCCGGCTGGCGCCTCTTGGCGTCTTGAGCGGGGAGATCGCACCGGACAGCAGAACAGAGAATGCAAGGAGCAACAATGCAAATGTGGACGCGCGTAGCCATGATGGCAACGCTTGGCTTGGTGGCGCCGATGGCGAACGCAGCTATTCGGGTGGACGGCCAGATGGATGAGCCGGAGTGGCAGCAAGCCCGGCGGTTTGGCGATTTTGTTTCGACTACGCCCTTTGACCTGAGCCCGGTCCCGGCCGAGGCTGGCATCGAGGCATTTCTGCTCAGCACGCCCGAAGGGCTGGCGGTGGCGCTCCGCGCCAAGCATCCAGCGGATGTGCAGCGGATCACGTCCCGCGTGCAGCGCGATTTTAACGAACAGATCGACCGTTCGAACTTCATGATCGACTTCGACGCCGACGGCAAAAGCGCCTACGACTTTACGGTATCGGCCGGCAACGACATCTCGGACGAGGTCATCTCCCGGGAGAATCAGTTCAGCAAGGACTGGGACGCCGATTGGCAGCATGCGGTGGTTAACTCGGAGGAGGGCTATACCTGGGAATGGCTGATTCCCTGGTCGATTACCTCCATGAAACCCCCAGTCAACGGGAAACGCACGATTGCCGTGTACTTTGATCGCGTAGTGGCTGCAACCGGCCGCCGCTATGCGTATCCCGCAGCGACGTACACGCGCCCGCGATTCGTGTCCGAGTTCGCCAAGATCGAGATTGATGCCTACGAGAGCAGTCTACTGGCGATCACGCCCTATGGCGTGGCGCTGGCGGACCTGAAACGCAGTGACCAGGAGTTCAAGGCAGGTGCCGACCTGTTCTGGAAGCCAAACAGCAACCATCAGTTTGCGCTAACGCTGAATCCGGACTTCGGGCAGGTGGAGAGCGATGACTTGGTGGTCAACTTCGATGCCATCGAAACGTTTTTTACCGACAAACGACCGTTTTTCACTGACAATCAGACCGCTTTCGACAGTGGGTATCCGGGCGGGAACTTGTTCTACACCCGCCGCGTCGGCGGACCGGCCGACGATGGTTCGGGGGCGGCCGATATCAATGCGGCGATCAAGGCCAATGGCAACATCGGCGGCCTTGGTTATGCGTTTTTCGGCGCCACGGAAGACGGCACTGCCGGTCGCGATTTTCTGTTCGGGCGAGTTTCTGGTCGGACCGAGCAGGTCGAGTGGGACGTGACCCAGATCGCGGTCGATCGGCCGTTCTTGGATCGGCAAGCGGATGTGACCGCCGTCCATGGCCGATTCCGGCCAAGCGAGACGTGGACGCTGGATACGGCGATCCATCATTCCGATATCGACGAGGGGGGTGTGGTAACCAGTGGCACCGGCGGCGGCATCATCGCCGATTGGGACATGCCTGGGCCGTTTCGGCAGCAGTACTTTTTCATTCGTACCGATGGCGATGTGGATTTGAACGACCTGGGCTACCAGGACCGCAACAACAACCGCTATCTGGAGTGGGAGACCGGCTATCGGCAGGATCAGCTGCCGGCAGACTCCCTATTTGCAAGCCATGCCTGGGAACTCGAATTGGTCGACAACCGCAATCTTGACGGCGAGCAGGTTTGGGGCACGGCCACGCTGCAGCGCTACTCCGAAATGCGCGACGGGGGCAACATGTTCTTCTTCGTTCGCTATCGCGATGAGATCTACGATGACCTGAGCTCGCGCGGCAATGGCTCGTTCATCGTGCAGTCTGGCATGCATCTCTTCGCCGAGGCCAATCTGGCCCGTCGCGACGGCGGCAAATTGAGTTGGTATTTCAACACCGAGTTGATCGGCAGCCGGATCGGCAATGGTTATGATCGACTGTTCGGTATCGAGCCGCGGATTCACTTTTCCGATCAGCTCGACTGGTCGATCGGCACGTATTGGTTTGCCCAGAGCGCGTGGCTGATCTGGCAAGGTGACGCCAACTTCGGTCAATTCGACAGTGAACGCGTCGATCTGGTGTCTAACTTGAATTGGTTCATTGATGATCGCCAGGAACTCCGGGTCAAGCTGCAGGCGATCGGGATCGACGCCGAGGCCGATCAGGCCTGGACCATCGGCAACGGTGGTCACCTCGTTCCCGCTACATTGGCAGTCGAGGACTTTCGCCTCCAGAACTTGGGCTTTCAGATCCGGTACCGCTACAAGCTTGGCAACCTGAGTGACATCTTTGCGGTCTACAGCCGGGGTGGCGCCGCGCTTGATGAACGCCCCACTGACGACGTTTTTGACACACTCGGTTCGGCTTTTGACCTACGCGACGATGACCAGTTTCTGGTCAAATTCGCGTATCGATTTGAACTCTGACACTCCTATCACGGCGATTCTCATGATCCGACGCTCCGCCCTTTGGTTTTCCTGTCTGACTATTCTGTCCGGCCAAACGCTGGCCGAAGACGCGATCCTGCGCTTCCCGGACGTGTCCGCGGAGCGCATCGCCTTCGTGCACGCAGGCGATCTGTATGTGGTCCCCAAGGCGGGTGGGGCGGCGGAGCGACTGACGGCACATGCCGGCCAGGAGCTTTATCCGAAGTTCTCGCCCGATGGACAGTGGCTCGCGTTCAGTGCCGAGTACTCGGGTACCCGCCAGGTGTATGTGATCTCGGTCCATGGCGGCATCCCAAAGCAACTCACGTGGTACAGCGATGTCGGCGCCATGCCGATGCGCGGTGGCACCGACTATCGCGTGCTCGACTGGAGCCCCGACGGCAAGAACGTGGTCGTTCGCATGAACCGGCTGCCGTTTGATGAGCGCGCTGGCAGGCCCTATCTGGTCCCGGTGGACGGTGGACTGGAGCAGCCGATGGAGATCCCCGAAACCGGCGGCGGCATGCTGTCGCCGGACGGGCAGTCAATGGTCTACACGCCGATCGATCGCGACTTCCGGTCGTGGAAGCGCTATCGCGGCGGTCGCGCCCAGGACATCTGGGTCTATCATTTCAATACGCATGACGCGCAGCGCATCACCAATTTTGCGGGTAGCGATCATCAACCCATGTGGCTTGGCGATCAGATCGTGTTTGCGTCCGACCGCGATGGCACGCTGAATCTGTACACCTTGCCAGCGGGGGGCGCCGAGCCTCAAGAATCACCCAAGCAGCTGACGCACTTCAAGGACTTTGACGTACTCTGGCCCAGCGCCAATGCCGACACGATTGTCTTCGAGAACGGTGGCGCGCTTTACCGCATGGACAGCGTGACGGCGCAGCCGGTCAAAGTGCCAGTGACCTTGCAGTCCGACTTCGCCGAAAGCCTGCCAAGCATCAAATCGGTGGCTGGGTTCATCGAGAGTTTTGATATTTCGCCGAACGCCGCTCGCGTCGTGTTTGCGGCGCGCGGCGAACTGCTGACGGTACCGGCGAAGGACGGCACTTTCCGGAATCTTTCGCAGTCGCCGACGGCCCGTGAACGCTCGGTGGCGTGGTCACCAGACGGTAAACAGCTCGCCTACCTGAGCGATGCGAGCGGCGAATACGAGATCTACGTCCGCAATGCCGATGGCAGTGGTCAGCCCAAGCAGCTGACCCGTGGCAGCGATGCCTGGATCAACCGCCTCAGCTATTCGCCGGACGGCCGATTCCTGGCGTTCAATGACGAAAAGAAGCGGCTACGTCTCCTCGAAGTGGGTACGGGCAAGATCGCCGACGTCGATCACAGCCGGGTGGATGGGTTCGATTCCATGACCTTCTCGCCGGATTCGCGGTATTTGGCATACACCAAAGTGAGTGCCAACAACCTGCCGGCGATCTGGTTGTATGACCTCAACGACGGCAAGACCAACTTGTTGCTCGCTGATACGCGGCCCAACTTTTCGCCGAGCTTCGACCCGAAGGGCCAGTATCTCTATTTCCTGTCGAATCGCGACTACCAGCTGACGAACAGTGTTTATGAGACCAACTATCTCTATACGCAGGCGACGCGCATCTATGCGCTACCGCTGAATCACAACGTTCCAGCGCTGTTTGGTTACCAGAGCGACGAGGCACTGCCGAGCGCCAAAGCCGCAGCGTCCGACAAGGCGCAGGTGCAGATCGAACTGGCGGGCGCCGATCAGCGCGTCGAAGTGCTTAAGGTCCCGAATGGCAACTACCTTGGCCTGACGGCGATCGACGATGGCGTGGTGTTTCTGGCGCTCGCCAATGACCCGGCGGCCGGCGCGCCGGTGTTGAAGCGCTATTCGGTGGACAGCCATGAAACGGAAGATTTGATTCAAGGCGTTGGTCGATTTGCACTGAATAGCTCAGGCAAGAAGATGCTGGTCAACAAGGGCGACACATGGGCGATTGTCGAGCCCAGCGCTGGTCAGGATCTGAGCAAGAACGCGCTGAATCTCGATCAGTTGGTGCTCCGCATCGACCCCAAAGTGGAATGGCAGCAGATGTTTGTGGACGCCTGGCGCATTCTGCGCGACTGGTTCTACGATCCCGGCATGCATGGTGGCATCGAACGCTGGAATGCGGTGCGAGCACGCTATGAACCCTTGGCCGCCAAGCTCCATAGTCGTCGCGATCTCGACTATTTGCTGCACGAGATTGCCGGTGAGGCCAATTCCGGACACGTCTATGTTGAAGGCGGCGACCTGCCGAGCGTCAAGCGCGTGCCGGGTGGCTTTCTGGGCGCCGAGTTCGAAACTGATCCGAGTGGTTTCTTCAAGATCAGCAAAATTTTCCCAGGCGAAAACTGGGCCGATGAGTTCCGCTCGCCGCTGGCAACGGCTGGTATTGAGGCCGCCGAAGGCGACTACTTGATCAGCGTCGATGGCGTGCTTGCCAATACAGTCAAGAATCCGTTTCAACTGTTCGAAGGCAAGGCCGACCAAGTCGTCGAGGTCCGCCTCAGCAAGACAGCTGATGCCAGCTCGGGCAAAGTGCAGCGCGTCAAATTGCAGAATAGCGAAATTGGATTGCGCTATTTGGACTGGGTGCAATCACGGCGTGCCTTGGTCGACCGGTTGAGCAACGGCCGGATTGGCTACATTCATCTGCCGAATACAGCGGTCGAAGGCAATCGCGAACTGTTCAAGGGCATGCTGGCGTACTCGAACAAAGACGCACTGATCATCGATGATCGCTACAACGGCGGTGGGTTCATTCCGGATCGCATGATTGAACTGTTGGCCCGTCAGCCGCTGAGTTACTGGAAGCGGCGCGAACTCGATCCGCAAGCCACGCCGCTGCTCCACCACAACGGACCGAAGGCGATGCTGATCAACGGCTTGTCGAGTTCGGGTGGCGACGCGCTGCCGTTCTTCTTCAAGAAGCTCAAACTTGGGCCGGTGATTGGTACGCGTACTTGGGGTGGCCTGATCGGTATCAGTGGCAACCCCGCGCTCGTTGATGGCGGCATGATTCTGGCGGCGACGTTCCGCTTCATGGACACCGATGGATCGTGGGCGGTGGAAAATGAAGGCGTGGCGCCCGACATCGAAGTGATCGATCGCCCGGATGCGCTGGCTGCAGGCCGCGATCCGTCGGTTGAAAAAGCCGTGGAAGTGCTGCTCAAGGAACTCGAAGCGAACCCGCCGAAGCCAGTGGTGGCGCCGGCCGCGCCGACTGAGTTTCGCTGATTGCCGCGCTGATTGAGCATTGGTTTGGCCCCGCAAGCCCGGAGTGATCCGGGCTTGTTTGTGCATTCGAGTGCTGGCGCCACGATTGTCGTCATCCTGGAAGCCGCGCAGCGGATTCCGGGATCCAGGGCGATCTTGCGGCGTGTTCGCAACGATGGCGCACCGCGCGCGGGATCAATAGTTTGACGCAAGATTGTGCCCTGGACGCCGGCCTGCCAGATTGTGTGAAAACGGTTGGAGTTTGCGGCGCTACCCCAACTCGTCATCCCGACGAACGTCGGGGCCCAGTGCAATCTGGCCACGGTGCCGCAAGTATTCTGGGTCCCGACTTTCGTCGGGATGACGACAACAGAGTAAGCGCCCTTGCGATGGCGTCAGGCGGCATGTATGCAGCCGCCAGAGCCGATTTCACACAGCCTACTGCGCCGGAGTGACGGCAATAGGTGGGGCAACATGCTCGTCATCCCGACTCTCGTCGGGATGACGCCAACATAGTAAGCGCCCTTGCGATGGCATCAGGCGGCATGAATGCAGCCGCCAAAGCCGTTTTCACACAGCCTGCTGCGCCGGCGTGACGACAATTGTGATTGCTTGCTGCGGGCAACCAGCACCTTTTGTCGTCAGCCCGGACTCGATCCGGAGTGAGTTTGCCGTGTTCCCGATCAGGCAAATGCCTTACTGAAACGGCGACGACGGCGCAGCGGCTGCCTGCCGGTCAGACCAAAGGCGATTTGTCCGCTGCGAATCCGACTCAACCGAATCAAATACTTGCGTGTCTTGACCAGCCGAATTCCCGAATTCGCCCTGAATCAGCGCGGGAATAATTTGGCCTCAAACAAGCGTTTGCGTCATAATTCCGGGGTTTCGTGACCGCTTAAGTGGTCCGAACCGTCTCTCTTTCGCACAGCCAAGGAATTCAGCCATGCGCGATACGTTCTCCGTCCTCGACACCCTCTCGGTCGGTGGCCAGTCTTTGCAGTATTACTCGTTGGCCAAGTTCGGCCAGAAATTCGACATCAAGCGCCTGCCGTTCTCGCTGAAGATCGTGCTGGAGAACCTGCTGCGCTTTGAGGACGGTCTCAATGTGACCGCCAAGGAAGTCGAGGCCGTTGCCAAATGGGACGCCAAGGCCGAGCCGGACACCGAAATCAGCTTCATGCCGGCGCGCGTCGTGCTGCAGGACTTCACGGGCGTGCCGTGCGTCGTCGATCTGGCGGCGATGCGCGATGCCGTTGTCAAACTCGGTGGCAAGGCCGAGCAGATCAACCCGCTGATTCCGTCTGAGCTGGTCATCGACCACTCCGTGCAGGTCGACAAGTTTGGTACGGCGACGGCGGTCGACGAAAACGTCGATATCGAATTCGGCCGCAACGGCGAGCGCTATTCCTTCCTGCGTTGGGGCCAGAAAGCGTTCCGCAACTTCAAAGTCGTGCCGCCGCGCACTGGCATCGTGCATCAGGTCAACCTGGAGCACTTGGCCCGCGTCGTGATGACGGGCGAGAAGGACGGCGTGCAGATCGCGTTCCCGGATACCGTGTACGGCACCGATTCGCACACGACCATGATCAACGGCATCGGCGTGCTCGGTTGGGGCGTGGGTGGTATCGAAGCCGAAGCTGCGATGCTCGGTCAGCCATCCTCCATGCTGATCCCGCAAGTCGTCGGCTTCAAGCTCACCGGCAAGTTGCCGGAAGGCGCCACCGCGACTGACCTCGTGCTGACCGTCACGCAGATGCTCCGCAAGCTCGGTGTGGTCGGCAAGTTCGTTGAGTTCTTTGGCTCGGGCCTCGACAATCTGGCGCTGGCTGATCGCGCGACGATCGCCAACATGGCGCCGGAATATGGCGCCACCTGCGGCATCTTCCCGATCGACAACGAAGCGCTGGCTTATCTGCGCCTGTCGAGCCGCTCGGAAGATCAGATCGCGCTGGTCGAAGCGTATGCCAAGGCCCAGGGCCTGTGGCGTGATCCAAGCGCGCCGGAAGCCGAGTACAGCGCCGTGCTCGAACTCGACATGGCGACCGTCAAGCCCTCGCTCGCTGGTCCAAAGCGTCCGCAGGACCGCGTGCTGCTCGAAGCGGTGCAAGGCAATTATCGCGACAACCTGAAGCCGATGGCCGACGCGCGCGCTGGCAAGACCAAGGCCGCGACGCCGGGCTCAGCGAATGTTGATGGCCGGTACGATCTGAAGGACGGCGCGGTGGTGATTGCGGCGATCACGTCGTGCACGAACACGTCGAATCCTGCCGTCATGCTTGGCGCTGGTCTGCTCGCGAAGAAGGCCGTGGCGAAGGGGCTGACCGTCAAGCCATGGGTCAAGCCGTCGCTCGGCCCGGGCTCGCTGGTCGTAACGGATTATCTGAAGAAGGCTGGCGTAATTGAGTCGCTCGAAGCGCTGAAGTTCAACGTGGTGGGCTACGGTTGCACGACGTGCATCGGCAATTCTGGCCCGCTGCCTCCGGAAGTCAGCAAAGGCATTGCTGACGGTGATCTGGTGGTCGCGTCGGTGCTTTCGGGCAACCGTAACTTCGAAGGTCGCGTGCATGCCGAAGTGAAGATGAACTACTTGGCCTCGCCGCCGTTGGTCGTCGCCTACGCAATCGCCGGCACGGTCGATATCGATCTGAGCAAGGACCCGCTGGGCACCGGCTCTGACGGTCAGCCGGTGTATCTGCGCGACATCTGGCCGAGCAACAAGGAAATTTCCGACACGGTCCTTGCCACGATCGGTCCGGAAATGTTCTCGAAGAATTACGCCGACGTCTTCAAGGGCGACAGCCGCTGGAATCAGGTGCAAAGCCCGGAAGGCGATCGCTATCTGTGGGACGACGCGTCAACCTACATCAAGCATCCGCCTTACTTCGAAGGCATGAGCATGAATGTGGGCGCGATCAACGACATTCACGGCGCCAAGGTGCTCGGTGTGTTCGGCGACTCGATCACGACCGACCACATCTCGCCAGCGGGCGACATCAAAGCAACGAGCCCCGCAGGTACGTTCCTGCAAGGCCGCGGCGTAACCAAGGTCGATTTCAACTCCTACGGCGCGCGTCGCGGTAACGATGACGTGATGGTGCGCGGCACGTTTGCGAACATCCGCATCAAGAACTTGATGCTCGGTGGCGAGGAAGGTGGCAACACGATCCACGTCCCGACTGGCGACAAGCTGTCGATCTACGACGCCGCCTTGCGCTACAAGCAGGAAGGTACGCCACTCGTCGTGCTCGCCGGCAAGGAATACGGCACGGGTTCGTCGCGTGACTGGGCGGCCAAGGGCACGATGCTGCTGGGCGTCAAGGCCGTGATTGCCGAAAGCTTTGAGCGCATCCACCGCTCGAACCTAGTGGGCATGGGCGTGCTGCCGCTGCAGTTCATGGACGGCGAGAACGCACAGACGCTGGGCCTGTCCGGCAAGGAAACCTTCGAGTTGGCCGGTCTGAATGACGGCGCCGCAAAGGAAATCGAGGTGGTTGCCAAGGGCGATGCCGGCGAAAAGCGCTTCAAGGTCAAGGTGCTGTTGTTGACGCCGAAGGAAGTGGAGTTCTACCGCCACGGCGGCCTGCTGCACTACGTGCTGCGGCAGTTGGCCAAGGCGGCTTAACCCGCTTTCGGACATCCCGAGACTGAACGAGGCCACCGTGAGGTGGCCTCGTCGTTTCTGAAGCCGCCCTTCACAGTGTTGGCGTGAACGGCCGCTTGCAACGTCGGCACGCCGCGCCGGATTCTGGGCGGGCCAGTCACGTCCCGCATGGCCAATGAACGCGTTCAGGGGCTCCCAGCGCCGATATGGGATGCCCGCAGGCGGGTTTTCTGTTGCAGTGCACATGCACCAAACGGCCATTCGCGCTAGAGTGTCCGGCTGTATCGTCTAACCGGGTGCGCTGGCCAATTGGTGGCTGCGATCTGGCTGGGCGACGAACGAGACGTCACTGCATTGACGCATCCGGCTGCAACAATGGGCCGAATTGCCTGCGGTGCCATCACCCGATGAGCCCCTATGGTCGTGGATCCGTCATGACGGACTCGACTGCAAAAGAGGGCAAGGTTCGCTGAAGGGTTGCAACACCAGCATTGATCGCGACCCAAACCAATCCATCGCGCAGCCATCGCTGGTCAGAGGCTCGCGCACGAGTGTTCGAGAGGTAGTGAGTGAGCAAGCAAGGGATGTGGAGCAAATGGCTGGCGGCTGCGGCCCTGGTTGGCACGGGCGCCGTTGCGCAGGCGCAGGTGATCATCAGTGGCGGCACCGTCAACGAGAATTTCGATGTCATGGCGGGGGCGCAAGGTACGACGGCATCCACCGTGCCGCCGGGTTGGGCATTCTTCGAGTCCGGGTCGGGCGCCAACGGCACCTATTTGATTGACGACGGCACGTCGAACTCGGGCAATACGATGAGCTACGGCACCGCCGCAGCGGCGGACCGGGCCTTCGGCATGCTGGCCTCGAACAGCGTGCAGTCGCGTTTCGGCGCGACGTTGCAGAACAACACGGGCAGTGCGCTGACGCAGTTGCAGGTGCAGCTCGCCGTAGAACAGTGGCGCCTCGGCGACCTTAACGGCGCCGATACGTACGAGTTTCAGTACTGCACATCGACTTGCGCGTTGTCGGACGCGAATCCGTCGGCGAACTGGATCGACTTCAATGCGCTCGATCTCGTGTCGCCGGTTACTGCCGGCACGGCATCGTCGATTCTGGACGGCAATCTGCCGGCGAATCGCAGCGCGCTGAACGCCACGATCACGGGCCTCAATGTCGCCAATGGCGCAACTTTCATGGTTCGCTGGTTGGACAGCAACAGCGCGGGCGTTGACGATGCGCTCGCAATCGATGATCTGAGCTTTGGTACCGGCGTCGATGTCGCACCGACCCTCACGTCCAGCAATCCAGCGGATCTCGCCACGGGCGTCGCGTTCAATGCCAACATTGTGCTGACGTTCTCCGAGAGCGTCACGGTGCCCGTAACCAACAGCCAATGGTTTTCGCTGACGTGTACGCCAAGTGCCACCGACTACACCGCAGCCACGGTCGTCACCGGTTCCGGCACGAATACGATCACACTTAATCCTGCCACGGACTTTGCCGAGCTTGAGTCTTGCACCCTGAACATCACGGGCGCCCAGGTCACTGATATCGACGGCGCGCCGAACACGCTGCAGTCTGATCCGCGCGTGGGTTTCACCATTGCCGAGGACGTGGCGCCCGAGGTCACCGCGATCAATCCGCCGTTCGGCAGCAACCCAACGACGGCAGTCGACGCGAATATCGACCTGACTTTCAGTGAAGCGGTGACCACAACCGGTTCGTGGTTCACGATTGTCTGCCCAACTTCAGGCACGCGCGATATCAACAATAGCGTCGTCACTGGAACCGGCACGAGCCGTACGATCAACCCGAACGTCAATTTCGCCAATGACGAAATCTGCGCGGTCACGTTGCTCGCTAATCTGGTCGAAGACATCGATGGCATTGCCGACAAACTCGGCGATGGCGTCAACTACGAATCGCAGTTCCGCACCGTGCTGGATGTTGCGCCGACCGTGGTGTCGACGAATCCCGCCAATAGCGCGACAAACGTCGGGACGGCCACCAACATCGTCGTGACATTCAGCGAAGCGGTGACGGCCGGCACGAACGCATTCACGTTGAGTTGTGGGGCCGGCAGTCTGCCGTTCGCGCTCACCAACACGGGCCAGACCGCTTACACGCTGAATCCAAACGCCGACCTGCCGGCGGCGACGACCTGCAATGTCACCGTGGTGGCCGCAAATGTGCTGGACCTCGATGGCACGCCGACGCCGATGGGCAGCAACTTCCTGTTCAGCTTTACAACCGGCCAGTCGACGAGCAATTACTACGCGTCGGTCGATGCCTCCAGCTGTTCGTCGCTGCGCACAACGTTGCACGCATTGATCGATGACCACACCGTGTATCCCTACACCGGTGCGCCGACCGATGTCTGGGTCATGCTGGAAGCGGGCGATCAAGATCCGGCCAATCCAAACAACGTGCTCGACATCTACTTCAACAAGAGTTTTGTCAAAGTCACCGATCGCGACAACGGCACCAACGTGCCGCAAGGTACGCGCTACAACCGCGAGCACACATGGCCGCAGTCTTACGGCTTCTCGGCGACCAATGGCGACCTCGGATTCCCGAATGCGCCGCGTTCGGATGCGCATCATCTGTTCGCGTCAGAAAAGGACTGGAATGCGGATCGCGGCAATAAGCCGTTTGCCAATTGTCCGCCGCCCGGCTGCGCGTCGCGGCATACGCTGACGCACCCGATCACGGGCGGCGCAGGTTCTGATGCAGCGTGCAATTACGCCTCGGGCAACTGCAATTGGGTTCAGAGTCCGGATGGCAACACTGGCAGCTTTGAAGTCTGGGGTCGCTACAAGGGTGATATCGCCCGCGGTTTGATGTACATGGACGTGCGCTACGAAGGCGGCACCGCTGGCCCAAGCAGCAATACGCCAGGCCAAGCAGAGCCAGACCTGATTCTGACCGATGACCGCAATCAGATCGTGATCACGAGTGGCGCGACCGCCTATATGGGCTTGAAGACGGTACTGCGCGGCTGGCATGACGTGGATCCGGTGGACGCTGCCGAAGTGCTGCGCAACGATGTGGTGCAGAGCTTCCAGAACAACCGCAATCCGTTTGTCGATCATCCGGAATGGGCGTGTCTGTTCGACACGCCGTGTTCCTGTGGTACGGCGCTGCCGGATGCGGTATTCAGCAACAGCTTCGAATGATTGGTTTCAGTGATCTGAATCAATCCGGCTTCAGCTGACGTGGGTCGTCAAAAGGGCGTGCTTCATTGCACGCCCTTTTGCGTTTGGCGAATGCGTCGATCCGAGCGGATCAAGATTGATCGACTCAATGCACGGTCTACGGCCGACTGGGACGACACGAGCCATTGTTACGCTGCTATCATGCCCCAGCGGCACGGCTGCGAGGTCGAAATGGTCATCTCTGGGGTAGCACCAGGGCCAGATATCAGGCACTACCACCTCGCCCGATGGCCGCAACTTACTCAAACCCACTTGCGAACATCGAATCAAACTCCACGGCACCGCGATCAATCTTGACGCCCTGAACCCTTGGCAGGCCGCGCGCATCGATGGCGCCCGCGCCGCCCGGTACAAAAGTGGAGCCAGAATCACGAAGCTGCGAACCGCCAGCTGGCACAGCCCAACCCGATGCGTTGTAGCTAAGCAACGGGTCACCGGTTGTCGTGCCACCCACATTGGCAGGCGTCCCGCGCAGGACGCCAATATGATTGTTGGCGAGGATGCCCACGCCGGAGGCGAGGCTCAGATCGACGCTGTTTGCGGACGTGTTGCCATAGAGGACATTGTTGTAGAGATCGATGGTCCCAGAGCCGAACGCGCTGACCCCTCCGACGGGTCCAGCTGACGTCGCCACGCTGTCGGTGTTAGTGGCTACAGTCGAATTGACAAAGCGGATGTTGCTCGTACCGCCCGCAGCCAGAATCACGCTAGCACCGCTATACGACCGGTTGTGGTCCACTTGCATGTTTCGGACTTGCAGAGAACCGCTATTGCTGCCCAGGCGGACGATGCCAGATGAATTGCCATCGCTGCCGCTATTTCGTACTCGGATACGGTCAAGTGTGATGGCAGGTCCATTGGTGCTCTCGGTCGACACGCGAAGGCCACTGAAGTCGAATGAGATGTTGGTGTACCCGCGGACGATGTCAAAGCCTGAGAGGTCGATGACGGCGAACGATACGGAATTGAGCTGCACATCAAGCGCTGGCCCGCTGAGTTCGGCGTCGAGAATAGTCGGCACTTGCAGATTCTGGATGGTGCAAGCTGCGTTCCAGCCGCCGCTCAGCACAAGGTCGTTGTCACCTTCGCTCGCGCCTTCGATGTAGACCCAGCGCGTAAAGCCATCTGCAATGCCGGTTCGTGTCTTGACGCCACTGGTAACGCGAATTTCATCGTTGGCATTGTTACTGTCCGCGGTGTTCAACGCCGACGCCAATTGATCCCCGGTGGCGGCGCAGAACGATGCAGCCTGAGCTGCAGCGAACCATGCACTCGCGGCCAATGTGAGGAGCGAGCGAGTCATCAAGCGAGCAGTGCGGTGCGAAGCCATGGCGGATTACCTCGGAGTGGTGTCTGCTCCTAGATACGGAGCAGACAGGCCGAACCCGCCAGTGCCGATTCGAAATGGTTGGAGAACACCAAATCAAATTCCAGTGCGCCGCGATCGTTCTTGATTCCCTGGGTGCGGTCGCGGCCCTTGATGTCAGATTGCCTGCGCCACCCGGTACAAACGATGAGCCACTGGTGCGCCGCGGCGAGTTCGGCGGATACCCGTCCTGATTGCATACGACCAATGGGGCGACACTCGTGCGGGCAAGATTGCTGACAGGCTGACCACTGAGGATGTCGATGTGATGGTTGGACAGCACACCGACCCCGTCCTGGATGCTCAAGTCGACACTGCGCACCGAAAGTATTGTCGTACAGCAAGTTGTTGTAACAGTGGATGGTGCCGCTGCCAAATGCACTCGCACCGCCGACCGGGCTCGTCGAACCTGTAACACTGTCGGTATTGTTGATGACCGAGTGGTTGGCGATATTGATCCAGCCGTTGCCAATGAAGGCCACTAAGAGGCCGGCCGCGGTGTAACGGTTTCGCGAACATGGTCGAAATCACTGGAGAGCCGTTTACCCGCACGTGCGTTGATCTCCTGCGGCAACCTGTTCGGCGCAATGCACTTCGTCTATCGCGCTCTAGGGACCTCTAAGGAGGGTCTGAATAAGTCCATCCTGGACTTTCAGACCCGCACTGAGTCCGGCACATGTCCGGACTCAGTGCTCCAGAATCAACCACTTGCGTGTTAGATTCTGGGCGGGCCATCCATGGCCAGTATTTGCTGGTCTGAAAAAGTCCTTCCTGGACTTTCAGACCCGCACTGAGTCCGGCACATGTCCGGACTCAGTGCTCCAGAATCAAGCACTTGCGTGCTTGATTCTGGGCGGGCCATCCATGGCCAGTATTTGCTGGTCTGAAGAAGTCCATCCTGGACTTTCAGACCCGCACTGAGTCCGGCACATGTCCGGACTCAGTGCTCCAGAATCAACCACTTGCGTGTTTGATTCTGGGCGGGCCATCCATGGCCAGCATCGCCTCTGAACTTGTTCAGAGGCTCCCTAAAGTGCCAAGCCTCACTCGAACCCGCTCGCAAACATTGATTCAAACTCAATGGCGCCGCGATCAATTTTTGCGCCCTGAATGCGCTGCTGCCCACGGATGTCTTCGCTGCCCGCGCCGCCAGGCACAAACGTGGAACCAGAATCACGCAGTAGCGAATCGGCGGCGAGCATGGGATACCAACTGTTGTTGAAGGTGATCTTCGGATCGCCACTGGTGCGCCCGCTGTTCGCATCGGGGGTACCACTCAGAATGCCGATGTGGTTGTTTGACAGAAGACCGACGCCGTTCTCGATGGACAGATCGACACTGCGCACCGAGGTGTTGTCGTAAAGCAGGTTGTTGTAGAGGGTCAGGGTGCCACTGCCGAACGCACTGACGCCGCCCACAGGGCCGGCCGAAGTTGGCACACTGTCGGTGTTGTCGATGACGCTGTTGTTGACGAAGTTGATCTGGCCATTCCCGGTGGTCGACAGCACCACCGCGGCGGCACTGTAGCTGCGGTTTTGGCTGACCTGGCTGTTCCGGAAAGTCAAACCGCCGGTGCGCAGCTCCAATGCCACGATCGCGGTATTGTCGCCATCACTGCCGCTATTGCGAACGCGTACGCGGTCAATCACGATCAGCGGGCTGTTGATGCCCGTGCTCTGCAAGCGAAAGCCACTGAACGCGAACGAGTCAGCCGTGTAGCCACGCAGAATGTCGAATCCCGACACTTGCACGCTCGCTTGTGAGTTCGTGCCTAGCCGAATATCCAAAGCCGGACCGCCAAGTTGGGCATCCAGAAAGGTCGGGGGTGATGGAAACCGCAAAGTGCAGCTGCTATCCCAACCACCCGTCAGGATGAGCGCCTTGGTTACGTCTGTGCCGGCTTCGACATACGACCAGCGCGTCAGGCCATCGCTTAGCGACGAGCGGGTCTTGGTGCCGATACTGACGCGGATTTCGTCATCCGCACCATTGCTGTCGGCGGTGGCGAGTGCAGATGCCAATTGGTCGCCGGTCGTCGCGCAAAACAAGGCAGCGTGGCTGGAAGTCGATAAGACTGATCCGGCTGCGATCAGGCCAGCAAATGTCAATGTGCGTGCGGTGGTGCAGGGTCGGGCAAACATGGCAGGTTCCTTGGGAAGCGGGCTTGCCATGGAAAACGAGAACCTGCCGGAAACCGGACATTGCTGGATACCGCCGTCGGCGATGACGTTTGTAGGGGGCGCTTGATCTCAGTGACTGCCCAGTCTGCCGACCCATTTGACACGCCACACTGGGTCTCGACCAACACACTCAAGCTGATTCCCGCAATGGGCTGCAATCGCTGCAGCAGTCTCGGCATTGCATTGGGCCAGCGTACGCAGCCGTTCGGGCGCATAGACCCACTGATCAATCGGCGTCAGCGGTAGGGCGTTCGTCGTATGGTAGGGAACTGTCGCGCGCGGCGAGCGCTTCAAGTCGAACCCATGCGCCGAGACCTGCACGGGCGTTTGGACGGTTGGCGGAAGGGACATCGCATCGAGCAGCTTCATCGCCATCATGGCCGTCAGGTCCGGTCCCGGGTGGCCGCCATCCGGCGCAAGCCAACGATAATCAGGAAAGCTGCTGCGACATAGCGGGAAACTCGCCAGGCTGACGCGCGCAGCGCCGATCGTCTGTGCGAGGCTTTGTTCGTTCCGCGCGAGCGCCACGGCGCTCTCCGCATCCATCGAATAGGTGCCGAGAATCAGCACGTGTGTACCAGCTTGTTGGGCGGCTTCGGCGAGCTGTTGATGCGCTTTCAGACTCTCGGAGCACTGAAAATCCAGTTGCTTCTGTTGCGGCCCGCAAAGCCAGCCGGAGCCAAAATCCTGAAGCACCAGCCAGTCGAAGTGTTGCTGCCGCAGCGTTTCCGCCACGACACCAGCGGCTGCGTGCTGCGTGATCCGGTGACCCGGACCGGCCAGCATTGTGACTCTAAATGTCGGCCCGCCCGCGGCCTTGGCGAATGCCTCCAAGTGTGCGGGCAGGTTATTGAAGTACACGATGCTATTGCCGGCGAGCAGGACCTCGATCGGCTCTGCGGCTATTGTGGGGACGGCGACTTGGGCCACTTGTGCGGACGCATGGTTGACTGCGATGCCAGTGACGAGGCCCAGCGACACGATCAGGTTGCGGCAAGCGCGCCAGATCGTTCTGGCGCGCATTTGCTGCGTGCTATCTGTCGTCGTGCTCACTGTTTGCGGAACTGCATCTGGCCATTGAACACATCCACGATGATCGTGTCCTGCGCGCTGTACTCACCAGCGAGAATCCGGCTCGCCAGTGGATTTTCCAACTGCGTCTGGATGGCACGCTTCAGCGGGCGGGCGCCATAGACCGGATCAAAGCCGACGTTGCCCAGCAAATCCAGTGCTGAATCGCTGATCGAGATCTTGATCTGCCGGTCCGCAAGTCGTTTGGCAAGATGCTGGGTCTGGATACGCGCGATGTTGCGGATGTGTTCGCGACCGAGCGGATGAAACACGACCAGTTCATCCAGGCGATTGATGAACTCCGGACGAAAGTGCGATTGCACCACTTCCATCACCGCCGTGCGCATGCCCTGGTAGTCGTTGCGCGCCGCGTACTCTTGGATCATTTGCGAGCCAAGGTTCGATGTCATCACCACGACCGTATTGCGGAAGTCGACGGTGCGGCCCTGGCCATCGGTCAGGCGGCCGTCATCGAGCACCTGAAGTAGGACATTGAACACATCCGGATGCGCCTTCTCGACTTCATCGAGCAGAATCACGCTGTACGGACGTCGGCGCACCGCCTCGGTCAGGTACCCACCTTCGTCATAGCCCACATAGCCTGGAGGCGCGCCGATCAGGCGGCTGACCGAGTGCTTCTCCATGAACTCGCTCATGTCGATTCGCACCATCGCATCGGTCGAATCGAACATGAAGTCCGCGAGTGCTTTGCAGAGTTCAGTCTTGCCAACGCCGGTTGGGCCGAGGAACAGGAACGAGCCGTTCGGACGATTTGGATCCGACAAGCCCGCGCGCGAGCGGCGGATCGCATCGGCCACGGCGCGCACGGCCTCGTCCTGACCGACGACGCGCTTGTGCAACTCGTCTTCCATGCGGAGCAGCTTGTCGCGCTCGCCTTCGAGCATCTTGCTGACCGGAATGCCCGTCCAACGCGACACGACTTCAGCGATCTCGTCCGCGGTGACCTTCTGCTGCAACAGCTTGAAGCCCTGCGTCTCGGTCGCATGCGCGGCTTCGAGTTGCTTCTCCAATTGCGGCAGACGGCCGTACTGGATTTCGCTGAGCTTTGCGAAATCCTGATTGCGGAGCGCATGATCCATTTCGGTTTTGGCCCGCTCGATCTCTTCCTTGATCTTCGTCGTGCCTTGCACGGCGGCCTTCTCGGACTTCCAGATTTCCTCCAGATCCGAGAACTCACGTTCCAGTTTGCTGATGTCTGTTTCGAGATCGGCAAGACGCTGCTTCGATTCGTTGTCTTTTTCCTTCTTCAAGGCTTCGCGCTGAATTTTGAGTTGAATCAGACGCCGCTCCAGACGATCAAGCTCTTCCGGCTTCGAGTCGATTTCCATGCGAATGCGCGAGGCCGCCTCGTCCATCAAGTCGATGGCTTTGTCGGGCAGTTGGCGATCGGCGATATAGCGATTCGACAAAGTCGCTGCTGCGACGATGGCCGGGTCGGTGATCTCGACGCCGTGATGCACTGCGTAGCGTTCTTTCAAGCCACGCAGAATCGCAATCGTGTCCTCCACGCTCGGTTCGCCGACAAACACTTTCTGGAAGCGGCGTTCGAGCGCGGCATCCTTCTCGATGTACTTGCGGTATTCATCGAGCGTGGTGGCGCCAACGCAATGCAATTCACCGCGTGCAAGCGCGGGCTTCAACATGTTGCCCGCGTCCATCGCACCCTCAGCCTTGCCCGCACCGACCATCGTGTGCAGTTCGTCGATGAACAGCACGACACGGCCTTCCTGCTTGGCGAGGTCGTTGAGCACGGCCTTGAGCCGCTCTTCGAACTCACCTCGATATTTTGCTCCGGCGATCAGTGCGCCCATATCCAGGGAGAGCAGGCGCTTATCCCGCAAACCTTCAGGCACTTCGCCCTTGATGATGCGTTGGGCTAGGCCTTCGACGATTGCTGTCTTGCCGACGCCGGGTTCGCCGATCAGTACCGGATTGTTCTTGGTGCGCCGCTGCAGCACTTGCACGACTCGGCGGATTTCTTCGTCGCGACCAATCACCGGATCGAGCTTGCCTTGCTCCGCGCGCTCGGTGTAGTCGATGGTGTATTTGGACAGGGCCTGGCGATGCTCCTCCGCGCTTTGGTCCTGCACGCTCTGGCCGCCACGCACTTCGTCAATGGCCTCCGACAATGCCTCCGGCTTGACGCCATGCTTTCTGAGCAAGTCGCCGAGTTCGTGGCGATCTTGAACCAGCGCCAGAAGAAACAGCTCGCTCGCAATGAATTGATCATTGCGTTGTTGTGCGAGTTTGTCAGTGATGTTGAGCAGCCGATTCAGGTCGTTCGAGACATTGAGATTGCCTTCCTGGCCCTTGATCTTGGGCAAGGCATCCAGCATCTGCCCCAGTTTGGCGCGGACACCGGGTACATTGACCGACAGTTTAGTCAGCAACGGGCGGATGCTGCCGCCCTGCTGCTCAATCAAAGTGGTCAGAAGGTGCAGTGGTTCCAGCATGTTGTGGTCGCGGCCAACGGCCAACGATTGCGCCTCCTGCAACGCCTGCTGGAAGTGCGAGGTCAGTTTGTCCATACGCATTGGGGTACCCCGAGAATTGGTGGGCCGGACGACCCTGATAGCCGGAACATGGGGCGGTTGTGCGCGGATTCAATATGGCCGCCTGCATGCCCCCTGAATTCGTGGCATAGTGGGCCATGCCTTCCTCCAGCCCGTTGATGCAAAAGGCCCCCCTGGCGATCCCAAACGCCATGGTGCTGACTGTGCGGGCCGCCTATGAGTCGCCGCCGCGGGCTTACCACGGCTTCGCGCATATCGAAGAGCTGCTCGGTCACTGGCTGAAATTTGATGCGCAGCGCCTGTGGCAGCAGCGGGCGGACACGTGGCTGGCCATGCTGTACCACGATGCCGTCTATGAGCCGGGCCGACGAGACAACGAGGCCTTGAGTGCCGCTTTGGCGCGCCATGAGTTCGAATCGCATCTACCTGCCGGCAGTGTCGATACTGATCGCGTTTGCAGTTTGATTGAGATGACGGCAAAACACGGCCGGCTGCGAGCCCAGGATCTGGACGACGATGCACGCCTGTTTCTGGATTGCGACATGGCCATTCTGGGGGCGAGCCCCGAGCGATTCC
This sequence comes from Ahniella affigens, assembly GCF_003015185.1. GTDB lineage: Bacteria > Pseudomonadota > Gammaproteobacteria > Xanthomonadales > Ahniellaceae > Ahniella > Ahniella affigens. The sequence continues at coordinate 1,111,783 of NZ_CP027860.1, forward strand.
AGGCCTACGATCGCGCGATTGCCGAGGAGTACCGCGATTCGTTGCCAGGGTGGCTGTTCCGGTTCAATCGCCGCCGGTTCTTGAAACGACTGTTGGAATCCCCGCGGATTTATTTGAGTGAGCCCGGTGCAGCGCTGTGGGAGAAACCGGCGCGCGAGAACATCAAGCGGGCGATACAACAAGGGCGAACGGCGTTGGCGGCGGGGGCAGGGCGGTAGGGCGCTATGGCTTCAGGTTTCAGTTCGGCAAGTTCCTTCTGAGCCACAGTGCGCGATGTTCGTGGCTGGCCTGCTGATCGGCGCAATTGGGTCAGCGTGAAGTTCGAAAGCGTGCGTTCAACTGACTGCGCCATTTGCGCAGTACGGCTACCAGGGTCAGGTCCGCAGTGGTATGAATGCCGTGCAAAGGTGAATAGCCCTGCTCTGTGGCACGCTTGAACGTTACTGCCAGCAGAGCGATGCTGATCAGCATGTTTTGCCAACTGACTAGTGGCCATTGCCAAGGCCAAGTCACCACAAGTGCACCAGAGACAGGCTCCAGATAGTGGATCGGCCAGAGGTCTTCCGGTGTTGAGCCCCGAGAGCCCAGCAAGTCGCAGAGGAAATGAAGGTGGACAGCGACAAACGCGAACACTGCGACACGCATGCGGCTCCGGGCCATTGCTGCCGCCGCGATTGCGAAGGCCACCGCAGCCGGCAGCCCGTGCCCAAGCATACGATGATAGTCCTGGTAGTAACTGGTCTCGGGTAAGTCGCTGAAGCGCGTGTAAGCGTCGACCAAAATGCCCAATCCGTCGAGATCGGGTGCCAGTCCGGCCAGGCACACAAGCGCCTTGTCGCGCGCTGATTCGACTCGCCGCTCAAGCGCGACCCAACCGACCAAGTAATGCGTGATGGGGTTCAAGTTCAAAAGCTCGTCTGTTCTGAAACAGTGTAGCGTGATGCGAAAGGACCCGCCTGCAGGGCGGTCAGCCGATGGTAGTCGCTGAACGGCCTATTTGCTGTGATGCGGGTAGGTCGGAGGATGCGGCTTCAGTCGCGAACCAGTCTTGCTACAAGAGAGATAACGGCCCGAAGGCCTTCTCATCAAACATGCAATAACCCGTTGACGTGCATAGCAAAGGTCGTTGCGGGCGGTGCCAATTGTGATCGCAAGTAACCCCCTCCCCAGCCCTCCCCCGCGCTTGCGGGAGAGGGAGCGCTCCCTCTCCCACGCGAGTGGGAGAGGGCTGGGGAGAGGGCTACTTGCCACAATGTGCTGTCGTGAAAATCGCTCATCGTCACTGACAGTTTGATGCACGAATCAGCGCACCTTCGGTTCGACTGGCACTCTCATCAAACAAGTAATAAACGGTTGACGTGCGTAGAAAAGGTCGTTGTGGTTGGTGCCAATTGTGATCGCAAGTAACCCCCTCCCCAGCCCCCCCGCGATCGCGGGGAGGGCAGTCGGCTCCCTCTCCCACGCGAGTGGGAGAGGGCTGGGGAGAGGGCTACTTGCCACACTGCGCCGTTGTAAGAATCGCGCATCGTCGCTGCCAGTTTGATACGCGAATCAGCGCACCTTCGGTTTGACTGGCACTCCCACAAAGAGCGATTCGGTAAGGGCGACTTCAGCCGCGAATCGACCTGGCCGCAGAATTGATAAGGGCTCGATGGCCCACAAGCAATCGTTGAAACATCCCAACCATCGATGCGACCAAAAAAATGCCAGCAAACGCTGGCATTTTTCACATGGCCTTAAGGCAACCGAAAGCTCAGTGCCCACCACCCGAGTCAATCCCCTTCAACTCGGTAATCAGCTTGCTCGCTGCTTCCTGGCCATCGGCATACAGCATGCGGGTGTTGTCCTGGTAGAACAACGCGTTCTCGATACCGGCGAAGCCCTTGCCCTTGCCGCGTTTGATGACGATCGTCTGTTTGGCCAGGGCCACATCGAGGATCGGCATGCCGTACAAAGGCGACGTCTTGTCGGTCTTGGCAACCGGGTTCACCACGTCATTCGCACCGATCACAATGGCCACGTCGCAGGTCGGGAACTCGGGATTAATTTCTTCCATGTCGACAATCAAGTCGTAAGGCACACCGGCTTCGGCCAGCAGCACGTTCATGTGACCCGGCATGCGGCCGGCTACCGGATGGATGGCAAACTTCACGTCCTTCTCGCGCGCGATCAGCTGTTTGCAGAGTTCCCAGATCTTGTGCTGCGCCTGGGCGACCGCCATGCCGTATCCCGGCACGACAATCACGCGGTCGGCCATGTACAGCAGCGACGCGGCATCGGCCGCTTCGATCGGTTTCTGCGAGCCAGTGATCTCGGCGCCGCCTTCGCCACCGCCAAAGTTCGAGAACAGCACGTTGCTGATCGGCCGGTTCATGGCCTTCGCCATCAGCTGGGTCAGCAGCATGCCGGCCGCACCCACCACCATGCCGGCGATGATCAGGGCTTCGTTCTGCAGCACATAGCCTTCAAAGCCCACGGCCAGACCGGTCAGCGCGTTGAACAGCGAGATGACCACTGGCATGTCCGCGCCACCGATCGGCAAGGTCATCAGTACCCCGAAAGCGAGCGCGGTCACGAAGAACGCGACGATCAGGTTCTGATCCAGCGCCACGAAGGTGTAAGCACCAAGACCGACTGACGCGAGGAACACCAGCAGGTTGACGGCTTGCTGACCACCAAAGCGGAACGTCTTGTCCATGCGGCCATCGAGCTTCGCCCACGCAATGAACGAGCCAGTCAGCGAGATCGAGCCAATCAGCGCACCCACGACGGCCAACGCGAGTGTGACCTTGTCGGGCGCCTTGCCAGCCGCTTGGAACTTCAAGAGCTCCATGGCGCCAATCGCCGCGGCTGAGCCGCCGCCCATGCCGTTGAACAGCGCCACCATCTGCGGCATGTCGGTAATCGCGACCTTTTTGCCCCAGAGCCAGTTCGGGATGACACCCACCGCAATCGCCGCCAGAATCAGCAGCAGATTGTGGTTGCCGGTGACCGCGAACGTGGCGAGGGTGGCGAGCACCATGCCGAAGCCGGCCTGGACAATGCCTTTGCGCGCAGTGACCGGTGAGGCCATGCGCTTGATGCCCAGGATGAACAACACCGCAGCCAGAAAGTAGCTGGCCTTGGCGACGAGTTGCAGAATTTCTTGCGTGTTCATGCCGGCTCCTTAGTTCTTGCTCGACTTGAACATCTGCAGCATGCGCTCGGTGACCACGTAGCCACCCGCCGCATTGCCTGCACCCAAAGCCACCGCGATGAAACCGATGACGCGCAGCAGATTGGTGTCAGCCTCCGCCAGCACCACCATCGCACCCACCAGCACAATGCCATGCACGAAGTTCGAGCCGGACATGAGCGGCGTATGCAGGATCACTGGTACTCGCGAAATGATCTCGTGGCCAGTAAACGCCGCGAGCATGAAAATGTACAGGGCAACAAAACCATCCATTGTCGGGCTCCTTAAGCGTTCTCGATCGCTTTGCGCGTCGCTTCGTGTTTGATTTCGCCGTCGAACGTCAGGCACGTGTTGGCGATCAGATCGTCGGTCCAATCCAGGTTCAACTGGCCGTCCTTGATCATCAGGCTTGTGAAATTGAACAGATTGCGCGCATACATTTCGCTGGAGTGCACAGCGCCCATGCTGGGCATGTTCACTGGGCCGATCACTTGCACACCGTTGCTGGTGACGACGGTTTGGCCGGGCTCGGTCAGTTCGCAGTTGCCGCCGGTTTCGGCGGCCAGGTCAACCAGCACCGCACCCGCTTTCATGCCCTCGACCATGGCCTTGGTGATGATCCGTGGCGCGCGGCGGCCGGGCACAGCGGCCGTGGTCACGATCACGTCGATATTGCGGACGTGATCGCCCAGGCGCTTCTGTTGCTCAGCTTGTTCCTCCGGCGTCAGTGCACGCGCATAACCACCGGCGCCAGCCGCAGAGACCCCGAGATCCAGGAACTTCGCACCCAGCGATTCGATCTGCTCCTTCACTTCCGGCCGCACGTCAAAGCCTTCCACCTGGGCGCCAAGTCGACGCGCGGTGGCAATGGCCTGCAACCCGGCAACGCCGGCGCCGACAATCAGCACCTTCGACGGGCGAATGGTGCCGGCCGCAGTGGTGAGCATCGGAAAGAATTTCGGAGACGCCTGGGCCGCGATCAATACCGCCTTGTAGCCAGCCATGCCCGCCTGCGACGACAACACGTCCATGGCCTGGGCGCGGGTGGTGCGCGGTAGCAGCTCCATCGCAAAGCTGGTGATCTTGCCGTCGCGGAGCAACTTGACGCGCTCGACTGACGCATGCGGCTGCAGAATCGAGATCAATACGGTGCCGGGCTTCAGTTGCTTGATCGCCTCATCCGTCAGTGGTTGCACGGCGAGTACGACATCACTGTCGGACAGCACGGCATTGCTGATGTCGGCATCCTTGTATGCCTCATCCGGAAACGCCGCGGACACGCCGGCGCCAACCTCGATCCGGGGCTGCGTGCCCAGGGCTTTCAACTTCTTGGCGATCTCAGGGGTCATGGCCACACGTTTTTCGTTGGCCACGGTCTCCTTGACTGCACTGATCACGATTCCCATGGATGCTCCCATACGATCCTCAGATCGTTGATCCTAACCGGACTATTCCACCAGCCGCAACGCTGGCTTTGCCATATGCGGAGCCGGGATCGGCCGAAGTTGACGGGTCCTGTCCCAGCCCCGCGCTGAGACGGGCATTTGATATGATTCGCAGCCATTTTTGGATGCGAAAAGCCCATGTTTCCGATCGAGGTTGTGGTCGTCGGTTCGTATGTCCTGGACCACTGCTGGAACACCCAGACCTTTCCGAAGGTGGGCGAGACCCGTATTGGGACCTTCAGTGCCGGGCCGGGCGGCAAGGGGTTCAATCAAGCCGTGGCGAGCCAACGCCAAGGCGCACGCACTGCGTTTCTCGGTGCCATAGGCAAGGACTTGTTGGGCGACACCGCGCGCCAGTTCGCCGAAAGCGAAGGCTTGCATGCCGTCTTTGACGTGCGCCCGGATGTGCCGACGGCCGCCGCGAGCATTGTTGTTGATGCGAAAGGCCAGAATCTGATCTGTGTGGCGCTCGGCGCCAACGAAACGTTGAGCCCCGAATTCGTGCGCAGCCAGGAAAAACTGATCAGCCAGGCCAAGGTGCTGATCTGTCAACTTGAGAACAACCTGGAAGCCACACGCACCGCGCTGCAACTCGCGCGCCAGCACAAAGTGTTGTCGATCCTGAACCCGGCGCCGATCAATGAAAAACTCGATTTGGAGCTCTTGCGCCTCGCTGATGTGATCACGCCGAATGAGTCCGAGTTCGCGTTTCTGGTCAAGCATCTGCTGAATCGCGATTTGCATCAGCACTTCTTCAACCTGGCCGACGGCCTGGTGCATTTGATGTGCCGAGAGCTTGGCGTGCCCACCGTCATCATCACGCTGGGCGAAGCGGGGTGTTTCATCTCGCATGACACCGTCCAGCGCCGCGGTGATGGCGACTTGTGCTATCGGATTCCCGCTGAATCGGTGCGCGTGCGCGATACCACGGGCGCTGGCGATGCGTTCAACGGTGGACTAGCCGCTGGGCTCGTGCAGAACGCGTTTGCGAAGCCGTTCCGGGAGGCGCTCCGCTACGCCAATCAGGTTGCCGGCTTGTCAACTGAGGCGGCCGGCGCCGCGCCGGCCATGCCCACGCACGATCAGGTTCGGGCGCGTTTCCCGTCATGAGGATTGGTCCTTACCAGATCGATCCGGCGCTGGCGCTGGCCCCGATGGCGGGCGTGACTGACAAGCCGTTTCGCCTGCTATGCAAGCGCTTGGGTGCAGGCTTGGCGGTGTCCGAGATGACCCATAGTGACCCACGCCTCTGGCAGACCCGAAAGTCGCGCACACGGATGGATCACCAAGGTGAGCCGGCACCAATCGCCGTGCAGATTGCCGGCTACGACCCCGCCATGCTGGCCGAGGCCGCACGGTTCAATGTGGCGCAAGGCGCGCAGATCATCGACATCAATATGGGTTGCCCGGCAAAGAAAGTCTGCAATGTCTGGTCCGGCTCCGCGTTGATGCAGAACGAGGCATTGGTCGCTGACATTCTGAAGGCGGTGGTTGCAGCCGTGCCGGTGCCCGTCACGCTGAAAATGCGCACCGGCTGGAATCACCAGAATCGCAACGCACCCGTGATTGCGCGCATTGCCGAAGACGCCGGCATCGCTGCACTGATCGTGCATGGCCGCACGCGTGTGGACATGTACGAGGGCGAAGCCGAATACGACACGATTGCCGAGATCAAAGCGAGCGTGCGCATTCCGGTCGCTGCGAATGGCGATGTGGTGACTCCGGAAAAGGCGAAGCAGATTCTGCAACACACCGGCGCCGATGCGTTGTGGATTGGCCGTGCAGCGCAAGGGAATCCATGGATCTTCCGTGAGATCACGCATTATCTGAAGACTGGTTTGCTATTGCCGAGGCCGAGCCGCGCCGAGCGCTGCGAAACCCTGCTCGGACACGTGCGCGCGCTGCATCAGTTCTATGGCGAACAGCAAGGGCTCCGCATCGCCCGCAAGCATATTGGGTGGTATCTGAAAGCCGAGGCAGGTACCGAGACGGTTCGACAACAGGTCAATGCCAGCAATGCTGCGAGTGAGCAGTTGGACTTGTTGGCGTCCTATTTCGAGCAGGAGCCGATGGCCGTGGCGGCTTGAAGGCTGAAGCCGATTTGATCCGGCGAGGGCAGCAGGCGACGGTGCGGCAAGATTGATTCGGGCCTGAAGGCCCTCCCACAAAAAGCGAATATGGCTCGCCGCAAGCTTGGTTCGGGCCTGAAGGCCCTCCTACAAAAAGCGAATAGGGCTCGCCGCAAGCTTGATTCGGGCCTGAAGGCCCTCCTACAAAAAGCGAATAGGGCTCGCCGCAAGCTTGGTTCGGGCCTGAAGGCCCTCCCACAAAAAGCGAATAGGGCTCGCCGCAAGCTTGGTTCGGGCCTGAAGGCCCTCCTACAAAAAGCGAACAGGTCTTGCCGCAAGCTTGGTTCGGGCCTGAAGGCCCTCCTACAAAAAATCGAACAGGGCTCGCCGCAAGCTTGGTTCGGGCCTGAAGGCCCTCCCACAAAAAGCGAACAGGTCTTGCCGCAAGCTTGGTTCGGGCCTGAAGGCCCTCCCACAAGAGCGAACCGATTTTGCCGCAGGAAGTGTCCGGGCCTCGAGGCTCTCTTGCAACAAGACAAACCTGACGCATCAATCTGGCGTCCTCGGCCGGAGTCGAACTTCTATTCTAGTGCTTTGATAGTAAATGATTTTAATTCTCACTGTGTAAAAGAAACCCCCAAAAGTACCCCACAAGCTTTCGGCCAGGATTATCAGTTCTTGAGACTTTTCAACGCTAGCTTGAGAGTTGGCACCTGAATGGCGTACTGTTCGAACATCAACGAACTTGAACCTTTGGGGATATCTGGCTCGGCTTCATTCGACTTTGGCTAGACTCGCAATCATGGAGCGAATTCAAACAGTTAATCCAAGACGTGTGGAGTGGTGCCTCGGTGATAGAGGTGCCGATATATTGGCTTGCGCGCGCGAAACTGGGATTTCTGAATCCAATTTGGGAAAGCTGCTGGATGGTGATTATCACCCGACAGTCAATCAGCTGGAGAGGCTGGCTGAGTTCTTCGGTCGGTCAGTGCTGTTCTTCCTAGACGCATCCGACGTCCCGGAAAAGGGAATGCATTCGCTGGCATTCCGAAGCATTCTGAATCAGAAGCCCGAGTTGACTCCGAAGATCAGATTGCTTATCGAGCGAGTGGAACGGCAACGCGACATATTTGTGAGCCTCCGAAAAGAAATCGACGAGGAATCATTACCACGATTTGTAGCGCCGAAGATCAATCCGAAAGATGTCCCTGGCGCCGCAGAAAAAGTTCGCAAATGGTTGCGCCTAGGGGACAAGAATGACTTTCAAACTTACCGGCAAGCCGTTGAGTCGCGGGGGATTTTGGTCTTTCGGAGTAATGGCTACCTTGGGCAGTGGCAGATTGCAAAAGGAAGTCCAATTTTGGGCTTTTCGCTATTTCATTCTGCATGTCCTGTGATCTTCGTGAAAAAGGCTCGATTCGAGTCACGGCAGAGTTTCACGCTCTTTCACGAATTGGGGCATATCATTCTGCACCGCAAAAGCTGGATCGATGACGAAAGTAGTCTCAGTTCTGCTGAAGGGCATGAAGCGGAATCTAACCGGTTTGCGGGCTTGGTGCTTGTTCCTGATGCCTTGCTCGATGAGGTCCCGGACCGAGTTCGCCCACATGAAGTATCGGAGTTTGATGCTTGGCTGGAGCCCTACCGCAGGCAGTGGGGCGTGAGTAGTGAAGTAATTCTCAGGAGATTGCTCGACGTCGGTCGATTGACCAAACGCGATTACAACGCTTATAGAGATTGGTGCAGCCGCCTTGAACCGGCAATTGAGGACTCCGGTGGAAATCGACAGTATCGGTATCGAGAGCCAAGGCATTTGTTTGGTGATCCTTTTGTCAGAGTGGTACTGACCTCACTGAGTAACCAGAAAATTACTCTAAATAGGGCCAGCACGTTTCTAGACAACCTGAAGATTCACGATCTGCATCAACTGGAGCAGTACTGTGCCAGTGTTTGATGCGTCCTCAATGCTGCGGGGGTGGGATCAATATCCCATCGCGCTATTTCCTGGTCTTTGGAGTTGGCTTGGCAAACGCGTTGCAAGCAAGTCCATTCGTCTACCGAAAGTAGCGTTTGGCGAGGTCGGTCACAAAGCGCAGGATTGCTGCGAGTGGCTAGAAGCAAATGATCACAAGGTCATTGTTGCTACCCCACAGATTTACGACACTGCATTGCGTATTGCGACTGCGTTGCAGATAGAAAATGATGCTTTTGACCCTGAAGGCGTAGACCATAATGATCTACTGATCATCGCGACGGCTTGCGTCCAGAAGGACACTTTGGTAACAGATGAGTCCTTACAGTTCAAGCTTCCAAAGAATCTAAAGAAGTATAAGATTCCGGCGGTCTGTGATTTGCCCACCGTAAGAGTCAATTGCGTCAGCTTTCTCAAGTATATAAGCCAAGCGAAGTCGGCCTTCTAGTTGCGATTCCGGCACATTGACTTGCACTAACGGCATTCTAGAGTTCGATTGTGCTAGGTGAACTTCAGTTTCAGTTGAATGTTCTTGCGTGCTAGGCATTGGAGTTTTGAACTGACTTTCCGCTCCCATGTGGTCCGGAGACGTCACAATGGTTCCAAGTTCTGCCCCTACCCCCCCAAGCCTAAGCGAAGTATCTCTTTTCAGTCAGTACACTTTCCGCAGTCGTTCGCGGATAACGCTGACCTAGAGTACGTAAGCCCGTAGAGGCTGTTCACTGGTAGGCTTAAGCGGTATTCGATAGTTGGGGCAAGCAGCAATGCCAAATCCAAAGCTTTGTGCAATCTGCGGTTTTCGTCCCGCGACGACCCGTGACCACATCCCGCCGCGCTCAGTGTTTCCACGGCCGCTTCCCGTAAACATGATCACAGTGCCGGCATGCGCGCATTGCAACAACGGCGCGACCGCCCAAGATGAGCAGTTCCGTTTGTACTTGGCGGCCACAACGGCATACGTGAATGACGATGCGACCAAGGTCTGGATTGAGCAGGCAATGCGGACGTTGATTCAGAATCAGAGAATCAAGCGGGAGCTATTTGGCAATCTTCCGACAGGCGGCGAGCCGGTTGTGAGACCAGATGGGCAAATCGGAGTGCCTATTCATTGGCCGGCGCGATTCTATGTACCGGTACTGGAAAGGATGACGCGAGGGCTCTACTACCATCATCAAAAGCGAGTGCTTGGTTCTGCTGCTGAGTGTGAAGTCCAGATGCTTTCGGCACTCCCTGAACCTTTCCACGAGTTGACCGATCCTTGGCCAGGCGGCCAAGTGGGAGGCGATGTCTTTACATATCGTTTTGGGATAGTCGATGATCTCCGATCCTTCTGGATATTCCAGTTCTATCGCGCGCATTGGGCGACAGTCGAAACTTTCCCGAAGGGCGCTGGTCGAGTGCCTCAATAGGATTCGTGTCTTGTGCAACAGCGGAATGCAGGTATTGAGAAGCCCAAGCGTGGGCTGTATTGCGGATCATTCTCGATTTGTGAACACATGACCGAACGCAAGCAATTGAAGACCGTTCCGGGGTTGAAATTCGGATTCGAACTTTGACTTTGGCTGGGTAGACCGATTGGCAAAATCTGCGACTAGGTAGAACTTGCGCTTCGTCGCCCCGTATGCCGGAAAGTCCAGGGAGGACCCGCCGCCAATCTCGGCAAGTCCCCCAGGCAAGGTTGCATTGACGCCCGGCAGTCTCGACAGTCCGACAATTGGTATTCCGAGAGTCGCCAAACCCTGGAATCGGCGCATGTCTGGCGCCCAAAGTTCGTTGTCAATCGACCAGCAATCAAAGTTCGGGCTGATTCGATTGCCCGTCATATGCCCCCAGTGGGCCACGATCATTCACGCCATTCGCCACAGTCGCGCCAGTTGCGCCAAGCTCAGGGAGTGGCGCAACTGGCGCAACTGGACCCAAATTGGCGCGACTGCCGTCCGGAAGGCGCCAAACTGCAGGCTGCCCAAAGCCGGTGCGATCGGACTTAATGCCTGCTTTTCGCATCGCCCGTTGAATCGTTCTTTCAGAGAATCCGGCGTCCTTCGCTGCCTCCTTCACTTCCGATGCTGGTCGTGGTCCGTTGCAGAGCATTTCCCGAAGCCAATCTATCGCGCTCTTGGTCTCGCCCGGGACTTGCTCGTTTGCAGGGGCTTCCAATTCCCCGAGAATGGTGCGGGCCGAACCTTTAACAGCCTCGGCAAAGACCGCCTCAGAAGTGATGATCAACCCGCCTTTTGCTTCGATCTCTCGTTGCTCCAGGCGGTAGCGAAACCCGCCGTCATCGGGGCCAATGTTTGACTTGGCTCGAAGAAACACGCGCGCATCGCCGCCACCTTCCGCGTTTGCGTCTTTGCCCACGACCAAGACAACGCGAGGAACGGCGCCAAATGCGAGGCTGCCCGTGATCCGTTCAATCGGGCTTCGATTGCTGGTTCCCTTGCTGAAGTGAGTGATGCCGATCATACAAACCCTCAAAGACTCGGCAAGGTCAACCAGTGGCTGCAGGCTCCGCCTAACTTCGGTGTTCCTGTGCGAATCGCCTTGTGTGGCTGAAACGACTGGATCAAGAATCAACATGCAAAGATCAGGCATCTGCCTTGCAGTGTCTTCCAACAGCTTCATGTCTGCTGCTGGATCAAACGCTCTTGAATGGGCGCCATCATTGACGCCATCGATAAACGACACGCGATCAAGATCGGCGCCCGCCGCAATGAGTCGGGGCACCAGCGTGTCCTGAACTGAATCTTCACCCGACCAGATCAGCACGCTACCTGCTGGCGCTCTAGTGTCGTCGGGCCATGTCCCGCCTTTGGTCAATGTAGCGGCCAATTGGAGCGCAAGCGTTGTCTTGCCCGTCCCGGCATCGCCAGCAAGAATGTGAATCTTGCCGCGCGCAAGCCATTCCGTCCAAAGCCAACATATGGGCGTGATCGGAACGCTGCTTGCTTTGATCAACTGGACGGACGGGCCGCTGAGAACTGGCCTAGATGCAATTCTCTCGGCCTCATATCTGGGCAGCGCCATAACATCGATCGCCGTTGCGTCCCTGTTGGCCGCCAGCCAGTCGACAACATCGCCGGATTCCGTTACTCCGATTTCGTCAGCCTGGATGATCCAGACTTTGCAGCCCAAACGCGCCAGGATCGTCACCAGTGCATCGGCGTACTTCTGCCCGGCGTCGTCATGGTCCGGCCAGATAATGCACTCCCGGCCCGCTAGCGGCGTCCAGTCTGCACCGTCGGCGCTGGTTGCGCTGCCGCTTGTTGTAGCAATCAGATTGAGCTTTTCCAAGGCTTCAACCTTCTGTTCACCCTCAGTGATGAACACCGGCATTGATGGATTTGCTTTGATCAGCTTGGGCAGGCGATACAGTGGCTTTTGTCCCCTTGAGATTGTCGGCTCTCCGACTACGAATCGTTCGCCGTCGTGATGGAACGGACGAATTAGCTTCTTGCCGCTAGCTCTCTGCTTGAGCCGAGCCCGCCAGTATATTGGGCGGCCTTCGGCGTCCTGATATTCGTGCAGGCCTGTTGGTTCAAAGCCTTTGGCGATGCTCTTTTGAAACAGCCTCCTTGCCGCTTGCTTCGGGGTCTCAGCATGGGGGCTTGTCATGCGGCCCCCTTGATCAGTTCAAGTACTGCGGTCCGGAAGTCCAGCCCGTAGCGCTTCATGTGGAAGCCGACCTGATCGCCACCACCGCACCCGGCAAAACATCGCCAGAAGCCGCTTACGGTGTGAACGCTCAGGCTTGCGTTTCGGTCCTCATGGAACGGGAAAGCGCCTTGTGCCCATCCTGCACCGTTTGGCTTGGATAGCTTCGCGATCTGTCCTCGGTAATACCTTTCGGCTTCCGGCAAGCGTTGCCGCCAGTCTTGCGGGATTCTGTTTGCTGTATGATTGCGGGGTCGAGACTCGCCAAAGCCGACCACCGCGCCCCGCTTAGTCGGGGCGTGCGTGCTTCTGGGGTTTCGCATTGTGGCTCACCCCGCGTTTCTGATTGGCATACTTGGATTCGGGGTGTTATCGCCGCTGGCAGCTTCGCGCGCGATGCGTCCGATTAGCGCGCGAATGTCCTCGACCTTCCAGGCAGTGCAGCGGTCAGAGAGTTTCACGCCTTTGGGAAATCTCCCGTCCCGAACGCCCGCCCACCAATGGGAGCGGGAGACCGGGATCACTTGCAAAACGGTGGGGAGTCTTACGAAACCTGTTTCGGGCAGTTGTGTGCTGAGTTGCATCGGTTTGGTCCACAAAGGCCGCCACCGGCCTAAGGTCTCCTATGTTCGTCATAGGGCCCGATTTGTGAATACCGCCTTCCGGTAGCGTCTAGCCTTTGCCGGTAGCGTCTAAGCATTTCTTAGCCACTTGCGAACTGTCGGTTGCTCAAACCCAAGTTCACCGGCAATTGCTTCTGCGGCGCTCTCTTTGCTCCCTGGGTACTTCCCGCTTTTGTACATTTCGATTGCGCGGGCCTTCATGTCTCGGTTCTTCTTGTGCCGTTGATTTAGCCCGAGCTGCGAAAATCGATGCACATCATTGTCAGTCCGAGTTGCGACCCCAACTTTTTTCGTCGATGATTTGTTGTAGGACGCTTGAGAACGATCCCATGCACCGTAATATCTCGCTCCAGCGGCATGTGCAAGTAGTTCTAAAGCTGCCGGGGTGTTTGCCGCCGCCGCATCAATAAAGACGATCGCCAAGGCTTCGTACAATTCCCAGTCATTCTCACAGACTGGTTTGTCAATCTCTCGCGAGTCTTCAATCCAAGTTTTGAACACTCTTGCGCTGGTGTTTCCGTCGAGTTGCATTCGTTCGCGCCCGAAGAGCAGTTGGCTGGGAAGCATCGCAACATGGTCGGCTTGCAACCAGTCGACTGACTCAATCTTTGCGAGTAGCCACTCAGCTTCGGCCTCGTCATTCTCTATGCATGCTTCCCGGTACCGCATAAGCAAATCTGCGAGCGTGCAGCGCGTATACTCGGCCCGGGCGGTCGCAACAAGCCGAAGTGCCCGGTCGGCGTCGTGCGGACCGCGAATGAAGTCCCAGCATTCGTTAGCTTCACTCGCGAGCGGGAAACCCCGTTCGTCATCTGTGGGTATGAGAATACCTTCATTGACCGACTCAGTTCCGACGCGGAATCCAAAAAGTCTGCTTGTTGCATCGCATCGAAAACTTCGCACAAGTGCTTCGAGAGCATCGCCGTGCGGTTGATATCCCATGCCGGCCCTGTGGCTCCTTGCGAACTCGATTAACTCAGCCAATTGATCGCTCATTGGGCACCTGTATTGCACGCTACACGCCGCCGCCAGCGCAGCGGGTGGGGGTTGTCCGTTTTCAGCTGGCCGGTTTTCCTTTTACATCGTTGACGCTAACAATGTTGCGCCTTGGCTCAACTGGATGCGTTTCGATGCATTGGTATGACATTTCGCCCGTCACTTGATTTCAGCGCTTCCAAGTAATCCGCCCATGCCTGCATCATCCGTGCCCGTTCGGTCAGGTATTGCGCGCGATTGTAGACGGCACGGACCTTGTTCCGCTCGGCATGCGCTAGTTGCCGTTCGATCAGATCAGGTGCCCATCCCATTTCATTCAGTCGTGTGCTTGCGAGGGCGCGGAAGCCATGACCGCTCATGGTTTCCTTGTCATAGCCGAGTCGGCGCAATGCGGCGTTGATGGTGTTCTCGCTCATCGGTCGGCCGGAACTTTGCAGGCTCGGAAAGCAATACATGCCGGTTCCCGTCAATGGGTGAAGCTCGCGAAGGATTGCCAGTGCTTGCGTAGCGAGCGGGACAATGTGTGCCTCTCGCATCTTCATGCGTGCTGCGGGAATCCGCCACGTTGCGGCCTGGAAGTCGATTTCTGCCCATTGCATGGCGCGAAGCTCGCCCGGGCGGACAAACAGCAAGGGCGCCAGACGAAGGGCGCAACGGGTCGCGAACTGGCCTTGGTAGCCATCCAGCGCCCGAAGCAGGGCGCTGATCTCGGTCGGGTCGGTAATAGCAGCCCGTGGCGTGGAGACCACTGGCGCAAGCGCGCCCCGAAGGTCTGCGCTCGGGTCCCGCTCGGCCAAGCCATGGCCGATGGCATATCGGAAAATCTGCCCGGCCCGCTGCTTGGCACGGTGCGCGGATTCGCGAGCGCCTCGGCCTTCGATCCGCTTCAAGACTCCGAGCAATTCAGGCGCCGTAATTTCACCAATTGGCCGGGAGCCAAGCCAAGGCAGCAAGTCGTTTGCCAGTACCGCATGGGCGCGTTCATACGTCGCCGGGGCCATCTTGGCCTTCTGTTTCTCAAGCCAGCTTGTGGCAACCGCCTTGAATGAATTTTCCGACGCGACTTTGGCCGCTTGCTTGGCAGATCGTTTGATGGCCGCCGGGTCCTTCCCATCGCGCAGCATCGTGCGCGCGTCGTCTCTGCGTCGTCTTGCTTCTGCAAGGCTCACTTCGGGGTAGGTGCCAAACGAAAGCAATTGCTCTTTCCCGCTGACGCGGTACTTCATTCGCCAGAGTTTGGAACCGCTCTCCTTGACCAACAGATAGAGACCGCCGCCGTCTTGGTACTTCTTGCCGGCGGCCAAGCTGTTCAATTCCTTGGCATTCAGTTGGTTGATCTTGCGGAGCATTGTCGATTCTCCTTCGATACCCCCAACAGGGGAGAAGTACCCCGAACAGTACCCCCACTTGGCGCTGGATTCAATTGGACGGTATCGTACCCCCTGAAACGACAAACCCCGCACGGGGCGGGGCTTTGGGCGGGATTCCTGGATTTCGCTGGACCCTGAAGAAACCTGATATGGCGTCCTCGGCCGGAGTCGAACCGGCGACCTTCCGCTTAGGAGGCGAACGCTCTATCCAACTGAGCTACGAGGACTTTGGGGGCTGATTTGCATGCATCGCAACATGCTCGTCCCGCAATGGTAGCGGGCCGGTTTCGATTGCTGCAATTGCTGCACGCGCAGAAAGACGCCCGAAATCGGCGTTGTTCGCGCCGATTTCGATGTGCAAAACCGTTGTACTTGTGGAATCAATCCAGCCCGGTCATCCCGAGGACGTTGTAGCCGGCGTCCACGTAGGTGATCTCGCCGGTCACGCCCAGGGCCAGGTCGGAGCACATGAACGCGGCAACGTTGCCGACATCCTCAATGGTCACGGATCGGCGCATCGGAGCGGCGCTTTCGACGTGGTCGAGCATCTTACGGAAATTGGCGATGCCGGCTGCGGCCAGTGTCTTGATGGGGCCGGCCGAAATGCCATTGACGCGGATGCCATCGGGCCCCATGGCGCGGGCCATGTAGCGGACATTGGCTTCCAGGCTGGCTTTGGCCAGACCCATGACGTTGTAGTTTGCAAGCGCCCGCACGGCACCGAGGTAGGTCAAGGTCAGGATCGCGCTGTTGTGGCCCTTCATGTAAGGCCGGAATGCCTTGCCCAGCGCCGACAGGCTGTAGGCCGAAATGTCGTGCGCGATACGGAAGCTCTCGCGGGAGATTGCATCCAGGAAATCGCCCTGGATCGACTCGCGTGGCGCGAAGCCAACCGAATGCACCAGGATGTCGATTTGCGGCCAGGCCTCGCCCAGATTCTTGGCGAGGGCATCGATCTGCTCATCAGAGGCGACGTCGCACGGAAACACGAGCGAGCTGCCAAATTCCTTGGCCGCCGACTCCACACGGTCCTTCAGGCGCTCGTTCTGATAGCTGAAGGCCAGTTCCGCACCTTCGCGGTGCATGGCTTCGGCAATGCCCGTTGCGATCGAGCGATCGCTGGCGATACCAATGATCAGGGCGCGTTTGCCGGTCAGAAATCCCATGGTGGCTCCAAGTCAATAAAAGGTCAGCGGCACATGGTAACGGCAATGACCTCGGCCGGGCATCTCTTTCAAACGCTTGTTGCAGGCCGTCTCGAAGCTGAATTGGCGGCCATGGTCGTCCCCCCGCAGCGATGAGAATTGCTTGGACAATCGCTACACTCCTTCGCAAGTGTCTGATTGCGCCCATCTTGGACGCTCAGGCCCGCACCGAACCCGGCAGGTGTCCGGGCTTGCTGCCCTTTGAAACCACAAGAATGCGAGAACTGACCGACCCATGACCCAAGGCCTGGCGTTGAATGCCGAGATGATCCTGGTTCTTTGCCTGGTGCTCTTGACCTTGGTTCTGTTTTCGTTCGAATGGCTGCGCGCCGACCTCGTGGCGCTGCTCATGCTGGTGGTCATCGGCATTGCCAATCTGGTGCCTGCCGAGCATCTGTTCACGGGGTTCGCCGGTAACGCGGTGATTGCCATCATGGCAACGATGATCCTGGGGGCAGGGCTCGATCGAACCGGCGTGCTCGGTTTTGCCGCGTCGTTTATCCTGGACTTGTCAAAGGGCGACGAAAAACGGTTGATCCTGGTGCTCTGTGCGGTCACAGGGCTCGTGTCGGCGGTGATGCAGAACCCAGCCGTCGCCGCATTGTTCCTGCCGGTTGCCAGCCGCATCTCCAGCCGCACCGGCCTACCGCTGTTTCGGCTGCTGTTGCCGATGGCTGGTTGCATCATTCTGGGCGGCACCCTGACAATGGTCGGTAACTCGCCGCAAATCCTGCTCAACGACCTGATTGGCTCAATCAACAAGAACCTGCCCAGCGGCGCCGACACGCTGGAGCCGGTGCACATGTTTGCGGTGACGCCGATTGGCCTCGCATTGCTGCTGTTTGGCCTTGGTTACTACTATTGGTTTTGGGAGCGGGTTGGCCCCAAGCGTGATGAGGATGCCCGGCAGAACGTCACGCCGCGTGCGACCGAGAGCTACTTCGAGCAGACCTATCGCATCGAGGGCGAAACCTTTGAGTTCGAGGTTCTGGCCGAGAGCAATCTGGTCGGCAAGTCCATTGCCGAGATCGAATCGCTAGCGTCGACACCTCTGATTCTTGCGATCAAGACTGGTGACGACGCTCGCTTTGCGCCCTATGCGGATCAGATTGTCCAGGCCGGGACCTTGCTCGGCGTGCTTGGGCCGCGCGACGATCTGCTGGAGTGGGCCGATATTCAGAGTTTGAAAGAGTTGCCCGGACAGCCGAATTTTGCGCCCATGTTCAATCCGAGCCGGGCCGGCATTGCCGAGGCGGTGGTGCCGCCGAACTCGCGCTACATCGGTCAGAAGGTCGGCGAACTGCGGCTCCGCAAGCGCTATGGCATTGCCGTGCTGGCGCTGAATCGCGGCGACAAAGTGTGGCGCGAGGACTTGCGCGGCCGCACGATCCGGCAGGGCGATACGCTCGTGTTTCATGGTGCGTGGCGCGACCTCGCGAATGCGGCCGATGACCGCGACTTCGTGGTGGTGACTGACTACCCGAAGGAGCAGGAGCGGACGCACCGCGTACCCCAGGCGTTGGCCTTTTTCGGACTCGCAATGGCACTGGCTCTGGTCAGTGATTTGCCACTGCCGATCGCGTTGTTGACCGGTGCCATGGGCATGCTGCTGACCGGCGTGCTGAGCATGGACGAGGCCTATCACGCCATCAACTGGCGCACGATCTTTCTGATGGCGTCGTTGATTCCGCTTGGCTGGGCTGTGGATTCCTCTGGTGCGGCAGCGTTTGTGGCGCAGGAGGTATTAGCGGTGCTCGGTGACGTGCCGATTTGGGCACTGGAGCTGGCGCTCGCGATCCTGACCACGCTGTTTGCCTTGGTGATGTCGCAGGTCGGTGCGGCCATTGTGATGGTGCCGATGGCGGTGAACTTTGCGCTCGCGGCCAATGGTGATCCGACTGAATTTGCGCTGATCGCTACGCTCGCGGCATCGAACAATTTCATGACCACGTCAAACCCGGTGTTTGCACTGATTGCCGGTCCGGCCAGCTACTCCCGGCGCGAACTGTGGCGCGCTGGTCTGCCGATGATGGCGGGCTACATCGTGATCATCATCGTGATGGTCAACTTGGTGTTCTAGCACCAGGCCGTCCAACACCGGGCGTTCCAGCACCGGGCGTTCTCAGGACCTCCGCCACGTTCAGACCTGCAAGGCATCCAACACCGTCCCCGTCCGGACTGTTGCGAGCGGTCCAATTCGGGCGTGCGGCCTGGCAGTCGCCTTCAAGGTTGCCGCGCCCTGGCGTCTACCCGAGCACCCGCATCGACATCTGCGATGCGAGTGCAGCTTGGGCTCACCAAGTTTTGGCCAGTGCCTCGCGCTTGGCGGCGCATTGGCGCACTTGCTCGACTGCTTGTGCCAAGGCGCGAGGGCCACTCTCAAGGTCCTTGACCTTCTCTCCATAGAACGCCTCGATGGCCTGCGCACCAGCCTCGCTGCATTGCGTGCCGCTTGCAAATGTCGAGATCTTGCCTCGCCAAACAGCCGGGATCTTGTTGCTGATTGCGTCGTGCTGAGTTTTCAGAAACGCCCAGACCTTGTCGTGCAGCGCTGGATTCTCCAGCAGGCCGTAGAGCACCGTGCCCGTTTCGCTAGACTTCAGGACCGGGTCAAGCGTCAAGTCCAACGCCATTTGCAGGGCTTCGTCGGTGTTGACAGCGCCGAGCGCCCGAAGCATTGCGCCGCGTTGAATCGGGTCCTCATTGCGGCTGAGTTGTGTGTTGATCTGCGCGATGGCGCTCGCCTGGTTCTTCAGCACCACGGCGTAAAGACTTGCGGCGACGAAATCGGGATGGATGTCGGTCGTGACGAGGCCGGGCTTCTTCGTGTTCAGCAACTGCTTGCCTTGACGCGCCATCGCGTCAACGAGCTTGGCCGGACGACCATCGCGTAGCAACGCATCGACCAACGTCGAACGCAGCACGCGCGTGTCGTCGGTGTCCTGAGCTTGATGCACAAAGCCCATCCGTTCCAGCCGATCGCCCCAGTATTTCACCAGCATGCGATCGATTGCCGCTTGTTGATCTGGATCGGCCACATGGTGTTTCAGAAACACCAACGAGCCGAGCGGGGCCGACACGACGTTCGCCAACTCACCCGTCGCGAATACCGGTGCGCGGGTCAGGTAGTCGCGCGTTTTGCTGGTGCCGGCATTCAAGGCGGCGTTGATACTGTCGGCCAGGGCCATCTGCTCGCTCAGCGGCAGTTCGCGGAAATTGTCAAACAGGGTCTGCTCGGATTTGGGATCCAACTGGAAGCGGTAGTAGCCGGCACTGTCTGCATTCGGGTGCACGAAGCTCGGACACTTGGTCATCGGCGCTGGCAGCGTCGCCTCGGCCGAATCGATCAGCTTGCAAAAACGACTACGCCGATCCATGCCGCCCAGGCGGGCGCAAAAAGGTACTTGCCATAGGGCGTCGGCAGTGAAGCTGGCGCCGATGGGGCGGTAGCGCGATTGCACGACCTTGATGCTCGGCTGTTTGCCGCTGCATTGCACGGTGACCTTCAGCAGGGGCACATTGGCCTGATCGGTAAAGCTGGCGAAAGCCTGTTTGAGGCGATCCGGTTCGGTTGATTCAGCGGCGAATGAATGGATCAGGTCGGCGCTCGTGGCATTGCCAAACGCGAATCGCCGCATATGGCCACGCAATGCCTTCTGGAATTTCTCCGGCGTCAAATAGTGCTCAAACATCGTCAGCACGGCGGCACCTTTCTGATACGTGATGCCGTCGAATGCGGCACCGATGTCCGTGTAGTCATCGATCGGCTGATGGATCCGGCGCGCGCTGGCCAGACTGTCGGAATCCATCGCCCAGAGCCCACCTTCAACCCGGCTGATATCCGCGCGAAGGGTCGGATACAGCTCAGGCAGGATGCGGCCCTGAATCCAGCTGGCAAAGGCTTCGTTGAGCCAGAGATCGTCCCACCAGGGCATGGTGACCAAGTTGCCGAACCATTGATGCGCAAGTTCATGCACGTGCGTGCCCAGTGCGCGGCGGCGGAGTGTGGTCGACTCGTTCGGAGACGCAAACATCAATGCCTCGCGATAAGTGATCAGACCGGCGTTTTCCATGGCGCCGTAAGCAAAGTCTGGCGCGGCCAGCAGATCGAGCTTGTCGTAGGGATAACCGTAATCGAAGTAGCGCTCCAGCGCGAGCACCTGCTTCGCTGTCTCGCCAAGCATGTAGTCCATGCGGGCGCTTTGGCCCTTGGCAGCAATGCCGCGCAACGGAATCGCATTCGGGCGCCGGGGACTCGGGGCTATTGCGGTTGCCTTGCGAATCTCCCAGGGACCCACCGCAAACGCGATCAGATACGTAGGCAGCGGTTTCGTGGTGGCAAACTGATGTTCCATCCAGTTGTCGGCCAGATTCTTGGTGCTGACTTCCGATGTATTGGCGATGACCGTGTCCGACTTCGGCGCGGCGATTCGAATGGTCCACGGTGTCTTGAAAGCCGGCTCATCGAAGCACGGAAACGCATTGCGGGCCCCGAGCGGCTCCATTTGCGTCATGACATACGATTCGCCATCGCGCTTGACTTGGTAGGCGCCTTCGAGACGCTGATTGTAAGGCGCCGTGTAAGCCATGCTGAGCCTGGCCTGGCCAACCGCAGCAGGCTCGGCGAGATCAATTCGGACCAGTCCTGCCTCGTCCAGCACACGGGTCGCTTTGGCGTCGATTGCGCGTTCGCCCTGCTTGAAGCTCAAGGCGCCAAGCTGGCTATCGCGGGCATGCATCCAGAACACTTTGGTGCTGGTCTTGACGTCGATGGCAATGTCGACCGAACCCGAAAAACTGCTGGCGCGTGGGTCCATGCGCAGGGATACGTCATACGCAGCGGGCACGACATCCTTAGGCAGTTGGCCCCGGGGTATCGCGTCTTCTGCAAAGGCAGTTGTAGCCAGCATCAACCAAAGAACAGCGACTCGATTCAAGAACATTGACCTTCCCCACACTCATAACGGAACCGGTGGACTGTGCCTGGAGTCTGGCTCGACTGCAATGGATGTGGACTCGGCAGAACCTCAGCCGTGGCGTAGCGGTGCCGCGAGCTTGGCTCGGGCCTGAATGCCCGCCCACAAATGGTAGGCAATCTTGCTGCGAGATTGGTTTGAAGCGTTGTTTTTTGTGGGAGCGATGGACGCACCGAAGGAGCGCTTATTCGCGCATCAAACAGTCGGTGACGGTGCGCAATTCTTACAACGGCGCAGTGTGGCAAGTAGCCCTCTCCCCAGCCCTCTCCCACTCGCGTGGGAGAGGGAGCGCTCCCTCCCCGCGATTGCGGGGGAGGGGCCGGGGAGGGGGTTGCTTGCGATCAGGATGGGCATCAGTCGTAAATGGACTGAGTACATCAATCAACGGGTTATTGTGTGTTTGATGAGAGTCTAGCCGCCCCTTTGGTGCGCGTATTCGCGCATCAAACTGTCGGTGACGGTGCGCGATTTTTACAACGGCGCAGTGTGGCAAGTAGCCCTCCCCCCAGCCTTCTCCCACTCGCGTGGGAGAGGGAGCGCTCCCTCCCCCGCGATCGCGGGGGAGGGCCCGGGGAGGGGGTTGCTTGTGGTCAGAATCATCACCACCCGCAATGTATTGGTTCACAAGACCATTGGGTTATGGCGTGTTTGATGAGAGCGGCTTCAGCCGCGAACAGATCTTGCCGCAACCTCAAATCAGGCCTGAATACCCGAATAAGGGGCGATTTCGCTTCGTGCAAACTCTTGGGGGCGGCTGGCCAATACGCCAGCACGCCCTGTCGCTTGAGGCATCGGGTGACTCAGAAGCGGTATTCGACGCCAACTTCAATGTGCCGCTCTGGCAAGCGGTAGTACTGCGAATCACCGAGTTCGCTTTCCGAAATTGCCGGCCGCTTGTCAGTCAGATTGCTGCCGACCAGGTACACCGACCACGTATCGGCATTCCAGCTCACCGATGCATCGAACGTGTCGTAATCGCCAACTGGCGCCGTATTGCGCTTGTTCAAGAAGCGAGGGCCGACATAGCGATAGATCACACTGGCACCCAAACCTTGTTCACCGCCATAAACCAAGCCGAGCGAGCGCAGGTGACCCGGCGTCATTTCCTGAGTCTTGCCACGGAGTTGCGTGGCGACGCCATCGAAATCGCGCAGGTAATCGCCAAACACCGCCTTGTGATAGGCCCACGATCCATAGACCTTGAGGCTGTCGAACAGCGCGTATTGACCTTCGGCCTCATAGCCGTCGAGATTCAGCTCGCCCGCGTTCTCAAGCGTCGGCGTCCCATCTGGCGTGTGTTGCGGAACGACCAAGTTGGTGAAGTCCATTCGGTACGCACTCAGGTCCACTGCCAGTGCGCCATCGAGCCACTGTTGCTTGACGCCGACTTCAATGGTGTCGGCTTCCTCCTGCGCCAGAATGCGCGCCTCGGCTTCCGGACCAAAGTCCACGGCGGCTGGCTTGAACGCATTGCGATAGTCGGCGTACAGGCTGACAAAGTTGTTGCCTTCCTCATAGGCGCGGTAGGACAGGCCGACATGCCCGGTCAGACGGGTGACTGAGCGGCTGTCGCTCGCATCTTCGTCTTCGCCGTCCACTTCCTCCACGCCCTCGCGGTCTTCGTTGGTGTGATTGAGGCGAACCCCGGCCAACAGATCAAGGCGATCGCTGATCGCATAGTCAGCCTGGGCGTAGACGCCAAAGAAGTCGCGATCGTCTTCAAGCTCGGTCTCTTCATCGATCGGACGCGCGCTCGCGTTCGGACGGTTCGTGCCATTCAGTGGCACAAAGTAGCGGAAGTTCTCGCTTTCTTGTTCGCCGCGGCCACCGAGGTAGTCGGCGCCAACCGACCAGTGACCTTGTTCGCCCAATTCATTGCTCAAGTTCGCGTTGAGATATACGTCGAGCGTCGAGCGGTCTTGCGAATAGCCCACGGCATTCGGATTGGCCGGGTTGTTGCTGAGGCCAGACAGAAAACCGCGTGTCAGGTCTGCCGAGGTATGCGCGAGCGAACCGGTCAGCGCGAGTTGGCCGACCTCCAGACTTCGGTCGTAGCCCAGATCGAGTTGCACGCGGGTCTCATTGATCTCGGCATCGGCCGGATTGTGGTTCGCGTCGAGTGGCGTTTGCAACGTTAGCCGCGGGCCTTGGCGGACATGCGGGCTGTTCGGGTCCTGGTTCACTCGAGCCACTGACAAGTCCAAACGACCCTGGCCATCGAGTACCTCGGCCGCAGCGCGATACTGCGCCAGGAACGAGTCGTAGCCGGCGTCGTCGTCTGCCAAGCCGCGGCGTTCCGCATTGAAGCTCAAGGTGCTCTGTTCGCTCAGATTGACGCTGCCGCGGGCAAACGCGGAGCCATTCGTGCCAAACCCGCCGCTGACTTGTTGCTGCGCTTGGCCGGCGGCGTAATGGATGACGTGTACCACCCCGACAAAGCTGGTCGAGCCGTACGTGACCGGTGCGGCGCCGCGCATGACTTCGATCCGTTCGACGTTGTTCATGTCAACCGTGGTCAGCTGCGGATTGAACGCGCCACCGTAGGGAATGCCGTCGACGACCAGCAGAAACGCGTCAAATTCGCGGAGTCCCATGAAGGCTGGAACGCTGCCGGCTGGGCCGCCATCGCCGCCCGGGGAAATCTCGACGCCCGCGACGAGCGCAAGCGCGTCCGACAACGAGCGCGCGTGGCGGGCACGAATATCGGCGGCAGTGATGGTGGTGATCGAGGCGGGAACCTGTTTGCTGTCCTCGGCCACTCTGGTCGCCGTAACTTGCAGGGTTTCGAGCTTGGTTTCTGATGCCTTGGTGTTGAAGGCAGCGGTAGACAGGGCCAACGAGAGGGCGACAACGAGTGAGCGCTTAGTCATGATAGTGTGATCAGTGCGTGAAAGCGCGGAGCGTAGTTCGGCTGACGGGGATTGGAATCGGTCTCAAGGTGGAGTTGAACTCACCGAAATGTGAAGGCCGGCACATCAGCGCTCGGAAGTCGATCCCAGTCGGTAGATCGAGATGTGCCGCGCGAATGGCGGCGCATCGGCGTGCCACGGCGCCGCCGCCCAATTGCACCAACGCTCATGCAAGACGAGACCGGCTGCGCACGCGAATCGGTCTTGATCGATCAGATCGATGGCCAACGCCTGTACTTGGTAATACGCCTGACCGTGTCGCGTCGCAATCGGAACCTGTGATTGCTGTCGGTGCCCGCTGGGCTCGGAACTCAGGTACGACTCGATCAGCAGCGCGCCGTCCGGTTTGAGGAATCGCCGAGCATGACTGAGGCAGCGCGCGAACGTGCCGAGATCGGGCAACAGATTGAGTGTGCTGACCAGCGCATAGATCAACGAATAGGGCCCACCCAAGTCGGCGTCGACGAAATTGGCGAGCACGGTGCGCACCGGCTCGGATCGGCGGCGCTCATGGAGGCGCGCAAGCATGGCGGTTGATGCATCCACACCGACGACCGGAACACCGCGTTGCGCCAACGGCAAGGCGACGCGCCCCGTTCCCACACCGAGCTCCAGAGCCGGGCCTTTGCCCGCCAGCGATTCCAGTTGGTCGAGCAACCCCGTTTCAACGCGTGGATAGATTTGATCGTAGATCGCGGCGTTGCGATCACCGTATGCGCCGGCTGCAATCGGAAGTGCATCATGCGCGTCATGAGCGGGCGTCCCGGCGACCGCGAGCGTGGCGCTACCAGACGCTTGCCGCGACACTTACGGCGATTCCGAGCCGACCGAGGCTGCAGTGTCAGTTCGCGAATCGACCTGACCTTTGCCGTGCTCCTGCCGAAACACAAACTCGTAGTCGAGATGAAAGGGCAGGGCCGTAGCGTCCCCTTGATACAGAACCTCCGTCCCACGATCGTCCACGAGCGTGCTGAACGCTTGGCTGGGCCGAATTCGAACCAGCGGCAAGTAGAACCACTGCATGACCGCAAGCCGGGTGGCTTCAAAAAAAGCGGGCGCTTGGCCGGCGTCTTGCGCGATAGGCTCGACTTGCTGCACGCTGCCACCGGCGCCCACGATGACGCGCACCCGCACAACAACCGGCGGCAGTGCTTCGGCCAGCAACGCGACCGGATAGATCGGTGCAGGATTGTCGGGGTCAGGCGTGGGTTGTTCGTAACGTTCCTGCGTCGCCGGCTGATAGCGCTGAGATGCCGGCGCATCGAGCACGTTGCCTGACACAGCCCCCAGATTCGCCGGAGTCGGCGACGGCGGTGTGTCTCGCTCGGGCGGCGTCTGACAGGCGGTGAGACCGGCCAGGCCAATCCAAAGCGGCCACTGGCGCGAAAAGGCCTTGCTGATGGTGATCACTCAACGCCCATCATTTGGATCCGACTCGCCACCATGCGGCCCCCAAAAGACCACCCAGGTGCCAAAGTCAGAACTGAAATCGACAAACCGGTGCGGCACGCCGGCCGCCACAAAGAGGCAATCGCCAGCACGGACTGGCCGTCGGTCTCCATCGTGATCGAACACCGCGTGGCCCGATTGCACAAAGTACAACTCATCCTGCGCGTGCGGGGTTTGAGGGTCGGTACCGACTGGTGCGTACCATTCCACCGACATGCTGCCGTGCTTCAGTGCTTCAACAAAGCGCTCACCTTCGGGCCAGCGTGCGGTGTTAGGCCCGGGCAGTTGCTGTTGCAATTCCGACCAACGTGCGTATAGCAGCGGCATACCGGACTCCAGATCAGTCGATATACAGCGTCTTGATATTCGTGAACTCGCGCATGCCGTGCTCAGCGAGTTCCCGTCCGTATCCTGAGGTCTTGCTGCCACCAAACGGCAACCGCGCGTCACTTCGAACCAGGGCATTGACGAACACGGCACCAGCGTCGATGCGCCGTGCAACGGCTTCGCCGCGAGCACGATCATTGGTCCAAACGCTGGCACCGAGACCAAACGGCGTGTCATTGGCGATCCGGATCGCATCATCTTCATCGTGCGCGCGAAGGATCGATGCAACCGGCCCGAACAACTCCTCTTGATACGCACGCGTGCCGGGATGAACCTGGTCGAGAATCGTGGCGGGATAGCAAGTTGGCTTGGTCTCAGGGACCCCGCCGATCAACACGCGCGCACCTGCAGCGACGCTGTCTTGTACCTGCTGATGCAATTCCTGGCGCAGATTCGCTCGAGCCATTGGCGCCAAACCGGTGGCGTCCAACTCCGGATCACCTATGGGCAATGACGACGCCGCGGCAACGAAGCGCTCGGTAAACGCGTCGGCAATCTCCGGTACGACAATGAACCGCTTCGCCGCGATACAGGTCTGGCCGGCATTGCCAAAGCGTGAGCTGATCGCAATGCGGACGGCGAGATCAAGATCGGCATCGGCCAACACGACAAACGGATCGCTGCCGCCCAGTTCGAGCACGCACTTCTTCAGGTGCTGACCTGCCACCGCGGCGACCGATCGCCCCGCACGCTCACTGCCCGTGAGGCTCACGGCTTTAACGCGCGGGTCTGCGATCACGCGTGCTGCCTGCTGGTTGTCGATATGCAGCACCCCGAACACGCCAGCGGGCACGCCGGCATCATCGAGCACCGACTTCAGCACATCCGCGCAACGCGGCACATTGGTCGCATGCTTCAACACGGCGACGTTACCACTCATCAGACCAGGCGCCAGGAAACGCATCACCTGCCAGATCGGAAAATTCCACGGCATGATGGCAAAGACCGTGCCGATCGGCTGGTAGCAAACCAGGCTGCGCTTGGCCTCGGTGTGGATCACCTGATCGCCGATGTAGCGAATCGCATGCTCGGCGTAGTACTCGCAAGTACTCGCCGACTTTTCGATCTCGCCCAGACATTCACGTTTGAGCTTGCCCATGTCGCGGGTCATCAAACTAGCGATCTCGTCCTTGCGTCGCCGCAGGACGGCCGCAATGGCACGCAAGTGCACGGCGCGCGCGTCAAGCGTCAGCCCGGCCCAAAGCGGCGCGGCGTCGGCCGACGCTTGCAACACCCGCTCGATGCCGCGGTCATCGAGCGTGTCGTAGCGATAGTCGACCAACCCCGTCCAGGGGTGAATACACACCACCTCAGTCATGACTTAACCTTCTTTCAGTGCCAGCTGAATGTCGCGCAGACGGCGCCGTTCTTGACGATGCATGATGTACCAGCCAACGACGGCCGCTTGCGCCACCAGCATCACGAGCAGCGAGGCCAGTGCGTTGATCTTCGGGTTGGGTCCGAGGCGTACCGTCGAGAAGATCTTCATGGGCAACGTCGTCGCGCTCGGGCCGGATACAAAGCTGGCGATCACCACATCGTCAAGCGACAGCGTGAACGCGAGCAGCCAACCCGAGACCAATGCCGGCATGATGATCGGGAGTGTAATCACGAAGAACACTTTGACGCGATTGGCGCCGAGATCCATTGCCGCCTCTTCGAGCGATTTGTCGAGTTCGGCGAGTCGGGACGACAGCACCACGGTGACAAACGCCATGGTGAACGTCACGTGCGCCAGGAAGATCGACAGCATGCCCTTGGCCTCGACCCCGAACATGCCGAACACCGTCGTGAACATCAAGAGCAGCGACAACGCGGTGACGACTTCCGGCATCACGAGCGGTGCCGTGATCAGCGCAGCAAACATCGTCTTGCCGCGGAATGGACGGAACCGCGTCAGCACCATTGCAGCCAGCGTGGCGAGAATGACCGACACGGTGGCCGACGTGAACGCGACCTTCAAGCTGACCCAGGCCGCCTTCAACATGGACTCGTCGTTGAACAACGCGACGTACCATTTGAACGAGAAGCCGGACCAGACCGTCGAAATGCGCGACGCGTTGAACGAGAACAGGACGAGGATGACGATCGGCAGATACAGGAATGCATAGCCCAGGCCAAGCATGCTCTTGCCGAACCAACCGACTTTCTGCATCGGACTCATGCCAGCCTCCCTTCCAGTTCCTTCGCCTGCATCCGGTTAAAGATCAGGATCGGAATCATCAATAGCAGCAGCATGACAATCGCGACGGCCGAGGCCATCGGCCAGTCACCGGCCACGAAGAATTCGTTCGCGAGTTGGCGGCCGATCATCCGCGTAGACGGGCCACCGAGCAGTTCTGGAATCACGTATTCGCCAACCGCCGGGATCATGACCAGCATGCAGCCCGCGACGATGCCGCGCCGCGAGAGCGGTAGGGTGATCGTCAGAAATGCCTTCCAAGGTCTTGCGCCCAGGTCGTATGCCGCTTCCAGAAGGCGGAAGTCGAGCTTCACGAGATTCGAGTAGAGCGGCAGGATCATGAATGGCAGGTACGCGTAGACGATGCCGATATACGCCGCCGTGGGCGTGTTCATGATGCGCAATGGCGTATCGATCAGCCCAATACCGAGCAGGAACTTGTTCAACAAGCCGTTCGTCTGCAGGATACCCATCCACGCGTAGATGCGGATCAGGAACGAGATCCAGGACGGCAGAATCACCGCCATGAGTGCAATGTTGCGGGTGGTGGATGGCAGGCGCGCAATGACGTACGCCATCGGGTAGCCAATCAGCAGGCACAGAAACGTTGAGACGGCAGCGATCTGAATCGAGTTCAGGTAGGCGCTCCAGTACTTATCGTCGGCCCAGAGCTGAAAGTAGTTGGTCAGATTGAGCTTCATGACCACGGCCTGGTCGACGAACTCAAGCAGATCGGTGTATGGCGGAATCGCCACTACTTTGTGTGCGAACGAGATCTTCAGAACGATCAGGAACGGCACGGCAAAGAACAGCAGCATCCACAGGTACGGTATCGAGATCACCGTCCAGCGGGACTGTCCGCGAACGAGTTGGATCCAACGTGTGATCAGGCTCATGTGGGCAGCACCACGCCAGCGTTTTCACCCCACGACAGCCACACTTTTTCGTTCCAGGTGAAGCTCTCGCTGGCCCAGCGCTTTCGATTGGCAAAGTGCGCCATCAGTTTGGTACCACTTGGCAGGCGGACATGAAACACCGAGTGCGAGCCAAAATACGCGATTTCTTCGATACTGCCTTGGGCTTTGTTATGCGCGTCGGCCGGCTCTTCCTTGCTGACCGTGATCTTCTCTGGGCGCAACGCGAAATTGACGCGTTGACCTTCAAACCCGGAGATGCCGTGGCCAATATGGATCAAGTGTGCGAGCGCGGCGGATTGGATCGTGACGAAGTCCTTTTCGTCATCTTTGATGACCCCATCGATGATGTTGACCGAGCCAATGAACTCCGCAGCGAATCGGCTCGTGGGCTGTTCGTAGATTTCATCCGGTGTGCCGACCTGACGAATACGGCCGCTGTCCATCAGCGCAATCCGCGTGGCCATGGTCATGGCTTCCTCCTGATCATGGGTCACCATGACACAGGTCACACCGAGTTTCTCAATGATGTTGACGAGCTCCAGCTGCATTTGCGACCGGAGCTTTTTATCGAGTGCGCCCATGGGCTCATCGAGCAACAGCAGTTTGGGGCTCTTCGCCAGCGAGCGCGCGAGTGCCACGCGTTGCTGCTGACCGCCCGACAGCTGATGCGGCTTGCGAACCGCGTATTTCGTCATTTGCACCAGGGTTAGCATCTCGTCGACACGGCGCTTGATGTCGGCCCGCGTCATGCGGTCCTGCTTCAATCCAAACGCAATGTTCTGCTCCACGGTCATATGCGGGAACAGTGCGTAGGACTGAAACATCATGTTGATGGGCCGTTCGTACGGCGGTAATTCGTTGAGGACCTGGCCGTCCAGAAGAATCCGTCCAGTCGTTGGCTTCTCAAATCCAGCCAGGCACCGGAGCAACGTGGACTTGCCGCAGCCGGAGCCGCCAAGCAACGCGAAGATTTCGCCTTTTCTGATGTTCAACGACACATCATCGACCGCGACGAAGCCATCGAACTCTTTGGTTACATCATCGATGCACACATAGCGTTCATCGGCAGCACTGCGCTCAGGTTTAACGGTATCGGCAGGAACAGCGGCCATGCAAAGTCCTCAGTCGGGACGGGGCAGTGCAGCGGTCATGGCCAGTGGTGCCCCGTAAAGACCAGCTGGCCGCGATGGCGTGATGGATGCCCAGCACATCAGGCAACCCCACGACCGCGCCCGAGCTCGGCTCAGGCGCGGCACTTCGTGCAAAATTGCCTCAGTCGACGGCCTTCAGCTCGGTCCAGACATCGTTGTACTTTTTCATCGCTTCTGGCGACAGCACGGCCAAGCCGTAGAGCTTGTTCTGAATGGTGTCGGAGGTCGGCGTGATCATCGGATCTTCCGTAATGCTCTTATCCAGACTCGGCGTTGCCGCTTTGTTCGCGTTTGGATACGACACATAGTTGGACACGCCGGCAATCACGTCCGGGCGCAGCAGGAAGTTCAGGAACTTATGCGCGTTTTCCGGGTGCTTGGCGGTTTTTGGAATGGCCACCATGTCGAACCAGATCGCCGCGCCTTCAGCGGGGATGCTGTAGCCGACATTGACGCCGCCACCCGCTTCGGCTGCGCGTGCCTTGGCCTGAATAATGTCGCCCGACCAACCCACGACGAGGCACGCGTTCCCGCTGGCCAGGGCGTCGATGTATTCCGAAGAATGGAAGTTGGTGATCGAGGGGCGCAAGGTTTCGAGCAGCGCAGCAGCCTTGTCGATAACGGCCGGGTCAAAACTGTTCGGGTCTTCTTTCAAGAAATAAAGCGTGGTCGGAATGATCTCACTCGGGGCATCCAAGAACGTCACACCGCAGTCTTTGAGCTTGGCGAGGTTCTCTGGTTTGAAGACGAGATCCCAACTGTTGACGACGTCTTCGCTACCGAAAATTTCCTTGATCTTGTCGACGTTGTAGCCGATACCGGTGGTGCCCCAGAGGTAGGGGAAGGAGTATTCATTGCCCGGATCGACGTCCTGCAATTTGGACATGAGACCTTCGTCCAGGTTGCTCCAGTTCGTGAGCTTGGACTTGTCGAGCTTCTGATACGCGCCAGCCTGAATCTGTCGACCGAGGAACGACGACGACGGTACGACGATGTCGTAGCCGGTGTCGCCAGCGAGGATCTTCGATTCCAGCGTGTCGTTGCTGTCCATTTCGTCATAGGTGACCTTGATGCCGGTTTCCTTCTCGAAGTTGTCGAGCGTGTCGGGGGCAATGTAGTCGGACCAGTTGTAGAAATTCAGAACCGGCTCTTCGCCAGCCGGAGCGGCATCGGGCTTGGCTGCCGTCGATGCTGTTTGTTCAGAGCTACCACCACCGCCACCACAGCCGGCCAACGCCAGCGCCATCACCATCGTCAGACTACGGATTTTCATGATTCGACTCCCGATTTGTTCTGGCCCAATAGGAACTTCGATCTTACTGCCGGAAATGCCCGGAACAACATGTATTCGCGATCAGTTTGCGGTCAGCGTGCAACCGCCCTTGCAATGTCCGCAGCTCGCTTGAGGAGCCAATCAAGTGATTGATTGGTAAGCGCTTTACAGTGCGCGTCAAAGCATTCCCAGTTCCTTGGCCGTGTCATCCAGCGCACCACGGGTCTTGTCGGCGAGCTCGTCGATCTGATCAAAGCTGATGATCAGAGGGGGTGACAGCAGCATCGAGTCGTAGGTCGCGCGTAGGATCAACCCGCGCTTCAGCGCGAAGTCCCGGCACATGACCCCGACCTTGCCGCGCTCATCAAAGAACTTTCGTTCCGATTTTTTGGGGACCAATTCGAGCGCGCCAACCATGCCAGCAATGCGCGATTCACCCACTAGCGGATGGTCAGCCAGCTCTTGCCAGCGCTTCGCGAGGTACGGCCCGGTATCGGTCTTGCAGCGCTCGACGATTTTCTCGTCTTCCAGAATGCGGATGTTTTCCAATGCGACCGCTGCGCAAACCGGATGCCCGGAGTAGGTGTAACCATGCGCGAGTTCGCCGCCTTGTTCCGCGAGAACCTTCGCGACGCGATCATTGAACATGACTGCGCCGATCGGAATATAGCCCGAGCTCAGGCCCTTCGCGATCGGCATGATGTCGGCCTGAAAGCCGAAATACTGGCCTGCAAACCATTCGCCTGTGCGACCAAAACCGCAGATCACTTCGTCCGCAATCAACAGCACGTCGTACTTGCGGCAGATGCGTTCAATTTCGGGCCAGTAGGAGTGCGGCGGGATGTACACGCCAATGGCACCCATGATCGGCTCGCCAATGAATGCCGCGACCTTGTCCGGTCCGAGTTCCAGAATTTTCGCCTCCAGCCGGCGCGCGGCGACGAGTCCGTATTCCTCCGGCGACAGATCGCCACCATCCGCAAACCAGAACGGCGGGTCGATATGCACGATGTCCGGAATCGGCAGGCCGCCTTGGGCGTGCATGCCTTTCATGCCACCGAGGCTGGCGCCAGCGACCGTCGAGCCGTGATAGCCATTGTGGCGACCAATGACGATCTTCTTTTGCGGTTGGTCCTGCACGGCCCAAAAGTGACGGACCATGCGCAGGATCGTGTCGTTGGCCTCTGACCCTGAGTTCGTAAAGAACGCATGGTTCAAGTCGCCAGGCGTGAGCTCCGCAAGCTTTGCCGCAAGCCGGACGGTCGGGCCGGTCGTGCATTGAAAGAAGCTGTTGTAGTAGGCAAGCTCGGTCATCTGCTTTGCCGCCACCGCGCCGAGTTCCTTGCGGCCATACCCGACGTTGACGCACCAAAGCCCAGCGAACGCATCCAGCAGCTTGTTGCCGAGCGCGTCCCAAACGTAACAGCCTTCACCGCGGGTCAAAATGCGCGTGCCCTTCTTGGCCAGCGCAGCGTTGTCGTTGAAGGGGTGCAGGTGATGCGCGGCATCGAGCGCTTGCAGGGTCTTGATATCGAGTTCGGTCATGATCAATTCTCAGACGTTGAGCAGTAGGAACTCGCGCTCCCAGCTGCTGATGACACGGAAAAACGTTTCGTACTCTTTTTGCTTGACCGAGATATAAGCGCGAACAAAACGCTTGCCCAGAATGTCGGCCAGTTCTTCGGCATCTTGCAACAGCGTCAAGGCATGCTCCAGGTTGCGCGGCAGTTCATAGCCCTTGTCCTGAGCGCTGTTGGTCAGTGGCTCCGTGGGTGTCAGTTTCTCTTTGATGCCGAGATAGCCGCAGGCCAGCGTAGCGGCCATGGCGAGATACGGATTCGCATCAGAGCCGGCAAATCGGCTTTCAACCCGAGTGTTTTCGGGCGTATCAATCGGCACGCGCAAGCCACAGGTGCGGTTGTCGATGCCCCATTGCACGTTGATGGGCGCGACCTCACCAAGCGCGAGGCGTCGGTAGGAGTTCACATTCGGCGCGAAGAACGCCATCGCCATCGGTACGTACTTCTGCAAACCACCCAAGTAGTGGTGGAACATCTCGGTCATGCCGCCCGACTTTTCATTGGCGAACAGATTCTTGCCGGTCTTCAGGCTGATCATGCTCTGATGCAGATGCATGGAACTGCCAGCCTCATTCGACATTGGCTTGGCCAGAAATGTCGCATAGATGCCATGGCGCAGCGCCGCCTCGCGCATGGTGCGCTTGAATAAAAAGACATGATCGGCGCGCGACAGCGGGTCGGCATGCAAGAAGTTC
Organism: Ahniella affigens; assembly: GCF_003015185.1. Lineage (GTDB taxonomy): Bacteria > Pseudomonadota > Gammaproteobacteria > Xanthomonadales > Ahniellaceae > Ahniella > Ahniella affigens. The sequence goes on from NZ_CP027860.1 coordinate 1,145,808, forward strand.
ACTTCCAGCTGCGCAGCACCCGACTCGTGGATCAAAGTATCGACATCCAGCTCCATGGCTTCGGCGTAGTCGTACATGTCATCGAGGATCGGGTCGAACTCGTTGACCGCGTCGATCGAATAGCTCTGCCGCGCGGTTTCCGGACGGCCCGAGCGGCCCGCGGGTGGCTGCAACGGGAGGTCGGGGTCGATGTTCCGTTGGACGAGGAAGAATTCCAGCTCAGGCGCCAAAATTGGTCTGACGCCGATGCCCTCGAACAAACTCAGCACCCGGCGCAGCACATTGCGCGGCGCCAGATCATGCGGCCGGCCATCGCGGGTATAGCAGTCGTGAATGATCTGCGCCGTGGGGGCCGACGCCCAGGGCACGATGCGCGCCGTGCTCGGGTCGGGCCGCAGCACCATGTCGGAATCGGACGGGCTGACCAGTTCGTAGTAGTCGTCCGGATAATCGCCCGTCACGGTGGTGGCGAAAATGCCTTCGGGTAGTCGGGTGCCGTAGTCGTGCGAGAACTTGGCTGCCGGAATGATCTTGCCGCGTGCGTTGCCGGTGATGTCCGGTACCAGGCATTCAACCTCGGTGATGCGCTTCTCCTTCAGCCAGCGCTTCAGGGTGTTCTCGGTTGAGGTCGGAGTTTCGGCTTGGGCCGGTTTCTGCTTGCGGGCAGCCATAAGTCACGTCGCTTTGTGTTGTCGATAGGCAGTCATGGCCTCTGCAAAGGCCTTGAAAATTTGGGTATAGAACGGGTTTTCGAGCACTTTCCATTCGGGGTGCCATTGCACGGCCAGCAGGAACTGTTTATTGGAATCAAGTCGTACGGCCTCGACCAGTCCATCCGGCGCGCGAGCTTCGACGACCAGACTCGGTGCAACGTCGCGAATGCCCTGGCCATGCAGGGAATTGACCATGGCAGTGTCGGCGTTCGCGGCGCGGGCCAGGATCCCGCCGGGGGTCAACGCCACGGGGTGCGCGAGGCCATATTGCACGTCCAGCGGATCGGCAGTGTTTTCGCGATGGTCAGCAAACGGGCCGGCTTCGTGCACCTTCTGGTACAGGCTGCCACCCAAGGCAACATTGACTTCCTGCAGGCCGCGGCAGACCGCCAACACTGGCAGACCACGCTCGACCGCAGCACGGACGATCGACAGCGTGGTCGCATCGCGCGCAGGGTCGTGCACATTGCCGGGATAACTGGCCTCATCGCTGTAGTGATGCGGCTCAATGTTGCTGTACGCACCCGTCAGAAACAGACCATCCAGGCGGTCCAGGAGCGGCCAATAGTCGAGTGGCGGCTCCAACGATGGCATCAGGAGCGGTAAAGCGTCGGCGGCCTCGCGCAGGGCGCGCAGGTACTTTTCGCCGGCCATGTGAAAGTAATGATGCCCCACCTGCTTGCGATCACAGGGCACACCTACCCAGTTCTGCATCGGCTGGAACCTCGTCGGGGGAACGCCCGAACCCTAACCGGGCTGTTCGATTTTTTCAACACAAACGACGGCAGGGGGGTGTGGAGTGTCAAATGTGTTGAGTATTTTTGACAGCCTCGAAAGCTCTGTTAGCATCCGGGCATTCCCTCGCTGAGCCGACATCATGAGCAAAGCCGCCTTGCACCCGGACGATCAGGCCACCCTCGATGCCATGCCGAGTCTGGAGCAGATCGACTTCATTTTGCCTGACATGAACGCCTTGTCGCGGGGCAAGCGGGTCACGCTGGAGGCCTTGCCCAAGGTTTACGAAAACGGCGTTTGCTTGCCGATGTCCTTGCTTGGTACCGATGTGACGGGCAATACCGTTGAGGAAACCGGGCTTGGGTATGACATTGGCGATGAGGATCGCGTCTGCCGCCCGATACCCGGCACACTGCGGCCCGTGCCGTGGAGCCCGCGTCCCATGGCGCAGGCGTTGTTGGCGATGGAGGATCGTGAGGGCAAGGTATTTGCCGCGAACCCGCGCGAAGTGCTGAAGCGCGTGCTTGATCGATACTCGGCGCGCGGGCTGACGCCAGTGGTGGCCGTTGAGCTTGAGTTCTATCTGCTCGATCAGGAACTGACCAAAGAAGGATTTCCGCAAACCTCGATCAACCCAGCGACCCGCACTCGCAACCGCACCACCCAGGTTTATTCGATGCAGGACCTGGATGATTATCAGGGTTTTACCGACGCCATCGACGCCGTGTGCCGCGCTCAGCGCATTCCGGCCGACACCGCCGTGGCCGAATACGCGCCCGGACAGTTCGAAATCAACTTGAAGCACCGTGCCGATGCGTTGGCCGCTTGCGATGACGCCATTCTGCTGAAGCGCGCGATCAAGGCGGTCGCGGCGCAGCAAGGGCTCTTAGCGACGTTCATGGCGAAGCCATTTGTCGAGCAGGCCGGCAGCGGCACGCACATTCACGTCAGCGTACTCGACCAGAACGGCCACAACATCTTCGCGTGTACGCCAGAATCGCCTGCGCCTGCGCTGTTGGCCGCCATTGCTGGATTGCAGCGGCGCACCGACGATGCGCTGGTGATGTTCGCCCCGCACGCAAATAGCTACCGCCGCTTTGTGCTGAACTCGTTCGTGCCGTTGAATACCTGTTGGGGCTTCAACAATCGCACGGTCGCGATGCGTATTCCTTACAGCGACCCGAAAAACGTCCGCATTGAGCACCGCATCGCCGGGGCGGACGCCAACCCGTATTTGGTGACCGCCGCGGTGCTCGCGGGCATGCTGGACGGACTCGAACTTCCGGCCGATCCGGGCCCGCCGATTGTCGGCAATGCTTACGAGCAAACCGAAAATCGCGAGCTCTTCTGGCGCGAAACGCTTCTCGATTTCATGAACAGTTCATGGGTCAGAGACACGCTCGGCGCCGAGTTCCAGCATATCTTCGGTCAGCAAAAGCTCAAGGAACTCCGGAGTTTTAACCGGGAAGTCACATCGCTGGAAGTGGATTGGTACCTGCGCCTGGTTTGAGCCTTGCCGATGTTTTCTGGGTACCAGGCGGCACAAGCCCTGGCACCCAGGTAGAATCAGCGGATGCCCAAACTTCCCTTGATTCATGCCACGCGCGTGCTCCACCCGGATGCCCGCTTTCCGATCGAACAGGTCGACCTCGAATTCAGCAACGGTGTCCGTCGCACCTACGAGCGCCAGGCGGCGCGTGGGCGCGGAGCGGTGGCCATCGTGGCGATGCGCGACCCGGACACGTTCTTGCTGGTCCGAGAATATGTCTGTGGCTTGCACGCTTACGAGCTCGGCCTGCCGAAGGGCCGCGTCGAGCGCGGCGAGGACATTCTGGAAGCGGCCAATCGCGAGCTGAAAGAAGAAGTGGGCGTGGGCGCGCATCGCCTCACGTTGATCAAGCGCTTGTCGTTGGCGCCGACCTACATGAGCCATCGCACGGATATTGTGCTTGCCGAAGACTTGTATGACGAGCGGCTTGAGGGCGATGAGCCCGAGGAGCTTGAAGTGGTGCCTTGGCCAGTGGCTGATCTGGACGCGCTTTTGATGCGCGAGGATGTCACCGAAGGCCGCTCGATTGCCGCATTGTTTACGGCGCGTGCGTACCTGAAGGCCCGGGCCGAAGGGCGGAATTGGACATGAGCGATTACACGCACTGGTTGGAGCCCGTCCGCGGGCTCGCCGAACTGGCTGGGCGCGCCATTCTCGATATCTATCGAACGGATTTTGACGTCGAGCAGAAAGACGATCAGAGCCCGCTGACTGCGGCAGATCTGGCGGCGCATCGGATCATCAGCGACGGCCTCAGGCAGCTGACGCCGGACCAGCCGATTCTGTCCGAAGAATCGCGCCACGCGCCGTTTGCGGAGCGTTCGCAATGGTCGCGCTTCTGGCTCGTGGACCCGCTCGATGGTACGCGCGAGTTCGTCAAACGTAACGGCGAGTTCAGCGTCAATATCGCGTTGATTGAGGCGGGTAGACCTGTGTTGGGCGTGGTCCACGCGCCGGTATTGGGATGGTCCGCCGCGGCGGCACAAGGTGCGGGTGCGAGTCTGGTGCAATCCAATGGCGATCGGCAGCCATTGCGCGTGCAGCCAGCCAAAGCACCATTGCGGCTCGCTGGCAGCCGGTCGCATGGCGATGCGCGCCTGAATGCGGTGTTGGCGCGCATCGGCGAACATGAACTTAGGCCCATGGGTTCGGCGCTCAAGTTTGTGCTCGTGGCGCAAGGCGAGGCCGATGTCTACCTGCGCTTCGGCCCGACCAGTGAGTGGGACACGGCGGCCGGTCAATGTGTGCTGGAGCAAGCGGGCGGATCGTTGCTGTCGCTGAGTGGCGAGCCCTTCACGTACAACCGCCGGGACACGCTATTGAATGGTGATTTCATCGCATTGGGCGACCCGGGCCTGGCTTGGCAATCGTGGCTTGCATGATGAATCCCACAGTACTGGCCCCGATTGACCAGTTGCTCGCCATCATGGCCCGCCTGCGCGACCCTCAAGGCGGTTGCCCGTGGGACGTCAAGCAAAATTTTGCGAGCGTCGCACCCTATACGATCGAAGAGGCTTACGAAGTGGCCGATGCGATCGATCGCGGCGATTTTGACGATCTGCGCGAGGAATTGGGCGATCTGTTGCTGCAAGTGGTATTTCACGCACGCATGGCCGAGGAGGCCGGTCACTTCGCGTTCAACGACGTGGTTGCAGCCATTTGCGACAAGATGATCCGCCGCCATCCGCACGTGTTCGGCGATGCTGAAGTCCGCGATGCCGCCGCCCAAACTATCGCCTGGGAAGCGCAAAAGCGCGACGAGAAAGGTCTGAAGCAGGACGACAGCGTGTTGGCCGGAATCAGCTCCGGAATGCCGGAATGGCTGCGTGCCGTGAAGCTGCAAAAGCGCGCTGCGAGCGTCGGCTTTGAGTGGCCAGACGCGGCACCGATTCTGGACAAGCTTGAAGAGGAAATTGCCGAGGTACGGGCGGAGCTTGCGCGCACCGATCTGAGCCCGGAAACGAGGCAGGAACGCCTACAGGACGAAATCGGCGATGTGTTGTTTGTCGCATTGAATCTCGCCCGGACCAGTGGAGTTGATCCTTCGGCGGCGCTGCGTTGCGCCAATCGCAAGTTCGAATGGCGTTTTCGCTGGATGGAGCAACAAGCCGCCAGACAGCGAACAGCACTACAAGATCTGGACTTGAGCGCGCAGGAACAGCTCTGGCGGGAAGCCAAAGAGAATCAGTAAGCCGCATCCGCCTACCCAGGTGCTTTTTCAATGCAAAAGCCGGCTTGGGCTGTAGTAATGGCTTCCGGGATAGTATTCTTGTCGCGTGGAGCCGGCACCAGGTTGGACTGTTTTGGGGCGACATCCGAATCCCGAACCATCGAACCAAGTTCCGCTGGTGTATTGGCTATAGGCGGGGCGCCGGTGAGGCTGAGGGGCGCCGGTCACCGATTGGATTCAATTCCAAATTGGGTGACCAGGGCAGATCACCGTAAGGTGTCCAGTCGCATGGTCTGGCGGTGTCGGGGGTTGAACTGGTGGCGACCGCGACATAGGGGTTGCCTGTACTGAATCAGTAAGCGGATCTTACAATGAGCTTCTCCAAGATTAAGACGCTTTTCGACGAACTGGCACCACTCGCACCCGAGGCGCGCGCAGAGCGGTTAGCGCTTGCGGACATTGGCGCCGAAACCAAGGTTGCGTTGCAACGTCTCATGGACCTTGACGATTCGATGGCTGACGACCTGGAACGAATCTGGTCGGAGCGGCAGGAATCGGTTCCAGCCCAGATTGGCCCGTTCACGGTAGACGCCCTAATGGGCGAGGGCGGCATGGGGCGGGTGTTTCGAGCTCACCGCGATGTGTCAGGTGTGCGACAGGCACTGGCTATCAAGCTGATTCGTCGCGACCGGTTGGATGCCGCAACCCGGGCGCGTTTTCAGTTGGAGAGCCAGATTCTCGCGGTACTCAAGCATCCGAACATTGCGTCGATGGTGGATGTAGGAGAGACCGCCGACGGGCAGCCCTATTTGGCATTGGAATACATCGAAGGTCGGCACATTACAGATTTCGCTGCCGAGGAGCGTCTCGATCTGAGAGCGCGCATAAAGCTGTTTCGCGATGTCGCATCGGCCGTTGCATATGCTCATCGCAACTTGATCGTGCATCGCGACCTGAAGCCGAGCAACGTGCTTGTTGATCCCAACGGTATTGCCAAAGTCATCGATTTCGGTATTGCCAAGCCGCTGATGAGCCAATTCGGAGGGTCCGAGGTCGGTGAAACTCAGACAGCTCAGCGCTTCTTCTCGCCTAACTCGGCAGCACCGGAGCAATTGCAGGGGACACTTGTGACGCCGTCCTGTGATGTCTATGGTCTAGGTGCCGTGCTCTACGAGCTGCTGACTCATGAACCAGTGTTCGATCTTCGCGGATTGAACGGGATTGCTATCGAGAAGCTAATTCTAAACGAAGAGCCAAAGTCCCCAAGTTCGCGAATTGCCCTAAGTGGTCAAGCTGGCTTGAACTCCGACGCGGATCTCGATGCCATTGTGCTCTTTTGCCTGCGCAAGAACCCGGAAGACCGATACAGCTCTGTCGAGAAATTGATAGAAGACATCGACGCTTGGCTTGATGGCCGCCCTGTAGTCGCCCGCAATGGCAACTCGTGGTATCGAATTCGGCGATTTGTTGCTCGTCACCGTCGTGGGCTGTTGGTGGCTGGCGTGATCCTAGCGATCCTGATCAGTGCGTTCGGAATGACGAGGCAGGCCTTCCTGAAATCAGATGCCCAGGCAATCCGGGCCGATCACTTCGCGCAATTGCTCATCAAGTCCTTGCAAGCGGCCGATCCAGGGGCTGGCAATGCAAAGGACCTTCGAATCCGCGACTTCTTCGGTCAGATGGCAAAGACAATTGAGGAAGACGCGACGCTTGCAGCCGGAGATCGCGTCGATCTTCAGATGGCAATAGCTCAAGTTCTGCAACGAACTGGGAACGTGGAGACCGCGCGCGATACGATGGCGCGGATGGTACCGCCACCTGTTTCCGAGGGTGCGAAGCGTGCGAAGTTCTACCAGCTCTATGGCGCTATTGTTCGCAACCTTGGCCAATACACAGAGGCCGACAAGCTCCTTCAAACTGCCGCCGAGACGGCTACTGGGGATCTCTTGCTCTCGATCAAATTTGAGAACGCCCGTGTAGTGATGGATCAGGGTCTTGATGATCGTGCCCGAGCGTTCATGACGGAACTTGAGGGTATGAAGCTGTCTCCCAAGCTGACGACTGAGTGGCTATTCATGAAGGCCGATATGTTGGCAGGACGTAACGAAACCATAGCTGAGTCCATCCCAATCTACTTAGAAGCCATTGCGCAACTAAAAGAGCGCGGCAACGAGACGGTCGCGACTCGTTTGCTTGCCCATGAGACGCTTGTCAACCTGCATGTCTACCTCAATGATTTGCCAGGCGCTGAACGCCAACTCGGCGAGATCAATCAGCTTGTCGCTGACTATTATGAGCCGGACTCGCTTGCAGCTGCACGCGCCAAAGGCAGCGCCGCGAACTTAGCCTACTTGAAACGAGACCTGAAACAGGCAGTGAGTCTTCAACGCGCTTCCATTGCAGGTCTGGAAAAGGTGCTTCCGAGCACAGCTGCGGTGATTGTCAGAAGTTACGACTCGCTCGGGGTTTACGAGGCTGAGCTTGGCAACCGAGAAGCAGCCCATGCCGCATTTTCGAAAGCCGTCGCAGTGGGTGACAAGATTTGGTCGCCTAGCCATGTAAATAGGTTCTATCTTCGGACTGACTTCGCGTATCTACTTGCCGAGAGTGGGCGTTTTGGCGAAGCAAGGACGATGGTCGAAGAAGTCGTCGCATTGGCGGCTTCAAGTAACTCCGACATCCACCCCGAGGAGATCGCGCTCGGCCAATTCCTGGTCCAGGCTGGAAATCTGGACTCCCCTTCGCGTGCATCCCATAAGAAGGGCGTGGAGGAGGCTTACAATCGATTGGCTGCTCGGGCGAGCCTCGATTCGGTCCGCCGCGTCTTGATTCGGATCAGACCGGCATTGATCGAGCGTGGCGTGGATGCCGACGCGCTTCAACTGGACCCCTCGGATTAAAGCCTGCCTCGGTTGGGAAGGGTACGGATGAGTCTCGGCTTCGTCGTTGCATGGGAGGGGAACGCTCGCTGCCAATGGCAATCGAAGCACCGGACCGGTCAAGCGTCTCGTAGTTGATCCGGCTTTGGTTGGAAATTGGCATACCACTTGCGTGCTAGGCTCTCATCTATGCAAGCCGACAACCCCCTCGATATCACCAATCTTCTCGTCCGCTGGCGCAGCGGTGATCGGGTCGCGGAGAGCGAGCTGATTACGGCCCTGTATCCGGTCATGAAGGACATTGCCCGCAGCCGGCTGGCGCGTTCCTCGGCGCAGGTTACGCTGCGTGCGACGGATTTGGTCCATGAAGCCTACGAGCGGTTGTCCCAGGGCAAGAACAATCAATGGAACGACCGCGTGCATTTTCTGGCGGTGGCCGCCAATGCGATCCGAAACGTCGTGATCGACTATCTTCGGTCCAAGGAAGCCGCCAAACGCGGCGGCGAAATGCAGGTGTTGTCCCTGAACGATCTGGTGGGCGACGCGGATCACCCGCTCGGCGAGTTGGACATGAGTCTGGATTGGCTGGGCGTGGACCGGGCCTTGCAGGAACTGGAGAAGATGTCGCCAGAAACCGGCCGACTGGTCGAACTCAAGTTCTATTCGGGCCTCAGCACGGACGAAATCGCCGATGTCCTGAAAATCTCTCGGGCAACCGTTGTGCGTGAATGGCGGTTCGCTCGCGCATGGCTCGCCGATCGCCTGAATCAGCAAGGGCAGACTTGACGGCGATCCGCGCAAACCGGTGGGTTGCCTGATGGCAGCGCTTGCCACATCATGGTTGCCATGAATGGCCGCGGTCATTAGAGCAGGACAGTGATGTTGGTCTGGGGCGCCTCTGAATGTCCAGGATGGACTGATTCAGCCCCACCCTAAGCAGTCGGGGGGCTCTTGCCTTCATTGTTTTTCATAGCGAACTTGTGGGTGCCTTGTGTCGTATCCCGAAGACAGTTTGAATGAATTCCTCGCCTCTCAACCCAATACGACGGTGCTCCTTGTCGCCGTACGGACCAATTCGTCTTCCCTTCGTGCCTTGCCTTGACGCGACATGCCTTCCCTTCTTCTTCCAGCTATTTTCAGGACACGACACCAGTGAGCTTTCACAGAATCAAAGACCTCTTTGAAGAACTGTCGGCATTGGCGCCTGGCGCACGGACGGAGCGTCTGCTGGAAACCGACATCGGTGCAGAAACGCGCGCGGCGCTACGTCGGTTGCTCGATCTGGACGATGCCATGGCCGCTCACCCAGAGCAGGTTCTGCCGTCTCGAACGGACGCAGTACCGGAGCAGATCGGGCCATTCACTATCGACGGCCTGATGGCCGAGGGTGGAATGGGGCGGGTGTACCGTGCGCATCGTGACGTCTCTGGCGTTCGCCAGATGCTTGCGATCAAAGTTGTCCGGCGTGACCGTCTGGACAGCGCCACACGCGCGCGCTTTCAGTTGGAGCGGCAAGTGCTGGCAGTGCTCAAGCATCCCCACATTGCGGCGATGATCGATGTCGGCGACACCGCCGACGGCCAGCCCTATCTGGCTCTTGAATACATTGAAGGTCAGCACATCACGACGTACGCCGCCACCAAGCAGCTGAGCCTCAGAGCGCGGGTGCAGCTGTTTCGCGATGTGGCATCTGCGGTCGCGTACGCACACAGCAACCTCATCGTGCATCGTGACTTGAAGCCAAGCAATGTGTTGGTCGATGCGAACGGGACGGCGAAAGTCATCGATTTCGGCATCGCTAAGCCCTTGATGAGTCGGTTTGGCGAATCTGAAGTCGGCGAAACTCAGACCGCACAGCGTTTTTTCTCGCCGCACTCGGCGGCGCCAGAACAGCTGCAAGGCGGCCTGGTGACGCCGTCCTGTGATGTCTACGGCCTAGGTGCGTTGCTCTACGAATTGCTGTGCGGGAAGCCGATATTCGATTTTACCGGGATGAACGGCATCGGGATTGAAAAGGCCATCCTGAATGAAGAGCCCAGGGCACCGAGCGCTCGGATGGGGGCCGAGGCCGCGTCCGGGTACGAGTCCGATGCTGATCTCGATGCCATCGCGCTGGTCTGCCTGCGCAAAAGGCCTGAGGATCGCTATAGCTCGGTTGAAAAGCTGATCGAGGATTTGGATGCGTGGTTGGCTGCGCGGCCAGTGCTCGCAAGGCGTGGCGGCAACTGGTATCGAATTCAGCGATTTGTGGCCAGGAACCGGAGCGTACTCGCTGTGGCCGCGAGTGTGATGGTCATCGTTGTGCTTGCTCTGGGCTACAGTATTTCGGAGCGGTTGCACTCCTTGGCGCAACGAGCCCGTGCAGACCAATTCTCCAGTGTGCTGATCAATGCCATCCGAGCTGCTGATCCGGGGCGCGGCAACGCCAAAGACATGCGAGTACGAGACTTGTTCGCGGTCCTGGCAGCACAGATTCACGACGATCAGAACCTCGCAAAGGGTGATCGGCACGACATGTTGTTACGGATCTCAGAAGTGTTCTGGCGGCTCGGAATCGCCGATCGGGCGCAGGCCATTCTGGACGGCTTGCCGGTTCCTGATTCTCGTGACGCGTCGCGATATGCGGACCATCAGTTCCTCCGGGCTCGGGTATTGCAGTCCCAATCCAAGTTCACTGAAACGGCAGCGGTTTACGACGAGATTGAGCGTGTGATGGGCAGTCGGCATGTCGTCGACTTGAAGCTCGGGCGCGCCCGTCTGGCCTACGCCGATGGTAAAGAGCAAACGATCATTCCTGAATTGCAGGCGTTGGCAGGGTTGACCCTGACGCGCGACCAACAGAATGAGCGCCAGTACACGCTCGGACAGAGCCTGCAGATGTTGCTTCGTTTCGATGAGGCCAAGGTGGCCTACGAAGCGGCTCTCGCTGACATCGAACAAAACGGCGATAGCCCAACCATTGATGCGCTGACCCTTCACAAAGCCCTGCTGCTGTTGGGCACGAGAATGGGCGATCTCGCGCTCAGCGAACATCACTATCAGGCTATCAAGACGCGCAACGAGAAGTATTTTGGTGAGGACTCGCTCGCGGCGGCATCGTTGCTTGAATCACGGTTCCTGCTTGAAGACATGAAGGGAAACAACAAAGAGGCCGCAGCGAGTCAACGCAAAGCTGTGGCGTTGTACACCCGATTCCTGCCTGCGGATTCGCCAAGGCTCGCCATGGCGCGCTTCAATCTCGCCAGTGCGGAGTACAAAACCGGTGACAAGGCCGCAGGACGCCAGCAGTATCAGGAGGCCGTCGCGATTGCTGACGCGGTGTGGCCGGATCACGATAGCAATCGCTTTCTGTTTCGCATTGCCTACTCGGCACAGCTCTTGTCCGACGGCGACTTGACTGCGGCCAGCGACGCGGTGTTGCCGGCGATCCAAAATGCGGCACAGCATGAGAACCTTCGACAAGACGAGATCTATCCGTTGGCCCTCGCGATTCGCGCTGGTGGCGAATACGCACGGATGCGCACGCCAGAGAGCAAGGCTGCCTTTGAGCGCGCCTTCGCGGTTGCCTCGGAAGCGGCCAAGTGGCGCGAGACCATTGAGGCGATCACGGAGTTGCGCGAATCGCTTCGGCGACAAGGCTTGGTTGTTCCCGACTTGCGTCCGGCATCGTCATGATGGATTCGCGTCCGTAGGTTTTTGATACTGTGCCTGAGTTAGTACGTGACGAGATTGATCATCGTACCCTTGGGCGCAAACCTGACACCGATTTGGGGTTTCCAATGAGTTTTGACAAGATCAAGCAATTGTTTGACGAGCTGGCGTCTTTGCCACCCAAGAGCCGCACGGAGCGGTTGGCGCAGGCGGATATTGGTGAGCAGACGCGCGGTGCGTTGCGGCGCCTGCTGGATCTTGACGACGCCATGGCGGGCGATCCGGAACGCGTGCTGCCCGTGCGCGACGAGCCGATTCCTGAGCGGATCGGCCCGTTCACGATCGATGGGCTCATGGGCGAGGGCGGTATGGGGCGCGTGTTTCGTGCGCACCGCGAAGTGTCTGGCGTGCGTCAGGCGATCGCGATCAAAGTCATTCGCCGCGACCGGCTCGATGCCGCGACGCGCGCCCGGTTTCAGCTGGAGCGGCAGGTTCTGGCGGTACTGAAGCATCCGCATATCGCGTCGATGGTGGACGTCGGTGAAACGATCGATGGGCAGCCGTATCTGGCGCTGGAGTACATCGACGGTCAGCACATCACCCAATACGCGGCAGAGAAGCAGCTTGGCCTCCGTGCCCGCATCCAATTGTTCCGCGATGTGGCCTCAGCGGTCGCCTACGCTCATCGCAATCTGATCGTGCATCGGGATCTGAAACCGAGCAATGTGCTGGTGGATGCCGATGGGATGGCCAAGGTCATCGACTTCGGGATTGCCAAGCCACTGATGAGCCAGTTCGGCGAGTCGGAAGTGGGCGAGACGCAGACAGCGCAACGGTTCTTTTCGCCGCAGTCGGCAGCGCCTGAGCAGTTGCAAGGCGGGTTAGTGACGCCGTCGTGCGACATCTATGGATTGGGCGCGTTGTTGTACGAATTACTCGCCGGAACGCCCGTGTTCGACTTCACGGGGATGAATGGCTTGGGGATCGAGAAGGCAATCCTGACCCAGGAGCCCGTTGCGCCCAGTGCCCGGATCGCAGTAGACGCGGTCGCTGGAATGGCGTCCGATGCCGACCTCGATGCGATTGCTTTGGTGTGTCTCCGAAAGAATCCGGAGGACCGATACAGCTCGGTCGAAAAACTGATCGAGGATCTGGATGCCTGGCTCGACAGCCGGCCGGTGGCGGCCCGTAACGGCAATTCCTGGTATCGGTTCCGTCGGTTTGTCACGCGTCATCGCCGGAGCCTCGCATTTGCAGCGTCATTGTTTGTGGTGATGCTGGTTGCTGGCGGTTTGACGTTCAATGCCTACCGAAACTCGGCTGCGCAAACCGTGCGGGCGGATCAGTTTGCGAAAATGCTGATTGGTGCGATCTCATCAGCTGATCCTGGTCGCAAAAGTGGTGTGGATTTGACAGCGAGAGAGCTGTTTCGGTCGCTGGTAAGGACCGTACAGGAAGCGCCCGATGTCGCACCGAACGATCGACAGGATCTACAACTCACTTTGACCGACATTCTGTTGCGAGTTGGTGATTCAGAGGCTGCCCGTAAATTGCTTGAGGCGACCCCCGTACCCACCGTAGGTGATTCGGAACACTACTTTAAGTACTTTACGATGAAGGCTACGCTCTTACGCAACGAAGGCAAGTTTGATGAGGCTGGCTTGGTATATGGCGATATGTTGCGCAATACCACAGGCAACAACCATGTCGGTGCTTTGCTGAGTCAGCTGCGCTTACGGTATGAGCGCGGTGAGGATGCCGGGCTGATACCGCTTCTGGAACAACTGAAGGACCCGCCGCTGCCAAACGAGTACGAAGTTAGTCGGTTGGGTCTGATCGCTGACATTTACCGAATTACAGGCCAGTACGCTCCTGCCCAAGAACAGTATGAGGCGGCAATCGCTTTGGCAGAACATGTGTATCCGGAAGGTCCAGCGATGCAATCGCGGTTTCGTACTCATTTGCTCTGGCTCACGAGTGTGCAAGGTGATATCGAATCTGCTGAGCGGTATCTCGAGGCGGAACGGATTGCCCTGGAGACCTACCACGAGCCGGGTTCGCTGCCGATGCTTTTGTATATGGGAAAGGCGGCGCAGCTCCTGCGCCGCAAAGGCAAGCCAGAAGAGGCCTTGGCGCTGCAGCGCGAACATCTGGCACTACTTTCCGGCCGCGTGCCGGCTGATTCGCCGATCTTGATCAACGAAACCTTTGATCTGGCGCAAGCTGAATTTGAAGTGGGCAATCGCGATGCCGCGATGACCTACTACGAAAAGGTGATCAACCAGGCAGACCGTATCCATGATGTGGCCAACCCGAACCGAATGTTGTTCCGCGCCGCCTATTGCATGCAGTTGGCATCTCTGGGCAGGTGGTCGTCGGTGGCTACCTGGATCGAGCCGGCGGTACAGAATGCGGAAAAGGAGCCCAGTCTCAAGAAGTGGGATGTCTACCCGATTGTGCTGGCGATGAAAGCAGGAGGCACCTTTGGCCAGAACAAGACGCCCGAAAATCGCCGCAAGTTTGTCGAGGCCCTGAAACATGCTCGCGAAGGCGCCGAAAGCCCCGAGACGATCGGCGCCGTTGAGACATTGATTGCTGCTGTCAAGTCGGAAGGCATTGATTTGGGCCCAAGAGAAGTAAGCGAGTCGGCCGAGTCTGAAGCCAAGACACCCTGATTTGGCAGGGTGTGGCGATATCGGCTTTCGCTATCGGCGCCAGATCGTCGCGGGCCAGATCAACCCTGCAACGCTGGCAGGCGGTTGCGCACGAGTCTTTGCGGGACGACTACCTGTGGCGGCGGTAGCGATGGACTTGAAGTGTGGCGCATCAAGCGCGCCAGCTGGCGCAGCGAGGCTGTCATCAGTGGCTGGCCACGACAACTCTCGCCCAATCCCGGGCGAGTGCGGAATCTGGTAGCTTTATCGGCGATTGAGATGACCGTCACCTTTGCCATGGGAATACTTACAGACTCCTCAAGCGACCTGACCCAGTTGCTTGCCCGCTGGCGTCGCGGCGATCGCGAGGCGGAAGCCGACTTGGTTCAGGCCATGTATCCGATGTTTCGGGACATGGCCCGGCGGCGTTTGCAGCGGATCGGCGGGCACTTGACGTTACGTGCGACGGAACTGGTGCACGAGGCCTATGAGCGCATCACCCAGGCTGATTGGCCGGAATGGGAGAGCCGGGCGCACTTCGTTGGTGTCGTTGCGAAGGTCATTCGTAACTTGGTGATCGATACGGTGCGCGAGCAACAATCGGAGAAGCGCGGCGGCCAGGTGCAGGTCTTGTCGTGGTCAGAACTGGAGCAGGAGCCAGAGCGCTTCGGGAGCGCGCTGGAGATCGATCTCGGCCTCGACTGGATTGGTTTGGACCGCGCGCTCGCCGCATTGGAGCGCGAATCGCCGGAAGCCGCCCGCCTCGTCGAGCTGAAATTCTTTGCCGGGCTCAACACCGATGAACTGGCCGACGCTCTGGGTGTTTCACGCGCCAGCGTCGTCCGCGAGTGGCGCTTTGCCAGGGCGTTCTTGTCGGAGCAGTTGCAGGCTCCAGACTCTGACGCAGGTTGATGGCGTGAGTTCGGGGTCACTCAAGTCGCTATTCGATGAGCTGGTGCAATTGCCAGAGGCTGATCGTCGTCAGCGACTCGATGATCCAACCATCGATCCAGGGCTTCGCGATGCCGTGCTGCGCCTGTTGCGCCGTGACGACGAAACCAACCCAGTGCTCGATTCCGATCGCTTCCGCGTCAGCATTCCAGAGCCGCGTTTGGAAGACAGCGATTTCGGTCCCTATCGCGTCAAGTCGATGGTAGGTGCCGGTGGCATGGGGCAGGTGTGGCTGGTGCATCGCGATATCGACGGTGTTTCGCAGCCGCTCGCACTCAAGCTGATGCGGCGGGACCGAATCGATGACGTCACACTCGAACGGTTCCGCCTGGAACGCCGCGTGCTGGCCACGTTGCAGCATCCGGCCATCGCGCGTTTGGTGGACGCAGGCGAGACCGAAGGCGGGCAACCTTGGTTGGTCATGGAATTCATCGACGGTATTCCGATCACCCGCTATTCCGATCGCAAGAAGCTGAATTTGCGACGGCGCGTCAAGATGTTCCGGCTTGCGGCAGCGGCGATCGCGTTCGCGCATCGGCGATTGATCGTGCATCGCGATATCAAGCCGAGCAATGTGCTGGTGACCGCGAACGGCGATCTGAAGATCATCGACTTTGGGATTGCGAAGCCGATCGGCATGAAGCTCGGTGAGGCGGATGTGCTGCAAACCGATACGGCACAGCGATTTCTGTCTCCGCAATCGGCTGCGCCTGAGCAATGGCGTGGTGACTTGATCACGCCTGCGTGTGACATCTACAGCCTGGGCGCGTTGTTGTATGAACTGATCAGCGGTCAGCCGGTGGTCCGAACGCTTGGGCAAACGCTGGTTGAAGTCGAGCGCCAGGTGCTGGAGTTGGAACCGCCACCGCCGAGTGCTGTCGCAGCAGCCGGGCGCGAGAAGATCGATGATGATCTCGATGCGATCTGTATGGTGTGTCTGCGCAAAGAGCCGGACGAGCGCTATGAATCGGTCTCGCATTTGCTCGACGATCTGGACGCCTGGCTCGCGAGCAAACCGGTAGCGGCGCATCGCGGCGGCGCCTGGTATCGGGCTAAACGATTCGCGCATCGCAATCGCCGCCGCCTGGCGATCGGCGCACTCTGGACAATGCTGGCCGTCACGTCGGGGACTGCGTGGTACACGAGCATGCAAACCATCCGGATCAACGCCGAAGCGGGTCGCCAACGTGCGCTGCTACTGGATGCGATGGACCAGTCCGAGCTCGGCGGGCTGAGCGTGTCGGCCGAGCTGACGAATCTTCTTGATGCGCTGAGTCGGGATGTTCTGGCGGCGCCGGCGATAGGCGACGCTGCGCGCTGGCGCGCGTTACTCGATCTGGCTCACGCGCAAACGCGCCTGGGTGCGCTCGATCGCGCCGAGAATCTGATGTTTCAGGTTCCGGATTGCCGACAGTTGCCCGCCGACCTCGCGAGCTACCGCGATCTGGTGACCGCCGCACGGCTGATGGCCAACGGGTCGAAGGCCGAAGCGGAACAGGCGTTGCGGGGCGTGCTGGACGCCAACCAGGCGGGACCTTACCTGCTCGCGCGGTGGCTGCGATTTCGATTGCTGTGGGAACGTCAGAGTCTCGGCGACGCACGAGCGCTTCTGGATCAGCCGGGCGTCGATCTCGCAACGATACCGGAAGCTTGGCGTTATCAAACTGAAACCGCGCGCGTGTTGTTGCTGACCGATGTGCTGGAGCAAGAACAGCGCATTGATGACGCTCGGCTTGCGCTCATCGCGCTCGGCTCGTGGCTGGAGTCGGCGCCGGATGTCGCGGGACTTGAGCGCCGCCTGCAACAGCGTCGGCTGATCCGGCTGCAAGTGCATGCGGGCCAATTAGCTGACTCGGAGCAGGCATTTATTCGCATGCACGCATTGGAACGGCGCCTGATGGGCACAGAACCCGGCATGCAGCCCATTCTGGATGCGCTGTTTGGCGCCGAGCCCGTCTGGCGGGATCGGATCGTCGCGCACTACCTGCACGAGGCCAATGCGCTGCTGGCGGCACCGGAGCTGACACCCCCCGTGCAGCGGGCGGTCGAGACAGAATTGGCGCACGTTCTCGCGCTTGTGCCTGGCTCGGCAGAGGCTCAGTGCACTTTGGCCATTTTGCGCGTGCGCCAACTCGCATTCGACGAAGCGTCGCAGTTACTGGGCCAGGCGGGCGCCGCAATCCGCCCAGAATCTTGCGAAAAAGCGGTCGGGCTATTGGCCGGCGCCCGGCCAGCACCCGCGCCAGCGCAGCCGGGATTGCCTTGAAGCCCGCCCTCGCGCATCCAATTTCCGGATAAGAATCAGTGCCATAGGTCCTATTTGGGGCTGGTACTCAAAAAAACCGCGTGACGGTTGATCACGTTTTTTCGGGGATTCCGTATGGAACCAAGAGGGCGATGGTCGCTCTCCGCACCGGCACTGACCGGCGCGTGATTCATCGGCAAGCGTTGATCCGGCCAATGGGGCCAGATCGATGCCCCGGGAACCAGAGGAACCCATACCGTGCTGCAGACCTTGTTTCGCAACTACCAGCTTGTCCGCCAAGTGATTCCGCATCCGAAATGGTTCGCGAATCTGAGCGGCATCCATGTGTCGGTCGCTGACAATGTGCTTCGTGAGACGCGTAAAGTCTCGACTCGCCACATCCTCCGCATCAGCCACGCATTCGCGATTCCCGAAGCGCTGCTGCAATGCCGGCTGTTGGGCGATCTCGACCCGAACGAACCGGGAAACCGGATGCGGCAGCAATGGCTGCGTCGCCAGCTCGATCTGCAGGGCGGTGTGCGCCAGGCGGCGTTGCAGTACCCGGGGCTTGGCGTCAAGACGATGGCGCGACTGATGAAGCCCGACGCGATCGTCTCGCCGATTCAGTGCGAACTCGTGGCCCAGCATACGGGTTGGTTCCTGGATCCAGGCCTCCTGCACAGCCCGGATCGAAGCGCCGATGGTCGTCAGGCCCAGGACCTGCTGTCTTGGCTGAGGCTGGCGCATCACTGCCAGTCCAACGTGGCCCCGCTGCCGCCGCGTACCCGGGTGCTCGAACTGGCCGTACCCGCTGAGCTTCGCTATGCCGATCGGTCGTTTGAGCGCTTGCAGGCGGCAATTGCCCGCCACGAACTCGATGCGCGAGTCAGTGCGCATCGCGAATGGCTCAAGGCAACGGTGCTGGAAGGCCTGAGGTCGGGCGCGTTCAATTTCGAACAGGCGCGCCGTTTGGACACGAGCTTGCGTGGTCAAAAGCCGACGCCGCCTGCCTGGGTCCCCCCGCAGGCCGCCTGAGTCGACCCAATTGTTTGGCGCGTCGGGGCAGACCCTTGTGTCTGCCCCGTCTACCGCTCCAGGCTCCCTAGTCGGCATCGACGCCGCTGACCGCCGACCTGCGAATCACCACGTCTCCACACTTGCCGCAAATCGTCACCAAACCCCAGGCGGTGGTATCAACGCCTGACGCCAGCCGTCCCAGCTAACGCGCCTAAGGCCGCGATCCAGCGCCCTCTGGTGCCACTCCGAAAAAATCTTTTCAGAATCGTGATCATGAAATCTCGTGATCTGCGATTCCAATATCAGAAGCTACTGATACCAGACGCTGACCGGTTGCTCGATGGTCCTGCAGCACAGGGGGAGACCACGACACGGCCAAACCCCGAACACTCGGTGATCGCGTTGGAATCTGGGCAGTGCCTTCGCACTCAATCCGACCACACGCTGATCCGGGCAGTGTGGACGTCTCTGGGGTGCCACGCGAACCGCCAATGAGTCTGGTCTGAACCAGATCACGAAGCGATCGCGCTTGCTGGAGCAACACGGTCATCGCCGTTGGGCTCCGCCTTCAACTCAGCAGTTTCGCATTTCAGCAATGGCTGAGAGCTCGGGGACTGCTTGCTTCAAATTCGCAAAAAGGAATCGACCATGTTGCTGAACGTACTGCTCGCAAACTACCGCGTCATCCGCCAAGTGATTCCGCACCCGGTGTGGTTTGCCGAACTGACCGGCGTACATAGTTCCGTCGCCGACAATGTGTTGAATGGCACCCGCAAAATCTCGCTGCGTCATGTCTTGAGTGTCGCGCAAGCGTTCGGGATCGACGCGGCGCAGGTACAGTTGCCCATCTCGGGACAGCTCAACGCCGATAGCCCGGGCAATTTGAAGCGCGCTGCCTGGTTGCGCTCGCAGATGACGATACTCGGTGGCGCCCGCCGCGCCGCGCAGCAATTCCCGGGCCTTGGTGTCAAAACGATTGTGCGGCTGATGCAGCCTGGCGTAATCGTGTCGCCACTGATGGTCGAGCTCATTGCGCGGCATCTGCAGGTGTCGGTCCCAGTCGAGTTGCTCGGCGGTGTCGCTGACTGCGGCACGATTGGATGCGCCGAAGACTTGTTGTCGGCGATTCGCCTGGACCGGCATCGCGAAGTCAGCGACGAAGTACTGCCACGCCGAACGCGCGTCGCCATGGTGGCCGTCGCCGCTGATATTCGCTTTGCAACCATCAGTTTTGACAGCGTACAAACCTGGCTGCGCAGTGGCCGCATTGATGCACGCGTTCGCGCCCAGGTGCAATGGCTGCGCCAGCGCCTGCTCGCCGAACACGCGACCGGCGTGCTGAGCTTTGCCGAACTGTCCGGCCTGCGACGATTGATCCGCGAGGCCGAAACGCATTGTCGACTGGAGATCCAGCGCGCCCGGGCGGCCTGATGCAAGGTCAAGCCGCCCGACTCCCGTCGGGCCTATCGACGGACGATTGATTTGTTGAAGCTTGGGGGGTTGAGACTTGGAGACGTCACTGCGACGTCACGCGCCGTGCGCGCCACCACAGTTTCCGCTGGCGCCTGAACGCCAGACATCAGGGCATGAACCGCCGTTGTCCGAACACATTCTTTGCGTTCAGATGCCCACGGAAAAGTGGTACAAAGACCGCGGGACCAAGAGGAGACACCCATGAAGCGTTTGATGCTCGTAGGTATGCTGGCGTTTGTGTCGATGACGGCTCGTGCCGAGGCCGTGTTGTCTTGCGAGGAAGTGGATCAGATGGGTGAGGCACTGACCGCACTCGGTATTGCGATGGACGACGAGAACGCCGAAATCGGCGTCGGATCGGAAGAAGAAGACGCATTGCGGCAAGTCGTTGAAGGCTTGGCCACGATTGCTGGTGCCGAGGGCGACGAAGACCTGGCTAACGCGAGCCTTGCGATGGCCGAAGCTTGGGACAACCGCGACCGCGATGCCTACACCGATGCATTGGCCGAAGCAGTTGCCAAACTCGCGGTGATCTCAGTCAACGAATGCGAGCAGTAATCTTGTCGCAGTCCGGCCGCTAGCCGGATTCCAAAAACCGGGAGTGTGCCCCGCACCTCCCGGTTTTTTTGTGCCCGGAAGCGCCGTAAGCGGGTGACTGCCAGCGCGCCACGACGCCAGATTACGCGGTCATTCGCAAAGGCGACCCGACTCGAGCGTCTCCCGATTCGAGCGTCTCCCGATTCGAGCGTCTGCCACCAAATTGGTGCCTGGGGCAGACCTTTCACATTGTCGTCATCCTGGAAGCCGCGCAGCGGGTTCCGGGATCCAGGGCAATCATGCGACTCAGTGTCAACCAACAGACGGCCGCCACGATGCAACGTGGCGCAAGTCCGCCCGGGACCCCGGCTGCGCCCAGACGCAACTAGACCACCACCGAATCTGTTACGAAAAGCGAACATCGTGGAAAAATCTCGCAAATGCTTGCCTGAACTTGAAAACTGGTAAGGTTTGCAGGCCGGGCTTCAGGGATTCAAGCATGCTCGCTACGTTGGGCAGTCGCGTGATGGTGTGGTGGCTGCTCGCCTTCATGGCGAGCGCGACGGTCTCGGCTGCGGTCGCACCGGTAGAAGCACTCCGCGCCGGTTCTGACGATGTCGCGCCCCGCTTCAGCACCTCGTACTGGGTCGACCAGAATCCCGACAGCACACTGGACGCGGCGCGCGCCGCTTTCGCGACTGATGCGTTTCAACCCTTGCCCAGATGGCCCGCAACATTTGGGTTTGCCGACGGCGTGCACTGGTTTCACTTGCGCGTGCAGAACGTGGATCACCCCGAGCGCGATTGGCTGCTCGTGGTCGAATACGCGTTGCTCGATCATCTCGATCTCTACACGGTAACGCCAGAGGGCGAGGTCCAGGTCTTCGAATCTGGCGACCGCATGCCATTCGCCAACCGGGCGGTCGATCACCGTCATTTCACTTTTCCGCTTGATTTGCCGGGACACAGCACGCGCGACTATTTTCTACGCGTGCGGACCGAGAGCTCTGTGCAAGTGCCGCTCGCGCTCAAAACCCGCGTCTACTTTCTGGACCATGCGCAGCGTGGCGACATGGGGCTTGGGGTTTACTACGGCGTCATCATCGCCATGTTTTTGTACAGCCTGTTGCTTTACATTTCGATCCGCGATCGAAGCTTTCTCTGGTACATCACCTACGTCGGCGCCTTTGGTCTTGGGCAGAGCTGCTTGAACGGGCTGTCGTTTCAGTTGCTGCTCCCTAACTGGCCTATCCTGGACGATCAACTCCTCCTGTTTACGATTGGTCTGGCCCTGGTCGCGATGCTGCTGTTCACACGCGATTTTCTGGAGCTGCCAAGGCGGGTGCCGCGCTTGGATCAGATCATGCGCATTGCAATTTGGGTTGAAACCAGCATTCTGGCGGCATCGTTTGTATTGTCATACCGCCATGCCATTTCGCTCGAAACGGCGTCAGTGTTTGCCGTCGCAGCGATCTGCGTGCTCGCTGCGATCATCGTGTGGCGCCAGGGTTACCGGCCAGCATTTCATTATTTGCTGGCCTGGAGCTTCATGCTGGCCGGGATTGTGGTCTACGCATCGGTGTCGTTCGGATTATTGAAGAAGACGTTCATCACCGAATACGGCATCCAGATCGGCTCCTGCATTGAAATGATCCTGTTGTCGTTTGCGCTCGCGTATCGGTTCCAGCTGATCAGGGAAGAGAACGAAGCCTTGCAACGCGAAGTTGCCGAGCGTCTCGAAATCAGGGTCAATGAGCGCACCGCCGAGCTCAATTCGGCGCTCGGGGAGCTGCGTGTGGCCAACCGACGCCTGCAGGAATACAGTCTGCGCGATGGTCTGACCAACGTGCATAACCGCCGCTACCTGGACGAAGCCTTGCCGCGCGCGGTGTCGGTTGCCATTCAGCGACAGGAGCCGCTGTGCCTCTTGCTGATCGACATCGATCACTTCAAGACGATCAATGACAGTTATGGGCACCTCGCCGGCGATGATTGCCTGCGCGACGTTGCCGACGTGCTGCGCCAACAAGTGCGCGAGGCAGACGACTTTGTCGCGCGTTACGGCGGTGAGGAGTTCGTCGTGATTCTGCCCGGCGCGTCGCTCGATGTCGCGCGGGCACGTGCCGAGTCGTTGCGCCGCGCGGTCGCGCAGATTCGGGTGCCGGGCGACAAGGCACCGATTGCACTGACCATCAGCGTCGGCGTGGCCAGCTTGAATCGAGACGCCCGGCAGGCGACCGACGATCTTCTGAAGCGTGCCGATCAAGCGCTCTACACGGCCAAGCAACATGGCCGCAACCGCGTGGTCGTGGATGGTGTCGCGCCATTCGAATAGGGAGCCTCTGAACAAGTTCAGAGGCGATTCGGGCCATGGATGGCCCGCCCAGAATCAAGCACGCTAGTGCTTGATTCTGGGGCACTGAGTCCGGACACGTGCCGGACTCAGTGCGAGTCTGAAAGTCCAGGATGAACTTATTCAGACCCTCCATAGCGGCGCGACCACGACGTAATTGCCTCGGCGCAGTGGCACGTTGCTGCGTGCCGTATCTTCCGATGGTTCGCAATCGAAACGCCGCACCATGCGTTGCCACGCTTTAGCCAAAGCGCAGCGGTCGCGTTGCGGATTCCTGAGGCACGACCGCGACGGGTCCAAAGCGGCCAGGACCAGTCATCAAATCGACGCCGCAACGCAGTTCTTCCATCCAGTCGAAGAACGCGGGGATCGCATCGCCCGCCATTGGCAGACCGTGTTGTGGCACCACTAATTGGATGTCCAGCTGTCGGACCATTTGTGTCCAGATTCGGCACGCCCGATTGGATGCCATGTAGCGGCGATGAAACCCCTCCATCGTGCGGACATGGCTGCGGAAGTCCGTGACGGGTGCATACGGTTCGTCGGTCACCATCGAGGAGCCCACGTCGCCCGAGAACAAGATCTTCGAGATGGGGTCATACACGCAGAAGTTGCCCACCGAATGCAGAAAGTGTGCGGGCAGGCACTTGAGTGTGGTGTCACCGAACACAATCTCAGCACCTTCGTCGGGCAAGAGTAAATAGCGGTCGGCGCCGGTCTCCATATAGTGCGGCACGCTGTGCGGCACAAAGCGGCCCCACAATTTGGAGCAGATGATCTTTGCCGGGGTGTACGTCAGCCAGCGATCGGCAGAACCAATCACGTCGGGATCTTGATGTGATGCAAAGATGTAGTTCAGCTGCTTGAGCTGCACATAACGCGACAACGCAAGCGACAGCGGTGTGTAGAGCAGCGCGCCACC
Organism: Ahniella affigens; assembly: GCF_003015185.1. Classification (GTDB taxonomy): domain Bacteria; phylum Pseudomonadota; class Gammaproteobacteria; order Xanthomonadales; family Ahniellaceae; genus Ahniella; species Ahniella affigens. The sequence continues at coordinate 1,169,657 of NZ_CP027860.1, forward strand.
GGGGTCAAGCAACATGCTTTGATCGCCATGCTGAATGAGGAATTGATTGGCCTGCACGCCGTCATCGCCACGCACAAGATCGTTAAAGGCGACCACGCGATGGGTGCCCTGGTGAAACAGTTCAGTAGGCATAAAGCCCCCTTCATCAGTGAGTCCGCGCCTAGGCTAGCCACGCGGAATGCGAACCACTTGATCTGGATCAATGAACTGCCAACGATTTGCGCGCTGCAACCATGACTTTAGAGACAGAGGCTGGTTCTGGCACCAGCGCAGGCCACGGATTGCAAGCAGCGAATTCAACCGTACCGAGGAGGCTCTTTGATTCGTTTCTGGTCGACGCGGGACGCGTACGGTCGGGCCCGAATCATCGGTCATCCAACGGGTTACTGTTCGTGCACAGTGAACGAGGATGCGCCGGGCGGCCACCACCCGCAGTGCCACTCCGAACGCCCAGCATGCGCGAATGCTGCTCGCCCGCGTAAACATTGCCGCACGCGTCGGTAAGCGCGTCAGTCCGAGATTGTGCGCAAGAAAAAGACCCGCCGCAAATCGCGGCGGGTCCAGGTACATCGTTGCGGCAGCGTGTTATTCGAAGCCGTGGCTGAAAATCGCCTCGGACAGGCCATCGATCCAGCAACTCTGCACCTTCACGTCGTCCAGATAGAAGCCGTGCGGAACACGACCCAGTGACGAATCGGTGGCGACACGGAAGCGTAAGCGAACGGACTGGCCGGCGAAGGCGTTCAGATCGACCACACTCTGGGTCCAAACTGGCGGCGCCGTCGTGGCCGGGTCTTCGCACCAGCCGCTTGCGCCCGCCAGCGGATTCGACCACTGGGTACTGATTGCGCCGTTATACGGATCTGTTTGCATGGCGGTGCCGGGGACTTGCGTAAACGTTACGCCGTTATCGGTCGAGATTTCCAGAATGCCGGCATCGAAGCAGCCACCGGCGGTCTGGTCTTCCAGAATCTGGTGGCTGTAGTAGATCAGCACCACAGGGTTCTGGCCGCCTGGGTGAACGCCGTCAGACTCATTGCGCGCGTTTTGGTGATGACGCCCGAAGTCGCGGACAGGGTCATGTTCGACACGCCTGCTGCGATGCTGTTCAGATTGCCGATCGTCAGGGCACGGGCGCCCGTCGGTGTGACTGGGTTCGTGCTGAAGTTTGTGGTGCTGCGAGCTGGTGGTCCCGTCATCGACAGCGTCACCGGCGTAACGAAGCGTTCAATGGCGCTCGATGTCAGGTCGCTGAGGACAAAGTTGGTGGCAGTCGTACAAACCGTGAAATCAACGGCGTCTGCACCGAGCGCGAACGTCGGGCCAGATCTGCAGTTGTCGCAAACATTGGGCTCGTCATTGAACATAGCATCCCTGTTCGGCATGCCGTAGCCCTGGTTGTTGCTGGGCAGCGTTTTGTGGTTGGCTGCAGCGGTGGCAAGAAAGATGGAGGCGGCGAGCGGCGTGAGCGCCAGCCAGGCAAGCATTTTTTGATCGAAGCTTAGAACTCTCGGCAATAGATATTCGTCCACGCGAATCGATTCGTTCCGGTTTAAGGATCGGCGCTCAATCCGTAGATGCCGGTCCCGCGGCGGCCCCAAGCGTCTGTGGCAGGACCCTGGGAACCTATTCCCCCTGCGCGGCAAGGTCAAGAACCTTCGTCGCAGTATCGGACCAGGCGTGGCGCAAATGCCGCAAGCGTGAGCCGAAATGACTGTCAAACAGCTGTTTGGCTCAGTCCTTCGGCGGAGCCGGACATGGCGATCTTGATCGCGACCGGTACAATTGCCGTCTCGCTTACCAGGAACCCGCGCCATGAGCCCTACCTCCCAAGCCATGACAGCCGTCGATCAGAGCGCGGAGCGCTCGCCGCTTCGCTTCGTCACCGCCGCCAGCCTCTTCGACGGCCACGACGCCGCGATCAACATCATGCGCCGCCTGATTCAGGCGCAAGGCGTGGAGGTGATTCATCTCGGCCACAACCGCTCGGTCGAAGACGTCGTGCGTGCTGCGCTGCAGGAAGACGCCGATGGCATCGCGCTCAGTTCCTACCAGGGCGGCCACGTCGAGTACTTCAAGTACATGGTCGACATGCTGAAGGCCAAGGGCGCCGAGCACATCCGCGTGTTCGGCGGCGGCGGCGGCACGATCACGCCTGAGGAAATCCGCGAGCTCCAAGGATACGGTGTCGAGCGCATCTACCACCCAAATGACGGCATGGCCATGGGCCTCGTCGCCATGATCGAAGACTTGGTGCGGCGGACGCACCAGTGGCGCCTGCCATCGCATCGCCCAGGCGCCGTGGCGCTCGATAACGAAATCTCGATCGGCAAAATGCTGTCGGCGATTGAAGAAGGCGCCATCACCGAGGCTGAGCTCCAAACCCTGCGCAAAGAATGGCAGCTCGCCGGCAAGCGCACGCCGGTCATCGGTTTGACCGGCACCGGCGGCGCCGGCAAATCCTCCGTCACCGATGAGCTCCTGAACCGCTTCCTCGCGTCGTTCCCAGAGATGCGCATTGCCGTGATCTCGGTCGACCCCACCCGCCGCCGCACCGGTGGCGCGTTGCTCGGCGACCGCATCCGCATGAACAGTCTGCGCAGCCAGCGCGTGTTCATGCGCTCCATGGCTACACGTCGCCAACACGTCGCCACCAACGTTGTGCTGAAAGACTGCATTGGCTTCCTGCGCGCGCAAGGCTACGACCTCGTGATGGTCGAAACCGCCGGCATTGGTCAAAGCGATTCCGAGATCGTCGACCTGGTCGACTTCCCGGTCTACGTGATGACCAGCGATTTCGGCGCCCCCAGCCAGCTCGAAAAAATCGACATGCTCGATTTCGCCGAACTCGTGGTGCTGAACAAGTTCGACAAGCGTGGTGCCGAAGATGCACTCCGCGATGTACGCAAACAATGGAAGCGCAATCGCACCGCCTTCAAGATGGCCGACGAAGACGTGCCGGTGTATCCAACCATCGCGAGCCAATTCAACGACCCCGGCATCAGCTGGATGTTCGCGAACCTGTGCCGCCTGCTGCGCGACAAACTGCAACTCCCGGCCGAAGCCTGGACCCCGACCGTCGACACGAGCCTGAAAGAACCCCGCGCCACCGTGCTGATCCCCGGACAACGCGTGCGCTACCTGGCCGAAATCGCCGAGCAGGGCAGGGGCATCAATAAGAGCGTCGAATCCCAATCCGACATCGCGAGCCGCGCACAGAGCTACTACGACACGCTGCGCGATCTGGGCGACCTCGCGCTACCGAAGCCACTCGACCTGTATCCCAACGATGCGCTGCTAGGTGTTGCGGGCGCTGCCTTTGTAGGAGGGGCTTCAGCCCCGAACCAATCTAGCCACGGATCTCGCGCCCTTGTGGGAGCGGCTTTAGCCGCGAACCAATCTAGCCACCAAGCCAGTCACTTTGTGGGAGCGGCTTTAGCCGCGAACCAATCTAGCGACCAGGCTCCCGACCGCACCCTCCTAACCCTCCGCCAACGCTACAACGACGCGATCAAATCCCTCAGCCACGAGGCCATCAACCTCCTGCGCGAATGGCCAGACCGCCGCCGCGCGATCACCGCCGATTACAACGAATACACCGTCCGCGACAAAGTCATCCGCGTCGAGAACTACCGCGAATCCCTCTCGCACCAAAAAATCCCGAAAATCGCCGCCCCCACCGAGCGCGATTGGGGCGACCAACTCAGCTTCCTGATGAAGGAAAACCTGCCCGGGTCTTACCCGTACACCGGTGGCGTGTACCCGTATCGCCGCAGCGGCGAAGACCCCACCCGCATGTTCGCAGGCGAGGGCACGCCCGAGCGCACCAATCGCCGCTTCCATTACCTGAGCAACGGCCAACCCGCCGCCCGCCTGTCAACCGCATTCGACTCGGTGACGCTGTACGGCGAAGACCCCGCCGAACGCCCCGATATCTTCGGCAAGATCGGCAACTCCGGCGTCAGCATCGCCACGCTCGATGACATGAAGAAGCTTTACTCCGGCTTCGACCTGTGTGCGCCGAGCACCTCCGTGTCGATGACCATCAATGGCCCAGCGCCCATCATCCTCGCGATGTTCATGAACACCGCGATCGACCAGCAAGTCGAAAAGTACCTGCGCGCCGATCAAGCCCGCTGGGACGAAGCGCACCGGACCATCGAAACGCTATTCGAAGGCAAGCAGCGCCCGCAATACCACGGCATGCTGCCCGACGGGAACGACGGCCTGGGCCTTGGCCTGCTCGGCATCAGCGGTGAACAGCTCGTGCCCGCCGACGTCTACGCCAAGATCAAAGCCGACACCCTCGCCAGCGTTCGCGGCACCGTACAGGCCGACATCCTGAAAGAAGACCAGGCACAAAACACCTGTATCTTCTCGACCGAGTTTGCGCTCCGAATGATGGGCGACATTCAACAGTACTTTGTCGAAAACAGAGTGCGTAACTTCTACTCGGTGTCGATCTCCGGTTATCACATCGCCGAAGCCGGCGCGAACCCGATCAGCCAGCTCGCCTTCACGCTGTCGAACGGCTTTACGATCGTTGAGTACTATCTTGCCCGCGGCATGAAGATCGACGACTTCGCGCCGAACCTGAGCTTCTTCTTTAGCAACGGCATGGATCCAGAATACACCGTGATCGGCCGCGTCGCCCGCCGCATTTGGGCCCGCGCCATGCGCGAACGCTACGGCGCGAACGAACGCAGCCAGATGCTCAAGTACCACATCCAAACCTCCGGCCGCTCGCTGCACGCCCAAGAGATCCAGTTCAACGACATCCGCACCACGCTGCAAGCGCTGTATGCCCTGTTCGATAACTGCAACAGCCTGCACACCAACGCCTACGACGAAGCCATCACCACGCCCACCGAAGAAAGCGTCCGCCGCGCCGTCGCCATCCAACTCATCATCAACCGCGAACTCGGCCTGAACTTCTGCGAAAACCCCTGGCAGGGTAGCTACGTCGTCGACGCCCTAACCGACCTCGTCGAAGAAGCCGTCTACAAAGAGTTCGAAGCCATCAGCGAACGCGGCGGCGTACTCGGCGCCATGGACACCATGTACCAACGCGGCAAAATCCAAGAAGAGTCGATGTACTACGAACAAAAGAAGCACGACGGCACCTTACCCCTAATCGGCGTCAACACCTTCCTCCCCAAAGAACACGCCGGCGAAGTCGCCACCACCATCGAACTCATCCGCAGCACCGAGCCAGAAAAGCGCCAACAGATCCAAAACGTCCAACACTACCAAACCCTCAGAAACCCCCGCAGCACCCTAACCGCCCTCCAAACCACCGCCCGAGCGAGACAAAACCTGTTCGAAGGCCTGATGGAAGCGGTAAAGTCCCATAGCCTTGGGCAGATTAGTCACGCGTTGTACGATGTGGGGGGGGAGTATCGGAGGAATATGTGAGATCTCTTTTGGTGCTATTCTCGTGAAGATTCCAAGAAAGTTGTTCGAACTTATATTTAAGGCTACCCAGGCGCAGCCGTGGCTCGGCAAGTGCTCGGAGTCATTGATGGAGCTCATGGATGAATGTGGAGAATTGGTTGAGCAGGAGCTCGTATTGGAATTGCTGAACCGATTTTGCTACCTCGATACAGATCGGCACAGTCAGTGTATTGACAAGATTGCGCAGAAAATTGCTGTTGGCTGGAGCCTGAGCGAGTCCGAAACTCAGATTGTGGCTGCTACGGCTGATAGTGCGGCTGATAGCGGTCAGCTTGTGGTTTATGAAGTAAAGAACGCTGTCGGGAGGTTTGGATGGAAAACACCCTTCGCTGTAAATCGTTATGACAAAGTGTATAAAGAAATAGCAAGTCGGCCCAACATCGTCCTTGTTGACGAGTTTATGGGCTCTGGCCGCACCATGGCCGGTAGGGTGCGTACGATTTTGCGGGAATTGAAGGGGCGAGGTGTTAGTGGGGTTAAAATCTACGTCGCTAGCTACGCAGGGATGGTGCATTCTACGATCCCGGTAAAGGCAGAAGGCTGCCAGGACATCTTTCTGGGCGTTGAGCTGAAGAAGGGAATAAGTGAGATGTCGAATCCTGCGTACGTCGATCGAGACCTAGCCACCATGGGTAAGGTTGAAGATAGGCTTGCTGTGATTGTTAACGGGAAGAGCCTGCCGCGGCTAGGCGACGCTGGATCAGAGGCCCTTTATGCTCGAACAAATGGAAACACGCCGAATTCCGTGTTTCCGGTGTTTTGGTGGCCGGAACTTAAAGTTGGGAAGACGAGAAATACTATTCTCTCAAGGATATAGTCAGATGGAAATGTCACCCATACAGAAAAGGCTCCTCACTCTGATCTTTGAATCATCGAACGGCCTTCTTGCCTATTCGCTCTATAGAATTCTCGGCTGGACGCCACCGATTCTTGCGAATCAACTTGATTTGGCTGAAGCAACCGGATGGATTGAGCAACGCGAAGGGCGGTACTTCTTGAGTGCCTCTGGTAAAGCAGCGATGCTTCGTGTCTCTGGGCTTCCGACTGGCACATCTGGTAAGCTTCGCGAAAAGGCAAAGTGGATATACGAGTCGACACGAATTCCTGTAAACTCGCCCTACGTGCCAAGGCAGAGTTCGAAGAAATAGTTGGGGTCGAAGTCGGAAAGCTAGACGTTGGAGTGTCATCGCTCCCTATGCTGAGGCGAGCAATCGTCTCAGTCGACGTACCGGGAAATCATCAGTACGTCGACTGCAACCAGTTTGTCAAACCTTCGGTTTGCCAACCTGGCTGCAACAAAGAAGTTCGCTGTCAAGCGTCCCGCTTGCCATCGAACTTCTTTGCTGTGCGTGCTTTGCAGCACGTAATAGTATTAAGTAGCACCGGCTTCGACCCCTACTATGCGAATTCTAAATACCATCGAGTCTTGGGAAGCATACTTTGAGGACGTTTGTCTTCGCGAGGACATTGCTGCAGCCCATTTAAAAATTATTTCGGCCCAGCTAAAATCTGGGGTGCCAGTCATATTTGACGTGGAACATTTGTCTCTGCTTTTGGGCGTGTCAAGCACGTACTTGGCTTCGGCGGTTTCAGTGCCCCGATACCACTATAGGGATTTTGCGATTCCAAAGAAGAGGGGCGGCGTTAGGACTATTAGCGCTCCGAGAGCGGCACTGAAGGGGGTCCAACGATGGATTCTTGACAATATCCTAAATTGTTTCCTCCCGCACAAGTGTGCGTTCGGATTTCGGGCAAAGAAATCAATATTGAATCACGCTCGAACACACTGCACTGCTGGAAGGATATTAAAGCTAGATGTCGCGGAGTTCTTCCCGTCGATCAAGCTCGATCGAGTAATCGGGCTCTTTAAGAGCTTTGGATATACTCCAGGAGTGGCCTTCACACTTGCCAGTCTTTGCTGTTTGGACAGACAACTTCCGCAGGGTGCGCCGACAAGTCCTGCAATTAGCAATTTAGTTTGCCGCAGGCTCGACAATCGGTTGCACGCATTCGCCTCCAAGAATCGCTTTCGGTACTCACGATACGCTGATGATATCGCGCTTTCTGGTCGGGACTTGAATAGTTCAGTTATCCAGATAATTAGGGGAATTCTCGCGGAAGAAGGATTCGCGCTAAGAGATGACAAAACTCGAATTTATGGTGTTCATTCGAAGCGCATTCTTACTGGATTAAGCGCGTCACTAGATGGAGTTAAGCTTCCACGTGAGGACCGGCGGCAGCTCAGGTCGGTCTGCCACCAAATTCGGAAGTTCGGGTTTCTTTCGTACCTTGCGAACAACAAGATCCGTGATCCAATGTTTCTTGCTAGACTAATCGGCCGCTTCTCCTTCTGGTGCTACATAGAGCCCGAAAATGCGTTCGCCAGCGAGGCGCTCGCCCACTTGCGAGGCGTTGAGCGCCAGTTTCTTGCTGCGCGCTCGTAGCGGCCCGCTGAATTACTGCTCAATTTCTAGCTCTGAGGAGAGGTACTGTTAAGTACGATGATTGAGGAAGGCGTCATGATTTCGACAGCACTTTGGGGGCTATTGATCGGCGCGCTTCTCATATTCCTATCGCCCCGGGGGTTGAGATACTGTCGAGGCGACAACTAGTCTGACGAAGGGGCCTCCCATGTCTCAATTCAGCTCTGCTCAACGTTGGCCGCGAGCCTCGAGCGAATCCTAGTGCAAATACGATCAGTAGTAAGCCCTGCGCGCTTCAAAGCTGACGCTTCGGACTGACTGACACCGAAATCGTCAACCGAAACCAAAAGCACATTTCCTTCTACCACGCTTCGCCAAGGGCCACCAACACCTGCCTCAATAACTACAGTCAAACGAGGTCGCCCAAGGACGCTCTTTTGATAGTCGCTCGACTGACCCGCGAATTGTGAAATCCAAGGAACGGAAACAACCTCCGACCGTATGCCCTCCGCTGACAGGCGGTCCGAAACTTCAATCGCAAGCTCTACCTCGCTGCCTGATGCTAGGATAGCTAAGCACGGATTCTCGACCTTGGGACCGATGCGATAGCCCCCTCTCGAGATAGACTCCAGACATCGCACAATTCCGAGGGAGGTGCGCGAAGACTTGCTAAGGCAAATAACCGCAGGAAGGCAACGACTTCTAAGCAGTTCGGAAAGTACAATATTGAGTTCAACAGAGTCCGCGGGGCGAACAACATTTATCTTGGGAATTAGCCTGATGGACCAGAGGTGCTCAACGGGCTGGTGCGTTGCGCCGTTCTCACCTACCCTAATTGAATCGTGCGTTGCAAAGAGAATCCAGGCGGACTTCATTTGAGCTCCAAGCCTGATTGCTGCGCGCGCGTAGTCCGTGAATGACAAGTAGCAAATGCCACAGGATAGGGTCACGCCCGCGCAAGACATTCCGTTCATCGCGGCAACCATTAGATGCTCTCGCACGCCAAAATTAACCCAACGGTCCGATGCTGGAAATTCGTCTCGCTCCTTTCGTTGCACCAAAAACCCGACAGACGCCCCAACATCCGCCGCTCCGGCTACCATATCCCCAACTGAGCTGCAAAGTATTCGCAGGGAGCTACTAAGGCCAACAAAGCGGGCCGGCACACTTGGAGCTCTCTCTTGCTCGAGCGCGAGTTCCATAATTGATTCCGCAGCATTCTCTAGGGAGGAATCCATTTCGGCCGCTTGGCCTGATAGAGAACCGACACTCGACGCCAAGCGGGACGCAGCGCCGATTTTTCGGACCCGGGCCCACAATTTCTTAGCTTCAGGTTCGACTTCAAAGTTCTTAGCTGACCAGCCCATTTGCCGACGAAACAGGGATGCAGCTTCCTTTCCAATTACGCCACCGTGAGCCGCCGATGTTCCTGCCACAGACAAAACGCCATATCCAATTTGCGTGCGGCACTTCAAATAGCCGGGCCTTCCACATTCTAGCAATCGGAGGACTTCCCTCAAGACACTTATCGGCTCATGACCGTCGACTTCGGCTGAAACCCAACCCGAAGCTTCAAATCGAGCTCCCTGATTGGTACTACTTGAAAGTGAAATTGGGCCATCAAGACTTACCTCATTGTCATCGTGCAAGACAACAAAATTCTTCAAGCCTAGGTGTCCCGCAAGATCAATGGCCTCCTGCGAAAGTCCTTCCATCAAATCCCCGTCACTCACGATCGCGAATATTCGATACTGCTCGTCCAGCCCTTGCTGCCGATAGAACATGTCACGCGCGATAGCCATACCAACGCACGAAGCAAGGCCCTGTCCGAGTGGTCCTGTCGTGAACTCGATTCCTGCGCTTTGATTGAGCTCGGGATGTCCTTGCGCAACCAGCGATGAACTCCTAAACCCAAGGAGTTCACTCTTATGCAGTTCACGATAGCCACGCAAATGAAGGTAAGCATACAGCAGCGCAGAGCCGTGTCCCGCAGATAGCACCAGACGGTCTCTGGTCGTCCATGTCGGTTCATCCGGATCGCATCTAATAATCGTTGCCAACGCCGCAAGACAATCAGCAAACCCTAACGCAATCCCTGGATGTCCAGACCCAGCATTTTCAATCATGTCGATTGCAAGAACGCGAAGACTTGTTGCCAGCAATCTCAGCTCAGAAGGTGAGAAACGGCTCTCATCCATTGGCGCCACCAAAACGAGATAGCGTATTTATCAGTCGCACTCCATCACTGTCATGTTTGGTGGCATCATACACAAAGTCGACAGCGCCTAGCTGCGCGTAGAATCCGTCTATCTCGACTTGGATCTCGCGCCATCGTTTGGATCGCTTCGAGTCCATCCTGGAACGCCTTTCTAGCTCATTTGCGTCGCAGTAGATCAACAAGGAGACTACACGCTCGCCGTAAAGCTCACGAAAGCGTGCTACTGCAGCTGAGCTGCCGACAATGATGGCGTGAGTCCGTCCAGCGTCTAGCGACTTTGAGACTTCTTGAAGTTGGACTCCAAAACGATGGCCATAGCTTTCGAACTCAAGCACGTCTATGTGAGGAAAATCAACATCCTCGCAGAAGATAAAATCTCGACTATCGTCGTGATTCGAGGACACTGGACGATTCGTGAACTTCGGCGACGTGTCGACGAGGCCCTTGCGTTCCAATTGGCGGAGCGCGGTGGTCTTGCCAGCGCCCGAAAGTCCGAAAAGCAGAAGCACATTCCCGCGGCTCATGAGGCTTCTCCGAGTAGCCGAAGTATTCGAGGAACCGCTGACGAAATCGCGAAGCGTGCATCCCGCAATCCAGCAGGTCCCAACTCAACAACCGAAACCCTGGAGCAGACCGATTCTAGATCTTTGATTCCTGCGCTAGTTGTACTTCCAGCAATCACGACACATCTTCCCTTAACCCTGCGCGCGACAAAATGCGGCACCTTCCCAAATCTCGTTTGCTCGTCAAGTCTTCCTTCGCCAGTAATGACAACGTCCGCAGATGACAACATCGCATCCCATCCGACATTGTGCCGACTTGAAAAGTACTCAAGAGTATTGTGGAGTGCCGCACTCGAAAAAGCATGGAGCGCTCCGGCGACTCCCCCGCTCCCAGAAGCTCTCTTGAGGCCCCTTATGTCGATTCCAATTTGTGCCTTAATTAGCTCGCAAAAATGAAGTATCGAATCCTCCACGAAATTTCGGTCCTCAGGCCGGAGTCCCTTCTGTGCTCCATACATTGAAGCCTGACCAAAAGCCCCGCACAAAAAGTCATCTGTATCGACGAGGCACTCAACACTAACACCTCCTAGCAGAGTTGCGTACTTCGCAACGTTGAAATCAACGACTCTCGCTAGATCACGTAAGCTCGGGTTCTCGATCGGACCGGACCTTGAGTAGAAGACGACCCCCAAGGCCGCCAGCATTCCTACCCCAACGTCCATCACGGCCGAGTCCCCCATGCTAATTTGGACCGTTCTCGCGCCATCCTTGATCGTATGGAAAATGAGCTCGCCCAGCCCTCTACTGGTTGCAGACATTGGATTGAGGTTGCCTGGCGGTGCAAGAGAAAGGCCAATTGCTTGCGAAGATTCCAAGAATGCTGCTGAGCGGCTAAACCAAGCTCGCCGGGCCCGAACTCGCGCTCTCGTAGGGCCGCTAACCCAAACTGCATCCAATCTTACATTGAAATACGAGCGCAGCATTTCCAACGTTCCTTCACCGCCATCCGCGATTACAACCTTAGAGACCGACGAACGAGGTAAGTGAGTCCGCAATGCACGCCCAATGATGTTCGCAGCGGTCAGGGATCGAAGCGTCCCTTTGAAGGTGCCGGGCGCTATCACGATCATTTCAGTCGGTTTGTCTTCATGGGCTTCTCAGGATGAACTGCGCCATAGTTGATGAGATTCCGCTTGATTTCATCTATGACATCTTGCTCGGTCTTGGCTTCTGGATGCCTAACAAACACGTTGTTGCACACGCGTCCGCCGCGAGGCCCGCCATAGATAATCGTCTTGCCACGCATTCTGGTCGGGTACCCGAGCCAGCTTTTTCCGCGCTCAAAGAACATGCTTGTTCGCGAATAGTAGTCAACTGCCGATTCCATTGAATCATTCCTAACATTGATAAACTCGCGCATAGCCCCGTTGGAAATGAAGTCGGTCACAGATCGAATACGTGACCTTACAGAAAAGCTGTCTGACAAACCAAACCCGACCACGCTAGTTGTGTATAGGCTCTGTTCGAAACGCCAAACACCAAAGTACATCTTGCCGTCTTCCTCGCCGTCGATGGTATATGTATAAGACCAAAGGCCGTCAACATAGGACTTTCCCCAGTACAACTTGTGAAGGACTTTAACATTTGCCATTGCCCAGAGCGTCCCAGCAATCAACATTCGATAGAAGCCAATTGACGTAAAGAACACAATGCTTGCATCGATTGCTGGATTGACCAGCGGTGTCTTTGACAAGCGGACTGCGACAAAAATCGTGTACATAACCGCTACAGATAGAACTGCGGTGTTTACGGTTCGTAGTTTCTCGTCTATTGGTTGCATCATGATTGTATAGGCCAGAGTTCACTCGCCTGCAGTAGATCCCAAGAAATCGAACTTCATCTGCGCTAGGCTCTTAGGGTCGTGCGCGAGCCGTAGAACTTTCAGCGCAACTTCCAAGTCTCCAAATTCCTCTTTGGAAACCAGTTCGATGAATTCTTCGAACGAAACCTCAAGCAGGCTTATGCACTCGCCTGGGTCCGGCTTGGCTGACGGCAATGTTCTAAAGCCCCGCGTCAAGAAGATGTAGATTGCCCAATCTATCTTTGGCAGAAACTGAAATGACTGCCATAACACCACGCCCTCAGCCACCAAGCCGGCTTCTTCGCTGAGCTCCCTGCGGGCGGCAACCTCCGGGTCCTCGCCGGGCTCGACTCGTCCGCCTATTAGACCCACACTAGGCGCGGAACTCGGCTGCACTTGCTTCGCCAATATCAAGTTTCCAGTATTCGTTATGGGGATGATGTAGGAGGTATCAGGTCTTTGAATTTTCTCGAACGATGTAACAGATCCGTCAAAAAGTTGCTGCTCCCAGACAAAGACATCGAACAGTTTGCCAGAATGAACTTTCTGCGCATTGCTGGGTATAGGCTGCCTAGAAACTGGTCTACTGTATTGCATGATGAGACTCTCCTAACTGAACTGGCAAACTGATGGTGAGCTCCGAGTGGTTCACTTACAATAGTAAGCCTCAATTCACTTGGTGACGACCCAGTCTCGTTTAAGAATTTCAGCGATTTCATCGAATTTTTGCGGCGCCAAGCTCACTGCCAACGAAAGATCGGGTGGTCTTGGCCATGACGCGTCCGAGAACTCTGTTCCCGCTAGTACCCTCGTTCCACAATAGCGTGGGATCACGTGAAAGTGAATGTGCGGGTCAACCATCATCAGAGCAAGGTAATTCACCTTTTCGTAGTTCACCACCTTTCGCAGCGTGGCCTCAATTTCGTTCACCGCTATAGACATCTCAGAGAAGGCACTTGCACCAAGGGAGCCGAGCGCAGTGGACTCAGACTTACATGCAAGGATTACGTTCCCCGCCGTGAATTGGGCGGGTCGAAGAAGGACAACCCAATACTGGTACTCACGAAGCATTGATCTCGGGTATCCAAATTTCGTGATGGTCTCATTTGTCATGGCTACCTCTCCAGGTTTGTAATGGAAGAATTGGCTTTTGCGCTAACTTGCCGATCGGATGAATCGTGCATATTGAGCATGTGTTTATCCACGTAGGAATGATCTATACGTACTGATGAACGCCTCTACGGCATCAACGAGTACTCCCGTTCTGTCAGTTATGATTGGGAGGGAAAGCGTTATCAACCCGCGGCGTCCGATCCATACTCCCATTTCTAACATGAAGAGGTAGAATATTTCTCGCAGAAGAAGCTCATTAAGCTGCATACTGTACGGGCGTTCAATCGTCCCCTTACGCATGTGAGCTTGCATCATAGATCCTACGCCAGTGAAACTAAGACTCGAATCGGTCTTGAGAGCTATGCCATTCAGGGTCTCTCTGAGACAGTCGCCATGATTGTTTAAGGCAACAGCCTCTTTCTCTCCATAGATATTCAGCACCTCACGCGCGGCCGCCATTGTGAGTACATTGTTGTTAAATGTACCGGAATGAACTAGCGCATCAGGTCCATCCATGTCGAAACGTGACATGATCTCGGCCCTTCCGCCAACTGCACCGAAGTTCAACCCGCCGCCGAGGTACTTTCCAAGTGTAGTGATTTCAGGCCGAATTCCCATCTTTCGCTGCAAGCCTCCAAAGTAGAGTCGGGACGTCACGACTTCATCGAATATGAGCGGTATTTCGAATTGTGCTGTTAAGCGCCGAACTTCCTCGAGAAAGTCAGTACGCGCTACGATGCAGCCCGCACTGTTTAACATCGGCTCGATAATTACAGCTGCTAGGTCGCGCGAGTGCTTTGTTATCGTCCTCTCAAGCTGAGGAACATCATTGTAGATTGATCGTATGAATGAAAATGGCACATTTAAGGCCTCAGACTCACCGGAAAAGTTTAGCAGAGCACCATGGAATGCACCTGAGAAGACGAGAACTTTGCTGCGATTGGCGAATGCCCGAGTTGCGGCGATTGCGATTATGTTGGCTTCGGTGCCGCTACTGGTGAAGCGCATAAGTTCCATTGAGTCGAATCGTGAACGGAGCGACTTTGCTAGGCTCGTTTCAATTGTGTTCCGTCCGCCGAGCGATACCCCGCCAGCTAATGTGCTTGAGACTATCTCCGCAACCTGTGAATTGGAATGTCCGAGGAGCGCAGCGGAATAGTCTCCCAGACAGTCAAAATACTCATGGCCGTCTATGTCCCATACCTTGGATCCTTGACCGCCCGCAAGAGTTAGCGGAAAAGGCAAGTTGCGAAGAACCGATCGCGTGCTTCCTCCTGGGAAGTACGCTATTGCTTCCTTGTGAGCCAATTGACTTCTGGGATTGTGTTCGGCGTAACGCTCGCGTACTTTTAAGAGTTCAAGGCGAATCGCCTCGGTTCTCGCCGGCTCAGTGCTCATCGCGCCACCCAATTCTCTGAATCGATTGAGCTAAGTTTGTCACAAAACGCTCTTGGACTGCTACTTGCGCTGTTCAGGACCATACAGGACACCCAGAAATTCAGAAATTTCTGACCCCAATCTCAGATTTCTGCCAATGCTCCGGGTCTTTTGAATCAGCCTATAGCGGACACCCAACAATTCAGAAATTTCTGACCCCAATATCAGATTTCAGCCAATGCGCCGGGCCTTTGGGAATGGCAAGATCACTGCTACTCCCCGCCAAGGATGGCGATCACCATGCCGCAAGCGCGCGAACGAACCGTTCCGAGCAACTGCTCGGGCTACTACCACTGCGTCAGTCGCTGTGTCCGGCGGGCTTGGCTCTGTGGCTATGACAAGGTCAACGACAAGAATTACGACTACCGCCGCCAGTGGGTTGAGGACCGGCTGATGGTGCTGGCCGAGGCTTATTCAGTCTCGATCTACGCCTATGCCGTCATGAGCAATCATCTGCATGTGGTGGTGAAGATCGATGCAGTGGCCGCGCAGGATTGGTCGGATGAAGAGGTGGCTCGGCGCTGGTGCAAAGTGTTTCCGGGTTCCGACGATCCGGAGGCGCAACAGGCGCGTATCTCCAATATTGCTGCAGCACCAGAGCGGGTGGCGACGTATCGGGATCGGCTGCGCAGTTTAAGCTGGTTTATGCGCAGCCTCGCCGAGCCGATTGCCCGTCAGGCCAACCGGGAAGACGACTGCACCGGGCGGTTCTGGGAAGGCCGATTCAAAGCCCAGGCGTTGGTTGACGAACGCGCGTTGTTGGCGGCCATGGTCTACACCGACTTGAACCCGATTCGAGCGAAGATGACTGCAAAAATCACCGAATCGAAGCACACCGGCGTTCACCAACGCATCGTCAAGATTCGGGCAAAAGAGCTGCTGCGATTCGAACCTGTTCGGCCGGTCGCCGGCATGCCGCAGGAGGCGCTGAGTCTCAGCAACAAAGCCTATCTGCAACTCGTGGACGACACCGGCCGACAGTGGCACCGAGGCAAGTCTGGCCGAATTGCCGCCAGCACGCGATCCATCCTGGCTGAACTCAAGATCGACCCGAAGCAATGGCATGACCAAGTCCGTGGCTTCGGGAAGAGCCGCGTCACCGCGATGGGCGCGTTGGACCGACTGGTCCAGTTCGCGCGCGACACACAGCGACGCTGGCTGGTGGGGTATGAACTGGCGCGTCAGGCCTATTGGCGAGCTATTGCGGTCTGACCCACACCGACCTCAGCTCGATCGTCTACGCAACCTCCAATTGGAGCGCGCTGAGCGCTGTTGCGTTCTCGCAGGCCTTTCGGATAGCAATCGTCAAGTCCTCCGTCGCTGGTAGCTGTGTGTGGGGCATAGCGCTGTAACCCAAATCTGGAGCGACTTCGCCGCCTCTAGCAAACGCGCACTGCAGACTCAATCGCAAGTCTGATCACTGTAAGTCCGATAGCGGGAGAATCACCGCGCCAAGCCGGACTGGCGCAATACATGGATGTCCACCAATCCCCTCTTCGGCGGGTTCGCGCTTACTGTTGGACTGCCTGCGACAGAACTGCATACTTGAGCGTGCGATCCGAACACCCAAAAGCAAATTGCACCCACCCGCACTTGCTCGAAAGCCGAGAACACGCGCTTCGCACTGTCGCCGATTCGATCCGCTTCTACAACTACAGCCGACCGCACCGAGCGTTCGGCTTGAAGGCCCCGCTGAGGTAAGTTTTTTGGCGGCCCGGCCTGTAGCGAAAGTAGCGGTTCGTTACATTGACCGATTTTTGAAAATAGGACAGAGAGCATTTGATCTGTTGAATCTTCGCCATTGCCAACCTATCGGCTTGACAACTGGCATCACGTTGAAGCACATTCGGATCTGGGCACTCGGCAGTAGACATTCATGAATCACCGCATGTTGCGACTTCTTGAATCCTCCGTTCGATCTCCCAAGCCGTTCAGGATCACGATGTGGTCGACATACTAGTACTCGGAGCATTGGGGCTTGTGCTTGCTGACTTCTTCGCGCTTGCGTTGAGACGTCGTAGCGAGCGGGAGACCTGTTTCGTGGTCTGAGGGAGAAGCTGACATTGAACCGGGCATCTAAGCGGTGCCTTACCATGACTATGCATTAGTGCGCAGATTAGTGTCGCTGTCGAGTGTCCGATAACTAGCCCGGTAACCGTATGAAGCTTTTATCACAATCCTTCATCGCTTTGGCTCTTGATCCCATCCACATTGGGGACGGCCTTTACCGACGGGACTACGACGAAACTAGGGTCAGCAGAAAACGAGGAATTGCGAGAGATGTCGATGGCCTCCCGATCATCCCAGTTTCGTCGCTAAAGGGTTGCGTCCGCTCGCTGATTTCTGCCGACTACGGCGTCGCTGGATGCGATGGGAAGGGATGGAACTGCCCGCAGCCCCATAGATGCGCCTCGTGCGCTATTTTCGGATATGCGAACTATCACTCGACAGGAAGCTCTTCTAGTTTGGTTCGATTCAGTTCTGCGACTCTGGTAGCTGTGCCGATCCGAACGCCCACGGGCGTAGTGTTGGTTTCGAGTGGGACGCGGCTTGCCGGCGCCGGAATTGCGCCCAAAGATTGCCTGCGTCATGGTGGCTGGGAATGCACCGATTCTGTCAAACCTTCAGAGCTAGAGTTTGTTTGCGGACTAGTTTCCAGATTCGAGGAACCTCCATCGTGTTTTCGTGGAAGTATCGAAGGCGTTTTGTGGGATTTTCACCCGGATCTTCGCGACGCAACAAACAAGCTGATATCTCTGGATGAAGCGTCATTTCAAAGTCTTGCTAAACAAGCAAGTGGCCGTTCGTCATCTGTTGCCATAGGCGGAGGGTCTGAGATTCCGAAGCCTGGAGCACTTTTTGAGACTGAATATATACTTCGATCGTCGATATTGGCGTTCGAGGTAAGCTACTTTGATCCTGAATTTCGAGGTATTCCAGAGTTCGGTAGTACCAAGTCAGCTGAGTATCCCAGTCTCAGTGCAGACTTGGGCTCTATGGCAGCCATTGTCGGGCATGGTTTGAGAAAACTTGAAGATCATGGGATTGGCGGGAGAAAAGGGCGCGGTTATGGGCGTCTTAGAGTTCTTTCGACAGCACCAGAGGCAGGGATCGCTAGTCCGTGTATCAATTCAGCGAAAGTAAATGGCGTTTCAAGAGTCGCTGACAAAGTAATGATCTCGTATGAATCAAAAGACAGGGTAGTTGCGCGTAGACTTGCCGCGGACATGCAAAATCGTCGTTTCGATGTTTGGCTTGACGAACATGAAATTCACATTGGCGATAATGTCCTAGGAGAAGTTAACAGAGCGCTGGACCAGTGTGACTTCATGGTTGTTTTGCTCTCAGAAACGAGCCTCAAGTCAAGATGGGTTGAGCACGAGATAAACGTGATACAAACGCGTGAGATTCGGTCCGCTTCGAGAATTCTGTTGCCTGTATTGGTTCGGAGTCAACAACCACTTGCGCTTCCAGCAGCCCTATCCTCTAGGCGCAGCGCGGATTTGTCTCGCTACAATGAAGCCCTTGAAAGCATCATCCGAGCAATTCACTTTCATCGCGGTCGGAGGTCAGATGTACGAAGTCTAGCGGACACCCATGAATTCAGAAATTTCTGACCCCAATCTCAGATTCCAGCCAGTGCGCTGGGTCTTGCGTAATGGCAAGATCATCTGAACTCCCCGCCAAGGAAGGCGATCACCATGCCACAAGCGCGCGAACGAACCGCTCCGACCAACTGCTCAGGCTATTACCACTGCGTCAGTCGCTGTGTCCGGCGGGACTGGCTATGTGGCTACGACAAGGTCAACGACAAGAATTACGGCTACCGCCGCCAGTGGGTTGAAGACCGGCTGCTGGCGCTGGCCGAGGCCTATTCAGTCTCGATCTACGCCTATGCCGTCATGAGCAATCATCTGCATGTGGTGGAGAAGGTCGATGCGGTGGCCGCGCAGGATTGGTCGCATGAAGAAGTGGCTCGACGCTGGTGCCTGGTGTTCCCGGGTTCCGACGATCCGGGGGCACAACAGGCACGTATCGCCAACATTGCTGCGGCACTGGAGCGGGTGGCAATCTATCGGGATCGCATGCGCAGTTTAAGTTGGTTTATGCGCAGCCTCGCCGAGCCGGTTGCGCGTCAGGCCAACCGGGAAGACGACTGTACCGGACGGTTCTGGGAAGGCCGATTCAAAGCCCAGGCCTTAGCGGATGAGCGCGCGTTGTTGGCAGCAATGGTCTACACAGACTTGAACCCGATTCGGGCGAAAAGCGGGAGATACTGGACACGCAGGAACTCATGGCGTTCTGATGCGCGGCACGTAGTGCCTATTGAGGCACGCCTGCTTGCTGGAATCCCGGCAATTCAGAGTTTCGTGTGATTTGGTATGTATCCGTGATCACCACAATTAGGGAGGGTCTGAACAAGTCCCGCAATTTCTGGTTAGATACAGGTGTTGCGGCGAGGTTATTTCAGCATGGACCAGATGAGTTTCGGTGACGCGGAATATGCGGCTAAGAAGAAGCAGACGCGTCGGGAGGTATTCCTAGCCGAGATGGAGCAAGTCGTGCCGTGGGCAGCATTGCTGAAGGACATTGAGTCGGTTTATCCGGTCGCCGGTCGCGGCCGTCGCCCGTACCCCGTTGAAGTGATGCTCCGGGTTCACCTGATGCAGAACTGGTTTTGGTTGAGCGATCCGGCGATGGAAGAAGCGCTGTATGAGATCGTGTCGATTCGGAACTTTGCCGGTCTGACGCTGAGCGGCAGCATTCCAGACGAGACGACGATCCTGAACTTTCGGCGTCTGATTGAGACGAATGATTTGGCTTCGTCGATACTGGAGCGGATCAACGGTCATTTGTCGCGCAAGGGCTTGCTGCTGAAGCGTGGCACGATCGTCGATGCGACGATCATCGCGGCACCGAGTTCGACGAAGAACTCAGACGGTGAGCGGGATCCTGAGATGCACCAGACGAAGAAGGGCAACCAGTGGTACTTCGGCATGAAGGCGCATATTGGCGTGGATGCTGACAGTGGTCTGGTCCACACAGTGGTGACGTCGGCAGCCAATGATGCCGATGTTGATCACGTTGAAAGCCTGCTGCACGGCAAGGAAGAGACAGTATGGGCAGATGCGGGCTACCAGGGCGCCGACAAAAACATGCGCGAGAACCATCCGCGCAAGCAGCGCTTCCCTGAGTGGAGGATTGCGATGCGCCGAAGCGCGATCAAGGCGATGGAAGAAGGTCGGGCAAAGAGCAATATCGTGAAGATCGAGCGTAGGAAGGCGCAGGTTCGCGCGCGAGTCGAGCATGCGTTTCAGAAGGTGAAGTGCTTCTTTGGGTACAACAAGGCGCGCTTCAAGGGATTGGCCAAGAACACCAGTCACATCGTCACCCTGTTCGCGCTGGCCAATTTGCATCGTGTCAGAAAAGTGCTACTTGAAACTGCAGGGGAGTTGCGCCCGAAGTTCGCGAGCTGATCACGAAAGAGGGGCAAAGTAGCGCCAGAACCGCTTTCCCAAGTGAAGAACGATACCGATTAGGAAGGATACTTAACGGATCACCGACCGAAACCCGCCTGAGAATCCGGAGGACGGAATCCATCGCCAAAAACCGACTTGTTCAGACCCTCCTTAGTCCTGTAAATCGAGTTCGTTCCTGTTTTCGAGCTCGATCCAACTCTTTACACACACCGCATAGCAGCCAGCCTGGCAAGATGACGCGCCCTCACGTTGTAACGCGATCACTTGATCCTTAGGTATGCCTGCAAGTTGGTAGGCGAGAAAATCAGTATCTGAGTCTCCGAAGGCGTAGCTCAACTTCCAGCCAGACAGCGAGTACTCTTTAAGCACTGACGATTTGTATTGTGCAACATGCTTTCGGTCTTTAGCGTTCGGAGCGATGTGCAAGGCTCCAGGCGGAAATCCGCTCTTGTCGAGCCATTCTTGCAGTCCCCATTGAAACAGCGGGTGGCGGGCAGTGACGTAAATGATTGAAAAGCCCTTTTCGTGGTACTTGGACAGTACTGCTGCCGCACCTGGTCGCGCAGTATGAATTTTGGTGTTTCGCGGTGTGAGCGTGCCGTCGATATCAGTAACGATCACGCGTTCTCGGCCTGATTCCGGGCTCGCGATGTCAACCGGCGGCAGTCGAGCGCATCCGCCCAAAAGTAGCAATAACGAGATTGTCTGAAGCGTTTTCATGCTTTGTCTCCGTGCTCTGAGTGCCAACAACTTCATCGTATGGGGTTCGATAGTTCTCGGTACTATTGATACTTTGGTCGCGAGCGTGCTCGCAGCGATCTTCGCCACAGTATTCTGTGTCAGCAAGGCGCGAAATCTCGCAGGCACGGAAGAAGTCGATCGCTTGATACAAGACACGCACCAGATCCGGGAGTTCTGAGCAGGCTCTCATGGACCTCCGATACGAGCCGAGCGTCAATCGATGAAACAGCCAGGCGACCAAGCTCACGCCAATCCAGTTGGCCAACTCACGGGGTTCGACGCCGCTGCCCGCTTTTATGGGGCCGGGTTGCTTGGTGTACCTTCTCCCGAACGTTTCAAAGCCGGTTGGTCGGCGGCGGTGCATGTCAAGGTAGTTGTCGCGTCGTTACTTCGGCACTTCGTGTTTAGGCTCTTGTAGCCGGCCGCACCTCCGAGCCGCGTTCGAACTGGGCACCAGAGTCGACGGGCGCTAGAAGGCGCCCTTTTAGTCGCCTCTGGCGCTCGCGCTGACTGGTGAGCACGGCGTCATTGTTCGCGGCGAGACGCATTGATGCCGTCTTCATGCTGCTGCCCGCTGTGCTGCTTGGCTTTGCGATAGCGCCGGCACCTTCGCATCGCGTTCGGGATTCAGCGCGACTTTGCTGATGTGCGACCAGTCCCGTGTATTGCCGGACCAGCGCGCCGGATTCGAGCGTTTGGCCTGTTCGTAGACCTCTTTGCGTGCCGCAAGAATGGTTACATCTTCGCCAGCGTGGCGCTGTGCCGGGGTGACATAGCGGATGCCGCTGTGGCGGTGATCGTGGTTGTACCAGCGCACGAACTGACTTGCCCAGGCGCGCGCTTCCTCAAGGTTTGCGACGCCCTTGCTTGGGAACTCTGGACGGTACTTGGCGGTGCGGAACAGTGACTCGACAAAGGCGTTGTCGTCGCTCACGCGCGGGCGCGAGTACGAGGGTTTCACGCCAAGCCATTGCAGCATGGCCAAGACCGTGGTCGCTTTTAGCGTCGAACCATTATCGCCATGCAAGACCGGCTTGGTGGTGTGTGTTGCGATGCCTTCAGCCAAGGCAGTCCGTCGAACCAGATGTGCGGCGTAGTCGGCGTCATCGTTGGCATGCACTTCCCAGCCTACAATTTTGCGGCTGTAAAGATCCAGGATCAGATACAGGTAGAACCACTGGCCTTGGACATCGGCCGGCAAATAGGTCATGTCCCAGCACCAAACTTGGCCTGGTGCCGTGGCGATGTGCGTGGTTGGTGGGCGACGTGGCGACGACGCCTTGGCTCGGCCCCGATGTGCCATTTGCTGATGCGCATGCAAGACGCGGTAGAACGTCGACTCGCTGGCCACGTACACGCCTTCGTCCGCCAACTGAGGCACGATGCGCGCGGGTGGTAGATCAGCGAACCGCGGCTCATTGGCGACGCGCAGCACCAACTCGCGCTGATCAGCCGTCAATGCCTGAGGCAGCGTCGGCCGTTCTGCGTTGATGCGGCCATCCGCGGGGATCGGCACATCGCTGTTTGGCCGCATCTTCTTCCAACGCTGCAGCGTTCGGATGTCGATTCCAACGATCTCGCAGACAGCATGCAAACGAGCGCCTTTCGTGTGCGCTGCCTGAATGTCCTGGACCAGGGCTTGGCGATCCTCGAAGTCGATCATTCGACCTCGCCCTTGTTGAAGATCGCCGCCACTTTTTTTGATAGCACCAGTAACGCCGCTGTCTCCGCCAGTGCGCGTTCCTTCCGCGCCAGATCTCGCTCAAGCTCCTTGATCCGCTTCCGGTCCGCGCGCGTCGCTTGTGGGCTCGCTCGCGCTTCATCAGGCGATGCCAACGCCGTCATCGCATTGCTGCGCCACTGCTCCAGATCCGTCACATACACGCCCTGAGACCGGCACCAAGCCGCCTTGTCGGCTTCATTCATCGCTGCCGTCACGATCACGGCTTCCAACCTCGCTGCAGCCGTCCACGAGCGCACCATCGCCGGTTTCGCTTGCGCGTCCTTCAACCACCGCTCAAGTGTCGAAACCGACACGCCGACCGCCTCCGAAACCACCTCAATCGAACTGCTCTCCGGCGGCAACAATCTGGCCACTGCTCTGTCTTTGAATCCTTGTCCGTATCTGGCCACTGCTCATCTTCCTATCGCCCCAGGGGTTGGGAATTCTATCGAGGCGACAACTAGTCTGACGTAGGGGGCGGCGCGTACAGCAGATTCTGGACACCAACAATCAGGCAACTTTCATCACGAGTACGAATATGAGAGCAATTGACTGCTTCAATAATTTGCTGATCTTCACCCTGCTTGTTCCGATGGCTTGGGCTACGGCAGCTGGAGTCAAGTTGGTGCCGACACCAGGCAATCCGACCGTTCCTCTCGCGCATTGGCTGGCGCATAGTGACAAGGTGAGTGATAGGTAGCGCGTGTGCGTTTCAGGTTTCTTGGCAACGGATGCCGACTGCAGGCCCGCGTTGTTTGCGGGCCCACTTGCCGCAATAACCTTGGATATGAATCGTGAAGTCGTATTGATGCCGAGGGACATAGAGGTGATGACAGCAGCAGCGCGCGAACGGTACGTCGGAATGTACCAACGCCTACCTCAGCAACGTTTTCAGTATGTGGAAGCCACAGGTTATGTGCGATCCGACAACTAGTCTGACGTGGGGTCTAAGATGGTGTCGGCACTTGAGCATAGAACAAGAAAGCTTGACAGAGCGCACTTCTTCTAATGCCCATGACTTGAAGCATATGTTCTGGTTAGCATGGGATGTATCGAATCGGTTGGTCCCCAATCTGACTCAGGGTGATATGAGACGATATCCATGCCGCCGGTACTCCCAATCGTGTGGAATGCATGGCGTTCCTGCGCCGGGATCATGAATACAGAACCTTCGTAGAGGCGCTCCTCCCACTTTGCCCCACCTGAAGGATTCGATCCAATCGCAACCCCGGAGCCCTTCGTCACGACTCCAAGTCGTATGCTGGGATGTACATGCTCGGTTTGGCGTACTTCGGCAGGAAAGTGCAGATGATTCAGAACTGGGTCGCCGAGACGGGGAGGCGCAACCAATATCGTGCTTGTGCATCCATCAATGTAAGTTAGGCGGCCGCGTTCTTCCATGATGCCGGCACTCGTGATTCCACGAAACCCCAAGCGCTCAATCAGGACCACCAATCCGTCCGCCTCGACAGTTACGCCACCTGTCGCGCAGAAATACCCGCCGACAGTCGCGCCGAATTGAAACCGCCGTCCAACCACCTGAGCCCGACCGCTCAAGACTACCCCATAAAGAGTGTCCGATACGCTCTCAAATAGTTTCTTTCCCGAGACTACGACCAGTGACGATGGATACATAGTATCCCGAGCGTCGATTGAGTCGCCTTGATTTGGGTTTGAAATGATCTTCATGTCGCAAGTAGTCTATCTGAACGCGTCAAAAAACCTTAAGCAGCCAATCAGCTAAACGCTGGTTCGCTAGCTCACTCTTTAGGTTCTTCCAGGCCTGATCACCCAGCTGCCACATCGCCCACGCATCCGCAGCAAACATGATATCCGGCCTTCTAAGCAAGTGGACAAACTCGTCCACTAGCCCATCTCCGGGGCCCAGGTGCCTTGGGTACGCATCGATTCCCCAGAGCCATTCGATTTTCGATGCCCCTAAATGTCCCCGCCAATCTGCGGGCTCATTTCCGAACTTGTCATTCCATACGTCTTCCTGTGCACGAATCCTCTCATCGGATTCGCCCCTAACCTTTGCGAAAACCGTAAAGTGTCCAATATCTCTTCTCCCGAGGCCTGTTCGGCCAAGAAGAGTGTCTGGGCACATCCAGAATAGGGGGAAACCGCAGTTTTCGTGGAACTCAATGCACTCCAGTGAAGTCCTCTTCTCAAACTCTCGGTCGTCCCAAAGTAGAATGCGGGGGAACTCCATCAAGCTATTTGCAATGAAATGTCGTTCATTGGGACGTACAGTTTTTTGCGGTACCCAGGGAAAGGTTGATATTGATACACGCATTCCCTCTTCAAAGATGGTGTTAGACGGCGAGAAGAGCGCTCGCTCAACCGCATCAATGTCATTGATATTGGGTTGGCGAGAGTCTTCAAGATCAACACCGTCAACAATCGGAACATTGTCCCACAGGCTTAAAGAGTCCGATCGGTCTATGTGCGACGTATTGCGAAGAGTTCCTCTACCTACATTACGATCGAAGAACGAGCGCTCACGTTTGCCGAGTCTTGTGAGTTCGTGATCTCTTGCGTTCCTGAGGCGAGAGACAACTCCCAACGTCTTTGAGATTCTAAGTGCATTCTGAATCGCGCCGTGGAGCGGCTCAGAAAAGTGAAAATGCAGATTGGGGACTGCCTCCCGGACAACTCTCTTCACGCCTTCATTATTTAGAACAAGCTCAGACTCAATGCTCTTAGCTAACGCTGCAGCCCTGCCGATGTTTCTCCTTGCCTCAGGGAGAAAGAACTCTGCAAGTCTTTTCTCGCTCCAAAGCTCGGGTGGAAAGACACTGAGAGAGTACATCGCACGAATGTTCTGCAAGTTGCTATGAATTTCCCGGACACGCTCAAAAAAGCTCACTTCGCTGTCACCTTGAGCATCGATAAACCTCTCTAGACGTTCAACCTCAAAAGTATCGTTCCGCAAGAGAATGTCAGAGACTTTGTTGTGAATTTCGCGTTGTTTAAGCGACTGCTTTCCAATTGGGATCAACTGGCGAATGTCCCTGTACGTTGGGCGAGACAATCCCTGGCCTGGGTGGTCAAATCTACTGACCTGCTTTATAAGCGCGTTAGACCAGCCTGGCACGTCAAAGTTCAAGGTTATGATATTGAATCCGATCTCATTTCCAGGCGTATGGCGCGCCCCAAATGCAGGTGCTCCCAAGCACATGAAGCTGTCGTCAACCCCAACTGACGCCGCCCCATCTCGGCGGCTGTGATCAGAAAGTGTCACAAGCCGACTCTGATGCTGATGGCCGTGAAGAACAAGGCGAAAGTTGTTCTCGAGTAAGAAGTCGTTAAACGCTCCATCGTTCAGAAACCGATATGGTTTTGCGTCCTCTGCTTCATGAGCGAAAGGAATTGGATTGTGGTGAACGACTGCGATTCTGAATGTCTGCGTGTCATGCGAAGTGAGTGAGCTCAACACGCTTCTGCAGTTGGTGAGGTCCTCAGCTGCGATTACTGCAGGATCGATTGCCGGAACCTCGCTCGCTTTAGTTTGCGATATCTCCTTCTTGTTGGAGCGCGCGCCCTTGTTACGATTTTCACTCTTGTTGTCGCTGTGCAGCAGAACTTTCAACACGTCAGGATTCGGAATTCCGCTGAGGTTAACTGAGTTGAACGGGACAATCTGGCATGTGTGTTCTCCAATGGGAATCTTCAACGTCACGGGCGGCTGGCCGGGGGTGGTAGGAGCCGAATAGAAGGCATTGACGCCAGGAAAGTTCCCGTCGGAGATTGCCATCTTGAAGCCACCCAATGGCGACCGGCCCACTTTTCCAGTTTGGCAATTCTCGCGAACGATACTCCAATTCACGTCGTGGTTGCCCGGGACTACTACCGCGTAACGGAAACTCTTCCCACTCAGCAATGGTCGGAGGAAGTGATCCGCGAAGTCCTGGAACTCGTCGTTCTGGCCGCGATCCGTAATGTCGCCACTGATTACCAACAGATCGAATGTTTGTGAATCACCGTTCTCCATTTGCCTTAGCGAGTCTAGCAACTGCTCTAGTAAATAGCGCCAAGATCCCTGTTGGTCTCGATGGGCTTTTGTTCCGGACTCGCTAAAGCGTTGAGCTGAGTGCAAATCAGAAATATGCAAGATGCGCAGTTCGTTGCTCATAGATTCAGAGCCCCGAAGCTGTCGTGTTCGATTTAGAGTAGAACCTACTCCCGACGACTGAGACTGTGAGTCCTATGACGACGACTGCCAAGCTGCCAGCAACGCTTAAGTGTGGACTTTTCAGATATGTTCCCGCTGCCATGAGAGGGGCTCCAAAAATCATTGATCCCAGTACAGCAAGAAATACGGCACGCGACTTTAGGCCTGGCCAAAATAGCGTGAGTACGCTCGGAATGAGAGTTGACGCACGAAGGGTCCCATAAAACAAGAAGAGATGAATAATCTGGAGCCCAGGAATACTTGCTATGGACAAGCCCATAAGCGCAGCAAAGAGCATCGACCCGCGCGCCAGCCTAACTCGCTCCAAACCTGAATCATTGTCAAGATCCCTTGGCGACAACTTGCCCCCGAAGACGTCGGCAACCGTAAGCGCAGAGAACGCGCAGAGAATCGAATCAAGCGTTGAGCACAGTCCTGCCAAGAGCATTACGGCAAATACTATGAGCATGAAGTCTGGAAGGAGATGAGAAACTGTTGAAGCGCCGACTATCTGGGTGTTGTCGATCGCCAAGGTACCATTGGCGACTTCTGCTGCGGCAAGAAATCCGAGAAATGAAAGACTCAATGGAACTAGGATGAATAGGAATGCCGCCAGTACGAAGGTCTTCACTACATCTGAATCGCGCTTCAATGCATACGCGCGCTGCCAATGCATCTGGTCACCGATCGGCCCTGAGAGGAGACCAATCGTTGTAGATATACCAAATGAATAGGCGACCCATGGGTCAAGTACGTTTGTGAATGTGCCCGTCACGCCGCCGAGGCCCTTGGCAACAGTTTGTATGCCGCCTGCCTCTACTACCGCCCAAGGCACTGTTATGGCGCAGATAAGTAGAATGAGGATCATCTGGACGAGGTCGGTTGAAACCGACGCTCGAAGGCCTCCCATCAGAGAGTATGTAAGTACAATTACGACGAGGCATGTCGCCACCGCCATGAACGGCAATCCAGTAATGCTTTGGATAAGTGTTGAACCTGCTAGAATCTGTACTGCGAACGAGCAAATTTGAAGTCCAAAGAACTGGATCAAATAAAGGATATGAACGCCGCGTCCGTGCCGCATTCGAATATACTGTGGCAGCGTGTAGCCGTTAGGGAGCAACCTTCGTGCACGCAAAGCGACCGGGGCGAACAATAGGAGAGCTGCAAGGTTTGGGAAGATGAACCAGAAGGCACCAGGCAAACCCTGCTCAAATGCTTTCTGAGAAGAGACAAATAGAGCCGGGGCCCATATCCATGAGGCAGCGATTGACATCGCGCCGGCTAGTATTCCGACGTTTCGGCTCGCAAGTAGGAATTCGGGCGTGCTTTGCTTCTGCCGACGCCCAACCCACACGGTTACTCCGATCATTAGCAAGCCGTAGATTGCAAGGAAAATCAGCCCCTGCAGGGGCGTAAGTTTGCTTTCCATCGATGTCCCTCCAAGTCGTGAAGCTGCTGATTCAGTCCTCGATGGAATATGTGTACCCATTCTCAAGGCTGAATCGTGCCGCAGCAAACTTTAGGGGTTTTCGAGTCATTGTCAACTTAATTCGGTCTAAACCGGGCGATTCGTGGTGAAAACACCCTTAGAGCGTCAGAGGGCCGTGTCTGTGGAAAGCTTTGGCGTGCCTGGGTGCCAAGGCGATGCACAATCTAAGAAGCATCTGTGAGCCTTGTGAGGAGATGACCGAGATGTGGCGCCAGTCCTTCACGCGTCATCGTAGAGATCAGTTACTGAGAGCAGACACCGGACACGCAGAGACTTGCGGGATTGTCACTAGAACTGCAAACAGCCACTAACGCGAGCCGAGTGGCAATGGGCATGACAATTCGGTGTGGCCATGCTCTCTGCTCCTTCCCAGTCGGTTGCGTAAGGGGAATCAATTCGGCTTCCCGCTCGTCGCGGCGTTCGGTTGTTTCGCCTTCTGTCGCCATAACGCTGGACTGTCTGTCGATCGCGGCTCTGCGGGATACGCTGCACGGATACGCACGGATAAGGGACACGCACCAACTCCGTCACTTCCGATGACGTTCTCATGAACCACCGATGCGAGCCGAGGATAATGGATCAAACCGGCCAGTTCGGCCGGACTTACGGAATCCCAGCGTACCAATTCAAGAGGCTTGACGCCGCTACCCGCTTGCCTGGGGCCAAGTTGCTTGGTGTTCTGTGTACATGACGATTGAAAGCCGGTGGGCCACCGGCGTGTGTGATCCGCTAGGAAATGGTGGTTAATACCAGTGGGCTCTGCGATCCAGTGAATGCGTGGTTTGGCATCTGATCGGAGCCCAGGTCGCGACCGAATCGCGACTTAACGGCGCCAATTGGCAGAGAGTTGCCACTATCTTCAGCGTCAGCGGCGTGACCTCAGATACTTTCTTGGCTCGGCCAAGCAATCACAGGGCGAGATCTTTGCAACGCCGGCTCGTGCGCCGCACGTTTCAGAGCGCCATCGCCGTGTGATACGCCTTCCTAGCCAACTGGTAACCAATCAACCAGCGCCGACCAGTTTCTGTAGCGAACTGAATCAGGCGATCTAGTGCGCCGAGTGCCGTCACGCGTCGTTCGTCGAATCCACGCAGTTGCTGATCCCATTGTTCTGGGGCAATCTTGAGCGCCTCCAGAATTAATCTGACCCCATCCGAAGTCCGCCCAGGCTTGCCTTGATGCCAGTGCCGGCCGGTAAAGTTCGCCAAGGTGAGGTAGCTCTGGTTGGATAGGCTCAAGCCTTCCTGCTTGATGCCGGCGACCACGCCAAGCGGTTGCTCGGCCAGTGGTGCTTGTGTCTTGATCTGCAAGATCCGGCGCTGCGCGCTGGTGTGGTTCGAGCCTGGGAGATCGGTTGTCATCTTGGCTCGAATAGGGTTCAGATCGGCATACACCATGGCTGCCGATAGCGCCCGCTCATCAACCAGCGATTGCGCCTTGAAACGCCCCTCCCAGAATCGACCGGTGCAGCCGTCTTCTTTGTTGGCTTGCCTTGCGATCGGTTCGGCCAAGCTCTTCATGAACCAACTCAAGTCTCGAAGTCGGTCCCGATATTTCGCAACCAACTCCGGCGCCGCGGCAATGTTCGCGATACGGCTAGTCTGAGATTCTGGTTCGGCAGAACCGGGGAACGCCTGACACCAGCGACGGGCGAGCTCTTCGTCCGACCAATCCGCTGCGGCGTCGGCGTCAATCTTCAGCACCACGTGCACATGATTGATCATCACCGCGTAGCCGTAGATCGCGACCGAGTAGACCTCCGCGAACATCAAGAGGCGCGTTTTGATCAATTCCCGGCAATACTCGTCGTTGACGCCGGTAAAGGGATGAACGCGCCACAGCCAAGCACGCCAGACACAGCGGCTGACACAGTGATAGCAAACCGTGCAGTTCGTTGGAACAGTCCGTTCGCGGGTTTGGGCGATTTTGAGCGCCTTCCGTGGCGGTGAGTTGGTGGCATTTTGTGCAGACCTTGGGTCAAGCGCATTGGCGGATTTCTGAAAAGCGCATCAGAAATTCTGAGTTGGTGTGTGTCCGCCATCGTCCGCCGACTGAACAAGACCAATTCGAGCTCGCTGCTGCCTTGAGTAGTTGAATTTGCTCGGATCGCGCACGCGGGTTGCTTCGCGTTGGCCCGCATCGATCTTGAAGCGGACTGGCTGACATCGACCGCGTGCGGAACTTCGTGCTTGCCGGGCGATCTCAGACGATCCGCGCCGCGAGGTGAATGTAGACGCTACTTGGGCGCGTGCCCGCTCGACTGTACCTTGCCCATCGAAAGCAGACTTTGGAGACGTATGGTGAACGGAAATTGGATAATGTCGCTGCTGGCTTGGTGTCTGAGCCAAGCTGCCATAGCCGGCGATCAAGAACGTTTAACGACGTGTGAACCGGGTATTGCCAAATCACTGCTGTCGGTTGAAGAGATGCAGGGAACGCCAATGCTCGGCTTGTCGTGGACGGTTCGCTCGACGGAACGCAGACAAATCTTGTTGGCGATGCACGATGGCAAGTACTACTTGAACTATTTCCGACGTAATCACCCCTACCGTGATGAGCTTCTGCAACAAGCGCGCGAAGCGAAGTCGGGAGAACCCATAGGCCTTCCCCCGGATCGTAACTGGTCACACTACCGCGAGATTGGCGCGCCGCTGGCGCTGTCGTTAAACGAAGCCATAGCAGGCTGGATGAGCGGAGCGACGGAGCAAACTGGGCTTGGCAGGGACGGTGTCACGTATTACTTGAAGTCAGGTACACAATGCGCGTCTTTTTGGTCGCCGCCTCCGAGCCCTGTTCGAAGGTGGCACCGGACTCGACGGGCGCCAAGAGGCCCCTACTAGTCGTCTTTGGCGTTCGCGCTGACCGGTCAACAAGGCCTCATCAGTCGCGGCGAGATGCTTTCGTGCCGTCTTCATGTTGCTGCCTACTGTGTCTTGTCTGAGGGACATCGACGCCATCATCTTAGTACTTGGCCGCATATGCAGCAGTCCCAACACACACAGCAATTGTCGTGACAAGTGCGGCAATACCAATCTTTATGTATTCGCGATCACGCGTCTCACTAGGATCAAAAGAGATGATGTAGGTCTCTATATCCGAAAACGAGGGAAACGCTGAAAGGTGCTGCTCAATAAGAGACACACGTGACCGCTTAGAGGTGCTTGCAAGAACTGCTATAGCCATTGTGGCGATGAGGAAAAGCTGTGGGAACCAAGCGGACAACTTGTGCAGCGCAATTCCTTGCAGCAGTGCAGACGTGCAAGCGCACGCCGCAACGATGCCAGCCAAGACAACCGAGGTGATGACTCGCTCCTTCAAGCCTGTGAGCTGGAACCCTGCATGGGTGACCATGAGGGTCGCGCTCATGAGTACGCCCGGAATCCCAGTAACGAGTGCAATCGAGTCGAATGGCTTTGAAAGAGCGAGCCCGATTGCATATGTCGCAAGGCAAAAAGTAGCCGCCGCTAGTCCGATCCAGACGACATAGCTCCAATATAGTGCGCGAACGATGCTATCTCTGATGCCCTTCTCATAGCTAGTTGCTTCATCCATGCAGATCGCTCGGACTATCGCCCTATATGCATCTTCGAACTGCCCCCTGCCCAGTGCAGACTCAGCGGTTGCCCCAAGCGCGTTAATAAAACTTCGAATAGGGCCCGCAATTTCTTCAACGCGGCGGTTCGACGGATTCACGTAAATCAGATGTTGCTGACCTTGGTACTTATAGCGATACTCGACTACAGTCACCTGGTAGACCTCATGAGACTGCCGAATGATCTTTCCTTCGTGCTTCGACGCGCATTGACGGAACTGCGCGGTCAGAACCTCTGCAAGTCTGGGTTCATCAATGGGAACCTGCGAAATCGCCGCAGGCTGGTCTTGGCGAAGAACTAGCGTGCCAGTGAAGTCAGAAAGCGGATTTTTCCGCCTTGAAAACGTTGGCAAGCGTTGAGGTATGTACTTGCTGCTTGACCGAAACGGTGTCTCTTGGCGTTCCGCGATCGAATAGGTCATCAAGCGTCGCTCACCGTTGCAGGTTGGGCAGGTGATCTTCTTAAGCCCGTTGCATGTCCCGCACCGAACAAGTCCGAGCTGCTCAGGGCAGCCGCTGCAACGCAGAAATCCGTTGTTGCAGCCGTGGCAGAGTTCCTCCCTTTCCTTCTTTTCGTTAACGAAATACGTGCGACGGCCATTGCAGCGCGAACAGTCCTTTACCTTCCCCTGACACTCACAGATTTTCTCGGTGGGGCTTAGATACTTCACTGTGACCCTACCGCTACCTTTACATGTATCGTGCTTAGTCCATCCTGTTCGACCACTGGCTTGGCAGTTCTCGCATGAGATCCAACCAGAAGCACTGCAAATTCCACAGTCTACGACGCCAGACGCTCTGCATTTTGGGCAGTTAGATACAGATCTTGTGTCGGGCAGTTCAATCTCCTCGAAATGACTGGAGAAGTCGGCATGATTCCGGAATGGCAGACCCCAAAGTTGTGCTTCGTTAGTCTCCGTAGTGGACGTTGGTACTTCCTGGCCGCGATAGGGCACTTCTTTCTTGACAAATCTTCGCGTTTCGACCTGTGTAATGACATCGGTTCGGTAACAGGCGACTTCCAGCGCAGATACGAATTTGGTGTCTGATTTGAAGTGCTTTATGGGTGAGAATGGGAGTTCACCCGCCCATCTGTCCAGAATATCCGAGCATCTTGAGACGATTTGTGGGCTCGCATCCCGTTCGCTGAACAATGCCATTTGCCACCCCAAGTGTCAGTTTGCCGCATACTACACTAGGCAGTTAATCAAATGAAGACATTTTGTTCCTAAAGCGGACGAAGTGAGACTTGAGCAGAAATTGTGGCATTACGAGACTTGTTTGGTGTGCGTGGAGATACGGGACACATGGAGATACGGGACACATGGAGATACAGGACACACATCAAATGCGCAGATACTGGACAGGCACCTATTCCGCGAGGGCCATACAGGACATCGATGGACGCCCCGGTTTATTCAAGAGGTTTTTGATCTGAATTTTGATTCCGTTGTTGTGATTTCGGCGTTTCCGAGGAGCAACGCCCTTGCCGGCTCGGTGTCGCCGGGGCTTGATGGATGCGGAGCATGCTGGGCGATGAGCGGGCGCCTATGTCGCCCGCCGACCAGCATGCAGTGATTCGTTGACGGCTTGATCGTCGTGGTTAGGTTGGGGTCCTTGGTTTTGATCTGGTTTCGGTTTGACGGCAGATTCGCTGTTCAGCGCGCAAGGGGTCACGGTCACCGATTCGGCCTCTTGGTGACGGTTGATCGCCGCGCCAATGTGAGATTCGGGAGTCCAATGCTGCGTAAACACGCACACGGTCCTGGCTAGAACCTTTTCCACGACAGGCTCGGCATCGGACATGGCCTTGATTCACCACTGTCAGTCACGCTCCGTCGGTGAATGAGTTAAGCGAACGCCTTGTTGAGCTCGAAGGGTAGATGATCGTGCAGGATTCGGAACACGATTATGGCGACCTTGTTGGCGATGGCGACGATCGCGCGACTATTGCCACGTCGGGCCGCAACTGCTCTGATCCAGCGCCGGATCGCATCGTCGTGTTTATGCCGCCAATTGAAGATCGCTCGGGCGCCATGGATCAGGGCGGTTCGGACTGAGCGATCGCCATTCTTCGTGATCTTGCCGAGCACATTCTTGCCAACGCTGCCACGGCAGCGTGGCACCCAAGCTGGCCCAGGCGGCTAACTGTCGCCCGTTCTGGAACTGCGCAGCATTGCCAATGCTCGCAATCAGAACGCCCGCCACGAACGGCCCAACTCCAGGTACCGCTCGAATTAGCGCGTGATCCGTGTGGACCTGAACCAGTCCCTCCAGCGCTTGGCTTGCCTAGGGAGGGTCTGAACAAGTCGGTTTTTGGCGATGGATTCCGTCCTCCGGATTCTCAGGCGGGTTTCGGTCGGTGATCCGTTAAGTATCCTTCCTAATCGGTATCGTTCTTCACTTGGGAAAGCGGTTCTGGCGCTACTTTGCCCCTCTTTCGTGATCAGCTCGCGAACTTCGGGCGCAACTCCCCTGCAGTTTCAAGTAGCACTTTTCTGACACGATGCAAATTGGCCAGCGCGAACAGGGTGACGATGTGACTGGTGTTCTTGGCCAATCCCTTGAAGCGCGCCTTGTTGTACCCAAAGAAGCACTTCACCTTCTGAAACGCATGCTCGACTCGCGCGCGAACCTGCGCCTTCCTACGCTCGATCTTCACGATATTGCTCTTTGCCCGACCTTCTTCCATCGCCTTGATCGCGCTTCGGCGCATCGCAATCCTCCACTCAGGGAAGCGCTGCTTGCGCGGATGGTTCTCGCGCATGTTTTTGTCGGCGCCCTGGTAGCCCGCATCTGCCCATACTGTCTCTTCCTTGCCGTGCAGCAGGCTTTCAACGTGATCAACATCGGCATCATTGGCTGCCGACGTCACCACTGTGTGGACCAGACCACTGTCAGCATCCACGCCAATATGCGCCTTCATGCCGAAGTACCACTGGTTGCCCTTCTTCGTCTGGTGCATCTCAGGATCCCGCTCACCGTCTGAGTTCTTCGTCGAACTCGGTGCCGCGATGATCGTCGCATCGACGATCGTGCCACGCTTCAGCAGCAAGCCCTTGCGCGACAAATGACCGTTGATCCGCTCCAGTATCGACGAAGCCAAATCATTCGTCTCAATCAGACGCCGAAAGTTCAGGATCGTCGTCTCGTCTGGAATGCTGCCGCTCAGCGTCAGACCGGCAAAGTTCCGAATCGACACGATCTCATACAGCGCTTCTTCCATCGCCGGATCGCTCAACCAAAACCAGTTCTGCATCAGGTGAACCCGGAGCATCACTTCAACGGGGTACGGGCGACGGCCGCGACCGGCGACCGGATAAACCGACTCAATGTCCTTCAGCAATGCTGCCCACGGCACGACTTGCTCCATCTCGGCTAGGAATACCTCCCGACGCGTCTGCTTCTTCTTAGCCGCATATTCCGCGTCACCGAAACTCATCTGGTCCATGCTGAAATAACCTCGCCGCAACACCTGTATCTAACCAGAAATTGCGGGACTTGTTCAGACCCTCCCTAGTGGAGCGGATTCAGGACACGCACCAACTCCGCAATACCTCTGGGCCTTTCTCGACCGAATGTCATAGTTCGGCTAATGTGATCCGGGAGTTGGTATGTGTTCACGATTGCGGCATCCACGGTTGCCACGCAATTCGGGTCTGGACGTCCAGTGCGGAATTGGCC
This sequence comes from Ahniella affigens, assembly GCF_003015185.1. Lineage (GTDB taxonomy): Bacteria > Pseudomonadota > Gammaproteobacteria > Xanthomonadales > Ahniellaceae > Ahniella > Ahniella affigens. The sequence continues at coordinate 1,205,552 of NZ_CP027860.1, forward strand.
ATAGCCTCATTACGGATGTCGTCGGCGCACTTACTCGAAGCTGTCGGCCAAGAGACGAAAGTCGAACAGCACGACGACATTCTCGGCAGGTTTGCCGACCGCTAATTGTTGCCGGAGGGTCGAGTAAGCTGCTTTGAGTGACGAGCCCTGATTCGCAACGGTTCCGGTGATGCAGGAGCTGTCGCCGCTTTGTCCACTAATGGGCACCGTGGCATCGAGTAGACAAATCGCGCCGACATTTAAAGGCGCTACTCCGGTATCCCAATTCGATGACACGATCACCAATCGATCATCCGGCGTGACAGTTGTCCCGACGCCTGTGCCCATGAATTCTGAAGCGCTCCCGCCCACATAGGCGTTTGAGGTTGTCAATACCGCGCTGCTCGGCCCATTGCCTTTGACGAGGCTCATCATGCCTGCGTCGGATCGACCGGGCACATCAAACCCCGACATCGCAATGACCGCGTCGCCTTTACTGGTCGGCAATGCAGGAATCGGACTGCTACCGTCGTTAAAACTGCCACCAACCACCGAGTTTGCGGTTGACACGGGCCCGGACGTTCCCGTCGTGCCGTTGCCCCAAGTTACCGCACCAATGTTCGCCGCAGTGCCATCCCAAGAATGGGAAAGCACGAGATAGTTGCCGTTAGTCAGGGCCACAGAAAAAAGCCCGACGCCATCGTTCGTGGAAGTGCCAATGATGGCATTGCTGCCGCTCACCACGCCGGTACCCCCCGTGCTGCCATTCATGAAGGCAAGGAGCCCGGCGCCAGCAATTGATCCGTTGGTCCAACTACCTGAACCAACCAGCAAGTTGCCGTTCGTCAAGAGTTTGTAAGCGGTGCCGATCTGGTCGCCACTGGTGGTTCCGACGACGGCAATTGCCGCAGACACGATTCCGCTGGTTCCTGTTTGACCATTGCCCCAGATGGCCGCCCCGGCATCAGTCGCCAGACCGTTATTCCAAGTCCCTGCGCGAAGCAAATAGTTTCCGCTGGGCAAAGATTCGATTTGTAAGTTGGCTAGATCCCCCGCAACCGTACCAACTACTGCATTCGCTGAGGACAGCGGGCCTATCGTACTGAGTTGTCCATTGCCCCAGCGCGCCGCCCCCACTGCCACGGCCGACGGGTTATTCCAGTTGGGCGCGCCGACAACATAGTTGCCGTTGCTCAACGCAACGATAATGCTACCGACCCCATCGTCCTGCTGTGTGCCGATCATTGAATTGCCAGGGCCAACGACGCCGCTGGTGCTGCCGGTCCCGCTGACCCACGTCACCGCGCCCGCGCGCACGGCACCGGCGTTCGCCCACGATCTACTGGCAATCACGAAGTTGCCATTGCTCAATGCGGTGACGCCTCCGTCACCGATGTTGTCGCTGGGGCTCGAACCAATCCAGGAGTTTGCAGGCGACACGCTTCCGGCCAAGCCGGTCACGCCGTTTGCCCATGTGACGGCGCCTTGATTGGCGCCCGCAGGACCATCCCAGTTTGTCGAGGTCACCACATAGTGGCCATTGCTGAGCGGTGTCACGCCGATGCCGACTAAGTCGGACGTTGTGGTGCCCGTCAGTGCGATGTTGGATTCGACCTGACCGATGCATCCCGATTGCCCGGGGCACCAGACAGCCGCACCGACCTGATTCCAGAGTGGTAAGCCCAGAACAAAATTGCCGTTTGTGAGCTCAGCGAGGCTCAGCCCGTTGAATCCTGCGACGTTGGGCGATACCAGCGAATTGGTGGCGCTGATTTCGCCGCTGACGCCAACTTGACCACTGCCCCAAGTAATAGCGCCCCCATTGACGAGACCCGGGAGATCCGCAAGTGGGCTGTGCACCAAGTAGTGTCCGGAGTTAAGGACCACGACTTGCCGATTACTACTATCCAAATTGCCGACACCGACGAGCGAATTCAGTGCAGAAACCGTACCCGACAGCCCAGTGCTCGCATTAACGAACGTCACTGCGCCAGCAGACGCGTTGGCACCGTTCCGCCAGCTCGGGCTGATTACCAGGAAGTTTCCGCCAGGCAGCACACGAGTGCCACCCGATCCCACGTTGTCGTTTGCCGAACCGCCTTTCAGTGTTGAAATCAAGCTGCCGTCGGGGCGATACAGATAGACCGCCCCAACAGCCGATGGCCCAGCGTTGGGGTCGGTGACGACCAGGTTGCCATTCGGCAACCACGTGACGGATGTTCCAAAACTGACGCTGTCGAAAGGGCCAGGAATGATCAGCGTCCCGGCTTGAACCGAGCCGCAGACAGAGAGCCACATCCACACCATGCTTGCAACTACGCAAAAAAAGGCCTGCCGCCTCAGTGCCATACCATCCTCCGGAGCAATGGTGCGCGATGGATGAACGATCCCGTATCCGTCACCCGGCCTCAGCGTATCGAAGTGGTTCTCGATTGCCACTATCCAAAGACAGGGAACACCGTTGTTTACTTGCGTGCCTCATTTGGGCAATGGTCACCTCGAAGCAACCTCGATGGGACCTGCGCTGGATGTTGCTGCAGCGCGATTCAACGCGCGGCTCGGGATCGCCTGAACCAAAATGAATCAGACGCAACCGCACGTAAATCGTGGACGAATATCGTGGACAGGCAGCAACTCCGGGAGTTTTGAGCCGATTCTCAATGAAGCGCCAAGGCGAGCCGGGATCGAACCGGTGAAACAGTCCGGCGGTTAGCGCTAACCCCGCGACACCTTCCTCGATTGTGCCTCTGGCCTGTCCACGCACGCTGAGCCACAGCAGATACAGGACACTCATCAACTCCGATATCTGGTCATTTGCGCCAGTGACCAAAGTGATCCGAGGGCTCCCTAGTTCTGCGTTGGATCGACGTCGCGCTCGCGATTGTCTGACTGCGCAGTGACGCTTTCGTCTGGGCAACGGATCTCACTAAAACGTCGGTGCAGTGACCACTGGTGGCCCTATAGCTCGGCTAGGAGATCACAGTCATGGATATTGTATCGCCTCAGTCGTCCGCTGCAGGTGTCATAATGCCATCGCCTTTCGATACACCTTCCGAGCCAACTGGTAACCAATCAACCTGCGTCTGCCGGTTTCCGCGGCGAATTGAATCAGGCAATCCAATGTGCCGAGTGTCGTCACGCGTCGTTCGCCACATCCATCCACTTGCTCATCCCATTGTTCTGGATCGATTTTGAGCGCTTCAAAAATTGGTCTGACCTCGTCGGAAATTTGCCCAGGCTAACCTTGGTGCCTGTGCCGGCAGGTAAAGTTCGCCAGATTGAGTTGGCTTTGGCTGGATCGGCTCGAGCCTTCCTGCTTGATGGCAGCGACCACCCCGAACGGTTGCTCAGGCAGTGGTGCTTGTGCGTTGGACCGCGCCTCGCAGAATCGACCGGTGCAGCCGTCTTCTTTTTTGGATTGCCGGGCGATCGGTTCGGCCAAGGCCTTCATAGATTCGTGGACCCGCACCAATTTGGGGGTTTTCGGGCGGATTCTCAAAGCGCCGCCAAGGCGAGCCGCGATCGAATCGGCGATACGGGCTGGGGTAACCGGACTTCTGCCGCGAACTGGCGGGGCAAGATCAGATACGGAACACGGACAGATGCGAGACCGCACCATTTCCGCTTGTCGAGCAGTCACTCAAAGCCATTCGAGAACACCGTGTTGGCGAAAACAGTGGCGGTGTCTGTGGCGGTATCGTTTTCAGGCACCAAGCTGTTGCCGCTGAATGGCGGGGCGATGCTGGCGCTGAGGCTCGCGGTCGCGCCGGGCAGGGCGGTCACTAGGGCATAAATCCGATAGCTTAAGTGGGTGCCGACAGGAAGACTCAGTAGCAACACGGGGAGACCGGTTCCGGAACTTGGGCTGGGGCAGGGTATCGTCGAGGCCTGTGCGTCGCAGTGCCAGTTGATGCTGGACAAACCGATCGCGGGCTGAAAGCTCAGGGCCGTCTGATTCATGGCATCTGGTCCCGCATTTTGCGCGGTGAGCCGGTATTCGAGAAGCTGGGCATCACCGACCGTGGTGAAGCCATCATCGAGTGTCACGCTAAGGTCTGCAGAAGGCCCTGGGACAAAGGTTGCGGTAACGGTACAGTCTGCTTGAATGGGGCCGGTGGAATAGGTTCCTGGCCCCGTTGAGACGGCACCACAGCCGCTCACCGATTGAATCACCATGCCTTGATTGGGAGAGACTGCGAAGGAGCGACTCAGACCGGCTTCGACGGGCACTGGGCCCCCAGGAAGAATGCTGCCGCCCGGGCCGGCCTGAAAGTCCAGGGTAAAGACCCGAGTGAACAGGTAGGCGTCCTTTACGCCATTGCCATCGGCAGACCCGTCGCCGACGTTGTTGGCAAAGGTGTCAAAAACTACTTGGTTGCCGTCATCACTGATGCCAACTGGGAAGTACTGATCCTGGATTGTTTCGAGATACGGCAGACGAGAGCGTGTGACAAGCGTTGTTTCGCCCGTCTGTAGATTGCCGATGAACAGGTCCAAATACTGGTTCGTGTCCTGATGCGTGGTGACCAGATCAACGCTACTCGACTCAAACAGCACGACATTGCCATCGCCACTCAGCGCCAACCCACTCGATCCACTCGCGCTCGTCGTGTTAGGGCTCTGTGCCTTATGCGAAACAAGGCGAGTCTCGCCGTTCGCTACATTGAACGCGAAGACGTCCCAACTGAAATTGCTGTCATTCAATCCGGCAATGATATCAGTGCTACCGGCGCCAAAGATGACCGTGTTGCCGTCTTCGGACAATGCAACTGCACTGGTGCCGGACGTGGGCGTTGCATTGGGGTTGCCAAGCTGACGGCCTGCGAGCGTTATCGTACTAGTGGGAACCTCGAAGAGGTACGTATCGGGGCCAAAAGGCGAATTGTCCGTGATCGCAGTCGAGACCATGGTCGAAGTCGTCGTGAACAGAATGCGTTGGCCGTTTGCGCTGAGTCCAACGGCGTTCGTATTGGTGTTCATTGTCTGCAGGGGATTGCCGAACGCGCGTGAGACCAGCGTGGTGGTGTTCGTATTCCGACGATAGGCAAATACGTCCCAGCGCGAGTTGGTGTCGGTTAAGCCGTTGATCAAGTTCGATGCGACGCTGTCGTACACAATGATATTGCAGTCATCGCTGATGGCAATTGGAACCGATTGGCCATTGCCCGTAGCAGGTGCACCACCAGCTGCGCGTGTGATCAGGCTCACGTCGTTGCTGTTGCGGTCATACAGAAATACATCGTAATCGAGATTTGTGTCGGCGACGCCTGGAGCTAGGTTGGTTGCCTTGGACTTGAATAGAATGCAACGAGCATCAGGCGTCATGTCGACGGCGATGGACTCACCGTTCGCCGCCACGTTCGGGCTGCCGATCGCATGACTGACCAGACTGCGCGCCCCGGTTTGCTGGTTAACGAGATAGAGATTCAGTTCCCGGAAGAGTGGGTAAGTAATGCCGGGCAAAAAATTGGAAGCGCGGCTTTGCAACACTAGCCAAACAGTGTCTCGGCTGATGAGCTGGCCATATGACTGATCGTCTGCGGCATTGTTGGTATTCCAACCGTTCGAACGCAGACGAATACCCTGGTCTCCGCGATCAAAGGTAAACACGCTGGGGCGATCGATGACGGCATTGTCCGCTTGGTCGATATACGGCGAGCCAGGGCCAAACAGGACCTGTTGTCCATTGCCGCTTATTGCTACGGCCGAAGAGCCGCCGGCCGTCGGATTGAGGCCTACGGCCGAGCGCGACATCAGGGCGACATTGCCTGATTGGATCTCGACGGTGTAGAGGTCAACTTTCCAATTGTAGTCGGTCAGATTCAAGAAGTCGGTGGCCTCGGTTCGGATCGCGGCAACATTGGCATCAGGGCTCATGGCGACCAAGTCAGAACTTTCGTTGCCACTTTGTAGCGGATTGCCTGAGGCATGACTGAGCATGCTTATGGAGGCATCGGTGCGATTGAATGCATAAACATTTGTGGTCGTCCAAGCAATGTTCGCGCCCGCCAACAAATTCGTCGCTTGTGAGGTAAACAAAATGCGCTGGCCAGTTGGGTCCATGCCAAAGCCGGTCGATTGGTTGTTGGCCGTGCTGAAGGCGGATCCGAAATTCCGCGACACTGCTGTCACCGCATCGGTCTGCATATCGCGCAGAAAGACGTCACCAGTGCCGTTGGCGTCGCTTCCGGGCGGCAAGATGTCGCTGCCGCTTGAGTCAAACAAGACCCAGCGGCCATCAGCGCTCAAGGCCTTAGCCCAGGAGCCGCTGTCTGTAGTCTTCGAGGACTGGTTATGAGCATGCGAGACCATGCTCACCGTGTTCGTGCTGCGATCAAATAGGAAGACTTTGTAGCGATAGTCAGGCTCCGTCGTGCCCGGGACCAAGTTGAAGGCTTGGCTGCCGAACAAGATCTTCTCCCCGTCATCGCTGATGGCGGTGGCGTATGGAAGTTGGCCCGTAGCGATCAGCGGATTGTCGAATCGATGTGTAACCAGTTGGGTCACGCCGGTTGCCAGGTCAATGACAAAGACATCATCACCGGAGTTCGCATCAGTAACGCCCGAGACCAGATTCGTGGCCGCGCTTTGAAAAGCAACATATCGGCCATCCGGCGTCATCACGGGCAAGCTGGAGTCGCTATTCGCAGTGGTCGTTGCTGACCCTGCTGCCCGCGAAACCAAGGTAAAGGCGCCAGTATTGCGATTGAACAAGTACAGGTCGTCGACACCATTGTGATCGGTTAATCCGCTTACCAAATCGTAGGCCGAACTGACTAAAAGAATCTTGCTGCCATCCGGGCTCATTTGTAACGGGTACGTGTTGCCGCCGGCAGTGAACATCGGGTTGCTCGCCGATCGCGAGATCAACGTGGTTTGGCCTGTGCTCCGTTGATAAAGATAGGCGTCTTCGCGGAATCCCGAGGAATCGGTGACGTCACTGATCAAGTTGTTTGCGCGACTCACGAATACGAGCCATTCGCCGTCGTCACTCAAGGCGACTGCTCCCGCCGAATCATCGGCTGTTTGCAGTGCTTGGCCAGCGGCATGAGAGACTAGGACGATGTCGCCCGACAGGCGGTCCTGCAGATAGAGGTCCGGGTCGGAGTTGCGATCGTCCACATCTGGCACCAGATTGGTGGCATCTGAGCTATAAGCGATAAAGCGGCCATTGCCGCTGACCACAGTTCGCCAAGCCCCGGCTGACCCGGCGTTCGCAGTAGTCGAGAATTTACCCCGCGAGATCACTTTAGTTGTCCAGGAATCCGCGATGGCTGCAGGCCCTACCTGGATAAGGAGCAGCAGGACAGTGATTTGATAGATCAGATACTTGGATTTCATGGCTAACTCTAGGCGGGTGCTACGGTGCCGGTGCGTTGGCAAGCGCGTCTGCGCTGTATTGTCTAAGAATTTGCGTCTATTGTGTCGCGCTTCCGACTCATCGGCGCAAGATCGGGGAGCAGAAGCGTACGTTGAGCACCATCTGCGCAGATGAGCGCGGTGCTAGGGCGCCCGTAAATGAACGAGAACCGCGACAAGTCGCCGATCTTCTGTGTCTGATTGTCAAGTCGCCGAGCAATCAAAGGAGTCTCCGATGGTTTTTTCTGGTATCGCTCACTGCGGCTCGCAGAAGGTTCTTGCGTCATCGGCAAGAACATGCCGCAACTGTGGCCGACCGACAAGCCGCAAGCCCGGGAACGACCAGATCAGCCACTTTTTGCGGGTTACTACCATTGCGTGAGTCCCTGAGTTCGATGGGCTTGGCTTTGCGGTTGCGACAGAAATCTGCGGACGAGCTTTGACCGTCGCCCAAAGTGGGTCGAGGCAGGTTTGCTGGAGCAGGCCGAGGCGAACTCGGTGTTCAACAATGCAGACGCTATGATGAGCGAACTCCTGCACTTCATCCTGAACGTCGATAGGCATGCAGTGCCCGTTTGGTCTGATGAGGATGTGGCTCGGCGCAATTGTTAAAGGGCTCGCGGGTGCTACAAATCGGCAATTGCGACGATCCACCAGGTTTAGGCAGTGGCCGAACCGTCTAGCAGCTACGCCTACTGCCGCGGCGCCAGAGCCATTGTCGGACCGTTGATACTTGTGATGCGGATCGAGGCAACAGGTCGCTGGGGTTTGGTGCCTTATCGCAATGCGCTAGGCCTGAGGGGCGCGCCCGCTGGCCGGGTGCGCCGCGCCGTCAACTTGCCTGACTACTTCTATTCAGTCTGGATATTCGGCTTCAGAAGCCAAGTTTGGCAAGAGTTTGCGCAGACGTATGGATATGTCGGGTTCCCAGTTTTGGCCTTACGCCGGCGATTTGCGTGCTACGATGATTCCTGCAGGTGGCGAGGCCGCCGGAGTTTGCTTGCTCAAGCAAAGTAACTTGGGAGGATCAAAGTATGCGCTGGTTTGTCGTTTTCTTTGTGCTAGGTCTCTCGGCGTGCCATTCCGGTGCCATAAAGCCGGTCGCGCCGGCCGCTGAGGAGAATGCCCACTCCGCTGATTTAGAGCCGGTCGCGTCGGCCGGTAGCGAGAACGTTTGCAGAAGCGTCATTGAGGCGCCGGGCGATGTGGCTTCGGTGATCGAGCCTGTGGAAGATCTTGAAGCCATTCATGCGGCGTTGGCTCGGGCAACAGGTAAGCGCGTGTTGTTGGTTCTTGATATTGACGATACCTTGCTCACGTCGGCGACCGAGTTCGGCAGTGACTCTTGGTATGACTGGCAATTCAATCTGCCTAAGGATTCGCCTGACCGAGTGCCGTGCTTGTTCGATGTCATGGGGTTTAACTTCGAAGTAGGCACACAGCGCGTCACCCAGTGCGATGCCACGGATGTTGTAAATGGCCTTGAAGTTGATCGGATCATGCTCACGTCCCGCGGCGCCAACTATCGCGCTGGCACCATCCGGCAGCTCTTGGAGGCCGAATATGTGCTACTGCCCCCGATCGGTAAGCCCGAGTTTGGCGAAATGTGGCGTTGGACGGACGAGCAAGATCCGAAGAAGAGAACGTATTCTTTGAGCTACGACCAAGGAGTGTTCATGACCACGGGTGCAAATAAGGGACGGGTCTTGCTCCATTTGCTGAAGCGCCGTGGCTTGTCGTATGACTACGTTATTCTAGTAGACGATGGCTGCAAGAACATTCAGAACATGCAGAAGGCGCTTGCCGATGAACAGATCGCGTATCACGGGCTCTGGTACACGAATATCGTGAAGGGCGTCGACCAGGGCAAAGCCAAGCAAGGCTGGTCAGATTGGTTAAAGCTGATCGAGTCAGTCTATCCGAAGCGAGCGAAACTGTTACGTCAAAATAAGTGCTTCAACTGAGCGCTTCGCGCGTGCCAGAGAGTGCAGGTCGCGGTCTGAACAGCCTCAGAGTCTCCTTGACAGCGCGCAAGGAACGGCCCATGTGATACGGAAGTTCGTGTGCGCCAGAGATTGCCACTGCCCGCGCCCGCGATTGTCCTTCCGCTACAGTTGGGCGTCCTCGCGGTTCTTCTTTGCTTGTTGTTCTGCGGAAGACTGTGCATCGAAAGCTGACAATAGTTCCTGTCGCAGATAGATCATATTGAGCTCGAAACTCATATGCGGTGCGCTGATTGAAATTTCGGTCTGGCCATTGACATACTTGGCCTCGGAATCCCCCACGAATGGGGTGCTCTTGCTGACCAGCCGGTACTTCTGTGCGAGTCCGTCATTCAGATCGTTGAATCGGCCCTTGGGGAACGTGGTGAGAACGCCCGAGAGGATCTGGTTGCTATCAAAGATCAACGTGACGTTGCGTAGTCCTTCAAACGAAATCTGGCCTGGTTGCACTTGGTGCATCGGTCCATTGCTGTACTTGTTGATCCCGAGCTCTTTAAGGCGGTACTTCGCTTTGGCATCAGTAAGGGTGGCTTTGCCGAGTTCCAAGCCAAATGGCGCCGGGTCAGCAAATGCCGCGCCGGCCGTCATTAACATGGTTGTCAGTAGGAGTAGTTTGATCATGTGTTGACCTATCGTGAAAGTTGAATGGATTGGCGCATTGCATCTGTGCCGACACCATCCTAAGTGTTCTCTTGACGCAAATGCAGTACGAGGCGAGCGCGGCGGTGACATGTGCGCACAACACGTACCCCGAATGACGGGCATCGCCAGCCATTGGCGCCCCGTCGCTCAGTTTGGCGGGACGGTCAGAAATAGAGAGAGGTCGGAAATTGGCTGCGATGTCGGCTCTGAACCGGCTAAACCGGGACATGCAGCTGAAGCGCGCCCGCAGAGTCAGACTAGGTGTCGCCGCAATATCGTCTCCCATTCCCGGGGCGATAGGATGAAGAGACGTGTTGAGATGCGGAAAAAGGCTGAAAGTTAGAGTGGCCACTATGGGCCGAGAGTGGCGCGCCGGGGTGGCATTGCGCGGTAGCGTTTGTGATCGGCGATGCCACGCCGGACTTCCACGAAAATGCTACGGTATACGACACGGTATTGTTGCGCTGCCTGCAGAGTTTGCTCTCCGTTTGTCTGTCATCGTTTCCATAGGATCGAATCATGGCTCACTATTGCCGGGTGTGTGGCGGGTATCGTGCGAACGAGGCCTTTTCTGGAAGAGGGCGTCGAGCCTACACCTGCAAGCGATGCAAGGCGCTGCCGGAAGCAGAGCGGGAGCGGGTGCTGGAAGTGATTGAGATCGAGCGATTCTTGAGTCAGAGCAACATCTCGAATCTGAACATCGCGCGCCTGAGGGTTTTGGCGGCATCGCCCCATGCTGCAAACACCAGACTGGCCGACTTGGTCTTGCGGGTGGCGTTGGTAAAGCCGCACAAGCGGCGGCGCCTTCGGTTTCTGGCCTTACGTGCGCCCGGGCTTCTCCAGGAGCTCCGTGCGGCGGGCTTGGTTGTGTTTGATGCCGATTCTGATGATGCTGGTGTGGACAGTTTTGACGATGGGAATGAAGACCGCGACGCAGACAATGTCTACGGCAATGGTGCTTACGGTGACGTTGAATCGGGCGACGTGGTATGGGATGGGGAAATTCCATTTTGAGTGGTCACACGTTCGGTCAGTTCGACGACCTTCTGCCAAGCCTCTCGATTCGCCAAGTAGCGGGCAAACAACGCAGGCGTCTTCTGGATGATGAGTTTCTGTGGGCTGCCGACGCGCTTTGTGGTGTGAATCAGGGGCAACTCGCTGGCGTCGATGACGCGATGAATGTGCATGCGTCGCTCTTTTGCCAGGGGCCACTCCAGAAGTTGTTTCACCGGTGACTTGAGGAACGTCTCAAGCACTTCGCACAACTCACAATGGCACGGCAAGATAGCGTGGATCGACCAGTCGTCTGCTGCGCGAATTGGCTCGCTCAAGAGGCGGTTATACCGTAGGGACCAATGCTCGCTGAGGGTGACAATGGTTGGGTGAATGGTTCCGTCTTCTTGCTGAAGCGCTAGTTCCAGAATCGCGAGCGGCAGCGTGCTCTGAAGGTTGGGATCGAAGTCGCTGCTACTGACGGCGCTGGTGATGTCATCACGTATGCCGGTCTGTCCGATGCGGTATGTGCACTTGATGAGCGCGAGCAGTGGTGGAGCAATGCGCGTCAAACTTTGGTCGCGATAGGTGGCAGCAGCGATCTGCCGGCGCCGTTGGAGCTCTGCGAGTACCGAATCGGACTCCTGACGAAATAGGCGCTCGGCCAGACCCCCGGCCTGCGCCTGTTGCGAGCGATGGAGGGCGGCCACGAGTTCAGGGAGCCGATGCGCGATTCAGTGCAGATGATCCTCTGGCGTTAGGCCCCTTTCGGAACGCCATCCAGCCAGCCGTTCACAGAGCCATTCGAGACCATAGACGTCGAGACAGGCGACACAATCCTCAGCCATGTTGGCATCGAGTGCAGTGATCGCAAACGGCGACAGGAGATGCATGGCGGCAATCGGAGACTTGATTGCTGCAGCCACTTTCAGAGTTGGCGCCAATGCATCGGCATGCTCGCCGCGGCGAATAGCAGCTGCCCAGAACGGCATCACTTGTCGGACAAGCGCCAACGCCATGTCCGGATCGTTTGAGGTACAACTTTGAAGTACCTCCTCAATGGCCCATTTCGGGTCAACCTGCGCGCGCATGGCAAACGAGCGTGTTTGCGGCCAAATCACGAGTGCTGCCCGACTGTACCAGCGGTCCATTGTGTTGCCGGCATTGCCCGTGTAGGGCTCATACTCAGACTCGTATGGCTCCATCCGCGCTGTCGGCTTGGTGCAGAACAACTCATGCGGCTCAATGGCGACGGGCATTGCCGGTAGTGCTTTGCCGATCTTGACGAGATGCCGAATGCTGGCCTCGCTGTCGATCAAGTCGGTGACTTCGTAGTTCTCGTCCATCCGCTTCCCGCTCGGGATAACGCTTTCGCCGTCGGGCTCCGGGTCGATATCGTCATCGAAACTGAAACGGGTCCGTCGCCCGTGGCGGCGGCTGCGATAGGGCCTTTCAGTGCAGTCCCAGACCTCGTGCACATCAACCAGGGCAAGCGCCACATCGCAGCCCGTGGTTTCAGCGGCATGTCTGAGCGCAACAGCGCGGCTCGAATCGGCCCCCTTGAGATAGTTCCATTCCAAGCCGCGTTGCGTGTATTGATGGTCGAGCAGGTAGACGAGCCGATCAGGCGGACCAATTTGCTCGTCACCGGTCCAACGTGGCGGTTTGTTAGCGGCAAAGTAGGTTCGAAGGTGATCGGCAAGCCGCTGCTGCTTGGCGGGCTCGATGGGACTCGCTTGCGCGTTGCCTTGTAGCCAAAGGTTGTAGGTCAGCACCACGCGGTGGCCTGAAGTGACCGGTTTGACTTCGTGTCGGCAGTCGGCAAAGAACGCGGCAAAGCTGAGCGCCTTGTCATCACTTCGAAAGGTCTTCGCGTCGCCTTGATGCAGGACAATCGTCTCGCCGCCGGCAAAGCGTGACGGCAAGCTCACCACGAGGCTTGCAATCATCCCTTCGAGTTTCTCGGAGTCACGGTGTCTTAGAAAGAACTGCCCAGTCCGGTAGATCAGCATGTTGTGCAGTTCGGCCTTCAGGCTGCAACCTGGCGAAATGCCGAACGATTGTGCAATTTTCTCGAGCGCTGCTTGGAGCGCGGGCTGCCAGCGTGTTTCGTCAAAGTGGATACGAGCGCAGTCAATCTCAAAGGTATCCCGGACGCGCGGATCGAATCGGGTTTCTTCCTTGTAGCCATGTTGTGCCGGCGTGGCGACGCCTATTAGTGCCTCAGCGGTCTCGACACTGATCGGCAGCGGGATGTTGCCAACGCCCGAAACGGTCAAGCCTATGGGAGTCAACGGCATGATGTGTTGGCTCGCAAAGTCCGAAGCGCCGCCGATCGACTCCAATAGCGCCGGAAGCGTCTGGTGCTGACTCATGGGAGTTCCTCGCTGCGGTCCAGAATCAGCAATTTGAACTGAGATCCAGTGAAGGTGCTCAGCAGACTGCCTACGCGATCCCACGTGAGCGGCTTGCCGTCAATCACGAGAACCGGGCCTGACTCAAAGTCCGTTGTGTCGTCGGTGATGCGCCCGCGCAAGACATTGTCGCAAATCATCAGCGTACCGCGCTGGCGGCGCAAATGCGTCTGGGACAACGCGCGACGCATGCGTTCGACCAGTCGCGCCATCAGCAGCCATGGATCTGCACTGGGTTGATCGAGAATCTGGAACTGATAGCCACCAGGCGCACCATCAATAATTTCGAATGCTTCCAGTGACAGTTTTCCAAACAGCCGCAGGCGAAAGTGAAACTCGTGCTTGCCGCGTCGTGCGTCGGTCATGGTCACGGTTGAAAATTCAACGGTCTCGAAGCTGTGAAGCCCCAAGCGATCGGCTTGTGCACGATTGAAGCAGCTGTTGCACCATTCTTGGCTGGCTTGCGGAGCTCCGGAATTGCTTAAGGAGCTCACGAAAGTTGTGTCGAAAGGACGGGCGGTTCTGCCGCAGTGCTGGCAAATTGATTTCTCTAAGATCATCGAATCATTGTTGAAAAGTAAGGGCGTGGGGAATCTTGCGGGGCTCGCAAGTGATCAACAAACTTCCCCATGATAGCTACAGCCGGGGCGGCCGGACACAGTTCTACGAGCCGGTCAATTCCGTCTATCCACAGGCCTTCAGAAACCCTTGCCAGAATGGTTTGTCAGTTCCAGAGCGAAAAATGGATCGGTGCCAACTCAGGCATGCTGACCTCGGCTTCCAAGATCGTCCAGTGCATTGAGGCTGGCGATAGAGCAAGACTACCCCAACACCTCACCAAGGAAAGCTGAAGCCAAACCGGATAGGTGCTTCTTGGGGAACGTGTCGTCGCCAGTCCCCACAGCCCAGGGGCCGCCTTCGACTCGGCACCGGCGCGGGCACTATTGATTCGGCGGCAACTTGCTGAATATTTCGTGCCAGGGCAATTGCGGACCTCCAGCAATTTTCGGAACCACTCGGAAAAACAGCCTCGTGGCGGGGCAATTTGCGGCGACCTTGGCGACGACTCGGGGTCTTCTGACTCCCGCTCTCCGAATTCGCCCAATGTGTCGGGAGGATGCGGGCAGCCAAGACTGCTCTCGCAGCCTGGCCGGGAATGCGATTAACATGCCGCGAGCCCAACAACGAGCGGCTCCGCCAAACATCACCGGCCATTGCCACTGCGTCAGCCGCTTTGTCACGCGCGCAGGGTTCAAGGCGTATGCCTCAGTCCGGCTGGTGTCGTGTTCCGAACATAACTCGACTAAATCTCTCGCCGATCGAGCCTATGCTGCGTTGCTCGTCGTCGCCGTAGTTACCGCGACGTCTCCTCCTCGCGCCTTGCCTTGGCTCGAAATGCTTTCAAATTGATTCAAGCGATGTTCGGAACACGACACTAGAGAGCCTTGATTACCAGCGAACGTTGATCAACCAGCGTTTGCTGGAACCGGGCAAGCCCTATTCGGCGTCGATTTGCGCGTACGCAGCGATGTTAACCTGTCCGAGTCGCATCCAACGCTCAAATCCTGGACCCGTCCGATGTGGCGGCTACCCCGCAACTTTGCGCTCGGCCCACATCAGGGAATTTGTCAGAGTTGCACACGGATGGCGCCGGTTCGTGGCCCCGAGATGCCGAACCTAAGACCCGGGCGTCAGGTTCGTCGCCAGAATCGGAGGTTGCACGACTGCCGCTGACTCGCCAGACTTCGAAAGCAGGGGGTAAGAGATTTCGATACCCGATACCTTGCTCCGCAACGACTTCGAGGGCTCAGTCATGCGTGCATTCGCTTTGGTGATTTTGTTGTGTTCGAGCGCCGTGCAGGCTGTGACCTTCACCGTGACCAGCACCAGTGATACTGCCGGCACCACGTGCGGTGCCTCGTGCAGTTTGCGCCAGGCCATTGGCGCGGCCAATCTCACCGTCGCTGCCGACACCGTTCAGTTCAACATCCCAGGCGCAGGCCCGTTCACCATCGCGCCGACATCGGCGCTGCCCACCATCGCGCAGCCGCTGACCATAGATGGCTACACGCAGCCCGGCGCCGGTGCCAACTCGCTCGCCAAGGGCAGCAATGCCATAATCAAAATCCAGATCGACGGCGCGTCCGCGGGCGCCGCAACGACGGGCATCGGTATCTGTTCGAGCAACGTGACGATACGCGGCTTGTCGATCACCGATTTCACGCGGCAAGGCATCGGCTTTGGGCAAACCACGACGGCATCGGGTTGCGCCGGTGGCCCGTTTACGTCGGGTGTCGCGGCGGGCAATTTTGTCGGCCTGAGCCCCTTGGGCGCGGCCGACGGCAATTTGTTTGTCGGGGTGTTCGTGCAGGGTTTCACGGTGACAATCGGCAGTGCCAACGTGGCCGACCGCAATGTGATCAGCGCCAATGTTGCGAGCGGCGTCCTGTTCAGCGATGGCGCCACGGGCACCATCGATGGGAACCTCATCGGTACGGACCAATCCGGCGTGCAGGATCGAGGCAATTCTCAGTCTGGCATTGCATTCTTGGGCGCCGGCGACCTCAATGCCTCCGTCGGCTCGAGCGCCCCCAACGTCATACGCTTCAATCGCGAGGGCGTGCGCGTTGGCGGTGCCACCACGGGCACCACGTTCTTCAACAACTTCTTTTCCGACAACGATGACCTTGGCATCGACCTTTTAGCAAGCGGCACCAACCCCGATGGCATCACCGCCAACGACATCAATGACGTTGATGTGGGCGGCAACGACCTGCAGAATTTCCCCGAGAACATTACGGTGTCGCGCTCAACCACAGGCCTGACCATCAGTGGTCGCGTGGATCGCGAAGCCACGGGGACTTCCATTTCGTACTTGATCGGCGTGTATGCTAACCCGAATTGCAGCGCAGCCAGCGACCGCGAGGGCGAGCGTTTTCTCGGTACGTTCAACTTCGTCAGCACGAATCAAACGGTGGAGAACTTCAATAACGTGGTGTTCGCCACCACCGAGCCCTTGCCCATCGGCACCGGCATTGTGCTCACCGCACTCAACCCTACCGGCAATATGTCGGAGTTTTCTGCATGCACGAATGTCGACGCCGTGAGCCCGACCTTCACGGTGAACAAGACCGCCGACACCAATGATGGTACCTGCAATGCCGATTGCAGCCTGCGCGAGGCCATTACCGCAGCCAATGCGAATCTCGATGGCAATATCATCGCGTTCAGTATCCCGGGTGCGGGGCCGCACACGATCTCGCCAACGGGGCCATTGCCGACGATCACCAATCCCGTGCTGATTGATGGCTACACGCAGGCGGGTAGCGCGACCAATACGTCCGCCACGACAAGCAATGCTGTCATCATGATCGCTCTGGACGGATTGAATAGCCCGGGCACCGATGTCGGTCTTGCGCTCTGTGCCAGCGATAGCACGATACGCGGCTTGTCGGTGACGCGGTTTTCCTCGGGAATCGGTAGCGGCGTCACGAATACCGTTGGGTTTTGCCCTGCCGCGGTCAAAGGCAACACCATCGCCGGCAATTTCGTCGGACTCGCACCCGACGGCACGACGGCGCTGACCAACACAAGTTCACACGTGATCGTGAGCGAAACAACGGGCGCGACCGTTGGCGGCACGCTGCCGGCCGATAGGAATGTCATTGGCGGTGCCGCAACCGAAGGTATCGCGATCATCAGAGCCCCTGTGACCGGATTGCGCATCGACGGCAACCTCATCGGCACCGATCGTACGGGCGTCTTGAATCGCGGCATTAGTCGGGCTATTGCCTTTACTGGACCGATCGCGGTGTCCACGGTGAGTATCGGGGGTCGCGCGCCAAACCTAGTGCGATTCAGCACTCATGCCATGTTGATCTCCAGCAACACGACGCGCGCATCCGTGTATGCCAATGATGTGTTGGACAGCAACAATCATGGCATTGACCTCATCGCGAGCGGGACCTCGCCCGAAGGCGCGACGGCCAACGACACGAACGACGGCGATACGGGCGGCAACAACTTGCAGAACTTCCCTGTCGTCGCCAGCGCGACCGTGCTGGACGGTACGCTGACGGTAGTTGGAACGCTGGATGTGCCCGTCGCCGAAGATGCTATTTATGCCTTGGCTGCCTATGAAAATACTGCTTGCGATAGCGTGGGTGGCACCGGCGAAGGTGCGATTTACCTGGGATTTTCCTATGCGCGCATCGCGGGTTCAGCCGAGAACTTCCGTATTCAATTGCCCAATGCACCAGCGATCGGCAGCGTGCTCACAATGACCGCGACCGACGACTTGGGTAATACGTCGGAGTTCTCGACGTGCACCACCGTGACCGACGGCAATATCGTGTTTGCGAACAGTTTCGAATAGTTCACCGCACCCAAGGAGCGTCTGGATAAGTTCGTATCGGACTTGCAGGCCCGCACTGCGTCCGGCACGTTTCCGGACTCGGTACTCCAGAATTCAAGCGCTCGCTGCTCAAAGTCATTGCTCGGGGCTGAAGCGACAATGAGCGCATGATGGTGGTTCCTCGGTTAGCAATGGGTGGCGCAGCGTTCGCGCTGGTTCGTTGGTGGGCGAGGGCGGTAGTAGCTTCATGTGGGAGGCGCGTGTGGGTATCGCGACCCGGAGGACATCCCGCCATAACCAGCGCTTGGAGCGGTCTATTGATCGTTGGTTGTCCTGTTCAGGACCGTTCCGCCGCAGTATTGGGTGCCGACTGACTGCGCTGGCACGAGTTAGTCTGTCATATCAACCCATTGGCTCATCAGCGAGCTGCCTTCCAAGCATCATTGCGAGCGTCTTCAAGTAAACGGTGGCCTGTATCCACGAAAGTGAGGCAGGTTATTGCGTGCGAGTGTCCATCACCACTGATTTTCGTCACGATCAAACTGTCTCGAAGTCATGCCAGCTATAGACGCAGGAGCGCTTGAAACCGTCCAGATTGGATGCCAGTCCCGCAACGAGTCCGACACGTGTTCGGGCTCATTGCGTCAGAATCAAACACGAACGTGCTTGGTGTTGGGCGGGTGATCCATGGGACGCATCGGCTTTGAACGTGTTCAGAGTGTTTCAGGTGAATCTCGTCTTGCTGTGCAGGCGCAGAGCCCCACAGGCGTCCGGTGAGATGTTGACGGAACGTCTGGCTGGCGCCCGGGTTTTGAATGTTCTCGCGCGTCACATCGCCCTGGGATTCGGATGCGCTGAGGTTCAGCGACCATCTGTCGCGCGACTCACCGCGACCCAGGATTCGATATGCGTGTTTCGAACTACTTGCTTACAGGCCTACTGATGAGTACTACTACACTTGCTGCCGATGTTCCGTTCGCTGCTTACATTGGGCGCGTTGCCGATGCCGAGCGCAAGCTCAGCGAGTACAACTCGGAAGTGGTGTCGCAGGCGTTCATTGAACGCCAATCTCTGCCCGTGAGTACGGCCTCGCCGCCGACCTACACCCTTAAACCTGGGCAGAGTTTGGCGCTGCTCTACAATTTCGCGAAGCACGACAGCTATGGAAATCCGCAGCCCGCGCACTCAGAATTTTTGAATTGTGGCAAGAAGATCCGACGGGTTGATGGGCAACTGGTGACCTTCAATGACATGGAAGGATTTACCTACAGCAATGACCACATCACGTCGAACGAAGAAGATGTGACTCGCCGTGGGTTGCTTGGCAAGTTTGAGCCCATGCTGGCCCCGGAAGAAGCCAAGAAGGTCACTGGGATTTGGCAGTTCAATGCCCAGGATATTGCCGCGTTTGCAGCTGACGCAGCGTTTTCTGACGATGCCAACAAGGTCGCCGGCAAGGTTCTCGAATTCATGTGCTTCCATGATGAGCGGGATCCCGTTCCGTTTGTGGTGCTGCGTTTGGATGCCACCGATGTTGCGAGAGGCGAAACGTGGGACGAGAAGAATGCGAGACTGAAAGCTGAGCGGGACAGCCAGCAGGCTGAACGCAATGAGTCAGCGCTGTCGCAACGCCATGCCGACAAGCAGGTTGCACCCGCTGCCGAGCGGCCTGAGCGCACGCCGAATGGTCGCGTTCCCCAAGAACCATCCGCCGCTGCGGCGAACCGCGATGCCGCGAATGCGCGAGCCAAAGCCGCCTCAGAGGCACGCAACGAAGCCGCAAGAGAACGAAAGGCAGCTCTGGAGGCAGCACGCGCGGCGCGGCACAAGGACGACTAGGGCGAGTCCGAAAACGTCCCTCCTGGAATTTCAGAGCTGCACGGCATCCAGACCCGCGTGGCTTCCAGGCCCGCATTGAGTCCAGTACATGTGCGGCCTCCGTGTCGCAGAATCAATCAACGACGTGGTTGATTCTGGGCGGATTCGTGATGCGGGTTGCCATCTTGCCGAGACGCGCGTTCAATTGGTGGTTTGCAGCAGAGACGGGATGCGCGTGGTTCTTGTATCCAATGCTCGCATCGGTCTGGTCACCTGGCGTGGCAGGTTCGTCGATCAAGGTGTCCCGATGACGCACAGCACCCTGATCCCGGTTTTGCCAAGTCGCGCGATTGCCCGAATCGGACATCCTGTCTCCGAGTATCTCGTCTTGACCCGGTAGCGCTTCAGCAAAGCCTGCAAGCCTCAGGGCAAGGTTTGGCAGAGCGGCGGAATGTTGCTGTCCTCAAACCCATCCTTGAATAGGCTGGGGTCGGTCACGCTAAACGTTGCCATGTTGTTGGCGCTCACGGGGTCGAGCATATTTGCTGCCACGGCGGTCGTTGCGGTGTTCGAGAGTTCGGTGCCAATCCCCACATAGCGCGCACAGAAATCGAACGTCAGCACAGCGCCGACCGGCATGGTGACCGTGGCCTGCAGATTGCCACTTCCACTCGCGGCCGGACACGCGCCACCGCCGGTTGCGCTGCAGACCCAGCGGGCGTCGATCAGATCGGCCGGCAGAATGTCTGCCACTTCAGCATTGACCGCGGGATCGGGTCCCAGATTCTGGAGTCTCACCTGGTAAGTCATGTATTCGTTCTCGAGGATATCGAGGCTGCCAGTCTTGCTGATCGCCAGATTTGCCGAGGGTTGTGGCATACCCAGATCCGGGGTGATGCGGCCGATGAACGCATCAAACGTACCGCCTGAGTTTGGTTGCGCGCTGCCACTAGTTTCCGGCAGTGTTGATCCTTGCACGCGTCCGGAAAGGTAGACCGAGTCGGCGCCGTAGCCAAGTCCAAACACCTGCGTCAGGCCGCTGCCGACGCCGTAATAGGTTGATTGCTGGATTTGGCTCAGGGCGGTGTCCAGCCGGGTGGCGAATCCGACGATCTGATTGTTCGGATTGCCTGATGTGGCGCCGTTTTCCGTTCCGGGGAAATTGCTGGAGTTGGTAGATCCGCCGACAAATAGGGCGCCGTCGCCCATCGCTATCGACCAGAGATTGTCATTACTGTTGCTGCCGCCAACGAAAGTGCCGCCAGATCGTGTTGAGAGATCCCGCGACAACGCAAGCACGAATCCTTCGCCCTGGCTGAACTGCGTATCGGGTGCGTTGGGCGCGATCGGAAAATTGCTAGAGCGCGTATCGCCAGCGAGATAAACATTGTTGGCGTCGATTGCGATATCCCGGACGATTTCGTCCTGGCTGCCACCGAGATAGCTTGAGCGCCGAACGGTGGTGAGTCCGCCATTGAAACGCGCCACGAATCCATCCATCCCGACACCCGTTGATGCGAAGTTGGGCTGGAATGCGCCCGCAGTTGCGACCAAGCCCGCTCCGCTTGAGCCAGCGACGTAGACGTCGTCACCATCGACGATGACTGCACGGGCTTCTTTGCCAGCACCGGTCCCCGAGCCGCTGACAAAGCTGGCGTTTGTGATCGAGCGCAGATCGTGCGCGAATTTCACCACGATCGCATCGCCTCCGGAGGGCAAGCTGGTGATCGCGCCGGCGCTGCCACCGGGCAGACTTGACGACGCCGACGAACCTACGGCGTAGAGTCCATCGGGCCCGACTGCGGCGGTCCAGAAACCATCACTATTGCTTCCGCCGTAAAACGTGGACTGACTGACGGCAGTGAGCGCGCGATTGAACCGCACCACAAAACCATCGCCGTTGCCACCGGGCGTGGATTGCGCGCCATTGCTGGCACCCGGAATGTGCTCCACGACCGAGAAGGTTTGGCCGACTAGATACACACTGTCGGCAGAAACGGCCAGTCCGCGCGGTGTCGGGCCGCCACTCTGGCCACCGCTAGTCGGCCCGAATACACCGAAGTAGGTGGCTTGGAGCAGCGTGCCGAGATCGAGGCTATAACGCGCTACAAACGGGTTGCCGCCGAGCGTCGAGTTGCGCTGGATGGTTGGCTGAAAGCCGCCAATGGTGCCCGGAAAGTTGGCCGATAAGGTGTAGCCCGCGACATAGACGCTGTCGTCTGCGACGACCATGTCGGTGAGGCTTTCTTCCGAGTTACCGCCCACAAACGTTGACCGGATGACTGGGTCGATGGTCAGTGCATAGCGATCATCGAATGGTCCAAGTTGGAATCCATAGCTTCGATCCTCCCCGAGTGCATAGCCGATCTCGACCGCGCGACGCTTGCCGTGGATGACCTGCCAGGCAATCGGGCGATCCAGCGTCGCCACACCGAGCCCCGTTTCCAACAATAGGCGTCCATCGTCGGCAATTCGCAAGTCGTTGACGCCTTCCAGACGCATCGTGATTGCTTCGGCACCAATGCCGGGATCAAGATGAAAACGCTTCTCGAAGCCGCCCGCAGCAAGGCGTAAGTCGGCGCGAATCCCGGGCCAGACTTCACCCAGATCCAGTTGCCGGTAGCTCGGCAAAGGCATGACGTGGCCATTGCCACCACGGAGTTGACTGATTGCGTGGTCCTCGCGCCCGACAGCGTTGATCGCGTTTGGGTGAGCGCCATCGAAGCGTTCAACGAGGACCCAATCGCGGTCACCCGAACCCTTCAGTACATGAACCAGTTCAGTCTGCTTGGTGACAAACAGCGCGATGCCGCTGCGCTGAGCCCAGTACTGCACGCGAGGATCGTGCTGACCATGGTTGGCTTGAAACCCTGGCTGCAAGCTGGGCGCGCGGCTTGCCGCTTGTGGCGGGCAGAGCAGCATCAACATGCTGCACAAGCAAATCACCATCATGTGTATTGGGCGGTGCATTGGGTGATCTCTCCTGAAATGACCGAGCCGTAAAGTCCGGCTTCCAGTGGCAGGAGTCTCAGGATTGCCAAGTGGCAAGTCTCCCCCCTGTTTGCAGGGGAATGGGCAGGAGCGTTAGGGCGGGTCTGAACTGGTTCAGAGGCGCCCTAAGGAGGGTCTGAATAAGTCCATCCTGGACTTTCAGACCCGCACTGAGTCCGGCACATGTCCGGACTCAGTGCTCCAGAATCAACCACTTGCGTGTTTGAATCTGGGCGGGCCATCCATGGCCAGTATTTGCCGGTCTGAATAAGTCCATCCTGGACTTTCAGACCCACAATGAGTCCGGCACATGTCCGGACTCAGTGCTCCAGAATCAAGCACTTGCGTGTTTGATTCTGGGCGGGCCATCCATGGCCAGTATTTGCCGGTCTGAATAAGTCCATCCTGGACTTTCAGACCCACAATGAGTCCGGCACGTGTCCGGACTCATTGCTCCAGAATCAAGCACTTGCGTGCTCGATTCTGGGCGGGCCATCCATGGCCCGCATCGCCTCTGAACTTGTTCAGAGGCTCCTTAACGCATTGCAGTTTGTATGAAAGCTTATCGTCGCGGCCCCGGCCAAAACCGATTGACGCGTAGTTGATAGTCGGCGTATGCGGGGCGTTTGAGGCGGCTGAAGTGTTCGGCAGGCACGGCGCCGGTGTAATACACCAGCGTGCTGTACATCAGGTAGATCATCCAGAGCAATGCCAATGCAAACACCACCAGAGCGCTTGTGTGCAGCGCGCCGCGCAACGCGATCAGCGAGGGCAGGGCCAGCGCCGCCAAGGCGATCCATTGCAGCCATTGACCGAAGTAGTTCGGGTGGCGGCTGTAGCGCCACAGTCCGACTTCGCAAACGCTCGTGCGATCGGCTCTATGCGCGCGGGTGTATTGGCGCTTTTGCCAGTCTGCCGTGCTCTCAAAAACATAGGCACCAAACCACAAGAGCGCGGCGGCTCCGTGTATTGCGCCAAACGCCGGTTCTGGATCGGCCGTAATAAGCAAGGCCGGCATGGCGAGGAAGGACATGTTTGCCATGGCCTGTACCGCGATTTCATACTGCACCGAAAATCGTTCGCTGCGAAACCCCGCGCGCGCCCAGCGTTGACGTTGGTACTGGTAGCGTGGCAAGTCGCGGGTCAGGACGCCGGGCCGGTACATGTGTGCCGCCCAATACGCCATGCGTAAGCCGACGAACAAATGGATCAAGGCCGCGACCACCGTCAGCCAAGTGATGGAATGGGCAAACACCAGGAGCTGAGCCCCGAGGGCCGCCACCCCGGCAGGCCAAGCAAAGTCAACATAAGACAAGTGATTCGTCCGCCATGCCGGCCAATGCGCAAAAGGCAGAAACAACGCCAACTGCACCACGATGTTGCACAATGCGAACGTGCGTGTTGATGCGCTAGCGATCAGCGCCGATACGCAAACCAGGAATAACAGACACCAGAGCATTCGTCCCTTCATGGGTCGATTGTAGCAAGCAGAGTTGGCTGTCGTTGTCTGTCAGCACGTCGCCGACCTGGCGATGGTGACCCTGAAGCCTTTGGCGCGCCCGTTTTGCGCGGATGAATGCGGCGCAACTTGTGGGGCAGCGGCCTGTCGGGTGTAATCCAACGCGAGTCACGTTGAGTCAGTTGCCATGTCGATCCCGAAGCATTTGCTTGTATCCAAACTGGCCGTAATGGCCGGCGCCTTGGGTCTTGCGTTCGTGACTATCGGTACTGCCGGGGCGGCGATTCGCGTGCCCGTTTAGTCGCAGCAATTGCCGGTTTGTGAAAACGGCGCGGCAAGCCGAGTGCTCGGCTTGGCAAGTGCTGGGCCCGATGTGGTGGTGAACGCTTATTGTGAATCAGGCGAAACAGCGAAGACTTGGCGGCTCGGTAGTGCGGGCAGCACGCTTTGGTCGCGGACGCTATGCGTTAGTTGTCCAGAATTTCCAAACGATCCGGGGGCGCCGATGCTGGCGCCGATTGTGGCAACGGCGAACGGCAGTCTGGTCAGCGCCTATCTCAAGGACTTTTCCAATCTCCGGTTGGCGAGAGTCGATGCGGCGGGCAATCTGTTGCATGACCTGAGCCTGGGGTGGCATGACGGGCCGGAACTTGGTCTGTTTGCATCACCCCAGAACGGCGTGGTCGTGGCAAGTTCCTATGCTCTGATTCACGCAGCTGCCAACGGCACCTTGTTGGGCGAAGAATCACTGAGCTTTGACCCGACGATTGCCCCGTTCTACTTCTACTTCGAAGACTTGGTGATCGGGTCGGGCGGGCAGATCTGGCGGTCGCTCGAACGTGATGAAGGCGCTTTGAGTTTTGGTCAAGGTCCGGATTTTGTCTGGCAACCCCTTCAGGCTGACATGTCCGAGGCCGGTGCAGAGCGGCGTCTCCCGCGTTCGCTGCTCACACACTCCCGTTTGCTGACTGACGGTCAATTCGCACTGCTGGATGCATTGACCTCGCCTGCAGGCAATATCCGTTTGCGGCTCCATGATTCGAGCGGCACATTGGTCAGTTCCCACGACTACTTTTTGCCCGCGGCCATGCCGTTGTACTCAACCAGAAATGGCAGCGGCTCGTTCGCCGTGATCACCAGTGATGGTCCGAGTGGGCCACATGCCGTCAGCCAATTCACCGAGCAAGGGGATTTGATTCATACCACGGCGCTGTCGTTTCAGCCGACTCGGATGGTGTTATCGGAGTCGGGTGACATCGCGGTCTGGGCCAGCACCGAAACGAGTGCTGACGCAGCGTTCCTGACTAGCACAGGGACCGAACTGATGAGCTGGCATTGCGCGGCGTCCGGCGACTGCCGTCAGTATCCGGACTTCATTGTCCGCTCACCCACAGGCTGGGTGGTAGCAGGACGTGATGCCACCGCTACCGGACGTGCTTGAGTGGCGCTGCTGCCCGAGCCGACTGCTTTATTTGCGTCGGGCTTTGAAGATCTTTGAGCGAGCTGGTTGCATCGACGTTGGAATTCTTCGCGCATCAAACTGTCAGCGACGGTGGGCGATTTTCACGACGGCACAGTGTGGCAAGTAGCCCTCTCCCCAGCCCTCTCCCACTCGCGTGGGAGAGGGAGTTGGCGCCCTCCCCCGCGAGCGCGGGGGAGGGGCGGGGAGGGGGTTACTTGCGGTCAGAATCGTCACCACCCGCAATGTCTTGGTGATCAAATCCGATGGGTTTCGGCGTGTTTGATGAGAGAGAGCGTAGCGCTCCGTAACCAAGCCGGGCAGGCATTCTGCGAATGGGGTGGCGGGTCGCTTCGATCACACGCGTGGTTCCGGTGCCAGAAAGCGTTCGGTGCTTGCGAGAGGCGCTGACTGGGCGACGCGTTGTTTTTTTATGAGGATGTATCATCCGGTTTCCGAGATGCCGCGCCGGCTTCTCTTTGGATGAGAACAAAACAATGAACAGTCGCTTCTGGGCGTGGCTCGCGGCATTGTTGTTAGCCGTTGCAGTCAATCTGGCAAACGCGCAGGATGAGTCGCCCGAACAAGTCGCGGAGGCCTATGGCGCAGCCCTCAAGACGAGCGGGATGTCGGGCGCTACCGAGTTCATGCATCCTGATGAGTTGGAGCGGTTTCGTGCGAGCCTCGCGCCCGTCCTGGCCATTGAGCCGGGTCTGGGTGAGGAAGTGCGAAAGGGCATTTTTGGCCCGGAAATGACCGCAGCAAGCATGAGCGCCATGTCGGCTGAGACATTCATGAAGGGGTGCTTGGGTTTCGCTGACAAGCAGATGAAGGCCACGAACACCGAATTGGTGTCGATGGAGATTATTGGCAGTGTGCCGGAAGGTGAGATCACGCATCTGGTGACGCGTGGCGAGGTAAGGGCCGGTGCCATGACGCTCACCTCAATGGAAGTGATGAGCCTCAAGCACTATGGCAAGACGTGGCGCCTGTTACTGAGTGGGAAGATCGAAGGCATGGCCGAGATGATCAAGGCGCAGATTCAGGCGCATGCACCGCCTGCTGCCGCGCCGCAAAAGAATCCGGAATAGCTATCCCGTCAAGCGAACCAGGGCCCCGGCGTTGGCAGGAGCCCTGGCACGGCATCAGTTCTGGTTGGCGCCACCACAAGTGACTTCGTGTGAGGCGTAGCTGCCTTGACCCGAAATCGAATTGTAGATGTACACGGTCACCGTGCCGGCCCAAGGCAGTTCACATCCAATGTCGGCATAGCGTCCGCCCGGACCATGTTGCGAGACCGTGACGTAGGCCGGGGTCGAGGCGATCCAACTGAACAACAGCTCATCGGCGTCGCTTGGGTAGCCCTGGCAGCTCGTCATGGTGCCGAAGCTCTGGCACTCGAGATAAGGAACCGCGGGTTCCTGTGGTGCTTGGCAGAAGAATTTCGAAACGTTCATCGTCAGGTTCGGAGCGCTCGACGGACAGGCGAGCAAATAGCCGCGTCCTGACTCCGGGTAACAGTCGGAACGAGCCGCTTTGCCGGTGCTGCAGGTGACCGGCGGCGAGCCTGGATCCGGTGGTGTCGGGTTGTTGGTCTGGCTTTGGGCGCTTGCGCCGGACGCCACGAGTCCGGAAGCGAGTAGGGTTGCAATGAAGTATTTGAACATGGGTCGTCACTCTCTGCTGAAATGTTGGATCGGCAGCGGCTGCTGACAGCCAGCCGCAAGAATCTCTACATCGGTTCTTCTGATCATCGAATCGGTCTTCTGCTCAGGTCTGGCCAGCACCTTTGCGATTGGGATTCAGTCAGTGGCAAATCGTCCCATCGGCCATTGCCCCTGACGATTCACCGGTCTCGATGCTGTCAGAATGGCACGCAATAGGATCTGCGAACTCGGTGTGATTGGTTCTACGCGGAATTTGCCAAAGCGAATGATCACGGCTGGCGAAAAATCCCAGAAGGCCAATTAGTTCATTGATTTAAAACAATAATTTGTGCTTGCTCAAAGAGCTTGGTCGATCAGTGCGGTTCTTGGCCGGGGTCGGTCTTGTCGCTTTGTGGTGTGCACAAGACTTGTTGAGCCGCCTGGCAGCTTGGTTCGCTGCTCACGCGCGCGCGGCACAGATTGGCCTCAGAATAGTCGCCCGCAGCCGCGGCGCAATCTGCTTCCCAGAACCCATAGGCCTGCCATTGCCGCCATTGCTTTTGGGCGTCCTGATCGAGTGTGCTTCGGCCCGGCCAGTTGGCGCTGAGCAATTGCAGGCCAGCCAGTGTCTCATGCTGCTTGCCTTGCTGGATCTGATATTTCGCGGCACTGAATGCCGCAAAGGCATGAAAACTGACGTTTTCGATCTCTCGGCTTTCGGCCTCGACATTGGCGAAATGCGGTTCAGCAGCCGGCGCATTGCCGCTCGGTCCGGCCAACGCTGTAGCAAGGTTCAGTTCGGCGCTCAGCACGAAGAAGTGGCCGCTGCCAAGGACACTTCGAAAGGTCTGCCAGGCATTGCGAAGATGTGGCTCTGCAGCCGCATACTGGCGATCTTGAAGCAAGGCTTGCCCAACCAACGACTCCGCGCGACCGACAATGATTGAATCAGTGCCAAATGCGGCCTGCAGAGTGGCGGCAATCTGCGGGCCCTGGCTGAGCAACTCGGTCCGGTTGCCGGCATTGGCCATGGCTTCGAGGCGCGCCAATTTCAATCTGGCGAGAATCGGATGATCCTGCGGAAAGAACTGTCGTGCCTGAATCTCAGCGCGATCCAGATGCGCCAGGGCTCGTTCCGCCTGACCTGCGCTAGCCAAGGCGTCCGCGTATTGCGTCTGCACATAGAACCAGTTCGGCTGTTGTGCATTGATCCGACTGCTCAGCTGCTCATAGCGTGCCGCCGCGTCGGCAAACCGTGAGCGCTTCATGGCGATGCGGGCACGCGCGAGGTCGGCGCGCTGGCGTGCCGGCTCATCGTCGAGTTGGCACTGATCCAAAGCGGTTTCGGCGTCGGCCAATCGATCGCGCTCGACCAGAATACGTGCGTCCAGCACGCAGCTGTAAGCATTGTCTTCGATGCGACCGTTCAGTGCCTGCATCGATCGTTCGGCGTCTGCGAGCATCCCCATTGAGACCTGGACTTCCGCCAGAGTCAGCATCAGTCCAGCCGTCTGGCGATCATTCGCAGCCAACAAGGGCAACAGTGCCGCATTGATCTGACGCAAAATCTGGCGTGCTCGGATATCGCCGCCCGTGAAGCCATCCGGATCTGCCGCGACGAAAGCCTGGCGCATGGCGTCCAGCGCGAGGGTCGCGCGATCCCGTTCGGCGATGACCCGACGATTCTGCGCCAGCACCATGGCCATCGCGACCAGCACCGTTACCAAAATGGCAGCCGCAAGGGCCGACGCGAGTTGATGCCGGGCGACGAGCTTGCGCAACCGGTATCCCATGCTATTACCCGATACCGAGACGGGCTCGTCTGCGAGTAGTCGCAAAATGTCGTTGTCCAACTGCTCGACGTTTCGATAACGCCCATCTGGCTCCTTGCGCAGCGCCTTCTGAGCAATGTTTTCCAGATCAATCGGGATCGCGGTCGCGCTGAGGCCTGGGCTGGTGCAGCGGCTGCGCATGGCATTCGGCGGTACTTTCAGAATGTCATGCTCAAGCTCACCCGGGGTACGGCCCTGACTGGCGAAAGCAGGCACGCCGGCGATCAATTCGTAAAGCAGCGCGCCTAGAGCGTACACATCGGTGGTGACGTCGCAGGGCTGGCCGAGGATCTGTTCGGGCGCCGCATTCATGGGCGTGAACATGCGCTCGTGCGTACGGGTGACGCTAGTCTGGTCACCGATCAGCTTTGCGATCCCGAAATCAAGCAGTTTCAGGACGCCGTCGGTCCGGACCATGACATTCTCGGGTTTGATGTCGCGGTGGACGACCAACGATCGATGCGCGTGCGCGACTGCCGCGAGCAACTGTCGGAACAAGTGCAGTCGCTGCTTCAGATCCAGGTTGTTTTGTGCCAAGTAGGTCCTAAGGGGCAGGCCATCCACCAACTCCATCGCAACGAAGCTGGTGTGGCCGTCGATGCTTCCGGCGTCAACGAAATGCGCGATGTTTGGATGATTGAGCCGGGCCAGAATCTCGCGCTCGGCGGCAAAGCGATCCAACATATTCGGCGCCAGAAATTCCTTGCGGATTAGTTTCAGCGCGAGCGGCTGGCCGATCTGGTCGGTGCGGCGCGCTTTGTAAACACGCCCCATGCCGCCTTGTCCGATCATTTCGAGCAATTCGTACCGATCGACAACTTGCCCGTACAAGTTGGACTGCTCGCTCACGACCGCGTCGATCATTGCCGTAAACGGCTGCTGAGTATGGCGATTCTCGTTGCGCTGGTGATACTCCAACAACTCCAGCACGTTGGCGCGCACGTCGGGATGTTCGGCGGTGGCTGCGCGCACGTAGGCGGCGCGCTCGCCGGTCGGCAAGTCCAGTGCCTGATCAAACAGCGCGCGCGAGCGCGCGTTGAATTCAGCGATCATCGGGGATACTGCCTGTCTCCAGTTCTCTGGCCAGCCAACTTCGCGCATAGCGCCAATGCCGAGTGATCGTGGCGACCGAAAGTTGACACGTCTTGGCGATGTCTTCGACACCAAGCGGTGTGAACAATTTCAGCTCAACCACGCGCGCGCAGATCGGGTCCTCAACGGTGAGCTTGCTGAGTGCTTGATCAACCGCGATCCAATCGACCGTGCTCGATTGCTCGGTCAATTCGGCCTCATTGCTTTGGTCAAGCTCGACGAACAGTTTGCCACCGCCGCGCTTGTCGGCGAATCGCTCACGCAAGTAGTCAATGACCACACGACGGACGACGGTTGCCGCAATAGCGAAGAACTGTTCGCGATTCTGCCAGTCGTGTTTTTGTTGTTCGCGAAGGCGCAAGTACGCTTCCTGTGCCAAATCTGTGGCGCCCAGGGTCAGGTGCTGACCCTGACGCCGCACCTGACTGATTGCGACTTGCCTGAGCAATGGGTAGATCGCTCGCGCCAATTGGTCTTCGGCGGCACGATCGCCCGATCGCCAACGGCCCAGAAGCGACGTAATTGGGGTTTCAATATCAGTCATGGAACGATTTTCCGGGTTCCTCGGCATTGGCTTTTGGACGCTGAACAGCCCCCTTTCAGGGGTATTGGGCACCTCGCGAACGGGTGTCACGGCCCGTCCTGCTGCCGAGGGTAGCAAACTGGCTCGTGGGTCGGATATTTCGCGGGGCTGATTCAGACCAGACTGGACGTTCATGCCCGCACTGAGTCTGCGCGGGCCGGTTGCTGGCTTTTGTGGCGCGATTGGTGTTCAGACTCGGGCAAGCAAAGCGGCGCTGGCGTGCGCGACTCCTTTTCCCTTTGCCGGAGCGGGCCGCCGCACCGGGTTTCGCTGGGTTTACGCGATCGTGATCATATCGGCCAAGCTATTCCGCGTACCCATGCAAGTCCAACCTGTTGTTGCCCGATTTCACGTGAAGCGGGGCTGGACCAATCGCCCAACGACCCCGGTCAGTCATGTTGCCGATCGTTGCGTGCGCGTTTTGCAACTGGCAGATCAGGCCGGCCATAGCGAATGGACGGCGCCCCGCTGCCAGTCCCGAATACCTATTCACCTTAGAGTCCAGGAAGAATCAACGTGTCCAGTCAATTTCGATCTTCGATCTGCCAGCACATCAAATTGGGGGCCCTGGTGGCTGCCCTTGCGCTACCCCTGTATGCCGACGCCGGTTCCCAGATTGCATTTACCCAAGTACCGACACTCAGTCCCGACGCCGCGGCACCGATCAATCAACTTATGATCAAGTCCAAGCAGGGCATGGGGTCCAAACCGCGCGAAAAGGGCGATCCGGCGAAACAAGTCTCCGCCTGGAGCGCGATCATCGGCCGGCCGCTGAGTCTCGTCCGCATCGGCACAGATGGCGTATGGGTGGTGGCAATCGGCAACGCGACCACGCGCGGCGAAGTGGATTCGATCAGCAATACATTGAAAGCGGCTGATCCCAATGTGCAATTCGTTCACGCTGATCTCGCGATCGTTTCGGCAGCGGTCCCAAGCGATCCGCTTTTCCCAATGCAGTGGCATCTCGGCTCGGCAAACGCCGCGCCAACGAGCGTGAATCTGCCGCTGGCCTGGGACTTCACTCGGGGCGCCGGCGTCACGGTTGCAGTTCTCGACTCGGGCTACCGTCCACATCCCGATCTGGTCGGCAATATTCTGACGACCGGTTACGATTTCATGTCGGCGTACGACTATGACGCTCCAGCCGGGCGCGACAATTCGCCGCTGGATCCGATTGCCATGGTGCCAGGTGGCGGGGGTGGTCCTGTTTGCCCCGTGCGACCTTGCCCGGCGCCTCAGGCCCCAACGCCTTGGCACGGAACGCATGTGGCGGGGATCATCGCGGCGACGGGGAATAATGGCATCGGCGTCGCCGGGACTGCGTATGAAGCCAAGATTCTGCCAGTGCGTGTCATCAGCCCGGGCGGCGGCGTGCTGTCCGATCTCGTCGATGCCATTCGTTGGACCGCTGGCGAGGGAGTAGACGCGCTCCCGGCACAGGGCTATCCGCGGGCACAGGTGATCAATATGAGCCTGTCGAGCCTATTTCCGGAGGCGTGTCCAAACGCCCTGCAGGATGCCATCAATCTTGCCTACCAGCGCGGCATCAGCATTGTCGTCGCCGCTGGCAATCAGGAGGGGGACGCAACGAACTACTTCCCGGCGAATTGTGCGAATGTGTTGCCGGTTGCCGCAATCGCCCGTAACGGCACTCGAGCGAGCTACTCAAACACCGTTGGTGCGCACGGGGTCGCGGCGCCTGGCGGTACGGAGGCAGGCGACGTTGGGACTTATGACGGCATTCTGTCGACCTACAACAACGGACTCGCTTCGCCCGGTGCGGACACCTATTACAACTTGAAGGGCACGAGCATGGCCGCTCCACAGGTTGCTGGTACCGCTGCCTTGATTCATGCGCTGCGGCCAACTTGGACCCCCGCCGAGGTCTATCAACAGATTCGTAGCAAGGCGCGATCGCACATTGGCGCGAACTGCAATAGCTCGACCTGCGGCGCCGGTTTGGCCGATGCCGGACGCGCTGTGTCGGACTTGGGTGGCTTGCAATCGATGCCACTGCGGCCTGGGCATAGCGGCACCTGGTATGACCCGAACCAGTCTGGTCAAGGCTTCATGATCAATGTGTCGGCAGCCGCAAGTTATGTCTACGCAGGCTGGTATTCGTTCGCAGTGGATGGTCAACCCGGCCCGACGGGACAACGATGGTATTCGGCGCAAGCTCAAAACGTCGCAATGGGCTCGCCGTTCGTCGATCTGAAGGTCTATCAAAATACGGGCGGGCGTTTCAATAGTCTGCCGCCCACTTCCGCAGCGCAGATCGGGACCGCGCGCCTGACGTTTCAGAGCTGCAATGTTGCCAATTTCAACTACACCGTCACGGTGGACGGCGCGCCCCGCAGCAACACGATTCAACTCGTGCGCCTGATCGCTGATCAGAACTGCGACAGCAACTTCCAACCGATCGTGAGTCTCAACCAGCAAGGCATCAATGCGACGCTCAACGGTGCCTGGTACAACCCGCCGACCGCCGGCCAGGGTTTCCAGTTCGAGTTTGCACCGAATCTTGGGAATTTCTTCTTTGCTGCCTGGTACACGTATGCTGTTGATGGTCAGCCGGGCACTGGCCCCAGCGGTCAGCGGTGGTTGACGATCCAGGGCAACTATCCGGGCAACTCACGAACGGCCAGCGGGTTGCCGATCTATGAGACGTTGAACGGCAAATTCAATACAACCACGCCCACTACGACAGTGCAGGTGGGCACCGCTGATCTCTACGTGCAGACTTGTAGTCGTGCGTTCTTGACGTATCACATCAACGGCCGGCCTAGCGCGACCATTCAGCTCGACAAATTGGTCGGTGCGTCAGGCTGTATCGAATGAATGGGGGCTCATGCCCCGAGTCCGGGCGTTGCCGATCTGGACACGCCCAATAGGCGTACGGGTGGGTTCGCCCCCAGCCAGACGACTCCGGTCGCCTAGCTGGGGGCATCCCTGCGGGCTGATTGGGTTGGCCTTGCAGGCAAACGGTGCGACTTGGTTGGATCCCAGTTCAGTATTTCGATGTCAATACAACGTGAACAGGGGCCGGGAGTAGACCTGACACTGAGTGCCGAAACCTTGGGAGCGTCTGGGTGAGTCCATTCGGGACGTTCAGACCCGCGTCGCCTCTGAACTTGTTTAGTAGCGCCCTTGCCAGGCTTGAGTCTGGCGCGCTTGAACCAGCAACTGACGCGCCTGGCCTAACCGGAAATCGGGTTTGGTCGTTGAATGCCACGCACCTTCTTTGGAGCTTGCGATGCGTGGCACGATCTTTGGTGTTTTGTTGTTGGGCGGGCTTGGGACATCGGCTCAGGCGACGGTGTACACCATAGGACCAGACGGTGCGTTCCCGACGGTGAACGCCGCCATCGCGGATGCGAACGCCAATCCGGACAATCACGAGTTTCGCCTGCAAACCGGCACCCATGTCGGCGGCGTCGTGTTTCCCATCAATGGCGAGAAGGTCTGGCAGATTTCGGGGGGCTGGAATGCGAGCTTCACGCAAAATCCGATCGCGCCAAGCCAGACGATCTGGCAGGCGAGCGCGCTGGGTGGGACGGTACTGACGTTCAATCTGACCTCGATGGCGCAACTGCAAGTGCGGAACCTGACCATTCTCGGCGGTCTGGGGGTGGGCGCGCCTGGTGGCATCTACGGTGGCCTGGCGAATGCGTCGCAGTTCAGTCTGGAGGATTGCCGGGTGACCGGTCACCAGAGCAACTTTGGGGCTGCGGGCTTGCGTCTCGACGCGACACAGACGAGTCAGATCGCGATCGCCCGATGTGAATTCACCAATAACACAGCCTTTGGCACCGGCCAAAAGGACGGTATTGGCGCGTTTCTGCGCGCGTCAAACAGCGCTCGTATCAGCGTGTCCGAGAGCTACTTTGGGTTCAATCAGGATTCAGTGCAGAGCAGCGGCAGCTTTGGTGCCGGGCTTAGTGTTGAGGGCTTTGGCGACGCGCAATTGACGCTCTCAGACAACGTGATTGCGGACAACGTGGTGCTGGCGACCAGTAGCAGCGGCGCCGGCTTGGCCATCGGAGTGTTCGACAATTCGACGTTGGACATCAATGCCCTGGAGGTTGCTCGCAATTCGGCGCCCAATCAAGTCTCAGGGAATCGAACGCAGGCTTACGTCTTGGCGACATTGACCGCCGACTTTGGTATCGGAAATTGCCTGGTCACGAACAGTGCGCTGGGTGGGATCTACGTGACTCACACCGGGACCGGCACGAGCACGATGTCCAATTGTACCGTTGTCAACAACCAGGGTACTGGACTGGTCTACGAAGCGTCCGCAGGTAGCCATTCGCTTACCAACACGATCGTGCATGGCAATGAAGGCAGCACATTCGGCTTGATACTGGGAACACCGGTTCTTCGCAGCAACAATCTCGGCGACGACGTTGGCGCGAACAATGTGAATCCACAATTCGTCAACGGCAGCAACGACTTTCATCTGGCTGCCGGGTCACCGGCCATCGACACGGGTTCGAATTCCTTCAACACGGCCACCAGCGATCTGGACTTCAACCCCAGAGTGGTCAATGGCGTGATCGACATCGGCGCTTACGAATTCCAGACGCCGCCGACTGATGCCCTGTTTGCGAGCGGATTTGAGGATATGCCCTGATCGGAAACGAAACATGAGCGCGGCTGAGTCTGTGTGTTGTCGTGTGCCAGGTGCCGACCACAGACATTGATTGGAGAAACGGTGAGCTCGCATCAGCGTATGCCCCGGGCTTGAGAAAGTCTCGCTGTGGCGACCATTGCCAGCGTACCGGCGACGATGCAGCGGATAGGTCGATTGGGCCATCGTCCCGGCAATCCCGTCTTGGTAAACTCGCGTGATCACCAGCGAGCGTGCACCCGATGAGTCATCGAAGCGGAATGGAACTTGGGCTGATTCTCGCGTTACTGAGCGGCATGAGTGGGCCGTCAGCAGCGCAATACCAGCAGCCGCCCGAACCATTGCTGGCAACCATGCGTCTGCCGGAGATTCCGTCGCCCAGTCTGTCGCCAGATCGGCGCACGATGCTCTTGGTGCAACAGGAAGCGTTTCCGGCGATCACGCGGTTGGCCGAGCCGTATCTCAAACTGGCCGGACTCAGAATCGAGCCACGCGGTCATAACCGCCATGACATGGCAAATGGATACGGAATCCGTGGATGCCTTGCTGGTCTGAGTCTGCTTGATGTGGCGTCGCGCCAGACTAAGCCCGTCGCCTTGCCCGAAGGGGCTTGCGTTGATTGGCCCATCTGGTCGGCATCTGGGAAGTACTTCGCATTTGCCAACGCGACCCCTGATGGGGCCGAACTCTGGGTTGGTGACGCGACGACGGCGCGCACTTGGCAGATTGAAGGCATTCAGTTGAATCCGATCCTGGATCAAGACATCAAATGGATCGCCGGCACGCACAAGCTGATTGTCAAAGCGGTGCCGGCCGATCTCGGCGCGCCGGCTGTTCGACCCGCTGTGCCCGTCGGGCCTGAAATCAAGGATGCCACCAGTGGGTCCGGCGAGAGTGGCACCTATGAATCGCGCGACACGCTAGCGAGCCCTCAGGACGAAGCGCTATTCAACCATTACGCCACGTCTGAGTTGCGCGCGGTTGACGTTGTACAAGGGCACTCAGAACTCGTGGCCGCGCCCGCGGTGTATACCGATGTCAGTGTCGCGCCGGACGGCGTGCACGTGCGAGTCGAGACGCTGCAGCAGCCTTATTCCTATGTCACGACTTGGGAGCGCTTTGCGCACCGCGTTGCCATTGTCGACCTCAACACCAAAACACAAGTCCGCGTTGCGGATGTGCCAGTTGCCGATCGGGTGCCGCCGCGAGGCTCGCCCACCGGACCGCGCAGCTTCTTCTGGCGTGCGAACGCGCCAGCGGAGCTCTATTGGGTCGAAGCACTCGATGGCGGCGACTGGCGGCACCAAGTAGCCGCACGCGATCGCGTGATGCGCTTGCAGGCGCCGTTTACGGGCCAGGCCAAGGAACTGTTTCGAACGACTCAGCGCTTTGGCGGCATGGCTTGGTTTGCCAAGGGTTCGGAAACCCTGCTGACCGAGATCGACGCCAATCGCAATTGGTATCAGGTGCGGCAGTTTGACGTGGCCAAGCCAAGTCGGCCGGGCAAGCTGCTTTGGGAATTGTCCTGGGATGATGAATATCATGACCCCGGCTATCCCATGTTTGAGCGTCTGTCGAATGGCGCTTCGGTGCTGCGTCGCGATGGTCCGCACATTTTCCTCTCGGGTACGGGTGCGTCGCCCGACGGCGACCGTCCGTTTCTGGATCGCTACAACTTGCGGACCGGCCAAACCGAGCGCTTGTTCCGAAGCTCGGGTGATGCGTTGGAACGATTTGCCGATTTCATCGATGGCGATTCGACGCATTGGTTCAGCTGGCATCAGTCGCCCAAAGATCCGCCGAACATCTGGATTCGGACCTTGGGCGAGCGCCTGAAGAACGCAGCCCCCAATGAGGCCGTATATGCGTCGACGCGTCAGCAGGTGACGAATTTTGCCGACCCGGCACCACTGGTCCGGCAGATCAAAAAGCAACTCGTCACGTACCAACGCAAGGACGGCGTGGCGCTGTCATTTACGTTGTATACGCCGCCGGGGTATCAGCCTGGGGAGCGCTTGCCGGCCATTCTTGCGGCCTATCCACTCGATTACGCCGAAGCTGCAACGGCTGGACAAGTGCGCGGGTCGGGGCAGACGTTTACGCGACTGGGCACGTATCAACTGCTGCTTTTGGCCGGCTATGCCGTGATCGACGATGCATCGTTTCCGATTGTCGGCGACCCGCAGAATGCCTACGACACGTACTTGCAGCAGCTCCGTGACAATGCCGAGGCGGCCGTTGCGAAGGCGGTAGAAATGGGGGTGGTTGATCCCGATCGCATTGGTGTGACCGGGCACAGCCATGGTGCGCTGATGACCGCGAATCTGTTGGCTCATACCGACTTGTTCCGGGCGGGCGTGGCAACCAGTGGTGGCTACAACAAGACACTGACGCCGTTTGGGTTTCAGAACGAGCGGCGATCGTTTTGGAAGGCGCCCAAGGCCTACGATGAAGCCTCAGCGTTTTTCCATGCAGACAAGATCAATGAGCCCTTGCTAATCGTGCACGGCAGCGACGACGCCAACCCTGGCACCGAAGTGACCCAGTCGCCGCGCCTGTTTCAGGCCATTCGCGGCAATGGCGGCACTGCACGACTGGTGATGCTCCCGTTCGAGCCGCATTGGTACACGGCCCGCGAATCGAACGAGCATCTGGTCTACGAGATGCTGACGTGGTTCGATCGCTATGTGAAACATGCGCCGCCACGAACCAAGCACGACGAGGCCGTCGATGCTGACAAGCAGCCGCAAGCCACGCAGCCTTGAGCGTGCGGGGCCCGTCTTCCTATGTTGACGTGACGAGCCGAGATGCGTCGTCGCCCTGACGAGCCGATCGTCCGGCACGGCTTGGCGCGCGTGCTGTCGAAGATGGGACTGGCCTCGCGCACGGTGGCTGCGCAATGGATCCGGGACGGGCGGGTGTCAGTGAATGGTCGGGTGGTTCGCGACCCCGAGTTTCCCACCCGAATGCCTGCTGATCGGGTACTCGTCGCCGATCAGGCCGCCGTGGTAGCTGAACGGGTCTACGTGATGTTGAACAAACCCCGCGGCTTGGTGACCACGACCCGCGACGAACGCGGTCGCGCGACGGTATATCAGTGCTTCGCCGAGTCGGGGCTGCCTTGGCTGGCGCCGGTTGGGCGATTGGATCAGGCCAGCGAAGGGTTGCTGCTGTTCAGTAACGATCCCGGCTGGGCTGCCGCGATCACCGAAGGCAGCGGCGGCCACGCGATCACAAAGACCTATCACGTGCAGATCGACCGGATTCCGGATGCGGACTTGCTTGCGGCGCTGCGTGCTGGGGTCGTTGATGCCGGCGAGGCATTAGCTGCGGTCTCGGTCGCGATCCTCCGCCAGGGTGATAAGAACGCCTGGTTGGAAATCGTGCTGGACGAGGGACGGAACCGGCAGATTCGTCGTCTGTTAGCTGCCCATGACGTGACCGTGTTGCGCTTGATCCGAATTGCCGTTGGCGGATTGGCGCTCGGGACCTTGGCCAAAGGTCACTGGCGCAGGCTCACCGAAAGTGAAGCGCTTGCGCTGGCGCCGGTCTCAGTTCAGCGCTGACCATCCCGCATGAGCGATTGTCGACAAGCGTTTGGGCTCTTGACCGACTGCATCGGCGCGCAACGACCAATGTCGGCACACCCTTGTCGATGTCACGCCGACCGACCGACCGTTCCGCCAAATCATGCAAATATCCGGGTCCGGAACGGAGAAAAAACGGAGGTTTTCTGACAGGCGAAAACGAAGTGAGCCGGCCAATCTGCGGCCTTTCACCGGAGTCTCGCATGTTGTCTCGAATCTTACTGTTGCTCACCCTGTTCATGACCCTTTCGACCGTCGCCTCGGCACAATGCACCCCATCGCGGGCATTGGTCAGCGGTTATTTCAATAACAACGTGCTGGTGTACGACGCCTGCGCCGGGACCTTGATTGGCCCGCTGGACACTGCCAATCGGATCAGCGGGCCGCAAACGATTACGCTGGGACCAGACCGGTTGCTCTATGTGGTCTCCGAGAACAATGGTCGCATCCTCCGTTACGACCCGAGTTCGCTTGCGTTCGTCGACACGTTTCTCGATTTGGGCACGAGCTTCCGGCCCATTTCCATTGCGTTCGACGCCAATGACGACCTCTATGTGGCGGGGTTCGATGCCGATAGCGTGCGGCTCTACGACGGCGAAACGGGGGCGCTGAAGGCGACGCCGATTGCCGCGCGCGCAGGTGGCCTGGATGGCCCTGAAGTCGGTATGACAATTGGTCCCGACGGGCGCCTGTATGTGCCGAGCTACTACACCAACAGCGTGCTCCGCTACGACCCGCAGACGGGTGCCGTCACCACCTTTATTGCCGCGAATGCGGGCGGCTTGCGGCGTCCGCGCGGCTTGGTGTTTGAATCGAATGGCAACGTACTGGTGGCCAGCGAGGCCGGCAACCAAGTGCTGCGCTTCAGCACCACAGGTGCGAGTTTGGGGGAGTTTGCCGCAGTTACGGGTCCGGCCGGTATGAAGCGCACGACTGACGGTCGCTTGCTGGTCACCAGCGGCAGCTCGGTGCGTGTGTTCAATCTCACGAGCGGCGTGTCGCAGGGCGTCTTGTTTCAACCCGAGAACAGTGGCGGTCTCAGTGGCGCGACGAATGTCGAATTCAGTCCCGCGCTGGTCGATGTGTCGCAGATTGGCTCGCAGTACTGGATCGTCGGCAGTGGCCAAGCAAACGGCCGCGTGCTCGATCTCGAGATGGTGTCGGCCACGGGAACGATGTTTGGTGATGCGTTCAACGCCGAAGATGTGAACCTCAAGCGTTGGGGCCGGATGCGCGTGACGTTTACGAGTTGCACGACCGCCGAACTCACGTGGGATTCGACTGGCGACGACAGTGCGCGCTTTGGTGCAGGCGGCTACTACCTGGAGTTATTGACCGGTAGCACGTTGAATGTGGCGTGCATTCAGCAGGGCTTTGACAACGTGACGGGCTATGACTTCATGAATGGGGCGTGGTTTGGTGATGAGGCGCGCAACCAGGAGGATCGTGACGGCGAGGGCCTGATGATTACCGTGACGCCGACTGGCATTGCGCTGCTGACCATGTTTACGTATCGGCCGCCGATGTATTGAGATGTTGTCGGTGGCAGGATCGCGATGCGCGGTCGGTCGGACTATCGCAAAGTGCGACGTAATGAAGGCTACGGGTACCGGTCGAATCGAGGGTGCGCATCGTTACGCATCAACTTATTGGTGGCGATGCGCGATTCCGATGCTGGCGCCGTGTCGCAAGTAGCCCTCTCCCCAGCCCTCTCCCACTCGCGTGGAAGAGGGAGTAGGTTACAGATCCTGGTACGCTCAGCCGGCATCGTATTCAGGAAGGGGGAGACCATGCGCGTCCGACATCTGCTTCATGCCGCACTGGCGTTGCTGATCAACGTCTTGATGGGGCCTGCGTTTGCGACCGAGTTTCAACCTGGTCAGATTGTCATCGTGCAGCATTACGGCAAGCCTGAAGAGGCACGCGTGGTCCGGCAGGATCAATATGGTGTGCTCGTGCAATGGAAGGACTGGCAGGACGGCACGTTTCATGACGACCTCGCCACGGCGCCGACGGAGTATCGCCAACCAGCGGAGCTGAGTCTGCCCAGTGCCGCGGCGCCCAAGCCCGCCAGCGCGCCGCAGCCGGCCGCTGCGCCATCGGCTGAGCCGAGCACGGTGACGCGCCCCGCACGCCCAGTCAGCAACCCGGCCGCGCGTCCGATCACGCGGCCCGCTGGTGGTTTCATTGGTCCGGCGACAGGCCAGAAGCCGCAGGCAGACGCGACCGCTGCGCAGCAGCCTGGCGCGATGACCGCATTGCCTGAAGGCGAGTACTACTGTTACACCTATCACCCGAATCCGGTGGTCGCTGGCGTCATGACGATTACCGGGCTTTCCTATCGCACCCGCACGGGCGCATCGGGTGACTATCGTTTGCGTGGCGATGGCCGTGTGGATTGGCTGGGTGACGCGCCGCTCGGATTTGCGGTGGCGGTGCTGGAAGAGACCGACCCGCGCGCCAAGCTTCGGATGTATCTCTCGGACGCCGATATCGGCAACAAATGGAAAGCCGCGGTGTGCTCGCCCCGCGACAGCGATGCGGCGGACGAGAATCCTGGTCAGAACGGTGGTCCGAGTGCGTTCGCGGCGGGCACCAAGGTTCGCTATTCGTTTCTTGGCTATTGGTATCCGGCGACGATCGTGTCGTGCAGCGCGTCGCGGTGCAAGCTGCATTACGATGATCCGCAGTATCAGGATGAAACGGTTGACGCCAAGAATGTGGAAGCACGCTGACTGCAGCTCGGCGTGATTACGCCTTAGGGCTTCACTGGCACTAAGACGTCGGCGCCATCGCCAGCAGCCAGTTGCCCCGCCCCGCAGCGCCAGCGAGGAATGTCCACAAGGCGTCCAAGTCGGCACCCGGTGGCAGGCAGCCGTCCAATCTTGGTACCAGGAACCGCGCCATGCCCGGTGGGCTGAGTCCGGCCAGTTGACCGCTGCGCGTCGCGCGATCGAGCCAAGGCGGCAGCGTATTGCGACGACGATGATTGGCGTCGGCCAGACCAATGAGTGCCGACCATGCATCGCGATGCGCCAGCGGCGTGTCTTCGATCCGCCGGGTGGCCAGATCCGCGAAAAAGTGCTCAGAATCCAGGCGGACTTGATCGACCGCACACTCCGCAATACAGAGGTGCAGGAGCAAATTGCACTGCGCCGTGTTGGGAATAAAGCCTTCGTTCGGTGCCGCTTCGGCACGCGCATCGAGAAGCGGTTCGGCAAGCTCCGGCAAACGCGCTGCACGCTCCAGAGCGCCTTGCCATTCGGCAATCGACCAGTAGTCGCCCCGGAACACGTAGCGTGCTTCAAAAC
The DNA here is from genome assembly GCF_003015185.1 of Ahniella affigens. Taxonomy (GTDB): domain Bacteria; phylum Pseudomonadota; class Gammaproteobacteria; order Xanthomonadales; family Ahniellaceae; genus Ahniella; species Ahniella affigens. The sequence continues at coordinate 1,247,704 of NZ_CP027860.1, forward strand.
GCAGGGCATCGAGCGCAAGGATGGTTGCGCGGGAAGGCTGCCAGATCGTTCTGGTTTCTGGCACCACCGTGGGCGCGATCTGCCGCAGAATCAGCGACGCAATCTGGGTTGTGCCCGCGAAGTCGGCTGGATGCAATTCGCCGCCTGCTTCAAGGCGGGCGATGAGGTCTTCATTGGTGAGCGAAAACCCGTGCAGGTCGTGGGCATAGTTGCCGCTCGCTGGCAGGAGGTTGACTTCGACCGAGCGCGCGTCACGCCGATGCAGCACGCACAGCTCGCCGCGACGATTGCGCCATGCTGCGAGGCGGCCGCCCACGGGGCAATAGGCACTGTCCTCGAAAACCCGGATGCGGGCGAGGGCGTCGTCATCGAGCACCGGCTGCGTCAATTTGGCCTGCTGCGAGCGGGCTTCTGATTCGGTTGGGGACGCCGACTTGGGGCCAAGCACGGCCTTGCGCTCGTTCAGGAGCATCACCGCCGGACCAATCGCGCTGCCCGTCGCCAGGCGATACAGCCGAACCGCATCGACCATCTGGCCGTCGGCAATCGCCGCATCAATATCTGCCCAGGGAATGTCAGTCTGGTTCATGCCGGCCTCGAAAACGGTGGGATGGCTATGCCCGAGCCTACGCGAATCGGCTGACTGGGACATGAGCCGTAGGCCAGGGATTCAGTAAAGAAGCGATTCGCGTTGAATCTGGCCGCCTGATCCGGCTTGCGATCACCTGTTTGCCTCCCGGTACGGCGCCTGCGACTGTGTCGTCCCGCTACGGCATCGCCTGAGGCGCTTCTTGGCGCGGCTGTCACCGACGTTGCGGGGGCGAAACAGGGATGTTGGGCGCCGATCATGGGCCGCGTCGATCTGTTGGAACGCGGCCCATGCTCACCGTTGTGTCACGCGCTATTCGAAGCTGTTGGCAAACACACTGTCGATGACCATTGGAACCGTGAGGACAAAAGCACCCCGTCCCAGCGTGCCGGCAAACAATTTCTGCTGGGTTGCATCGAATCGTAGATCAAAGACCAGCACGTTTGGCAGGCTTTGCCCGAACAGCGACCACGTAGCCGCATTGACCGGCGTCGCGTATACGCCCGATCGTGTTCCAACGGCTACCTGATCGCCGGCTTGCAGTTCCATGAATTCGATCGTGCGAAAGTCGAAGGCGCTGATCGACGCAATATTGCCGGTCACGTCCGTCCAACTCGTGCCGCCATCGATCGTCCGGAAAATCTGATTGTCGTCGACCGCAAACGCGATGTTGACATTGTCTGGATCGATAGCGACGTCAGTAATCGCCGCAGCGCCGGCCGGCAACGCTGCGGTCGCCGCAAAGGCGCCGCCGCCCGTGCGCTTGAACACGGCAGCGCCACTGCCGATGTAAGCCGCACTCGCATCAGCACGAACGCCATGGGCGACCGCACCGCGATTTGAGCCGGGCGTGCTGATCGTAGTCAACGTGGGGCTGCCGCTGGTCACGTTGTTGATTTCGTACATGTTGCTGGCACCGCCAATCATGAGGCGGTCGGCGCTGGCAACGCTCAGCTCGATGGGTGTGACAAATTGGGCGTCGCCAATGCCCGGCAGGCCGGTATTGCCGGTCTGGCTGTTTGCTGCACTAAACGTGCGGCGGGCAGGGCCACCCCAGTTTTGGGATGACGTATAGCGAAAGCTGGAAGTTGGGGCGAGCGTGCGGTCGTCCGCCAGTACGTCACCACCATCGCCGCCCGATATGAAGCGCCAGACCAGGTTGCCAGGCGTATCGACAATATGCGTACCATTGTCCTGAGTGCCGGCGATCGCGATGTTGGACACCGCGTCGTGATCCAGATCGTGGATTTCCATGACCGTCAGATTGCCGATGACCGATGTCCACGTTCCGGAATTGGTGCGCGGTGACACGCGACGATAGATGCCGCCATCGTCGGTCTCAAGCAGGTTGCCACCGCCATCAAAGACCAAGTCGCGCGAGTCGGCATGCGGGGCGGTATTACCGGCATTGGAATCTACAATCGGGACAAACTGACTACCCAGAGCCAGGCTCGCGTCGCCGCGGTGCACGTTGCCCGTGAACGGGCTGGCCGTGATGCGATCGCCGGAAACATAGACGATATTGGTGTCAGTCGGATCCGCAGCAATCGCAGAATTGACGCCACCCTGACCACCAGGGTGAATGGTCGGCACGTCCATCGCGGTCCAGGTGGCACCTTGATCTGGTGACCGAAACACGCCAGCCAATGCACCTGAATTCACTACTGCAACGAAGACGACGCCCGTTGGACCTACCGCGAACTTGATTGTTGACGTTGAACTGCTGAGCCCTGTCACGCCCGCCGTGATATTCGTCCAACTCGCGCCAGAATCAGGCGAGCGGAGTAACTGCGGCGAGGCACCCCGCACCGAGATATAAAAACGGCTGTTGTTGGACGGGTCGGCTACCAGATCGGCATTGGCGCCAGTGGGCAAGCCACCGGTGCCCGAGGCAAGCGTCCAGTTGGCGCCGGTGTCGATCGAGCGAAACAAACCCGCTGTCGTTGCCGCCATCAGGATATTGCCGCGCGCCGCCACTGCGAGCACCTTGCGGCCCAACAGCGTGCTGCCACCGAGCAAGGTCCAATTGGTGCCTCCATCGGTGGTGCGATAGACGCCCAACTCATCATCACCGCGCTGCGCGAAATTGCTGAGTCGGCCGATACCGGCAATCAACGTATTGAAATTGCTGTCGGTCGCATCGAATTCAATCGACGTAATCGACTGCGAGGGCAGCTCGTCGGATTGCGGGGTCCAGGTTGGATTCGCGGCTTGAGCATCAGTCGTTTTCCAGATACCGCCGTTCACGCTTCCGGCATACAGGATGTTGAGATTGGTCGGATGGGGCGCAACCGCGTTGACGGCACCGCTGACCCGATTGTCTGGTGGCACGATCACCTGGGCTGACCGCGTCGGCGAGGGGCCTATGGATACCCACACCGGATCTGCGCCACGGATGACGGGGCGCGGTGGCGGCATCGTCTGTGGGCGAAACTCGTTCGGATCGACCGGCTCGGCATCGGACAGATCGTCCTCAACGGCTGCCGTTGCCGCTCGGAACGGTAACCCGTTGTCCAGGCCATTACACATGAGTGGCGTTTCCGCTCGGGCGAGGCTGGTGGTTAAGGCAAGGATTCCGGCAATACGAACCGTCTTCGGCAACATCATAGGTGAAGGATCTCCGTCTCCAGGCGGACAGTGGCGTGAGGTGCGCACGGATTGCAAGTGCCTTTCGCCAAGGGCGCGCTACTTCTCAGCGTGCGATAACGATTGTTGATTGGCGTCATGGCTGTTCGATGGGTGTACCGGTCGCTTGGGAGGCTCGGTGATTCGTGCATCGAATGATTGGTGGCGCAGCGCGACCTCGATTACCGCGCACTGTCGCAAGTAGCCGTCTCCCCCAGCCCGCTCTCACTCGCGTGGGAGTCAAGCTGCCCCTTTGGTGCGCTTATTCGCGCATCAAATTGTCAGCGACGATGCACGATTTTCACGACGGCACAGAGTGGCAAGTAGCCCTCTCCCCAGCCCTCTCCCACTCGCGTGGGAGAGGGAGTCAATAGGTCTATCGTGTGTGTGATGAGCGCCGATTTCGAACTCGGTCGGTTCCAGTTCTCGGTCAGTGGCTGCGGCGCTGATGACGCTATCGGAGCGCGATGGTTGCTGCGAGGTCGCAAGCGCAGCCCTATTCGCGATCACGCTGACTGGTCAGCGCACGTCACCCAGACTGGCGTGCCATTGAGCGCGGCGTTACCGGTGCCGCCATCGAGGTGCTCTGGATCGGTGAGATCGTTGCAGCTGACCCCGTTGACGTGCGCGGCGCGGTGCAACCGCACGCCGTCTTGTTGGTGCCCGAATCCATGCGGCAGCGACACTACCCCAGGACGCACATCCGCGCTCAATACCACCTCGGTTTGGACGGTGCCCACACGCGAGCGAATTTGTACTGTCGCACCATCGACGATGCCGCGACTTGCCGCATCTTCGGGATGCATCAGCAACTGGTGCCGGGGCTTGCCTTTGACCAGCCGTTCCGAATTGTGCATCCACGAGTTGTTGCTCCGCACATGGCGTCGGCCGATCAACTGTAGGGCATCGGTGGGCGCTGCCAGGCCGCCGCGAAGCCATGCTTGCACCGCGTCCTGCAGAAGCTGCCAGAGAAAATCCGGCGCAGCTTCAATGGCGCCAGATTCCGTTTGCAGCCGGCGCAACAGGCTCGGCTGCAGCGGTCCGAGATCAATGCCATGTTCGGACAGAACCAAGTCGGCCACTGTGAGCCCGCTTGATCCTTTGGCCAGACCTTGTGCCAGCACGGTCCTCGGGTCGGGCCATGGTTGGTGCGGTTCGCCGCGGGCGGCTTGCAGCCCGTGCGTCAAGCCTTGCAGGATCTGCCATTGCGGCAGCGCGCCGGCAGGCAGTGGCAGAATCGGTTGACTCAAGCGCGCAATCCGGCGGATCGCGAATGCATTGAAGAACAAGTCGTAGTGATCTTCGCCGAGATGTGACGGCGGCGGCAGTATCCAATGGGCGTGCCGAGTGGTTTCGTTGAGGTATGGATCAACAGCGACGTAAAGCGCCAATTGACTGATGGCCTGACCGAGACGCGCGCCATCTGGTGTCGACAACGCCGGGTTGCCCGCAACACTGATGAGCGCGCGAATCTGGCCAACGCCCGGGGTTTCGATTTCCTCGCGGAGTGCCGCCACGGGCAGTTCGCCACTGACTTCGGGCAGGCCGCGAACACGGGACTGCCAGCGTCCGCGCGAGCCTCGTGATGTGCCCGGCCCGGTAATCGGAAAGGCGGGCTCATTGGGCAAAACGCCGCCGGCGCGATCAAGTTGGCCCAGGTAGAGGTTGATCAGTTGGATCAGATACTGACTGACTGTGCCGAAGCGTTGTGTCGACACACCCATGCGACCGTAGACGGCAGCGTTTGTTGCGCTGTAAAGCGTCTCGGCAACGGCGCGCGCGTCGGCCCGCGCAATGCCGGTTGGCGCGAGCAAAGCATCGGTGTCCAACGTGTCAATCAAGTCGAGTACGCGCTCGAATCCGCGCAGCTGGTTTGCATAGACAGCCAGGCGCGGCGGGCCGATGCGCCGCAGTTCGGTGAGCAATGCCAATAAGAAGCAGAAGTCGCTAGCCGGGCGGATTGGCAGATGCTGACTGGCGATCGCTGCCGTCTCGGTGCGTCGCGGATCGACAACGATCAGGTGGCCGCGCTTTGCAATGGCTTTGAGTCGCTCGGTGACGTCGGCCGCCGTCATCAGGCTCCCATTCGACGCGAGTGGATTCGCGCCGAGCATCACAAACGTGTCAAGTTGGTCCAGATCCGGAATTGGCAACAGCCATTGGTGGCCGTACATTTGCCAGCAAACCAGTTGATGCGGCCACTGATCGACGGACGACGCGCTGTACAGATTGCGTGTCCCGACGGCGCGGGCCAGGAAGGGCACATAGGCCCCCAAGCCAAAGTGGTGCACGTTCGGATTGCCGAAGTACATGGCGACCGCGTCCCGCCCGGATTCGCTTTGGATCGCATGGAGTTCACGGCCGATTTCGGCAAACGCGAACTCCCAGCTGACGGGTTGCCAATCCGCGCCAACGCGCCGCATGGGTTGTTGCAAGCGGTCAGGATCGGCTTCGAGATCTAAAATCGCATTGCCCTTTGGGCAAATGTGGCCGCGGCTGAACGGGTCTTCGGGATCGCCATGTATGGCACGCAACGTGTCGCCGCGAAATCTGAATTCGAGCCCACAGATGGCTTCGCACAACGGGCAGGCTCGATAGCGCAGGGTGTCGGTGGTCGGTTCCATGCAAAGGCCGGTGTCAGGCTGAGAGAACTCGATCATAACCGGCAGACGCACTGGCGGCATGCCGCGTTCGAACCGCGGGCTCATGCGTTGCCGAATCAATCACGTAGTTGATTGATTCTGGGCGGGGCGTCCATGGCCCGCACCGACTCTGAACGGGTTCAGCGTCACCCTCAATAGCCGCGGCACGCGCTCGGCATGTTGCGTTGAAAGACGGTATCGCTACTGCAAGTCCAAGATTGACCGGCGCCGGCGAGCGAGAGTGTCAAGATGGTGCCGTCCAGCTTGGATTGGTTAGTGTGATCAAGCGTCACCATTAGCAAACACTCGCGGCTGTCTTCGTAGATCTCACGACTGCCGAATTCAATGCTCGAAAAGAATTGCCCTTGATACTGCGCTGCCGGTTGAAAGGACGCGTCGTCGTGGCTCGGGCATTGGTCGTCATGGTTGGTTCGAAAGTCTTGAACCTCGGCACGCAGGGCCGCAGTGTCGTTGAATACCTGTGTCAATTTCGCCCGAACGGTGTAGTCCTGATAGGCCGGTATTGCAATCGCCGCCATGATGCCAAGAATCGGGATGGTGAAAAACGCGATGATCACCCCGATGATCACACCGACACCAGCGCCGCTCCGGCGTGATGGTTGGGTCGATCCCGCGCTGCCGGACTGATGCTTGTGAATGACGATGGTTTGTGCGCCGAGGTCATGCAAGGCCTGATGGCGCTCTGTGAACGCAGCGACGATATGGCCGACACCGTAAAACGCGCCCGAGATCGCTGCGATCAAGTTTCGGATAAAGGCCGCGCCTACGGAGATGCGCTTTCCGTCGAGGTCGGCAACGCGGATGCCAAACAGGCGCTTGCCGGGGGTCATGCCGGATTCGCTTTGCTCGAAGTAAATGAAATAGACAGCGGGAAACACCACCATGATCAACATGATTCCTGAAAACAACAGGAGGTGCCCCATATCTTCATTGGTGCCGTTCTTGCCGGCGAGGCCGAGGCCGAACACCAGGCCGCTCAACAACGCAATTGCGGCAACCATGATTACAATCAGAATCAGGCGATCAATCAAATACGCGGCCAGTCTTGTCCAGAATGACGCGTAGTCCCACTGCACGGCAGACGGCGTCATCACCGGCGCATTTGGCGAGGCGTAAAAGTTCTCGGCGGGCCGGTCGGCGAGCGCTGGTGCGCCACTTCGAGCGGTGTGGTCCGCGCGTGCGACTGGGCTGCTTGCCGAGCGCTCTGGCAGCGCTGGCGGGAATCCAGCCGGTGGCGGTGTGCTACTCGCTGGCGGCAATTGCAATCCGAGCACTCGGGCTGCCTCCGGCCAAGGGAGCCACTTCTCCCAGCCCTCGCGCCAGACCATGGCCTTGCTGTGCCAATCGGGTGCCAACAGGGCGGCTTGCAGATCTTCCCGGCTCACAGGGCCGATCTGCTGGCGTGCGGCGTTGCTGTAGTAGTGATGCGCTTCGTTGGACATGGGCAGGCACAATCAGGTCGAAGCCGACAGGAACTGCTGGCGGCGGGCAATCGCGCCCGTATCGTGGCGTCGATGTTCAACGCTCATCATAAGGCCAGAATGCCTTGTCCGGGCAACCTTTGGGATGGTCAGCCCGGACTGCCCCTGTTCAGCCCGGACTGACGCATTGGGTGGGATGGCGCGCTCCGGCTGCGATGCGCAACGGGCGCTTGCTGGCAGGCAGCGCGCTGAATCGTCTGTAGCGGCGCGTGGCTACGGACTCACGCGCGCAAATCCGAGGAGACGCTCCATGCGCGACAAGACGTAGGAAAAGCGATTGACTTTGGCCGGAAATGCGCCGCGGTTGCCTTCGATGGTGTGGAGGTAGCCGCCATCAGTCTGCTGCAGCACAATGCCGACGTGGCCCTCCCAGCCTTTAGGACCAGGGCGCGTCCAGGCCACGATATCGCCAGGCTCAGCGCGTTGTTTTTGGATGTCGTAGGCCCAGCCGCGATCACGGCAGCGTCGATACAAATCGCGGGCGCCGACGGTGTAGCCAAACGGTGAGCCGGCGGCATGCTGATCAAAACACCAACTGACGAACCCCGCGCACCAGTCTCCGGGCGGATCGGCCAAACCATTCAGATATTTCTTGACGTCCGGGCCCTGATTGTTGGCACCAGACTCGCCAGCCCCGGCGCTCATTTCATCCAGCGCTTCCCGAAGTGCGGCCCGGCCGCGATTGCTGCCGCCTTTGGGCAGAATGCTGCTGAAGTCGTGCAAGTCTGGATCGGGTACGGGATTTTGTTTCGGGTGCGTCATGGCCCACCAAGTCAACGGACCAACGACCCCGTCGACGACCAAAGGCTGGCCGCGCTCATCGACGTGCTGCGTCTGAAACGCGCGCACTGCCAGGTTCACGTCGCGGTCGAAACTCGATTGCGACGCCTGCAAATAGCCGGCGGCATGAAGCAAAGTACTGAGCGTCTGAACCGCCTGGCCGGTCTGTCCCGCACTGATCGGAAGCTGCATGGATACTCCTGAGGGTTGGTTTGGCAATCGAAACAAATGAGCCAGCTGATGCTGGCCCAGGTCAGAAGTGTCCAAAGGTCGAGAAATCTCTCAGGGCCGACTCAACCGAACGGGAAGATGCCCCGGGCACCGGACACGTGCCGGACCCACAGCGTCGGCTATCCCATCGGTCACCCCCACTTTTTGCATGTGCTTGCGCCTAGGGACCGTGGCAAGGTGTGAGACGCGTCGGGCCTTCACAAACCGCTCTGGCTGAGCGATGTTCAACCAACAATGTGATCAAAGAAAGGGGAAACCATGAATGCAAGTCGTCGTGACTTACTAAAGCTCGGGACGCTGGCCGCGGCTGGGTCATTCCTGCCCGCTGCGGCGCTGGCCAATGCCGGTTCCGGGGTGATCGAAAAAGCCGCTAAGCCGCTGCGGATCCTGATTCTTGGTGGCACCGGGTTTACCGGTCCGTTTCAGGTGAACTATGCGTTGGCGCGCGGCCACAAAGTGACGCTGTTCAATCGCGGCAAGCGGCCGTCGCCGGAATGGCCGGGCGAAGTCGAGCAATTGCATGGCGATCGCAACACTGGTGATCTGAAATCGTTGGAAGGGCGAGAATGGGATGTCTGTATCGACAATCCGACCAGCCTGCCGTTCTGGGTCCGCGACGCCGGCAAAGTGCTGGCGGGCAAGGTCGGGCACTACCTGTTCATTTCGACCATCTCAGTCTATGCCGATGGCTCGAAACCGGGCATGACCGAAGATGCAAAATTGGCCGAATACAAGGGCAAGGACGCCATGGCCGAAACCATGGAGACACTGCGCGCCGATATCGAGAATCTCTATGGTGCGCTGAAAGCGCTCAGCGAAGCCGAAGCCCACAAACAGTTTGGTGACCAGGTCACGATTGTGCGTCCCGGCTACATTGTGGGCCCACGTGACGAAACCGACCGATTCACCTATTGGCCAAAGCGGATCGCTCAAGGCGGCGAAGTGCTGGTGCCAGGCGACGGGTTGGATCCCGTCCAAATCATCGACGGTCGCGATTTGGGCGAATGGATGATCCGGCTCGCCGAAAAGGGGACGCGCGGGACGTTCAACGCCGTCGGGCCGGACTACGAGCTGACGATGGATTCGATGTTGCACGGATGTCATGCCGTGACCGGCGGCAAAGTCACATTCACGCATTTCCCGGTGGCCGACATTCCGGAGGACGTGGGTCTGCCGATCTGGGTGCCGAGAGAAGGCACCCCATTCTCAGGTTATGGTGCGGTCAGCAACGCCAAGGCCATCGCCGAGGGATTGACGTTCCGGCCACTGGCAACGACGGTGACCGAATTGCTGACGTGGTACCGGGCATTGCCCGCCGAGCGGCAAGCGGAAGTGCGTGCGGGGATCCCGCTCGACAAAGAAGCAGAACTGCTGAAGGCCTTCCACGCCAAACAAGGGGCGTAATGGTGTGAGCGGACGAAGAACGTTCGGCGCAAGCGTTCTTTGTCCAGTTGGGGTGCTGTTCGCCCGTTTTGGGAGCTTATTCGTGCGTCAAACTGTCAGTGACATTGCGCGATTTTCACGACGGCACAGTGTGGCAAGTAGCCCTCTCCCCAGCCCGCTTCCACTCGCGTGGGAGTCCAGCCGCCCCTTTGGTGCGCTTATTCGCGCATCAAACTGTCAGTGACGATGCGCGATTCTTACGACGGCACGGTGTGGCAAGTAGCCCTCTCCCCAGCCCGCTTCCACTCGCGTGGGAGAGGGAGCGCTCCCTCCCCCCGCGAGCGCCGGGGGTGGGGGTACTTGCGGTCAGAATCGTCACCACACGCAAAGCTGTTGGTCAACATGAGCAATAGGCTAAGGCGCGTTCGATGGGAGGGTGATGGCTCGCTACAGATCGCTGCTGTCAACGATTTCGAGTGACTTGGTCTTGCCGCGAAGTTCGTACACCCCGCGGCCCTCGGTAGTTTCCTCGTTGAAGTCGATATTCAGAATCAACTGCAGATCGCTCTTGCCTTGCAGCCGCACGCGGGACAGGGTCCAGGTGCTGCCATCCCGCTCTTCGTCCCGCTGCGCCTCGACCACACCGGTGAGCGTCATGGCCTTGGACTTCGGCCCGAGCAGTTCGGCGCGGATTTGCCCGCCTTGTTGTTCGAGCAGGCTCAATGTCCAAGCCTGATCGGTGTCGCTGACGCTGAGCGTATAGTGGCCGAGCAGGTACTCCGCCCAGGCGCTGCGTGATTCGGGATCGGCAGTCGGCGCGCTGTCGGGCTCGGTAGTTGGGGTCTCGTCAGCGGCTGTTTCGCTGGACGCGGCTTCGGCAGCATCTGATGCCGAGGACTCTGACGCCGCAAGTTCCGGATCCGTTTCCGTTGATTCAGCGGTGTCGGTTTCGTTGGCGTCGGCCGATGCGTCGACTTGATGCGACCCGGCATCCAATCTTCGGGCCGTGCCAAAGCCGTACCAGATCACCCAAGGCAAAATCAGCAGAACGGGGACAGCGATCAACCAGGATGCGCGCGAAGCAGGTCGGGCTTCCGCTTGGCGCGCAAGCGTCGGCGCTTCATGCATGCGGGTTCGCGCGGAGTCAACGGCAGGCGGCAAGGTCGGCGCGGCGCGCGGATTCGGCGTGGGCGAGCGGTAGTCGGCGCCTGCCGGCGGTAGCACCGCGAGCAGCGCCTGAACCAACTCGGAAGTATTGGCAAACCGGTCCTTTGGTTTGGTCCGCAGCATCGTGGCAATGAGTTCGGCCGTCGGCGCATCGACGTCGGCGCGAAACGTACGAACGTCAGGCGCCTCGGGCGGGTTCATCATCGTTTCGATGGCTTCGGCGTCGCTGTCGAATTGGTGCGGACTGCGTCCGGCCAGCAACTCGAAGAACACCACACCGAGTGCGTATTGATCGGTGCGGCCATCAAGATTGGCGTCGGGATGCCAAGCCTCGGGCGCCAGATAGCCGGTGGTGCCGAGTACCATGCCCGACTGCGTGAGTCGCGTACCGAACAATTCGCCACTGCTCGCAATGCCGAGATCCGCGATCTTGACGTGCTCGTTTTCGACACTCGTCGGCGTGGAGAGCAACAAATTCGCTGGTTTGATGTCGCGATGGACCACGCCCATCTCGTGAATGGCCGCGAGACCCCGGGCCGCCTCGAACATCCAGCGCTTCAGCTGCGCAATGGACGGCATGCGCAGTCGCGCCGCATCGGCCACTGAGCGCTCGAGGAGCTCCATCGCGAAGAACGGCGCGCCCTCGTGCATTCCTACCGAATAAATCTGCACGACATTGGGGTGATTGATCCGTGCCAGGATCCGCGCTTCCCGAAGGAAGCGCTCCATTTCATCGCGATGCTCTTCCCAGTTGCCAGACTGGACCTTGATGGCCAGATCACGTTGCAGGGCCGGATCGCGCGCCCGATACACCACCCCCATGCCGCCCCGGCCAATTTCACCGAGGATCTCGAAGCCGCCGATGTAGGGGGGGAGCACAGGATTGGGCACGGATTGGACCAAGTTTCAGCGAGTCGAAGTGCCGGAGTCTAACAGGGTGATCAACGGTGCCGATTCTGAATAGCGCGTCAATTGCAAGCCGAGCATCTCCTTCTGTGCCGGTCTTTTGACGATTCAATGGGTCCCGGTTTCAAAGAGCGGCGCAGATTATCGTGGGGCAGAGCAGGTACCTCGCTGCGCCGGGCAAAGTGCTTGGTCATGTTGCCCAAAATCATCGATCATTGTCAGTTCAATGCGATGGAGCCTGCATGAAGATTGTACTGACCGATTTCGCCCGCCCCCGGCTGTTCCCCAAGGAGCCGCGCAAGAACACCATTCAGGACATCACCCCGGAGCAGTTCGAGGCGCATTTGAACTCAGTACCGCCCGAGCGCGTCCTGGACGGCTACGCGCCATTCTGCAAACTCTACGTCTACCGAAACTGGACGTCGACGCGGTGCTTGACAGTCCCCATTACCGACGAAAATCGACACCTGTTGCGCTCCGACTACGATGCTCGCAATAAGGATGAGCTGCCGGTCTTGGCGCGGTGGTTCGAAGGTGTCGAACCGCCGGTCGCAGCCTACTTGATCGTGATTTTGTACGACCGCGCGCAGATGGCGAAGGAGGGCACGCCTGTGGACGCCGATTGGGGCGTCGTTGGGTGCATGTACACGGCCACGCCTGACGAAACGCCGATGGCGCCAATCACCATGATGCGCAACGCGCTCGGCGTCGCTGAAGGGGGCTCGGGCGTGCCATTGGATCGCGCGGCTTATCAGAGAAGCGTCGCATTTTGGCGCGTGCATGCGAACTGGCGTGGGTGATCATTGAGCGCCAATTGTCACCGCGCGGCAGTTGCGACCCATTCGTCGTCAAATGGTGCGCTGACGCGCGGGCTGGTGACGCGCTACTTCGGCGCGGCATACGCCCGGTTGATGCATTGTTGATAGCGCTCCTGCACCCGATTCGCGAACCACTCGGTAGTCAATTTACGTGTGATCTTCGGGCTCTTCAGCAGGATGCTCGGCAGCGCCGCTCGGGGCAATTGCCGACCCGCTTTGGTGTCGGCGCGCTCAAACACACGCTGGTAGGTTTCCGTTTGCTCAAAGTCGAACGCGTCTTCCAGAGTCAGATCGCGCTCGATTTGGGACGGGCTCAAATCCAAGCGGTCAGCAATCGCCAGTAGCGCCTGCTCTGTCTGACTTTGGGGGCGATCGCGGAATCGTCGCTCTGGAATGCGGAGGTCGCCATCGGGAATCAGCTTACGACCTGAGATTGACGACAGCACCTGCTGAAACGCCGCATTGCGACTCGCATACCAGCCCGCATTGAAATCGGCATAACGGTAGATGTGCCGCTGGTACGAGTTCGGGTACTTCAATAGATGGGCGATGCCGAAGTAGAGCCCGCCACGTCGCGTAAATACCTCGTCACGGATCCGCGCGCCCTGTTCATAGGGGTAGCCATGTGCTTCGGCAAACTGTTCGGCGAACGCAATCGATACCTGCATCGAGCCCCCGGTGTGGACGGGATTCGCACTGGCAAACAGGGTTTTCCCGAGCGGCACTTTGGCGATCATTTCGTCAAACAGGTCGCTCATGTCCTTTTCGGTGCGGAGCGCATTCAAACGCTCGTCGAAATTCTGTCCGTTGCCCGAGGGCAGCAACAATGCTGCGTGGACGGCAAACTTGGGGATCTTCAGGGTGGCGCCGCGCCGTTCAATTTCCAAGCGCGCAATGCTTGGGAGATTTGGAACCGTCGGGTTGGCGCGAAAGCCGGTTTCCTGCTCGATGACCGCGACGGCCGCGCACAGATTGTCGGTGCTGGGCGGCAAATCGAGATGCCGAAAACTCGCTTCGATGTCTGATGCCCAGGCCGATCGGTCGGCCAAGTTGGCCGGCAACAGATCGTTCTCCAGCTGGGCACGAATGTCTTCGGGTGTTCGCTCGGCCGACGGCGCGACCGGCGTTGATGCGCAGCCGCCCAGAAGCAAGGTCAGCGACAGGGCAGACAGAATCAGGATGGCACGGGCGGAAGGATTGATGATCATGGTGTGACTATACAAATTTGGTGATGGCTTCGCAGCTGGGTCGGCTTGGTCTGTCATCGCATTGCCGAACGCCGGCTGTGAGAGGCGGCGGCCGAGTCGCACAATCTGCCACTTGGCGCTGCGCGAACGACGACGTCGTCGCTGCCGCCTTGGCGACTGACGCAAGGACCTGGCGCGCCCTTACCATTGGCGCCATGACCAAATCGACGACCCTCCAATCGCTGCTGGTGCTCGCCGTCACCGTGTTGCTGGCCAGCTGCAGTCCGCCTGAGTATCCGGCTGATTGGCCGAAGCCCGTGGATGCCTGGCTCGACCGTCGGGGTGGTTGCCCGGACCTCAGCGGAGATTTTGACGCTGTGCGAACGGAATTGATTTGGCTGCTCTTAGCCGAGCGCCAGAAAACAGCCGCTGACAAGTACCACCACGAGCAACGAGCCCGCTTCACCCAGGCCGACGATGGAAACTGGTTGCGGATCGAATTGAGCTTGAATGAACGCGGTCTGCGCGACTATCGGGCCAACCAATTGCGCTTCAATCTTGATGACCCCATGCCGTTTCGACGGTTGACGCTGTATCGGGATCAGGACTTTCAATGTCGGAGCGGCTGGTTGGAGAGCCTGCATTATCCCGAAGCCAGTTCGACCACCGGCGTGCAACGAAAACTCGCGCGCTTTCGGCGCGATGCGGACCATGGATTGGTGGCCGAAACTGTCTCGGCGGTCGAGCGAACCTTGAGCTATTCGAGCGCGACCGGCGCGGCGTTCATCACCCAGGACGAGCGCGAGTGGCATCGCTGGCCGCAGCGCTCGCCCGAGGCCGATCAACGGCTCGGTGCCGAGCAATCTGTGACGCTGTATCGGTACGACTGGCAAAACGGTCCATCAAGCGTTCCTACGCGTTTCAATAACTATCGGATGCAGCCAATCTGTCTGCAACTCCATGTGTTCGGAACGGTCATCGCGCCCGCTGGTCCCGAGCTTCGCCGCAGTCGCGACGATGTGAGCCCGCTACCGCCGCAATGTCCCATTGGCTGGGGCAAGTTCGATCCCGGCGAAACGCTGCGGCGGGAATTCGCACTGCCTGAATACGGCGGCGAGTCCCAGCAGATTGTGTGGTTTCCCTTGGAGCAGGGGGAATCCGGTCGACAGATGATCTTGGTCAATGATGCCGCGCATTTGCCGATGATGCCTGAGCGTTGATCGCAGTACTTGGGCCGCTTGCTTGCATCGAGACGTCGCGGCGACGGGTAACAGTGTTGCGCCGTCGCAAAGTCGATCGGCGTGTGTCGTTGCACATTCGTGCCACATGGGCTAGCGTTTGATTCTTTCCCCCGTCGACGCAGTATTTACCTATGAACGAACAGCGCTTTTATCCGATTGGAACACCAGGACAACCTTGGGGCGACGCCGAGCGGGCGGAGTGGCTGTCACGACAGGTTCGTCATCGCTCCTATGCCGATGAGGTCGAGGCGCGCATTCTGGCGCTGGCGACGCGCTTTCAGGTCGATACGTATGGCGAGGTCAGCTATCAGGGCGAGCACTTTGCGCTGCACGCCGTGCGCGTGGGCCATTGGCGGGACGACCTGCCCTACATGCTGGTCACTGGCGGGGTTCATGGTTACGAAACCAGCGGCGTGCACGGCGCGCTGCAGTTTCTGGAAACCAGAGCGGCCGACTATGCCGAGCGCGTGAATCTACTGTGTGTGCCGTGCATCAGCCCTTGGGCTTATGAGCGCATTCACCGCTGGAATGGCGAGGCCGTTGACCCAAACCGTTCGTTCAAGACGCCGAGCGCGGCGCGCGAATCAGCGGCATTGATGCGCCTGTTGGCGCCAATCCAGGCGCGCTTCATCATGCACATCGACTTGCATGAGACCACCGATACGGATGAAACCGAGTATCGTCCGGCGCTTTCAGCCCGGGATGGCAAGCCATTTGAGCCGGATGTCATCCCTGACGGGTTCTATCTGGTCGACGACGCTGACAAGCCGCAGCCGGCGTTTCAGCAGGCAATCATTGCTGCGGTCAGTCAGGTCACGCACATTGCACCTGCCGATGATCAGGGCAACATCATCGGTTCACCCGTGGTCTCGCCCGGTGTCATCGAATACGCGTTCAAGCAGCTTGGACTCTGTGCGGGCGTGACGGACGCGCCGTACACGACCACAACCGAAGTGTATCCAGACAGCTCGCGTGCTACGCCCGAGCAATGCAATGCGGCGCAGGTGGCAGCAGTGTGTGCGGCCATCGAGTTCGCGCTGGCGGCTGCAAGCAAGGGGCAATCAGGTTAAGCCATGTCTGAGCAGCGGCTTGCCGACCCGGTACTTGGCTGAACTCGCTGCAGTCCCCAACTTTCGGAAGATCGAGAAGCGGCGCTGGCGCGAACAAGTGGTCGCCGCATCGATGCCCTGAGAATCGGCGCGCTAGGGCGTAACGGTTGTTGCGGGTGAGACGACCGCTGGGCAGGCCTCATTGCCCACACGAACTCGAAATTGTGTGGGTTGGTCGAGGCCCGCGTAGCTTTGCGTGGTATCGCCGTTCGCGAGCTTGTACCAGCGCAGTCCGTCTGGAGACTGCTCCCACTGCAACACGCTGCCGATTTGACCGGAAAGCGACAGCATGCCGGAGCTGCCATTACCGGATGGGGTCAGCGTCCCTGCGACCGACATCGCGCTGGACCGAATCGTCAGATTGTGCAGCGTGTTGTTGCCATTGTTGGGGTCACTCGCGAAATTGATCGACACCAACAGCGTATGATCGCCCGCGTTGCTGAAATTGCCCGGCACGTCAAACACCAAGGTGCGCGCACTCATCGATTCCCAAGGCGTGTCCAGCACAAAGAGTTGATTCTGGGACGCATTGCCGTCCAACGCGTACAGACCCAGAAACTGCGTGCCCGCATTCAGTCGGGCACCGTAGTTGTAGGCCACGACACGGACGGTTTCGTTCCCCAGCATGCAACCGGATTGCGGTGTGGCCAGGTTCAAGAGCGCCAGATCTTGTGCGCCGCTTAAGGGCGCGATGAGGCTCAACAAACAGAGCAGCAACAAGTTAAGGAAACAGGTTCGCGGCGCGGTAGTGATCATTCAAAATCTCCTTCAAACATGTGATCGGGACTCACCCAATGCGCCGACGACAGCGCGGCGGCGCAGCGCCCGTTTTGGACCAGCGCGCGAAACGCGTTGGGTGCTTCCAGATTGCTGAATCCTTGCGAGGCACTCTGATTCTCAAGTGAGAGCCAGCGCAGACCATCTGGACTGATTTGCCATTCGACGATCGCACCATGGTGACCCTGCAACGTCACGGCGCCAGCGTCGGCAACGGCCGAAGGACTCTGGGGCGTGCCGCCGACACTCGGGAGGAAGTTTTCGACGACAACACCGTCCAGGATGTCATTGGCAGGATTGGTCTCGCCGTCAATGCTGACTTGGGCGCGCAGTGTGTAAAGGCCTTCGGCTTGGAGATTGGCGCCAGTGAAGCTGAAGGTGTGGCGGAACGTGGCCATGCTGGGCAGCGGATTGCCGCGCAGAATGACCTCTTCATTGGCAGGCAGATTGCCGACCTGGTAGCTCAAACGGTAGATTGAGCCGCCCGGTACCGCGGTGCCGAAATTCTGGATTTCGACACTGACTGTTTCCGCGTCGCCGAGTTGGCAGCCGGATACCGGCGTCACGATACGCGTGACGGCAAGGTCCTGGGCCAGTCCGCGTTCTGGACCGAGCAGCAGGCTGAACAGGCACGCAATTAGCCAGATCAGCGGCGCCAGCTTGGTGCCGAGTGCGCTGACGATCGGGGCGCCTTGCCGATCAGGATCAGAATGGGCTGGAGGTGGTCGACGGATTGCCTTCATGGTGGGCAGGAGCTCGGGTGGGCGGGGTCTTGTTGAGCTAGCGAAATTCGACCAGCGAAATTGTCATCGCGCGCCAAATCAGGTCATCCACGCGCGCTGCGCGTCGGCTTTGGCAATCGCCAGGCCATACTCAGACTTGGTACAGTGAGCGCGCGGCACTGTGCCCGCACGGTCTGAAAAGGGAATCATCGTGAGCGGACGAGTTCTGGCAATCTGCGCGCTGTTGTTCGCCCATGGCATGGCGGCCGCGAAGGACGAAGCTGATCTATTGCGCGTCGTATTGCCCGATACGTGTCAGATCTCTGCGGAAGTTCGTCGGGACGCAGAGTCGGCCTGCTGGTATCTCGAGTGCGGCGATCGCCCGCTCCAGCAATTGGCTTGCGACGTAACGGCGATGCATCAGATTGCCGAATTGTCGCTGGCGCCGGACGGACAGAGTCTGGCCGTCTTGTCAGTCGGGGAGGGCCACCCGATCTTGGAATGGGTGGCATTGTCGCCACTCAGGGACCAAGGGCAATACCAGGTTCTGTGCGAGCAAAACCCGTATCCCGGCACGATCTGGCTGAACGGTTGGCAAGATGGTCAGATGAAGATCGGCGCGAGTGTCGATCTGCGGATCGATGGCGCCGAATCCCGAATCGACGTTTCCGATCCGCGGGATTTCGCGTTTTTGTGGTCGGCCAATCCTTGCGCGCTGACCGAACAGCCGCCGTCTTCGAAGTAGTCGTTGTATTGGCCGGACGGAGCGCTTATTCGCGCATCAAACGATCAGCGACGATGCGCGATGCTTACGACGGCGCAACATGGCAAGTAGCCCTCTCCCCGGCCCGCTCCCACTCGCGTGGGAGCGGGAGCGCGCCCTCCCCCGCGATCGCCGGGGAGGGTCGGGGAGGGGAATACTTGCGATTGGAGCGGATATCAAGCGCAGAAACCATGGTTACATAAATCAAAAAGTATCGTGTTTTCGAGGAGCGCCTTGGGAGCGTTCCCAGTGCGTGCAGAGGCGCCATAGACGCCATGGACTGCTTTGGCGCGCGTTGGCTACCAGAGTCTGAGGCGATCAGCAGGACGCCCGTAGCGCTGCTGAAAGCGTGTCGCCTGCGCCTGCAGATCGCGCGACGAAAGCCCGGGCCGATCGACTTCCGGAACGGAATACAGGACTGCATCAATCTGCATGATGCTCGGGTGCGTAATGCCCAGGCGTTCAGCCAACTTGCCGCGGACCCGAGATAGCAGCGGGACGGCTTCGGCGTAATGCTTGGCGTCGATCAGCGCGAAGCCCAGATTCGCCTCCAGTCGTTCGAGTGCGTGCCCACCATTGCCGCTGGCTGCGGCCAATGCAACGGCTTCGCGCAGGCGCGAAATCGCCGCGTCGGTTTGTCCTTGTTGACGCAGCGATACGGCATCGGCCTGTAACAGAAAACGACGATACGCCGCCTGCTGCGCCTGATTCAACTTGGCAAAGCGCGCCTGCAGACACTCAGACCATTGCTCGCGCTGCGCCGGGCTTTGCTCCAGTGCGGCTGCATACAATGCGCCGTAGCAAGCAACGAAGGCTGGGCCCTGCGGCAGATCGCGCTCGTCGGTCAGCGTCAGCGTGCGGGCGGCAAGTCGTTGGCTGTCCGCCGTGCGGCCGATGGCGCTCAAATCCAGTGTCTGATCCGCCCAGAGCATCTGTCGGAAGTTACCATTGGCCCAGCGGTCGATCCCGTCTATGGCATCGACATCATGGCGAATCTGGATGGCTTGCGCAAAGTTCCCAAGGCGCGCGTAGACGTTCGCCAACAGCTGGCGTTGACGGAAATAGGCCACATGATTGCGGCCGAGATCTTCCTCGGTTTCCTTGGTCAGACCGGCCATCGCATCAAGCACCGCTTGGTAGCGCTCGCGTGACCAATAGTAGGTCAGCAAATTCCAGCGCGTGTTGATCTGCTCGCTGCGGGCTCGCACGTCTGGGTGAGCTTGGTCGAATGCGAGAATTTCGAGCAACAGGGGCTCAGCTTCATCGAGCCGTCCAAAGGTGTTCAGCAGCACGGCATATTGTTCGAGCGAATGCACCGTTTGCTGACCGATCCCCGACTCAGCAACCCTGGCGAGCGCAATGCTCTTTTGGATGGCGTGCTCGGCCTGCTCAGGATGGTCTCGGTCCCGCTCGATCATGAACTGCACTTCAAAGGCAAATGCCAGTCGCATCGGATCGGGATTTTTGGCCTGTTCGAGTGTTCGCAACACGGGCTCCAGCGTGGTATTTGCGGCGTCGATCTGCTGGTTTTGGCGCAGGCTGTCGGCGAGTTCAATGGTGCAGATTGTGGCTGCGTCGCTCGCGGGCCCGTAGTTGCTGACCGCGAGCGCGCAGGCTTCGGTTTGATTGCGGAGCCGCGCGTCGAACTGCCGAAGGTCGAGCCGCATCCGCGCGAGCATCGTGAGCAACTCGTAGCGCAGTTCCGGGTCCAGGTCGGTCTCTTGTTGCAGACGCGTCTCGCCTTCCTGGACGAGATCTTCAGCCAGCACCTGGCCGCCCTTGCTCTGTTCCGGATCAATACTGGCGAACAGTTCCATCAGGAACGCCTTGACTGCATTGGCACGCTCGGCCTCGCGCGCTGCAACTTGGGCCTGCCACCACGTTGCTGTCGTGCCGCCAATAATCGCAAGCAGCAGGAGCGCTGCGCCGCCGACTGCAAGCCGGTGGCGCGATAGCATCTTGCTCAGGCGATACCCGACGCCACCTCGACGTGCAGACACTGGTGCGCCCTGCCGATACGCCGCCAGATCATCGAGAAGCGCATCGACCGATTGATAACGCTGTTCTGGTGCCTTTTCCAAAGCCTTCAGGCAAATGGCGTCCAGGTCACGGGAGATGCCGCGCTCCGGCGCAGTCTTGCTGGGCGGCATCGGTAGACGTTCGCACACCACGTGCACAAGCTCAGCCAATGCCAATCCGTGCAACGGCAGCGCGTCCTGCTCCGTTAGCAGGCGATAGAGCAAGGCACCCAGGCCATACACATCGGCCCGGGTTCCGACCGCGCCACCTTGGAGTTGTTCGGGCGCGGCATAGTTTGGCGTGGCGACCAAGTCGCGTGTCTCGCTGGCATTTTGGCTGTCGGCCGCAATGCGCGCGATGCCGAAATCAAGCAGAAACGGGCGCTGATTGGCATCGATCATGATGTTGGCCGGCTTGATGTCGCGGTGGATGATCAAGTGGCGATGTGCATGCGCCACGGCGCTCGCGACCTGGGCAAAGATTTGAAGGCGCAAGGCGAGGGGGCGCGGGGCGGACTTCAGCCATTGGTCCAGGTTCTCGCCATCGATCCAATCCGTGATCAGATACGCCCCTGCGCGCGCGTCCTCGCCAGCATCGAGCAGGCGCGCGATATGCGGGTGCTCCAATCGAGCGAGCAGTTCACGCTCTTGAATAAGGCGTCGCGCCGTATCCAATCGATCGAGCCTCAGGAACTTGATCGCCGCACGTTTCTCGTAAACGCCATCAGCTCGCTCGGCTAACCAGACCTCACCCATCCCGCCACGGCCCAACAGGCGAACCAATGCCCAGGCACCAATGCGTTGCCCGGCATGCCTCGACTCCGGTTCGAGAAAGCCTGCCGAGGCCTCAATATCGTTGAGCCAGCGTGCGACTTCCTGGGCCAGATCAGGGCGACTTCGGCGTAACGCCACCAGCGCTTCAGCGCGCTCCAACGGGTTCAGGCTCAGCAACCGATCCAGTTCCTGTTCAATCGCGTCGAACGCCTGCGCTTTCGGTGAATCGTCACTCATGCCGAGTCCTGTGGCGCGTCACCAAGCGCGCGAAAGAGCCACGCTCTGGCCTTAGCCCAGTCGCGCCGCACCGTCGCCGGGTCGCGATCTAAGGCGTCGCCGATTTCCGCTTCCGTCATCCCAGCAAAAAATCGCATCGTCACGGTCTCGGCCAGACGTGGGCTGTGCTGCTCCAGTTGCAGCAGGGCCTGATGCACTGCCAGCGCTTGCTCGGAGGCGCGCGCGTCCGAATCAGACAACGTGATGTCGTCCATTGGCACATGGACCGCCACATCGCCGCGCTTGGCAGTATTCGCCCGACGCGCACGATCAATGACGATCTGGCGCATCGATTGCGCCGCCAGTGCAAAGAAATGGGCCCGGTCCACGACTTCCAGATGGCTGGCCTGGCTGAGCTTCAAATAGGCCTCATGCACGAGCGCCGTCGTGTTCAACGTGTTCTGACAGAGCAGGCTGCCACGATGCTGCCGGGCAATGCGGCGAAGCTCCTGGTGCAGTCCCGCGAACAACTCGCGGATTCCCGGCGCAGTCTTGGCGTGCGATTCCAGCTGACGGGTCAGCGCATCAAAAGTCTGGCCGAGATTCGGAAGCTCATTCATGGCGTGATTATGGCCGATCCGTACCCGCGGTTTGGTGAATTGGCGCGACCCGCTGCGACCGCAAAAATCGTTCAAAATCAACCGCGTGTCTGTAGCGTCTGGCGATTGCGCGGTTTTTGGCGGTTCCTGCGATATCCCAAACAGTTCCGCCTGCCTGAGACCGCCATGAAACGACTCCTGCTGATTCCCGCCGCCTATCTGATCACTTTTGCCGCACAGGCCACGACGCTGACCTGGCCGGGCAGCGCCCCGTGCGACACCACTTTGCAGGCGTGCGTCAACGGCGCTGCTGTCAACGACACCATCCTGATCAGTTCGGGTGCCGGCGAGGTCACGACGCCGCTGCTCGTCAACAAACCGTTGATCATCAAGAGCGCTCCCACTGCGCGGGCGCGCTTTCGCAACACCACCATCGAGATTCAGTCGAGCTTTGCGGGTCCTGGCAATCTGAATGTGCTGGAGAACGTCCAGCTGATCGAGACCCCCTTGCTGTTGCGAATGGGCACCAACGAGCCTGCTGACGAACACACCATTGAGCTCAATCAGCTGGATGTCTTGGGCCCAGCGGGTCTGCCGACCGCGATCGGAATCGCGGCGCTGCAACAGTCCTCAGTCAAGACTGTCCGAATCCGTAACCTCCGATTCGCCGGAGGGTTCGGTGTGTCCACGTCTGGCCAGCCTCCAAGCCTCGCTCTAGAGATTTCCGACAGCCAATTCATCAACACCGTTAATGGTGTGCCGATAGGCCTGACCTTGAGCCATTCGAGTTCAGTCAAGCTGGTACGCAATCGGGTCGAGTCTCTGCGTGGTGCTCCGGGTATTTGTGTGTCGATGCAGGCGATTTCGGGCGCGACGGTGACCGCGGATTTGGATCGAAATGTGATTATCGGGTGCGAGGTGGGCATCAGTCAGATTGCCCAGGATGGCGCGCTTGGGCTGACGTCCCGCATCCGTAACAACACGATTCGGTCGAAGCTCTTCGGTATCGACATCACTGGCGCAACAGCGACCGCCACAATTGACAACAACATCTTCACGCGTATTGGCACGAACGCGGTCGCAACGTTCGAAATGCCAACGATCTTTATGGCTCACAACCTATACCACCAGACCGCGCAGCCCGCGATCGCCGAGACGAATCCGATCACGGGTGATCCGCAGTTTGTGTCGCAATACGATTTGCACCTGAATGCCAGTTCACCCGCGATCAACGCTGCGCTGGCCGCGTCGATTCCGGCTGGTGGCGATTTCGATAGCGTGACGTCGACGTTGCCGACAATCGGTGCATACAACTATCACTTCGGTGGGGCAGAGGTCCACCTGGCCACGACCGAGAACTCGGCGTCGAACATTACGACGATTCCAGACACGATCTCGCGCCCGTTCAGTGAGGTCATGGTGCAGAGTATTGTCGAAGGCTTCCCGCTGCCGGCTTGGGCGCCGAATCATCTGGGCGTCTATACGACCAGCAGCGCGCCGTTGCGCACCGTGATCTTCAGTCAGAACCAGCAATCTATTGCGCCACCGCGGCGCTTCTTTGTTCTCGACAGCAACCGTCACCAGACGCTCAGTCATACGGCGGACGCGAGCAATATCAGCAATAACCTGACCTATCTGAACTGGGCGCCGCTAAACGGGAATCTCTTTGCGAAGCCCATTGTGACCCAGCGCGCGATTCCGTTGGGCGGCGTCGTCAACAACCACCCCATCGGCGTCTGGTACGACGTGCTGAATGCGCGTTGGGCGATCTTCAATGCCGACCAAACGGCCATGCCGCAGGGCGCGTTGTTCGATGTTACCTTGGCCAACGACGGGGCGCCCTATGCGTTCACGGCCCCGGCCGCAAACAGCACGAGTCTTGACTTGATCATGGATCACCCCATGCTCAACAACACACCGTGCGCGGCCGTGTTGGTGACGCCGGTCTATCAAGGCGTGTATGTGCCGTCTGCCGTCCATCTTCGGTACCGACCCACGACCCATGATGGCGGCCGCTGGACGGTGTTGCGCGGCGACGGCAACTTGTTTCAGAACAACATGGACATGAACGTTTATGTTGATCCGACCCGTTCGCGAGCGTGCTTGAGCGACGGTCTGTTTGCTTCCGGGCTGGAGTAGCGCGGCAGTCCGTCAGGCGATCCGGGTGTCGAGCGTGGCAGACGGTACGCAGGGGCTCGGATCGGCCGCTTGACAGAACGTCAAGTGTTGGGCGGACAGGTTGGCCATGTTCCAACGTCGATTGAATGACGATACTGGTCCGGTCGCACAGGGAGGGTCCGAATCAGTCCATCCTGGACTTTCGGACTCGCATTGGCTCTGACCTTGTTCTGAGCCGCCACAGCGAGCGCGATCAGCATCCTCAACGCAACTCGGATTGGAGAACGACATGCAATATTGGTTGGACATCAAAGAAGGCAAAGGGCAACTCATCGCCGTGACGCAAGAGGCGGTCTACGCCGAAGCCGGCGCCATGAACCAGCTAGACGCGCAAGCACAGCGATTGAAAGCCGGCGAGTCGCCCGCCCAGGTATTCGGCAAGGACGCCACCCATGTCGTGTTGCGTTCGGCTACCAAGCTCAGCTGGAGCACGGCTGACGACGAGCTTTCATTCACGATTGGCAGCGGCAAGGAGAGCAAGACCGAGTCATTGAGCGTTGATGATGTGGGTATCCGGGAGCAGGTCTATCTGGCGGTGCAACGTGTCACTGACGGCCGGTTCCAGCATTTCGAAGACCAATACAGCAAAGCGCGGGCGGCGTTTGCGTCGGCGCTGACGCTAAGCATCTTCGCGCTCGGCACCGGTATTGCGGTGAAAGCGGCGATTGCGATCCGGTCTGTGGATGAGTACGTGGTGGAGGGCCGTCGCAAAGGGATGAAGCAGTTGGTGGTTTGGGTGCTGGATACCCTCGGGCCATGGGGCGTCGGCGTGATGGGCGCACTGCTTTGTGCCATGGCGTTGCTGGTGTTGACGACCCGCCTGCGCGAGCCGCCATTTGTTCGCATTCTGCAGGCCGACCGCTATTCGCCCCAGGCGTCCTGGGTGACGGCCGTCAAGTACGTCATGCTGGCGGGGCTCTGGGTCTTGATGGCGCCAGCGGCATTTTTGTAACGACCTCTGGCACCGGTGGGATGGTCGGTCTGTCGGCCCTGAATCGCGAAGCTGCTATGGTCAAGGTTTCGCTAACGAGGATGCGCCAGGCGCGTTGCCCTGAGGACTCGAATGGCCCCGTGTCATTCGAGGTCTTGGCAGCCAGCGCTGGCACCGATGCAACGATGAACCGCCAGCAATTTGCCGAACTATTGAGTCAGCATATGCGCCGGATTCGCGCCAGCGCCGCCGATGTGGCTGCCGAGATCGGCATGAGCCGGGAAGCCGTCAACAACTGGCGAAATGGCGATTCGATTCCAGGGCGCCGTCACCGGGATCGGGTCTTGGCCTGCGCGCGCTATCTGCGGCTATCCGAGCAGGAGACCAATGTGCTGTTGCGTGCTGCGGGCTTCGAGCCAGAGTTTCCAGGCGATACCGAGCGGCAGGAACCAGATCAGGCGCAATCAGAGCCCGCGCGATCTGAGGTCCTGGCCGTATTTGAACAGTTGCAACGACTGAAGCCCTATCCCATCTTGATGCTGCTCTGCCCGGCGCATCTGGGTCAGCCTCCTGAGCGGCACGCCATTCTGGTCGAAGCCGGTCGGCGGTTTGGCCGGGATCGTGTGTTGCATCTACAGCCGCCGTATAGTCTCAGCCCAGACACCGACCGGTACTTTGCGGCGTTGGCGGCCCATTGTGGGTTGGATGGGGTGAACTCCGATCTGGAGTTCGAAACAGCGTTGTCTCGTCGCCTGCGTGAGCCAGCGCCTCTGTTTTGCTTGGTCAGTCGATTCGAGCAGGCGCCACCACAACACCGAGATACATTGGCCGGCATCCTGCGCAGCCTCAGTGAAATGCACAGCGGCAAACTCTTCTTGTTGATTTGTGGCGGCGAGGGGCTCGCATCGCTGAAGTTCGAAGGCGGCGATCTCTCACTTCTCAATATCGCGCAGACGAGCCGATGGCCCGAACCGGAGGCAGCGTCACTCGTGGGGACGCTCTCTGCGCCGGGACTCGATGCGAGCGCGTGCAAAACGGCATTGGCGGTGTCCGGTGCGCACCCCTTGTTGCTTGCTGAAGCGATGCGCCTATTGCACGAAGAGAATGACCTGTCACCTTCAACGCTTGCTGCGCGCTTGGAGGAGTCTGATCTGCTCTGGACCAGCTTCTTGCCCTGGCTGAAACATGCCGACGGGCGCCAGCGGTTGACGGCGTTGCTCAACAAGGATGCGCTCGGTCCCGTCAGGCCCTGGCTGCAAGATCCAGATCTGCGCGCGCTGTACTGGTCCAACCTGATTGTGGAACAACGCACCGAAGCCCATACCCGGGTGCTGGTTTGGCGGGCTGACTTAGTCCGTGCGCTCGGGCGACGGGCGTTGCACGAGGCGAACGCGCTGACTGAATCCGGTGAGACGCCGTCTTGAGCAGGCTGATGTTCTCGCGCCCGCCCTGGTGGCGCATGCTCCTGGTGGCCGCGTTGTCCTGGCTGGTGCTCAGCAATTGGTTGCTACCTGAATTGAACCCATTTCGATTTGCCAGGATCGGGGCTGACGCCGAAACGGGTTCGATGCTCGCATTGGTTCGGCACAGCATGCAACAAATCAAGGTCGAGTCGGTGGACTACTTGACCGAACACCAAGCCTGGCCCAAAGCGCCCATCGATATTTACGAGCCAGACAACAATGGGCTGATCGCACTCAGCATGCCAGCTCACGGTGTCTTAAGTATTCGAATGGTTAACGGATTCGATCGCAGCACCGGCTTGCGGGATACCGAACTACTGCTGACTTACGACGCCAAGAATCGACGCTGGCACTGTCAACCAGGACAACCAGCGCCGCCCGACGCATGGTTGTTCGACGAGTGCCGCCTCCCGGATTCAGGCGCGATGTCGCCATGGTGGATCGCACTGTTCATTGTCATGCTGAGCATCCCGCTGAGTTGGATCTGGTTGGCCCGGTTCGATCCGATTCTCGCAAGCATACAAAGCAACCCGAGGCTACTCCGGACCATACCATTGAATCGTTTGCCAGCCGTCCACTGGCGCCTACGCTCACTGTTCCGAACGTCCAGCACGCTGGCGGTCGCCGGCATCAGTGAACCCGATTGGCAACTGGCACTGAGGTGGCGTGAACTCGCTGCGGATGAACGGCTGAATCAACTGGCACAGCGTCTGGCGGCCGTGCCTGCACCCTGGCCACATGGCCAATGGCCGGGCTGCTTTCAGCTCTGGCAACTGCCACCGACGTTTCCATTGGCCTTGGAGCGCGTGTTGGTCTATCTGCCAAATGCCGACCTCAGTCACCACGAATTGCTACAGTGGCTTCGTCATCAGCGATTGAGCGACGACGTGTTTCTGGTTGTCAGTCCAAATGTCGCCAGCGACAAGGGCTTGAATGCATGGGCGTCAGACTCGAATCACATTGCCGCCTATGCCGACCAATCCGTACTCACTGAGTGGCTGCTGGCGCCTAGTGCCGAGACCGTATTGGCAGATTTGTTCGCCAAACAGTTGCCGGTCACGCGCATTTCACCGTATCAGACACGGGGTGGTATCACGCGGCCGTCAGGCTTTTTTGGCCGGCAGCAGGAGCTCGCGCGAATACTCAATCGGGAGCCCAGCAACTACCTGCTTGTCGGGGGTCGCCAACTGGGCAAGACCAGTCTGATGAAGGCGGTCGAGCGCCATTACGCGGGACATCCAGAGGTGGCCTGCCGCTACGTGTCGTTAAGGGACCATCGACTGCGCGCACGATTGTCGCAATGGGTAGATGCTGATGCGGATCTGCCCCTGGCGGCGCTACTCCAGCTGATGCAGCAGCAGACCGGCAAGTCGCGCTTGCTCTTGCTGATCGATGAATGCGATCTCTTTCTGCGCGACGATGCGCGCTCTGGCTATCCGCAGCTCTCTGAGCTGCGCGCGCTGAGCGAGGAGGGGCAATGCCGCTTCATCCTGGCTGGCTTCTGGGATCTGTATGAGGCCGTGGCGCTGGATTTTGCGTCGCCGATTCGCAACTTTGGTGACGTGCTTCGCCTTGGGCCACTGGACGAGGCGGCATGTCTGGCCTTGGCAACTGAGCCCATGCAGCGACTCGGGCTCCAGTTCGAGCATCTGGACTTGCCCCAGCACTTGATCGAGCAGTGCGGTCATCGAGCCAATCTGATTGCGATCATCTGTCAGCAGCTTCTGGAGCAAGCCAAGCAACCTGAGCGCGTGTTGACGAGAGGTCAACTTGAGGTGGCCATGAAGTCGGAGGCGATCCAGGATGCACTGACTGGTTGGAGCAAGCTCAGTCCGTTCGACCTGGACAACCGATTTGATCGGGCTTTGGTCTATCAGGTGGCACTGAACACGTTGAGCGGGGCCCCTGAGCTCGACTTGCCGTCATGGGTCGCAACACTTGCCTCGGCTGGTATTCGTGCCGCTTCCGAGCAGCTTCGAAAATCGCTCTTGCGCCTGGAGTTGGCATACGTTCTGAAACGCGTGTCGGTCTCAGGAACCGGAGTCAACAGCGACACACAAAGTACGTATCAGTTTGCTGTGCCGCTGCAAAGCCGAAGCTTTACCCTCGGTGAAACGCGAGTGCTTTTAGAGGGCGAATTGGCAGGGCTTGATCCATGACAAGCACGGATCTCGGGCACGGAAATCGACGGAGGGTCTGAACGTCCAGGATGGATAGGTTCAGACCCTCACTAGGCGTTCGCCAATCCATCATTGGCCGAATCGTGCCGAATTCGGCCAATAGATGGGGCAGTTCAGGCGCCGCCGTCAGTTTCGATTCAACGCAAGCGGGGGCCGAATGCGGTGCCGCTACCGCTGCATTTGATGGTTCGCTTCGCTTCAATCGTGCCTAAGGTGTAGCCGCTAGACACATACAACGTGATGCTGCCACCACCAGAGTCGCCAGTGTCTGAAGCACAGGTAATGGTCACTGACCGCGCTTCTCTGCTGCTAACCCGAACGTTACCGCTGGTCGACCAGTAATAGGTCAGCAAAATGTCGTCAGACGTCGGGCTGGCATCGCACGTGAGACCAGATTGGGACTTGTAGCAGGAGATGAATGACAGGAGTCGGTCAGTCGCGTGTCTTCTAATGCTTGAGCGGTAGATCGTTTCGCCGGGAATAACGTCGTCAACCGGCGTGAGGCTTTCGGTGCCGCCGCCGCCAATCTGCGGCGTGCATCGATTGCCGTCAGTCCGTGACTCATAGTCATAACGCACACTATCAAGTTCGGCGTTGAAATCCTCGGTCCATTCGGGGCGGAGTTCCTCGTTGCAATAAGGCAGTGGATCGTCTGGGTCTGTGCTGGGTGGCGTCGTGGCATTCGCGAACGGGGCTTGGAACGCGGCTAAAGCAAAGATGAGCGAGAAGCAGGTGTTGAATATTGTCCGATTCATAAAAGTACTCTCATTAGTGATACAGCGATTGATTTTGGGGTACGGCAAGCAGCTCGGGCTGCTCTGTGTAACACAGGGCCGTTCTTGCCTCGGCACATAAAGCAGAGAACGTCCCCATGGGGATGGCGCATGCTGTGTCCTGAGTAAACGCCCCGACCGGGTCGTCCGCACAAGGTAGTCGCCAGTATGCGTGGTTGAGCCATGCCAGATAGTCCGGGCGCAACGACGTATCGGCACCGGTCTTGGTCATCTTGGGCGGTCTGATCGATGTCAGAATCGTCATCGAACTTCGAAAGTCGCGTTGCCGACCGAGGTACTTGGCATACTCGACCGCTACAAACTTGTGGAATTCTCGCAGGTCATCTCGGTCTGCACGCGTCAGCAAATCCTCGAATCGCTGCCGCACCACGGCAGGATCTTGTTTCGCCGCGGCGAGTGACATGACAAGGTTGATTTCCATACGCATGCTGCTGCGGTGATTCCGGCCAAACTCGTTCGAGAAGCTGCGAAAGGCGCGTTCGTGAAAGACTACTGCTTCGTTGTCTCGGCGCTGCTTTGATAGTGCGATACCAATCAGCGACGCGATGCCGCCGACGACCAGCGAGTCTTCGCCGTATTTGGGCCGCAACATTTCGAGGATGGCCTTGCCCTCGTCAACCAAGACCTTGTCGCCATTTGCGGCGGCAATCGTCTTCAATCGGACCAATTCCAAGCGCGTCAGATTCGGATGGTCTGCAGGGAGTGCCTTGCGCGCCGTCGCGAGCGCCGTTCGGAGCCCCGCAAGTGCTTGGCCCAGATCATTCTGCTGGGCGAGATTCAACGATATCAAGCGCTGCAACTCGATCCAGAGCGGATGGTCCGGGCTGGTGCTTGCCAACAGTGGCTTCAGTATTTTCACTGCATCGGCGTACTTGCCGCTGCGCGACGCAATGCGGGCGCGCAGCCATGCCGAGCGAACCTGGTCCGATGCCGGCAAATGCTCACACGTATCGAGCTGCTTTGCCGCTGCTGTCAATTGGTGGTGTTCGACTTCGATCTGCACGGAAAGCAGACACAAGCGTGAGTCTGTTTCACGGGCCGCTGGGTCAATCCTGGCCATCATATTGTCTGCGTCCTGCATCAGTCCGAGCGACAACTGGACTTCGATCAAGGTGACCGCCAAGTCTTGAAACGCGCTGTCATGCTGATCGATCAATGGTCCCAGTGACTGGGCAGAACGCTCGAGCACTTGGCGCGCCGTGAGGTCACCGCCCAATTCGCCAGTCGGGTCGGCGCCCTCGAATGCCTGCTTCATTGTATTGAGTGCGAGATTGGCGCGGTCGCGCTCACCGAGGATCACTTGATACTGATTCCAGGCAACGGCCAACCCGACCAGCGTCGCGAGAAAACTCAGTCCTGCAAAACCGCTGGCGAGACGGTTTCGGGACAAGAATTTCTGGAGGCGGTAGAGCGCTGTGTTGTCTGTGACAGAGACCGGCTCGTTCGCCAGCAGGCGCACCAGATCAGCGTCGAACTGCTCCACGCTGCCGTATCGGCGTTCTGGTTCCTTTCGGAGGGCCTTCGCCACGATACGTTCCAGATCGGCTGGAATGTCTCGCTTCTGATGGTTGGTCTTGCCTTGCGTCCGCATGGGCGCTGGTGGGACGCTCAGGACCAGGCTTTCAAATTCGCCGGGTGTCTTGCCTTCCGGATCAAAGATCGGACGGCCGGAAATCAGTTCGTATAACAGAATGCCCAGTGCATACACATCAGTCGCAGCCCCGCAGGGCAAGCCGCGGATTTGCTCGGGTGCGGCACTGAGCGGCGTATACATGCGATCACTGGTCATCGTGTGCCGATCGTTGTCGGCGATGAGTTTGGCGATGCCAAAGTCGAGCAACTTGACCACACCATCGGGCCGCACCATTACATTGGCCGACTTGATGTCGCGATGAATGATCAGCTGTTGATGGGCATAGCTGACCGCGGCGAGCAATTGTCGGAACAGCCCGATCCTGGCGCGCGTGCCGAGCCCCAGCTGATCGGCGTAGGCGAGCAAGGGCTGGCCTTCCACCAATTCCATGACGACGTAGGTGTTGCCATCTTCATCTGTTCCGGTGTCGATGAAATGGGCAATGCCTGGGTGGCTGAGCCGCGCGAGAATCTGGCGCTCGACCCGAAAGCGATCTTCCGAAGGTGTGCTGAACAAGCCCTTGCGCATGACCTTCAGGGCAACCCACTGTTCCGTATCGTCGACGCGCCGCGCGCGATAGACCTGGCCCATCCCGCCTTCGCCAATTGCCTCGAACAGCACATACTTGCCCATGCGGCGACCGGCCGTCAGCGCCTGGTTTTCGGACTCAGCAAGCAGTTGCAGTGGCTGCTGCGTTTGCAACTTGGCCTGGCTGCCATAGCCCAGCAGTCGGATCACTTCGTTGGCCGTAGCCTCGTCTTCGGCCGCCGAGCGCACAAACTGAACGCGCTCCGCTTCTGGATAGTCGAGCGCGGCGTCGAAGAGCTCACGCACCCGGGCATAGCGATTACTCTGCATGCTTGATGCCTGCCTCGTCGAGTTCGCTGGCGAGCCAGTGGCGGGCGAATCGCCAGTGGCGCCCAACAGTCGCGACGGAAGAACTGCACACGTCAGCAATCTGCTCGGCTGTCATGGGTGTGAAGAGTTTCATTTCGACGACGCGGGCGCATTCCGGGTCCATGGCCGCGAGTCGATCCAAGGCGGCATCCAAAGCGATCCAATCGATTGCCTGGTTGCCGTCGGAGGCTGCTTCATTCTCAGCCATGCTGTGCACGTCGACCATGATCTTGCCGCCACCGCGCTTGTCCGCGTAGCGTTCGCGAAGGTAGTCAATGACCACCCGCCGCACGACCGTCGCGGCAATCGCAAAGAAGTGCTCGCGATTCTTCCAATCCACGCTGTACTGCTCGCGGAGCTTGATGTACGCGTCTTGGGCCAGGTCGGTGGCGCTCAGCGTCACCTCATGCCCGTGCTTTCGAAGTTGCGACTGCGCCACTTGCCGGAGAATGGGATAAATCGCCTTGGCCAGGGCGCTCTCTGCTTGGCGGTCGCCAGAGCGCCATTGCACCAACAAAGATGTGATTGCGACGGCTTCGATGCTCATGCTTTGGGGCTGCCTATGCTTGCTGTCGCTCCGGTCATGCCCTGTTACTGGCCGCCGACGCCATGCCGAACCACGACTCCCCGTTCCGTGGCGAAGTCGAATCAATTGCAGAGTAGGCGCGTCTGTTTGAGCCAGACATGCGCTCACGATTGAAGCCGAACCAGCAAAATCCTCAGCGCATTCCGCCCCACTGGGCAAAGTGGCCCCAGTGCGCGTCAACCCTGGCGATGGATGTTGCCAAGCCCCGGTCTCATGGTTGGAGACACGATCAGCCGACCACACACCACTAGGGTTTCTGGTCAGGAAAGCTGAAACATCGGCCCGCGACTCGCGTTTCCGCAAATCGAGAGGCTCCCCTGTGGCGGCGAATGTTACATCACGTTTCATGAGTCAAACAGTTTGAACCAGGGGTATCGCATTTCTGTTCAGGGACCGCTCAGCGTGCCGGCATGGCGTGATGGAAAACCCGTAAAAACAACGAGTTATATCGCTTCCTGCGGTGGGAAATTGAGCCCCGACACGACTCTTTGTCATGCCGTCTATGTGCACTCGGATTAGCGTGCCCCAATCGATCAAGAATAAAGTTTCGATTGTCCGAGTGTTGCGCTGACGCAACACATGGCCGGGCTCTTGCGGTCTCTTTCGGCACCTAGATGCCAGTTCAAGTCAGGAATTGCTTCGTTTTCGAAACTGATGAGCCTGCTGGTCACGGCGCTGGTGCGCATACTCGCCAAGCAAACGACGTCCCTCGAACCGATGCGACGCCGACCGACCTCTGGGGCGCCATTGAGACAGAATGTCCAAAAAACCCTCGGACCAGAACACGCTCCGCTGCACGGCGAGGCTTCTGATCGACCACCAATACATCCACGCCATACCAAATTGAGTCCAAAGTAATGCGTGACAAAGTCCGAATACAGAAAGATGGATTGGGACTCTGAGGGAAACAGCTCCTATCTACAATCCCAAGCTGCCGGGTCTTGGCTAACCCCGAAAAACTTGGCCTTACGGCTTCAGAGCCGTTCAGCTAGGCTTGCTTTCGCGGACGCTGCATTCGCGCTGGAATCGCCTCCAGGCATAGTCGAAGCTCAGGTCAGGATAGCGTTCGATGACGAGGGCCAGATCCGTGTAGTTGGCGCCGAACGCTTTGCAGAAGCTTGACACCGCGTGGTCTGAGAAATCAACGCGTTTGCGCCTCAGGGCCTGGCGAATTTTCTCTTGCGGTTGGTCAAGGTCAATGACCATCATTCGGCACAAAGGCGCCAACAGTCGATGGAGCCGAATCGGCCAGTGACTTGCGATCAGCAACGGGCGTGCGTGGCGCATGGCATCGATAAAGCGCGGCAGATCGCGGAGGTCGTACAGTTCCTCGATCACATCAAGGTCTGCACGCGTTTCACGAAATGCGGCGTGGCGCTCAATCATGAATCGAATCGCGCTGCTCTTGCCCGCACCGCTGCGCCCACAAAACACGACGCCACGATTACGGCCGAGGGGCAACGATGCCAAACCCAGAACGTCATCAAATGGCGGTGATTCAGTCCTCATGGGGCACGTCATTCCGGTTCGTTGCGATAGAACTCGCGCCAATCGATGCCAGCAGCTTTGCCCTTCAGTTCTTGATCGACGAATAGCGGGTGGAGCAACTGCACTTCCCAATCCACAGCCAGACCATGACTGCTGCTTGCGTCGATGGGTGGATACAGGCAATCGAACATTGGCGTGAAATCAACGTAGCCTTGCACATAGTGCTGTAGCGGCATGCGTGCTGGGACGTACGGGATAAACTGTTCGAAGAGAATCACGCCGTGTTTTGGCGTACTGAATGAAATGGTGCGCTCCTTGGTGCCCGAGCCCCGTTTGTATTGGCCCTTTTCAAGATTGACCGCCACCACTCGGATGGTGATCTTCTCCAACGGCACGCGCGATACGCCTTCCAGCATGTCACCGATCGAGACGGTTAGTCCGCGGTAGGGCAGCTGTTGGCCATCTTTCATCTTGATGTGCATGTAGCGACGCAGTTGGGCTCGGATGATGAGCCAGAGCGTGACACTCAGACCACCGCTGCCCGCCAGAGATTTCATGATGGGTGACTCTGACCCATCGGAACCATGGTGATCGTAGAACACCGTGGCTGCCTCCGGGACAAGCTCATCATGGACGCCAATAGCGGCATTGACCAACGCGAGCAAACCGCCGATGACGAGCAGGCCCAGCACGAGGATCTTGTTTCGCAGCGGAATGGCCGCGATGTTGGCACCGAGACTGTAATGATCCTTGGGTTCGATCAAATCGTTGCTGGCGGGGCTGTGGGCCGCCGTGCGTGGCAGTTCGGGCAGCTCGATTTCGGCATCGGCGGTGGTGTCGAACAACACCCCATCGTCGACTTCCAGACGCGCCATCAGGCGAATCGACACATCATCGCCTCGGTAGGCGAACCGCGGCTCAATCGTTTCAGGCAAGGGCAGTTCCAGGGTGGTTCCCTGCACGGTGAAGTCGTGTCGCGACAGCTCCTGGTAGTAATGGATGCCGCGCGAATCGTGCACATAGACCTGTCGGAGTAATTTGAACACAGCCTGATGGCCGACCGCCGCACTCGGCATGTCGTCAATGAACACGCGCTCTTCGCCAGAGGGAGTTCGGTCGATGCGTGCACGCATGGGTAGGGTCCTCTTTGCCGGGCTGTGCGGGCTGGCGTGACGATACCAATTCCCTGCCATCGTGGGAGAGGTTCCGGTGGTTGTCCACTCAAAATCGCACTCAAAATCGTATAGGTTCGTGCGGCATGGGCCATGGTGCGCTTTTGCCCATGTCTATGCCGTGGCGAGTCGCGGCCAGCTCCGTTCGGGTACGTCCGGATTTGCGGTAGCGGGACCAGGATGGACTGGTTCAGACGCTCCCAGAATGCCGTCACTACTGGGGCGGGCGGAGCTCGAACTGCCGACGGTCGACTTGGTGGCCATCTGACTCGATCTCGAGCTGCCACGTTCCGGGAATCTGTTGTCGGGCTTGCAGCAGAAGCCGCACAAGGCCTTGCGTATCAGGTCTGGCGTGTTGTTCAGGCAGCGCATGCCCATCCGGGGCGATCAAGCGCACGCGCACCGGATCGTCGTATCGGATCGGCAATTCGAGCACGATCGCCTGCTCGCTGGTGTTTGCTTCCGGTAGGCGCGGTTCGCCGCGAACCTGATCGACGTATAGCCCGGCCAAGGTTGCGGGCGCCGAGCCATCGGCATTGTTGCGGTTCAGGATTGTGCCAAGCCCTATGCCGATCGCGAGGCTGGCCGCAAGCGCCATCGGCATACTGAGCCGTTCGACAAAGCGGGTGGCACGGCTGGCCCGGCGCGCGGGGACATGGCGCAGGCCTTGTTGCAGCGCGATTTCCACCTCAAGTGCATCCATTAACTCGGGTTGGTCGACCATTTCCAGCTCAAATACTTCCCGCTCGCGTTCGGTCAGGCGGCCGCGAACGTAGTCTTGTGCGCGCTGTTGCGCGAGGCTATTGGCTGAAGTGGTCATTGTGGCCAGCCCCATCGGGTCAGCAGCTCACGGAGTCGGCTGCGGGCCCGATACAGCGCGTTGTCGAACTGCGAAGGCTTCATTCGGTATCGTAGCAACAAGGTCTCCTTGTCAATCTGATGCAGGTAGTAGTCGCGCAGGATGTCCTGGTCGCGCGTCTGCTCCAGACTGTCAATCAGCGTTCGCACAATTTGGCTGAGTTGATCAGATTCGGCTTGTGCCTGGGGGTTCTCCGCTGGGCCTGCTGGCAGCAGATCGGGTTCCGATTCAAGCGACACCGCTCCGGTCTCGTCGCCGTGGCGGGCGCTATCCCGGCGGCGGTTCGCAAGGACATAGCGCGCGGTCGAAAACACATAGGCCTTGAGTTTTTCGGAATCCCGAAGCGGCGCTTCACGCAGCTTACGGATGACCGTGCTGAGCGTGTCTTGCGTCAAGTCCTCGGCGCTGTGCCAGTCGGACCAGTTCGCGCGGAAGAACAGGAGCAGAGGCCGCTGAAACCGAGCGGCCAGCACCGCTTCGAATTCCTTGGCGACGGGTGTCGGCGCCGCATCGGGACTTGAATCGAACATCAAATTCAACCCGATGTATTCAAGATCGGCACTATGCATGATGGCGTGAACTCCATCGATGCGGGCAAGCATGGCACGAACGTGGTTGCCCTCGGTAGTTGGACTCGAAGATGTGTATTGCTGCGCTGGTGACCCTGCATCTCGGTTGCATCCGCCGCTTCTCCATCCTGTCTTCTATCGCGTTGCACTGGGTTGATCAAGCGTTGGCGTTGAACGCCAGGCGCACCGGACCTGGCAACCTTCGACCACACTTCGACATCGCTACCGCCGAGCCCCAGACTGCTGGTTCATTCAGGCCATCCTCATGGCCCAAATATCAGTTCCGACCTGGCGCAGCGCGTCTGACCGGTCCGGCTCGTCCAAGCAGTGTCCTGAACAGGTTTATTCTCTCAGGCTGGCAGTCGCTGATTCCGAGGCAGCCAGTTCGACCAAGACGTAGCCTGCCCATTCCCTGAGCAACCGGCGGCCGAAACGCGCAGCAAAGCCGGTTTGGGTTCGGGACAGGGCCTCTGCTGGCTGATCCGGGGATTTTTCGAGCTCTTCGTAGAACCGCACGGCGAACCGTTCGGCGGCCACGTCAGGAACATCCCAGGCATTGATGATTGCTGCCTTCACACCGGGTCTTGCGATGAGATCGAGCAAACCCAGTCCGCCCATCCCCGAATGCCCGCCGCAGGCATTCAGAAACACCAATTTTGGCGGTGTTTTGTATGCGTCCAGCCGTTCTGGGCCAAACAGGTTCGTGTTGCCGCTCCGCGCCAACGATACCGCTTGCGCCAAGTCATTCTGGTCAATCACGTGGTGCCCGGGCACTTGCAGAATCCAGGCGCCAGACTGCTGACTGGCAACTAAGTCATCTTGAATCGGCAAATCTGGCAGCACACGCGCGACAGCGCGTCGCTCGGGATCAACCTGTTCCCCCTGGAACGATGGCCAACCTAGCCGAAGCGGGCTGAGCGCCAGCTCATCTGGTTCGCTACCGGTCCATGCCTGCAGATATCGAATGCTACGGCCCTCGACCAGTAGTTCGCCTTGCGCATCGCCAAGCAGCCCAAGCCATGGCAAGGCCAGCATTTCCGGATCGAACACCAGCAGATTGCGCGCGGCTGCCAGCGCTTGCCGCAAGTCTTCAAGCTGCTCATCCAAGTCGGACCAGAGCCCGAGTTTGTCTGGGGTCTCTCGAATGCGCGCCTGCCAGTCCCGGATTGTGGACGCCGACGGCAACGTCAGCGCGCGCCGACCCGTTTGGTCGCGGATCAACACGTACACCTGATCTTCACCCGGCAGCAACCAAATCCGCGTGACATCATCCGAACCGGTTGTCTTCTGACCAACCGGCAGATTCATCGCAGCGGTCGGATTCGCGGGCGCTTCGGCGTTCCCAAGCAAATCCATCTGTTGCTCCAGCCAACTGATCCGCTTCTGCAACGCGGCGCGAGACGCGTCGTTTTGTTCTGGATCTCGCAGTACGAGCAGCTTTGCGCGCCATTCTGCCAATAGCGCCGCGGCTTCACGGTCGAGCCGATCGGTTCGATTGCGCCACTGATTCACGCGGCTCCAATAGGTAGTCAATGGCGTGAGGGATTGCTCATTGGGGATTTCGGAATCGGCGCGATCAGCGAGCAGCCAGTCTGTCCACGTGCTCAGAATTTCGACCGAGTTCGCGGCCTGCATCCGGCGATGCCGTTGACTCAACGGTTGCGCCAGTGCTCGGACCGAGAGACCGGCCGCATTTGTCAGCGCCTTGGTCGCGCCCAAGCTGTCACCAATGTCCTTGAGCAGCACCGCAATCAGATACTCGTTCTCAGTTTGTTCGGCAATTCGACCAAGTGTGAGGTTGAGTGCTGAAGCCGCTTGCGCATGTTTGAGAGCGGTTTTGGGATGGCTTGCTCGGTGCAATCGGCTGAGCGCCGCGAGCGCGTCAGCCTTGGTCGTCAGGAAGCCATTTGACTCTGCCAATCGCAATGCCTCTTTGGCGGTCTTTACGGCAAGATCAAGGCGATTCAGCGACAGCGCCTTCTGGCTGATCGCCAGCAGTGTTTCGGCCAACGGTTCGGGTTGCCTAGTCAGACGCCACTGCCGCTCCGCTTTCTGCAGCAGGGTCAATGCATCTTCGGCGGGCGAAATGCTGGCCTGGAGTACCCAGGCCAATGCCTCTGTACGCGGGTTGGGCGTCTTCTTCGTCATTTCCAGCAAATCCTGCGCATAGCGCCTCAGGGCAGCCGTGTCCCCGGCTTGCTGGTACAGGTCGGCCTTGATCAGCATGATGTTGGCAAGCAAGTCGGGTTCGCCTGACGATTCGGCCCGCGATTGCGCGTCACTGATCGATTTAAGCGCTGCTTGCAACGCACCGCTGCGGGATTGGGCGCGCGATAGATTCATCAGCGCTTTTGCCATACCCTTTGAATCCCCTGCTTTTTGATATATGTCAGTGGACTCCTTAAGGTTCTTGATGGCCAAGTCGGATTCGCCCAGGGCGATGGCTGTTGCGCCCAGATTCAGCAGTGGCTCGGCAACGTGGGTGACGAGGCCTTCTGCCCAGTACTCCTTGATGACACGTTGAAAACACGCCTTAGCCTCAGTCACGGCTCCATCATGAATGAGGATCAGGCACAGATTATTGGCGGCCGAGGCCGCCTCGTACCTGTTCGCTGATGCCAGAGCAAGCGTGCGTGCTTGATCGAAGTGTGCCCGGGCCAGCTCAAACTCCTGCATTTCCCGGTAGGTCAGCCCCAACCCATTCTCGATGACTGCGCGCCAGCTGTCATCGGTA
This sequence comes from Ahniella affigens, assembly GCF_003015185.1. GTDB lineage: Bacteria > Pseudomonadota > Gammaproteobacteria > Xanthomonadales > Ahniellaceae > Ahniella > Ahniella affigens. Next base: position 1,287,237 of record NZ_CP027860.1, read on the forward strand.
CAGACGGCAGTAGCCTCTTTGTACGCAACAATGGCCTCGCTGTGGCGTTTCAGCCGCCTCGCTAAGGCCGCCTCACTGGCTCGGACTGGGCATTCCAGCGCTAACTGCGGTGGCCATGTAGCCTTCAGGCCAAGGGCTCTTCGGATTTTCTTCAGCGCATGCTCCCAACCTCTGGCGCTGCCCGAGCTATTGGCCTGATGCGCCTCCTCGATTGCGGCGAGACCCGCCAGCTCCCGTCGCGTGACCGGCAGACTAATGATTCTTAGGCGCCACGGATTCTTTTCTGCGGTCTTCCGTGCAACCTGAATGGTCTCCGGCACGTCGGCCAGAACGAGTTCCGGCCCATTGCGACCGCTTGGAGCATTTTGCCTGTTCAGTCGATTGTTGCGACTGACGACGACGTCTGCGCCAATTTGCTCAAGAATCAGAACATGGGGCCCCGCGCCTCCGATCCATTGAATGTCGAGGTTGCTCTCGTCGGCGCCAAGGTCAAACGTGAGTTCTTGGCCAGGCCGGACTTCCAATACCCGGGACTCGACTGCCGCGGCAGCCGTTGCGCCGCCGACGAGGAGCCATAGGGTGATCAGTTTGTGAACCACGGCTTCAAGTTTTGATTGCAAGCACATCTGAGAGAACACCTTCCCAAGTGACACCAGTACATGCGCAGGGCAACGAGTGCGCTCTGGCACCGCCCATCAACGGGAACCCTTGCGTGCGCGTGTCAGCTTTGCGCGCGCAAACGGGCGTCGTTGCTCGACGATTCGAGAATAGCAGGCCAAATGGAACAACGCTGAGCGTCATTCTTGGCCCGGCCTGACGCGCCAAGAACAGCGCAAATGTCGCGTTGACAGATTCTGATTGGTGGAGGTCCTCCGGCAGTCTCTCTGCCACTTCGTTGAGCCCACTGTGGCGGCCTAGATTCAGGCAGAGCCCAGTGTCTGAATGCATTCGGACCCCATACTTGGCCGGGGCAGGCGCTCTGGCGGACTGATTGCAAGGCTGAAAGCCCAGGATGGACGTGTTGGTTCCCTCACGATCCATAAGCCCGAAGAATCGGATCACGATCAATAACATTGTGGCGGGTGTGAGGAGGTCTCCCTAAGCGACACTGACGTGAGCAAACAATGGCAGGACCAAAATGGCGTGGGAGATCGATTACGGGCAACAACGTCGGGGGAACGCGTTCCGCCCTGGCGTGGTCTTGCGAACGAGCAGCATGCGCAAGGCAGCATCGCTGGCAGAATTGCCGACCGATGCCCGCGCGTGCGTGGGCTACGCACATGCCAATGCTTTGTGGCATTGGCGTCGGACGCGGCGCGCATCGTCAGGACCGATTGCGGGCTCGGGCACACACATCCTGGTTCCGTCGAACCAGCACACGATTGCCAGAATGCGATCTGATTGCGGCCGTGAGTGGCCTCTCTGCAGGGCGACATGGCGCGCATAAGCGAACGTCGCCAGAGTGCCAGTGCACAATTACGCAAGCAGATTCGGGCCTTACTGACGCTGGAGCGTGTGTCGCTGACCTTGGGTCGACTGACTGAGCGCGAGTTGTCGCTGGTGTTCATCCTGCTTGCCGACCAGCTCTCGGAAATCAGGCGATCACTGGCTGGCTTGGCGCTGGAGCGAAGCAGCGGCGAGCGCCCGACCAAGAATCGGGGTGGTTCGAATTCCTAGGGGCGGTCAGCGCAAAGTATGAGTTGATCGCCTATCGTGCCCGCGCCTCCGTTCTGGCGAAGGCGTGGCAGTGCGAGGCCGCGGTCACGAGTGGGTCGAATCCGCGTCTTTGCTCCCAAAATCAGCGAAAACGCTGGCGACGCACTCTGCATCGCCGGAATCGGCCTCGTTTTCAGTCCGGGTTTGCTAGCATTCACGGTTTCCGACTCATGATCTGGCAATGACCTACCGTACCCGCTTTGCGCCTTCTCCGACTGGTTTTCTTCATATTGGCGGTGCTCGCACCGCATTGTTCTGCTATCTCGAGGCGCGGCGTCAGAACGGCGTCTTTGTGCTGCGAATCGAAGACACGGATCAGGAGCGCTCGACCGAAGCTGCACTGCAGGCCATTCTGGAAGGGATGGCGTGGCTCGGACTGGAGCATGACGAGGGGCCGTTCTATCAGACCAAGCGTTTGGCGCGGTACCGCGAGGTTGCTGAGCAGCTCCTGACTGATGGTAAAGCCTATCACTGCTACTGCAGCAAGGTGCGCCTGGAAGAAATGCGCGCGGCGCAAGAAGCCGCCGGCGAGAAACCGCGTTATGACGGCCGGTGCCGGCATCGCACCGATGCCGAGGCCGGGGTCACGCCGGTGATCCGGTTCCGGAACCCGAAAGACGGCAGCGTGGTGTTTGAAGACAAGGTTCGCGGCCGGATCGAAATCCAGAACAGTGAGCTCGATGACTTGATCATCTGGCGTTCGGACCAATTCCCCACCTACAACTTCGCGGTTGTGGTGGATGATGTCGATATGGGGATCACCGAGATCATTCGGGGCGAGGACCACATCAACAATACGCCACGGCAAATCAACATCTATCACGCACTTGGCAAGGCGCCGCCGACGTTCGGGCATCTGCCGATGATTCACGGCTCGGACGGCGCCAAGTTGAGCAAGCGCCACGGCGCCGTCAGTGTCATGCAGTATCGCGATGATGGCTATTTGCCGCACGCAGTCATCAACTACATTGCGCGTCTGGGCTGGTCGCATGGCGATCAGGAAGTGTTTTCGCGGCAGGAGCTGATTGATCTGTTCCGCATCGAAGACGTCAATCGGGCCGCGTCGCGATTCGATTTTGACAAGCTGGCCTGGCTCAACCAGCACTATCTGAAAACCGATGCCCCGGAAACGGTGGCGCAGCATCTGCTGTGGCATCTACACGAGCAAGGTTACGAACTTCAGCAAGGCCCAGATCCGGTCGCCATCGTGGTGGCGCTTCGCGAGCGCGTGAAAACGCTGAAGGAAATGGCGGAGAAGGCTGCCATTTGGTTCCGTGACACCGTGACGATTGACCCTGAAGCCCAGGCAAAGCATTTGACCGCTGCGGCGCGGCCGGGGCTCTTGGCCGTGCGCGCCCGGTTGGCCGATATCGCTGATGCAGATTGGAGCGCCGCAAGCGTCGACCAAGCGCTTCGAGCCGCGGCAGAGTCACTCGGCCTTGGGCTCGGCAAGGTGGCCCCAGCGGTGCGCGTTGCAGTGACAGGCACGCAGGTGTCGCCGTCTATCGATCAGACCGTGTTCCTGTGTGGCCGTGCCCGCGCCCTGGCACGGATCGATGCGGCGCTGGCACAGTGCTGACATGACCCGAGCGAGTGCGCACCAGCACGGCACGCCGCAGCAAGTGATTGCGCAGATCGAGCGTGCTTGCACCGAGCGGGGTATTCGCTTTACGGATCTGCGTCGGCGCGTGTTCGAGTTGATCGTCTGGTCCGACAAGCCCATGAAGGCCTATGAGCTGCTGGAGTTGCTGAAGGAAGAGCGAGACGGCGCGGCGCCGCCCACTGTATATCGGGCACTGGATTTTCTGCTTGAGAATCATTTCATCCACAAGCTCGAGTCGATCAATGCATTTGTGAGCTGCCATCACCCGGTCGAAGCACACACGGTGCCGTTTTTCATCTGCGACCGGTGCGGGCGCGCGACGGAATTCTGCGACAGTTCGGTGGCGCGGCAATTGATCGACCATGCCAATCAATTAGGCTTCACGCCGCACGCACAGAGTCTCGAAGTGCATGGCGTTTGCAAGGAATGCAGTCATGCTTGAGTTTCTGCGCGCAGGTCGGCCAATCGTGTTCTGGTTTTCGGTCGCGATTGGTGTGGCTTATGGCTTGCCCACGCGAGCACAGGACTTTCCAATTGAGCCACTGCCGCCGGTAGCGACTGCGCCATCGAGGCCGCCGGTTGCGGACCCACCTAAGGCCGGGGGCGACCAAACTGCCACAACGCCTTCCAAGGCGTCCGGGGCACCTGCAACCAAACCTGTTGCTGGTCAGTCATCAACGACGAAGCGTCCCGTGCAACCGGTGCCGCCAACGGCCGCTCCAAAAGCACCACCGGTCACGCAGCCGACCAAGCCGCCGCGCCCGGTTCCGTCACCAGCGGAACAGCAGTCGGTGCAAACGACTGCACCGGCTCCGACGCCGAGCGCCCCAGCGGTGACGCCACTAAGCGCGATTGTCGAGGCGCATGCCGCCATGGCGAATGGCGCGTTAACCGAATCGGGCAGCGCCGACCCGCTGATCGTTCCGAATTTCCGAGAGGCCCTTGAAGATGTGCCGACCGAGCTGCTGCCACTCCAGCTGTTGGACGAATGGGTGCAGCCAAACACGCGTCGCGAGTTACGCTGGGCATCGAGCCAGAGCTTTGATGGCGTCACGGTTACCACGCCCGTCATCGTGTTTCACGGCAACAAGCCGGGGCCGCGGTTGTGCTTGACCGCAGCCATTCACGGCGACGAGATCAACGGCATCGAGATCATCCGCCGCGTGTTGAACGACCTGCGTCCGGCCGAGTTGGCGGGTACCGTGATTGCCGTTCCGATCGTCAACTATCTCGGCTACGCGCGTGGGTCTCGTTACCTCCCCGATCGTCGCGATCTGAACCGGTTCTTTCCCGGAAGCCGATCCGGCAGTGCGGCGTCGCGCATCGCCAACAGCTTTTTTCATGACATCGCGAAACATTGCCATGCTGTGGTCGACTTTCACACCGGGTCGTTCGATCGCTCAAACCTGCCGCAAGTGCGCGGCGATCTGAGTATCCCGGCAGTGCTTGAGTTCACCCGCGGGTTCGGCGCGACTGCGGTGCTGCATTCTCCCGGTTCGCGCGGCATGTTGCGTAAGGCCGCATCGGACATTGGCATTCCGGCGGTCACGTTTGAGGTTGGTTCGCCCATGCGGCTTGAAACCAGCGAAATTGATGTGGGCGTGCAGGCCATGCACACCTTACTGCACAACATGGGGATGACGCGCAGCTTCCGGATGTGGTCGGAGCCGCAGGCGACGTTTTATGCCGCAAAATGGGTTCGTGCGGATACGGGAGGGATGCTGTTTACGTCCGTCAAACTTGGCGACCGGGTGCGCGAAGGTCAGCGCCTGGGCAAGGTCGTGGATCCGCTCGCAAACACGGAGCGGGCGATTTTGTCCCCAGTCCGCGGTCGCGTTCTTGGTATGGCGTTGAATCAGATTGTGTTGCCCGGCTTTGCCGCGTTTCACATCGGTGTTGAAGCCGACGAGCAAACCATGCTCGAAAACGCCCAGGCGAGCGATGGCGCGAACAGCGCCGCGGAAGAAGAAGAGGTGGACGAGAGCCGGATCGAACCCGCGCAAGACGACGAGGACGTGGAGCGCTGATGGACCTGCCCGCAGCCGAAGCCTGGCATCTGCCTTATGTCGATCAGCTTGGCATCCGCGAGCTTGATGCAATCAGTCTCGTGGTGATCCACTGCACCGAGTTGCCGGATCTCGCGACCGCCCGCGAGTATGGCGAGAAAGTGCTGTACGTCGATACCGGCACGGGCAACAGCGGGCACTTCTATATTGATCGCAATGGACGGGTCTACGAGTTCGTGCCGATCACACGCGTCGCACACCACACACGCGGCTACAATCCGCAGTCGATCGGCATTGAGCTGATCAATAAGGGGCGCTATCCAAACTGGATGGATAGCCGCAGCCAATTGATGACTGAGGCGTACACCGAAGCACAGATCAACGCCTTGTCCGCGCTGTTGTCGCGGTTGCAGCAAACGCTGCCGAACCTGAAGCAGATCGCCGGACACGAGGATTTGGATCAGGCCGAAGTGCCTGCCAGTGATGACCCGACCGTGAAGGTTTGGCGCAAGCGGGACCCGGGACCCTTGTTTCCCTGGGCCAAAGTGCTGGCCGACGTGAATTTGCAGCGTATCGAGCGTGCCTCGGTGATTTGGCCACCCGTGACGCCATCGGTCACGCCATCATTGCCGGTAACGGATCCTGCGGTGCCAAAGTCAGATTGAACGTCGCTTGGCGGCACGCCAACCGAGACCAACTGGTTCGCCATTCAGGTCTCGGCGAACTGGCGCACCAAGTCAATTAATTCCGTCCCATAGCGACTGATCTTGGCTTGCCCCAAGCCATGAACCTCGGCGAGTTCGTCGAGCGACTCCGGCAATCTTGCGGCAATGGCCTGAATCGTGGCGTCGTGCAGGATCACATAGGCCGGCAGATTCTGCGCCTTGGCGCGCGCCTGACGCCAGGCTTTGATGGCGCTGACGAGTGCATCATCACGCGTTGTGGACTCGTGATGTTCGCCGTTGAACTTCTTCGGCTTCTTGGGGCGACGACCACCTGTTTCCAGTTGCCGCAGCCAAACTGGGCCGCCGCGCAGCACTGCGCGACTGGCCTCGTTCAGCCGAATCGAGCCGTATTGCGGGTCCACATCAAGCAACCCTTGTGCGATCAACTGGCGCGCGACTGATTGCCATTGCGCGGGGTTGAGTTCCTGGCCAATCCCAAACGTCGACTGTTGATCATGCCCCTGCGCGAGAATTCGCTCGGTGCGCTCACCGCGTAGCACGTCGATCAGGTAATTCATGCCGTAGCGTTGGTCGGTCCGATACGCCGCACTCAAGAACTTCTTCGCTGCCTGGCGACCGTCCAAACGTGCGGGTGGCTCTAAGCAGTTGTCGCATTTTCCACAGTTGCCGGGATACGCTTCGTCGAATGCGGCAAGCAGATTGATTCGCCGGCATGCGACGGATTCGCAGTACTCGACCAGGACATTCAAGCGCTGCCGTTCAAATTGCTTGCGCGACTCGCTCGCCTCGGATTCCTCAATGAAGCGTCTAGGTAACACCAAATCGCCATAGCCAAACAACATCATGGCATCAGCAGGTTGACCATCGCGGCCCGCACGACCCGTCTCCTGATAATAGGCCTCAATCGACTTAGGTAGTTCGGTGTGCACGACGAACCGCACGTCCGGTTTGTCGATGCCCATACCAAATGCAATCGTGGCGACCATGATGCAGCCATCTTCAGTCAGAAAACGACGCTGATGGCGCGCGCGCGTCGCATCGTCCAAACCGGCGTGATAGGGCAGCGCCGGCCAGCCCAGTTCGAGCAGCTTTCCGGCAAGTTCATCGACCTTCTTGCGCGACTGGCAATAAATGATGCCTGCCTGACCGCGGCGTTCGGCGAGGAACTCCAACAACTGACGGCGCGCTTCCGTTTTGGCCTGGACGCGATAGCAGAGGTTGGGGCGATCGAACGAGCTCAGAAATACTTGGGCTTGCCCGAGTTCGAGTTGTTCAATGATCTCGCCGCGGGTCCGCAAGTCGGCCGTGGCGGTCAAGGCCACGCGTGGCACGTTCGGCCAGCGCTCATGGAGGACGCCGAGAGCACGATATTCTTTTCGGAAATCGTGACCCCATTGCGAGACGCAGTGGGCTTCATCGATTGCAAACAGGCTGATCGGCAGGCGCGAAAGCAAGTCAAGCGTGCCAGCCATCAACAATCGCTCTGGCGCAACGTAGAGCAACTGCAGCTGACCCGCTTCGAGACGTTCATAGACTCGGGCCGCTTCGGTCGCGCTCAGACTGGAGTTCAAAAATGCTGCCTCGATGCCGATCTCGTGCAACGCCTCGACTTGATCCTGCATCAACGCGATCAGCGGCGAGATCACCACACCTAAGCCCGCGCGCAAGACGGCCGGGATCTGGTAGCAAACGGACTTGCCACCGCCAGTCGGCATCAGCACGAGCGCATCGCCGCCTTCGAGCAGGTGCTCGATGATGCCGGCTTGAGGGCCGCGGAAATCCCGATAGCCAAATGTCCGCTGCAACAAGTTGCGGGCATCGTCGAGGGTGGGCGCAAGGCCAGGGGCTGCGAGAGTCACGACAGAAGGATTCGAAAGAGCGATTGGCAATATTCGCCGATCAGGGGTGAGTATCGATGAAAAATCAGCGTGTTACGCAGAGATTCGCGCGCAAATCAAGCGCCCGAGCTTAGCATGCCGAATTCGTCTCGACGAAGGTTGGACCTGATACGCTTGCACCATGTCCGCGCCAGAGCCGTATATCCTTCTGGATCAACTCACCACCCCGGTGCTGATTTGCAACGGATCGGGGCAGATCGAGTTCACAAATGCCGCCTTTTGCGCCTGGATGGGGATCGGAGCCCGCCGTTGGTTTCGACAGCCTGTGGATTGGTTGGGCGCGCAAACCGGCTCCTTGTTGACCTTTGTGCAGCAATCGTTGCAAACGCATCATGCTGAGCGAACGCCGATCCTCAAATTGCAGCCGATGCCGGACTGCGAACGCAGTGCCATCATCACCTTTTCGCCTTGGCGCCAGAACAGCGACCCGGAGGGGGTGCTCCTGGAGTTCCGGGTCATCGACGCCGCCTTCGATCAGGATCCGGCCGCGCAATGGCCCAAGGCCATGCAGGCCACCCTGAAAGGGCTGGCGCATGAGGTCCGGAATCCGCTCGCCGGGCTGCGTGGCGCCGCCCAGTTGTTGGCGCGCAAGCGTCCTGATCCCGAATCGCGGCCGTATCTCGACGTTATCGAACAGGAAACCGAACGCCTGCTTTCGCTGGTCGAACGCCTGCTGGCACCGAAGCCTGCGCATGCGTTTGAGCTGGTGAACATTCACGAGGTGTTGGAGCGAGTTCGCTTGCTGACCGAGACCGATGTGGGCTGGGCGGTCAACGTGGTGCGCGACTACGACCCCAGCCTGCCAGGTGTGATGGCCGATCGTGATCGACTGATCCAGGCCGTCCTCAATATTGTCCGCAATGCGTTGGAGGCCTCAGCCAGCGAAGTGCGCTTACGCACGCGGGTCGATTTTCACCATGCGCTCGACGCGCTGGGCACGCATATGGCCTTGCGGCTTGATGTGATCGACAACGGCCGCGGCGTGCCGGAAGACCTGGCACCACAGCTGTTTCTGCCGCTCGTGTCGGGCCGCGCTGAAGGGACCGGCCTCGGCTTGGCGCTGGCCCAGGAAATTGCCCGGGAGCATGGCGGCATGCTGAGCTTTCGCTCGCGCCCTGGTCATACCGTTTTTACGTTGTTACTGCCTTTTGCCGAACCGCAACACAGTCCGGCCTTGGAGTCGTCGAATGCCTGAAATCTGGTTGATTGATGATGATCGCTCGGTCCGCTTTGTGCTCGCTGAGGCGCTGCGCGATGCCGGTTACATGGTGCGCGACTTCGACAACGCGAAAGCGGCGTTGTCCGTGCTGCCGCATGCGCGACCGGGTGCGGTGTTCACCGATGTCCGCATGCCTGGCATGGATGGCATTGCATTCCTCGAAGTCCTGAAACGCGAGCATGCGGACGTGCCGGTCGTGGTCATGAGCGCCTACACCGATGTCGCAAGCACCAGCGCGGCATTCAAGGGCGGCGCGTTTGATTTTCTGCCAAAGCCTTTCGACTTGGACGCCGCCGTGCGATTGGCCGACCGCGCACTGGCCGACCAGCCCGGTGGCAAGCCACGACTGCCGAACAAAGCGGCACCGTTGCAAGCCGAGTTACTCGGCGAGTCGGCACCGATGCGCGAGCTGTACCGGGCAATCGGGCGCGTGGCGCCCACCCATTTGTCGGTGCTGATCACAGGCGAAACCGGTACGGGCAAGGAACTGGTTGCGCGCGCCTTGCATCAGCATTCTTTGCGAGCGAACCAGCCGTTTGTCGCGCTGAACACGGCGGCAATTCCGGCCGATCTGCTGGAGTCGGAACTGTTTGGCCATGAAGCCGGTGCGTTTACCGGTGCCACGAAGCGTCACCCGGGTCGGTTCGAACAAGCCGAGGGCGGGACGCTATTCCTCGACGAAATCGGTGACATGCCGCTGGCCTTGCAGACGCGCTTGTTGCGGGTGCTGGCGGAAGGCGAGTTCTATCGCGTCGGCGGGCGCGAACTGATTCGCGTCGATGTTCGCGTCATCGCCGCGACTCATCAGGACTTGGAAGGCAAAGCGGCGCGTGGAGAATTTCGCGCCGACCTGCTGCATCGGCTCGATGTGATGCGCCTTAGTTTGCCGCCGCTCCGTGCGCGTCGGGAGGACGTTGATCTGCTCGCGCAACGCTTCATGCAACGCGCTGCGGTCGAGATGCAAGCAGAGACCAAAGTGCTGAAGCCGGAAGCACTGAAATTCCTACGGCAACAGGTCTGGCCTGGCAACGTTCGGCAGTTGGAGAATTTCTGTCGGCGCTTGGCGGTCATGGCGCCCGGTCGCGAGATTGGTCTCGCTGATCTGCCAGTCAACACGCTCGCAGGGTTTGGGCTCACTGCACCAACGCCGGAGGACGAGTTCGCGGCGCCGGTCGATGCGAGTGGTCCAGACCCACGCCAGGGCCTGCTGTATCAGGCTTCCGGCCAGGCCAGCAGCACCGAGCACCGACGCGTGGCGCGCGGTGGCGAACCGCCTGGCGATTGGAAGCAGGCATTGCGCGAAGAGGTCCGGCGCGCGTTGAAGGCGCAAGAGAGTGGCATCTACGACGCGGCGTTGGCGGCGTTCGAACGTGTGGTGCTCGATGCCGCACTCGATGTGACGCAGAAGAACCGCTTCGAGGCCGCAAGGTTGCTCGGCATTGGCCGCAACACGATCACGCGCAAGCTCGGCAGCTCCCGAACCCGGCGCAAGCCCGGCGCATGAGCAGTTTGCCGACCACGCGCCGGAGCCTGATGAAGGCATCTAGTCTGGGCGGTGAACCTGCGCGTGCGGCGTGGTGGGCGTTGGCATTGGTGCGCCGTGCAGTTTCTCGGCATGAAGCAGCGCGTGCGGAGAGCGTTTCCGCCGCCACAGTCTCGCGTGGCACCATTGTCGGCGCTGATGAGTGAGGCGGACGCGCAGGTCGATTCAACCCGCAAGCGTATTCTGGCCCGAATGATCGGCAGCGACATGTTACGGCGCTTATTGCCCGGCACTGATGAGGCGGGCGCTGCTTTGACTTTTCGTCGCCCGTACGTTTGGCTCGGTGAGTTAGGTCACGATGACGCCATGAGCGGTGAGGCGTTGACAAGTATCGGCCGAGAAACCGAAGCCATTGGGGAATGGCCGGCCATGCTCAACCAAGCAGAGCGACGGGGGTTGCCGTTGATACCGCCTTCGGACTGGATTCCCAAAGACCCGGACGCACTCCTGTTGCCCGAGGAACGGGGGCGTCATTGATCCACGAAGCAGGCAGCGACCCCAACAAAAAGGCCGCCCGAAGGCGGCCTTTTTGCGTATTGGCGATCAGCGCGTCTATTTGACGCCGTGCATCAGCTTGTTGACCAAACCGCCAATCAAGAACAGAAGCACACCGGCGCCCGCGAGGATGTAGAACCCGGTCATGTACGCGGCCTGCGCCGAGACCGTCGTCATGCCGCCTTCGCCACTGGCATGACCCGCAAAAATGCCGGCGAGATTGTTGCCGATGGCAATCGACAGGAACCACGCGCCCATCGCAAAACCAGTAAGCCGCGGCGGCGCAAGCTTGGTCACCATCGACAACCCGATCGGTGATAAGCAGAGCTCACCGATCGACTGAATCCAATAGACCGCGAACAAGGTCCAGAACGGGATCTTGCCATCGTCGCCGATGAGGCTGGACAGGGCGTACACCAGCAGCAGGAATGCCAGGCCGTTAAAGATCAGACCCAGGCTGAACTTGCGCGGGATGGACGGATTGGCCGAGCCCATCTTGATCCAGATCCACGCAATGATCGGGGCGAGCGTGATGATGGCCACCGAGTTGACGCTCTGGAACCAAGAAACCGGGAAGCTCGATTCGCCCGAGAGGCTCATGAGCATCGATTCGAACCCGATGTCGCGGTTGACGATCTTCTCGGCCAGGAAGTTGAACGAACTACCGGCCTGTTCGAAGAAGCACCAGAAGAACACGTTGAAGGACAGAATGATCAGCATCGCAATCACTTTGTCGCGCGCAACACTGCCCACCTTGACGCCTTCAATCAACAGCATGATGGCGGGGCCAATGAGCAATGCCATCAGGATGTACTGCAGAATTTCGGCGTCGATGGTCAGCAGGAAGAAGAACACTGGAATCGCGCATACGCCACCGAATGCGACCAGCGCGACACGGGCCATGCTGGCCTGTTCCGGCAACGGCAGGCCGATGCCCTTCAATTGATGTCGGCCAAACCAGAACCACAGAAAGCTCAGGATCATGCCGACGCCGGCGGCGATAAACACCACGGTATAAGCAGGCGTTTCCGCACCAAAGACTTTCTTCGCGAGATACTGGGTGATCAGCGGGGCCAGGAACGCACCCAGGTTGATGCCCATGTAGAAGATGGTGAAACCAGAGTCGCGGCGTTCGTCACCTTGGAAGTACAGCTTGCCAACCAGGGTCGAGATAATGGGCTTGAACAGGCCATTGCCGACGATGATGGTCGCGAGGCCCAGTTTGAAGATGGTTTCGGACGGCGAGGCCAGCATGAACAAACCAGCGCCCATGATGACGGCGCCAAGCAGAATCGAGCGTTGATAGCCGATAATCTTGTCCGCAACGTATCCGCCAAAAATGGCACCGGCATACACCAAGGCGAGATAAGCGCCGTAGAGCTCGCTCGCAGGCTTTTCGCCCGTTGCCGAACCAGCGTGGAACTGCGCGACAATGTAGAGCACCATGGCCCAACGGATGCCGTAGAACGCAAAGCGTTCCCAGAATTCCGACATGAACAGCATCCACAACGGCCTTGGATGGCCCAGTACTTGTGGGTATTCAGGCGGGTTCGCGCCAGCCTGACTAACGGCTCCACTCATTGTTTCGTCCTCGATTGGGTTCTGGTGAATCGATCCGGCGCACGGCCGGGAGGTATTACTGCCAGCATCCTGCCAGCTTAAAAAGTGGCGAAGGTTTAGTGGGCTTTTCGTCCGGAGTCAAACACTCCGTTTTGGCGCACTGCAGCAATCGGTGGTGTCAAGATGCTGTGAATTGATCTTGCCGCGCTAGAATAGCCGTCTTTTCAGCCTGGGTACGCCATGGTCACGATCAAGCAGGAAGACCTGATTCAGAGCATCGCCGATGCACTGCAATACATCAGTTATTACCACCCGGTGGACTACATCAAGAACCTGGCGGCTGCGTATGATCGGGAAGAATCCGAGGCTGCCCGCGATGCGATCAAGCAGATTCTGGTGAACTCGCGCATGTGCGCCGAAGGCCATCGGCCGATCTGCCAAGACACCGGTATTGTCAACGTGTTCCTGGAAATTGGCATGGATGTGCACTTCGCGGCCACTATGAGCATCGAGGACATGTGCAATGAGGGGATCCGCCGTGCATACCTGCATCCGGACAACAAACTCCGGGCGTCGGTGCTGAGCGATCCAATCGCTAACCGGCAGAACACGAAGGACAATACCCCTGGTGTGATCCACATGAAGCTCGTGCCCGGCAATACGGTGCACGTGACGGTGGCTGCGAAAGGTGGTGGCTCTGAAGCCAAATCGAAATTCGCGATGTTGAACCCGTCTGATTCGATTGTTGATTGGGTGCTGAAGACGGTCCCGACGATGGGTGCGGGCTGGTGCCCGCCAGGCATGCTCGGCATTGGCATTGGCGGCACGGCCGACAAGGCCATGTTGATGGCGAAAGAATCGCTGATGGACCCGATCGATATGCAGGAATTGATTGCGCGTGGTCCGAGCAACAAGCTCGAGGCGTTGCGCATTGAGCTATACGAGAAGATCAACGCACTCGGCATTGGCGCGCAAGGTCTGGGCGGGCTGACCACGGTGCTCGATGTCAAGATTCACGACTATCCGACGCATGCTGCGAATCTACCGATCGCCATGATTCCGAATTGTGCGGCCACGCGCCACGCGCACTTCGAACTCGATGGCTCGGGCCCGGTCAGTCTGGAACCACCGTCACTCGAAGATTGGCCGGCCTTGACGTATGACGCAGCGAAAGGCAAACGCGTCAATCTGGACGGCATCACGCAAGCCGAAATTGAAACCTGGAAGCCCGGCGATGTGTTGCTGCTGAACGGCAAGTTGCTGACGGGTCGCGATGCCGCGCACAAGCGCATGGTCGACATGTTGAATCGTGGCGAGACGTTGCCAGTCGACATGAAGGGGCGCTTCATTTATTACGTCGGCCCGGTTGATCCGGTGCGCGAAGAAGTTGTTGGCCCGGCCGGTCCCACCACGGCCACACGCATGGATAAATTCACCGAGCAGGTTTTGGCGGCAACGGGCTTGATCGGCATGGTGGGCAAGGCTGAGCGTGGCCCGGCTGGCATCGAAGCCATCAAGAAACATCGTGCGGTGTATTTGATCGCCGTCGGCGGTTCGGCCTACCTGGTGTCCAAAGCGATCAAGGGCTCACGCGTGCTGGCGTTTGAAGACCTCGGCATGGAAGCGATCTACGAGTTCGAGGTCAAGGACATGCCAGTCACCGTCGCGGTTGACGTCGAAGGTCACTCGGTACACGAAACCGGCCCGCGCGAATGGCAAGGCCGGATTGGCAAGATCCCAGTGCGTGTGGCGTGATCGATTGCCGCCCGCTGTTGAAGGCGGGCAGCCATTGGGCCTTTGATTCTGTTCAGTGTCGATGCGGTCTGAAGGTCCAGGATGTAAGAATTCAGGTTCTTCTCATCAAGCCCACGATCATCCATTGGTTTGCTGGCTCAGCAGTCTGCATTCAATGACCATTCTGATCGCAAGTAACCCCCTCCCCGGGCCCTCTCCCCCGCGAGTGGAAGTGCCAACTCCCTCTCCCACGCGAGTGGAAGAGCCAACTCCCTCTCCCACGCGAGTGGGAGAGGGCAGGGGAGAGGGCTACTTGCGACAGTGCGCTATGGTAATAATCGCGCACCGGCATTGACCCTTAGACGCGCGCATCAACGCACCTTCGTTACGACCACAACTCCCAACGCATCATTGTGTGGTGACGCTGTAACTGATCGCGCCGGTGTCCGCACCGTGCGGGTCGCTGCAGCGGAAGCTGTGCGTCTGCAAACCGACGCTGGTCGGCTGGATGCGCTTGACAGCGAAGAACGTCTTGAACGTCGCGATCGGGTAGTCCAGATTGGCCTGAACGAGTGTCCGAGAGCCGCTGCTGACCGTTATGTCGGCATGCGTTGGCAGGCTCAGGAACCGGCAACTGAGCGCATCGTGATCGGGGTCAATCACGCTCAGATCCCGAAACATGGGCACCCATTGGGTGATGCCCGTGGTCAGGAACTTGCGGACACCGCTGACGAACTGTGGCGCGCTATTCACCAGTGTGACGGTGAGGGCAAAACTGCGGCTGGTGATCGCACCTAGTGCATCCGTGACGCTGACTGTGATGTTGGTATTACCAAACGCGCCATCGCGCGGTCGGATCCGGAGACAAGGTGTGTTGCCGGGTTCGAAAATCAGCAAGCTGTTGGCGCTGCCGTGAGCGACCAATCCGGGATTGCTCGAGACCGCTGCGATGGTTAAGGCCTGCGCTTGCTCGTCTGTGCCGCCGCCTGGTCCAAGCCCCGTGAGCGGTACACACACAGATTGGTTCTCCTGAATGGTCTGGGCGTGGATCATGTTCAGGCTGGGGGATCGTTGATCGCGGCGATGGTGACGAACAGGTTGTTGCTGACGATCGAGCTCAGGTCATCAAATGCCCTGACGGAGAACGCACCGACATTGCCGCTTAGATTGCTGGGTGGCAGCCAGGTGAAGTGTTGGTCTGAGGTCAATACGTCGCCTACGTTGATGAGTGTCCCGTCACCACGACGGAGACTGCCGCTCGTGATGGCGTTGATCTTGAGCGCCAGGGGCTGTCCATCAACGCTGAGCGCGCGGAGTGCGGTGAGCAAGTCGCCGCTCGACAACTGCAATGCGCTGTCTTCGTTGATGCTATAGGTCAGCATGGTGGGAACGATGGTCGGTGCGTCGTCATCGACATTTTGAATCTCAATCGGCAGCGTGACTGGGCCCGTGCTGCCCTGACTGTTACGCGCTTCAAATGTCAACGTTCGAAGGCCGGCGACGCCGGTCGATTGCAGATAGAAGCAGCGGCCGTTCCGCTGCGAGAGCCCGTCGGTGAGCTGCACGTGGGCCGGTGGGCTCAGAATAATCTGTTCGGCGACACCGCCGTCCGGGTCGTCGACCGGCAGACACGTTACCCAAGTCGAGTCGTTTTCAGACAAGATGACGCGCCGTTCGAAGACGCGTGGCAGATCAGGCTCTGGGCTCAGATTGACGCGGATTTCGGTGGGGTTGATGGCGCCGGTGGTTGGGTTCCGCGCTTGCAGCAAGAACGCTGGGATCTCTGCGCCATGCATGTTGAGCGGCGGCGTCCAATACCAAGTCTGTCCGGGCAACAACTGGCTCTCATGATTCACCGCTTCGCCCGCTTCGGTCATCAGCTTGCCGCGAAACTGGCGCAGCAAGCGAAAGTGTATTGGTTGGTCAAACGGGTCGATGAGGCTCGCACGGTTTGCAAGGTCCTGATAGGACACGGTCACGGGTGAATCTTCGGCGCCTACCATCGTGACGTTGGCGGCGGCAAATGGCGGCAGGTCCGTCCCTTCAAAGTTCAGGCGGACTGTCAATGTATCGCGACCAAACAAAAGCTTTTCTTCATTCGCATCGAAGATGTTGAGCCAGCGAACGACTGGTTGTTCTGTGGGGTCATTGGGCCAAGCTTTGATCAACAGCCACGTTTGAAGTCCGAGGTCATTGGGCGGCGTGATCACCCAGTTCTGCGTGTGGCTACCATCGTTGGCCGTGTAGCCGTCAAACAAGAGCGTCACGTAGTTGTTGGTGTGCGCACTCATCGACCAAATCATCATCCGAACAGCCCCCGGACTGCTGACGCCGTCGGCTTTGCGGACACGAATGTCGACGGCGCTCAAGTCTGGTGTCGGAGCGTAGGTCTCCAGGACATCTTCGCGACGCAAGCCATTGGCACGCAACCGCGTCAGTTCCGCTAACTCAAAATCGGCAATGCGTTCGTCGATACTGCGGTCGCTGCGCTCAGTTCGCCCCATGGGATCAACATCATAGTCGCGATGCTCCAGCCAGTATCGATGCACGGTCTGGTCATAAATGATGTTGGCATGAATGATCGGTTCAACGCCTGTCGGATCGTCGCGGTTGTTATAAGCATAGTATTCAGGGGCTCCGGCGCCAAAACCATGCAGAATCTCATGGCTCAGCGCTATCAGCGTGCTCCAGTAGTAGTTCAGGCTGCTAAGGCCGGTTCCGGGAATGATATTGGTGCCGAGGTTGTCCCGGTCCAGCAGACTGTACAAACGCAGGCCCACCTCGGTGTCGCCGTTTTCAGCAATGCTCATCGAGCTGTGCCCTGGGTCCATGCGTAGCCAGACCTGCACGCCATAGCTTCGATATCGATAGAGGCCAATTGCCTCGCCCGAGAACGTTGAGCTTGGAGCGGTATCGGTGAAGGTGAATCCGGTCTGCGGATCGAGAACGAACCGTCTGATCGTGCGGCGCGCGAATACCGCGTTCAGATCCCCAACCATTTTGGTCAGACGCAGCTTGACCTCGTCGGCGCTACTGCCCTGCAGGTATGCTGTGGGAATGATGAAGCGGATCGGATGCTGCTGGATACCGGCGAGGTCGCGAACGTCTTCACCGGTCTCGCTCGCAGCATTCGCCAGTTCGGACCATGTGCAAAAGCACCACACAAGTAACAGCAGCAAGCACTGATTGAAGCGGCCGGTAGGCAAGCTCATGAGTTCTCTCCCCTTTGGGCTGGATCGACGTCCAAGCATTCGGGCCGCGCGGACGCAGAGTGAGTTCGGCCCGGATTGCGGCGTTGCAGCTAAGCGTCGGATATTGGTGATGCTGGGCGGCCCATCCGTGGATTGCGTGAATCGTGCACGAGTTCACTGTTTCCTGAGTCAGGGAGAAACGTAGTCCCGTTAGTCCGGACTGTCTGCTATCCAGAGATAGGGGGCTGACCTGTCTTTCGTCAGGTGGCTCGATTGGCGCCGAGGCGTCAGCGTCGACGGAATACGGGCGACGCGTTCATGAGACTCTGAACAAGCACAGAGTCGATGTGCGTCTGAAAGTCCAAGATGGACCAATTCAGAGCCGCCTTACGGATGGTGGGCGTCGAGCCAGGACAGCACGCCATCAGGCAGCTCGTCGAGTTGCGCCAGGGCGTGATCGAGGAAGCCCTCTGGGTCTTTGGCTTGGCTGAGCTTGCAGAGCACCACGAGATGTGACGGCTCGGCCCGCATAAGCTCTGTGTCACCAACATATGAACGGTGCAACGCTTGCAGACATTCTTCGATTCGCTTTCTTGAATCAACTGACGGTGCGCCCGAGAGTAGTACGCCGAGCGAGCGTGGGCGCAGTTGGCACATTGGGATATTGGCGTCGACCAGAAAATTGGCAATGCGTGCTGCGTAGGGCGTGATGATTTCATTCAGGCGAATGGCGTCGACATAGCTGTGCGGATTGATGCGGATCAACCACAAGGCCATGCCCCTGCCACCGCGCGAGACGGCTCGGCACTGGGCCTTCAACTGTTTTCGAAACTGCGTCGAGCTGCTCAACCCAAATACCGCTTGCTCGCCTTGGCGGCGATCGAGCTTGCCAGTTGCCCGGCGCAGATTTTCCCGGGCGCGGCCCAGCTCCACCGCCTGGCGCTCAGCCCGGGCCTGGCTTTGCTGCAAGCGGTGAGCGGTCGATAGCAGGTGAATGGCGCCAGCGACGGCGTCAGCCAGAGCACGCAGCAAGACCCGATTTTCGCCCGAGAACGGCTGGCTTGTCTCGGCTTCCAGATTGAGCACACCAAACACGCGGCCCTTCAGCGATATTGGCAGTGCGAGCTCCGCGCGCACGCTGGGATTGACGGTACTGTAGTGCGGGTCTTTGCTGACGTCGTCCACGTAGATCAGCACCCCTTCGCGGAAGCATCGGCCAACCACGCCCTCGTTGATTGGCCACTGCTTGCCGCGATACGTGATGTGCGGTGACGCGCCGAGGTGTGCCGCGACTTCCAGGTGCCCGACTAGATCGCCCTCCAACAGGACCGTTGATTCGACCGTTTGGAAGCGGGCGGCCAGCGATCGCAAGACGAAGCCGAGCAGCGCATCAAGGTCTTCCGATTCCATCGCCTGGCGCGTGAACTCCGCGACCACTTCCAGTAATTGCGTGCGCCGCGTCAGTTCTTCGACGCGGCGCGCACCAGCGATCGTGCCGGCGATCTGTTCGGAAATGGTTTTCAAGAGGTCCAGGGACCCGTCAAAGGTGCCGACCTCCGTGCTCTCCAGATTCAGAACGGCGATCACGGTACCCCGAAACAGAATCGGCACGCAGAGTTCGGATTGCCCGCCGGGCAACGTGTGGACGAAGTTTGGATACTGGCTCGCGTCGCTGACCAACACGGGTCGGCCTGTGGCGGCGACCTCACCCACGACACCAGAGCCCAGTTCGCGGCTGTAGCCGACATGGATGTCGGTCGGCAACGACGTCGACAACGCTTCGCAGACGAATCGATTGCTCTGGCGGTCGATGCTTACCAGGGCAACGAGCTGCCATTGAAAGTAGCCCGCCAACGCGTCCGCTACGCGTTGCAGCATCGGGCGCAGACTCAGATCCTCGGTGGCCAGGCGGGCCAATTCGGCAAGAATCTCGGGTAATGGCTGTGTGGATCGGGTTCGACGACTCATCGGCCCGAGTTTACGGGTTTGCGCGTGGGGATGGTGTTCACGGTGACGCTCGGGGTCGTTCCCACGGTGTCGATGAGCGCGGGGAGCACGGCGATCTCGACGAGTTGCTGCCAACGCGGTTCGGCGGTGAACCCGACGCAGGCCTCATTGGCGGTACTGAGTGCGTATTGAACGTTCTGCTCCAAATGCCAGGTGACCAAGGTGCGATACTGGGGCTGCTTCTGCCCAAACGGCGAGAAATGGGCGTCCAGACGCTCCGGGCGGGCGGGGCAGTCGGTGTTGAGTTCCCACTCCACCAGCGTCGCGCTCGCCGCACGTTCAACATTGAGCCAGCGCACCTTGCAGAACTGGCCATCTGCCACCAAGCTGAAATCCTGAGCCAGCGCAGCCCCCATCTCGGCGGGGCTGATGGGGTCTGGGAAGCGCCGATCGAGATTGACGCGCGGGATCTGCAGGCGACCACGCAGCTGCTTGCCTGCTGCTGTAAAGCTCAGGAATCCGGTTTGGGTCGTTAGCCCCGCCTTTGGTTGGGGGGCAGCGGATGCCTGCGCTGACTTGGCCGCGGCCACTGGGGCGACCAGGGCGATCAAAAGAGCAGCGCAAGAGGTGATTGGCCGCAGGCTGACTTTGTGTGGGGCGTTGGTTCGCGGAATACTGGTTCGCATTGCCCAATCATTCGATGCTTCACGTGAATAGAATGTCGAAAAACTGTGAGCGGTGAAAATAATCACGGGTTGTGTCGGGTTCCGGGACGCTTACGCGAATGCCCGAGGTCCATGTCGCGCAAACCGGCCGGCCAATCTGCGAACATTGCGCCGCCGCGCGGTAACGCGTGTTCGGTTCGAGGCTGCCATGGTGACTCAACTCGGCTGCGTGTTCGGGATTGTCTTGGGTGGGTTTGCGCTGGTGAACGCGCGTTCGGTAGCGGCGGACCCCGGCGTCGGCATCGTTGTGGATGCGAACGAACGCGTCTATATCGCCGATCCTGGGAGCAATCGAATCTGGCGGCTCCAACCTGATGGTCGGGCTGAGGTGTTACTGGAAGATCGCCACTCGCATTTGCTCCAACTCGGGCCAGACTCCGTGCTTCGGGGTGAGCATTTGGCGTATCGGCCTGATCAGCGTTGGGACAGCCGATTCTGGGAATTTGATCTCAAGCACAACCACTTCCGCTGGGCCGGACCGGCGCTCACGGATCTGAATCCCTTTCCTGATGGCCAAACGTTGCATTTGGACGGGCAAGGAAACGCCTACAGTTGGTTGTGGGCAGGGCCCGATCGCGCGAGCCAGGTTCTGCGCCGACGATTGCCAGAGGGGCAGATCGAAATCCTTGGGCATGACGCTTGGCTGCCAAGCAAATCCGTGACACCGACCGCTGCGCTGATGGCGCAAGGGCGGCCGTTTCATCAAATTGTCAGCATCGCCTTTGCGCCCGACGGCGGCATGCTCGTTGTCCAGTTAGATCAAGCCGATTGGTTAAATGCTGAATTGAACTGTCAACGCCGATTGAATCCTGACCCACCCTGCCGAAGTAATGCTGACCCACCCACCGAGTCAGTCTGCCGCAGTTCCGGCATTCCGTTTATCGATCAATCCTGCTTTGCGTTTGTCTTTGAGTCGGTAGCTCTCTCCTTTCATTTGGATGACGTGAGCATGGTGAAGCAAGCGATCTAGCAGTGCTGCTGCCAGAGCACTGTCGCCTCCCAAGGTTTGGTCCCATTGGCCGAAGTTCAGGTTACTCGTGACGATCAGGCTGCCGTGCTCGTAGCGCTTTGCAATGACTTGGAAGAGGTCGTGAGCCTGTGCTTTGTCCAGGGGTAGGTAGCCCAACTCGTCGATGATCAGCAAACGCGGTGTGCCAACGCTGCTTCGTAGCAAGCCCGTCAGCCGCTCTTGGCGGCGAGCCGTTGCGATTTCGCGCATCAGATCGGCGGCAGTGTGGAAGCGGACCTTGTAGCCGCTCTCGGCGGCTTTCAGGCCGATTGCCAGGGCAAGGTGTGTCTTGCCGACGCCTGAGGGACCAAGCAGCACAACATTCTCGCCTCGTTCGATGAAGGCGAGGCTCGCTAGCTCCGTGATTTGCTTCTTGTGCGTGCCAGCGAAGTTGAAGTCGAAGTCTTCGAGTCGCTTGATGACTGGGAAGCCAGCCGTTCGCACGAGCATGGTTCGGCTGCGATCTTGGCGTTGGGCCGCTTCAGCTCGCAAGACGCGATCCAGGAAGTCGAGGTAGGACCATTCAGCCGCACTGGCCTCCTGCGCCAGTCGAGTCGCCGCTTCGGCAACACTGGACAGCTTCAGATCGGCGCACAACGCGCTCAGTCGCTCGTGGCTCAGATTCATGGACTCACCCCGGCGCTGAAGACGTCGTAAGCCGACAAGGGCCGCTGTATGGGCGTTCTGGGGCGGGCAATGGGCACCTTCTTGGCCAGCGCCTCACGCGGGCTCGGTGCAGGCTTGAGTCCAGGTAGCGGCAACAGCCGAGCCTGCTCCTCAATCAGTCGAACGTCTGGTCTTGCTTTCGTTGTCCCGTGAACGCGTCGATTGGCGATCTCGCGTTGCCAGGTCGCGAACCGCGCGTTGACAATGTCCAGGGTCAATGGCTCACCACGCTGCCGGAACTCGGCACGCAGTGGCACGAAGAAGCTCTCGCGAACGTAGCGGATGCCGCGCTCAACCTTGCCCTTGGTGCGTGCCCGATACGGCCGGCACAGTCGCAATGCAAAGCCATAGTCCTTCGACAGCGAGAGCATCCCATCATGAAACTGATGGCGTCCCTTGCCTTCCGCATCACGCTTCAACACCACGGTCGCCATGTTGTCGTACAGCGCCTCGCGGGGCACACCGTCCATCGAATCAAACGCCGCAACATGCAAGTCTCGAAGCGTCTCAAATCGCTGATTGTCGACAAACCGACCGAAGACCCAGCGCGAGAAGCCAAGCACCGCCACAAAGGCAAACCAGCGGATCCCATCGAACCGAAACTCCGCCCAATCCACCTGCATCTGCCGGCCCGATTCGGTCTCAAAGCGAACCAGCGGCTCCGGCTCTCGAACTGGCCGCAAACTCGCCATGTGGGCCCGCAGAATCGAGTGCGAACCCGTATACCCGAGCGCCTTGATCTCCCGAAGCATCACCGATGCCGGAATCCAATCCGGCGCTGCGGCTGCCAGCCGCTCTCGGATGTAGTCCAAGAACCCATACAGCTTGCCCTCACGCGCCTCACGCTTGAAACGCCGACCACATCCCTCATCCCGAACCCGCCGAACCGTGTTCCGCGACACACCACACCGCCGAGCCACTTCCCGAACGCCCATCCCTTGCTTCAACAACACTGAAATCTCCACCGCTTCCTCCTGCTTCAACATCGGCGCTTCCGTTTCCTAGGAAGCACCTGCCGTATACACAGATGAGTCAGTTTTCAACCGGCAGGTGGGTCATTTTCCAACTGGCGCTAACATTGAACCATCGAACCATTCTCCGGCGCAGCCAGATCCCCTTCCGCGACAACATCATCCCCGTCCCCGAGTTCATGAATCGGTTCTTTGGCGGATGGATACGAACGAACGACGAGGTGTTGGTTGCCGATGCCGGTACGCGGCAGGTGATTCGAATGGACCGCAATGGCCGAGTTGGCGCCATCAGTCCGTTGACCGATGCCTACTTTCCGGTTGGTCTGACCGAACGACGCGATGTGCTTTATGTGCTGGAGTACCCAGATCCCGGAAACAACAAACCGCTGCGTGTTCGTCGCATAGCGGACTTGCGAACGGGATTGGGAGTGATCATGGGCGACCTACACGTGGCCGGGTTCTAGCTGGTGCGGAATGCGTTCCAATAGTGGCCTCGCGTCGACGGATAACTGGCCACGATCTGGCGGCACCGGTTGATGCGTGAGTCTGTCGAAAGCCTGTGCTACCCATTGATCCTCGCACCGAGCGCTTGGCCGGAAGTCGCACGATGATTCAGTTCCCTGGAATGATTTCTAGCGAGGTCTAGCAGCAGGCACGAAGCGCGGCCCGAAGAAGCTGGCGACGCCTTGTGAGCCGCTGAACAAGTTCAGGGGCGATGCCGGCTATGGATGGCTTGCCCAGAATCAAGCACGCTGGTGCTTGATTCTGGAGCACGGAATCCGGACATGCGCCGGACTCGGTGTGGGTCTGAAAAACCAGAATGAGCATATTCAGACCCTTCCAAACAAATTATCGCGGCTCATCGCAGCTTACGCTCGTGGTGGTGAAATCAGCGATGCCAGTTGCACCGTGCGCGCCTATGATCTCTGGAACAGCGATGCGATAAGTGCGAGGAATAGAAGAGCGACTTTGGACTGCACATGAACATTCACAGACTTCTCCTAGGAGTGGAAAGATCGGGATGTAATCCCTCGGACAGCAAGCGACGAAATGGGTCGCTTGGATATGCACAAATCACTTTGCGGGCGTTGTGGCAAAGGCTGTCAAGTCTCGGGAAGCTCTTGCACACCTCGCTGCGACCAAAAAAGCCCGAATCGTCCTTTGAGCAGGATGCTGCCCAGTAGTTCTGGATGAGAAACTCAATCCGACGACCCTTGCTGTCGCTGCTTGTTTGGGCAAGTATCGAAGGAGGTATGGATAGTGCGACGCGCAGCGCCTGCTCGGACTCGCCCTGGTTCGTTAACCAACGGACATACTCTGTTCTGACGAATCCTGGCATTGCCTCGAGTCCTGGCTGATCAGTGCGGGCAATGAGATCCTCGAAATCTGTGCGAACTGTCTGGGTAGGAGCACCAGCGAACGCTCTCCAAACTACCAAATTGGCCCTAATCTTCAATGTTCTGAGATGATCCGGGCCAAACATGGCGTTATAAATTTCGTGCGCGCGCTCAAAATGGGGTACAGCAGCGGAGTGCTCTTCAAGCGTTCCGAAGTAACTTCCTACCGTGTTCTCTGCGGTCGCAACGGGCGCAGAAATCTCGCCGAAGCGAGTTCGCATTGTTTGCAGGACCTCAGGAATCCGTGCTTCAAAATCAGCACGCCTGCCTGAACGGGCTAAAGCATGAAACTCGAGCAATTCAAGTCTAGCGATGGTCACATGATTGGGTCCCAGCTCTTGCTTAGCCTTCTCAATTGCCGCGCCAAGTAAATTGAGCGCTTCCGCGACTCTGCGCTGGTTGAGAAGCATCACTTTCTGGTTGGTCACGGACAGGAGCCAGTCCGGATGTGAAGCCGGCAATGTCTGCTGCGCTTCTTGAAACAGCTTGAAGGCCTCCGCGATTCTGTCCTGATAGCGAGCAATTCGCGCGCTTGCGATCAATTCAATGTTGGCTTCGTCTGGGGTAGCTGGCGTGCAATGCGAGAGCCGTTCAGCCGCTTCCGAGGAGCGATCCTGCTCAACTAACAATCGCGCGCTCAGCAAGCAAATCCTTGAATGGTATCGATAAGAATCTTCGCCAAGTCTTTGGTAAGTGCGCTGGGCGTCATCAAACAGCCCCATCGAAATCTGTACCTCAAAGAGCACCGTTGCGAGGTCAAGAAATGATTGGTCGTTTGAGGCTATCAGCGCGTCGAGATTCTCCGCTGATTTCTGCAGAATCTGTCTGGCAGTCACTTCCCCGCCCGCCTCACCGCCAGGATCCGCCCCCAAGAACGCCTGCTTCATCGCATCGAGCGCCAGATTCGCGCGGTCGCGCTCAGCGCGGATCTCGCGGTTCTGTTGGAGGGTGATGACCAGGCCGCTCAGGACGGCGATCGCGATCAGGGCGGTCAGGCCGCTCGCCAGCTTGTTCCGGGACAAGAACTTCTGGGTGCGATACAAGAAGCCGTTTCCGGAGACGGACACGGGCTCGTTGTTGAGCAGGCGTTCGAGATCGGCATCAAGTTGTTCGACGCTGCCGTAGCGGCGATTCGGCTCCTTGCGGATCGCCTTGGCAACGATGCGTTCGAGGTCGGTCGGGATGTCGGTGCAGCCGAGGTCTGGGTGAACGCGGCTCTTCATGTCCGGCGGTGGGACATTCAGCACTAGGTTCTCGAACTCGCCGGGGGTCTTGCCTTCGGTATCGAAAATCGACTTGCCGGCGATCAACTCATACAGCAACACGCCGAGCGCGTAGACGTCGGTCGTGACATCGCAGGGTTCGCCGCGGATTTGTTCGGGCGCGGCACAGGTCGGCGTGTACAAACGCTCGATCGTGCCGGTCATCTGTGACTGGTCTTGCAAGAGCTTGGCAATGCCGAAGTCGAGCAGTTTGACGACGCCATCGGCCGTGACCAGTACGTTGGCCTGCTTCAGGTCACGATGGATGATCAGTTGGCGATGGGCATACGAGACGGCTGAGAGCAATTGGCGGAACAGTGCGACGCGCTGCTTGGCATTCAATTGCTGGGCTTTGGCGTAGTCCAGCAGACGCTGGCCCTGGACCAGCTCCATCGCAACATAAACATGCCCGTAAGTATCCGAACCGGAGTCAATGTAGTGGGCGATGTTCGGGTGGTTCAGGCGGGCAAGGAACTGCTGTTCTGCCAGGAATCGTGACTCAGATGCAGCATTGAACAAACCGCGGCGCATCAGCTTGAGCGCGACCCAATGTTCCGGGCCATCGACACGACGGGCGCGATAGACCTGACCCATCCCGCCTTCGCCGAGCACTTCGAACAGTTCGAACTTGCCAACGCGGCGACCCTGAGCCAGCGGTGCAGCTTCGGCATCGGCCATCGCCTGTACACCTTGTAAGGTGTGAATCTGCGGCTGCTCGTCCAAGCCCATCAGGCGGAGGACCTCGGTGGCGATCGCCGGATCAGAAGCGTGCATGCGGACAAATGCTTCACGCTCCGAAGCTGGTTGCTCCAGCGCCAATGCAAACAGTTCGCGGACCTGACTGAAACGATCAGACATGGCGCCGTCCTAGCGTCAGGAAGCAGGGATTTGCGCTGAGCCAGTGAGCGACAACAGCGACAGGGCAGGGCCCTGGCCCATAGTCCAACACAGCAGCGATGGTAAAGACGGCACCCGACATGCCCATTCCTTCCCAAAACACAGTTTGCCGACAGCCGCCTGCCGGGCGCGTGCCTGCCAGAGAGCAGCATTCAAAGAATTGCGCGCAAGTCGATGTCGCCGCGCCCTGGCCTGGGCCGCGCAATCCGTGCGTCGGCTTCAAGCTGGCTGGTCGGACTGGGCGGCAGACAGGACGAATGAATCGTCTCTTACCGCGCCCAAACCGCCTCTGGCTCATCGCATGTTTCAAGCTGACTCGGGGTCGCCTAGCTGGAATATCCGACCGGGAACCCTGATGGCTCAAACTTTGCGCCATTCCTCTATGACTCAAAAGGTTACAAGGGTGTCCCAGTGTGTGCAATTTCAATAGTGCGCGGATGACTCATGAGACATTGAGACGAAGCGGCACCGATGGGCGCTTTTGTCGCAGGGACGCGGCTCACCATAATCGATGATCTGCTCAGGTAAGCGCTTGCTGAGCAATTTCGTCAACGGAGTCAGCCCCAACAAACTGTTGGTTGTCCGGTATTTCGCTAACCAGTGGCGTCCGTCAGTGCCATGCAGCGCTGTCTGCAGATGCTAATGCCCGTTTTGGATTGGGGCTCGGGCCAAGTGACTGTGGCGCCGGCAGCGCTTTGCTCAACATGAACACTATGCGTCTTGGTATGCCCGTGTGATCCGAACCCTGCAGAACGTTTTGCGATCGCGCAAAGGGAATTGAAGCCAGATTGCACACGTCGGGCAGGTCAGTAACGCTTTGACGGGCCACCTGAAGAAGGGTGGCCCGTCAGTACCAGAGGGTTCGTAGCGTCCGTGGTCAGCTGATTTGGTTGGTTTCGATCTACGAGTTAACCATTGATTTTCGGCGTTGAATATCGCACGTGTGCGAACCAACGATGCTGCGCTGCGACGGATGTCGGTCAGTCATCGAGATCAGCACTAGACAGCCAGGCCCTACTTGTTAAAGCAGAGCAAGGCGTCATTGGATTCAGGTTTAAGACCCTATTGGCAGGTTCAGTCAAGCTTAGGGTCGAGAAGGCTGATCTCGGACACACTACCGCTTGTGCAAGTGATCTCGCGTGCCACCGCATTGGCATGCGTGGCAGTATCAGTCCAAACTGAGAACAGAATCATGCCCACGCCGCTTTCCTCAGTACACGAAATGCTTACGTTCCTTCCAAATGTGTCGCCCTTCTCGAACTGAAGTTGAATGGGACCTTGGACTTTCCATTCCGAATAGAGCCGAACGTCGGACTCAAAAGGGCTGCCGTTGCAAGTCACTGTGCCGTCGGCTTCGTCCGCGCAAGACAACACTGCTCGAACCGGTCGATCATACTCGACTTTGAGCGTCCACACGTAAAATCCATCTTCGATAATCACTGACGATGGAGGATAAGTTCCGCTGGGGCATGGTGCCATCGTGACCGGGTTCGCTCGGCTTCTGTAGGTATAGCTGACGTCTCCAAAAACTGTCGGATTGCTGGGTGACGTGCAGCTGTTATCTGGTGGGTCATCGCCCGCTGACGCGTCAGCACGTGCATCAGGGACGATCGCGATGCTGGCGCTGACCAGCAAGAAGAACGGAAGAATGGATGAATGCTTCATGACTTGTGATACTCCGGTTGTGGGTAGTGATCGTCTAGTTAAGTTTGCTTAGCGAAAAAGGTCTCGCGTACCGCAGATCGCTCGCTTCGCTGCATGGCAGACCTGATTCTCAAGGATGAGAGATCGGCAAATACGTGCCCTCGATTCCTCGACACTTGATTCGCTCGTGCATCTGGACTTCCAAAAGGCTCGATTAGCAGACCTCTGAAAGCGTTCGTACTCAACTGAATCGACCCGGAAGAGGTTCTCGGGGCTCTCAGCTGTCTTGATCGCGACACGAAGCGCCAACTCGTCCATGTCGATGTTTGTCAAGTACTGAATGTAAGAGATCTGGATGAATGTTTGCAGATCGTAATTCCCGCTAAAGTCTGATTCTATGATCAGACTTTCAAACATAGGTACGAGCTTGGTGGGTGGCCGTTTAAGCTTGGACATCGCCATAGCAACATTGAACTTAGCTCTTATTGTCTCGCGATGGCCACTACCGTATACGTCAGCATATATGTTGCTTGCAATCTCGTAGTGAGGCAGTGCGCTGGCGTAGTCCGCCACACTAGAGTAGCCAAAAGCCAGCCAAGAGTTTGCCTCAGCGGTAAAAGTTGATCGTGCGCCATGCTGCTGTTCGATTCTTTCCAGAATCTTTGGCGCGAGTTGCAGGAATTCCTCATGGCCAGTACCCGCCTGAAGCACCTTGATACGAGCGAGATCCAGTCTTGCGAATCGGGCATGATCTGGTGAAAACGCCTTGGTTGACATCTCGGTGGCTTTGTCGATGAGTTGGATAGACTGTTCGGGCCTTCCAGCTCGCGAAAGAGAAAAACTCTCTCTTTCCAATGCGTAAATCCAAGCGTGATCTGACGTATCAAGTCCTTTTCGAAATTCCCTATAGAGCTCGGCTGCCTTTAGGAATTCTTTGTTTGCTTCAGCAATTCTTGCTTGTGTAATGCTGCGGAGCCTCGATTCGTTGGGGCCCGATGTGCAGGAGCTGATTTGAGCCTTGGCCTGGTCGGGTAGGCCTCGATCTGCATACAAGCGCGCTTGCAGCAAGCACAGCGTCGGATGAGACCTGATAGTGTCTTCGGGAATTTCGGAGAAAGTCTTGGCGGCATCGTTGACCATTCCCATTGACAGCTCAACCTCTAGGAGCGTGGCTGCTAGTTCAATAAACTGGGTGTCGCCGCGGCGAATCAATGGCAGGAGATTCTCGCTCGATTTATTGAGAATGTCTTTGGCTTTGACCTCACCGCCGGCCTCACCCCCAGGATCCGCCCCCAGGAACGCCTGCTTCATCGCATCGAGCGCCAAATTGGCGCGGTCGCGTTCGGCGCGAATTTCGCGGTTCTGTTGGAGCGTGATACCCAATCCGGTCAGCACAGCGATCGCGATCAGGGTGGTTAGGCCGCTGGCCAGTTTGTTGCGGGACAGGAACTTTTGGGTTCGATACAAGAAGCCGTTGCCGGAGACGGAGACTGGCTCGTTGTTGAGCAGGCGTTCCAGATCGGCATCGAACTGTTCAACGCTGTTGTAGCGGCGGTTCGGCTCTTTGCGGATGGCTTTGGCGACGATGCGTTCGAGGTCGGTCGGGATGTCGGCGCAGCCGAGGTCCGCGTGAACGCGGCTCTTCATGTCCGGTGGTGGGACATTCAGCACTAGGTTTTCGAACTCGCCGGGGGTCTTGCCTTCGGTGTCGAAGATCGACTTGCCGGCGATTAGTTCGTAGAGCAACACGCCGAGCGCGTAAACGTCGGTCGTGACATCGCAAGGCTCGCCGCGGATTTGTTCGGGCGCGGCGCAGGTCGGCGTGTACAAACGCTCGATCGTACCGGTCATCTGCGACTGGTCTTGCAGGAGCTTGGCAATGCCGAAGTCGAGCAGTTTGACGACGCCATCGGCGGTGACCAACACGTTGGCCTGCTTTAGGTCGCGATGAATGATCAGCTGGCGATGGGCGTAGGAGACGGCTGCGAGTAATTGCCGGAACAGCGTTACGCGTTGTTTCGCGTTCAGCTCTTTGGCTTTGGCGAAGTCCAGCAAGCGCTGGCCTTGGACCAATTCCATCGCGACATAAACATGCCCATCCGCATCCGAACCGGAGTCGATGTAGTGGGCGATGTTTGGATGATTGAGCCGAGCGAGGAACTGCTGCTCGGCCAGGAAGCGGGTCTCGGACGCGGCATTGAACAAGCCACGTCGCATGAGTTTGACGGCGACCCAGTGCTCCGGGCCATCGACACGACGGGCGCGGTAGACCTGACCCATGCCGCCTTCGCCGAGCACCTCGAACAGTTCAAACTTGCCGACGCGACGGCCCTGCGCCAAGGGCGCGGCTTCGGCATCCGCCATCGCCTGCACGCCCTGTAGGGTGTGAATCTGCGGCTGTTCGTCCAAGCCCATCAGGCGGAGGACTTCGGTGGCGATCGCCGGGTCGGAAGCGTGCTCGCGGACAAATGCCTCACGCGACGCAGCCGGCTGCTCCAGCGCCAGTGCAAACAGTTCGCGGACTTTGCTGAAATGATCAGACGACATAGCGCCGTCCTTCTGTCTGGACACGGGCGTGCGACCTGCACAGACGCGCGACCACCGAGGCAGGGCAGGGCCCAAGCCCATGTTCCAACACAGCAGCGATGGTAGAGACGGCACCCGACATGCACATTCCTTCCCAAAACAAAGTTCGCAGACAGCCATCTGCCAAGCAGGCGCTGGGCAGGAGGCGGTAGTCAAAGAATTGCGCGCAAGTCGATGCCGCCGCGCCCTGGCCTGGGCCGCGCAATCCGTGCGTCGGCATCAAGCTGGCTGGTCGGGTCAGGTCCGTGATGACACGTGGATCGTCATCTATCGCGCCCATCCCGGCGTTTGGCACATCGCATGGTTCGTGCCTACTTGGTGTTGCCAAGCTCGAACATCTGAGCTGGAACCCGTGTTGCCGAAGTCTTGCGCCATTCCCCTATGACTCAGAAGGTTACAAGGGTGTCCCAGTGTGTGCAATTTCAATAGTGCGCGGATGACTCATGAGACACTGAGAACGCAAGATATCAAGAGCTAATAATATCAACGGTTTAGCGTATTTCGTCTTAGGCGCTGGGTTACGGCACGCGTTTCTGGCTGAATCACAGCTGGCTTCGCATTAGCGCGTTGGCCCAATAGGTTTGTCCTCAGCTTTTAAGCATGAAGGCAGCGTTGGGGCCGACATTGGGTACATCCGACCGAAATCTGGGGTTCGGAGCGTGCTTACCGCAATCAGGCATCGCCAGTTTGGTTCCGGACAGGGCAAACACGGCCCGCCTCGTCTCTGAACTGGTTCAGACGCTCTGCAATCTGTCGCCAATCTTCAGACGCAGCCATAGCGGTAGGTGAGCGCGTGCGCAGAACGCTTGGACAATCAAGACGCCGCCTGTGCAGCAATCTGCAATGGCATCACCGTGAACTCGGCGGGGCGAAACGCGTCATAGAGTACGTTCAAGTTGATCAAGCCCCGCTCAATGTCGGCAGATGAATTGGTCGTTGCATCACATTGAACCGCGAACTGATTGAATGCGCCTTGCTGCATCAAGGTGTTCATGAACACGCTGATGCTTGCCTGCAATGAGGCCCAGACAACCGGCGTGCTTGGCTCGAAAACGGCCCAGCGCGTGTTGTCCAGGATCGAGCGCCGAATCCAGTGATACAGCCGGTATTGCGGGACATACTTGAAATCGTCGGCGAGCACATCGGCACCCCTTGCCGTACGTGCGCCCCAAATCACTGGCCCGAAATTTGAAAAACTTCGGAGCGCGTTCGTACCAAGTCCGGTGAACTGCTCCTGATTCTGATCGGTCAGTTGAATTTCGAACCCTGCGATCCCCTGCAAGCTCGCCAACGTTCCTGCCGGCGCGATCCAAACGCCGGAATCTCGATCAAACCGGGAGAAGATACCGGCGATCGCGCCACTCGGCGGATACGCTTTTGTCGTTTCTGGATACAGTAGATCGGCGCGCATGATACGAGGGAAGTAGACGGCTGTTGCGCGCGCTGGTTCACCGCTGACAAGTGTCGACGGGTCGAGCTGATCCCATTGACCGGCCTTCGCAGCGGCAAGCCAGGATGGTGGCGGATCGAGAATCAACATGGCATCTTGATCAAGACAGCATTGCGCCGCCGCTGCAATGACTGATTCGGACAGGGCGCCATCTGCCTGGTCTGGGGGAATGCAGAGTAAGTTGAATCCGCCCTGGTTGGCGAGTAGCGCCAAGCCAGTGTTGGGGCTCGATACACCCAACAAGTCGGCGTCTGAAAGGCTCGTAGTTCCCGCGCCAACTCGCACAATCAATGCTTGCGTGCCACCGTTGTTGAAGAAGTCGTAGACTGAGTCAGTTAACGGGTAGCCAGTGGTGATCGGACCAAAGGTTGACGAGAATTCGGCAAAGCTGGCGACGGCTTGCAGCGTATCGGTGGGGCCTGTTGGCGTGCGCCCAAGAAATGCTGTGATCGACGTACTAGCGCCACTAATCGGCGAGGCAGATGGTTGCGAGCGAGCAGCTTCTCTGGTCATGTCATTCCCCACGAGTACGGTTGAAGGCGGAGTCTATGTCCCTGTGCAGGAAATGGATAGCACAACAAGCTGAAGACCACGGCGTTGAGGCAGCGTAAGACCCTTCAGTCGGTGTGTCTGCTGCCATCAACGGGGCCCGTACTTTCGCGGCACGTACGGTGCTTCGTATGCGTTCCATTGCCAGGCATCGCAGCGCGACGACGCCGACTTCGGGTAAGGTCCGTCTTGAACCTCATTTCGGATGACTGATCGCTGGACTGCAGAAGCCTCGCTATTGGTGTGGGGACTAAGCCAGTATTACTTGCGAATCAACCGTGCTCAATTGTCCGCTTAGACACTACGCCTGCCATGACCTCAACCACCCGCCTAGGCATCATCTCTGATACGCATGGTCTGATGCGCCCCGAAGCGCTGGCCTTACTTGCAGGGTGCGAGCACATCGTGCACGCCGGCGATATTGGCAATGCGGGGATCTTGGATCAGCTCTCAGCCATCGCTCCGGTTACCGCGGTTCGGGGCAACAATGATTACGGCGACTGGGCCGAGGCCCTGGGCGCGAGTGCCCTGTTCCCGTTTCATGGGCAATGGATCTATGTGATTCACGATCTGAGCGAGCTCGATATCGACCCCGTGGCGGCTGGTGTGCACGTGGTGATTTCCGGGCACTCGCACAAGCCGTTGGTGGCGTCGCGCAACGGTGTGTTGTATGTCAATCCGGGCAGTGCCGGGCCGAGACGGTTCTCGTTGCCGATAGCGCTTGCCGATTTAGAGGTGCACGGCGCGCATGTGGAGGCACGCATCATTGATATTGAGACAGTGAGCCATGGTGCTCGCGATGGGCGTCGATCGCGGCGGTGATGCGTTGGAGAGGCAGGTGGGTCATTTCGTGCGCGAACGTAGCCTGGGCAGACACAGCGTCTAGAGCGTTGTAGTTCCGCGCTTCGGCTGAGCCAGGGCAGACACAGGGGTCTTCCCCTACGGAAATGCTCAACGCGAAGATGCCGCTTAGATTGCTTGGAATGCCTGTTCCAAATCGGCAATCAAGACGTCCGATGATTCAAGGCCAATCGAGAATCGGATCAGCCCAACGGGGACTGATGCAGGGAAGTCCAACGATGGCCAATTGCGGACGCCCGCAACCGGAAAGACTAGGGACTCGTAACCACCCCAGCTCGCGGCAATCAGGAAGCGGTCGAGGCGGTCGACAAATTGATCGACTTGCTCGACGCGATCGGCTTTCAACTCGATCGACAGCAGGCCGCTGCCATGGCGTAGCTGCTGTTGCGTCAAACCGAATTGGCTGTAGCTCTGCGCCCATGGCGAATGCACGCGGGCGACTTTGGGATGTCGCTCCAAATAGCGAAGCACTGTATCGGTGGTTTCGGCAATCTGCTTCAAGCGAACGGGTAGGGTTCTGAGACCACGCAACAGCAGCCACGCATCGTGCGGCGACAGAATCGCGCCGAGCGTCATGTACGGCCCATGAAACAGGTCACGAATGAGTTTTTCGGATCCCGCAACCACACCAGCCAAAACGTCGCTGTGGCCGTTCAAGTACTTCGTCGCCGAATGCGCCACCAGATCAATGCCGAGTTCGATTGCGGACTGGCCAAGCGGCGTCGCAAAGCTGTTGTCGAGCAGGGTAAAGATGCCACGCGCTCGTGCGATGCGTGCGATCGCGACCAAATCCTGTTGCTCGAACGTCAACGAATTCGGACTTTCGAGGATGATCAACCGGGTCTGGTCGGTGATCGCAGCCTCGACTTCGGCCGGATCGCGCGCATCGAGTAAGCGACCGTTGACACCGAAACGCTGTAGATGGGACTTCACTAGCGTACGTGTCCACGCATACGGCTTGTCGACGCACAGCACCTCGTCGCCAGCGCGGAGCACCGACAGTGCCGCAGCGGCCATGGCCGCTGCGCCCGAACCGAACATCAGCGCGGCTTCGGCGCCTTCCAGAGCGGCGATCTTCTTCGCGACGATCTCGACTGTCGGGTTCTGCCCACGGGTATAGACGTGGCTCGAAAACTCATCGGCGACGCGGGTGCGCATCGTGGCTACATTCGGATGCGCGAACATCGCGCTTTGCACGATGGGTGGAATCACCGCGTCGAAGTACTGCGCCCGATCCTCGCCCAGATGGGTCAGGATGTACGACAGATCCTTAGGTTCGCTCATCCTGAGTGCCTCACTGAATAGTCGGTGTCACTCGCGGGCCAATCGTTCGCGCATGAGTTCGACGACGGGCGCGTGCAATTCGGGATCTTCGAGCGCCAGATGCACCGTGGCCTGCACCATGCCGAGGCGATTGCCGCAGTCAAACCGACGTCCGGTGAACCGGTACGCGAAGACGTCGCGCTCACGGAGCAGCGTCTGGATCGCATCGGTCAATTGAATCTCGCCGCCGCTACCGGCACCGGTAGTCTCAAGCAGATCAAAAATGCGGGCATCGAGGACGTAGCGACCCACAATGGCCAGTGTCGACGGTGCCGCTTCCGGCTTCGGTTTTTCGACCACGCCACGCATTTTTGCCAACGCATCGGTGACCGGCTCGGCGGACACGATGCCGTAGCGGTTCGTGTGTTCCTTCGGCACATCTTCGACGGCAATGACACTGGCGCGGCGATCCTCCGCGATCTCAACCATTTGCCGAAGTGCACCGTGGCCACGATTCCAAATCATGTCGTCTGGGAGCATCACGGCAAACGCTTCGTTACCGACCACAGGCTTTGCGCACAACACCGCATGACCAAGGCCCAGGGCTTCAGGCTGGGTCACGAATACGGCGCGGACACCCTTCGGCAACAGGTTGCGGACGGTATCTAGTAGTTCGTGCTTGCCGGCTGCTTCGAGCTTCGCTTCGAGTTCGTATGACTTGTCGTAAAAATCCGCGATCGAATGCTTGTAGCGGTTGGTGACAAAGATCAGCGTGTCGCAGCCTGCGTCCACGGCTTCCTCGACCGCATACTGAATCAACGGTTTGTCGATCAGTGGCAGCATTTCCTTGGGCACGACCTTGCTCGCCGGCAGAAAGCGGGTGCCCAAACCCGCAACCGGGAATACCACTTTACGGATTCGCATGCGTCAACTTATGAATGGAAACCACGTCGGCCGATTCGTTCCGGTCGCTTTCGAACTCGGGCACGAGCGCGCGCAGACAGCGCAGGCACTCATCCTCGTCAAAGCGCCGCACGGCGGCATCAATTCGATTGAGCCACTGCATGAGCTCGGTCCAGGGCACTTCGCGCGACTGTGCGAGGAAGATCTTCCGGTGGCCCGTGCTTTCGTAGTTCTCTTGCTCGTGGAAGAGTTCTTCGAACAATTTCTCGCCTGGGCGAAGGCCTGTGTAAACGATCTCGATCTCTTTGCCCGGCACTTTGCCGGCAAGCAGAATCATCTGTTCGGCAAGATAAGAGATCTTGACCGGCTCGCCCATATCGAGTGCGAAGATTTCGCCGCCACGGCCAAGTACCGCCGCCTGCAGGATCAGCTGACACGCTTCCGGAATAGTCATGAAGTAGCGCGTGATTTCTGGGTGCGTCACCGTGACCGGGCCGCTCCGACGAATCTGCTCGCGGAACAACGGGACCACACTGCCGGCGGAATCGAGCACATTGCCGAACCGAACGGTGATGAAGTGCGTCCGGGATCGGAGTGACAAAGCCTGGCAGAAGATCTCAGCGGCGCGCTTGGTGGCGCCCATCACGCTGGACGGGTTGACCGCTTTGTCGGTCGAGATCAACACAAAGTTCTCGACGTTGTGGCGGTCACACGTCAGCGCCAGCGTTTGCGTGCCGCAAAGATTGTTGCGCAGGGCCTCGCGTGCTTGGCCCTGCAGCAGCGGTACGTGTTTGAACGCGGCGGCATGAAACACCGCATGCGGCCGGTAATGGCTGAAAACGCGCTCGCATGTGGCGCTGTCACCGCAGTCGCCAAGTACCGGGTTCATCACGAGCTCCGGGAATTCGCCGCGGAGTTCCTGTTCGATCCGATACAGGTTGTACTCGCTGAGCTCCAGGACGGTCAGGGAATCGCAACCGAGCCGGGCGACCTGGCGGCACAGTTCTGCACCGATCGAGCCGCCGCCGCCCGTCACGAGCACGCGCTTGCCCGCGAGGCCCGTGCGGATCGCCGTCCAGTCAAGCGACACTGGGTCACGACCTAGCAAATCTTCGATTGCCACTTCCTTCAGCTCGTTGAAGTTGGAGCGGCCCTCGACCACATCCTGCAGCCGCGGGATGGTCCGGAATGGCAGTTGCGAGGCCTCGCACAGCGTCACGATCCGCTGCATCTGCTGGTTGTTCGCCGACGGCACCGCAATGACGAGCATGTCGGCAGCTACTTCCTTGGCGAGCTGCGGCAGCTCCTCGATCGGGCCGATCACCGGCACGCCATGAATCTTGGTGCCGCGCAGGCCCACGTTGTCGTCAACGAAACCGACGGGCCGATACAGGTTCTCGCGCCGGATCTCGCGGACCAGATTTTCGCCGGCACGCCCAGCGCCCAGAATCAGCACCCGCAGCGTTGGTTTGTTGCCCACCATGTCGGTGCGGCTGTCCTTCCAGAACCGATACAGCATGCGTGGTGCGGACAAGAACAACATCAGCGCCAGCGGATAGATGACGAGTACCGAACGCGGCGTGCCCGCGAGGCGGTCGTAGACGAACAGGCCAATGGCGATGCCGATGACGCCGAGCACCGAGCCGCGGGCGATATTGACGAGATCGGGCATGCTGGCAAACCGCCAGAGGCCCTTGTACAGGCCAGTCCAGATCAGGACGAGCCCCTGCACCCCGAGGACGACCCAGTATTCCTGGCTCCAGAGCGGAATCTCGGGCGGCGCCGTTTGGACGTTGTAGCGCACCCAGTTGGCGCCGAACCAAGCCAGCCAGACCATGGTCAGGTCATGGGCGACCACTGCAATGCGTGGGTGGATCACGCTGATCAAGGTGCGTAGTTTCATCCCCCTATTGTGCCGGAAAGGCGTGAAAAGTTCTGGTTAAGCCGCACAGAACGCACGTTTTGGGGGCACGGCCACGGCAATCAGGAGCGCAAGTCCGGCATCAACACAGGGCGTTTCCGCGCCCAGAGGGTCACG
The DNA here is from genome assembly GCF_003015185.1 of Ahniella affigens. GTDB lineage: Bacteria > Pseudomonadota > Gammaproteobacteria > Xanthomonadales > Ahniellaceae > Ahniella > Ahniella affigens. Next base: position 1,325,056 of record NZ_CP027860.1, read on the forward strand.
GGCTGCAGGTGTTGCCGCAGCCTAGTGACGCTGGACCCTGTGACGCTGGACCCTGCATGCAGATCAACCCGGGCTTGTCAGCCTTGCAGGTACTCGTTTTTCAGACGCACGTAGTGCTTGGCGGAGTAGTAGAGCATCTCGATTTCTTTGTCGCCCAAACGGCGCACACATTTGCCTGGGTTCCCAAGCCACATCTCGCCACTTTGGACGACTTTTCCGGGCGGCACCAAACAACCGGCGCCAACAAAGCCGTGCGTCATGACGCGGGCGCCGTCCAGTACCGTCGCGCCCATGCCAATGAGGCAGGCATCTTCGATCGTGCATGCATGCAGAATGGCGCCATGACCGACAGTCACATCGGCGCCGATCAGCAGCGGAAAGCCGCCAGCGGTGACCGGGCCATCGTGCGTCACGTGCAGAATGGCGCCGTCCTGGATATTGGTGCGGGCGCCGATGCGGATGTAATGCACATCGCCACGCACCACGCACATCGGCCAAATTGACGCGTCCTCACCCACCTCGACATCGCCAATCACCACCGCTGCCGGATCGACATAGACACCGGCAGCGAGGCGAGGCAGCTGGCCCTTGTAGGGGCGGATCGACGTGCTCACCGTTAGACTGCCTGCGGCGCCAAGGACCAGCCGCGAAGATCCGCCGCAAACTGCGCCAGCGCTCGCGAGCCCGAGGCTTCGGCCTCACTGCACCAAGCCCGCAGGGCTTCCAGCCGTTCCTCAGCGTTCTTGCTGGTTCGGGCGAGAATCTCGTTCAAGCGACGGCGGTGCTCCACCAACGTTGCGAGCGACGGGCGCGTTGCCAGCCAGGTTTCCATGGCTTCGCGCTGCTCGTTGCTGAGCCAACGGCCATCGCTCGCAATACCGCGGCGCAAACGGCCAGAGAGCCGGATCCCGGCGCGTTTGGCCGCTGCCAGTTCGTCGTGCAGGGTAGGTCGGATCACTTCGCGGAAGTAGCGTTTGGACAACTCGAAGCGCACCGTCATCGCCGCCTTCAGGGTCTCCGCATCGGGCAGCTGAATATTCGGGCGAACGTGCAGTGTCGGCGCAATACGCAGCACCTTGGCCAAGCCAAGCCGGCGCAGCAACGAGATCACCGACCAGCCGATATCCCACTCATACCGGCGCAGCTGAAACTTGGCCGAGCTCGGATAGGCATGGTGGTTGTTGTGCAATTCTTCGCCACCAATGAAAAACGCCCAAGGTGTCAGATTGGTCGAGCGATCGTCCGTCTCGAAATTGCGATAGCCCCACCAGTGGCCCAGGCCATTGACAACACCTGCGGCCATGACTGGAATCCAGAGCATCTGGAACGCCCAGATTGCGACCCCGATAAAGCCGAACAATGCGAGGTTGATGAAGAACATCAAGGACGGGCCCCAGTTGGGGTGCGCGGCGTAGAGCTTGCGCTCGATGAAATCGTCTTCCAGGCCTTGCGAGAACTGCATGATCATCTCGCGGTCCTTCTTCGCTTCCTGATAAAGCGTCACGCCGTGAAACACCACTTTCCAGATACCGTGCGCAACCGGGCTATGCGGATCTTCCTCAGTCTCAACGCGGGCGTGGTGCTTGCGGTGAATGGCAACCCAGTCGCGGGTGACCATGGCCGTTGTGAGCCAGGTCCAGAAGCGAAACACGTGCGCGATCAACGGATGGAACTCGACCGAGCGATGCGCTGCCGAACGATGCAGAAACAGCGTGGTGCCGAAGATGGTGAGCTGCGTGACCGCGAAGAAATAGGCAATGACCAGCCAAGTGGGTGAGCCGGTGAGGCCATGAGCCAGAAAATCAAGAATCGACATGAGCGAGTCCTAGTCAGTCAGATTTGGATTATTGCGGCAGTCGCCGGCTCAGTCCAACAAACAAACGGTTGTTTGGCACTCGGTGCCACTTTTTGTGGCGATCTGATGGACCACGGGGGCCTGCCAGGTTCACATTACGGCGAGCCCGGAGCGTGTGCGGGGCACACTGACTGACAAGCCGTGGCCATTGCCAAGCCTCCCGTCTTCCGGAATTCTGTTGCACAGCGTTGGCGCAGGGCCGCAGGCGAACGGGCACATTCGCGGGCGCGGACCTGATGAGGATTGTGAACTGGCGACCGAGCAACTTGCGAGCCGCGACAGGCCATGGTAACGCTGCGGTCGTGGACCCGCGATCGATCTTTCTGACCCTCGCGATGCTGAGCCTGCTCACTGGCGGGGTCTTGGGGCTGATGCATCGGAGCCTGCTGCCTGATGTGCAGCGGGCGGCTGTGCTGTGGCGCCAGGGAACGTTGATGGTGGCCATGTCGGGTGCGATGTTCGCGTTTCAGGACCTGCTGCCGCGATGGCTCGGTGTCATTGTGGCCAATGGTCTGCTGCTGTTCGGCCTAACCACTTATCTACACGCCTTACGCTCCTTTTTTGCGTTACCCAGTCCTCGTTTGGCCTACCTGCTCGCGGCAGTCGTGATCGCGCTGCTGGGTTGGTTCGTGCTCGTTGTCGATCTGTACGCGGTCCGGGTGGGCTTGTCGTCGGTCCTGATTGGCGGATTGTTGTTAGTGTCGGCGCTGACGGTTCATCAGAACCGACGTTCCGACCTCGAAACGTCGGCACGGATCATGGCTGGTATCTTGTTTTTCTCGGCACTGGTAATGGCAGCACGGATGTTGAGTGCGCCGTTCCTGAATGGCCCCAACGTGTTGGTGCCGAATGTGATGAATATTCTTGCAGGCTTGGTTGGCGCGATATTCCCGGTGGTCGGCACTACCGCGTTCCTGATGATGTGCTCCGATCGCGCCAGGCTGCGGTTACTGAAGGCTTCGGTTACCGACGAGCTCACCGACTTGCCCAATCGGCGTGCCTTGGCCGAGTTTGCTGCCACCCAGAGGCGTCAGCTCGGCGCTGGCCGCAGTGTGGCATTGCTATTGTTCGACCTGGATCGCTTCAAACTGATCAACGACACCTATGGGCACGAAGCAGGTGACCGCGCGCTGATTCATGTTGCCGGCATCTTGAAGCGTCTGGCACCCAACGACGCTCTGGCCGGACGGTTTGGCGGCGAGGAATTTCTCTGTGTGTTGCCCGTGACATCGATTGACACCGCGATGGCACTTGCCGAAGCCATTCGCGCCGAACTCGCCCGATCGCCGATGCAATTGGGCCAAGAGCGCATGACGATCACGGCGTCTTTCGGCGTCAGCCTGATGGAATCGAATGCTGACGCGCTCGATCGGGCGTTGGCGAAAGCCGACCGGGCGATGTACCGCGCCAAGGCCAGCGGGCGCAATCGCGTCGAACTCTTCGATCAGGTGGGGCAGGCCTCGGCGAATCTCAAGTGACCGTCGCCGGACTGGCTTGCCGAGAGCGCTTGCTGCGATTCCGGCGCCGATTGCGACTCGAACGCCTACAGCGCGCGAAAGGTCAGCACTAGAACGTCGCGCCAAGCCGGCTCTTCAATGAGCAGCGGCGACACCGGGGTGACGCCATGCAAGCAGCGGTGGTCATTCAGCACCACCAGATCGAAGGGGTCGGTCAACACGAACGCGTCAAGGAGACGGCCGTCGGGTGCGTGAATGGTGGTGGTCCCGCGTTGAATGTTTTGGCGTTCGATCAGCATGACCAATACGTAATCAACGCCATCCCGGTGCACGCCCTCGGGCGTGGGCTTGCCGGGGGAATTGCGCCCCGCCTCGATCCGGAATTGATGCGCCTCGATATGCCAATGCGCGCGTCCGTGCGACTGGTTCAACATGTCGAGTGCAAATCCGAGTACACGACGCACAACGGGATGCGCCAGCACCTCGGACGAGATCGGCGCAAACCATCGCTCAATGCCGCCATTCAACCGGTTGTATTGAAGACTCTGATAGTGCGGTTGCTCGGGCTCAATGACGAGATCATCGAGATCGTGCGCGTTCATTACCGCATAGCGTCGGCGCCGATAGCGCCCGGCATCGGCCATATACTCGTCGCGCGGCATGTCCTGCCATTGCGCGCGCAGCACTGGCAGCGTGGCGGTTTGCAGGTCGAGTGCTTCGATGGCATCGGCGGCAGGCAGAAAGCAAAAGCCTTGTTCGCCGAGCAGAGTTTGGCAATGCTCAAGAATGTTCATCGTCGCCATTGTTCATGGTCACCGTGGCATTGGCAAAGAACGCTTGGACATCAGCCAATGACCGCGTGGGCCGCATCGGCGGCAAAGAGTTTAAAAATATCCGGCCATAACTCGATGCCGTCAAGCGTGGATCACCGAGCACGAGCACGCCGCGATCACTGGAATCGCGGATCAATCGGCCGGCGCCTTGCTTCATGGCGATGGCAGCATTCGGAATCTGGATCTCACCAAATGGGCTGCCGCCTTCATCCTTGCAGCGCTGCATTCGCGCTTCCAGGATGGGATCATCGGGCGGCGCAAACGGCAGTTTGTCGATGACGACCACCGACAACGCATCGCCTTGCACATCGACGCCCTCCCAGAAACTCGCGGCCCCGAGCAACACGCCGTTGCCGGATGCCCGGAACTGCTCCAGCAGACTGGTTCGAGTGGCGGTGCCTTGCACGAACAGCGGGAAGGGCAGGTCAGACAGGAGTTCGGCCGCCCGCTTCAAGGCGCGGTGCGACGTAAAGAGCAGAAACGCGCGCCCACCTGATGCCGCCAGCACCGGCCGCACGGCATCGATCAGGGATTGCGTGTGTTCGAATGAGTTGGGCGCCGGCAGACTTGGCGGCAGATACATCAAGGCTTGGTTGCGGTAATCGAATGGGCTCGGCAGCAGCAGCGTTTCTGGATCCCATAAGCCAATGGAACGCGTAAAGTGTTCGAAGCGCTTGCCGACACTCAATGTCGCTGACGTGAACACCCAGGCGGCGCGCAGTCGTTGCCGGAACTCGGTCAATGGTTTGGCGACATCAAGCGGCGTGGCGGTAATCGTGACGCTCCGCTCACCGACTTCGTACCAAACGATGCGATCGCGATCATCCAGCGCCTCAGTCACATCGAGTCGCTGCAACAGCAGCTCGGCGCGATCCCGGCAGCTTTCGAGACCCGGACTCGCTTCGGCGATTTCGCTCAATTGCAGATGCAGGTCGTGCAAGTATTGGCGCAGTTCGGTCATGGCCTTCTGCACGTCCGGTCGGCCCGCAACGGTGACCCAAGCCGCGCGCGCGTTTTGGCCATGCAGTGCGAGACGCAGGTCGCGCATCGCAAGATCCAGATTGGCGCCTGCGAGCTTGATTGCCGCCTTGGTACCTGCGGCTGCGGCGGCCTCACGTTCCGCATCGGATTTCAGTTCGGCAATTTGGCGGGTCGACACACTCTCGCCAAAGAATTGTCCCGCTAGTTCGGGAATCTGATGCGCCTCATCGATGATGAACACATTGGCGCCAGGCAGGATTTCACCGAAGCCCTCGCGACGGATGGCGAGATCGGCGAACAGCAGATGATGGTTGACGACGACGAGGTCGGCTTCCTGCGCGGCGCGCCGGGCGCGCACCACAAAGCATTCGTTGAAATGTGGGCAATCGCTGCCCAGGCAGTTGTCACTTGTTGATGTCACGCGCGGCCAGATCGGCGAGTCTTCCGCCACGGTGTCCATTTCGGCGATATCGCCACTGAGGGTACGCCCCGACCAAGCCTGGATCCGCATCAGTTCGGCGACTTGCATCCGGCTTTGCAACTGACCTTCGAGTCGCGTCTTCTCCAGACGGTCTTTGCAAAGGTAATTCGCGCGGCCTTTCAGCAAGGCCACTTTGGCCCGACTCCCGAGCGCCTTCCGCACGCGAGGCAAGTCGCGATGAAACAACTGGTCCTGAAGCGCCTTGGTGCCGGTTGACACAATGACCTTGATACCGGATTGCAGCGCCGGCACCAGATACGCGAATGTCTTGCCAGTGCCAGTGCCGGCCTCGACGACCAATTCGCCCGTCTGCTCAATCGTCCGCTCGATCGCGCGGGCCATGTGGATCTGCACATCGCGAACGCGAAAGCCGACGATATTGGCGGCCAGTGCACCGTCCTGATCGAGCGCGATTTCGGCGAGCGTCCTGGCCTCGGCTTCCATCAGAAGCGCTGCTGGATTGGTGGGAAGCAGTCTTTGGCTTTGGTTCGCAAACTGTTGGCACCGGCAGGATCGGCCGACTCTTCGCGGGCTGCAGCCTGGGTCAGACGGATTCGCACACAAAGCTCGCCGAAGTCGATCCCCAAGCCTTCGGCCGTCTTGGCGTGCGCTTCGGCGTCGGTGAAGTTCCGCTTCGCGAGCGCAATCTCGGCGCGCTGCTGCCAGAGCGCTGGGTCGTCCTGGCGGAGACTGAGCGCTTCGCGAAGAACCGTCTCGGCCTCATCGAACTTGCGCTGTTCCACAAGCGTCAGCGCGCGCTTTCGAAACCACAGCACGTCGGCATCCGCGAGCGGATAGGCGCCGCCACCTTGGTCGACCTTGGCGGCTTCGGCACGGATCTCGCCCACCCAATCACGTGGGGGTGGTTCGGGTGGCGGTGGCGGTTCGACCGGTGCGGGCGCGGTTTGGCACGCGCTGAGCGACACCAGTGCGAGCAGCAGCGCCGGTCGATGCCAGCCCCGTCGACACCAGAGGGTGAGCGGATTCATTGCAGGACTATCCATGTCGGTCTATCACCTCATCGTCACGCGAGAACCGTTCGCGCAGCCAGTCATCCAATTGAAACCCGCCACAGTTGGAAAATTCAACTGGTTGGTAATCACGAATAAACGGGATGGCACGCGCCCCGTCGCAATCGGGCTCGGTCAGCATTTGGGTACTCGGGTTCACCCAGTAGACTGCCGGATCGTGGCCGAGGTCCAGTCGAAGCGGCTCGGTCGGCAGCTTCTCGAACAAGCCCGCCCAGAGCCGCATCGCACCCGTGGCGCCATAAAAGCCGGCCTTGTCGTTGTTGTCCCGACCAAGCCAGACCACGGCCAAGTGCGAGCCCGTATAGCCCGCAAACCAGGAGTCGCGCTTGTCGTCGCTGGTACCGGTCTTGCCGGCAATTTCCAAGTCCGCCAGGCCGAGCTGGGTCAGGCTCGCGGCGGTGCCGGTGCGGGCGGCCTCCTGCAGCGCATACGTGACCAAGCGCGAAGCCTGGACCAGATCCCCCGCGTTTTGCTGACTGGCGTAGCGGCTCAAAGGTCGGCCATGGGCGTCGATGACCGCCCGAACAGAGTTCAGCGCCACCAAGTGGCCGTCGGCGGCGAGGTACTGATAAGCCTGCGCGACTTGCAATGGTGAGAGTTCGGTCGCACCCAGCAGCAAGCTCGGATGCGGTGACACCTTGGCACCGGGAATCAGTGCTTCCAGCACGCGCCGGACCTTGTTCACATCGAGCCCCACACCCAGGCGGACCGTAGCGATGTTGTACGAGCGGGCGAGCGCATCGATCAGGGGAACGGTGCCGTGTTCCTGATTGTCGGAATTGCGCGGTCGCCAATCGGGTGCGCCGCGTTGGCGAAGCACGAACTCGGTGTCGTCGAGCGGGGTGATCAGCGAATAGCGATCGGGTTGGGCGAGCGCGACGAGATACACGAACGGCTTGACCAACGAACCGATGGGCCGGGCCGCATCCATCGCCCGATTGAATCCGGGCTCATCCGGATTGCGACCACCGACCATGGCCTCGATGCTGCCCGTTGCCGCATGCGTCACGACCATGGCCGCCTCTAAGCCGGAGGTGTCCTTCGCCAACGTCTTGATCTTTTCGCTGACGGCCTTCTCGGCGTATTGCTGCGTGGAAGGGGCGAGCGAGGTGAAGATGCTCAAGCCTTCCGTGGCCAGCGCCTGGCTGTCAAAATCGCTCGACAGCTGTGCCCGAACGAGCGCCATGAAGGCCGGGTACCGATTCTGTGGCAGTGCACCGCCTCCGACCACGCTGAGGCCCTGGCGGCGCATCGTCTCGGCATCGAACGGGCTGATGAGCTTGGCCTCAGCCATTTCTTGCAGCACCAGATTGCGACGCTTCAGCGCAGCGAGGGACGCGCGCCTTGGGTCGTAGACCGACGGGCCTTTGATGATCCCGACGAGCAGGGCGATCTCGTGCGGTCGCAGGGTGTTCAGATCACGGCCGAAATAAAACTCCGAGGCGGCGCCGATTCCGTGCACGGCCTGCGCGCCATGTTGGCCCAGATAGACCTCGTTGAGGTAGGCCTCGAGAATCTTGTCCTTGCTGTAGCGGTGCTCGATGGTGAGCGCAATCGCCATTTCATTGAGTTTGCGGGCCAGCTTCTTGCGCCGATCGAGAAACAAGTTGCGCACCAACTGTTGTGTCAGCGTAGAGCCGCCTTGACTCAGCTCGCCTTGGCTTGCATTGACCCACAGCGCGCGCATCAATCCTTTTGGGTCCACTCCATGATGGCCGTAGAAGTTCTTGTCTTCGACTGCCAAAAGCGTCTGCACGAACAACGGCGGCACTTCGCTCAATTTGACGAGGCGCCGTTCCTGGCGCGACTTTCCGTATAGCGTTGCGATGCGGGCGGGATCGATCAGCGCGGACTCAAGATCGGTGTCAGTGCCGAGTTCGCGGAGCTCATTGACGCGACCACGATTTATGCCAACCAGCAACCGCGATTCGCGATGCCGACCATCGCCGTCGATGAATTCGCGGGTATGGATTTCGAAGGTTTGGTCCCGTAACGAGAACGTGCCGGGCTCGATAACCGGATCGGCCTCGGCATAGCGCGCGGCGGCGAGTTCCAGTTTCAGCGTGGCGAGGTCCATGCGCTGGCCGCGTTCGAGACGAAGGGGGCGTGCAAAGACGCGACTCGGCAGCTCGTACGTCAGGTTGTCGAATCCGGCCTTGACGAGGCGGTCGAGGTACCAGAAGTACGGCAGCGCAAAGCCGAGACCGATGCCCAGCAGCAGCCAGCCGGGAATACGCAGCCAGTGATACAGGATTGCGAGCGCCGGCTGGACCTTGTCTGTCCAAAGGGTTTTATTCAAAAAAGACATACCCGTGAGTTTAGCGAAGGGATTTGCGCGGATGAGGGCGATTTGCTGAATGAGCGAGGCGGCGGCCGGGTGGGTTGGTATCATGAAAGGCTGGTGGACCCATGTTGTTCGGGTCTGACGTGTCGTCCCGGGGCCTTCAGAATTGCTAAATGGGGCCTCTGTCTTGAGTTGGAGCTTCGGAATGAAAGAATTGTTGGCGTCCCTCGCGCTGTCGTGCTGCTTGCCGGTCCTGGCTCAGCCACCCGAACTGGAGTCCTTGTTTGCCAAATCGGTGATGACCAAGGCGCGGTTGTCGCCCAGCGGCTCGCATTTTGCTGCCCTGACCACCATTGAGGGGCGGCAGACGCTGAAAATGCTCGATCTGGAGACGCGAACGCCGTTTTTCGTCAACGGCCCGGATAACGCCGAAATCGCCGATTTCGAATGGGTCAGTGACCAGCGTCTGATATTCACGCTGTCTGATCAAATCGGTGGCGAGAGTGGCTATTTCCCGACTGGCGAATGGCTGGCCATCAACGCCGATGGCAGCAAGCAGAAGTACTTGTTCGGTTTTCGCGGCGAGGATAGCGCCGGCACGCATATCAACAAAGGGACTGCCAGCATGGCCGGTGCCGACATAGTCGACACCTTGGAACAGGACGACCGCTATGTGCTGTTGCAGGTCTACCCATGGGGGTCTGGCGATGCGGTACGCGAGATCATCCGCGTGGACGTGCGCTCGGGCGCGCGCAAGAAGATTGCCCGCATGCCGGCACGCCGTGCCCGGGTATTGGTTGATTCGAACGGCGAACCGCGCATCAGTTTTGCGCCGAACCCGGATGGCGTTTCGACCGACGTGTATGCGCGCACGGCCGACCAGCCAGATTGGTCGCCGCTCAAGCTGAGCGCGCTGGCGGGCAGCGTCGTCCAACCCGTTGCCATGGCACCCGACAACCGGCGGTTTTATGCGACGCTGACGACGAAATCTGGCCCGGATGCATTTGTGCTGGTAGATCCGAGTGCAGACAAGTATGAGCTCCTGGCGCGGCACGACTACGCCGATCCAGCTTACGTGATCGCGACCCGCCGGACGAAAGGCGAGCCCGTGGCGATTGGCTTCGAAGAGGCGACGCCGCTGCTGGCGGCATTGACCGACGGTCCTGAAATTCAGGTTATGGCGGCACTCGGCGGCGCATTCAAAGGCGAACACGCGCGGCTGATCGATGCGGATCGGGAGGGCAAGCGATACTTGGTCGAGGTTTACAGCGAGCGCCGGGAAGGCGACTACTTCCTGTACGACACCGCCACAAAGAAGGCGCAGCTTGTTGGTAGTGCGCGCGCGTCGGTCAAGCCGGACACGCTGGTCGCGAGCCAAGCGATCAGTCTGAAGAGTCGGGATGGGCTAACGCTGCGCGGCTACCTCACGGCCGCCCCGCGCGGAGCCGATGCCCCTAAGCCGCCGATGGTCGTGCTGGTGCATGGCGGCCCTTATGACATCTACGATCAGCGCCACTATGACCCTGAAGTGCAAGCGCTGGCCACGCGCGGCTTTGCGGTGCTGCAGGTGAATTTTCGCGGTAGTGGCGGCTTTGGTCGGGCGTTTCTGGAGGCCGGTTCCAAGCAATGGGGCGGCACGATGCAGGACGACCTGACGGATGCAACGCGTTGGGCGATTGAACAGGGTCATGCCGATCCAAAGCGGATCTGCATCATGGGCGGCAGCTATGGTGCTTACGCCGCCATGATGGGCGCCGCGCGCGAGCCCGAGTTGTATCGCTGTGCCGTTGGCTCGTTTGGTGTTTACGATCTGGCGATGATGTTTGAGAAAGGCGACATTGACGACAGCGAATTCGGGATCAACTACCTGAAGAATCGTCTTGGAGCAAACAAGGAGGGCCTTCGCGATCTGTCGCCGGTGTACCTCGCCGACCAGATCAAGGCGGATGTGATGCTGATTGCCGGTGGCGCCGATACGCGTGCCCCGGAGGCGCACAGCAAAGCAATGCGCAAGGCGCTTGAAGCCCAAGGCAAAACAGTGACGTACTTCAGCAAACCCACAGAGGGGCACGGGTTTGGTGATATCGGCAACCAGATCGAGATGATGACCCAGGTGCTCGACTTCCTGGAGCAGGCCATTGGTGCGGGCGGGGACGCATCCGGCACGCATTGACGCGCGTGTCGCGCCGATGGTGGCGGGGCTGATGCGACTTGTGCTGACGAGGGTTTCAGGTCCGGACGTGCGCCGGACTCGAGACGACGGCAGTGGGACTGGAAGTTCAAAGACCGTCGTGTCGGATCAACCGCCAGCCACGATGACGCTGGCATCCAGAAGCGAATGCGGAGCGGGTGGATCAACCACCACCCGGGCCCGCCCCGCCGCCACGCGTGAGTGCGGCGGGCGATAGCAATTCGGCCAATTCCTCGCGACTCAGGCTGGTCATCTCAGCGGCCACGTCCAATACGGACCGCCCCTCGCGATAGGCGCGCTTGGCGATCTCGGCACCGCGTTCGTAACCAATCTGGGCGTTCAGTGCCGTGATCAGAATCGGGTTTTTCGCCAGCGTGTCATTCAGGCGCGTGACATTGACGGTAAACCCGGCAATGACGCGATCGGCGAGCAGCATGGTCGCTTTGCTCAACAGGTCGATGCTCTGCAGCAGATTGTCGGCGATCAGGGGCAGCATGACGTTCAGTTGAAAATTGCCCGATTGCCCCGCCACGGTAATGGCCATATGCAGTCCCATCACCTGCGCGGCGACCATGCAGACCGCTTCCGGAATGACCGGGTTGACCTTGCCTGGCATGATTGACGAGCCGGGCTGCAGCGCTGGCAGGGCGATTTCTCCAAGTCCCGCCAGCGGGCCGGAATTCATCCAGCGCAAATCGTTGCAGATCTTCATCAGGCTGCACGCGAGCGTGTTCAATTGGCCCGAGAGTTCGACGCACTCATCCTTTGCCGAAATTCCTTCAAAATAGTTATCCGCACTCTCAAATGGCACCGTGCTTTCTGCTGCGAGCAATTCGGCGACTCGCGGACCGAGTCGCGCATCTGCATTGATACCCGTACCCACCGCCGTGCCGCCCAGCGGCAGGCGCGCGACCCGGCGCGCGCTGTCGGCGAGGCGCTCGATATTGCTGCGGACCTGCGCGCACCAACCGAGCAGTTCCTGACCCAGGGTAATGGGCATGGCGTCCATCAAATGGGTGCGCCCGGTCTTGACCGTGTCCAAGTGCTCGGCGGCCCGCTGGTGCAACAGTGATTTCAGGTGCAGCAATGCCGGAATCAATTGGTCGGACACCGCCTCGGCGGCTGCGACTTGAATCGCGGTTGGGACGACGTCGTTCGAGCTCTGGCCGAAGTTCACATGATCATTGGGGTGCACTTTGCGCCCGAGCCGCTGGCTGGCCAAGGTCGCGATGACTTCGTTTGCGTTCATGTTGCTGCTGGTGCCCGAGCCAGTCTGAAACACGTCGATCGGGAAATGCGCCAAATGGCCGCCGGCGCGAATTTCGGCGGCTGCACTCGCAATAGCGAGTGCCATGTCTTGGGGCAGATACCCAAACTCGGCATTGGCGCGCGCGCAGGCAGACTTGATCGCGGCCAGAGCCTGGATAAAGCCGGCCGGCATCGGCCGGCCCGAGACGGGGAAATTCTGCACCGCGCGCTGAGTGGATGCGCCATAGAGCGCCTCAGCTGGCAGCACCATGGGGCCAAAACTATCGTGTTCGATTCGCGTGTTCATGAGCGGACAGACCTGGATGGAGGCCGGGGCAGACGGCCGGGCAAGGTCTTCTAGTATTGCATGCGGGTGGTTGCCGGCCGGAGTCGTTGGATGCTTTGCGCCACGCTTTTCGGGAGACCACAAGACCGCGCTATGCTTCCGCTTTCTGTGAATCAGGATTGGACCTATGTGGTATGCCATTGTCGGCGAAGATCGCGAGAACAGTCTGGCTGATCGCCTCGCAGCCCGTCCGGCCCATGTGGCCCGGTTGAATGCATTGAAGGACGAGGGGCGCTTGCTGCTTGCGGGGCCGTTTCCGGCGATCGACAGCGACGACCCGGGTCCTGCCGGATTTACCGGGAGCCTGATCGTGGCCGAGTTTGCCAGTCTGGCGGACGCGGAGGCTTGGGCCGCGGCGGATCCGTATGTCGCGGCCGGGGTGTATGCATCGGTTCGTGTGCGCCCATTTCGAAAGGTGCTGCCATGAACGACGAGCGCCTTGCCGCCATGCGCGAGCGCCTGGAATCGGCGCTGGCTCCCGAGTTCCTCGACATTATTGATGACAGTCACAAGCATGTGGGCCATGCCGGTGCCCGCGATGGCCGGGGCCATTTCACGGTCCGGATTCGCGCCAAGGCCTTGGCGGGTCAAGCCATGCTGGCGCAACACCGCGCCATCTATGCGGCGCTCGGCACGATGATGGAGACCGATATCCACGCGCTGGCGATCAAGGTGCTCGGGCCCGAGGCCTGATCGGGAGTGGTGGTTCCGGATCGGATTCATGAACCAATTCCGTGCCCTGGCTGGACAAATCGGCCAAACCCGCCTACATTGCGCGTCACGCCGCCCGGTCAGTCTGCCGGCGCGCCGCGCCTCCCCGACTGCCTGAACAAACGCGTTGCGACATGCAGGGCGGGGGTCTGCCGTTAGGATCGTCCGTCCGAGCGCCTCTGGCGTCCGACTGGTTTCGTGAGTTCGTTGACCCAATGTCCGAAGAGCTAGACGCGGCCCCTTCAGCCCCTGTGTTGAAAACGCCGCCAGTGCAAACTGAAATGCCCTTGGCGATGGTGCGGGGTGAGCCGGTGCTCACCATGCCGCAGGACCTCTACATTCCGCCGGATGCCCTGGAAGTCATCCTGGAGGCATTTGAAGGCCCGCTCGACTTGCTGTTGTACCTGATCCGCCGGCAGAACCTGGAAATCCTCGACATTCCGATCGCCGAAATCACCCGGCAGTACATGGAATACATCGAGCTGATGAAGGACATCAAACTCGAACTCGCCGCCGACTACCTCGTGATGGCCGCAATTCTGTGCGAAATCAAGTCGCGGCTCCTGCTGCCCCGGCCGGTCAACGAGGTTGGTGAAGAGGAAGACCCGCGCGCCGACTTGGTGCGCCGCCTGCAGGAATACGAGCGGTTCAAGAAAGCTGCCGAAGATATCGACCGGCTGCCGCGCGAGGGCCGAGACTTCTACCGAGTCGATGCCCATGTCGTCGAGCGCAACACCATTTCGGTGCCGCCACCGGTCGAAATGCGCGAGTTGTTGCTTGCCCTGAAAGACGTGATGAAGCGGGCCGAGTTGTTCGGCCGCCACAACATCAAGCGCGAGGCGCTTTCGGTGCGCGCGCGCATGAGCGAAGTCCTGACGCGCGTCAGCGACGGTGAGTTCATCGAGTTCACCCAACTGTTTACGGTGGAAGAGGGCAGGCTCGGCGTGGTGGTGACCTTTCTGGCCATTCTCGAATTGGCCAAGGAAAACCTGCTCGAAATCACCCAGAACGAATCGATGGCGCCCATCTACGTGCGCGCCAAAACCAGTGAAGCCCCGATTCAGGAAACGGCCGCGCTACCAAGCGTGGTGGAGCCCGAAACATGATGTCAGTAGTCCAACACGAAAACGAGCATGATGTGCCGGCCGTTAGTGAGCCCAACACCGCGCCGGAACCGGTGCGCGCCGAAGGCGAATCCGTCGTCAATCTCGAAGCCGAAATCGAAGCCCAGGATGTATTTTCCGATCAGCCGGTGCATGCGGCGCCAGCGCCGACCGAACTCGCCGAACTGAAACCTTTGCTGGAAGCCATCCTGATGGCGGCCGGTCGGCCGATGACAGTTGAGCATCTGCATGACTTGTTTGGCGAAAAGCAGTCGCCGGGCAAGGAACGGATTCTCGAAGCGCTGTCGGCATTGATGCAAGATTGCGATGGTCGTGGTGTGGAGTTGGTCGAAGTGGCCAGCGGGTTTCGCTACCAGGTTCGGACCGACACGCAGATCTGGGTCTCGCGACTTTGGACAGAGCGGCAAACCAAATATTCGCGGGCGCTGCTCGAAACGCTGGCGCTCATTGCCTACCGGCAACCCATTACGCGTGCCGAAATTGAATCGATACGTGGTGTGGCAGTGTCGAGTTACATCATCAAGACGCTGGAAGAGCGCGAGTGGATTCGCGTGCTCGGCCATCGCGATGTGCCGGGTCGTCCGGCATTGTTTGGCACCACGCGACTATTTCTCGACTACTTCAATCTGAAGAGTCTCGATCAGCTGCCGCCGCTCGCCGAGCTTCGTGATTTCGAATCGCTGGAGCCGCAGATGCCGCTCGCTGGCACCACGCTTGATGAGCCAAAATCGGATGGCGTAGCCGCTGAATCCGAAGCGCCGGCGGACACAGCTGACGTGTTGGCCGACGCCGACCCGGTGCTCCGCGACGATGCGGGTATTGACGAGTCTGCCGATGCCGACTCGGTGCCGTCCGAGCCCATGGCCGCCAATGAATATTCTGAGCAAGGCGATGATGCCCTTGCCGAGCCCCCGTTTGAATCTGGCGATGTCGATGCCATCGCCGATTCCACCCCCGACCTCGTCGTGAATGACGACGTCGAACACCTCAACGAAGACCTGAGCGAGCCAACCACCGATGTGGAACGTGCCGACCTCGTCGATCCCAAACCTGAAGCTGATGAGCAATCATGAATACTGAAAAACCTCGCATGACCCTGTCGTTGAAGAAAGAGAAGCCGGCAGGGCCGATCATCGAAGAACGCATCCAAAAAGTGCTGGCTCAGGCGGGCCTCGGCTCCCGCCGCACCATTGAAGAACGCGTCGCAGCGGGGGAAATCCGCATCAACGGCAACAATGCCGCCATCGGCAACAGCGTCAAGACGGGCGATCGCGTCGAAATCGACGGCAAGGCCTTCATGGCCACGGTCACGCCCGTTGATGACATTCATTTGTTGCTCTATCACAAGCCGGAAGGCGAGATCAGCACGACCGAAGATCCGGAAGGCCGCCGTACCGTGTACGAGCGCATGCCGCGTCTGAAGAACACGCGCTGGATCTCGATCGGTCGTCTGGACATGAACACCACCGGCCTGCTGTTGATGACCACCGATGGTGAATTGGCCAACGCGATGATGCACCCGTCGCGCGAACTGGAACGCGAGTACGTCTGCCGTGTGCATGGGCAGGTGACCGAAGCCATGCTCGACAAGCTCCGCCAAGGCGTTGAGCTCGAAGATGGTCTGGCCAAGTTTGATGAACTGCACGTGATCAATCTCGGCGATAGTCACAGCTGGTTCCGCGTGATCATCAAGGAAGGCCGTAATCGCGAAGTTCGCCGAATGTGGGAAGCCGTGGGCGTTGAAGTCAGTCGCCTGAAGCGCATCCGCTACGGCAAGATCGAACTGCCCCGCGAGCTCCGCCGCGGCCATTTCCGCGCGATGTCGCTTGATGATGTCCGCGCGTTGCGCGAGGAACTTGGCCTCCAACCGATTCCGGAATCGCTGACCTTGCAGCCCGTGATTGGGGTGCGACGCGCGTCGAAGGTATTGAACGAATATCGCCCTGAAGGCAAGAGCGAGAGCTACAGCGCCGGCCGTGCCGATGAAGCCCGGGAACTGCGCGCATTCGATCGCGTTGATGAATTAAAGCGGCCTGGCAAGCGACCGGTTGGCAAGAAGAAGCCGTTCAGCAAGAACAAGCGCGGACCCGGCCAGCCCGTCGATCCGAACAGCTTCCGGAGTTTCGGCGATCGCGATGGCAATCGCATGCCGGGCAATCGCAAGCCTGGCGGCAAGGGTCCAGGTAAGGGTCCGGGCAAGGGTCCGGGCGCAGGTCCGGGCGCAGGTCCGAAGGGACCGGGCAGAGGCGGTCCTGCTGGCAGCAAGGGCCCACGCAAGCCGCGCGAGTTTGTAGGCCCGATGGATTCCAACCAGTTTGCCGAACGCCGACCACCGCGTGGTGGCAATGGCAATGGCAATCGCGGTCCAGGCGGTCCAGGCGGCCCACGCGGCCCGCGTGGTCCGCGCGGCCCGATGGGCATGTAAGCGCGCCTAAGGTATGGGGATTGCGGGAGCGGCTGCAGCCGCGAACTGGTCTTGCCGCAAGACTATTTCGGGCCTGAGGGCCCTCCCGCAATCCGAAAATCCTGTGTTGGTTTTTGTGGGAGCGGGTTCAGCCGCGAACAAGCCTTGCCGCAAGATTGATTCTGGCCTGAAGGCCCTCCTACAAATGGCTAGATGGGGCCTTGCGGCAAGGTCGATTCGGGCCTGAACGCCCTCCGACATCAAGCGACATGCCTCAGCCCGAGGCGCCTTACTCGCCGCCTTTCACCATCTGTGCCCGGGCATCACAAGGCACTTGAAATACCTGCGGTTCCGGGCCCAGCTTCAAGGCGGTTAACTTGCCGCCCCACACCGCACCGGTGTCAATGCTGTAGATGCCGAGGCCCTGGAACAAACCCAGTGCCGACCAATGCCCACATACCACCGGTAGCTCGCGCTTCTTGCCGCCGGGGACTTCGAACCACGGATAAAAGCCGCTTTTCTGCGTGCCAGGTTCGGCCTTGAAATCGAATCCAATCCGGCCTTGCACATCGCAGAACCGCATGCGGGTCATGACGTTGATGATCGCCCGTAGACGCTCGACGCCAGTCAACTGTTTCGACCAAGCTGCCGGCTTGTTGCCAAACATCCGCTTCATCAGGTTGCGATACTGATCGCCCCGCAGTGCCCGCTCCACTTCATGCGCGCGCGCTTCGGCCAGTTTGATGGTCCAGCGTGGTGACAACCCGGCGTGCACCATGGCAAAGCCGAGCTCTTGGTCAACATGCATCAGCGGCCGATGCCGAAGCCAATCGATCAGCACGCTGGCGTCGTCCGCGCGCAAGACCCGCCGAAGGTCGGGGTTCGCCTTATCCTGCTCGCCCACCGAGCGCGTCGAGATCGACAGCAGGCTCAAGTCGTGATTGCCAAGCACCGTGACCGAATACTGGTCCAGCGAGTGCACGAGCCGCAACGTTTCCAGGGATTGGCCGCCGCGATTGACGAGATCGCCACAAAACCAGAGCCGGTCTTGGCTCGGATCAAAGCGGATCTTGTCGAGCAGCGCGACCAGCGGGTCGTAGCAGCCCTGGAGGTCACCGATCGCATAGACCGCCATCAGTGCAACACTCTTGGCATGGACAGCACGAAGCGTTTGATCGGCGCATCAAACTGATCGCCCTCATCAGTCACCATCTGGTAGCTGCCCTCCATGGTGCCGACCGGTGCTTCGAGAATTGCGCCTGACGTGTACTCGAATGCTTCGCCGGGCATCAGCCGTGGCGTCTCGCCAACCACACCCGGGCCGCGAACTTCGTCGATCTTGCCGTTCCCATGGGTGATCAGCCAATGCCGGGACACCAGCTGTGCTGGCGCGCGGCCCTTGTTGGTGATCGTGATTGTGTAGGCAAACGCGTAACGGTTCTGCTCGGGCGTGCTCTGGTCTGGCAGGAACCGAGTATTGACGTCGATTTGGATGCTTGGACTGGGTGAATTCATCTGCCGATTGTCAGCGCCAGCGGCGCATTCGACAAGTCCTGAAGGATGGCCAATCTGACGCTGTCACCGACCCGCCCCAAACGGCTATTGTCAGAAGACGCCTCAGATTCATGGGAACGACTGATGAATGCCAAACTGATCTTCTGGCCGCTGCTCATCCAAATCTGGATTACATTCTGCGCCTACGTTCTGCTGGCGCGTCGAAAATCGGCTGCGCTGCGGCTCGGGCAGGTCGATCTCCAGCGGCGGGCCTTGCATGAAGACGCGTGGCCCGATGCCGTGGTGCAAGTCAACAATCACATTCGAAACAGCTTTGAGCTACCGACGCTGTTCTACGCGCTGGTACTCAGCCTGTACGCGCTTGCTGCAGTCGATCGGTTCGCGCTCGCCTTGGCGGGCATCTTTGTGGTGACCCGGCTCGCGCATGCGTATGTGCATCTGGGCCGCAACATCGTAGCGATCCGGCGCCCGCTGTTCATGGCAGGCGCAATCACGCTGCTTGCGATGTCCGGCTTGGTGGTACGCGCACTACTGCAACCGTGAAGGCATCAGTAGGCATACTCGGCGAACACCGGGTCCACCCGGCCTTGCCACGCGCCATGGAATAGGCTCAGTTTGCGCTCGGCCGGCGTTTCGTTGGCCAGGGCGATTTCGATCAGCGGTTCCAGGAACATCGTTTCGTCCACGCCGCGGCTGTTGAGGCGTGCCCGCGCTTTGAGACCCTGACCCGCAATCTTCAGTGCCTCCAGCGCCAACTCGCGCACCGTGCCATGTCGGAATGGCAATTTAAGACCGTATTTCGGCACGCCATTGCGCAGTGCCTCCCGTTCTTCCAGGCTGAAATCCTTGACCAGATCCCAGGCGGCATCCAACGCGCTTTGGTCGTACAAGAGACCCACCCAGAAGGCCGGCAGGGCACAGAGGCGATTCCAAGGGCCGCCATCAGCACCCCGCATTTCGAGGTACTTCTTGAGGCGGACCTCGGGAAAGGCGGTCGTCAGGTGGTCGGCAAAATCCGTCAGCAGCGGCTTTTCGCCCGGCAGGATCGACAGCTTGCCTGCCATGAAGTCGCGGAACGACAGGCCGGAGGCATCCAGGTACTGGCCGTTCCGGTAGACAAAGTACATTGGTACGTCGAGCAAGTAGTCGACATAGCGTTCAAAGCTGAACCCCGATTCGAACACGAAGCCCAACATGCCGGTGCGATCCGGGTCGGTGTCGCTCCACACTTGGGATCGGAAGCTCAGGTAGCCATTCGGTTTGCCATCGGTGAACGGCGAGTCGGCAAACAGCGCGGTGGCAATCGGCTGCAATGCCAACGAGACCCGGAACTTCTGCACCATGTCGGCTTCGGATTCGAAGTCGAGGTTGGTCTGGACCGTGCACGTGCGGGTCATCATGTCGAGCCCGAGGTTCCCGCGCTTCGGCATATAGTCGCGCATGATCTTGTAGCGACCCTTCGGCATCCAGGGCATTTCAGCGCGGGTCCATTTGGGTTGAAAGCCCATGCCCAGAAAGCCAACGTTCAATTCATCGGCGACACTTCGAACCTCGCGCAGATGACTATCGACTTCGCAACACGTCTGGTGGATCGTTTCCAGTGGTGCGCCCGAAAGCTCAAGCTGACCCGCGGGCTCCAGCGACACCGACGCCATATCGCGCAGCAACGCAATCGTGTTGCCGCGATCGTCGAGTTTCTGCCAACCAAAGCGCTCGGCCAGGGTGTTCAGCAACACGCCGATGCCACGCGGACCTTCGTAGGTTGGTGGGCGCAGATCATCCAGCTGAAAGCCGAATTTCTCGTGCTCAGTGCCAATCCGCCACGCTGATTTGGGTTTGTTGCCCGAGGCGAGATAGTCGACCAACTGCGCCTTGTTTTCGATCGGCTGCGCGGATGACTGCGTTGGATTCGACATGATCAGGACCTCGATGAACGGATACGACTTGCCATGATGACAGGCTCCGGATTGGGCGAGCGATTGGCAAACGAGAAGAACGCCAGACATGGTGGCAATCGACACGAAAACAAGTGCAGCTCGCCGCCCTGGCGGAATTGGCCAGATAACTGACGTCCCGCTACCAACCCACTGCGGCTCAGCAGACCGACTAGGGCGGCCAAAACTTTCAACGTACCGCCGCGAAACTGCGCGCATCGCGCGGCCACGCCGGCGTGCGCGCGATCTCGGCCAGTACCTGATCTGGGCGATCGACGATTGACCACATTGCCGCATGCGCGTGGCCCATCATCTTTTCGGCAATGCTGTGCTCCAGGAACTGCATCAAACCCGTGTAGAAACCGAGCGTATTGACGAACACAATCGGATTGAAATAGAGCCCCAGGCGTTTCATCGTGATGGCCTCGAACACTTCCTCGAACGTGCCGCAACCACCGGGCAGAGTCACCACGGCATCAGAGTTCGTCAGCAGCAAATGCTTGCGTTCACGCATGTCTTCGACGACTTCCAAAGAGGCGAGGCCCGGATGCTGCCATTCGACTACGGTCATGAAGCGCGGAATGATGCCGATTACGTCGCCACCTTTGCTTAGTGCGCCGTCAGCAACGGCACCCATCGATCCGACCCCGCCGCCGCCATACACCAGCGTGTGCCCGCCTTCGGCCAAGAACTGACCGAGTTCGTAGGCGGCTCGATGGTAGGCCGGGTCGCAACTCGCGCTGGACGAGCAATAGACGCAAATCCGCATACGGGTTCCTCAGGCCTGAGCAAAGGGGAATGCTAGCAAGTTTCGAATGTCCGTCTCGCCAAGCATGGCGAGTAGCAGCCGGTCCATGCCCATGGCCACGCCCGCGCAGTCCGGCAGGCCCGGCAAAGCCGCAAGCAGGTACTGATCGACCGGCGGCAGTGGCTGTTGCCGCGACGCACGCGTGGCGTGATCGCGAGCAAAGCGCTCGGCCTGCTCGGTGGCATCCTTGAGTTCGTGGTAGCCGTTTGCGAGTTCCACGCCGCCCAGCATCAACTCAAAGCGCTCGGCGACCGTCGTGGTTCCATCGATACTCTGGTCCGTGCGCAGGCGCGCCAGCGCACATTGGCTCGCCGGATAGTCGTACACCAACTGCAACAAGTCGCCATCGACCTGGATGCTCAAGCGATGCGTGATCAGCAAGTCGAGCCAGTCATCGCGATTCAGACCGTCCGCATTGATTTGGATATCGCCAAGCGCCGCTTGCAAAACGGCGATCGGTGCGGTCATCGGATCGATATTCAGCGACTGCCAGAACCAATCCCGATAGCTGACCCGTTCTACGCGTGCGTGTCGACCGACCAGCCCGAGGGCCAACTGCACGAGGTCGATGACCTCTTCGGCGAGTTGCCGGTGATCGATGCCCAGGCGATACCACTCCAGCATCGTGAACTCAGGGTTATGCCGGCTGCCAGCTTCGCCGTTGCGAAACACGCGGCCCAACTCGTAGCAGTCGGGTGCTCCGGCGGCGAGCAAGCGCTTCAACGGAAACTCCGGCGACGTGCGGAGCCAGCGCGCCGCCGGACCGGCATCACGATGGCCCGTGAACGTGGTGACAAAACTGTCGATATTTGGATCGGTATTGCCCGCCCGCGACAGAATCGGCGTCTCCACTTCCAATACCCCGCGCTCGGCAAAGAACTGCCGAACGCCGTGGTAGAGCGCCGCCCGAGTTTTGAGCGCGTGCAGATTCATGCCGACTCGTGTGCGTTAAGCAATGCAATCAGGCCGGCTTCATCGAGTACTTGAATGCCCAGTTCCTCGGCCTTTGCGAGCTTCGAACCGGCTTCAGCACCAGCGACGACAAAACTGGTCTTCTTGGAAACCGATCCAGAGATCTTGGCCCCCAGCGCTTCCAGACGCGCGCCGGCGTCGTCGCGGGTAAAGCCTTGCAGACTGCCCGTCAGCACCACCGTCTTGCCACTCAGCGGGCCGCCTCCAGCGCTCGCTTGGCCTTCTGGGAATCGCACACCAGCGGCACGGAGATCCGCGATCAGCTGGCGGTTTTCGGCCTGTGCCGTCCAGTCCGCGATTCGCTTGGCGACAACCGGCCCGACATCGGGAATGGCCTGGAGTCGATCCAGATCAGCGCCCAAAAGATTGTCGACCGAGCCCAAGTGCTGATACAGCGTTTTGGCTGTGGATTCACCCACGTCGCGAATACCGAGCGCGTACAAGAGGCGCGGCAAACTGCTGTTGCGACTCTTGTCGATGGCGGCGAGCAGGTTGTCGGCCCAGCGCGTTGTCGGCTTCTTGCGCGGGTCTGGGACGATGCCATCGCGGGCGTCCTGGAGCCGCTTCAGTTCGAGGAGATCATCGAGCGTCAGGCGATACAGATCGGCCATCGATCGCAATGCTTGTGCGTTGGTACCCGTTTGCAGAAAGGGCAGTCGCAGAAAGGGCAGAGTCACCATGTCGGCAATGGTTTCGTCGCCCAAACCTTCGATATCCATCGCACGACGGCCGGCAAAGTGTCGCAATGCCTCGCGAAGTTGGGCCGGACATGCTGCCGGGCCATTACTGCATCGAATGACGGCCTGTTCGGCCTCCCGGACTACCGGTGCGCCGCAAACCGGGCAGGTTTCGGGCATCAGGAACGGTTGCGTGTCAGCCGGGCGTTGTTCCAACACCACGCCCACCACTTCGGGAATGACATCGCCAGCACGGCGGACAATGACCGTGTCGCCAATGCGCACATCTTTGCGACGGATCTCGTTCTCGTTGTGCAACGTGGCGTTCGTCACCGTCACGCCCGCTACGCGCACGGGCTTGAGGCGGGCCACGGGCGTCAGAGCGCCCGTACGGCCTACTTGCACATCAATGCCCTCGACCGTGGTCATTTCTTCGAGTGCCGGAAACTTGTGTGCAATCGCCCAGCGCGGCGCCCGCGAGACATAGCCCATCTGCTCCTGCTGGTCGCGCTGGTCGAGTTTGTAGACCACACCATCGATGTCGTAGGGCAGTTTCTCGCGCTTGCCGCCAATGCGGCTGAAGTAGGCCAGCAGTCCGTCCTCACCGACTGCACGATCAACCTCCGGACTGACTGGCAAACCAAACGTGCGGAGCGCCTGGAGCATGTCGGAATGCCGCTCGGGCACCGCCCAGCCGGAGACCGCGCCAAGTCCGTACGCATAAAACGACAACGGCCGTTGTGCAGTCATCCGCGGGTCTTTTTGGCGTAGCGAACCGGCGGCACCATTGCGGGGGTTCGCCAGTGTGGGATCGCCGCGCGACAAGGCCTGCTCGTTGTACGCATCAAAGTCGGCCTTCTTCATGAACACTTCGCCACGCACATCGAGCACCGCCGGCAAATGCGTGCCACGCAGTTCCAGCGGGATGGCCCGGATCGTACGCAGATTCGCCGTAACGTCCTCGCCCGTGCTGCCATCGCCACGCGTGGCACCGCGTACGAACCGCCCGTGTTCATAGCGAAGGCTGATGGCGAGTCCATCAAGCTTGGGCTCGACCGAAAACTCGGGCTGTTCCAGACTCAATGTGTCGCGAATCCGGCGCACAAAGTCAGCCACATCTTCGGCACTGAACGCATTGCCGAGCGACAGCATGGGCACGTCGTGCTGAACTGGCGCAAAGGTGCCCGAAGCCTCGCCGCCGACCCGCTGACTTGGCGAGTTGGCGTCTGCAAATTCAGGGTGCGCTGCTTCTAATGCGCTGAGCTCCCGCATCAGTCGGTCGTACTCGGCATCCGGGATGCTGGGCGCATCCAGCACGTAATAGCGATAGTTGGCGTCGGCGAGCTGTGCACGCAGCGACTTGATGTGTTGTTCTGGCGTCATGATGTAAGCAATCACCATCGTGGGAATGTTGGTGGGCGTGCTGTCCGTGGTCTACAGGTAGGTCATGGCGCAGCCGCTGGCAGAGGGGCGTTGCACCAGATGCCGAGCTTGGCCGGTGGCTGTCTCAGCGTTTGCGATCTGAGTAGTCGGCAGCGCGAATCACTTCCAGAACGTAAACTGATCATAGCCAATCCCGATCAGCCAGCCGGGGATACCAAACAAGCTAGTCAACAGGTAAACCAAGCCAAACAAGATGCGGGCTGTCGGCCCGAATAGCGTGATGCCGAGCAGGATCAGAATGCCGTACGCGGCGAACTGGTCCATCTTCGCGCGCAGCGCGGGCGGCAGGTACGGTGAGATCGCGCCATAACCATCGAGGCCCGGAATTGGCAGCAGATTGATCAGTATCGCGCTTGCTTGCAACAGCCCCAGGAAGGCCAGAGCAGGCGCGATCGGATGACTGGCGACACCCGGGACCTTGAAGGCCAGAGCGAGCACCGCGAGGAGGATCAGATTGGCCGCCGGACCCGCCAGCGACACCGCCGATTCCCATTCGCGACTTCGGAGTCGATGCCGCTCGATATAGACGGCCGCACCGGGCAACCCGATGCCGCCCATGATCAGAATCAGAACCGGAAACAGAACTGAGTTCACCGGATGCAGGTAGTTCATCGGATTCAGGCTGAGGTAGCCCTTGTCGCGCACTGTATGGTCGCCGCCGCGATAGGCGACGGCGGCATGGGCGAATTCGTGGAGACAGACCGAGAAGATCCACAGAAACAGGACAAACAGAAACGTCATCACAGGCGTGCTCAATCCTCAGACTTGATGCCGGGCGGGATCGCCAGAACGTCGCCAGCTCGGAGATCGAGTCGTTTGCCAACGCCTGCATTCAGTTCGAGCACATACTTCGCCGGCCCATCGCTCGGATAGCTGGGACACCGATCACCGCCTGCGCACGTGGGCACGTTAAATTGGCCACTGACGAATCGGGCGTCTGCGTCAAAGTAGAGGATGTCGAGTGGGATCTTGGTGTTCTTCATCCAGAACGACCGTGGTGACTCATTCGGGAAGACGAACAGCATGCCATGATCGTCGGCCATGCTCGTGCGAAACATCAGGCCGTGCGCCCGGTCCGCATCATTGAGCGCGAGTTCGACCGAATACGCCTGACCCTTCAGTGTCACCGTCGGGAGGTTGGCGCAGCCGCTGACTAGCGCCAGCAGCATTGCAATCATCGGAAGTTTGAGTCCGGGGCGCGTCATGGGCTTGGCTCCGCGGCGGGTGCTTCGGTGTCGGCCACTTGCATCATCGCGTGTGCACGGAGGGTCTGAAAGCGTTCGATCAGTTGCGTCAGGCAAGCGAAATCGCGCGGCGGCATGTCCATGAATTCCACACCAATGGTGTCGGGATTGGTCCGAACCAGCATGACCTCGGCCGCGAACGGCGCCTGTTCAGGCAACACGAGGTTCATCTTGAACCGACTGCCGTCCGGGGCGCCGAATCCAATCGGTTTTTGCATTTTCAGGCCGTTGATCGACAAGTCGATCAAGCTGCCGCGAACGCGTTGCCCGTTGATTTCGACCTCACCTTCACCAACTGTGTCGAATCGGGGCTCCTGCCGCCGATCGTCAAAAAACTCTGCCATGGTTGCCTCCTGGGCCATGGATGCTATCAGGCGACGGCTACGGCTCAATGCGCGAGGGCGCTCAATTGTGGGTGCACCGGGAGCCAGTCACGGTCGCTCCGGTCGAATCCGATGCGCCCATGCGCGATCCTGGCCAGGAAGGCCAGAAAATCAATCGGTTGGCACGGGTCGAATTCCCGCGCATTCGGGACAATTCGTGCTTCTTTTCGGGAAAGGGCAATAGATTCAACAGCTTGGTTAACGAAGCCAGGCCGTTTCTGCATGCGCCCCCGCCCTGAATAGGGGTCTTCCAGTTAAAGCACTTGATGGTAATCTCGCTGCAAGTCCGCGATTTGAGCGGCATTTCCTGTTGGCAGACCAGATTCCGGCGTGATCGAAATTCCAGGCTACCGAGTAATTAAGCAGCTGGGCCGTGGCGGCATGGCGACGGTGTACCTCGCCTTGCAGGAATCCGTGGACCGGGAGGTGGCTCTCAAAGTCATGTCGCCGGCCCTGATGGTCGACCCGAATTTTGGCGAGCGGTTCCTTCGGGAAGCGCGCATTGCGGCGAAGCTGCATCATCGTCATGTGGTGGGCGTCCATGATGTCGGCAAGCACAATGACATTCACTACATCGCCATGGAGTACCTGCCCGGCGGCTCGCTTCGGATCGAAGACAAGAAGCCGCTGGAGGCAACCTTTGTGCTCCGCATTGTCCGCGAGATCGCCACGGCGCTCGGCTATGCGCACAGCAAAGGGTTCGTGCATCGCGATGTCAAACCGGACAATATCCTGCTGGCCGATGACGGCTCCGCGGCGCTGACTGACTTCGGCATTGCGCGCGCCAGCGACTCGGCCACGCGCATGACCCGCACCGGCTCAGTGATTGGCACGCCTTACTACATGAGCCCGGAGCAGGCCCGTGGTCGTCCCTTGGACGGTCGGGCCGATCTTTACTCGTTGGGAGTAGTGCTGTACGAAATGCTGACGGGCGGCGTGCCGTATCTGGCTGATGACCCGTTGGCCATTGGCATCATGCATATCACGGAGCCCGTGCCACGCCTGCCGCCAATCCTGCAGCCGCTGCAAGGCTTGCTGGATCGGATGATGGCCAAGCTGCCCGAGGAGCGCTTCCAATCAGGCGAAGAGATCGCCGAGATCATTCGCGAGATTGAACTCGATATCGCCGAAGGGCAATTCCCGCAGATTGCGGTGCCGAGCGACAACTATCGGCGCAAAGTGCTGGCTGAGCATTCCCGCACGCAACGACTGCAGGGCGCTGTTGCGACGCCAGCGCCTGACAACCGTAACATGCGTTCGGAGCCGTCGCTCGGTCGCGTTGATGAGGTAATGACCGCCGACCGTCGGTCGCGCGGCCAGCAGCCCGTGGCCCGGGCGGTTCCGGATCGCGGTGGTCGGCCACTGTGGCCGTTGGTCTTGGTAGTCGGTGTCGTGCTGCTCGGAATCGTGGCGATTCTGTTTCGCGAGCCGCTCGGCGCATTGCTGTCGCCCGGCGACGTCGCCGAGAATCTGGCCAAGGCCGATGCGGCCATTTTGGCAAACCGGCTTTATGAAGGTGAGGACAACGCGCTGAGTCTCTTTCAACGGGTCGTAGCCGTTGATCCCGACAATTCCAAAGCGAAGGAAGGCATTCGCAATGTCGCGACCGCCATGTTGCAGCGGGCCAATGACCGAATCAGCGCAGGCGATTTCATCGTCGCGCGGAAGCTCTTGGTGCAGGCGAAAGAACTGCTTGGCGGTGGCGTTGAGATCGAACAGCTCGAATCGCATCTGAACGAAAAGGAAGCTGCGGCTCAGAACATCGAACAACTGATGGTGCGTGCGCAGGCCGCGTTGGTCGAGAAGCGTCTGACGGGGGTCGACGGTGCGCTTGATCTGTTCAGCCGAATCAGCGAAGCCGATGCCGCGAACATGGATGCCGTCAAAGGCATGAAAGAGGCCTTGAACGCAGTCGCCAATGAGGCCGAAGCAGCGATCGAACAGAAAGATTATTCGAAGGCCTCCCAACTTGCCGACGAGATTGTTCGGTTTAGCCCGAATTATGCGAGCCTGGCCGATCTTCGCGCACGCATCTCGAATGGCCAGTCGGACGTCTTTGAGTCGCTTGAATCGGACCTTCGTCAAGCCGAGCAGTTGATCGCCGAACGCGCCTTCTACCAGCCTGCCAACAACAATGCGCTGTCGCTGCTGCGTTCGGTTCTGACGCGCGACCCTGGCAATCTGCGTGCCAAGAATGACATTGCCAAGATCGCGACCGAGTTGCTGAAAGACGCACGCGCGTTTCTCGACAAGGGCGATGTGGACGGTGCCA
Organism: Ahniella affigens; assembly: GCF_003015185.1. Classification (GTDB taxonomy): domain Bacteria; phylum Pseudomonadota; class Gammaproteobacteria; order Xanthomonadales; family Ahniellaceae; genus Ahniella; species Ahniella affigens. Next base: position 1,353,250 of record NZ_CP027860.1, read on the forward strand.
AGCGGTTGATGCAGAAGGCCGAGGAACTTGGCGCGACGGGAACCGAGCTGAAAAAGTTGAAGTCGGATCTACGCGAATCGGTTGAACGGATCGAGATTCAGTCCAAACAGAAAGTGCTGACGATCAGCGAGATGCAAGACATCGATCGCTTGCTTGCCGATGCCGAGCGCCTGACCAACTCGGGCAACCTCATCGAGCCAGTCGCTGAGAATGCCAACGACAAGCTGCGGCGTGTCCTCGCGATCGATCGCAACAACGCCAAGGCCAAAGCAGCGCTGGCGGCTTTGCCAGCCAAGGCCAAAGTGCTGTTCGAGCAGGCGCTAGCCGGCGAGCGCCTGAACGCCGCCTACAGCTACCTCGACACAGTGCTGTATCTGGCATCGTCTGACCCAACCGGGCCGGATATGCGAACGCGCCTGGCGGTGGCTTATGTGGAGCAGGCCCGGACCAAGATGGCCGAAGGCCAGCGCGAAGCTGCCCGCGCGGCGTATGAGCGCGCGAAGAATCTTGAGCCCGACGTGCCCGGCATGGCAGAGCTGGCCACCCAGTTCGCCGGCCAATGACCGTGCGGCATCGGTTCTGGGTAGTCTGCCTGCTGGTGCTTGCGGTATCGGCTTGCCAGGACGATGTGCCAACAGCGCGCGTTGCGTCCGTCGCCGAACGTGCAGTCGAAGCGGATGTCCGCTTTTTGGCTGACGATCTGCTGGAGGGGCGGGATACTGGCAGCCGTGGTCACGAAATTGCTTCGCGTTATGTGGCTGCGCAGTTTCAGGCCATGGGGTTGGTGCCTGCCGGAGATGACGGAACCTACTTTCAGCGGCTTGATCTGTTACAAGCGGTCCGCGTCCGTGAGCAATCGCGATTCGAACTGGTCGCGCCGGGCAACAAGAAGCGGCGCCTGAAGTTTCAAGATGACTATCTGCCTGGGTTGACATTCGAACAGGCGGCGATCGAATTGACGGCGCCGATGGTGTTTGTGGGGCAGGCGGTGCAGGCGCCCGAACTGGAGTACGATGATTTCGCTGGCGTCGATGTGCACGGCAAGATTGCGGTCTCGTTCGGTAACGCGCCGGCGTCGTTTCCTGGCGATGAGCGCGCTTACTACGCGTCTACATTGACCAAAGCCGAGACTCTGGTGCGGCTTGGCGCGGTGGGCTGGATTCAATTGTCCGATCCAGCCGATGAGGAACGACGCCCTTGGGCCCGCGGCGCGGCAAATTGGCAGCAGCCCAGCATGCGTCTGGTTGAGCCCGATGGCAATGTGCTCGATACGTTTCCGGAACTGAAAGTGCGGGCCTCGGTCAGCCCCGCTGCAAGCGCCTTGCTGTTTGGTGAGGCCGAGCGTAGTTGGACCGACGTGTTGGAGAGCCACCAACGCGGCGAGAACCGCGCGATGGACCTGAATTTGCGCGTGACCCTTGCCAGTCGGCAGGTACTGACCCGGCTGAGCAGCCACAACGTCGTGGCGCGTCTGCCTGGTTCTGGGCCGTTGGCTGATCAGCATGTGGCGCTGACCTCGCATCTGGATCACATTGGTATCGGTGCCGAAATTGCCGGCGATTCGCTGTACAACGGCGCGCAGGATAACGCGGTGGGGATTGCGATCCTACTCGAGACGGCGCGTCAGGCCGCGAGCTTGCCCACGCTTCGGCGCTCGTTGGTGTTTGTTGCCACCACGGGCGAAGAAAAGGGATTGCTCGGCGCGCATCAGTTTGCGCGGCATCCAACCGTGGGCCGGGTGATTGCGAATCTGAACATGGACATGCCGGTTCTGCTCGTGCCAACCAAGGACGTGACGCCGATCGGGCTTGAGCACACCAGTCTGGCGAGCGCCGTAAAGCAAGCGGCGAAAGAGCAGGGCGTCGTTCTATCGCCCGACCCTGCGCCCGACGAAAACACGTTTGTACGTTCGGATCAGTATGCGTTCATCCGGCGTGGGATTCCTTCGGTTTATGTCGATGGTGGATACGTCGCAGTCGACCCAAAGCACGATGCCAAAGCGCTACAGCAGGAGTTTCTGCGCACGCACTATCACCAACCGTCCGACGACCTGCGTTTGCCGGTGGTGTGGTCGGATGCAGCGCGCATGGCGCGGTTGAATGCCCGCATCGTCGAGTTGGTCGCTAACAATCCGGTCAATCCGCGGTGGAAGGACGGCGACTTTTTCGGGCGTCGGTTTGGCGGCGGGCGCTGAGCCATGATCAGGCGTAGCATGCGGAATATGCTCGCCTGCGTGTTGATCTGTGCGGCACACGTCATCAGCGCGTCGGAACCAGATCCTGATCCTTGGATTGCCTGGCGCGCTGAAATTCAGACCGACCCGGCTGCGGCCGAACAGCGATTCGCGAGCGAACTCGCCGGAATGCCGGAATCGTCCGAGCCGACGCTGGCGCGTACGATTGTTGAGATCAAACTGCTGTCAGCACAAATTGCGCAGGGCAACGATCAGGATGCCGAGCTGTCTCGGCTTGCATCGCTCGCGGATCAAGCAGCGCTGCTTGGCGATCTGCGCGCCGCCATGCAGGCCTGGCGGGAGTGCAGCCGTCGCTACTTTGTTCGCGGAGACTACGTTCGTGCGCAGTCTGCGGCGCAGCACTTGCTCGACATGGCACGGCGGTTAGGTGCCCGCAAGGACGAAGCGCAAGCGCTGAATGACTTGGGCGTGCTCGCCAAACGCCGGGGTGACATCCGCATGGCGATCGTTCACTATGAAAACGCGCTGGGTATTCGCCGCACCATTGCCGATGAGTCTGGCACCGCGCAGACGCTCGGCAACCTGGCGCTGATTGAGAAGAATCGCGGTTCCTTGTTACAAGCGCTCAAGTATCAGCGCGAAGCCCATCGCATTCGCGAGCGACTTGCGCAGGGACCGCTGTTGGCGAACTCCCATGATTCGCTCGGCCTGATCTATCTCGCGATGAACGACGCCGAAGAAGCCGAGCGCGAATTTCGCGCCGCGCTGGCAGTTGGGGACACGCCCAAGAATCAGGACAACATCAGCAATTCCCGAAACAATCTCGCACTGGCACTAATGAAGCAGGGGCGCGTGGATGAAGCGGAGGCAGCGGCGAGGCAAGTTTATGATTATGCCGTTGCCCGTGATCGACGACCCATGCTTACGTCCGCCGCAACGACGTTAGCCAGCATTCTGCGACGCCGAGGGGAGTTGCGGGATGCCGGTCAGCTCGCGAAGGATGCTTTAGAAATTGGGCGCGAAGTCGGCGACAGCAAAGAGATCATCGAACCATTGCTGGAGCGCGCGGAATGGCAATTGGCCAGTAGCAATGCGAATGCCGCCGCCGTCGACCTGAGCGAAGCGATGACCCTCGCTCGCCGCGACCAGCTACGTTTGCTCGAATACCAGGCGCTGGAACTGCAATCGCGCATTCAGTTCGCGCAAGGCGATTCGTCGGCAGCATTCAAGACGCGCCAGGATTATGAGCAAATGGGGCAGGAATTGCTAGGCGCCGATACGCTGCGGCAGATGGCCGCGCTGCTGAGCGAAGAGGCTTTTGCACATGCATCTGACGCGCAATCGAAAGAAGTGACGCAGGTCAGAGCGGGCCCTGGCTTGGGCGTGGTGATGCTTGTATTCCTCTCTGGATTGGTGCTCGGATTGTTGCAGCGACGACGCTGATGTCGTGCTTCCTCGGGACTTCTGAAGCGGAATTCCAAAGCGCTTCGCGGTCAGTCCCGCCTTGAGTGGTACGTGGAAAGCCGGGGCCGCCGCATTGGCGCGCCGCGACTATTCCAAGTCAACGTGCAACGTTTCATCGTGTCCGATTATCAACTGGCAGGTCCGGTCATTGTTGACGGGGTTTCTCGGTCAGCCCGGTGTAACGCAGCACACGGTCGATTTCAGCTTCCCGTGTGCCCGCATCCAGTTGCTCGCGCACTGTGTCCATCGTCAGACCCGACTCCTTCACCGCTGCAGCAATCTTGGGCCCCCAAGACCGAAAGCGGAGTTCGCCCATTCGCCGTTTCAGGACCGTCAGAGATGCCAAAGCGACGAGTTCGATGGTCTGCTGAATATCCCTCTGAACCATGGTCGGATCAGGGTTTAGCAGTGATTCCCGCGATAGGCCTGCTTCAACGCGAATGGCATTGGCAAGCCGCTTGGCATCGCGTGGCGTCTCGATGGGCAGCAACCGAAACCACCTGCCATAAGCCTCCCGCAAGTTGACGGGATCCTTGAGCTTCTGGGTGCTCAGCCAATAGACCAGCGCCAAACCAAATAGGGCAAACGGAATCGCCGCAATCATCCAGACGGATCGCGTTATCGGGAGCGCGTCGATCGACCTGTCCGGCACGTTGAAGCCGCCGCTGCGCTGAACGGGCGGACTAGGTAGCGCTTCAGGTTGCATATTGGGCGTCTGCTGAGGAGCAATAGATGGTGGCGTTGCGTCAGATTGCAGCTTGGCAGGCGCTTCGGCTGCTAGCGTTTCTGGCCGCACCTGATATTCGTGTCGATCGAGGTTTGTCCACCAGACAATCGCCACTGAAGTCGCTAGGAACAAGGGTCCAGCCCATTCAAAGCACTGACGCAATAGACCCCGATGTCGATAAAGCAAATTCCGAACAACCGCAACGCGATCTCGCCAAGTCCCGGGTTCTGCTGACTGAACTGCGGGCGCGGCCTCTTCAACCACCTTCGCCGCACTTGCCAAGGGCATGGCGTACACCACATGAATGAGCTTTTGCAGGTAACGCCTTGCGTGCCGGACTTGCGCTTCCCTGAGGGCTTCAGCGTCTGCGGATCCGTACTTGGCCTTGACTTCCTCTACAAATTGGGGCGCGAGGGTATGCACGACACGCTCATAGTCCATGCCGACGATGTAATAGCCGGCTCGGTGATCGGTACTTAGGAAGTTCAAGCATTCCAGGAACTCTAATGTGCGCTTGCCATCGAGGCGATCCAAGTCATCGAAGAAGATCAGGAGCGGCCGCCGTTGCATATGGCGGGCGAGCTCAGCGAGGCCTTGGGCAAATCGATGGCGCAGGCCTGGATCGCCTTCTGGCATGCCGCTAAAGCTGCTTCGGAGTCGTGCGAGCCACGTTCGTGAGTCACCCGGTAGTGCCCTCAATTGCGGCAGAATCGTCAGCATCAACACGAGTAAGCCCACAACACTCGACAGTTCCAGTCCGTATCCAGCGGACAGTTTTGCTCCCTGGTGGGAAAGGCTGGCAACACCGGCCTGCCAGCCCTCTAGTCGATACGCGTCATAGCGGTCTGGGCAGGCAGTTGTTCCGGTCCAGCAGGATTGCGCGCGCGTCAGCCAGTCGATACCTTGATGAAACTCGGCACATGACAACTGTTTGCCAACCCCAGCGTCAGGCCGGGTCCGAGCGCTGCACGGTGAGTCTTTGTGCAATTCGGCCAACAAGTCTTCCAATTGCTGAAATTGACGTCCCCACACAGGGCGAAGCAACGCCTGGACGACCTCGTGTTGGGATGGTGGATCTGAGTTCGCCGGCGTGTTGGTTGCCGCAATTTCGGCAGGCTCTGTTGAAGCGAGCCGGGTGTCGATGGATAACGTCTCTGCCGCATTCAGATCGAACCCGTGGAACTTGCTCAGGCCATCCAGCCAATCCGTGTTGACGACAAACCGACGGCGCTTGCCGGCGTCCGACGCGGTTTCGAAATCTCGCCAGAACTGTTTGCCGGAATCGACGATCGGCGCGAACCAGGAGTCGCCTGATGACAAACGCAGCGGATAAAGGCTGACAACAAGGATCGCTAGTGCCAAAGCCAGCAATGCCGCCCAAGTTCCGAGCCGTCTTACTGCAAGCGTCGTGCGAAGCAAGAAACCGCTGGAACACCACCAAGGTGGCACGCCGTCACGTCGAATCGCGCGCACAAGATTCGTGTAAAGCTGCGCCTCATCCTGCTGATGCCAGAGGTTGATCCAAATAGGGCGAAATCCATCTCGGCGCATTTCGTTCGCTAGAAGATTCATCAGGGAGGACTTGCCGGATCCCCATGGCCCGCTAATTGCGAGCGTCAGCGGCGGGTTCGTGCCCGCGTGGTTGAAAAACGCCGCGAGGCGCTCCGCGTGGCGTTGCGCCTGAAGGCGGTCTTGATCGGGCTTGGCGATGGCTGCATCTGACGCGACTTCGCCACCGCGTTCATCGCGCTGTGGCACAAGGCTGAGACTTATTGCAATGATCAGCATCAGAGCCGATACGGCCAGCAGCCAATAAGTGGCACTCGGCGGCGTTGAGCGCATTGGTGAGATGGCAGACCAAGACGCGCCGCCATCCGTGCTCTTGATCATCGTGTAGGGACCAACCGCCCAGCCGCGTTCGGCATCGACAAAGGCCACCGCGGTGAGCGTCGCGTCAGTTCCCGAGTTCTGTACCGACCAACTCGCCCCCCCATCCCGGGTCGCCACTATCGTGCCCCCGCGACCAACCACCCAACTGCGTTCAGCGTCTGCAAAGGCCACTGCAATGAGGTCTGCGTCAGTTCCCGAATTCTTTAACGACCAACTCGCCCCCCCGTCCCGCGTCACCAAGATCGTGCCCTTGTCTCCAATCGCCCATCCCCGTTCGGTATTCGCAAATGTCACATCAGTGAGCCACTCTTCGGTCTCCGAGGACTGATCCGACCAACTCGAACCGCCATCCTGCGTCGCCAGGATCACACCGTTGCGGCCGACTGCCCAACCTCGTTTGGCATCGACAAAGGTCAATCCGCTGAGAACAGCAGTGGTCCCCGAGGTCTGAACCGACCAACTCGCCCCGCCGTCCAGTGTTGCCAAGATTGTGCCTGCTAAACCAACCGCCCATCCCCGGTCGCGATCCGTAAAAGCCACATCAGTGAGCCACTCGTCGGTCCCCGAAGCCTGAGCAGACCAACTCGATCCGCCATTCTGTGTCGCCACGATCACACCGTTGCGACCGACTGCCCAACCTCGTTTGGCATCGACAAAGGTCAATCCGTTGAGAATAGCAGTGGTCCCCGAGGTCTGAACCGACCAACTCGCCCCGCCGTCGAGTGTTGCCAAGATTGTGCCTGCTTCACCAACCGCCCAGCCGCGTTCGGCATCGGCAAAGGCTACCTCGTAGATCAACGAGTCGGTGCCGGAAGCTGGATCCAACCAGCTCGTCCCGCCATCCTTCGTCGCCAAAATCGTTCCGTTGCTACCCGCCGCCCAACCATGTTTAGCATCGGCAAAGGTCACTGCTTTGAGCCACACTTCCGTCACTGACGGCTGAGCCGACCAACTGGACCCGCCATCCTGCGTCGCCAAGATCGTGCCGATGCTTCCAACTGCCCACCCACGTTCGGCATCGGCAAAGGCCACAGAAAAGAGCAAGTCTTGGGTACCGGAAGGCTGAACCAACCAACTCGAACCGCCATCCTGCGTCGCCACAATCGTGCCGTTGCTGCCAACTGCCCACCCACGTTCGGCATCGACAAAGGCCACCGCATTGAGATCAGCAGCGATGCCCGAGTCCTGAATCAACCAACTCGAGCCACCGTCCTGCGTCGCCACGATCGTGCCCTCAACTCCGACCGCCCAGCCCCGCTGATCATCGGCAAAGGCCAATCCATTGAGCCACGCTTTGGTCCCCGAATCTTGAGCCGACCAACTCGCCCCACCATTCCGCGTCGCCACAATGGTGCCCTCACGACCGACTGCCCAGGCATGTTCGGCATTGGTAAATGCCAATCCGTTGATCTCCTGATCAGTTCCTGTCGCCTGAACCAACCAATTCGACCCGCCATCCCTCGTTGCCAAAATCGTTCCGTTGCTACCCGCCGCCCAACCATGTTTAGCATCGGCAAAGGCCACTGCGTTGAGCCACGCTTCCGTCACCGACGGCTGAGCCGACCAACTGGACCCACCATCCTGCGTCGCAAAGATGGTGCCGTTGCTACCAACCGCCCAACCGCGTTTGGCATCGGAAAAGGCCACTGAGGAGAAATGACTCTGGGCCCACGAGATCTGAACCGACCACCTCGCCCCGCCGTCCTGCGTCGCCACTATCGTGCCGTCGCTCGCGACCGCCCAAACGCGTTTGGCATCGGCAAAAGCCACCGAGGAGAACGGGTTGCGGGTGCCCGAGGCTTGAGCGGACCACCTCGCGCCGCCATCCTGTGTAGCCGTGATGGTGCCGTTCATACCAACCGCCCAACCGCGACTAGCATCGAAGAAGGCAACACCTTTGAAGTCCTCCTCGGTTCCGGAAGACTGGACCGACCAACTCGACCCGCCATCCCGCGTCGCCAAAATTGTGCCCCCAGTTCCAACCGCCCAGCCATTTTCCGCATCGGCAAAGGCCACGGCAGTGAGCGCCGTGTAGGTCTCCGAGTCCTGAGTCGACCAACTAACCCCGCCATCCCGCGTCACCAAGATCGTGCCTTGAACTCCAACCGCCCAGCCACTTTCGGCATCGACAAAAGACACTGCAGCGAGATCAGCAGTTGTCCGCGAGTCCTGCACCGACCAACTCAATCCACCATCCCGCGTCGCTACAATCGTGCCCCTGCGACCGACTGCCCAGCCTCGCTTGGCGTCGAAGAACGCCACCGCGTTGAGCCACGCGTTGGTCCCTGAAGTCTGAACCGACCAACTCGACCCGCCATCTCGCGTCGCCACAATCTTGCCGTCAAACCCAACCGCCCAGGCATTCTCTGCGCCAACAGCTGCAAGTCCAGAAATCGTTGCGCCCGCGTACACGCGCCGAACCTTTTTTCCGCGGACAAGTGATAGTCCTTCTGCGCCGGAGATCAATAGGCTCGTACTTTCCAATGTGTCGTTCAGGACAACCACGTCAGAAATATCGGCCAACTGGTCCTTGGCCCACCAAGCGTTGTCAACTTGGCGCTCCCATAGCGCAGGTCGCTCGGGATCCTTCGGCGTGGGCGCAAGCCAGTACAACCCACCCGCTGTAATCATGGTGATGGCGAAAAACACCAAGAGGGCGTTCCGAAGGTTTCGCATCAGTGATTCCCCGCTGTGCCTGTCGCCAAACTGGACGACAGTGATAGCCATCGAGTACGAGTCGCCACACCGCTGGACTGGTGTATCCAGAAGACCAGACCACGCAACTCATTCGTTTCCTTGAACCCAGAGCCGCTCAGCTCGATCGACTCGTTTTCGCGCCACGCCGGGTCAAGACCAGTTGATTGGAGTAACGCGTCGGTATAAGCGCAGATTGATGGCGTTGCGGTGCGAAAGGAAACAAGAACTAGGAGATACCGGTATCGCATGTGAACGCCCCAATCAATTTTCCCCAAGGGGACGAAAGGCAGGCTAGGAACTCCAAGCCAGCAAGTCAACAGGATCGCCTTGGTATCGCTATCGAGCGCCACTGAAGCGGAGCATTGCAAAGAACCCAGTTCTACGGGGACACCTTGAACCGCCCATCCCAAGAGATGTGGTAATTCTGCGTTAGCGATCTACCCTACCGATCGAAGCAACGACGCTCTTGTGAGGCAAAATGAGCAGAGCAACTGCAGATGCGTTGATCCGAAACCTCAAGTTGCTTAACACAAAAGAGCGAGATCATCTGATGCGACTGGCCTATCTTGGTCAGAGCACCGACTATTCGACGGCATCGGTGTTCCTTTCGGCCGAGCTAGACCAGTGCCTACGCGAACTGGGTTTGGGGCTCTCATCCCATGCACGGTGCGTCTTTGCCGGCATGGACTACCACTTGGATTGGCTGTTCGCGGCCGCCTGGCTGGCCATGAAGTCGTCCTCCTGGTCGCCTCCGGAAGCGATTCCGATGATCCCGATAGAACCGTATAAGGCAGTTGAGGGTATCAAGGCGATATACACCGACTTTCGTCCCATTACCGGCTCCCAAGAGGACATCGACCTTGTGGTGGTCTACGACGACGGCACCAAGCTCACACTCCTCTTTGTCGAGGCAAAAGGCAGTGCGGCGTTTAATTGGGTGCAGTTGGCTCGGAAGCTAATCCGACTGGATCGCATACTTGTCAAATCCAAAATGGCTGCTCAGGGCAACGGTTTATTTGACTTCCACATGATCCTGGCAGCGCCAAAAGGGAAGAAACCGAAGTCTGACGTCTGCCTTGAGTACGTACGAAGCAAGATTGAAAAGGCTGGCCAACCCGAAGTGTATGGACCCATGTTGAAGGCACTGAACCGTCATGCGAGCGGGCTTGGTCGACGCTTGCAATTCCTGCCCATCTCGGGCTTCCCTGAGCAAACGTACGCCGTCAGGCGCGTGCCCAAAACGGGCGAGGAAACTCATTGGACTCTAAAAAAGCGCCCATAAGGAGCCGCTGATTAAATTCAGAGGTGACGTAGACCATGGCCAAGCGCGCACGTGCTTGATTCTGGAGCAGCGAGTCCGGACCCCGGTCTTCGCCGGGGCAGGCTAGGTGCCGGACTCATTTGCGGGCTGGGACTCATTGCGGGTCTGAAAGTCCAGGATGGACTGATTCAGACTCTCCCCAGCAGTCCTTCAAGAAGCCGGGACTTCCGAACAGGCGCCTTGCTTCCTATCGTCGTCAAAGTCTCATGGCGCCGTTGTCCGAGCATCTCCGGGCCGGTCATTCCAATGTGATTGCCGCACAGGCTGGTCTCGTCGAACGATTTGCAAAAGTTCCGAAATGGGGTCGATTGCCAGCAGGCACTTTGACCCAGGTCAAGTCGCGAGCGTTGCGGCGGCACAACAATTCGGCCCAGACTAGATGCCAAGACCATGAGCAAACGCGAAAATATTCCGCTGCAGGTGATTGATGAGATGTATGTCTCGGAGCGCAAGATCTATCCGCGCGATGTGGACGGGACGTTTCAGCGGCTGCGGCGCTGGGCGGTGTTTGTGTTGCTCGGTCTCTACTACGGCGTGGCTTGGTTCAACTGGGACGGTCGGCAGGCCGTGTTGTGGGATCTGCCGGCGCGCAAGTTCTATGTGTTTGGTCTGAGCTTCTGGCCGCAGGACTTCATCTTCCTGGCCCTGCTGTTGATCATTGCCGGGCTGTCGCTGTTCTTCTTCACCGCACTCGCCGGGCGGCTTTGGTGCGGCTATGCGTGTCCACAGACGGTCTGGACGGAGACGTTCCTGTGGATCGAGCACTGGCTTGAGGGCGACCGTCCGCAGCGGATGAAGCTGGATGCTGGTCCTTGGAATGCCAACAAGATCAAGCGCAAGGGCGGCAAACACTTGCTCTGGATCGTCTTCGCGCTGTGGACTGGTTTCACGTTCGTCGGCTACTTCACGCCTATTCGCGAGCTCGCGGGGCGGTTCTGGCCGTTTGAGTGGAGCAGTTGGGAAACGTTCTGGGTGCTGTTCTATTCGTTTGCGACTTGGGGCAATGCCGGCTTCATGCGCGAGCAAGTCTGCAAATACATGTGTCCGTATGCCCGATTCCAGAGCGCGATGTTCGATCGCGATACCCTGATCATCGCCTATGACGAAAAGCGGGGCGAAGACCGTGGGGCGAGAAAGCGTGGAACGGACTACAAGGCCAAGGGTCTGGGCGACTGCATCGATTGCACGATCTGCGTGCAGGTGTGTCCGACCGGCATTGATATCCGTGACGGACTCCAATACGAATGCATCGCCTGTGGCTCCTGCATCGACGCGTGCGATGAAGTGATGGATCGCATGGGGTATCCGCGCGGTTTGGTGCGCTATACCACGCAGCACCAACTTGAGGACAAGCAGACCCACGTGTTCCGTTGGCGGATTGTCGTATACGCGATCTTGTTGTTGGCCATTACGGTTGGGCTCGGGCTGAGCATTGCCTGGCGCAAGCCGGTCATCATGGATGTGATCCGCGACCGCAATGCGCTCTACCGCGAGACCTACGAACACCAAATTCAGAACGGCTACATGCTGCGGATCATCAACAAGACCGAATCCGCGCAGCGCTTCGAGCTGGAACTGGTCGGCCCGCCGAGTTTGACCTTCGCGCGCCATCCCGGCGTGATCGAATTGCCGCCCGAGGAAGTTCGGACGGTGGGCGTGATGCTGTCGGCACCGGCATCAGATGTGAAAGGCAAGGTCGACATCGAATTTGTGCTGAAATCCGAAGGCAGCGATTTCAGTCTGACCGAGTCGTCGCGATTCTTTGCTCCGGAGTAACTCATGCGTGCTTTTCGTGAACCAATGGTCTGGCTCGTCACCGTGATTCCGGTATTGACGATCGTCGGCGGTATTGTGACCATGCGCTTGGCGTCGGCGAACGGCCCGCTGGCCAGTGCGCCGGAAACCGTGTCGCGCTCAGGGCAGATGCAGCTGAGTGATCTTGGGCCGGACGAGCGAGCCATGACCTTGAATCTGCACGCGGTACTAGAGCAGAAGTCCCCAGGTCGTTGGGTCTTTACCGATTGGCCCAACATCAATTCCCAGGCGGCGACGTTGATGATCGTGCATCCCAACGAGCAGGAGCGCGACATGACCATATCGTTGGCCGATTCCGATCACGTCATTGACTTGGTTCCCGACGCGCTGCCTTGGGCGTTGTGCGAATTTCGGCTACAGGACGAACAAGCTGGCTGGCGGCTGGTTGGGACACTTGATCCGGCCACCCAACAAGTACACTTGCGGTCGAAACTGAGTCGGCTGTGAATACTTTGAATCCGGCGCTGGCAGGGACCAACGCAGGGTGTTTTCATTGTGGCGAGCCGCTGACGGGGCCCGCCTTGCTGGCCAAGGGGCAGCGCTATTGCTGTACCGGTTGTCTTGCTGCTGCCGAGTTCATTCACCAACAAGGGCTGGGCGACTATTACCGGCTCCGCACCGAGCGTGGCTCAAGGCCGGAGCATAGTGACCTGAGCGTGTTCGATCGGCCCGAAGTGCAGGCGCGCTACGCCGAGAAACTTGGCGAGCAGTGCGCGATCGAATTGGCCGTGGAGGGCATGCATTGCGCGGCGTGCGCCTGGTTGATTGGCGAAACGCTCAGGCGCTTGCCGGGTGTAACGGACGCCAGCGCGAGCGTTGTGAGCGCGCGCCTCCGCCTGGTGTGGACACCTGGCGCCGTGCAGCTCTCGGATGCGCTGCAACGAGTCGAGACGTTGGGTTACGGACTCAGCCTCGCTGGCACCAATGCGCAGCAAGAGCAACGCCGCAAGGCGCGCCGGACCTTGATGCTGCGGCTCGGCATCGCGGCCCTGGCGACCATGCAGGCGATGATGTTCTCCGAGGCGTTGTATCTGGACAAAGCGGGCGAAATGAGCGTCGCCACGCGCGACTTTTTTCGTTGGCTGACGTTTCTGATGAGCACGCCGGTGCTCAGTTATTCTGCGTGGCCGTTCTGGCGCGGCGCGCTGAACGAGTGGCGGTTGCGACGGTTTGGCATGGACACGTTGGCGGCCGTGTCGATTGCGCTCGCCTATGGCGCCAGTTTGGTCGAGACGATCCGTGGCGGGCCGTTCGTATGGTTTGATGCGGCGGTCATGTTTGTGTTTTTCCTGTTGCTGGCGCGCAGTCTGGAGGGCATGTTGCGCTCGCGCGGGCAGGCCCAGCTCGATCGCATGGCAGCCGCCCGACCAGCATTGGCCATGCGGCGCGTGGATGACCGCGTGCAAACCGTGCCGGCCGAAGAAATTGCCGTTGGTGACGTGGTGCTGGTTGCGGCGGGTGCGACGGTGCCTGCCGATGGCAAGCTTTGCTCACACGCGGCGCAGTTCGATGAGTCGTTGCTGCATGGTGAATCACGTCCGCAGGCGCGTTTGCAAGGCGATCGCGTGTTGGCCGGGTCAATCTGTCTGAACGCACAAATCGAAATTCAAGTGACTGCGGTGGGCGCCGAAACGCGGCTGTCAGAAATCGAACGCGCGATGCTCCGCGCTGCTGAGACCCGGCCGGCGATGGCACGTTGGCTCGATCGTCTGGTGCAGCGATTCGTGTTGATTGTCTTCGGGCTCGCCATTGTGACTGCGATCGGTTGGAGTGTCGTCGATCCGAGTCTGTCGTTGCCCTATGCCCTGGCCGTTCTGATGGTGTCTTGTCCGTGCGCACTGGCGCTGGCGATTCCCACCGCGATTCTGGCGGCACAATCGAAGTTGGTGCGTGCTGGCGTGCTGTGCCTGGATACCGACGCGCTGTTGAAGCTCCGACAGCTCGACCGGGTTGTGTTCGACAAGACCGGGACGCTGACGGAAGGCCATCCGCGCATCGCTGCAGTCGACGTGTTCGGAGCCGTTGATACCGCCGTCTGCCTTGCGCTGGCCCGTGCGCTCGAACAGCATGTGCACCATCCGATTGCCGAAGCGTTCGCCGGCGCGAGCCCATACGTCGCTGAACACGTGGTGGTCACTGCCGGCGCTGGCGTTTCCGGGCACATTGACGGGCAGTCGTATCGACTTGGTTCCGCCGATTTTTGCGACTATCCGGGTTCGGACCGAGCTGGTGTGTTCTTGCGCCACGACGCGGGCATTCTGGCGCGCTTTCGCTTGTCCGACGCGCTTCGACCCGAAGCGTCGGCAGTGGTCGCGAGTCTGCAGTCTGAAGGCCTCGCTGTGACGTTGTTGAGCGGCGATCAGTCAGCGGCCGTGCAAACGGTTGCCGACCAGATTGGCGTCGCCGATGCCCGCAGCAGCTTGTCGCCGGAGGCCAAACTCGCGACTCTGCAACAGTATCGGCAGGCGGGGCAGGTGGTCGCAATGCTCGGTGATGGGATCAACGATGCACCGGTGCTGGCGGCAGCGGATGTCGGCTTTACCTTGGCCAAGGCGGCGCCTCTGGCGCAACATGCGTCGGCCCTGATTGCGCTCAATGGCAGTCTGGAAGGCTTCTTGGTCGCGCGTCGAATGAGTGCGGCGCTGCACGATGTCATTCGGCAGAATCTGGGTTGGGCGTTGGGCTACAACGTGCTCATGCTGCCGCTCGCCGCCTTTGGCGTGGTCGGACCCGGCTTGGCGGCGATTGGTATGAGTGTGTCATCCTTGTTCGTGACCTTGAACGCCATGCGGCTGTATCGGCAATGACCATTCTGCTTGCGTTGATTCCAATCGCTATCGTGCTCGTCGCCATTGCGGCTTGGTTCTTCATTTGGGCCGTGCGGTCGGGTCAGTACGATGATCTGGATGCGCCGGCCATCGACATTCTCCGCGAAGACCGCCCGAATGCGGCGTTGGTAGAGGAGCGTCCGGCCGGGACGGGTTCTGATTCGGAGTCCGCTGGGTCGTGAATTGGCCTGCGCTGAGTGCAGCCTGGCTGGCTGGCTTGTTTGGGAGCGTGCATTGCCTGGCGATGTGTGGCGGGATTGCGGTCGCGCTCGCTGCCGCACCCAATGCGAACAAGAGCGCATGGGCAGCTTGGTCGCAGGCGGCCCAGCTGAACGTATCGCGCGTGTTGGGGTATGCCATCGCCGGGGCATTGGTGGGGCTGATCGGCGGCTCATTCCTGCATGCATTCGAGGCGCAGACCTGGACGCGGTACGTGCGTTTGGCTGTGGGTGCAGTGATGATTCTGGTCGCGTTGCGTCTGTTGGATGCGGGCGGCCGATGGCGCTGGTTGAGCGCACCGGGGCAATGGGTGTGGCAGCTGCTGTCGCGCGTCCAGCGTGCGCTGCAATGGCTGCCGCTGCGCGTCCGGTTGAGCGTGTCGGGGCTGCTGTGGTCGTTTTTGCCTTGCGGGCTCAGCAGTACGCTGTTGCTAGCTGCGTGGTTCGAAGCCGATGTCTGGCGCGGTGCGCTGTTGATGTCGGTGTTTGGCTTGGGCACGTTGCCGGCGATGGTATTGGTCAGCTTCAGCGGCCAGCGCAGCATGCAGTGGTTGCAACGGCCATCAGTCAGAACGCTCGCGGCACTTTGGATTGGTGCGGTCGGCGTGCTGAGTCTCACCGCACCGTGGATTGCGGGTCTGCACCCCGCTTTGCCGGGGGCATTGTCGGCAATGGGATGTGTCGTGCCCTGAGTCGGCTACGGTCCGAGCGCGGCCTTGAGCGCGTCAAGCCCAACGCCGATTTGCGCCGCTTGCGCCGGCCGAGCCAGCCAAGGTTTCAGACATTCCGGAATCGGGACGCTCAAGCCAAGCAAAGGTTCGACGACATCCGCGAACTTGGCAGGGTGCGCAGTGGCCACGACGGCATAGTGCGCGTGATCGCCCGCAGCGCGGCGCTGCGCCAGCATTTCGGCTGCTGTCGCCGTATGCGGGCAGATGATCTCGCCGTAGGTTTGGTAGAACGCTTGGATGCGCGCGCAGATTGCATCGTCTGGTACCGACACGCTGTCGAGATCACGCAGGATGCTCGGATCGTGCTTTGCCAAGTAAATCAAGCGTTCGATGTTGCTGGGGGCGCCGACGTCCATCGCATTCGCAATGGTCGCCTTCGTTGGTGCCGCCTGATAGTTGCCAGTATGAACGTAATTCGCAAGCACGGCATTGGCGTTCGTGCTGATTAACACCCGACCGATCGGCAGACCAATCTGGCGCGCAATCAGGCAGGCGAGGGCGTTGCCCAGGTTGCCGCTGGGAATCACGACATTCAGGGGCTCGCCATGAGCCCTGAAGTAGCGAAGTGCGGCCTCGGCGTAGTAGCTCATCTGCGGCAGTAAGCGACCGAGGCTGATCGAGTTTGCCGACGTCATATTCAGTGCCTGCACCAAGGTCTGATCGGCGAGCGCTGCCTTGGCCATGGCTTGGCAATCGTCAAAGCTGCCAGCAACCCGGAGGGTCTGAATGTTGTCGCCGAAGCAGCTGAGCAGATGCGCCTGTCGTGCTGATACGCGACCATCGGGGAACAGAATGATGACGCGGAACCCTGGCCGGCGATAGAACGCCGTTGCGACGGCCGAGCCGGTGTCGCCGGATGTGGCAACCAGTATGGTCGTGTCGCGTGTGGCGCCACGATTCAAATGCGCGAGCATGGTCGCGAGAAAATTCGCACCCACGTCTTTGAACGCGCCACTTGGGCCATGAAACAGTTCGAGAATGCTCGTCTGACCATCACGTAGCGGCTTGAGCGGCGTCTGGACGGTGAATGCCTGATCGCAGAGCGCGCCGAAGTCGGCGGCGAAAATTGAATCGGCGAAAAACGATTGCAGCAGACGTTCGGCAATGCGGGGGGTGGTATCAGCGCCCTCGAAATCGTCGGGCCGCAGTCGTGGCCATTGCATTGGCAGGAACAAGCCACCATCCGACGCGAGTCCAAGACTCAGGGCGCGTTCAATAGGGGTGCGGTCTTGCCCGCGCGTGCTTACGAATTCCATGTTGCCTCCACCGTCGCCCCGGGCGCTTGAATGCGTGAAACGTGTGCCTGCGCGTTGAAGCCCGCGGCTTGAAACGCCGCAACGGCTTTCGGCGCGATAGCGGCGGCTACTTCTTTGCTCGTAAACCAGCCAAAGACCGATGGGCCCGCGCCGGAAATACTGGCGCCCAACGCGCCCGCATCGAGCAGCACCTGCTTGACGGCAGCAAAGCCCGGGATCAACTCGGCACGTCTTGGTTCCACCAGCAAGTCCTTCAATCCTGCCTTCACCAAATCCGTTTCCTGGCGATACAGGCCGCTGAGGAACAGCGCGAGACACTCGCTCTGCCTGACGAACTCGCCGATGGTGTAGGGCGCCTTCAAGCGCTCGCGCGCGACTCGGGTTTCAACCACCAGATCCGGATGCACTAACAGGCAGTGCCAATCGGCGGGCACCGGCAAGGGAATCAATCGATCGTGCGTGGCAAGCACCAAGCCACCAATCAAACTCGGTCCGACGTTGTCACCGTGACGGCCACCGGATGCTGCCGATTCACCATCGAGGGCGTACGGGTACAGCTCAGCGATAGTCAGAGGCGTTGCGAGCAACGCGTTCGCGGCAACCAGACCCGCAACGGCTGATGCCGCCGAGCCGCCCATGCCTGAGCCCAGTGGAATGCCTTTCTCGATCTCAATGTCGACACCGAAATCGGCCCGCTGATCGGCGAGCAGTGCGGCAATCGCGCGTGCCGCGGTGTTGCGTTCGGAATCGCGTGGTAAATCCGTCACGGTGCCGCGAATATCGGTCACGCGAACGCCAGGAGTGCTGACTCGGGTCGCGATGACGCGATCGCCGACGCCTTCTAAGGCGTGGCCCAAAATGTCGAAGCCGACGCCGACGTTGCCGACACCTGCAGGTGCAAAAGCCTGTGCCCGGACGATCATGCTCAGACCCGTGCGCCCAGGTACGACGCCACGCGCAGCAAATCTGCGAACACACCTGCGGCCGTTACTTCCGGACCCGCGCCCGGGCCTTGCACGACGAGTGGGTTCTTGCTGTAGCGACGCGTGCGGTATTGCACGACGTTGTCGGTCAGTTGCGCGTTGGCGAATGCATGGGTCCTCGGCAAGGCGGTCAAGCCGACACTGGCCTTGCCCGATTTGTCGAGCTTCGCGACAAAGCGCAGCACTTTGTCTTCAGCGCGCGCCGCAGCGAGGCGTGCGGTCATGTCGGCATCAAGTTCACTGACTTTGGCCATGAAGTCATCGGCCGACCCGGCAGCAAGTGGCTTTGGTACCAGCGAGCCCACGTCGACATCGCCGAGTTCCAGCTTAAGGCCGAGTTCACGCGCCAGAATGACGAGTTTGCGGGCCACGTCCTTGCCATCGAGATCGTCGCGCGGATCGGGTTCGGTGTAGCCCAGTGCGCGCGCTTCTTTGACCAGTTCCGAGAACGGCGCGGAGCCATCGAAACGGTTGAACAAGAAGGCGAGGGTGCCGGAGAACATGCCCTCGATGCTTTCAATGTCGTCACCGGTGTCGAGCAGATCGCGCAGGGTCGACACGACGGGCAAGCCAGCGCCGACGGTCGCCTCATAGCGGAAACGGGCACCGGAGTTTTTCGCGCCCTGCATGATCGCCTGATAGCGGCTCAGCGGCCCGCTGCCGGCGTTCTTATTCGGCGTGATCACATGAATGCCGGCGGCCAACCACTTCGAATAGTGCTCGGCGACACTGTTCGACGCGGAGCAGTCAACGATGACAGCGTGCGGCAAATGGCTGGAATGCACATAGTCGGCAAAGGCATCGAGGTCGACCCCATCGCGCGGCGCTTCGGTATAGGCTTTTTGCCACGCGCTGAGATCGAGTCCGAGGTCGGACTTCAAGACCCGATTGCTGCCAGCGATCGCACGCACGCGGAGGTCAAGCCCCGTGCGTTGTTTGAGCGATTCCGAGGCCGCAGCAATTTGGTTGACGAGCGCTGCGCCAACATTGCCGGGGCCGACGATGCCCACCGAAATGGTCTGGGCCGACAGGTAGAAGCCGGCGTGCACAGCCCGCAGCGCGCGATGCACGTCGGCCGTATCGATGGCCACCGAAATGTTTCGTTCCGAGGCGCCCTGTGCAATCGCACGGACGTTGACGCGGCCGCTGCCCAGATGATCGAACATGCGTGCTGCTGTGCCAGGCAGGCCGGCCATGCCATCACCCACGACAGCGAGCACGCTGATGTCGCGCATCACGTTTACCGCCTGGATGGCGCCGCGATCGAGTTCGCGCAGAAATTCCTCGGCGATTGCACGCTGCGCCGTATCGGCGTCGGATTCGCGCACCACGGCGCAGATCGAGTGCTCGGACGAGCCTTGCGAGATCATCACGACCGACACGCCCGCTTCGCGCAGTGCACCGAATACTCGCTCGGCCGTGCCCGGAACGCCGATCATGCCGGCGCCTTCGACGTTCAGAATGGCCATGCCGCTGGCTGCGGCAACGCCCTTGACAGGCGGATTCATACTGCGCCCGGCAGTAATGCGCGTGCCGGGATGGTTCGGTTCAAACGTGCTGCGGATGATGATCGGAATCTGCTGATCGATCGCGGGCGCCATCGTTTGTGGATGGATCACCTTGGCGCCGAAGTATGCGAGTTCGCAGGCTTCGTGGTAGCTCATTTCTGGAACCAGCACGGCCTCTGGCACCAGCCTTGGGTCGGCCGACAGCACGCCGATCACGTCGGTCCAGATGTGAATTTCCTGGGCCCGGGTCAACGCGCCGAAAATCGCGCCCGAGTAGTCCGAGCCATTGCGACCCAACGTCGTCGCACGCGCTTGCAAGTCGCGGGCAACAAAGCCCGTGACAATGATGCGGCGGGCGCTGGTGTCGGCGAGCCAGGCATCGAACCGTGCTTGCGACTTTGGCCACTCGACCATCACACCCATTTCCTCGGCGCGAACCAAGAGCACATCGCGGGCGTCGAGTCGGGCGACCGATTCGTTCTGCGACTTCAAATATTCGGTGAGCAGAAACGACGACCAGACCTCGCCCAGGCCCTGAACCAAATCCATCGCTTCCTTGGCCGGCGTGCCGAGCAGGGCCGCGGCATGCAGGACATCATGCAGATCAGCGAATTCGGCATACAAGAACTGACGCGCCGACTCAGCGCTTTGGCCAAGCAGCGTTTCGGCACAGACGAGATGCTTTTGCTTCAACCCTTCGAGCGCGCTGCGCCAAGCTTGATCGCGCTGTGCCGCGGCATTGACCAGTTGGATCAGCGCATCGGTGACGCCCTGCATGGCGGAGACCACGACAATCTGACGGGGGTCCGTTCGGGCGCAGAGAATTCGGGCCACGTCGCGAATGCGCTCGGCATTGGCAAGGCTGGAACCACCAAATTTGTGGGCGACGAACTGCGATCGTTGAACGGGCGATAGGGCTTCCGACACGGCTGATCCTGCTTGGAATGAGTATTCGAACCCCTGAATCTATCGAATCAGCGGCGCTAATGCACCGGGCGCAATATGATGATTCGGGCGAGGGGTTGGAGAGAACGGTAAGGTCGAGCCGCCGCTCGCAAACATTCAGTCACGCGGCAAGTAACCCCCTCCCGAGCCCTCCCCCGCGATCGCGGGGGAGGGGGCGCTCCCTCTCCCACGCGAGTGGGAGAGGGCTGGGGAGAGGGCTACTTGTCACGCTGCACTGTCGTGAGACTCGCGCATCGTCGGTGGCAGTTTGATGCGCGAATAAACGCACCCTCGGTGCGGCCGGCACTCCCACGCGAGTGGGAAAGGGTCGGGGAGACGGCTGCTTGCGATACGCATCCGAGTGGACGACCGCGCGGGGCACAATCTTTTCCCCGATTCAAGACTGTTCGCTCCACATCCGGTCGATAAACTAGTCGCATCATTACCCGGATTGGAATCGCCCATGACTCATCCCGCTGTCCCTGTGCTCACAATCGATGGCCCAACCGGGTCTGGCAAGGGCACGATTTCGCGGGCGGTGGCCGAGCGATTGGGCTGGTTGTTCCTAGACAGCGGCGCGCTGTATCGGGCAGTGGGGTTGGCGGCGAGCTGGGAAGGTCTGGATTTTGATGACCAGGAGGCGCTGGCGCGCTGCGCCCTGGAAACCGATATCCGGTTCGAGGATCGCCCGAACGACGACCCGCTGGTGTTCGTCAACGGCGCCGAGGCGGGGTCGGACCTCCGCACCGAAATCGCCGGTGCGGCGGCCTCAGCCATCGCCGCGATTCCGGCGGTACGCGCCGCGCTGGTAGAAAAACAACGGCAATTCAGACAGTTACCGGGTCTGGTCGCCGACGGTCGCGATATGGGAACAGTGATTTTCCCCGATGCGGGTGTCAAAGTGTTTCTGACCGCAAGCGCTGAAGAGCGTGCCGAACGACGCTATAAACAGTTGAAGCAAAAGGGATTCGAGGTTACACTAGATACCCTCTTGCGCGACATCGTCGCGCGCGACGCTCGCGATACCGGGCGTGCGGTGGCACCACTCAAACCGGCCGACGACGCCGTTTCGATTGATACCACTGGCATGTCAATCAACGCGGTGATCGATGCGGTTCTCGCTCTGGCAGCAGCGCGTGGAATTGCAGCGACGCACTGAGTCTCGATAGCACGGCGTTCGTTACATCAACAGCGGTGGCTTCCAGCGCGGCGGTTACGCCTGCGTCGGGCGCCATCGCTAAGCGCGTTTCAAATCGGTGTGGTTTGCGCCCGCTGCTCTGGAACGCAAGTTTGGGTAGCGCTCGGTTCGAGCGTCGCGCAAACCAGTTTTCGGTCCCTGATTCCAGATGGAAGTCAGGGGTTATCAACCGTGTACCGCAAGGTGCACACAACCCGATTCATCCCTGGATGAATCACTGTAATCGGAAGGAACATGACTGAGAGTTTTGCCGAGCTGTTCGAGCGTAGCCAACAACCGCTGACCAAATTGAAGCCAGGTAGCATCGTGACTGGTGTGGTCGTGGCCGTGCGTGACGACGTGGTCGTCATCAATGCGGGTCTGAAGTCCGAAGGCATTGTGCCGATCGAGCAGTTCAAAAATGAACGCGGCGAAATCGAAGTGGAAGTCGGCCAGGAAATCAAGGTCGCCCTCGACTCGCTCGAGAACGGTTTCGGCGAAACCGTGCTGTCGCGCGAAAAGGCCAAGCGTTCCATGGTGTGGGACGAGTTGGAAGAAGCGCTGAACAGCAACGCCACCATCACCGGCCGCATCAGTGGCAAGGTCAAGGGTGGTTTCACCGTCGATATCCGCGATGTCCGTGCATTCCTGCCGGGTTCGCTGGTCGACGTGCGTCCGGTGCGCGATACGTCGTACCTGGAAGGCAAAGAATTGGAATTCAAGCTCATCAAACTGGATCGCAAGCGCAACAACGTGGTCGTCTCCCGCCGTGCGGTGGTCGAGTCCGAGAACAGCGTTGAGCGCGAGCAGCTGGCGGAGCGCCTGATCGAAGGCGCGGTCGTGAAGGGTGTGGTCAAGAACCTCACCGATTACGGCGCGTTCGTCGACCTCGGCGGCATCGATGGTCTGCTGCACATCACCGACATGGCATGGAAGCGCGTCCGTCATCCGTCCGAAGTGGTTGAAGTCGGCCAGGAAATGGACGTCCGCGTGCTCAAGTACGACCGCGAGCGCAACCGCGTCAGCCTCGGCCTGAAGCAGATGGGCGAAGATCCGTGGGTGAACATCGCCCGCCGTTACCAGGTTGGCGGTCGCTTCTTCGGCAAGGTTTCGAACGTGACCGACTACGGTTGCTTCGTCGAACTGGAGCCGGGCGTCGAAGGTCTGGTGCACGTGTCGGAAATGGATTGGACGAACAAGAACGTCAACCCAGGCAAGCTGGTGCAGGTCGGTGACGAGTCCGAAGTGATGGTGCTCGACGTCGATGAAGAGCGTCGCCGTATCTCGCTCGGCATGAAGCAATGCCAGGCGAATCCGTGGGAAGCCTTCGCGGCCAACTTCAAGAAGGGCGACCGCGTGTCGGGCACGATCAAGTCGATTACCGACTTCGGCGTGTTCATCGGCTTGGATGGCGGTATCGATGGCCTCGTCCATCTGTCCGACATCTCGTGGCAGGCTTCGGGTGAAGACCTGGTTCGCAACTTCAAGAAGGGCGAACTGCTGGAAGCCGTGGTCCTCGCAGTTGATCCGGAGCGTGAGCGCATCTCGCTCGGCATCAAGCAGCTGGAGCAGGATCCGTTTGCTACGTACATGGCCAACAATCCGCGCGGCAGCATCGTCCGCGGTACGGTCCGTGAAGTCGACTCGCGCGGCGCCACGATCTACCTCGGTGACGGCATTGAGGGTTACTTGCGTGCCAACGACATTGCCAAGGAACGCGTTGACGACGCCACCACCCGTCTGAAAGTGGGTGATGCCGTGGAAGCCAAGTTCATTGGTATGGATCGTAAGGGCCGCACGCTGCAGCTCTCGATTCGCGCCAAGGACGAGCAAGAACTGGCCGACACCCTGGCCGAGTACCAGAGCGCCAGCGGCGGCACGACCAAGCTCGGCGCCCTGCTGAAGGAACAAATGGGCAAGTAATTCTGCCCAAGTTCCTGATCTGGACAAAAAAAGGGCCGCGCAAGCGGCCCTTTTTCGTGGTCGACGGCAGCGGACGCGGGGTCCTGAACGCATCTCGGAACGCGTCGCGGGCAGGATTTGATGCTTGTCTGGTTTCGAGAAGTGATTCCAATAAAATCAACACTTTAGACTGGCTATGCTTGCCCGGGTTTAGGGTCGAAAACCCTTTGCAATCCGGTCAGTCTGCGGCAGATTTCGGGACGGCACTGAAATTACCAGTGCAAGTACCTGAAAACGCTGGTATTTGCGGCTTTCTCGTGCGAGTATTGCCGTTGAGAGACCGGCCGCCCTGTCGCGCCCGCAGGCGCTTTCGCCGAATGCATCGCCAATGTGATTCCGAATCCCTCAGCGGAACACCTTGGATGAGCGCGGCAAATGCCTGAAGGCCAACGGCACGCAACCGGGCTCGATGCGGCCCAGGTGTCATTGCACTTTGGGGTTCTCGATGGAAGGATGACGGAAACAACGGACATGACCAAATCGGAATTGATCGAAGCCCTGTCCCGGCGCCAGACCCACCTTGCCTTTCACGACGTAGAGTTTGCCGTCAAGGAAATCCTTGAGCAGATTGCCAATGCGTTGGCCGCTGGCGATCGCGTTGAGATCCGCGGTTTTGGCAGTTTCTCGCTGCACTTCCGTCCGCCGCGCATGGGGCGCAACCCCAAGACCGGTGACTCGGTGTCGCTGCCGGGCAAATACGTGCCTTACTTCAAGCCCGGCAAAGAACTGCGCGACCGCGTGAACGAGAGCGCCGCGCCCATTACTGCTGAGTCCTCAGTAGATGATGGCGACGACGGCGATGACGGCGACGACGACTCGATCAGCTGAGTGCGCCCATGAAGCGCTGGCTGCTCCTCATTCTGATGATTCTGGTTTCGGTGTTGGCGGCCGCGTTTTCGCTGGTCAACCGAGATTCGGTCAGCCTTGATCTGCTTGCCGCCCGAACCGAGTTGCCGCTCGGCGTGCTCGTCTTGGGAGCGGTGCTCGCGGGCGCGGCCATTGCGGGTGCAGTGTTGTTCGCCACGGTGATCTTGTCCCAGAACCTAAAGCTCAGATCCCTGCGCCGCGAACTCGACAAGTTGAAGAGTGCGCAAGCGAAGGCGCCGCCCGCCGAGCCACCGGCACCGACTGCGCCGATCGTGTGATGCCCTGGCCCCTGGAACTGTTGGCACTACTTCTGATCCTGATTGCGTTCTTTGGTGGCTACGTGCTGGCGAGCCGCGGCGCCGAACGGACCAAGGGCGCCCAGGTGGACAAACTCCGGCGCTCTTATTTCCGTGGGTTGAATTACCTGTTGAACGAACAACAGGACAAGGCCATCGAGGTCTTCCTGCAAATCGCCGAAGTCGACAAACACACCATCGAAACCCATCTCGCGCTTGGCAATCTGTTTCGTCGCAGAGGTGAAACCGATCGCGCGATCCGTGTGCACCAGAATCTGATTGCGCGGCCAAACCTCACCAGCGAGCAAAAGTCACTGGCCTTGCTTGAGTTGGGCGAGGACTACATGCGTGCCGGCCTGTTGGATCGCGCCGAAACGCTGTTCACCGATCTGGTGTCGATCGACACCCATGCTGCAACCGCATTGCGCCAACTGATCAGTATTTGTCAGCAGGAACGTGATTGGGCGCGTGGCATCGACTTTGCGCGGCGACTCGAAAAAACCACCGGGGAATCCCAGGCCGACTTGATTGCCCAGTTCCTGTGCGAATTGGCAGATGCAAAGTTGCAGGCGAACAAGATCGACGATGGCCGGCGCCTGCTGGCGGAAGCGCGCGCGGCGGCACCGGCAGCCGTGCGGGCTTATGCCCAAGAGAGCAAGCTGGCGCACGCGCGGGGCGAGGATCGCGTCTGCATCCAGTTCGGCAGCCGGGCGCTGGAGCTCGATGCCGAACTGACGCCGGAGCTCATGCCGTTGGTGGTCGAGGCCTTTGACCGTACGGGTGAGCCCAAGCGCGCCGACGACTTTCTTGAAAACGCGATGTTGCGATATCCAGGCGTGTCGCCGGTCATTGCCAAGAGCCGGCGTATCGTCGAGCGCGAAGGTGAAGACGCTGCGATCAGGTTCTTGTCCGAACGCTTGAAGTCGCGCCCGTCGGTTCGAGGTCTGGCATCGCTCGTTGATCTGCAGGTGAAGTCCGCCGAGAGCGCGGCCCGCGAGCAGTTGACGTCTCTGGGCGAATTGCTCGCGCGCCTGATCCGGGCGCAGTCTGCCTACCGCTGCAACAAGTGCGGATTCGGTGCCAAACAGCATCATTGGCAGTGTCCGGGATGCAAGTCGTGGAGCTCGGTGCGACCGGTCCATGGCGTGGCCGGAGACTGAGTGTTGCTGCCGTTTCTGGTGCTCACCGTGGCCGCCGCGCTGGTCAGCGCGCTGGGCGCCGTCATGATTATTCATCGCGCGCATGCGCTCGGGCTGATTGACCAACCAGGGCAGCGCCGCATGCATCGTATTCCGACGCCGCGTGGCGGCGGCATAGGGATGGTGTTCGCATTGCTGCTGAGCCTGATTCTGGCGGCATCGTTCGGTTTTCTGTCGCCGGCTGCGGCCTTGTGGGCGTTGGCCGGGCTCAGTGTGCTCGCGCTGGTTGGATTCTGGGATGACCGCAGCAACTTGCCAGTGCTGCCACGCCTGGCTGCCCATGGACTCGCCAGTCTCCTGCTCGCGTGGTCGTTGCTTCATGGGGACTTGCCGGTGTCGTTCATCGCGCTTGTGGCCTTGGCCTTGGTGTTTCCATTCGCGATCAACTTGAGCAACTTCTTGGATGGTTTGAACGGCATCCTGACGCTGCAGCTATTGGTCCCACTGCTGGCCATGTGTGTGCTGCTGCCCGTGGACTCGACACTCTGGCCGCTGGCATTCGCGGGTACGGCAGCGTTGATCAGCTTTCTGCCATTCAACTTTCCGAGTGCGCGCTGTTTCATGGGCGATGCTGCGAGTGGCACGATTGGCAGCTTCGTCGCGTGGATCGGTTGTGCGGCCATGCTTCGAGGTGAATTGCACCCGATTCTGTTTTTGCTACTGAATTCGGGCATGTTGATCGACACGCTGCTGACTTTGTCCAGGCGGGCGCTGGTCGGCAAGAAGTTCTGGCGCGCGCATCGCGAGCATCTCTACCAGTGGTGGGCACGGGCTGGTGCGTCGGTCATCGCGGTCAACGTTCGGTACCTGGCATGGAGTGCCGCGTCGATCCTGTATGGGGTGCTGGTTCTGCGGTCCCAACCAGGCGCGTTGCAATGGCTGCTGACGGCGCTCTGGTTCGTACTTGGTGGGGTCCTTTGGCGTCTTTTCAGGGCGCGGGTGCTCCGCGCGGTACGCTTGGGCGAGCGTGCTTGAAGCGCAATCCTGGCGCCTGTTACCGATGACCGATTCAGGGCCGGTCTTGGTGTTCAGCCGAGATGGTCTCGGATCTGCATCGCTGCAACAGCCAGTCTTCCAGTTGCGTTAGTTGGCTCCGTTGCCGCTCGGACTGAGCGACCGGTAACGGCAGCGACTTGCTTCCGCATTCTTGCCTGGCTTTTGCATGCAGCCACTCCAGTCGTTGCCAATCGAAACGCATCTGACTCGACCATTCCGTCGAATGGTCGAGGCCGCGGGCTTCGGCAACCAACGCTGGCCAAGCTGCGGGCTCCACTGATTGGGGTTGGCTCAGGAAGTCGAGCAACATTTGATGCACGTGGAGCCGGAAGCGCTCCATGTGACCCGCGGCATACTCCGCCAGTACGCGGTCAGTGCTCATTGCCAGCGCGCGCTTGGCGTCATCGAAGTTGCCCAAATCCATGTCGACTTCGGCGAGCCACCAATACGCTTCGGCGGTGCGCAACCCCGAGAAGGAATCTGGCGACTTGCTGATCACGTTCGTCGCCGCCGCAAAACTCTCTCGCGCCAACCGAGCTTCGCCGAGTCGGAGCAGGCCGCGGCCGCGCTCACGAAGGCTCGATTCTGCGTTGTGTGCGGGCAGACTCGGGGGGAGTTGGTCCGGTGCAGCGCGCGCAAACAGCTCGAGCGCGCGCTCGCGATCATTCAGATGCGCGTAAACACCACCCAGTGCGGTTTCGGCAGCCAATACGAGGCCCGGTTCGCGGCAGCGCGGTGACCACTGTTGCAGGCGCTGGCGAATGCGGTCGGCCCGTTCGAGGGCTGATTCCGACTTCGGGTCTATCGCCAAAGCCTGCAGCTTCAGAAGATCGATGCGTTGATTGCCACTGATCAGAGGCTCGTCGCCAGCACGTTGCCACGCTTGTTCCAGAACGGTAAATGCCGGTTCTTGCCGACCAAGGTTCAGCAGGCCATTGCCGATTTCCAGCAGGGCGCGCATCGCGCCTGTGGCATCCTGCTCAGGGTCGGCATGAATCCGGTTTGCGGCATCGACCAGGAATTCGGAAGCGGGCGGATCGCGTCCCGCATAGTGTTGTGGGCTCGCCGCCGCCAAGACCTCAAGCAGCGCGTTGGTCTGTCGATCGGCGCGTTCGGCCTGCCGCCGTGCCTCGCGGGCCTGCCAAAGTGCCACGCTCAAGGCCGCCAGGATCAACGTCAGTGTGACCACGCCCAGCAAGATCGGCCAACGAAATCGCTGCAGCAACAGTTGCACGCGCTCCTTTGGTGAGCCGGCGCCGCTTCGGGGCGCACGGCGTTCCAGCCAGTCGCGGAGATCATCGGCAAATGCGGCAGCACTTGCGTGTCGACGATTCGGGTCGAGCGCCATCGCCTTGCTTAAGATGTCGGGCAGCACGCGCTGCGCGCGTTTGCGATCACGCTCATCGAGTCCCGAACGCTCGGTCAGCACGCGGCGCAAGTCCAGTCGATCCGGTGCCAGCACGCGTGCCGCCCAGGACTGCTCATCCGTACTGGGCGGCTGGTAGGGCATGTGTCCCGCGCAGAGCTCAAAACCCAACACCCCGAGTGCATGCACGTCAACGCCCGTTCCAACGGCTTCACCCAAGATCTGCTCCGGCGCTGCGTAGCGCGGCGTCATGGGCAGACCAAACTGGCTGAGACCGTCCTCAACCGGATCATCCAAGAGCTTGGCGACGCCAAAGTCCAGGAGCTTCGCCGAGCCGTCAGCGCCGATCAGAATATTCGCGGGTTTGAGATCGCGATGAATGACCAGCTGCGCATGCGCAAACGCGACGGTTTCGGCAACCTGAATCAACATCGAAACTCGCTGATCGAGCGTCGGGTGCCGGCGTTCTGCCCAGTGCAGCAAATCTTCACCCTCGACCAGCTCCATCGCGAGCCATGGTTGCCCACTGTCGGTCATGCCGCCATCGAGCAGGCGTGCGATGCGCGGATGTTGCAATCGGGCCAGGATCTGCCGTTCGCGCAGAAACCGCTGCACCAGCATCTGGCCGGGTTTCGCTGATTTCAGGATCTTAAGCGCGACGCGTTGGGTGAATCCGCCGTCGACGCGCTCCCCGACAAACACGTCACCCATGCCGCCGGCACCGAGCTTCGTGCCGACTCGAAAAGGGCCCAGGCGTTCGAGCTGCAAGGATGCGGGGGCTTCCAGGTCTCGAAAGTCGGTGCTCGCCAGTAGGGCGTTCAATTCATCGGCGAGCGCCGGGGCTTGGCGTTCGATTTCCTGAAGTCGGATCGCGCGCGCCGATTCCGGTAACTCGACGAGTTCATGGAAATGCGCACGAAGCGTGGCGAAGGCGAAAGGAGCGCTCATGCCTGATCCATACGCGGTCTAGGTCACAGAACTGACAGGCGACATCACGCGAGTGCCTGCCGCAACCAGGCTCGCGCCATCGCGAAGTCGCGATAAACCGTCCGTTCGTCCACGCCAAGCAATGCGGCGACTTCGGCCACTTCCAGCCCCCCAAAATAGCGAAGCTCAATCACTTCGGCGACGCGCGCATCGAGCTTTTGCAACTCGGACAGTGCCTGATCGAGCGCGAACAAGTCGACATCCTGATCGATCGGCAGGGCAAGCGCTTCGAGAAACGGCACGCGCTGCCAATCGCCACCGCGCTTGTCGCGTTGCTGTGCGCGCAGACGGTCAATCAAGATCTGCCGCATGGTCTTGGCCGCCGTCGTAAAGAAGTGCTTGCGATCCACAAACTGTGGGGGGCTGTTGCCCAGAAAACGCAGAAACACGTCATGAATCAAAGCGGTTGGTTGCAGCGTGTCGTGGCCATGGTTGCTGCGGAGTTGTTGATCCGCGAGGCGGCGCAAGTCGGCGTACACAAATGGCAGCAGGGCATCGAGCGCGCCAGCGTCTCCGTGGGTCCAGCGGTGTATCAGTTCGGTGAGTGCAACGTCGGTCATCGTGGTTGGCCCAACGTCCAGCGTCGGGTGGGTTGATGCGCGCCGAGCCAATAGCACAGTTCCGCAGGGTGGCTGATGTCGTAGGCCACCAGATCGGCGTCCATACCAACTTGAATCTGGCCTTTTGCGTGGGCCAGGCCAAGCGCTGTGGCAGCGTGGCGGGTGATGCCCTGCAGCGCTTCTTCTGGCGTCAGCCGAAACAGGGTGCAGGCTTGGTTGGCGGCATGCAGCGACGAGCGCAGCGGCGAGGTGCCTGGGTTCAGGTCGGTCGACACCGCCATCGGTACGCGCATTGTGCGGAATTGATCGATCGGCGGCAATCTGGTTTCGCGCAGGCAATAGAACGAGCCGGGCAGTAACACGGCGACGGTGCCGGCCGCTGCCATGGCCGCAACTGCTTCGGGGCTCGTGTATTCGATGTGGTCAGCCGACAGGCCACGATGGGTGGCGACCAGTGCCGCACCACCGCCGTCACTCAATTGATCGGCATGCAGCTTGACTGGCAAACCAAGCCGCTCGGCCTGTTCGAACAATCGCGCCGTTTCGTCGCGAGTGAAGGCAATGTGCTCCATAAACGCATCGACGGCATCGACGAGCCCTTCGCCATGCAACGTGGGGAGCCAATGATCAACGGCAAGATCGACGTATTCAGCGCGCCGTTCGCGATATTCCGGTGGCAGCGCATGCAGGCCAAGATAAGTCGTGCGAACCGTGAGCGATAGCGCCTCGCCGATTTGTCGCGCTACACGTAGCATTTTGCGCTCACTGTCCAGGTCAAGGCCATAGCCGGACTTGATCTCCAAGGTGCTGACGCCTTCGGCCGCCAACGCCTCGGCGCGTGGCAGTGAGGCCGCTAGCAATGCCGCTTCGGACACCGCACGAGTGTTTTGTACCGTCGAGACGATGCCACCACCGGCACGGGCGATCTGCTCGTAACTCGCGCCCTGCAGTCGGAGCTCGAACTCATGCGCCCGATGACCGGCAAACACGAGGTGCGTGTGGCAATCGATGAAACCTGGAAACAGGAACTGCCCGCCCAGGTCGAGTTGCGCCGTTGCACACTCTGCCATTGCGACAGGCAGATCGTTTTCGTTGCCGACGAACACAATCTGCCGGCCGCTGATCCCGACAAGGCCTGCTTCGATGAGGCCATACGGCGCGTCCACGCTTGGGTCCATCGTGGCCACGCGGGCGTTCTGAATCAGCAGGTCCCAGCGATCATTGCGAGTCTTCATGCAAAGCAGTCCGGCAAAGTGCTTATTGGAGCAGGGCAGGGCGGGGTTCCGCCAGTTCTTGCTTGCGGCCCAGCATTTGGGGGGCGTAGTGAGTCGCTGGCGGCCGGCTGCTAAGCTCTCGTTGTACTCCAGGTGATTGGAACCCCATGTCTGCACTGCAATTTGTCCCGGCGCTGGTCAATGCGCACTCCCACGCATTTCAGCGGGCGATGGCTGGTCTGACCGAGGCCTTGGTGAATCCTGAGGACAGTTTCTGGACGTGGCGCGAGTTGATGTATCAGTTTGCCGGAAAGATCGGTCCGGATGAGTTGGAGGCCATCGCCACGCAGCTCTATATCGAATTGTTGAAAGCCGGCTACACGAGCGTCTGCGAGTTTCACTATCTACATCATCAGCCGGACGGCACGCCGTATGCCGATCCAGCCGAGATGTCGCGGGCGCTGATTCGGGCGGCAGCGCGCAGCGGAATACGTCTGGTCCTGTTGCCGACGCTTTATATGACACGCGGCTTTGATGGCGGGCCGCTAGCCCCGCGGCAGCAGCGCTTTGGCCACAGTCTGGACGCGTATCTGCGCTTGGTCGACTCGCTTCGGCAGGTGCCAGGATTGCAGGTGGGCATGGCTTTGCATTCGCTGCGCGCGGTGCCGGCCGATGCAATGCAGACATTGTTGGAGACTGACCTCGCGAAGACCGGCCCGATTCACATTCACATCGCTGAGCAGGTGGCTGAGGTTGACGAATGTCTGGAGCGGCGCGGCGCTCGACCCGTGGCCTGGCTGTTGGATCACGCGCCGGTCGATGCGCGTTGGACGTTGGTGCACGCCACGCATCTTAGTGCCGCCGAGATCACGCGGTTGGCCGCCACTGGGGCCAATGTCGCCATTTGCCCCAGCACGGAGGCGAATCTGGGCGATGGTCTATTCCCGCTGGCCGAATTTCTGGGACAAGGCGGCGCCTTCTCGATTGGTACCGACAGCCACGTGTCGACATCGGTCGTTGAGGAGCTTCGTTGGTTGGAGTATGGCCAGCGTCTGCAGCGGCGTCGGCGCAATGTGGCCGCGGACGCGAGCAATCCGCAGGTGGGTCGGAATCTGTTTGAGCGCGCGTATCGCGGCGGCATGCAAGCTGCCGGTTTGTCATCGATGAACGACACTGTGACCGTCGATGCGAATGCCGTTGAGTTGGTGGGTGCCTCGGCCGCCGAACAGTTGGATGCGTATGTCTTTGCGGGCAATCGCAATCTGATTCAGAACGTGACCGTCGATGGGCGCCTGGTGATCGAAAACGGTCAACATGCCGAGCAAGAGGCTGTTGCAGCGGCGTACCGGGATGTGATTCGGCGGATCCGGGCCTGAGGCGCAGCTCATTCACGCGCGTCGGCGGCGTAACTCGCAGACGAACAATCCAACTCACAGCACCCGCGCTGGCGCATTTGGTAGCGGCTCGGGTGGCAATGCGGAGGTTACCCTCGCAATCACGTTGCGAGAGCAGAGGTAGGCAATGGCTCTGCGCGGCAATCGGCGCTGACAATCCGTCACCGCTCCAAAGAATGTTGACGCCGAACCATTCGCGGGACCCGTTTCAGGGTGTTGTCAGACCCCAGTCGTCGGCGTTTGCTATAACTACCGCGTCGCATGTCGCGGCGCGTCGCGTGGTTCTGCGTGACGAGGCAAGCTGTTCAATTGGAGGTTCACTATGGGGTTGTTCGACTCGATCATGAATACACTCGGCTTTGGCAGTGCCAAAGCTGCAGAACCCAAACCCGCGCCGGCGCCCGCGCCAGAAGCGCTGGAGCCGATTTTTGTGGAGACACCGAAGGCTGCTACCCCCGCGCCTGCAGCTGCCCCCCCGCCTGCACCCGTTGCCGCGACCGTCGTGGCGCCAACGCCGGTGGCGGTGGTTGATGTGGTTGCCGAATTGGAAGCCCGGGCGAAGAAGAATCCGCAGAAGCTGAACTGGCGGACGTCGATCGTCGATCTGCTGAAGCTTCTGGAACTGGATAGCAGTCTTGGGGCTCGCAAGGAACTCGCCAAGGAACTGCACTGCCCGGACGATCTGATGGGCGACTCCGCCAAAATGAACATGTGGCTGCACAAGACCGTGTTGAAGCGGCTTGCTGACAATGGCGGCAATGTGCCAGCAGATCTGCTCGACTGAAAGGATTGCACGCGTTCGCACCCGGTGCTATTCCGGGTGCGATGGTTTTTGTGGGAGCGGCTTCAGCCGCGAACGGTGATTCCGCAAGATTGGTTCGGGCCTGAAGGCCCTCCTACAAAAGGCAGCTTTTGTGGGAGCGGCTTCAGCCGCGAACAAGTCTTGCGGCGAGGTCGGTTCGGGCCTAAAGGCCCTCCCACAAAGGGCGAACGGACCGCGGCAAAATTGGTTCGGGCGGGTGGTTTTTGTGGGAGCGGCTTCAGCCGCGAACGGTGATGCCGCAAGTTTGGTTCGGGCCTGAAGGCCCTCCTACAAAAAGGGAACTGGGCTGCCGCAAGATTGTTCGGGCCTGAAGGCCCTCCTACAAAAAGGGAACTGGGCTGCCGCAAGATTGTCTCGGGCCTGAAGGCCCTCCAACAAAAAGGGGAATTGGACTGCCGCAAGATTGGTTCGGGCCTGAAGGCCCTCCCACAAGCAGTAGGTGATCTTGCCGCAAGATTGGTTTAGAGCGGTGGTTTTTGTGGGAGCGGCTTCAGCCGCGAACGTTGATGCCACAAGTTTGGTTCGGGCCTGAAGGCCCTCCTACAAAAAGGGAATTGGGCTGCCACAAGATTGGTTCGGGCCTAAAGGCCCTCCCACAAAGGGCGAACGGACCGCAGCAAAATTGGTTCGGGCGGGGGGTTTTTGTGGGAGCGGCTTCAGCCGCGAACGGTGATGCCGCAAGTTTGGTTCGGGCCTGAAGGCCCTCCTACAAAAAGGGAACTGGGCTGCCGCAAGATTGGTTCGGCCCTGAAGGCCCTCCCACAAAGGGCGAACGGACCGCGGCCTGACTGACCCGGGTCAGAGGGCCTTCCGACAGCTGGCGGCGACGTATCTGGGGTGTTCTGCCGTGTCGGTGGCTGGTCAATTGTCCGAGGCGCTGCTGAAATCAGCCGACCAGTTCCGATTGAGACCACCGAGTTCGCCGCATGGACATCAACCTTCACGCTCGCCAGCGATGCCCGGGAACCATTCACCAGGTGTTTCGTTGCTCGGTCGACCCGATTGGGTTCCCAGCATTGTTCAGAGGATTCGGCCCGATTCCGGCGCTGACCCAGATTGAGCTCGATCAGCCACTCGGCGTTGGGGTGACCCGCCGCGTCCATAGCGCCGATGGCGCAATGATGCTTGAAACCGTCAGGGCGTACGACCCGCCAAACCGACACGCTTACACGCTTCGTGGCATCAAGGCGCCCTTGTCCTGGCTGGTTTCGGCCGGACATGCGGACTGGCAATTTGATGCGTCTGAGCAAGGGACCTTCGTTCATTGGCACTACCGCTTCGAGTTGACGAGCCCCATCATCTGGCCGCTGGCGTTTCCGCTGCTTCGATTGTTCATGCTGACTGCCATGCAGCGCTGCCTGTACGCTCTGGCGCACCAAAGCCAACTGCCGTCGGAGCGCTGATGGAACAATGGATACTGCTCGGCATGGCCCCGGTGTTCCTGGCCCTCATTGGCTTGGAGGCTTGGTATTGGCATCGTCGCAAACAAGGTCAGTACAGCCTCGTTGATACCTTGAGCAACGTGGCGCTGGCGTTGATGCACCAAGTGGCCGACCTGCTCGCTTGGGCAGTGACCATTGGGCTTTTTTATTGGGTGTATCTACACCGCCTGCTTACCGTCCCGAGTACATGGTGGGGGATCGCACTTCTTGTCATTGGGCAGGACTTCTTTTACTACTGGTTTCACCGCGCCCATCACCGCATTCGGTGGATGTGGGCGTCACATGTGACGCACCACAGTTCCGAGCGTCTGAACCTGTCTACCGCATTCCGGCAAAGCCTGACGTACCCGATCTCCGGCATGTGGCTGTTCTGGTTACCGTTGGCCTGGCTGGGTTTTGAACCAACGCACATCGTGGCTGTGGTCGCGATCAATCTGGGGTTCCAGTTTTTCGTCCATACCCAGGCAGTCGGAAAATTAGGGTGGCTGGAATCGGTGTTCAACACGCCCTCGCACCACCGCGTGCATCATGCCCGTAACGCCCGCTACATCGACAAGAACTACGCCGGCGTGCTGATCATCTGGGACAAGCTCTTTGGCACGTATGTCGAAGAAGACGACGCCGACCCATGCGAATACGGGATCGTTGGCCAGATTCACAGCCATAATCCGATCACGCTGACGTTTCATGAATGGCGTGAGCTGTTGCGCGATGCCGGCCGAGCCGCTGGCTGGCGCGCAGCAATGGGTCAGATGTTCGGGCCACCCGAGCAAGCCCGTTCCCATTTGGACGCCGTCGCGGCAAACGATCCCAGGCTCGCGAAGGCGGCGCCGGGCCCCGACGCCTGACCGAAATTAGGGACTGCCGGAACTGGGATAGCGATCGATCAACGCTCGGCACGCCGCCTCATGGCTGGCTTCGCAGCGAAGAATGAGATTCGCTGCCAGATCGAATTGCCCGTTGCGGAATTTGGCCTCCATGTCCGCCGCGAGTTGCGACAAGCCGTTGGCCCCAATCGTTGCCGCTGCCGATTTCAGACTGTGCGCTGAGCGGGTCATCACTTCATGGTCCTGACTGACCAGTGCGGCATTCAACGCCCGCATCAGGGCGTCCGAATTCTTCAGGTAAGCCTGAACCATTTGCTGAATCACGTCGGGTTTCCCCGGTCGCTGCAGCGGCCGAAGTGCCTCCAATCGGTTCCAGTCCATCGCATTGGGATCCATGCCCTGAGCCTGCCAAATACTGGCCGGCCGTACCGAAAATCTTTGCAACGGGCCAGATCGACGACCAATCCGGATCAACGGCCCGCCAACGGCTCGTTGTGGAACGTGCCGAACTGCTCAATCAACGTGCCGAACCATCGGTGGCGCAGGCTCAGATGCACATTGAATCGGCGGGCATCGACATTTTCGTGGATCAGATGAAACCGACCAGGGTGCAGCAATGCCGGAAGGTCCAGACGCCAGCCGCGCCAATGCAGGAAATAGCCGCAGTCGCGGAAGACCAGGTTCTGGCCCTCGGCAGTCAATTTTAGGCACATCCCGAGCCCACCACGAAAGCGCTCGACAAAGCAGCCGTCGGCATCGAGGGTCATGACCGAGCTGAAATCGAACGGGCCCGAATCGAAATGGTAGCAACGATGTTTGAGCCAGCTCATACCGAGCGGGCGGACATTGAACTCGAATGCGACATTCTGTCCGGTCCGGGTTGGAATCAGGCCTGACACCCGGGTGAGCTGCGCCAGGACCCATCCGAGCGGGCGCAATCGGATGCGATTCATCACGCCGACGAAGCGCAGGGGTTCCTCTCTGGCCGTATGCGCAAAACGTGACTGGATATCGGCGGGCATATTGCCGAACGCTGGGCCCATTCCGGCCGCAAGCAGCCGGGCGTGCTTCGTCAGTCCAATTCCTGGGTGTCCGATTCCTGGGTGTCCAATTCCTGGGTGTCCAATTCCTGGGTGTCCAATTCCTGGGTGTCCAATTCCTGGGTGTCCAATTCCTGGGTGTCCAATTCCTGGGTGTCCAATTCCTGGGTGTCCAATTCCTGGGTGTCCAATTCCTGGGTGTCCAATTCCTGCGGTGCGGGTCGGATCCGGTGCCGCTTGGCCGATTTGTGTTCGAGCGCTGCTCGAAATTTTTCGGTTACTGCGAATTTGGAATGTTCCAAAAAGACGGAACTTATCGATTACGTCTCTCAAAACAAACCATAAGTTCTTGTTATTCAGTGTCTTGAGCATCGGAACCTCGGTTCGGTCACGGGCTATCTCGAAAATGGATCAGGAAGTCCTGGAAAAAACATGAAAACTAAGAAGATTGAATCGTGAGCTCAGGTCTGGCTTGAGGCTCTGTTCTGAATTCGATATTAAGACAGGCATTTCGGGAAATAACGAAACTAACGAAAACGCTTCAACTACGACATGAGAGGGTGTTCCAGATGTCAGCGTCCGAACAAGTCGATCTGTGCCAGGGTTTTCTGTTTTTCGGATTCTTCGGTGATTTCCGAATCTTCTTTCGTGGATTCGTTGGCCGACTTGCTCGCCGGCTTCAACAAACTCTGGATCTTGGCGCCCATCTTCAACATCTTGAGCACCGTCGCGGGTGGGAGCTTGTGCATCTCGTCTAACCAAGCGTTGCCGGTTTCCAGAAACTCCAACACTTCCTTCATGCGTACCTGTGCGCGCTGGTCGGCCGTCCCCATGGGCGAGTCGAGCACCGCGCTCCGTAGCATCGACAGCGTGGGGTCGATTTCCCGCTTGCGCCGCTCCTGGGTAATGATCCGGAAGATCTCCCAAACGTCCTTCGGGGTCTCGAAGTGGTCGCGGCGGTCGCCCAGGACATGGACGAGCTTGACCAAGCCCCAAGATCCGAGCTCCTTCACGCTGGTACTGACGTTTGATCGGGCCAGGTTCAAGGTGTCGCAGATCTCGTCGGCAGTCAGGGGGCGGTCGCTCAGAAACAGCAGGGCATGAATCTGTGCGACAGTCCGGTTGACGCCCCAGCGGCTGCCCATTTCGCCCCAGTGAAGAATGAAGCGCTCCTGCATTGGCGACAGTTTCATGGCTATTTCCGTAATTTCTGTGTTTGCAGAAATTACGCTGAATCCGGGCGAAAGTCAATTTGGCGGATGACGCATGATCTGGTTTTCTGCTGACCGTTCAGGCCAGCGATCAGACGCGACCCAATTGAGCCTGGCCAACTCAATGAAGCCTGGCCGACCCCACCAAGCCTGGCCGACCCCACCAAGCTTGGCCGACCCCACCAAGCTTGGCCGACCCCACCAAGCCTGGCCAACCCCACCAAGCCTGGCCAACCCCACCAAGCCTGGCCAACCTGACCAAGCTTGGCCGACCGGATCGCTTGGCCAAATAGGCAACCTGGCCAAATAGGCCACCCGGTTCCCGACCCGGCCTGGCCAACTTGGGCAACCTGTCGCACAACCCTCTGCGACGCCCCGGAGTCGTAGAGTGGCTTCGCCCGCTGAGCGTCGACAGGCAGACCTTGTCTCAGGCTGGCGCGCCCCCACCTCTCATCAAACACGCCGTAACCCATTGGTTTTGCCAACCAATTAATTGCGAGCGGTGACGATTCTGACCGCAAGTAATCGCCTTCCCAGCACTCCCCCGCGCTCGCGGGGGAGGAAGCGCTCCCTCTCCCACGCGAGTGGGATAGGGCCGGGGAGAGGGCTACTTGCCACACAGTGCCGTCGTGAAAATCGCGCATCGTCGCTGACAGTTTGATGCACGAATAAGCGCACCAAAGGGACGGCTGGACTCCCACCCGAGTGGAAGCGGGCTGGGGAGCAGGCTACTTGCCACAGTGAGCTGTCGTAGGAATCGCGCATCGTCGCTGATTGTTTGATGCGCGAATATGCGCACCATCGGGGCAGCTGGACTCCCTCTGGCGCCAGTGGCCGTCCCCGTGCACACTTTGACTAACCAAGGAGCCCGCCCATGAGCAGCAAGCTTTACGACATCACGGCCACCGACATCGATGGTCAGGAACACCAATTGTCCGAGTTCAAAGGCAAGGCCATGCTCGTGGTCAATGTCGCTTCCAAATGCGGTTTCACGCCGCAGTACAAAGGACTTGAGGACATGTATCGCCGGCACAAGGAAGAGGGCCTCGTTGTACTCGGGTTTCCGTGCGACCAATTTGGCCATCAAGAGCCCGGAGACGCCGACGAGATCAAGAACTTCTGCTCACTGACCTACGACGTGAGTTTCCCGATGTTTTCGAAGGTCGAGGTGAATGGCGATCAGGCGCACCCCCTCTACCAGCACCTGAAGAAAGAAGCCAAAGGCGTGCTGGGCACCGAGTCGATCAAATGGAACTTCACGAAGTTTCTGGTTGATCGGAGCGGCAAAGTCTTGAAGCGCTATGCGCCGACCGACACGCCAGAGAAGATCGAAAAGGACTTGAAGCAAGTCCTGTGAGCGTCGAGCCGTTGCTGGCAACGGCGTGATTCTGGCGGACTGAGTCCGGACATGTGCCGGACTCAGTGCGGGTCTGAAAGTCCAGGATGGACTTATTCAGACCCTCCCTAGGCTTTGAGAATCCTGGGCAATCAAAGTCGGAATGAATCGACCAGCAATTCGCTCAGCGACCGGGCCACTGGCTTCAGTTCCGGATTCAGATAATGCACGACCGCATCAGGCCCGAGCTCGATCAGGGCCTGTCGGCACGCGCCGCAGGGCGACGCCCCGCAGGGGCCATGACCAACTTTGTTGGCGCGGACCGCGACTTCCACGATTTGTAGTTGCCGACCCTCGGCTGATACCGCCGCTGCCAGCGCGCTTCGCTCCGCGCAAATGGCGAGCCCGTAACTGGCGTTCTCGACATTGCAGCCGATATACACCCGGCCGCTCGCGGCCCGAAGCGCCGCACCAACATGAAACCCGGAATACGGCGCGTAGGCCTGGTGCAGGACTTGTTGGGCCAGATCAATCAGGTCATCTGCCATCGGTTTGTTCCGTCCGCCAAGGTTCATGAGGGCGCGCGATGATTGCAGAAAACACCGGGGTGGGTCTGGTTCGGTTGCGCAAGGGGACAGGCTCGGTAGGTCGACGTGTCATCAAAGTGAAGCAAGGCCCGTTCCGTGACCATGTGAAGAGCGCAAACAATCGTATGATGCTGACACCCGCGACGCTTTCCGGCATCCTTGTCCGGCGTCACTTCGGGAGACTCTGAACGAGTTCAGAGTCGCTCTGGGTCTGAAAGTCCAAGACGGGCTTTTACCGACCCGCCCGAATGCGTCTGGCGCAGACTGCTCTCTCGGCTAACTGGTGCCCCACCATGAAACTCGCTTTTGTAGCCAGCAAGACCGAAGAAGCTCAGAAGGCGCTGGCCGCCTTGCGTGCCGAGTTTGGCGAACACCGGCCGGCAGATGCCGACTTGATCGTGCCGCTGGGGGGCGACGGCTTCATGCTGCAGTCGCTGCATCGCTACCGCGAATTGAACAAGGCCTTTTACGGCATGAAGCTCGGTAGTCTCGGGTTTCTGATGAACCAGCACCGGTCAGAAGGGTTGCTCGATCGCATCGAGCGGGCCAAGCCGACCCTGTTTCGGCCGCTGGAAATGACGGCTGTTTCGGAATCAGGAGCAACGGTCCACGCATTGGCGTACAACGAGGTCTCCCTGCTTCGACAGACCAAGCAGGCGGCACATATCAGAGTCTTCTTGAATGGCACCGAGAAGCTCGCCGAGTTGGTCTGCGATGGGGTCCTCGTGGCGACGCCCGCTGGCAGTACCGCTTACAACCTGTCCGCCAACGGGCCGATTCTGCCGCTCGATTCCCGGGTGCTTGCGATGACGCCGATCTCGCCCTTCCGCCCCAGACGGTGGCGTGGTGCGATCCTGCCGAGTGACATTGAGGTCAAGCTGGAAGTGCTCGACCACTACAAGCGCCCGGTCAGTGCGACAGCGGATGCCAATGAAGTGCGCGATGTGGTGGAGGTCACGATCCAGGAATCCACCCGCCACACAGCCAACCTGCTGTTCGATCCTGAGCACAAACTGGAGGATCGGATTCTGAACGAGCAATTTGCAATTTGATGGGGCGATGTGAGCCGCGGCACGTACTGCGTTGGTCGCCGCTCAATCGCCCTGAATGGAGCTGAATCACATGAATCTCGTTGAGTCGTCTCGCGCGCTCCGCCGGGTTGCCGCCCTGACTTGGCTGATTTTGTTCGCCATCGCGCCACTCAGTCTGGTGCGGGCGGCGCCTACGAGCGAATGGGCGGACAAGGTCGACGCCGATCTCAGGCAGTTGGCAAAGTCGGATCGCCAAGCCGTGGTTCCGGTGCTGATCAGCATCCACACGCCAAACGTCCCAGTGCCGCGGCCACCGGTCGAACTGGCACAGCGACAAGCGTTTGTCGCGGCACTGAAGGCCGCCTCGGCGGCAGCGCAGGCGCCGGTGCTCAAGGGCTTAGAGGCGCGCGGTCTGAAGCCGACGTCCTACTGGGTGGGGCAGGCCATCGCGGTGGAATTGCCGAGCGCAGAATTGGAATGGTTGGCGAGCCAGTCATCAGTGAAGCACGTGCATCGAGACCGACACTTGACGGTTGAGGCAGACATCAGTGAGCGCAATCCGACCCTGGCCAAAGACAGTGTGTGCAGCAACGCTGGCGCACCCACCTGGGGCGTCGACCGCGTGCAAGCGCCAGCCGTCTGGGCGCAGGGCTTTACCGGCCAGGGCGTGGTCGTCGCGGGCGCCGACACGGGCTACCAATGGAACCATCCCGCGCTCATTGGCAAGTATCGCGGTTGGAATGGCGCGACGGCCGATCACCACTACAACTGGTGGGATGCGATCCGAAGCGGCAGCAACACGACCTGTGGCGTGGCGTCACCGCAGCCTTGCGATGACAACAGCCACGGAACACACACCATGGGGACCATGGTTGGCGACGCGGGCGGCGGTAACGCCATCGGCGTGGCACCAGGCGCCAAATGGATCGCCTGCCGCAATATGAACTCCGGGAACGGCACGATGTCGAGTTACAACAGCTGCTTCCAGTTCTTCCTGGAGCCAACGCGCCTGGACGGCAGCGCTGGCAACACCGCGCTGGCACCGAATGTCATCAACAACTCCTGGGGTTGTCCAACCGATGAGGGCTGCAATACCGCCAATTTCGTACAGATGGAAACCGTCATCAACACCTTGCAGGCAGCCGGCATTCTGGTAGTCGGATCGGCTGGAAACAGTGGTTCGGCATGCAGCACCATCGACACGCCGCTGGCCATTTTTAGCGCAACGTTTACCGTTGGCAATTCGAACATTGGCGATAGCATGGAGGCCAGTTCCAGCCGCGGGCCGGTCACAGTGGATAGCAGCAATCGCATGAAACCTGAGATCTCCGCGCCCGGATCATCCATTTGCTCCAGTGTGCCGGGCAACGGTTACGGCCTCAAAAACGGCACCAGTATGGCCGGGCCGCACATTGCCGGGGTCGCCGCACTGCTGATGTCTGCCAATCCCTCGTTGCGGGGTAACCCAGAGGCTGTCAAGCAGGCCATCATCGGGACAGCGGCCCCCATTCTTGGCATCTCGCAGAATTGCGGCGGCTTAGCGACCACAGATGTGCCCAACAATGTGGGTGGCTATGGCCGCGTCGATGCGTTCGCCGCCTTTCAGCTGGTTGCCGGTAGCATGTACCGGGACGGTTTCGAATAATGTCCAACGACTCCAACAACTCCAATAACCGGCTGGTGGTAGCGATTTCCTCGCGGACGCTCTTCGATCTGAACGAGAGCCACGAGCTGTTCGAGCGCGAGGGCCTGAATGCCTATCAGCGCTATCAACTCGCGCGAGAAGATGACCTCTTGCTGCCCGGAATGGCGTTTCCGCTGGTCCGGAAGCTCCTTAACTTGAATCAGCTCCGCGTCGATCACAGTGCGCCGGAGGTCGAAGTGATTCTATTGTCCCGAAATAGCTCCGACACGGGCATCCGAATCTTTAATTCGATTGCCCATTACGGTCTCGACATTGTCCGCGCCGCGTTTACCAATGGTTCGCCGACTTGGCCGTACGTGCAGTCCTTCGGCGCTGATCTGTTTCTGTCGTCCAACGCTGAGGACGTCGGCAATGCGTTACAAGCCGGCGTCGCCGCCGCGACGATCTTGCCGGGTCGCGCGCCATTGAATACGCACGATCAACTACGTATTGCGTTTGATGGCGACGCCGTGATTTTTTCCGACGAGGCCGAGCGCGTCAGCAAGCACGAAGGTTTGGAGGCGTTTCATCGCAGCGAGAGCGAACTCGCCGCAACGCCATTGAGTGGCGGCCCGTTTCGCTCGTTGCTCGACAAGTTACACCGACTGCAGGCCGCGTTTCCGATCGAGCAATCGCCAATTCGTACGGCTTTGGTCACGGCGCGCTCCGCGCCCGCACACAAACGGGTGATTCTGACCTTGCGCGAGTGGGGTATTCGGCTAGACGAGGCGTTCTTCTTGGGCGGTCGCGACAAGGGTCCGTTTCTGCGCGATTTCGGAGCCGACATCTTCTTTGATGACCAGCAGCGCAATTGCTTGTCGGCCGCGCAACATGTGGCCACTGGTCATGTGCCGCATGGCGTGCAGAACCCCTCGAAATCATAAGTCGGTCACATCCGCCAACTGGCGCACACCAACCATGACGCTTGGCAGGGGTTTCGGTCGACTGGCAGGCGTAAGGTCGGAACTGCCGAATGCATCGTGATGTTTCGGCTCCCCCGACAGGTGGCAGAGCTGGTTCCTGACACCTTTGAACCTGCGCACACAGGTTGAGCCCGATCCTTTGCGGACCGGGCTTTTCTTTTTGCGGTGGAACGTCGATCAGGGA
Organism: Ahniella affigens; assembly: GCF_003015185.1. Classification (GTDB taxonomy): domain Bacteria; phylum Pseudomonadota; class Gammaproteobacteria; order Xanthomonadales; family Ahniellaceae; genus Ahniella; species Ahniella affigens. The sequence continues at coordinate 1,396,933 of NZ_CP027860.1, forward strand.
GCCGACGCGTCGGCCGTTTCCGGCTCGCGCTCGGTTTCGGAGTCAGGCTCGGCCAGTGACTCGCCCGGCGCCTCAATCGCATAGCCTTGGGCTTTCAGCGCTGACAGATAGTTCCGGGAATCAAGGACTTGGCTCAGACTCAATATTGCAAGCGTGCTCTGGTTCTTTTCCAGCGCCGTTGTGGCGGACTTGAGCCAGGTCGCGGCGACTTGCTGCTGAACGTTGGCGAGCGGGCTGTTCTTCATCAGCGAGCTGTTCAGAAATGCATTGGTGCACGAGCTGGCGCGTTCGTTCAACGTCATAGTTTTCAGCGTATCGACGTCACCGGTGGCCCAGGCGTTGGCTCGGGCTTTCAGAACATCCAGCTCGGTCTCGAGCAGGCTGATGGTGGACTCCAGACACGCCACGTCGTCGAGTTCCGTTTCCTTGAAGGCTTTGAGCTTTCCTTTGGTATCGTCAATCTTCAGGGTGACGACAGGCTCGGTGATCGTGCGCTTCAGCTTCTTGGCGGATTTCTCGACGACGGGCCAGACGACTGCCTTGTAACTCAGATCGAGGTCATCCATGACGGCGTCAAACAATTCGTTTGCGGCAAAAATTGGCCGATACTTCTCGACCGAGCGATCGCGGCCCATGAACTTCTTCTTCTGCACGAGCCAGCGTTGATAGAGTGCCGGCGGCAGTTGGTCCTGCAGCGTTTCCTTGTCCGGATTCTTGCGAGCACCCATGGCGGACGGTACGAGCATCATCATGCCGAATACGCCGCGGTCAAACTCAAACTTGACGCTCGGCTGGGCGATGACTTCCTCGGATTCCATGATCACCGTCTTGACCTCATCGGCCGCCCATTGCATGCGCTTTGGCAGTGGGCTGATCGTGGCTAACACCCACATTTCGTGCTCGCCCTTGCTGACCCGCCACAAGCCCGGGCCTGGTTGATAGCCAGCCACGACGGTGATCTCGTCCATTTGCCGTTCGGTCAGCGGGGCGGCCGGAGTGGGTTCATTAGCATACAAGGGCGCGACCCAGAGGGCGCCGATTAGAACTGACAAAACAAAGCGCATCGCTGGCAATCCGTGCTGGACGAAAGCGCGCATGCTCCGGTCTTGATCGTCAAGTTCTTGTTATGTCGCAGTGAGCCCATCAGGCCACCGTTCACTTTCAACGACCTACCTTTGCTGCCCAACGGGCCTGAGTGATCGGACCCCCATTGCCGTCATCCTGGAAGCCGCGCAGCGGGTTCCGGGATCCAGGGCAATCAGGCCACAGTTCACTTTCAATGACCTCCCTTTGCTACTCAATGGGCCTCAGTGATCGGACCCATACTGGCGTCATCCTGGAAGCCGCGCAGCGGGTTCCGGGATCCAGGGCGATCTTGCGACTCCGTTACAGGCATTCTGAGTCCAAACCAGCATCAGAAAGTCGTGGGAGCGCTCGATCTCGCCGCCCGAGATCGCCCCCTTGACCGCAAGACGACCCAGTCTGCATTAGCATCAGCGCGTCTTGGACTGGAGCTCGACTATGCGCCCCATTTTGGCAATCATCCTCGCGCTCCTAACCTGCGCCTGCGACGCCGCACCGCCTGGCCCGTTCACGCCCCCCAAGCTTCCCGGAACCATTCAGACCGAAAAGGGCCCGGTGCAGATTGGCGTCGTGACCGCCGGTTTACGTTCGCCCTGGAGCCTCGCGTTCCTGCCCAACGGTCGCTTTCTGGTCACCGAGCGCGGCGGGACGCTTCGAGTCGTCGAGGCCGACGGTCGGATTGGTCAACCGATCAAGGGTGTCCCGCAGGTTCATGCGAACGGGCAGGGCGGCTTGCTTGACGTGATTCTTGATCCCAGTTTTGCGGCTAATCAGACGATCTACCTGTCTTACGCCGGCAAAGATCGGAACGGTGCGCGTACGACCGTCATGCGTGCTGTGCTGCGCGATCAAAAGCTTGAAGACACCAAGGTGATCTTCCGGCAACAACCGAGCATCGATAACGGCCTGCACTTTGGGTCGCGCATGGTCTTTGATCGCGACGGGAATCTCTACATCACGATGGGTGAGCGCTACGAACTAAAGGAGCGCGCCCAGGACACCAGCACGACGCTCGGCAAGGTTGTACGCATCAAACCCGATGGCAGCATCCCCGCCGACAACCCGTTAAAAGGCAAAGGTCGCGCGTTGCCAGAAGTGTTCACTTATGGTCATCGCAATCCGCAAGGCGCGGTGCTCCATCCAGAAACCGGCGCGATCTGGATTCATGAGCATGGCCCGATGGGCGGTGATGAGATCAACGTGCTTCGCGCGGGCGCCAATTATGGCTGGCCAGTGATTACGTATGGCCTCGACTATTCTGGCGACACCATCGGTGAGGGCAGTGCCCGCGCGGGCATGGAACAACCGCTGTATCAATGGACGCCGTCAATCGCGCCGAGTGGCATGGCGTTCTTGACGTCGGAACAAGCCGGACCGTGGCGCGGCAACCTATTTGTCGGCTCGCTGAAGTTCACGATGCTCGTCCGCCTGGAACTGAAGGATGGCTTGGTCGTCCACGAAGAACGCCTGCTCCAAGGCTTGGGAGACCGTGTGCGCGATGTGCGCCAAGGGCCGGATGGGTTGCTGTATGTGCTGACGGAGAGTCAGGGGCGGATTTTACGATTCACCGCCCCTGAATAAATTGCGCGATAACCCGAAGTCTCGCCGCGCCCGAGTCGCTCAAGGTTGATGACCACCCTTATCGCAAGTAACCCCCTCCGCGGGCCATCCCCCGCGGTCGCGGGGGAGGGAGCCGACTCCCTCTCCCACGCGAGTGGGAGAGGGCTGGGGAGAGGGTTACTTGCCGCAGTGCACCGTCGTGACAATCGCCCATCGTCACTGACAGTTTGATGCGCGAATCAGCGCACCTTCGGAGCGACCGGCACCCCCACGCGAGTGGGAGAGACTAATGTAGCTCTTGGCGCTGCCGGTGGTCTGATTGCGCGTGCGGTATTGGCCGTGTGGCCGCATCGCTGCGGCGTTGATGCCTAGTGTGTGCAACGTACCGTTCGTCGACCGAGCCGCAACTGCGAGCATTACGGAGCTTTTGAACAAATTCAGAAGCTCATGATCCGCGCACACGGGAGGCTCGCTCCAATCATGGCAAGTGGTATTGTTCAGGCTATCGCGCGCTCGCGCTATACCCGTTCGGGTTGATGGATCGCGCGCGTTCGTGCAAGTTCAGTGGCGTCACGAGTTCAAACTTCGACTGTTACCACCGCAGACTTTTTTTTTCAAACTCAACGCTAGCCTTAGAATCCAAAATGGACCCACTGAGCCCACAACCCTATTCTCGTTGTGCGCGCCCATTCTTAAGTTGCAGAAGCGAGGATCCGACACGATGTCATCGTTTAGCAGTCGCAAATCACTGAAAGTCATACGGGTCTTGTTGGCCGGACTCGTCATTGCGCTGTTGATCGCCATGGGCTGGGACAGCGAACACGCTTATACGAAAGTAATGCCGATGGTCTGGGCATTAGTCAATTTATGTCTGGTGCAGCAGCGATTGCAGCCCAAACCCCAAATATCGGCAGATGCCGCGCCAATCGTTCCAGCTTGGGTGCCCTGGGCGTTAGCGATTGGCTTCACGCTCGGCATGTTTGCTATTGGACAGTATTGTGTTGCGCACTATCAGCATCCGCAGCGCCAATACATGCTGTTCGCCTGGTTGATTCCCTATTCCGTCGGCTGCATCGCCTTGCTTGAGGCCGGTAAGCGCGTGTGGCGCCGGGTGTCTGGCTAATCCGATTCCACCGATCGCGGTTGTCAGGCGCGCTGTGCGTCAGATTTGGCGTGGCCGAATGCTGCTGCACGTCGATGCAACAAGATGCATCGGCTGTTGCCGAACGGAGGCGTTACGGCCAAGTACCACAAGCGCATCGCGAACGCGCTCATAGCTTAAGCAATCTCGCGCTCATCCCGAATCACCATCCTGCCACGCATCGAATTCGTCAGCGCCTCGGTGATTTCCACATCGACAAACTGGCCAATCAAACGCGCATTCGCGGGGAAGTTGACGTAGCGCATGTTTTCGGTGCGGCCCGTCAGCCAAGTCGGGTCTTTCTTGCTCGGGCCTTCGACCAAGACACGCTGCACGGTGCCGACCATGCTTTGCGAGATCTTCGCGGCGTTCGCGGTGATCGCCGCTTGCAGCCGCGCAAGACGCGCACTTTTGACCTCGGCCGGCGTGTCATCCAGCAAGCTCGCTGCCGGTGTGCCCGGGCGGCGGGAATAGATGAACGTGAAGCTCTGATCGAAACCGATCTCTTCGACCAGCTTCATCGTTGCGTCGAAATCGCGATCGGTCTCGCCTGGGAAGCCGACGATGATGTCGGTCGAGATCGAAATGTCGGGACGCACAGCCCGGAGTTTTCGCAACTTCTGCTTGTACTCCATGATCGTGTGGTTGCGCTTCATCGCCGTCAGGATGCGATCGGAACCGGACTGCACCGGCAGATGCAGGAAGTTCGCCAACTTTGGAATGCGGGCATACGCATCGATCAGGCGCTCGCCAAATTCCAGCGGATGCGAGGTCGTGAAGCGGATGCGGCCGATGCTCGGGATCGCGGCGATGGCTTCGATCAACAGCGCGAGGTCCGCCATCTCGCCGTCTTCCATCTCGCCCAGGTACGCGTTGACGTTCTGGCCCAGTAGATAGATCTCGCGCACGCCTTGCTCAGCGAGTTGCTGCACTTCGCGCATCACATCATCGAAGCGTCGGGACACTTCTTCGCCACGCGTGTACGGCACCACGCAGAACGAGCAGTATTTGGAGCAGCCTTCCATGATCGATACGAAAGCACTCGGGCCCTCAACGCGGGGCGCCGGCAGGTGATCGAACTTCTCGACTTCCGGAAAACTGATGTCGACTTGCGGCTTTTTCGTTTCGCGCTTCGCTTCAATCAGCTGCGGCAGGCGGTGCAAGGTTTGCGGGCCGAACACGAGGTCAACGAACGGCGCGCGCTCGATGATCGCCTCACCTTCCTGCGACGCAACGCAGCCACCCACGCCAATCACCAGGTGCGGCTTGTCCTGCTTCAGTTGCTTCCAGCGGCCGAGCTGGCTGAACACCTTCTCCTGCGCCTTCTCGCGGATGGAGCAGGTGTTGATCAGGATGACGTCGGCCTCGGCCTCGTTATCGGTCAACTCCAGGCCATAGGCGGCCTTGAGCACGTCGACCATCTTGTCGGAGTCGTACTCGTTCATCTGGCAACCATGGGTCTTGATCAGAAGCTTGCCGCTCATGGTCGGTTCTGCCTGGGGGAGGTCAAAGGGGCGCGGAGTATAGCGGCTGAGTCCTGGTGCCGGGACACTTGTCAAGCCCGAAGGCTGGCAATTTAGGGGCCAAATCTGGGAAACTTCCGGCCAAGCGCCCGGTCTGAGCCCGGGCTTGCCCTGACCTACCTGGATATCCCGAATGCGTTTTTGCTTGTTTCTGAGCTTGTTGCTGTTGTCTGGCCTGTTTGCCCCGAGTGCGTGGGCGGGGTCGGGCTATCACACCTGTACGGGCAAGAATGGCGTCAAGATTTTCACGAACCTACCGTGCAACCGGCAGAACACGAGTGGCATCAGTGGTCCGCGGGATGTGTTCTACAAGTCGAAAACGCCCGCTGGCGCGATTGAGTTTTCGTCGAAGCCGCCGGTGGGACGAACGTACGTGGCCGTTGAAGTCGGCGGCTGCCCGGCCTGCCGACTGGATTCAACGATCAACTGGACCGCGACGCGCCTGAATCTGACCGACTACGCCGCGACGATCGCGGCGGCGGCCATTGAGCACGGCGTGGATCAGGCGCTCGTTCGAGCGATCATCCACGCTGAGTCGGCGTTCAATCCCGATGCGCTGTCCCGCAAAGGCGCGCAGGGATTGATGCAGTTGATGCCCGGAACGGCTGGCCAATACGGCGTCACCGATGCATTTGACCCGGATCAGAACATCAAAGCCGGCGTGCAGCATCTGGCCGCCTTGCTGAAGCGCTACGGCGGCGATACGTCATTGGTCGCCGCCGCGTACAACGCTGGCGAGGGCGCGGTCGCGAAGTACAACAACACGGTGCCGCCGTATGCCGAGACCAAGGTCTACGTTGAACGCGTCGGCATTCTGCAAAAGCGCTATGCCGAGGCCGCCGATCCGGCTGCCGCCGTGGCGACCCCGGTGGTTGCGGCTGGCGCACCGGGCTGATCCCAACGACTCAATACCAGTCGCTTGGCGTCTCTGCGCGAGTGCCGGGCTTGCCGCTGCCCGGGTCAGGCCAAGTGCCGATTCAAGGGGTCGTGACCGGCAAATAGATCGAACAACGCCGGCCAGACACGACACGCCAGCGCAGTCTGATCGAGCGCACGCCGAAGGTGTTTAAGGTTCGCCGCGCCGAGTTCGCGCTCCTGCCGCAGATTCGCGACGCGCATCGATTCAACGAATTCGACGAACGGCCTGGGCGCGTCCGGAACCTGTTGTAGCGTTTGAGCGAGCAGCGCTGCGGCATTTGCGCGCTCTTCGTTCCACCACCGGCAAGCGAGACGGTCCAGCACTGAGTCCGGTTCGGCGGCCCAGCCCTTGAGCGTTGTTGCCAAGGCCTGTAGACGGTCCGCCGCATCGGCACCGTGGCTGCCGGCATCCTGCTGCAGACGCTGTGCGATCCAGTGATTCGGCCCGAATCCGATGGGTTGCTGCGAGGCCTGCAGGCGGTCGCGATGGTCCGTCTGATAGTGGCCGATCATGGTCGGCACATAGGCAAAACACGTGTCCGGATGAATCAGCGTCAATAGGCTGGCAAAGAGCGTGTCTTCGGCGACGCCGCAGGCGTTGGTTGGTGGAACCAATTGTCGGGCGTCGATCAACCAAGGCAGGCTGACCGCCGCAGGGGCCAGCCGAATGCGGTCGAGTCCGTAATGAATGGGGTCGGCCTGCAGCCGTTCGAGCCGGAAAGGCGGGCGCAGCAGGCTGGCGAGTGTGCGTTGTCCGGGGCCGCAGAGATTCAGCGAGCTGGCGACGCCGAAGCTTCCGTAGGTCCCTTGGATCACTGCCCGCACCCGCCGATCCGCCTGCAACCAACTGAATTCGCTAAGGTTCTGGCCGGCATTCGCGTCCGCTTCAAAGGCGCGGGTGGCCACCAGGTGGCCCAGATTTTGGCCAATCAGGCCCCGGGCTTCGGCATACGGATCGCCCTGGACGGGCGTCAACGTGTCGTCGTCGCCCGGATCGGGAAATGCCGCGCGATACGCTAGGCTGTTCTGCAGCTCCAGTTCTTGGCCGGCGCTTGCAAAGCGTTTCAGCGGCAGTTGGAAGTCGTCATCCAGAACAGACAAGGTCTGGCCGGCGCCAAGCAGGATCGCCCAGTTGAACGCTCTTCCGGGCACGGGTGCTGGGGCCCGTTCTGGCGACAGCAGCTCGTCCAGAACGGCGCGTTCGGCTTCCGAGAGCTGAAGCATTGCAAGCGCGCGGGCTCGCCAGGCTTCACGCTCGGCAACGCCCAACACGCGGATCGACTGGCGTCGATCCGATGCGTACGTCGCGGTCAACGCCCGGGTGCTGCCTTCGGACGCAGGGTCGCCGCTGTCGTCGACCACATACATGGGTCCAGTGAGATGTTCGAGGGTTTCCGCCGACAGGCTCTCCAGCAGCGCCTTCAACGTGGCGGGCCGCCTACAGGTTCGGATCACGAGGCTGGGTGCTGGTGCAGACTCGGAGGCCTGACTCGGGCCCGGGACGTAGCGCTTCAGCGGTTTCAGCAATTGGCGCTCGATCAGGCGATCCATAATGGGGCTCAGTTGTTGCACCGACGCCCGGATTTGCTGGGCCAGCCGATTGAGATGCTCGTCGCGCCTGGCGAATGTTGGGCACTGGCCGAGCACAAACGCCTCGTCCGGGCTGACGGGAACGCCCGCTGATGCATCGGTCGCAAACCAGAGCCACTGCTGCGGATGCACGGGTACCGCATGACCATGCGCGGCCAGCAGGGCGTCGGCTGCGGCCAGGACAGGGGGTTGCCCGAACGACAAGTCCCCACCCCCGAAACTGACCGACCAGTTGCCAAATCCAGACTGCTGCATGCGTTTATCCTTGCACCATCCCCCGAACGGGTAGTCGTGAATCATGCCATCGATTCCCCAGTCGACGAAGCGTCACGGTCGGCGATTGCGGACCCCGCCGTGCTTCTTTGGCGGTCCAATCCTGGTATCTGGCGGAAAGCCCAACGTGCCGTCCACAAATCAACGACTTGCCGTATCAGCACAGCGATCGGGGCGCAACCATCCGTGGATGGGGCAAATGCGAGGTCCCGCTGTCGAATTCCTAACACTTCGCCCGGCACCATGCCGCGATCCGCCCGGATTTCCGCCCAGCATTGCGGCTCAGGAAACCGGCGGGCTACACTCCCGACGTTATCCATCCGAGGTCCGCATGTCGCGAAAAATGCTCGTTGTTGCCCTGTCGGCGCTTACTGGCTTGGCACTTTCCAGTTTTGCCCCTGCTGCTGATTACCAGCCAGTCGAAGAGCGGATGAGTGCCCGCGACTTCCGCGCCTCGGGCCTGGACAAGCTGAGCGCTGAGGAATTGGACAATCTGAATCGCTGGCTCAATGGCGAAGAGATCCGCATCGTGGGTTCGGCGCCTGCGGGTGCTGCGGAAACGGCTGGCGAGCGCACCGGTCCGGGCTTTGAAAGAGGCATGTTTGACGACCAGGGCAGCGACACTGAAGTCGTCAGCTACATCGATGGCCGGTTCGACGGCTGGCAGGGCAAGAACGAGTTCCGCTTGCAGAACGGCCAGGTCTGGCGCCAGATCGAGCGCACCAAATTTGTAGTCGGCGACCCGATCACCAACCCGAAGGTCACCATCACGCGCGGGTTCACGGGCGTGTGGCGTTTGCAGGTGGACGGCTACAACACCGCCGTCAAAGTCGAGCGTGTGCAATGACGCGGCGTCTGCTCGCCAGCGCGTTGCTGCTGGCCGGCCTTGGCACGGCCCAAGCGGCTGACGTGATTTGTGGCGCCGTGGTGGACCCGGATCGCGGTTTGCTGAGCGGGCCGTTTCAGATTCGGCATGAGGCGGGCAAGTTTGTTGCGATCGACAAAATCAGCAAGGTCGAAGTTGGGCCCGAGACCACTGATCTTCGGAACGCAGTCTGCTTGCCAGGATTCATCGACCTGCATGTGCACCTTTCTGGCGAGCAGAACAAGGACAGCTACTCCGAAGGCTTTCGCTTGAATCCGGCGGATTTTGCGATTCGTGCCTCCGTCTATGCGAATCGCACCGTGCGTGCCGGTTTCACGACCGTGCGCGATCTCGGGGCTGCGGACGGCGTCGCGATTTCGCTACGGAATGCGATCAATCAAGGCTGGGTCGTCGGCCCACGTATTTTCGCGGCGGGTAAATCGATCGCGAGTACCGGCGGACATGCCGATCCGCGCAACGGAATCAATCAGAATCTCCTGAAGTCGCTCGGGTATCCAGAGCCTGAAGACGGCGTGGCCGACAGCCCCGATGAAGGGCGCAAGGCTGTGCGTTCGCGCTACAAAGAAGGCGCGGACGTGATCAAAATCACTGCTACCGGCGGGGTGCTGTCCTACGCGAAGAGTGCCGACAATCCGCAGTTCACGGTGGAAGAAGTCAAGGCGATCGTCGAGACTGCCCGTGATTACGGAATGCATGTGGCTGCCCACGCACACGGCAACGAAGGTGCCCGCCGTGCGATTGTCGGCGGCGTCCGGACCATCGAGCACGGCAGCTATTTGAACGAAGACACGATGCGGTTGATGAAGCAGAAAGGCACTGTGCTGGTACCGACTCTGCTCGCTGGCACGTATGCCTCGGAGAAGGCCAAGATCGACGGCTGGTTCCCAGAAATCATTCGCCCGAAGGCGCTCGAGGTCGGCACGCGCATCAAGCAAACATTTGCGCGCGCGTATCAGCTCGGTGTGCCCTTTGCGTTCGGCACTGACTCGGGCGTGTCGGCGCATGGCGACAATGCGCGTGAGTTTGAGTTGCTGGTGGAAGCCGGGGTCAAGCCCATTGAGGCGATCCAGGCTGCGACCACCAGCGCTGCCAAAGTGCTCGATCAACAGGACTCATTGGGTCGGATTGCGCCGGGCTACTTTGCCGACATGGTGGTGGTCAGCACCGATCCGCTTGCCGACATCAGCGTCCTGAAGCACCCGACGCATGTGCTGAAGGCGGGCGCCTGGGTGCGTTCGGAGCCCTGATTGGCAGCGATCGCTTCCTCCAGCCAACGCGTCGACCTTGCGAATCTGTTGCTGATTCGCTATGTCGGCGCGGATGCGCCGCTCGAATTTCTGCGTTTCGATAAGGACGGCCGCTCGGCCGCATCTCGACGCGTCTACGAATTGCCGTTCGATGCTGTGCTCGGTGCGAGCAGCATCGATGTGCTGGTCCCCTCCGAACTGGTGCATTCGGGCACTTTGGAGATCGCCGCCAAGAGCCGTTCGCAGGCAGAAAAAGCCGCGCCGTTTGCGATGGAAGACCAGTTGGCGAGCAATGTCGACGACATGCATGTGGCGCTCGTGGAGCAGGGCGGGCCGGCGCGTTGGCCCGTGCTTGCGATGGCGCGCACCGCACTGTCGGAAATTCTGGAAGACCTGAAGCTTCGCGGGATCACGCCGAATCGGATGGTGCCCGATGCGGAGTGCCTGCCTGAGGCCGACGCACCTTGCTTATTCAACTTAGGTAGCCGAAGCCTGGTCCGGCTCGCGCGCGACCGTACCTTTGCGTGCGATAGCGGCCAGTTGCCGAATCTCCTCGAATCCGCCGGCGCCAGGCTCAGTGAGTTCAATCGCATTGATTGGGAGCCGGGCAAATTTGCGCTCGATATTCTGGCGCGCCATTACGCGCGCAGCCGGCGCAGCAATCTGCTGACGGGCAGTTACCGCAGCAGTGGCAAACAAGAACGCGCGCAGCGGCGCTGGTGGCGTTGGCTCGGAATAGCCGCAGCGGCCTGGATCGCGCTGGCCATGGTGCATATGGGGCTTGATGTGTTGCGGGGCCAGACACGCTTGAGTGCGCTCCGCGAGGGCATGATCAACGCGTACCGCTCGGCCGTGCCGGGCGCGCAGAATGTGCCGAATCCGGTCGCGCAAATGCAGTCGGCATTGCGTGTGGCTGAAGGCAGTTCGTCAACCGATGGCGGTATCGGCCTGCTCGCGATGGTTGCCCCGTACTTGTCCCAACGACCACAGATCAGCTTGAAATCGGTCGCATATCAAAACGGCGCGCTTGAACTGCTGGTGATCGCCCCCGATATCGGCGAACTGGACGGGCTACGCGAAGGCCTCGCCACCAACAGTGCCGGGCGCAAAGTCGAATTGGTCAGCGCAAACAATCTCGATGCCGGCATCGAGGGCCGACTGCGCATTGGAGGCGGGCCATGAGCTTCTGGCAGAACTTGTCTGAGCGGGATCGAAAAGTGCTCGGATTTGGTGGCATTGCGGTTGGCATCATGTTGTTCTGGGCGTTCGCCTGGCAGCCTCTGGTTGACGCCCGAAAAGACTTGGCCACGCAGGTAGCGGCTGCCGAGAACGACTATTCCTGGATGCTTGGCGCGGCCGAACGTCTGAAGCAACTGGCACCAACAGGCACTGCCAATACGTTTGACCGGGCTGGCAAGTCCATGTTGGCACTGGCTGATCAAGCCGCGAAGGACGCTACATTGGCCAATGCGATTCAGCGGATGGAGCCGGCGTCCAACGCACGCGTCAACGTGTGGCTCGAACGCGCGGATTTTGATCAGGTTGCCGTTTGGCTGGAGCAGATGGAACTGCGCTTTGGCATTCGCGTGGAGAGTTTCCAGTTCGATCGCAATGCGCAGACCGGGCTCGTCGACGGTCGCCTGACCTTGATCGACTCGGTGCAGTAAGCGTTGCGCCTAGCCGCCGACGCGGCCGATCAGGTCACGCAGGTGTTTCAAGTGCCGATCGAGCGCCAGCCGGCCAGTTTCGGTCAATCCATACCACGTGATGGGTTTGCGCTCGGCAAAATCACGGCGCAATTGCACGTAGCCGGCGTCCTCCAGTTTTCTCAGTTGCGCACCGAGATTGCCGTCGGTCATGTCCAACCATTGTTTGAAGCGCGCAAAACTGACTTCGCCATGCTCGGCGAGCAGGACGCACGCAGCGAGACGGGCGCGATGTTCGAACAGCGGATCGAGGCCGCTGACGTCGCCCAGGGGCTTTGGCTTTTCCATGCCGCTGTTCAAGCTCTGGGTTCGCGGGCGGCGAAGATACCGGCAGCAACCAACGCGATGGCCACCACGATGCCCGTCATGGTCCACTGCCAAGGCATGGGCCAGAACAGCATCCATATCGAACCGGCGAGCATCGCAAATCCCGGCCAGCGCATCGGCGCGTTCAAATGGATTCCGGCCAGCGCATAACTCAAGCCGGTGACCGCGAGCAGCACGACTGCGCCTTGCTGGGCCGGCAGTTTGCCGAGTGCCATCGCGCCGGTGATCAGCCCCATCGTGATACTGCAGAGCAGCCAGTGCCAGCCTTGCCGGCGGCTCAGTTGCTCATCGCGAACGCCACGCTCCGTGTCGTTGCGAGAGCCAAGCCACACGCTGAGCAAGCCACCGCCTAGGCCCGCAATCGTCCAGAACCAGAGGGACCATTGAGGGCGGAAATCGCCGAGTGAAAAGCCAATGCCAACGATGCCTGCCCACAGCCAATAGATGGCCGCGGCGCCGCGATTGTCGCGGCTCCGGGCCACCGCTGCCCGGACAAATTCGAGGTCGTCCTGCAATCGATCAGGCTCGTTCATGGTCATGACTCGTCAGCGGCGTGGTGCCGGCGGAAGACGTCATTGTGCCGGACAGCTGCGGTGCTCGGCCACTCACGTCAGGAACTTGCTGCATCGACAGTCTCGCCACGGTTGGCGCGTGGCCGCGGCCGATAGCGCTGCAGGCCTGGCTCCTGGCGACGCAGGATCAAAGCACCGACTCCGGCGACGAGAAAGCTCGCCAAGCCGACCAAGGCCCAGAACCACGGGCGCGGCGTGTAGCCGTTCGCGACCAGGATCGGCATGCCAATGCGGGTGGCCGATTCAGCGACCAGCGCGGCGATCAGACCGATGTAGGACCAACTCATGAACTTCAAGTGCTGATCAAAACGAATCCCCTCGGGCCGACCGCGCAGCACCGGCATCATGCCAAAAGCCAGCGAGGACAAGCTCAAGATGGCAAAGCCATGGAGCATGTTGAATGTTCCGGACAGCCCGAAAATGCACAACGCGGAGACATTGGTGGCCAGCATGGTTGCCGCGTAACCGTAGCCAACCCGACGATGCCAGCGCGTGGCTTTGCGAGAGCGAAACACGATCGCACCCAGGATGACCGCGGCAAGGGCGGCGATGAGGTGCAGGGCGCCTAAAGGGCTATGAATCACAAGAATGCTCCAATCAGGCCAGTGCGCGCTTCATCTGACGCTGACGCCGGGCTAGTGCGATCAGCGTGACGAGGTAGATGCAGACGATAATGGCTGGCAAGACCGTGAATCGGTGTTCGGGCCAGAGGTACCAGGCCACGACGAGCAGCAACGTGCGCACGATGCCGTGGAAGTAACCGACCCAGTGTTGAATGATCCACGAGAACGGCAGCCACATCAGACCCGCCAGAATGCCAATGCTGAGGGGCAGAGACGTCGGGTCCTGGCGGAAGAACGGCACCGCAATCGCGAACACCAGCCAGGCACTGCCGACTGAGGCCATGAACAACCCATCGAATACGTTTTTCGGCCGGTGCTTACCAAGCAAGTCTTCGCCGGTGATCTTGGCAATCAGGATGCCGAGTCCAAAGATGCTGCCGGTCAGGATGAACACGAGATAGACCTTGCCGAACATGCCAAACAGCGGGCTCAAGAGGCCGATCAGGCCCCAGGCCAGGGTGCCTGCCAACGGCATGGCGTAGAACGGGCGGTCGCAGAATTCGGCGCGTTGTTGATCGAGGGAGTGGTGTTGCTGGTTCATCGTATCGCATCCGGTGGGTTGGTGCAGAGCACTCTAAAAGGCAGAGTTCTCTGTGTCAAGATCGAAACGCACCTGATTCCGCGCGGGTGGTCCAGACGACCGCGCATCGCTCGCACTTGGGGGCACTTCCTGCTTCAATCTCTGGTCTTTGCTGCCTGGTTCGGGCGGCTTGGTGCGCGGCGCAAATGCCGGGCATCACTCCCGCAACCAGACCCGCTCAACACATGTATCGCCTGGTGTCCTGAATGAAGAAGATATTGCTAGCACTGCTGTTTGGCCTGCTCGCCCTGCTCGTGGTGGGCGGATTGGCGTGGTGGAGCCTGCCGGCAGAAACCGCGTGGGCACGGGTGGCCAAGCAAGTACCCGCGTTGCGCCTGCAAGGATTGACCGGGCGTGTTTGGGAGGGTCAGGCGCAAGGCGTCAGTGTCAAAGCCCTGCCGATGGGTAGCGCGACCTGGCGTTTTTCGCCTTGGCAGGCGCTGTCCGGGGTCGGATCTGGCGAATTGTCGCTACGCGGTGGCCCGATCGAGCTCAACACAAATGTTCGTGCTGAAGGCCACAACGTGACGCTGCGCGCCTTGAAGGCGACAGTGCCGGGAACCATGCTGGAGCCCGCGCTCGACATTCCGTCCCTCAAACTTCAGGGGCGGATCGACATCGTGGGCGACGAGATTCAAATCGTCGACGGGATTCTAAAGTCGGCAACTGGTGTGCTGACTTGGAACGATCTCGGCGTGTCTGGCTTGGCCGAAGCGCGGATCGGCAACGTGCGCGTGGACTTTGCGCCCGAGGGCAATGACATTGTCGGTACGATTCGCGATACCGGCGGGCCACTTGCGATTGCTGGCACGGTGCGGGTGCAGGGTCAGACCTTTCATGCCGAGGTCAATCTGGATGCCCGCGAGGATTCGGTGCGCGAGGCGTTGTTATACGTCGGCGAGCGGAAGCCGAATGGCGGTTCCTTGCTGCGGGTCGATGGCGTGATTGAGAAACTCTACTGATGACTACGATGGGACTGGACGGCGCCTGGCTCGATCAGGCAATCGAAATCGCCCAACTCGCTGCCGATGCGGCCGAAGAAGTGGTGCGGAAGTACTACCGTGCTGACCTGGCAGTCGAGATCAAGGCGGACGCGTCGCCGGTCACAATGGCCGATCGCGAAGCCGAATCGGCCATCGTGTCGGTGTTGAAGGCAGCTTTTCCGGATCACGCCTTTTATGGCGAGGAACATGGCCATAGCGGCAACTCGGACTTTCTGTGGTTGATCGACCCGATTGATGGCACCAAAGCATTTGTCCGCGAGTACCCGTTGTTCTCGACGCAGATCGCACTGATGTATCGCGGTGAACTCGTGCTTGGCGTTTCCAGCGCCGGCCAATTTGGCCAGCGGGCGCATGCGCGCTTGGGTGGCGGGGCGTTTTTGAACGACGAGCCCGTTCGCGTGGTCGAGCGTGAGCGCTTGCCGGATGCACAGTTGTCGATTGGCAACGTCAAGACCCTGACGCGCGACGCTGCGGCCTGGGCGCGAGTCGGTCACCTGATCAACGCCGTCAACCGGACTCGCGGCTATGGTGATTTCTTGCATTACCACTGGTTGGCTGCCGGCAAAGTCGACGTGGTCATCGAGTCTGATGTGAACATCCTCGACATCGCGGCGTTGGCGGTGATTGCTCGTGAGGCCGGCGCTGTGTTCACCGAGTTGGACGGCGGTCCGCTGACATTGGATACACGCACGGTGCTCGCGGCCACCCCAAAACTGCACGCAGCGGTGCTCGATTGGTTCGCCGTGTTAAATGGCTAGCCCTGCTAGGGAGGGTCTGAATAAGTCCATCCTGGACTTTCAGACCCGCACCGAGTCCGGCACATGTCCGGACTCGCTGCTCCAGAATCAAGCACTTGCGCGCTTGATTCTGGGCAGGCCATCCATGGCCTGCGTCGCCTCTGAACTTGTTCAGAGGCTCCCTAGCAGAGCGCGACGCGTTTTAGGTTTTCGGTAGTTTCTTTGGGCGCTGCCAGCCTGGCAGTGAGACTTGTCGGGCGCGCGATACGGTGAGTTGGTCGGCGGGTGCGTCCTTGCTGACCACTGAGCCGGCGCCAATTGTCGCCATCTGGCCGATCGTGACGGGCGCGACCAACGCCGAGTTCGAGCCAATGAACGCGCCGTCCTCGATGACGGTCTGAAACTTGTTGACGCCATCGTAGTTGCACGTAATGGTGCCCGCGCCCACGTTCACTTTGGCGCCAATGCGGGCATCGCCGAGATACGTCAGATGATTCGCCTTGCTGCCGACGCCAAGGTGCGCGTTCTTGGTTTCGACGAAGTTGCCCACGTGGACCCCCTCAGCCAGCACGGTGCCCGGGCGTAGACGCGCGAAGGGGCCGATCTGTGCCGCGCCCTGAATGTCGGCACCATCGAGATCACAATGGGCACGAATCTCGGTGCCGGCGGCAATACGGCAGTCGCGAATGCGCGTGTAGGGACCGACGCGAACCCCATCGCCCAAGTGCACCGTACCCTCGATGATGACGTCGACATCGATTTCGACATCCTGGCCAACGGTCAGCGTGCCACGGAGATCAAATCGATTCGGGTCGGCAAACCGCACCCCTTCGGTGCACAACGCACGTGCCGCGCGGCGTTGCCAGCGGCGCTCCAGATCAGCCAATTGCCAAGGATCATTGGCGCCGAGCGCTTCTTCTTCAGCGCCGATCAGTACCGCTGCCGCCGGGGTGTTGGCGGCCGCAGCTTTGGCAAAGACGTCCGTCAAATAATATTCGCCCTGGGCGTTTTGATTGCCGAGCGTGGCCAGCCACTGACGGAGTGCACCGGCGTCGGCGGCGATCATGCCGGTGTTGATTTCGCGAATCTGCCGTTCAGCCGGGCTCGCATCTTTTTCTTCGACGATGGCACGCACGCGGTCCGCCGCGTCGCGCACGATGCGGCCGTAGCCCTTGGGCTCAGCGAAACTCGCCGTCAATACGGCCAACGGCGTTTCTGCACCCAACGTTGCCAGCAGTGCGCTCAGTGACGTGGTTTGAATCAAAGGCACATCGCCATACAACACCAGCACGTGCGCTAAGTCGGGGACTTCGGGCATCGCCATCATCATGGCATGCCCGGTGCCGAGCTGTTTGGACTGCTCGATAAAACCAACATCCGAAGCGCCAGACAACGAGGCCATTACCTGATCGCCGCCGTGGCCGCGAACGACATGGATTCGCTCTGGAGCGAGCGCGCGCGCGGCATCGATTACATGATGCAGCATGGGTTTGCCAGCAATGGGCGCCAGCACCTTGGGGAGACGCGAGCGCATGCGCTTGCCTTCACCAGCAGCCAGAATGATCACATGAAGAGGACGCGCACGCATGACTGACACCTGTTTCAAATGCTTGTTTCGACCATCATATGCAAAAGTGCATGGGCACAGAAGCACGATTGGGGGCATTCCCCTGACTTCCGACTGATCCCGGCCGCGCCGCGCCGGGCTATCGTGCCAGACTGACTGACAGGGCGATTGGCCCCGGTGCTTGGAATGGCCGCGCACATCGTCGATTTGAATCGTGGTACGCATTCGAGAGAAGACGTGATGAGACTTTGCTTGGTGTTGGGAGTGCTGTGGATGGCGAGTGCGGCGGCGAATGAGCCAAAGACGACTTTGATCAGCGATCAGGAAGTGGATTCGAACGTGGCATCTGACCCAAACCTCTGGTTGGAAGACGTGACCGGCGACCGAGCGTTGGATTGGGTCAGGGCGCAGAACGCGACCACCGTCAAGGCACTCGCAGAATCGGATTCATTCAAGAAGACCGAGGCCAGAATCCGCGCGATCTTGGACTCCGACGCACGGATTCCTGATGTCGGAAAGATGGGCCCGCACTATTACAATTTCTGGCGCGATGCGAGCCATCCGCGCGGCATCTGGCGCCGTACGAGTCTTGCCGAGTACCGCAAACCGCAGCCCAAGTGGGACGTGTTGCTCGATCTCGATGCGCTCGGCAAGGCTGAGCAGGTCAATTGGGTCTGGTCGGGGTTCGATTGCCTGGCGCCCGCTTACGAGCGTTGCTTGTTGCTGCTGTCAAAAGGCGGCGCTGACGCGACCGTGGTGCGGGAGTTCGATCTGACGACCCGGCGCTTCGTCAAGGATGGTTTTGACCTGCCGGAAGCGAAAACCAGCATTGGTTGGCGAGATCTGGACAGCGTCTATGTGGGCACTGATTTTGGGCCTGGGTCGATGACCAGTTCGGGCTACCCGCGCGTGACCAAGCTTTGGAAGCGCGGCACATCCATCAAAGATGCTAAGACCATTTTCGAAGGCGACGCCGACGATGTGTGGGTGTATGCCGGTCGCGATCATCGCAAGGGCTATGAACGCGACGTCGTGCTGCGCGGGATGACGTTTTTCACCAACCAGGCGTTTTCATTGAAGGACGGTGAGCTGTCCAAAATCGACAAGCCGGACAGTGCCGACGCGTCGACCTGGCGCGACTGGCTATTGTTGTCGCTCCGCGATGACTGGAAAGTCGGCGCCAAAACGTGGCCGAAAGGCGCTCTGCTGGCCGCAAAATTCGACGATTTCATGGCCGGCAAGCGCGACCTGCACCTGCTCTACGAGCCGGGTCCGCGGAAGTCGTTGGCGGGCTTCAGTGGTACGAAGCACCACATCCTGGTCAACGAACTCGACATGGTCCGCAACAAAGTCTATGTGCTGACGCCCAAGGACGGGACGTGGCAGCGACAGCCCCTCGTCGGTGCGCCAGACCTCGGTACCGTCGGTGTTGGAGCGGTCGATCCGGATGACAGCGACGCTTACTTCATGACCGTCACGGATTATCTGACACCGACCAGTCTGTATCTCGGTGAGGTTGGTGCCGACAAACCCGAGCTCCTGAAATCGTTGCCGGCGTTTTTCAACGCGGGTGACTTCGCGGTCAAACAGCATTTGGCAAAGAGCGACGATGGCACCGAAGTGCCTTACTTTGTGGTGTATCGGAACGGCCTCAAGTTGGACGGCAGTCATCCGACGCTGTTGTATGGCTACGGTGGGTTCGAAGTGTCGGAAGTACCGAGTTATCGCGCTGGTGTCGGCACCGCGTGGCTGGAGCGCGGTGGGGTTTATGCGGTCGCGAATATTCGCGGCGGCGGTGAATTCGGGCCGAGTTGGCATCAGGCCGCGCTGAAAGAACACCGGCACAAGGCTTACGAAGACATGGCTGCGGTGGCCAAGGATCTCGCGACTCGCGGCTACACCAGCGCCAAGCAACTCGGTGTGGTCGGTGGCAGCAATGGCGGCCTCTTGACTGGCAACATGTTGTCGACCTACCCGGACTTGTTCGGCGCCGTAGTCATTCAGGTGCCGCTGCTCGACATGCTGCGGTATCACAAATTGTTGGCCGGTGCGTCTTGGATGGGTGAGTATGGTGACCCGGACAACCCGGAGGAGGCCGTGTTTCTGCGCCGCTATTCGCCGTATCACCAGCTTCAGGCCGACAAGCATTATCCGCCCGTGTTGCTGACGACCTCGACGCGCGATGACCGGGTGCACCCCGGCCATGCCCGCAAGATGATGGCGAAATTGATGGCGCAGGGGCACACCGCCTACTACTACGAAAACACCGAAGGTGGTCACGGCGGGGGCGCCGACAACCAACAGTTGGCATTCATGTCGACGCTCGCCTACGAGTTCCTCTGGCAAACGCTCGCCAAGCCCTGATCAAAGTGGGGACGACAGGCGTCAGCGCAGGTCCGAGGCCTGCTGCCCCGGACTTGGTCCGGGGCGCGGTTCAGGTTCGCGCCCGCCTTGCCTTGGGGGCGCGTGGGAGTCCAGCCGCCCCTTTGGTGCGCTTATTCGCGCATCAAACTGTCAGCGGCGATGCGCGATTTTCACGACGGCACCGTGTGGCAAGTAGCCCTCTCCCCAGCCCTCTCCCACTCGCGTGGGAGAGGGAGAAGTGCTCCCTCCCCCGCGATCGCGGCAGACCCGCAATGAGTCCGGCACGTGTCCGGACTCATTGCTCCAGAATCAAGCACTTGCGTGCTCGATTCTGGGCGGGCCATCCATGGCCAGTATTTGCCGGTCTGAACAAGTCCATCCTGGACTTTCAGACCCGCAATGAGTCCGGCACGTGTCCGGACTCATGGCTCCAGAATCAAGCACTTGCGTGCTCGATTCTGGGCGGGCCATCCATGGCCAGTATTTGCTGGTCTGAATTAGTCCATCCTGGACTTTCAGACCCGCACTGAGTCCGGCACATGTCCGGACTCAGTGCTCCAGAATCAACCACTTGCGTGTTTGATTCTGGGCCGGCCATCCATGGCCAGTATTTGCCGGTCTGAATAAGTCCATCCTGGACTTTCAGACCCGCAATGAGTCCGGCACGTGTCCGGACTCATTGCTCCAGAATCAAGCACTTGCGTGCTCGATTCTGGGCCGGCCATCCATGGCCGGCTTCGCCTCTGAAGGCGTTCAGAGGCGCCCTTGGCGATCTGCCGCAGACGCTGCTAACGTGTCGCGGTTTGATTGCAGGGTGATTTCATGTTCCGGACTCCGCTTGTTGCAGTAATCCTGGCGACCTTGTTGGGCGCCTGCGCGTCGACGCCACAAAAAGCCCACAACAGCCGTACGGCACAATCGGAAACGTTGGCTGAGATACTGGCAGCCGAAGCCGAGCTTAAGTCTGAGATTGCGCGCTGGGAGCGCGGTGAAGCCACCGATACGCAAAGCGTGCATGCCGCCGGCGAGCACTATCGCGCGATGATTGCCCGATGTGCCATCGAGACCAACTGTGATCATCAGGTCGCCATGCGCTCGCAAGCCGAAACCCTGGCCTTGCTGCAGCAGGCGCTGTTGGGGTCCGATGATGAAAACCGGGCCGAGGAGGAACTGGCAGGCGAAACCTCCGACGTTGCGAGCCCGAGTAGCGACCTGCCCGAGTTGCAACGAAGCGTGGCCATGCTCAAAGGCCAGCGCCTTGACCAAGTAATCCAGCTCAATCCAGCGGTCAAGGCCGGCATCGAGGAATGGCTGACGTGGATGCGCCCGAATCTGCTCGACGCGTACGAGAATTACCAGTACCTGCGCTACCTGATGTGGCCCAAGTATGAAGAAGCCGGACTACCCGAAGCGTTGCTGTTTGGCATTGTGGCCAAGGAGTCGGGCGGCAAGGTGCATGCCGTGTCGTCGGCCGGTGCGGCGGGACTACTGCAGTTCATGCCGGCAACTGCGTCGCGCTACGGCCTTGGTCGCGCGGGGTTTGACGAGCGATTTGATGCGGCGAAGGTCACTGCCGCCAATGTTCGCTACATCAACGATCAACTGGCGCTTCTGAACAACGACCTCGAACTGACGCTTGGTGCCTACAACGGTGGTGAGGGCCGCATGGGTCGGCTGTCGCCGCGCGGTACCCGCAGTTTTTGGGATGCGCGGGTGTACGGCAATTTGCCGCCCGAGACGCGCGACTATGTGCCGATGGTGCTCGCAGCCGCCTGGCTGTTCATGCATCCAGAGGAGTTCGGGTTGGAATTCCCGCGCTTTGATGCGTCGCCCGCGTCCATCACGTTGGTGCGTACGGCGTCGATCAATGAACTCGCGGTCTGCATGGGCCAATTTGGCAACCCGCGGGGCTGGTTTCGGACGATTCGCAATCTGA
Organism: Ahniella affigens; assembly: GCF_003015185.1. Classification (GTDB taxonomy): domain Bacteria; phylum Pseudomonadota; class Gammaproteobacteria; order Xanthomonadales; family Ahniellaceae; genus Ahniella; species Ahniella affigens. Next base: position 1,418,570 of record NZ_CP027860.1, read on the forward strand.
ATCCCCGTTACGAAGCCGAGCGCCGGTTGGCAATCGGCACCGAACTCCAGGTACCAGCTGCCGCCGCCAAGGCCTATGCCGCGCGCTGCCAGAGTGGGGTACTCGCCCAGACCGCGGAGGATTTGCATCAGGCTGTGAAGCCCGCGGCGTCGACTTATCGACTCGCCAGCCGTGCCAGCGCGCCAACATCGAGTGGGTCCGGGCGCACGCACGTCGTGCGGCGCGGCGAGACCCTGCATGCCATCGCCATGCGTTACGGCTGCGCGGTCAATACCGTGGCCAACGCCAATGGCGTGCGGGCGCCGCGGTACTTGATTCTGCCGGGCCAGCGATTACGCGTCCCAAGCTGTCGCGCGTCGTAATCGCGGTGGCCTGATTCGCCGCGTGTCAGCTGGCCCCAACCGGTCTGATCGGCATCGCGCATCGGCGTGAAACAGGGACCCGTTCGGACCAGTCCGGACGAGATCCCTGGGCGGCGGCGCAACATGCTTTGCGTCGAGCATGACTCAGCGCCAACCCCGACTCAACGCAGTTTCAGATTCGGAAACTGCTCGGCGAGTGCCAGGTACGCCTGACGCTGCGCATCGGTCTCAGCGGCTGGCGCTTGAATGTCGATCTGCGCGAAATGATCACCGGGTTGTTCGACCCCAAAGCCTTTGCCCTTGAGTCGGAGTTTTTGCCCTGCTCGCGCGCCGGCGCCAATCTTCAGCGACAGGGTGCCGTGCAAGGTTTGCACTGGGACTTCGGCTCCGAGCGCCGCTTCCCAAGGCGCGAGCATCAGTTTGCTCTGGGTGTTGCGGCCGTCGAGCGTGTAGTAGGGGTGCGGTTCCAGACCAATGACCAGAATGAGATCGCCGGCTCCGTTCGGGCCGACCTCACCTTGGCCTGACAGGCGGATCTGCTGACCTTCCGGTACGCCCGCCGGAATCTTGACCTCCAGCGTCTTCTGCTCGCCACCACGCATGAAACTGATCCGTTGCTTGCCCCCTTGATGGGCTGCTTCGAGGCTCAGATTGAGCCGCATTTCCAAATCGCGTCCTTTGCGTGGCGCGGACCGACGGCCGCCGCCGCGAGCCCCACCAAACAGTTGTTCGAAGAAGTCCGAAAAGCCGCCCGAGCCCATATCCGATGGGTCAAAATCATAGCCGCCGCCGCCAAACCCACCTGCCGGAACGTCGTCGCCCGTCCGGTACCCTTGCCGCTTCAATTGATCGTAGGCCTGACGCTTTTCCGGATCACGCAACGCTTCGTAGGCCTCATTGACGGTCTTGAAGCGCTCCTCGGCATCGGTTTCCTTGCTGACGTCCGGGTGATATTTCCGAGCCAGTTTGCGGTATGCCGATTTGATCTCATCGGCGCTGGCGCTCTCCTTCACGCCTAGCACCTCGTAATAATCTTTGAATTTCATGCTGTCTCCTCCGTTCCAGGGCAACAGATCGCTTGCCGCAATGCGCCCATCGCGCGACCCGCCTTGTTGGCGGTGACCGCGCGAGAACGTCTGTCGCCATCATGCAAGAAGCCCGCAGTGCGGGCTTCTTGGCATTCCTGCAATCGCCGGGCGGATGCGGGTACGGGTGCCCGCACCGCCAAGCCGAAGCGCAATCTTGGCACGATCAGGCTCGAATCTCGATTCGCCGAGGCGTGGTTTCGGCGCGCTTTGGGATCACGACCTCGAGGACACCGTGCTTGCCGCTCGCCGAGATGCCATCCGGATCCGCCGAGTCAGGCAGGGCAAACCGGCGATGAAACACGCCGTGCATGCGCTCCACACGGGTGAACTTCGCGTCTTCGGTCTTGTTCTCGACCTTGCGTTCACCCTTGATGCTGAGTACGCCTTTCTCCATATGGATCTCGATGTCCTTCGGTTCGACACCCGGGATATCGCAATGGATGACAAACTGCTTGGCCTGCTCGACGATATCGACGCGTGGTGTCCACTGCGCGGTGACTACGTTCGATTGCTCGTCGTCGCCATGATCGAAGATCTTGTCGAAGAACTGCTTCATCTCTTCCGGAAAGTGACGGTTCAGGGTGATCGGGTTGTAGCGGGTAATGGTCATGTCGGGCTCCAATGTGGTTGGCAGTGATTACTGCCTTGAGCCCGATCTGTGGCCATCGTTTGCAAGTTCAAGGGGGTATTTTCAGCGCGCCTCTTGTTTCGTTCATCAAGGCTTGGCAACAATCGGCTGATGCGCTTCCTGACACCGATTCTCGTTTTCATTGCCCTTGGCGTTGGCGTCCCGGTTCGGGCCCCTGCTGCCGATTGGCAGGCAATCGTCAGCCCCAAGGACCAAATCTACCCAAGCCTCATTCTGGCCACCGCCGATCTGCCCGCGCCGCGGCGGGTGTCGTCGCGCGTCCTCGGTGATGGCAATGGCCTGATCGGTGTCCGCTTGCTGGCCGAACATGATCAGCAACGCGCTCGGGTCAGCATCCAGCTCAACGGGTTGCTGCCGGAATCGTCCATTGATGTGGTCCTGCCCGAAGCGGGCAAGCGCTACTCCGTGTTTCCCGTGCTCGCCTGGCAGTTCGATGCGTTGCGTCGGCAGAACCGCGGAACGCCCGAAACGTTAAGCCTGAGCCTGCAACTGGACGATGGCCCAGTACAGCGGAAGAGCCAGCGCGTGCGAATCCGTTCGGTCAATGAGGCCCCGTACTTCATCGCCGATGCACGGGCGCCGACCGACCTGACCTGGACATTCGCAGCTTACGTAGACGAGGATCATCCACTCGTCGCCGCCATCGTTTCCGATGCGCTCGCGCAAGGCACGGTGAAACGATTCGATGGTTACCAGTCGCGCAACGCCGAACTGGTGATGAAGCAGGTGTTCGCGATTTGGCGGCTGCTGCAATCGCGCGGTATGCGCTACAGCTCGTTGACGCGGACTGGTAGTGCCGAAACCGACGTGTATTCCCAGCACGTGCGCTTCATCGACGAGAGCTTCAAGAGTCGCGAAGCGAATTGTGTCGATGGCTCCGTGCTGTTTGCCTCGGTGCTCCGCAAGATCGATTTGAACCCGTCGCTCGTGTTGCTCCCAGGCCACATGCTGTTGGCGTTCGAGCTGTCGCCTGGCGGCGACTACGCGTTCCTGGAAACGACCCTCATCGATCAGGCTAAAGCCAACAAGCAGGGCGTCATCAGTCAGACGGAATCGTTCAGCAGCTTCCGAAAGGCTGTGGAACGCGGCCAGGCAGTGTTCGACAAGCACGCAATGTCGTTCCACGACCCGAAGAAGCCAGAGTTTCAGTTGATTGACTTGAATGCGGCCCGCCGGCGCGGGGTCAGCGCGATTGGCGTGCGGGCAGAAGACCGCTAACGCGCCTCTGAGAACGTTCAAACGGACCGTCCAGGATGGACTGGTTCAGGCCAGCGCTAACGGTTGTCCTGTTCGCGAGGGCCTCGGCGGACGCACGACTGGCGCGCGTGTTGCGGCTTTGCATTGCGGCAAGACAAGGTCGTGTCGTCACGGCTAAGATATCCGACTGAATGAAGGATTCGTGATGACCAATCAACCTCATACCCCTCGCTCCCGGTTCCTGGCTCATGCCGCTGCTGGTTTGCTGACCTTGGTGGCGACCGGAGCCTTTAGTGCTGAGGATGCGGGCGCTGAGGAAGCGGGTGCTGAGGAAGCGGGCACCACGGCGGTGTTTCGGGTGTATGACTCGGGCCCTGCGGTGCGCGCACTGCTGGGCCGGGAATTTGCCCATGTGAAGGTTGATGCCAAGCACGGTGATTTGATCGTCGAAGCGAACGCAGCCCAGCGCGCAATATTGGAGCAGGCGGGGCTGAAGCCGCGCATGGATATGGAACTGAGTGCCCGTGTGGGCCTCGCCGACCTGGCCTTGAGCAAGTCGATCCCCGGTTTTGCGTGCTATCGGACCGTCTCCGAGACCAATGCGCTGATCACCAACTTGGTGGCCGCAAATCCAAACCTTGCCACCGTGATCGACATCGGCGATAGCTGGCGGAAATCGACCCCGACCGCGCAAGAGCCCGGGTTTGATTTGCGCGTGCTGAAGCTGACGAACAGCGCCATCGCCGGCCCCAAGCCGCGGATGTTTGTCATGAGCGGCTTGCATGCGCGCGAGTACACGCCAGTCGAGGTCAACGCGACCTTTGCCGAGTGGTTGCTGAACAACTATCAGACCGACGCGACCGCGCGTTGGCTGCTCGACTACAACGAATTCCATCTGCTGCTGCAGGCCAATCCCGATGGCCGCATCATTGCGGAGTCGGGGCAGTCGCAGCGAAAGAACCGCCGCGATCATGGCGGTTGCTCTGGCGTTCTTGATGGTGTCGATCTGAACCGCAATTTCCAGATCGACTGGACGGGTTCCGGTTCCAGCACGTCGCTCTGCAATGAAACGTATCGCGGTACGGCGGTGCTGTCGGAGCCGGAATCCACGGCCGTCAACAGCTACATCGCCTCGATTTTCCCGGACACGCGGCCCGGTGCACTGAGTGACTACACGCAGGCCGCTGCGGCCGATACCCAGGGGTTGTATCTGGATGTGCACAGCTACTCGGAGGTCGTGCTCTGGCCCTGGGGTTTTCCAGGTTCGACGACAGCACCCAACAACGCGCCGTTGCGGACGCTTGGGCGGCGGTTCGCGTTTTTCAACAGTTATTCGCCAGAGCAGTCGAATACTATTCCGGCGAGCGGCGCGTCCGATGACAATGCCTATGGCAGCCTGGGTGTGCCTGCCTACACGTTTGAGTTGGGCGACGACTTCTTTCAGGATTGCGCCACGTTCACCGGTTCGATTCAGCCCGGCAATCTGGCGGCGTTCCAATATGGCGCGCGTATTCTGAGCAAGCCATACCAGATGCCTTCGGGTCCGGATGCGCTGAACGTGCGTGTGCAAGGTCCGTCGATCGTGTTTCCAGGTGAATCGGTGATGGTGCTCGCCACGATTGATGACACGCGCTTCAATCAATCAAATGGTACCGAGACGACGCAGAACATCAGCAGCGCGCGGGTGTATGTGGATCAACTGCCTTGGGCTGCCGGCGCCATCGGTCAGACGATGTTGGCGGCAGATGGCAGCTTCAATCAAACCAGTGAAGGCGTCTCATTGAACTTGCCCTCGACGGGCCTTAGCTTGGGCCAGCATCTGTTGCTGGTACAGGGCACCGATGCCAGCACGATCGCCGGTCCGCCCGGCGCAGCCTTTCTGACGATTTCGGACCCGGCCAGTGTCGGACAACTGCAGGGCACGGTCACATCGTTCGTATCGGGAACGCCGCTTGAGGCCACCCTCACATTGGGGGCGGAAGCCGTCGTGAGCGGTGTCAACGGCGGCTATACGCATCGCAAAACGCCTGGCGTTTACAGCCTATTGGTCAGCAAGCCGGGCTATCTCGATGAGGCAGCAACCGGCATCAGCCTGACCGCCGGGCAGATCACTACTCGCGACATCGCGATGTATCCAACGTGCGCGGCATTTGCCGACGATGCCGAAACGGTACAGCCCGCGTGGACAGCCTCCGGGACGTGGGCCCGAGCCAGTCAAACGGGTCCGACCGGTGCCGCCACGATGGTGTGGTCCGACAGTCCGGCCGGCAATTACGGCGACAATGCCAACATGAGTCTGACCAGCGGCGTACTCAGCTATGCGGGTCTCGACGGTGTGCGACTCGCTTTCGATCATCGCTGCAACACCGAAGCCACATTCGATTTCGGACGGGTCGAGGTGTCGACCAATGGCGGCACCAACTGGACGCAAGTGTTTCAATGTGATGGCGCGAACGGCTGGCGGCATGAGCAGATCGAGCTGCCTACGATCGCGAATCAGGCAAACGTCCGGTTTCGCTTTCGGTTCACGAGCGACACCGGGCAGGTGGCCGATGGATGGCAGCTGGACAACATCCGAATTGAGTCGGCAGGTCCGGCTTGTCGCGCGACGCAGCTGGCGACGAACTTGTTCGCAAACGATTTCGAATAGTTCACACGAGGCGGTCGGCGCGATCGGCTGGCTGCCCGGCGCCTGCTAGACTGTCGCCAACTGCCGCGAAGCGTCGAGCAGGTTGGCTCGCGTTCGGTTTGAGTTGGCGCGGTTGCTTCTCTATATGTCGCGCGTTTCCCGAACCCAACTGTCTGGCAAGTCATGCAACTAGATCGCCCGTTTGTTCGACTGCCCATCCGCTTTGACGCCGCAACGCTGGCCCAGGAAGTGAAGGCTTTGCCAGAGGCTGCCTGGCGCGCCCACCCGCAAGGTTACGCTGGCAATTCGGCACTGCCGTTGATCGCTGCGCATGGCGACCCGCAACTTGATCGCACCAAGGGCCCGATGCGGCCGACCCCTTGGCTCGCCGCCACGCCGTATCTGCGCGACGTTCTGGCGAGCTTGCAATCGCCGATCGGGCGCACCCGGTTGATGCGCATTCAGGGCAATGGCGAGGCGCATGCCCACGTTGACACCAACTACTACTGGATGACGCGCTATCGCGTGCACGTGCCCATCGTGACTGAACCCGGTGTGCAGTTCATCGTCGGCAAGCGCGCCGTCAACATGGCCGCGGGTGAGTGCTGGGTATTTGATACCTGGAGCACTCACAATGTCATCAACACGATGCCGACCGAACGCATTCACTTGGTGATCGACACGATCGGCGGGCCCGCGTTCAAGCAGTGGGTGGATGCAGGCGAGTGTCCGGAGGTATTCAATCCCCCAGCCAACCCTGAGTCCCGCCTGATTGCCAAAGGTCACACCCAGCTGCCATTGGCGCTGGAACATGACAACCAGCCCGTGGTCATGAGCCCGTTTGAGCTTCGGCATTGGCTGAATACCTGCCTGAGTCAATTGGCGGACCCGGCGCAGCGCCCGCTGTTGGTGCCGTTGCTGGTGCGGCTGGATCGAACCTGGGCGGCGTGGTTTGCCGAACATGCCGCATTGGCGACTGGCCACGCTGGCTTTCGGCAGCGCTTGCAGGAATTTGATGCAGCGCTTTCCGCATTGCCTAAATCGATCTTATTGCGAAACGGCAGTGACGCGGTGGAGTTTCTGCGCCAAGTCATTGTCCGGGTGGCGTTGAACCCCGAGCTCGCGTGGCCGGAGGACCAAACTGCCGCGTTTGCGGTACAGGATGAGCGCCAGCGACCGCGTGCTGAAGCACCAACGCAGACACCAAAAATGGAGATCGCTGCGCCGGTACCGGCGCTGCTTGCCGCCGCACCACCCCTGCCAGAGGCATTGCCAATCAGCGCCGCGGCGCCAGTCAAGCGCCAAAGCTCAGCCGGCGTTGCGCCAGCCTATTTTGATCGACCGGTGTTTGTGGTCTGTCCGCCACGGTCCGGTAGCAGCATGTTGTTTGAGGCGCTGTGTCAGTCTCCGGAAGTGCTCAGCATCGGTGGCGAGAGCCATCAGATCATGGAGCAGATTCCCGGTCTCAATCCGGGCCGCGTCCAGTTCGACAGCAATCGTGTTGACGCGAGTGCCGCCTCCGCGGTGACGGTCGCCGAATTGACTCACGGTTTCTTCGGTCAGCTGCGTGATCGCGACGGCCGGCCCGTGCGGGTTGACGCACGGCGGGTGCGCTTCGTGGAAAAGACCCCCAAGAACGCGCTGCGCGTTTCGTTTCTCGCCGCCGCGTATCCGGATGCGCATTTTGTCGTGCTGCATCGTGAGCCGCACGAGACCATCAGCTCCATGATCGACGCTTGGCGCTCGCGGCGCTTCGTGACGTATCCGCGGTTGCCAGGTTGGACCGGGCAACCTTGGTCGTTGTTGTTGACGCCCGGATGGCGCGAGTGGAACGAAAAGCCTCTGAATGAAGTGGCCGCTCGGCAGTGGGCGCAAACCGTGCGGGTGCTGCTTGATGATCTGGCGCAGATTCCCGGTGATCGCGTGCACGTCATTCGGTATCAGGAACTGCTTGATGCGCCCGAGGCCAGCTTGCGGCGACTCTGTGGAGCGCTCGACCTTGCGTGGGATCGCCCGATCCAGGAATTGCCACCGTCCAAACACACGCTGACCCCGCATGCGAAAGAAAAGTGGCGGCAAAACGAGGCATTGCTCCGCGAGGCGCTGCCAATTGCCGAGCCGATGGTGCGGCGCTTTGCCGATTTCATGGCCGCAGCGGAAGCCGCCCGCGGCCCTGATGTGGCGCCGCCAGTCCGCGCACGCATGCGCGTCACGGATGATCACGCTACCCCTTTGGCGAAGCCGGCGCCCGCCGTGCTCTATGGGCAAGCCGCGACGGCCGTGGCAGCAAATACACGCCCGCCTGAAACGACCGCACCGAAGGTGGCGCCAGAGCAAGCCTTTGGCAGCGTGTACACGCGCGGCATGGCTGAGATTCTTGCCAGTATTCGCAGTAGCGTCGCGGTCACGACTTATCAGAGCGGTCGGGTCATCTTGCTGCGCTCCGAGGGGCAGGGGATCAACACCCACTTCAAGAGTTTTCCGAGCCCGATGGGCGTTGCAGCCCAGGGCGACCGCCTCGCGATCGCCACGGCAAGAGGCCTTTGGGAGTACCACAATCAACGCGGTGTCGCGCAAGCGTTGCCGCCTGTGGGTCGTCATGACGCGTGCTTTGTTCCCCGCAACCAGTTTCTGACGGGCGACATACGCGTGCATGAAATCGCCTACACCGACCAGGGCCTGTGCGTGGTGAACACGCGCTTTTCGTGTCTGTCGGGGCTTGATGGCGTGCACAGTTTTGTGCCGCGGTGGCAACCGAAGTTCATCACCAAACTGGAAGCGACCGATCGTTGTCATCTGAATGGTCTCACCGTGATTGATGGCAAGCTGCGCTTTGTCAGTTGCCTCGCGCAAACGGACACACCTGGTGGCTGGCGCGAACACAAGGCGGATGGTGGCGTGATCATTGACGTGGCGTCGCACGAGTGCGTCGCGACGGGCTTGTCGATGCCGCATTCGCCGCGCTGGTATCAAGACCGCCTGTGGGTGCTCGAATCCGGATTGGGTACGCTGTCCCAGATTGATCTGGCAACCGGGCGCGCGCACCCGTTCGCCGAATTGCCGGGCTTCGTGCGCGGCCTGGCGTTTGTCGGGCCGTACGCGCTGATTGGGCTGTCGCAGATTCGCGAAGGTGTATTTGGCGGCTTGCCAGTGATGGAGCGCATCAAGGAGCGGCTGTCCGGCGTCTGGGTGGTGGACCTTGGGACCGCGCGCATCGCCGGGTTTCTCCGCTTCGAGGGGCAAGTCCAGGAAATCTTCGATGTCGCCCTGCTGCCCGGCCTCTTGTTTCCGGAGCTGCTTGAACCCGAAGACGAACGCCTGCAGTCCTCATTCGTGGTGCCAAACGGCATTGCGTCTTGAGTCCGACACCTTCATTTTCACGCATAGGCAGCACAAGGAACTCGCAACATGCAGGATGTTGATTACGCACGGTATGACCGAATTCGCGCGGTAACCTGGACGGGTCAGAGTCTTCGTCTGATTGACCAGCGGCTATTGCCGATGCAGCAACTCTGGACCACTTGCAGCACGGCGGCCGAAGTTGCCGCCGCAATTCAGAACCTCACCGTGCGAGGTGCACCTGCAATCGGAATTTCGGCCGCGTATGGCGTGGTATTGGCTGCGCAAGCCGCCGCCGGTGCTGATGGCGTCGTATCGGCTGCCGCACTCGCCGAACCGATTGCCACGTTGGCGGCCTCGCGACCCACCGCCGTCAATCTGTTCTGGGCGCTCGCACGCATGCAGCGTGTCTTGGGTAGCGCGGCCAGTGTCGCGCGATTGGAGGAAGAAGCCGTAGCCATCGAGCGCGAGGACCTTGCCGCCAATCGCCATATGGGGCAACTCGGCGCCAGTTTGATTGCGAAAGGCAGTGGCGTGCTCACGCATTGCAACACCGGCTCGTTGGCCACCGCTGGATTTGGGACGGCGTTGGGCGTGATCCGGGCCGCGTATGCCGAGGGTCGCGTGGCGGCCGTATTTAACACCGAAACAAGGCCTTGGGGCCAAGGCACGCGACTGACCGCGTGGGAACTTCTGGAAGACGGGATTCCGGCCAAATTGATTGCCGATTCAGCAGCCGCGCATCTGATGAAGACGGGGCAAGTGCAGTGGGTCATCGTCGGCGCTGACCGCATTGCGCGAAATGGCGATACGGCCAACAAAATCGGCACGTACCAATTAGCGATTGCAGCCCGCCATCATGGGGTCAAATTCATGGTCGTGGCGCCGAGCTCGACCGTCGATCTCAGCATGGCTAGCGGTGAGCACATCGAGATCGAACTCCGCGAAGCGCGTGAGCTCCTTGAGGCGGGCGGTCAGCGCATTGCCGCCAATGGCGTCCAGACCTGGAATCCGGTATTCGACGTGACCCCGGGCGCGCTGATTGACGCCATCATTACTGAGCAAGGCGTTTTCAAGGCGCCATTTTTCGCCTGAGGCATGGACTGGAGTGCATGGTGCGGGGGTGTCTTCGTGCCTTGGCTGAGCAGACCAGAATCCAGGACGCAAGTACTTGATTTTGGGCCCGCGAACCGTGGGACACGTGCCCGAAACCCGGCAAGTCAGCGCGCCCGGTATGATCTTATTCGGATACTCTCTAAACGTTTGTTTGAGGATTGTTTGGTGTCGCTGAACATTTGCTCTACAATGAACGCCGTTTTTTCGCTTTCGGGCGGCGTCGGGGCTGACGGCGTCCGGGCATTTCACCGATTCAGAGGACAAAACCAACATGAGCAGCATCGAAGAACGCGTCAAAAAGATCGTGGTCGAACAACTCGGCGTGAAGCAGGAAGAAGTCACCGCCAATGCGTCGTTTGTTGATGACCTGGGCGCCGACTCGCTGGACACGGTGGAACTGGTGATGGCGCTTGAAGAAGAATTCGAGTGCGAAATCCCGGACGAAGATGCTGAGAAGATCACCAGCGTGCAGATGGCGATCGATTACATCAAGACGCACGTCGACAAGGCCTGATTCCGGCCTTGCAAGACTTGAACACTGCGCCGCTCTGGCGCAGTTTTCATTTGCGCGGTACTGAAACGCTCGTTCGTGATCAGGCCGTGAATGTTGAGATATGGATGGAGAGCAACGGATGAGCAAGCGTCGTGTGGTCGTCACCGGTATGGGTATCGTTTCGCCGGTAGGCAATACCTTGGAAAGCGCCTGGGACAGCATTCAAAACGGTGTCTGCGGCATCGATCGCATCAGCTGCTTTGATGCCAGCGCCTTTGCCACCCAGATCGCTGGCGAAGTCAAAGGCTTCGATCCAACCCACTGGATTGGCCCGAAAGACGTCAAGAAGATGGACAAGTTCATCCACTACGGCTTTGCAGCGTCGCGGATGGCAATGCAGGATTCCGGACTTGCGGTGACCGAGGCCAATGCCGAGCGTATTGGCATTGTGATTGGCTCGGGTATCGGTGGGGTGCGTGGCATCGAAGACACCGCCATCGCGCTGCACATCGGTGGCCCGCGCAAGGTGTCGCCGTTCTACGTGCCGTCAACCATCATCAATATGCTGCCTGGGCAACTCAGTATTCATCTGGGTCTCAAAGGGCCCAACTTTTCGGCGGTGTCGGCTTGCGCGTCGTCGAATCACAGCATCGGCACGGCCATGCGCATGATTCAGTATGGCGATGCCGATGTGATGATTGCCGGCGGTGCCGAGCACGGCTGCACGCCAACGGCAGTTGGCGGGTTCTCGTCGATGAAAGCCATGTCCACGCGCAACGATGATCCGAAGCACGCGAGCCGGCCCTGGGACAAAGACCGCGATGGTTTTGTGCTGGCCGATGGCGCCGGCATTCTGGTGATCGAAGAGCTCGAACACGCCAAGGCCCGCGGCGCTCGGATTTATTGCGAGCTGATCGGCTATGGCGCGAGTTCGGACGCGTATCACATGACCGCGCCGAGTGAAAACGGCGAGGGTCCGGCGCGCTGCATGCGGGTCGCGTTGAAGGACGCAGGCATCAATCCGGAGCAGGTCGACTACGTCAACGCGCATGGCACCTCGACGCCGCTTGGCGATTTGGCCGAAACGCTGTCGATGAAGCAGGCCTTGGGCGAGCACGCTTACAAGACCATGGTGTCGTCAACGAAGTCGATGACTGGCCACCTGCTCGGCGCGGCCGGCGGTGTCGAAGCAATCTTCTCGGTACTGGCTCTGCACCATGGTGTCATTCCGCCGACGATCAATCTGGAGAACCCGAGCGAAGGCTGTGATCTCGACTACGTGCCAAACGTCGCGCGCCAGAAGCAGATCCAGGTGGCCGTGTCGAACGGGTTCGGGTTTGGTGGCACGAACGCGACCCTGGTGTTCCGAAAACTGTAACCGGCACCTGACCCTCATGCGTGTCCGGACGCTGCCCCAGCATTGGGATCTTCAGCGTCTGCACGCTGCCGATCCCGTTCGCTTTCCGATGCTCTTGGAAAGTCGCGCAAGGCATGCGCGGAGTGGTCGATTTGATTTGCTGCTGGCCACGACGGGTGACGCGCTGATTCAAACCGCGCGCGCGGCCGTGGTTGATCAGCACGGGCAGTTTCAAGGTGAGGACCTGCTGCGTGTGCTGCAGGAGCGGTTGCCTTCGGCGCCGAGCGCAGCGCCCGAATCCCTCGCCGAGTTGGGCCACTTTGCGGGTGGCTACGCGTTGCTGCTTGGCTACGAATACGCAGCGTGCCTCGAGCCACGATTGCACGATGTCCTGGCCGAGCCCGAGTTGCCGCGGGCGCTCGCGCTGCGCACGCCGTTGGCGTTTGTTCGGGATCATGCACTGGATCGATTGTCGGCCGTCTACGAGCCTGAGGCCGAGGCTTGGGTGGAGGCGCTGCTCGCCGGGCTCGCGCCCGAGTCGTTACTGGTGCCACCCGACACGCTGATCATTGAATCGCTGCACGAAGACCCGGCGTTGCAGTTTTGCGCGGGCGTCGACACCATTCGCGATTACATCGCTGCTGGCGACGTGTTCCAGGTCAACCTGTCGCGGCAATGGCAGGCAGAGGTGTCTGGTCCGAACCCCGCGGCGAGTCTGTACCGGCGTCTACGCGAGGCCAATCCAGCGCCGTTTGCGGGCAGCCTCGTCTATCGCGATTGGGCCGTGCTGAGCTCATCACCCGAACGTCTGGTCGCGGTTCGTGGCGATCTGATCGAAACGCGGCCGATCGCGGGCACCCGGCCGCGTGCGCAAGGCGACGCCGACCTGGCGTTGCAGGCCGAGTTGCTCGCGCACCCCAAAGAGCGCGCCGAGCACATCATGCTGATCGATCTGGAGCGCAACGACCTTGGCCGCGTTGCCGTGGCGGGCAGCGTGCAGGTCGATGAGCTGATGACGATCGAAACGTATACGCACGTGCACCACATTGTGTCGAATGTGCGGGCGCGGCTCCGTGCTGATGCGAGTCTGCGGGACATCATTGCGGCAGTGTTCCCGGGCGGCACGATTACCGGTTGCCCCAAGATTCGCTGCATGGAAATCATCGCCGAGCTCGAAGCGTGCCCGCGCGGCTTCTACACCGGTGCGATGGGTTTTGTCGGGCCGGGCCGACAGATGGAACTGAATATTCTGATCCGGACCATGAGCCTGTCTGGAAACGACGTACGCCTGCGCGCGGGAGCCGGGATCGTCTACGACTCCGTACCAGAGCGCGAACTGGCCGAGACGCGGCACAAGGCGCGCGGATTGCTGCAAGCGTTGGGCATGACGGCATGAGAGTGTGGCGCCACGGGCGTGAAATTGACGCCGACTGGGCGAATCTGCGCGCGCTTCACTACGGCGATGGGCATTTCACGACGATGCGGGTCGTACACGGGCGGATTGCCTGGTGGCCGTATCACCTGCAACGCCTGCAGGAGGCCAACCGTCGGCTGCATGGCCGCTTTGACGACTGGCCGATTCTGAGTGCGCAAGTTCACGCGGTGGCCGCGAATCTAGGGCAGGGCGTTTTGAAGCTCATGCAGACCCGGTCGGCATCACAGCGCGGTTATGCGAGCCACGGCGCGCAGAACGAATGGCTGATGTTTGCCGACCCGAACCTGCCGAAACAGGCGGAATCAGTGCAATTGGAATGGGCGGCAACGCGCCTCGGGCATCAGCCGGCGCTTGCCGGGATGAAGCATCTGAATCGTCTCGAACAAGTGCTGGCCCGGGACGAACAGCCTGCCGGGCGCTGCGATGATGTGCTGATGTGTGATCTGGCTGGCGATCTGATTTGCACGACAAGTGCGAACCTATTCGTCTACCAAGATCAACGCTGGTGGACGCCAATGCTGGATCGTTGCGGGGTCGCGGGCGTGTGCCGGGCGCGGATTCTTGAACTGACCCAAGTAACAGTTGCCCGCCTGAACCAGACTGAACTGGCAGGGGCGAGCGAGGTCTTTTGTTGTAACGCGGTTCGCGGGATCATGCCTGTGGCGAGGATCGGCCAGCAGTCCTGGCCGACCGGGCCTGCCACGATCGACTTGATGGCCAGACTGCAAGTGGAGCTTGAATGCGCAAACTGATACGTCGTCTGTTTTTGCTCGGTCTCGTGGGCCTGGTCGTCGCTGGCCTTTGGTTCTATCGGGATTACAAAGCATTTTCCGACGCGCCGATGCCGCTTGATGGTCACGAGGTGGTCGTCGACGTCAGCATGGGCACGTCGTTCAATCAGATTGTCCGCCAGTTGACCCAGGCGGGTGCCACCAACGCACCGAGAGAATACTGGCGTCTTTTGGCCACCGAGTTGGGGGTGATCCGCACCCTGCGGGCAGGCGAGTACTTGCTTGAGCCCGGGATGACGCCGCGCCAGCTACTGACCCGCATGGCCAAGGGCAAAGTGATCCTGCATCAGTTCACGATCGTCGAGGGCTGGACGTTTCGCGAGCTGCGCCTGGCGCTCAGCAAAGCCGAAAAATTGAAGCAGACGCTGTCTGGACTGAGCGACCAGGACATCATGGCTCGGGTCGGCAAACCCGGCCAGCACCCCGAGGGCCGTTTTCTGCCGGAAACCTATTCGTTTGTGCGTGGCCAGCAAGACATCGACATCCTGAAGCGCGCGTTTTCGGCGATGGAAGAAACCTTGCTGAAGGAATGGGGTCAGCGCGCGCAGGATTCGCCGCTGACGAGTCCGGAAGATCTGTTGATTCTTGCCTCCATTGTCGAAAAGGAAACCGGGCGCGCCGACGATCGTGGCCCAATCGCTGGCGTCTTCAGTCGCCGCCTGAAAATCGGCATGCGCCTGCAAACCGACCCGACCGTCATCTACGGACTGGGGAGCAGTTTCAACGGCAACTTGACGCGTCGGCATCTCGAAACCGATGGGCCATACAACAGCTATACCCGTGCTGGCCTGCCGCCAACGCCGATTGCGCTCCCGGGCAAAGAAGCGATTGCCGCAGCCGCGCGCCCAGCGCCCGGCGATGCGCTGTATTTTGTGGCGAAAGGCGATGGCGCCTCGCACTTTTCGGCGACGCTCGGCGAACACAACGAAGCGGTGCGCCGCTATCAGCTGCAATGAGCGCTGTGCTCGCGCCTTGGTTGCAGGAAGACTGGCAGCGCCTCCTAAGCCGTCGTGCCCAGGGGCGTTTGCCGCACGCCTTGCTGCTGGCTGGCCCGCGTGGCCTCGGCAAACGCGTCTTTGCCGAGCAAGTGCGGGCTTGGTTGCTGTGCACCGCAGCCGACCAGACCGATGCGGCCTGCGGGCAATGCAAGGCGTGCCATTTGCTCCGCGCTGGCAATCACCCCGATGCGTTGACCATCACGTTCGAACCCCGTGACGACGGCAAGCTGCGCACCGAGATCATTGTCGATCAGATCCGCGCCCTGAGCGCGCGCTTTGCCCAAACGAGCCAGCGTGGCGGCTGGCGGGTGGCGATCATCGAACCGGCCGAGGCCATGAACACCGCCGCGTCGAACGCGCTTCTGAAAACCCTGGAGGAGCCTGAGGCGAGCGTCATGATGATTCTGGTCAGTGATCAGCCGATGCGGCTCAGCGCCACGATTCGCAGCCGCTGTCAGCGCATCGACGTTCGCGAGCCCGAACCAGCATTGAGCCTGCAATGGCTGCGTGCCCAAGGGATTGCCGAGAAGGATGCCGAGCCGGCCCTGCAGCTCGCCGATGGCAACCCAGGTGAGGCGTTGTTGCTCGCCCGTCCAGAACAGCGCCAGCAGATCAACGACGTGGCCCGGGACCTTCAGGCCCTTGCCGGGTCGGCAGCATTGATGGACGTGGTTCAGCGCTGGCTGGCCGCCGATCCCGGATTTCGCCTGCGCGCCGCCGTGCAATTGGTGGCGCAGGCCATGAAAGCGCCTTTGACGCTGCAAGCTGGCGTGGCCGAAAGCCTCATACCCTTGACCGCCCGCGCCGATTTTCAGAAGCTCAGTGCCTGGTGGGATCAGGCCAACCGCGCGCGTCTGCAACTGGACACGCCGCTTCGTTCGGACTTGATTCTGGCGGAGATTCTCGGCAACTGGCGTGATACCGTGTCGGCCAGTTCTAAGTAGGAGTGGAGCATGGCAGCAGGTCCAATGGGCGGCATGCCGCGGCAAGGCATCTTGTCGCTGGCCATCAAAGACAAAGGCGCGTTGTACAACGCCTACATGGGCTTTCTGAAAACCGGTGGCCTGTTTGTGCCCACGGCCAAGCGCTACAACCTCGGCGATGAAGTGTTCATCCTGCTGTCGCTGATGGACGAAAAGGACCGCCTGCCCGTGGCCGGCAAGGTCGTCTGGATCACACCCCCGGGCGCCCAAGGCAACCGCACGTCGGGTATCGGCGTCCAGTTCAATGAAACCGCCGACGGCGAAGCGGCTAAAGCCAAGATCGAGCAGATCCTGGCGGGCTCGCTGGGCGCCGAGCGCATGACGCATACGATGTAACCCGGCGCCGACGTCGGCGCGTCGCAACGTACCCAATGCCCTTTTTGCCGGCCTGATCAGGCTGGCTTGCTGCATTGCTGGCGGCTCATGCCAACGTCGGTCACCGGTGCAACACGGCCTTGCAATCGAGGGCTTGCGCTTTTCGTCTACAGGTGTAGACTCGCCTGGTCTACAAATGTAGCCGGAGCGTTTTTGCATGGAATTGCCAGATTCTGAACTCGCCGTCATGGACCTGCTGTGGGCCGAAGCCCCGCGCACGTCGGAAGGGTTGATTGCGGCGCTTCAAGACGCGCGTGGTTGGCAGCCGTCGACGGTCAAGACCTTGCTGGCGCGGTTGGTTCGGCGCGGGGCAGTGCGGGCTGAGCGCGACGCGCGGCGCTTCAGCTACTCGCCGCTCTGGGAACGCGAGCAGTACTTGAATCAGGCGACTGGCAACTTCCTCGATACGTTGTTCGGCGGTCAAGTCACGCCGATGTTGGCGCATCTCAGTCAGCATCGAGCCTTGAAGCCCGAAGAGCGCGACGCGCTGAGCAAGCTCCTCAAAGATCTGGAGCTGCGCCATGTTTCCTGATCTGCTGAAGCTCGCCATCGCCTTTAATGTGGGGCTGCTGATCGTGCTGTTGTTGCGTCCGCTTTGGCATCGGTCCGGCGCGCCCGCAACAGTGTATGGGCTCTGGCTGCTGCCCGTCCTGCTCGCGCTCGCCACCTGTTTGCCGAAAGTGAGCGTCATGCCGACTGTGGTAGTGCCACTTGAGGCCGCGCCGAGTGCCACCGTCACGATTGCGGGCTCCTCATCGATCACAAGCCTCGCACTGGTCGCATGCGTGTTGGCGCAACTCGGCAGCGTGCTGCTGCTTGGTTACCTGATGGCGCGCCATATGCGGTTCACCAAGCGATTGGGTCGCACGGCTGGCGATCAGCATCCGGAATGGCCCGAGGCGCAGGTATTCCGTGCAAATGCGGGCCCTGCATTGACCGGGTTCTGGCGGCCGAGCCTGGTGTTGCCCCCCGACTTCGAAACGCGTTTTTCCACCCGCCAGCAAGCCTTGGCAGTTGCCCATGAGCGTGCACATTGGCGCGCTGGTGATTTGCCGATTCGTTGGTTCGCTTGGCTGTGTGTCGTCCTCCAATGGTGGAACCCACTGGCTTGGTGGGCACTCAATTGCTTCATCAATGATCAGGAGCTCGCGAATGATGCCCGCGTTTTACGTGCATGCCCCGATGCGAGTCTTGAATACGCCCAAACACTAGCCTTGGCACAAACGAGTGCCCAGGCGCCCTTGGTCTGCGCCATGCAGACGACACATCCGCTGCTCTGGAGAGTCACCATGTTGAAACACCATGCTGCAAATTCTGCTCTTCGCACGACCATGCGCCTTTCTGCTGGACTGATCTTGCTCGGCCTGACTGGGCTCACATTGGCCCTCGATACGACGCAGGCACCCAGCTCGCCGAACAACTACACCGTCATGGTCTCTGCGCAGTTCCCAGGTCAACCCGATGCCGCGTTCGCACTCGCCGGACCAATGGGCGAAACCATGTCTGCGCGCCTTGGTGAGCAGGCAGACGCTGTCGCGCTGGAGTTCACGGTCACCAGGACGTCTGATCCAAGTGTGGTGCTGGTGTCGACGCGCGCGACACAAGCAGAGCAGGAACTCGGCACACCGACGCTGCTGTTGCCGTTAGGGCAAGCAGGTGGCATCCGTGGCACCGGTGAGGGGGCTGATGCTGCTGGCTCTTGGTCCATGCAAATCACGGTGCAAAAGGGTTTGCCGGGCGCGGCATTGGAAACAACCCCTGCTGCCGAAACGGGACTCCCGAAGGTGGTGACGGCGCCTTGGCAAGACAAAATGTTCTGGACGAAGACCAACGATCCGGGGTGCTGAGGTCGGCGTTGTTGTAGTCGCCGAATTCCGGGCGCGCTCGGCTGCAGCGCTGGCGCGCTCCCGCTTTCATACAACACGCCACAAACCATTGTTTTTGCGAACCAATAAATTGCGGGTGGTGATGATTCTGGCCGCAAGTAACCTCCTCCCCAAGCCCTCCCACGTGCCAGACTGTGTGAAATCAACAAAGGACTGGTTCGAGCAACCTAGCCGATCGGGTTCGGAAGCGATGATGAGTGCAAATGATGGGTCAGTTTGTCGCGAACCTGAAACCCACCCCGGATCAAGTCCGGGGTGACGAATCGCGAGAGTGTCCGTCGAGGCAAAGTCGTTGCTTCAGACGCTAGAAAGGATCGGTTCCCCAAGGAGTTCCAATCCACCTCTCGTCACCCCGGACTTGATCCGGGGTGGGTTTGAAGGTCTTGCAGCCGCGCCGAGGCTATGTTGAAGCGCCAAATATTGTCCTGCCCAAAGGTTTTCACACAGTCTGTTTCGTCGGGATGACGGCAATGGGGTTGCGCCGCAAACTCCAACCGTTTTCACACAGTATGTATCGCTGGATTGAGGACAAACACAATGCCTTGGGTGATGTTTGATGGGAGCGGGTTGCGGAGAGGGCTATTTGCGACGTGGCCTCTTCGCAAGAATTTCGCATCACAAATAGCCGTTTGGTGCGCAAATCAGTGCGCCTTCGAGGCGACCTGGACTCTCGTCAACCCGGACTTGATCCGGGGTGAGTTTGATGTGCCGTCGTTCAAGCAGAGAATTTGCTGAAGCAACGAACGTTGTGTTGCTTCGATGGTTGTCACACATTCTGGTTTACTGGGATCGCGCTAACGCTGGCGTGGTTCCAGCGGGCTGACCGCAACACGCAGCGCAAACGCGATGAATCGGTATTGAGTCTAAGTTGCGCCGCTAGATCGATTGGCAAATCTGATCACCGCCCATCATTGAAAAACACTTGGCCGATTTCGCCGCCGGATTGCGCTTGATGCAGTCAGGACCACTGCGGAATCTGCGCCATGCCTCGTCTCAATCTACTCTCAGGCCTTTGCGGGCTGCTGTTGTCAGCGGTGTGCCTGGCACAGTCTTGGACGGTGCCGACCGCCATCGAATCACGTTTACTGGATGCCGGCAATGACGCGCACAGCGGGCAAAACGTCGGCGTCGCGCTGGCGTTCGATGGCGAGTGGCTCGCAGTTGGAGCCAGCACGGCCACGGTCGACGGGCGGTCGAACCAAGGTGTGGTCTATCTCTATCGTCGTGTTGGGGATCACTTTCTGGTGACGCAGCGCCTGGCGCAGTCCGATGGCCAGAGTGGCGATCTATTTGGTTCGGCGCTGGCGTTGCGAAACGGGCGGCTGATCGTCGGGGCGCCCGGTACCGACATCGGTGCCGATGCGAACCGCGGGCGCGCAGTGGTCTATATGCTGCAAAACGAATGGTTCGTTGAATCCACGCGTGTGACCGCCGCCAGCACGGATGCCGATGATCGGTTTGGGTCCGCCCTTGCGTTCGATGGCCAGATGCTCGTGATCGGCGCCCCCTATGCGAGTGTCGGTGGCACCAACAATGTCGGCGCAGCGTTTGCGTTTCGGTTCAATGGCGGCACGTTCCAGACGCCCCAACGGCTGGAGCCCACGAGCCGCGTCAACGGCGACAGTTTCGGTTGGTCCGTTGCCTTGTCTGGCAACACGGTGGCGGTCGGCGCGCCGCTGGCAGATGGTGGCGGTCTGACCGACTGTGGCGCGGTGTCGGTCTATGTGGATTCAGGTTCGAGTTTCAGTCTGCAACAGACGCTGCAAATGACGGGTCGTGACCAGCAGGACTGGTTTGGCTGGTCGATCGCGCTCAACGGAGATCGTCTTTATGTGGGCGCACCGTTCGACGACTGGGCGACTGTCGATCGCGGCAGCGTGCAGCCGTTCACACGAAGCGGTTCGGTATGGTCGGGCGGCGCGCTGATTCAAGCGTCGGATGGCGCTACCTCGGACTTGTTTGGATACGCAGTCAATACCGATGGCACTGACCTGGTGATTGGCGCGCGCGCCGATCAGGTGACGCTCGGGACGCAGGGCAGTGTCTATCACTATCGCATCCAACCAAGCTTTGCCTATCAGGGCAAGTTGGTCGATCCGGATCCGGGTAGTGACGACATGTTTGGCAATACATTGGCGTTGTCTGCCGGGTCGCTGGCCGTGAGTGCCCGGCTGGATGATGTGGTCGGCGTTGCCGATACGGGATCAGTCAGTGTCTTTGAGATTGGCCTGCAAACACCGGTCTGGAAGGCCAAACTCAGTGCGACGTACCCGATTCCCGGTAGCGACTTCGGTCGGGTCATTGCAGCATCTGGCGACCATGCTTTTGTCGGGATGCCATCCGCCACGCGCGCCACGGCTGGTGCGACCGGTGCAGTCGACTGGTATCGCCGCCAGCCCGATGGCAGCTGGTTGTTTGCACAGCGCTTCGTCGCTTCGGATGGCCAAGCAGGCGACGCGTTTGGTGCGGCACTGACACTTGCCGGAGATACCTTGGTGATTGGTGCGCCAAATGCCAGTCCGCTCAATCAGTCGGCTGCGGGTGGCGTCTACCTGCTGCGTCCTCAGGGCAATGGCTACACACTCTCGGGGCGTTTCGATGCAGCTTCAGCGCAGAGCGGGGCGCAGTTTGGCGCCGCGCTCTCGGCGTCGGGCAACCAAGTGTTGATCGGTGTGCCTGGTGCGATCGTTGATGGCCAGTCATCGCGCGGCAGCGTCGTGGTGGCCGAAGTAATGGGGACATCGCTTGTGCTTCGGCAGACTGTGATCGATCCGAATGGTGCGGCTGGCGATCGGTTCGGCAAAACACTGGCGCACGCGGTGGCCGGTGCTGCAATCGGTGCGCCCATGGCCGATGTCAATGGCCAGGTGGACGCTGGCAAAGTGTTGTTGTTCGCGCGCAATCAAAACGACTTTACGCTGACGCAGACGCATGTGGCCGAGGTGCCCCAAGCGCATGCGCACTTTGGTGCCAGTCTGGCAAGCAGTTGGCGCGTGCTGGCGATTGGCGCGCCCGATGCCGACGTTGCTGGTTTGGTCGATCAAGGGCAACTGTCGTGGCTGGACTGGTCAGCGCCCACGGCGCTCCGAACGCTTGCAGACAGCCATGAGCCTGCCGGCGCGCATTTTGCTGCAGGCTTGGCAGTTCACAGTGGCATGATTCTCGCGGCTTCACCCCTTGCGACAGTGGGCGAAAGCGTCGGCGCAGGGCGCGTCAACAACTATCTGTCCAATGGCGCTGAGCTGGTCAAGATCGGCGAACTGGTCGCCGCGGCGCCGGAAACGGGGGCAGCGTTTGGCAGTGGGTTGTTCCTCGACGGCAACCGCGCGTTTGTCGGGTCCCCTTTTACTGACCGCGTCGACACCCATTCCGGGCTACTGTTTCCCGATGTTGGCAGCGTGCAGATCTTCGATCCGGATGTGGAAGTCGTGCTGACACTTGGCAATGGCCGCGATCAGGTCATTCAAGGATTGAGCGATTTGAGTCAACTCTTGATTGCGAATGTCGGGATGCATCCGGCGGCCGGCGTGTCGATTCAAGCACCGGCGCCAACTGGCCTGTCATCGGTGCTGTGGAGTTGTACCGGTTTGCAAGGCGCCGCGTGCCCAAGCTCGCCAGCCGATGACCTGCTTGACGCCGTGGTCGATCTCGCGCCTGGCGCAGGGGTGCTGTTCGAGCGCCTGGGGCAGGTGGACTTGGCGGCTGGGCAAACCCTCGAATCTTTGGCAAGCACCAACATCATTGGCGCGAGCAGCGACGATCCGGCCAATAACAGCGCCGCCGATCGCGACGCAGTCGTGCTCGATGTGTTGCTTCGGGACAGCTTCGAGTCCGATTGAGCGCCCATCACGCGCGTTGCGATTGGCGCGGTTTGAAGCCGCTCGTGACGGACGCGATCAGGTCTTTCCACATTCAAATTCTCTGGAGTCCGTCATGTCGAATCCCATCGCCATCCGCACACTGTGCGCAGCGCTCTTGTGTTTGATCAGCAGTGGTAGCTGGGCGCAGAACGTTTACGACTGGGACGGCGGTGGCGGGAGCACGACCTGGTGGACCGCAAACAACTGGGCGCCTGATACGGCCATCACGGCGATTAATGGCGATGCGAATGCGGTGCTGCGATTTGCCGGTAGCCCCACGGCGACTCCCAACAGCATGGGCTTGCCCGGCAATTCGCAGATCGTTGTGCAACAGATATGGTTTGAGCCCGGCTTCAATGCACTGCAGACCAGCGAAATTGTCCTCGGTGCCAGTGGCGCCGCCGATCTGCAGTTGCGCGGCGCGAATCCGATGTTTCGGGTCGATGCAGGCCTCGTGACGACCAACCAATCCACCGGCAGTGAGGTGCGCCTTAACGGCGATGCCACGTTTGCTATTGGCGGCGAACTGCGGGTGCTGGGGGCGATCATCAACAACACGCCAAGCCAGCCGGCATCACTGTTGAAAACTGGCAGCGGTGTGCTGGTGCTCCGCGGCAACAATACGATGGGCGGTGCTGGCAAGGCGGTGCAGCTGATTGAAGGGGTGCTCGATATCAACACCGACAACCAACTCGGCGCGGCGACGAACGCCCTGATTTTCAAGGGCGCCATCGAAGCCCCAGCCACGCTCAGGATCGACGCGCAAGGTGGCAACCGATTGCTAGCGCGGCCGATCAGTGTCGACACGAGTGGCGGCTATCGCTTTGACATTCGCAATACCGATAGCACGGGTGTGACGATTTCCGATCATCTCGATATGGGGAGCTTTGGGAATCCAGCGCTGCTGCGAAAGCTTGGCAATGGCACGCTGCGACTAACCGGGCAGGGCACGTTCAGTCGCATCCAAGTTCAGGACGGCCGATTGGTTCAGGCTGGCGCGGAAGCCATCAGCACGTGGCCCGGGACCGTGATCGACTATGCCGGCAACGCGACCGGTGTGCTCAGTCTGGGCGGTCACGATACAGAAGTGGCGAGCTTGATCGCCAGCGATGGCAATGCCGGTATCATCGAAAACGGGGCAAGTCAGGATATGACGTTGTCGATAACCGGCATGTTCGATGAGCGTTACGGTGGCGTGTTGCGCGATGGCGCCAGCGGCAAGTTGAGTTTGCGCGTTGCCGGCGCGTTTGGCAGCACGCAGACGCTGTCGGGCAACAACAGCTATACCGGTCCAACGACCGTGCAAGGTCGGTTGCATCTGGCGCACGTCAGCGCACTCGGCAGTACTTCGGCACCGACGACGGTCGATGCCAACGGCAATCTCAGCATGACCGACTTGCAGTTGAACGAGCCCTTGATTCTGGCGGGCGGCGTGGTGCGCAATGTGCTTGCGCCGGCGTCCACGTTGAATGGACCGGTAACACTGACGGCCAATAGTCAGCTGGCGGGCGATGGCAATAGCCTGAATATTGCGGGCGGCATCGATCTTGGGTCACATCGACTCGAAACGTCGGGCCACGTCGTATTGGATGCCAGCACCGTTGCGTTTGCGGCCGGTGCCGACGTGCAAGTTCGTGATGGCTTGGTCGAGCTCTATCATGCCGAGCGCTGGCACAATGCCGAGGCAGCGCCACCCTTTGCGGTGGGCGCGGGCAGTTCGTTGATCGTCCACCATGATCAAACGCTGGTGAACCTTGCAAATGATCTGGCTTTGACTGGGCCGGGCAATGGCGATTCGAGCCTGCGCTTCGAAACCAGTGATGGGCAGCCCAGCGTCATCTATCTGAGCGGCGCGTTGAGCCTGACCAACAACGTGTGCGTTGGTGCGAGTGCCTCGACGGCGATTCGCATCGAGGGCGTCATCAGTGGATCAGGACGATTCTGCAAAACGGGCACGAACACTGTCACGATTGCAACGGCACCGACGCTGACCGGCGGCATCTTGATCGAGGACGGCGAATTGCAGGTCAACGCAACGCTTCCGAGCGACAGTTTGACAACCGTGTTGGGAGTGGGTTGCTGTGACGTCGATCACCCCCTGGGTACCGTGGACGGTCAGTTGTCCGGCACGGGCAATGTGGGCAACTTGCGGCTGGAAGGGGGCACGGTGTCGCCCGGCGGCAGCAGTGTCGGAACGCTGGCGGGTATCGATGCGACAGTGAGTGCCGTAGGCGCGACGTTCCGATTCCAACTGGGCGGCGATCCCGCGAACCCTGATCTGAGCGACCGACTGTTGTTGAACCAACTTGCGATTGAATCGGGCGGCCGTATCGGGATCAGTCTGTCGGATGGCGTCGGCATGCCGATGCCGGGACGCTACCGCTTGATCGAAACCGTACAAACGCACAACCTGGCGCTGGGCGACTTCGAGCTGCTCCCGTACCAGGGTGACAACGCTGATTTCGGCGGCACGCTGATTCTCGGCCCGAATGTCGTGGACTTCCAACTGCAGCCTGTTCCCCAGTTTGTCGATGGATTCGAGTAGGCGCGATCAGCCGCCGCGGACCGTTTATCACGCAGTCGGAATCCAGGATTTGCGGGGTTGATTCCGGCGGGGGCTGATTGAGCCCAAGGCAACTTTGGACCGATTCCACGTCTCGCTTGACGGGTGACTAATCGCATGGCGTACACTCGACGCTGCGCAGTGTCGGGTAACGCACCCGACCGCATTTGTCTCCTTGGGGGAGCAACGCGATGGCTTGCGAAGGCGGTTGGTATTGGAGTGTCGTGTGTGATCTCGACGGCGTTGGCCGTCGTCGGCCCGCTGAGGTTGCGCGCGCTGGCGGTTTGTCGCGACCCTTGAGGTGCTGGTCGCTGACGCCTGTGTGCCGCCTACCAACGTGTTTGTTTCTATTACTGCTGGCGACCGCAGCGTGCGCCGCGTCCAACGATCCAGACACCAAGCGCCTTGAGCGCGTGCAGGTATCTGCGACCGCCTTGCCGACAACGGCGGCCTCGGCCAATCAACACATCACCATCCTGGGTCGCGAACAACTGGATGCCATGTTGGGCGCCAGCGTGGCCGAAGTGCTGTCGCGTCAAGCGGGTCTCAGCGTCGACCGAAGTCCGCGCAGCGGCGGCTATGGCGCACTCTATTTGCGGGGTGCGGATCCGAGTCACGTCGTGATTCTCGTCGACCATGTGCGCCAGAACGATCCGTTGTCGTCGCGCGGGAGCGCGGTCGACCTGAACAGTCTGTCGTGCGACGACGTGGAGCGCATCGAAATCGTGCGGGGCAATGCCAGCGTCGTCAACGCCGACGCCATGGCGGGATTGGTTCACATCTTCACCCGCCGACAACAGAATCGGTTTGCGGCGTACGCCGGGGGCGAGCGCTTGCGCGGTGCGCAGGCGGCATTTAGTTCGGACCAGTTCTGGCTCAGCTCAGGGTATCGCGAAGAGGGTGATCAGAATCAGGGCTTCTACGAAACTCGCAGCGCCAATGCCGGCTGGGGCCAGACGTTTGCCGATACGAGGTTGTTCGATCAGGTTCGGGTTGAAGCCAGTGGGCGTTTTGCGGACAGCGACGCGCGTGGGTTTCCGGACGACAGTGGCGGCGAGCGGTTTGCCGTGCTGCGTGAGTTGGAGTCGCGCGACGGTCAAAATCACCAGTTCGCGATGCGCGCCGAAGCGGAGACACCCTGGGCAAATTGGGCCTTGCAACTTGCGACAGAGACGCGCCGCAGTGACGAGACCTCGCCCGGCGTCGCCCCCGGTGTCCGCGACGACTTTGGCCTGCCCGCCATTCAAACGCACACCAACTATCGCCGCGATGAGATGCAGCTCACTTATGGCCGCACGCTTAGTGAGGCTTGGTCAGTGACAGCCGGCGCATTGGCGCAGCGTGAACGCGGTCAGTTGGACAGTCTGATCGACCTGGGCTTCATGCTGCTGCCGGCCGAGTTCGAACGCAATCGGCACACCGCAAGCGTATTTGGCGAGGCGCGCTGGCAGGCAGCCGCCTGGACGATTCAGGGCGGCGTTCGCCATGAGCAACTGGATGATGGCGATGCGATCACCCACCCGATGCTCGCGGTCCAGCAGCAGTTGGAACGTGGCTTGCGGTGGGGCGCGACGATTGCAAGCAGCGCCAAGCAACCGAGCTTCTATGCGCTCGCGCATCCGCTGGTGGGGGATCCCGGGTTGAAGGTCGAGCGGGCGGTTCATCGCGAGGTGTTCATCGGCAATGAGGTCGACACCGATCCGTCTCGGCAATCCGACGCGTGGTCATGGCGTCTGACTTGGTTCAGCGCGCGCTATCGCGACTTGATCGACATCGATTCCGGGCCGCCACCGCGACTCGTCAATCGCGCCAGAATCGAGTCCGATGGTCTGGAATGGCGCGTTGGCAAGCGTTGGACTGATCGCTGGCACAGTCAGTTCGAAGGCGCTTGGATGCAAGTCGAAGACCCGATCGGCGGTGTGGCGTTGCGCCAGCGCCCAGAATTGCAATGGACGATCAGTACCCAATGGCAAGTCAGCGACCGCGCCGAGTTGAGCGCCACCCTGCACCATGTGGGCAAGCGCTTCGATTCGGCCATTCCAACCGGTGATCGCTGGTTGTCGGCCGGGGAGCGGCTCGATCTCAGTTGGCGCCACCGATTGGGGCCGGCCGATGTTCGATTGACGCTCGACAACGCCTTGGGCGAGCGCTTTGAAGAGGCGATTGGCAACGACATCGATGGGCGTCGGCTTTGGTTGTCGGTGCAATGGGGGCGGCCATGAATCGGGCGACATTCGAGTCGGTGCCGGAACCTTCGCCCGTGTCAACGTGGTGGCGTGCGATGTTGTTGTCCGTGACATTGCTGGGGGCGGTTCTCGTGCCGTTTGCACTCTGGGGCGACGCATTGGAACACGCCGCGCCGATGTGGCTGGCCAACCACCAGGGCCCGCTGTGGCTCGCTGCACTCGGCATCTTGTTGTTGATTGCGGATGTACTGTTGCCGATTCCGAGCAGTGTCGTCGCGATGGCGTTGTGCTGGTCGCTTGGCCCCTGGCTTGGCGGGTGCTGTGTCGCCGTGGGTAGTTTCTTGTCCTTTGCGACCGGTTATGGCCTGGGTCGGATCGTCCCGGAACCAAGGCTTCGACGCTTTATCGGCGCGCGCGCATGGGATCGTCTGCGCGATCGGGCTGGCCGCTCCGAGCTGTGGTGGATCGTGCTGTCGCGGCCACTTCCTGTGTTCGCTGAGTTGAGCGCGTTGCTTGCCGGGGTCTGGCGTTTGCCACTCATCAGCAGCCTGGGTGCGGCAGCCGCAGCCTCGTTGGGTCTTGGCGTCCTGTATGGCGGCAGCGCTTGGCTTGGCGCCCGGTCGCCCAGCACCTTGCTTAGCCTATTGCTTTTGTCCTGTCTGCCTACCGCGTTCTGGCTGCTGCACCGATGGTGGCTCTGGCGCGTTGCGGCAGGAGCGCATTCAACCGAAGTCCACACTGAGAGGTTGTCATGATCAAGGTTCGTTGGCAGGTACCTGGTTCCATTACCGACGTGCAGCGACTGGTGCAGCAGGCGATCGACATAGAGTTCGCAACCTTGCCGCCGTATCTGTACGCCAAGATGACGATTCTGCCGGGCAGCAATGCGCCCGCGGCGGCGCGCATGAATGGCATTGTGCAGCAGGAAATGATCCACATGTGCCTTGCGAGCAACATCATGAACGCGATTGGCGGCACGGTAGGCATCAATCCGCCGCGCTATCCAGGCCCGCTACCGGCTTCGGTGGGAGGCGATCTGATCGTGCATCTGCTGCCCTTCTCGATCGCCGCAATGGCTCAGGGGATGGCGATTGAGGAACCATCCGAACCGATCGATCCACCGGTACTGATGGCCATGGTCGAAGCGAAGATGCTCGATATGAGCATCACGATCGGCGAGTACTACCATCTGTTGGATCAGGCCTTGGCTGCGCTGCCGGCATCGGCATGGATTCCGAACCGGTTCCAGATCGACGACTCGCAGTTCTTTCCGGGCCAGTTGTTTGCGGTCAACAACTACGATGACGCCCACAAGGCCATCACGCAAATTGTGTCGGAAGGCGAGGGCACGCCGGTCAGCCCGGGTAGTCAGGGCAGTCCGCTGACGTTCGAGAATGAACTGGCGCACTACTATCGGTTCTGGGAAATGGAGCGCAATCAGGTCCTGGTCAAGGATCCGGGCAACCCAGTGGGTTACGCGTGGGCCGGCTCGCTTGGATTGGACTATGCGGCCGTCTACCCGGCGATCTCCGATCCGGAATTGCATGACTTCTCGCACGACTCCCCCGCTGCCCAGCAAGCGCAGGCCGAGTGCAACGCGGCGTACACGGCGATGGTCGATGCGCTGACCGCTGCCTTCAGTGGTGGCACCGGCGGCCTGGGGATTGCGGTTCGCGCAATGTTCGATTTGCGAATGGCCGCCATCAAGGCGCTGAATACGCCGCTCGCCAATCGCCAGGTTTCTGGTCCGGCATTTCTCTACACACCCATCACGACATCGGGAGTCACGCCATGAGCATCCTTGAGTTTCCGCGCGCCTATTTCCGCGGCGAGATCGCCTGGGACCCAGTCACCACGAACAACTATCCCTCCGGTCAGGCGCCGGCTGCGTACGACGAAACCGATTGCGACTCACTGATCAACACCAATCGCGTCATGAGCTCGGCGCAGGTCAGCAGCTTCCGGACGGCCGCGATCAATGAGGTGGCCAGCAAAGGCAACTGGAATCCGGACGGCAGTTACCGGTGCCCGTTCTACAACACCTACGTGTCTGGAGCTGACTTGGGCGACGGGCTCGTCGTCACCGATGCCTTCACGAATGCACCGGTGATCTTTACCGGCATGCTCGTGGATTGCGAACCGTACGGCGCGTACTCGTCGCAGTTGTTTTTCGACGACATGAGCTTTGGCATTCTGGGTGGCTGCCGGATCTTCGGTAAGCGCGTCATCCGATTCAACGACCGCTTCATCAATTTTCAGGCGAATCCAAGCAACAACATGATCGCCGGCGTCGCTTCGGTGATGTGGCAGACCGTGTTTCCGAAGGATCAGGGATTGCATATAGATCCGTTCGACTCAGCGGTGCTGAAGCGCTTCCAGACCAAGATGACCGATCCGGATGTGCTCGGCGTGATGGTGCGCTTCGTTACGTATCGCACCGTCTATTACAACAACCCGACACTCGCGAATGGGTTGTCGTCACGCAATGCCGGCAAGGCATTCGAAGCGTTACTCAATGCGGGTGGCTTTCAGCCAAATCCCGCGCGCAGCAAGCTCGTTGGCACAGTCGGTCTATGGCGTCGAGGCGACTGCCCGACAGAGGCATCGGAGCGGGCACTGATCGCCACCTTCGCGACGATCCCCGGGCAATCGTCTGCAGCGAATGGTGGTCCAGTCGTCGCCACTGCATTTGCCCGCGCAACAGAGAAGGGGCTTGCGCTGGATTTCTCGAACACGATTCCGTATTCAGACCGCGCCACCGACAAGTTCAATCTCGGCACCTTGACGATCACGGCAAGCGATCCGCCGCCTGCCGTCGCGGTAACGCAGGTTGCAACGATCGACTACAGCCACTATGACCGTGCCGCGTTTGAGGCGACCTCGGGCATTATCGACATCCCGTTAAGCCCAGGCCAAATCGCGTTGCTGAATAACACGAATCTCGCCATTTCGGGCGGCGATGGCACGAGCTATCTGCAGGAGGATGTGTTGCGCGCGGTGCCGAACGCGGCGAATCTGTACATGGATCAGGGCCAGAACGCCAACTTGATCGTGCAGGTGTATCAGCGCGGCGCGCCGGCAGGATCGGGTGTGGCGGTAACGATGTCGGATATGAATTCCACGCAGAGCGGCGGATGGCGCCTGCTGACCAACGCGAATGGTCAGGTGAACTTTGCCTTGTCGGGCAGTCAGGCCGGCATTACCGGATGGGTGTTCCAGACGGGCGACAACCCAATGCTGCCGGTCGGCAATGTCTTTACACCACTGAACTACACCTACACGTATCAACGCGTGCTTCCGGCCGACGACAACATTGCGAGCCTCGCGCCAACGTGGATCAACACTTACAACTATGTGCTCGCAAACTGGCATGCGATGGCGCCGTGCATGGACAACTGGCTGCGGCTGGGCGATGAACAGCAGGTGCGCGCGTATGGCCCACTGATCAAGCGGCTGACGGATCCGGCGAATTTCGAGCTGTTCCGGTACATGCCCGTCACGCGCGATCTCACCGCTGGGCAACGGACGCTGCTGTACAACTTTCTGAATTCGTCGGGGACCGTTTCGGCAGAAACGGGTGGTGATGCCGGACCTGCGGTTGCGGCGAAGGCACTCGTTGAAGCAGCCCCCAAAGCCGCCGGCGCGACGATCGACTCACATCGATTGAGTCGTGCGATGCGCAGTGGCGGCGCGACCGAGGAGCCCGAATCCTGAGTTGGGACACGGTGTCCGTCACTTCGAAAAGCCCCCGATTTTTCGGGGGCTTTGTCGTTGCAGGAGGCGCCTCGCGGGTGGTCTGCCGCCCGGCCACGCCGGTCTGCGGGGCCCATCACGACACCGCATGTTGCAATGCGACGTGACCTTTGTTCGCATCTCACCATACGATGGCGTATTGATGAGATGGACGGGTCGAAAACAGGCCCTGGGATTAGCAGTAGCGGTGGCAATGGGGCAAGCCCGTACAAACGGGCAGCCAAGCAGTTCAACTCAACGTTGTTTGCGTTTACACATCACATTTCCTGGGAGGGAAACATGTTGTCTCGTCGTCTCGGTGGCCGCTCACGGCTGCTTGTTGGTCTTGCTGCGCTCGTGGTTGGCTCCTCTGCGGTTGCCAGTACCCTGAATCAGAATGTGTCCTGGACGGTGGACCGCGCTGGTACCACGGCCAAATACCGCGTCGTGGCGTACGGCGATTCGATCTACGCCGGCTACAACACCTCGATCTCGAACGCCGCCAAGTACTCGGCGCCGACCGTTGATTCCGAATACCTGTCCGCGCTCTGGAATGCCGACATCGAGAGCATTCGCCGCGCCAAATCGGGCGCGGTGGCCTCGGACGTGTACAGCAACAAGATCGTCGCCGAAAAGTCATACATGCAAACGGCGAGCACGCGCGTGGTGACCTTCGAAATGTGCGGCAACGACGGCCTGCAGGCACGCTCCGCCTTTAAGTCGCAAACCGGCACGTGCGATTACAGCGGCATGAACACGGCGCTGAACAACTGCAAGACGTATGTGGCCCAGGCGATGGACTACATCAATGCCAACGCCCATCCGAACACCAAGCTCAAAGTGATCAGCAATCTGTACTATCCGGGCTACAACGCGGACAATGTGCAGAGTTCCTGCAACGATCCGACGACGGGCGCAAAGGTCAACCTGCGCGACAAGTTCCTGCCATACCTGACCAAGATGAACTACTGGATGTGCGAGTACGCCCGCCAGAAGGGCTTCAAGTGTGGCGACAGCTTTGCCGAATACATGGGTGCGGATTACGACAGCAATAGCGATGGCCAGGTTGATTCGGCGGCATTGCGTTATGTGGCTGGCGACACCGAAGCCGCCTACGTGACGCGCATCACCAGCACGCTCAAGTCGACGCTCCGCGACGCCAATGTCAAGTACGTCAGTTCGTCGAGCAGCTACGACTACATCCAGTCCGACGATACGCATCCAACCTATACGGGCGGTACGGTTTCGGCTGGCCTGTGGGGTGGCAGCACCGGCACGGGTGCACCGCGTTACACCAGCTTCAGTGGTGGCAAGAGCCCGATCTGGAACAACTTCGGTCATGAGCGCATGGGTTGGACGATCTCGGTCTTCAATCCGGCGACACCGTAACGAGTCGTCACCAAACCTGATTCCTGAACCAGGCGCCTGGCATGTCTTCGGCAAGCAAACTCGAGCAGACCGACATGCCATCGCCCGTTCGGATCAGTCGGTCCCCAGAACCCAGCGGTGCTTGGCGCCGCTGGGTTTTTGGTTTGGGTCTGGTGGTGATTGGGCTTGGCGTATTGGTGGCCCTAGAGGCTTCGAAGCCGAAGGCTTTTGGCACGGGTCAAGACCTGGGCGCGGTCAATTCGGAAGCCGATACAACGCGAACGTTGCCGGTGGCGCAGCTCAGCGAGCTCAAGGCCTTGCCACGAGGTATGCGTCAGGTCGTGTCCGATCCCGCCGCCGCCACGGCAATGCCTGAACCCGAGCTGCCGAGTCATGATCCAAATGATCTGGCCACGTACCTGAAACCGGGAGATCCTTTGCCGACGACAGGTGAGTTGATTCAGGCTCTGAATGACGCGGGCATCCATGAGGGGATCGCGGCATTCAATCCACCTGGCACCAGTCCGCCGATGGCGGGTCTGAAGGTGCCAGATGATTTCTTGTTGCCGCCCGGCTATG
This sequence comes from Ahniella affigens, assembly GCF_003015185.1. Taxonomy (GTDB): domain Bacteria; phylum Pseudomonadota; class Gammaproteobacteria; order Xanthomonadales; family Ahniellaceae; genus Ahniella; species Ahniella affigens. The sequence goes on from NZ_CP027860.1 coordinate 1,451,556, forward strand.
TGCGACACCATCAGGTGACTGACCAGGGCGAACCGATTGACCCGATTCTGATGTTCGCGCCGGACTTCGAATTTTTCGACGAGCACGGCAACCCCGTTGCTATTCCCGAGAGTCGCGTCGTCCCGCCAGAGCTGGCGCCGCCTGGATTGCCGCTCGAAACCATCACGATTCCTGATCCGTGATGTCCACCGATCGTTTTGTCAGCAGCCAACATCTGGTTGCTGGACCGGTATTGACTGAGTAATGTGATGAGTGCAACGACAGGCCTGGACGCAACGTCGGATTCACAGCGCACTGGTGCGCGCCTGTGGCCCTGGCTGGGTGTTCTGGCCAGTGCGCTGCTATTGCATCTGTATGCGCGTGGCGGCTGGTTTTGGCTGCTTGGCTTTGTGGTCTGGGTGCCATGGATCCTGAGTCTCGGGCGCCTGACCCGGTGGTCCCAGGTATGTCTCAGTGGCGTGGCCATGGCGGTTGGTTACGCGCTTGCGGCCACGCACTGGTTTGCGCCTGCGTTTGGCGATTACGTTGGGATTCACCCAGCGATCGCGCTGCTGATCCTGATGGTACTGGCGCCGTTACTGCAGGCTCAGGTGCTGGTGTTCGTCCTGCTGCGCCATCGCTTTGTAAACCGAATGCCGTGGCTTCCGGCGGCACTGCTCTCGGCCTTGGCGTGGGTCGGCGCCGAGTGGCTTGTGCCAAAGCTGCTCGGCGATACGTTTGGCCATGGCTTGCAGGCGGCGTCATGGTTGCGTCAAGCCGCGGATTTGGCGGGCGTAAGTGGTTTGACCTTGATACTCGTGCTGATCAACCTCGCGATTGCAGAAGCGCTGAAACAAGTGCGTTCTGATCGGCGCCAAGCGCTGCAGGCTGTCAGCATCGCAGCGGTGATTGGCATCGTGTGGACGGGTTACGGTTATTGGCGCCTGCTTGAGGTGCGGAGCCTGCAAGCAATGCCGGCCCAATCGGTACGCGTTGGCTTGGTTCAGGCCAATATCACCAAGCTGGAAGCGATGCGGGCCGAACGCGGTGCGTATGCGGTGATTCGGCATCTGCTCGACACGCATTACGCCATGTCAGCGCATGCGGTGCAGCAGCAGGGCGCCGAGGCACTGCTTTGGTCCGAGACCATTTATCCGACCACATTTGGGAGCCCGAAGAGCGACGACGGCGCCGCGCTTGATCAGGAAATCATGCAGTTCGTCCGCGACGTGAATGTGCCGCTTGTGATGGGCACGTACGATCGTGATGCGGCGGGCGAATACAATAGCGCGGCGTTTCTTGAGCCAGAGCGTGGTCTGCTTGGACACTACCGCAAGACCTATCCGTTTCCACTGACCGAGTACGTGCCAAGTTGGCTTGACGGCGAGCGCTTTCGGAAACTGCTGCCGTGGACTGGCAGCTGGCGCGAAGGCGACGGGGCCAGGGCGCTGCCGCTGCGCACGTCTGATGGCCGCGAGATCAATGTGGTGCCGCTGATCTGTCTTGATGATGTGCATCCGCAGTTGGCAATCGATGGCGCGCGCCTCGGTGCGCAGGCACTGATAGGGTTGTCGAACGACTCGTGGTTCACCGAGTATCGGCAAGGCGCGCGATTGCATCTCGCAGTCGCGAGCTTCCGCAGTGTCGAAACACGTCTGCCGCAATTGCGCGTGACGGCCAATGGTTACAGCGCAATCGTCGATGAGTCGGGCGAGATCATCGCGCAGACGGACATGGACCAGCAGGCTGTTTTGGTCGGCGAAGTGCCGATCCGCAGTCCCGAGCCAACGGTGATGGTGCGGTGGGGCGATTGGCTTGGTCGCGTGGCGGCATGGATCGTGGGTCTGACGCTGCTGGCGCCCGTGCTTGGCCGGATCCGGATGAGGCTCGATGCCTGGGCAGGGTCACCCAAGCATGAGTCGCCAATGGCCTGGTCAGCGACGGTGTACCTATTGCGCCCCAGCGCGCGAATATTGGTGCTCGTCTTGCATGCATGCGCCGCTTTGGGCTTGCTGTGGATCGCGATACGAATGCTGTGGACCGACGGTTTGCAGGTGAATACCTTGCATCAGGTTCATCTGTTTCTGGCCTCGGTTGCGGTGCCGATGTTGTTGGCGCACGGCATTTTGCTTTGGAACCGTTATCAGGCGCGCTTCGAGGGCGAGCAGCTATTGATGACGCGTGGTGCTACGCACATCGAAATTGAACCGAGCCGCATTCAGAGTCTGCAAGTGTTCCGGATGCCTCGGCCATACGCTGCGGTAGCGCTGACGTTCGATAGCGGCCAAGTCTGGTCACATCACATCTGCGTTCATGATCCCGTTGCGTTCAGCGAAGGCGTTCGCGCTCACGGCGGTGCCGCAAGTTGGCAATCCGATTCGATGCAACGGGCTGCCGAGCAAGCGTCACGGCGCGCTGGCAGTTGGCATCGCTGGCTCGATGCCCCTTGGTTGCAATACGGGCTATGGCCCTTGCTGATGTCGTTGCCCGCGTTCCGTTTGAACCAAGTCATCACGTTCGGCGGCACCTTTGGGGAATGGCAAACGTTTGGTCCCGGCGCGTGGTTTCTCGGGCTGCTGATCTGGTGGGTGGCCTGGGCGATTGGAATCAGTCTGCTTGGCGGCGCGCTCCGAGGGTTCAGCGATGCGCTGACTTGGTTGCTGGGTCGGTGGCGATTGGCGGCCGCGCGCTCAGATGCAAACTTGATTCAATGGTTGCGGCGCGCGGTGTTTTATTTGGGTGTACCGATTTGGTTGGCCATTCGGGTTCTTGGTGCTTGACCGATTGGACATCGTTGGCGCTGTTGAAGTCTCGATCGTTCACGCAAGGAACTGGGCGCGATCGCGACTCTGGTTGCAAGTAGCCCCCCAGCTCTCCCCCGCGATCGCGGGGGAGCGAGTGCTCCCTCTCCCGCGCGAGTGGGAGAGGGCCGGGGAGAGGGCTACTTGCGACACGCTGCCGTTGTGACCTGTTCGCGACTTGGATCGGCGCAAGCGGAATCATCACCAAGCCAGCGTCTGGTTACTCCGGTCTATTGCCCGACACTGGCGGCAACACTTGCTGCACCATTGCTTCCAAGCGCGCCAATTGCTCACGTAAAGCCGCATTTTCGGCCTTGGCGGCAGCGACTTGTCGGCTCAAGCCTTGAATCGCCGCCAAGGCCACCCCGTCTGCATCGACCGTGTTGATCGTGGTGTCATTCTCGCCCAGGCCGAATGCGGCGCGGAAGTCTTGTGCCATCGGACCCAAATGACGCACGCCCGCTTCCTGTCCGATATAGCGCCACGCGCTGATGGGCATGGCGTTCAGTCGGTCGAGAATCAGTTCGGGATCAATGACCGCCACATCGGTCTTGACGGCACGATCAGACAACGATGCCCAGGAGCCGGATCCGACCGCCAGCGTCACGCCGACCGCTGCATTAGCGGGGTTGGAGCGAACGATGGTGCTGCCATCACCGTTCAAACTTAGGTGCTCGAAGAACGCACCGGCGTTGTTCCTGTGGGCAATCCGGAAGTTCGCATCATTGGTGCCGGCGCCACCAATGCCGGCGCCGAGTTCGATGCGCTCGCCAGTGTTCGGATTCGGTACGGGATTCGGAATCAGACCGACCTCCACAAACCCTGTGTCCGGTGGATTGCCGTAGACATTGAACTCAAAGCCGCCATTGGCGTTCGGGGGTGTCCCGTTGATTGCTGCGCCGCCACTGGCCCTGACCAGAAATTGATTCGCTCCGGTCGAAACAAAGTTGCTGGCTTGCGCGTCGGACCAGATGAACGTGCCTTCGTCGCCGTTGGCATCGGTTCCAGCAACCGCGCACGCCACATCGCCGACGCCATTTCCGGAGCGAACAATCGCGCGCGTGCCGGCGGCGAAAGAGGTGTCGCCACCCGCACAGTTGCTATTGCCGCCTGGCACGGCGCTTTCGACACCCGATGCGAGACCAAACGTACCGCCGGCGACGTTCGATCGCTCGCCCATTGCACGATTGTCTATGCCGCCGAGTACAGCGGAATAGTCTCCGCTGGCAATCACTTGATCGCCAGTCAATACCCCTGAGCGGAATCCGCTTGCCTGATTGAGAAATCCGCCACCAATCACGCTGTGACTACCCGAGGCCGTGTTTCGCGACCCGCCTGCGATGGTTGCGTTGATGGCCGAGGCGGTGTTGTTGATGCCCCCTGCGATCGTCCCCTGCTGACCCATCACCGTATTGTTGTTGCCACCAGCAATGGTGCCGAACGTATTCGTCACGGAATTGGAACCGCCGCCACCGATGGCTCCATAAGTGGCGACCACCGAGTTGCCGCAAGGCTGATCCAGAAAGAGGCCACAGTTCGTTGCGGTACTGCCGCCACCGGCAATGGTCTGACTGCTATCGCCGAAAGTGTCCACGCCATTCGCACTCGATCCACCGATCACATTGTCCGGGAAGTCGTAGCGCATCACCTGGGCATTGCCGACCTTGAGGATCAGCTGTTCGCCGTCCGTCGTGCCGAGGAAATCCGTGGCGTCATTGGTGCCGGCGTTGCCTTGCGTATCCCAGCAGACGCTGCCAAGCGTGGACTTCGGCTCAAAAACTTGTGGCTCGCCAACTTGCACGAAGCTGCCGCCGGTCGATGCGACTTCGGTTCGCAACCGAAGTTTGGTATATCGGGTCAAGTCCAAACCGAAATCCAGGTCGACCTGGAACTGCCCGGATTGGATCTGAACTGCAGAATAAGTCAACGGTGCGGCCAATTGCTTGTCACCGGACGCATCCAGCAGCGTCAGTCTCAAGTCATACGCACCTTGCGCCGGTCGCCCGCCATCGGTGAGGCTGCCGCGGTAGACATGGTTTCCTGCGGTCGCGGCGTTTGCGGCAAGGGTCAGCATGATGGCGGCGGCCAAGGCATGCATCGGGCGACCGCAGATGTTCCGGAATGGGGTAGTCAGCAAGCTCATGGGACGCTCCTCAGTTTTCGAAACCGTTCAGAAAAATGCCATCGGCGCTGCTTCCGCACGCCGCGTTGATCGCTTTGTCGCTTGCTTGGGTGGCCACTCGGCCCGTCAGGCTGAAACGCGCATCCCGACTCTTGGCTTGACCAGGCGTCACACGCGCCTCGATCTGAAACCGGCCGTCGGCACTTTCAGGTGCAGCGGGCTGAACGGTGGCGTTGAGTTCGAATGGTCCGGCTGCAGTCGCCATCGTTGGCAACATCAGCGCGGCCACGATCAGGCTTGCCCGCATGGGCGCCGGCAACAGCCGGACCCAACCTCGGGTGCCTTGGTTGGAGGCAGGTCGAATCGGCAGCATGTATCGCTCCTTTCGCATTGGCCTCTGCCTATACGAAACCTTCGGGGCAATTGGGACATCGTTTTCGAAATTCGGCCAAAAATGGCCGGAACGCGCCGATTTCGCCTCCCAATGCCGGCCCTGTCATAATCCCGCTTTCCTCTGGATCGGAGCGTTTCATGAGCTTTTCCTCCCGTCGCGATGAGTCCCGCGTCATCCGCGCCCCGCGTGGCAACCAGCTGCATTGCAAGAACTGGCTCGCCGAAGCCGCGTATCGGATGATTCAGAACAACCTGGATCCGGAAGTGGCCGAGGACCCGAAATCGCTGGTGGTCTACGGCGGCATTGGCCGCGCCGCCCGAGATTGGGCCAGTTTCGATGCGATTCTGAAAACGCTCCAGGAACTGAACGACGACGAGACGCTACTGATCCAGAGTGGTAAGCCAGTCGGCGTGTTCCCGTCCCATGCCGATGCGCCGCGCGTACTGCTGGCGAACTCGAATCTCGTTCCCGCCTGGGCGACTTGGGAGCATTTCAACGAGCTCGATCGGAAGGGGCTGATGATGTACGGCCAAATGACGGCCGGCTCTTGGATCTACATCGGGTCGCAAGGCATCGTGCAAGGCACGTACGAAACGTTTGTCGAGATGGGCCGCCAGCACTATGCCGGCAGTCTGCGCGGCAAGTGGATTCTCACCGCGGGCCTCGGCGGCATGGGTGGCGCGCAGCCACTCGCGGCATCGCTCGCTGGGGCGTGCTCGCTGAACATCGAGTGTCAGCAAAGTCGCATCGATTTCCGGATCAAAACGCGCTATGTCGATGAGCAGGCCAAGGACCTCGACGACGCGCTCGCGCGGATCGCGCACTACACCGCGGCGGGTGAGGCGAAGTCGATTGCGTTGCTCGGCAATGCGGCCGAGATCCTGCCTGAAATGGTCCGACGCGGCGTGCGTCCAGATGCAGTCACCGACCAAACGTCGGCGCACGACCCGGTCAACGGCTATCTCCCGCTGGGTTGGACAGTTGAGCAATGGCTGGAACGGCGGGTGAGCGACCCTGTTGGCACGGCGCGCGCGGCGAAGCAGAGCATGCGTGTGCATGTCGAGGCGATGCTCGCGTTCCAGAAGATGGGCGCGCCCACGTTTGACTACGGCAACAACATCCGGCAAATGGCGAAGGATGAGGGTTTGAGCAATGCGTTCGACTTCCCGGGCTTCGTGCCGGCGTATGTGCGACCGTTGTTCTGTCGCGGCATTGGGCCGTTCCGTTGGGTCGCGCTGTCGGGCGATCCGGAAGATATTTTGAAGACGGACGCGAAGGTCAAAGAGCTGATTCCGGACGACCCGCATCTGCACAACTGGCTCGACATGGCCGAGCAGCGCATTGCGTTCCAGGGCTTGCCAGCGCGCATTTGCTGGGTGGGGCTCGGGCAGCGGCATCGATTGGCGCTCGCGTTCAACGAGATGGTTCGAAATGGTGAGCTGAAGGCGCCGATTGTCATCGGCCGCGATCATTTGGATTCTGGTTCGGTGGCATCACCGAATCGCGAAACTGAAGCCATGAAGGATGGCTCAGACGCCGTGTCCGATTGGCCGCTGCTGAATGCGATGCTCAATGTTGCCGGTGGCGCGACATGGGTGAGTCTCCATCACGGCGGTGGCGTTGGCATGGGCTACTCGCAGCACTCTGGTGTGGTCATTGTCTGTGATGGCACCGAGGCGGCTGATCGCCGACTGGCCCGCGTGCTGTGGAACGACCCGGGAACGGGTGTGATGCGTCATGCGGATGCAGGCTACGAGATTGCGCAGCAATGCGCGCGCGAGCAAGGCCTGAATCTGCCAATGCTCTGACCGGAACGGACAACAATTCTCCATGCGCAACAGGCTTTGGTTGTTCATTGTGCTCGCCGTCGCACTGTGCGCAGTGCTGGCGGTTCTGGTGCTGGCGCTGGCGCCGGGAACACCGCTTGGGGCCATGCGCTCGCCATCGGCCGAGCAGTTGGCCGTGGCGGCATTCCCGGAACAAGGTGTCGAGGAGACGCTGCCAGCCGACGCCGTGGTTTCGGCGATCGAACCGACGGTCAGTCAGGAGTCGCCTGCGATCGCTGCAATCGAGCCGGCGACGCGATTCGACCCGAGTGCCTGGCCGCCGCTGCCGCCGGTCACGGAGCCGCTGGCAGACGTCTGGCCGACGCTCAAAGATCGCGCTGATCAGGGCGATCACCAGGCCGCCTGTCGGCTTGCACTGGAGCTTCGCGCCTGTTTCGACATTGACCGGCGACTGCAGATTGTTGGCGAGATCGTCGAGGACCGGACGAAGAGCCAGACGGGTGATGTCGCGGCGACGCTGTCGCATGCAGAGAGCCTGCTTGGGCAGTCAGAGCGTTGCGCACAAATCCCTGAGAGCGACCGCCATGACTGGCGTTACATCCGCCAAGCGGCGCGAGCTGGCAACGTTGCTGCGATGGAAACATTTGCGCTTGAACATTGGCTGCCCGTTTATGACCGACGTGTCCCGGTGGCCGAGCTGAAACAGATATTGCGTGAACGCGACGCGCTGCTGATCGCAGCGATGAAGGCGGGCTCCCTGGTGGCGCGGAATGCCCTGGTGTCCCGACTCGGACCGAGCTACGGCGGCTTGGCGTTGGATCGGGATGCGGGTTTATCGGCAATTGAGCGAGAGCAAATGGTGGCAGCGCTTCGGCAATTGGATGAGGGCGGCCAGCGGAAGGGCTCAATCGACTCTGATCTGTTGACTGACCTTGAGCGGGCGCAGGTTGAGAAGATGGTCGCGCACATGCGCGAAGCGCAGCGGCGCAGTGCCATGAGCCGCGACACGAGTCACGTGCGGAGTCCTGACGAGTCGTGTGCAACCTCGTTCGTCGAGGCGCCAGATTTGTCGGTGCCGCTCGACTGGCGTCGTGAAATGGGGTTGCTGCAATGAAACGTCTGCTGCTGATCGTGCCAGCTGTCCTCGTCCTGCTTGTTGGCGCCGTGGTGCTATTGCCGCACTCCGCACAGATGCCAGAGGCGATGCGCGCCGAGGCCGCCCGGCCGGTCGAACGTGTCGTGGCGTCCAGTTTTTCGGCTGCTATCCCACCGAATGCTGAGCCCGCGATGGCGATGCGGGTCGTGCAACTTGCCGATGCAACCGACACTCCCTACAGCCCGGCACAATGGCCAGCGCTGCCGAGTCTCGATGCGCCTGTGTTGAGTCTGTTCGACACGCTGAAGGCGCGTGCGGAGCAGGGTGATGCCGGCGCGGCGTGTCGGCTCGTCATGGAACTGGAGCAGTGCCGGGAGCTTGAAGACATGCGGCTCACCATCGAGCGTGGCAGGGCGGATCAGATCATTGGACAGCTGGCGATGATCCGTTCGCTTGAGGCGCGGGCTGAGCGCGCCCGATTCTTGCTGAATCGTTGCTCGGGACTCGCCGACACGCACTATCGCGCGGCGTATGACATGACCAAACGGGCGGCGATTGCCGGGCATCGGCCGTCACTGGCGCGCTACCTGAGCGGCGGCGTTTTCTCGCAGGATCTCGGCCTCAGTATCGACTTTCTCGAAGACTATCGAACGGAAGCGCCGCGCATTCTGGAGGCGTCTGTGCAGCGTGGCAGTCTGCAGGCGCTGAGTATGCTCGCGAACGCGCCAGTCGGTAGCAATATCGCAATTCCCGACGCCGTTCGCGACAATCCGGTCGAAGTCGCCAGCCTGAAATTGCTGTGGCAGCGCGTCATGCGCGAAATGCAGAACCAGTCAAACAGCGCCAAGCAACCGCCGTCGGACGACGCATCATCACTGCTTTCGGACGTTGATCAGGCGGCGGCACAGTCGCTCGCAGCATCGCGCTACCAAGCGTGGTTTGTCGACAGCGGCGGTATGGAAGCACTGCGCGAGTTCGCGCGGCGACCTATCAACCTGCACCAACAGCCGGACATGAACACGCAATGCACTGAGGGCTACGATCCGGCCCCCGTGTCGAAAGCCCCGATCGCCTGGGGCACAACGCCGAGCAGTCCATGAACAATTGGTTCAGGCAGTATTTGGCAAGATGATCGTCACCATCGGAATGAGGAGCACATCATGAAGCGGATTCTGGTTCTTGGATTGGTCGCCACGCTCGGCGCTTGCACGTGGGTCAAGATGGATCAGGGCGCTGACCAAGTACGTGTCGCCGAAGGTTCCGATTTGTCTGCCTGCGAGAACAAGGGCACCGTGACGGCATCGGTGCGCGCCAAGGTGGGCTTTTACGAGCGCAACGACATGAAGGTCGAAGACGAATTGGAAACGATGGCACGCAACTCGGCCGTTGATGCCGGCGCCGACACGATTCAGGCCCTGGGCGACGTGGCCGACGGCGAACAAAAGTTCGGAATGTTTCGCTGCCGCTGATTCCGGTCGCGTGACGCAAAGGCAGACCCCGCGTCTGCACAATCCACCATCACCCGTAGGGGCAGACCTCTGTGTCTGCCCTGGTAGGGCGACCCCTCCGTCCGTTCGTGCGGCCCCAGGTTTGTCGACGCGCGTTGCGTTCGCCGCAACTCAGGCCTCTTGGCCGTACAACGCTGGAGCTCGCGCGCCCAATAGGGCCGCCATCACCCCATAGTGCAGTGCACCGCGGAGGCGCCAGGCGCGCCAGCGCACAGGGCGGTAGCAAGTCAACGCTGCGGCGATTTGGCAATATAGGTACTTGAGCCCCGCGCTCAGAAACGCCCAAGCCAGCGACCGACCATCCTGTCGAATCAGATCGGCATGCACATGCCCCGACGCAACGTGCCGTTTGGTCAGCCATTGCATCGTGCAGCGTTCCGGCGCGATCTCCTCGCTGGCGATCGCTAAATCAGCGACCACAAAGCGTGCGCAGAGCGACGCCCATTGATGAAAGAACCGGGTGTCCTCGCCCCCGGTTGGCCCAGATTGCAGATCGAAGCGCAGTCCGGGCAATCGATCACGGCGTAGCAAGACATTGGCCGTATAGCCGTAGCCGACCAATGTCCCGTCAGGCGCCGATCGCGCCTGCTTCTGATGAAAGCGACCTTGTTGTAGCCACTCTGGCTCGGTCGAACGGTAGATCGGCAGCACGGGCCCAAACACTGCGTCTGCGTCACCGAGGCCCTGCAATAGATGCTGCAACCAGCCGGGCTCGGCCTGTTGATCATCGTCAAAGAACACCAACAGATCTGTGTCGCAGAGGTCGAGCGCAGCGTTTCGAGCGAGCGCGATGTTGTGGGCGGGCGCATGTACATAGCGAAGCTGCAGGCCGAACTCGACCGCGGCTCTGAGTACCTGGGACCGCGCCGTGTCATCCGCATCGTTGTCGACCACGAGCACGCAAAACGGCGTGTTGGGCTCCTGGTTGGCGAGGCTTTGCAAGCACGCGATCAGCCATGCCGTTCGGCGATGGGTGCAGATGCAGATGGTCAGTACGGGCTCGGACAAGGGCAAAGCTCTGTTCTGGGGTTGGGCGATCGACTGATACACACACCGAGGGCTCTGGCATGACGCATTTGCAGGCCTCGCTCATCACATTAGTCTGCCACGGCGCGCCAATGGGTGCATCGCTTGGCGGTCATGCGCGCGTTGCCTCGATTGCTGGAACCCGGCCAGGTGTTGCCGAACGACTCGGGTTTGCTTGCGGGGCTCCGCGTCTCAGCCCGTCTATCGGATCTTCGTTCGTGTGCCAATGCAGCACCGTTGGCACTAGTCCGCCCCAGGCCGGAGCTTGGCGCCATGCGGCCTATCGAAAGATAGTGGTGCGAGCCCAACGTATGGTCGATTCTCGGTGACCTCGATCGCATGCTGACCGGTCACGACGCGCACTGCTGAATGGCGTCGGTCAGAGATTCCAAGCATTCGGTCGAGACGAACTGCAGCGTCAAGAGTCCAGCCACCGCCAACACTCGCTGCTCTCAATTCAGTCATAGTCGCGCACGGCATGAGCCGAGCCGACGACGTTTTGCGCCGGCCCGAAACAGTCTGGGTGCGTGCGTAGACGTGCCAACTTCTTGTTTACGCAATCAAGGAACTGTTATGCCGCAACGACGCTCATTGGCCCAAGCCACGCTCTGTGCATTGTGTCTGCTTGCTACTCACCAAGCAGGCGCGCAAGCAACGATTCTGCAAGCCGCCAATCTCAATGGCAGCATTGGATTCAAGATCAACGGCCAGGCGACCAACCACAACCTGGGATCCGACACCAATCGCGCTGGCGATATCAACGGCGATGGGGTCAGCGATCTGATCGTTGGTGCGCCAGGCGCTAACCCGAATGGCAACGCGTCGGGTCGAAGCTATGTGCTATTCGGAACGTCAGCCGCTTTCACGGCCGAGATTCAGATCACGGCACTAAACGGTAGCAACGGCTTCGCAATCGATGGTTTGGCCGCTGATGATCGCTTGGGTGTTGGCGCCAGCGCGGCCGGTGATCTCAACGCCGACGGAATCGACGACATCATCATCGGTGCCGATGGCGCGAACGCCAACAACTCCGGTCGCAGCTATGTGATATTTGGGACGCCTACGGGCTTTCCGGCAACCTTAACGCTGTCGAGCTTGGACGGAAGCAACGGCTTTGTCATGAACGGCGAGAATGCCGACGATGGTTCGGGGACCTCAGTCGCGCGTGCTGGGGATATCAATGGCGATGGCATCGATGACGTCATCATCGGTGCCGCGGCAGCGGATCCCGAGGGCGGCAATTCGGGGCGGAGCTACGTCGTGTTCGGCCGCAGCACACCGTTTCCGGCACAGCTCGATCTGGTCAGTCTGGATGGCAGTGCCGGCATCGTGATCAATGGTGCTGTGGCTGGATCCAATGCGGGGCGGTCCGTTTCAGCGGCTGGTGACATCAATGGCGACGGCTTGGACGATCTCGTCATCGGTGCGAGTAACGGTGATCGCCAGGACAACGTTCGGAGCGGCATTGCGCATGTGGTGTTTGGCCGCAGCACGCCGTTTACGTCGCCCGTGCGGCTGCGGACCTTGACCGGCACTGATGGGTTCACGATCGAAGGCGAGGCGAACGGCGACAACTTCGGCGGGAAGGTGGCCGCGGCTGGCGATGTCAACGGCGACGGCATTGATGATCTGTTGCTCAGCGCGCCCAACGCGGACCCCGCTGCGGTGTCCAGTGCCGGTCGCAGCTACGTGTTGTTTGGACGCACCACGGGATTCCCAGCGGTGTTCGGAGCCGCCACGATCAATGCTGCGACTGGCTTTGTCATTGATGGTGCCGGCTCAATCAATCGCGCGGGTACTGACATTGCCGGTCTCGGTGATATCAATCGCGATGGTTTCGACGATATTGGAATTGGCGCGCCGGGTGTGACGGTCGGTGCGAACCTGACGGGCCGTGCGTACGTGATATTCGGGCAGCGTGAGACTCGGACCGAACCTCTGGCGCTGGCGAGTCTGGACGCCGGGGCTGGTTTCGCAATCGACGGTGAGGGCGATCGCCATAGTTTCGGTGTTGCGATCAGCGCCGCGGGAGATCTCAATAACGATGGCGTGGCGGACTTCGTCGTGGGCGGCAGTGGCGCCTCGCCAAACGGCAATGGCTCCGGTCGGGCTTACGTGCTGTTTGGCGTTCCCAATGCGGTCTTTGACAACAGCTTCGAATCTGCTGTGCCATAACGAATCCAAGACCGATCAGAGGCGCACCGATGCGGTGCGCCAGATTACCGCCACCACGCGCGCACTATTGATCCGGCAGGAACGTAGTTGAACTTCCTGTTCAACTACGTTCGTTTCGAGTCCGGCGCATGTCCGGACTCGAAACCCGCGCCAGCACTGCGTTCTGGCGCGGGTGGGCCATCCTTGGCCCGCGCAATTAACCCGGCAGCATCTTTCAGATGCAACCGTGCCGAGTTAATAAGCGCGGGTTGCGGTTAGGGATGGTCTGCTTGATCCTCCCAGACCCGCCGCAGTCGTCAGCCCGGCACCCGCACCCAGCCTTCCATCAGAATGCGAGCGCTGCGGCTCATGATCGCCTTGGTGACGGTCCATTGGCCGTCGCGTTGCTCGGCCTTCGCGCCAACGCGTAAGGTGCCGCTCGGATGGCCGAAGCGCACGGCGTCACGCGGACCACCACCAGCAGCCAGATTGACCAACGTGCCGGGCACCGACGCCGCGGTCGCGATGGCGACCGCGCAGGTTGCCATCATCGCATGATGCAGTTTGCCCATCGACAAGGCTCGGACCAGCACATCCACGTCGGTCGCCGCGATGTGTTTGCCGCTCGATGCCTGATAGTTCTGAGGTGGCGCCACGAATGCGATTTTCGGTGTGTGCTGGCGCGTCTTGGCCTCATCCAGCGATTGGATCAAGCCCATGCGCAGTGCAGCGTAAGCGCGAATGGTTTCAAAGCGGGCGAGCAGGGCGGGATCGTTGTTGATATCGGCTTGCAACTCGGTGCCCTTGAGACCCAAAGCCTCGGCGTTCAGAAACACCGTCGGAATACCGGAATTGATCATCGTGACGTTAAACGTGCCGATGCCCGGCACGTCAAGCGTTTCGAGCAATGACCCGGTCGGAAACATCGCGCCGCCACCGCCTTCGCCTGCGTCTTCAGCGGGGTCCAGAAACTCCAGCGCAATTTCAGCAGCCGGAAACGTGACGCCGTCGAGCTCGAAGTCGCCGAGCTCTTGCACCTGGCCATCGCGCATCGGCACATGCGCCAGAATGGTCTTGCCGATGTTCTTCTGCCAAATGCGGATGGTCGTGATGCCATCTTTAGGTAGGCGCGCGGGATCGATCAGGCCTTGACTGATCGCGAACGGACCCACGGCAGAACTCAGGTTGCCGCAGTTGCCCGACCAATCGACGAACGCGGTATCGATCGAAACTTGACCATACAGATAGTCCACATCGTGATCGGGTACCGACGCCTTGCTGATGATCACGCATTTGCTGGTGCTGGACGTGGCGCCGCCCATGCCATCGGTTTGTTTGCCGTACGGGTCTGGCGAGCCAATGACCCGCATCAGCAGCGCATCGCGCGCTGGCCCCGGCACTTGCGCCGCAGCGGGCAGATCGTCCAGACGAAAGAACACGCCTTTGCTGGTCCCGCCGCGCATGTAGACGGCCGCAATGCGTTGCTGTGGGGTGATCGGGTTGCTCATCACGCCACCTTCTGTTCCAGAAAATCCTGTGCGAAGCGCTGCAGTACGCCACCCGCCTCATAAATCGACACTTCTTCGGCCGTATCGAGTCGGCACCGCACCGGGACCTCGACTTGGCCGCCATCGCGACGCGTGATGGTCAGCGTCAGCTGCGCCCGCGGCGCGCGCTGGCCTTGCACAGAATACGTTTCGGTGCCATCGAGATTCAGCGTCAAGCGCGTGGTGCCAGGCAGAAACTCCAGCGGCAACACGCCCATGCCGATCAGGTTGGTGCGGTGAATGCGTTCGAAGCTCTCCGCGACAATGACCTCGACGCCAGCGAGGCGCACACCTTTGGCGGCCCAGTCACGCGACGAGCCTTGGCCATAGTCGGCGCCGGCAATCACAATCAGTGGCTGCTCACGCTGCATGTAGGTCTCGATGGCTTCCCACATGCGGAGCACCGTGCCGTCCGGTTCGAGGCGGGCCAGCGAGCCCGCGCGCACATTGCCGTCGTCCTTCCGGACCATCTCGTTCTTCAGGGTCGGATTTGCAAACGTCGCGCGCTGCGCCGTCAGATGGTCGCCACGATGCGTGGCATACGAGTTGAAGTCCTCTTCGGGTAAGCCCATTTTGGCGAGATACTCGCCCGCGGCGCTGTCCAACAGAATCGCGTTCGAGGGCGACAGATGATCGGTCGTGATGTTGTCACCTAAAATCGCCAAGGGCCGCAAATAGCTCAACGTGCGCGGCTTCGCCAATGCACCTTCCCAATAGGGCGGCCGGCGGATGTAAGTGCTCGGTGCCCGCCAGTCGTAGAGCGGCGCCACGCGCTCGCCGCTCTCGACCACGACTTTGAACATTGGATCGTAGACTTTGCGGAACTGCTCCGGTTTGACCGAGGCTTGCACCACGGCATCGATCTCGGCATCGCTCGGCCACAGATCCTTCAGCAAAATCGCACTGCCATCGGCACGATGGCCGAGCGCATCGCGCTCGATGTCAAAGCGGATGGTGCCGGCAATCGCATAAGCCACCACCAGTGGCGGCGAGGCCAGAAAAGCCTGCTTGGCGTAGGGGTGAATGCGGCCATCAAAGTTGCGATTGCCGCTCAACACGGCGGTCGCGTACAGATCGCGATCGATAATTTCCTGCTGAATCGCCGGATCGAGCGCGCCGCTCATGCCGTTACAGGTCGTGCAGGCAAACGCGACGATGCCAAAGCCGAGTTGTTCAAGCTCGGATTTGAGTCCGGCCTCCTCCAAATACAGCGCGACCGCCTTGGACCCGGGCGCCAGTGAGGACTTGACCCAGGGCTTCCGCACCAAGCCGAGCCGATTGGCATTGCGGGCGAGCAGCGCGGCGGCGATCACGTTGCGTGGGTTGGAGGTATTCGTGCAACTGGTGATGGCCGCGATGATCACGGCGCCGTCGGGCATTTGTCCGGGTGTTTCGGTCCAGGGCTTGGCAATGGCCTTGCTCGCGAGATCAGCGGTTGCCACCCGGGCATGCGGGTTCGATGGGCCAGCCATACTGCGCACGACCGCGCTCAGATCAAACTGCAAGGTGCGCTCGTAACGGGCATTGACGAGCGCGTCCGCCCAAAGGCCGGCCGTCTTGGCGTAGGTTTCGACCAACTTGACCTGCTCATCGCTGCGGCCGGTAAGGCGCAGGTAGTCGAGGGTCTGCTGATCGATGAAGAACATTGCCGCCGTCGCACCATACTCCGGCGCCATGTTCGAAATCGTGGCGCGGTCACCCAGCGTCAGCGCGGCAGCGCCTTCGCCGCGGAACTCCAGGTAAGCACCGACGACTTTTTGCTTGCGCAGAAACTCGGTGAGCGACAACACGATGTCGGTGGCCGTGATGCCTGCTTGGGGCTTGCCGGTAAGTTCAACCCCGATAATGTCGGGCAGACGCATCCACGAGGCGCGGCCAAGCATCACGTTTTCTGCTTCAAGACCGCCGACACCGACGGCAATTACACCGAGCGCATCGACATGCGGCGTGTGGCTGTCGGTGCCGACGCATGTGTCAGGGTACGCCACGCCGTTCTCGATGCCGATCACCGGCGACATGCGCTCCAAGTTGATCTGATGCATGATGCCGTTGCCGGGCGGGATGACGTCGACATTGCGAAAGGCTTTGCGGGTCCAGTCGATAAAGTGAAAGCGATCCTCGTTGCGGCGATCTTCGATGGCGCGATTCTTCGTAAAGGCGTCGGGATCGTAGCCGCCACACTCAACCGCCAACGAGTGGTCGACGATCAACTGTACGGGCACCACCGGGTTGACCTTGGCCGGATCGCCGCCTTGGTCGGCGATCGCATCACGAAGCCCGGCGAGATCGACCAGCGCGGTCTGACCCAGAATGTCATGGCACACCACGCGCGCCGGAAACCACGGAAAATCGCGCTCACGCTTTCGGTAGATCAGTTGGGCGAGACACTCGTTCAGCATGCCCGGGTCAGCGCGTCGCACCAGGTTTTCGGCATGGACTTTGGCAGTGTAGGGCAGGCCCGCCCAGGCGCCGGGTTCGATGGCGTCAACTGCGGCGGCGGCGTCGAAGTATTCGAGCGCGGTGCCGGGCAATGGCTTACGGAACGACTGATTCATGATTGATCCAGAGCATGCGGACAAGTGCCGGATTTTAGCAGGCAGGGCCGTGCTGGCGAATCTCGTTTGGGCCGCTATGATGGCGATTTTCCGGGAGTTGCCATGAGCCGTTGGACCATACTGGTGTTGTTGGCGTTGGCGCTAGCCATCTGGGGTGCGTTCCGAAGCAGCAACCCCTTGCACACCGAGCTGCCGTTCGGCAGCACCGATCTGAGCTCGGTTCAGGCGGAATTGGAACGTTTGGATCCAGAAGACCGGAAACGGGTCGAGGCTTACGTGCAGCGCACCAACGGCGACTATCTGCCAGCCGGAATGGGTGATCCGGACGACCCGATGACGGCGCGCACCTTTGCCGAAGCGATTGACCTGCAGAAGCGCTTTGAAGTTCTGATGCAGGAGCAGGAGGCCAAGGCCTCGGCTTTTCGCGCGGCGCGCGAGCAAAATTTCGCGCCGCTGCGCAAAATCATGTCGATGCAAGTGGTGGCGCGCGACATGCTGACCCAGGCCGAGATCTATGGTCTGTCAACACCAGCAATGCCCGGGCAACCCAAATCGCCGTTGCCAAGCAACGCCAATGATCCGCCAAAAGCGGTCACGACCTACCGACTAACGAATATCAGCGATCGAACCATCGCCAAGTTTGGTGTGCTGATTGAACTTCGGCAGAAGCAACACGACCCACTCGACTTTGGCATCGTTGCCAGTTGCTGGGTCGATGAGGTTCAAACGTTGGCTCCAGGTGACACGTTCAACGCCCGTTGTGGCCGGACGATGAGCCTGAATCGGGTGACTGACGCCGAGTACCTGGCGATGCCACTGTCCGATCTGGAGATTCGCTGGGAGCCGAAGCGCTTCGAGTTTGCCGATGGTGGTTCGCTCGAATTTCGCGAGTGACCAGGGACACTGGGCCCGTGAGCGATTCTGGCGTGGACAGGATCAGACGCGTTGCCGCGAATGGGCGGCAACGTGCGCCTAGATTGGCGCTCACGCAAGGGATCGTTCGCGCTGAATCGTCGCGGCCCGATTCACGTCTTGCGACCAGGTGGCGCGACTGCGGCGAGATCCACATTGGTGTGAATGAACCGACCTTCGCGCGGTGTCTTCATGGTCAGCACAGGCAGTTGGGGGTCATGCTCGGCGCGCAGCCAACCATCGCTGAGCATGAGTTCCATGGCTTGAACCTGCTGATAGAACAGGTCGCCAGAAGGCAATCCGGAACCAGGGGAATCGGACGCACCCGATTGCGCTGACAAGGCTGACAACAGGGCCGGCAAGGCGCTATGCGTTTGCACGGCGGTCACAATGGACGCGAACACGCCCACACAGGGCAGGCGTTTGCCATTCCGAACGAAGCAGGGTACAGCAACGATCCGGCCCTCAAGGTAGGCGGGAATATCGACACGGGCGGCATCATCCAGCTGTAGCCAGAACCGGTTGTAGCGCGTCAGCTGCCAGAGATCCTCATCCAACGCCACCATGCGCTGCGCAATCTGGCGCACGCTAACCAAGTCCGAGCCGCCGATCACGGCCTGGCCCAGCACATCATGAGTAAAACCGCCGGTGCCAAGCCATTGGAATGCCTGCGCCGGATTCAGGTCCAAACCGGCATCCCGGGCAATCTCGCGCGTATAGTCCTGCAAATCGGTAAATACGCCATTTGCGGCGTACCAAAAGTCGGCAAAGCGAATGTGCTGCCGAATTCGGGTACGTTGGTTGTCGTCGTAGTGGCGGAGCAGCCAGGCGGGGTCATGCTGTGCGCGCAGCAGGGACATCACAGTCAAGGCCGCCTCGCGCGCACCGGTGTGGGTCAGCGTCAAACCGGCCGCCAGAATCGGATCAGCGAAGCCTGCCGTTTCGCCAACCAACAGCCAGTTGTCCCCATAGCAACGATCGGCCAGGAAGGACCAGTCCTTGGTGGCGCGGACTTGGCCTTCGCGTGTGGCGTTGGCAGTCAGCGCTGCAATCATCGGCTCCTGCGCCAGCGCCCAGTCATAGAGTTCCCGGGCCGATCGCCCGCCTTGCTTGTAAAACCCGGCCGGACAGACAAAGCCGATACTGGTGCGGGTTGGGCTGAGTGGAATAAACCAGATCCAGCCGGATCCAATCGACATCACCAGCACCCGTGTGGCACCGCCAGGAAATTTGGACGCCCACTCGGTGTTGTCCCAGTAGTCCCAGAATGCGACGTTCTGCAGTCGGGTCGGCGCCTCGATCGCCACGTCCATGGCGCGTCTGAGTAAGGCCGCGTTGCCGGACGCGTCCAGATACCAGCGTGCGTGCACACTGCGACCATCATCGAGGATCAAGTGGTCTACGCGGTCACCGGTGCGTGCCACGCTGCGTACCGCGGTCTCTTGCATGACCAAGGCGCCGAGCGTGGCGGCATGTCGCAGCAGGATGTCGTCGTAGATCGCGCGCTCGACCTGCAACGCCAGATAGCGGGACTGTCCACCATAGGCTCGCGGTCGGGATTCTTCCTGATAGTCGGCGGGTGGGACGAATTCGAAATCCCAGAGTTTGTCGCTCTGACCCCAGCGGTAGGTGGCCCCGATCTTGATCGGGAAACCAGCCGCTTCGATCTCCGGCCAGACGCCAAGTTCGTTGAGCACGCGACCAATTGGCGGCAGCTGACTTTCGCCGACATGCTCGCGCGGAAAGCACTCGCGTTCGAATACTGCAACGCTGAACTCGGGTGCATAGCGTCTGAGAAAGCCGGCAGCCGTGGCGCCGCCAGGGCCACCGCCGATGATTGCAACGTCTACCGTGATGGGATCTGGGCTCATAGCCTCGCCTCGGCGCGCGGTGTCAATGCCTCGATGCGATCAACGAGATCAATATTGGAATGAATGCAGCCGCCTTCCTTGGGTGTGCGCATCACGATACAGGGCTCGCCCGCGATGTGTTCGCACCGAACCCAGGATTCGTTGACCAACAGTTCCAGGCACATCAGGACTTGCCGCAGGGCCAGGTCCGGATGAATCCCCGCAGATTGGGACTGCGCCTGCTCGCGCATATGGCGCAGCAATTGGTCGGCGCGCTCGGCCTTCTGCAGCGCCTTCACCACCATCAGAAAGGCGCCGACCAAGGGCAGGCGCGACGGCCCGCGGTGTAGGCACGGCACGGCGTGAATCCGGCCCTCGATGTAAGCGGGAATGGACTCTTGAACCGCGCCGTCCAAATCCAGACGGAATCGGTTGTAGTGACTCAGCGTCCAGACGTTTTCGTCGGCATTGACGAGGCGCTGAGCCAATTGGCGAACCCCGCCGAGGTCAAACCCACCAATGACCGCCTGACCAAGTAAATCGTGAGTGAAGCCGCCCGTGCCGAGCCACTGGAACGCCTGCTGCGGGTTCAGATCAAGGCCGGCATCCCGGGCGATTTCACGGGTATAGTCCTGCAGGTCAGTGAAGGCGCCATTGGCGGAGTACCAGAAGTCGGCAAAACGGATGTGCTGGCGAATGCGTGCGCGCTGATTGTCACTGTAGTGTTGCAATAACCATCTTGGTTCGTGCTCCTGGCGCAGGAGCGAAACGACCGTGTAGGCCGCCTCGCGCGCACCGGTTTGGGTCAGCGTCAAGCCGGCCGCCAGGATGGGATCGGCAAACCCGGCGGCCTCACCCACCAGCATCCAGTTCTTTCCCGTCAGTCGATCTGCCAGAAACGACCAGTCCTTGGTGGCCTGGACCTCACCACTGCGTCGGGCCCGGGTAGTGAGGCTGCCGATCAAGGGCTCTTGCGCAAGGGCCCAGCTGTACAATTCCTCGGCATTCCGCTGACCATCCCGATAAAAGCTGGCGGGGCAGACAAAGCCAATACTGGTGCGCGTCTGATTGATGGGGATGAACCAGATCCAGCCGCAGCCAATCGACAGTACCAGGACTCTGGTTGCGTCGCCCGTGGCGCGTACGGCCCAATCGGCATCGTCCCAATAGTCCCAGAACGCCACGTTCTGCAGTTTCGTCGGTGCGCTGACGCCCACCTGCATCGCCCGCCGCAGCAACCCGCTATTGCCCGTGGCGTCGATGTACCACTTCGCACGGATCGTCTTGCCGTTATCCAATTGCAGACCGTGAACCTCGTCGTCATGCGACAACACTCGGCGCACCGCTTGGCCAAAATGAACCGTCGCGCCGAGTTGTTCCGCCTGCGCGGCCAGGATCTGGTCGTAAATGCGGCGGTCGACTTGAAACGCCAGTTGCCGTGCCTGATCGGAAAACTGCCGGGGCCGTGGTTCCGAGACATAGTCGGCCGCCGGCGTGAACTCGAAATCCCAGAGCTTGGAATCGTTTCCCCAGCGGTAAGTGGCGCCAATCTTGATCGGAAATCCAGCCGCTTCGACCGCATCCCAGCACCCCATTTCGGCAAGGATGTAGCCGATTTGTGGCAGCTGACTTTCGCCGATGTGCTCACGCGGGAAATGGGCGCGCTCAAAGAGGCCCACCTCGGCCCTCGGCAGATACTTCTTGATCAGCGCCGCGCACGTTGTTCCGCCGGGTCCAGCGCCAATGATCGCCACATCCAGGTCCATCAGCTCAGACCTCGCAACAATGAAAAATCGAGAATAGCGGAGCCGGGCGTTTCGGCACAGGCGGCATTTTGGCGGCCCGCTCGGGCCGCTTCGCGGGCCTTGGGCGTTGCCCGGTATCGGGCAATCGCTTACTATCATTGCTTCGGGGATGGGTAGGGAAGTTTGGGAAAGGTCGCAGGTCATTCCACACAAGACGCTGAGGGGTTTAAGATGTCCAATAAGAAGATCGTCGCTGCAGTCGTAGGCTTGAGCGCTGGGTTCGCGCAGGCCGGAACGGGAACTTTCACGTACAACACGACCCCCAATCTGCCGGTCGCGCCCGACAACGGCTGTATTGATGACACAGCTGGAACAGGTGTTGGCGGCATTACCCACACCATCAATATCACCGATACCGGCACGATCCAGGATTTGAACCTGGAACTCCAACTCACCCAGACCTGGCGTGGCGATATTCAAGTTGGCCTCAGCTACTCAGGTGGCGGCAGCACATTTCAAGCGATCAACAATTTCGACACGAGTGGCGATAATTTGAACCTCGTTCTTGACGACGAGGGCGCGCTGCTCTGCAGTGACGCCGCCAACTGTGGCACCGGCACCAATTGCGTTACGCCGCCGGGGCCGGTATGCCGTCCCAACAATCCACTATCCGCGTTCGACGGGCTGGCCGCTCCGGGCGTCTTGACGATTACCGTATGTGACCGCGCGGCAGATGACACGGGCGATCTGCTGGTGGCCAATCTCACTGCAACGCTTGATACGGTAGCGATCAACGCTGATCTGAGCATCACCAAGACCGACGGTGTGGCTTCGGTCGCCCAGGGCGGATCGACGACCTACACCATTACCGCCAGCAATGCGGGACCTGACCCGGTAACCGGCGCGACCGTGGCGGACACGTTCCCGGCCGATTGCACGGTAGCCAGCTGGTCCTGCGCGGCTGCCGGCGGCGGTGCCTGTACGGGCGCCGGGTCGGGCAATATCAATGACACCGCGGTCAACCTGCCGGCGGGTGCTTCGGTCACCTATACCGCAACCTGCGCGGTCAGCGGCAGCGCATCCAGTCCGCTTGCGAACACGGCAACCATCGCGGCGCCGGCAGGGGTTGTGGACCCGACGCCTGGCAACAACTCGGCAACCGATTCCGATACGGTGACGTCCGATGTTCCCCCACAGTTCGCCTATGCACCGGCGCCAAGCAGCACCGTCAGCTTCATCGGTGGTACCACAGTTGGTTCGACGGGATCCGCTTCGATCGACGTCACCATTGGTACGGCCGGCGCTGGTGCGGGCGCGCCGGCAACCACGACGACCAGTTGCAATAGCGTTGGCACGCCGTTTAGCGGCTTTACCCAAACCGTAACCGCCACCGGACCAGCCGGCAGCACCAACGGCGGGCCGCTTTCAGGCACGTGCGTCCTCGCGGCCACGGTCGCCAATCAGACCTTGACCTGCACGGAGACCCGCGGCGGTGCGCCGACCACGGTCACCTTCAATCTCGAATGTCCAGCCGGAACCGCGGTGCCCCTGACATCAACGCCTGTGTCCGGCAGCACGGTGACCTTGCCGCAGCAGACGTTTGGTGGTCCAGGCACCACGCAATCGATCGTGTTCCAGAATCCGGGACTGGTTGATGTGACGGTGACCTGCACGGCGCCGACAGCCACTCAATTCACCATTCCGACATTGAGCTTCAATGTGCCGGCCGGTGGTACGGGCACGCTGGCGGTCAACTTCAGCAGTTCGACGGTTGGCAATTATGTTGGGGTGCTGGACTGCAGCTCGTCGAACGGACAGAACTTCTCGTTCAACTTGGCCGGTTCGGTCGGTGCGGCGACGTCGGTGCCGACGCTGAGCGACCACATGCGCGGCGTCCTGTCCTTGATCCTGTTGACGCTCGGCCTGACTGCGGTGGGTCTGCGTAACCGGCGCAGCTGATTCTGAATTAGCGTTAGCCTTGCCAAACGGGGCGCTCGACGGAGCGCCCCGTTTATTTTGCCCGCGCTATGGCGAAAGACCGATGAGGGTTTGATCGCCGCGCCGGCTTTGGAACCTCGGCGGCCGCCGATGCAGCGTGCTATTGCGCACGGCCGCAAGCTCAGGCGATTGCCTGCGCCAAGATCCGGTGTGTAGCCATCTGCCGACGGCAATGGCACGCGGCATCGGTGGGCTCCGGATAGGGGCGGCGACCGCTCGGCATGGGGTATCGCTGGCCGGAACACATTGGGGCCCCGGATTGTGCCGTCTGTCCAGAACGGACTCGGTGCGGCGATTCAGTGTTGATTTGAGCGCGCAAGCCATTGATTCTGAAGATACAGCACGATTTGACCGTGCTTTTGCGAGCGAGCGCCAGCGAGTCACGCCCGGCGACCATTGCGACTCATGAAATATGCGGGCTACACTCCTTTGGATTCCAGACCCGGCAAGGAGTAAGGCGTGCTTGAACTATTGATGGCAGGCGGCAAGGCGATGATCCCGATCGTGATCCTGTCGGCGTTCGCGCTGGCGATCATTTGCGAGCGGATGTGGAGCCTGCGCCGCAAGTCCGTGCTGCCGGACGGTTTGAGCGAAGAAGTCCGCTCCTGGGCGCAGCAGCGCCGTCTGGAGCCCGACCACATCGACGCCCTGGAAAAGAACTCGCCGCTCGGTGCCGTGCTTGCCGCGGCGCTCCGCGCCCGGCATCTGGGGCGCGAAGCCATTCGGGAGCGGGTCGAGGACACCGGCCGCCACGTCATGCATGATCTCGAGCGCTTTCTGCCGACGCTCGGCACCATCGCGCTCGTGTCGCCACTGGCAGGCCTGCTCGGCACCGTGATCGGCATGATCCAGATGTTTCTGGCGATCTTGGAACACGGGATCGGTGACGCGAATCACCTCGCCGGCGGCATCGGCGAGGCCCTGGTCTGCACGGCGGCGGGCCTGGTGGTCGCGATCCCGGCCTACATGTTCCACCGCTACTTCCGCGCCAAAGTGGCCGATTTCGGGATCCGCATGGAGAAGCAGGTCATCGGCCTCCTGGATCATCTGGAAGGCGAGGCGGCGGTTACCGCGCAAGCCAAGCGGGTTGCTCGATGAGAATCGGCGGCAGTTCGTCCAAGGACGACGATTTCGAGATCAACGTGATCTCGCTGATCGACATCATGCTGGTGCTGCTTCTGTTCTTCGTAATGACTGCCACGTTCGAGAACCGCAGCATGATGCAGGTGCAGTTGCCGGAGGCGGCGACTGAACCGACTGGCGAGCGTGCCGAGGGACTGACGGTCACGATCGACCGCGAAGGCCGTTTTTTTGTTGGCGCGAATGAAGTGCTGAACCCGGGGCTCGATACCTTGAAGGCAGAACTCGAAAAGGCCGCCAACGGTAATTTCGACCAGCCCGTGGCGCTGAAGGCTGATGGCGAAGCCAAGCATCAGGCGGTGGTCACCGCGATGGATGCTCTGGGGAAACTCGGCTTCAGCAAGCTGTCGATCGCGACTGTGCCAAGCGGCCCGGTCAAGCGCGACAATGACTGAGCAAACTGCCAAGCCGGATGCCGGCAAGGTCTATCGCCGGCTGCTGGGTTATACCGCGCAGCACTGGCCGATCGCGCTCTTGGCAATTTTCGGGATGATCATCGAAGGCGCTGCCGCCGGTGCGTTCACCTGGATGATGGACCCGATGATCAACGGCACCTTCGTCAAGCAGGATGCGTCGGTGATGCACTGGATTCCGCTGGCGATCATCGTGCTGTTTGTCGTCCGCGGCCTGGCGGGCTTCGTGGTGGATGTCGGCATGGCGCGAATTGGTGGCGCCGTGGTGTATCAGCTGCGCACCGAGGTGCTGCGCAAGTACCAGTTCTTGCCGATGGCGCGCTTCGATCAGGAGCCGGCGGCCATC
Organism: Ahniella affigens; assembly: GCF_003015185.1. Classification (GTDB taxonomy): domain Bacteria; phylum Pseudomonadota; class Gammaproteobacteria; order Xanthomonadales; family Ahniellaceae; genus Ahniella; species Ahniella affigens. Next base: position 1,476,929 of record NZ_CP027860.1, read on the forward strand.
ATGGTCCAGCGGCTCAGCTATACCGCGGATCAAGTGGCGCGGGCGAGTGCGGATGCCCTGAAGATCATCATCACCGACGTCTTCACGCTGATTGCCCTGCTGATTGTGATGATTCGCGCGAGTGCGTCGCTGACCCTGACCATTCTCATTGTGGCACCTGTGATTGCCGGCATCATCAGCGTGGTCGGCAAACGCTATCGCCGCCTGAATCACAAAGTGCAGGGAGCCACCAGCAACCTCGCACATGCTGCTGAGCAGTCGCTGCACAACATCGAGGCGGTCAAGATTTATGGCGGCATCGACCAGGAACTGGAGCGGTTCCGCGGTCACGCGGCGAGCAGCGAGCGCCTGAACCGCAAGATCATTGCGACCCAGGCGACCAGTTCGGCACTCGTCCAGATCATGGCGGCATGTGTGCTGGCGGCACTGGTGTGGTTCGCCGGCAAGGTTGCCCTGAACTCCGATCTCGACGCCGGCAAGTTTGTCTCGCTGATGACATCGATGATGGCCATCCTGCCGTCGCTCAAACGGCTGACGAACGTACAAAGCCAGTTGCAGCGTGGCGTGGCTGCGGGCGACAGCCTGTTTGCGGTGCTGGATGCGCCGGACGAACCGGATACGGGAACGACGCCCGCCGATGCCCGTGGCGACATTGAATTTGCCGGCGTGCGGTTTCGCTACGCCGACGACAAGCCGTGGGCACTCGATGGGGTCGATCTGCACATTCCAGCAGGCAAGACCACTGCCCTGGTCGGTCGCTCGGGCAGCGGCAAGACCACACTTGTGCGTCTGTTGCCCAGGTTCTACGCGCCGCTCGCCGGCACCATTCGCCTGGGTGGCGTCGCGCTGCCGGACCTAACGCTGGCAACGCTGCGTGCGCAGGTGGCCGTGGTCAGTCAGAACGTGCTGCTGTTTGATGACACGATCGCCAACAACATCGCCTACGGGGCACTGCGGCACGCGAGCCGGGCCGAGATCGAAGCGGCGGCGGCAGCAGCCAATGCGCTTGATTTCATTCGCGAGTTGCCCGAAGGATTTGATACCCGGATCGGTGACCGCGGTGGGCGCCTCTCTGGCGGGCAGCGGCAACGACTGGCCATCGCTCGGGCAATTTTGAAGAATGCACCGATCCTGATTCTCGACGAGGCCACCTCGGCGCTCGATTCCGAATCCGAGCGTCTGATCCAGGACGCCCTTGACCGGATTCTGAAAAACCGCACGGCCATTGTCATCGCACATCGGCTGTCGACCATCGAGCATGCCGATCAAGTGGTGGTCATGGATCGCGGTCGCGTGCTCGAAGTCGGAACGCATGCCGAACTCCTGGCCGCGCAGGGCGCGTACGCGCATCTGCATCGTTTGCAATTTCGCGACGAATGAGCCAACGCGCGCGCTTCGAAGCACAACTGAATGCGATCTGGTACGGCCAGCAGCCCGTGCCGTGGGTGCTGCGCTGGCTCGCGGTAATCTACGCATGGATTCTGGCATGCCGCCGCTGGCTCTATCGCACAGGCATCAAGCGGGCAAGTCGGTTGCCCGTGCCGGTGCTGGTCATTGGCAATATCACCGTCGGTGGCACCGGCAAGACCCCGCTGACTGCCTGGCTGGCGACGGAGCTCGCGCGTCGCGGCTGGCGCCCGGGCATTGTGTCCAGAGGGTATGGCGGTAGTGAGACCAGCACCATGATGTTGCCGCTCGACGCCGACCCGGCCCAATTTGGCGACGAGCCAGTGTGGCTGATGCGCGCTGCCAAGTGTCCCGTCGCGATTGGTCGTCGTCGTGCCGACGCGGGCCGCTTGCTGATCGACCGCATTCACTGCGATGTGATCCTGTGTGATGATGGCTTGCAGCATTGGTCGCTGGCCCGGGATATCGAAGTGCTGGTCGTCGATGGCGAGCGTCGCTTCGGTAACGAATTGTTGTTGCCGGCCGGGCCGCTGCGTGAGCCGCCGAGTCGCGCCGAGCGCGTCGATTTTGTCGTGGTAAATGGTTCTGCCGCGGCGCCTGCCGAGATCGCTATGACCGTTGATGCGCACCGGCTGGTCGCCATCAATGACTTGACGCTCGCCAAGTCCATCGCCGATTTTCGCGGCCAACCGGTGCATGCAGTGGCCGGTATCGGCAATCCGGAGCGATTTTTCCGGATGCTTGAGCAAAAAGGGATGCAGGTGATCCGTCATCCGTTTCCAGATCACCACCATTTCCGCCGCAGTGACTTTGAATTTGGAACGAGTCTCCCGATTGTGATGACCGAGAAAGATGCCGTGAAGTGTGCCTGCCTGGGCCTGCCTGACGCCTACATGGTGCCCATCGATGTGGACTTGCCGATTCAGTTTGCCGATCAACTGAATCGGCAGCTTCGGCAGTTTCAGGAGTCGGCCGCATGAGTCTCGATTTTGTCGTGGCGATTCCTGCCCGGTTTGCATCCACGCGTCTGCCTGGCAAGCCCTTGCTTGAACTGGCGGGCAAGACCATGGTCGAGCGCGTGGTCGAGCGCGCCATGCTGGCCGGTGCGCGCGAGGTGTTGGTGGCCACCGACGATGTTCGGATTCAGTCGGCGTTGCAAGCGAGCGGCGTCGACGTGGTGATGACCCGCGCCGACCATCCGTCCGGTACCGAACGCTTGGCCGAAGTGGCGCGCATCCGGGGCTGGTCTGCCGACACATTGGTGGTGAACCTGCAAGGCGACGAACCGCTGGCGCCGGCATCCGGGATTCGTGCCGCCGCAGAGGCGCTCGCGCAGTCAGCCGCGCCGATGGCGACCCTGGCCACGCCAATTGCATCGCTTGAAGAACTGTTTTCGACGAGTGCCGTCAAACTGGTCCGAAACGCCCGGGGCGAAGCGTTGTACTTTTCCCGCGCGCCGATTCCGTGGGCGCGGGATGCGTTTGCGGCCGAGCCACGGCGCCTGCCCGAACCGTCCGTTTGCCTGCGCCATATCGGCATCTATGCTTATCGGGCTGGGTTTTTGCAGCAGTACATCGCCCTCCCGCCAGCGCCCGCTGAGCTATGGGAGTCGTTGGAGCAATTGCGCGTGTTGCACGCCGGATTTCCGATTCAGGTCGGGCTCGCGCCCGAACTGTTCCCGGCAGGTGTCGATACCCCCGAGGATCTGGCCCGGGTTCGGGCCATTCTGGCGGGGGCAAAACCATGACCGAGGCTACCGGTACCCGCAGCTTGATCTTTGTTTGCACGGGTAATATTTGCCGCTCGCCGCTCGCCAAGGTCTATGCCGATCAGGCCTTGCAGCAGGCCGGAATGGCTAGCCAGTTTGTGACCGACTCCGTGGGTACCCATGCCTATCATCAAGGGCAGGCCGCTGATCCGCGCTCGGTTCAGGTCGCTCAGGAGTTCCAATTGGACTTGCGCCCGCACGCCGCCAGACGCATCCAGCCCGCTGATTTTCAGGCGGAATTTCTGTTGGTGATGGATCACTACAACCTGCAGAATCTGCGCCGAATGGCACCACCAGAGCGGCTGGGTCGCGTGAAGCTCTTGATGGCATTCGCCGGTCAGCCCAAGCTGGAAGTCCCAGACCCCTACACGGGCGCCCTTGACGACTTTCGATTCAGCTTTGACTTGATTCGCCAAGGTATTGATGGGCTTATCAAATCGTTACAACGTCTGCATAATGCAGGGGCATTTGATTGAGCCAAGCCATGTCGCTGCGTCCCCTTGCCCCGCCGTTCACGAAAAACACCATTTGGGTGAATCTCGCCCAGGGGCCGGAGTGGGAGCGATTGCGCGGGCGGGTGTTGCTGCTGCATTTCTGGAATGCGAGCAATATTCATTGCCAGCACATGCTGGCCGAACTCAAGTATCTGGAAAGCAAGTATCACGACGGGGTCACCGTGTTCGGCGTGCACGTGCCGAAATTCGACGCCGAGCGCGTGGCGGCAGTGGTCCAGAAAGCCATCAACCGGCTCTATATCCGCCATGCGGTGATCAACGACGCCGACTGGATTCTATGGCGTCAATACGGCGTGCAGTCGTGGCCGACCACGGTCGTCGTGGATTCTGAAGGCAAGATTGCGGGCGCATATGCCGGTGAAGGGCGCCGCGACGAGCTGGATCAACTGATTGGCGAGCTTTTGGAAGAGGCAGCCGCCCGCGATCTGCGTGCGTTTGACGCGTCCCCGAGCATTTCGCGCCCAGAGCCACGTTCGGCGCTGCGCTTCCCCGGCAAATTGCTGGTCACGGAATCCGGGCTGTTCGTCGCCGACTCTGGCAACAACCGCGTGCTCGAATGCACCCATGATGGTCGGGTGATTCGCCAGATCGGCTCCGGTACGCCGGGTCATTTCGACGGCAAATTGTCCGAATCCGGCTTCAATGAGCCGCAGGGCATGGCCTTGGTCAAGGACATGCTGTACATCGCGGACCGCGGCAATCATTGCATCCGCCGCGTCCGCATGATTACCGGCGAAATCGAAACCATCTGCGGCACCGGTGCCCATGGCCGGCCGCTGAATCAGGAACATGCGTCCTTGCAGGAAGTGGCGCTCAATTCGCCGTGGGATGTGGCAATTGCGAACGAAAAACTGCTGATCGCGATGGCCGGCCAAAACCAGATCTGGAATCTCGACCTGGCGCGCAACCGTTTGGTGCCGTTCGCCGGTTCGGGTGCATTCGGGCGGGACGACGGGGAGGGCAGCATGGTCACGTTTGCCCGGCCCACCGGCATCGCATACAGCAATCAGACCGTCTATGTGGTCGATCTGGAATCGTCGTCGGTCCGCGCTATTCGCGATGGCCGCACGACCACGTTGGTGGGCGCTGGTCCCTATGAGTTCGGCGATGTGGATGGCTTACCGGCTGCCGTGCGCTTGCAGGCACCGATGGGCTGCGCCGTCGACCCGAATGGGCAGATTCTGTGGGTCGTCGACACGTACAACAACAAACTGAAAGCCCTGTCGCTCCGGGGCGGTGGCGCCAAGACAATCAACCTGCCTTACAAATTCACGCTGCCCGGTGATGTCAAGGCCACGCCAGGCAAAATCTGGGTGGCCAATACCGGCGCCCACGAAGTGGTTCGGATTGATACCGCGACCGGTCAGGCCCAGCGGCTACCAATCGGCGAGTAAGCATGGCGGATCCCGCCCAACCCTTTGATGGCCGCGCGTTTGCGGCCGGTCTGCCAACGGCGCCGGGCGTGTATCGCATGCTCGACGCCGACGACCGCATTCTGTATGTAGGCAAGGCCAAGAATCTGCGGAAGCGCGTCAGCACCTATTTTGCGCGACCGCAGCTGGAAGCCCGTATTCAGCTGATGGTGCAGTCGATCGCGAAAATTGTATTCACGATCACACACACCGAATCCGAAGCCCTGCTGCTCGAAAACGAGCTGATCAAATCGTTGAAGCCGCGCTTCAACATTCTGCTTCGAGATGACAAGAGCTACCCCTATATTCACTTCTCGGCCCATGACTTCCCGCGACTTGCGTTTCATCGCGGGGCGCGCAGCAAAGGTCGCTATTTCGGGCCCTATCCGAGCAAAGTCGCGGTACGCGAGGCCATCGACCGCCTGCAAAAGCTGTTTCGTCTACGGACCTGTGAGGACACGGTCTTCAAGAACCGGAGTCGGCCGTGCCTGCAACACCAGATTCATCGATGCAGCGCGCCTTGTGTCGGGCTGATCACGCCCGAGCGTTACGCCGAAGACACGCGTCAGGCGGAGTGGTTTCTGCAAGGGCGCTCGCACGAACTGGTTGACGAACTCGTACGCGACATGGAACGGGCCAGCACGGCGCTCGCTTTCGAGCGCGCCGCAGAGCTGCGTGATGCGATTGCGCGACTACGCTCGGTGCAGGCCAGGCAAAGCGTGGTCGATCAGGAACAGGATACCGATGTGGTCGCTGCCGCCGTGCTGCACCGACGGGCCGCGGTGTTCATGATGTTCTTCCGGGAAGGCATGAATCTGGGCAGTCGCACATGGCAATTTCCGGTGCCCGATGGTAGTTCCGAGGTCGGTGTGATCGACGCGTTTCTAGCGCAACACTACGCCGAGTTGCCGCCCCCTCGCACCATCTTGCTCTCGCACGCACTGGACGAGCCTGACGAGCTCAGTCAGCAACTGGGTGAGCTGGCTGGCCGCAAGGTGGAGCTGTTGTTGCCGAAGCGCGGTGACCGCGTCGAGTTGATGCGGCTTGCGGTTCGAAATGCCACCGCCGCATTGCAAGATGCGGCGAATTCCGAAGCGGCGCAGCAGGCGCGCTGGGAGGCCGTGCTCAAGCTGCTCGACTTGCCCGAAGACAGCCAGCGGATCGAATGCTTCGACATCAGCCACACGCAGGGCGAGTCGACGGTTGCGAGCTGCGTGTCGTTGGGGCCGAATGGGCCGGTGCGAGCGCTGTATCGCCGGTTCAATATCCGCGAGGTCAAGGCCGGCGACGACTATGCCGCGATAGAGCAGGCGGTGCGGCGACGCGTGCAGCGCATTCAGGGCGGCGAGTTCGAGCCGCCGGCAGCGTTGCTGATCGATGGTGGTCCAGGCCAGGTCGCGGCCGCCAAACGTGCACTGGCCGAACTCGGGGCCGAGACCTTGCCTGTGCTCGGCATCAGCAAAGGCCCGGATCGCAAGGCCGGCTTCGAACAGATCATTCTGGCCGATGGCCGCGTGTTGCGTCCGGACGATCAAGACCCGGGGTTGCATCAACTCCAACTGATCCGCGATGAGGCACATCGTTTTGCCATCACGAGCCACCGCAAGAAGCGCGAAAAGGCCCGGGAACAAAGCGTGCTCGAAGAAGTCGAAGGCATCGGTGCCAGGCGTCGGCAGCAGTTGCTGAAACACTTCGGCGGCTTGCAAGGCCTGCTGGCTGCAGGTGTCAGTGAGCTCAGTCAGGTGCGCGGTGTGGACCGTACGCTCGCTGAGCGCATTTACGCGCACCTGCATCCCTGATCGATCACGAGCCTTTGTTGGACGGGCCTACACGGACCTGACACACTCTCGCATGATAAAACGCTAGGGACTGCGCGGAACCACCGTTCACGCCAATGCCAATCCGATTCGGCAAACCAAGCGTTCTGTCAGCCAAACGTTTTGCCCTCAACACACCCTGCCAAGAGACACCGTTCGAACCGATGCGTATCACTTTGCCGACGATATTGACTCTGTTCCGAATCGCCTTGATTCCGGTCATCGTGGTGACGTTCTACCTGCCATTCAAAGGCGCCAATATTGTGGCGGCGACGGTGTTCGCGCTCGGCGCCATCACCGACTGGCTCGATGGCTGGATCGCCCGGAAGTACAACCTGACCTCGGCATTTGGGGCATTCCTTGATCCGGTTGCCGATAAGCTCACGGTCACCATCACGCTGTTTCTGCTGGTGCAAGCGGATCCGAGCATCTTGATGGCCGTGGTCTGCTCCATCATCGTTGGCCGCGAAATCACCATCAGCGCGTTGCGCGAGTGGATGGCTGAAATCGGTGAGCGCAAACACGTGCGCGTGGCGCTGCTCGGCAAGATCAAAACCATTGTGCAAATGGTGGCGATCGTGATTCTGCTGGCGCGTCTGCCCAAGGTCGGTCTGCCGATGTATCAATTCGGCCAGACACTGCTCATTGCGGCGGCCGTTCTGACAATCTGGTCAGGCGCGGTTTATATTCGTGCGGCGTGGCCGATCCTGCGCGGCCGCGAGCAGTAATGGCGCGGATTTCAGCAGCCAAGCATTGGGTGTTGCCGACTCACACCAAGAAATTTTTTGCCGCTTCGCAAAAAAAAGGTTGACACCATTTTCCAGATAAGCATAATGCGCGCTCCCCGCGGGAATAGCTCAGTTGGTAGAGCACGACCTTGCCAAGGTCGGGGTCGCGAGTTCGAGTCTCGTTTCCCGCTCCAGATTCCACAAAACCTCGGCACTCCGAGGTTTTGTTTTTTCAGGGTCGATGATCTCTGGCAATGACCGTAAGTCGTTGCAGCCAGTAGTCTGGCGCAGGTATCCTCGCACCCCCACCGGCCTGGTGGCAGAAAGGTTATGCAGCGGCCTGCAAAGCCGTCTATGCCGGTTCGATTCCGACCCAGGCCTCCATCTTCTCTTCCCGCCCGGATGGCGGAATCGGTAGACGCAGGGGACTTAAAATCCCCCGGCCCAAAGCCGTGCCGGTTCGATTCCGGCTCCGGGCACCAAGACAGCATCCAGGCCGATCCAGCCAGATCGGCAAAAACCCCTGAAACCCAGCAAATACGGGCACCTTGAGGCCAGTAGGGTCCGCCCGTGTCCGATTGCATCCGGGTAAGGCTGGGGGTATAAATGGGGGTATCTCGCCCCTTTGCTCCGGTGGCCAAGCCATGCCGAAAGCACGCGACAAACTGACCGCCGTCGCCCTAAGAAATCCTAAGCCCGGGCGTCATTGGGACGGCCTTGGCCTTTATCTGGAAGTGACCGAAGCAAACGCCCGTTACTGGCGCATGAAGTACCGCTTTGCTGGCCGCGAAAAGCTCCTAGCCTTGGGCGTGTTTCCGGAAGTGACGTTGGCCGAAGCCCGCACGCGACGCGATGCCGCCCGCGCCTTGCTGCAATCGGGTGTTGATCCCTCCGAGCAACGCAAGGCAGCGCGCGAAGCCACGCGGCGCGATCTGCGCGGAACCTTCGAAGTCGTCTGTGCCGAATGGCTCGCATTCAAGCGCCCCAGTTGGTCAGCGGCGAGCTATCGCAAGGCCAAACTGATCACGGGCAATTACCTGCTGCCCAAGCTCGGCTCACGACCCATTGCCACACTGGCGAGCAAGGATTGTGCTCCGGTATTGCGGGCAGCGGCCGAGAAAGCCCCGGAAATGGCCCGTAAAGCCCGCGAATACCTGAGCGGCATCGTTCGCCATGCCATGCGCGATGGCTTGCGCGAAGAGGGTCGCATGCTGGTTCTGGACGGGGTATTGCCGACGATGGCGACCGGGCACATTCCGGCCGCGACCTTGCCCGAGCAAATCGGCGATTTGATGCGCGCGATTCGCGCGTATCCCGGCGAGGTGGTGCGGGCCGCCTTGCTCATGTGCGCATACACCGCGCAACGCCCGGGCGTGGTCGCATCGATGCGTTGGACCGAGATCGCCCCCGATGCCGCCGAATGGCGCATTCCTGCCGAGCGCATGAAGACCCGCCACGCGCACATTGTGCCGTTGCCCAAACAAGCAGTGGCCCTGCTGGCGCACATGCGCGAACTGCGCTTCAGCCCCGAATTCGTATTTCCCCCGGTGTCGCGACAAGCAACGCCACACCTACACCGCGACGCCCTGAGCAAAGCCTTGCGATCAATGGGCTTTGGCGGCCAACACGCCACCCATGGTTTTCGCGGCATGCTCCGCACCGCCGGCCGCGAGCGCTTGAGCATTCCCGCCGATGTTCTGGAAGCGCAATTGGCCCACGCCAAAAGAGACGCGATCCAAAAAGCCTATGACCGCACCGCGTTCAACGATGAGCGCGTGCGCGCCATGCAACGGTGGGCGGATTGGATCGACGGGCTCGACCTGCCGGCATCGGTGACACCGATTCATGCCAAGCGTGCGAGCCAGAAGGGTAAGAATGCGGATTAACCCGCCCATCTGCTGCGCTCTTGCAGTGGCGAGGGCTCGCCCCTATTTCCCCCATTGGATCAATCGCACCACGGCTAGGCCGGCCAGCTGAAAGCGGGAAACCTTCGCCCGTTGCCGTGGTGACCATCGAAGGGCGCAAGGTAGGGTTGCGCAATGCCTGAATCAATAGCGTTTGCCTTTCCGGAGATCAGCCAAAGACAGCAGAGAACCCCGGTCACTGAAGCGATTAGGGCAATCGTGAACTTGAAGGCTCTTTTTGTTAACGGCCGAACCAACAAGCAACTCGGGGATCCTGATGTTCAACGCGAACTGAGCAAATCTGTTGCAAAGCTCCTGGCGATTGCAATCGACCGCGCAGACAGTGACGAGCCCTTTTCAGAAGAATGGCTGACGGAAGCAAGGCGAGTCCCAATTAGGCGCAGTAATTCCGATCCAATGGAACTAATTGTCAGAACCGCATTGGCGTTGATCGCAGAGACCATTCGTGCCTATCGCAGTGGGCAAGTACAAATCGCATGGACGTATGCGATGGACGCGATGGAACTTTGCCGCGATGTCTCGCACGTCATTTGCTTTACCAATCGAGAGTTCCTGTCGTCGCAGCTCGGAAGCCGCGCGGCGCACGCAAAGCACGCCGATGCGCGGCGATTACGGGATGAGGCCCGAAGGCTATATGCCGAGGGTGTCCGAGAGGGCAGTTTTTTGAGCAAAGACCAAGCGGCAGAGGTTCTGACCCCGATCCTGAAAAAACAGTTCGGACAGGGAACCTTCAGGACCGTGCGAAAGCACTTGAAGAACGCCTAACCTGCACTCTGCCGGCACAGTGCATGCAGTGCCGGTAGCCCGTGCGCGATGCCGGCAATGGGGCTTCACGCCCGAAAATCTGATATCACAATTGGAATCCTCTCCGGTGCGCCGGTATTCGAGGATGACCAATGGTGATCGCTTCAATTCTCCCGGAAACGGGATTCATTCGACTTCCGACCGTTCTGCAACTGATCCCAGTTTCCCGCTCTCATTGGTGGGCCGGTGTCCGAGACGGAAGATTTCCAAAGGGCGTGAAAATCTCAGACCGCTGCACGGCTTGGCGGATTGAGGATATCCGTGCGTTGATCGAACGGACGGCCAAAGACGCAGAAGCCGCAACGGCCAAGAGCCGCGTGCCGGCGGCGAATCAGAACGCTTCGGAGTGAGCCGCGATGCCCAAACCCAAAAACACGCACGCCCCGGCGAAGCGGGGCGCGGTGGTCGGCTTTGGCGAGTCACGACCCCCGTATTCTAACGCAGTCCGCTTGCCTTCTGACTGGCGCCAGCGCATGCCCGCGCCTGAAACCTACTATCGGACGCAGTTGGACAAGCTGTCACGGCCGAACTCTTCCGGATGGATGCAAGGCACTTGCCCGTTCCATGACGATCACAATGCAAGCCTCAGTGTTCACATGGTCAGTGGCCGCTGGCGTTGTTTCGCTGGTTGCGGCGGCGGCGATCTGATCGGCTTTCACATGAGCCGCCACGGGCTCGAATTTCGCGCGGCCGTGCTGGATCTGATCAAGGGGGCGCGATGATCGTTCCCGACCATCAAGCCGCAAAGCGTGCGGCCCGCGAGTTGACCAAGAGGCAGCAATTGCAGGGCTTTGAGCCGAGCAACTTGCACATATACCAGAACGAAAAAGGCAATCCCGAGTTCTGGCGCATTCGGATGAAGCATCCCGAGACAGGCGAGAAATTCATTCGGCCGATGTTCTGGAACGGCCGCACGTTCAAGCTCGGAGAGCCGCCAGCGTCTGGCAAGAAAAAGCCACTGTACCGATTGCCCGAACTGATCAAGGCCCCGAACGATTCGCCCGTGTTCATCACGGAAGGCGAGCAAAAAGTAGAAGCGTTGGAACGGCTCGGGCTGATCGCCACCACAAGCGGCGGATCAAGCAGCGCGGACGGTGCCGACTGGACCCCGTTGCAGGGTAGAACGTGCATCGTGTGGCCCGATCACGACCCGGCGGGACGTACCTACGCCGATGCCGTTGCCACGATCCTGCTGGCGCTGGGATGCGACGTGTCAGCGATCGATCCCGCACAAATTGGCGTGCGGGAAAAGGGCGACGTGATCGACTGGCTTGCTGATCACAACCAGGCCACGGCGGCCGACGTGCTCGCCTTGCCACGGGTGGAGCAATGGCCGCCAAAGCTGGATGAGGGTTTGCCTAGCGTTGAACTGACTCGCGCGGACAAGATTCAAATTCGACCGATCAACTGGGTTTGGCCCGGCTGGCTCGCACTGGGAAAGATCCATGTGCTTGCAGGTGCACCGGGCACGGGCAAGACCACGATTGCGCTCGCCATGGCTGCGGTCATCACTCGGGGCGGATGCTGGCCCGACGGGACACGCGCACAAGCTGGGGATGTAGTGATTTGGTCCGGCGAGGATTCGCCAGCCGATACGCTTGTGCCGCGCCTGAAAGCGGCGGGGGCAGACTTGGAGCGTGTCCTTTTCGTCGACACCATGAACGATCGCGAGCGGAAACGGCCATTTGATCCTGCTGCGGACATGCCCGCCCTGGAGCGTAAAGTCCGCGAGCACAAGCACGCCCGGTTGCTGATCCTGGATTCCATTGTCTCGGTGGTGCAAGGCGATTCGCACAAAAACGCCGAAGTTCGGAAGTCCATGCAACCCTTGGCCGATCTTGCCGAAGCAAGGTCGCTTGCCGTGCTCGGCATCTCGCATTTCAGCAAAGGCACTGCCGGCCGTGATCCGACCGAGCGCGTTACCGGGAGTCTCGCCTTTGCTGCAATGGCGCGCGTGGTCATGGCGACCGGCAAAGACCCGAATGCGTGCAACCAGGATGGGTGGCGTCTGCTGGTTCGAACCAAGTCGAACATCGGACCGGAAGACGGCGGCTTTCGCTATCGCCTAGACCAAACTCCGTTTGAGACAGCGGGGCAAGTTCTGAATGCATCGACTGTCCAATGGGGGGAACGGGTCATTGGTTCCGCCCGCGAGCTATTCAACGAAATCGAGGGAACCGATTCTGATCAGCAAGGCGAAGTGCGCGGCGCCGTCGAATGGCTACGCGATACCCTGAAAGCTGGCCCCACGCAAACGAAACAGCTTCGCGAACTCGCCAAAGAAGCCGGATTCGCTTGGCGAACGGTGCAGCGAGCGATGCACAAGGCGGGTGCAGAGTCCCGAAAGCCGGGATTCCAACAGCCCGCCGTTTGGCGCCTCAAGTTGGACAGTCGCGCCACAATCGCGCCATCTGCGCCAAGTTCTGAGAATGGCGCGATTGGCGCGACTGCCGAGGAAGTGGCGCAACTGGTCGACCCATTCGGCGACGATGGCGACTCATCCACTGACCGGGAGCGCTTCGAGCTATGAGCGCAGAAGCATTGCTGAATGAACTGCGGCAGGCCGGCGCGCGTGTTGGTGTGCGGAATGGTCGACTGACGATCGACGCCCCGGCCGGGTTGATATCGCCCGAAGTTCGGTGCCGACTCACGGAGAGCAAAGCCGAATTATTGATGCTGCTGGCGCCAAGACTCCCGACTCTTTGCGCCATGCAATTCAGTTTGCATGGCGACCCGCCCGACACATGGCACACCGCCCTTGGCCAAGATGCAGGCGAACTGATCACTGATCTACGGGAGCGCTACCAGACCCGCCTTGCTGGCGTTCGGAGCGCCCCACAAACGAAGCGAGAGCAACCATGACAAGTAAGACTGATTCGGCATCGATCGATTCAAATCACCCCAAATCCGCGTTTTCTGACGCATTGCGCGCGCGCCCGCGCGCGTATGACTTCGGTAGCGGCCTGGAGCGCAGACTTTTCCGCCACATTCCGCCTATATCCGAGCAGGTGCCTAAGCGGCCGGCCACTAGACCGAAATGCGGCGCAAAGCGTCATAGAGACGGGCAGCCTTGCCAAGCCATGGCGGAGCCCGGGAAAAAGCGGTGTCGGTTTCATGGTGGGCGTGCGACCGGACCCAAAACGCAATCTGGCAAGGTTCGGGCGCTGACCAATCTGCGGCAGTTCGCTACGTCAGAAGACGAGGTTTCTAAATTGCCGATACAGACCTGTGTCGCCAAAACCCGAAACGCCGTTACCCTTGAGTAATTCATTTCTCTTTGTTGCGAAATCAAGAAGATCCGCATCTTCAAGCACCAGTACAAACCCTCGCTGGTCGGTAGCCGCGTCTTTGCAACGCTTGATTAGGAGCTCGCGGTTCTCGATGGATCGCACGACGAGGAGTCCGACCTGGCCTCGGGAGGGTGAGAACCTGCCCGTAAGCTGGTCAAGCTCCGGGTTTCCGATTTCTTTACCGTAGTTCTTGCATTCAACGAAGATGTGCGGCGCTGGATACTTTTGTGCGAGCCAATAGAAAAAACCCTCTTTTGCAGCATTTACGTAAGTGATGTCGATTCGCTTCCTGCCTTCATGAAGCGGCGACTGCTTGATAGGTGAACACAGCGACGGATACAAGACCGCCGTCAAGAGTTTCTCGATTGCGTCCTCGTAGGCTTGCGCTTGATCCTTGCCGGGTTTCAGTGCTCTTACATTTTCAACAAGCTTTACAAAATTTGGAACAGGGACGTTTTCGATTTCGGCAAATGCGCTATGGTCGAGAGGACGCGATCGATCTCGTCGCTTGTCCTGACGGAATTTCGTCAATGCTTCAGGATGCTCGATAGTGGCCTTGGCTGCTGCCAGTTTGTCATTGCCGTACCGGTCAGCTAAGTCCTTCTTGTATACGCGTCTTCCTCCCTTATTCTTCTTGCTTTTCAACACTCGAACTAAGTCAGAGTTGATGGATAGGTGGTGCTGCTGCAGAGTCGGCAAGAGGTAATGTTGATAGAATTGACCGAATCTATAGGATTGTTGCGCACGAACAATTATCTTCGGGAGGAGAATCAAAGGCCCTGCCTTCGTGACAGGCAGTCGGATTAAGGTTGAGCTCCATTCCTTCTCTTTCGAGTCCCATAGAGGGCCAGAGTTGACTTCGGCTTCAAGTTTGATTCCGTAGTAGTTGCAGGCTTGCTGTGTGTAAGCAATCAAGGGTCGGCGTATGATATTGCACACAGCATCGGATAATTTGTCCGGGCCAATTCCATCCACAAAAAGCACAGAGTCTTCCAAATCCTCCAACAGGGCAGTCTCGGCCGCTTTGCTCCTCACGAGAGACTTCCAAATATCTTCGGCTGAAACCTTTCCGAGCGCCCTCCCTCTGGACTCATGCTTGGAGAAGCCGATGTGAAATTCGTTTCTCTCGTTAAGACATGCTAGAAGGCCCTTTGCCCGGTCGTGATCGGCGGAACGAATCGCCTTCAGGACTTCTTGGAAGTAGTCTTGCAGCAAATGAACACAATCCTGACCCCACTCAGTTTCCAAAGACCGTATCGCTACCGGATCTACAAAGACAGGTAAATCGCGATTTACGTTTACATCAAGAAAATCTAAAGACTCTTGATCTCTATTCAGCCTAAAGTGTCGCGAAACTCTCATTTTTCCCCCAATACCGCAATCAAGAAAAAGGCGTCCTCGTGAGTTTATAGTGAGGACGCAGCTTGTAGGCAACTATCCAAGTGCCACACCGCTGGGGGTATATCTGGGGGTATAGCTTAGGTCCAGTATGGCGGGTGCTCTTTATATTATGAGAGTTTCGGCGTTTGTTCGATTCCGGCTCCGGGCACCACAAGACCGCATTGTTGTCGGTCTTGTCTCGCTGCGGTGTTACGCAGCCAGCGACCCAATTCTGTGTTGCAGTCGACGGGCAACGGTGTGTGTCTTGCGGCACACTCTGGGCATGACGTCGGTACGTGCTTCTTCTTTCAGTTTCATTTTGCCTGGGCTGCTCAGCGTGTTGCTGATGCCGGTTGGCGAGACATGGGCGGGCGAATGTCCGGTCGATCACTGCGTTCGCATCGTGGGCAACACCTATGTGCCGCAGCAGCTCGATATCTACGTCGGGCAAACGGTGCAGTTTGATTACTCTGGGGCGCATCCATTTCGGCAGGTGCGTACCGCTACCGGTACGACGCCGTTTACGCCCGATCCGCTGCTCTGCGACGACATTTCGGTGACATTGCCGGATTGTCGAAAAACGTTCATCGAGCCGGGCGATTTCTTTTACATCTGCGTGGTGCACGCGTTCATGGACATGCGGGGCTCGGTGCGTGTGCAAGACCCGGTGATTGTTCGGGATAGCTTCGAGTAAGTGAGCCCAAATCGCGGTGAACCCACACGCGGCATTTGCCGGCCTGGTTCCGGGCGCACACGATCGGACTGATTCAATCCGAGTCGTCGTCCGAGTTGTTCGGTACGAGCTTGCCAGTAGCCGGGATGCCACCGCCCGCGGCAGTCTTTGCCTTATTCGCAGCCGCCCGTTCGCGTATGGCGGCCAGTTCTTTCGGGCTCAGTATCGTCACTACCGGTGGCGCGCTTGAGGCGATTTTTGCTTGCGCGAAAGCGAACACGCTGATCAGGCCAAACAGGAAGATGCCAAGCAGGCACAGGCCGAGCACCGTCGGGTTGCTGCTGACGAACAGCATGACCACACAAAAAACCGTTGCAGCAAGGCTCAAATAGCGCATGGGATTGGAGACTCGTCCGGAAAGGGAATCGGGCTTGGGGCGGCGTAGCGGCAGATAACGATCATGATCGTCGCTGCTGTAGTTCGGTGAGGCGATCGGCCAGCAGTGCCGCCATTTGGCGCAACAGGCGCTCATGATGGTCGGTAAAGAAGCGGGCCAACGTGTGCTCGCTGTCAATCACGCCAAGCACGTCGTCGGTCCGTAAAATCGGCACGGCGAGTTCGGACAGGCGTTGATCGTCGTCGAGGACGTAGCGGCTATCGAGTCGGGTGTCGTCAACTCGAATCAACAATCGGTTGGCGGCGGCGTTGCCGACAATGCCCTGGGCGAAGCGCAGCGTGATGGCATTCTCGATCAAACCCGTGGCTTTCAGCTTGGGGCCAAAGGCGGCGACCTGGGTCAGCGTCTGACCATCGGGATTCGTCAGATACACCACGCAATCTTCCAGCCCGAGCGCGGCAATGGCCTGCGAGGTCAGTGCCCAGGCGGCCTCGCGCGGCGACTGCGACTTTCGCAGCAGCACCAGGAGCTGGGTCAGTGCGGCCTCGGCGGCGGCGTCAATTTGAATCGGAATGGCAGCGGTCATCAGGGGGTGGCTGGCGGGCGCCGTTGCACTTTATTGCAACCGGATCGGCGCTTCCAGACGGCTTGGTCACAGTCCGACAAGCGGCGTTTCGGGAGGATTGTCCGGCGACCGGCCACACCGGATGGCGTTCTGGAGCAACGCCCGAACCAACAATGGGCGTCCGTTCGAATCGCCCTGGTGGGCCGGGGCGCTAGAATATGGCGGCCGCCGGTCCGGGCTGGCGCGGACGAGCTTTAGCCCATTGCCAATTGGTGCTGGGTTCTCGCAAGTTCGGGCGCCGCGCGCCGTGCCCCTTTTCTGCATCAGAGGTTTGTTCATGCTCGCTGCCTTGCCCTTGCTCGCCATTGCCATCCTGATCGCCAATGGGCTCGCCTTTCTCGGCGATGTCGCCATGACACAAGTGATGTTTGCGCTGCCGCTCCCGTCTGGCACCGCGCTCGCGCTGACGGTGGGCGATGGACTCGTGCTGCTCGGCTTGGTGCTGCTCTATGTCGAGTTGTTCAAAGCCACCCGGACGAGCACCAGCACCATTCTCGACCATGCGTTGTCGCTGGCGGTGTTCATTGTTGCGCTCGTCGAGTTCCTGATAGTGCCGCGTTTTGGGCAGGGAACGTTCTTGGCACTGACGGTCATGTGCCTGATCGATGTCATCGCCGGCTTTACCGTGACGATTTCGGCGGCCCGCCGGGATTTTGGTCCGATTCGCGAAGAGCGGGCGGGGTGATCATGATGCGCCGCGCCGATGCTGACCAATGCCCTGTGCCGTCGGGCCTGACCAAGCTCCGGACCTTGCTGTGGATCGGCGTGTGCGGCCTTTCTGCCTGCGCCCACACCCCCAAGCCGGATGCCGACGGTGCTGGTGCGAATAGCGCCGTGCGATCCCCTGCGCCGGTAACAGCTACCGCGGATCTGGGTCAGCCGATGTCGGTGCAGACCGAGGCGCTGGCTGTGCAGCAGAGCAATGGCTCGGCCCAGTACCAACGCCTGTTTCCGGCGCGCACCGATACCCAGCCGCAGTTCCAGGTGCCCCATGCCCGCTGGCCCGTGTTGCCGGGCACGCGCGGGCGCGGCAATGCTTCGGCACCGGAGCGCGTGCAGGGCGGCGGCGCGGCAGTTGCTGAGGCAACGGCTGGTTCGCCTTCAGATCGTCCAACCGCGGTGGGTGACGCCGCCAAGATCGTCGGCAGCATCGCGCCAAAATTCGACAGTATTGCGTTTGACGACAACGGCACGTTGAACGATGGCTTTCGCTTTATTCCGGCCGACGCGCACGCGGCAGCCGGACCGAACCACGTCGTGGCGGTCAGTAACGTCACGCTGAAGATTCATCGAAAGTCGGACGGTCAGGTGCAATTGCAGACGGGCCTGCAAGACTTTTTCGCGGGCCTTGGCAGCCAGCGGCCGTCTACCTACACGTTTGATCCACGGGTCCTGTTCGACCCCTTCGAGAATCGTTTTGTCGTGCTGACGCTCGAAGTGCTGAGTCAGGCCAATGGTGATGCGACCGATAGTTCGTTCTTGTTTGTCGCAGTCAGCGACGACGCCGATCCGAACGGGGTCTGGCGCATGGCGCGAATCAACACCAAGCTGACGATCTCAAGCACGCCCGGCTGGCTCGACTATCCCGGTTTCGGTATTGATGAGGATGCGTTGTATGTGACCGGAAACTACTTCGATTTCACGGTCGGCAATTACCTCGATTCGCGCCTCTGGATTCTCAACAAGGGCGTCAGCGGGGGCCTTTACAGCGGCGGTACGGTGGTCGCTCGGCAGTTTGATCCAGAGCCAACGTTGGCCGACAGCGCACCGGTCATGCCGGCGCGCATGCTGAGCGCCGGACCCGGAACCGTCGGTACGTGGCTGGCGGCCTATTCGGGCTTTGCCACGACGGGCGGCGTCGAGCAGATCAATACGATCCGCATCGACAATCCGCTGAATACGTCGCCAACCTTTACGTCGGCATTGGAAAACGTCGCGGACATCGATCAGAGTTTCACGGTCGATTTTCCGAACGCGCCGCAGCCGGGTTCTGTGGCGGGGCTCGATCCGGGAGACCGGAGAATGCTCGACGTGGTCTGGCACAACAACCGGCTCAGCATGGTGTTCAATGTGCTGCCGCCGGCATCGCAGTCCAATGCCAACCAAAACACGGCGTACTGGTTGCAACTCGACACGAGCGTGCTGAACAACTTGTCGGTGGCGCAGCGCGGCCAGATTGGCGGCGAGGATCTGGGCAGCAGCGTCCACACGTTCTATCCGTCGATTGCGACGAACCAGTTCGGCCACTTGGCCATCAGCTTTGCGGCGTCCAGTACCAACTTGAATCCTGGTGCCTACGTGGTCACCCGCCGACCGACCGATAGCAACAACACGGTATCCAGCAGCCAGACGCTGCGGGCCGGCCTGGATACGTATCTGCGCACGTTTGGAGGCAATCGGAACCGCTGGGGCGATTATTCGGCGACGATGGTGGACCCGACCGATCAATGCTTTTGGTCATTCAACCTTTGGTCGAACACGAACGGTACCGTGATTTCTGGCGAGGATGGGCGCTGGTCGACCACTGCGGGGCGGCTTTGCACTTGCGAAGGCACCGAGAGTACGGGCGACGGCGACTTCGATGGCTGGTGCAACAGCCTGGACAATTGCGATCTGATCAGCAATCGCGATCAACTGGACCCAGACAGCGATACCGTTGGCACGGCGTGCGACAACTGCCCGAACGCAGCCAACACCAATCAGGCCGACGGCGACAATGATCAAGTGGGTACGGTCTGCGACAACTGTTCTACCGTTGCCAACACCAATCAGGCCAACGCCGATGCCGATGCGCGCGGCGATGTCTGCGACAACTGCGTCAATGTCGCCAATAACGATCAGATCAATAGTGATGCCGATTCAGTTGGCGATGCGTGCGACAACTGCCGCCTGATCAGCAATCAGAATCAGTCCAACCTGGATTTCGATCAGCTGGGCGACGCCTGCGACAACTGCCCCTTTGCCGCGAACAACGATCAATTGAACAGCGATACGGATGGGCTGGGGAATGCCTGTGACAACTGCCCACTGGTGACCAATCAGAGCCAGATCAATAGCGACAGCGACCTGCTCGGCGATGCCTGCGACAATTGCATCAGCGTCGCCAACGCGAGCCAGACTAATTCCGACAGTGATTTGCTGGGCGATGCGTGCGACAACTGCGATTTGATCAGCAATCCCGATCAGGCCGATGGGGACGGTGACCTCGTTGGCACGGCTTGCGACAACTGCCCGGCGGCAGGCAATACCAATCAGACCAACAGCGATGGCGACCCGCTTGGCGATGTCTGCGACAACTGCGTGACGGTCACCAATCCGGATCAGCTGAATACTGATATGGACAGCCTGGGCGATGCGTGCGATGGCGACGACGACAACGACGCGGTGCCCGACGGCACTGACAATTGCCCATTGGTGCCCAATCTCAACCAAACGAATACCGACGGCGCGAACGACGGCGGCGATGCCTGCGACCCGGATGACGACAATGACACCGTGCTGGATGGCGTCGACAACTGCCCGCTGATCGTCAATCTGAACCAGGCCAATGCCGATGGCGACGCGCTTGGTGATGTCTGCGACCCGGATGACGACAATGATGGCTTCCAAGACGCCAGCGACAACTGCCCCCTGGTGAGCAATGTCGATCAGCTCGACGACGACGGCGACCTGCGCGGCAACGTTTGCGACAACTGTCCTGCCATCAGCAACGCGGACCAAGCCGATCGTGACCTCGATCAGCGTGGCAATGTCTGTGACAACTGCCCGTTCGCGGCCAATCCGTCGCAGCAGGACGACGACGGTGATCTGATCGGCAATGTCTGTGACTTCTGCCCGAACGAATTCAGTAATCAGTGCTACGTGTTCGGCGACGGGTACGAGGATCCACTGACCTTGTAATGCACTGATAGCTGCCTGCCGTGCGGTCGACGGCAGGCAGGGTCTGGGCCAAGTTCCAGCGCGCGGCGACCCGCTTCGTGCCTGCGTCGGCGCTCGCCCCGCCGACCGCCAAAGCCGTGTGATCGGTCACTTGGTTTGACGCTCCGCGCGAATTGTGCAAACTCGGGTGTATGGACGAAGCCCCGCAAAACTCATTGGATTCCCGAATGCATGATCTGGCGGCATTGGACCGGCGTCTGGCCGAGTACCTGCCGGCCGAACAGCGCCAGCGTGTCAATCGGGCGTTTGAGGTGGGGGATCATGCCCATCTGGGCCAGACGCGCAAGAGTGGTGAGCCCTATATCACGCACCCGTTGGCGGTGGCCGAGATTCTGGCCGAGATGCATCTGGACGCCGACGGGATTTGTGCCGCCATTCTGCACGACACGCTTGAAGACACCAGCCTGACGCACGCCGACATTGTGCGGGAGTTTGGGCAATCGGTGGCCGACATCGTCGATGGGGTGACGAAGCTCGACAAGGTCAATTTTCAGTCGCGCATGGAGGCGGCTGCCGAGAGCTTTCGAAAGATGGTCCTGGCCATGGCGCAGGACCTTCGAGTGATTCTGATCAAACTGGCCGACCGTCTGCACAACATGCGGACTTTGGGGTCGATGGCCGCCGACAGCCGGCGCCGCATCGCCAAGGAAACGCTCGAGATTTACGCGCCGATCGCCCAGCGCCTGGGCATGAATCGGCTCAAGGGGGAGTTGCAGGATCTGGGCTTTCAGGCCTTGCATCCCTTTCGGCACCGCGTGCTCGAAGCCCATTTGAAGGCCCGCTACGGTGATCGCCGGGAGGGCATGAACCGCATTCAGCACACGATTGCGGAGAAACTCAAGTACGAGCAGATCCCGTTTCGCCTGATTAGCCGCGTCAAGTCGCCGTACAGCATCTATCAAAAGATGCGGTCCGAGCACAAAGACCTGTCCGATGTGCTCGATGTGTACGGGGTGCGGGTGCTCGTCAGCGAGCCGTTGCAGTGCTATTTGACACTCGGCGTGCTGCACAGCCTGTTCAAACCGGTGGACGGCCGCTTTCGCGACTTCATCGCGATCCCCAAGGCGAACGGCTACCAGAGCCTGCATACCGTCCTGTTCGGCCCAGGGGGCACGCCGCTGGAGGTGCAGATTCGCACCGAAGACATGGAACTGATGGCGGAGCGGGGCATCGCGGCCCATTGGGCTTACAAGGCCGATGTCAGCGCGGCCGGGAATACCGCACAGGCTCGCGCCCGGGATTGGGTGGCTGGTTTGGTCGATCAGCATACCCAGACGGCATCGTCGCTCGATTTCATCGAATCGGTCCGAGTGGATCTGTATCCGGATGAGGTCTACCTGTTCACTCCGAAGGGCGACATTCTGGCCCTGCCAAAGAACAGCACGGCGCTCGATTTTGCGTATGCGGTGCACACCGCCGTCGGCGGTCACGCAGTGGCGGCCCGAGTCGATCAAAAACTGGTGCCGTTGCGTACTCGGCTGTCCAGTGGCCAGGCGGTTGAGATCATCACGGCCGCCAGTGCGCAACCGCAGATCGGCTGGCTGGAGTTTGTGGTGACGAGCAAGGCGCGGACCGCGATCCGGCATGCGCTGAAGCAGATCCAGCATGAGGACTCGGTGGAAATCGGCCATCGCCTGCTCGATCGTGCACTGGAACAGCTCGGCACGGCGCTCGAAAACATTTCCACCGCAGCGCTCGATGCCGTGTTGGCCGAGCATCGCTTCAAGCGCATCGAAGACTTGCTGGCCGATATCGCCCTTGGCAACCGCATGCCGCAGGCGGTCGCGCGGGCACTGACGCGCGATGCCAGCGTGTTGGAGCTCGGCCAGGCGCAGCGACCATCCGAGAACATCTTGATTACAGGCACCGAGCGCGGTGTCGTCAGCTTCGGGAACTGCTGCCACCCGGTACCGGGCGATGACATCGTCGGATTTTTGTCCGCCGGCAAGGGCATCGTCGTGCATCAACGCGAGTGCCCGAACGCGCAGGAGTTGGCCAAGACACCCGATCGCGCGGTGCAGATTGCGTGGGATCGGGAAGTGCAGGGCGATTTCAAAGTGGGCTTGAAAGTGGTGGTGGACAACAAGCCTGGCGTGCTCGCGACAGTCGCCGCCGCGATCGCCGAATGCAATGCCAACATTGACACGGTCGAGTACCAGGAGCGCGATCTGCGCACGGCGGCCATGTTGTTTGTGATCGAAGTTCGCCACCGCAAGCATCTGGCCGATATTTTGCGCCGGCTGCGGCGTGCGCCCGTGGTGCATGCGGTCGGTCGCCTCGTGGGATGATGCTGGTGACAGCGGGCGCGCGGCGGTTTCAGCCAAAGCCAGCGCAGGCGCCTGCTAGGGCCGCTTCGGCAGGGTCGACCTCGCGATAGTTGCCCGTGTTGCTCATCGCGAGGCCACTCGCAAACTCCGCACCACGCCGATCGCAAAACGTAAACGTCACATTGCTGCCGGCATTGCCCGCGTTCGGATGGAACCTCAGCAGTCGGCGGCCGCGACTCGAGAGTGCATGAGCATGCGGCGTGATTTCGGTTTGGCTGAAAAGACGAGACTCGGTCGCGTCGGGCCGGCCGTTGCCGTTCTGATCGGCGATCAGCACAAACCCGTGGTGCCACGCTTCGGTGTCGGCACAATGCCAACGATCGGTGCTTGGGCACATAATCACAATGTGCTCTCGCCCCGTCGCCTCGCTGCGGGCCTTGAGCAGCGCAGCGAGTATTCCCTCGCGAAGGCTGTTGCTCGCGACTTTAGCCTGAGCATCGCGATAGAGGCTGGTTGCCATTAATGCCAGAATCGCCACGATCAACATCGTGACGACCAGTTCCACTATCGACCATCCGTGTACATGTTGTCGCATCGCTCAGGCCTCCATGCCATGACCGACAGCGTGCACGATCTCCAAGCTGCAGTCTTCAGGAGAATTCTGATTTTCGCCTCAGAAATTTCTGAGCTAGCGTTGGCTCGCAAACGGCGCGCTAAGGCGGATTCATCACGCGCTTGCGTGGGACCTTCAAACAAGTCCGGACTGGCGAGTCGGGGAAGGGCGAGTCGGGGAAGGCGTCTGATCACCTGACCGCTACGTACTTGGTCGCACAACTGCAGCACGGCAAAAGCTTGTTGCCCCAAGGACCAGCAATCTACCGCTCGTCACCCCGGACTTGATCCGGGGTGAGGTTCAAACTTGCGAATGGCAATCCAAGCGAATCGAACGAGACGAATCGAAGGAGACGAATCGAAGGAGACATCTTCCGGCGCACGTATCACATCACCTCGTCCCCCCGCTGCAGTTCTTGTCGCGCCGAAGACCTTACTCCTGCCCGTCGTCAAACCATAGCCAGACGCTGTCCGACAGACGCTTGAAAAAGCCGCCTTCCGGATAATCCTCGAGCGCCACGAGCGGCTGTTCCAGCAGCAATGCGCCATCGAGTTTGACATTCAGCTTGCCCACTTCCTGGCCCTTGCTCAGCGGTGCCGACAGTGGTTGCACGATGTTCATGCTGGCTTCCAGGCGCGAATACGCACCACGCGGAATCGTCAGCATCGCATCGTTGGCCAAGCCAAGCTTGGCCTTTGGCGCTTCGCCGCGCCATAGATTCGTCTCGGTGATCAATTGGCTCGCGGCATAGACCTTATGCGTCTCGAAGAAGCGAAAGCCGTATTCCAGCAAGGCCTGCGATTCGGCAGCCCGGACTTTCTCGCTGGCGGTATTCATCACCACCGAAATCAAGCGCGTATCACCGCGCTGTGCCGAAGCAGCCAGGCAGAAACCAGCCTGACTCAAGTGGCCGGTCTTGATGCCATCGACCGACGGGTCGCGGAACAGCAGCAGATTGCGATTGCCCTGCGTGATGCCGTTGAACGAGAAATTCTTGGTCTTGTAGAGCGCGTACTCATCCGGAAAATCGCGGATCAGCGCCTGCGACAGCAGGCCAATGTCATGCGCCGTCGAGTAGTGGTTCGGGTCGAACAATCCGGTCGCATTGGTGAAGTGCGAGTTCTTCAGTCCGATTTTCTGCCCATACTGATTCATCAGCGCGGCAAACGTCGCCTCATTGCCGGCAACATGCTCGGCAAGTGCGATCGACGCATCGTTGCCGGACTGCACGATCATGCCGAGTTCGAGGTCGGACAACGCAACCGTCTGGTTCACCGGCAGAAAGCTGGTGGAGCCATCCGTACCGGCGCCGCCGCCGCTCCAGGCGTTCTCGCTGATCATGACTCGGTCTTCCGGGCGAATCTTGCCAGCCTTTTTCTCGGCGGCCACCACGTACGACGTCATGATCTTTGTGATCGACGCCGGCACCACTTGCTCGTCACCCTTCTTCTCGGCCAGCACGCGACCGGTCAGATAGTCCATCAGCACATAGTTGCTGGCGGTCAGTTCGGGCGGCGGAGGTACCGGCGCGTTGCTGGTTTGCGCAGGCGTCGGCAGTGGCAGCGCGTTGGGTGTTTGGGCAGCAAGCAGGGGGCTAAGCACCAGGCTCAGCGAAACAGCAAGAAACTTGGTCATGTCAGGAACTATCAATCAATCGTGGTTCGAATACTGTAAAGGCCGGCCTGAGCCAGGGCGGCGATGATGCGGTCGGCGTCTTCGACCTGAGTCAGCGGCCCGATGCGGACCCGGTGCAAGAGTTCGCCACCGGTATGCACGCGATCGAGAAACACGTCCTTGAAACCCAGCCCTTCCAGCCGATCAGCCATCGCCCGGGCATTGTCGCGGCTGCCATAGGCGCCGACCTGAACAAACAGCGTATGGCCTGCAGGCGGCGGCGGTGGCGGCAGATCGGCGAGGTCGGGATGGTCTGGATCCAGTGCCTCGATTTCGACCATGCCGGTGCCCTTGATATGAATGCCGAGTTTGACCGCGGCGGCATACGACAAGTCGATCAGCCGATTCTCATGAAATGGCCCGCGATCATTGATTCGCAACACCACCGTCCGGCCGTTTTCAAGATTCGTTACTCGCGCATAGGTCGGCAGCGGCAGCGTCTTGTGAGCGGCGGTCATCTTGTACATGTCGTATGACTCGCGATTGGACGTCAGGCGACCATGAAACTTCTCGCCATACCAGGATGCGATGCCACGTTCCCGATAGCCCTTGCTCGATGGCAGCACCTCGTACTTGCGGCCCAGCACCACATACGGTGTGCGGTTGCCGTAGACGCTCAGTGGTTCTGGTGTGGGCACGGCGTCGGGCACCGCGCTCACATCGGGTGGAATCGCGGGGCCGCGATCAACCTGAGCATCGCGCGGCTCGGGTGGTGGCAGTTTGACTTCGTCGCGACGACCGCAAGCGGTCAACGAGATGATGACGAGCCCACAGAGCAGCAGGGCGATCCGTCGGCGTTGCGCGAGATTCATGCCGGACCCCCCGCCCGTTTGGCAATTTCCTGACTGAGTTGATGCACGGCCATCGAATACAGCGGCGACCGGTTGTAGCGCGAGATCACATAGAAATTCTGATACGTCAGCCAAGTCTCCAAACCCTCTGCGCCGTCCAGTTCCAACATGGTGGCCGGGCGGTACAGATCGAGGCCTGGGTTGTTGACGGCATATCCCATCGCCGCCAAGGTGCCGACGGTGTGTAGCGGCTCGGTGCTGTTCAGTTGCGGGCGCTCGGCATCGCTGGCCACCTCGGCGCGGTCACAGACAGGTTGACCCTTTTCCCAACCATGCGCCACAAAGTAGTTGGCAATGGAATAGAAAATGTCGGGCTTGCTCGACCACAGATCGATCTTGTCGTCACCATCACCATCCATCGCCCAGTTGTGAAAACTGGTCGGCATGAACTGGCCCCAGCCCATCGCGCCGGCATAGCTGCCTTTCAGCTCGTCCAGCGGGGCGGGCAAGTGCGGCGACAGTTGCAGGTAGCGCTTCAACTCACCGCGGAAGAATGGCTCGCGCGGCGGGTAGTAGAAGCTCAACGTGGTCAATGCATCGAGCACGCGATACGTGCCGGTGATCTTGCCGTAGCTGGTTTCGACGCCAATGATGGCCACGATGATCTCAGCTGGCACGCCGGTTTCGGCGGTGACCTGTTCCAACAGTTCGCGGTTCGCGTTCAGAAACTTCGCGCCCTCGCTGATCCGAGTTTCGGTCATGAAGATCGGCCGATACTCTTTCCAAGGTTTGGTTTTTTCGGCCGGGCGCGTGATCGCCTTGATCACACTGTCCTGATACTTCGCGTCGTGCAGGAGGTCGCGCCAGATTTGTTTCTGGTGCCGATCGGCCTTCGCTTCTTTCGCGAGTTCGTTCAGGAACGCCGAAGCACCGGGATGCGGTTCGGATTTGGCGCGCCCGTGGGCGGTGGTGGCACTGGCGAGCAGGGCGAGTGCGAGCAGGAAAATTTGGTTCTTCATTGCGGTCGCGAGCCTAACAGAACCGCGCCCCGAACTTCAGCCTTGAACACTCCATCGGCATTGTGCCTGGAAACCGCAAGAATTGGGCCCTGGATCGTTTGTGATCGTGCCCGCGAGCGGGCCGGGGCGCCGAGAAAAGCGCGGCGCGACCGTGCCGCCGGTCAGTTCTCTGGCTGACTCAGTGCCGCCCGTCGCTGGGTCAGGCTGCCAGTAGCCGAGCCGACGATCACCAAGAGCGCGCCAATCCAGCCAATCAGATTGATGTGTTCGGGCGCGATCAGGCTCGGATTGATTTGATGGGCGATGTGCACAGTGAACACGCACAGCAACGGGGTCAGCGCCAGCACCACTCCGACGCGCGATGCCTCCCAATGCGCCAGGGCTTCGGCGAATGCGCCGTAGGCCATGACCGTGTTCAGGCAGCAATAGACCAGTGCCCAGAAGTGAGTGTTGTCGAGCTCCAGCAGGCGTCCTGGGCTCGCGAGTGGCCAGAGCAACAGCGCCGCCATGGCGTACAGAAAGCACAACACGTGCTGGGAACTGATGGCCAGCAGCAATTGCTTCTGGACGAGTGCGTAAACAGCCCAAACCAGCCCCGCGACGAGAATGATCGCGGCGCCGAGCGGATAATTGCTCGCGGGCACCGAACGCGATCCGGCCTGGTCGAACGCGAACAGCGCCAGGCCGACCGCAACGCCCGCCAACCCGAGCCATTGGCCAGCGCTGAATGATTCCTTGAACACATAGATGCCGCCCAAAGCCATCAAGATCGGTGCGGCCTGAATCAGCAATTGCGCATTGCCCGGGGTCGTGAACTGGAGGCCAAACAGATAGCCCACAAAGTTCAGCGTCAGCATGACGCCGGCAAAGAGCATCATCGTCCAGTGCTTTGGCTGGAGTTGGCGATAGGTGCCCAGCCGGCCCCGCACCAGGAGCCAACCGAACAAGGCCAATGCGGCCGTGACAAAGCGAATCCAGGTGATCGTCCACGCATCGACCTGCTCCAAAGATACGCGGAGCGTCAGCGGCAGGGTCGCCCAGCACAATGCCGTGGCAATAGCCAGGGCGAGGCCGAGTTTCCAGTGTCCAGAAGTTTGATGCAGGCTCATGATCCATCACCAGTGATGCGTTCAGGCAGCCGCAGACCATAACACCGCGCCAGTCCCATCGACGCCTGGTTTGCGAATCGTTTGGATTTCCGACTTCAGGCCATCACAGCCATCCAGATCGCGCGCCCTGGCGCGCCGTTGGCAGGGTTTTGCACCCACCGCGCGTCGAATTGTTCAGACAAGCTGAATGAGGTGCCAGCAATCCGCCTCAGTTAAGCCAGAATTCACTCGCTTAGCTCAAGACTGCGATGGTCGAAAGGAATTCGACATCAGGTGCCGAGTACAAAGTCGTTCCAAGTCAGCCGAAAGGGCAGGCAGAAACGACCCGCCAAGGATGGTGTTACGCGGCGAATATGGTCAGGATCAACGGGCAGAACCAATTTTCAGTCGGGGTCAGTCATGAAACGCATTGCATCACTTCTGTTCACGGCCGCAGTCTCTGCGGTGAGTCTGACTGGCTGCGTCGTCTACGACGGCTACGGGTACTACGAAGACGACTACTACGGCGATGACCACTACGACTCGTACGATTCGTATCGGCCGGCACGCAGCTATGGTCCGTCTTACAGCACAACCATCCGCTACTCGAACTACAGCCCTGACTATATCTACTGGTCGGGCTACTACTCGGCGCTGTGGCCGACCTACCGCTACTACTACGATCCCATTTTCTGTCCGGATTTCTATTACGGCGTCACGTACTTCCCGGTCAGCTATTTCGGGATTCATTACTCGCGCTATCAGTGGCCGTACTACCACGCGTATTCGCCGTATCGATACAGCTACTACGATAACTACTACGACTGGCGCTGGCGCCGGTCGGGTCGGGGCTACTACGACAACTACAACAACTATCCGAGCTATGCGCAGCATCGGTTTGGTAGTGCCCGCAACGAGTCCGAGCGCATCGCCGCGTACACCGGCATGGACCGCTACCGCGGCCTGGCGTCGCCGGGCGTGCAGGCACAGCCGTACGATCGCTCGCATGTGTTTGGCTGGCGCAACGATGGCGTCCAGGGCCACTATCCGGACACGTCTTCGGGTCCGCGGCCTTACTTCCAGCAGGCCAATGTCGATCCGATGGACTGGCGCGTCAACCCGCCTGGCGGTCGTGGTTACGACGTTCGCGGCCAGGATGTACGTGGCCAGGGCATGCGGGGTCAAGACGTGCGCGGGCAAGACGTGCGCGGCAACGGCTCGGTGGGTCGCTATTCCGGAGGTGCTTACAACGAGTCGACGCAAATCCAGCGCCAATCCGGTGGCTGGCGCGAACCGGCCAACGAAAATACCGAGCGCCCGGGCTTTAGCGGCGACCGCGGCAACGTTGGCAACCTGCCACAAGGACAGGGGACGAATCCGCGCAGCAACTGGCGCGAACCACCACAGCGTGAGTCGGGCTGGGTGAGCGAAGCGCCACCAATGCGCCAGCCAAGCCAGATTCAGCGCGAGAGCAGCCCGCGTTTCGAGCAGCCAGAGCAACGGTTTGAACGTGGCGGGAATCGCTTCGAGCGCAGCGAGCCTTCGACTTGGCCGAGTCAGCGTACGGAACAGCCGCAGGTTGAGCGCTATGAAATGCCGCAGCGATCTGAACCGCGATTCGAACGTTCCGAGCCTCGCTATGAAGCCCCCCAGCGCTCTGAGCCGCGTTTTGAGATGCCGCAGCGTTCTGAGCCGCGATTCGAGCGTTCGGAGCCGCGGTTCGAAGCGCCGCAACGTTCGGAGCCGCGCTTCGAAATGCCACAACGGTCAGAACCGCGATTCGAGCGCTCGGAGCCACGCTTTGAGGCCCCACAACGCTCCGAACCGCGCTTTGAAGCGCCGCAGCGTTCAGAGCCTAGTTTCGAGCGATCGTCGAATGACGATGGCGGCAGCGCCCGGCAGGAATCGATGCGCATGAGCCGCGGTGACGACCGCGAGCAGTAAGCGGCGGCATCGTGGGTGGTCACACAGCGCGCCTTTCGGGGCGCGTTGTGTTTTGTAACTGGAGCAGTTCAGCGCTGTGACGCGTTAGGGAGCCTCTGAACAAGTTCAGAGGCGATGCGGGCCAGGGATGGCCCGCCCAGAATCAAGTACGCAAGTGCTTGATTCTGGAGCCATGAGTCCGGACAAGTGCCGGACTCATGGCGGGTCTGAAAGTCCAGGATGGACTTATTCAGACCCTCCTTAGTGCGGTGCTCCGAAACGTACTCGAATGAACGGCTCGCCTTGCCTTGACTCGAAGTGCTGCCCAATTTGCGGCAAGCAAATTCGGGACACGCCACTAGTCGGGCGACATCATGGCGAGGTAGTGCAAGTAGGTGCGGCGCATCTCGTCACTGTAAGCACACAGAGTAATGGCGCCATTGAATCGGTTTTGCCGGAGTGCCAGTAGGCATTCCTCAACCGCAATCGCGCAGGCGGCATCCGACGGAAAGCCAAAAACGCCGCAGGAAATTGCCGGAAGCGCGAGCGACTTCAGGTCGTGCTGACGTGCCAGCGCAAAGCACGCACGATAGGTTTT
Organism: Ahniella affigens; assembly: GCF_003015185.1. Lineage (GTDB taxonomy): Bacteria > Pseudomonadota > Gammaproteobacteria > Xanthomonadales > Ahniellaceae > Ahniella > Ahniella affigens. The sequence continues at coordinate 1,507,582 of NZ_CP027860.1, forward strand.
GGCCAGCCGCATGTCCTCGCCGTGATCGCCGCCACGCCAGACAGGCCCGACTGTGTGAATCACGTAACGGGCAGGCAGCGCGAATCCCGGCGTCATTCTGGCTTCGCCTGTGGGGCAGCGCACACCCGGGCGGATCTCGGGAAACTTGATACAGGCCTCGATGAGCGCATGCCCCGCCGCGGCGTGAATTGCACCATCCACGCCGCCGCCACCGAGCAGCGATTCATTGGCAGCATTGACGATGGCGTCGACCGCCAATGTCGTGATGTCTGCATGAATGATCGCAATGCTCACCGGTCTGGTCTCCTGGTCGAATCCCGCAAGGCAGAATCTAGCCGCTACAATGCCAAACATGAAGATCGAAGTGAATGGGCAAACCCGAGACGTTGCCGAAGCGGTGACCTTGATTGACGTGCTGAGCGCCGAAGGCCTGGCCGGGCGGCGCGTGGCCGTCGAGGTGAATCGTGAGCTCGTGCCGCGGAGCTTGCACGCGAGCCATATCCTCTGTGCTGGCGATCGCGTCGAGATCGTGCACGCGATGGGTGGCGGCTGACCGCGCCGGCTCAGGCGGGCCTGCATATGTCCATGCTGGACTTTCAGATGTGCGCTGAGCCCGGCACGTGTCCGGACCCATCGCCCGTATTGGCTCTGAACGTGTTCAGAGTCTCCCTAAGGCGATTTTGGTTCGAGCTGGCGCTGATGCAGCCAGCCGAGCAGCAACTGCGCGAGTAGCGATCCAGAGAGCGCCAGGAACATGTCCCATTGCGTGTCCCAGATGTCGCCCTGGGTGGCGAGGAACGCATCGGCACGACCGCCCATGATCACCGCGGCCCACCATTCGAGAAACTCGAAGAACGCGCTGAACGCCAAGCAGCAACTGGCAACCAGATAGACCAGCCAACCCCCAGGCCGCAGCGGCGTTTTGCGGAGCAGCAGCTCGCGGCCAATGATGGCCGGCACAAACCCTTGCATGAAATGCCCCAGGCGGTCGTAGTGATTTCGGGACAGATCGAACGTGTGCTGCACCCATTCGCCAATAGGCACTTCCGCATAGGTGTAGTGGCCGCCCACACACAGGACGCTGGCATGAAGCAACAACAGCCAGCACAGCAGCCGCGTCAGCGGAAAGCGCGACCAGCAGACGATGATCAACGGCAGTCCAACCATCACCCAGACGGTTTCGAGCACCCAGGTCAACCGATCCGTCGGGGCAATCCCCGACCAGATCAGCACGGCCAAAGTCAGCCCGATCAGTGTCAGGCGCTCGGCTTTAGGGAAGGGGCGGGCAGTCAGAGTCATCGCAATCACCAACCATCGCCGCAATCCGGCACGAGCCGAGCATAGCGGCGAATCAGCAGCGATCAACGCCGCGCATCGCGGGCAAATGGGCGAGCCGTGTGCTTGGTTCGGGCAATCGGCCCTCTCATCAAACACGCCGTAACCCATTAGGTTTTGGGAACCAATAATTTGCGGGCGAGGAAGCGCTCCCTCTCCCACGCGAGTGGGAGAGGGCTGGGGAGAGGGCTACTTGCCACACTGTGCCGTCGTAAAAATCGCGCATTGTCGCTGACAGATTGATGAGCGAATCAGCGCACCAAAGGGGCGGCTGGATTCCCACCCGAGTGGAAGCGGGCTTTGGAGTGGGCTACTTGCCACACAGTGCCGTCGTAAAAATCGCGCATCGTCGCTGACAGTTTGATGCGCGAATCAGCGCACCAATTGGGCGGCTGGACGCCCAAAAAAGAACGGGGCGGCTGGACGCCCACCAAAAGGCACAAGACTTGCCGCAAGCGCGCTTTGATACGAGGATTCTTGTGAGAGCGGCTTCAGCCGCGGACGAATCGCGGCAAGCTCGATTCGGGCCTGTAGGCTCGCCCGCGGCATGTCAACTCATCTATCACCGCAATCCCCTGCCATCCCATTCAGCCAAAAGCCCAGTGCTGATACGCTTCCGAAATGAGCATCAAACCCGACCTCTCCCGCCTGTTGCCGCGCTTGCAACGTGGCCTCGATCAGCTGCAACTGAACCTGGATGCCACGGCGCAACAACGTCTGATTCACTACCTAGAACTACTCGCATTCTGGAACCAGGCCTATAACCTGAGTGCCATCCGCGATCCAGACGAGATGCTCAGCAAGCATCTGCTTGACTCCCTCGCGATGGCACCACATTGGCACTCTGACGCGATCGCCGATATGGGCGCTGGCGCCGGCCTGCCCGGAATCCCATTGGCAATCGTCTACCCCGAGCGCCGCGTCTTCGTCATTGAATCAAATGGCAAGAAAGCCCGCTTCATGCGCGAATGCCAACGTCAACTCGGTCTGTCCGGCTTGCAAGTCGAAGAACGCCGCGCCGAGGCATTCCAGCCCATCATCAAGGTGCAAAGCGCCACCGCTCGCGCTTTGGCCGTGCTATCCCAACTCTGCGATTGGTGTCGTCCTTGGCTTGCTGAAGGGGGCGAACTGTTGGCAATGAAAGGCCCGGCATTCGACGCCGAACTGAAAGCCTTGCCGAAGGATTTCCGACACGACCAAACGTGGACTCTCGCGGTGCCCGAGCTGGACGGCGAGCGCTACCTGGTGCGTTTGATCAGAAACTGATCACGTCGGCGAGCCAGGGCTCGCAAAGAAGATGGTGCCGAAACCCAGACTCGAACGAATTGGTAATGATCCTATTAGCAATGAATTCGGGCATGATTTATTGACCTACGTACCCCCAAAAATACCCCCAAAAATCGGTCATTGGCTCCACACATTCCCATTCCCTTGGATCGACCGAGATTTCAGACGAACATGCGCGCGATGCAGGCAAGGATGGTAGAAAGAGGGTAAGGCTAAGTGATCTGATCGCTACAGGTGACCTACGCAGTTGGAGTTGTCAAAGCTAGTCTGATTCGGTCTGGTTGATTTGATTGAGATCGCCTGTCAAAGGATGAATGGGGGCAGAATGCAACGTTCGAACAGGGTTTGGTTGTTGCTCACGATACTGGGTGGAGCCGTGTTTGTATTCTTGGTGGGTTTCTTCACAGGCAAGCTTTTGGAGCCGTTCGAAAATTGGTTGAATGGCCTACGTCCGGTACAAGCAATTTTTGCATTCGCTAATGCTGTCTATTGGCCTCTTGCCTTTTACGTTGCAAGCGTACTTCTCGCGTATGAACTTGGGGCCAAAGAAAAAGGGTCGAGGCCAACGTTCGAACTTGTCAGTCTAGTCCACTACAAGAATTCAGATGGAGCATTTTGCAACTTGCTTGTTGCGAACCATGGAGCGCCAGCTAGCAACTTTCGTGTGAAGGTCCTTGGACTTCATCGAGTCCATGATGGGTTCCAGCCAAATCTAGCCGGGGCTTTTCCCTTTGCGTTGATGACCCACGCGCGCGGCGGAGTCCAGCCATTGGCGAGTTTTCATCTTGGGAGTGGGGAGTCAACACAAGTAGCGCTTTGCAGAATCGATTTTGCGCTGAATGCACTTGTCATCGACCCTCAAGTCGGCGTACCAATCACGATCTTCGATTCTTCCGCTGAAGGCTATGCTGTAACCGTAGGGCTCTTTGGTGACACTTCATCCGAACGTGCAATTGTTCTGGAGATCAAGGGTCGAACAATAGACGCAAGAATCCTTAGCGAATCTGAATTTGGATCAATGAAAGCTAGATGGTCGCGCATTGCCGACAGCAAGAAGCTATGAAGCAAGACTAGGTGTCCCAAATTTGCATCCGCGTAAGATGCGCCGACTCCGACTTGAGGTAAAGATGAAGGCTCACGACAAGTATGAAGAGTTTGTGACCCAGTTGCTCCGCGAAGTCTATTGCGTCGATGCGGCGAGAGGACGCACTTTTGTCGGGAAATCCACGGGCCGAAAAATCACAGTGGACGTTTCATTCGAGACAACTACCATTGGTGGCGCGAAGGTCTTGGTGGTCTTGGAATGCAAGCATTATAGGCGCCGGGTATCTGTCGGGCATGTCGAGTCTTTCAAAACACGCATTGAGGATATCGCCGCTCACAAGGGAATTATGGTGACCACTGTCGGATATCAGTCTGGCACCGAGAAGGTTGCAGTGGCTCACGGTATAGGCCTCGCGCTACTTACACGCGATCCAAGGCCCGGGGAACTCCCTCTCCGCTACATTGTCGCGAGTTCGTCTCCCCATTTCGATCATGAACCCGAACCGACAAATGACCTTCTGCAAGGCAATATCGTAGGATTAGTTTCGAAAAGCGAAGCCGGGTTCCGATTCGACAGATTCTCGCAGCTCCTCGGGTTACTCATTGTTGACTTGAGCGCTCGCGCCACTAAAGAGTCCGGAAACACAACTGAGTCCTAGAGAGTTGGCTAACCGGGGCGGTCAATTGATCAGTTCGCAACCGTGAACCTGCGCTGCTCGCTTGAGCCAAAAGCGTGCGATGCAAGTCCCAGCCCGCTTGCTAACAGTGGACCGAACCCGGTCACCTATGGCTAGTCGGCGGTTGCGCTTCGTCGCCCCGTATCGGGCCGCGATGCGGGAGGACCCGGACCGATTGACCAAACGGCTGCTGGCTTGCAGTGTGTTCATTCGCAATTCCCCCTGCCTATCCTCATAGTGCCTTCTATTGCTATCTATATAGGGTTCCACCATTGGGACTATTCCTAGGCTCTGATAGTCCCGCTGGTGGGACTATGCTCAAAGCGCAATCGGAATCGTGCCGCCTCGGGCCTCCTGCCGGATTGGGGCTTGGAATTCGCTTTGGTCTGGATGACTAGCCCGGATTCGATGATTTCTGCTCTGTACCGATAGAATGCCGATTTCGAAAAATGGCTCCGAAAATTCGAGTGTGAGAGCACAATCTCTGCTGTGCCAGATACCCCCACCATGCGATAACAAAGGTCGACAACATTGCGGGCCTCTGGGCTTATGGACTTGTATTCCTGAGAGTCAAACAGAACGTTGGGAATGATGGTGAATCCGGAAGCTGGCCCGGAGTACGCGCTGGAAACAAGAGCGCGAATCTCGGAGTCTGGCAATGGCAGGTCACACTTCGTGGCGTTTAGTTTTGAAATGCGTGCAAGTGCCTCCTGAGGGTCCAAGCCCTGTCGGCGAAAGCCGCATGCGAGGGCAAACATGGTTGAGTTTCTTGATCCGATTTTGATTCGGTTTGCCGGGCTCGGCTGCTCAAATCTGATTAGCCCTAGCGCCTTCTGCCAATCGCCGAATTCGTAAGCTGGCAGCGGATTGCATTCGAGAACACGACTCAGAAACGGTTCGGCCTTAAGGTGCAAGAACCCTGGCAGCCTCATGACTCGCGGCAAGTCGCAAACTGACTCGTCACCGCCAAACCGCTTTGCTAGGTGCTGCTGTGCGCTTCTGAACGCTCCAAGGGGGCAGCCACTGACGCGCCAGTATGCATGAAAGCGTCCTGGCGATGATTCAATGATTGCTTGGGGTGGAAGCTCTGCAGTTCGAATCGGCGCCAGCGGAGCGCCATCCAAGTCAACGAACAAACACCGAACAGCTTTCACATTTTGCGCTCTACGTTTGCTAGACCCATCGCCCTGATTGACCATGAAGCAGATTGCGCTGCCTCGGTCGTTCAAACTTCGAAGCGTGTCCCAATGCGCGCCAATGGTCCCCTTGAGAATTCGGCTTAGTGTCCGATCCTCGCTGCGGCCTTTGGGTTCCGCGAAGGATTGAAATAGGCAATCGGCGATTCCAAGGCATTCAAGAAATCGCGTCGCTTCCTGCTGCACCGGGGTTCTTTGCTCGTACACGGCTCGTCTTCGATTCAACAGTTGTAGCCGTGTGAGCGCAAGTAAAGTGCCGCACTTTCCTGGCTCCTTTCAATCGCATCGGCCATTCGTGTCAGAACATTAGCGAGGAAGGGCCACTGGTGCGCGTCGATGCGAGTTGCGGTGGCGAGTAGGAGGACTGTCACCGCGTTCAAGATCGCCAGTTGCAGGACGTGGCCCGCACAACGGGGCGTCACGCTTTGTCTCCGTCGATTGAACCTGATTCGAGGTCCTGAAGTAGTTGTCGTATTACTGCTGCGCGCCATGCCGTGCAGCGGGGACCAATCTTGACGCCTTTCGGAAATCGTCCCGAGCGACATCCCTCCCACCATGTCGACGCGCTGACGGGAATCAGCGCGAGGACTTCAGGTAGTCTCAAGTAGCCGCCAGCGTCGAGGAGTTCACCTGCCCGGACTGCAGCGTTCTTCCATCGCTCGTTAGTGCGTCGGTTGGGCTCGCCCTTTGCGATTGCCGATTGAATGCTTGATATTGCGCGAACGGACTGCGCAAGTTGGGCCCGGCGCTTCGATGTCTCACGTTCCATACGTTCTCCAATTTGGCGCGAGGAGTTGCGCCTGGATTGGAAGCGTATGGACAGAGCGTTCATAAACGTTGCAATTGCAGTGCAATTGCAACGTTGTTCCTGCTATTGCAATGATCGACTAGCCTGCAGGTGTCTGCGGGTCTAGCGCTTATTTGTCTTGGCTGGTCGATTCTCTCTGGTCGGCTGTCGCGCCTCGTGCTTGATCATGGCGTTTGCCTTGGATAACCAATCTGCGATAGTTCGCTTGCTAATGGTCCTTTCGGCGTTCAATGCTGCGTCGATTACGCCACTCAGAACATCTGCAGCTTTGCCGTTGCTGTGTGGTTTGGATATGTCGAAGCCAGTTTGGATTGACAATGCGGCCACTATTGCCAATAGGGTGTGTTCCGCTCGACTGTCAATCTGATCATGACTGCCGTCATCTGCGCGTGCAGCTTCTGAATCAATTCGAATCTGTCGTCCGGTTTGCCTGCACCACTCTTGAAAGTCGGACAGCTTAATCATAGTCAAGCGGCGATCAATGACCCGTTTGACTGGTTGCCTCCACTCCTGTCTATCAAGCGCGAAAGTGTTCACTTCCCCGCCTGTTACTGTCTCCTTGATGACGGCCATGAGCTTAGGCGGCCGCTTTCCGCTAATCGCTTCCTCAAGGGTCCAGCCGCAAGCGGCAAGGCGCTCTCGCGCAATTCGATCTGATTCGCTTGGGCTTCTGTAGGATCGCTCTGGGTCGAGACCAGCGAGAATCGAAATTGCTTCGTGCAAGGAAATCGGGTCTCTTTGCCACGTTGTGGCGGGTGTCTTGGTCATGCGTGCCTTCTCCACGCCCTTCATGGTTCACCACGGCAGCGAGTGAAGGTTTCCCGTTTTCAGCTGGCCGGCCTAGCCGTGGTGTGGGCCATCTTATCGCGCCTGCGACTCGGAGCCGTTGCCGTGCTCGCAATGGAGGCCGAGACTAGGCGCTCGGGCTATTCATCTTTGCTGCCCTACGATCCTGCACGCTTGGCATGAATCGGCGTCACCGATGCCGGCAGGTCGAGCCCGTCGAGCCAATCGGCCCACCGTTGCATGGTGCGGACGCGCTCATCGTTGAACGCGGTGCGATCGTAGGCTTTCTGGATCGCGTCCTTTTTGGCGTGGGCCAATTGCGCTTCCAGAACATCGGCGGGAATGGCGAGCCGTTCGCGGCCGGCGGTGCGGAGCATGCCGCGAAAGCCATGGGTGGCGTGTTGGCCGCTAAAGCCCATCGATCGCAAGGCTTTGCTGAGTGCATCGCGGTGCAGGTGTGGGGTGGATTGGCGGGCAACGGGCGGGAACACAAATTCGCGGCTAAACCGTAGTTCGCGCATGCGTTCCAGCAGGGCGAGCGCTTGGGTCGGCAGGGGCACGATATGGGCATTGCGCTTTTTCATGCGCTCGGGCGGAATGCGCCATTCTGCGGCATCGGGTGCAATCTCAGACCAACGCATGGACGCGACCATGCCCGGGCGCTGCGCGGTGTAGGCACACATGAGCAAGCCGGCCCGCACAATCTCCCCCGGATAGTCGCGAATGGCGCGCATCAAATCGCCGATTTGGTCGGGCAGGGTAGCGGCCGGAATGTGGCCCTTGTCCATCTTGGGCAGAATCCCGTCCAGAACCAGCATGCGGCCTTCTTCACGCAAGCCATCGCGCATAGCATGCCGGACGATGGCGCTCAGGTATTCGCGGGCCTTGCGGGCCATTTCCGGAGCCTTCTCCGCCATGGCTCGCAGAACCGGCGTGCAATCCTTGCTGGCCAGCGTGGCAATGGGCAGCGGCCCGAGCTTGGGCAGCAGATAGCTGCGGGTCACCAGATCGGCTTTGCGGAAGCTGTCCGGCGACCAGCCCGGGCGCTTGAACGCCAGCCAGTCGGCACAGACGGCCGCGAAGGTGCCGCGAACGTCATTCTGGGTGGCTTCCCGTTCGGCCTTGCGTTGTTCGCCCGGGTCGACGCCCGATTGCAACAAGGCGCGGGCGGCGTCGCGTCGGCTTCGGGCTTCGGCCAGCGAGACTTCCGGATATACCCCCAGCGCCAGCAGTTTTTCCTTCCCGGCGTGGCGGTACTTCATGCGCCAATAGCGGGCGCGGGTCTGGGTGACTTCCAGGTAGAGCCCCAGCCCATCCCAATGTCGCCCGGGTTGGGGTTTCTTCAAGGCCACAACCGTTAATTTGTCGCGGGATTTGGCCATGTTGGGGGTATCAGTTTTCGCCCTTGCGGGCCCATACCCCCATATATACCCCCAGATGGGACCGGCTGTAAACGGACAAAGCCGGATCGTATCGGCCTAGATTGGCTGATAAATGCTTGATTTTCAGGGGATTTGTGGACCTTGCTGGACTTGCCCGGATACTGGCTTGGTGCCGAAACCCAGACTCGAACTGGGGACCTACCGCTTACAAGGCGGTTGCTCTACCAACTGAGCTATTCCGGCGCCGGGCTGCCAGGGGCAGCGAACGGGTATTGTAGCGTGTCTGTCTGTTTCGGCAAAACCCTTCTTGCTTGGGCCAGAATCGGTCCATCCTGCTCGTTCGGACCGATCTTGAGTTCACTGGTTGTCTGGACTCAGCGTTTCGCCGACACGTAATCGCCGTCGTTCACTTGGGTGTGTTATTCGCAGCTTCCGTTGGCTCTGAACTGGTGTAGGCGTTTTGGTCGTACCGAAGGTGCGCTTATTCGCGCATCAAACTGTTGTCCCGAGCCGGAGGCAGCGCTCGGCCATTCGCCGTCATGCGAGCGAAAGCTGGAAGCCAATTCGACTGTCGCACACTGGTCGTCTTTAGAAATGGATTCCAGTTTTCCAGAGCGTGTTAAGACACTGAGAGACCGGTTCGAGCAACCTGGCCGGTCGCATTCGCAAGCGATGGGTCAGCTTGCCGCGAGCTTGAACCCCGCCCCGGATCAAGTCCGGGGCGACGAATCGCGAGAATGTCCGTCGCGGCAAAACCGTTGCTTCCGACGCTAAAAAGGTGGGTTTCCCACAGAATTCCAATCCACCTCTCGTCACCCCGGACTTGATCCGGGGTGGGTTGAAGTCCTTTCAGTCGAACTGAGGCTATGTGGAAGCGCCAAGTATTGTCCTGCCCCAACGTTTTCACACAGCCGGTTTCGCTGGAATGACGACAGAAAAACAATGCCTTAGATGATGTTTGATGAGAGCGCCCTGGCACGGGCCTGCTGGTCATGGGTCCATCAGTCCTCGTTCGGCTTTCTGAAGTACAGCATCAGCGCGTAGATGCAAACAAAGCTCCCGGCCACGGGCACGAGCGCCGCCAGGGTCAATAGAACGCGGATCACCATGCTGCGGCCGGGCTGTCCGAGTAAGCGAAATACGCCGAACGCACCGAGCCACGCCAGTGTGTACGCGATGAACCGGAACGGGCTGCCGCTGAGCATGGTGGCGAATAGCAGCAGCACAAACACGCTCGATGCCCCAGCAGCCGTAAGTCCGAGCCCAATGAAATCGGGAGTGCTGTTGCTGCGGTCTGGATTGGTACCGAAGCTTGATCCGGAGCGCGCGGCTGCGGCAGTGTTGGGAGTCGCCGTACCTTTGCCGACATCATTGGTCCGATGCGCCATCGCATTGCCGCTGATACTGCCCGGACCGACTGTAGACACCGGCGTGTAACCGGGGGCCGAGCCATGCCGCTCGGCCATCGTGCTCAACACTTGTCCGGGTGTGGACAGGCGCTTGCCGAGCTCGGCGTAGCTGCCGGCGCCTGCGATCACGCCTTGGCGGCCCGCTTCGGCCACGCCTTTCGCGTGCGCGATCACCATCAGCGCATTCGATGCCGCCAAGTCTTTCGTGACTCCTGCGCCATTGCGATACGCCATGCCGAGCATGAACAGCCCCTGGGCGTGACCGCGATCGGCCGCGCGGGCGAACCAGGCAAGTGCTTTGGTGACGTCTTTAGGAACGCCGTCGCCGTTTTGGTAGCACACGCCCAGGTTGAACATCGCGTTCTCCGAGCCGAGATCAGCGCCCTTCTGAAACGCCGCTGCCGCCGTCGGAAAGTCGCGTGGCACGCGCTCGCCGATGATGAATTCGCCGCCAATTTCGACCCAAGCCTCCGCATCGCCGGCTTCAGCGCGCCGCTTCAATGCGGCCAGGTCGAAACCGCTTGCAGCGACACCCGTTGGCGCTGGGGGCGATGGCTGGTCGGTGGCTTCGTGATCCATCGGGACCAAGCTGAGCTTGCTCGTGCCGGCCGTGGTTGGCGCCGCTGCGGCAGCGGTTGACGCGGGCGCTGGCGGCTTAGGACTCGCGCCGGCGCTGTTCGACCCATGGCGCTGTCGGACTTCCTGCCATTGCTTGAAGCGCTGATCGAGCACGGCCGCCATGCGATCGAAGTTCGCCCAGGTATCGGGCAGGCTGCATGTATCTGCCACCGGGCACCCGGTGTCGGGCAAATCCCGCTGGAAGGCACGCGCGAAATCTTTGCTGAAATACTTTTCGTAATAGGCCTGCGTGAACGCGTTGCCAAGCTCGTTGAAGTCATCGCTGTACAGCTTGCCGTCACAGTGATCAAACAGAACGGTCTGGCCGGTGGTGGTGCGCTGTTGCAGTTGGTCCTTGACGCCACTTGGTTCGTCGTATTCGGCGCTGCCGAGGCCGCGCAGTATGGCCCAAGCCAGATACATCCCGAGGTGCGTGCCGGCCGCTTCGTTGTCGAGGTCCCGTTCGAAGTTCAGAAAGTAGTATTCGGCGTCGTCGTATTTCATGCAGAATCTGGTGGCAGCGGAACCCGATATGGTGCCCATTCGGCTCCCAAAAAACGAGAAGGCGGCAGCACTTTGATTCAGAGCCATGGAGCGTTGCCAACACGTTTCATGGCTCTGCTGCTGAATGATATTTGCAATGTCGACCTTGCGCCGCGGGCAGATCATCGTATGCTCAGAGACCGTGCGACCGGTGTAGCAAGCGCTCGCTGAACCACCCTTTCAATGCAGTCAACGACTATGAGCGATCAGCACACCACCTTCGCAGGTCAGTCGGTAGCAAACAGCGAACCGGCCATGCCTGCAGAAATCGGTCCTTACCGCATCGTCCGGACGATAGGCCGGGGCGGCATGGGGATCGTTTATCTGGGTGAAAGCAGTCTGCCCAAGCGGCAGGCGGCCATCAAGCTGATGCTGACTGATCGCTTCGACACTGAAGGTGTGGCCCGCTTCCGTCGCGAGATGGATGTGCTCGCCCGTCTGGATCACCCAGGTATCGCGCGGTTGTTTGAGGCCGGTAGTTTGAGCGACGAGGGCGGGAACCGGCCTTGGTTTGCGATGGAATACATTGAGGGTCAGTCGCTCGATGACTACGTGCGCGAACAGAAGCTCAATCATCGGCAAATCTTTGGGCTGGTCGGACAAATCGCCAAAGCGCTGCATTATGCGCATCAGCGCGGCGTCATTCACCGCGACATCAAACCCGCTAACATTCTGGTAGACCGTCAGGGCCAACCCAAGATTCTCGATTTCGGCATCGCCCGCCTGAGCGAAGGGGGCGAGGCGGTGGGGATCAAGACGCGCTTCGGCCAGATCATCGGTACGCTCGCGTATATGAGCCCGGAGCAGTTCAGCGGTGCGCATCAAGCCGATGTGCGGTCTGACGTGTACGCGCTGGGCGTGGTTTTGTACCAGTTGTTGTCAGGGCAGCTGCCAATTTCGATTGGCACCACGAGCTTGCTTGAAGCGATCAAGGAGGTCACTGAAGGTCGGCGCACGCCGTTGAGCGAGCGACAGCCGCAGTTCAAGGGCGAAGTCGAACTCATCGTCGAGACCGCGTGTCAGCGGGACGTGGAGCACCGATACGACAGTGCGGCGAGCTTTGCGCAAGACTTGGAAGCCTATTTGCGCAATCGCCCGCTCAGTGCCAGAAAGCCGAGTCTGGCCTATGTGTTTGGCAAGTTCGTTCGCCGCAATCCGCTCATTGCGGGCGCGCTCGCGCTGGCGGTCGTGTCGCTCGTTGTCGCCACGATCTGGTCTTCGATTGCAGCGGATCGTGCGCTTCGTGCCGAGCTCGCTGCCACGCAACGCGCGCAGGAAACGGAAGCGGTGATGGGGCTTCTGACTGACGCGATCCGCGAGGCCGCTCCGGATCAAGCGCGTGGTAAGGATCTCCGACTATCGGAAGTGCTGGAATCATTGAGCCAGAGCCGCATGTCTGATGTGGCGCCGGGTGTGGGCATTCGGCTGCGCGAGACGCTCTTCGAATCGCGGTTGGCACTGGCTGACTACGACGCCGCAACCTTGGAACTAGACCAGCTGGACAAACTGTGCGGGTCTGATGCGAGCCATCCCTCCTGCTGGCTGAACGGCGCCCGCCGCGGCCGCTTCCTCGCGCTGGCCGGCAAGTCCGAGCAGGCGCTCCCGTTCATGCAACAAGCAATCAGTACTGCGAAGACGCGAACCGACTTAGATCCTGAAATACTCAAGGGCCTTGAGGTCGAATATGCCGATGCGCTGAACCAAACGGGTCAAAGCGAAAAGAGCATTGCGCTCCTGCGCGAGATTATCGCGCGTCCAGCTGCGCCCGGTACGCTCGATGCGCGGAAGCAATTGCAGCGCGTCAATCTGCTGAGCGATGCATTAGGCGAGTTCGGCAAGCTCGACGAAGCCGAGCAAGCTCTGGCGCGAGCCATTCCCGATGCGGAGGCAGCGCTCGGCGCCGATCACCCCACGGTGATTCTGGCGCGCAATTCGCTGATCACGTATCGGTTTGATCGCGACGACTACGCCGGTGCGATCACCGAATTCTCGGAACTGCTGAAGGTGGCAGAGCAGTCACTCGGGCCCGAGCATCGAGTCACCATGACGATTCTCGGTAACCTGGCTGCAGCCCGCGGCATGAACCGTGAGTTCGATGCGGCCGTAGCATTATTCATGCGTCGGGACGAAGTATTTGCCAAGCGGTATACCCGCGATTGGCGGAGCCGACTGAACAACATCGTCAATTTGGCTTCGATGCAGATTCAGCGCAATGAATTTCAAGAGGGGCTCGATCGCGTCGATGGCGCCCTGAAAGCCGTACCGGCCGATGCCAGCCTGAGCCCGGAGTGGGGCAACGCTTTGAACTGGCGCGCAACGTTTCTGCGCCGACTGGGTCGCTTGGATGAGGCCGAAGCGCAATATCGGGAATTGATTGGCAAGTTCGTCGCGAGTTTCGGCGAAGGTGACATTCAATTGACGCGGTACCGGATGCGCCTCGCGGGCACATTAGTCGATCAGAAGAACTTTGCCGAGGCGCAAACGTTGCTCGATCAAACGTTGCCAATTCTGATTGAGACCTACGGCGAATCGCACAACACGGTGATTGAGGCGCGCGGCTACCTTGATCAGATCAAGGCGGCTGCGGGCAAGTAGCCCGCAACGATTGCAGTTGCGCTCAGAGCTTTCGATCAATCGCGTAATCTGCGAGTCCGAGCAATGCCAGCTTGTATGGCGATGCCGGCAACACATCCAGAGCCTGCCGCGCTTCCGTGGCAAGTTGGCGTGCACGTTGCTGGCTGTAGGCGATCGCCCCAGTTCGATGGATCGCCGCAATGACGTTCTGCAAATCATCGAGGCCGCCGGTTTCGATGACGCGACGTAGCGTTGCCGCTTCGTCGGCTGGCGCGTGACTCAGCGCGTGAATCAATGGCAGTGTTGGTTTGCCTTCAGCGAGATCGTCGCCGATGTTCTTGCCAAGCGTTTCGGCATCAGAGACGTAGTCGAGCACGTCGTCGGCGATCTGGAATGCGAGGCCGAGCTTCATGCCGTAGTCGGCAATGGCGTGCTCCACCAAGGCGTCGGCATCGAGCAGGATCGCTGCGACGCGACAGGCCGCCTCGAACAGTACGGCGGTCTTGCGCTCAATCACGCGGAAGTACGCGGCTTCATCGGTTTCCGCGTTGCCGATGTGCATCAACTGCAACACTTCACCTTCGGCGATCCGGTTGGTGGTTTCGGCCATCACATCCATGATCCGCATGCGTTTCAGCTCGACCATCATTTGGAACGCGCGCGAGTACAGATAGTCACCCACCAGCACGCTGGCGGCGTTGCCGAACACGGCATTGGCGGTGCGGCGGCCGCGACGGAGGTCGGATTCGTCCACGACGTCGTCGTGCAGCAACGTTGCGGTGTGAATGAACTCGATGATGGCGGCGGCGAGCAGATGGTCCTCACCGTCCGCACCCAGCGCCCGCGCCGCGAGCACACACAACATGGGCCGGAGCCGCTTGCCGCCACCAGCGACGATGTGCTCGGCGACTTGGTTGACCAGCACCACGTCGGACGCCAACCGCGAGCGGATCAAGGTATTGACCCGGGACATGTCGGCTGCGGCCAAATCCTGAATTCCGGAGAAGGTCAGTGGGGCGAGCGTGGAGGCGGGCGATTCGAGCGTTGCGGACACAGTCGGCAGAAATGGGGAGATGAATCAGGACATTATAGCCTCTCGCCGGTCCGGCTGCTGCAATGCCACATTGGTTTGAAGCTGACCGCTGGCGCCGTCGCTCCGGTCAGACGGAAAGGGGCTGGACTCAGAAATTTCTGAGCGCAATTCCGAATGCTCCGAGGCCCTTTTCAGTCAATGGCTTAGGGCGCCGGGGCTGGCGTCTGTTAGGCTTCATCTCCCAAGCCGTCCGACAGCAGCAGCGGCTGGTCCGCCAGCTCGGCATGCACCGGATCGAGTCCGATCTATGGTCCGGCGCCGAGGCCGACCAGGCCTGTGACCGGGCGGGCAATCGGACCTAGCGCCGCGCAGGCGGGCAGGGCAACATTTCAACTGAGAGCTTTCCGAGGAAGTGAGGATTTATGGCACGTGGTATCAACAAGGTGATTCTGGTCGGCAATCTGGGCGCGGATCCTGAAACGCGCTACACCACCAACGGTGGCGCCATCACCACCATCAAGATCGCGACCTCGGAGTCGTGGAAAGACAAGCAGACCGGTGAAAACCAGGAACGCACCGAGTGGCATCGCGTGAAGTTTTTCGGCCGCCTGGCCGAGATTGCTGGCGAGTACCTGAAGAAGGGCCGTCAAGTCTACGTTGAAGGCTCCTTGCGCACAGACAAGTACACCGACAAGGAAGGCGTCGAGCGTTACACCACCGACATCATCGCGAACGAAATGCAGATGCTGGGCGGCCCAGGCGGCGGCGGTGGCGAAGGCGGCGGCCGTGAAGGTGGTCGCGAAGGTGGTCGCGAAGGTGGCAGCGGACGCGGCGAGCGTAGCGGTGGTGGCGGGTACGAGAGCCGAGGCGGCGGCGGTAACTACGAAAACCGCGGTGGCGGTGGTGGCTACAGCAATCGCAACAACGACGCACCCCGCAATGCACCCGCGCCGCAGCCGTCGAGTGCGCCGTTCGAGGACGATGAGATTCCGTTCTGATATTCAGAACAGTCTGGAACTCGCTGAAAAGGCTTGCAACCGTGTGTTGCAGGCCTTTTTCTTTGGTCGATTGGGTGCCGAGGAGGTGCCGCCGTTCGCGGGTTGGTCGCGCTCAACTTGCGCGTGTCGATGCGTCGCGAGGTTCGAGAAGCCATGGCGGCTGGCGCATCATGTCATCGGCGCACAATCGTATGGCTGTCTCGGTTGTGTGTGATTCCTGGTCAACTAGACTGCCTGATGACTTCGGGGTACGCATTGCGTCCGCTGAAGCAACGCCGTTGGTTTACTACCGCCGGCGCCATTGGACAATTGCGAGTGTGTTCCTCATGATCAAGAAGTCACTTCGATTGGTGTGCTTGGGTTTAGTCTGGTCGATTGCTCCAGTCGCGCTTGCTGATGATGCGAAGGCGCTTCGACCGGCAACGCTGGCGGTGATTGTGCATGATCCGTCAGGCTTGCAAGTAGACGCACCGCCTATGTACGGCAGCGGCTATGCCGATGCCATTGGTGGCATGGGCGGACAGATCGCAAAGGAAATTCAGTTGGCGCGAGAGCGCAAGCTGCGCGAGAAGGCGCTTGGTCCTGCTTGGGAAGCGCTGAATCACGAGTTGCTCGATGCGCGGATGGCAAGAATCGCCGCATGTTTTGTGGACCGGGAGCGTTTGGCACCGGACGGGCAAGTTAAGACCATGAAATCGTTCGGTACGGGTATGGCGATGTTCTTGAAGCGCTTTACGCCCGGAATCGTGATGGTCTATGACGTGAAGATGGGTTTGACCTCGGAACTCAACGAGCTGTACTTCAAGGTCGAAGAAACGATTTGGGACTATCGGTATCGGGCCAAGTCCAAGCGTGAGTTGAAGCGTATTCCGAAAGACGAGGTGGCGTGGCATCGGCCGATCATGTTGTCGACGGTCACGCATCAGTACATCCATTCGACCGTGCCGCGGCCGGAGCCGACGTGGAGCATGCTCCAGGACTATTCCGGGGCACAGCAAGGTTCGACGCAGAATGCAGACAGCACCTTCGTGCCAAGCTTCGATTACTCTGGTGCGCTGTGGAGCGCCGACGGTGGTGTGTTGTTGCAGCAGAAGATCGAAGAGGGCCTGAGTACGTTGGAGCATCAGGCCAATGAGTTTGCCGGGACAAATTGCACGGGATCGGTGCATTGACTAAACAGCCTCGTAGGCGTCATGGGATCTCGTCACTGCGCTGCATGTTCCAAGTTTATTGTGGGAGCGGCTTCAGCCGCGAACGGTGATGCCGCAAGCTTTGTTCGGGCCTGAAGGCCCTCCCACAAAAGGCGATCAGGTCTTGCGGCGAGCTTGGTTTGGAGCGGTGGTTTTGTGGGAGCGGCTTCAGCCGCGAACGGTGATGCGACAAGATTAGTTCGGGCCTGAAGGCCCTCCCACAAAAGGCGAACAGGTCTTGCGGCGAGCTTGGTTTGGAGCGGTGGTTTTTGTGGGAGCGGCTTCAGCCGCGAACCAGATCGCTGCAAATCCGACGCGAATCCACGACGAGTCAGCAGCGTTTGCTTCGCCAATGTCCAGCGACTAACTGGAGATGCTGTAACCATGCCGGCAATGTGGCATCAGCAGGCGGCGTTTCTGAATAAAGATCCGATGGAATTGAAGCACCAAAGTTCGCACACGCAGGCACGGACAATAGTTCCCCCAGCAGCGCGACTTCGGGCGCTTCTGGTGACGCCGTCTGGACAGAATCACGTGCTGCAGACAGCGCTGCGCGGGCGACGGTGTCGTTCGGATCGGCAACGAATCTGGCGATTTGGGCATTGAGTTCGAAGCGTTGCCGGAACGGATGATCTGGCGCCTCGAACAAGTGCCTCGCAATGTCGCGTGACGCATTGAACGCCGTCTGCGTCTGCTGCCAGTTACCCACCAGCGCGGCGCTAATGCCCGCGAGTTCCTGCCAGAACGCGGTCTCTAGATGATCTCGGCCATAGAACGCGGTGGCCGCATCGCTGGCAGTGGCGATTTCAGTTCGAAGCGCGGCGAACGCTTCGCGTGTGCGCGCTAACTCCAACTTTGAGCTCAGACTTGCACGCCGAATGCTCCAACTCAAATCCGCATCCGGCGGCTGTAGTGCATTGGCGACAGGTTCGGCGCGATCAAAATAGGTCACCGCCGCTTGGTGCTCGAATCGGCTCGCACGGTCACCACCAAGATTCAGGAGCAGCAACGCATACGCGCGCGACGTCGGATGTGACGTGGCGAGTACCGACAGCGCGCGCTCGAAAAGCTGATCCGCGTCATCCTGCTTGCCCATCGTCGCCAACGCCAGCGCCGCATTCTGCAGCATGCCGGCATAGCGTTCGGAATGGGTTTCGTGTTCAGACTCCAGCAGGGCGATGGCGGCTTCTGAGCGCGCGAGCGATTCCGGTACGCGGTCGAGTTGATACAGCACCGCCGCATGAGTACGCAGCGCATCGAGCAGTTCGGCGACAGGCTTTGGCGACTCGCGCTGCATGCGTTCAATCGCAGCCGCAAGCAACGGCTCAGCCTCGGCGACCATGCCAAGATCGGTGTAGACGCGGCCGGTGACCATTTGCAGCAAGCCGCGCGTGTCGGCGTTGAGACTTGGATCGGTTTCGAGTCGTCCCGCACTCGCTTCAAGGAGTTCCCGCGCGGTGATGCTGCCTTCGCGCGAGGCACCGGGATCGGCGTTGCGAAATAGGTCGACAAAGTAGTCGGCGACTGCGCGTGCGCGATCACGCTGTCGTGCTGTTTCCGCCAGCTGTGCATCCAGCCGCCACACGTGCCAGGTGATCAGCACCGGTATTAGCATTGCGGCTGCCAATCCGAATCGCCAGCGCCAAAGCCAACGCTTGGCGAGATAGCCGCGTTCATCGCCACGAGCGAGAACCACATCGCCGGCCAGCCAGCGATTCAAGTCGGCGACCAATTCCTGGGCCGAGCCGTAACGGTCAGCCGGGGGCTTCCGCAACAATTTGAGCGTGATCGCGTCGAGATCAGCCACATGGAGCGCGCCGTGCGCGAGTTGGCAGCGCCGCGACGGCGGCTCGGGTTGTACATTGGCAATCGCCAAGCTCAAGGCTGCTGGGTTCTCGGCGCCATCGTAAGGCGAACGCGCTGCGATCAATTCGTACAGCATCACGCCGATGGCATACAGATCGCAGCCGGGGCCGAGTACACCTTGTTGGACTTGCTCAGGCGCGGCGTAGCGCAGCGTCATCAGGCTGAAGCCAGTGGTGGTATCGGATCGGTAGGTATCGCTCTGATCCAACAGCTTGGCAATGCCGAAGTCGAGCACACGGACTTCGCGATTGCCATCGACGAGGACGTTTGCGGGCTTTAAGTCGCGGTGAATGATCAGCTGGGCATGCGCATGGCCAATGGCCTCGGCGAGATCGCGAATCAGACGTACGCGATCGACCAATGACGCTTGTTGTGCCGCACACCAATGGTCGATTCTGAGTCCGTCGATCCAGGGCGTCAGCAGGTAGGGTCGATCCTCAGAGTCGACGCCCGCATCGATCAGCGGCACGATGTTTGGATGGCTGAGCCGCGCCAGCACGGCGCGCTCCTGGTCAAAGCGTCGACGCATCTGCGCATCTAGCGGCGCATCAAGATGCGAGCGATGAATCTGCTTCAATGCGAGGATCTGGTCGGGTTGTGCGTCGCGATGGACTTTCCACACCTGCCCCATGCCGCCTGCACCCGCGGCCGCTATGACGCAGAAGCCGGGAATGTCGGGGGTGACTTGATCAACTGTGATCGGCGTTGCTTCGGCAGCGATGTTGGCGCGCATGCGAGCCAACCGCTTTGACATGATTCGAGCCAGATCCGGATCGCTCTCGGCGAGCGTTTGCAAGTACGCGTCCTGAGCGTCTGCCGAGCGATCAAGCAAGGCCTCAAACGCCTGCTTCAGCTGCCAATAATCTGGGCGGCTCACCAGCTCACGCCTCGATTTGCTCGCGCAGCCATTCAACGGCATGCGCCCAGTCGCGGTTGACGGCTGAAGGGTGCAGGCCCATCGCTTCAGCGGTCTCGGCAATGGTCATGCCGGCAAATACTCGCAGTGACACCACATCGGCCGCGCGCGGGTCGAGCGTGGACAACTGCTCCAGCAGATCATCGAGTTCGAGCAACTGTGTGGGCTCTTGCACATTGAGCTGCAGATCAGCTTCGGTGAGCACGTCCAGCGACAACAACGAGTCGCCCGCATCGCGTTTTTGTGCTGACTTGTGGCGCGCGCGATCGATCAATATCTGGCGCATGGCGCGTGCGACCACGCTGCAAAAATGGCTGCGGTCGTTGACTTGCGGCGCGCGGCTCCCAACAAACTTCAGCAACGCTTCGTTGACTAGCGCCGTGGTTTGGAGCGTGTCGTGGCCCGAATGCTGGCGCAGGGCGGCGCGCGCTAGGCGTTTGAGCTCGTGGTAAAGGCGCGCCAACACGCGGTCGCGCGCAACGGAGTCGCCCGCCTGCCATTCCTGCAGCCAGCCTGTGACCTCGGTATCTGATTCGTGCATGATCAAAGCATCTGGGCACGTCGGGCCCGTTCAACGCTTGATTATGGACGAGTTCGTTCGAGGAAATAAGCTGCATACTGCTCATTCGAAGCCGTTGCTCAGGACATCTTCAGGCGCCAGTAAACGGGCTGCGAACGCGTTGCGGGGATTCAACGCGCAGGTCGTTGCATGGATCCCTGCAACAACGGGCCGATTGAGCCAGTTGCTGAAGCGCACCGGACGCTGCAACGGCGGCGCCCCATTCGCGCAGGGGGTTGCGGTGCGATAGGCGAATTGGGTCGCCCCATTTTGGCCAAAGCGTGTATCGACGCGGTCACCACTCGAATCGGCGCCGAGTTCGATGATGGCGGCGTAAGTCGCAAGTTCGAAGTTGCCGCTCTGATCGCCGATCGGCGCCCCAAACAACACGCGATTGTCGCTGGTGGGAATCGCGATGGCCCGACCGGGGTAGGGCGACAGAGTCGGCTCGAAATCGCTAACCGGGCTGGGCAACGGTAGTGGCACGACGGAGGCACCCGTGGTCCGAAACACCACCAATCGTGGTTGGTACGCGCCACCGGGTTGACTCTGTGGGACATACTTGCCAGCCACCACCATGATTCCATTGGGGAGTACGCGACCGCCGTCGACAATATAGTTGCCGTCGCTGCCGACAAACGTCTGTACGACGTTGCCGGTCGCGACGTCCAATTCGGTTCGGAACCAACTGTTGAACGGCGTGGACGTTGGATTGCCGCCACCAACCATCCAGATGCGACCATTGGGTCCGATATTCGCTGAGGTGGCGTACACGGGTGTGACGCCGGTCAGTGTGTCGTACAAGCGGACGAACGCAACGCTGCCATTGCTGTCGACGCGCACCAGCCCAGGCCGGGACGATCCATCCGCCCGATAAACGCGACCGGTCACCAGACTACTGCCATCGGCCTCCAGATTCAGGCCCAGCGGAAACTCCAAGTCACCGAGCCCGCTGGCATGCTCATCGAAGTCAACGGTGAGTATGCCGGTCGACGCAAAGCTGGTATCCAGTGTGCCGTTGGCATTCAGTCGGAGCAATTGCACGTTGGTGTCCGTGCCCGCGCCCGGGACCATGCGGACCACCAACATGCGGCCATCGCTCATGCAAGAAACCTTGCCTTCGTCATAGCTCGAAGGAGGCACAACGGTGTTGACCAAACCGTTGGTCCCGAAGCTGGTGTCCGACGTGCCATCCGGCTGCAGCCGAAAAATGGTCAGCAGCTGCTCGCTGCTTGACGTCACGACATTCAGGCGGTTGCCGGACGTGGCACACGCACCAAGCCCCAGATAGCGCGCTTGGCCGTTGGCGGGATCGCGCAGGCTGGCAATGCCATTTGTGCCGAAAGCACGGTTGATCCCAGCATTCTGGGCGCTGGCAACCGACGCCAGAACCAGCGCGATCAACAGAATTGTGGCGCGCAAAAAATCGAACTTGGCCGTGCGGAACTGGTCGTGCTTCATCGTGATCTCCAGGGATTTAACTGGAGATACGATGTTTCGCCGAGATTTCTCCGCGCGCTCGAACCGGCCAGCGCCAACCTGTGCCCGGGACGCCGCTCAAGGAATATCAATCAAGGCATTTCTGTTGTGGTCGTTCTAGCGAAGCAGACCGTGCAAAAACTTCGGAGCAAAAGATCTTTCGTGGTTCGAACAAAGTCTTTGTTTATCGGAAAGTACGTCAACCTCACCCCGGATCAAGTCCGGGGTGACGAGAGGTCGCTTGAGACAGTTTGGGAAACCGCTCCTTGCCGCATTCCGAAATGTCAGGTCTTCTAAGACAACGACTCTTGCCTTTCGTCGCCCCGGACGTGATCCGGGGTGGGGTTCATGCTCGCGACTCAATCAGCACCGAAGGCAGGTCGCCGCAACCGCGAGCCATCACGTTCCGGGGCGCTTGCACTCATGCTGATCGCCGGGTTACCACCGAAATCCGATGGTCGCCTTGACCGTCCGCGTCGGCAAAATCACGGAGTCGAAGTGATCCCCAAACGTTGCGTTGGGCGCGCCGGGCGATCCACGCCACGTGTCGTAGCTGTTCCAATTGCGGTGGTTGAAGAGGTTCAGGATATCGATCCGGAAGGTGAGCGCAGTCTGGGCGTCAAACTGCCAATCCCGGGATGCACTGAGATCAAACTGCTTGCGGCCAAACGTGCCGCTCGGCGTGAACGGATCCACTGTGCAATGCGCGAAATCCACGGCGTCCAGGCAGTTCGATGCCTCAAACGTACTGGGGCTCTCCAGGCTTGCCTTGGCGGCGTATTGAATCCCGAAGGCACCGTCATACAAACCGCTCAGCACCAATCGGTGTCTGGGGATGGCGACTGAGCGGTGCCAGCCTGCTGCATCGGCGTCGACGAAGTCCAGAACGAACCGGTCGTCCACCACGGTCGACGATTGATTCTCGCTGGCATCCGAAAACGTATACGCGAGGCTGACACCATAGCCGGACGACTCGGTGTAGGGCTTGTCGAGTGCCAACAGCAACGCGTTCTGCCGGGTCGACAAGCCGTTGTCGATCAGCAGCAGTAGTCCGTGCCCGGGGACCGATTGACCGAACGGCGGACCGAAGGGGCCAACAAATGACCCGTCGGCGTAGCGGTTGCCGATTCGGTAGTACAAGCCATCTTTGCTTTGAATGTGCGAGGCCGTCACGGAGCCGGTCCAATCACCAAAGGTTTGGCGAAACCCCAGACTGAACTGGTCGCTGTAGGGCATCCGCAAGTCGTTGGTGATCAGGTCCGATTCAGTTGCGGGTCTCGGCAGATTCGCAACCAGGGTCGCGAGTTGGCTGACATCCAGAAAGCGCGGATCCCAAGTGAGGCAGGTTGGACCACTGCAGGGGCTGCCGGGGTTGTTGAACTGCAAGGCGTAGACGGCCTGCTGCCCTCGGAACTGCTCGTCGGCGAGAATCTGGAACAGGTTGCGGTCGTAGGCCCGGCCGGCGCCACCAAACAGCACTTGCGTGTCGTCACCACTGAAATCATACGCAAAGCCCAAGCGCGGCGCGAACGCATCCTTGAATGCGTCTCGATTGTTGCCACTGCTGATGTAGTCGTCGATCTCGTAGTCGGTGTTCTGAAGGTTGCTCCAGCCGCGCAAAGCCGCCGCCAACGTCGGGTCTGTGACTTGATCGAGATAGCTTGGCGTGACTTCATAATCCCATCGCACGCCAAGATTCAGGGTCAAACGATCGGTAACGTCCCAGTCATCTTGCACAAACAGGCCGTATTGCCGATTGTCGGATTCGATGTTCAGGTCCGACACGCCAGAACGTGGCAATGCGATGGCGCCGAAGTTCGGGATGCTCGTGCTGAAGCGAGCGTCATATTCGAACCGCGCGTTCGCCAGAAAGGCGCGTTCGGCATGGCGTTCGATCGCTTTGAATTGCGTGCCGATTGTGATGACGTGGGCGCCGTGCCATTCCAAGTCTGACCACGTCAGTTCGTTCTGAATTCCGAAGCCACGCTGACCAAAGTCCTGTTGATCGATCCCGCCACCCGTTATCAGTGCCAGGCCGCCGTTCTGCTCGACATTGAACAGGACATAGCTCGGTCCCGCTGTCACCGGGGATAACTCCAGGCCGACATTTTCGTATGTCAGATGGGTTTCGCTAACCACATTGCGGCCGTGAAACTGGTGCAGCACATCGATGCGAGTGTCGTCATAGCGCCGCTCGGTGGCCGCTTGTGCCGAGGTGGTTCCGCCGAAGCCGACCCAATCCGAATTGCTGCGATGTTTGGCCGAGAGTTCAAAGCGGTGGCTGTCGCCCGGCGCATAGCTGAGTTTGCCAAATAGTAGATCCTGATCGAACGGCACGTCGACCGATCCCAGTTGCGCGAGCAAGTCGTTCGGCAGGTTGCTGGCGGGTTGATTGCCGCCAAGGGCAATCTCGCGCTGATCGTCGCGTTCCGTGCCTTCGTAAGCCAGATAGAAATGCAGCAAGTCCGGCACGATCGGGCCGCCAAACGTAACGCCGTGCTGGGTGTCGCTCGCCTCCGAGGGCATGTCGTCGGCACGCTGCTGGGGCGTCATCGCATACCAGTTGTCCGCCACATGATCGACGAAGGCCGTGCCCTCGAACGTATTCGTGCCAGAGTGCGTGGCAACCGCTACGGCGGGGCCACTTACCTGGGCGTAAGCGGCCCGGTAGTTTTGCGGGATCACTTTGAGTTCGGCGACGGCTGATTGTGGCAACGGCGCGCCGTATCGTTGTTGCGGCACGACCCCGCCGAACACCACATCATTATTCTGCCGGACGCCGTCTACAAACAGACTGGTTGCGCTGGTGGCCAAACCATTGCCGCGCACCTGCGTGGGGCCATCGACTGGAGCGGTGGCGGCAACGCCCGGAACGAGATCGACAAAGTTCAGGACATTGCGATCGGTCTGCGGCAAGCGCGCGATTTGCTCTGGTGACAGATAATGCGCCACTTCCGACGTCCGCGCTTCCAAAGGCGGCTGCACGGCGGGGGTGCTGTTTTGGGCATCCGGTTCTGGCCAGCGGTTCAGACGCACGGTTTCGCCCAGGCGCAATCGAACGGTTTGCTGCGACACCTTGCCCTGATGCTCAAGTTCAACTCGGTATTGGCCCGGCGGCAACCCGGTCAGCGTGAATCGGCCTTGCGCATTGGCTTCGGTCGTGCGGTTCAGGCCCGTTTCGAGATGGGTCACGCGAATGGTTGTCGGACCGCTATCGGTATGAACCAGCGTGCCACGAAGCGTCGCTGTCGCGCTCTGTGCCAAGACTACGGCGGGACCCGCCAGCATCAGACACGCGGCAAGCGCCGCTGCGAGTGGCGCCAACCGTGGGGTGCGGTGGCGCGCGCGCGTTGGGCCTTGGCCGGCCGATTCCAGTGAAAGCATGCGGGGTTCCTTCTTGATGGTGTTGCGGATGACGGGGCCGGGTACGTGGTGGTCGATCGACGCATCTTGTTCGTCAAGATCACGAATACGAATCGGACTGACCTGTATTGCGATTAAATCATATGTGCCAGTGTCTACCGAAGGTTTCGGTCGTTCCGGCGCTGAACCGCCAGCGTCTCCAAGCTAGCATTGGGTCGCCGCCGCGCGGACGCCATTGGGTTCGGCGCGCGAGTAGAGGCGCTTTTGGCAAACCGAAAATTGGAACGAACGCCCGTTCGAGCCGATGTCGCGGGATCATTCTTGCGGCTTATAACGCTATCCGCCGCAGGATGTATTGCGGTGCAGCGTGCACTGAATCTCACAGTGCGTTACAAAGCCGCCCGCCGAATCTCGGCTCGGGGTTTCCCCGAAGGGCAGGGAGCCCCACCACGACAGCATGAAGACCGGGACGATGGTGCAGACAGGGGCGCCAAGATGCCGGTGCGCAATTCGAATACCTACGACAACAAACGATCTGGGGAAATGCGATGAGAATTTCGGCGCAAGCCAAATGGCTTGGAGCGGCGCTGCTCGCAGCGCTGGCGGTTCCGGTGAGTTTTGCCAATAAGCGCGAGGATGCAGACGATCCTACGGCGCGTCGGCAAGCCATGTACGAGTGGTACAACGACATCAAGCCGGGCGACGTCCGCAAGTCTCGGAAGGGCACTGAGCTGTCGCTCTTCAACCCCTCATACGAGCGCTTCATGCTGAATGCGGCTGAGCGCGAGCGTCAGCGCTGGGGTGCGACCCTGCCGCAAACGGGCACGTCGCAGCCAGTCACGGATTCGGATTTGCCCAAAGTCGCCTCCGGCACCAACTGGCTGAACATCGGCCCGACCCGCGCAACCTATGCCGAGAATGGTGGCAGCCTGAGCGTCACCGATTCAGGTCGCGTCAATGACATTGTCACCGACCCGGCCAATGCCAGCATCATCTACGTGGGTTTCTCCGGCGGCGGCGTCTGGAAGACAACTGACGGCGGCTCGACCTGGTCGGCGAAGACCGAAACCTTGGGCTCGCTGGCAGTTGGTTCGCTGACGATGGATCCCGCAAACTCCAGCACTCTGTACCTGGGACTGGGCGACCCGTTCGATGGCACGGGTATTGGCGTGTCGAAGTCGACCGACGGCGCGAACACGTGGTCGACGCCCGTATTGCTTGGTGATTCCAGCAAGGTCATCGACATCGAAGTCGTGGCCAACAATTCGGCCATCATCCTGGCAGCGACCGACAAGGGGCTCTACCGGTCCACCAACTCTGGTGCCAGCTTCAGCAAGGTGACGATCGCAACCGGTCAGACTGGCGACCCGAAAGTGTGGTCGCTGGCGAGCGGGGGTGGTGCAAACTTCGTGCTGTCTTTGGAGGCGCTGCCAGCGGCGACGACGGGCACGACCGATGGTCAAATCTGGCGTTCGGCCGATGGCGGTGCCACTTGGACGAAAGCGACTGGCGTCACGGACACCGCAGGCGTGGGCCGGATCACGGTCGCGTCGGCACCGTCGCTGCGCACCACGATGTATGCGATGGCGGCGATCCCAAATGCTGCCAGCACGTCTGATCTGTCGAACCTGTTCAAGTCGACTGACGGCGGCGCGACCTGGACGGGCATTGGTAAGTCAGGCTCGACTTACAAGAGCTACTCGAACACCAACAGTGAGTCCAGCAATCTGGCGACGCTGCTCGGTGGTCAGGGTTGGTACAACCATGCGGTGGTGGTGGATCGCAGCAATGCCAGCATCGCCTACTTCGGTGGTCAGCTGTTGCTCGCGAAGACGACCGACGGTGGTTCAACGTATCGCCAGGTTTCCAACTGGCTCGCGCAATTCTCGCTGCCTTACGTACATGCCGATTTCCACGCGGCGCATGTCGCCAGTAATGGCTCGCTGTTTGTCGGCACCGACGGCGGCATCTTCCGTTCAACTGATTCCGGCACCACGTTCACGCACACGCTGAACATTGGCATCGCGTCGCACCTCGTTTATCAGGTGGGCTCGTCGACGGCGAACCGCAACGCAGTAATTGCCGGTCTGCAGGACAACGGTACACGCGTTCGCGAAACCAACACGGCGGTGTTCAATCAGGAAATCGGCGGCGATGGCTTCGGTTGCAATGTCAACCGCGCCAATGCCAACCAGATGCTCGGTAGCCTGTATTACAACCGCATCCAGAAGTCGACCGACGCCGGCCTGAACTTTACGAGCGCTTGCTCGGGCATTACCGAATGCAATAACTCGTCGACCGGTGTGTTCATCACCCGCATTGTGCCGTGGTTGGGCGATACGACCGGCAATACGGTGTTCACGTTCTCGAAGAGCAAGGCCTACAAGTCGACGAACTACGCTGGTTCCTGGACCGCGCTGGGTACGACCGGCATGCTGACCTCGGGCGCGCAGATCCGTCAGATCGGCGTCGCGCCGACGAGCGTCAACACGATCGCCGTCGTTACCAGTGGTGGTGGCGCTTCGATCACGACCAATGGCGGCACGAGTTGGACAGCCATCGGCACGAACCTCGCCAACAACGGCAGCAGTCTGTCGCATGTGTCGTTTGATCCGACCAATGCGAGCGTCATGTATGTGGCGTCGGTGGCCCCGGATGCCACGAAGACCCACTTGTGGAAGTCGACCAACGGTGGCGGCACATTTACGGCGATCGACAGCCTCGCCAGCGGCTTCCCGAATGGCGTGCCGGTGAACTCGATCCATCCGGATCCAACCAACGGCAGCTATCTGTATGCCGCAACGCATCTCGGCGTCTATCGCTCGACCGATGGCGGCACCAGCTGGGCGCGCTTCGGCAACGGCATGCCGCTGGTCAATGTCACCGACCTGTACATTGCGCCCGATGCCTCGCTGGTGCGTGCAGCGACCTTCGGTCGTTCCGTGTGGGAACTGCAGCCAGCGGCGAACAACAACCCGGTTGCCAACTTCACGTTCTCGACCTCCGGCTTGACGGCCACGTTCACGGATTCGTCGACCGATTCCGATGGCTCGATCGCGTCGCGTTCCTGGGCGTTCGGTGACAGCACGACGTCAACCGCCACGAATCCGAGCAAGACCTATTCGGCCGGTGGCACCTACAACGTCACGCTGACGGTCACTGATAACCTGGGCGCAACGAACTCCGTGACGAAGGCCGTTGCAGTGACTGCGCCAAGCAATGTGGCGCCGACTGCGAACTTCAGCTTCGTCACCAGCGGCCTGACCGCAACGTTCACGAACAGCTCGACCGATTCCGACGGCACGATCGCCTCGTCCAGTTGGAACTTCGGTGATGGCGGCACCTCGACGACGACGAGCCCAAGCCGTACGTATGCGGCCGGCGGTACGTACAACGTGCAGCTGACCGTGACCGACAATGGTGGTGCGACGAATTCGATCACCAAGGCCGTCACGGTCACCGCGCCGGTAACCACGTACTCGATCGCGGGCACGATCACGACGAGCGGCGGTACGGCTATCAGCGGTGTGACCGTTTCGACCGGCTCGGTGTCGGCCACGACGAATGCCAGCGGTGTGTTCACCATCAGCAATCTCGCGAATGGTACGTACACGATTACGCCGACTTTGTCTGGCTACACGTTCACGCCAGCCAACCGCAGTGTCACGATCAGTAGCGCGAACGTCACGGCGCAGAACTTCACGGGCGCCACAACAACCAGCAACGTGCTGACCAACGGCGTGGCGAAGACTGGGCTGTCGGGCGCGCTGAACTCACAAACGGTCTACACGATGGTGGTGCCGGCGGGTGCGACGGGGCTGAAGTTTGTGACGACAGCCGGCACGGGAGACGCCGATCTGTTCGTCAAGTTCGGCTCGGCACCGACGACGACGGTCTACGACTGCAAGTCGGCAGGTTCGACGTCCGCTGAGACGTGCAACATTGCGACCGCACAGGCCGGTACGTACTACGTAATGATCCTCGGCTACAGCGCCTACTCGGGCGTCTCGCTGACGGGCTCGTACACCATCAGCACGCCGCGCACGACGTACAGCAACACGACCGATTACACGGTTGGCGACAACACGACGGTGAATTCGCCGATCACGATCTCGGGTCGCACCGGCAATGCGCCGAGCGACACGTCGGTGACTGTTGACATCATTCACACGTATCAGGGCGACCTGAAGGTGGATCTGGTGGCGCCAGATGGCACGCTGTACAACATCCACAATCGCACGGGTGGTGCTACGGACAACGTGTCGAAGACGGTGATCCTCAATCTGTCGACCGAAACGATCAATGGCACCTGGAACCTGCGCGTGAACGACAACGCGTCGGGCGACACGGGCTATATCAATTCGTGGTCGTTTGCGATGTAACGCCTGTAGATGGTGTTCGATAAGACAAACCCGCGGGTGACCGCGGGTTTGCTTTTTGGGGCGGCTTCAGCCGCGAACAGCGACGCCGCAAGATTGATTCGGGCCTGAAGGCCCTCCCACAAGCAGTAGGTGATCTTGCCGCAAGATTGGTTTAGAGCGGTGGTTTTTGTGGGAGCGGCTTCAGCCGCGAACGGTGATGCCGCGAGACTGGTTCGGGCCTGAAGGCCCTCGAACAAAAAGGGGAATTGGACTGCCGCGAGATTGGTTCGGGCCTGAAGGCCCTCCTACAAAAAGGGAACTGGACTGCCGCAAGATTGGTTCAGGCCTGAAGGCCCTCCAACAAAAAGGGGAATTGGACTGTTGCAAGATTGGTTCGGACCTGAAGGCCCTCCCACAAGCGGTAGCCAAACTTGCCGCAAGATTGGTTTGGAGCGGTGGTTTTTGTGGGAGCGGCTTCAGCCGCGAACGGTGATGCCGCAAGACTGGTTCGGGCCTGAAGGCCCTCCAACAAAAAGGGGAATTGGACTGCCGCAAGATTGGTTCGGGCCTGAAGGCCCTCCCACAAGCAGTAGGCAAACTTGCGGCACGATTGATTCGGGCCTGGAGGCCCTCCAACAAGAAGGGGAATTGGACTGCCGCAAGATTGATTCGGGCCTGAAGGCCCTCCCACAAGCAGTAGGTGATATTGCCGCAAGATTGGTTTGGAGCGGTGGTTTTTG
The DNA here is from genome assembly GCF_003015185.1 of Ahniella affigens. Classification (GTDB taxonomy): domain Bacteria; phylum Pseudomonadota; class Gammaproteobacteria; order Xanthomonadales; family Ahniellaceae; genus Ahniella; species Ahniella affigens. The sequence continues at coordinate 1,537,746 of NZ_CP027860.1, forward strand.
TGGGAGCGGCTTCAGCCGCGAACGGTGATGCCGCAAGACTGGTTCGGGCCTGAAGTCCCTCCAACAAAAAGGGGAATTGGACTGCCGCAAGATAGGTTCGGGCCTGTAGGCCCACCTACAACAAGGGAATACCATCCTTGCAAAGCAAACGGCCGCCACAAGGGCGGCCGTTTGGGTTCGGTCTCTAAGACCAAGCCAACACCATCAATGCGGATGCCGGTGCACCGCCGACTTCGGGCAATGGCAAGGCGCCGACGGGCCATACTCAATGCCATAGCCTTGCGCGGGCTTGTGGAGCTGCCAATAGAACGTCGGCGACGGCGTGTTGTGGTTGCCAATTTCTTGCATGTTGGCATCCACATCAAACAGTCGACCGTTGACCATCACATACCGGGTGTCGGCGGTAGCGCGGATGTTCTGCAGCGGGTTGTCGTTCAAGACAGCCAGATCGGCCTTCTTGCCGACTTCGAGCGAGCCGATTTCCTGACTGAGTCCGAGCATGTCGGCACCATCAATCGTTGCCGCACGAAGCGCTTCAAAGGGCGACATGCCGCCCTGATTCAGCATCCAGATTTCCCAATGCGGGGCCAGACCTTGCATCTGACCGTGGCCACCCACCTGCACTTTGACGCCCGCATCGCGCAGCGCTTTGACCGACTTCGACACCGTGATGTGGTGGTAATCCCAATCCGGCGCCGTCTCGCGGCGGACCGCCCGGGCGGCCAGCTGATCATTCGGGAAGTAGCGATTGAGCTTCTTGTCTTCCCACACGGCGTCGCGCGCATACCACCAGTATTCGCCACTCAAACCACCGTAAGTGACCACGAGCGTCGGCGTATTCCGGACGTCAGTTTGCTTCCAGAGCTGCACGACATCTTGGTACAGCGGTGCCACTGGCAAGTTGTGTTCGATACTGGTCGCACCATCCAGAATCATCGGCAGGTTGTGATTCAGCGTCGAGCCGCCTTCTTCGACCACCAGCATGCCGAGCTCACGCGCCGCCTGGTTGATCATCTGATGCTGCTCGCGGCGCGGCTGGTTGTAGCTCTTGACGCTGAACGCGCCATTCGCCTTCATCCGGCGCAGATGCGCGCGTGCGTCGTCGAGCGAATTGACTACCGCCTTGAAGTCGCCGTCCGCGCCGTACAAGATCGTGCCGGTCGAGAACACGCGCGGGCCGACGAGCGTGCCGGCGCGCTGCAACTCCGCTTGCGAGAACACGGTTTCAGTCGTCGCCGACGGGTCATGCATCGTGGTGATGCCAAACGCGAGATTCGCGTAGTAAGCCCAGTTCTGCTGTGGGACCACGCCGGTGTTGAAATGATTGGCATGGGCGTGCACATCGACGATGCCCGGCACGATCGTCTTGCCGGTGACGTCGATCTGGCGGTAGCCCTCCGGCACTGCCAGATTGGCACCGATCGCTTCGATGCGGTCGCCGTTGACCAGAATGGTTCCGGATTCAATTTGCTCCGTGCCCTTCATCGTCACAATGCGAGCGCCAACCAACGCAAAGCGATCTTTCGGTTGATCGACGGCCGCGGTCAGACCGACGGCGATGCCGCGCAGGTCTTTCGGTGCTGGCAACGTCTTCGGCGCGTTCGGCAGGAAGTCGAACGCGTCTTTCAGGTCCCGCGAGAAATACTCATTGCCGACCATCCAGTGCACGCTCTGGCTGTTCGCGGCCCAGTGCAGATAGGAGCCGACATCGGCGGTCAGGCGGGCGACGGGAATCGCGGTCGTGTCCTTGCTGAGTTCGATGCTGCCACCGGTTTTCGGCATCGGCGCGAGATAGCCGTTGAACAGTTCGGTGAACGCGACCCAGTTGCCATCCGGGCTGACGCTGACAAAGTCGACATACTTCAACGAAAACACGTCGCGCGGTTCTTCGCTGGCCAAGCCTACGCTCATCAGCTTCTTGCTCAGGCCAAAACCGCTCAGATAGAGCACGCGCTGGCCGTCGGCGCTGAATTGTGGCTCATAGCCGTCCTTCGCGATCCGTGTGATGGGGCCGCCGTTCCTGGACTGCCAGTAGATGCCTTGCTCCTGCGCATTCAGTGACCCGGTCAGCGACGATCCCGCCTGCTTCGACCACACGACCTTCGTGCCATCGGCGTTGTAACGCGGCGAGTAATAAAAGCCGGGCGCATCGCTGAGGCGACGCTCCTGGCCGCTCGCCAGATCGATCTCGTGCAAGTGGCCTTGATCGGCGTCGGTCCAAGTCGTAAACAGCAAGAACTTGCCGTCGCGACTGAAATTCGGTTGGTACTCGAAACGACCGCTCGCCTGAGTCAAACGCTTGGGAGCGCCATCGGGCAGGCTCTTGACCCAAAGCTGGCCCACGGCGTGAAACACCATGGTCTTGCCATCAGGACTGGTCGCCACATCACGAATCATCTTCGGCGTGAAGGTGCCAGCATCGAGCTTCTGGGCGAAACGCAACGGCTCCGCCACGGTCTGCTCGACGTTCGCGGTAAACGGAATGTTCGTGGGCTGACCACCGGCGATTGGCACGCGCCACAGCTTGCCCTGGGCCCAAATCACCACGGCGTTGCTGTCGGGTGTCCAATCGAAGTTCGCATAAGGTCCAAAAATCGCCCATGCCTCCTGCATGTCGTGCGAGAGGCCGTCCCACACGGCGTTGACGGCACCGGTCGATAAATCGACGACATGCAGCACCGACTTGTCGGCCACACGTTTGACGAAGGCCAGTGACTTGCCATCCGGCGAGGGTTGCGGTCGCACCGCGCCGCCTGGGCTCGCCACAATGTCGGTGATTTCGCCGGTCTCGCGGTCGAGGCGGCGAATCGCATAGATCACGCCATGCGGGTTCTTGTTGTACTCAAACGTGGCGCCACCGCTCACGTCTTCGGAGTAGTAGACGTAGCGGCCATCCGGGCTCACCGCCGGCTCGCCAAGGTCCTGCTGATCGTTCTTCTTCTTGGTGAGTTGCAGCCCATCGCCACCAGTCTTGTGATACAGCCAGAGCTCGCCGGCGCCCAGCGAACGCTCGGACGTAAAGTGCTTGCGGCCAATGATGTAGTTGCCATCTGGCGTCCACACACCGTTGTTCAGCAGACGGAAGTCTTCCTTGGTGATCCGCTTCGCGTTACTGCCGTCGGCCTGCATGCGCCACAGGTTGTTGCCGCCGGCGCGGTCGGATGTGAACACCAACTCCTTGCCGTCCGGCGAATAGCGTGGCTGGACATCCCAAGCCGGGCCGCTGCTGATGCGCTTGGCCTCGCCGCCGGCAATGGGCAATTCGTACAGGTCGCCGAGCAGCGAGAACACCAACTGCTGACCGTCCGGACTCACGTCCAGATCCATCCACGTGCCTTCGCTCGTCGTAAAACGGACGGGCTTGGTCTTGCCGTGGGCGGCGTTGACATCCCAAGCGGGCGCGTCCTTTTTGTCGGCGGCCTGGGTGGAGGCGATGCTCGCAAGCATCAACGCGAGGGCAATGGCAGTGGCAATACGGGAACGAAGCATGAGCGGCTCCAGAACAAAGGAACCGCCGATGCTAATGCATGCGGTGTGATTTCAGTCTATGCCAAACGCTTACACGCGAGATGCTGGATGGGGGTATGGCTCCGCCCGCAGGCGGACGCCATCACGCGGCCTTGGCGGTCGTTTCAGCAACCAGCGCGCCAAGTTTCCGGCGCACATACACTTGTTTGCGAACGCGCGCGACGACAGTGCCGTCACCCGTCGTAATTGGCAGGTCGAACCAGTGCAAGGTCTTGCCGTCGCGTTCGGCGGCGCCACGCAATGCATCGATGTCGGCCTGACGGAGCTCGAATCGTGCGAATACGGGTTCCTTCACTGCCTTGACGAACTCGATTTCGGCGGCTTTGTCCCAAACGATGAAGTCGCGGCCCAGGTTTTCGAGCGCCATGATCATCCAATACGGATCCGTCATGGCGAACAGGCTGCCACCAAAATGCGTGCCCACATAGTTCTGATTGAACCAGTAGCGCTTGAGGCGCACGACGACCTGGCGGAAATCCGGGCTGACATGCAGGACCCGGATTCCAGAAAACAAGAATGGTGGCCACACATTCATCAGCCAGCGAAATTTGCGCGACTTGCTCATAATGGGCATCAGAAAATCATCGCAGCCATGCGCTTGCGGGTACGGCTGACTAGGTCGGCATCCTCAATGAGCGCGAAGGCTTTGATCAGGCTCTTGCGGCCCTGGTCGTCACCAAACTTGCGATCGCGACGCATGATTTCGAGAAATCCCTCCAATGCGCCCTCGGCTTGATTGTCGAGCAGATCGTGCACGGCCAGCAGATAACGGGACTGATGGTCGTTCTCATTGCTGGCAAGCGCCTTGCGCAGCTCGGTGGGCGCAGGCGCGCCTTGCAAGTCGCGGGCAAATTCCAGCTGCGAGCGCGCGCGCTTGGCCAGGTCGGATTCGGATTGTTTGGGCGGCAGCGCATCCAACAACCGGGACGCTTCGTCGCTTTCGCCGATCTTGAGCAATGCGCCGATCAGTTCGAGTTTGAGGTCCGCATTGTCGGGTTCGGCGGCGATTTGGGCACGTAGCGTTGCAACGAGGCTGTGTGGGTCCAGTTCCACTTCGACCACTTCGGGTTCGGCCGCTTCGAGCGGCACAATCTGATGGGAGCTCAGGAACTCACGGAGTTGGCCCTCGGGCAGCGCGCCGGGAAAACCGTCGACCAACTGCCCGTCTTTGACGAGCATGACGGTCGGGACCGAACGGATGCCGAAATAGGCCGCCAGTTGTTGTTCCTTGTCGACATCGACCTTGGCGAGTTCAAACGCGCCGTTGTAGTCCGCGGCCAATTTTTCGAGGATGGGCTTCAAGGTCTTGCACGGTCCGCACCACGTGGCCCAGAAATCGACCAGCACCGGGGTTTCCAGCGAGCGCTTCAGGACCTTGTCCTGGAACTCGGCGACGGTGACGTCGAAAGAATGCAGGGCTTCACTCATGGTAATCCAGTCCAAATCGGGAAAACCGCTACATGGTGACAGATTGCCGGAGTGCAAGGCAGTCTGCTGCCAGCTGGCGCATGGGGCATTGGCAGTTCACGCACTCCCGACCGGGCAATTCCGCCGGATTCGATGGCGTCCGGGCCGGGTCTTTGGCAACATCGGGCCTCTGGCAAAAATTTACTTTCGGGAGCGGCCATGTGGAATCGACTGTTGAATGTCTTCAAGGGCATGTTCGCCATGTTCGTGCGCGATGTGGAGAAGAAAAATCCGGAGGCCTTGCTGGAGCTGGAGCAGGAAAACCTGAGAAAGCAGATCAGCAGCTACAACAGCGGCCTGGCGACCCATGCGGGCTTGGCCGAGCGGCTGATGAGTCAAGTGCGCAAGCTCGAAACGGAAGAGAAAGAGCTGCGAGCTAAGACCACGGCTCACCTTCGCGCCGGCAATAAGCAGGCGGCCGGCCAATACGCGCTGCGTCTACAGACGATTACCCGCGAGCTCGCCGAGAACCGCACCCAGCTCGAACAGGCCGAGGCCACGTATCAGAACCTGGTCAAGGCGCGCGATGTGGCGGTTAACGCCGCGCGGGCCAAGATCGAGAGCCTGAAGGGTGCGATCAACGACATGCGCATGAAGTCGGCAATGGCCGAGATGAACGAGATGGCCGCCGGCATGATCGGCAACATCGGTGGCTCCGGCGACACGCTGAACCGGCTGCATGAAATGGTGGAAGAAGAACGCACCAAGGCTGCCGGGCGTGCTCGGGTGGCGCGAGATGCAATCGACATGACCGAGGTCAACCTCAAGGAAGCCGAAATGACCGCGTTGGCCGATCAGGCGCTCGCTGATTTTGCCGCCGCCGAGGGCCTGTCGGTTGAGTCCGAAGACGCCGCAGCGGCACCAGCTGCGCCGGCGCGCAACATGGGCAAGTCGGCATCCGAATCTGAGTCGTCTGCCAGCTAAGCCATGCCACTAGACCCGAACGCCCCAGAGTGGGCGAAGCAACTGGCGCTGGCCTACGAGAGTGGCGCCAGCGGTGTGTTTGCGCTGGCCGGAAATGTGGCTGACCGCTTTCCGCGGCACGGCCGGCTGTTGGGGCTGGTCGATTACCTCGATGCCGAGTTGCTGTCGGCATTTCCCGAGGTGTTCGTCTACGATCCGGGCAATGGGCTCGCAGCGCAGCGCAGTACGGAGCTGTTTCAGAAATGGCCGGGCGCCAAGCAACTCGGCAGTGATTCGCGTGAACCGCGCATCGCGATTGATCTGATCTCGCGCTATTTGCGCTATCGCGCCAATCTGGCCAAGTTGGGCCGAGATGCCGCGAACCCCGTGGCGCTGTTGCTGCGAGGCGCCGATCAAGTGCTGCCGGCCGGCCGTCATGGCGAGTTTGAGCTGGCGAGCCTGGTCAGTCTGGTGCGCGACTGGGCGTCGGAATCACCGTTCACCGAGCTGCCGTTTGCCTGCTTTTTGCTGGCCGACCAACTCTCTGATCTGCATCCGATGCTGGCGCAGCATCCGCGCGTCAACAAGGTTCGTGTGCCATTGCCCGATGTGCCGGTGATTGAGCAGGCGCTGGCGCAGTTCCGCGTGGACTTTCCGGCTGCTTTTGCGGTAGATGCCGAACCCGGCGTGGCCGCCCAGCTGGCCGGCGTAAGCGTGAGCGCACTGCAGGCGCAGGTGAAGATGGCGGCGCACGAAAAGCGGCCGCTGCAGCGCGCCGACTGGGTGCGCGCGAAGAAGCGCCTGATCGAATCCGATGCCAGTGATTTGGTGGAGTTTGTCGAGTCGGGCAAATCGCTCGATCAGTATCACGCGCAAGAGGCGCTCAAAACGTGGCTGCGTCAGGATATTCAGCTCTGGCATGCAGGCGATCTGAAGGCCATGCCGATGGGCTACATTTTCTGTGGCCCGGTCGGCACCGGCAAAACGTTTCTGGTGGAATGCCTGGCCGGCGAGGCGGGCGTGCCGGTGCTCAAGCTGAAGAATTTTCGCGATCGCTGGGTCGGATCGAGCGAAGGCAATCTGGAAAAGATCTTTCGCCTGATCCGAGCATTGGGCCGATGCATCGTGTTTATTGATGAGGCCGACCAGAGCCTCGGCAAGCGCGATGCGGGCTCGGGCGACAGCGGCCTGTCGGGTCGACTGTATTCGATGCTCGCGCAGGAAATGAGTCAGACCGCGAACCGGGGCAAAGTGCTCTGGATTCTGGCGTCGTCGCGGCCGGATCTGATCGAGGTGGATTTGAAGCGACCGGGTCGCATCGACGTGAAGATTCCACTTCTGCCAACGAGCACTGTTGCCGAGAGCGCCGCTTTGCTCTCCGCATTGCTGAAACGTCTTGAGCTCGGCATCGATCCGGCCGCCATGGTGGGGCTCGATCTGCCCGTGCTGCTCACCCCGGGCGCTGCCGAAGCGCTTGCGGTGAAAATCTATCGGCGCGTGCGCACCAACAACGAAGCGGTCCTGGACGCGTTGAAAGCCAGCCTGGCCGGGTATCAACCGCCGGTGCCCATTGATGTGCTGCATCACCAGATGCGCATCGCGATCCGCGAGGCCACCGATCAGCAGTTTGTGCCCGAGGCGTTTCGCTTCCTGGCCGAATCCGGAGACCGTGCCCCATGAAGTATTGGTGGGCGGCGTTCAATGCCCGGCCGTTTGGCATGCCGATTCCGCCGAACTGGTTCGGATTGGCAGCATTCGGCATGCTCGGCGCGTTCATTCATCCCGGACTTTGGCTGATTGGTGCGGGTTTGGAGCTCGCCTATCTGAAATTCCTGTCGGGCGCCGCGCGATTTCGAAAAACCGTCGATGCCACGTCCGGCAAGGCCGAGACCGAGGTCGATCCGCAGGACACACGTTACGACAACATGCTCGCGGCCTTGAACTTTCGCGATCGGCAGAAGCACCAGTCCATCGAGGCTATTGCCCGCGACATTCTGAGCACTCTCGAAAAGACGCCGTTGTTCGAAAGCCAGGGCGACAGCGTCGAGCAGCTCGTCTGGCTGCACCTGCGTTTGCTGAGCGCGCGGGCAGCACTTATTCGAGTCGGCGACAACGCGCGCGTTGAGCGCGATTCGCTGATTCAACAACACCAGAAGCTCGACCAGCGCTTGCAAGATGAGAGTTTGAGCCCTGAGCTTCGGCGTAGCCTGGAGCAACAGCAACTGGTGATCGGCCAACGCCAGCAGGCGCATGCCGATGCCGCCAGACGCCTGGAGCAGGTTGATGCCGAACTCGTGCGCGTCGATCACCAGATGGCATTGATCCGCGAGCAGACCTTGTTGGCGAGCGACGACGGCAGCGCCGGCGCGTCGCTCAATGCGCTCAGTGCCTCGTTCAACGATACCCAGCGTTGGCTCAGCAGCCAGCGTGATTTGTTTGATGCATTCGAGTCCGGACTGGGCCAGAAGCTGCCAAAGCGCGTGCTGGCCCGCCGTTCCAATCCGCAGTCGGAAGGAGAAACCTGATGCAAGCCATGTTCAATCGATCGCACGTCCGCGGTGGCAGTTCCGGCACCGCCATCACTCTGATTCTGGTGATTGGTCTCCTGGCGCTGGGGGCTTGGCTGATGATGCGCAAGGACACCAGTGCCGAGCAGGCCAAACAGGTAGGCGCGCAATTTGGCGCTGAGGTGGTGCAGAAGGCGACCGTACCCGACGGCGACGCGCCGACGCCGATCGAGCCGGTAGAAGGTCTTCCGCAACTCGAAGCCGCGGCAACCTATCAGCCGCAGGGCAATGTGATCGATGTCGATATCAGCGACTATGCCGGCTACGCGGGCCTGGTTGCTGCGAACGGCGGACTGGCGCCGAATGCTGATTCATTCTTTGCGAAGAACTACGGCTTTCAAGTGCGGCTGACCTTGAGCGAGAGCGAGAGCTGGTCGAAGCTCAACAATGGCCGGGTCGCTGCGTCCGTCACGACAACGGACGTGCTCGCTGCGCTGGGTCGGCAGTTCGAGGTCGTCGTGCCCGCCCAGATGGCGTTTTCGCGCGGTGCGGACATGGTAGTGGTCGACTCGGGCATCAGCAGCATCAATCAACTGCAGGGCAAGATTCTCGCCGCGACGCAGTTCAATGAGAGCGATTTCTTTATCCGTTATCTGGCGTCCGAGGCGAATGTGCCCGTCAAAGTGCTGCGTGATCTGGATGCCGTGCCGGCCAGCAACGAACTCGGCTTGGTGTTCTACGAGGACAACGATGTCGCGTGCGACGCCTACGAACATGAACTCAATGCCGGGCATCGCCTGAACGGCTGTATTGGTTGGTCGCCGCGCACGGACGAAGTCATCGAAGCCTCAGGCGGCAACGCCAAGATGTTGGTGTCGAACCGCAATCTGCTGATCATTGCCGACCTGTTGGTCGTCAACAAAGGCTTTGCGAAGGCGAAGCCAGAGTGGACGCTCGGCTTGGTGCATGGCTTGATGGAAGGCAACCGCCGCGTGCGCGACAACCCGGCGAGCGAAGTGCCGGCGATTGCCAAGGCATTTGGATGGACCGAAGACGAGACGCGCGATGAGTTGTCGAAAGTGCATCTGTCGAATGTGCCCGAGAACCAAGCGTTCTTCAGCGGCACGATCGACGCCGCCGGTTCGTTCAACGGCATCTTCCAGAGCTCGGTGCTGTCGTATGGCAAATTGATCAAGAACCCAGCTGATCCAGCGCGGTTTGTCGATCTCGCTTATCTCGATCAGTTGAAGAAGAAGCCGGAGTTTGCCAGCCAAAGTATTGCGATTGCGCCGATCAAGACCCGCGATGGCGCGTCGCTCGAAGGTGATGCGCTCCTGAGCAAGGACATTCGCTTCTTCTTTGAACCGAATTCAGCAACGCTGGATCGTGAAGCGACCGAGAATCAAGGCTATCTGGATTCCATCAAGGGTTTCCTGCAAGTCAGCCCCGGCTCGATCGTCGTGCTGCGTGGTCATGTGGACAACGCCAAGATGGCCGACTTCGAGCGTGAAGGCGGGCAGGCGCTGGTGCGCTCGATGGCGCTGAAGGCGATGGAACTCTCGCGGCAACGCTCACAGTCCGTGAAAGACGCGCTGCTGAAAAAGTACCCGAATCTCAGCGCGGATCGCATCGAAGTGGTTGGACGCGGTTGGGAAGAGCCTGCCGGCAAAGACAGCGATTTGAATCGCCGCGTTGAGGTGCAGTGGTTTACGTTGGAGTGAGCGGTTTGGCGCTCATCAACCATCGCCCAGACCATCGTTTTTGTTGTTCCGGCGAAATAGATCGTGTGAATGCGTCGGGGCAGGACGGTATTCGCTGCTTCCACATAGTCTCTGTGTGACTGAACGAACATCAATCTCACCCCGGATCAAGTCCGGGGGGACGAAAGGTGGATTGGGATTCCTTTGGGAAATGGCTCCTTTCCAGCGTCTGGAGAGCCGATTTTGCCTCGATGGACACGCTCGCGATTCGTCGCCCCGGACTTGATCCGGGGCGAGGTTCGGGCCCGCGGCAGGCTGACCAATCGCGCGCTGACCCCCTTTCGTTCTGTGTCTCTGTGTGACTGAGCGAACATCAAACTCACCCCGGATCAAGTCCGGGGTGACGAGAGGTAGATTGGGAATCCTTGGGAAACTGCTTCTTCCTGGTTTGACGAGCTTGCAATCTAGTCGCTTATTATTTGGCGCTCAGACGCTCAGACGCTCAGACGCTCACGCGCTCATTCGCGCGAATCTGATGCCGCTGCCTCCGGCTCACCCCGGCCAATCAACGCATCCGACTTGGCATAGGCGTGCTTCAATTCATCGCTCGCCGTATCCAGCTTGCCCAACTGTTCGTTGAGCTTCACGAGCGAGCATCGGACTTTGTCGCGGACTTGGCGCAGTTGGCTGATTGATGCGGTATGGATGTGATCGCGAATCCACAGACGGTGTTGCAGGATCAGGCGCAATGCCTGCTGGACGCCGGCTTCACTGTTCAGCGTATTGCGAGCGCTTTCGGTGATGTCGGCGGGGAGACGGCCGAGCAGGGCTTCGAGGTCGCGCATGCGGACGCGGGTTTCGAGCACGCGCGCTTCGAGGGTATCGGCGTCGTCCAGTAATTGGCGGAGAATCGCCTCCCGACGTACGGCTCGCAATCCCATGAACACCATACCGAGCACCAGGACGGTCAGCACAACGATGATGATTAATTCAGTTTTCATGGTGGTTTGGCCCTGTCTGAATGGTCTCGCGCCGGCCACTCCGGAGCGCACGGCAAGCCGCCGGATAGGGGTGCCGTGGGCGCCGGACCGGTTGGGCTCGCCGTGCAATCATAGACCGGGCGGGGTGGATTCGCCTGTCGTCGGTGTCGCAAATCGGGCGGCGGCGCCCGGGATCAGCTGGATCTGAACAGCAAATCAATGATTTGGTTGACGAATCAGCCATACATCCGTACCATGCGCGCCCTTATGTCCAACGGTTTTCCTGATTCGGTCGATGTGTGGCGCATGGTTAATGCGTCGCGCAGCTACGAGGGTACCCTGGCTGTGGCGTCCCTGACCCGTCTGAGCAGCAGCTTGGCCGAGGCTCGGGGCAAGTTGGAAGTAGAGATCGAATTCGGTCGGGATGCCCTGACCGTACCCTTTCTGCATCTAAAGGTCCGCGGCCAAATGCCCCTGACTTGCCAGCGCTCGCTGGAAGTGTTTGATTGGCCGTTGGCCATTGACACTCGACTCGGGTTGATTCGGCGGGAAGAAGACGAGGCGGCCTTGCCGCCCGGGTTCGAACCGCTGCTGGTCCATGGCGATGGCGAGATGATTCTGGCCGACGTCATTGAAGACGAGGTGATCCTGGCGCTGCCATTGGTGCCAAGAAAGCCGGATCTTGCCGGTACGGACGAGTGGACCTGGTCCAGCGACGCCGAACGCGCGCCGGTGGTTGCCGAGTCGAAGCCAAACCCCTTTGCGGCACTGGCACAACTAAAGCCAAAGCCGAAGCAATAATCGTTCAGGAGCAACATCATGGCAGTTCAAAAGAGTCGAGTGACCCCTTCCCGTCGCGGCCAGCGTCGTTCGCACAGCGCCCTCAGCGCGTCGCAGATCGCCACCGACAAGCAGACGGGCGAAGAGCATCGCCGTCACCACGTGACCAAAGACGGTTTCTACCGTGGCAAGCAGGTCATCGCGAGCAAGAGCAAGTCTGAGGAGTAATCCCGTCCCGGCCCGGATTGATCCGGACGGATGGGTCCAAGCCGCCTCTCGCGGTCGCTGCCAATCGGCATTGAGCCGCTTGCAAGTCAGCGCTCATTGCGCAAGAGTCGGGCGCTTCGGTGCTTGATTTAAGCGGACCAGCCAAGGTCTGCAGCGACTTCGGACAGGTTTGGAGTCCCCTTTGATTCAACGAACCGACGCGCACACGTCGGTTCGTTTTGCTTTTGTGGAGCGAAGCCATGGCGTTTTCCCGCATTATCGGTACGGGCAGCTATCTGCCTGACAAGATGCTGACCAACGACGATCTGGCCAAGATTGTCGAGACCAGCGACGAATGGATTCGTGAGCGCACCGGCATTCGCCAACGCCATATGGCGGTCGAAGGCCAGACCACGGGCGATCTCGCTTACGAGGCGGCCATCCGGGCGCTCGACGCTGCCGGCGTGAAACCGGAAGAACTCGACCTGATCGTGCTCGGCACGACGACGCCCGACATCATTTTTCCGAGCACTGCCTGTCTGCTTCAGCATCGCCTCGGCGCGAATGGCTGTGCAGCATTCGACGTCAACGCGGCGTGCTCCGGCTTCGTTTATGCCTTGGGCGTGGCCGACAAATTCGTCAAGACCGGCGCCGCCAAAAAGGCGCTCGTGGTCGGGGCCGAAACGCTTACGCGCATGCTGGACTGGAATGATCGCGGTACCTGCGTGTTGTTCGGCGATGGCGCGGGCGCCGTCGTGCTCACGGCCGATGACGAGACTGGCATTCTGTCGACCCATTTGCACGCAGACGGCGGTTACAAGCATCTGCTGTACAATCCGGTCGGTGTCTCCAGCGGATTCAAGCAGAATGAGCCGAACTGCGGCGTGCGTGTGCTGATGACTGGCAACGAGGTGTTCAAGGTTGCGGTCAAAACCCTCGATGCCGTCGTGGAAGAAACCCTGTCGGCCAACGGGCTCGACAAGAGCAGCATTGACTGGCTGATTCCGCACCAGGCCAACCTGCGCATCATTCAGGCTACGGCCAAGCGCTTGGACATGCCGATGGACCGGGTGATCGTGACCGTCGATCGGCACGGCAACACGTCGTCGGCCTCGGTGCCGCTGGCGTTGGACGAGGCGATCCGTTCGGGTCGCGTCAAGCGCGGCGAACTGCTGTTGCTGGAAGCCTTCGGTGGCGGCTTCACCTGGGGCTCGGCGCTCCTGCGCTACTGATCAATTGACCCCAGCGGGCGCCTTCGGTGCCTGCTGGGGGCGCGCCGATTGACGCATCGGCGCCAAGCCGGTGCGCTGAGCGCGGCTTACATTGCAAATGACTTTGGGAGACTCGGGATGAGCCAATCTTTCGCCTTTGTATTTCCGGGCCAAGGCTCGCAGCGTGTCGGCATGCTCGCCGATTTCGCTCTGCAGCACGCACTGATCCGGCAAACGTTTGATGAAGCCTCGGCCGGTTGCGGCCTGGATCTCTGGACCTTGAGCCAGGACGGCCCAGACACCGAATTGAATCGCACCGAAGTCACGCAGCCCGCGTTGCTGGCGGCGAGCGTGGCGTTATGGCGACTCTGGACCACCCGCTCGGGCGCCAAGCCGAGCTTGCTCGCCGGCCACAGCCTGGGCGAGTACAGCGCCTTGGTGGCGGCCGAAGCGTTGTCGTTGGCCGACGCCGCCAAACTCGTGCGCGATCGTGGTCGCCTGATGCAAGAAGCGGTACCCGCCGGTACGGGCGGTATGGCGGCCGTGCTGATGGCCGATGATGCCTTGATTGCCGAAGCCTGCCGTGATGCCGCGCAGGGCGACGTGGTGCAGCCGGCCAATTTCAATGCACCGGGCCAAACCGTGATCTCAGGATCCGCCGCCGCAGTCGAGCGCGCAATGGCCTTGCTGACGGAGCGCGGTGTCAAGAAGATCGTCAAGCTGGCGGTGTCGGTGCCGTCGCACAGTTTGCTCATGAAGCCCGCCGCTGAGGCGCTCGCGCCGACCCTGCGCGGCCTCAACTGGCAGTTGCCGACGATCCCCGTCGTGCAGAACGCCGACGCTCGGGCCCACAACAGCCTGGATGCGATTCAGGATGCGTTGATTCGGCAGCTCTACGCGCCGGTCCGCTGGACTGAGTGCGTCCAGCAGATCGCCGGCCAGGGTGTGAGTCGATTTGCCGAGTGCGGTCCGGAGAAAGTGTTAACGGGCTTGTTCAAGCGCATCGACAAGAGCCTTGAAGCGCGCGCGTTGTCAGTACTTGCTGATTTCGAAACCTGTTTCAATGAATGGAGTGCAGCATGAGCCTCGATCTGAACGGAGAAGTGGCGCTGGTCACCGGCGCGAGCCGCGGTATTGGCGCGGCGATTGCCGATACCTTGGCCAGGCACGGTGCGAAGGTCATTGGCACGGCCACCTCGCAAGCGGGTGCGGACGCGATCAGCGCGCGCATGGAAGCACTCGGTGGTGTTGGGCGCGTCCTCGACGTCGGCCAGAGCGAATCGGTCGACGCACTGATCGATTCGCTCACGAAGGAATTCGGCGCGCCGACGATTCTCGTCAACAATGCCGGCATCACGCGCGATGGGCTCCTGATGCGCATGAAGGACGAAGACTGGGACGCGATCTTGAACACGAACCTGAGCTCGATCTATCGCACGAGCAAAGCCGTGATGCGCGGTATGATGAAGGCCCGCAAGGGCCGCATCATCAGCATTGCGTCGGTGATTGGTGTGATGGGTAATGTCGGCCAGTCGAACTATGCGGCCGCAAAGGCCGGCATCATTGGCTTCTCTAAGTCATTGGCCAAGGAAATCGGCAGCCGCAATATCACCGTCAATGTCGTCGCACCGGGTTTCATCGAAACCGACATGACGAAAGGCATGAACGACGACATGAAGAAGGCGATGTTCGAGCGCATTGCACTGGGTCGCTTTGGGCAGGTCGATGACATCGCGAATGCCGTACTGTTCCTGGCGTCGCCCATGGCCGCGTATGTCACGGGCGAGACCATTCATGTGAACGGCGGCATGCACATGGTGTAAGGCCCGAGCCCGCCCGGCAGGACCCCGGATCACCTGGTCTCGGCGGGCCAACCAGAGGCGCGTGCTACGAACGTGATCCTGGAAGCCGCGAAGCGGGTTCCGGGATCCAGGGCATTCGTGCTGTGCCCCAAAACCGATCGATCCACCTATGGCGTACATCCGGCTATCATCGCCGCATGCGCGTGCTGATGCCCCTGCCGTCCACCGACTTCGATCCCACTGAGTCCTCAGTGCCGTTCGTTCGGCTATCCGAAGCGGGCCACCAGATGATTGTTGCGACGCCAGATGGTCGCCCGGCCGCTGCTGACGAACGCATGCTAAGTGGTCGCGGCCTTGGTCCTTGGAAGCCGATGCTGCGTGCCGATACGAATGCCCGCAACGCCTACGCACGGATGGAACAACACCCTGCGTTCCGACAGCCGATTCGCTGGGCGGATGCGGGGTCGGATCAGTTTGATGCGTTGCTGCTTCCGGGTGGCCACGCACCCGGCATGCGCCCATACCTGGAGTCCGAACACCTCCAGGATATCGCCTCGTCAATGCTGCAAACGGGCAAGCCAGTCGCTGCAGTCTGCCACGGCGTGCTGGTGCTGGCCCGCGCCGAACGGCGCCATCGTGGCCGGGTGATCGCTGATCGGCAACTCACTGCATTGACCATGGCGCAGGAATGGTCGGCGTTGCTCCTCACGATCTGGTGGCTCGGCACGTACTACCGCACGTATCCCATCAGCGTGCAGCGCGAGGTCAGCAAGACGCTGACCCAGGGCGGCCGCTTCTTGACTGGCCCGTTTGCCTTGCTGCGGGATGCACCGGGGAAACTCAATCGCGGCTTTGTGGTGCGTGACCGCAACCTGCTCACCGCGCGCTGGCCGGGCGACGTGCACCGGATGGCCGAGACCTTCGTGCAGATGCTCGAAGAGGCCAAAGCCCGTGCTTGAATCGAACCCGTCTAGCGGTCGAGCGCTGCAGCGAGCGGTTGATTGAGGCACTATTGTGGGCTCCGAGCAAACCATTCGAGACAAGTGAAACGGCACCATGATTTTTGATTTGCATTGTGGCACCGCGCCACTATTGATCAGCTGCCCCCATGCAGGGACCGAAATTCCGGCTGACATTGCCGATCGCATGCTGCCAGCGGCGCTTGATACGCCGGACACCGACTGGTTCGTCGATCGCCTATATGCGTTTGCCAAGCGGCTCGGCGCCTCGATGATTGTGCCGCGTTATTCGCGCTATGTGATCGACCTGAATCGGGCACCCGACGGCCACGCGCTATACCCGGGGCAGCGCGAAACCGGCTTGGTGCCGAGTATCAGTTTTGCCGACCAAGACCTGTATCGCGACGGCCATGTGCCCGATGCCACCGACATCGCGAATCGCGTCACGCAATACTGGCGCCCGTATCACCAAGCCATTGCCGATGAGCTTCAGCGCCTGAAGCAACACCATGCGCAAGTCGCACTGTGGGATGCCCATTCGATTTTGTCGGAAGTGCCGATGTTCTTCAGCGGTCGCTTGCCCGATCTGAATCTTGGCACGGCGAGCAGCACGAGTTGCGCGATTGAATTGGAGCTCGCGCTCGAAGAAGCCATGGCGCGCCAGGACCAGTTCACCTGGATTGCCAATGGCCGCTTCAAAGGCGGCTACATTACGCGGCATTTCGGAAAACCGGAGCAGGGGATTCACGCGATTCAAATGGAAATGGCGCAGCGCTGCTATATGGACGAAGCGCCGCCACGTTGGAATGATGAGAAGGCGCTGCGCGCGCAACAGATATTGGAGCGCCTGTTGACGACGCTCCTGGAACGGCTCGACCCGAGTTGCTAGGTCGGGTCTGCATCAGTCCATCCTGGACTTTCAGACCCGCAATGAGTTCGGCGCGTGTCCGGACTCATTGCTCCAGAATCAAGCGCTGACGCACTTGATTCTGGGCGAACCATCCTTGGCTCGCGTCGCCTTTGAACGTGTTCAGAGGCTCGCTTATCAGGCCTGTCGGCGCAGTCCGTAAAACGGAATCTCGATGCGCACGGTAAACCCGTTCTGCTCGTACAGATCGATGGCGCGCTTGTTCTGGGCGGCGACGTGCAAGAATGGTTGTTGCCCTTTGGCCAGCAAATCCAAAGTCAGCCAAGCAAAGAGATGACGCGCGAGCCCGCGGCCGGTGAATTCCGGATGCGTGCAGACCGCACTCAGCTCCCGGTGCGCCGGTGTGCCCATACGTTCGCCAATCATGGCTGCGAGGCGGCCGCGTTCGTAGATGCCAAAGTAGCGCCCGAGGCGCATCGTTTCCGATCGAAAATAGTGGGGATACACCAACGCCGTGAGCTCACGAACGTCGCGTTTGTGATGGGGCTCGGTCAACGCTTGAATCGCAAGTTCCCGATCCAGTTTAGGTGGCTCGACGCAGTGCATCTGCAGCAAATCGCCCAGATAGTCGGTCAACCAACCCGTTGGTGCCGAGATCGTCTGACCCAACAAGAAGACTTCATCCTGCGCATCGACCAATGCCTCGAGTTCCGCTGCACTGGCGTGCTCACCAGGAGGCAGCGCAATGAATGGCCCTATCTCTTTTGGGTAGCGACGTGCCGGCCCTGCGGCGAGCGCCAGCGGCGCATGCAGGGTACTCAATGAGGACCAGACGGGGACGTCGAGTGGGTGCAAGGGCGGCTCGTCGCGAGGTGTTCTGGAATGTATCGCATGCATGCCGGGCGACTGCAAGTCCTGGGCGGGTCCATGCTGATCCTGCCCAGGATGGTGTCGGGTTGGTGTCAGGCTAGTGCTCTCAACGTCTCGCTCGGGGGGGCAGACAAGGTCTTTCGCGTGCTGAACCAACCCGCGGCGACGACCAGCAACACCGCAGCGAGCAACGTCAAGCCGCTCGTGCTGTAGTCCGGTTGCCAGTCCAGATCGAATACGCCTTTGGCAATCGACCCGGCGATGCCATTGGCCGCGAGCACCGCGACGCTGCCGGCAATCAGGCCGATGACCAGAAACTCAGACACTTGGGCGAGCCGGACTTGCCCGCGGCGCGCGCCCATCACACGCAGCAAACTGCCTTCGCGAAGACGTTCGTCCTGGGTGGCATGAATCGCAGCGACCAACACAAGCACACCCGCTGCCAGCGTGAACAGAAAGACCCATTCGACAATCTCGGTGACCTGTGCCGCGATGCGGGTGACCTGCTCCAGAATCGCACCGACATCGATGACGGTCAGGTTGGGGAAACGCTGCACAAGTGCATTGATGCTTGCCGTCTGTTCGGGCGCTACGCGGGCGGTGGTGATGTAGCTCGCGGTGATATTTTTCAGCGTGCCGGGCGAGCCCAGCACGAAGAAGTTCGGCCGAAAGCTCTCCCATTTGACGGTCCGCAAGCTGGTGATGGGCGCTTCGACGATCTGCCCACCCAAGTCGAACCGCACGCGATCGCCCAACTTCCAACCGAGCAACTCGGCGAAGCTGGCCTCGACCGACCATTGCGGCGAATCCGCTTCGGCAGCAGTCCAAACTTTGCCGGCGACCACGTTGTTGTCGGCCGCCAATTCGGCGAGCGCAGTGAGGTTGAACTCGCGCTCGGCGAGGCGTTTGGCCCGATCACCGCGATCGGCATAGCTGTCGCCAGTGACAACGGTGTCGTTGACCGACACGAGACGGCCGCGCACCACGGGATACAACTGCAAGGTGCCCAAGCCCTCGGCCGACGCGAAGTCGCGGAGCGCGTCCGTCTGATCCTGCTGAATGTTGATAATGAAGCGGTTGGGCGCGTTGTCGGGAATCAGTTGTTGCCAACGACCCAACAAGTCCGTGCGGACCAAGGTCAGCAGGAGTAGCACGGTCAGCCCCAGACCCAATGCGGCCACTTGCGCCATGCTCGACGTGGCCCGTCGGCTGATATTGGCGAGACCAAACCGGGCAGCACCGCGAAGGCGTCCACGGAACCGTCCCAACACCCAGATCATGCTGGCCGATAACAACGTCAGCGCGAGGAATGCCACGATCAAGCCGCCAAGCAGACTACTGGCGAGCGCGGCCGATTGCGCTTTCCACCACAGCAACCCGAGCAGTCCCGCGAGACCCAATCCGCCGGTGACCCAAGCGCTGACTTCGGTCGCAGGCAGATCGCGGCGCAGCACACGGAGCGCCGGGACGCGGCGGAGCGCCAGCACCGGCGGCAACACAAACGCAATCAACACGGTCAGTCCAACGGCTGCCGCGAACCATGCCGGCGCGAACCCAGCTGCGGGTGTTTCAACGCCGAGAATCTTCTCCAACTGCATCACGGCCAACGCCTGCACACCGTAGGCGGCAACCAGGGCGATGGTGATCGCAAGTGCCGCCAGCGCACTCATGCTGATGCCATGCAGGCTGGCGATCTGCGCCTGACGCGCGCCGAGGCAACGCAGTACGGCCGCGTGATCCAGATGACGCTCGCTGTACTGACGCGCGGCCATGGCGATGGCAACACTGGCCAGCACGACGCTGATCAACGCCGCCAGTCCGAGAAATCGATCCGCACGATCGAGCGCGGTGCGCAACTCTGGACGGGCATCGCTCGCGGTTTCGAGCCGTTGGCCGCGACCGAGTTGCGGCTTGACCGCCTCGGTAAACGATCGTACGTCACTGGCGGCACCCGCCAGGACCCAGCGGTAATTGATGCGCGCGCCGGGCTGTACCAAACCGCTCGCGTTGAGGTCGGCGATGCTGATGAATGCGCGCGGGGCGGTGTTGAAATAGTCCATGGCCGCGTCGGGTTCTTCGAGCACGATCCCGCTGACCCGCAGATTCAAACTACCAACCGCCAAGGTGCTGCCGAGATCGGCGCCGAGTGCGCTGACGCCCGAGCGACTCAACCACACCTCGCCAGCGGCCGGTCCGCCACGACGCTGCGGCTCAATGCCCGCTGCCGTCTGCAAGCGGTAGTAACCGCGCAACGGAAACGCGCCATCGAGCGCGCGCAAGTCGCTGAGCCGCATGTCGTCGCCCACGCGCAACATGCTCATCGTGTTCCAGACTTCAGCCTGCTCCAGCCCTTTGCCCAAGGCTTTCAGGTTGTCTGGAATCGGGGTGTCGGCGCGCAGCACCGCGTCGCCACCGAGCAGCCGGTTGGATTCCAGCGCCAGCGCATTTTGGGCACGGTCGGTAATGAACGACACCGTTGCGACCGAAAACACGGCGAGCACTAGTGCTGCGAGCAGCACACGTGCCTCCCCGGAGTTCAGATCACGGCGGAACTGTCTGAGCCCCAGCGCCAGAAGGTCGCGAACGCGCATCAATGGCTCCCGTCCAGGCGACCGCCATCCAGGCGAAGTCGCAAATTGCAGCGCGCCGCCAGCTTTTCGTCATGGGTCACCAGCACGAGCGTGGTACCGCGTTCTCGGTTCAGATCGAACAGCAGATCTGCGACGACCTTGCCGGTGGCGGTATCGAGGTTGCCGGTGGGCTCGTCGGCGAACAGGATTCGGGGCTCGCGGACAAACGCGCGCGCGATAGCAACACGTTGCTGCTCACCGCCCGAGAGCTGGCGCGGGTAATGATCCAGGCGATCACCCAGACCAACACGCTTCAGGACTGCCGCTGCTTGCGTGCTGGCACTGCGGATGCCGGCCAATTCCAAGGGCAGCATCACGTTTTCGTGCGCAGTTAACGCGGGGAGCAACTGGAAGCTCTGAAAGACAAACCCCACCAGCTCGTTGCGGAGTGCGGCCCGTGCGTCCTCATCGAGGCCAGAGAGCGGGCGCTCATCCAGCCACACTTCGCCCTCGCTCGCGAGGTCCAGACCAGCGAGCAGCCCAAGCAGTGTGGACTTGCCCGAGCCGGATGCGCCGATAATGGCGACGGTTTCGCCCCTTGGGATGCTGAAGCTGACGTCGCTCAGAATCACCAGCTCGCGCTCCGCCAGGCGGACCCGCCGTCCCAATCGCTGCGTGCGGACCATGGGCCTGGCCGGGATTGGATGTGGTTCGTTCACGATCGGCGTGGCAAGCTGGGCCATTGCAGGCATGTTTCGCTCCGGAGAAATTCAGACAATGTGGCAGAGATGGGGCCGAATCTGGCAGAACACAATTCAAGCTTTCGTCATGGGTGCGCTGTTGGTTCTGGCGGCTTCACCGCTCGCGCACGCCAGTTCAGACACGAAGTCGCGCGCCATTCTGGTGTTCGGTGACTCGCTTTCGGCCGCCTACAATCTGGCGCCGGAGCAGGGCTGGGTCCATTGGGTCGGACAGGCGCTGAGTGAGCAGGGCGGGGCATGGCACGTGCGCAACGCCAGTGTCAGTGGCGAAACCACCGACGGCGGCCTGCGGCGATTGCCCGCCATTCTGGACGAGATCAAGCCCGATGTGATGATTCTGGAGTTGGGTGCCAACGACGGTTTGCGCGGGCTGCCATTGGCGCAGTCGGAAACGAATCTTGCCAGGATGATCGACTTGGCTCAGGCCAAGGACATCAAGGTTCTGCTGGTCGGCATGGAAATTCCGCCAAATTACGGCCCCGAGTACACCGGTCAGTTCCGGCAGATGTACCAGAGCCTCAGTGCGAAGCAGTCGGTCAGCTTGCTGCCGTTTCTGCTGGCGCCCATTGCTGACCGGCGCGAGAATTTCATGGACGATAATCTGCACCCCACGGCCGAGGCGCAGGTGCAGGTCGGCAAGCATGTGCTGGAGGCACTGAAGCCGTTGCTGTAGCGAGCTGTTTACGGGAGGTGCCATGGTGACGCCGACGATTGGTCTGATTGCGGGTGAATCAAAGCAGGTCCTGGTTCGTTGTCTCGATCGGCTGCGGCAAGTATTTCCCGACCTCACGTCGCGCTGCGTAGTCGCTGACGCCCATGTTGAACTGGTCGCTGAAGCCCTGCGCGATCAGGATGCGGCGCGTCAGCGGCGAATCGTTCTCGCGGCCGCCCAAAGCTTGCAGGCGAAGGGCGCGTCTGAACTGGTGCTGCTGTCATGGCGGTTGCACGCGTTCAGCGAGCAGATTGCCGAAACGGTGTCCGCGCCGGTCGTCGCAATTGATGCCTTGCTTGGTCGACAACTGCAAATCGAAGGCCTGACGCAGGCGGGGTTCTTGGCTCATTCCGATGCCTACATGCACCCAGACGTGCGCTACCGCATGGCTACCCGCGATGAGGTCGATTTAATCTGCCCAAATGAAGATGCCTTCGAAATACTCGATTCGGTCGCCGTTGATGGCGGATTTGAGTCGCTGGATGCGCGCGCCCTGGAGCGTCTGCGGCGATATTTGCAGTTTGCTTGGCAATATCAACATCTGCGGGCGGTGGTTACCGAGCGACAGGAGCTCGCGCATTTCGCCAGAGTGCAGCTTCAGTATCCCATCGTCATGTGCCTGGAGCAGCTTTGGGCCGATGCCATCATTCGTCGCTTGAACGGCGAGCCCGACCGGCCCGCGCCCTTGGCACGGCAGATTCCCTATCTTTCCGTCGAACAAACACAGGCGGCTGAGCAGGAGGTCTGCCGGCGCTTGAAGTGTGATCCGCGCGTGCTGGATTTCGCGCTCGATCGACAAGGTGAACTGGCCTTGTACGTACCGAATCTGCCCGGCGCTGCCGAGCTCCCAGCGCAGATTGAGGGCGTCACGATTATCGTCACCAAATGAGCCACAACATACGGCGACCAAGACGCTGAACGCGTCAGAGCGTCGTTGATTAAGTTCGGAGGCGACGCGCGCCGCGGTTGATGCGCACCTTACTAAACTGGCTCAAAGTCAACTGAAACCCTGCCTAGCACGGGCCGATCAGCTGAACCCCCTGTAAGTTCTTACAGTTGCAGTTTCACGCTTGCAAGGTACCTTGCGCGCATGGCATCGCTTGGGGTTTCCAGGCGATCTTGGGGCGGGTGTTGTGCGCGCGCGACGTGCATAGCGGCCGCGACAATTGGCGGGTGGTGCGACAGCACATTGCCTACGGGTGATGCGGATGGTGGTGCGCCCAGATTGTCAGCGTGGCTGGGGTTCTATGGGCAGTTCGCAATGACATGTTGGATTGCAGGTGCAGGGGTCGACGCGCCATGAGACTGCGTGTCTTGGGATCGCAGCGTGCGGCAAGACTGATTCGGGCCTGAAGGCCCTCCTACAACAAGCATCGAAGCTTGCCGGAAGCGCGATTGGGAACGGGATTTTTGTGGGAGCGGCTTCAGCCGCGAACCAGCGTGCCGCAAGCTTTGTTCAGGCCTGAAAGCCCTCCTACAACAAGCATCGAATCTTGCCGCAAGCGCGATTGGAACCCGGTTTTTTTTAGGAGCGGCTTCAGCCGCGAACCAGCGTGCCGAAAGCTTTGTTCAGGCCTGAAAGCCCTCCTACAACAAGCATCGAATCTTGCCGCAAGCGCGATTGGAACCCGGATTTTTTGTAGGAGCGGCTTCAGCCGCGAACCAGCGTGCCGCAAGCTTTATTCAGGCCTGAAGGCCCTCCTGCCGCGAACCGGCGCAACCATACATCACGGCTAACCGAAACCACTCAAGGCTTTGCGAGCAATCCAAGCGCCGCCCAGGTCATCGCCTCGACGCCAGCTTTGATCGCGGGCTCCGGGGCAATCTGAAACAGTGGCGAGTGATGCTCGGCCCAAGTGTTGTTGGCGAGATGCTCAGGCGGTGTCCCGCCAACCTCGAAGTACACACTCGGAATCGGCGGATCAACATTCACGAGATCTGGGAAGTCCTCGGCGCCCATGTCGGTTTGCTTCCAGGCCGTGAATGCTGACTCCCCCATACCAGCCACCATCGCGGCGCGGACACGGCGGGCGAGCGCTGCATCATTGGTCGTCGTGGCGGCACCTGTTGGATCAATCGACACGAGTGGCAGCAGGTCTTCGGCAACGCCAGCGGCGCGGGCCGTGTTCATCGCGACGCGTTCAATCGCCTTGAGCAGCTTCGCGCGCGTGTCTTCCGAATTGGCCCGCACCGTGAGATCCAGACGGGCTTCGTCCGGAATCACATTCGGTGCCGTGCCACCGCGGAACGCACCGACAGTGATCAGCGCTGGTTCGATTGGTGAAATCTCGCGCGTCACAATGTTCTGCAAGGCCAGCACGATCTGGCTGCCAATGACGATGGGATCATTGCCCAAGTGTGGCGATGCGCCATGCGTTGCAACACCGCGCACCCGAATGCGAACGGTGTCCGCACTCGAATACATCAAGCCCTCGCCGAACGCGATCTTGCCAGCGGGGTATTTGGCAATCACATGCATGGCCAGCGCAAAGTCAGGCCGACCAAAGCGCTGGTACAAGCCATCAGCCACCATGCCACGCGCGCCGCCGTAATCCTCCTCGGCAGGCTGGCCAACGAGCATCAGCGTACCCTGCCATTGCGACTTCAGATCGACCATGCGCCGTGCCACGCCGACCAGACTGGTCACATGCATGTCGTGGCCGCAGGCGTGCATCACCGGCATCTCGATGCCTTCCAAATTAACCTGCGTGCGGGTTGACGCGTAGGGCAACCCAGTCTTCTCCTGCACCGGCAGCGCGTCCATGTCAGCGCGGATGAGCAACGTCGGGCCGACGCCGTTTCGCAAGATCGCGACCACACCCGTCTTGCCGATGCCGGTCGTGACCTCGAAACCTAGTGGCTTCAATTCGGCAGCAAGGCGTTTGGCGGTTTCGAATTCCTGAAGTGACAATTCCGGATTCGCATGGAGCGTTTCGAACAGCGATTTGAGGTAGGGATAGTCCGCAGCGACATCAGCTTGCAGCGCGCTTGTCGCCGCGTGACTAAAGCCGATGGGCGTGAGCAGCATCGATGCCAACAGCAGATGCTTGCCGACAGCTCGGCAGACCGAATCGGTGTGGATGAAGGGCATGGCAGCGAGTTCCGGCGCAGTCGAGGAGCCTCTGAGCTTAGCTTTTGTCGGTTCCAGTGAGACATGCCGCCATGATGATTCACGACCGGCTTCTTACTGGCGTCAGTGCCGAACCGGTCATAACCACCGACCTTGAGTCGGCCCATGGATCCCATCATCATCGTGAGCTTCTTGCTGCGGCCGTTCGTCGGCGGCGGTTCACCTCGACAAGCCTGAATCCGGAGCAATGCATGCTGGTACTGACGCGACAGCCTGGCCCTGAGTTGGCGCACGCCGAACTCACGTTCATGGAGCGGGATCCGATTGACGCGGCGTTGGCATTGCGCCAGCACGATCGGTATCAACAAGCGCTGGCGCATGTCGCGGGTGCCAGCCTCAATTTGTCGGCATTGCCAAACCACGCCGATGCGTGCTTTGTCGAGGACGCGTTATTGGCCTTCCCGGAGCTGTTTGTGCTGACCCGTCCGGGCGCCTTGTCGCGACAAACCGAAGTCGATTCGATCGCGGAAGCCTTGCCCGCAGACCGGCCGGTGCACCGATTGCACGCGCCCGCGACACTCGATGGAGGCGATGTGCTCTGCATCGGTCGACAGGTGTACGTGGGGCTATCTACGCGCACCAATGCCGACGCCATCGCCGCGCTCGCAGCGTTGTTGCGGCCTTATGCCTATAAAGTTCACGCCGTCCGAGTACCCGGAGCGTTGCACCTGAAGACCGCAGTGACGGCCATTCATCCGGATCTCGTGTTGATCAACCCGGCGTGGGTCGACCGCGAGGCGTTTGCCGACTACGGTCAGGTGGATGTCCCCGCTGACGAGCCATTTGCAGGCAATTCGCTGCATCTCGCTGGCCATTGGTTTGTCCAGGATGCCCACCCCAAAACCGCAGCATTGCTGGCGGATTTCGGCATCGCCCCAACATGCCTCGATATCTCTGAGTTCGCCAAAGCGGAGGCTGGGCTGACGTGTCTCAGTGTCTTGATTCCCCCGCCCGTCTGACCGCGCCTGTGTCGGCAGTCTGATTCACGCAAGACAGCGACTCACAGGCGTTGCGGGCTTGTGGTGTAATCGGGGTGACGCGATGCCGGTGTGTCGGCCGTCGTGAAGGAGGGCGCAATGGATCCCTGGACCTGTCCGGCATGTGGCGGTAAGAACCGCGTGGGCCTCGCGCACTGCCTGCGCTGCGGCAAACCAGCGCCCCGGTTGTCGACACCGGCCAGTCAGCATGCGGAGCAGTTTGTTGCGCAGGCTCGGCAAGGGCCCTTTTTCAAGGATTTCCCAGAGGCACTCGACTTCAGTGCCGAGAGTCTGGTGAGGTTGGATGCGGTCATCAATGCGATGTTCGGACCAGACGGCCGCGCTGTCGGTCAGACCAACTGGCAGCCGCAAGGCATGATCCTGCAAACGGTTATTGACTTTGGCGCCTATGTTGGTGAGGTGTTGTGCCGCGCGCTGCCGGTCCATTGGCAGATGCATCCGCAGTTTCCGCAAGCGGTGATTCAGGCTCGTGTGGTCGATGCGCAAGGGCGTGTCATCAACACGTTTGCGCAAGTGGCGTTGCGGTTTCGCGATGGCGCGAATCAGCCCATCGCGGCCTTGTTCACGGCATTGACTGGGCGCAGACTGCCAGCCTGGGCGATGCCACAAGAAGCTGCCGGTATTGTTCAAGAGGTTCCGCCGGCCGAGCCGCTCCATGTGCCGTCCGCGCCTAACGCCGCTACCCTGGATGCAGGTGCGATCGCTACGATTTTTCAGACGTGCCGTGCCCACATTGAACGTGGGCACTTTGGCAATGTCGTTCTGACAATGAAGCCGCTGATTGGGATTCATCTTGAGACCGCTGAACTCGGAACCCAAGCCGAACTGCTGATTCAAGCCGAAGCCTTTGAGCCAGCCTTAGTCGCACTGCAAGAGCTTGCTGCGCGCGAGCCACAGTCAGAACGCTGGCCCGAGCTCTGGTGTTTAGTGCTGACCCGACTTGGTCGCCTCGATCAGGCGCAGGGCGTTTTGAGCAAAGCGCTGCGGCAGTTCCCAACCAGCGCGTCCTTGCCAAGGCGTCAGGCGTTTCTGCAGCTCAAGTCTCGGCAATATGATCTGGCGGAATTGGCGTTACTGAAGCTCCTTCGAAGCCACCCAGATGAGGTCGAATTGCTGATCGGGTTGGCTGAAGCGCAACTACAACAGGGCCGCGCACAGGATGCGCTGGTCAGTTTGCAGCGCGTGCTGCGTGTGCCTCAGCTGAGCCCGCAGCATCGTCATGCGGCAACGGAGCAGATCAACCGGATTCGGGGTGGCCATTCGGCTGCGGTCAGGCCCGCAACGCCGGCAGCGGCGCCAGAAGCACCCGTTCGATCACCGCTGGCGCCAGAACCCAGTCCGGAAGCCGAAGTACATGCCAGCAAGGCCTACAATCAGGCGATTGCTTTAGCGCGCGAGAAGCGCTTTCCGGAAGCGTTGCCGTGGTTCAAGCGAGCGGTGGAACTCGATGCTTTCAACGCAACGCACTGGAAGGACTTTGGCAACTGCATGAAAGACTGCGGACACCCGGAACCTGCCCGGGCCTGTTTGGAGCACGCCTTGAAGCTCGACCCCAACTACACACTGGCGCGCTATCTCATTGGCGAGTGTTTTGAAGCCGAGAAACGAACCGAGCAAGCAATTGCTTGTTATCGGCAGATACTCAACGACTTGAAATCGGATCCAAGATGGGTGGATCGGGCGTTCACCCGGTTGCAGGTGTTGGGAGCTGCTTGAACTGCTGCTAGTTCTTGAGGTAGTCGATCACTTGTAGAGGCGTGAATAGCGGCACCGAACATGTCTTCTCAGTACAGACAAACGCCGCTGGCTTTTTCAGTTTCGGGTACTGCACATCGTGATGGCGCAGCTTGCCCCCGGTTGGATCCCACCATTCCTGTCGTTTGTACGGTTCGGCGATTCGGCTTAAGGTCTGAAACAACGCACGTGCGCCGGCGTCTTGCTTTGACCCAACCACCACCACATGCAGCGGGGGGCGCTGGCGTTGGTCATCGAGCAACAGAATGCCGGCATCCGTCAATCTTGAAGTGGCGATCTTGGGTTGCGCCAGAAAGGTGAGGGCATGGGCCGCGCCTGCTGCGTGTTTCGTTTCGCCCGTGTAGTGACTCAGCAGATTCAGAAATCGACCGACCGCCAGCACTTCATCCAGTTGCACGGCCGGCGGAATCGGCGTTTGGCCCGGTTGGGCAGCATAGAAGCCGGATGGCGCCGCAAAGTGGGCAAGGATGAAATCGCCCGCTGATTCGGCTTCGTCCAGCCAACGCCGTTCGGCAGTCAGCTGGTAGAGCGCGAGCATCCCGCGCCCCGCTGCCAGGGTGTCAGCGAGAAAGGGACCGGCTTGATCGGCCGCATCATGGCGGAAGCCACCTTGCTTCAATTTGCGCGCTTTGAGCAGCCAAGCGCCGAGCGCTTCGGCCTGTTCGGCAGCCTGAGCGTCGCAAAGCCACGCCGCGCGCAGCGCCAGGGCTTCGAGCATCAGCCCGTTCTCGGCGGCATATTGATGTGCGTCAATTTTTGGGACGCCGAGCGCGCGCCGCGCCGCATCGTCGCCATCAAAGTACGATGATGAGTGTTGGCCGGGTACCAAATCGGCATCCTGGCTCACGCCGAACGCGCTATTCGGGCCGCGGAGGAACGCGTTCATGTAGTCCAGAATGCGCGTGGCGACCTGACAGTCGGCAGCACGTTGCCACATCGCACAGCCCAGGCTGTAGACGCGGAGATATTCCGCCTGGATGCGCGTCAGCTTTTCGAAATGAGGGTGGTCCCAGTCGCCGCCAGTCGAATACTGATAGACACCACCCCAGACCGGGTCGAGCAGCTCGCGCGCGCCAGTCAGGCTTGTTTCGGCAATCCGGCGCTCCGGTTCCAGATCCGAATGCGCGAGAGCGTATTCGACCTGATCGCGGTCCAGGTATTTCTGCGACGCGTTCAGCCCGCCGTGCTTCGGGTCAAAACTATCGCGATGCCGTCTGAGCAATTCTTGACGCAGTTCGGCGCTCAAGTCCGATCGGACCGGTTCACCGGCTTCCTCCCCAATGCCGGCCAGTCGCTCGGGACTCGGGTCCGCAACAATGGATTGCAGCAGTCGGGTGAAGTTCGCGGGGGCCATGAACCCTTGGCGTTTGACGATTTCAGTGCCGTCCGCCGCAAACACGATCGTGGCCGGCCAGCCGTAGTCGCGGTAGCGGGTGGCGAGGTCCGGGCGGCGATCCTGGTCAATACGAAGCGGCACGAAATGGTCGGTGATCAGGGCCTGGACCTTAGGGTCCGCATAGGTCTCGGCGTCCATCACGTGACACCAATGGCACCAGACCGCTTCCAAGTACAGCAGTACGAATCGGTTCTCGGCTTTGGCCTGCTTGAAGGCCAGGTGGTCGTCTCGCTGCCAGGGCACGGCGGTCTTGGTGGCGGCCTCGGCAACGGAGCACGCGACCACCAAGAGGCTCGCAATCAGACCAAATAGACGTAAATGAAAGGGCTGTGAATGGGTTGACATGGGCGCTCCGAGGCAGATCATGCGGTATCCGAGGCAAGATGCCCAGTGGATGCGCGCCACGGCCAACTGCCGCATTCGATTCAGGATTCACACTGCAACCTGACTGCACGCAACATGACCGCTCAACATCCTCGGGGATTTCAGGCACCATTCGGGAATCGCCGCCTAGACTGGTCGGCATCCGTCTGGAGAACCTCATGCGTTTGATCTTGTCTTTGCTTGTTCTGACGTTCAGTGGCACGGCATTGGCCCAGGCCACCGACAACTGGAATGGGCCGGCCCCGGCCGACAACGTGACCTATGCGTATGCGGACGTGCTGCGTGTCGACCCCATTTACGAAACGTATTACACCCGCGAACCGCGCGAGGAATGCCAGGAAGTCCCGACCCGCTATACCCAGCGCAGTGGTGGTGACCCGACCGGCGGCACGATTCTCGGCGCGATTATCGGTGGTGCGCTCGGTAATCAGGTCGGCAAGGGCGATGGTCGCCGTGCGGCTACGGTTGCCGGCGCCGTGATCGGCGGTGCGATCGGCCACAACGTCGACCAGAACAACGGCTCGCAGCCGGGTCGTGTGGTTGAGGGCACCCGCCAGGATTGCCGCGTGGTCGATGTCGAGCGCGAAGAGCGTCGGATCAACGGCTACGATGTGGAATACCGCTATCGCGGCGAGGTGTATATGTCGCGCCTGAACTACGACCCGGGTGAGCGTCTCCGGGTGCGCGTGTCGGTGGAGCCGGTTGAGTAAACCGAGCCGCTGAACAGAAAGTTTCGGAAAGGTCTGGTTGCCTAGGCAGCCAGACCTTTTTTGTTGGCGGATATGACATCACCCGGACTCACGCTCGACCATCCCGACCGTTCACCGCCGTTGCCACATCGCGCGGTGGCGTTGTTCGATTTCGACGGCACGTTGACGACCCGCGAGCTGATGCCCGACTTCATGCGGTTCGCAGTGTCTCGTCCCAGGCAGTGGCTCGGAGTGCTCTTGGCGCCGATGGTGCTTGGTTACAAGCTCGGTTGGGTGGACGGTCGATTGATTCGAGCCGTGATTGTGTGGCTCGGGTTTCGCGGCGTTGCGGCCGAAGACTTAGATCGTCTGGGGCATCAATTCGCCACTGACGTCATCCCGAAGAACCTGCGCGACGCGGGCATGCGCCAGCTCGCTTGGCATCGCGAGGCCGGGCATCGCGTCGTGGTGGTTTCCGGGGCACTGGCGGTGTATCTCAAGCCTTGGTGCGATGCGCACGGGCTGGAACTCATCTGCTCGGATCTGGCAGTCCAATTCGGCCGCATGACCGGTCGGTATCACGGCGGTCAATGTGTGCGCGATGAGAAAGTACGGCTGGCGCAGGCTGTGTTGGATGCCGAACCGGGCGCGGTGGTGTACGCCTATGGCGACACGGTGGAGGATGAGGCGATGTTGGCCATGGCGGACCATGCATTCATGATGCGTGGCGGTGTGTTTCGGATTTGGTCGAAGGTTGGTCGGCAGCAATCTGCATTCAGCAGGTAATTGGTCTTCGGGATCGTCTGACTCCAATGTTGGCGCCAGACTGCCTGAGCTCCGGATCAAGTCCTCGCAACGATGGCGCACGGCACGCGATATTGATTGTTTGACGCAAGATTGCCCTGGATCCCGGCTGCGCCAGGATGACGACAATAGAGGGTGGTTGGTTCGTGGCGAGCAGTTTGGTTTGGCTTGGGATTGCTTGCCACAATGGGTCAACGCGTATTGTCGTTACTCTGGCGCAGCAGACAGGTTGAAAACGCCTCGATCAGCCCGAGGAAACAAAAGTGTTCGAGGGCTGGTGTCACTATTGTCGTCATCCTGGAAGCCGCGCAGCGGATTCCGGGATCCAGGGCAATCTTGCCGAGCCGCCGCAGCTTTCGCAATCCTGCCCGATCGCGACCGAACCAATCGCGAGCCAAGAGGTGGCAAGCCTAAAACCCACGTCGGTGACTGAACCAAGGCAAAATTCGGGCAGGCAACCAACATGGGCCAAAGGACACATGGCCCGATGCGCCAAACCCCGCACACTCGCCGCATAGGCGCACAAACGCGCGACCAAAGTTCCAGGACGGAGCGAGCCATGTTGGCCATAGAAACTAGGACGTTAAGCAAGACGTATCCCGGCGGATTCGGTGTGCAGGACCTGAACCTGCAAGTGCCCGAAGCCGTCATCTTCGGATTCCTCGGCCCCAATGGTGCCGGCAAAACCACCACGATCCGGCTGCTGCTGGACTTACTGACGCCCGACACGGGCGAAGTCTGGCTCTCTGGTCAACGCCTCAGCCGCCAGGATCGGCGCGCGTTGCAGCGCGTTGGCGCGATGGTCGAGACACCTTCGGTGTATCCACATTTGAGCGGTCGCGACAACTTGCGCGCGCATTGTCTGTTGCTCGATCTGCCCGAGAAGCGGGCCGACGAAGCATTGCTGCGCGTTGATCTCAGCGATGCCGCGCACCGTCGCGTCGCGCAGTATTCGCTCGGCATGCGCCAGCGGCTCGGTATCGCAATGGCCTTGCTGAACCGCCCGAATCTCCTCATTCTGGATGAACCGAGCAACGGTCTGGACCCACCGGGTGTGCTGGCGATGCGGCATTTGCTTCGCCAGCTCGTGCAAGACGACGGCATCACCGTCTTCCTGTCGAGCCACTTGTTGCACGAGATGCAACAGCTCGCGCAGCACCTTGCACTGCTGAAGCAGGGACGCTTGTTCTTCCAAGGTAGCCTGACGCGACTGCGTAGTCGCTTCCCCAACCAACTGGAACTGCGTTGTGCCGACATCGAAGGCGCTGCACAGTGGCTCACCGACCACGGTGAGTATTTGAGTCGGCCGAGCGCTGACCGTATTTTGGTCGCAAATCCCAAAGCGTCTGCCGAGCAGATCAACCGCGGCCTGATGGCAGCGGGGATCAGCCTGACGTGGCTCAGTGTGCATGAACCGAGTCTGGAAGACATGTTCCTCGATGCGATGGCATCGGTCCCGAATCACGCTGCGGCCGAGGTGCAGTCATGAATCTCGTGTTCCGAGGCATTCGCGCGGAAGGGCTCAAGCTGAAGAACACGCTGGCGCTCCGCATGGCGGTCATTGCCCCCGGCTTGGTCGTCGCCCTGATGAGCCTGCAACTGATGGTGATGGATCACAGCAAGCGCTCGCCCGCGCCCATGGAAGCGGCTTGGCTGACGTACGCAGAGGGCGTGATCGGCTTGTGGACCTTTCTGATGTTGCCGCTCTACATCACGCTCCAAGCGTCGCTGCTCGCCGGGCTTGAGCATCAGAACCGGCAATGGAAGTATCTGCTCGCGTTGCCAGTCCCCAGACACAGCCATTTCACCAGCAAGGCGCTGGTATTGATGCTGATGGTCCTGCTCGCCACGTTGTCGCTCATCCTGTTGATCCCGTTTGGTGGCTGGCTGCTGGGTGCGGTGCAGCCAAACTCTGGGCTCGCCGGATGGCCGCCTTTGTGGGCGATCGCCAAGCCTGCGCTTGCGACCGTGCCGGCGTGCCTGTTGATGGCTATGGTCCAGACTTGGGTGGCGCTGCGCTGGTCTAGTTTTACCGTCGCCGTGTCGATTGGTATGAGCGCTACGGTGGCCGGCTTCCTGATTGGGCAGTCGGAGCGCTTCGGGCACTGGTACCCCTGGTCGATGCCGCTTTGGACCATGGCCGGCGATGCGCGCTTCCTGCCGCTCGTGTTGGCGAGTTCCTTAGGGTTGGGATTGCTCGCCTTGGCGCTCGGTGCCTGGTTGTTCAGTCGTCGCGACCCGGAGTCATAGTCCCATTCGGCACCGTATTGCGATCGGTTTGACGCAATGTAACCGGCAGTTCTTTGACAATTCCAGAAACTCTCGTGCACACTTCAGGGATGAGCACTGACCTGACCCACGCATACAACGCTACCCTCGGCGCCGATTTCGCAGCGTCGATGACCTCGCGTGCCCGCCGTACCGTGTCCACATAACGGTCGGTCGCTCCCTGTTTTCTGCTTAGAGCCCGGCCCCCCAGCCGGGCTTTTTGTTTTTCCATTTCGCCAAGGACTTCAACGATGCGCCACTTCCTGAACACCAACGACCTCAGCCGGGCCGAGATTGACGCCTTGCTGGCCGACGCTGCGGCGCTCAAACAATCGCCGATCAACGATTCGCTCAAGAACAAAGCGGTCGCGTTGGTGTTTTTCAATTCCTCCTTGCGCACGCGCAGTTCGTTCGAGATCGGTACGTTCCAGATGGGCGGCCATGCGGTGGTATTGCAGCCGGGCAAAGACGCGTGGGGCGTGGCGTTTGAACCAAAGGCGGTGATGGACGGCGAGGAAGAGGAGCATGTCGCCGAGATGGTGCGTGTGCTGTCGCGCTACGTGGACGTGATCGGCGTGCGCGCGTTCCCGAAATTCAAAGACTGGTCTGTCGACCGCGAAGACCGCGTGCTCAAAGCGTTTGCGCAGTATGCGGGCAAGCCGGTCATCAATATGGAAACGATCACCCATCCGTGCCAGGAACTCGCGCATGCGCTGGCTTTGAAAGAACGTCTCGGCAATCTGCAAAACAAGAAATACGTGCTGACCTGGACCTATCACCCGAAGCCGCTCAACACGGCCGTGGCCAACTCCGCGCTCCTGATTGCGACTCGGCTGGGCTTTGACGTGACGCTGCTGTGCCCAACGCCCGAGTACCTGCTGGATTCGCGTTACATGGAGCTCGGCGCAGCGAATGCAGCTGAAAGTGGCGGCAGCCTGAAGGTGAGCCACGACCCAACCGAGGCGTACACCGGCGCGCATGTGGTCTATGCCAAGAGCTGGGGCGCGATTCCCTACTTTGGTCGCTGGGAGCAGGAAAAGCCGATCCGCGATGCGCACAAACACTTCATGGTCGACGAGGCCAAGATGGCGCTGACCGACAACGGCTTGTTCGGCCATTGCCTGCCGATGCGCCGGAATATCAAGGCAACCGATGGCGTGGTCGATTCACCGAACTCGATCATCATCGACGAAGCCGAAAACCGCTTGCACGTGCAAAAGGCCGTGATGCGCTGGCTGACTGGCGCGCGCTAGTCGGCGCGCGCTAACGCCGAACCCGATTCAAATTCATCTCTGATCAGGAATTTCCCATGAGCGACAAAGTAGTGGTCTTGGCTTTCTCCGGCGGACTCGACACCAGTTTCTGCATTCCCTGGCTGAAAGAGCGTGGCTATGCGGTGCACACGGTGTTCGCGGACTCCGGCGGTGTATCGGCCGCCGAGCGTGCCGACATCGAAGCGCGTGCGGCCAAGCTCGGCGCGGCCTCGCATGTGACCGTCGACATTGGCGACGCCATCTGGAAATCGTTCTGCACGCCGCTGATCAAGGCCGGCGAGTGGTATCAGGGGCAATATCCGCTGTTGGTGTCGGATCGCTATCTGATTGTCGAGGCCTCGGTTGCGCGTGCGAAGGCACTCGGCACGAAGGCGATTGCGCACGGTTGCACGGGCATGGGCAACGACCAGGTTCGCTTCGATCTGTGCCTGAAGGCGCTCGGCGATTTCGAAATCCTGGCGCCGATCCGCGAGATTCAAAAGCAGGTCGGCGAAGTGCGCGCCTACGAGCGCCAGTATCTGGAAGATCGTGGCTTCACCGTGCCAGACAAGGCCAAGAGCTACACGATCAACGAGAACGTTCTGGGTGTGACGCTCTCGGGCGGCGAGATCGATCGCTGGGACGTCCCCGGCCCGGGTGCGAAAGGTTGGTGTGCGCCGAAGTCCGAATGGCCGGCCACGCCGCTCAGCGTGCGGCTGACGTTCGAAAACGGTGAGGCGGTCGCGTTGAACGGCGAGCGCCTTGCGGGCATCGAGATTCTGAAGCGACTGAACCAACAGCTCGCGCAATATGGTGTGGGTCGTGGGTTCTACACCGGTGACACGACCATTGGCTTGAAAGGCCGCATCGTGTTCGAGGCTCCGGGCCTGACGGCGCTGCACGTCGCGCATCGCGCGCTCGAAGAGGCAGTGCTCAGCAAACAGCAGAATCGCTTCAAGCCGGAACTCGCGCGGAAGTGGGTCGAACTCGTTTACGAAGGCTTTTTCCATGACCCGCTGAAGCACGATGTCGAAGCGTTCTTGAACAGCTCGCAATCGCGCGTCAACGGCGAAGTCACGCTGTACACCGAAGGCGCGAAGATTGATGCCGTCAAGATCGAGTCGCCGTACATTCTCACCAACAAGAACGCAACCTACGCGCAAAGCGCTGACTGGGGCGTGGCCGAGGCCGAAGGCTTCATAAAGCTCTATGGCATGTCGAGCTCGCTGTGGGCCGAGATCGGGCAGAACGTACCGGGACCAAGCCATGCTGGATGAGGTCCTGGCGCATCTGAAGGCTATGGTGGCCTTCGATACGCGTAACCCGCCGCGGAACATCGGCACCGATGGCATCTATGCCTATCTCGCATCGCAGCTGCCGGGCTTTCAGGTCGAAGTGATCGATCACGGCGCCGGCGCGGTCAGCCTGTACGCGGTTCGCGGCAAGCCGAAGGTGCTGTTCAACGCGCATCTGGACACGGTCCCAACGGCCGATGGCTGGACGCATTCGCCATTCGAACTGCACGTGGATGGCGAGCGCGCGACGGGGCTCGGTGCCTGCGACATCAAGGGCGGCGCCGCAGCGATGCTCACCGCGGCGCATCACACGGATGCGCCATGCGCGCTGCTG
This sequence comes from Ahniella affigens, assembly GCF_003015185.1. Taxonomy (GTDB): domain Bacteria; phylum Pseudomonadota; class Gammaproteobacteria; order Xanthomonadales; family Ahniellaceae; genus Ahniella; species Ahniella affigens. The sequence continues at coordinate 1,573,877 of NZ_CP027860.1, forward strand.
TTCTCGTCTGATGAAGAGGCAAATGATCCGCGTTGCATTGCCGCCTTTCTGAAACGGCAAGCACCGTTTGATCTCGTCATGGTAGCCGAGCCGACCCGCTGCGAAGCCGTGCTCGCGCATCGTGGCATCAGCTCGGCGCGGATCGCGTTCAAAGGCACGTCGGCGCACGCGAGCACGGCGATGCCAGATAGTGCCTTGCACGCAGCGGTGCGTTGGGCGAATGCCGCACTGGCTGTCGCCGAGCGCGAACAGCACCAGCGCTTTGGTGGACTGACCGGCCTGCGCTTCAATCTCGGCAAGATCGAAGGTGGCATCAAGGCCAATGTGGTCGCGCCGAGTACCGAGATCCGCTTCGGCTTTCGGGCACTGCCGTCGATGTCGGTGCCGGATTTGCATCGCGAGTTCGCGGGCTTGGCCGCGCCGCAGTCGCTTGCTGCCTACGAAGAGACATTTCGTGGTCCATCGCTGCCAGCCGGCAGCATTGCCGATGCCGAAGAGCGTCGTTTGGCCACGCGTGATTTGGCCGATGCGTTGGGATTGCCGATTGGTGCTGCGGTCGATTTTTGGACGGAGGCGAGCTTGTTCTCTGAGGCCGGCTATCTGGCTTTGGTTTACGGCCCGGGCGACATCGCCCAGGCACACAGCGTCAACGAATGGGTCAGTCTGCAGCAATTGCAGGCCGCGACCGAGACTTACTTGAAGGTGTTGGAACATGACCAGTGAACTGATTCGCCCGGTGATCCTCCGGCTTCTGAGCAATATCGGTAGTGCCAAGGAGATCAGCCAGTACCTGCGCCGATTCAGCCAACTCGATGCCGAGCGCTTTGCTGTGGTCAAAGTGGGTGGCGCCATTCTGCGCGATCAGCTCGATGACCTGGCGTCCGCGCTCGCGTTTTTGCAGCAGGTGGGGTTGACGCCGATCGTCATTCATGGCGCCGGCCCGCAGTTGAACGAGGAACTGGCCGCCGAGGAAATCGAAACGCCGATCATCGATGGTCTGCGCGTCACGCCGCCCGCGGCGTTGACGGTTGTCCGTCGTGTGTTCCATTCCGAAAATCTGAAACTCGTCGAAGCACTGCACAGTGTGGGGGCACGCGCCAGTTCGGTCGTGGGTGGCGTGTTCACGGCGGACTATTTGAACAAGCGCAAATACGGCATGGTCGGCAAAGTCACGCAGGTGGACTTGGCTGCGATACACGCCAGCATCAAGGCCGGCTCGATTCCAGTCATTGCGAGCTTGGGCGAAACGCCGAGCGGGCAGATTCTCAACATCAATGCCGACATCGCCGCAAACGAGTTGATCACGGTGTTGAAGCCCTACAAGATCGTGTTCTTGACTGGCACCGGTGGCTTGCTCGATGGCGACAATGAAGTGATCACGTCGATCAACCTGTCGACCGATCGCGAATGGCTGCTCGCCGCGCCTTGGCTGCACTCGGGCATGCGGCTCAAGATTGAACAGATCGCGGATTTGCTTGACCGGCTGCCGGGCTCGTCATCGGTGTCGATCACGCGCCCGCAAGACTTGGCCAAGGAACTGTTCACCCATCGCGGTTCCGGTACCTTGATTCGCAAGGGCGAAGCGATTCGCGTCTTCAAGTCGTGGACCGGCGTCGACAAGGCCAAGCTGCGCGATCTGATTGAGTCTGGCTTCAAACGCAAACTTGCCCCGGACTACTTCAAGACCACCAAGCTGCATCGACTGTATGTGTCGAAGAACTACCGTGTGGCATTGATCCTGACGCTGGAAGACGGCATGCCGTATCTCGATAAGTTCGCCGTTGCGGACGACGCGCAGGGCGAGGGTCTTGGTCGTGCCGCGTGGCACATCATGCGCGCCGAGATGCCGCAACTGTTCTGGCGCTCGCGATCGGATAACTCGGTGAATGAGTTCTATGTCGACGAAGCCGATGGGTGCATCAAGGGCGAACGCTGGCATGTGTTCTGGTATGGCCTGAAGTCGTTCGAAGACGTGCAGAAAGCCGTGCATCTGTGCCGGGTGCGGCCAGCGACGCTGAAAGGATAAAGCCATGACGAAGCGGATCGGGTTGATTGGTGCCAGAGGCCATGTTGGGGCCGAATTGGTGCGGTGGTTGGAGAAGCATCCTGAGTTTGAGCTCGGGCTCGCGGTATCGCGCTCGGTCGCGGGTCAGCCGGTGTGCGCCTTGATTCCCGAATCGCGTTCGCACTTGCGTTTCGTCGATCAGAAACCAGAGGCGATCGCGCAGTCGGGAATGGATGCGTTGGTGCTCGCGATGCCGAACAACGAAGCGACTGCTTACGTCGCGGCGGTTGAAGCGCTGGCGCCAGACACGGTCGTGCTCGACCTGTCGGCCGACTATCGCTTTGACGCGAGTTGGTACTACGGTCTGCCGGAACTGACGCGCAGCCACGCCAGCGGGCAGAGGCGGATCAGCAACCCCGGGTGCTACGCGACCGCGATGCAACTGGCCGTGGCGCCATTCAAGGACTTGCTCGTTGGCGCGACGCAGTGCTTTGGTGTTTCGGGCTACAGCGGCGCCGGCACCACACCGTCTGATCGCAACAACCCCGAGAAGCTCCGCGACAACCTGATGCCATACAGTTCCATAGGCCACATCCACGAGCGCGAGGTCAGTGCGCAACTCGGCACGACGATCGAGTTCATGCCGACGGTTGCCGGCTATTTCCGTGGCATCACGATGACGTGCAATCTGCATTTTCGAGAACCGCAGACACTCGCGGATGTGCAGGCACGGCTCAGCAACGCCTATTCGAATGAGCCGCTGATCGAATTGTCCGATACCGCGCCTTGGGTCAATCGTATTGCTGGCAAACCGGGTGGCATGATCGGTGGGCTGACGATTTCGAAAGACGGCCAGCGTGCAGTGATCGTTTCTGTGCTCGATAATCTGTTGAAGGGCGCTGCGACGCAGGCGCTGCAGAATTTGAATCTGGCCTTCGGACTACCCGAAACAACAGGATTAGTCGCATGAGCACGCAGGCCCTGTGGCAAAAAGCGGGATCGGAGATGGACGCCGAACTGATGGCCTTTCTGGCGGGCGAAGATGTCCTGCTTGATCGAGCCTTGCTGCCGTTCGACTTGCAGGCCAGTGCCGCGCACGCCCGCGGCTTGCAAGCGATTGGCTTGCTGACTGCCGATGAGTGCGCGCAGCTTTGTGCCGAAATGAATGCGCTCGGTGTCGCCTTCGCGAATGGCGAATTCGTGCTCGACGATCGCTATGAGGACGGCCATGCTGCCATCGAAGCCTGGCTGACCGAACGTCTCGGCGAATTGGGCAAGCGCATCCACACGGCGCGCAGTCGGAATGACCAAGTTTTGGTCGCGTTGCGTCTGTTTGAGCGTGCCGGCGTCGATCGCGTCATCAGCCAGCTGAAAGCACTGATCACCCTAATGCTTGACCGGGCCGACGCTGAAGCCAGCATCCCCATGCCAGGCTACACGCATTTGCAGCGCGCAATGGTCAGTTCGGTGGGGCAGTGGTGGGCGGCGTATGCCGAGAGTCTGATCGATGATCTCCAGATCCTGATCAGCACGCGCAGTCTGATCAATGCGAATCCGCTTGGCACCGCTGCGGGATTCGGCGCGAATCTGCCGTTGGCTCGTGATCAGGTCGCTGCCGAACTGGGTTTCGAGCGTTTACTGCTGAACCCGATTGCCGCCCAGCTGTCGCGTGGCAAGTACGAAATGCAAATTCTGTCGAGCTTGGCGCAAGTCCTCGGCGATGTTCGTCGGCTGGCTTGGGACTTGTCGCTGTTCAGCACCGCTGAGTTCAACTTCATCGAGATGCCATCGATCTTCACGACGGGGTCCAGCCTGATGCCCCAGAAGCGGAACCCCGACGTCGTCGAGCTGCTGCGAACAGCTCCAGCACCGATCCTCGCGGGCCTGACCGAACTCCAGCAATTGCAGTCGCTGCCAAGCGGCTATCACCGCGATCAGCAAGCGGGGAAGGGCGCCATCGTGCGCGCGTTCCCGCACACGGAGCGCGTGCTGTCGGTGCTCATCAAGCTGCTTGCCGCGCTGCAATTCAAAGCCGAGCCGATGCGCGCGGCGCTCGACCCATCGATGTACGCGACCGACCTCGCCCTGGAGCTCACCCAGGCTGGCGTGCCATTCCGGGACGCCTACAAACGCGCTGCGGCCGAGTGGCCAGAGCAGTGTGCCGACCGGGAGCCGGAGGCGTCGCTTGCTGCCCGAATTTCCCCGGGAGCGGCCGGTCGGCCCGAGCTCCAGCGACTCCGGGACCGTCTCGCCAAACTCTGAGGCAATTCCTCACCATCCTGTTCAGCTTGGTGAAGACAGGCCGGAGCGCCAGCATTGGCGGGCTTTTGCCCCAAAATCCCGCTAAAACGAGGTGCTGCGACACCTGTGGATAGGCTGACTTTTTCGGGTCAAATCAGAAGTTTGCTTGTTTGTGAAAGCCCGACATGGCTAGAATCGCGGTCGCCTTCAGACCACAGATCAACCATTCGGAGCCTCAACATGGCAAGTGCCATGCGCGGGCATTCGGCTTTATTTCAGGTACCAAGCAATGTCACTGACCGTTGAACAGACCAAGAAGATCATCGACGAACACAAGCGCAACGCGACCGATACCGGCTCGCCGGAAGTGCAAGTCGCCCTGCTGACCGCCAACATCGAAGCGCTCAGCCCGCACTTCTCCAAGCACACCAAGGATCACCACTCGCGTCGTGGTCTCTTGAAGATGGTGAACCAGCGTCGCCGTCTGCTGGCTTATCTCAAGGCCAAAGACAACGCCCGTTACAAGGCGCTGATCGAGAAGCTCGGCCTCCGCCGTTAAGCCACCAGAAGGACATAGCCAATGGCCAAGCACATCAAGAAATTTCAGTTCGGGAATCACGAAGTTGTGCTTGAGACGGGCGAAATCGCCCGTCAAGCCACGGCTGCAGTGGTCGTCAAAATGCTGGACTCGGTCGTGCTCGTCACGGTCGTGGCCGCGAAGTCGGCGCGGGAAGGTCAAGACTTCTTCCCGCTGACGGTCGACTACCAAGAAAAGTTCTACGCCGGCGGCCGCATCCCCGGCGGTTTCTTCAAGCGCGAAGGTCGCCCGACCGAGCGTGAGACCTTGATCTCGCGCCTGATCGACCGCCCGATCCGCCCGCTGTTTCCCGAAGAAATGCGGAACGAAATCCAGATCATCGCCACCGTGCTGTCGGCGAATCCGGAACACGAATGCGATATCCCAGCGATGATCGGCGCGTCCGCCGCGCTGAGCCTCACCGGTCTGCCGTTCAACGGCCCGATCGGTTCGGCCAAAGTCGGCTTCATCGACGGCAAGTATGTGCTGAACCCCACGATCACGCAGCTCAAAGACTCTAAGCTGGAACTCGTGGTGGCCGGTACGTCGAACGCTGTGCTGATGGTCGAATCCGAAGCCAAGCTGCTGTCGGAAGACGTGATGCTTGGCGCCGTGGTGTTTGGTCACCAGGCCCAGCAATCAGTCATCAACGCGATCAAGGAATTCGCGGCCGAAGTCGGCCCGAAGACGTTTGATTGGTCGGCTCCGGCCAAGAACGTCGCGCTGATCGATGCCATCAAGGCAGCGGTTGGTGATCGTCTCGGCACCGCCTATCAGATCCGTGACAAGGGCGAACGCCGCACTGCGATCAATGCGCTGCGCGCCGAAGTCCAGGGCAGCCTCGCCGCCCAGAAGGAAGCGAACGGCTGGAAGGACGGCGAAGTCAACAAGGAATTCGCCGAACTCGAATACAGCACGATGCGCGAGATGGTGCTCAGCACCAAGTCCCGTATCGACGGCCGCGACCTGACCACGGTTCGCCCGATCACGGTGCAGGTTGGCGTTCTGCCACGCACCCATGGTTCGGCACTGTTCACCCGTGGCGAAACCCAGGCTCTGGTCATCACGACCCTTGGCACCACTCGCGACGCGCAGATCATCGACGCGCTCGAAGGCGAGACCAAAGAATCGTTCATGTTCCACTACAACTTCCCACCGTTCTCGGTTGGTGAAACCGGTCGCGTCGGCGCGCCGAAGCGTCGCGAAGTCGGCCACGGCCGCCTCGCCAAGCGCGGTGTGCAGGCTGTCACGCCGAGCATGGAAGAGTTCCCGTACGTGCTCCGCGTCGTCTCCGAGATCACTGAGTCGAACGGCTCGTCCTCGATGGCTTCCGTCTGCGGCTCCTCGCTCGCACTGATGGACGCCGGCGTGCCGCTGAAGTCTCCAGTGGCCGGTATCGCGATGGGTCTGATCAAAGAAGGCGATCGCTACGCCGTGCTGAGCGACATCCTCGGCGACGAAGATCACCTCGGCGACATGGACTTCAAGGTGGCCGGTAGTGCCGAAGGCATTTCCGCGCTGCAGATGGACATCAAGATCGACGGCATCACCGAAGAAATCATGCGCGTAGCCCTGAACCAGGCTCGCGGTGGTCGTCTGCACATCCTCGGTGAAATGAACAAGTCCCTGAGCGAATCGCGCAAAGAACTGTCCGATTTCGCCCCGCGCCTGCTGACCATGAAGATCCATCCGGACAAGATCCGCGAAGTGATCGGCAAGGGCGGCGCCACGATCCAGTCCATCACCAAAGAAACCGGCACGACGATCGACATCCAGGACGACGGCACGATCATCATCGCGTCGGTCAACGCCGCCGCTGCGCAAGCCGCCAAGGCGCGCATCGAGTCGATCACGTCCGACGTTGAGCCAGGCCGCATCTACGAAGGCAAGGTTGCCAAGCTGATGGACTTCGGCGCATTCGTGACCATCGCCCCAGGCAAAGACGGCCTCGTGCATGTGTCGCAGATCGCCAACGAGCGCGTCGAGAAGGTCTCCGACAAGCTCAAGGAAGGCGACATCGTCAAGGTCAAGGTTCTGGAAGTCGACAAGCAAGGCCGCATCCGCCTAAGCATGAAGGCCGTCGACGAAGGATGATCAAGTACTTCAGCCGCTCGCGCGGACTGATGCAAAAAAGCCACGCACTGCGTGGCTTTTTTGTTGGGTGTGATTTGGCCTAGGCGGTCATTCGCAAGCCGCAAGTGCGAGTCTTTTTCGCAAATTGCCGTGCCGGCGCGACCCGCAACGGGAGCCCCCATACACTATTGCCGTCACCCCTGCGAAGGCCGCGGCCCAGGGCAAGCTTGCCCCGAAACTCCCTGTTCACCGCAATAGGCGCCCGAATTGGTGCACGCTACCTCTGTCACCAGAATCCAGCAGTCGCCAAGCCCGCTTCAAATGCCCGCCAACCATACCGTCATCCTGGAAGCCGCGCAGCGGATTCCGGGATCCAGGGCAATCTAGCGGCGTGCTCGCAACGATGGCGCACTGCGCGCCAGTTCGATCGATTGACGCAAGATTGCCCTGGATCCCGGCTGCGCCAGGATGACGACAATAGTGGTGGTCACTGCGAGGTGCGGCTGACGCCGACCGGACTGTTGTCGCCAAACACCAACGTTTCGCCACTCGTGCGCTACCGCGGTGAAAATGACCGGCCGCCGGACTAACAAGTGATGTGCAACGACCGTAGGGCGGCGATATCTGGGACAAACAACATGCGGCAAGTAGCCCGACCATATTGCCGTCATCCTGGAAGCCGCGCAGCGGGTTCCGGGATCCAGGGCAATCTTGCGATGAGATGGCTGAACTCAACACCTCAACACGAACGCGTTGGTTGAGTAGCAGAGCGAAAGCCCAGCTTCCAGGCATCGATGACAGGACTCAGACCTTTTGTCACCGAGTGCCTGGAAACCAAATTAGGCACGGATGGTCAAAACGTTAGCAACCACGAAACGACGACCCCAAACACGGCGATGACACCAAGATCAATCATCTTCAACTCACTCCTCTTGCTCGCTGTCGGCCTGTTGGGCTTCGTGCTCTCAACCATGAACACGGTCACGTACGTTGATACGTCGCGCTGGCATTCAAGCCGATCGTCCCTGCGCTCACTCTGCATCCGACTTTTAGATCTGCAGCATGATTGCCGATGGGAGAATCCTGCCAGCGAGATCACATTGACCGATCTCGTCACCGGCGATCGCCGCTGCGCCAAAGGCCCGCGTGCGCGGCCCAGCGAACTCAATGACGGCTGGAATGTACCCATCCGACAAACCCAAGCCGGTAAACCAACCATCCTGATCTCGAACGGATCCGATCGATTGCCAGAGACGGAAGATGATCTACATCAGGACTGTGCCCGCGCTTAAGCTGAGCACGAGCAGAAAAGGTCTGAAGTGAAGCGATGACCGCTTACGCGCCGTTTTGAAGCTGATGATCAACACCACACAAGCCACGCCCCGAGGCCCCACGCCCGCATTGTCGTCACCCCGGACTTGATCCGGGGTGAGTTTCGATCTCGCGACAAGCACGTTAGGCGCTGCAGTTCGTAGGGCGCAATAAGCGTAGCGCATTGCGCCGCCCGCGGCCGAAAATGTCACCTCAGTTCGATCATCAATTGCGCCTCCCTGTTTCGAGTCATGGCGCACCAACTCTCATCAAACGCGCCATAACGTACCGCTCTTGCGAACCAATATAGTGCGGTTGGTGACGACTCTCACCGCAAGCAACTCCCTCTCCCACGCGAGTGGGAGAGGGTTGGGGAGAGGGCTACTTGCGACACTGTGCCGTCGTGAGAATCACGCATCGTCGCTGACAGCTTGATGCGCGAATAAGCGCATCAAAGGGGCAGCTGAACTCCCATCGAAATAGCCTAGAAGCCGGGTGGCAAGCGTGATGTCGACGGCGCCCTACTGACGATTACCCCGAGTACAACTCGTCGAGAGAATCTATGCGCGGACAAAATCAAAAAAAGCTAGTCCCAATAGACCGTATAAACATGATACCCATCCATCGGCTCCGGCGCCGCCGCATGCTTGCCATACGGCCACCCAGGACTGATTCCGTCGGCGAACAACCCTTCAATCCATTCATCTGCAACATGCTGAGGTGCCGACGAGTAAACATGAATGCTATCCGCCGGCACCCACTGCTCAAATCCCTCCGCATCAGGCCAGTCTTGATGAATGCTCACGTAAACGCCTTGCACATCCGGCCTCGCCTCGATCGCCTTGAAGCGCTCGTAGATGACGCGAATCGACGGCCGCCCATCGCCCCACTGGTTTGGCGCGATCGAATCCTCTTCTTCATTGCCGAGAAAGAACTCGTCTAGCGACACAATGGGAAAGTGCTCGCTGTCGATCTCGTCCAAAGCCGTGACCTTCGTGTAAAGTGCCTTGCGCAAATCCATGTCGTGACCCTTTGTGGGAGGCGGCGAGATTAATAGTTTAACGGAGTGTGAGAAGACTCTAAAAGCCAGGGCTATACATGCTAATCGAGTCTTCCCGCAGGCCCGTTGGGCAAACCAAGCGCGCGCCGACGTAACGGCAATACCGTCTGCTCGCGTCAGGTACCCAGCACGATGGTTTGCTCGCCTGATGTCCGCAGATCATATTGTGGTCACCCCGGACATGATCCGGGGTGAGGTTCAATCTCGCGACCACCGTCCGTTGTCCGAACTGACCGCGTCTCATGATTTCGCTTCGGCGACGAGAAGTCGCTGCACGCGTCCCATTCCCTAAAGCGCATCCAGTGGACTCGAAACACCCCGTCCACCTTTGTTCAATACATGCGTGTAAATCATCGTGGTCGCCACATCGGCATGCCCGAGCAATTCCTGCACGGTCCGAATATCGTAGCCCGCCTGCAGTAAATGCGTGGCAAAACTGTGTCGCAACGTGTGTGGTGTCGCGACTTTGCTCAGGCCTGCCGCCGCAACCGCCTTTTTCATCGCGCGTTGCAACAACTTTTCGTCGATATGGTGACGCCGCTCGACACCAGAGCGCGGATCCACCGAATAGCTGCCAGACGGAAACACGTACTGCCACGCCCAATCGGTGGCGGCATTGGGGTACTTACGCGCCAAAGCATCCGGCAAGAACACCGCCGCCTTTCCCTTCGCTAAGTCATCTTGGTACAAACGCTGCCGCCAGCGAACATGCTCGCGCAAGGGGGCAATCAATGATTGCGGCAACATCGTTACTCGATCTTTGCCGCCATTACCGTCGCGCACCACGATTTCCGCGCGTTCGAACTCGACATCCTAGACCCGCAAACGCGCCACTTCCATCAACCGCATGCCTGATCCATACAGGAGGCGCGCCATCAAACCATGCATGCCGCTCATGCGATCCAGCACCGATTGCACCTCGCGCTGCGTCAACACCACCGGTAATTTCGCCGGCCGCTTGGCGCGTACCACCTCGGTCATCCACGGCAAATCCTGTTTCAGTACCTCGCGATACAGAAAGAGCAGGGCCGACAAAGCCTGATTTTGCGTCGAAGCCGCCACTTGGCCCACCACCGCCAAATGCGTCAAGAATGCCTCAACCTCTGGTGCGCCCATGTCTTTGGGGTGGCGTTTGCCATGGAACAAGATAAACCGCTTGACCCAATGGACGTACTGCGTCTCTGTTCGTTTGCTGCAATGGCGTAAACGAACCTGCTCGCGGAGCTGGTCCAAAAGCTTCGGTCGAGGAGGCCCGTCTGGTGGTGTGTCCATTGGAATGAACGCATTAAAATCAATGGCTTGATAGAAATGAACTTGAGATATACACCTGCTTTTTCGAAGTACACACCGCTTGCGGTGTACACTGGACGTTAGCTAGCTTTGGGGTTCTCATGGCAAGACTTAGAGTCTTCATCTCGTCGACTTGTTACGACCTTGACATTCTGAGGGGCGAGCTTCGCCCATTTATCTCAAACATGGGCTACGAGCCCGTGATGAGTGACTATTCCGACATCCTGTATGACCACCGATCGCACACCCACGAGAGCTGCCTGAAGGAGGTACCAGGCTGCGACATGGTGGTCCTGATCATCGGTTCTAGGTTCGGTGGAACCGCAGTTCCGTCAGCGCTTCAGCTCGTTGACTTCGCAAGCCTCGACAAGCTTTCTACCAAGGCCGAGATCCTCGCAACAAAGGAGAAGCTATCCATCACACAGCTTGAGGTTCTTAAAGCTGTTGAGGCAGCTATCCCTGTCTACACGTTCGTCGACGAGCGCGTCCTACACGATCACCACGTGTATGAGAAGAACAAGGACAAGAAAGACGTAATCGACCACATAGAGTTCCCCTCTATACAGAAACGTGACACCGCGAGGTACATCTTCGAGTTCATCAACTTCCTTACCCACCGCACGGCGAATAACAGTGTCTTGGCATTCAGTCGCCTAGAGGATATCCGCGTTCAACTTGCCAGCCAGTGGTCGCAGCTTTTTCAGCGACTCATGCTTGAGAGCAGAACAAAGGCTCAAGAGGCTCGTCGATATCGCGATTTCTCGGAGAGGATTGATGATCTGAAAGCCGTTGTTCTTGCCTCGCTTGCAACACCCGACCTGAGGGACACGGCAAAGGGTGCCGTTCAATTCCGTCACCTTATCGGTTTCGTTTCGGGTTTCGTTGCAGTCGATGCTCGCGTTCTATTGCTTTCCGATTCAAGCTGGGACGATCTACTCGCTAAAGCGGGGATCGTCGAGATCCGCACACTGGAAGAAGATGACCGCGACTGGCTTGCGCGCCCTGAAGTGTTCTTGATCCGAGAAGATCGTACCTTCTATCGGTTTCGCTTGCCGCGCAGGGCGCTTGATGACTTCCGGGTTGAATGGTCTGCATTCTTGAGGCTCGACGGTCATGCACGCGAGGCTATTGTCGACGCACTCTTGGAGGATCGCGAGCAGCGCCGTTTTGGGATGCTTCGTTACGTGGAGCGAAGCTTCGATGAATTCATGTCTCAGCGCGATGGGCCAGCGCAGCTGGCCCTCGGAGAAGCAAGCTAACTATGCGTTCACGCGGACCGCGGGGAAAGGTTTCGATGTTTCCTGAGGCGCTGTCGGCCCGCGGCCGCTTAACGCGGCGTTAGGCTTTGAGTTGCCGGCCATGTAAGTCATCGTGTGGCGCGAGGTTACGCACATCTGAGGTGGTTCTGCGTGGTGGCGTCGGCCTTTCTGTCCTCTTGTGCTCGCCCAACAGCCTCATTGCGTTTGTCAGCCGTCAGAATTTGGGCAAGGCGCTCAGGCGCGGAATGAGCCGTAGCCTTCACATCGTTCCAAGCGCAATCCGCGCGGATTTCCAGCCTAACTATGCATTCAAGCGGACAGCCGGGGGTATACTCGGCTTATCCAACCATTCGCGGCCGGCTGCCGCTTAATTCAGACGTTAGGCCTCGTGAAATGGCGATTGAGTACGACGTAGCGATTTCATTTGCCGGCGAGGACCGGAGCTACGCCGAGGCGTTGGCAGACTTCCTTGCAAACGAGTTCGGCCTGGCCGTCTTCTATGACGACTTCGAGCAGGCAAGGTTGTTCGGGACATTCTTGCTGGAGAAGTTGGTCGCGATCTATCGCGACAAGTCGCAGTACTGCGTTGTACTCGTCTCTCAGCACTACAAGGACAAGCGGTACACGCGGCACGAGTGGCGTTCAGCCCAGGAGCGAGCGTTCCGCGAGCCCGACAAGGACTACCTGCTGCCTGTCCGACTAGATGACACCGAGCTGCCGGGCTTGTTCGAGACGATCAGCTACATCGACGGGACGAAGACTGCGGCTCGCACTGTTGCGCGCCTTGTCTACGAGAAGGTAGGTGACTTCAGCAAGATCTCCGCCCGTGTGCGCTTGGCTGACCAGAAGTACCGGGAGGGGCTAGTTGCGGACGCGCTTGAAATCGTGCGAGACAAGCAAGTCGATCACAACATTGACGCCTTGAGGGTTCGTGCCGACTGCTACGGATATTTGGGAGATAACGTCAATGCTCTTGCCGCCCTCAATGCCATACTTGCACAGCGTCCACGGGACTTCCTCTCTCACTTTCTCGCTGGCATATTCAGCTTTCGAGCAGGTGACTTTGCTGCCTCTGTCCGGCACTACGAAACAGCTGACGCTATTTCTCCTGGTCACCCAACCATCAAAAGTGACTTGCCACTGGCTCTGGCAAAGTTGGCGGGGCGCGACGACGCCTAACCATTCGGTCAAGCCGACGTGCCTACGGCACGCGGCTTACCTCAAAAGTTTGGCTTTGAATTGCCGCCACTTTCGAGTCGTCCGGTTGTTCTGGTCGGTGCACATTTCCGGCGGTCATGCGCTACAGGTCCAGCGTCGCATTCCTCGCGCATTCCGCCCACGAGCCGGATTGTGGCTGCAAGCGCACAGGGGTTGGGCTGTTTGCTAGGGCAGGGCGGTGTTGTGGCCTTGCCGTCGCTCCGAGGGCAATTCGCGCGGATTTCCAGCCTAACTGTGCATTCAAGCGGACAGCCGGGGGCATACTCGGCTCATTCAACCATTCGCGGCCGGCTGCCGCTTAATTGAGACGTTAGGCTTTGCTTTGCCGGCCATGTGGATCATCTTGTGGTGCAAGGTTATGCACGTCTCCGGCATACCTGCGTTGTGGCTTCGGTATTTCTGTCCTCTGGCGCTCGCCCAAAAGCCGAACGGCGGTTGCCAGCGGCCAGGTTTGGGTCAGGGCGCCTCGGCGTAGCATGTGCCCCAGCCTTGCCGCCATTCCAAGCGCAGAGCGCGCGAATTTCCAGCCTAACTGTGCATTCAAGCGGACAGCCGGGGGTATACTTGGCTCACCCAACCATTCGCGGCCGGCTGCCGCTTAATTCAGACGTTAGGCTCTGCAGGAACGTTGCTCTATGACCACCATGTATTCGCATTACTTCGAGCAACTGATCTTCAAGTTCAGGCTAAGCGGTGTTGGCGGCAATGACTCTCCTGAGTGGAATCAAAGTAGCCCGTTCCCTCCACTCTCACCAAGAGCAGCAATCCAGGAATCAAGTCTATTGCTTGAGCGAATGCTCGGCCCATTCGAGCCGGCCTCAAAACCTGAGGTGCACGAGTGCGCGCTGGCACCAATCGGAGTGCCTCCAGGAAATCGGTGGTACTACAAAGTGAGCTGGTGGGTTTGGCCGCGCGACCGGATTGGTGATCGAACGAGTGTCGCCGTACCCGTTTTGATGAGCGGTAAGTCACCGGAATTCGAAGTCTTCGAATACAAGGACCTTGAAGCTGCATATCGCCGCTAGGGAGGGTCTGAACAAGTCCCGCAATTTCTGGTTAGATACAGGTGTTGCGGCGAGGTTATTTCAGCATGGACCAGATGAGTTTCGGTGACGCGGAATATGCGGCTAAGAAGAAGCAGACGCGTCGGGAGGTATTCCTAGCCGAGATGGAGCAAGTCGTGCCGTGGGCAGCATTGCTGAAGGACATTGAGTCGGTTTATCCGGTCGCCGGTCGCGGCCGTCGCCCGTACCCCGTTGAAGTGATGCTCCGGGTTCACCTGATGCAGAACTGGTTTGGGTTGAGCGATCCGGCGATGGAAGAAGCGCTGTATGAGATCGTGTCGATTCGGAACTTTGCCGGTCTGACGCTGAGCGGCAGCATTCCAGACGAGACGACGATCCTGAACTTTCGGCGTCTGATTGAGACGAATGATTTGGCTTCGTCGATACTGGAGCGGATCAACGGTCATTTGTCGCGCAAGGGCTTGCTGCTGAAGCGTGGCACGATCGTCGATGCGACGATCATCGCGGCACCGAGTTCGACGAAGAACTCAGACGGTGAGCGGGATCCTGAGATGCACCAGACGAAGAAGGGCAACCAGTGGTACTTCGGCATGAAGGCGCATATTGGCGTGGATGCTGACAGTGGTCTGGTCCACACAGTGGTGACGTCGGCAGCCAATGATGCCGATGTTGATCACGTTGAAAGCCTGCTGCACGGCAAGGAAGAGACAGTATGGGCAGATGCGGGCTACCAGGGCGCCGACAAAAACATGCGCGAGAACCATCCGCGCAAGCAGCGCTTCCCTGAGTGGAGGATTGCGATGCGCCGAAGCGCGATCAAGGCGATGGAAGAAGGTCGGGCAAAGAGCAATATCGTGAAGATCGAGCGTAGGAAGGCGCAGGTTCGCGCGCGAGTCGAGCATGCGTTTCAGAAGGTGAAGTGCTTCTTTGGGTACAACAAGGCGCGCTTCAAGGGATTGGCCAAGAACACCAGTCACATCGTCACCCTGTTCGCGCTGGCCAATTTGCATCGTGTCAGAAAAGTGCTACTTGAAACTGCAGGGGAGTTGCGCCCGAAGTTCGCGAGCTGATCACGAAAGAGGGGCAAAGTAGCGCCAGAACCGCTTTCCCAAGTGAAGAACGATACCGATTAGGAAGGATACTTAACGGATCACCGACCGAAACCCGCCTGAGAATCCGGAGGACGGAATCCATCGCCAAAAACCGACTTGTTCAGACCCTCCCTAGGCCAGCTCTTGACAGCGTCTCCTAACCCCTCCATCGAGAGGACCCGCCCCGCTATGCCGGGTCGGAGGCTCTCATGTCAAACATTAGGCTTTGACTTGCCGCCACTTCGAGTCGTCCGGTGGTTCTGATCGCTGCACATTTCCGGCGGTCATACGCTGCGGGTCCAGTGTCGCACTACTCCCAGGCTCGGCCCGCGCGTCGGCTTGTGGCTGCCAGCCCAGACGTTTGGGGTCGGCCGCTAATTCGCGGCATCCGTTGTGGCTGTGCCGCCGCTGCGAGGTTAATGCGCGTGGATTTCCAGCCTAACAATGCATTCAAGCGGACAGCCGGGGTTATACTCGGCTCATCCAACCATTCGCGGCCGGCTGCCGCTTAATTCAGACGTTAGGCCCCCCCCAGATCCAAATGTTCCGCATTGTCCCGTTGCCAGTTCTCACAACGAAGCAAATCGCTTCGCTGCGAACGCTTTGTAGTCTCGGAGTCGCGGCGATTCGCGCCGCGTCTGTCGCGCAGTCGTCGGTGCGCGATGTCGTCGCGTTTGGAACAGCTTGGCAGGATGAGCGCGATTTCTTGCGCCGTCTATGCCGAGAATACACCCGAGGCGATGCAGCATTTGCAGTCGATGAACAGCATCAAGGCGATCGCTTTGAGCGGCTCTCGCCGCTGCAATTCGCGTCCAGGCTGAAGCGCCTTCGAGAGATCGAGTTGGAGCAGCAGATGTTCAGCGACCTTGAAAACGGTTTCATTGCTTCGCGTGCAGAGTTCGAACCTCACGACATGGACTGGACACAGGAGGTTGCGCAGAATGCTAGCGCCTAACTATGTATTCAAGCGGACAGCCGGGGCTATACTAGGCTCATCCATCCATTCGCGGCCGGCTGCCGCTTAATTCAGACGTTAGACAGCCAAATGACCGTCAGCCGATTGCGAGTTGCCGATCCAGAACTCGAAGAAGCCTATTCGGCTGCCACCGACGAGGCCAGAATCGTCGCTGCGCGCGAGACTGCTCGCGCAGCCGTTCGGCTTTCCGGAGTCAATGACGCTGCGGTCCTCGCAGCCTTGGACAAGGGGTCATCAACCGACGTTGCTGCAGTTGTCGAGGGCCTTGATCAGCGCTACTTTCAACTCGAAGAAGAGGAGGGCCGTTCCGTGCAGTCGTTACGTCTGTTTTCGCAGGCGCGGGCGGCTGCAGCTGTGCAGTTCGTCCAGTCCGGCAAACCAGCGGAGTCGCTCTATGAAGCTATTTGCTCAACGGGGAACCCACAGCTGTTGCGAATGGTGGCGTTTGGGTTTCTGCGAGGAGCGGCTGTCTAACTATGTGTTGCAGCGGACGCCGGGGAAGTACTACGTTTCAACCAACCACCGCGGCCCGGCGCCGCTGAACACGACGTTAGGCCCTTCATGACGTATCACGCTACTGACCGAATTGGCTCCATGGTTGATGAGCCGTCTCTGGAGGAAATGCGCGCGCTTCTAGAATCGCTCATGGCGAACGACCCTGAGCATCCCGACGTTTCGCTCACGCACGAAAGCGAATGGTGCATCAGCGTTTATCCAAGCGGTATCGTCGTTCTCGAAAACCTTGAGACCGGCGAAGGGCCTTTTCACATGCGAGCTGTCGCACACGATCGCGCGCTCGAGTTATGGCAGTCGCTTGCTGCCGGTCGCATATCGGAGTTGCAACTACTCCAATGGTTACCTGGCTATGGGGCCTAACTACTCATTCAAGCGGACAGCCGGGGGTATACTCGGCCCATCCAACCATTCGCGGCCGGCTGCCGCTTAATTCAGACGTTAGGCGTAGAATTCCAAGGAGTACTTTATGAAGCGGCTAGCTACTCTGTTGGCGGTGCTAGGATCTTGTGCTGGTTGCATGCAACAGAACGAAAGTAAATGTTGGGATTCATCTGGCACAATTCAAGGCGACCTTGAAATTCTTGGCAGGCATGCACTTCAGGATCGCCTTTTGACAGCATCTTTTGCTGCGGATGCAACAGACGGTAGGCTAGATTTTTCAAATTTTTCTAGATTCCTTGAGAAAGAAACCTACTTAAGGTATGCGCTCAGCGTGGTTAGAAGAAGCGTAGAAACGTCTACGGACAAGGAAATGTCGCAGGCATATGTCGTTGCGGAAGACCTGTTCGAGCCATGCAAAAGCCTGATGACAGGCGTGCGCGACGTTAATGCGTATTTTGCTTGCCAAAGTCGTATTCAATGTGATGAAAGCCTCAGGAATCAAGTTGAAGCTGAATTGATCGAATTGCTTCGTGATTTCAAGAATGGCGAAGTTGCACAGAATGAGCAGAGCACTGGTGGTAGCGGTAGCCAATGAAGCCTAACAAATCATTGCAGCCGACGCCTTCGGCGCGGCTGAATTCAAGTCGTTAGGCCGCACATGGACACACCGTATCCTTCCCACATGACGCTAGGCAACGTTGCAGGGCTTCAACGTTCAGCAGCACTCCTGGATTCGCTCCTGCCGGGCGGTAACAACTGGTGGACGGAGACGGAGGCAGGTAGGCTCGCCTGCCTAGCTTCATGTCCAAGCTACAAGACTTGCCGTGGATACGGTCCGAGTGGTCTTTGCTCGGATGAGTGGCGAGACGCGAAATCAACGACCAAGGTAGTCACGACGCTGCTTCATGTCTTGAACAACTTCGATCACTACAACAGTCGGGACCTGCCGGCGTTGAGACAGAGTTCAAGGCAAGTGAAGTCGCTCTTGGGAACACTCAATGAGTTCGCGGAGCACCAAGCAACCGCAGCCGGCTATCCTGAAGGCGCTGTAGTAACAAAAACTCATACGTATCGCGAGCGGAGCTCTGCCGCCGCGCAGCGCAAGCGAACGGCAGCCTTCTCGTCAGGCTCCTACCCATGTTCTGGCTGCCGCGTCGACTACTTGAAGAAGTTAGGCGAAGGGGCGAAATCGCTGTATCAATGCCATCACGTTCTCCCACTGCACGACGACACTGAAGAGCGGGAGACCAAGGAGAAGGACCTGTTGGTTCTTTGTGCCAACTGCCATCAGCTGATTCACTCCAAGTTGGCCAATCTCAAGCTTGAGAAGGTTCAGAAACTGCACCGGGGCACGAGTGCGGCCTAACCCCTCGCTCAAGCCGACCCGCTACGGCAGGCTTACGCCGCCTGCCTCCGCGGTCGGCTTAGCTCGAACGTTAGGCGCCAATGAATGAGCGAGGTTGCTACTGCGAGACTTGGCAGGCCAATCCTGACGCTTTGAATTCGAGAGGCATTCCTCCTGGCTTCTGCGGTACCTGCGAGCAGTGCGGTAAGCCCGGGCACACCCGCCATGCACCCGGCGCGTCTCCCTACACCGGCGCTTGGTGCGACCGCTGCTATCACCTAGTCGCGCGGTTGGCCGCCGCTCGCGTCCTGTTGTTCGTCGCCGTTTGCGCGCTGCTACTGGCATGGACAGTCCTACAGTTTTCGGGTCTTGGCGCCAACCTGTTCATTCAAGCGGACAGCCGGGGTTATACTCGGCTCATCCCACCATTCGCGGCCGGCTGCTGCTTAATTCAGACGTTAGGCATCATGACCCAAGCCGCGCGCCAGGCGTTAGCCGCCCGATTCGACCTTCCCTGCAGTGTCGCTATGCAATACTGGGAGTGGGAAGTTGCCGATCCCGACCGGTTCGAAGAATTCCTGAAGGCCTACACACCCGAATTGCCAGTCGATCAACGCCTTGCGTTAATGGAGATCCTCGTTCAATGCGTGGAAGATTCGGATTCAGAAGCAAAGCTCGCGACCTGTTGGCAACGCATCAAGCCGCTTCTGGAGAAAAACTTCAACCTTCATGCGGAGACCATCCAATATTGGGCCTGTTTGGAGGCGGGGCAACTGGATGAGATGTGGCGAATCAGCATCCTAATGCGCCAAGTTAAATCGCAGACGGCGGCCGACGATGACGCCTAATCCTTCCATCGATGGGGTGCCCGGCTGGCTGCGCCGGCCGGGCACCCCCTCATGTCTAACGTTAGGCTTTGCTTGCCGGGCCATGTAATTCACCTTGTGGTGCGAGGTTACGCACGTTCCCGGCATTCCGGAGTAGTGGCTTCGGGATTCCTGTCCTCTGGCGCTCGCGAAAGAGCCCAACAGCGTTAGCCAGCGGTCAGAAATGGGTCAGGGCGCCAAGGCGCAGCATGTGCGCCAGTCTTGCCGCCATTCCAAGCGCAGAGCGCGTGGATTTCCAGCCTAACTATGCATTCAAGCGGACAGCCGGGGGTATACTTGGCTCATCCAACCATTCGCGGCCGGCTGCCGCTTAATTCAGACGTTAGGCTTTGCTTGCCGGGCTATGTAATTCACCTCTTGGTGCGAGGTTACGCACGTCCCTGGCATTGCTGTGTTATGGCTTCGGAATTTCTGTGCTCTGGTGCTCGCCCAAAGGCCGAACGGCGATTGCCAGCAGTCAAGATTGGGGCAGGGCGGCTCGGCGCAGCATGTGCCCCAGCCTTGCCGGCATTCCAACAATAATGCGCGCGGATTTCCAGCCTAACTATGCATTCAAGCGGACAGCCGGGGGTATACTCGGCTCATCCAACCATTCGCGGCCGGCTGCCGCTTAATTCAGACGTTAGCTTCCAAGGGAACGTACCCAATGAGTTCAAAGAGCTACGTCCTCATAGCAATCGCGGTTGCATCGTTCGTGTGCGGCGTTGTTGGCCAATACTTCTACCCTGGAGCGCTCCAGCGTCCTTCAGATATTTGGTTCCTTGGCCTGTTCGCTTTTCTCGTTTTCGCATGGTACGTCTTCGACACAAATCAGCGCGCTTATCGCCGAACTCCTTTGCTCAGTGTATGCGTCGTAGCACTCGCCGGTATCGCTCTTCCGTACTATTTCTTTCGCTCGCGCGGCGCCAAGGGTGGCTTCATTGCGCTAGCATTGTTCGTGTTGGCCTTTCTGGGCGCTGGCGCGCTCACCCTTGCAGGGGAATATTTTGCTTTCTACGCATTCCAAAGCTAACGATGCGTTCAAGCCGACCGCCGAGGATGTTGGTCGTTTCTACCACGCACCGTCGCGCGGCGGCGGCTTAACACTGCGTTAGCGCTTAGATTCACATGAAAGGCCTCACTAGAGAAGACTCTTCAACAATTGGTTTCGTGGGGGCCTGCTATCTCTCAAACGCTGTAGATACGCCGGAATTGAACGAGTGGGCCGAGCGCATCATGATTGTCGGCTCAGGATACCCGGACTACGTTGTAGATCTCCGTGAGTTCGAGGCGCCAAGGTTCCACTTCTACAGGGTCGTTGGATTCACTGCCGATCGCAGCTTGTCTGATACTGAGAGTCACGCCATTTACGGTATCGCATACCTACGCGGACGAGAAGTCGTAGATTGCCCGTCCAGAGAAGTCGCGACTGCTGCGCTGAGCTCTTGCCCACATATCTTAGAGGAGTTCAGAGCTACGTTTCCGTTTCTATATTCGCCCCGGCAGGGCTAACTATTCATTCAAGCGGACAGCCGGGGGTATACTTGGCACTTCCAACCATTCGCGGCCGGCTGCCGCTTAATTCAGACGTTAGGCATTTGAATGAGCACCTTCGCGTTCGACGCGGCTCGCGTCGCTATCGAACAACCGGACAACCAGTTCGACCTGGTGGGCTTCGCTGACAGCAATTTTGGTCCTGAGTCCTATCTCATACTCCAGCGCGCTTTTGAGTTCGACGAGCAAGACACCTCACTTGGCATGAACACCTACCATGTCGAGTGGTGCGATCAGGGCAATTCCGGGTACGGTGGCGTTTCCCGAGCAATGCTTACGCCTTCTTCCGTTGAGTTCGTGTTCGATTCTGAAGGCGCAGAATTCCTGGGCGGCCTTCGGGCGCTAAAGATTTCCTTCCAGCTGGAGCCTGCCCAGTTCGCCGAGCTAAGTCGAGCGCTCGAGCGGGTCTTTGAAGGCTCCGGCTGCCTAGTCATCGCCGATGCCTAACTATGCATTCAAGCGGACAGCCGGGGCTATACTCGGCTCATCCAACCATTCGCGGCCGGCTGCCGCTTAATTCAGACGTTAGGCTTTGAATTGCCGCCGCTTCGAGTCGTCCGGTGGTTCTGGTCGGTGCACATTTCCGGCGGTCATGCGCTACAGGTCCAGCGTCGCATTCCTCGCGCATTCCGCCCACGAGCCGGATTGTGGCTGCAAGCGCTCTGGGGTTGGGCTGTTTGCTAGGGTAGGGCGGAGTTGTGGCCTTACCTTCGCTCCGAGGGCAATTCGCGCGGATTTCCAGCCTAACTGTTCATTCAAGCGGACCGCCGGGGGTATACTCGGCACATCCAACCATTCGCGGCCGGCTGCCGCTTAACTCAGACGTTAGATGCCAATGAGGCGACTCAGTTGGTCAGACATTTTTACCGACGCTTCGGCGCTGAACTTTGCCGAGTTGCTTGCTTATTGGCCAAACACAGTCTCCGGTCGGGTTAGCCCGATCGGCGCTTCCGCATTCGGTGATCTATATTTTCAGCGGCCCGATGGGAGTGTGGAGTGCCTCGATGTGCTTGAAGGTGGTACTCATCTTGTGGCTGCAAGCCAAGAAGATTTCGCCACACTGATGAACTCCCGAGAGTGGCAGGAATCAAACCTCCTCACCGAGGGCGTTGCGCTGTTGCTGGAGCGGGGGCTTGCGCGCGGCCCTGAGCAGTTCTTTGCATTTGCGCCGCACCCCTCGTTCGTTGGCAAGATTGATTGGTCTCGCGTTTTGACGCTCGACTCAGCTATTTGGCATTCAATCTGCTCTCAAGCGCTGGAGCATGGCGTATGAGGCAGTTGGCATCTAACTATGTGTTCAAGCCGACCGCCGAACGGGTTGTTAGCGCCAGTTGGAAAATGACCCACCTGCCGGTTGAAAACTGACTCATCTGTGTATACGGCAGGTGCTTCCTAGGAAACGGAAGCGCCGATGTTGAAGCAGGAGGAAGCGGTGGAGATTTCAGTGTTGTTGAAGCAAGGGATGGGCGTTCGGGAAGTGGCTCGGCGGTGTGGCGTTTCGCGGAACACGGTTCGGCGGGTTCGGGATGAGGGATGTGGTCGGCGTTACAAGCGTGAGGCGCGTGAGGGCAAGCTGTATGGGTTCTTGGACTACATCCGAGAGCGGCTGGCAGCCGCAGCGCCGGATTGGATTCCGGCATCGGTGATGCTTCGGGAGATCAAGGCGCTCGGGTATACGGGTTCGCACTCGATTCTGCGGGCCCACATGGCGAGTTTGCGGCCAGTTCGAGAGCCGGAGCCGCTGGTTCGCTTTGAGACCGAAGCGGGCCGGCAGATGCAAGTGGATTGGGCGGAGTTTCGGTTCGATGGGATCCGCTGGTTTGCCTTTGTGGCGGTGCTTGGCTTCTCGCGCTGGGTCTTCGGTCGGTTTGTCGACAATCAGCGTTTTGAGACGCTTCGAGACTTGCATGTTGCGGCGTTTGATTCGATGGGCGGTGTGCCCCGCGAGGCGCTGTACGACAACATGGCGACCGTGGTGTTGAAGCGTGATGCGGAAGGCAAGGGGCGCCATCAGTTTCATGATGGGATGCTCTCGCTGTCGAAGGACTATGGCTTTGCATTGCGACTGTGCCGGCCGTATCGGGCACGCACCAAGGGCAAGGTTGAGCGCGGCATCCGCTACGTGCGCGAGAGCTTCTTCGTGCCGTTGCGTGCTGAATTCCGGCAGCGTGGTGAGCCATTGACCCTGGACATTGTCAACGCGCGGTTCGCGACCTGGCAACGCGAGATCGCCAATCGACGCGTTCACGGGACAACGAAAGCAAGACCAGACGTTCGACTGATTGAGGAGCAGGCTCGGCTGTTGCCGCTACCTGGACTCAAGCCTGCACCGAGCCCGCGTGAGGCGCTGGCCAAGAAGGTGCCCATTGCCCGCCCCAGAACGCCCATACAGCGGCCCTTGTCGGCTTACGACGTCTTCAGCGCCGGGGTGAGTCCATGAATCTGAGCCACGAGCGACTGAGCGCGTTGTGCGCCGATCTGAAGCTGTCCAGTGTTGCCGAAGCGGCGACTCGACTGGCGCAGGAGGCCAGTGCGGCTGAATGGTCCTACCTCGACTTCCTGGATCGCGTCTTGCGAGCTGAAGCGGCCCAACGCCAAGATCGCAGCCGAACCATGCTCGTGCGAACGGCTGGCTTCCCAGTCATCAAGCGACTCGAAGACTTCGACTTCAACTTCGCTGGCACGCACAAGAAGCAAATCACGGAGCTAGCGAGCCTCGCCTTCATCGAACGAGGCGAGAATGTTGTGCTGCTTGGTCCCTCAGGCGTCGGCAAGACACACCTTGCCCTGGCAATCGGCCTGAAAGCCGCCGAGAGCGGCTACAAGGTCCGCTTCCACACTGCCGCCGATCTGATGCGCGAAATCGCAACGGCTCGCCGCCAAGAGCGGCTGACGGGCTTGCTACGAAGCAGCGTTGGCACACCGCGTTTGCTGATCATCGACGAGTTGGGCTACCTACCCCTGGACAAAGCACAGGCTCACGACCTCTTCCAAGTCATTGCAAAGCGCTACGAGCACGGCAGCCTGATCGTCACGAGTAACCTGAACTTCGGCCAATGGGACCAAACCTTGGGAGGCGACAGTGCCCTGGCAGCAGCACTGCTAGATCGCTTGCTTCACCATGCTCACGTCATCCAAATGAAAGGAGAGAGCTACCGACTCAAAGACAAACGCAAAGCAGGATTGATCGATAAACGGAATGCCGGAACTGCGGCAGACTGACTCGGTGGGTGGGTCAGTTTTACTTCGGCAGGGTGGGTCAGGATTCAATCGGCGTTGACACGGGTTTCGCGTATCATCCAAACACCGTCGTGCGGCGGCGGCTTAACACGGCGTTAGGCGGCAGGATCGGCATTGGAACGACTTTGGACCAATCACTCAAAGCGGCAATTCGCAAACGACTGTTCTTCGCCGCTGAAGCGCGCGGAGAGTCTGGTGAACGATTCGGGTACCGATGGTGCACTGCGTGCCGTGGGCGCGGACATGTTTGCGTTGAGAGTGTTACTGACGGGGTTCACATGGCTGGGTTTGAGCTATGTACCGTCTGCAGCGGGGATCGCGTGCTAGCGGCCCATGCTTCAAATGGCAAGGTAGATGCCTAACTGTGCATTCAAGCGGACAGCCGGGGGTATACTCGGCTTATCCAACCATTCGCGGCCGGCTGCCGCTTAATTCAGACGTTAGCCCTCTGCATGAGCATCACCGACAAGACCAGGAAAGTGCTATGGGGCCGGTCCGGCAATTTGTGCGCCTTCTGCAAGGCGCACTTGGTCGTTGAAGCCTCAGTGGCGGACCCGGAGTCTGTTGTTGGAGACGAGTGCCACATCATCTCTGGCGCGCCAAATGGCCCACGCCACGACCCAGCGTTGGGGTTGGATGAGATTGATGGCCTCGCTAATCTCCTCCTCTTGTGTCGCGTTCATCACAAACTTATTGACGATCAACCTGACACGTTTACTGCCAGCGCCTTGCGCCAGCTAAAGGCCAATCATGAGAAATGGGTCAAAGAGAGACTTGGCCCAAAAGGCCAGGCAGAACCGGTAAGTGTCGTTCGAATTGCCGAGGAGATCCCAACGCACCTAGTCTGGGTTACGTCGGCCAAAGCCTTGCTAGATCTTGCGTCGGACTGCCATGGCCGCTACGACGATTATCCAGAAGACCTCACAGAGCAGGACCTCGACTGTGTTGGCTCATTTCTACAGAACCTAACAGACTGGGTTGATCTCGGTATAAATGAGCCTCACGAGAGAATCAGCGCTCAAAAGTCCTTGGCGGAGAATATGTCGGAACTGGAGCGGTCCGGTCTTCGCGTGTACGTAGCGCGTGAAAAGCAGCAATTGCGGGGTGGTGTTGCAGCTGCTTCTGCTTTCTATGCCCTGCACCTACGGATAGTCCGTCACGATGATCCAAGTCAAATCCCCCTGCCTATACAGCCAGAGGGCTAGCAATTCATTCAAGTCGAAGCCGCTTCGCGGCTCGGCTCAATTCAGGCGTCAGGCGCCAATGATTGAGAGAGGCTGCTACTGCGAGATTTGGGAGACTAATCCCGACTCCTTGATCTCGAGAGGCATCCCCCATGGATTCTGCGGTACCTGCGAGCGGTGCGGTAAGCCTGGCCACACCCGCCATGCACCCGGCGCGACTCCCTACACTCGAGCTTGGTGCGACCGCTGCTATCACGTAGTCGCGCGGTTGGCCGCCGCTCGCGTCCTGTTGTTCGTCGCCGTTTGCTCGCTGCTACTGGCATGGACAGTCCTGCACTTTTCCGGTCTTGGCGCCTAACTGTTCATTCAAGCGGACAGCCGGGGGTATACTCGGCGTATCCAACCATTCGCGGCCGGCTGCCGCTTAATTTAGACGTTAGAGCGCTTTGATGGAACCTTCATCGTTCGACATTGCGTTTCCGGAGCATGGCTTGCCCAAAGGCGTCGATTACTGGTTCAACTGGAGCCGGTCAAAGGGTGCAACGTTGGAACCGATTTCCGTGTATCGGTACAGAATTGTTTGTACGCGCCCAGGTCAGCTCTCTTGGGTGGGTTGGGCGCTCTACCACTCGTCACTCGCAAGTCTGTGTGAGGTGATTGCGGTCTCAGGCAATGCCCACAAACGCGCGAGCCTCTACAAGGAACATCCATGAGGTTCGAGGCACAAGCTAGCTCTAACTATTCATTCAAGCGGACAGCCGGGGGTATACTCGGCTCATCCAACCTTTTGCGGCCGGCTGCCGCTTAATTCAGACGTTAGAATTCACCTTCAGCCTTCCAACGACCGATGAACAGAGAGCCCATTTTCGTCATCACTGCTCTGGCGCTAACAGCCGTAGGTGTGTGGTCGCTGTGCATGGTCGGTGTCATGCTCCACTACGGCTCGTTTGTGATTGATCGTCCATACAATCCACTTGGAGCTGAAGCTCAGATCGGTGTCTTTCTCGGATTCCTTTACGCGCTCCCAGGTCTGCTGCTGCTGACAGTAGTTGGGTGGGTGAAGCGCAAGGGCCTTCCGCGAGTGCTGGTGCTCGCACCCATCGTAGTTACGCTGGCGGCTTGCGTCTACTTCGGATACCTCCGAGTGCTTATTGCATCAGCGGTGCCGCCGTGAATTCTAACTATGCGTTCAAGCGGACTGCGGGGAGAGGCTGCCGTGTTTACTGATGCTCAATCGGCCCTCAGCCGCTTAGCGCGGCGTTAGGCTTTGAGTTGCCGCCACTTCGAGTTGTCCGGTGGTTCTGGTTGGTGCACATTTCCGGCGGTCATGCGCTACAGGTCCAGCGTCGCATTCCTCGCGCATTCCGCCCACGAGCCGGATTGTGGCTGCAAGCGCTCTGGGGTTGGGCTGTTTGCTAGGGTAGGGCGGAGTTGTGGCCTTACCTTCGCTCCGAGGGCAATTCGCGCGGATTTCCAGCCTAACTATGCATTCAAGCGGACAGCCGGGGGTATACTCGGCTCATTCAACCTTTCGCGGCCGGCTGCCGCTTAATTCAGACGTTAGCGCGCATGTCGAAATTTCTTCGCAGACTGGTTACGCCTTTCGCCATTGGCGCCCTGCTTTGGGTGGGTTCAACTACCCTCATGGGTGTCGCAGTAGACGCGTCCTTTGGCCCTTACGCTGCGGAGCGACTTAGCCCGTTTTCAAATGCGCACCTGCTCGAGGAGTCACTCGACGGCAGCTATGCGCCAGCGGCCGATCCGTTGTTTCTTCTGAGTACAGTCGTCGTAGGTGCCCTCGCATTCTTCGGCGTGTTCGCGTGGGCTGCACGCGGCGCGGATCGAAGCGGATTTGCCCTAGCGGGCTTCGCTCTCGGTGGTCTCCTAGTATTGGTTGCATGTCTGCTTCGCTTTGCGTTTGACTCGGAGTACCCTGCTGGCATGCAGTTCGCGGTTCTGGTGCGACTCGGTGTGTTTGCAGGTCTTGGCCTCCTCGGTCTATTCGCTGGGCACAAGCCAGCGGTGCATGGGCGCTAACTATGTGTGCAAGCCGACCGCCGAGGAAGTTGCTCGTATTATCCAATCACCGTCGCGCGGCGGCGGCTTAACACGGCGTTGGGCATGCCGTGGACTCTTCGCGGTTTCTCACTGAATGTCGCAGTCTCTCGCTTACCGCGAGAGCGATGATTTCGCTGCTGATTGTCGAGCGCTTCTGCAAAGAGAACTCAATTACACACTTGGAAATTGATGATTTTCTGACCTATATGTGGCGATGGCCTGAAATTGACGGCCCAGACAAATTTGATCCATGGGAATCGTCCTACCCTTCGCTAGTCGCTTTTGGCCTTGGCGGTGAAATGTCTGAGAGCCTTAGGAACACGCTGGAGGTTGCAGGCGTTTCAGATCTCCGGTTCAGGGCAATCATCTCTGGAGCTGTTGAGATCCTGTGGGGAAGTTTTTGGGCAGCAGCCGATGATGAGGGATCGTTCAAGTGCCTAGAAGAGGTTGTCTTGAGGTCAAAAGTGTCCGTGCTACCACCGCTTACACCATTTCGCTTCTCGCGTGTATCTGATCGCGGTGGCTGGGGTGATAGGCCATCAGCCGAAGACCGAATTTTTTGGGAGGCCCAGCGTGGCTATCCCTAACAGTTCGCCCAACCGGACGCCGGGTGGGCATTGCGGCGTCAACCACATCTTGCCGGCCGGCGCCGGTTAGCTTCGTTGTTGGACCTGAAAGGCGAAAGGCTATGAAGCCATTCGATGTTGTGCGGATAACGCGGCTAAGGGATGATCGCTTTGCACTGCAGAAGCCAGATCAACTGCGTCACCCTGCTGTCGGCGACATCGGCGCTATTGTTGAGGCATATACTTGGCCTAGCCAGGCATTCGAGGTTGAGTGCGTAGACCCGAATAGCGGAGCAACAGTCTGGTTGGAGGCAATGTACCCGGAGGAGCTTGAGCTTGTTCAGTCATATTCGTAGCCGTAGCTCGGCCCAACAAGGCGCTCCGCGCGACGGCTTTGCCGCGCGTGAGCGTTGACGTTAGGGCTCACAGGCATGAAGAACAGACTCTACGAACTAGGCTTTGCGCTGTATTGGTTGCTCTTCGCTGTGCTGGCTGTGTTCGCGGCTCAGAGTCCCGGCTTCGTCCGCCACCCCGAGCTTGCTCCGTATCCCTTGCGTGGCCTGTTCATCATGTGGGTCATACTTGCTGCCCTAGTTGCAGCCTTCTATTTCATCCTGCGGCCAGCGCTTGGTGGCGGCTCCTCAGCGCGGCTAAGCGCAGGCCTCGCGCTATCGGTTGCTATGGTCACCGCCAGCTTCTTCACGATGGTCACAGACATGCCAGGGCTGTACTACGTACCTCATTACTTCTCGCTGGTCACGTTTCTGGTTCTCGGTGTAGTCTCGGCAGTCAGAGTAGGGCGCCGCTTGCGGCGCAAGGCATCAGGTGCGCCCTAACCCATCCATCGAGCGGACGGTTTCCAGCGGGCTACGCCCGCTTCCAACCGCCGCTCAAGTCAAACGTTAGACTTCATGCCGTACTACCGCGTCCTTGTCGAAGGAACAGGCATCTCGGTCGTCATGGCTGAGCGGACCTTGGTCGGCTTCTTTGCAACGCGAGCGGTTCGCGCAAGGTCTCCAGAAGAGGCCATAGAAAAGGTGCGTGCCATGGTCACGGCTGATTGGACTTCAGGGAGGTACGCTTCGTGGAACAAAGGAGTGGCGCCCGCCATTCACGTGGAGGATGTTTGGAGGTCGCCTTGGTATCAGAATGTCTTGTCCAAGAACGACGGGCACACTTTCTACCCAGAGAAGGAAGGCGAAGGTGATGCCTAACTATTCATTCAAGCCGACGCCGCTGCGCGGTGCGGCTTAATTCAGACGCTAGGCTTTGAATTGCCGCCACTTCGCTTCATGCGGTGGATCTGGTCGGTGCACATTTCCGGCGGTCATACGCTGCGGGTGCAGCGTCGCACTCCTCTCAAGCTCGGCCTGTGAGTCGGTTTGTGCCTGCCAGCCCTCACGTGTGCAGTTGGCTGCTACGTCGCGGCATGTGTAGTGGCTTTGCAGCCGCTGCGAGGTTAATGCGCGCGGATTTCCAGCCTAACTATGCATTCAAGCGGACAGCCGGGGGTATACTCGGCTCCTCCAACCATTCGCGGCCGGCTGCCGCTTAATTCAGACGTTAGGCGCCTTCCACGTATGCGCAGCTTCATGCTCAATCGCACAGTCACTACGCCGCCAGGCTATGTCGAGCGGTCATGTGTCCTCGTTAGCTACAGGCTTCCCTTCCTAAGGCATTGCTTCGCACTCTGCGCGGAGTGCACGCTCGAGCAAGCTGAAACAGAGCGCACCAGTACTCTTGCGTTCTTCCTGGCTGAAGCAGAGCGGTTGGCCCAAGCCGCAGTAGGTGACCCGCAAGCTTTTCTCCTGGTTCACAGTGGCCACACGGTCCGCAAGCGTCCAAACTGGCATCTCCACGTCTTTGTCATCCAGCATCGCTGGCAGAAGGCTTGGCTGTATACGATCCTTGGCCTGAAAAGCTTTGCCTTGGTACTGGCATCCCCGTTTCGGCGCTGGCTCGTCAGGCACCAGGCGCCTAACCCTTCCATCGAGAGGACGCTTTCCGGCCTACGGCCTCCAAGCGCCTCTCATGTCAAACGTTAGATCACTCGTGGCCGTCTCCTGGAACTCGCTAATTTGCACGCCGGATGCCGAAGCTCTTGGGGAGCTCCGGTCGTCTTGGTCTTGGTTGTTGTC
Organism: Ahniella affigens; assembly: GCF_003015185.1. Lineage (GTDB taxonomy): Bacteria > Pseudomonadota > Gammaproteobacteria > Xanthomonadales > Ahniellaceae > Ahniella > Ahniella affigens. Next base: position 1,603,851 of record NZ_CP027860.1, read on the forward strand.
GTCGCCTATCGAGCCCGTGCTTTTCTCCATTTTCGGGGACGTCTTCTTCCGCGCGGGTTCCGAAACGGTCTATTGGCTTAACACCGGCACCGGCGAGATTGCGAAAGTCTCTGAAACTATGGCTGAGTTTCAGGACTTGCTCGGCTCCGAGAAATCCGCCGAATGGTTCCTACCGGCGCTCGTTGAAAAGCTGCACGCCGCTGGAAAAGTTCCAGCATCCGGTCAGTGCTATACGTATGCCGTCTTGCCTGTCTTCGCTGAAGGGAAGTTCGAAGAATGGAACTTCAACCCTGTTCCAGTGCGCGAGCATTTTTCCGTCACGGCAAAGGTGTTGAAGGAAATCGCCGATCTTCCCAACGGCGCACGCGTGCGTCTGAGCGTCGTGGAGTGATCTAACTATGTGTTCAAGCCGACCGCCGAGGAAGTTGCTCGTATCATCCACACACCGTCACGCGGCGGCGGCTTAACACGGCGTTAGGCATAAATCCATGAAACCAGTCGACGTCGAATTGCACGATGCGTTACTCGAATCCGTAGCGGTCAACTACGCGAAGAAGTTGGTGTCGCTGTTGGTCGCGTACTACCCAGAGCCCGTGGCGTCGTCGAAGCGAGTACAAGCCACGATCATCTTCTCAGGTGTCGAGAGGATGAGCGGCTTCACCGACTTCTTTGAGCTTGCGAATAACCGCTTTGCAGGAAACATTAGCCATTGGAATCCCGCTGTTGGCGTTGGAACCACATACATCTACCTCACAGGCGGTATGTTCGCGGTCACCGCAAAGTCCGTGAAGTTCCGCGCTGAGGCCTAACTATGTGTTCAAGCCGACCGCCGAACAAGTTGCTTGTATCATCCACACACCGTCGCGCGGCGGCGGCTTAACACGGCGTTATGCGTCCTGAACTCTTCGCCCTCCTGCCTTGCGACAAGTCAGACACCGCCAAGGCCGAGGCGGTCATTGCAGCCGGCTATCCAGCAGTCGAGCCGCTTCTACCGCGATTGATCGAATGGGTGCAAGACATGAACTGGCCAGTCGCCGTGGTCCTGGCTCCGTTTCTCGCAGGAATCGGCAGGCCCATGGAGGACCATGTTCGTCAAGTCCTGATGACAACCGACGAAGTCTGGAAGTACTGGGTATTGGAATGCATTGTCGGAAAGTCAGCAGAACTCCTCGAATGTCTACGTCCAGAGTTGGAGAGAATCGCATCTAGTCCCACAGAGGGCGAGGCCGGTGAGGAAATTCATCTCCTGGCTCAGTCACTGCTAAGGGGCGCCAAGTGAGCCGGACGCATGACCCCTCCGTCAAGGGGACCTGCCTTCGGCAGGCCCCTTACGTCGAACGTTAGGCATCATGACTCAAGCCGCGCGCCAGGCGTTAGCCGCCCGATTCGACCTTCCCTGCAGTGTCGCTATGCAAGACTGGGAGTGGGAAGTTGCCGATCCCGACCGGTTCGAAGAATTCCTGAAGGCCTACACACCCGAATTGCCAGTCGATCAACGCCTTGCGTTAATGGAGATCCTCGTTCAATGCGTGGAAGATTCGGATTCAGAAGCAAAGCTCGCGACCTGTTGGCAACGCATCAAGCCGCTTCTGGAGAAAAACTTCAACCTTCATGCGGAGACCATCCAATATTGGGCCTGTTTGGAGGCGGGGCAACTGGATGAGATGTGGCGAATCAGCATCCTAATGCGCCAAGTTAAATCGCAGACGGCGGCCGACGATGACGCCTAGTCCTTCCATCGATGGGGTGCCCGGCTGGCTGCGCCGGCCGGGCACCCCCTCATGTCTAACGTTAGGCTTTGCTTGCCGGGCCATGTAATTCACCTTGTGGTGCGAGGTTACGCACGTTCCCGGCATTCCGGAGTAGTGGCTTCGGGATTCCTGTCCTCTGGCGCTCGCGCAAAAGCCCAACGGCGTTAGCCGGCGGTCAGAAATGAGGCGGGGCGCCAAGGCGCAGCATGTGCGCCAGTCTTGCCGCCATTCCAAGTGCAGAGCGCGTGGATTTCCAACCTAACTATGCATTCAAGCGGACAGCCGGGGGTATACTCGGCTCATCCGACCATTCGCGGCCGGCTGCCGCTTAATTCAGACGTTAGACGCCAACTGATCGAGTCGCAATGTTCTTCGCGGATCTCACACCATACGAGTACGGGCCATGTCAGCCCAATGACAACTTGGTAAACGTTGGCTGGCTCGCGCGTGAGCACCCATTCGCGAGTGGCGAGGTTCCGAAGGAATTCCTCATGGCCCTTCGCAAGTTGGTGGCGTCGCCAGTGAACTTGTACAGGGGCTCGCATATCTGCGAGCTTTGCCCAGCGCCACCGCTGAGGCTGAGCCCTGGTGGCATTCCTATGCTTTACCCGCCGCCCGAGACAACGGGGAACGGCGAAATACGGATCCGCGGCCTGCGAGGGCTTGTATACGTTGCGCCAGTACTTGTCGCTCACTACGTCGAAGCGCACAAATACCTCCCACCAGCCGAGTTCATCGAGGCTGTCGCGTCTTCTAGTAACGTCGCCGGCGCCTAACTATGTGTTCAAGCCGACCGCCGAGGAAGTTGCTCGTATCATTCACACACCGTCGCGCGGCGGCGGCTTAACACGGCGTTAGAATTCACCTTCAGCCTTCCAACGACCGATGAACAGAGAGCCCATTTTCGTCATCACTGCTCTGGCGCTAACAGCCGTAGGTGTGTGGTCGCTGTGCATGGTCGGTGTCATGCTCCACTACGGCTCGTTTGTGATTGATCGTCCATACAATCCACTTGGAGCTGAAGCTCAGATCGGTGTCTTTCTCGGATTCCGTTACGCGCTCCCAGGTCTGCTGCTGCTGACAGTAGTTGGGTGGGTGAAGCGCAAGGGCCTTCCGCGAGTGCTGGTGCTCGCACCCATCGTAGTTACGCTGGCGGCTTGCGTCTACTTCGGATACCTCCGAGTGCTTGTTGCATCAGCGGTGCCGCCGTGAATTCTAACTATGCGTTCAAGCGGACTGCGGGGAGAGGCTGCCGTGTTTACTGATGCTCAATCGGCCCTCAGCCGCTTAACGCGGCGTTAGGGGCGCCTTTCGCCATGCACCGCACCTGGCTGGCCCTCTCAGCAATCGTCGCGCTCCTGGCTTTTTCGGCCGCGCCGGTGCCGGCTGCAACTTTGAAGCCTCGGTTCGAAGAACTCCGGTCCGCCCTGGCTGCTCGCAAGAGCATCGCGGAACTGCGTCTGTTCTTTTCGACTCGTTTCTTCAATGAGAGAAAGTCCATCTTCACGCACGAGTTCCTCGACGACATAGTCGGCTTCAAGGCAGAACCTAGAAATTTTCACGAGACGGTCAGGGGCAAAAAAGGCTGCTTGGCGTATGCGGTTCCATACTCTGCCGAGGCGCCAGGCGACTGGGTCGAGTTGTCTGAATTCAGCTTCAAGGAAATCAATGGGCGCTGGGTGATTACCCACGCATCACATTCAATCAGCGCAACGTACAACTTCGTGGAGAGTGAACACCTCTGCCATACACTTGGCTGGCCGTGGAAGCATCACCCCTAACTATTTGTTCAAGCCGACCGCCGAGGAAGTTGCTCGTATCATCCACACACCGTCGCGCGGCGGCCGCTTAACACGGCGTTAGGCTTTGAATTGCCGCCACTTCGAGTTGTCCGGTGGTTCTGGTTGGTGCACACTTCCGGCGGTCATACGCTGCGGGTCCAGCGTCGCACTGATCTCAAGCACGGCCCGCGAGTCGGCTCGTGGCTGCCAGCCCTCACGTGTGCAGCCGGCTGCGAATTTGTGGCATGTGTTGTGGCTTTGCAGCCGCTGCGAGGTTAGTGCGCGTGGAATTCCAGCCTAACTGTGCATTCAAGCGGACAACCGGGGGTATACTTGGCTCATCCAACCATTCGCGGCCGGCTGCCGCTTACTTCAGACGTTAGGATGCAGTGCCTTGATTGACGCGTTGCCAACAGAGCAACAACGCAGACTGCTGAATGAAGTGGTTTCCCTCGCGCTCGTCGAAATTCGCCATCTGTGTAGTCTCGGCCTTTCCAATCAGGCTGGCGATCTCGCGGATGTGATGCACAATATTCCGAGAGAAATCTACGGTTGGGGCGGCTGGTCCTGGCAACTCACTGTGCAACTTGCGGCCGAGTACAACTCCCGATGGTCAAATAGCGAGAGCCCGCCGTTGTTAAACTACGCGGCTCGGCTCAACGCCATTCGTGCTGCTTCCTAACTGTGTGTTCAAGCCGACCGCCGAACAAGTTTGGCGTATCATCTACACACCGTCGCGCGGCGGCGGCTTAACACGGCGTTAGGTACCGCTCGTGGACGAATCCCATCTATCCTTTCCGGTCATCGCAGCGGCGTTCACGTGGTTGCCAATTCGAGGCTGCCCTGGACGGTCTGTCGCGCGAGATGTGCTTGGTACTTCTCCGCTAGATCTCGTCATCGCAGCAGATGTTGCAGTCTTGGAGCACCGCGCCGCCAATGCAAAAGACCTCGTATTGGTGGCTGAGTTTGATGGCGGTGGTCTAATTTGCTACAGACGAAAGGACGGCACCATGTGCTACACCCTGAATACCGTCGAAGGTATGGCCCGAAAACTGAGGCAGCTAGGCATTCCGGTTGGTGGCGCCTAACTTTGCATTCAAGCGGACAGCCGGGAGTATACTCGGCTCTTCCAACCATTCGCGGCGGGCTGCCGCCTAATTCAGACGTTAGGCGGCGAATGCTGGTGTCCTCAGGAGTGTCCAACGCGTGAAGGTCAGTGAAGTCTTGAAGCTGCTGCATGATGATGGCTGGTTCTTAGTCGCCACTCGCGGCAGCCATCGCCAGTTCAAGCACCCTAGCAAGCCTGGGCGGGTCACGATTGCAGGCAAACCCAGCGATGATTTGGCAACTGGTACACTTTTGAGCATACTCAAGCAAGCGGGACTGAAGAGGTAAGCTGCATGCGCTACGCCATCGTCATTGAACAAGCGGAATCGAACTTCTCGGCGTATGTTCCCGATCTCCCGGGCTGCGTCGCCACTGGCGGTTCGCTGGAGGAAGTAGAGCGCGAGATTCGAGAAGCCATTTCATTCCATCTTGAAGGGCTTCGTGAAGATGGGCTACCACCGCCGCCGGCAGCGAGCGTAGTCGAGTACGTCGAGATTGCAGCCTAACTGTGCATTCAAGCGGACAGCCGGGGTATGCTTGGCTCATACAACCATTCGCGGCCGGCTGCCGCTTAATTCAGGCGTTAGATGTTGATCCCATGGCACTCAGCGAACTTGAAACCGCTCGCGTAAGGAAGGTCGTCGGCGCATACGTTGAGTCGGTGCGCCCGCCCGCGCATATCCGCCCCAAGCTCGACATTTCGTTCCGAATCGGAAACCAGAGTGTCGAGATTGTCGACGTCAGGCCTGTCTGGAACGGCGCGCCTGGGGAGCTCATGGAGCATTCTGTGGCGAAGGCGACTTACGTTCGAACCGCCAATCAATGGAGGGTCTACTGGCTACGTGGCAACCTGAAGTGGCAAAGCTATGAGCCCGCTCCATCCGTTGACGCCATTGAACAGTTCGTCGAGCTAGTTCGAGAGGACGCTTGGTCGTGCTTCTGGGGCTGACTCCGCGTCAGCAACTAACTATGCATTCAAGCGGACTACGGGGAGGGATTTCGATGTTTCCTGATGAATTGTCGGCCCGCAGCCGCTTAACGCGGCGTTGGGCGGCGTGATGAGGCTCTTCGCGATCTTTGTTGCTCTTTTCTGCTTGCTGTACTCCTGCAGCGCGCGTTCAAAGCAGATGGAATTCGAGTTCGTCGCTTCGGCTCCTGAGTTTGAAGCCGCAACCTCTGAGTACCGTTCTATCTGGGCAAGCCAAGGCGACCGAATCGTTGAGGCGCTTGGGCGATACAGCGGGGTACAGATTCCCGACCGTCGGGTACGGATAATCGTTTTTGAAGGCACGAGCAACTCAGGCCGTTCTGGTGGTCCGCTTCGTTTGCGTGCCAGCTACTTTGAGCCCGTAAAGCGGGCCACCCTATCGCATGAGTTGTTGCATCGGTATCTTGATGAGGTTCCAGACCTGGGGGTGTGCTATCCAGAGATCCACGACATCATGGCGGTAATTCTTTTCGAGCTCTGGTCAGAGCTCTGGGGGGCATGACTTCGCAACTGAGCAGACGCAGGTTGAGTCCGCACGATCTGAGCGCTATCGCGTTAGCTGGGCGAGGGCTTTGGCGCTTAGTGAAGCTGAGCGGAGGTCAGCGATCGCTGGTATCTCCTCGTGCCGCCCCCCCAACTATGCGTTTAAGCGGACCGCTGGGAGAGAATTTCGTGTTTTCTGATATCCAATCGGCCAGCGGCCGCCAAACGCGGCGTTAGGCACTGTATGAAGCGAATGCTCGCGCTGGCAGTTCTTTTGGTCGTTGGCTGTGGCGAGCCCGTTGCAGTTCCGCCGCCCGTGGCTTCGGGCCAATATACTTTTCAACATCGTTTCGCTGAGCAACCAACAATCCCGAGCATTACAGTTGTCGCCACGATTGACGGCACGCACATCGTCCTTACAAATCCCAGAGCCTCCGGGCCATTCCCTGCGGGGGTTCTCGCTGAAGGTGAACTCATGTGGCACGCTGGCTCAAGCCAATGGATCATCGGCCAGACAGATGCCGAACGGACGCTTCAGGATGTGGGCGGATGCAGTGACGGGCCCGAGGTGGTTGATCTGGTCGGCAGAATCTACTGGACTTGCTAGCGTGGCAGCAGCGCCTAACAATTCATTCCAGCGGACGGCCGGACGCGAGCTTGGGCCGTCCAACCGTTCGCGGCCGGCCGCCGCTGAATTCAGGCGTAAGGCTTTGCTTGCCAGGCTGTGTAATTCACATTGTGGTGCGAGGTTACGCACGTTTTCGGTACACCGGCGTTGTGGCTTCGGGTTTTCTGTCCTCTGGCGCTCGCGCAACGGCCGAACGACGGTTGCCAGTGGCCAGGATTGGGGCAGGGCGCCCAGGCGTTGCATGTGCGCAAGCCTTGACGCCATTTCAAGGTGAGAGCGCGCGGATTTCCAGCCTAACTGTGCATTCAAGCGGACAGCCGGAGGTATACTCGGCTCATCCAACCGTATGCGGCCAGCTGCCGCCTAATTCAGACGTTAGACCTAAGTAATGAACATCTTCCGAATATGCTCGCTCTCTGCTGTCCTCTTGCTGGTGGCGTGTGCTCGTGAGTTCGAGTTCTCGCTACCCGATGATCAGGAACTTCAATTGACGGAGTATTCGAATGGCGCGGTTGATGGCCAATGCACTGTTGCCGTGGGCAGCAAGGCACAAAAGGCTCTGAATGCGTGGCTAGTTTCCAACAAGACGGGATGGGACTACACATACGCCACATATGCACCAGGCACGCTTGTCGAAGGGCCGAATTTCAGCATCAACGTGCAAGAAGGTCAGGTCATAATCGTCAATGTGGGCACTCAATACGTTAAGCCCGTCAAGGCGCCAGAGCTATCCTTTCTTTCCTGCAGCGCCGAATCCTAACTACGCGTTCAAGCCGACCGCCGAACGAGTTGCTTGTATCAAGCACACACCGTCGAGCGGCGGCGGCTTAACAGGGCGCTAGGCTTTTCTTAGCCAGCGATGTGGATCGCCTTGTGGCGCTGTGTTTTCTACGTCTCCAGCGCCCGAGCGTTGTGGCATCGGCATTTCTGTCCTTTGGCGCTCGCCCAAAAGCACAACAGTGTTTGCCGGCGATCAAGACTGGGGCAATGGCGCGAAGGTGCAGCGTTTGCCCTTGCCTAGCCGCCATTTCAAGGTCAGAGCGCGCGGATTTGCAACCTAACTGTGCATTCAAGCTGACAGCCGGGGGTATACTCGACCCATCCAACCGTTCGCGGCCGGCTGCCGCTCAATTCAGACGTTAGCTGCCGAAGGAGAGCCTGTGGTGAACTGGAAGCGCATGTTTGGAAAGCAGCGCAAAACTCCTCCGGATCAGACGGAAAATATCTTTCGCCGGCACTTTGACGGTGACTTCATTGCGTTTCCATTGGCTGAGCGCCTAGCTACTCTGTCAGACGTCGAAGAAGTAGAAGCACGGGCTGGAATGAATCTACCTCCTGCGCTTGTCGCGCATCTTGTGGGCCGCTTTCCGGGGGTTCACGTTGAGGTAAAGGAGAACATCTGGCGCAGGCCGAAGGCATTGGATGTTGGCCCGTTTTGGACTTTCCTCTACGGGTTCCATACGTATACGCCTGTGGAAGAAAGCGAGGATTGGATGCGGCTAGATCGCGCAGCAGAACAATTCTTGGTTGACACAGAGATCACTGCTGTCCCAATTTTGCGAGTCGTTGGCGATGCCGACGTCTACTGCGCCTGTGCAAATGGGTCCATTGCACGATACCGCCATGAAACCAACGAGCTTGAGCGCGTAGAAGGAGATTTCTGGCATGTTCTGGATCTCGAAGCGGCAGCACTGGCAGAGCGCAAAATGCGAATGAGTTCGCGGGTCGGCAGCTAACTATGTGGTCAAGCGGACTGCTTAGGCTGAGTCGCGTGTTTCCTGATAATTCATGGCGGCGCATCCGCTTACCGCGTCGTTAGGCGTCTCGAAATGCAGCACTCGATCATCGCATCTGCTTACGACATGCTGGCACCGGACTGGCTCGACAGCCGGTTCAACAATGCGAACGGCGTCGCACAGCACAAGCGTGCGCTTCAGTTCCTTGACCGACAAACCAGTGGCGGTTGGGCACTAAGTGTCGGGTGCGGATGCAATACGCGCTTCAACCCTCTTCTCCGTGAACAAGGCCTGTCGCTCGAGGGCGTCGACATCTCCGAACGCATGCTGGTTCTAGCTCGGAATGCCGACCCGGAAGTCCTCCTTCATCATGCCGACATCTGCACTTGGCGCACGGATCGAACTTACCGCTTCATGTCCGCCTGGGACAGTATCTGGCATGTGCAACTTGAGCAGCAACGAGCCCTGATGCTCAAATTGCTCGCCTCGCTGGATCGCGGCGGTGTTTTAGTGTTCACGGCGGGAGGATTTGACGGTCCGAGCGAACACATCGATTCCACCATGGGAACTGAGGTCTACTACAGCACTCTCGGCATCCCAGCCATTCTGGAAGTCATACAGGAGTCGGGTTGCGCGCTGCGCCATCTGGAGTTCGATCAATGGCCCCAGCGACACTTAGTGGTCGTTGTGCAGCGAGCCGCCTAACCCCTCGGGCGAGGCGAGGCCCAACGGCAAAGCACTGGGCCCGCCTACCGGGTTTGCGTATCATCCGTCCGGCGGGCCCAGCGCTTCGCCGTCGGTCCCGCCTCACCTCGAACGTCATGCCTAGCTGGAATCGTCGATGGCAATTGTAATTCTCGGCAAGACTGCCTGCTCAATCTGCGGGAACCTGCTCGTAGATGGCGACGACATCGTGAGCACCATGCACTTTGTTCATGACCAAGCGCACCCATTCTGGCGCTTTTCAGACTCCGGCATGCATCAGCGCTGCTTCATCGACTGGCCTCAACGCGAAGCTTTTCGGCAACTCCACAACCAGGCTATTGGCACGATGATCTGGGGCGAAGGCCACTCCTGGCACATGGACGAGCGCGGTAACATTTTGCGCGTGGAGGGTGTCCGTGGCTAAGCATAACTATCTGTTCAAGCAGACCGCCGAGGAAGTTGCGCGTTTAATCCAAGCACCGTCGCGCGGCGGCGGCTTAACACGACGTTAGGCTTTGCTTGACGGGCAATGGAATTCACCTTGTGGTGCGAGGTTGCGCACGTTCTCGGCATTCCTGCGTTGTGGCTTCGGGGTTTCTGTCCTCTGGCGCTCGCCCAAAAGCCGAACGGCGTTCGCAAGCGCTCAGGATTGGGGCAGCGCGCCTAGGCTCAGCGTGAGCCGCAGCCTTGCCGTCAATCCAATTGCAACTTCGCGCTGATTCCAGTCTAACCATGCATTCAAGCGGACAGCCGGGGGTATACTTGGCTCATCCAATCATTCGCGGCCGGCTGCTGCATAGTTCAGGCGTTAGGCTACACCAAGGGAGCATTGAATGTTCGGAATGTTCAAGAAGAAGGACCCGCCGCCCAAGCCGCCAAAGCAGTTTCCGCCGGTGCTCGATTGGCGGCCTTCTGTCTTGCAACCACTCGATCAAATTGTTGACCGCGTTCGCTACTACACGGATGGAAAACGAGACTTTGCCGTCTTTCAGTGCGGCACCGTGGCCATTCTTCCGGCGGGACTATCCGAGCCGGACGCTGCGCTCCATGCCAAGGCCGCACTTCACAACGTCTTCCATGCTCACCCGGATATGTGTCCGCTCAATATGGACGACGGGAACGTACTGGTCCGCTACAACCACGACGTTCTAACCGTTGTGCTCAAGAGCATAGCTTCCCAGCACTGGAGCGAGATCGAGCGCGAACATCAGCGTGCACTCGCAACGGATGAAGTCCTGATCACACCAATGGGGCCCAACAAGTTCGACGAGTTCGGGATGAAAGCCCTTTTCGGCAGGTGCTTCATGTTCATGGACGCGCAAGCTCCGACAGTCGTGCGAGTTGAGCGCAGTGTGGCCTAACCTTTTGCTCGAGCGGACCTCCACCGGCAAGGCGCTTGGGCCGCGAGCCGGCCAGTGGCATCGTCCGTCTCACGGCCCAAGCGCCTCGCCGGCTCCGGCTGCTCAGCTCAAACGTTAGGCTGCATGTCCGAATCCTTTTTGCGCCAAGCCACCGCGGCCGACATCCGAGGCATTTGGGAGGTGCGCTACGCGGTGACCGAGAACACCTTGACGCCCGGCCGCATCTCAGACGAAGAGGTCAGGGAGTCGATTGAAGACACAGGCCGAGGCTGGGTCATCGAAGAGGCCGGAAAGATTCAGGCCTTCGCCATAGGCATAGCCAAGACAGGGAATGTCTGGGCGCTGTTCGTCAGGCCAGACGCACAAGGCCGAAGCCACGGAACTCGGCTGCATGCCGCAATGATCGAGTGGTTCCGGGAGCAACCTATCGACAGGCTTTGGCTATCCACGGGTACAACTACGCGGGCAAGACAGTTCTACGACAAGAACGGCTGGGAGTGCGTCGGTCCTTACGGAACTGATGAGGTCAGGTATGAACGGCCGAATGCAGCCTAACTGGTTGTTAAACCGGAGCGCCAACGGCTGGCCACCTTGCCCGCGAGGCGCTGCGTGCATATCCTGCGCATCGCAGGCGAGGCGTTCATCCGTCGTCGCCCGATTGACTCTGCGTCAGGCGTCACAAGAACCGCCATTCGAGTCGTCCGGAAGCACTAGGGAGGGTCTGAATAAGTCCATCCTGGACTTTCAGACCCGCACCGAGTCCGGCACATGTCCGGATTCAGTGCTCCAGAATCAACCACTTGCATGTTTGATTCTGGGCGGGCCATCCATGGCCCGCATCGCCTCTGAACTTGTTCAGAGGCTCCCTAGGCTACGCGCACCTCGAGCCATCATGCGCTCTTGCATTGGCGCCGCAGGCCGCTGACGTTCGCGCAAATACGGATGGCGTTTGCCAGCGGTCAGGCATAGGGCAGGGCGGGTGAGCACAGCACCTCCTCCGGCCTTGCCGCCATTCCAAGTGAAGTACGCGTGGATTTCCAGCATAACTGCGGGTTCAAGCGGACAGCCGGGGTATACTCGCCTCATTCAACCATTCGCGGCCGGCAGCCACTCAATTCAGACGTTAGGCGTCTCTTCACAGGCTTCGTAGGAATCGAAATGATCCATCAGGACTTGGTCCCCTCTCTTCAACAAGCGCTCGCTCCATTCGGCTATGTGGAGCCGCTAGCCGCGATTTCGGTTGAAGGTATTGAGGGAATTCTCTTGGCTACCCAACGCAAAGCGACGGTTAGGTATTTGTGTGGCGTTTTCGAGCTTCCTGACACATTCGAGGTATCGCAAGCGCGTAAATTCATCGATGCAACGCGAAGAGAAATATCCAAGAGATACGCAAAATTCCCCTACTGGAAGGAGCTTGGAACGTACCTCGTCTGGATCTGTGACAAGAAGCAGCTTCAGCATCTGGAGAAAGCCGCTTCGGAATTCAAAGACCGAACAGGATTTCACGTCAATGTCATGTTGGGAGCAGTGCTTGCTGGAGCGAATGGCCAAAGCGTCCGATCAGAGCGCACGTGGGGTCTATTCGAATCAGGTGCGCACTTCGGTGCCATTGAAAAAACGGTTCGTGCGTGGTCGGAAAAGCGCGAAAGTGCGGCTGGAGATGCCTAACTTCGCGTTCAAGCCGACCAGGGGAAGTTATTCGTTTCAACCTACTGCTGCGGGCCGGCTGCGGCCTAACGCGGCGTTTGGCCTGAATGCAGGTAACCTAGTGATTCGGAGGTAACATGAGTCGGGTTGCATTGTGGCTAGTCGCGTTGCTCTTGGTTGGTCTGAGTGCGGCCGCGCTCGTAGAGGAAGTATTAGTTGGTGATCCGGGGCAGGGTCTATTGGTGCCTGGGTTGTTCTCTGTACTCAGTCTGTTAACTGCTGTCGGTCTCGTTCGTCGTGTGCAAATTGCCCGGCCAGTTGCGTCGGTACTATACCTACTTGTGGCACTTGGTGCCGGCTTTCAGTTCGTCGTCGCGGGAGCGATCGTCTTTCAAGCAGACCCATTCAATTGGGGCTTTTTCGGTCGCTTTTTCCTCAGTGCGGTTCTATTGCTTCTTGTCGTGGCATCTTTGCGGTGGCTGACAAAGCGATCAACTGTTGCTGCATTTCGGTATGGCGTTGAAGCCTAACTGTGCGTTCAAACGGATAGCCGCGAGAATACTCGACTCATCCAACCGTTCGCGGTTGGCTGCCGTTCAAATCGGACGTTAGGCCTCATGAACACGCTGTCGGCGATTGCAGAGATCGAAAAGACCTTTGGGTTCAAGTTGCCAGCGCACTATCGATTGTTCCTGACAGAGCGGTCGGACGACCTTGTCGAGTCAATTGAGATAGACGCACTTGTCGACTGGGCACGTGGCCCCACCGCGACAGTCGATTGTCTGTATTCCGGCAAGTCGATTCTTCAAAACGATGCGTCGGGGTGCAGTTGCGATCGGGAACGGAGGATGCTGATCATCGGCTACAGTGTCTTCGGTGCATACCTATACCTCTGCTGGGCCCAGGAGCAGTTAGGTCGCATCTTCTTCCGTGAGCCGTTTCAAGATGGAACGTATTACCTGGTCGCCAACAGCTTTAAAGACTTCTTGGCAAGAAGCAGGCCGATCGTGTATAACGATGAGGCCTAACTATGCGTTCAAGCTGATTGCCGAGGAAGTTGCTCGATTCATCCACACACCGTCGCGCGGTAGTGGCTCAACATTGGGTTAGAGGTGGCGCTTCATGTCAATCGTGTCTGAGATTGCGAGGGCCGTCGCCGGTGTTGCGCTCGGCATCGTTGCAGCATCCGCTATCCCAATCTGCGATATGCCTTTCGGCGAATGTGCTGCCTCAGGATGTCTGACGCTAGACCCCGCTTGCGCTCATTGGCTTGAGGCGTTGAGTGGGTTACTCTTCTCTGGTGGTATTGCGTTGCTGTCTCCTGCCCGGTGGCGACTTCCACCTGTTGCTGTCTTCCTCTTGCTAGTCGTGTCCCTGCTCGAAGGAATTGACTCCATTAGTTCCGGTGAGCTCCTGTAAGGAAGGCACGGGGCCGCATCATTCATGGTTGGGTACCTGCTCCTGGCAGGCGGGATGCTGGCGCTCGCAACCTGGCTGTTCGGGCTTCGGATTCTCTTCAGGTGCCGGCACCACGTATAACGATGTGTTCAAGCCGACCGCCGATCGACTTGCCTGTATCATCCATACACGGTAGCGTGGCGGCGGCTTAACACGTTGTTTGGGCTCATTGGCGACATCGAAGGGAATCTGAGATGCTGACGAAGATATTAGCCGCATTGGGAATTGGAATCGCTACAGTTCCAGCCACTGCCGCTGGTCTTTACACGCCTTACGCGGAGCCCCATGTAAATTTTCTGTACAACCTGCTCTTTTGCGACGATATCGCTCTGTTTCAAAGCAGTGAGGCACAGAAGAGCGACGGGGTTTGGTCGGTGCTTCTGGCAGACGAGGTAGATACCGCCGCACTTCGCAAGATCGCAGATGATCAAGCAAATGAGGGGCGCATCCGGGCGCTTGCTTATAACAAGCTGCGGGCCAATGGCGTGCAGGTTCCGAAAAAGGAACTGTTCGGGGTAATCGTCGAGGTTCCATTGGAGGATGGGTTGGATGTATTGGCAGCCTTTTCCGGAGGGGGCGTTCGATATCTTAATCAATCGGGAAAAGTTTCAATATTTGAAGGGCAAGGCAATCCTGTTGAAGGCTTGGCCAACGAGTTGCTCACCGCTGCACAGCCCGTTGTGAATGCAATTGGCCCTTGGGATAAGGAGCGACTTCCTCCGCCCAAAGCAGGCAATGTTCGCATAACGTTCCTGGTATCTGATGGCCTTTACTTCGGGGAAGGGCCATTCGGTGTGCTGGAGAATGATTCAATGGCCGGCCCCGTGCTTGCCAAGGCGAGCCAGTTGCTACAAGAGACCGTGGAGCTAAGCGTGAGATGAGTCCCAACCTTTCGCTGCGGGCGCGACCCCGCTGACGGGCCGCGGGCTGAGGTCAAACGCTAGGCGCTTGATGCCTGAGACCACAGTCTTCGCAGTGGTGCATGGCAAGGTACTCGCCTCCGGCGAGGAGCAGCATGGACGCTGACTTCCAGCAGATGCGGTGGTGCCGCTAGACACACCGACCCGGCGAGTCGAATTCACGGTTGAAGTGCAGATTGAAGGTCTTGGCCATTTGCTGTGCTACGCGTCATCGGACGGCTCGCTTTACAGCGACACTTGGGACGAATTCCAAGCCGATGCACAGTGCGTCGTCCATGAGGAGTTTGGAGTTCGAGCGCATGAGTGGCAGCGCGCCTAACCCGTCGCTGTCCCCGTCGGCCTAGTGCTGGCAATGCGAGCGTCTGTCTGCGGATTAACTCAAACGTTAGGCCCAGCAACAGCAAGCACCTGGATCGTCCCGTGGTGTGACGCTACGAGTCTTTCCGACGGTCATTCGTTGTGGTGCCAACGTCGCACTCCGTTGACGCCCGGTCCAAGTGCGGGATGACGACTACCAGCGGTCGAACGTGCGGCAGGCTTCTTCGGGTGGCATGTGGAGTGGCCTCGCCGTAGTTTCAAGGACAATGCATGTGGATCTCGAGTCCAACTGCGCATTCAAGCAGATTGCCGGAGGTATACTTGGGCAAGTCAACCATTCGCGTCGGGCAGACGCTTAATTCAGACGTGGAGGCTGTAGAAAGAGTCATTCGATTTCGAATTTCATAGGGAGTACTGAAACGTGACCGCACTGGAACGGCAGCATTCAACGATCGCCACATCGGTAGGCGTAAAGGCACCCCCAGAAATGTCCGCTCGACCACTGTTTAGACTTGTTAAACAACCTCGTTAGGTTCCTATGCGTTCTCTTATTCTTCTATGCACTCTGGCGCTCTTGCCTTCCTGCGCATCTATGCTAGATCTCTCACGTGCGCCCAACGACGTGCAAGCAGATCATTGCGATTCGGGAATGCGTCTGATGGGCCCTGGTTGGACCCGGTCGCGCGCACCAAGTGAGGACGAAGCGATTCTTGCGAATGTCCGGTTTAGCGCCGCTACTGTAGGTCTTATTTGGTATGCCAGGCATGATTCTGAGCTGGCCGCTTGCGCATTTACGAGAGATGCTCACGGCTGCGGATTCAGTGGCCACCAATTTGATTACAGGGACGGCCTGTGGTTTCACGCAAGTACTTGGATGCAAAGTGAGATTTGCGTGGTCGACTAGAGACCGAAGGGTTCACTCAAGCAGACCAATCAATCGCTGCACGATTGATTGGTCTGCTTAGTTTCGGCGTTGAGGTTGTAGAAGAATCCATTTGTGCGACCGGCGAGCGCTCACGAGGCCTCTCGCTGCATCGTTGCGGCGATAGGCTGTGTCGCATGCGGTCCAGATCCACTTGATGATCGTGACTCCGCCAGTACTTCCGTGCGCGCTCAGGCGGAATTTGCAGTGTCTTGAGTCGACCTCACGGCGCCTTTCTGGGCTTCGCCCACTTCTAGTTGTTGTGCACCAGGACGTATCGATTCCATTGCTCATTGACCTTTCGCTGGCCGCGAAGGTTGAGTCGGGCAAGCTCCTTGTTGTGACGGAGATTGCCGAACTCTGGTTCGACGGTGGCGAAGCACCGGCTGTATTCCTGCTGACCTCGATCACTATCGATGCGCTCGCGCATCGTCTGCGTGTGGGTCGCCGCCGGCTTCCTGCTGAGCACCGCGACTGGGCGCACCGTCGTCGTGTCCGGCTTGCGGAAGCACTGAGCGCGCAGTGCACAATCCGAGCAGGCCGAAAGTTGCGCGCGGAGTCTAATGCTCGGTCGACTCGTTGCCTGGCAGATTCAACTTCCGAATCGAACCGCGTGCCCCGTCGCGATCGGCGGGATGGGCATTCAGCCAACCGCGCATCCGAGTCGCTTCCTGTGTCATCCGCGCAATCGGTTCGGCGACCTCGTCTTCCGCGCCGTCGCGCCGGGAATCATCGTTCTGACGATGTCGGTCCAGCATCTGCTTCGAGACACGTTCAAGCTGCTCGGCTTTCGCCAGAAACTCGGCTCGTGTGCCGGAGCGGTACTTCGTTCCGTTGGCGGGAAACCTCACGCCATCGATGGCGAACATCTCTTGGCTGATCAATCCATCCTTGCCGACAATCATCAGAAGCTGCGCGGACACCGACGCGATCGCATCACGCGAGCGAGTGACGAAGTCGGCCATCATCGTGAAGTGCGGCTTGGCGTCGCCGGTGATCGCGATGAAAGAGGCGTTGTCGCAGCACGCCCGTTCAATGGCGCAAGCGCTGACGATTCCTTGCGAGTAGGCCAGCAGCACTGCCTTCAATAGCATCGACGGCGCATGTGCAGTCGCATTGGTCTGGTCGTTCCGGAAGTGCCGGTCGAATCCAGACAAGTCCAATACATCCACCAGATGGTACGTCGCATGGGCAAACGAACCCGGCACCAGCTGATCTTCCAGCACCACCGGCAAGAAACGCGGGCTCATGTCGACATACTTGTGACGTGCCGCTGCCGACTCCCTTGCGCTCAATCACCAAAAAAAGGCAAGATCTAGACCACTTTTTCCACAGCCTCGTTAGACATCGGAGACAAGCTGGGCATGATCACTACCGGATCGATCACTCGCGACGTCGCCGCTAGTCGATTTGAGTTTCTTGGTGAGCGCTTTCGTGGTCGGCGTACTGCCATCAAGAATTTCACTCACGCCGCACCTGAGTTTGTGTTTTGGATCTTCCCGGACGGGCGGCTCTTCGACGCTAAGGACGCGCACCGGCGGAATGTGCCCCGAGGCTACGAGTGGATCATCGATGACGAGCCAAATTACGGGGGATTTCTTCGCGGCCGAGTAGTTCGGTCAGTCGACCGGTTTCAATTGATAGTTGTCTATTGCCAAGAAGAAGCATTGGCTAGGCCATGCGAGTCCCTGAGCCAGTTCCTTTGCGGCATTTCGAGCTTACCCGTCCCACTTGACCATGAAGCCCTGGTGGTGAGTGACAACGGCGACATTTATGGAACTATCAATGATCTCCAAAACCGTGCAAGCGCCGATGCCTAGCCCTTCCATGGGGTTTGCGGGCCGTCAGGATTGATGCAGGGCGCCTTGGCAAAGCATGCACCGTGGATTTGCCTTTATTTCAAGTGAAATGCGCGCAGAATTGCAGACTAACTGTGCATTCAAACGGACAGTCGGGCGTATACTTTGCGCGGCCATTCATTCGCGGCCGGCTGCCGCTCAATTCAGAGGATAGGCGCTGCTCATGTCACTTTCAACAGTTCGTGGCGATCTCCTGCAGTTGGCCAGAGCAGGTCAATTCGATGTCGTCATTCATGGCTGCAACTGCCAATGCCAAATGGGGAAGGGCATTGCACTGGCAATCAAGAGCGAGTTCCCGGAGGCGTATGAGGCTGACCAAGCCACGCTCAAGGGTTTACAAGCAAAGCTTGGAACCATTTCGGTCGCCCAGATCCATCGACCAAGTTTCAGCTTCACCATCGTCAACGCATACACGCAGTTTCATTGGCGGGGGTCGGGCGTCAAGGCAGACTACGAGGCGATCCGTAGCGCTATGCGTTTGGTGAAGCAGCGCTTCTCAGGCAAACGCATCGGGTATCCAAAGCTTGGCGCGGGTCTTGCCGGTGGCGACTGGTCGACCATCTCCTTGATCATTGAAGAGGAGCTTGCAGGCGAAGATCACCGCTATGTTGAGTACGCTGTCTAACACCTTAATCGAGGGGATGTCATCGGGGCAGTCTGTGGTTCCAAGTCTGTTGTGCGTGGATTTGTCGCCAAACGGTTCATTCAAGCGGGCCGCCGGGCGTATACTTTGCATATCCAGACTTTCGCGGGCGGCCGCCGCTCAATTCAATCGTTAGGGTGCAATGAACATCTGGCTTGCAGGACTCGCTGCAGTTTTGGTCCAACCGCTCATCGTTCTGCTTCGCCTGTTGCCTGACTTCGTTGGTTCCTCGGGGTCACTGCGCGGGTTCGGGTCTGTGCTTCTTGTTATAATTGTTGTTGCCGCTTCAGTTGTTTTGATTTTCGGGATTCCAGTCTTCCTGATTCTCCGTCGAATAAAGCGCGTGGGCTGGGTGTCGCTCGGAGTTTCGGGCGCGCTGCTTGGAGGAATGCTGGCTGCATTTTCCTGGCCACGCACAATCGATGGGTATTCTGCGGGGCACACATTGCATGGCAAGTTTGTCGCCACGTATGTAGATGGTGTTCCCACCACCTACGCCTGGCTAACATACGGCGAGAGCGTTCTCTGGTTCGCAATGCATGGCTTGATTGGGGCGCTGGTCTTCTGGGCTGTATGGCGAGTGCGAGAGCGCCCAAAGTAATTGTTCCGGCCGACGCCTTTGGCGCGGCTCAATTCAGACCATGGGCGTCACATAGAGCATGAGAATATCGCTAGTCATCTTGATTCTGGGCATCGCGGCAGTCGCTACGTTGGCCTATTTTCATGGCGGTCGTCTGCCGCGTGAGTATCGGGAGCGTTCATGCCAGGGCCGCGGCTGGCGGAAAGCATTCCCTTTGGCAACGAAGCAGCAAGTCCGGGAGTTTCTTTCAGTCTTTGTGTCGGCGTTTGCATTCGACGAGTGCGAGAGACTCAAGCTATCGCCAGCGGACCAGGTTCTGAATATCTATAGGGCACAGTATCCAAGCCGCCTGCAGCCCGACGCAATGGAACTTGAAACACTGGCGCTTGATTTTGAGCGGCATTACAGGCAGAGGCTCGAAATGCTGTGGAACGACGATCTCACTCTGGGCGATCTGTTTCGCCACACGCTTGAACAAAGTGGCGTAGCGAATCGAGGCCAACCAAGCCATCGAGCGGACAGCTTGCCGGCAAAGCCTTAGAGCCACCGATCATGTCCAACTGTTGATTTCAGCCACAATGACAAGCTGCGAGCGCTACGAACTATGGCAAGAGCAAGATGGACTAACGTTCTTTGCGGCATCAAACCACGGAGCCTGCCGATTGCTGTCTGGCTCAGCGACTCTCATATGGTCTTGCATTGTGGGGCCATGGATGGAGGCGAAGCGTCTCATGCACGCGCATCTCGGCTGAGAGCCGTATGTTCCAATGTCTCGTTCGCGGGACTACTAAATATGTGTTCAAGCCAACTGTGCAGGCTATACTTCCGAGAGCTGTTAGTCCGCGCACAAGCGGCGACTTAACAAGGCGTCAGATTTCTATGTTGAACTTGCGAATTGCATTGCTCACATTCTTGTCAATCCAAATCTGTGCCTGTGCCTCTGTCTCAAAACAAAAGGCGTATGAGAAGATGGTGACGGAATTTCGTGACCGACTCGAGCTACTGTCCGGCGCTGAGTCGGAAGATTGCGGTAGCTTCGGACGGGGTGAAGACGGAAACGTGGAAGTGGCGTGCGCAAATGGGGCAATGGCAGCTGGAAAGGCATTTCGGCTCTATGGAAGAGATCTTGGGATAGACTCGATTTTGTACAAAGGGGTCGCGGTTGACGCTTCTGGGAAGATGTTCCTGGTTGTCGGTGATTCGGATCGACACGGCGGGGGTTCGTGGCGGGCTCATCCGGCCGTTTCTTCGTTCAGCTGCGAGACGCGCAGCGGTGTCTTCACACCCGAAAACGTGTTTGAATGCGTTGGTCGCAAAGAGCAATAGCTGTGCTTTCAAGCCGACCGTGGAACCGGCTTTTCGCGCAGGCCACGCAACGCTGCCGACGCGACTTATTGCGTCGCTCTGCGTTTTTTGCCCGTGAGGTCTAGGGTATGAGCATGCCTCGATACATCGAGCTAAGGCCCCCTACGTCAGACTAGTTGTCGCCTCGATAGAATTCCCAACCCCTGGGGCGATAGGAAGATGAGCAGTGGCCAGATACGGACAAGGATTCAAAGACAGAGCAGTGGCCAGATTGTTGCCGCCGGAGAGCAGTTCGATTGAGGTGGTTTCGGAGGCGGTCGGCGTGTCGGTTTCGACACTTGAGCGGTGGTTGAAGGACGCGCAAGCGAAACCGGCGATGGTGCGCTCGTGGACGGCTGCAGCGAGGTTGGAAGCCGTGATCGTGACGGCAGCGATGAATGAAGCCGACAAGGCGGCTTGGTGCCGGTCTCAGGGCGTGTATGTGACGGATCTGGAGCAGTGGCGCAGCAATGCGATGACGGCGTTGGCATCGCCTGATGAAGCGCGAGCGAGCCCACAAGCGACGCGCGCGGACCGGAAGCGGATCAAGGAGCTTGAGCGAGATCTGGCGCGGAAGGAACGCGCACTGGCGGAGACAGCGGCGTTACTGGTGCTATCAAAAAAAGTGGCGGCGATCTTCAACAAGGGCGAGGTCGAATGATCGACTTCGAGGATCGCCAAGCCCTGGTCCAGGACATTCAGGCAGCGCACACGAAAGGCGCTCGTTTGCATGCTGTCTGCGAGATCGTTGGAATCGACATCCGAACGCTGCAGCGTTGGAAGAAGATGCGGCCAAACAGCGATGTGCCGATCCCCGCGGATGGCCGCATCAACGCAGAACGGCCGACGCTGCCTCAGGCATTGACGGCTGATCAGCGCGAGTTGGTGCTGCGCGTCGCCAATGAGCCGCGGTTCGCTGATCTACCACCCGCGCGCATCGTGCCTCAGTTGGCGGACGAAGGCGTGTACGTGGCCAGCGAGTCGACGTTCTACCGCGTCTTGCATGCGCATCAGCAAATGGCACATCGGGGCCGAGCCAAGGCGTCGTCGCCACGTCGCCCACCAACCACGCACATCGCCACGGCACCAGGCCAAGTTTGGTGCTGGGACATGACCTATTTGCCGGCCGATGTCCAAGGCCAGTGGTTCTACCTGTATCTGATCCTGGATCTTTACAGCCGCAAAATTGTAGGCTGGGAAGTGCATGCCAACGATGACGCCGACTACGCCGCACATCTGGTTCGACGGACTGCCTTGGCTGAAGGCATCGCAACACACACCACCAAGCCGGTCTTGCATGGCGATAATGGTTCGACGCTAAAAGCGACCACGGTCTTGGCCATGCTGCAATGGCTTGGCGTGAAACCCTCGTACTCGCGCCCGCGCGTGAGCGACGACAACGCCTTTGTCGAGTCACTGTTCCGCACCGCCAAGTACCGTCCAGAGTTCCCAAGCAAGGGCGTCGCAAACCTTGAGGAAGCGCGCGCCTGGGCAAGTCAGTTCGTGCGCTGGTACAACCACGATCACCGCCACAGCGGCATCCGCTATGTCACCCCGGCACAGCGCCACGCTGGCGAAGATGTAACCATTCTTGCGGCACGCAAAGAGGTCTACGAACAGGCCAAACGCTCGAATCCGGCGCGCTGGTCCGGCAATACACGGGACTGGTCGCACATCAGCAAAGTCGCGCTGAATCCCGAACGCGATGCGAAGGTGCCGGCGCTATCGCAAAGCCAAGCAGCACAGCGGGCAGCAGCATGAAGACGGCATCAATGCGTCTCGCCGCGAACAATGACGCCGTGCTCACCAGTCAGCGCGAGCGCCAGAGGCGACTAAAAGGGCGCCTTCTAGCGCCCGTCGACTCTGGTGCCCAGTTCGAACGCGGCTCGGAGGTGCGGCCGGCTACAAGAGCCTAAACACGAAGTGCCGAAGTAACGACGCGACAACTACCTTGACATGCACCGAAGGACAGGAAACTGTGACAGCAGCCCCGCATGGACTGCGACGGTCAAGCTATGTAGGTCGAAGGCTACGGTCTACTCCAATCCGATATCTCGAAGTTTCACGACAGTGAAAGTTAAAGCCACGGGATCTCGCATGCCGACCACAACGCTTAGCCCTGCAGTAAGTCGGATGACCGGACCTGTACGTGGCGCATGCAACTGCTCGTTGCCGGCTGTCGCTTTACTCGGACGCGAGGCGTGACGACAGTGGGCATAGCCGGTCAACCTGTAGAGGGCGACATGATCAACGTCACAGAGGCCGAGGCGTTGCTCGGTACGCTGTGTGTGAAGTACGGTTTTTGTCTGCCGCCTCTTTGGCATGCCCGGTTAGTACATTGCCCGCCCAAGTCTGTCGTGAAGTTCACCGACGCCGTGTTCCATGCCGAAGGGCTCGATCCGCGTACTGCCGATAGCTCGACCTACGCCGCTGTGCGTGCAGAGGTTTGCGCGGCCTTTGAGCGAAGCAGGGCGTCAGCCGCGGTTCTACTGCCTAACCCCTCGTTCGAGCGGAGGGGTGAGGACTAAGATGCTAAGGAGCCTCTGAACAAGTTCAGAGGCGATGCGCGCCATGGATGGCCCGCCCAGAATCGAGCACGCAAGTGCTTGATTCTGGAGCAATGAGTCCGGCACATTGGCAGTGGTCATGTGTTGCAGGCATTGCGCTGGTTTCCCGTGGCGATCCGAGCCGGGTAATTTGCGTTTGGGCATCGGACGCCACGCCCAAGCAAACGGATGACGCTTGCAATGGGCCAAAGGCAAGGCAACGCACCTGCTGTTGCGTGCGACGTGGGCTCGCCACCAGCCCAACGTCGAAGTGCGCGGATCTCCAGACCGACTGTTCCGCAACTGCACATCCGGCTATAAGCTTGACCGATACAACCGTCTCCGGCCGGCTGCCGCCGAGTTCATAGGATAGGTGACTGAATGAGATCTGCGTCAGTGAAAATCATGTTTCTGATCGCAACGGCGCTGCCAGTGCTCTATGTCGTGGCTTTCATCGCCTTCATGATGTTGAGCATTCTCAGTCCAGGTAGTGAGATGCCGTTTACCCAAGAGAATTTCGGTTTGATGTTTGTGGCACACTTGCTGGTTATGGTGTGGTCGCTTGGGTTGCTGGTTTTCTATATCGTTCATCTGTTCAGATCAAGAGCTACACCAGACAGCTACAAAGCCCTTTGGGCGATTCTTTTCTTCTTCGGTGGCCCGTGTGCCATGCTGGTGTATTGGTTTCTGTGCATTTGGCCCGATGCGGAGTCCAAGACAGTTGCATGACTATTCATTGACGCGTACCCACGAGCGGACGCTTGGCCGATACCGCGGTCCGCAGCCTCGCTGCGCGTTGCGAACGCCTCAAGCACGCTACTGCGCCATGGGCGGCGCGGAGCGCAAGGGGAATGCGGAAGTGCAGCAACGAAATCCTCAACGAGCAGCGCTCGAATGACGTCTCACCCCGCCATCGAGCAGACCGGCAGCAAGCTGCGATGTGCCGCTGCCGCTCATGTCGAACGCTAGGCCTCGCAGAGGTCGTCAGTTGGATCATGTCGCGCTGGGAGGCCAAGTGCGTTTCTGGCTGTCACGCGTTGTGGCCCCAACTTGGTATTGCGATAACGCCCCGTCCAATAGCTCGATAACGTCGAGCGCCAGTCGAATTTGCAAGATGCCCTTGGCGTAGCACTTACCTTGACGTCGCCGCAATTCCAAGAACGATGTGCTGGGGAGCCTCTGAACGTCTTCAAAGGCTCCCTGAGGCACGTGATCTCGCCAAACCCGCACTGTTCTCGCGTCAATCGCTCGCGCTGGCACAGGTCACCGATAACATACGGGTCGGGGGCGCTGAGTATGTAGTAAGCGGCCGCACAGCGGAAATGTCGATCGCTTCCGAAAACCTCGGCCTCACGCCCAAGTCGCCATCGACCATTTGCTACCGTGGTTGGAACGCAAAATTTGAAGCCGCAGGCTTGAGATTGAATGCGGGAGCCTGATGGGTGTTCGGTAGGTCGTCGCCTGGAGCGCACTCGGCACATCGAGTCAATGCACACAAGATCGCGACGCTGCAAGCAGCGCCGTTGCGACTTTCGTATGGATTCAAGATCGGATTTTCTTGCTGCACGGACGCTGAACCACTCTAGTCCTGATTGATTGACGGCGGTAGGTGGTTACGAGATACCCAATGTGGTCAAGCGGAAATGCGCTTGATCAAATTCATCTCCCGGCTTGGTCCGATCGAATCGGCTTCGGGGGCGCGTAACGTTGTCGACCCGTTTGCGGGGACCAAATTCGGAGGCATGACATGCAAGTCGCTCGATTGAAACCAAGACGTAACCATTTTGCGCTGTCGGCGCTGGCGCTGGCTGTTGTCACCAGCATCGCGTCTGCGACAACGCCGATCGCGGCACCGGGTATGCGCGAGCCGGGGTTGGTCAGCTTCTCGGCGGGTCAGATCCCGTTGATTCAGGCACAGAACGACTATGACGCCGCCTACATGCTCGGGTACGTTCATGCCCGCGACCGCTTCTTCCAAATGGATGTATTGCGACGTACGGCGAGTGGCACCTTGGGTGAGCTCGTTGGTGCATCGGCATTGGCCAGCGATGTGCAGTTGCGGACCCTGGGTTTGCGCCGCGCTGCACAGGCGACTTGGTCGGGCATGAACGACGAGATGCGCGGCGTGCTCAAGGCGTACACGGATGGGGTCAACAACTGGTTGCGGCCTGGGCAACTGCCTCCAGAATACTCGGTGCTGGAGTTGACCCGGGCCGAGCCTTGGACCCCAGTCGACTCGATCGTGATCGGCAAGATCCTGGCATTTCAGTTGAGCTTCGATCTCGATGTCGACTACACGATTCGTTTGGGCGCCTATCAGCGAGCCGGTGCAGCGAGCGGGTTCAACGGCTCGGCCTTGTTCTTCGAAGACACGCATCGCGTGCAACCATTCGATGACCGAGTATCGATCACGGCTCCCGATGGCACCACAGCGGCAAAGGTCGACGCGGCACCGTTCTGGGAATCGATGCCGATGCTGGACACCGAGACCGTGGCATTGGCTCAGAAGCTCAAAGACAGCGTCAGCAACAATCCGGTCATTGCGCCGCATTTGCGGCCGCGCGAAAACCGTGCGGGCAGCAATTGGTGGATGATTCATGGCAGCAAGACGGCCAGTGGCAGCCCGATTCTCGCCAATGACCCGCATTTGTCTTTAGGGCTGCCGGCGGTCATGCATCAAGCGCACATCATCTCTCGTGACCCGCGCTATCCGCAGCCGATGAATGTGTCAGGCCTGGCGCCGCCTGGTACGCCAAACATTCTGCTGGGCTGCACCGAGGCGTTTTGCTGGGGGCTGACCACCAATCCTTTGGATGTCACTGACGCTTATCAGGAACGGTTTGTCTTGAACACGTTTGGGCTCCCCACCCATACGATCTTTCAAGGTCGGCCCGAGCCGGTGACGTGGACCTTTCAGAGCTACTTTCTGAATCAACTTGATGGCGTCAACGACAATGTGGCGCGGACGAATTCGATCGGCTTCACCAATGGTGGCGTCACGATCACCGTGCCGCGGCGGAACAACGGCCCGGTCCTGAGCATCAATAACGATAGTGGCGTGTCGGTGCAGTACACCGGCTGGGGTCCGACCTTTGAGCTGGATGCGATTCGCCGCATCAATCGGGCAACCAATCTGAACGAGTTCCGGGACGCACTGGACTATTTTGACGTTGGTTCGCAGAACTTCGCCTATGCCGGACGTGACGGCACGATTGCTTATTACACTTCTGCTGAGATGCCGGTTCGCGAAGATCTGCAAGCCAACATCATTGATGGCACGCCACCGTTTATTCTTCGCGATGGCACTGGCGCTCGCAAG
Organism: Ahniella affigens; assembly: GCF_003015185.1. Taxonomy (GTDB): domain Bacteria; phylum Pseudomonadota; class Gammaproteobacteria; order Xanthomonadales; family Ahniellaceae; genus Ahniella; species Ahniella affigens. The sequence goes on from NZ_CP027860.1 coordinate 1,629,947, forward strand.
AACGAGTGGCTGTCGGTGGTGAATCCGCAGCCCAACCAGGCCGTCCCGTTCGAAATTCTGAAATCATCTGAAATGCCGCAAGATGTCAACCCGGCTTCCGGATATTTGGCGAATGCCAACAACGACCCAGTCGGCAACACGCTCGACAACAACGCCTTCAACCAATTGCGCGAAGGCGGGGGCCTGTACTACTTGAACTTTGGCTACTCGTCGCTGCGTCAAGGTCGTATTGACCGAATGATGCAATCGCTGTTGGCGCGCCCGGAGAAGGTCACGCTGGATGACATCAAGGCGACACAGGCGAACAACCAGATGCTGGATGCCGAACTCGTCTCGCCATTCTTGATTGCCGCATATCACAATGCGCTGCAGTCCAACTGGCCGGAATTAAAAGCCCTGGCCGAGAACCCCCGTGTCAAGGAATCGGTGGATCGAATCGCGGCGTGGGACTTTTCGACGCCGACGGGCATCGAGATTGGATACGACCCAGGTGATACCCCTGAGGGCGCGCCACCGACCGATACCGAGATCGCGCACTCAGTGGCGGCAACGCTGTTTGCGGTTTGGCGCGGGCAAGCCATCCGTGGCACGATCGACCGCACGCTGACGGAGGTCGGGCTTGAGAGCCATTTGCCGGGTAGCAGTGAAGCCTATGTGGCATTCAAACGATTGCTGGATACGTTTCCAACCCGACACGGAGTGGGTGCTTCAGGTTTGAACTTCTTTCAAGTCATCAATGCCCCCAATGCCGAGTCGGCGCGTGACTTCCTATTGCTGAAGGCCATGGCAGACGCGTTGACCCTGCTTGCTAGCGATGAGTTCGCCCCGGCATTTGCCAAGTCGACTCAGCTCAACGATTACCGTTGGGGCAAGTTGCATCGGATCGTCTTTGAGCATCCCCTGCATGGGCCGTTTGATATCCCAGGGCAAGGGGTTCACGGCTATCAAAATGTTGCAGAGAATCTGCCAGGATTCGCTCGTGCGGGCGGGTATGAAAGTGTCGACGCGTCCAGTCATAGTGCGCGTGCCGACACCCTGAACGACTTCATGTTTAGCTCTGGCCCGGCGCGCCGATTCGTTGGCGAAATGACGCCGCTGATTCATGCCGAGCAAATCTACCCAGGCGGGCAGAGTGGTGATCTCAGATTCCCAGCCTATACCTCGCAGTTGACCAAGTGGCTGATCAATCAATATGAGCCACTGTACATCGATGAGGCTGAGCATCAGTCGCAGGTGAGCGGCGAGTTTGTTTTGCCGTTCGATCCCACCTTGCGTTGAACATTCGATTCCAGATTAATCTGCCCTCGATCAGGGCGGCTAGGTTCTGGCGCAGGTTTGTGCGCAGGCTGCAGGAGTCTGCAGCCTGAATCGGTCAATGGTGTTGAAGCATGCGCCGCTCGCGGTGCATACTGGACGCTTGGCGACCCGGATGAACATGAGTCAACGCGACACTCTCGTAGAAGCGGTCAAGCGCGTCGTCGACATCCTTGAGTCGAAGCCGCAGGACGTCTCGGGGACGATCTACCTCACGACACAGCAGCCGCTCAAGGAACTGGTGGAGCCGCTATGGCACTACCATAGGGGCCGTTTTCCGCATCTTCGGCATGTCGCGCTCCTTTTTGCAGCGGGCGGCCCACTCGAGCAAGTCGCTACCCGGAATGGGTGGCGCTCACCGTTCGAGCGGTCCCAGGCCGCAGTTCTCAAATCCTTCCAGGCACTTAACCGCGTCCGGTACTTCGGTTCTGAAGATCCGGTTGAGCTCGGAGATCGCGTCAGCCTGCGGGTTATGTTCCGAAGACGCATTGGCCGGGTTGCCTACCTTCCCGGCGTCTCGCCCGAGAATCCAGAGATCGACTTTGGGGGCATTTTTCGAGTCGGAATCGACTGTCCGGGTTTCTTTGTCTCATGTCATGTGGATCCAGATTTTCTCGAACTTAAGAAAGGAATCACGTTGGTTGCGCGCGACCCGCTTGACGTACCGCCAGTTCCACCAGACGATGCGTTCAACGCTTGATGTCGGCGGCAGGTCTCTCAACCCGTCACTGGCGCGGATTCTCTGCACAGAATGCTGACTGCCATCGCCCCGCTCACGTCACTGAATCGCATGTGGAATCAGGCAAATCCGAAGGAACTGCCTATTGCGATGCAGGTGGTGTGGCTCTGCGGCTACATCGACAGCCATGCGCGTGGATGTCCAGTCAAAGCACGCAATTGAGCGGAAAGCCGGCTAAAGTTGGCCCATCGACCGTTGGCGGTCGGCTGCTGCTTGATTCGTACGTTAGGCTTCCCTATGGCAATTGTGGTCCACTTTACGCCCCGTCGCGCCGACCTGGTGGCTGCCAGCCTGGCCGGGCTGCGCGCACGTCCTGTGATCGCCGCAATTGGCGCGCTTTTCTTCATTGCGCTTCCCTGGATCGCGGCAATCGTGAGCTGCATCGCCCTCGCTCAGGGCAAAGCCGTATCCGTCTTGACCATTGCGATATTTGTCGCGGTTCCTCCCCTATTCACGGCCGGCATGCTGCTGATGCCTTTTGTCTTGTTCGGGCGATCGCCCGCATTGCTCGGACCGCATCGCTACGAGTTCTCTGACGAGCAGATGACATTCGTTGGCCCTGCTTTCGACAACAAGCTTCAGTGGCAAATCGTGGACTGCTATGTGAGCTCGCGGTTGGGTATCTACCTGTTCGCGGGCAAGCTCCCGCTTGTCAGTATTCCAAAGCGAGCAGTCGACCCTGCCGTGACCGAAGCGCTACACGAGCTCTTCGCGCGTAAGGGACTTCGTCAGATCTAATGCGACGAAGTCCAATTGTTTGTTGCAGCGGACGCAGGGGACTGCGTACGTGTCGTCCAACCAATGCGGCCCAGAGCCGCCAAACAAGGTGATTGGCTGTATGGCGAAGCTCGACGAATCTGGAGACCTCATCATCTCGCCCGGCGAGATCTACGAGGATTGTGCCTACCATCCGTGCCTCTGTATCGGTAAGGGCGACGGGCAGGTATGGGGTATTTCGCTCATCGATGGGTCGCAGCCGCGCACCTGCGATCTCCGGATGTGCGGTGTCCGCATCCTGAGCCTTGAAGAGGCTTGGGAGATCAAGTGCCATGGGCCAGCAGATGCAGAGGCCAAGGCCGAGTATCCACCGGAGCATCGTTGGTGGCGGTGAAGCAGCCTAACAATTCATCCAGGCCGAAGCCGCCTCGCGGTAGGGCCAAATTTGGGGAGTTCAACAGCATGTTCCGATTTGTTGGATTCGGACTAGTTATCGCCTTGCTCGGGCTCCATGCCGCTGCTGAGGAGAGCGGTTCGGTGTGCATCGCTTCTGTACCCGTTGCGACAGCGGGAACCAAGTCCATGGCAAACGATACTGCCAGTCCCGTGCCGTATGAATTCACCGTTTCGTTCGACGGTGGAGCGCCCGTATCCGTATTGCACGAAAAGCCGGTGTTGGTCGCAGCGCTAACGTTGGCGTCCAGTCACCGTGTCAAGATCAGGCAAGTAGGCAAGCCTGTGGCATCATTCTCATTCCGCTTTTCAGAATACAAGGGCAGCAACCTGTGCTTGTGGTTCAATCCGCTCTACGAGTCTTGGTCACTCAGTCCGCCTAGCGCCATGCGCTGGTGTCGCTGTGCTGACCAGCATGACGCCTGACCCTGCGGTCGAGTCGGTCGTCGGGATTGGGTGTCGTCTGATGCGGCCACGACTGGCCCTACGCGGACCAGTGGGGCGCAACGCGTCGATGCTTCGGGCGGGCCGCGCGTTGGGCTCAAGCGTTTGAACGCTGAGATGGAAATCGTCGGGATTGGATGCTTGCTTCTGGAGCAATGAGTCCGGACACGTGCCGGACTCATTGCGGGTCTGAAAGTCCAGGATGGACTTGTTCAGACCCTCCTTAGGCCATTTTCAGCCGTCTCCGGAGTATGTGGAGCATCGTTCGCTCTTTCGTACTTGGACGACATGCGTCAACGAAGGTACCCTTTCTCGCCTTGACGAGTTTGCGCTTGAAATCAAGGCGCTCCGCATCTCGGTCACACTACAATCAGGCATGCCGGTCCCAATTCACGAGGTTCAAATCTATGATGATTCAGACATACTTCGGGTTGCAGTCCGGGTCGCGACAGATGTCAGTGGGGCAGGCGAGGTACAGCGCACTGGCTCTGCGTTCAGTCCGACCGCGCACCAGTTTATGTGTTGCCCTCGGCGTCTCATGGCGCTGCTCGTTTACGCTGCGTTGGGAGGCTTATCCATGACGGCACGGTTTCTGGCTTTGATCTGCTCACTGGTGCTGTCTGGCTACTGTCACACCCAAGTGCTCCAAAGTCCCGCCAGTGATTATCAGCGTGGTCGGCAACTCTTATGGGGCGACTCGGATGCGGAGAACAACAGTGAGGGGGTCGCGTATATCGCTGCGTCTGCCAACGCGGGTTACGCCGAAGGACAAGCCACCCTTGCACAGATGTATGAGATCGGGTTGTTCGTGAAGGTTGATCAAACCCAGGCTGCCCGTTGGGCCCAGGCGGCAGCGTCGCAACAGCATACAGCGTCGATGGTGAGGCTGGCCTTCTATTACTTGCACGGGACGGGTGTGCCACATGATTCCCTGAAAGCGAAGGCGTTGCTCGAGTCAGCTGCAGAGCTTGGAGACGCATCCGCCATGTCAAACTTGGGTGCACTCTATGGCATAGGGGATGGTGTTCCCAAGAACAACGAGCTTGCGGCTTCTTGGTACAGACGGGCGGCTGACCTTGGCAACGATCACGGCAAGTGGGGTCTGGCGCAAATGTACGTGCGGGGCCATGGTGTCCCACTGGACTATGGCGAGTGCTATTTTTGGGCGAGTCAGGTCGATGTCGCAATGAACCCACAAGCACCCTCACTGGTGAAGCTTTGCAAGAGCAAGCTGTCGCGAAAAGAACGGCGCGACATTGACAAGCGCGCCAAGGGTGACGTGACTGCGCCTTCCAACTAGGGAGACTCTGGCCTAGTTCAGAGTCGATGCGAGTCATGGCCGACGCGCCGAGAATCGATCACGCAAGTGCTTGATACTGGTGTGCTGAGTCCGGCCCCCGGCCTTCGTCGGGGCAGGCGATGGGCCGGTTACATTGCGGGTCTGAAAGCCCAGGATAGACTTATTCAGACCCTCCTAAGATGTGTTGCGGCAGACGCCGGGTGCCTTATACGCTACGACCTGCTTCCGCAGCCCGATTGCGCTGAACACGGTGTTAGGCCTCACAATTGGCATTCAAAGCTGACAGCACTTTCTCGCAAGGAGCTCCATGAGTCGCATCTTTCTGAGTCTTTTAATCGCAACACTGTCGGTCGTCCTCAATGCACGGGCGCAAACGGCGCCCGCGGGCGATGATGTCGGAGCAGCGCAAGTCGACGGGATCTACCCGGCTATTGAGCAGCTCTATAGGGATCTGCACAGCAATCCGGAGTTGGCGTTTCAAGAACATCGCACGGCGGCGACGCTCGCAGCGCGCGTCAAGGCATTGGGCTATGAGGTCACCACCGGTGTCGGTGGTACCGGTATCGTGGCAATATTGAAGAATGGGCCTGGGCCAGTTGTGATGTTGCGCACTGAGCTCGATGCGTTGCCGATGGCAGAAAAGACTGGACTGCCATTTGCGAGCACGGTGACGAGCAAGAACAACACCGGTGAAGTTGTCCCCGTCGCACACATGTGCGGACACGATATTCATATGGCGGCATGGGTTGGTACGGCAGAACTGATGGCCAAGAATCGCGAGCACTGGCAGGGCACACTGATGCTCGTCGGGCAGCCGGCCGAGGAGATCGTTTCCGGTGCCAACGCGATGATCCGCGATGGCTTGTTCACCCGGTTTCCGAAGCCCGACTACGCACTCGGGATACACGATGAGATGAGTCTGCCGGCCGGCGTCATCGGTTTTCATGCTGGCTATTTCCGCGCCAACTCGACCGGACTGGAAATGACGATCTACGGCAAAGGTGGCCATGGTGCGTTTCCGCAGAGTGCGATCGATCCTGTGGTCATCGCCGCGCGCATTGTCATTGGCCTGCAGACCGTGGTGTCGCGCGAGACGAATCCCATGGACCCCGCTGTGGTCACAGTGGGCAGCATCCATGGTGGCAGCGCCTCCAATATCATCCCCGACCAGGTGACGCTACAGATCACCGTGCGATCACTCGACCCCGCTGTGCAGAAGCGCCTGCTCGCCGCAATCGCGCGTCAAGCGAAAGGCGAAGCGCTTGCCGCGAACGCACCAAAGGAACCGCTGATCGAAACTCTGTCCAACACCGATGCGGTCTACAACGACCCCGATCTCGTCCAAAGCATGGTCGTCGCCGCCCGCGCCGAACTGGGTGCCGATCGCGTGGTTGAGATGCCCGCACAGATGGGCGGAGAAGACTTTTCTCAGTTCGGACTCGCAGGGGTGCGCATCGTGTTGCTCCATGTCGGTGCGGTCGATGCCGCGAAGCTGGATGCCTCACGCAAGTCAGGTGTGCCACTCCCGAGCGTGCATTCGCCGCTTTGGGCGCCGGAACACGAGCCGACGATCAAGGCGGCTATCAGAGCGGAGACCGCCATTCTGATGGATTTGCTCAAGAGCCCCTAAACTGGTTCAGACGCGACGCGGACCATGGATGGGCCGCCCAGAATCGAGCACGGAAGTGCTTGATTCTGGAGCATTGAGTCCGGACACTTGCCGGACTCATTGCGGGTCTGAAGGTCCAGGATGGACTCATTCATGCCCTCGCCAAATTCTCGGGTTAGATCATCAGGATGAAAAACACATGAGCTCACTGCACACTGCAATTCTCGGAATCTTCGTCGCAGCAGGTGTTCTATCCGGCTGCAGCAAAGATGAGCCGATTCCACTCAATGCAAGCGAGTGCGCGCAAATGAAGGAGAAGCAGCAAAAGATGATGCTGGCCGAGATTAAGCAGGAATATCAGACCGGTCTCGAAGGGGCCAAGGTCGAAGTGCAAATTGACTGCAATAATCTAGACAAACATGCGCGCATGAACTATGAGTGCACCATGTCTTCGGACACCATGGAAGAATTCGGCAAGTGTCAAGCTGAGAACTACAGTCCATAAGCGCTGTGCTCAACCAATCATTGCAAGGGAGTTCCAAGGCAATGTGCGCAAGGATGCAGACTTTGAGTGGCAGGCAAGCGCCCCTTGCTTCGTTTCCTCCGATACTCAGGCGTCGGAACGTGAAATCGCAAGGGGTGACTGGACACAGGGATAACTGGACATGCGTTACTCGTCCAGAAGGTCGAAGTGGCTCGAACGCCCAGCCACGGAACGCGGTCAACCTGCTCCAGGCCCGTGAACGAGCCGTTCCGCCAAACCATGCTGGCCACTCAAACTGACCGATCGGCTCGAAGGCTTCTTCTGTACTCCAATGGCCAATGTGTACTGGAGCGTCGGAGAGGCCCATTAATTTCGTCCAGGCGGATGCCAACACGCGGTGCGGCATTACTCAGGCAATAGGCTGTACAACCAACAAACCAGGCGATCATCATGGCTACCTTGAATCACATTCAATTCGAAATCACGATCAACGCTGCAGCTGATGTTGTTTGGCAGCACATCACCGCTCTGGAGAGCTACAAGTACTGGACTTCAGCGTTTGCGGAAGGATCGTACTTCCAGGGATCGTGGGAAGTAGGATCGAGAATCCTGTTCCTGGCTCCTAGCGGAGACGGAATGGTCTCTGAGATTGCTGAGAGCCGCAGGAACGAGTTCCTTTCGATCCGCCATCTTGGAATGCTCTCCAACGGTACGGAAGACACAACGAGCGAGGCGGTGCGTTCCTGGGCGCCAGCTTATGAGAATTACACGCTTCAGGCCATAAATGGCGGCACACGAGTCGTGATAGACCAAGACGTTCCTGCGGAGTGGGCGGATCATTTGAGTCAGTCATGGCCTAAGGCACTCGGCATGTTGGCCGAGCTTTGCGAATCAAAGCGTGTTGCTTAAGAGCATGCGCCGCAGACGTGTAGTGGGCTGAGCGCGTCTGCAGGGTACGATCCGAACCAATACGGCAAGCAAATTGAGCTAGGTGTGCGGTGCGCTGGCTTTGCCTCGATTCCTGGCATGCCAACGACGTGGTCGGTTCGTCCAGTTCGGTGCTGTCCGGACCACTCAGGCGGGTCTGAATCAGTCCATCTTGGATGTTCAGACTCGCACAGAGTCTGACGCATTGTCTGCGCTGGCGAAGGTCGAGGTTTCGGCGCCAGTGACCACCATTCCCGCATTGGCCAGGACGGGCGTAGTGGCTGTCGTTTCAGCGATTGCTGCGGCCTTGCGTTGGCATGCGGTCTCATTGGTCTTCCGGGGAACCATTCCTGACAATCAAAGTCTGTGGGATGTGATTTGCCTGGAATCTCAAGGTTTGAAAGCGTCTGAGATCGTTGCAGTGATTGTCTTGACTTCGATGCTTGATGTCGCCGCGGTGCTTCTGTGGTTGAACACGGCTGGCTGCCCTAAGATCGGGAAGTCAGACGCAACACGACAAGTGTTGATTGCTGCTTGTATGCGTATCGACACGTTCCTGCAGGATTGCCCAACTGCGCGTGCTGACTTTGACTTGGGTGAGCTCATCAGAAGTGCTCGAAGTTGTGCAAAGGCTCCCTACGCGGCGCCTGGATCGTTGCTCGATATGTGGGGTACGCCGTTAGGGAGGGTCTGAACAAGTCGGTTTTTGGCGATGGATTCCGTCCTCCGGATTCTCAGGCGGGTTTCGGTCGGTGATCCGTTAAGTATCCTTCCTAATCGGTATCGTTCTTCACTTGGGAAAGCGGTTCTGGCGCTACTTTGCCCCTCTTTCGTGATCAGCTCGCGAACTTCGGGCGCAACTCCCCTGCAGTTTCAAGTAGCACTTTTCTGACACGATGCAAATTGGCCAGCGCGAACAGGGTGACGATGTGACTGGTGTTCTTGGCCAATCCCTTGAAGCGCGCCTTGTTGTACCCAAAGAAGCACTTCACCTTCTGAAACGCATGCTCGACTCGCGCGCGAACCTGCGCCTTCCTACGCTCGATCTTCACGATATTGCTCTTTGCCCGACCTTCTTCCATCGCCTTGATCGCGCTTCGGCGCATCGCAATCCTCCACTCAGGGAAGCGCTGCTTGCGCGGATGGTTCTCGCGCATGTTTTTGTCGGCGCCCTGGTAGCCCGCATCTGCCCATACTGTCTCTTCCTTGCCGTGCAGCAGGCTTTCAACGTGATCAACATCGGCATCATTGGCTGCCGACGTCACCACTGTGTGGACCAGACCACTGTCAGCATCCACGCCAATATGCGCCTTCATGCCGAAGTACCACTGGTTGCCCTTCTTCGTCTGGTGCATCTCAGGATCCCGCTCACCGTCTGAGTTCTTCGTCGAACTCGGTGCCGCGATGATCGTCGCATCGACGATCGTGCCACGCTTCAGCAGCAAGCCCTTGCGCGACAAATGACCGTTGATCCGCTCCAGTATCGACGAAGCCAAATCATTCGTCTCAATCAGACGCCGAAAGTTCAGGATCGTCGTCTCGTCTGGAATGCTGCCGCTCAGCGTCAGACCGGCAAAGTTCCGAATCGACACGATCTCATACAGCGCTTCTTCCATCGCCGGATCGCTCAACCCAAACCAGTTCTGCATCAGGTGAACCCGGAGCATCACTTCAACGGGGTACGGGCGACGGCCGCGACCGGCGACCGGATAAACCGACTCAATGTCCTTCAGCAATGCTGCCCACGGCACGACTTGCTCCATCTCGGCTAGGAATACCTCCCGACGCGTCTGCTTCTTCTTAGCCGCATATTCCGCGTCACCGAAACTCATCTGGTCCATGCTGAAATAACCTCGCCGCAACACCTGTATCTAACCAGAAATTGCGGGACTTGTTCAGACCCTCCTTAGTGCTGGCGGATGACGGCACGTCGATATTGATCGCGTCGAACGGTGCCGATACCAAGAGAGACTCATCGGATGACCTGAGGAGATCGTGCATTCGGTCTGCTTCGGTGGTTGGTGAGTCGCTGCAGTCGAATGGAGATCAATGAGCGTGCCAACATCATCGGAGCGATTGAAGCCGGACAATCCGTTTCGATTCGAGTGGAACGAAATGTCCTTTATTCAGGCTTTTCCGTTCCTGGTACTAACAGTGGCGTTCGGTTATCCGTTGATGTTCGGATTGGGCTGCGGCATTGGCAGGACACCGGAGCTTGCAACCCAACGGACCATGAGCGCGCTGTGTTTGCAGTTAGAGGCCGCTCGCGAGCCGTCACCTGTGCTGTGGCGGTCTGTGCCTGCGTGGCTGATCGATCAGAGTGAGCCAGTGAGCCTCCAGCCAGTGACGTCTTTAATCATGCCTAGCGCCCTTCGAGACAGCTGGAGCCAGCCTTTCATCATCTCGCTGCGCACCAATGGCGCGACCTTGATATCCATTGGACAGGATGCCATGGCAAACACTGCCGATGATCTCCGGGAAGAATGCCGGTTCGAACTCGCGGCTTCGTCGTAGCTCGCGAGCGTCAGCTGTTGCCAGCACATTCACCGCAGTGACATACTCGAAGCCAATACCACAGGGGCGGCCGAGGTCATTTGTCGTGCAACGCACCGACCGGATACAGACCCTATCGTCACGCTCGCGATTTCGCGTCGGCGCGGTCGCGGTGCAACCTGATTGCTTGACGGTGGTGGTCGAGGGCAGTGAGATTGCGTTGGAACCACGGGTCATGGAAGTGCTGGTGGCGCTGGCTGAGCATGCTGGCGAGGTGGTCAGCGCTGAGCAACTCCTGGTCGAAGTTTGGCGCGGTACGTTCTACGGCGACAACCCGGTGCACAAGGCGATCGCCCATTTGCGCAGGGTCTTTCAGGACGATGTCCGGTCGCCCAGGTTCATCGAAACCATCCGCAAACGTGGTTATCGGCTCGTCGCTGAAGTGCGGTTTCCGGGCGACTACCGCCGCGCCGCTTTGCAATTGGGTGATTGGGCAAGCTCCAATCCGTTCGTTGGTCTGAACTCGTTCGATCGTGACCATGCAAGTGTCTTCTGTGGACGGAGTCGCGCGACCGCTGACTTGCTGGCGGCGCTGCGCAGGCAGATCGAGACCCAGCAACGCTTGGTCCTGGTAGTGGGGGCCAGCGGCTGTGGCAAGTCCTCGCTGCTGCAGGCTGGTGTCCTGCCACTAATGTGCCAAGAGGGTGGCTTTGATGGCTTAGAAGCGCTGTCGACAGCGCATTGTGACCTGGCCGGTGTCGACGAAGCGGAGGCCATGCTGCGCTTGGCGCATGCTTTGTGTGATTGGCAGCTGGAAGAGCGACCAGTCTTTCTGCCGGACGCTCCGGAGCTGGCTGCGTCGTTGCGGGATTCCCCGGAAGCGGCCCCGAGTCTCGTCGATCACGCGTTCCGGCGCGTGGGCTCCCGCAAGCTGGCTGGATTGCCGTTCGCCCACTTGCTGCTGCTGATCGACCACGCCGAAGCGCTGGTGGTCGGTGGCGCAGAGTCTTCGGACCAGCGACGGTTGTTCATGCGGGCGGTACTTAGTCTGTGCGACTCGCCGAGAGTGCTTGTGGTGGTGGTGATTCGTAGCGACTTCTATCCTGGGTTCGTTGAGGCCTTTCCTGAGATTGCCGAGCGCAAGCAAGGCGATGGTCACGTGGATGTGCTATCGCCCCGGTCAGGCGAAATTGCGCAGATCATTCGCACGCCGGCTGCGTTGGCTGGACTCAGTTTTGAGGAAGACCCGGAGACGCGAGAGCGATTGGACGATGTGCTGCGCGATGCGGCAATCAGTCAAGTCGATGCATTGCCAATGTTGCAGCACACATTGCAGATTCTGTACGAGCGTCGTAGCGACGCTGGGATGCTGCGGTTCGATGTCTTTCGAGATATGGGCGGGCTGGAGGGGGCGCTGACCCATCAGGCCGAAGCGGCCTACACAGCGCTGAGCCAGGCGACCCAGGCCAGTCTGCCGGGGTTGTTCAGTAGAATGATTGTCCTGCAAACCGATAGCGATCGCGTCAGCGCGCGTTTGATCAAGTTGGCAGAACTAGATCTCCGCGCGCGCGAGTTGGCGGAAGCGCTGGTCCATGCACGACTGTTTGTCGCCGATCTGAGTGACAGTGAGTCGGTTCTGCGAGTCGCTCATGAAGCGCTGTTTCGGCAGTGGGGGCGGGCGCGCGAATGGACTCAGGAAAACCGCCGCCTGCTGCAAGCGAAGGCGCGACTGCAGCGAGCGGCGGATCGCTGGCTTGAGGAGGGGCGGGTGTTCGACCACTTACTCAACTCTGGGCGACCGCTGGACGACGCGCAGGAAGCGGCAAAGCGGTTACCGACTGATCTTCGATCGGAGGATTGGGCGTTTCTGGAAGCTTCAACAGCAATGGATCGGCGAAGACGTTGGTTGCGTCGTTCGGCAGTGCTCGGGCTTGGTCTGCTCACTGTGGTTGCGTTTGTTTCAGCAACGTTGGCAGTGCGCGCTCGCGATGACGCAGAGCGCCGCCGGGAGGCGGCCATGCAGTTGTCGGACTTCATGCTGGTCGATTTGGCCGACAAGCTGCGGCCGCTCGGTAACCTGGATTTGCTTGGCAGCATCAGCAGCAGAGCGCTGGCTGAAATTGAGCGACAACCCGAGTCGGCGATGCAGGTTGATGACCTGATCAATCGATCACGCGCCTTGCGCACAGTCGGTGAAGTCATGCACGAGCAGGCTAACTTGGCGGAAGCGGAGGCGGCTTTTACGCGTGCGAAGGCGGCGTCGTTGCTGGCGTTCAGCAAGGCACCAGACTCGCAGGCTGCTATCGAAGAGTATGGTATTGCGTCGTTCTGGCTTGGGAACTTTCATTTCCGCCAGTTCCAGTTAGACCAGGCTCTGGAACATTGGCGCGCCTATCTGCACACATCTGAGCTGCTCGTCGCCAAAGATCCGAAGAACCCCAATTGGCAGTTGGAGCTGTCTTATGCGCTAAATAGTTTGGGTGGTGTGATTCGTGATCAAGGTCGGGTCGCGGAGGCGATGACCTACTTCAAGCGATCGGCTGATATCAAGTCGCAGGTTCTTGCGTTGCGACCCGATGATGGGGGCCTGCGCTTCGACTTGGCCGATACGTTGTCTTGGCTTGCCAGTGCGCAAGAATCGGAAGGGCAGCTCACCGAAGCCGCTGCCGGCTTTGCTGAGCAAATCGCCATGCTTACCGCCTTGACTGAGCAGACGCCCGAGGCCCTGGTTTGGCAGCGTGGGTTGGCGACCGCACAGCTCAACAGCGCTCGGGTTGCATTGGCGCGCGGCCAGCTGGCAGAGGCCGGTACGCAGATTGCGGCGAGTATCAGTCGACTCAACAGGCTGATTGAGCGTGAGCCGGCCAATCGCGTTTGGGTTCGCGATCTGGCGATCGCGGAAATGCAGGCGAGTGAACTGGCGCTGCAAATGGGTCGGCTCGCTGACCGTCGCGAACATTCGCTGCGGGCGCAAGTTTGGATCGAACAGAATGAGCGGGCGGGCGATCCTTCCATTGCATTGCGACGATTGTCTGCTTTAAATCGGCAGGTATTGGCCGTGACACGTCCGGGTTCCATTGATGTAGAAGCCAGCAACGAAGCGATCGCTGATCTCGAACGAATTGCGAGTGACGCCGCCGGCAGTATGCCGGAGACCTTAGCGCTAGCAAGGGCGCTGCTGGGGCGAGGGCAAGCGTTGGCAGGCATCCAGGAATTGGAAGAGGCTGTGGCGAATTGGCAGCAGGTGCTCAAGGTACTCGGGCCCTCAGTCTCTGGTTCCCGGAACCCCGAGCTATTGGCAACCTGGGTCAGCGCCCATTGCTTGCTTGGTCGAACGCCCGATGCAGCGCCACAGCAAGCATTTCTCGCCAGCATTGGGTTCCGCATGCCGACTTATCTGTTGAACTGCTCTGGTGGCGTGGAACGGCATACGCCCGAAGCGATTGAGCGCGGACACTGAAGTGAGCCCAAGAGGGCGCTACGGTTGATTGAGGACACACCCACAATGGTCGCGTCGAACGGGACAAGAGTGGTCTCGTGAAGGGCATCGCCGGAGATGCCTGCGACAACTCACCATTTTCTCTTGCCTGACTATTGGAGATCGCTATGTCAAATCAAGTCCCTGGCGGCTGGTCCGCCTTCAGCTTCACCCTCACGCCGCAAGCCAAGGAAGTGTTTGCATCGGCGCTTTCAGATTGGACTGGGGCAGCCTATACGCCATTCGCTTTTGCATCCCAGGTTGTTGCGGGCGCGAACTACTGCTTTTTGTGCGAAGCGCAGTTCACGACCTACCCGACCACCGAGAACGCGGTACTGCTGTACGTCTTCGCACCACTGAGCGGGAAGCCGATCGTGCACAAGATTGTGCCAATCAGTCCTTGATGAGTGCGCTGATCGCACCGCTGGTGCGCTGATTCGCGGATCTAACGGTTGGCGACGATGCGTGATTGCTGGGGCGGCGCAGTGTGGCAAGTAGCCCTCTCCCACTCGCGTGGGAATCCAGCCGCCCATTTGGTACGCTTATTCGTGCATCAAACTGTCAGCGTCGATGCGCGATTTTCACGGCGGTGCAGTGTGGCAGGTAGCCCTCTCCAAAGCCCTCTCCCACTCGCGTGGGAGAGGGAGTCGGCTCCCTCCCCCGCGAGCGCGGGGGAGGGTCGGGGAGGGGGTTACTTGCGGTCAGAGTCATCGGCAACCGCAATTTCTTGGTTTGCAAAACCAATGGGTTACGGCGTGTTTGACGAGAGAATGATGCAGCTCTTGTCCATTCCGGCTTTCACCCCGGAACCGTTTCAAATCAGGGGCTGTCCCTCAAATCCGCAGGGGCAGACACGGGGGGCTGAGGGCAGACACGTGGGTCTGCCCCTACCAGACCGGTTTCGGTCCAAGGGACGCCACTCATCGGTCGCAGCGCAGACGCGCGGGGACGCACCGAATTGCCGCCTTCATCGAGCCGTTCTCCGATCAGGTTCAGAAAAGCGTCGATAAATCAACGATGTGAAAATCGGCAGGTTTCCGGAAGGAACCCCAAGACCGCCTTGAGCAGGATGGCGCTCCTGGCGTCGGGGCTGGCTAGCAGGCCGAAAGATTGGTACCTGATTGCAGCGCGCCGCCAGATCAGCGCCACGTGACAGCGATGGCAATAGGCCACGAACAGGAGAACTGCGATGACCGACGGATCATTTGAACGGCTTCAAGACTTTGGGATTGCTTCAGGTGCGGTTGAATCGGGACCAGCGCCGGTATCGGCATCGGTTAGGTTTGGCCTGATTGCCCATGTAATCGGCAAAGCCAAGAACTTGAGTGCCACGCGCCATAGTCACGTACTGCTTGACCGTTCCGGCCTCCGCAATTTGCGGCATAGCCGGCTGATGAGCCAGCAAGAATTGGCCGATGACTGCTGGCGGCGGAACATTCAGCTGTCGCTGACCACCATCAAGCGGGCTGAGTTGGGGCGCCCCGTAAGGTTTCGGATCGCACGGGAATTCGCACGATGTTTCGGTGTCACGGTGCTGGAGCTGATCCGGGTCAGTCCGTTGGAAGCTGGCGGGTCGTCGTGCAGCGACGCAATGCCAACGTCAGGCTAATGGAGAGGGTTGGTCCTGATTGTTGAAATTCGCGCTCATACCGGGATCTGGCCCATTGGGCGCGATTGTCAAAGCGCATGCCGCCGATCTTGTAGGCTCAAACAGTCCGACGTGCATCGATTCGGGGCATCGCGCATCGCTTGTCGCACTGTATCTTGCCGCCCAATAGTCTCAGTCGGTGGTGCGATGGAGTTGAGATATGATTTCAGATTCGCGCCCCCGGCCGCGGTCTGATGACTGCCGAATCGACTATCAAAATTCGCGCGGGAGGCAACCGATGAGGAAACGGCTGGGTTTCCCCTGGTTTGCGCAAATTGGTCTTGCTCTCTTCTTGATTCGATTGCAATGTTTATGACGTCACGGTTTCAATGTCGATTTGTGGTCTGCTTAGTGCTGGTTGCGTTGATTTCGGTTTATTCGAGAGAATCTGCGGCTGCGGGGAATCTGGTCGCAAGCAACGGATATACGTGTGCGATCACCGAAATAGGGACCATGCGCTGCTGGGGATCAAACTTCGCAGGTCGATTCGGGAATACGATCTATACCTCGAGCTCGGTTCCCGTCGCGGGACCACCGCTCAATGCAGTTCGGCAGATTGCCGCGGGACAGAATCATGCCTGCGCGCTTCTTGAGACCGGTACGGTCATGTGTTGGGGCGCAAACCTGTCAGGTCAGTTGGGAGACGGAACCGGGACCAACAGTGTGTTGCCTGTGCCGGTTTCGGGTCTTACTGATGTCGAGGAGATCACTGCTGGTGATCAATTCACCTGTGCGCGATTGCAAGACAAGACTGTGCGGTGCTGGGGTCGCAATGACCGCGGTGAAATCGGCACCGGTTTGTCGTTTGGGAGTTGGCTGCCCGTAGCAGTTTATGATTTGACCGAAGTTGAACAGATATCGACAAAGGCATCGCACACTTGCGCACGCAAGACCGATGGCGGGGTGTTTTGTTGGGGCGCGAATTCAGATGGAGCATTGGGCGACGGCAGCACGACGGATCGGCGCGCCCCAGTCGCCGTGCTCGGTCTGTCTGGAGTGCAGGAGATCGACGTTGGTGGATCGCATTCGTGTGCGCGTCTGCTGGATCGGAGTGTGCGCTGTTGGGGCGCTAACGCCAGCGGGCAACTCGGCAATGGTCAGACTGTTCGGAGCTTGGTGCCAGTGGCGGTCAGCGATATGGCGGGCGTCAGTGCGCTGTCAGCGGGGAATTCGCACACTTGCGCGCGTATGTTGGACACTTCGGTGCAGTGTTGGGGCTCCAACGCTTCGGGTGCTTTGGGGAACGGTACGACCATCAGTAGTTCGGTTCCAGTGGTAGTGCCGGGCCTCGTGGGAGTGACCGATATTGCGAGTGGTTGGGGGTACACGTGCGCACGTTTTGCCGATGCTCGGATCCGATGCTGGGGCTCGAATTACTCGGGCGAGCTCGGGAATGGCACGCGGCCTTACAGCGGCCAGCCGCAAGCAGTTGCAGGGTTGTCGCCAATCGGCACGGTTGGTGTGGGTGGCTGGCATACCTGTATGAGTCTGACTGACGGTACCGTTCGGTGCATGGGCCAGAACACGCTGGGCCAGCTTGGCAATGGCAACAATGCATCCAGCTCAATTCCTCAATTGGCCGCGGGCATCTCCGATGCGGTGTCGGTGGTCGCTGCCTATCGAGCAACTTGCGTGTTGCTTGCGGACGCCACGGTACGTTGCTTTGGCGGCAACTACAATGGTGCGCTCGGGAATGGTGTGCCCGCGCACAGTAATGTCGCGGTTCAAGTCTCGGGTCTGACCAACGTGGCCGAGGTTGCAGGTGGTTGGAACCACTTTTGCGCGCGGTTAGCAGAAGGCACGGTCAAGTGCTGGGGGCTTAATGACGACGGACAGGTTGGTAACGGCACGACGAATCTCGTCACGACGCCCGCAGGAGTGGCCGGTTTGATCGGTGTTGCCCAGATTGCCCTCGGGCATTACCACAGCTGCGCTCGACTCACCGATGGCAGCGTGAGGTGTTGGGGCGGCAATGCGCAGGGGCAACTTGGTACTGGCACGACCGACGCTAGTTTGGAGCCGATTCCGGTTCCGGGTCTGACTGGCGTGCGAGAGCTGACCGCAGGCGAAGACCATTCTTGTGCACTACTCGTCAACGGGACGGTTCGCTGCTGGGGAAGTGGTTTCCGGGGCCAACTTGGACAAGGCGCTTGGACCGACGAACTGTCGCCGACTGCGGTACCTGGGCTGACTAACGTCGTTGAAATTTCGGGCAGAGGTTATACGACTTGCGCGCGACTGCTGGATCAAACGGTTAAGTGCTGGGGCTTCAATCAGTACGGGCAGCTGGGCAATGGCATTGCCGGTGGTGGTACCAACGTGCCCGGAGCCGTGGTCGGCCTGGCCCATGTCAGAATGATCGACACCAACGAAGGCCACACTTGTGCGGTGCTCATGGACGACACGCTGCGCTGCTTTGGCCAGGGCGACTTCGGGCAGCTGGGTCCTGCAGTCAGGAGCTTTTTTGAGACGCCGCAGGATGTGGTTGGTTCGCCACTGATCTATTGGCATCGGGACGATTTCGAGTCGTTGCCATAGGAATGTTCGGGACGGCCGTGACTCGGTCGCGGTGATGCACGGGGGCCCGCCGCGGGAGCCGGTAACAGCGGTCCGAGGAGCCGTCCCTTGCTTCTTGCGTCGGGCAGCCTTCGGCATGGTCGGACACAATGCGCGGGACATTGACCCAACTCCCGAGTGCATCAGATACTCCCATCAGCAAACGCCTCACCAATACCTAACAGGCAATCGAATGCCAATTCTCTGGGTTGTAATCAGGATCATTGCGATCTGGCTGCTCGTTGCCGGGGCGGTCGGTACCGCATTGACAGGTGTCGACCTGTACTTGCTTTTATCCGGTCAAATTGTACCGGGCGAGCCGATTCACCCTGACCGCCTCGCGCCGTCTTACTTGCACAGTGTCCTCGCGCTGTCAGGTTCCTTGGCGGTTTTGGGTGCGTCGTCGCTGTTGAGTCGGTTCGCGCGACGCGCCGATCGATCCAATACTCAAGCGACACTTCTGGCTGAAACATCAAGCCGGGGCTGATCGGGCGCACGTCGGTTATGGAGCCTCTGAACAAGTTCAGAGGCGATGCGGGCCAGGGATGGCCCGCGCAGAATCGAGCACGCAAGTGCTTGATTCTGGGCATTGAGTTCGGACATGTGCCGGACTCAATGCGGGTCTGAAAGTCGAGGATGGACTTATTCAGACCCTCCTTATCGGGGTGCTTGATGATGGGTGCGGAGACCTCGCATTTTCCGCGGTTGATGTGAATGCACCCGCCAGTTCGTCTCGCCGCGCCGGTCGTTAGAAGGCGCGCGCTCCACACGTTTCGATGCTATGTTTGAACGGCGACCATTGCTCGTGGTCGATGGCGACGCGCGTGGGCGCATAGCACACGGGGCGTAACGGGCCCACGGAGCTTGGCTCACGGGTGAGACGGCTGCAATAGACGAAGCACTGAACGCAACGCTCAGGCATTCTATGACACCTCATTTCAGTGATTTGCTTGTTGCATTCGAGACCCACTCCGTGGCGCGCATCCGTGCAATTCTGGATGCCGGATTCGATCTTTCCGTGGTGATCGATGGCAAAGCGCCGATCAACTATCTGATCGAGATGTACTTCCGATCAGACCGCTTTCCTGAGTGCTTGCGGTTGCTGTTGGAGCGCGGTGCGATTCTGGATGACCCAAAGATCGAGGCGATCTTGCTCGATGATCCGATTGCTCTGGATGCCGCGGTCGCGCGTGATCCGAGCCTGTTGGCACATCGAACGTCGATGCGATGCGCGTTCACGCCGCTCATCGGCGCGACGCTCCTGCACGTTGCAGCGGAGTACGGCCATCTGAAAGTTGCGCAAAGGCTTCTGGAGCTTGGTGTGAATGTCGATGACAGCGCCGCAGTGGACGCGTTTGGGCTGAACGGTCACACGCCGCTGTTCCACACGGTCAATGCCAACGGCAACCGCTCCTTGCCCGTCATGCGTCTGTTGCTCGATGCGGGCGCGAGCCCCACCATCTTGCTTCCCGGAATCACATGGGGACAGGGGTTTGATTGGGAAACCACTTGCTTGGACGTCACGCCCATTTCTTACGCGCAACTTGGGTTGCTGCCGCAGATGCACCGGACCGAGCTCGATACCTACGCGAACATCAAGTTGCTGCTTCGTGCGGCGGGCAGAGTGGTTCCGGCGCTGCCAAATGTTCCCAATCGGTATCTTGGCGAGCGATAGCGTTTCGGTCCAATTAGCTGCGAATCACACGTCTGGTCAGCATGCGCGGGTCATACGACGGCGCAGTGTGGCAAGTAGCCCTCTCCCCAGCCCTCTCCCACTCGCGTGGGAGAGGGAGCCGGCTCCCTCTCCCGCGAGCGCAGGGGGTTGGGGAGTGGGTTACTTGCGATCAGGATTGGTACCACCAACACCTGTTTTCACTGCACACGTCAACGAATTCTTGCGTGTTTGATGAACGAGGGGGCAGTGCTCATTCGCGACTCCGGGAGAAGGCCATCGGGTGAGGGACTTGCTCTTGATCAGTATGGTCGTCGCGCCCCGATGGCTGATATTCTGGGAACAGGACGGGTTGCGCGATCTGGACGAGAGCGAACGGAATGAGCTACGACTTGATGGTGTTTGCGCCAAGTGCTGCGCCGAAAAAACGAGCCGCATTTTTGGATTGGTATGACGAGCAGTCAGAGTGGGAAGAAGATCACTCATATGACAATCCTGATGTGTCGACGCCGGCGCTCCGCGCCTGGTTCATGGACATGATCAAGTCGTTTCCGGCGCTGAACGGCCCGTTCGCAGCAAACGATTCAGCGGATACCGAGGCTGCAGGCACCGATTACAGCATCGGGCGTTCAGTCATTTACGCGGCGTTTCCCTGGTCTAAGGCCGAGCAGGCATACGAGACCATGTTCGCGCTGGCAGAAAAGCACGGCGTTGGATTCTTCAACGCGAGCTCCGAGCAAGCCGAGGTCTGGTTGCCCGACGGAACGGGTGGCTTGAAACTTGCCCACTCAGATTGAGAAAAGTCCTTGCTCTGGGTTGATTGAACTGCCGTGTAGTGTTGGGCCGGGCGCGCAAGTGTCGGCACCGAAAAGCGTATGAGGTAAATGGAATCCTGGCGCCGATGCGATGAGTCTCTCCGATCAGATTGAGCAGTACCTGGCCTCCGTACCGGAGCCGAAGCAAACCGACCTTCGTGCGCTCTATGCGCTTGTTTCGGAATTGCTGCCCGGCGGGCAGCGTTGGTTTTTCGACGGCTTGGACGCAAGCGGGAAAGTGGTGTCGAACCCGAATATCGGATTTGGCGCCTACCAAAAGGCATACGCCGATGGGACTGTCAAACCGTTCTATCAGATCGGAATCAGCGCGAACGCCACCGGGTTGTCTGTCTATGTCATGGGAATCGACGATCGCCGCTACTTGCCGGGCAAGTATTCGGGGACAATTGGAAAGGCCAACGTCACCGGCTATTGCGTCAAGTTTCGCGCGTTGAAGGACGTGCATATCGACGTGTTGACCAACTTGTTGCGTGATGGATTGGCGCACAGTTCACGGTGCTCGTAACGCGATCGATTGCTGTTCGGGACGGACGTCATCGCGCTCATTGATCAGTTGAGCAGTGAAGGGGTTGAGTCAGGTCACGGGTGATTTTGCGAGGCGCTGAACCGGCTCGGCGGCCCCTGGGATCGTCGATACGCATGACGACTCTCGGCGCGCTGCGGACTCGCTGCATGCTGATTCCGGAGCTGGTTGGACTGGACCGAATGGGAACGACGCAGTAGCGGGAAGCTCGATCCAAGCGCATACTCCGCTTCCGCATTCCCAATGCGTGCCGCCGGTGTTTTGGTGCACGCAAGCGGGTGTTGCCGATGATGCTGATTTTGTCCGCACGACTTCATACATTCGGAATTGGAGGAATTCGTAATGCGTGATCAGAAGGGGGCAAGTAGCACCCGATTGTGGGTCGCCACGCGCAAGGGCGCTTTTTTGTTCGAGTCCGATTCGGCCAGAAAATCCTGGCAGCAAAAGGGGCCTTACTACTTAGGGCACATTGCGCACCATGTGCTGCAAGATCCACGCGACCCCCGCATCGTCTTGATTGCCGCTCGAACCGGCCATCTCGGACCAACCATGTTTCGCTCGACGAACGGTGGCCGGACGTTCAAAGAGGTTTCCCGACCACCTGCATTCGCAACGCGTGACGATGGCAGCGGGCGGACGGTCTCACACACATTCTGGCTGATGCCCGCGCATCGCAATGAGCCCGGGGTGTGGTATGCGGGGACGTCGCCGCAAGGGTTGTTTCGCAGCGACGACGCGGGTGACAGTTGGTCAGAGGCATCGACGATTCATGATGATCCTGATTATCGGCGATGGTTTGGAACGGCCCAGGACGGTACGCCGAACGGGCCCATGCTGCACTCGATTCTGATTGACCCACGCGATCCGAAGCATTTGTACATTGGCATGTCGGGTGGCGGTGTACACGAATCGTGGGATCGTGGCCGCACGTTCAAACCGTTGCTCGACGGACTGGAAGTGGTCGGCGGATTCGACCCAAGTGATCCGTCGTTCCACGATCCGCATTGCATTCAAATGTGCCCAACCAATCCGGACCGCCTGTATCAGCAGAACCACTGCGGCATCTATCGCATGGACCGGTCAGAAGGGCGCTGGCATCGTATCGGCAAGAAGATGCCGAAGCGTGTCGGAGATATTGGCTTCCCTATTGTGCTCAGTCCGCACAACGATCAGACCGCGTGGGTGTTTCCGATGGATGGCTCGGATGTCTGGCCGCGGGTGTCGCCAAACGGACAGCCGGCAGTTTACTGCACCGTAGATGGCGGGCGACGATGGATTCGGCAGGATGCCGGGTTGCCCACTGGGCAAGCCTGGTGGACAGTCAAGCGACAGGCGATGTCAGCTGACACGCATGCAAAGGTCGGCATCTATTTTGGTACGACGAGCGGCGAACTTTGGGGCAGCCGAGACGGGGGCGCGAAATGGTCGTTGATCGCCCGACATCTACCCGAGATCTATGCGGTTGAGGCGTTCGTGCAATGAGTGGCATTCGGGTTGGGATTCCCAGTCCATTGCAATCGTACACAGGGGCCACGGAAGTCACGGCTCAAGGTCACGATCTGGAGGCTTTGCTCGCCGATCTCGATCGGCAGTTCCCCGGCATTCGATTTCGGATGCTGGATGAGCAGCGCTGCCTGAGGCGCCATATTCGCGTATTCGTCAATGGCCGGCAGACGTTCTCACTGAGCGAGGCGTTGCAACCGGGTGATCACGTGGCGATCGTGCAGGCACTGAGCGGTGGCTGATTCGCGCAGAAGGTTCATGGCCAATCCGTTGCCGCTGTGTTGCGCGTGGCGACTCGGTGGCGTGCGCTTGTTTGGGCGGTCGCCACCATGACGCCCGGCTTTCGCAATGGGCTCCTCCAATTGGCCGCGCTGTTCAATGTTGCGGCTGCGTTGTTACACCTAGGGAGGGTCTGAATAAGTCCATCCTGGACTTTCAGACCCACACCGAGTCCGGCACATGTCCGGACTCGGTGCCCCAGAATCAAGCACTTGCGTGCTGGATTCTGGGCGGGCCATCCATGGCCCGCATCGCCTCTGAACTTGTTCAGAGGCTTCCTAGGTTGCATCGTGTTCGGGGCCCCGTGGTATCAGTTTCTCGGTGCGGGCGAGCGACTGGCTAGACTGGCTGAGGCCGGGCATTGGTATCCAACGGTGATGGCCCTGGTGATCGCATCCGTATTGTTAGTTTGGGCGTCATACGCTTGGTCCGGCGCGGGCGCGATGCGCCGGTTGCCGTTCGTCAGAATTGTGTTGTGCCTAGTGTCCGCGATCTACATCGGTCGGGGATTGGGGTTCGTGATAATCATGCCGTACTTCCCTGGCAACAGCATGGTGTTCTGGCTGGTGAGTTCGGCCATTTGCCTCGGAGCGGGGCTGATTCATGCAATCGGACTCCGGCAAGTGTGGTCGCGGCTGTAACAGCCTGTCGAATAATGTTGGACTGATCGACGCGCGTACCTGACCCATCTGCCAAGGCTCGTATCTAAAATGAGTCCATGGACAAGTTGAGGGACCTCCTAAGTCGTAATCTGCGCACCAATTCGATCAACTTTCGATATGGCGATATTTCAATGCGCAATGCGGCTATGAACTTTGAAAAGTCATGTTAGAAAGTCGCCGCAGTCGATACGAACTGCATCAAACGAACTAACCGGAGTGATCCATGAAATCCTTTAAAACAGCATTTGCTTCAATCATCGCTTGCAGCGCCTTTGCCGCAGCACCAGCTCTCGCAGCAACGTACACCTACGGGACGGGATACGCATCGTCCTACAACGACGCGTACCAACTCGCAGTGGCAGACGCTGGTGATACCTGCACATTGCTGGGCGGAACGCCCACCAATTATGTGCAAGTGACTGGAAACTACTACGCTGGTGGCTACTTCACCGTGAGCGTGCGCCGTTTCTGCAAGGGCGTCTGATCGGTGATTTGAAGGAACGCCGACGTTGTTCGGTATGCGCTGCAACCACAGCGCATGCCGCTGAATCGTCGGACCGCGCTGCGGGTTTATTATCTGCGGCTCCGATAGCTCGCATTGACTTACCGCTTGAGCGTGCGCACACTGTACGCTCAAGGGCCGACTGACCCGGTCCCCCAAGAGGAGCAAGTCAGTGTTTAGTCATGTGATGGTTGGTAGCAACGATATTGAGCGCTCGAAGCGGTTCTACGATGCGGTCCTGGCCGTTGTGGGGGCAGGCGAAGCGGTTCGCAATCAATCCAAGACGGGGCATTGGCGCTTGTTCTATCGTCATGATGGCACGACGTTTTGCGTAACCGAGCCCATCAACGGCGAACCGGCTGGCTTTGGCAATGGCGGCACGATTGGATTCAAGTGCGTGTCGCCAGAGCAAGTGCATCAGTTTCATGAGGTGGCGGTCGCAAACGGTGGCACGGCGATCGAAGATCCGCCTGGGCTCCGAGAGGCCGCTGTTGGCTCACTCTATTTGGCGTATGTTCGCGATCCGGACGGCAACAAACTCTGTGCGCTGTATCGGCCGCCTTCGCCGCGCTGAGTCGCCTGAAGTGACGAGGCGCCAACGATGGTTCTCGTCGTTGGTGCTGGCTGGTTGTCGTGACCGGAACATCATGGTGGCAATCGCGTTCGCGTTTTTGCATGGGGTGTGCTGATGGCCAAATTGACGCGTCGTGAATGGTTGTGTTTGGGCTTGTCGACATTCGTGGCGCCCGCGTTGTATGCGGAAGTGCCTCAGCCTCCCAAAACCACCGAGAGGTCTGCCTTGGTCGTTGTGGACGCCCAGGTCGGTGTGCTCGCAACCGTTTGGGAGTCGAAGCGCGTCATCCAGGCGGTAGAACAGTTGGTCGCAGCCGCCCGGACGGCCGATGTGCCAATCATTTGGGTTCAGCATGAGAACGATTCGGATCTGAAGACCGGATCCGCTGCGTGGCAATTGGCGCCGGAATTCGTGCCGAATGCGTCGGAGTTGGTGATTCGGAAGCGATTCAACTCCGCATTTGCCGAGACGAAACTCGAATCTCACTTGCGGGCACTCGGCGTGACGCGCTTGGTGCTTGCTGGCGCCGCGACTAACTGGTGCATTCGTGCGACCGCGTATGCAGCGGTCGATCGTGGCTTCAATCTGACCCTCGTTGGTAACGCCCACAGCACGGAGTCAATGACCTTGGAAAGCGGACAGGTGATCTCGGCCGAATCCATGATTGCTGACCTGAATGCCGTGTTTGAATGGTTGCTGGCGCCGGGCGTGGACACCAATGTTCTAGACAGCGGCAACGTTGTGTTCTGACGCCCGGCATCCATCGACGTTGGCTGTCGTCATCCAACGTGATCAGCGGCAAAATGATTGTCGCGACGTTCACCGGATCCGTTTGCACCGAAATCGAGTGGACGTCGCCTTAGTCTCTTGTCTAAATTTGCTCAGTCAGCAATTGGCAACACGATAGCACTGGCCTGATCGCCACCAAACCAGATTTTCTGCGTGGCTTGCTGATAGTCGACCTTCTTCGCGTACATGATGTTGTCGACAAACGTCTGCGGATTCCGGTCGTACAGTGGGAACAGAGTGGACTGCACCTGAATCATGATGCGGTGTCCGGGCCGGAACACGTGGTCGACATTGGGTAGCTTGAACGAATACCGCTCGACTTTGCCAGGCTTGAGCGCGCTCGGTTTGGCGAAGTCCTTGTGATAGCGGCCCCGAAAGATTTCGATGCCAATGGGCAGTTCATAGCCAGCCATGCTCGGCTTTGCGCCTTGCGACGCATCTTCCGGGATATCGTTCGGGTACACATCGATCAACTTGACGACCCAGTCGCTGTCGGTGCCGCTGGTGGACGCGAAGAGTTCGATTTCAGGCGCGCCTTTAATATGCACCGCTTCGTCCAATGGCGCCGTCTTCCAATCGGCCACGTCGGGTCGTCCGCTGACAAAGCGTTGGTCCTGCACCAGCCAAGGCTTCCATTGCATCGGGTTGCCCATGTCGATCGGGCGGGGCAGGAACGGAACCGGCTTTGCGGGGTCACTCATGTAGGTCGTGTTTCCCACCTTTTCAGGCTTGGTGAACGTGGCCAACCCATCGGCAGCGAGGTAGATCGGCTTTGACGTTCCGACCGGCCAATGCGTCGACGTCTGCCATTCGTTGATTCCCGTTGCGTAGGTCAGCACCGGTGGTGTGTTCGGGTTTGGTCCTCCGCGCAACCAATGGTCGAAGAATGGCTTCGCGTATTTGATTCGCCATTCTCTGGCGGTGTCGCCGGTGAACGTCAGCGCGCCCAGATCGTAGCCATAGTGGTTGAATCCGGAGTGTCGCCATGGCCCAATGACCAGGGACAACTTGTCGTTGTTGGTGTCCTTCGGCTCCAGTGCCCGATAGACCGCTGCGGCACCATAGCTGTCCTCCTGGTCCCATTGGCCAACGACTAACATGGTGGGAACCGTGTGTGGTCTGGCTGCCAGCCATTGGTCGACGGCTTGCAGTGACCAGAATTCCGTGTAGGCAGGGTTCTCCAGGAATTTGCGGATTCCCGGAACGTCTGAAGCCCCGACCAGATTAACGAAGTCGGCCACTGATCCGGCTTCCAAATACCGCGTGTAGTCATCGCCCGCGCCAAGTGGGAACTCGCCGCCGCCATCGCCTTTCTTGAATCCTTGGCTTAGCGGAAAGCCGAGCGAGTTGACACGGAAAGCGCCGTAATGGAACCAGTCGTCGCCCATCCAACCATCCACCATCGGGCTTTGCGCGATGACGGCCTTGAGCGCCGGATGCGGATCAATCAGGGTCATCAGTGCGGTGAAACCCAAGTAACTCGACCCGATGACGCCGACGTTGCCATTGGCCTCGGGGACATTCTTGACCAGCCAGTCAATGGTGTCGAACGCATCGGTCGACTCGTCAATACCGGTCTTGTTCAAAGGTCCGGATAGCGGACGGTTCAGCACCCAGTCGCCCTCTGACTTGTGCATGCCGCGGATGTCTTGATAGACCCGGATGTAGCCATCCTCGACAAACGCCGCGTCCATGATTTCGAGGATGTCGACGATGCGCTGACTTTTGTTCCGACCAGTTGCCGAACTGGCGTTGTATGGGGTTCGCGACAGCAGCATGGGGGCTTTTAGGGTGCCCTTTTTCATGACCACGACGGTAAACAACTTCACACCGTCGCGCATTGGCACCATGGCCTCGCGCCGGACATAGTCTGCGCTTGGCAGCTCATGTTCGTAGGTGTCGAAATTGTCGGGGGTCATTGGCGTGACCGGGCTGGCTGCCAAAGTGCTGCCACATGCCAGCAGCAGCAAAGCAATCTGAACGATATGATTGCAGTTGGTACGTCGGGACATTCAATTACCCTCATTTGAAGCGACAATGGAAGACTTGGAAAACGCTGAGATGCTCGGACTACCGAATCCAATCGGTGATCGCAGCGACTGAGTGACCGAGCGAGCTCCTACCGAACCTGGTTAGCCTATAGCAATCGATGTTCCGGAGAATCGACACCAGATCATGACCAATGGCAGGGCGTCCGTCATTTCAGTCGATTGATTGGGAACTGTAACCGTGCTGAGAATCAGGGAGACGCTCAAACCGCCAATCTGAATCGACGGAAAAGGGAGGCACGGGGGCTGGTGCGATAGCATTTAAGAACCTTCGGTCGCTCAAAGGCTTCACCTCATGATAGGCGTCGGCTCCCAAGTCAGAATTCCCAGGTTGCCTCCTTGGTTCGAGCAGTTGCCTGAAGCGTCCCGACGTGTCGTTGCTCATTGCGTCGGCCGCACTTATCCGGTGGTTGAGATCGATGATCAAGGTTTGCTGGTCCTTGATGTCAGCCAGGATGTTGATGCTGTGTTCGGGGGGGTCGGTAACGACTTGCGAGTGGAACCAGATTTTGTCGAAATCATCCAATCGGCCTTACCCAAGGCTGCAGGGAGCGGGCCATGACAGAGAGGACCAGTCGCGTGCGGATTCATATGGCTGCCAGCCTGGACGGGTTTGTGACAAGGCCAGACGGGCAGGTCGATTGGCTGGAGACGGAAGATGCGTTTCCGGAAGGCCGCGAATTGACTCAGGAGCTCATCGCGGCGTTTTTGGACAACATCGACTGCTACGTCATGGGCGCAAGAACCTACGAGACGGCATTGCAATTCGAACAATCCGGGCTTGGTTGGGTCTATGGCGACAAGCCAGTCTATGTGGTGAGTCAGCGCGCTCTCCCAATCAATCGGGCAAATGTTCATCGCCACTCGGGATCCCTGACTGCGCTTGTGACGGACGCGCTACGCCCCAGATTCCAGTCCATCTGGGTCGCCGGTGGTCCAATGTTGGCCGCGGAAATGCTACGGCTCGGATTGGCCGACGAAGTCAGTATCAGTATTGCGCCCGTGTTGATTGGTCGCGGATTGCCATTCTTTGCTGGTATCGAGGCTGATATCAGGCTGCATCTTTTGGAGGTTCAGGCATATCGAAGTGGTATGGTCGAACTTCGATATGCGATCCAGCGCCCGCGCTGAATCAAACGGCCACGCCCAGACAAGAGGTCAGCACCAATGGCAACGCCCGCTCGCGCTGGTACGTTGATCTATGCCAAGAACCCAAGCGTCGTGTCGCGATTTTATCAGGGGCTGCTCGGCGCCCGGCTCTTGCATGCTGACGACGAGCATGAGGTTTTGGCCAATGCAGATACGCAATTGATCATTCATGCGATTCCTGCCCAGTATGCAGAATCGATCGTGGTCAGCGTCCCGCCGGTGCCGCGCGATGAACAAGCCACCAAACCGTTCTTCACGATTGCCGACCTCAACGCTGCCGAAAGTGCCTGTATTGAACTTGGTGGTCTGGTGCTCGGCCCGATTTGGCCGGGGCCAGGCATGCGGGTTCGCAATGTGTGTGACCCGGAGGGCAATATCATCCACCTGCGGCAGATGCACGTGGATTCGCGTTGATTGCGATGGCTGGGGTCGTGTCCCGCAAATGGCTTGAAACGGATTTGGAAGCATTTGGAGCCAAGGCAACATGGTTGCGCTAATTGGTTTGGCCGTGGCGCTGGCCGGCTGTTCTTGGTATCCTTCGGGTGCAAAGCGAGCCCTGGGCTCGCTTTTCTGCTTTTCAGGGCACCAAAACAAACGTTTGATGCATTGCAGCAAAAGGAGTGGACGATGGGTCCGGACATGATGAAAGACTGGCAAGCACTGCATGAGCAGTGGTGGAATGCGCTGATGTCGGGTGCGACCGAGTTCGCCGAAAAAGGCGGGCACGTATTCTCGGGCAAATCGTCCGGACTCAACGATCTGTTTGGCGGCAAATTGGGCGAAGACGTCGGGGCGGCAACCGAACGCTTCCTGTCGGGCAGCAAGCAGTTTCTCGAATGGGTGGATCGCTTCTCAGGCCAAATCGCTGGCCGTCATGCGGTGCCGAAATCGATTGACGATTGGCTGGACGCGATCAAGGCGGCAGCAGGCCCCATGTTTGAGGCGAACAATCCGCTGACCAATCTGTTCAAATCCATGGCATCGAGTGACGCCAAAGGCTTTGAGCACTTTTTTACGGGCTTGAGCAACCCAGTTGATCACTTGAGTGGCGAGGTCAAGTCGCTGCTCGGCTTGCCGGCATTCGGGTTCACGCGCGAGCGCCAAGTGTGGCAGCAGGCGCTGGCGAAAGGCTGGATGGAGTATCAGGAGTCGCTGGCGGCCTATAACGCGTTGATGCTGAAGGCGAGTCAGGACGCGAACACACGGCTCGCGAAAAAGCTTGGTGATCTGGCCAAGGGCAAGCAGCAAGTAGAGAGTCTGCGTGCGCTGTACGACCTGTGGGTCGATGCTCAAGAAGATGCCTATGCCGACGTCGCGCTCAGCAGCGACTTTCGTGCGGCCTATGGCGAACTCGTCAATCGGCAAATGCGCGTGCGCAAGTTGATTCAGGACGAAGTGGAGCGAATCGGCGGCCAGTTTGGCATGCCGACTCGTTCGGAGCTGAACTCGGTTCATCAGCGTATGGCGGAGATGCGTCGGCAGATGCGAGCTCTTGAGGATCGGCTTGAGGCCGCAGGCTTGGGCAGCGCGTTGGTCGTTGCGCCGGCTGCGTCGCCAGTTCCAGCCAAGAAGTCATCCAAGCCTGCCGCTGCCAAGAAGGCGGTCGGCAAGTCCAGTGCCAAGAGCGACGCGAGCAAAGCGCGTCGCCGTTTGGCTTGAAGGAGGCCTGAATCATGATCAATCCCGTGCAATTGAATCCAGAGCGCGTCACCGAAGAGCTCAGCAAGTTTGGCGAGAAGCTGGCCAAAGGGATGCAGTCGCTGAAAGAAGTTCGCGATGTGCACTACGGTGCCAGCGACAAGGAAGAGGTCTATCGCGAAGACAAACTGCGGTTGTATCGCTTCAAGTCCGCGCACAAAACGACTGAAAAGGTGCCGTTGCTGATCGTTTATGCGCTGGTCAATCGGCCGTACATGGTCGACTTGCAGGATGACCGTTCGATCGTCAAGAACCTGCTGGCAGCGGGCCATGATGTGTATCTGATCGACTGGGGCTACCCGGATCAGTCGGATCGTTTCCTGACCTTGGACGATTACATCAACGGTTACATTCGTCGTTGTGTGCAGGCCGTGTGCAAGCGCCACGGTCTGCCGTCGATCAATATCCTGGGCATCTGCCAGGGCGGCGCGTTCTCGATCTGTTATGCGAGCCTGTATCCGGAAACCGTCAAGAACCTGATCACCATGGTGACGCCGGTCGACTTCCAAACACCGGACAATATGCTGAGCCATTGGGTTCAGGATATGGATATCGACTTGTTCGTCGATACGCTCGGCAATGTGCCAGCGGATTTGATGAACTGGTGCTATCTGACCTTGAAGCCCTTCCGTTTGTTGCAACAGAAGTATGTTGGCCTGACCGACATCCTCGACAACAAGGCCGAGCTCGAGAACTTTCTGCGCATGGAGAAGTGGATCTTTGATTCGCCAGACCAGGCGGGCGATGCGTTCCGTCAGTTCCTGAAGGACTTCTATCAAGGCAACAAGCTGCTCAAGGGTGGTTTGTCGATTGGCGGCAAAGCCATTGATACCCGCCGCGTCAGCATGCCCGTGTTGAACATCTTTGCCGAGCAAGATCACTTGGTGCCGCCGACGGCGTCGAAGGCCCTGAAAGGCATTGTCGGCACGAAGGATTACACCGAGCTGTCGTTCAAGGGTGGCCATATCGGGATCTATGTGTCCGGTCGTGCCCAGCGTGAAGTGCCACCGGCAATCGACAGCTGGTTGCGAAAGCGCGGTTGAGTAATTGGTGTAATCGAGTCGTTTAAGAACAGGGAGCCTTCGGGCTCCTTTGTTCTTTGGTGTTTTGGGAGCGGCTTCAGCCGCGAAAATGGCTTGCGGCGAGATCGGTTCGGGCCTGATGGCCCTCCTACAAACATTAGGTGGCTTTGCCCCAAGAATCGTTCGAGGCGGCGGTTTTTGTAGGAGCGGCTTCAGCCGCGAACGGTGATGCCGCAAGATTGGTTCGGGCCTGAAGGCCCTCCTACAAAAAGCGAAACGGTGATGCCGCAAGATTGGTTCGGGCCTGAAGGCCCTCCTACAAGAAGCGAAACGGTGATGCCGCAAGTTTGGTTCCGGCCTGAAGGCCATCCTACAAAAAGCGAAACGGTTCTGTCGCAAGATTGGTTCGGGCCTGAAGGCCTAACGCCTTGTTGGTTGGCTTGACCTGAAAAGCCACGATCGGCACCTGACGATCTTATGCGGTCTCCAGTAATCTGTACGGCATTCTGGAGAATGCCCATGGCACATCAATGGTTTCAGCAGGCTGACTTCGACGCCATGATCGCGCTGGCGTCAGAGGAGGCCCGGCTCTACTTGCAGCAGGTGCCAGATCGGCCAGTTCGGCACCAGGCAGATCGCGAGCGCTTGCTGTCGGTATTGGGCGGTTCCTTGGCAACAAGTGGTGCGGCGCCGGAGCAAATCGTGCGGCAATTGGCCGACACCGCGCATTGGGGCAACGTAGCCTGCAATTCGCCACGCTATTTCGGATTTGTCATCGGTGGTGCGTATCCCGTTTCGTTGGCGGCCGACTGGCTGGTATCGACATGGGATCAGAACGCCGGCATCTATGCGATTTCGCCGATGGTGTCGGTCATCGAGGAAGTCGCGGCCGGCTGGTTGTTGGATTTGTTTGGGCTGCCCAATGATGCAGGCGTCGGTTTTGTCACCGGTTGCCAGATGGCCAACTTCACGTGTTTGGCCGCCGCGCGTCACGGCGTATTGCGGCGAATCGGTGTGGACGTCGAAACAGAAGGCTTGGCGGGCAGCCCGCGAATTCATGTGGTGACGTCGGCGGAGTCGCATGTGACGATCGATATCGCATTGCGCTACCTCGGCTTTGGTACGCGCCACGTGCATCGCGTCGCCGCCGACGCGCAAGGCCGTATGCAACCCGATGCACTGGCCGCAATGCTGGAAACACTGTCCGGCCCGATCATCGTCTGTGCCCAAGCCGGCAACGTGAACACCGGTTCGTTTGATCCCCTAGCCGAGATTGCCGCGCTGACCAACGCAAAGGGCGCCTGGTTGCATGTCGATGGCGCGTTTGGTCTCTGGGCGCAGGCCAATCCGGAGTTGCGACATTTGTCGCGCGGCATAGAACTCGCCGACTCCTGGTCGACCGATGCGCACAAGTGGCTGAATGTGCCTTACGACTGCGGTGTTGCGATCGTTCGTCACGCCAATGATCATCGCGCGGCCATGATGTCTACGGCTGCCTATCTGGTGCAAACGGCGGGCAAGGAGCGGGACCCGACGGATTGGGGCCCGGAGTTCTCGCGGCGCGCCCGCAGTGTGCCGGTTTACGCCACATTGGCGAGTCTCGGTCGCTCGGGTGTGGCCGCATTGATCGAGCGGAGCTGCGCGCGGGCCCGGCAGTTTGCCGGCGTGCTCGCTGAATCGCCTGGGGTCGATATCTTGAATGACGTCGTGCTGAATCAGGTTCTGGTGCGGTTTGACCAGGATGATGCGCGGACGCGCGCCGTCATTGCGGCTGTCCAGCAGGAGGGCACGTGTTGGCTCGGCGGGACCGTTTGGCACGGGCTGGCGGCAATGCGCATCTCGGTTTCGAACTGGGCCACGTCGGAGGCGGATGTGGCGCGCAGCGCCGAAGCCATTCTGCGCTGCCATAGAATGCTGAGTGCATCACAGTCTGGGTGATTGAAGCCCGAAAAGCAGTTCGTTTTCTTAAGCTCAGTCGTTTCGAGAACCGTACGGGCATGCCGCCTGAGTTCTGGAGCGCATTATGGGTCGGTGGATCGGCAGACTGGGTCTGCTTTGTGGCTTATGGGTCACGCAAGAGGTTTGGGCTGCGAATTTTCTGGTCAACAGCACCGGTTCGCAGTCGGACGCTGATGCGTCCGCGCCGGGCGGCGACGACAATGTCTGCGACGTGGACTTGGCAACGGGCGGCCAACAGTGCACCCTGCGGGCAGCGATCCAGGAGGCCAATGACCAAACGGGCCCGCACAACATCACGTTCCAGAACTCGATCACGCTGATCACCCTGACGAACGGTCTCGATAACCTGACCGCGCCGGTCACGATCAACGGCACCACGAACAATGCCGCAAGTGGGAACCGGGTCGAGATCAACGCGAACAATACGGGCTGTTTCAATCTGGCCGAAACCAGTACGGCCGCCAACAGCAAAGGTGCACGCGGCTCGACGATCCAGAATCTGGTGATACGAAACTGCAGCGGCAACGGCATTACGCTGTCTGGGCACGGCTACACGATTACGGGTAATCGCATTGGGACGAATGCTGCGGGTGCCGCATCGGATCTGAACAACGATGCCAACGACGGCCATGGCATTTCGCTAAGTGGTACCGCGGCACAGCCGAATTCGTTCCCGAACGTCAGTGCGCTGATCAACGACCCACCGAACAACTTGGGCGAGATCGCAGCGTTTGTAACGGCGTTGCAGGCAGCACTGACGGTGATCGCCAATCCGACGTTCATTTCGAGCAACCTGATCAGCGGCAACAAAGGCGATGGCATCGACCTCTTTACGCCCAGCACCGTCAATGTGCAGGTCAACGCCAACATTGTCGGGCTCAATCAGGCGGGTCTGTTGGCATTGCCCAATGGTCGCGGCAGTGGGAATGGTGCCGGCATACGCATGTCTGGTGGCGCTTATGGCAACGTGATTGGCCCGGGCAACATCGTCAGTGGTCAGAACGAGGACAGCAGCGACGATGGCATCGTC
Source organism: Ahniella affigens (assembly GCF_003015185.1). Taxonomy (GTDB): domain Bacteria; phylum Pseudomonadota; class Gammaproteobacteria; order Xanthomonadales; family Ahniellaceae; genus Ahniella; species Ahniella affigens. Next base: position 1,664,355 of record NZ_CP027860.1, read on the forward strand.
ATCAGCGGTGATGTGCTGGTGCCGAACTTCGTCTTCGGCAATCTGGTTGGCTTGGGTAGTGCCCCTGGGACGGATGTCGGCAATGGCGATGTCGGGATGTTTCTCGACACCAAGCCGGACCGGAACGGGGTGGGCGCTGACAACCCAACTGGTTTTAGCCTGTTCGTCGGTCCGGCGAATACCGTTTCAGACAACCGCAGTGACAATGGTGGCGGGTCGCTGGACGCGGTTAATGGCGACGTGTCGGGCGGCATTGTGATTACTGGCACGGCTGCGGGCGTGCGCGTCTACGCCAACATCATTGGCCTCGGGACGTTCCCAGCGGGCGGCACGCCACTTGGTGCGTTGGAATACGGCAACAAGGGCAATGGCATTGTCGTTACGACGAGCAATAACCAGATCGGCGGCAGCGAGGTGTTCGAGGCGAATTTGATTCTCGCGAATGAGCGGCACGGCATTCTGATCCGCGGTGGCGACGTCAGCAACGTGCGGGTGCAAGGCAATTTCATCGGCGCATCGGATCCAACAGGCCTTGGTATTTTCGGCTTTGGCAACCGCGGTGATGGGGTCTACATCGTTGACGCGAGCTCGGTCAAGGTTGGGGGCACGGGCGAGTTCGAAGACAATGTGATCGCCGCGAACGGCCGCCATGGCATCAAAGTGTTCGACAATGGTTCGGAAAGCGACAGCGGATGGTCGAACCTGTTTCAACGCAATCAGATTTATGCGAACGACCAGAATGCCGCAGACGGCATTGCTGGTCTGGGTATTGATCTCGATCAGACCCCCAACGGTGTCGACGCCGTTGACGATACCCCGGACGTGGATCCCAACCAGGCTTACGGCAACTTCGCGCAAAACGCGCCGATTCTCTGCACAGGCGCGGGCACACCGGACCCGTTGTGCACTGCTGGCCCGAGTTACAACGTCGGTAGTGGCGCGACCGCGGCACAGTGGACGATCAAGACGCGGCCGAATGGCAGCTATCGAATCGAATCGTTCCAACTGGCGGACGACGGTATGACGTTTTTGAACGAGCAGACGATCAGCACCGACGCAAGTGGCCGGCCGACCGGAGCTGGGTGCGTCGCGGGGCTTTGTTCCGCCAGTATCAGTCCGGCGACCGCCACCGACACGCGTGGCAGCAACTTGGTCATGACCGCAACGGATCTGTTCCTGGCGGATGTGCCACCGCTCAACGACGCGCCGCCAGTGCCGAACTCGGCAAGCAACAACACATCGGAGTTCTCGAACATCGCGCTGGTGCCGAATCCCGGGCAGCTGCGGTTCTCGCTGGCCTCTTACACCGTGGCGGAAGGAGTCGGCAACGCGACGATCACCGTTCAACGTGTCGGCGGTGCCGATGGCCCGGTGGGCGTAAGCTATGCGAGCAGCAATGGTAGTGCGAACGCGGGATCGGATTATTCGGCTGTGACCAGCACGCTGAGTTGGATGGATCAGGATAGTGCTGATCAAACGTTTGCCATCAGTATTGTCGACGACGGGCTGGACGAGGACGACGAAACGGTCAATTTGACGCTCAGCAGTCCAACCGGTGGTGCGACCCTTGCGGCGCCATCGACGGCGGTGTTGACGATTACCGACAACGATCCAATTCCCAGTCTGTCGATTGCTGACGTGACAGTCGCCGAGGGCAATGTCGGCACGAGCAACTTTCAGTTCACAATCACGCTGTCGGCAGCCAGTTCGAAGCCGGTTTCGGTGACAGCGGCGAGCAGTGTTGGCAGCGCCACAGCAGGCGTTGACTATCAGGTGTTGCCGGCCACAGTCGTCAACTTTGCAGCGGGTGAAACGAGCAAACCGGTTAACGTGCTGGTCAATGGCGATTCAGCCGAGGAGCCGGACGAAACGTTCTTGTTGAATCTGAGTGCTGCGACCAATGCCAGCATTCTCGATCCGCAGGCGCTTGGGACCATTGCCAACGATGACGCGGGCTTTTCGATCAGTGACGCGAGTGCCATGGAAAGCAACGTCGGTACCAGCAGTCTGAGCTTCACGATCACGCGTACAACCGGGAGCGGCGCGGCATCGGTCATGGTCACCAGCAGCGATGGGACCGCAACGCTCGCCGACAATGACTATCAAGCGTTGGCAGCGACCACGGTGAACTTCGCCGATGGCCAAACCTCAGCGCCAGTCGCGCTGACGATCAACGGTGATACGCGCTTTGAGGCCGACGAAACGGTCAACGTCACGATCAGCAATCCGGTTGGCGGCAGCATCGTTGACGCCACGGGCATTGGGACGATTCAGAACGATGATAGTCAGCCCATGGTGTCGATCAGCGATGTGAGCCAGGTTGAGGGGAATGCGGGCAATACGGCGTTCGCGTTTGCCGTGACGTTGTCGAATCCGAGCGCTCAAACCGTCAGTGTGTCGGCGCAAACTAACGACAGTAGCGCGAATGCAGGTAGTGACTACGCCAGCCTGCCCTTGACCGTGCTGACGTTCGTGCCCGGCGACGTGTCGGAAACGGTCCTGGTGCAAGTCAGTGGCGATGTGACGAACGAACCGAACGAGACGTTCAGTGTCGACCTCACCGGCCCAAACAATGCCAGCGTGCTGGACGCACAGGGTATCGGCACGATCCAGAACGATGATGCCGCTGGTGCCGAGTTCAATATCGATGATGTGAGTGTGCAGGAAGGCAATGCCGGCACCCAGCTGTTGACGTTTACGGTCAGCCGGACGCAATCGACGGGTGCGGCGTCAGTCCAGGTGCAAAGTGCCGACGGGACGGCCACATTGGCGGATGCGGATTATCTGGCGCTGGCACTGACGACCCTCAGCTTTGCCGACGGCGATGCCAGCGAAACCGTGTCCGTGACGATCAATGGCGACCTTCAGTTTGAGGCCGACGAAGTATTGAGCGTGATCCTGACCAACCCGGTCAATGCTGCGATCAATGATGGTACCGGCGTGGGCACGATCGGCAATGACGATGCAGCGCCTAGTATCAGCATCAGCGACGTGAGTCTTGTCGAAGGTAACGCGGGAACCACCGCGTTTCAATTCACGGTCTCGTTGTCCAATCCAAGCAGTCAGCCGGTGACGGTGATGGCTGCGAGCGCCAACGGGTCGGCCACGGCTGGCAGTGACTACACGATCCTGCCGGCAACGATGGTCAGTTTCGTTCCGGGTGACGTGAGCGAGATCATTGCAGTTGATGTCAGCGGCGACGTGACCGATGAGCCGACTGAGACATTTTTCGTCAACCTCACTGCGGCTAGCAATGCCACCATTGCGGATGCCCAAGGGCAGGGCACGATTCAGAATGATGACGGTGCCAGCGCGCTGTTCAGCATCGCGGATGCGAGCGTGGTGGAAGGAAACGCCGGGACGGTACAGTTGAGTTTTGTGGTGACCCGCAGCAATGCCACGGGTGCCGCGTCAGTCACGGGCAGCACGGCCGATGGATCGGCCACCGCCGCCGGTAACGACTATCTGCCGGTAGCCGCCCAAGTCCTGAACTTTGTCGATGGCGACGCTACCGAAACGTTGTTGGTGACGGTCAACGGTGACGTCACATTTGAGAGCGACGAGTTGTTGGGGGTGACGCTGAGCAATCCGGTGAACGGCGCCATTGGTGATGGCAATGCCGTGGGTACAATCAGCAACGATGATGCGCAGCCGAGCCTCAGTATCAGCGATGTGAGCCAACCTGAGGGGGCGGCCGGGTCTGCGGCGTTCACGTTCGATGTGATTTTATCGAATCCGAGCAGCCAAGTGATCAGTGTTACCGTTCAGTCAGTCGCTGGTTCGGCAACCGCCGGCACGGACTACCAAGCGCTTCCCGCGACGATGCTGAGTTTCGCGCCGGGTGATGTGCAGGAGACGGCGTCCGTTTTGGTCAATGGTGATCTGGTCGACGAGGCAGACGAGACCTTCCAGGTGACACTCAGTGCGCCGAGCAACGCCAGTATTCTGGATGCACAAGGCCTCGGGACGATCTTGAACGATGACGCAGCCGGCGGCAATTTCAGCATCTCGGACGCAAGCGTCGTGGAGGGTAATGCCGGAACGACGTTGCTGACGTTTACGGTGAGCCGTGATCAGACGGTGGGCGTTGCGTCCGTACAAGTCAGCAGTCTGGATGGCACGGCGACGGTGGTGGATAACGACTACGTCAGCCTGCCGGTCACGACTTTGGCATTTGCCGATGGTGATGGTGTCGCGACGGTGCAGGTAACGGTCAATGGCGACGACCGGTTTGAGCTCAACGAGACGATGAGTCTCGTGCTCGCAAACCCGGTCAACGCCGGTATCGCCGATGCCAGCGGGATCGGGACCCTGCAGAACGATGACCCGCTCCCCGGCATTTCGATCAGCGATCTCACGCAGGCTGAGGGCAATAGCGGGACCAGTACATTTGCCTTTGTCGTCGCGCTGACGAACCCCAGCAGTCAGGTGATTTCGGTGAATGTGGCCAGCACACCGATCAGTGCGAGTTCCGGTGCCGACTTCGCCGCAGTGCCGATGACGACCATCAACTTTGCGCCGGGTACGTTGAGTCAGACGGTCAATGTATCGGTGTTTGGCGACCTGCTGAATGAGGCGGACGAGACGTTCACGTTGGATCTCAGCAATCCGGTGAATGCAACGATCAATGACACGCAAGGGGTCGGCACCATTCAGGACGAGGATGCGGTCGGTCAAGGTGCCGGTGCGATACGCATTCCCAGCCTGGATGCCGCGGGGCGTTGGGTGCTGTTGATCCTGATCGGATTGCTGGGCATGAGCGTTCTGGCCGGCGCACGACCGCGGGCCTGAACGTCCCGGCGTGCGGTCGCTTGGTTGTGACGTGTCTCCGGGTGTTGCAGGGCTGACCAAAACGCAGCCCTGCCGCGGACGCTTCAGCTCGCCGGCCCATCGTGGCTGCAGTGCCACGATGCATCAGCAATCAGTTCCACGATGGCGGTGTGTTCGAAAATGCGAATACGATAATCGGCGCGCCGGACCACAACGCTCGGGCATTCGGTCGTAGACCAGCCGGGCGTTTCGGTGCGCGGCACGAGTCGGAGCGATTCCGGGAGGTGTTGACTCAGGAAGGCCACACTGAAGTCGTCACTGTGGTGGAGATAGGGCCAGATCATGCGACCGATAAACGGAAAGCTCTGGCCAATTCGTTGGGTCGTCGCGGATTGCGTCATGGAGCCGTCGAGCCGCACAGCGGTGATCCCCGCATCTTGTTGCAACTGCCACAGGTCGTCGCGCAGCGACGATACGATTCGGTGCTCCAGCTGCTTTTGAGCTTGCAGCGCATTGCCGTAAGCGTAAGCATGGGTCGTCGCAATGAGCATGAATAGGCCCGTCGCGGCGAACCAGGTACGGCGCAGAGCGGTTGCTACCGACGACGTGGTTTGGGCAGACCGCTCGATCGCGAAGGCACCAACGGCGAGGAACCCCGCAATCAACATGCCCGTGGCGAGCAGCACCCGAGGCAGAATCACGGGGTCACGGAGCAGCAGCATGGGTCCGACGCTCGCGAGCAGCATGGCAATCGGCAGAATCAGCCAGAACATTGCCGCGTAAAGGCTGGTGGCGGATGGCTGCGTGCGACGAAACTGCCACCAGGGCATGGCGCCCAGTGCAGCGAACAGAGCCCAAAGCAACAGCGTGCGGGCATGAAACGATGCCGCTGCAAAACCGATGAATGCGCTGCTATTGGCAATCAGGCCCGATAGCAAGTCATGGAACGGCAGCAGTTGGCTGTGCTCGCCGACCCAGGCTGACACCGAATGTGCGGTCAAGGTTCGATGCAACATTCCGATGGCACCGGCCAGCGCGACGGCGCCAAGAAGATCGCGCACGATGACGTGCATCACCTCGCCGTCCAAGCGCGCTCTGACCAACACCAGCAGGAACGCGACGAGAAAGACGTTGATGGCCGGCTGGTATAGGCCGAAACAAGCGAGCAGTGCGACCGCGGCGATCGCGATCCCGCCGGCATCGCGGCGGAATCGGGATGCGGCGAACAAAGCTGCGGTGCAACCCAATGCCATGAAGCCGGCGTCAAACTGATAACTCAAGTTTTCCAGATAGAAGGGTTGTGCCCCAATCGGTAATGCAACCAAGATGGCCATACCAACAGATTGGATCCGAATCCGTTGCAGCCAATAAAGGCTGCCTACTGCGAGGATGGGCAATGCCATCAGCTGTGGCAAGGGCGACAGATCGACCAGGCGGGACTGGCCCAAAGCCAGCACCCGCATCAACAGATTGCTCAGGTGTCGGCCGTTGGCATTCCAGCCATAGAAGCCGGTGGCCTGCCGCACGACGTCATCATTGAACGGTCGATCAGCCAGAATGATTGGCAGCAGGATGAGCACAAACCACAACCCCACGAGTCCTGCAAAGACCCGCCAATACCAGCGCGGGTCTTGCTGAATGCCGGCCGCCTGGTCCACAGGTTACAGCGATTCGGAGGCGAAGTCGGCCAGGCGCGAGCGCTCACCTCGGCGCAGGGTGATGTGGGCACTGTGTTGCCAGTCTTTGAATCGATCGACCGCATAGGTGAGTCCGGATGTGGTCTCGGTCAGATAAGGCGTATCGATTTGTTCGACATTGCCGAGGCACACCATTTTGGTGCCGGGGCCAGCCCGTGTGAGCAGTGTCTTCATTTGCTTGGGGGTGAGATTCTGTGCCTCGTCGATGATGACGTAGCGGCTGAGAAAGGTTCGGCCTCGCATGAAGTTCATCGAACGGATCTTGACTCGGGACGCGAGGAGATCATTCGTAGCTGCACGGCCCCACGAGCCGCCTTCCTTGGGTTCGGTGAGGACTTCCAGATTGTCGGTCAGGGCTCCCATCCAGGGAGTCATCTTCTCTTCTTCGGTGCCCGGCAGAAAACCGATGTCCTCGCCAACTGACACGGTGGCACGGGTCATGATGATCTCGCGATACCGCTGCTGGTCGAGCACCTGGGTCAACCCCGCGCCAAGCGCGAGCAACGTCTTGCCGGTGCCCGCCGTCCCGAGCAGCGTGACGAAATCGATATCGGGGTCCATCAGTGCGTTCAACGCAAAGTTCTGTTCGCGATTGCGGGCATGAATGCCCCAGACCGAGTGGCTGCCACCCTTGTAATCGTCCAACACCTGCAAGGTCACAACGCCGTCCTTGATGCGCAGCACGCGCATGACGGTGTCGTCATCACCCTCGCCGTTGAAATACAGGAACTGGTGGGGATGCCACTGTTCGTCCTTGCGCAGTTTGACTTCATAAAACGAATGGCCGCGCTCCGACCAGGAGCGCAGATCCTTGGCATGCTTGCTCCAGAACTCCTGGCTCAGTTCGGCGTGCCCCGTGTACAGCAGATTGAAATCGTCCAGGGCCCGGTCGTTTTCGTAATCTTCGGCCGGCACGCCAACGATGGACGCCTTGATCCGCATGTTGATGTCTTTCGACACCAGGACCACTTCCTTGCTCGGATTTTTCTCGCGCAGCACCAAGCTCGCCGCCAGGATCTGGTTGTCCGGCATCTGCTTCAGCTTGGTCTTGGTCGGTGCGTCATTGTTGGTTTGAAACAACAAGCGGCCGATCTTGGCTTCGTTGCGGAGTCGCAGCGCCTTGGGTCGGATCAGCTTCAGGCCCTTCTCGATATTCTGAGCGCCATTCGACTCAATGAGTTCATTGACGAAGCGGCTCACTTGCCGGGCATTGCGTGCGACTTCGGATGAGCCTTTCTTGCCGTTGTCGAGTTCCTCCAGAACGGTCATGGGCAAAAAGACATCGTGTTCCTCAAAACGGAACAGACTGGTCGGGTCGTGCATCAGCACATTGGTGTCGAGCACGTAGATCCGCTTGCGGTCAGTCATCATGGGCAAAGACTCCGGCGTGGGAGGAATCGGTCAGGAACAATGAGCACGCCCCACATCTCCGGCCACAGAAGGGGCGCGGCAGGGTAGGGAAGCGGTGGGCTGGCAGTCGAGCCAGAAGCCTGGCGGTTTGGGATCGGGCGCGTACGGGATCGATCCGCACTAAAACTTCACCGGGTCGAGAATGGCGTCGAGATTCATGCTATCGCAGAACTCGAGGAATTCGTCGCGCAGCCCAGCAAGATGCGTCTTGCCTGGAATGCCAATGGTCAGCTGTGCCTGGAACATCTCAGCACCCGTCTGCATGGCCCGGTAGCGGCTGGAGCTGAGGCTTTCGATCTGAATACCGCGCGCGGCGAAGAATTCTGCAATCTGGGTCAGGATGCCGGGCTTGTCGGCTGCCACCACTTCGACCAAGTACGGCAGAAGATTGCTCTGGGTTGGCTTGGCCTGGGTGCGCTGCGTCTGAATGCGGAGGGAGTCCTCGCGCTCCATGCGGCTCGCGGCGGACTCAAGTTTTGCGACGGCGTCCCAAGAGCCCACGACCAGCACGTTCAGCACAACATCCTCGCCCAGGCTGGCCAGGCGCGACTCGACGATGTGACAGCCCGCATCGGCGATGCGACGCGTGACAACCAACAAGGGCGAGCGAAGGTGCGGGGCCGTGGCACTCAGCAGCAGATAGTTTTCGTTCGAGTTCGGTCTTGCCACGTGTGATCACTGTCCTGCTGGTTCTGCCTGGTCGGAATAAGCCCACACGGAATCCTTGATACCGTGCTGACAAACGCTGGCTGGCGGCGCTCCCGCCGACAGTGATGAAACGGCGCAACCGTCAGCAAATGCTGCCGGTCCCGGGCGAAATTGAGGCGCTGCGCGGGCAGGCCGTGGATTCTCCGGGATGGTGCAAAGTTTCATACCCGTTCGTGCCTGAGAATACTTGTGACCCCTGGGGGCCGCAAGTAACATGCCGCGCGATTTGATTATTGGAACTGGCATGCGTTGGTCTGGCAGTATTTGTGCATTGGTGACACCGTTTGATGCATCGGGCGCGCTCGATGTGCCCGCACTTCAGAACCTGCTCGACTGGCACCAGTCGGCGGGCACTAGCGGCTTGGTCATTGCCGGTTCCACAGGCGAAGCGGCGTTGCTTGAAGATGGCGAATATGAGGCGCTGCTGCAGCAGGCGGCGCAGCACAATGCTGGTCGCTTGCCGTTGATCGCGGGTGTCGGGTCCCCTAGTACCCAAAAAACGATTCGGGCGGCCGCGGTGGCCAAGCAGGCCGGCTATCAGGCAGTCCTCGCGGTCACGCCCTATTACGTGCGGCCGACGCAGGCGGGTCTGAAGGCACACTACGTGGCGTTGGCCGACGCGAGCGCATTGCCGGTCATTTTGTACAACGTGCCAGGGCGCACCGGATCGGATTTGTTGCCGGAAACAGTGGCCGAACTCTGTACGCACGACAATATTGTTGGCATCAAGGAAGCGCGTGCCGAGCCTGACCGTATGCAGGCGCTGTTGGCGCTGCAGGCAGACGGATTCGACGTCCTGAGCGGTGACGACGGTACCGGCTTGCGAGCCATGCAGGCGGGCGCCCGCGGCATCATTTCGGTCGCTGCGAATGTTGTTCCGGAGCAGTTTGCGCGGATGTGTCGACACGCGCTGGCACAGGAGTTTGCGGATGCCCAAGCCATCGATGACCAACTCCGTTTGCTTTACGACGCGTTGGGGATCGAATCGAACCCCATTCCCGCCAAGTTTTTGCTCGCCGCAGCAGAGCGTTGCCAAAACGTGCTGCGCCTGCCGCTGCAGGGCCTGGCCGAGCCTTATCGTGCTGCAGTGTTGGCGGCATGGGTCGAGGCGGAGTTGGCGTGAGTCGGCGGTTTCGCCCGATCTGCCCCTGTCTTCCTTAACATTTGGCTTGCTAAGATCGCGGCTTTGATCGACGCGCCATCGTGGCGTGCCAGAAGGGAATCGTCCTACATGCTCCGAATTCGTCACTGCCTGATCCTGGCCCTGAGCCTTACCGCCATTTCTGGCTGCTCTTGGCTGAAAAATGAAGAGCGCCATCAGCGCTACCTGGAGACCGGTGCTGGTCGGGCTTTGGAGGTACCACCGGAACTCGATTCGCCAGCGCATCGCAACGATCTGGAAGTGCCGCCTGGCGATCTCAACCGGGAAGTGCTGAACACCCAGCCACCCGGTGGCATCGAAGTGCTGGCTGGTAGCGTCGATGGCGGCGTCAAGATCGACCTGCCGCCGCCTGATGCGTTCGATGAGATCAAATCGGCGCTGCAGGCTGCCGAGGTCGGCAAGATTCAGAGCGCCAACGCTGCCAAGCTGACCTTGCAGGTCGCGGTGATTACTCGCACCGAAAAGAAACGCTGGTTCCGCAAAGACAAGATTGAAGAAATCGAGACCGTACGTACGCTGCATGTGGACGCCAACGGTACCGGCAGTGTCGTGACCGTCAGCAATGAGTCGGGCTCTCTGACCGAAGATGATGCTGCGGCCAAGCTGCTCGGCGTGGTGCGGGACCGCTTCGGCGGTTGAGTCACGGCAATTCGGCTCGCAAACGAAAGAGGCCGCTTCGCTGCGGCCTCTTTTGCTATGGAACGCTGAAGCAGTTCGGTGTCGATGCGGGCTATGAATGGGTCGACGTGAGCTCACCGCCGACGCGACTGGCTCAGCGTGGGTCTGAAAGTCCAGGATGAATCCATGCAGCCCCATATTTATCGGGGCCAGTGCACAGTCGGCGCACTGCTGCCAAACCGCGACGCGTGCTCGGAAACCGCGGCGCGCTCAGCGCTCCAGCAATGGCAGCTTGTTCGGTTTGCCGTCCCAGTCCTTGGCGTCTGCCGGGGGCTCTTTGCGTTGCGTGATCACCGGCCATGCGCGCGACAGTTCGGCGTTGAGGGCGGTGAAGCCTTCTTGGCCAGCCGGCACATCGTCCTCCGGAAAAATGGCCTTCGCCGGGCATTCGGGTTCGCAGAGCGTGCAATCGATGCACTCATCCGGGTCGATCACCAGGAAATTGGGACCTTCGTGGAAGCAGTCGACGGGACAGACTTCGACGCAGTCCATGTATTTGCACTTGATGCAATTCTCGGTGACAACAAAGGTCATGGGCCGGATAACAGGCGATAGAGCGCGAAAATGGTACTCCCAAGGGGACTCGAACCCCTGTTTTCGCCGTGAGAGGGCGACGTCCTGGGCCACTAGACGATGGGAGCGTGGCAGTCCTCTAGTATAGCTCGCGCCTTTTTTCGCACAAGCAGTCATAATTGGCGCCGGGGCATCGGGCGGCGCGCCGTTCAGCAAGCAGGACTGCTGAATTGTTCTTCGGGCAATTTGTGCAACAGATTGATTCGAAGTATGTCATCCTCCCGTTACGAGGGTTCCTGGGGGCGTCGCGATTCATTGGCATCCAGCGCTTGGCTCTGAATGCGGTGACGACCTGAGATCAGTAGTCAGCCGCTGGCTGATCATTGCTCTCAATACACAGTTGCGAATCAGGGCGGTGCAGCGTGCCGCGGTTGATCGCTTCGGCGATGCGAATCTGGAATGCCTCGCTCGTGTCACGCCATTGGGCGTGGCCGGCCTCGCGTAGCGCTGCACGGCTTTGCGCGCGCAGGACCACCGGATGCAACGCCTGGGCGTGGCAATCGGCGAGTCCGGGCAATTTGTTGCAACAGTGGCTTGACCGAGGCCAAACCGAGCGCCGAGTGCGTGCAGTTTGGTAGATTGCCAAGTCCAAAAGACTTTGAATCCATTCAAAGTCATTCATACTCCTGCCAAGGCAGTGCAGGGCGCTTATGCTTCGGCATAGGACCATGGCAACTGCCAGTTGACCCGATTAGAAGCGCAACGATGTTGAATCAATGGATCAAGCGCGTGTTCGGTGGCCGCAAGGCCAAGCCTGCCAAGGTCGAACCCGCGCCGATAGAAAATCTCGCCGACCGGCGTGCCCGGATTGCTGCCGGACTGCGCGTCATCGCGCGCGACCAGCACAGCATTTCCCGGAAGCAGATCAGTCAGAACGCACTTCGCGTGCTGTACAAACTCCGCGACGCAGGCTTTCATGCCTATCTCGTGGGTGGCGCCGTTCGCGATCTCATGCTTGGGATCACGCCCAAGGACTTTGACGTTGCCACCGACGCCCACCCCGAGCAAGTCAAGCAACTGTTTCGAAACTGCCGGCTGATCGGTCGGCGCTTCCGACTCGCGCACGTGCATTTTGGCGATGAGATCATTGAGGTCGCCACGTTCCGCGGAAGCGCGGCAGACGAAGATGGGGGCGCGGAAGCGCGCGAAGTCGTCGATGGGCGAATTTTGCGCGATAACGTTTACGGCAGTATCGAAGAGGATGCCATTCGGCGCGACTTCACGGTGAACGCGCTGTACTACGCGATCGAGGACTTCTCGGTTCGTGACTACGTGGGCGCGGTAGCTGATATCGACGCCCGCTTGCTCCGTCTCATTGGTGACCCGACCGAACGGTATCGCGAAGATCCAGTGCGCATGTTGCGGGCGTGTCGGCTGGCCGCAAAACTGAATTTTACCGTCGAGGCCACTGCTGCGCGAGCCATGCACGACCAGGCCGCATTGATCTTGAACGCCGCGCCTGCGCGCTTGTTCGATGAGTGCTTGAAGCTCTTCATGAGCGGTCATGGGTTGCGGAGCTATCAGCAACTCACCGAGCACGGCATGTTCAACGTGCTGTTCCCGGAATTGGCCGAGCAAGTTGCCGCACATGCCGGCGCGCGCCAAATGGTCGAGGCGGCGCTCAATGCGACCGACCAGCGTGTGCTGGATGGCCGCCCGGTCACGCCTGCGTATCTCTTTGCCGCGATGTTCTGGCCTTGGCTGGTCGAGGCCCGTAAACGGCTGCCGCCTGCCCAGGCCCCAGACGCCACGCGGATCGCTGGCGAGCGGGTCCTGGACAAGCAAGTGCGCCGCATTGCGTTGCCGAAGCGCTACAGTGTACCCATGGCCGAAATCTGGGCGCTGCAGGACCGCCTGGAAGCCAGTCGAAAGAAGCGCGCCGGCAAGCTCGCGTCACATCCAAAGTTCCGCGCTGCCTACGACTTTTTGTGCCTGCGCGCCGAATTCGAGCCCGGTCTCAAAGATCAAGTGCACTACTGGCAGCAGGTGTTCCAGCAACAGGACCAACGCGGTCAGGCAGACGGTTCTGACCCGGATGCGCCCGAAGCGGAGTCGCCGGAAGTGGAAGCCACTGAGGTGCCCGATGGCTCGCCAAAGAAAAAGCGCCGTCGGCGTCGGCGCAAACCGAAAACGGCTCCCTCTCCGGCGCCATGACGATCGTGCACGAGCCGATCGTGATCGCGCTCGGCAGCAACATGCAGGACCCGCCCGCACAAATCCGGGCGGCGTTCGAAAGGCTGCAACGCTTGCCTGACAGTCGGAATTGGCGTTTGTCCAGGGTGTTTCGGACACCGCCGTGGGGCATCCGCGAACAGGCTGAATTTGCCAATGCGGTGGCGTTGGCAGATGTTTCGCTGGCCCCAGTCGCGTTGATGCAGGCGTTGCTCAAGATTGAAGCCGAGCTCGGTCGCGAGCGTCTTGGGCCGCGCAATGGTCCGCGGTCGATCGACTTGGACTTGATCGGTTTTGGCCATCGCCAGTTTGAGGTTGAGGCGCTCGTCGTGCCGCATCCCCGGGCGCGGGAGCGGGCCTTTGTGCTGGGCCCGTGGCGCGATCTTGCGCCCGATGCCAGCTTCCCGGATGGAACGCCGATTGCGGGAGCCTGGGCGGCGCTTCCCGTTGCCGAACGAAACGCGATTCAACCCTGGAACTGATGCAGCTGGCATCGTTTCGTGACGGTCCGTCGCGCGGCGCTCACATCAGCAATAGCGCGATGCCTGGAATCATGAGCGCCCGACGTGTGCAATCCGGGGCAAGCTGCTAGATTCGGCGCCCCTTTTGCGCTCAGGATATCCATGTACGCCGAGCCCCGTGAGGTCCGCGCGACCCCGCTGACCGTGCCTGATCTGATGCGCATGCGCGTCGAGCGTCAGCCGATTGCCGCCCTGACCGCCTACGAGGCCAGCACCGCAGCCCTGATGGACCTTGCGGGTGTTGACGTCATCCTGATTGGCGACTCGCTCGGGATGGTGGTGCAAGGGCACCGCAGCACCTTGCCGGTCACGGTCGAACACATTCTGTATCACGCCGAGGCCGTTGCGCGCGGCAGCCAGCGTGCCGTGCGCATTGCCGACATGCCGTTTGGCAGCTGCCCCGATCCGCAAACAGCCTATCGCAATGCGGCGAGGCTGATTGCCGAGGGCAACACGGCCATGGTCAAGATCGAGGGCGCCGGGGTCATGTTGCCCGTGATCGAATACCTCGTTGCCCGCGATATCCCGGTATGTGGGCACGTGGGACTGACGCCGCAATCGGTGCTGAAGACGGGTGGCTACAAGCTGCAAGGTCGAACGGATGAAGCTGCCGAGCAGGTCTTGGCGAATGCCCGGGCGGTGCAGAATGCCGGCGCGGCGCTGATGGTGCTCGAATGTGTGCCAGCCGGGCTTGGCAAGCTGGTGACCGAGGCGCTGAGCGTGCCGGTGATCGGAATCGGCGCCGGCGTCGATTGCGACGGCCAGATTCTGGTGTTGCACGACATCTTGGGCATTGCCACCCGCCGTCGGCCCAAATTTGTGCGCAACTTTCTGGATGGGTCTGGATCGATTCAAGGCGCCATCCGGACCTATGTCGATGCCGTCCGGTCCCGTCAGTTTCCGGATTCTGAACATTCCTATTGATCGAGGGCGACATGCTGACGGTTCATGAGCTTTCAGGCCTCAGACAATGGCGCGCCGATATGCGGTCTGCGGGCAAGCGTGTGGCATTCGTGCCCACCATGGGCAACTTGCATCGAGGCCATTTCTCGCTCGTCGAGCAGGCGCGTGAGTCGGCCGATGCAGTGGTGGCCAGCATTTTCGTCAATCCGACCCAGTTTGGCCCGAACGAAGACTTTGCGAGCTATCCCAGAACGCTTTCAGAAGATCAAGCTGGCTTGGCGGCAGCGGGTTGTGATCTGGTGTTTGCGCCCGACGTCGCCACCATGTACCCCATCGGAGTCGAGCGGACGGTCCGCATGGAGGTGCCGGACGTATCGACCGGATTGTGCGGCGATATCCGTCCCGGCCATTTCGCTGGTGTCGCGACAGTCGTTGCCCGGCTCTTCAACATGGTGCAGCCCGAAACCGCTTGGTTTGGCCGAAAAGACTTTCAACAGGTGCTGGTGATCAGACGGATGGTCGAGGACTTGTCGTTTCCGATCGACCTTCGTGTTGGCGACACCGTCCGTGAGGCGAACGGCCTGGCGATGAGTTCCCGCAACGCCTACTTGACCAATGCCGAGCGCGAGCAGGCCGCCGAGATCTTTCGAACTCTGACGGCAGTGACCGAGTCCGTGCGCGCCGGCCGTCGGCTGGGCCTGATCGAAACCGCCGCGGTGGATCGGCTTCAGGGCGCAGGGTTCCGGGTGGACTACGTGTCGATTCGTCGCGCTGCCGATCTGTCGGTACCGACCGAGCCCAATGAACCGGGTCTCGTCGTGCTGGCTGCGGCCCGCCTTGGTAAGGCTCGCCTGATCGACAACCTGTTGATCTGAGACACGCCGCCGATCTGACGGGAGTCGCTCAGACCGGCGCGCAGGCGCTTTTGTTCACGCGTTCGGAAATGCATTCGGCCAAGAGCCCAAGCGTGGCTGCGGGCGAAGAGGTGCGCCGAATCAATGGCGCAAACCTCGCCTGAGCACCTGATTGATTGTGAACAAACTCACGATCACGCAGAGCATTTGCCAACTCCCCGGTATGCGTGTGATGGCCAAGCTAATCGCAAGTAAGCCGCGCTCCAAGTTTCCGTACGCTCGCAAAGGACGGCGTCGACTCGCGCTCTCTTCAAACACGCCGTAACCCATTGGTATTGATAACCAATTAATTGCGATTGGTGACGAGTTTGACCGCAAGTAGCCCTCTCCCCAGCCCTCTCCCACTCGCGTGGGAGAGGGAGCGCCCCCTCTCCTACGTGAGTGGGAGAGGGCTACTTGCGACGTAACGTTATGATAAAAAACGAACTTTCGGCATGTTAAGAGTTTGTTGTAAAAAAGCCGTTGCGCCAAAACAACAAAATGTCGCAGGTGGGCAACAGGGTGTTGCTTTTCCGCACATGCATTGGTACAGTTCATCCCGCTGGTGGGTTCTTTGATCGCTGAATGGCGATCCCCACCTCAGCAGGGCGCATTGTTTAGGTAATCGTCACTCCGATTCGACCCTCCCAGGCCTTCTGTGGAGGGTTTTTTTTCGCCCGCACCACGCATTCAGCCAGACGCCGCTTGGCTACTCCAGGCGATCTAAGCGCCCCCACGCGGATTGCGCGGGGTGGTCACGGCCAGCAGACGGGTTCCGGTTCGAGGTGCACGCCAAAGCGGTCTTTAACGGTGGCCTGGACCCGGGCCGCAAACCGACGCAGGTCGGCGCCGCTTGCCTGACCGAAGTTGACGAGCACCAATGCATGCCCAGGCGCGATGCCGGCATCGCCGTCGCGTGCGCCCTTCAGACTGGCGCGTTCAATCAACCAGCCAGCGCTCAACTTGGCGCCGCCGTTCGCGCTCGGCCAATAGACCAAGTCCGGTTCGCGTGACTTGAGGTCCGCCAACGTGTCGGCGTCCACCATGGGATTCTTGAAATAGCTCCCGGCGTTGGGCAGGAGCGCCGGGTCGGGCAACTTTCGTTGGCGCAATCGGATGACGGCTTCGGCAACGTCCCGGGCCGTTGGCGTGATGACCCCCGTTGTTCGCAATTCGTCGGCAATGCCTTGATAGTGCGTGCGCAGTGCCGCGTGACGATGTAGTGCGAACTGTACGGCCACCACCACGAACCGATCGGGTTCGCGTTTGAACAGGCTGTCACGATAGGCGAAGGCACACGCAGCAGTTGGCAATGTGCGGAATTGATGGGTGTCGCGGTCATAGACCTCGACCGCAACAATGCGCTCGCCGACTTCCAATCCGTACGCGCCGATGTTCTGAATCGGCGCCGCGCCAACGGTGCCCGGAATCAGCGCCAGGTTCTCCAGTCCTTGCCAGCCCCGTTCCAGGCTGGCCATCACCAACGCGTGCCAGTTCAGGCCCGCGCCGGCACGAACAATGGCGTGCTCCTGATTGGGGTCGGGCCAGTGCACGTCTTCGTTGCAGAGTTTGAGCACGGTACCGGGAACGTCGGCACTCAAAAGCAGATTGCTGCCCCCGCCGAGTACGCGGATCGGCCCGTGTGCCTGTCCCGATTGCGCTAACAGTTGCGGCAGGCAGGTGGGGTCGAAGACTTCAATCAATCGCTCGGCTTGCGCCGCCACGCGCAGCGTGTTGCGGCCCAGAAGCGATGCGTTCAGTGTGACGTGATAGCCTGTTTCGGCCATGTCAGGCGGGTTGCGAGTTGCGGTGCTTCAGCGCTTCGACGCATTCGGCAATCAGCGCCGGGCCGCGATACACCAAACCGGTGTAGCACTGCACGAGACTCGCGCCGGCATCGAGCTTGGCGCAAGCGTCCTGCCCACTGAGAATCCCGCCTACGCCGATCATCGGAATGCGGCCCCGGATCCGCGCATGCATCGCTTTGAGCGTATTGGTGCTTGGCGCGAACACCGGCCGGCCCGACAGCCCGCCTGCTTCGTCTGCGTGGCGATGGCCGCGCACGGCGTCGCGAGCGATGGTGGTGTTGGTCACGATCAGGCCGTCGATCTGCTCGGACAAAAACACGTCGGCCATGCCGTCGAGATCGGCTTCGGTCAGATCGGGCGCGATCTTGACGAGCACGGGCACGCGCTTGCCGTGCTTGCTGACATTCGCCTCACGTGCCTCGAGCAGACTGGCTACCAGACGACGCAGCGCATCTTCGCTTTGCAAATCCCGAAGGCCCTGCGTGTTGGGCGATGAGATATTGACCGTGACGTAGTCGGCGCGCGCATAAACCTTATGGAGCCCGATCAAATAGTCGTCGACCGCGCGCTCATTGGGGGTGTCTTTGTTCTTGCCGATATTGATGCCGAGCGGACCCTTGAAGCGCACGCACTCGAGATTCTTCAGCAGCGCGTCAACGCCTTCGTTGTTGAAGCCCAGGCGATTGATGACCGCCTCATGCTCAGGCAGCCGGAACATGCGCGGCTTCGGATTCCCGGGTTGGGCCTTGGGAGTTGTGGTGCCGACTTCGATAAAGCCAAAGCCCAATGCCGCCATCGCGTCGACATATTCGCCATTCTTGTCGAGCCCGGCGGCGAGCCCGACCGGATTGTTGAAGCGCAATCCGAACACGTCCACCGGCAGCGGCTTGGGGCGTGACGCCAATAGCGGATTGAGGCCGCTGCGATAAGCCGCGGCCATGGCTTTCAGCCCGACGTGATGGGCGGTCTCGGCATCCAGCGCAAACAAAAACGGACGGGCGAGACCGTACATGTCAGTGCGCGGCAGTGGTCAACGCAAAACCGAAAAACGCGATCGCGATGATCACGAAAATCACGCCGATGATCGACAAAATGATCTGGGCGTATCCAAGAATCAATCCGATGGTCGCCATCCCGTCACCGCCCAGTTGACCGTTGGCGGCGCGGATTTCGCGACGGGCCAGATGCCCGCAGACAATGGCGATCAACGCGCAGATGAACGGGAGGACCAACCAGCCCAGAATGCCGGTGACGAGGCTGATCACCGCCATGTTGCTGTTGGGAAGCGAGGGCTGGTTCATGATCGTTCCTCGACTCAGAAGTCGAACTTGATGCCCTGGGCCAGCGGCAGCGCGTCCGAATAGTTGATGGTGTTGGTCTGGCGACGCATATAGGCCTGCCATGCGGTCGAGCCCGACTCACGGCCACCGCCGGTTTCCTTTTCGCCACCAAAAGCGCCGCCGATTTCGGCACCGCTCGTACCGATGTTGACGTTGGCGATGCCGCAGTCCGATCCGGCTGCAGTCAGGAACGCTTCGGCTGCCTTGACGTTCTGGGTGAAGATCGACGACGACAGCCCCTGCGGCACGCCGTTCTGCAGTGCGATCGCTTCGGGCAATGTCTTGAACGGCATCACGTACAGAATGGGCGCAAATGTCTCGTGCTGGACGATGTCATCGCTGTTCTTCAGGCCCGTGACGATCGTCGGCAACACAAAGTTGCCCGGGCGATCGACGCGCGTGCCGCCGCATTCGATGGTGCCACCGAGTTCTTTGCAGCGCGCCACCGCCTTGAGGAACGCCGACACCGAGGCCTCGCTGTTCAGCGGGCCGAGCAGGGTGGCAGGATCGGTTGGATCACCGAGACGCTTTTCAACTTGCGTGTAGGCGCTCTTCAGCTTGGCCAGCACGTCGGCATAAATCGTGTCTTGAACGAACACGCGGCGCGTCGTGGTGCAGCGCTGGCCGGCGGTACCCACCGCGCCAAATACGATGGCCGGAATGGCCAGTTTCAGATCGGCGCTGTCGTCAACGATGATGGCGTTGTTGCCGCCGAGCTCAAGCAGGCTGCGGCCCATGCGTTGCGCGACGCGCTCGCCGACAATGCGGCCCACCTGGGTCGAACCAGTGAAGCTGATCAGCGGAATACGCGCGTCGTCGACAAACTTTTGCGCGATCTGCGTGCCGGCATCATTGAACAGGAAGAACAGATCCGGGAAGCCCGCCTTGCGCAGCGCTTCGTTGCAGATCTTCATCGACGCGATGGCCGTCAGCGGGGTCTTCGGGCTCGGCTTCCAGATCGAAATATCGCCGCAGATGGCAGCGATGAACGAGTTCCAGGCCCACACGGCAACCGGGAAGTTGAAGGCGGAGATGATGCCGACCAGACCGAGCGGATGCCATTGCTCATACATGCGATGACCGGGGCGCTCGGAGTGCATGGTGTAGCCATACAGCATGCGGCTTTGGCCCACGGCGAAGTCGGCGATGTCGATCATTTCCTGCACTTCGCCATCGCCTTCGGCCTTGATCTTGCCCATTTCGAGCGCAACCAGCGAGCCGAGTGCATCTTTGTGCTGACGCAGCGCATCGCCGCACAGGCGGATTGCTTCGCCGCGCTTCGGGGCCGGCGTGGTGCGCCAGATCTTGAAGGCCGCCTGGGCGCGCTCAATGATCGTGTCGTAGTCGGCAATCGAACTGGCATGCACACGGGCAATCACGTCGCCCGTGCTTGGGTTGATCGGCTCCAGTACGCCAGCGTCCTGGGTCTTGGACCATTCGCCGTTGCCGAGATAGGTGCCGGAGTTGTCGGCGCTAAGACCGAGCGCGGCCAGGATCGATTGATGCGACATAAGAACCCTCTAAATTGAGTGGGCGGACAGCGCCCGAGACATTAGCCAAGTATTGTAGCGGTCCGGTTTTTGGCCGGGCAATGCCAAAACGCGGGCGCGGGGGCACCACTGCCGGTTGGATCAGGCTCGGTTCAGAGGCGACGTGGCGGCCAGGCCGCCAAACTCAAGCGGCGGCGCTTTCGACGGTTTCGGTAATGCCGGCGTGGACGGTATTGCCGCTATCGATGACCTGCAGCGGGCGAATGCCGAGTTTGGCAAACAGTGCGCGGTCCGCGTCGGCTTCGGGATTGGCGGTTGTCAGCAGTTTCTCGCCGTAGAAAATCGAATTGGCGCCAGCCAGGAAGCATAACGACTGCAGTTCTTCGCTCATCGTTTCGCGACCCGCCGAGAGGCGCACCATTGACTTCGGCATCATGATCCGGGCGACGGCGATCGTCCGCACGAATTCGAAGGCGTCGAGTTCGGCTTGTTCGGCGAGTGGTGTGCCGGCCACGCGCACGAGGCGATTGATCGGGACGCTGTCCGGATGCGCGGGCAGATTGGCCAGCGCCATTAGCAGGCCAGCGCGATCGGTCTGTGACTCGCCCATCCCGACAATGCCGCCGCAGCAAGTCTTCATGCCGACATCGCGGACGTGCGTGAGTGTATCGAGGCGATCCTGGTAGCAACGGGTCGAAATGATTTCGCCGTAGAACTCGGGCGACGTATCGAGGTTGTGATTGTAATAGTCGAGGCCGGCGTGCTTCAGCGCCGCGGCTTGGTCGCGACTCAGCATCCCGAGCGTCGCGCAGGTTTCGAGGCCCAATGCCTTCACTTCCCGCACCATGTCAGCCACGGGTGCGATGTCTTTGTCGCGCGGCGAGCGCCAGGCGGCGCCCATGCAGAATCGGCTGGCCCCACTGGCCTTGGCTTCTTTGGCCTTGGCAATCACGGCGGCAAGCGGCATCAAACGCTCGGCCTTCAGGCCGGTGTCATAGCGCGCACTTTGCGGACAGTAGGCACAATCCTCAGGACACGCGCCGGTCTTGATCGACAGCAGCGTCGAGACCTGCACTTCGTTGGCGTCAAAATGTTCGCGATGGACCGTCTGCGCCCGAAAAATCAGATCGTTGAAGGGCAGGGCGAACAAGGCGAGAACCTCGTCGCGGGTCCAGTCATTGCGAAGCGGAGCGGGCATGGTTGATCAGGTCCGGCGGGAAAAGTGGGAAGTCTGGAAGCCTCACGCGCGCCTGTCAAATCGGAGATTGGCGCACAACGGCTGTTTGAAGCGGACGCATGAATCTGCGAGGCTCCCCGGCATGTCTGCGACTGCCCTTGCCAGGACCACCCTAAACGCCCTCCGCGTGCTGCCAAAACGGCTCTCCCGCTTGCTGCCAGCCGCCTGCCTATTGTGTGAGGCTGCCGTGCCGGGGGACCGGGCGCTGTGTGATGGCTGCACGGCCGATTTGCCGCGGCTGGGTCCGGCTTGCCCGATCTGCGCGTTACCAACGCCGAGCAGTCAGGTGTGCGGCCGGTGCCTGAAAAAGCCGCCAGAGTTCGACCAGTTGGTCGCCCCCTTGCGTTATGTCTGGCCGAACAGCCAGTTGGTCAGTCGCTTGAAGTTTCACGCGCAGTTGGCCGTGTTGCGCGCCGTTGCACCCTTGTTGGCCGAAGTGTCGGTAGACCCGGAATGGGCGGACACCAGCGCGTGCGTCATCGTGCCGGTGCCGCTGGCGCGAAAACGGCTTGCGCATCGTGGCTACAACCAGGCCCAATTGCTTGCCGAAGCCTGGCAGCGTGAGGCGGGCGGGCGTCTTCGGCACGGGCTGACCCGTGTCCGCGAGACCGCCGCTCAGGTCGGGCAGTCGCGTTTGGCACGGATGCGCAACGTGCGCCATGCGTTTGTCGCGGATCCCGTGATCGTCCGCGAACAGGACATTGTGCTGGTGGATGACGTGGTCACCACGGCGGCCACTGTGCGCGCCTGCACTCGCGCGCTCAGTCAAGCGGGTGCCAGGCGCGTTCGAGTGCTCGCACTCGCACGGGCTTTGGAACCAGGGGCTGACCGTTGAGCGCCATGGATGCACTGCAGAAGCGCTGGCAACGCGTGCCATTTCGGGAGGTGCTGACCTATCTTCTGATTGGTGGCACGCAGTTTGTGCTCGACTGGGCGTTGTTCAGTCTGCTGCACTGGCTTGGGATGCCGGCGTCGCCAGCGAATCTGCTCGGACGCGCTACCGCTGCCTTGCTTGGGTTTTACTTGAACGGTCGCTTCACTTTTGCCGAACCGGGCGGCCAGAAACTGGGTGGTGCCCGCTTCGGGCGGTTTGTGTTGGCCTGGATCCTGATGACGGTGCTGAGCACCGTGCTGGTTCAGGCCGTTGTCTGGCTGTGGCCGGGTCCGATGGTGTATCTCGCAAAGCCGGCAATCGAAATCCTGCTCGCTTTTCTGAATTTCTTTGTGCTGAAATGGTTCGTCTACCGATAAGGAACCCACCATGAGCGATATCTACCTGGGCAAAGGCAATCAAGACGTCTTTCTGCGCGGCAAGTATGGCAACCGCCATGGCCTGATTGCGGGCGCAACCGGCACCGGCAAGTCGGTGTCGCTGATGGTGTTGGCCGAGGGATTCTCCCGACTTGGCGTGCCGGTGTTTCTGGCCGACGTGAAGGGCGATCTTGCCGGGCTGTCGCAAGCCGCCGTGCTCGGTGACAAGCTCAAGGCGCGCTTGGATCGACTCGGATTGACACAATGGACCCCTGCGGCGAATCCGGTGGTGTTCTGGGACATCTATGGCAAGAACGGGCACCCGATCCGAACGACGATTTCCGAAATGGGACCGACGTTGTTGTCGCGCCTGCTGGAGTTGAACGACACGCAGGAGGGCGTGCTCAACGTAACCTTCCGTGTGGCCGACGACGAGGGTCTGTTGCTGCTCGACATGCAGGATCTGCGCGCGATGCTGACCTTCATCTCGGAGAACGCGAAAGAAGTATCCGCCAAGTACGGTTTGGTGGCGCCGCAGTCGGTCGCAGCCATTCAACGTGCGCTGCTGCAACTGGAGAACGACGGTGGTGCGGCGTTCTTTGGTGAGCCGGCGCTGGATCTGAACGATTTCATGCGACAGGACATGTCCGGTCGCGGCATTATCAATGTGTTGGCGGCTGAGCAACTCATTCTGAAGCCGCGGGTGTACTCGAGTTTCCTGCTATGGATGTTGTCCGAACTGTTCGAGAATCTGCCGGAAGTCGGTGATCTCGACAAACCAAAGCTCGTGTTCTTCTTCGATGAAGCGCATCTCCTGTTCAACGATGCCCCAGCGTCGCTGCTGCAGCGGATCGAACAGGTCGTGCGTCTGATCCGATCGAAAGGCGTCGGCGTCTACTTCATTTCGCAATTGCCAGACGATGTGCCGCCCGTGGTCCTTGGTCAGCTTGGCAATCGGGTGCAACATGCCTTGCGAGCGTTTACCCCACGTGATCAGAAAGCCGTCAAGACGGCTGCTGAGACGTTTCCGGCCAATCCATTGGTCAACGTCGTTGAAGCCATAACCAACCTGGGTGTTGGCGAGGCTTTGGTGACGACGTTGCAGGAAGGTGGCATTCCATTGCCGGTGGAACAAACCTATATGGCACCGCCGACGGCCCGCATTGGCGCGATCACACCGGAGGAGCGGCAAGTCGTGCGTGGGCGTTCGCCGGTTGGCGGCAAGTACGACACGGCGATCAATCGTGATTCGGCATTCGAAATGCTGCAGCAGGCGGCAGCGCAACAGGACGATGCACCGCAAACTGCTTCCGGCGGGTCTGCATCGCAGCCAGCACCCGCGAATCAAGGGCCAACCTGGGGCGATCGCCTGCGTGACTTTTTGTTCGGCACGTCGCGGCGCCAAGGCGCCTTGGAAGCGATGGCCAAATCGGCGATGCGCTCGGCCGGCACCAACATGACGAATCGGGTGATCCGTGGCGTGTTGGGCGGGGTGACCGGCAGCAGCCGTCGCAGCAGCAGCAAGCGCTGAGTCGGGCAATGGGGCGTTGGCGACCGCCACAGGCGCGCAGTACGGCCATCATTACGGCCGATGGCCATCTGCGCTTGAAGCAGGAGCTCGATCATTTGTGGCGCACGGTCCGGCCAGAGGTGGTCAGAGCGCTCGCTGCCGCCGCAGCGGAAGGCGATCGATCCGAGAACGCGGAATACACATATCGCAAAAAGCAGCTTGGCGAGATTGATCGGCGCGTGCGCTATCTGAGCAAGCGCATTCCTGCTTTGCGAATCGCACCGCCGGCGCCGACCGACCAGACGGTCGTGTTTTTTGGCGCCACGGTTGAACTCGAGGACGAGGCGGGCAAGCGATTGATCTACCGCGTGGTCGGCCCGGATGAAACGCATGCCAGCAAGGGTTGGATCAGCGTGGATTCGCCGATGGCCCGGGCCATGCTGAAAAAGCGGGTGGACGATGAGTTCCAAGCCCAGCTGCCGGGCGGTGAGATGAGCTTTGTGATCCTCGCGGTGCGTTACGAGGCGCGGGAGTCACAACTCGTGGATGCTGGCCTGATGCCGGATCTACTGGAAATCGATCTGCCGGACGCCGACGACGATCTAGATGATGCCGACTCCAGCGATACCGATCCTGGCGATACTGACGATGGCGGCGAATCCGGGCCCTGAATCACACTCCCGGCCGCCCGCATGATGGCGCCGACTGGAATCGCATACACTCAAGCACTCGCCACTAAGGAGGACCCGCATGGCCGCACGTTCCAAACCGACGCTCTGGGCAGCTGTTCAAGGCACCGATCGGGAATTGGCCCGGGTTCGGGTCGAACGTCTGCAAAAGCGTTTTCCGGAAGCATCGCGCGATGAACTGCATGCGCAGCTGACGCGCTATAAGTGCCTGCAGGTTGGTGGCGTTGCGGCGTTGTCCATTCTGACGAGCAAGTTGCCAGGCATTGGTCGCATTGCGCAGTCGGCGCTTGGTCCGTTCGCCGATCCGGCATTGGTGAGCACGTTGCAGGCCGAGTTGGTGGTCGAGACGTTCGTGCTGTATGACATCGATATGCCCGACGCTTTGTTGCGGGTCGCGGTGCTGACGATTGCCGCGAGCAATCTTGGTGCCGATGAGATTGCGCGCCGAAGTGCGCGAACGCTGGTTGATACGATTGCCGACAAGCTGGGCACGAAGCTCCTGAAGCGAGCGTGGCCCATCGCCGAAGTCGGCACCTCGACCGCGAGCCACATTGCTGCCACGTATGCAATTGGCCAACGCGCGCAAGCGCTTTGCTTGATGCGCGAGACCAAAGTCAGCCAATGGCCCGGCTTGTTCATGGGGCTGAGCGCCATTGATCCCAAAGACCTCACCGACTGGGCGTCGAAGTCAGCGCGAACAGCGTTCGAGCAGGTGTCCGATACCGCGAAGGCGTGGACGAATCGCTTGTCAGCGTTGGTGCCGAGCTTTGAGTTGAGTCCGGCCAGCACGCTGTTGGGCGAAGACGAGGACACACCAAAGCGACCGAAGGCTGGTAAGCGCGCGGCGCCAAAGAAGCGGGCTGCGACGAAGGCAAGCATGACAACGCCTGCAGCACGTAAGCCGCGCGCACCAATTAAGCGTAGTGCGACCAAGTCAACGACGACGACCAAGCGTAAGCGCGCCACCCGCAAAACCCCCGACGCTAGCGACAACTAAAGCACTCCAATTTGGTAGCGCGAATTGCTTGCAATCGCATCAGCATTCCGTGCTGCGGCGTGTTCCGCAATCTCGACTCAACAATCTAAAAACCAGCTGAGATAGCCTAAGATGCGGCTCTGACTTCAGGAGCCGGATATGCGTCATAGCGAACGTCATCGAACCCATCGTAGTGGTTGGTTACGCGCTGCGGTGCTGGGTGCCAACGATGGGATTGTGTCGACGGCAAGCCTTTGCCTTGGCGTCGCCGCCGCCGGTACGCCGACTGCGGGCATTCTCGCCGCAGGCGTTGCTGGATTGGTTGCTGGCGCGATGTCGATGGCAGCGGGTGAGTATGTGTCGGTGAGTTCCCAGTCCGACACCGAGCAGGCTGATCTCGCACGCGAACGCGCCGAGCTCGCGGACTTCCCAGTTCAGGAGCATGCGGAGCTGACGGGCATTTATGTGCGACGCGGTTTGGATGAGACGCTCGCAAAGGAAGTGGCCACACAGCTGATGGCGCATGATGCTTTGGGTGCGCACGCGCGGGATGAGTTGGGCATTTCCGACGAGCTTGCGGCCAAGCCCGTGCAGGCGGCGTTGGCATCGGCCGCCACGTTTGCGGTTGGTGCGTCGTTGCCGCTGTTGATGGTGCTGGTCTTGCCGAAGGCCATGCTCATGTGGGGCTTGGCATTGAGCTCGCTCGTGTTTCTGGCTGGACTGGGCATGCTCGCTGCACGAACGGGCGGTTCACCAATCTGGATTGCGACATTGCGCGTGACCTTCTGGGGCGCCCTCGCCATGGCTCTGACGGCTGGCGTGGGCAGCTTGTTTGGGGTGTCAGCCGCATGACTTTGAACCGTTGATCGCGGTTCAACCCAACGTGTGTCCGGTATCGGACAGCGATTGTTCGGGACCGGACAACATTCCAGCGAGGTAGTGATGCGGCGAAAGAAAAGCGGCCTAGATTCATAGCGATAGCTCGCCCGTAAGGTCGGCACGCTGCTTGCAATGGATATCGACATTGTCTGGTTTTGAGTAAAGGGAGTTGCTCACGATGCTTATTTCGCAAGATGTCCGTTCTGGTCTCAAACAACTCATTCGCCGTCCGTGGTCAAGCCTCTTTGCCATCGGTACGTTGGCGATCGCCATCGGTGCGATTACGGCATTGTTCGCTTTGGCGCACGCCATTCTGTATGCACCGATGGCTGGCATTGTCGAGCCCGAGCGCCAACTTGAAATCGGCCGCGTGCAACGAGATCGAGGTGGCGGCCTCGATTCGGTGTCGTATCCGCTCTATCAGGCATTGAACGAACCTTCGAAGCTCTGGACTGGGGTGTATGCCTGGAGCATGACGCCGGTCAATCTCGTCAGCAGCCAAGAGCCTAAACGCGCCTTTGGCTTTGTGGTCAGCGAGAACTATTTCGACGTGTTGGGCGCTCGTGCCGAGCGGGGACGGGTCTTGTCGGTCAGCGAGGATTCGGCTCGCGGCAAGAGCCCCCACGTGGTGATCAGCCACGGTGCGTGGCTGCGCGAGTTTGGCGGACGGGACGACATCATCGGTCAATCCGTCACGTTGAACGGACAGCGTTTTCAGGTCGTGGGCGTGCTCGACCCGGCGTTCAAGAGCCAGATCTCGCTGTTTGCTCCCGATGTGTTCGTGCCGTTGTCGATGCAGGAAGCCATTCGGCCGATGATGGGCAACGCGCTGGATGAAGTGCGATCAAGCTGGCTGTTGCTGGGTGGCCGTCTGCAGCCCGGGGCCACGCTGGAGCAGGCCAATGAGGCGCTCGGTGCGCGTTTTGCGGCGTTCCGCGATCTGCATCCCGAGGCATACAACGAGCATGCCGACGTCCGCGCGGCGCCGCTGCGTGGCTTGCCCGCCGAAATCGCCGGTGCCGTGGGTACGTTCAGTGGCGTGCTGCAAGGCCTAGTTGGTCTCGTGTTGCTGATCGCGTGCGTCAACGTGGCCGGCATGATGTTGGCGCGCAATGAAGCGCGCCTAGGCGAGCTCACGGTGCGGAGCGCCTTGGGTGCGGGGCGGGCCAGATTGGTCCGTATGCTGGCGATCGAATCCAGCTTGCTCGCGCTGCTGGCCACGCTGGCTGGCGTCTTGCTCGCACATTTTCTGTTGGGGTTGGTAAGGCTCGATGTCTTGCCAACGCCTGTGCCGATTCAATTCTCAGTCAGCCTGAGTCAGACCCCGCTCTTGATGACCGCGGCAGTGGCATTGGCGGCGACGGTCGTGTTCGGTTTGTGGCCAGCGCTACGCGTCGTGCGGACGCGGCTCGGTGAGCAGTCACGGGCTTTCACGGGCAGCCGCAGTCGGCTGCGTGAGTGGTTGGTCATGGCGCAGGTCGCGATGACCGTCGTGTTGCTGGTCGCGTCGGCATTGTTCCTGCGTGCGCTCGAGCGGGCGCATTCAGTCGAGTTGGGGTTTCGTGTTGATCAGATCTACACGGCCGATCTCGACCTGGAACCGAGTGGCTACGACGTCGCCCGGCAACAACAGGTGGCGGCGAGCTTGGCCGACACGCTGCGCGCGAAGCCGGGCATCCAGCAAGTTGGCTATGGCCGGGTCATGCCCTTGGAAGGATCGAACATGGTGATCGGCGCCCTGGGTGACGAGCAACTGCCCGAAGCGGTTCGCTACGCTGCGACGAATGTCATTTCCGCGGACTATCTGAGCACCCTTGGAATCGCTGTGCAGGGCGAACAGTTTGACGCCCGCCATCGTGCGGATAGCGAGCCCGTCGCGATCGTCAACGTCGTGCTAGCCAAAGCGCTGTTTCCAGATAGCTTAGCGATCGGTCAGTACGTGCCATTTGACGGTGTCGCGGCCGGCAAACTGCGCATCATTGGCGTCGCTGCGATGAGCCGAAACAGCTCGTTTAGCGATCAGGACACGCCATTCCTGTATCTGCCGGCCACGCAGCATGAGCAGACACAATTCAACCTGTTTGTGCAGAGCGCTTTGCCGCTGCCTGAAGTCCAGCAATTGGTGCACGATGCGTTTATCGAAACCGACGCGAACTTGCCCCGGCCAGCGGTCCATGCATTTCGCGACAAGGTTGCGCTGAGCCTCACGCCGCAACGCGTGGTCAGCGCCGTCGCTGGCGGGCTCGGTGCGATTGGATTGCTGCTTGCAACCGTCGGCACCTACGGGCTGATCGCATGGTTCGTCGCGAGTCGTACCCGCGAAATCGGCGTTCGTTTGTCGATGGGTGCCACACCGTCCCGGATTGCTCGCGACGTGCTCGCGCGTGGCTTGCGGCTCGGCGGTGTTGGTTTGGGATTGGGCATGGTGCTCGCGATGCTGTTGAGTCAACTCGCGTCCGGACTGGTGTTCGGTCTGCAGATTGGCGACGCCTTCGCGTTCCTCGGTGCAGGCGCCGTGCTGTCGGCGGCCGTGGTTCTGGCCAGCTGGATTCCGGCGCGCCGTGCTGCACTCGTGATGCCTGCTGAGGCGTTGCGTTCCGAGTAAGGGACGTCGGCCGGGATCGCGTATCCACGAGGATACGCGGTCACCGGGGTCAGCTTTAGGTAGGTGCCATCAGTCCGAAGCCAGATCAGTCAGTGCCGATCCGTCGACGCGAAATACGGTCCATTCACTCATCGGCCTGGCGCCGAGCGCTTTGTAGAACTGGATTGCGGGTTCATTCCAATCCAATACCGACCATTCAAAACGCGCGCAGCCCCGGGTCACGGCGAGGCGGGCGAGATACTTCAGGACCGCCCGGCCAATGCCATGTTTGCGGAATTCCGGTTTGACGAACAAGTCTTCGAGGTACAGACCGCGCTTGCAGACAAACGTCGAGAAGTTATGGAAGAACAATGCAAAGCCCGCCGTTTCGCCCGACCACTCGGCAATCACGCATTCGGCCGCGGGGTGGCTGCCGAATAGCGCTTCGACCACGGCATCGTCGGTCGCGAAGCAGTGGTCGCGTAGTTTTTCGTAATCGGCCAAAGCCTCGATCATGCTGCGGATCAAGCCGGCGTCGGCGCGGGTGGCAGGGCGAATATTGAGCATGGCTTAACCGAACAAGGCCTCGTCCAACTGCATCAGATTATCGGCGCCACTTTGCACCGCCGCCTTGTGTTGGGCGACCCGCGGCAGGATGCGATCGAAGTAGAAGCGCGTCGTCGCGAGCTTGCTCGTGTGGAAATCGCCACCCCGAACCTGGCTCTTGGCGACCGACTGGGCGAGCGCATAGGCCATGCTGATGTAGCCGGAATAGAACAAATAATCCGTCGCGGCGGCGCCGAGTTCGTCTGGATTCTTGGCGGCCTTGGCGCCGATGGACTGCGTCAATCCGACCCATTCCTGGGTGAGCGCGCCAAGCGTCGCGGCAAACGCAGCGGCATCGCCGGTCGCACTGGCACAGAATTCGCCGATCTCGGCCGCAAACAGCCGTAGACCGGCGCCTTGCAACTGCATGATCTTGCGACCGATCAAATCCAACGCCTGAATACCAGTCGTGCCTTCGTAGATGGTGGTGATCCGCGCGTCACGGGCGAGTTGCTCCATGCCCCATTCCTGGATGTAGCCATGACCACCGAACACTTGCTGGGCGTGATAGCAGCACTCAACCGCGAGTTCGGTCATCATCGCCTTCACGATTGGGGTCAGGAAACCAAGCAGATCATCGGCGTTCTTGCGTTCTTGCTCGTTCTGACTGCGGTGCGCGATATCGACCTGGAGACAGGCGCGATACGTCAGAACGCGACCGGCCTCAATGAATGCCTTCTGTGTGAGCAGCATGCGCCGAATGTCCGGGTGCACGATCAGCGGATCGGCGGGTTTGTCCGGGCGCTTCGGGCCCGTCAGCGCGCGCATTTGCAGACGATCTTTCGCGTATGCCAACGCGTTCTGATACGCGCGCTCCATCAGGCCAAGACCTTGCAGGCCCACGGCCAAACGGGCGGTGTTCATCATGATAAACATGCCGGCCAAGCCCTTGTTCGGCTCGCCGATCAAATAGCCCTCGGCGGCATCGAAATTCATGACGCAGGTCGCTGAGGCTTTGATGCCCATCTTGTGCTCGATCGACCCACAATACGCCGCGTTCCGCTCGCCTGTCTGGCCAGCTTGATTGACCTTGAACTTCGGCACGATGAACAGCGAAATGCCGCGCGTACCAGCCGGTGCATCGGGCAGGCGTGCGAGTACGAGATGCACGATGTTGTCCGTCAGATCGTGTTCGCCAGCCGTGATGAAGATCTTCGTGCCCGAGATCCGGTACGTGCCATCGCCAGCGGGCTCTGCCTTGGTCTTCAGGAGCCCAAGGTCGGAGCCGCAATGCGGTTCGGTCAGACACATGGTGCCGGTCCAGCGACCCTCGACAATCGGCTTCAGGAATGTTTCTTTCTGCCAATCGGTGCCGATGGCCTTCAGCGATTCGGTAGCGCCGTGCGAGAGCAGGGGATACGTGCCCCAGCTCAGATTGGCCGAGTCGATCATCTCCTTGATGACCGCACCGATGGCTTCGGGCAACTCCTGACCGCCCATGTCAGCCGGAGCGGTGAGGCCAGCCCAGCCGCCATCGACGAATTGCTGGTAGGCCTCTTTGAAGCCCTTTGGAGTCGTCACCTTGCCGGCTTCAAACTTGCACCCTTCCTGATCGCCCGTCTTGTTCAACGGCGCAAGCACTTGCTCATTGAAGCGCGCGCCTTCGTCCAGGACTGCGTCGAGCAGGTCGCGGGTGTGGCCGTCGCCGCCATTGAGCGCGGTGAAAATGGACTCGGCGCCGAGCACATCGAACAGGGCAAAACGCATGTCGGTTAGCGGGGCGGTATAGCGACTCATTGTGGGCTCCGAACTGGAATTCTTGAAAAAGGAGTGGGGAAATCGGCGGGACTGGACTCAGCGATACTCGCCCGGCTTGCCCGGGACGGCGCTCAGGCGTGCTTCGAAACTGAGGTCATACAAACGGGACTTCGGGGCCAGGCTTTCGACTTGGCCGAACAGCGAATAGGCAACCATTTCGCCAGCTTCCAGACGCTTCAACGCATCGGTGGACAGGCTATTGCGGTTCACCTGCAGGTCGATGATTTCGGCGGTATGCGGGCTGACTTCGATCGTTGCGTTGCTACTGATCGAAAATGGCGCATTGGTGGCCAGTCGGAGCTTCAGATCGAAATTGCCGAAGGTCATCGTGACATCGCTGTGGTTATGCACGCGCAGCGACAATGTTGCTGAATCCGCAGCCACAGCGAGGCTCTGTACTGAGACATCAGGTGGGTTGATACGCTTGACTTCCTTGCTGCCGCAGGCAGCCAAGGCAGCAAGCAAGGACAGCACGGCAACGCTTCGAATCAGACGGAACATAGGCAGCTCCACAGGCAAGACAACAGAGTGTACGGATTTCCCTGGAATGGGCAAACGAATGTTTGAATCCTGGCGTATGATGCGCGATTGCTTGGCAAAATTTTGTTCAAGAATCGGGGTTTGGCGTGAAGATTCATTCTCGGTCGCCAGTTTTCCGGTGGCTAGCGGGCCGCTCGGTACGCCAGTCATCCGCGCGCAGAACACTTGCGTCCTAACGAAATCTTAGTGATCTTGAGCGCAATCTGCTCTGCGAGTGACGATGTCGTAACCACGATAACGAGATGGAGAACCATCCATGCGATCCAAACAAGTGCTGCGCCTGTGCGCAGGGGCACTGATAATCAGTGTGAGTGTGGGCGCGGCGGATGCCTGGGCGGAGGACGAATATGCCAGCAATACGCACCCAACGTCTTCAACCCTAGACCTCACCGCGCTGGTGTTGCCAAGCGGTGAGCTGCTTTCGGCGCAAATAGTCAAGGATCCGCTGCAACCCAACCGCTGGGGGGTCTGGACCGCAACACTGGGCGATCAAGGCATCCGATCCAACATTACCCCGATTCGCGAGACCACGCTCTCGCCATTTGGCTTTACGAGTGTCGCCTATTTCAAGGGCCGAGTGGTCGTCGGCCAGCAGTGGCGGAGCCAGGATCCATTCTCAGGACCGGTCGTCTGCGAACGCTACCTGTTGCCAGCAGCCACCACCGTTTGGAGCGAAGGCGGATTCAGCGGTTGCGGAAACCTCGTCGCCACTCCAGATGGCGTGTTCAGTTCCAAAGGGGGCGCGTTGCGTGTCATGGATGCCGAGGGTCAGTTGCTGCCTGGCGCAACCATGCCGCCACTAGAACCAGTGCCGTACGGATTCGTGTCCGTATACAAGTCCTTTCGTGGTCAAGCCGGACACTTTCTATCCGAACATTTCGGCGAGGCGCCGCCTGTCAGCTGGGCGGTCTCGCTGTTTGGGCCGGATGGAACGCTGGCAGCAGATGTCTCCGGCGAAGGATTGCCTCGGCCCCTCAAACTCATCCACGCTGATGGAACGCTCACCGTGGTCGAAGAGTTCACCACGCAACCCGGTATCCGGGTATTCAAGCGATTTGGCATTGGCGGTGCGCTCCTAAGTTCGCAGCGCTTCGATTTCGCGCTCGTCTCACAGATCTGCAGCGCGTATGGTGGCACGATCGCTCACGCAATTCGGCACCCCAGCCCAAGCATGCTCTATTGGTTGGGGGATGACGGCAGTAGTCGGCTGTTCGCAGCGACCCCAATGACATTTACTTGTCACAACGGCGCGGTCTTCGCCATTCGGCGTGACGCTTCGGTGCGCCAGTTAGTGCGCTATCGGGAAGACGGTACCGAACAATGGGTTCGTGACCTGCCGCAGCATGAAGTCGAACACGAGTTAGGTACGATGCTTGCCGAGAACCGCGTCATTGCGGTTTCAAGTTGGTTTGCCGAGCCGCCAGGTGGTGCGACGTACGTGCGCCGCGTTCAGCGCTTTAAACTGGATGGCAATCTACTCTCAGACCACGTGCTGCGCGCGCCAGAATTCCCAATTCAAGTCAGCTCGTTTGAGTAGACCGCTTCTGACCGCGGCGTGACGCTCCAGCCTCGGATAAGGCCGAAATTGGCGCGTCAGGCGGTCAACCAAGATCGCGTCTGACCAGCGGTTCGATCTCCGCCCATTCGGCATCCGTAAACAGCCTTGACCGCGTGTGGAACGCCTTGCCCGTATTGCCTTCAAGCGAGAACGTGCCGCCGCTGCCCTCGATGACATCGAGGATGAGCTGGGTGTGTTTCCAGTATTCGTATTGCAGTTTGCCGATGTAGAACGGCACGCCTCCGACGTCGCCGAGCTTGATGTCGTAGGGGCCGATCGTCAGATCGGTGGGTAGATAGCAATTGGCGGCGCTGTTGTCGCAGCAGCCGCCGGATTGGTGAAACAAGATCTCGCCGTGCAGCGCCCGCATTTCGGCAATGAGGGCAAGGGCGCTATCGGTGGCGATCACACGCTCGACCATGGTTGTCTCCTGATGCGCTAGCGTTCTGCAAATGCGCCAGGACGGCACGCCGCCCTGACGCACTAGCTTGTCCAAACCTCAGAAAAAGCCGAGCTTATTCTCACTGTAGCTGACCAGCAGGTTCTTTGTTTGCTGGTAATGATCGAGCATCTGCTTGTGCGTTTCGCGGCCGATACCGGATTCCTTGTAGCCACCAAATGCAGCATGCGCCGGGTAGGCGTGGTAGCAGTTTGTCCAGACACGGCCCGCCTTGATCGCGCGACCCATCCGGTAGGCCACATTGCCATTGCGACTCCAAACACCCGCGCCGAGGCCATACAGCGTGTCGTTCGCGATCGCGAGTGCCTCGGCTTCGGTCTTGAACGTGGTGACAGACAACACGGGGCCGAAGATCTCTTCTTGGAAAATGCGCATTTTGTTGTGGCCCTTGAACACCGTGGGCTGGACATAGAAGCCACCAGCGAGGTCGCCTTCCAACGTGGCTGGACTGCCACCAATCAGCACTTCGGCGCCTTCCTGCTTGCCGAGTTCCAGGTACGAGCAGATCTTCGTCATCTGCTCCTTCGACGCCTGGGCACCGATCATCGTATCGGTATCGAGTGGGTTGCCTTGTTTGATCGCGCGAATGCGCTCCAGACAGCGCGCCATGAACCGATCGAAAATCGATTCTTGGATGATCGCGCGTGAAGGACAGGTGCAGACTTCGCCCTGGTTGAAGGCGAACAGCACCAGGCCTTCGATCGCTTTGTCGAAGTAGGCGTCATCCTGATCGGCGACGTCGGCAAAGAACACGTTGGGCGACTTGCCGCCGAGTTCGAGTGTGGCCGGGATCAGGTTGTTCGCAGCCGCTTGGGCAATGACGCGGCCGGTGCTCGTCGAGCCGGTAAACGCAATCTTCGCGATGCGCTTGCTGGTCGCCAACGGCATGCCGGCCTCGCGGCCATAGCCGTTGACGATGTTGAGTACGCCGGCGGGCAGCAAATCGGCGATGAGTTCAGCCAAGATCAGAATGCTGGTGGGGGTCGACTCGGCGGGCTTCAGCACGACGCAGTTGCCGGCGCCGAGTGCGGGCGCGAGTTTCCAAGCCGCCATCAGGATTGGGAAGTTCCACGGAATGATCTGACCAACGACGCCGAGCGGCTCATGAAAATGGTATGCGACCGTGTTGTCATCAAGGTCAGACAATGCCCCCTCTTGCGAACGCACGCAGCCGGCGAAGTAGCGGAAATGGTCGGCTGATAGCGGGATGTCGGCCGCCAGGGTTTCGCGAATCGGTTTGCCGTTGTCGATGGTCTCGGCGTAGGCGAGCAACTCCAGGTTGGCCTCAATCCGATCGGCGATCTTCAACAGAATATTGGAGCGCTCGGTCGCGGAGGTCTTGCCCCAGGCGTCTGCCGCGGCATGCGCGGCGTCCAACGCGAGCTCAATGTCTTCGGCGGTCGACCGCGCCGCCTGCGTGTACACCTTGCCGTTGATCGGCGTGATCACATCGAAGTACTGGCCCTTGACCGGCGCGACCCATTGGCCGCCAATGAAGTTGTCGTAGCGGGGCTTGTATTGAATTTTGGCACCGGTTTGGCCGGGGGCGGCGTAAATCATGGTGGCTCCTTTGCGTGGAAGTGAGGACACACAAACCTGAGGTGGCCTGCGTGCGGTGGTAGCCGATAGCAAGGCTGATGCCAGCAATGATCTGGCTGCCACAGCGACATCGGAAACCCGCGTCACGATTGATGCTCGTTCCGAGCGGTATCTGGTAGGCGTCGAGTTTCCGGGGCCGCGATACTCGGTCGCAGCGGCCTAACTGTCACAAGATGGAACAGTTGCATCACCGGTATTGTCTCAAATCAAATCAGCAGGCAACCATGCGCGTACACTCGGATGCCTGTTCTGGCTCCTTTTTGAGGTCGGTCATGCGATCCATTGCGCTGTTGCCCGCACCACAAATCCGGCGCGCCCGCGCGCAGCTGATCGAGCATGGCCAAACGGCCTACGCTGGACTGGAGGCCTGTGTGTCGCGCTCATGGCAGCGCAGTCTCTCGGCGGGGTTGTCACCAACCGGTCGGATCAGTACGCCGGACAACCTCAACAGTCAGGCATTGCATCGGTTGCGGGCCACCCATCACGAGCTGATCCGCCATTCGCAGCCGGTGATGGAATACCTGGCGGAGCAAGTTCGGGCGTCACAGAGTATGGTTGTTCTGGCGGACCATCAGGGCGTGCTCATGCACACGTTGGGCGAGGCCAGCTTCTTGAGCCGGGCGGAACGCGTCGCATTGATGTGCGGTGCGTCGTGGAGTGAGGCTCAGCGCGGCACCAATGCGATCGGTACAGCGCAGGCGGAATTGGTCGACGTTGAGATTCACGGTGGTGAGCATTTTTTGGAGCGGAACGGTTTCTTAACCTGCGCCGCGGCGCCGATTCTGTCGGCGTCTGGCGGCTTGATGGGCGTGCTCGATGTGTCGGGTGATTCGCGGACCCGACAACCACACACAATGGGTTTGGTGTCCACCGCGGCCCGCATGATCGAAAACAGCCTTGTGCAGGCGATGAGTCGGGAGTATCTGCTCCTCAGCCTGCATGCGCGACCTGAGGGAATCGGCACGATTGCGCAAGGCCTGTTGGTGTTTGCGGAGGATGGCCGCTTGGTTGGTGCCAACCGACGTGGCCTTGAAATGCTCCATCTGACCTTTCGCCACGTGGGCGTCACCAACTTCGAGCGACTGTTCGGCTTTGGCTGGACGACGTTGCTGGATCGTGAGCGACAATCCGGAGATCGGCCGTATCTGCTTCGCACTGCGGATCAGCAGGCGTTCTATGGCCAAGTGCGGAGCCGTCGTGCAGAGCGGCAGCATGTCGCGAGTGCGCCGCTCGTCAAGTCGTCACCGCGTCTGCTTGAGTTGGACACCGGTGATCGGCAGTGGCGCGCGTGTGCCGACAAAGCGTTGAAGGTCTGCGACAAGGATATTCCGATCTTGCTGATGGGTGAGTCTGGCGTCGGCAAAGAGTTGTTTGCGAAAGCGTTGCATGACAGCGCTGCGCGTCACGACAAGCCGTTCGTTGCGATCAACTGTGCAGCCATTCCGGAACACTTGATTGAAGCGGAGTTGTTTGGCTATTGCGCTGGGGCGTTTACCGGTGCGGCCAAGAATGGCTCGCCCGGTCGGCTTCGCGAAGTCGCTGGTGGTACCTTGTTCCTTGACGAGATTGGCGACATGCCATACGCGTTGCAAACGCGTTTGTTGCGCGTGTTGCAGGAGCGCAACGTCACGCCACTCGGCAGCGGGCAAACGTATGACGTGCAGTTCTCATTGATCGCCGCCACGCATCAGAACCTGAAGCAGGCGGTGGAGCAGGGGCGATTTCGAGCGGATTTGTACTACCGGCTGAACGGCCTGTGTTTGCGGCTGCCAGCGCTGCGTGAGCGCGATGATTTTTCGGCGTTGACTGCCAGGTTATTGCGCGAGCTTGGTCAGGGCGTACCCTTGGATATTGAACCGGCGCTGCTGGAACGGTTGGCCCAGTATGAGTGGCCAGGAAATCTGCGTCAGTACAGCCATGCGTTGCGGACGGCGATTGCGCTGATGGATTCGGACCAAGCGCAGATCGGTTGGGCGCACCTGCCTGATGATCTGGTCGAGGCGTTGCAGGCGCTTTCGCCCGAACCGGATGTTGGTGCTGCCAGCGCGCCGCAGAATTTGAAGGAGCTGTCCTTGCTGGCGATTCAGCAGGCGCTGGAGAATTGCCGCGGCAATGTGTCCGCCGCCGTGCGTCAGCTCGGGATCAGTCGGCAGACGCTGTATCGGCGATTGAAGCAGGGGAAGTAATGGGCCGTGTAGGGAATCCAACAAGCATTAGGTGGCCTTGCCGCAAGAATGGTTCGGGTGTGGTTTTTGTGGGAGCGGCTTCAGCCGCGAACGGTGATGCCGCAAGATTGGTTTGGGCCTGAAGGCCCTCCCACAAAGGGGAATCAATCGCGCGGCAAGGATGCTTCGGGCCTTAAGGCCCGGCGGTTTTTGTGGGAGCGGCTTCAGCCGCGAACGGTGATGCCGCGAGATTGGTTCTGGCCTGAAGGCCCTCCCACAAAAGGCGGACGGTAATGCGACAAGATTGGTTCGGGCCTGAAGGCCCTCCTACAAGCAGTAGGTGGTCTTGCCTTGATGCGGCAAACAAGCGACACGGATTCGGTCCTGAGGGGCCTTCTGCCAGAGATCGGGACCGATCCGCTGAGCAGCCCAAGAAAAAGGCCCTCGGGATCACCGAGGGCCTTCATGCTGACTGCTGCGTGATTTAGTGGATTACCAAATCCGCACGCGCTTCTCTTCGGACCGCACCATCGGGTCGCCGGCTTTGCAGCCAAACGCGCTCGCAAATGCGTCGATATTGGCGAACGGTCCCTGCACTCGGAACACGGCTGGCGAATGCGGGTCGGTGTTGAGCCGCAGTTTCAGGTCCTGATCGGTGTGCAAACGGCGCCAGCCTTGCGCCCACGCATGGAAGAAGCGCTGGTCTGGCGTCAGGCTGTCGATCTTTTCGTTCGATTGGCCTTCTGGCGTCATCTTGAACGCGTCATACGACACCAGCAGGCCACCGAGATCGGCGATGTTTTCGCCGAGGGTCAGCTCACCATTGACGTGTTTATCTTCAATGGCGACGAACTCATTGAACTGCTCGACCAGCTTCTTTGTACGGGCCTCAAAGGCCTTGCGGTCTTCGTCCGTCCACCACATGCGGAGATTGCCTTGGGCGTCGAACTGGCTGCCTTGGTCATCAAACCCGTGCATCAATTCGTGGCCAATGACGCCACCGATCGAGCCGTAGTTCACGGCGTCGTCGGCGTCAGCATTGAAGAACGGGGGCTGCAGAATGCCTGCCGGGAAGGCGATCTCGTTCTTCAGTGGGTTGTAGTAGGCATTCACCTCGTGCGGCAGCATACCCCACTCGGTGCGATCGACCGGCTTGTTGATCAGACCATACTGGCGTTTGGCTTCGAACGTGCGCGCCGCCTGGATGTTGTTCCAGTAACTGTTGCGCGACACCGTGAGGCCTGAGTAATCACGCCACTTGTCCGGGTAGCCGATCTTCGGTGTAAACGTGGCGAATTTGGCGAGCGCTTGTTCCTTGGTCGCGTCACCCATCCAGTCAAGCTTCTGCAGCCGCGCCTTCAATGAGGTCTGCAGATTGTTGACGAGTTCGAGCATGCGCTTCTTCGAAGCAGCCGAAAAGCGCTTTTCAACGAATGCTTGCCCCAATGCCTCGCCAAGCGCGGTATCGACCTGATCGGCGACGCGCTTCCAGCGGGGACGGAGTTCCTTGGCACCACGAAGCGTTTTGCCATTGAAGTCAAAGCTGGCGTCGACAAAGTCCTTGCTCAGATAGTCGGCCGCATTGTGCACGAGGTTCCAGCGCAAGTACGCCTTCCAAGTGCTGATCGGCGTGTCACCGAGCGCTTTGTCCATTTCGGCAAAGAACTTCGGATGCGAGAACGAGAACGTCGTGATGTCGTCGCGGCCGATGGCTTTGAACAACGCCGCCCAGTTGTAATTCGGGGTCGCCTTGCTTGCGTCGGCAATCGTCGAGATGTTGTAAAAGTTCGCCGGGTTGCGCAGTTCGATGTTCGTCAGCGACGCATTGGCGAGGCGTGTTTCCAACTGCATGATCTCGGCGGCGTCCAGGCGTGCCTGATCGGCAGGCGTGCCAGCGAGTTCCAACATCTTGGTCATGTGGTCGAAGTACTTGGCGCGCAGCGCCACCGAGTCGGCATCGGTCTTGGTGTAGTAGTCGCGATCTGGCAACGCCAGTCCGCCTTGCACGGCATAGGCAATATTCGTGGTGGAGTTCTTCAGGTCGGCTTCTTTGCCGAGACCAAACAGCACGCTGTTGCCGCGGCTCTGCCAGTCGTTGATCAGGGCCACGACGCCCGCGCGGTCGGTCAGCGCGTCGATCTGCTTCAGCTCCGGATCAATCGGTGCGCGGCCAGCTTTCTCGATTGCCGCTTCATCCATTGCGGCCGCATAGAAATCGCCGAGTTTCTGTTCGTTCGAACCAGGTTTGGCGTTCTGGTTGGCCGCCGCACTTTCCAGCACGCTCTTCAACGTTTCGAGATTGCGCTCATTGATTTCGTTGAACACCCCCCAACTCGAATACTCGGCGGGAATGGTGGTGGTCTTCAGCCAGTTGCCGTTGGCATGCTGATAGAAGTCGGTACACGCCGGAACACTGGTGTCAAAATTCTTGGCGTCGAGCGCTGGAAACGCGAGCGCCGGGCCGGCGACCAACGCGCTGGTCAGCGCGAGCGACAGTAAACGAATACGCATGGGTCTGAATTCCTTGAGATTAGCCCCCAAACGCTAGCAAATCGCTGGCATTGGCCACAGTGCCTGAGGTCACGATCCAGCGCCGCTGCCATTCCAGCAGCGACGTTCCAGCACGACCATTCACCAATCCGAACGGCCGGATCTCGGTGCCATTGCCGAATCCTGGCACGAGTGGCCGCAGACTAGTTTTCGGGATCGTAGTCGAGAATCGGGGCAAGCCAGCGTTCGGCTGTTTCCAATGTCATGTGCTTGCGCTTTGCATAATCAATGACCTGCTCCTTGCTGACCCGGCCGACCACGAAGTACTGACTGTTCGGGTGCGCGAAGTAGTAGCCGCTGACGCTGGCCGCCGGGTACATCGCGAAGCTCTCGGTCAGTGAGATACCCGTGTTGCGCTCGGCATCGAGCAACTGGAAAATCTTGTCTTTCTCGGTGTGATCCGGGCAGGCAGGGTAGCCGGGCGCGGGCCGGATGCCGTGATATTTTTCGGAGATCAGTGCCTCGTTATCAAGGGCTTCATCCGTGGCATAGCCCCAGATCTGCGTTCGGACACGCGCATGCATGGCCTCGGCCAACGCTTCAGCCAAGCGGTCGGCCAACGCTTTCAGCAAAATGGCCGAGTAGTCATCGTGGTCGGCCTCAAAGCGCGCCAGGTGCGGTTCGATGCCAAGACCTGCCGTGACTGCGAACGCGCCAATCCAGTCATCGCCTTGATCGGAGATGAAATCCGCCAGGCACATATTGGGGCGTTCAATCGGCTTGTCGACCTGCTGGCGCAGAAAGTTGAGCGTTCCAAGCAGCTGCTCGCGGCTCGCATCGGCATAGACGTCCACATCATCGCCACGGCGACGGGCGGGCCACAGCCCGATCACGGCCTTGGCCGCAAGCCAACCGTGGGTGCAGATTTGCTCCAGCATCGCCAGCGCATCGACATGGAGTTGCCGGGCTTCCTTGCCGACGACCGCGTCGTCCAGAATCTCTGGATAGCGGCCAGCCAACTCCCAGGTTTGAAAGAACGGGGTCCAATCGATGTATGGGATCAATTCGCGAGGCGGCACCTCCAACACGTGCACGCCCGGCTGCTTGGGCGCGATGGGCGCGTAGCCTTGTCGCCAGGCACGTTCCCTGGCGGTCTGAAACGGAATCAACTTCTTGCCATCGGCCTTGTCGCGGTGCCGCTCCCGCACGTCTGCATACTCCTGGCGAATCCGGCTCAGAAAGCTCTCGCGCTGCGTGTCGCTGATCAGGTTCTGCGCGACACCAACGGCACGCGAAGCGTCTTTGACCCACACCACTGGCGCCTTGTAAAACGGCTCAATCTTCAAAGCTGTATGCGCACGCGATGTTGTTGCGCCGCCAATCAGCAACGGCTGACGGAAGTGCTGACGCTCCAGCTCGCGAGCCAGGTGATGCATCTCGTCAAGTGATGGCGTGATCAATCCACTTAGACCAATGATATCGGCGCCCTCTTCGCGGGCTCGGTCCAGAATCGTTTGCGCCGGCACCATGACGCCCAGGTCGATGACCTCGAAGTTGTTGCAGCGGAGCACGACGCCGACGATGTTCTTGCCGATGTCGTGGACATCGCCCTTGACCGTGGCGAGTACGATCTTGCCATTGCTTTTCGGCGCTTCGCCAGATCGAAGCCGTTCGGCCTCGATGTATGGGATTAGTTGCGCGACGGCCTTCTTCATCACGCGGGCCGACTTGACGACTTGCGGCAAGAACATTTTGCCTGCACCGAACAGGTCGCCGACCACATTCATGCCGGCCATCAACGGACCTTCGATCACGTTGAGGGGGCGGCTGGACTGCAATCGCGCCTCTTCGGTGTCGGCCTCGATGAACGCATCCAGGCCATGGACCAGCGCATGTTTTAGCCGCTCAACTACCGGCAGATTGCGCCAGGAGTCGGCGTCCGACGCCACGTCGGCCTTCTTGCTGCTCTGGTTCTTGAAGGTATCGGCGATCTCCAGCAACCGTTCCGTTGAGTCGGGGCGTCGATTCAGAACGACATCTTCCACGCGCTCACGAAGCTCAGCCGGAAGATCATCATAGATCGGCATCGCGCCCGCATTGACGATGCCAAAATCCATGCCGTTTTTGATGGCGTGATAGAGGAACACGCTGTGGATCGCCTCGCGCACCACATTGTTGCCGCGGAACGAAAAGCTGACATTCGACACGCCACCCGAGATATGAGCCCGCGGGAAGCGCCGCTTCAATTCAGCGCAGGCTTCAATGAAGTCGAGCGCGTATCGATTGTGCTCCTCGATCCCAGTCGCGACGGCAAAAATATTTGGGTCGAAGATGATGTCCTCGGGCAGGAACCCGACCTCGTCGACCAGCAGTTGATACGAACGGGACAAGATCTCGACCTTGCGCGCAAACGTATCGGCCTGGCCTTGCTCATCGAACGCCATGACGACGACCGCGGCGCCATATCGATTCAGCAGACGCGCTTGCGCAAGGAAGCTGGCCTCGCCTTCCTTCAGCGAGATGGAATTGACGATCGCCTTGCCTTGCACGCACTTCAAGCCAGTTTCGATCACGCTCCATTTCGAAGAGTCGATCATGAATGGCACGCGGGCAATGTCCGGCTCGGCAGCAATCAAGTTCAGGTAACGGTGCATGGCCGCTTCGGAATCGAGCAGGCCTTCGTCCATATTGATATCGATGATCTGCGCGCCGCTTTCAACCTGTTGCCTCGCAACATCGACGGCAGCGTCGTACCGGTCGTCCTTGATCAGCTTCCGGAATTGCGCGGAGCCGGTCACATTCGTCCGTTCACCA
This sequence comes from Ahniella affigens, assembly GCF_003015185.1. GTDB lineage: Bacteria > Pseudomonadota > Gammaproteobacteria > Xanthomonadales > Ahniellaceae > Ahniella > Ahniella affigens. The sequence continues at coordinate 1,707,596 of NZ_CP027860.1, forward strand.
ACATTGATGAAGTTGCTCGCGGCGTCGATGCGCAGCGGTTCGAGCCCGGCCAGACACGTGATTTCCGGCGGCGACACCGGCTGGCGTGGCGGGAACACCGATACGGCCTCGCGGATTGCCTTGATATGCGCAGGGGTTGTGCCACAGCAACCACCCACCAGATTGAGCAAACCTTGGCTCGCAAAGTCGCCGATGACTTCGGCCATCATTTCGGGCGTCTCGTCGTAGCCGCCAAAGGCGTTCGGCAGGCCGGCATTCGGGTGCACGCTGACCAGGCACTCGGCGGCGCTGGCCAGCACATCGAGATGGGCATGCAGATCTCTTGCACCCAGTGCGCAATTGAGCCCGATCGACAGCGGGCGCGCGTGGCGCACTGAGTACCAGAATGCCTCAGCGGTTTGGCCGGACAAGGTACGCCCGGATTTGTCGGTGATCGTGCCGGAAATCAGCACGGGCCAGCGCACGCCGCGCACGGCAAATACTTCCTCAATCGCAAACAAGGCCGCTTTGGCGTTCAGCGTATCAAAGATCGTTTCGACCATCAGTACGTCGGCGCCGCCATCGAGCAGACCGTCGGTTGCTTCCCGATATGACGTGACCAGCGTGTCGAAGTCGACATTGCGCATGCCGGGATTGTTGACGTCGGGCGACAGCGATGCGGTGCGATTGGTGGGGCCCAGCACGCCAATGACAAAGCGCGGCTGATCTGGTGTCTTGGCTTCCATGGCCACGCACTCGGCTTTTGCGAGCAGGGCACCGGCCACATTCAGTTCGCGGACGAGGTGTTCGAGCTGATAGTCAGCCTGACTGATCGAAGTGGCATTGAACGTATTGGTTTCGATCAGATCGGCGCCCGCCTCCAGATAGGCGCGATGGACTTCCTGAATCAGCTCCGGGCGGCTCAAGTTCAACAGATCGTTGTTGCCTTTGACATCGCAGTTGCAGCTTGATTCGGCATGGTCATGTCGATGGTCCGGGCCGTGCGCGTCGGGTCTGGCGAATCGTGCGCCGCGATAGCCGGCTTCGTCCAGTTTGTAGCCTTGCAGCATGGTACCCATCGCGCCGTCGATGATCAGAATTCGGCGGGCAAGCGCATCTTTGAGCTTTTGGACGCGGTCAGGAAAGGCGTAGGGCAGGGTGTGCATCAGGACTTCCGGGCGAGCAAGGTAAGGACTTCAAAATGCGGAGGGCGGCGTTCGCGCGAACTGATCTCGCAGTCCAGCACTTCCAATCCATGCTTGCGGCACAGACGGCGCAGCTCCTCGGGCTTGAAGCCAAGGTTCAAGTGGTCGTAGGTTTCGGCGGCCTGCTTGTGTTGATGGGCGTTCAACGTCATCGCGAGCAAGCGGCCGCCAGGGCGCAAGACGCGTGCGGCTTCGGCGATTACCTGATTCGGGTCGTCGCTGTAAGTCAGCGCGTGCATCAACAGAACCAGATCGAATCGGGCCAGTTCGAACGGCAGTGCATGCATGTCGCCAGCCTCGACCGTGACATGACGAACGCCCTTGAATCGTGCTCTGGCGACTTCGATCATGCGCTCATTGCTGTCCAGGCAGACGATGCTCCGCGCATGCGGCGCCAACAGTTCGCCGAGAACGCCATCGCCAGACGCGACGTCGAGCACATCACCGAGTTCAACCAGGTGCATGATGCCGCGGGCCAGCGCTTCCCACGTACGGCCTGGGGAATAGTGCCGCTCCATTGAGCCGGCGACGCTGTCGGCCCAGCCCTCTTCGCGGGCGCGTTTCTTGAGGACTTCCGGAAGTCGCTTCAGATCGTCGTCGAGGAGCGCGTCGTCCACAATCTGACGCGTTGTGGCCCAGAAACTAGCGCTGGCCTCATCGAGTTCGGCATTGAACCGGTAATAGGCGAGCACGCCAGCCCGTCGGTCACGAACCAGATCGAGCTCTTTCAGCTTGGCGAGGTGCGTGGAGACCCGCGGCTGAGCCAACTGGGTGATCTGCGAGAGTTCGGCAACGGTCAGTTCTTCCCGTTCCAGCAGGACAAGAAGCCGCACCCGGGTGGCATCGGACAACGTCCGGAACAGGCTGGAGCAATAGCTGAGATCCACAAATATCGTTCTATCGCGATGAAAAGATCAAGCGACAGTAGCGGGCCCGGCCTTGTGCAGTCAATCCAACGATCGTGAAGACGGGCAGTTCACCGCAAATGCGGGGCGCCCGAATACGAGAACGCCGGCCTGGCGGAGCCTGACCGGCGTCGTGGGCGGAGGGGGCAGATTGGCGCGTCAGTTCACGCGTGCCAACGCCGCTTCGGCTTCATTGCGCTCGAAGGTGCTCATTTCTGCGGTCACCGCCATGAACGCGGACCGGGTTTCTGGGTCCGAGGGCATCACGGGCGCGAGTTCGGTCAGCACTTCGCGGCGCTCGAAGTCGGAGCCCATGGCTCGAACCGCATCGAGCACTGTCTTGGTGCGCAATGCATCCATGTCACCTTGGTCGATCAGGCTCAGCAGCGCTTCGCGGCGCTCGAAGTCTGAGTCGAGACGGCTGATGGCCTGACCAAAGGCTTCGGTGACCGCCGCTGAGGCGGGCAGCAGCGGGGCAACCTGTTGCAACAGCGTGCGGGCTTCGAAGTCCGATTCAATCAGTTTCGTTGCCGCCAGTACGCGCAGAATCTGGGTCCCATCCTTGGGTTGAAGCTCCAGAAGGCTTTCGAGCGCGGTGCGGCGTTCGAAGTCGGAAGTCATCGACTCGATGACTGCAAACCAGGCTTCAGAACCGATAAGTCGAGCGCCCAAGTGATCGCTCGCATTTTCGAGCAAGGTGCGCTTTTCGAAATCCGACGTGCGCTTGGCCGTCAACTGAAAGACATGCGCCAGTTCCGAATCGCCAAACGTGCTGTGGGCAAACAGCGCTTCGATGCTGCTTCGGAACTCGTAATCCGAACTGGTATCCGCGGCGACATCAACCACTTGGTTCAATGTTGCGCCACTCAGATTCGTGTTCTTGGCCAAGGCAACCAAATGCTCGCGCCGCCCATAATCGCTATTGATGCTCTTGATTTGCGATATGGCGTTCGCGACACCGCCTTGCGTGAGCCAGCGCTTGACGCGCGGTTCGGCGTTAAAGCCCGACTCTTTGACGACCGTTGGCAGCGTCTGGCCGAGCCACGTCGTGGCACGCGCGTCAAATGTCTGCTCATCGCCATCGACCCAGAAGCGACGCTGGATGGTGCCGTTGTTTTCGCGGAATTCCACTTCGCGCTCAACGCCATCGTGCTCATGCGTGATCGACAGGCGTGCGCCCTTGCTCATGCGAACAACGTCGCTTTCGGCGTCATTGAACTCGTACTCGCCCCTGCCGACAAGGCTTAGCGATTCGTTGTCATTGCTGAGCTCGATCGATTGCGAGGCGCCAAACCAGAGGGCGTCTGAATCGCTGATCCGGATTGAGCTGTACCTGCTGTCGGCCGGGGGCGCCGGCGGCGCTGGCGGTGACGGTGGTGTCGGTGGTGCTGGTGGTGCCGGTGGTGCGGGTGGTGCAAAGCCAGTTGGCGGGCTCGGCGGTGATGGCGGACTTGGTGGTGATGGCGGACGTGGTGGTGCCGGCGGGGCTGGCGGTGCTCCGAACGCCCTGGCAGAGCGGCCTGGCGTGCCGGGAGACGGTGCAGGCGGTGCGATCGCATCCGTTGCAGCCAAAGGCGCCGTTGCCGCCATTGGCGCCAAGCGCGCCCGCTCTGGCGTCGGCTTGGGAGCTGGAGACGGAGTTGGCGCGGGCGCCGTCCTTGGGGTTGCGTTCGTCGGCTTGGGGGCCGGAATTGGCGCTGGGGCGCTGATTGGCACTGCCTCAGCAACGGGCGTTGTCGCGTCATGGCTGCGCTGCGCTTCGGAGTGGCTCAGTGTCGGCATCAAGATGGCGGCACTCAGGATGAGGCCGACCGCCGTGCCGTGTTGCCAGCGTGTGTTGGGACGTTCCTTGTTCATGATCGTGCTCCCTTGCAGTAAGGATTGAACGCGCTTCAGCAGGCTGCCTTCATCAGACAGCATGGTGAGCGCGAGGCTTTGTTGGTGCTGTTGGTCAACTTGCTCGGCACATGCCAACAGCGCATGGGCGAGGGCTTTGCCATCACCGAGGCATTGCGCCGCCATCGTGTCGGCATGACGTTCCGCAAATGCTTCCAGTTCTAGACTCGCGTGCCGACTCCAAGGCGTCCACCACACCCGTGTGACGAGCAGCGTCGCCAGACGCCACATCGGATCACGTCGCTGCAGGTGCGCCAATTCGTGTGCGAGTACGGCCTGTCGTGTTCCCGGATCGCGCAGCGAGAGCACCCACGAGGGCAGGCGCAGCAAACGGATCGGAACGAGCGCTGGGCTCAGCCAATGCGGGTCCGCACGAAGCTCCGGCTCACGAACGCGCAAGCGACGCGCCAACACGGTCAATTCGCGCTCGAGTTCTGGATGATTCGGGTCGGGCAGGCGGCGTGTGACGTGGTTGAGATGCCAGGCTTGGCGCGCCAGCCGGATGACCTGGAGCAGTACCCACGCGAGTGACCCGGCAGCAAGCAGGCGGAGCCACATGACCGACAATTCTGTCGGTGCGGTCGAGTCGCGGCGAATCGGGGAGGCGGTGGGTCGTGTCGATCTCGGGGCGGCGCCGGGCAGCAAAGTCACGTTTCGAGCGGCGGCTGACTGGGCGCGACGGGCATCGCGTTGTGCCGCAAGCTGGGCCTCTTCAGCTAACCGGCGCGCTTGCCAAGCGGGCAGCATGCCGCTTTGTGCATCCGACACCGTGCGAATGGACGCAGCGTGGTTCGGTGTCGGCCAAGTCGCGCTGACCGCCGGCACGTCCGCCGCCATGTCCCGATTCGATTCAGCAACCGACAGTCCCTCGATCGCAAAAGGCCGCCACGCGTTTGGCCAAAACAAAGCCAGCGTTGCAATCAACACGGGCGCGAACAATGCGAACCGCCAGCGCCACTCCAGCGCATGACTACCCGGTTGCCCATGGCTGCCAAACCGATGCATGACGCCTTGGCAGAGCCAGGAGAGAATCCACACCGCGGCAAACCACCACACCAGATGCTGGAGTTCAGTCATGGCTCTGCTCCTGATCCTGCAACAGTTTTCGCACCGCGTTCAGATCGGCGGCCTTGACCTCCTGCTCACTAACCAAGTGTGCAACGAGTGCATTCGCATCGCCGCCAAACAGGCGGTCGAGAAACTCGGACACCATCGAACGCTTGATGTCGGACTCGGCGACGGATGCGTGATAGATCAGATGTTTGCCGTCGCGGCGTGATCGGATCAGGCCCCGCTTTTCCAGGCGGTTCAACAAGGTGCCCACGGTGGTATGCGCCAAATCACGGCTTTCGGCCAATTCGGCCGCGACGTCGCTGGTGCTGGCTTCACCGCGCTTCCAGATGGCGCGCAGGATTTCCAGTTGCAGGCCGCTCAACGGGCTCAGGTCTTCGGTTTCGGCTTGGCTCATGGGGCAAAGGGCCTCGGGTCTGATCTACGACAGGTGTCGTACGACATTTGTAGGAGATGTCCGATCAGAACGCAAGCGGGCCGGAAGTCATGGGGGCAGCGGGTCGATCTGGTCGCCTATCGAACTTGTACCGACCAGGAATAGACTACCTGTCCCGATCTGGAATCCTGGGAGTGGGTTAGTGGGCAAAGTCAGTTTTGTAGCAGCCATGTGCGTCATGGCTGGCTCAAGTTTGCTGCTTGGTGGGATGGCAGCCTATGAAAACCTTGAGTTCTGGTGGGATGGCCGGGCAGCCGTCATGGTTGGCAACGACCCTGATCTCGAGCGCGCCGCGAAAGTGCAACAGTTTGATGCCATGCGCGCTGATGTGTCGTACCAAACCGATACCGGCACCATTCAAGTGGCAGACAAGTATTTGCCGTCCGAGTTGGTGCGACGACTGAGTCAGGGTGGGTCGATCCCGATTCGCTACCTGGAAAGCGATCCCGATACGATTGAGTATGCGGGCAATCGTCTGCCGAATCCTTGGATCTGGTTGATCGTAGGAGTTGTTGCATTGGTATTCGCTGTGATCGCGTGGCGAAAATTGCGGCAAGAGTTCCGGGGCGAATGATGCGGTCTACGCCCGGTGCTATCGAATATTCAGGGCCAAACGCATGAGCCGGTCAAAGATTGTCGTGTTTACCGGTGCAGGTGTTAGCGCCGAGAGTGGTCTTCGGACTTTTCGCGATATGGGCGGACTGTGGCGCGAGTATGCGCTTGAGGAGGTGGCGTCTCCGGAAGGCTGGCGTCGTCGACCTGATGTCGTGCTGTCCTTCTACAACGAACGGCGGCGTGCGGTGCTGGACGCCAAGCCCAATGCAGCGCATCTGGCCATTGCGGCGCTCGAAGCAAAATTCGATGTTCAGATCGTCACGCAGAACGTCGATGATCTGCACGAGCGCGCTGGATCAACTCAAATCCTGCATGTTCATGGCGAGATCCTGAAGGCGCGCAGCACCGTAAATCCGCGTTTGGTGTACCCGCTCAGCAAGCCAACAATCGATTTGGGCGATCATTGCGAGTTGGGCAGCCAACTGCGTCCGCATATCGTGTGGTTTGGTGAATCGGTTCAGCACTTAGATGTTGCTGCGGCGCTGTTTGCGGCAGCCGACAAAGTGTTGGTGATCGGGACGTCTTTGTCGGTTTATCCGGCGGCGGGACTGGTGCACCATGCCGGTGACCATGCCGAGAAAGTGCTGGTTGCACCGGAAGTCGATACTTTGCCGCCAGGATATCGGTTTCGGTGTGGCACAGCCGTTAGCGTGGTGCCGGAGTTGGTTGCCGAGTGGTTTGCCAAAACGTGAACTGTGGCAAGCGTGTTCGCTTCTTGTGGGATGGCCTTCAGGCCTGTTCGCTTTCTGTAGGAGCGCTTTCAGGCCCGAATCCAGCTTGCGGCGAGGTCGATTCGAGACTGCAGCCGATCCCATCAGAAAACCGTGCTTTGTAGGGTGACCGTCAGTCCCGAAACGATCTTGCCGTACGCAAAATCGCCCGGTTCCGGGGACCCTAACCCGTTGCAATCGTTATAAGACATGCCTTGACGTGACGCAGCGCAGCGTGAGAGTTTCGAACCCATGACGCACCTCTCGCAACCGCTGACGGCCGCAACGACGGCGATCCAACCGGATCGCGCGCGCCGTTCTGCGCGAATTATTGGCCTCCTTCTTAGCCTTCGCACATCGCGGGGTTGGATGGTGCTGTAAGCGACAAACGCGCACCGGATCACCAAAACCCCGCACCGGCAACGATGCGGGGTTTTTCTTTTGGAGCAATCGATGACATGACTGACCGACTGATCATTTTCGACACCACCTTGCGCGACGGCGAACAGAGCCCGGGCTGCAGCCTCAATCGAATGCAGAAGCTCCGTATGGCCGAAACCCTGGTGCAACTCGGGGTGGATGTCATCGAGGCGGGCTACCCGAATGCCTCGCAGGACGATTTCGATGCCGTCCACGCGATTGCGCAACTTGCCCAGGGCGTGACTGTCTGCGGTCTGGCGCGCTGCAACGAGGCCGATATCGAAGCCACCGCCGCTGCGATCTTGCCTGCGGCATCGAGCCGCATTCATGTTTTTATCGCAGCGAGTCCCATTCACCGCGAGATGAAGCTGAAGATGAGTCGAGCGGAAGTCGTTGAGCGCGCCGTCAAGGGCGTCCGCCAGGCACGAGCGCGCTGCGCCGATGTGGAATTCAGCGCCGAAGACGCCACACGTGCCGAACCCGACTTTCTGGTCGAACTGTTTTCGGCGGCGATCGCAGCCGGTGCGCGGACCATCAATGTGCCCGACACCGTGGGCTTTACGACGCCGAGCGAGTATCGGGAGTTGATTCGTTTGCTCCGCCGTGAGGTGCGCGGCATCGAGCATGCGGTGATCAGCACGCATTGCCATAACGACTTGGGTCTGGCGGTGGCAAACAGTCTCGCCGGTGTTGAGGCGGGTGCCCGCCAGATTGAGTGCACGCTGGGCGGTATCGGCGAGCGCGCAGGCAACGCGGCGATGGAGGAAATCGTCATGGCGGTGCGGACCCGGGCGGACCAGTTCGGCGTTCACACCCGCATCGTCACGCCAAAGATCTACGGTGCGGCGCGCACGCTCAGCTCCCTGATCGCCCAGCCCATTGCGCGCAATAAGCCGATTGTGGGGCAGAATGCGTTTGCCCATGAGTCGGGCATTCATCAGCACGGCATGATTGCCGATCGCAGTACGTACGAGATCATGAAGCCGGAAGACATCGGCGTACCGGGCTCGCAACTGATTCTCGGCAAGCACAGTGGTCGAGCCGCCGTGAAAGACCGCTTGAGTCAGCTGGGTTACGATGTGCATGAAGCGGAAGTTGAGCCGCTGATGGTGCGTTACAAACATCTGGCCGATCGCAAGAAAGAAGTCTTTGATGCCGATCTGGAGGCGTTGTATCTGGGTGTGGATCCGAATGACACCCAGCCTTGGACATTGCACAGCCTGCATGTGAGCACCGCCGTCGGCAACAGCGCCGAACCGACTGCCAGCATCAGCCTGCGCAGCGCCGACAATCACGTGGTGCGCGAAGCTGCAGTCGGTGATGGCCCGATCGATGCGATTGCTCGTGCGACCGCCCGTGCGACGCAACTGAGCTTCAAACTGATCGACTACAGTGTACAGAGCGTGACTCAGGGCGGCGATGCCCAGGGACGCGCGAATGTGCGCGTGCAGTTCGAAGGGCGCGAGTATCGTGGGCAATCGGTGAGCACCGATGTCATTGAGGCCTCGGCGCGCGCGCTGGTCGATGCGATCAATCGCGTCGTATCGGTGACTGCGGCGCGGCAACGAAATCTGAAAGCAACAGGAACCTGATCGCATGTCCGGAACGACCTTGTTTGACAAGATCTGGAACGCACACTTGGTTGAAGCGCCGGTAGATGGCCGGCCGGGTGTGCTCTACATTGATCTGCATCTGATTCATGAAGTGACCTCGCCCCAGGCGTTCAGCGTGTTGCGCGCCAATGGCTTACCCGTGCGCCAGCCGGCGCGAACCGTCGCCACGCTTGATCACTCGACGCCCACCTTGCCAGCCGATGCCAGCGGCAAGCCGCCGTATCTCGATGCCGCCACCGAAGCGCAGGTGCAGCAACTCCGGGAGAACTGTCGGGAGTTTGGTGTCGCGATTCATGACTACGATTCGCCAGCACGTGGCATCGTGCATGTGATGGCGCCTGAGCTTGGCCGGACGCAGCCCGGCATGACCATCGTCTGCGGTGATTCGCACACGAGCACGCATGGCGCGTTTGGGGCGTTGGCGTTCGGCATCGGCACGACTGAAGTTGGCCACGTTCTGGCGACGCAGTGCTTGTTGCAGCAAAAACCGAAGACCATGGCCATCGACGTGACCGGGACGCTACCGGCAGACGTCAGCGCCAAGGACCTGATCTTGCACATCATCGGACACATGGGCGTCGCGGGCGGCACGGGCCACGTGGTGGAGTACCGGGGGCCGGCCATTCGCGCGTTGACGATGGAAGAGCGCATGACGGTCTGCAACATGTCGATCGAGATGGGGGCGCGCGCCGGTTTGATCGCGCCCGATCAGGTCACGTTTGACTGGCTGAAAGGTCGTCCCGAAGTGCCGTCTGGTGCCGATTGGGATCGTGCTACCACTGCCTGGTCGGCATTGCAGACCGATCCTGATGCGCGTTTCGACAAGGTCGTGACCATAGATGCCGCGGCGGTGACGCCGAGCGTGACGTGGGGCACCGACCCGGGCAAAGTCGTGGCGTTGGGAGATCGCTTGCCAGAGGCGAAAGATGCGGCCACGCGCAAGGCGATGGATTACATGCAGGTGCAAGCCGGGCAAAGCATGCTCGGCGTGCCCGTGGACGTGGTCTTTGTCGGCAGCTGCACGAACTCACGCTTATCTGACTTGCAAGCGGCTGCGGCCGTGCTCAGCGGTCGACGCGTTGCCGAGCGCGTGCGCATGCTGGTGGTTCCAGGTTCGGAGCAGATCAAGCGCGACGCCGAGGCCGCTGGTCTGCACGAGGTCTTTCGCGCTGCCGGTGCGGAATGGCGCGAGCCGGGCTGTTCGATGTGCATCGGCATGAACGGCGACATCGCGAAGCCAGGGCAACTCGTGGTCAGCACGAGCAATCGCAATTTCGAGGGTCGGCAAGGCAAAGGGGTCCGCACCGTTTTGGCCAGTCCGGCCACTGCGGCGGCGTCGGCGGTAGCGGGTGCGATCGTGGATCCGCGCGCATTTCAGGGAGCGGCAGCATGAAGGCGATTCGATCCATCTCCGCACCCGTGCATGTGCTGGACATCACCAATATCGATACCGATCAGATCATTCCCGCCCGTTTTCTGACGACGACGGCGCGTGAAGGTCTGGGTAAATTTGCTTTCAACGATTGGCGCTACCAGGTGGACGGCAGCCCGAATCCAGACTTCTTTCTGAATCGGCTGCCCGCAGATCAATCCCTGATTCTCTTGGCAGCAGACAACTTCGGTTGTGGCTCGTCGCGCGAGCACGCACCCTGGGCGTTGCTCGACGCGGGCATTCGCGCCGTCATCAGTACCCGAATCGCCGACATTTTCCGCAACAACTCGTTGAAGAACGGCCTGCTGTCGATAGTCGTGACACCGGAGCAATGGCAGGCCCTGCATGCCCGTGCGGCGGCACCGCTGACGATTGATTTGCAAGCCGAAGAGATTCGCGCTGGCGACTTGACGGTGCCGTTCAAGATCGATGGCTTTGCGCGTGCTTGTCTGCTCGATGGCGTCGATGAGCTGGGCTATTTGTTGCAACGTGCCGAACTGATCTCGGCCTTTGAAACCCGGAGGGCCGCGTGAGCCGTCAGATTGTCGTGTTGGGAGGCGACGGTATCGGCCCGGAGGTGACCGCGGCCGCCGTCACGGTGCTGCGCTCGGTTGATCGCCGCTTTCATCTGGATCTACAGTTTGCGGAGCATGCATTTGGTGGTGCTGCGATCGACGCCCACCAGGAACCACTTCCAGCCACCACGCTGGCAGCCTGCCAGCAGGCGGACGCGATCTTGCTCGGCGCGGTGGGCGGCCCGAAATGGGCGAACGTGCCAGTTGCGATTCGACCCGAGGCCGGGTTGCTCGCTTTGCGCCAGGCGCTCGGCTTGTATGCGAATGTGCGGCCACTCAAGGTGCATGAGGCGCTGCTCGATGCGTCACCGTTGAAGCGCGAGCGGATCGAAGGCACTGATCTGGTCGTGGTGCGTGAGTTGACGGGTGGGATTTATTTCGGACGCAAGGCGCGCGAAGGCGGCGCTGCTATTGACGAATGCCGCTATACGGTCGCCGAGATCGAGCGGGTGACCCGGCAGGCCGCGCGCCTCGCGCGCACTCGGCGCAGTCGGTTGTGCTCGGTCGACAAAGCGAACGTGCTGGAGACGTCGCGGCTCTGGCGTGAGACGGTCACGCGAATCATGGCGGCGGAATTCCCTGACGTGGCCATTGAACATCTGCTGGTCGATGCGATGGCGATGTATCTGGTCAGTCGACCGCGCGACTTCGATGTGATCGTCACCGAGAACCTGTTTGGCGATGTGCTGACCGACGAAGCGGCGGCCATTGCCGGCTCGCTTGGCGTCATGCCGTCGAGTTCTTCCGGCGATCATGGCCCGGCACTCTACGAGCCCATCCATGGCTCGGCACCCGACATTGCGGGGCAGGGTGTCGCGAATCCGATGGGCACGATTCTGAGCGCGGCGATGATGCTCCGGCACAGCTTTGCACAGGAGGAAGCAGCAGATGCCATTGAGGGAGCGGTCGCCAAGGCCATTGCCGAGGGATTCTTGACGCGCGATTTGGGTGGGCGCTGCAGTACAGCGGAAGTGACTGCGAAGGTCGTCAGCTTGCTTGAAGCCCACGTGAAGGCGGCGGCCTGAATGCAGTAGGGTCATGATCCCGCCGGCCCGGCAGACCGCCAAAAGGCAGGTTGCCGGGCCTTTATGCCCAAACCGATCTTGACAAGCTCCCTCCGGGCGGCGAGCCTGAGCAGCTTTCCAGGCTTGGTCCGGCACTATGCTCTTGATGATCGACAACTACGACAGCTTCACTTACAACCTCGTGCAGTATCTGGGGGAATTGGGTGAGGACGTGCGCGTGTATCGCAATGATGCACTCACCGTGGCCGAAGTCGCGGCGCTGAATCCAGACCGCATTGTCATCTCGCCCGGGCCTTGCACACCCAACGAGGCCGGCATTTCGCTCACCCTCATCGAGCAACTTGGCACTCGGTTTCCGATTCTCGGCGTGTGCCTCGGGCACCAGAGCATTGGCCAGGCGTTTGGCGGCAAGGTCATCCGCGCGAAGCAGATCATGCACGGCAAGACATCGATGATTCACCATCGCGGGCAAGGCGTATTCACCAGTCTCCCGCAGCCGTTCGAAGCCACGCGCTATCACTCGCTGGTGGTCGAGCACGCCTCGCTGCCAGCGTGTTTGGAAGTGACGGCCTGGACGGAGCATGCGGACGGCAGCTTTGACGAGATCATGGGGCTACGCCATCGCGAGTTGCCGATTCAGGGCGTGCAGTTTCATCCGGAGTCGATTCTGACGCGATCCGGCTTGCAGTTGCTCGACAATTTTGTGCGGGGGCGCTAATGCCCATTACTGCCCAAGAAGCGCTGCAGCGGACAATCGAACACCGCGAGATCTTCCATGACGAGATGGTTGATCTGATGCGTCAGATCATGCGCGGCGAGGTGTCGCCCGTCATGGTTTCGGCGATCCTCACGGGTCTCCGGGTGAAGAAGGAAACGATTGGCGAGATCGCCGGCGCGGCGCAAGTCATGCGCGAGTTCGCCGCGAAGGTCGAATTGCCGGATCGACACAACCTGGTCGATATCGTCGGCACCGGCGGTGACGGCGCGCACACGTTCAATATCTCGACTGCCAGCATGTTTGTGGCGGCAGCAGCCGGTGCCCGGGTGGCGAAGCACGGCAATCGCTCGGTCAGTTCGAAATCGGGTGCCGCTGATGTGCTGGAGGCGCTTGGTGCGGTCATCGAACTGCAGCCCGAACAGGTTGCGGCCGTGATGACGGAGACCGGCGCTGGATTCATGTTTGCGCCAATTCATCATCCAGCGATGCGCAACGTCGGGCCCGTGCGCAAAGAACTTGGCGTGCGGACGATCTTCAACATTCTCGGGCCGCTGACCAACCCTGCGGGCGCGCCGAACATTCTGATGGGCGTCTTTCATCCGGATCTAGTTGGCATTCAAGTCCGCGTGCTGCAGCGCCTCGGTGCCGAACGCGCGCTCGTCGTTTACGGCCGCGATGGTATGGACGAGATCACGCTCGGCGGCAGCACGCTCGTGGGCGAACTCAATCAGGGCGAAATCCGCGAGTATGAAATTCACCCGGAAGACTTTGGGATTGCAATGAGTTCGAGTCGCAAGCTGAAGGTCCTAAACCCCAAAGAGTCGATGCAGATGCTGCAATCAGCGTTGGCCGGCGAGCCGGGGCCGGCGCGCGAGATCGTCGCCCTGAATGCCGGCGCGGCGCTCTATGCCGCGCAGCGTGTCGGTTCGATTCAGGAAGGCATCGCCGCCGCGCGCTCGGCCATGAGCAGTGGTGCAGCCAGTCGCAAATTACAAGACTACATCACCGTCAGTCGGCGCCAGGGAGGCAAGTCGTGAGCGATATTCTGGAACGCATTCTGGCGCGCAAGCGTGAGGAAGTGGCCGCCCGTTCTGCCGTTGTGGCAATGGCTGACGTTCAAGCGCGGGCGATGGACCAATTGCCGACGCGTGGATTTGCGCAGGCCATCGCGACGCGCGTGGCCGCGCGGCAGCCAGCCGTTATTGCGGAGGTCAAGAAGGCGTCGCCTAGCAAAGGCGTCATGCGCGAGCGCTTCGTGCCCGCCGAGATTGCTCAGCAATACGAAGCCGGTGGTGCGGCCTGTTTGTCCGTGCTCACTGACGTCGACTTTTTTCAGGGCAGCGATGCTTATCTCCAACAAGCTCGGGCGGCATGCCAGCTACCGGTCTTGCGGAAGGATTTCACGATCGATGCTTATCAAATCTACGAAGCTCGTGCGCTCGGTGCAGACTGCATTCTGCTGATCGTGGCCGCACTACCGGATTCCCGGCTACAAGAATTCGCGGAGCTTGCGCAGCGCCTTGGCATGGACGCCTTGATCGAGGCGCATGATGCCGATGAGTTCGCCCGAGCGCTAACCACGTCGGCGACACTGATGGGCGTCAACAACCGCAATCTGCGGACGTTCGAGACGCGCTTGTCGACCAGCCTGGATCTCGTCACGGCATGTCCCAAGGACCGGATCTTTGTCGCCGAGAGTGGGATTCATACCCGCGCCGACGTCGCCACGCTGCAGGCGGCCGATATCCACGCGTTCTTGATTGGCGAAGCCTTTATGCGCGAGCCGGATCCCGGTCGTGCGCTGCAAACGTTGTTTGCCTGAGGCGCGAACGGCAAGCGTGGCGTCGTAAGTTCGAATGGGCGTCACGCATCAAAACCATGAGTCATTGCCCATTTCGAGAGGTCCTGTGTTGAAGCGTGTCGTTGTCCTCGCCGCGATTGCGGTGCTTGGAATGTTGATCATGCGGCTGGTGAACGGACCAGAGCGCATCACTGCCGAGATGGTGGTTGCCAAGGCGCATGGCAGCATGACCTTTCCCGTCGATCTTGGGGATGACATGTTCATCGACCGCATCGAGTCCGAGGGGAACGCCGTCGTGTCGACGGTCAGCATGCGGAGCATCGAGATCGGCCAAGACCGAGAGATGTTCGCCGACGCGCTTCGCAAGGCGTCGATCTCGGACAGCTGCCGCGAAATGCAGTCAATGAAAGACGCCTTCGCGCGCTCTGGGCTGACGTTGGTCAAGCAATACATGGACAAGAACGGCGACCTGATCGTGCGGGTCAGCATTGGCGCAGCCGATTGCCCCTAGTGCATCGCGCGGGGCGGGGACCGATATTCCGAGTGGTGCGAGCCCGGACGTCATCCGGACTCGCAGTCAGCAACACTCAATAGTGCAGCAACCCGGTCTTGCCCTTGAACACGCGGAACGTGTACCAGCTGTAGGCCACTATGACGGGCAGTACGAACAGCGTGCCGTACAGAATCACTTTGAGCGACTCGGGCGCGCTCGCGGCTTGCCACAGGTCGATCTGGTCGATGACGAGAAACGGAAACACGCTGTACGCGAGTCCGTAGAACGCTAGCATGAAAATGCCGACGCTCGCTGCGAACGGTACCCAATCGCCGTAGGCGTTCTGTTTGCCCAGGCGCTCGGGCAAACGGCGCAGGCTGCGGTCGGTAATGAAAAATACCAGCAGTGTGGTCAGCGGAATGGGCATCAGCAGAAATAGATAGGGCAGGCTGAACCACTTCTCGGCGATACGGCTGCTAACCCAAGGCGTCGCCAAGGAAATCAGCAGCACGCCGAGCGCGACCCCAATCAGCGCGCGTCGTGACCAGACCACCGCCCTGAGCTGCAGGGCGCCTTCGCATTTCAGAATGAGCCAGGTGCCACCAAGCAGCATGTAGCCGGATGGCAGGCACAGCGCGATCAACGCGGCAAAACCGTACGCTGTGGCGCTTTGTTCAAAGCCCAGCACATATCGGCCGAGCATGTAGCCCTGTGCCATTGCGGCGATCAACGAGCCCAGCGCGAATAGCCGGTTCCAGCGTGGACGCTCCGGCTCGGGTGCCTTGCTGCGAAAATCAAACGACACGCCGCGCAGAATCAATCCGACCAGCATGATTGCGACAGGCAGGTACAGCGCGCCTAGAATCACCCCGTGCGCCAACGGAAACGCGACCAGCAGCACGCCGACTCCCAGCACTAACCACGTTTCGTTGGCATCCCAGAACGGACCAATTGCGCTGACCATCAAGTCCTTGTCGCCGTCGTCGGCTAATGGCAGCAAGATGCCGATACCCAGATCGAAGCCATCGAGAATGACGTAGGCGAGAATTGCCAAACCCATCACGGCGGCGAAGATCACGGGTAGCCAGTCGTTGAATGATTGCAATGCGTGCCCGCTCATGAGGTCGCTCCGGTTGGCATGGCCACGGTAGTCTGCTTGCGCGCCAAATGGCGGATCACGCCGATATACGCGATCAGCAGGAACATATAGACGGCCAGGTAGATCAGTAGCGTACTGAGCACCATCGGCGTGGGGATCGTGGCGCGTGCGTCTTCGGTCCGCAGAATGCCCGTGACCAGCCAGGGCTGGCGGCCGATCTCGGTCACGTACCAACCTGCCAACGTCGCGATCCAGCCGGAGAAACTCATCCAAGCGAGCACGCGCAGGAGTTTGGGGTACTGATCGAGGCGCGCCGGATCCAGTCGTCGCCAAGGCTTCCAGCGCCAGAACGCATAAAGGCCCGTGAGCAACATCAGCACGCCCATTCCGACCATGATGCGGAACGCAAAGAACACGGGCGCGACGGGCGGATGGGTGTCCGGAAAGTCGTTCAGGCCTTTAATTTCGCCCTGCCAGTCATGCGTCAGATAGAAGCTCGCGAGATTCGGAATCGCGACTTCGTAGTGATTGCTGCGTGTCTTGGCATCGGGCCATGCCAACAGCACCGCATCCGCGCCATTCGTCGTCTCCCAGATGCCTTCCATGGCGGCCAGCTTGGCGGGCTGGTGACGCAGCGTGTTCAGACCATGCAGGTCGCCCAGCAGCATTTGGGTCGGTACCAGCAACACCGCCATCCAGGCGCCGAGACGAAGCATCACCTGGACATCGGTGCCGCGCTGCTGCTGCAGCCATCGATACGCACTGATGCCCAGAATCAGAAAGGCTGACGTAATGCCGCTCGCGACCAGCATGTGCAGCATCCGGTACGGAAAGCTCGGGTTGAAGATCACGGCTGACCAGCTCACGACATGGGCGACAAGTTGGCCGGTCGCATCGGGACGCATTTCGTGACCTGTCGGTGTCTGCATCCAGGAGTTGAGGGCCAAAATCCAGAACGCGGACAAGCTGGTGCCGATCGCGACCAGTGCGGTGGCAACGGTGTGGATGCGATGGCCGACCCGGGAGAGGCCGAACAGCATGATGCCGAGGAAGCTCGCTTCCAGGAAGAACGCGGTCAGGACTTCATACGCAAGCAATGGGCCCGCGACATTACCGACCTTGAGCATAAATCCAGGCCAGTTCGTGCCGAACTGAAAGCTCATGGTGATGCCGCTGACGACGCCTAATGCGAAGCTCAGGGCGAATACTTTGACCCAGAACCGATACGCATCCATCCAGTGCTCGGACCCGGTTCGATGGAAGCGCCACTTCAGGAACAGCAGCACCCAGGCGAGCGAGATGGTGATCGTCGGAAACAGAATATGAAAGCTGATGTTGGCGGCAAATTGCAGTCGGTGCAGCAGGGTGGGGTCGATGTCGCTCATTTGGCGTCCTCCTTTGACTTGCGGCCGATCGGCTCTGTGAGCTTGTCTTTCATCAGCAGGAGCTTTTGCGCGGCCGCGCCCATCTTCATCAGCTGCCTGAGTGTGCGCTCGTCGAGTTGCTGCAGATCGTTGAACCAACTCGTCGACAACTCAATCAGCTCGTACATCGCCCGCATCCTGCCTTGGGCATGACGATCAGGTTCGTTGTCGGGATGGTGCAGCAGGGCGTCTCTGAGCATGCTGAGTGTGGGGTCGACCTCGCGTTTGCGGCGTTCGTCGGCCAGGGTTCGGAAGATGGTCCACACATCTTCTGGCGCGGCGAAATACTCGCGGCGATCGCCCGGCAGATGCAGCAGCCGAACGAGGCGCCACGACTCCAACTCTTTCATGCCCATGCTGACATTGGAGCGCGAGAAGCCCAGTGACTCGGCAATTTCATCGGCATTCAGCGGTCGGGCACTGACGTAGAGCAGCGCGTAAATCTGGCCGACCGTGCGATTGATGCCCCAGCGCGAGCCCATTTCGCCAAAGTGGAGCACAAAGGATTGAACCAAGGGGGTAAGGTTCATGCGTTTTGACTTCCATCAAAGTGTTGATATCAAGAACGTTCAAGAATTACTGAAAAGTCTAACCGAGAGTCGGTGTTTGATCTGTGAATGATCGTGGTTTGCATCTTGCCAATGTACTAACGCGCTAGTACATTAGCGCCCTGTCCAAGCAGCCCCGAACGCCGCACCCATGAAAAAGCGCTTTGTCACCGTCGATGAGTCCCGCGAATGGGGTCGTGGCGAGCTGCTGCGTGCGCTGCGTGCGATGCAGACCAACGCCGAGCTCGAAGCCCTGCTGACCGACCTCTGCACGCCCGCCGAGCTCGAGGCCATGGTCGATCGGTTCCGAGTGTTGCCGCATTTGCTTCGGCAAGAGCCCTACCGCGAAATCCACGATCAGACGGCCGTCAGTGTCACCACGATCGGCAGGGTGGCGCGCACGTTGCAGTTCGGCACAGGGGGCTATCGGCTCGCCCTGCAGCGTCTCGAGTCCAACGAATCCCAAGACAAGGTCTCACCATGAAAACCCGCGATCGCCTACGCATCGCTGTGCAGAAATCCGGCCGCCTGGCCGATGCGTCTCAACAATTGCTCGCACAATGCGGGTTTCGCTTCCGGCAAAGTCGGGACAAGCTGTTCTGTTTCGGAGAGACGCATGCAGTTGACTTGCTGCTCGTTCGCGACGACGACATTCCGGGGCTGATCGCTGAAGGTACTTGTGATCTCGGATTCGTTGGTCGAAACGTGTTGGCCGAACAGCGTCTGGCCCAGGTCGCCGAAGCTGGCAGCAGTGCTCTGTGCGAAGTCCGTGCCTTGGGCTTTGGTGGCTGCCGATTGGCGATCGCGGTGCCGCAGGAAGAACCCTGGGTCGGTCCGGAGCAACTGCAAGGACGGAAGATCGCGACGAGCTATCCGGCGTTGCTCGCGAACTATCTCCGCGAAAATAGGGTGCAGGCCGACATCGTCGTGTTGTCCGGCTCCGTCGAAATCGCGCCGAAGCTTGGCAAGGCCGAAGTCATCTGCGACTTGGTCAGCTCGGGGGCTACATTGGCCGCGAACCAGCTGAAAGAGACGGCGGTGATCCTGAAGAGTGAAGCCGTGCTGGCTGCGGCCGATCTCGACTTTGTCGACGAACGCGCGCCCGTGTTGGACTTGCTGCTGCGCCGCTTAGACGGCGTCATGGCGGTGCGCGAAACCAAGCTGCTGTTGATGCAGCTCGCTCGTGCCGACTTGTCTGAGGTCAAACTGGCGTTGCCCAAGGATGCGATGGCCAGTGTGCTGTCATCCGATGAGGATCGCGACGAACTGTGCCTGCAAGCCGTCGTCCGCTCGGCACTCGACTGGGCAGAACTGGAGCGGCTGAAAGGTGCGGGCGCGCGGAATCTGATGGTGCTGCCGGTGGAGCGGATGCTCGCATGAGTACGTTGCCGATTCGCGAATGGGCCAGTCTGGACGAGGACGCGCGCGACCTGCTGCTGAGCCGACCGCAGCCGCGCGATCGCGCGGCACGGCGTGCCGAAGTGGTGCGCTTGATCGATCAGGTCCGCATCGATGGCGACCATACACTGCGCCTGCTGACGCGGCGCTTTGACGGCGTCGAACTGCAGCGCTTAACGGTGACGGATGCCGAGTTCGATGAGGCCGTGGCGGCGATTCCAGACGATCTCGCCGCGGCGATCCGCGAAGCGATCGGGCGCGTGCGGCAGTTCCATGCCGAGACCGCGCCGAAGCCGCAAGTCGTGCAGACGGCGCCCGGCGTGAGGTGCGAGCGTGTGTATCGCGGGTTGGACACCGTCGGCCTCTATGTGCCAGCGGGCTCTGCGCCTTTGCCGTCGACCGCGATCATGCTCGGCGTGCCAGCGGCGCTCGCTGGTGTCGGAAGGGTGGTGCTGTGCTCGCCGCCTAACAAAGCCGGGCGCGTCGATCCGACCGTGCTGTTTGTGGCGCGCGAGCTCGGGATTCATCTCGTCTGCAAACTCGGCGGCGTGCAAGCGATCGCGGCGATGGCCTACGGTACCGAATCGGTGCCGAAATGCGCCAAGATCTTTGGGCCCGGCAACAGCTATGTCACCGAGGCGAAGATGGTGGTCGCCGCCGACCTCGAAGGCGCGGCAATCGATATGCCCGCCGGGCCGTCCGAGGTGCTCGTGGTCGCCGACCGCGGTGCGAACCCCGCGTTTGTCGCGGCCGACCTGTTGTCACAGGCCGAACATGGCCCGGATTCACAGGTGATGCTGCTGTCACCGTGCCCGGACTTGCTCAAGGCGGTGTGCGTCGAAGTCGACAAGCAAGTCGCGACGCTGTCGCGTTCTGACGTGGCCACCCAGGCATTGCAGAACAGCCGTGCGGTTCTGGTGGATTCGCTGGCGGAAGCGGTGGCGCTGAGCAATCGCTATGCACCGGAGCATTTGATTCTTGCCGTGCGCGATCCACAGGCATTGATGCCATTGGTGCGGCACGCAGGTTCGGTGTTTCTCGGCGACTACGCGCCGGAGTCGGTCGGCGACTATTGCTCTGGCACCAATCACGTGTTGCCAACGGCCGGCATGGCGCGGGCGTATAGCGGGGTATCCGTGCTGAGCTTTCAGACGGCAATTACGGTGCAACAACTGACGCGCGAGGGTCTGGCAGCGATCGGGCCGTGTGCGATTCGTTTGGCCGAGGCCGAAGGCTTGCAGGCGCACGCGAACGCGGTGCGGGTCCGCATGGAGGCGCTATGAGTATTCTGAATCTTGCCCGTCCCGATATTCTGGCGATGACCGGGTACAGTTCGGCCCGGATGGAAGCCGCCGGTGGTCGGATCTTCCTGAACGCTAATGAAGCTCCGACGTCACCCATCGATGGTGAACCGTGCAATCGCTACCCAGAGCCCCAACCAGACGCACTGCGCGCTGCGGTGGCGCAGTATCTCGGCGTGACGCCGCCGCAGTGTTTGGTCGGACGCGGCAGCGATGAGGCCATCGATTTGCTGACCCGTGCATTCTGCCGGGCGGGCGAGGATGCGGTGTTGATCAGCCCCCCAACGTTTGGGATGTACGCGGTGTGTGCACGCATCCAGAACGCGCGTGTGCTGGAGGTGCCAGCGTCGGCAACGGCGGCGTTCGCGTATCCGCTGGATGATGCATTGGCCGCGTTGGCAAGCGATCAAGCGGGGCAGATCAAGCTCGTCTATTTGTGTTCGCCGAACAACCCAACCGGACAAGTCGTGCCGACGCCGGTGCTCGATGCCATGCTCGCGGCGACTCGCGGACGCGCCGTGCTGGTGGTGGACGAGGCCTATCAGGAATTTGCCGACACGCCGAGCGCGCTGACCCGGTTGCCCGAGGCCGAACATTTGGTCGTGCTGCGCACGCTTAGCAAAGCGCATGGTTTGGCAGGCGAACGATTGGGGATTGCAATTGCCGCACCCGAAATCATCGCACTCCTGCAGAAAATCATGGCGCCCTATCCGCTGCCACAGAGTTCGGTCGCGCGCGGCTTGTCGGTACTTGCGCCCGCTGCACTGACACGTACTGCCGAACGCATTGCCATGATGAATGCAGAACGCGAACGATTACGGGCACGCTTGGCGGACAGCCCGTTGCTGACGGCCGTGCTCCCGTCAGACGCCAATTTCTTGGCGGTGCGTTGTCTGGATGCCGCAGCGTTGTATCAGGACCTGCTCAGCCAGGGGATCGTGCTGCGCTCGCTGCAAAAGTACCCGGGTCTTGGCGACGCGCTTCGAATCAGTATCGGCACACCGGCCGAAAACGACGCGCTGCTGGCAGCGCTCGGATGTGATCTGGCAACGTCACCATTGGTACGCACGGAGGCCGCCTGACATGGCGAGGAAAATCGCATTTCTGGATCGCGATGGCACCTTGATCGAAGAGCCCGCGGATTTTCAGATCGACGCGCTGAGCAAGTTCAGACTGGTGCCGGAAGTGATTCCATCGCTGCGTGCGTTGCGGGACGCCGGATACGAATTTGTCATGGTGAGCAATCAGGATGGTCTCGGCACGGAGTCGTTTCCGACCGACACGTTTGAGCCGCCACAACAGCTGCTGCTCGAAATTCTGACCAGCCAAGGCATTCAGTTTTCGGCGATTCACATCGATCCGCATTTCGAACACCAGAACTCGCCGAATCGTAAACCGGGAATCGGCATGTTGTTGCCGTACCTTCGTGGTGGCGTGATGGATTTCGATCGGAGTGTCGTCATTGGCGATCGCGCCACCGATCTGGAACTCGCGCGCAATCTGGGCGTTCGCGGTTTTCGGCTTGGCCCGGATTTCATGAGTTGGCCGGAGATTGTTGACGCACTGACCGCGGGCCCCAGGCGCGCGACGCTCGAGCGCAACACCGCCGAGACGCGCATTCGCGTCACGGTGGACCTGGATCGGGTTGCGAAGCCAGAGATTGCCACTGGGCTGCCGTTCTTTGATCACATGCTGGAACAAATCGGCAAGCATGGCGGGTTCGCACTGACGTTGATCTGCGCGGGCGATACGCACGTGGACGAGCACCACACGGTCGAGGACTCGGCGCTTGCGCTGGGGCAGGCGCTCCGGCAGGCTTTGGGCGACAAGCGCGGAATTCAGCGCTACGCGTTCACGCTGCCGATGGACGAGTCGCTCGCGCAGGCGGCACTCGACTTGTCTGGCCGACCGTACTTCGTGTTCGATGGCGCATTTACGCGCGAGCAGGTGGGGGATTTGCCGACCGAATTGGTGCCGCACTTTTTCCGCTCGTTCTGCGAAACCCTGGGCGCGAATTTGCACCTCAGTGTCCGCGGCGACAACAACCACCATATGGTCGAGGCGTGCTTCAAGGTGCTGGCCCGATGCCTGCGTGACGCTGTACGCCGTGAAGGCAGTGACTTGCCGAGCACCAAGGGCAGCTTATGACGATCGATGTGGTGCTGCTCGAAAGTGGTGGCTCGAATATTCAGTCGGTCAAGGCAGCGTTTGCGCGCTTGGGGGTCGAGGCCTGTATGACCGCCGACCCAGAGCGAATCCGGCGTGCGACGCATGTCGTGCTGCCGGGGGTGGGAGCGGCGGCCGCGGCGATGGCCACGCTCAAGAGCAATGGTCTGATCGACCTGATCCCGACGCTGACCCAGCCCTTGCTCGGCGTCTGCGTGGGCATGCAATTGCTGTTCGAACATTCCGAAGAGGGTGACACGCGTTGTCTTGGATTGTTGCCGGGCGTTGTGCGTCGCTTTGATCGCGTTGCGGGTCTACGGATTCCGCACATGGGCTGGAACCAGTTGACCATTGCCGCGCCACACCCGCTCCTGGCCGGCATCAGCATGGGCAGCTATGCTTACTTCGTGCATAGTTATCATGCGGCACCGGGGCCGAGCACACTGGCGACCTGTGACTACGGCGGCGCGTTTGCTGCAGTCGTGGGGGCGGGCAACATTTTCGGCGCGCAGCTGCATCCAGAGCGCTCGGCGCTCGTTGGGTCGCGGTTGCTGCAGAACTTTTTGAGCATCAGGACATGATTCGGATTCCGGCAATTGACCTTCGACACCAGCGCGTCGTGCGGCTCAGACAAGGCGACTACGCGCAGCAGACTGTTTTCACCGATGAGCCCCAAGCGTGGGTGGACCGGTTTGGGCGTGATGGTGCCAAGCACTTGCATCTGGTGGATCTGGATGCGGCCAGAGATGGGCACTCGACGCAGCGTGAGCTGATTCGCGACCTCGTTTATCGCTTTCCGGGGCATGTGCAAGTCGGTGGCGGCATTCGCAGCGAGGCGGACATCGAACTGCTGCTCGCGATCGGTGCCAGTCGCATTGTGATTGGCAGTCTGGCAATCAAGGACCCGGAGCGCGTGTCGCGCTGGGGCGAGCGCTACGGCTTCGATCGGATCGTGATTGCGCTCGATACCCGTCGCGATGAGCAGAATGTCTGGCGATTGCCGGTGCATGGCTGGACTGAGGATTCTGGCTTCCGGCTGAGCGAGCGGTTTGCCGATTTGCTGGGCGCGGGTTTTCGCGATTTTCTGTGTACCGACATTGATCGCGACGGCATGATGGCCGGTCCGAATGTCGCGCTCTATCAGACGTTGAGCCGCGTCGAGACGCGGGCGCGTTTGATTGCGTCTGGCGGCATCAGTTCGCTGGATGATCTGCGCGCACTGAAGACCTCGGGCGTCGTCGGCTGCGTTATTGGCCGCGCGTTGCTGGAAGGCAAATTCAGCTTGCAGGATGCACTCGAATGTTAAGCCGACGCATTATTCCGTGCCTGGATGTGCGCGATGGCCAGGTGGTCAAAGGCGTGCGTTTCAGGGATCACGTTGTGATGGGTGACATCGAAGGACTCGCTCAGCGCTATCGTGATGAAGGCGCCGATGAATTGGTGTTTTACGACATCAGCGCGAGCCCCGAGGGCCGCAGCGCGGACCCGGAATGGGTCAAGCGCGTGTCGGACCGCCTGGATATTCCGTTCTGCGTCGCCGGCGGCATTCGGTCCGTAGCAGATGCGCGGCGCCTGTTGTATGCCGGCGCCGACAAGATTTCGATCAATACGCCCGCCTTGTTGCGACCAAGGTTGATATCAGAACTCGCCGATGCGTTTGGTGTGCAGTGCGTGGTGGTGGGGATCGACAGTCAGTGGCGCGATGGTGCTTGGCGCGTGTACCGGTACACGGGTGATCCCGATCGTACTGAATGCGCGCCGGAGCAGACGTTGGAGTGGGTCGAGCAAGTGCAGGCACTCGGTGCTGGCGAGATCGTCCTGAACTGCATGGCCCATGACGGGGTGCGCAGCGGTTACGACATTGCGCAATTGCAAGCGGTACGGAGCCGCTGCAGTGTGCCGTTGGTGGCATCAGGTGGGGCGGGCGACGCCACGCACTTCGACCAAGTGTTTCGCGAGGCCGACGTCGATGCCGCACTCGCTGCGAGCGTCTTTCATAGTGGCGCCGTGCCTATTCCCGATTTGAAACGACACCTTGAAGCGCAAGGACACGCGATCCGCATATGAGCACGATCCTCCCCGAACTCGACTGGGCCAAAGGCGACGGGCTCCTGCCCGCCATCGTGCAGGATGCCGATACCGGCATCGTCTTGATGCAGGGCTACGTCAATGCTGAGGCGCTCGCCAAGACCCTGGAGTCGGGTCAGGTCACGTTCTTCAGCCGCAGCAAGCAGCGGCTGTGGACGAAGGGCGAAACGTCCGGGCATGTGTTGTCGCTCGTGTCGCTGCATACCGATTGCGATCAGGACAGCGTGTTGATCTTGGCGCGCCCGAATGGGCCAACGTGCCACCGCGGCTGCCGCTCCTGCTTTGACCCGGCACTGGATCCGACGATTGCGGAGTTCGCCGCATTGGATCAACTTATCGCAGAACGTGTCCGCGATCGTCCCGAGGGCAGTTACACGACGAAGTTGCTCGACGCCGGTGTCCGCCGCATCGCCCAGAAAGTCGGTGAGGAAGGTGTCGAAACGGCACTGGCCGGCGTGGCCCAGGACGCCGACGCGCTGATCAGCGAAGCCGCCGACCTGGTGTATCACCTGACTGTGTTGTTACAGGCGCGCGAGCGGAGTTTGCTCGATGTTGCGCTGGAATTGCGGCAGCGGCGGTTGAAGTAGGCGTTTTGGACGCTTTTTTTGGCGTGCT
The DNA here is from genome assembly GCF_003015185.1 of Ahniella affigens. Taxonomy (GTDB): domain Bacteria; phylum Pseudomonadota; class Gammaproteobacteria; order Xanthomonadales; family Ahniellaceae; genus Ahniella; species Ahniella affigens. The sequence goes on from NZ_CP027860.1 coordinate 1,733,129, forward strand.
GGCTCGCGCGTCGGGCAGACTCCGTTGGCCAAGAGGCCTGATGCTTTCGCAGCGTTGTTTTGTCGCAAGTAGCCCCCTCCCTGGCCCTCCCCCGCGATCGCGGGGGAGGGAATGATCTCCCTCTCCCACGCGAGTGGGAGAGGGCTGGGGAGAGGGCTACTTGCGATCAGATCCATGTCGGCGCACGAAAGGAAATGCCCGGCCAGAACGAGCCGTTGCTCGGTATTTCCTAGGACCAGAGCCACTTTCGCAGCAGGCCCCCCAACCGATACGATGCGCGTTCTCATTCTGGGAGGGTTCCTCATGAAGGCAATTTGGTTTGCGGCAGGGCTATTGGCTCTGACGTCGGCAGTTCAGGCCGCGCCGCGCGGCTTTACCGTGGACGATCTGGTGCGGCTGGATCGCACGGCGGATCCGCAGTTGTCGCCGGACGGCAAATGGCTGGCGTTTCAGCTGCGCGAAACGGATTACGACAACAACAAAGGCCAACAAAGCCTGTGGCTGGTACCGTCTGACGGTTCCAAGCCGGCGCGTCGCGTGACTGCCAAAGGCCAGACGTCGGTGACCCCGCGTTGGTCGAACGATGGCTCCAGCCTCTACTTTCTGTCGACCCGCTCTGGCAGCCAGCAAGTTTGGAAGCTGCCGTTGAATGGTGGCGAGGCCCAGCAGGTTACGGCTTACGATCTCGATGTCTCCACATTCCTGTTGTCGCCCGACAACCAGAGCCTCGCGCTCAGTTTCGAGCACTTCCTGGATTGCGCCGACCTGGCTTGCACCAAAGGCCGCGTTGACGCCGAGGCAGGCCGCAAGAGCACCGGCCAGACGTTCGACAAGCTGTTCATTCGCCACTGGGATACGTGGAAAGACGGTCGCCGTGCGCAGTTGTTCCTGGCCAAGATTGGTCAAGACGGGCAAGCCGTGTCGACGCTGACTTGGGTCAGCAAGGGCATCGATGGCGATGTACCGTCGAAGCCGTTTGGCGATGCCGGTGAGTTCGCGTTCAGCCCGGATGGCAAGCAGATCGTGTTCGCGGCACGTATTGCGGGCAAGTCCGAACCATGGTCGACGAACCTCGACCTGTTCATCGCGCCCGTCGACGGCAGTGCAGCGCCGAAGAATCTGACCGACGCGAACGACGCATTCGACAATTATCCGAGTTTCTCGCCTGATGGCAAAACGCTTTACTACACGGCGATGAAGCGGCCGACGTTTGAGGCGGATCGCCTGTGGATCACGGCGCTCGATCTTGGTACCGGCAGCAAGCGCGAAATCGCTCAGGATTGGGATCGCTCGTCTGGTCCGCTGACCGTGTCCGAAGATGGCAAGACGCTGTACACAACGGCCGACGATTGGGGCCAGCACCCGATGTTTGCGATCGACGTGAAGTCCGGCAAGGTCAGCAAGGTCATTGCCGAAGGCCATGTCGATTCGTACACCATCGCCGGCAAGACGATGGTCGCGAATGTGCACACACTGACGGGTCCGGCGCAGCTCTATCGCGTCGACAAGAAAGGACTGACGGCGCTGACGAACTTTAATTCCGACAAGCTGGCCGACGTCAAAATGGGCGAGCCAACGTTCTACACGTTCAAAGGCTGGAACGACGAGACGGTGCAGGGTTATGTGGTGAAGCCTTGGAATTACGAGCCGGGCAAGAAATACCCGGTGGCATTCTTGATTCACGGTGGCCCGCAGGGTGCGTTCGGCAACGACTGGCACTATCGCTGGAATGCGCAGACCTATGCTGGCATGGGCTTCGCGGTCATCGCGATCAACTTCCATGGTTCAACTGGCTATGGCCAGGCGTTCACGGATGCAATTTCGGGCGACTGGGGCGGCAAGCCGCTCGAGGACTTGAAGAAGGGCAAGGCCGCTGCCGTCGCGCAGTTCGATTGGCTGAACGGCGATCAAGCTTGCGCGCTGGGTGGATCGTACGGCGGCTACATGGTGAACTGGATTGCCGGCAACTGGAACGATGGCTTCAAATGCCTCGTCAGCCACGCCAGTATTTTCGATGGCCGCTTCATGGGTTACTCCACGGAAGAACTCTGGTTCGACGAGTGGGAGCATGGCGGGACGCCTTATGACGTGCCGGAGAAGTACGAGCACCACAACCCGGTCAATCATGTGAAAAACTTCAAGCTGCCGACGTTGGTCATCCATGGCGCCTTGGACTACCGTGTGCCGGTCGAGCAGGGCATCTCGTTGTTCACGGCGCTGCAGCGTCAGGGCATTGAGTCCAAATTCCTGTACTTCCCGGACGAAAATCATTGGATCTTGAAGCCGCAGAACTCAGTGCAGTGGCATAACGAGGTCAACGCTTGGTTGAAAGCGCACGCGCAGTAACCGCGTTGCGAGACGTGTTGAGCCCGGGCGGGTGCCCGCGCTCAACACGATGCAAGCCATTTTCTTGGACTCTGTGCGGATCTGAACCTCCAGGATGGACTACTTCAGACCAGCGCTACGCACTCGGAAATAACTTTCCGAACGTGAATGCGGTTGCTGTTGGACCGTGCGCACGCAAGTGATTCAGGCGTTCTAGGCCTTCCGCCAGGGTTGGCGGATGGCCACTCGGTTGCCACCACAGTGCCGTGTGCGCCTGATCGAGCTTTTCGAACCACTGCGCGCGAGCTTGAATCAGGCCGATGTGCGGCGTTTTGTAGACGAAATGGCGTAGTGATTCCAACGTTTCCCAAACGCTCATGTTGACGATCAGTCGTGGGTTGTCCTCGATTTGGATTGTGTTGGCGTCGCCGTAGTCCTTGAGTCGCCAGACAAAGCCGGGCGATGCTTCCGCACGCTCATTGGTCTCCGCCAGTTGACTGACAAATCCCGCCAACGCAGGTGAATTCAGGTCGTCCTTGGCCAAGGCCACATTGATTTGTGCAAGTTGGAACGGCATGGGAGGGGTCCTCGTTCGGAATGCTTTGAATTGGGACGGTTTGCAGAAGCTCAAGGCCTGGCCACAGCCGCGGCAAGCCCTCGCGACTTGGCAACGGTATTCCGCAGAGCGTGGGTCCGATCGCAGGCACAGGCCGACTCTGGGTGAGCCTGCTACCCTCGACGCCCGACCGAAGCCCCCCGAACCGGAACGTCATCGCCAATCATGCTGCGCGCTTTGAAATCCAGAATCGCTGATCACCTGCGCCGACGCTGGGGCGTTCCCGAGATGGGCGACAGTCTCCGACGTCTGCAGCAAGCCGGTTTTCGGCCTGATCATGTGCTTGATATTGGAGCCTACCAGGGCGATTTCGCTGCGCTTGTCGGTGCGGTGTGGCCCGCTGCCGCGATCAGTTGCTTCGAGCCTCAGCCTGGCCGCGCGGAAGCGATTCAGGCGCGATTTGGCAGTCAATCCAACATTCGCGCGTACCCGCTCGTGCTGGGTCCCAAATCGGGGGACACAGTCGAACTCAGCCTGCGCGAAACAGCATCCAGCGTCTTGGCGGAGCGCGAACAAGCGGCCGAGGCAACGGTGCAACTCGTCACGCGCTCACTGGACGACTGGCAGACTGACACTCAGGCTCCGCCCGCACAGTTGCTGAAATTAGACGTACAGGGCTACGAGTTGGCGATCCTGCAAGGCGGCCAGCGTCTGCTGAGCGCCGCCGAAGTGTTGATTCTGGAAGTGAATCTGCTCGATATCCACGTTGGCGTACCGTTGCTTGACGAAGTGATCGCTTGGCTGCGCTCGCGCGATTTTGTCGCATTCGATGTCGCCGGCTTGACACGGCGCCCATTGGACCGGGCGCTTTGGCAAGTCGATCTGGTGTTCGTGCGGCTCGATTCAAACCTTCGTCGGGATAAGCGCTGGCAGGCGTGATCGTAGTGCGCGCCTGCCAGAGTAGTGCCGTGCCGCGTCAGCCCAGGAAGCCCAAATGCGGCTGACCCGTGCCACTTGGCGTGCGATCGGTGAAGCGCGTGGCGTTCGGGAAAATCAAATCGCGCCCGGCAGCGCCATCGGGCAGCCCGTACCAGCGCGCGAGCGTCCAAGCGTATTGATCGACTGACGTGGTCGGAATGATCTGACCCCAACCGGCGTCATCGGGATTGTTGTCACTTGCGGCAAGGCTTGGGAACAAGCCATAGAAGCGACCGCCGCGGACGGGGCCGCCGCCTCCGCCGCTGAGAGCGCCGCCGCCGAGCACAAAGTGATGCCCACCCCAGCCGTGGTCCGTGCCATCGCCGTTGTTCGACAAAGTACGACCGAATTCGCTCGCTGTAAACGTCACGACGTTGTTTTGCACGCCCATCGCACCTGTGGCCTGGTAGAACGCGCTCAGGTACTTCGAGATGGACGCCAGCAACGTGGGATGGTCGGTCAACTGGTTATCGTGGTTGTCGAATCCGCCGATGCCAACAAAGAAGATCTGGCGCGTCATTTGCAGCACGCTCCGCGCGGCGATGACCCGTGCAACCATTTTCAACTGACGGCCCAAGTAATCCGGCGAGCCGGCGCCATCGTCCGGGCCGAACAAGGTGTTGAATGTGGTGTTGTATTGCGTGACGGCAGCAGAACTCAGTGCCGTTTGCATCTGCGTATAGTTGCTGACGGTGCGATTGAAGCCATCCCGGTAGGCGCGTTCGAGGGGATGATCGAGTGGTCCGTTGAGCAACTGATTGAAGGCATTACGACGATTGATCGGTTCCTGCCAGGATGTGTCGATCGCGCCAATGGTGTCCACGCCCCAAGGACTCAAGAAGTAGGGCACCACTTGGTTGCCGGCCTGATAGACGTTTTCGCCATCGGTCGAGATGGTCATGGCGAGATTCTGGTTCTGATTCTGCGCGCTGAACTCATCAGCGAGCAGTCCGCCCCAGCCTTGGCGATCGATGGTGTTGGCAGTGGGGCTCAGCCAAAACGTGCTCTGGTCTTCATGCGAAAACAGTTGTGGTGGGGTCGCGACGCTGCCGTTCGTGTATTGCGTCTTCGTGATTGGGTGCAGCAATGGGCCGGTATTGGCGACAATCGCGAGCGGACTGTTGGCCTGATTGAACAGGCTCCGGAGTTCGGGCATCGAGGGATGCAGTCCGTAAGCGGCGCCACTTGCGGTGGGTGTCAACGTCAGCAGTTGGTTGCGTGGCACCGCAATGCCGCCGCGCGTGGCGGCATAGGTGTTGTATGGCGACTGATCAAAGGGAACGATCATGTTGAACGAATCGTTGCCGCCGTAAAAAAACACGCACACGAGCGCTCGGTATTCGTTGCCACCCAATAGTTCGCGGGAGGCAGCATGGGCGAGATTGAACTTGGCCGAAAGGGCAGTGAATGCAGCACTCGATGCAGTGATTGAGGCGCTGTGACGGAGAAAATCGCGACGTTTCATGGTTCGTTCCTTATTTCTCGATCACGTATTCGGGACTCATCACGATCATCCAGATCGCCTCGGCGACCCGTTTGTAACCACCTTCTTCTTCGGCACCAAAGGTCAGAATGTAGTTCTTCACCACCGTTCGCATGTGCGGGCTCATCTGGCCCGACATGAACAGCACGTCGAGGCGCTCCAGCAAGGCGTCCGGATTGGTACGCAGATTCCGCAGGCTGTCGAGGTTGTTGAGCATCAGGTCGCGGTCGAGCCATTCTGAGCTATTGCCCGTGTATTGCCAGCGCGACAAGCCATCCAGCACGTTGCTGAAGGCGACGACATTGTTGTCCGTTTGGATCTGAAATTCCGGCGCGTGCAAGTTGGAGGTGGCGGCTTCGCCCGGTGGGATGTAATCGGGCAGAAAGAAATTGAACACGGTGTTCGAGCCTAGCGCGTACTGCGGAATCGAGTTGCCAGGCCAATGGATGTACCAATCCTGGATTCGATTGGTGCGGTTCGTCGCACCGAGTGCGCGCCACAGTTGCGTGACCCGGATAATGGGCTCGCGCAGCTTGCCACGACCACTCGCATCAGTCGGGACGGTACGCGCCTCGGTGTCGGTCAGGATCGCGCGCACCACCGCACGCAAGTCGCCGCGCACGCCACTGCCGTTGTTGTTGAATACGGCCGCGACGCGTCCAACATAAGCAGGACTTGGGTTGCTTGAGACGAATCGTTGGATGAGCAGTTTGCTGACGAACGGGCCGACATTCGGGTGGCGGAAGATATTGTCGAGCGCGGTCTCGAGATTCTGGCGGGGCGTCTGCGTATTGCCCGGGTAGGTGGGCTGCGCCGTCATGACGCCGTTTGGCAGGGTCACGCCGGGGTAGTTCAGCAGTTGCTTATTGCCTTCATAGGCGTGATACGTCAGCGGCAAATTGTCCCAGCCGTTGCCTTGCGGTGCGGCCATCTCAACGAACCATTGGTCGCCGGTCGAACCTGGGCCGCACCAATCAAAGTCGCGGACCGGGCAGTTGTTCCAGGCAAATCCGGTGAACACATGGGCAAAGCCGCGAATGGTCTCCTGGTTATAGGTAGGGACCGTCTGGCCATTCACCAATACGGGCGTACCGTCGAGATTCAGCTGTACCAGTCCGATCGAGAACAACTGCATGATTTCGCGCGCATAGTTCTCGTCCGGGCGAATGTTGTTGGCGACATCCGGTTTGCGGTTGCGGAACATCGACAAGTAGTAGCCCATCACCGGTGACAGGGTGACTTGCTCCAGAACTTCGCGGTAGTTGCCGAAGCTTTGATTCGCCAGGATGTCGTAGTAGTGCGCGAGCGCAAACGGTTCACCGCCGAGGCTGCCGGCCTTATCGGACGTGACCAGAATTTCGCTCAGCGCAAACGCCGTGCGTTGCCGAAGCTGGTCGGGCGCGAACATCGCCCGTTGCATCCAGCCCTCGCGGCGGACGTTCTGGTAGATGTCGATATCGGGGTCGGCCGCAATCTGATTGAGGTAGGCGCGGTGGCCTGAATTGGCCGTGCCGAATTGCTCATTCAGCCAAGCGTTGTAACCCATCTGCCGAAGCCGCCCGATTTCGTTCGGTGTAGGGCCAAACGTCGCCTGAGTTAAAAAGCGGGCCGCTTCGTAATCATTATGCGGACCTTCTGCTGCGGAGTCGAAATCTCCTGACATGATCAGTGTGCCTGCCGGTGCCTGGGCGACGAATCCCAAGGCCAGCAGCATGCTTGCGCTCCAACGTGCCAGTTTCATTGCGAAATGCTCCCTCACCAATCCGATGTTGTGCTGACCGTGCTGCCAAGCGGCAGGTCGGGACACGCGCTTCAGCCAGCAAAAAGAATAGGCAAAGCGGCTGTGTCAGATTGTGAGGTGGGCTGCAGAAGGCATGCCGTTCGGCGCCTCGAAACTGTCTAGCGGGTCACAGGTTGAATCATTCAATGCGGTCGCCAATCAATCGCGGGCGAGGGCGACGCGACGCAGTAACTCGCTCAAGAAGTCGGCTTGGCTGGAATCGAGCCAGTACGCGTCGGCTTCCGCACGCAGCCAGGTGATCTGCCGTTTGGCCAGTTGGCGCGTAGCGAAGATGCCGCGGTCGCAGAGCTCGCGCATCGGGATCGATCCATCCAGTGCCTCCCAGGTCTGTCGATAACCGACCGCCCGCAGTGCGGGCAGATCGGCATGAACATTCGGCATCGCACGCAATTTCTCGACTTCGGCAATCAATCCGTCCGTCAGCATCTGCTCGAAGCGGATCGCGATACGTGCATGCAGCAATCCGCGATCGGCCGGGCACAGCACCAGCTTGAGCAGGCGTACGGGCAGATCAGCACGCCGTTGACCTTGGAGCGTACTGAGCGGCTGGCCGGTCAGTTGAATGACTTCGAGGGCGCGCAGCGTGCGTTGTGGGTCGTTCGGGTGGATCTTGCTCGCCGCTTTGGGGTCCAGTGTTTGCAAGCGCGCATGCAAGGCGCCAAGGCCACGGGCAGCGAGTTCGGCGTCCAGTTCTGTGCGGATCTGCGGATCGGACTCGGGCAAGTCCGATAGTCCTTCGGTCAGCGCGCGAAAGTAGAGCCCGGTGCCACCGACCAGAACGGGCATCTTGCCCTGGGCCAGCGCGCGGTCGATCTCGACCCGGGCATCGCGGGCGAAATCAGCAGCCGAGTAGGGCTGCCAGGGTTCGCAGATGTCGATCAATGCGTGCGGAAATCGCGCGCGCGTGGCCGCATCCGGTTTGGCACTCCCGACATCAAGATGGCGGTAGACGAGTGCGGAATCGACACTGATCAGGTGGGCCGGCCAGCGCGTCGCCACGTCCAGTGCGGCCTGGGTCTTGCCGCTGGCGGTCGGGCCCATCAGGGCGAGTGCAAACGGGCGGGTATCGGGCTGACTCATCCTGCCTACGTTAGCAGGCTCGCATGTCGGTCCAGAACGGCCATTTGATGGGCTCCTCTGCCGACCGGCGCGGACTTTCTGAACAAAACCCGGATCTGGTTCAGGAACTCAGTTGTTTGTGGCTATACTCCCGCGTCTAACTCCCCAACCGAGACCGCGACGGCAAACGTCCGCGGCCTGCCCGCATGTCGATTCAGAAACTCCGCAATATCGCGATCGTCGCGCACGTCGATCATGGCAAAACCACGCTGGTGGACCAACTGCTGAAGCAGTCGGGCACCTTGAACGAGCGCGCCATCGTGCCGGACCGAGTGATGGACTCGAACGACATCGAAAAGGAACGTGGCATCACGATTCTGGCCAAGAACACGGCGATCACCTGGCGCGATTACCGCATCAACATCGTCGATACCCCAGGCCATGCTGACTTTGGTGGCGAAGTCGAGCGCGTGCTGTCCATGGTCGACTCCGTGCTGATCTTGGTCGACGCGTTCGATGGCCCAATGCCGCAAACGCGGTTCGTGACGCAGAAGGCGTTCGCGATGGGCTTCAAGCCGATCGTCGTCATCAACAAGATCGACCGCCCGGGTGCGCGCCCGGACTACGTGCTCAATGCCACGTTCGATCTGTTCGACCGCCTCGGTGCCTCCGATGAGCAGCTCGATTTCACGACCGTGTACGCGTCGGCCCTGAATGGCTACGCGGGCATGGACCCAGACGTGCGTTCGGGCAACATGGACCCGCTGTTCGAAGCGATCGTCAAGCACGTCGAAGCGCCGAAGGTGGATCCGGAAGGTGCGTTCCAGATGCGCATCAGCCAGCTGGACTACAACAACTACGTCGGCCTGATCGGCATTGGTCGCATTCAGCGTGGCCGCATCAAGCCGAACACGCCGGTCAGTATCGTCGACCGTCACGGCGTCAAGCGCAACGGTCGCCTGCTGCAAGTGCTGGGCTTCATGGGCTTGGAGCGTCGTGAAGTGCCGGAAGCGCAAGCCGGCGACATCGTTGCGATCAACGGCATCGAAGGGCTTGGCATCTCCGATACGGTGTGTGCACTCGATACACCGGAAGCCTTGCCTGCGTTGACCGTCGATGAACCAACGATCAGCATGACCTTTCAGGTCAACAACTCGCCGTTCGCGGGTAACAAAGAACACTCCGGTGGCAAATTCCTGACCAGCCGCCAGCTGCGTGACCGTCTCCAGCGCGAGCTGATGCACAACGTCGCGTTGCGTGTGGAAGACACCGACGAGGCCGAGAAATTCAAGGTCTCCGGTCGCGGCGAACTGCACTTGTCGATTCTGATCGAAAACATGCGGCGTGAAGGCTACGAGCTCGCCGTGTCGCGCCCTGAAGTCATCACCAAGGAAATCGATGGCGTAATGAGCGAGCCTTACGAGCAGCTGGTCGTCGACTTGGAAGAACAGTTTCAGGGCGGCGTCATGCAGCGACTTGGCGAGCGCAAGGCGCAGCTTAAGAACATGGAGCCCGATGGTCGCGGTCGTGTGCGTCTGGAATACGTCATTCCGGCGCGTGGGCTGATTGGCTTCCAGACGGAGTTCCGCACGATTACGGCTGGTACCGGTTTGCTGTTCCATGTCTTCGATCATTACGGTCCGAAGGCGGAAGGCGCGATCGGCAAGCGCCCGAATGGCGTGATGATCTCGAATGGTCAGGGTCCGTCGCCGGCGTATGCGCAGTTCTCGATGCAGGAGCGCGGTCGGCTGTTGATCGAGCCGCTGCAGGAGATCTATGAAGGCCAGATTGTCGGCATTCACGCGAAGGACAACGACCTCACCGTCAATGCCCTGCGCGCGAAGCAGCTGACCAACTTCCGCGCCGCGGGCAAGGACGATGCGCTCGCGTTGACGCCGCCGGTGAAGATGTCGCTGGAGCAGGCGTTGGAGTTCATCGAAGACGACGAGCTCGTAGAAGTGACGCCGAACCAGATTCGTCTGCGGAAGAAATTCCTGACCGAGAACGATCGCAAACGGCATTCGCGCGCGGCGTGATCGCTCCGGTTTTGGATCCTTGAACAAGACCCCGCCTAGCGCGGGGTTTTTGTTTTGGTGCGCTTTTGGGTGAGGGCGCTTCGGGTGGCGGCGCGTCGCCAGATTGCCTGGACCTCGGATCACGTCCGAGGTGACGAATCGCGAGCGTGTCCATTGAGATAAAGCCAGGGCATCGGTCACGGGGGACGGGCGGTTTCCGTTGGACTCCCAATCCCCCTCTCGTCACCCCGGACTTGATCCGGGGTGGGTTTGAAGTTCTTTCAGTTGTGCAGAGATTTTGTTGAAATAACGAACATTGTCCCGGCCCAACTTTTTACACTGCCTGGCAGGCCCGAGCCCAGGCCAACCTTGCATTGAGATCTTTGATCACGGCGGCAAAGCCTGCCAACGATTGACTCAAGTCATAAGTCGCGGCCGCCAAACCCCGCATCATGCGCGCCATTCCGCCGAACCGATGCGCTGCCATGAACGACCCTAGTTTGTACCCGTATTTCCTTGGCCCCTACGGCGAGAACGATGACCTGCTCGAATCGCTGGTCGTTGGGTTTCTGCGCGATCACGTTTATTGGCGGCGCAACCTGCATCCTGAGGATGCCCCAGTCATTCCGACCGGTGCGAATCGGCAGCCGGAATACATTGCGTTCGAAGCGAAACTGAGAAAGGAGTTGCACCAGCTGTCGGCTGCATTGAAGCGCAGCGTGCCGTTTCACAGCCCGCGCTACATCGGCCACATGGTCAGTGACTTGTTGATTCCCGGCATGGCTGCGCAAATGCTGACCTTGCCTTACAACCCAAACAACGTCAGCGCCGATGCGGCGCCGGTCACGATTGATCTCGAACTGAAAGTCGGTTTGCAGTTGGCGGCGATGATCGGTTTCCCCGCCGATCCCAAACAGCCGGATTGTGCATTTGGCCATCTGACCTCGGGCGGTACCCTGGCCAACGTGCAAGGGCTCCGGCTCGCGCTGGCGATGAAGTGCTTCCCAGTCGCGCTTCGAGCGGCCGCCGTGCCGATATCAGGACTGCCGGAATCGGACTGGGCCGCTTTCAATCTGTCGGGCACCGAAATCATTGGATTGTTGTCACGTTGGCAGTCATTTCTTGCAGAGCTACCCGCTGGCGCTCGTGCAGGGTGGCGGCAGCAGTTGACCGCTGCGCGCATTGAGACACTTGGGATTCAAGCGTTCTTCAAAGCCCATCCCAGTCTGTCGCCACCGCTCGTCTTTGCGCCATCCACGGCCCACTACTCTTGGAGCAAAGGCATGAAGATGCTGGGCCTGGGACGTGATCAGCTGCGGCTGATTCCGGGTAAGGCGATGCGCTTGGATGTGCCGGCGCTGGCCGAGGCGCTGGAGACATGTCGGAGCAAGCAGCAAGCGGTGCTGATGTGCGTTGGCGTGTTTGGTAGTACGGAGTTCGGCACGATCGATCCCATTGACGGGCTGGTTGCTTTGCGCAATCGGATGCACTTGGAAGGGCTCGGTTTTGCCGTCCATGTCGACGCCGCATGGGGCGGTTATCTCTGCACCTTGTTCCGTGCTGAGGATGGCTCCCTTCGGTCAGCAGAGGCGATTGGCCGGGAGTTTGCAAGCTTTCCCAGTCAGACCGTGCATGCGGCGGTCAGCAGTCTGTCCGAGATCGATTCGATCACGATTGACCCGCACAAATTGGGTTATCTGCCGTACGGGTCAGGCGCCTTTGTTTGCCGCGATCAGCGCGCGATCGAACTCCTGACCGAAGCCGCCGACTACGTGTTCTCTGAGCAGGACGAAGGCGATTTCTTCGCCCGGCATCGGCAGCTGGGTCGCTATATCCCAGAAGGTTCGAAGCCCGGCGCCAATGCGGCGGCGGTCTATGTGACCCATCGGACGCTGCCGCTCGACTACGCGCACTTCGGACGATTGCAGGCACAGAGCATTCGCGCGACCGAAGTGTTTCTGGCCGAGGCAGAACGCTTTGTTGCGCGCTGCGCCGAGGTGGTGCAGGCGAGCGTGCCGTTTCAGCCTGATAGCAACTTGGTTTGTATCGCCATCAACCCGCGCGGGAATCAAGATCCCGCTTTGATGAACCGGTTCATGCGCTCGCTCTATCACGCGTTGAGTGCTGATCCCAGCAAGCCACTGCAGCTGGGCGAGTATTTCGGGTCCATCACGACGTTGAAGCCCGATGCGTTGGGGCCTTCGGAGACCGCGCGCATGCTGACCACATTGGGGTTTCCAGCTGACGCGTTGCATGAAAGCCCAGATGAGACTGATCGCATCGTCGTACTCCGGCATACGTTGATGCATCCGTTCCTGCTGGATCAGGCGCATGGCAGCAGCTACCTGGCTGGTTATTTCGAATTTCTGGAGCGGCAGATCGCCCGAGTTTTGTAGGAGCGGCTTCAGCCGCGAACGATGCCGCAAGATTGTTTCGGGCCTGAAGGCCCTCCCACAAAAGAACGAACGGTGATGCGGCAAGTTTGGTTCGGGCCGGTGGTTTTTGTAGGAGCGGCTTCAGCCGCGAACGGTGCCGCAAGATTGATTCGGGCCTGAAGGCCCTCCCACAAAAAATTTAACAGTGATGCCGCAAGATCAATTCGGGCCTGAAGTCTCTCCCACAAAAGGGAGCCGGTCTTGCGGCTAGATCAATTCAGGACTGAAGGCTTTTCGACATCGGGATCAGCTCGGCAACAATTGCTCCAGCAACACGAACGATCCGAACACCAGAATTCGATCCTGATCGTTGGCTGTTTCCAAAGCAGCTTGTAGTGCTGCCGAAGGCGACTCATGCGCGCGAACAATCTGGGCAGTCGGCCCCATTCCGAGCGCGCGGCGTAACGCGTTTGCGAGCGCTTCGGCAGATCGACCACGCGTGCTGAACGTATCGAGGCCGCAGACAAACCACAGGTCGATCGACTCCGACAAAGCTTCGGCAATGCCGGCAATATCCTTGTCAGCAAGAACGCTGAACACGGCAAACGTCAGTGCCTCCGGCGCGCGTTTCTGTTCGACCGCCAGCCAGGCAGCCAAGGCGCGCGCAGCCTCCGGGTTGTGGCCGACATCGAACACGACGTCACGGCCCTGTATCGCCAATGTTTGCAAGCGCCCACGGGTCTGCATATGCAAAAACACATCAGCGCACGGATCTTGCGAAAGCGCCGGTGGCCTTGGCAGTCGTGCCAGCGCCAACAAAGCCGATGCGGCATTCTGGACTTGCACAGGCGCTGGCATCAGCGGCTTCGGCAGATCCAGCCACGACAATACATCCGACTGCAATGACCAGGTGTCAGCCAGTACCGTTACGCGATCCGATTCGCCACGTACAAAAACGGGTGCGCCGATTTGCGCCGCGTGCTGACGCACGCTGTCAGGGACGTCTGCGAAGCCGACGATTGCAGGGTTCCCTGGCCGAAAAACGCCCGCCTTTTCAAAGCCAATCGACTCGCGCGTATCACCAAGCCAGTCTTGATGATCCAAGTCGACTGAGGTCAGCACCGCCACGTCGGCATCGATCAGATTGACGGCATCCAGGCGTCCACCCAGCCCGACCTCCAACACCGCGAGGTCCAAAGCCGACTCCGCAAATATCAAAAATGCAGCCAGCGTCGTGAATTCGAAATAAGTCAGCCGCGTATCCGCTTGCGCCGCGCGAACGCGTTCGAATGTAGCGATCAATCTGGCATCGCTGACGTCCTCGCCTTGCACGGCAATCCGCTCATTGAAATGCTGCAAGTGTGGCGATGTATAGCGTCCGACCCGCCAGCCGTGCGCGCGGGCGAGGGCATCGATAAAGCCGACGGTCGAGCCCTTGCCATTGGTTCCCGCCACAATGATGGTTTGCGCTGCAACGGACGGCGCGCCCAGGCGTTCCCAAACGGCACGAACGCGTTCGAGCCCGAGCTCAATCTCGGTCGGATGCTGGGTTTGCAGAAACCTGAGCCAATCGCTCAGCTGCCAGGGTTCGTTCATGGGGGTTGGCCAATGCGAGGCATATAAACAACAACGCCGAGCCTCGCGACTCGGCGTCTCGTGCGCGTTCAGCGCGGCAATCAGACTTCCGGTCGCGGCTTTTTCATCAGCAGCGCGATGATCTGCGCCAGCCGATCACGCATCTCGCGCCGATCAACAATCAGATCGATCGCGCCGTGCTCAACCAGGAATTCCGAACGCTGGAACCCTTCTGGCAGCGTTTCCCGCACCGTTTGCTCAATGACGCGCGGACCCGCAAAGCCGATCAGCGCCTGCGGTTCGCCAATATTCAAATCGCCGAGCATGCCGAGGCTCGCCGACACGCCACCCGTGGTGGGATGGGTCAGCACCGAGATGTAGGGCAGGCCGGCATCACGGAGGCGGGCGAGGGCAGCCGAGGTCTTCGCCATTTGCATCAGCGAAAACAGCCCTTCCTGCATGCGTGCGCCACCGGTGGCAGAAAAGCAGATCAGTGCCATGCCGTGCTTCAGGGCATGCTCGGCCGCACGGGTGAAGCGCTCGCCGACCACCGAACCCATCGAGCCGCCCATGTATGAGAACTCGAACGCGCAGACTGCCACGTCCATGCCTTTGAGCTGGCCGTGCATCGCAATCAGGGCATCACGCTCGCCGGTTTGCTTCTGCGCCGAAACGATGCGGTCTTTGTATTTTTTGGAATCCTTGAAGCCGAGTGCATCGGTCGGGCCGAGTTCGGCCGCAATCTCGGTGCCGGTGCCTTCGTCCAGCAAGCGCCGGATCCGTTCGCGGGCGCCAATGGGCATGTGGAAGCTGCATTTCGGGCAAACCTGGGCGTTTGCTTCGAGCTCGGGCTGGTACAGCACGGCACCGCAGCCATCACACTTGCCCCAGAGGCCTTCCGGTACTTTGCGCTTGTCCCCACCCTGGGTGCGGATGCGCTTGGGCATCAATTTGCTGAGCCAACTCATTGGGTCGGCATCGCTGTAAGGGGGATGCAATTCATGGTCGCTCTCCGGTCGGCGCGCGCCGCTGTGCGTGGACGGTCTAGCCATCGATTGTCAACTCATCAGGTCATTCCGCCAGCGACTTGCTCAGCGGCTGCATGAATTGTTGCGCAATTGTGGCTGCTTCGTCACGTGAATTGGCATGGGACAGGGCCTCGACCAGGGCACTTCCCACCACAACGGCGTCAGCGTGGCCCTTGAATGCGGCAGCCTGCTCGGCGGTCTTGATGCCAAAACCGACCGCCAGCGGGGTAGGCAATAGCTGTTTCAAACGGTCGATACGCTCATTGGCATCGTCCAGAACCAGCCGGTCGGCGCCCGTAATGCCAGCAAACGACACGTAATACACATAGCCCTGGGCGAGTCGGGCCATCGCGCCGATGCGGGCGTCCGTCGTGGTCGGCGATGCCAGAAAGATTTGCTGGATGCCGTGCTGGCGAAGTAAGGCGTGGGCCTGTTCGGCTTCCTCCGGGGGGCAATCGACCAGCAGCACGCCGTCCACGCCGGCGTCGGCGGCGGCCTTGGCAAAGGCCTCGTAGCCGAAATACTCAACGGGATTCAGGTAGCCCATCAGCACGACGGGGGTTTCCTGATCCTGCTGACGAAAGGCGCTGACGATGTCCAGCGTGTGTTTCAGGTTCACGCCGCGGGCGAGCGCGCGTTCACTGGCCTTCTGGATGACCGGGCCATCGGCCATCGGGTCGGAAAACGGCACCCCGAGCTCGAGCAAGCTCGCGCCAGCGCGGACGAGGGCATGCAGAATGTCGGCGGTCCAGTCCGGGTGCGGGTCGCCTGCCGTAACAAACGGAATCAGGCCGGTGCGGCCTTCGGCCTTGAGGCGGGCAAAGCAGGCGTCGATACGGTTCACAGCTTGATTCCTTCCAGGCGGGCAATGGTCTGGACGTCCTTGTCGCCGCGGCCAGACAGGTTGACGAGCACGAGTTTGTCCTTCGGCAGATCGCGGGCGAGCTTGATGCCCTGCGCCACGGCATGACTCGATTCCAGCGCAGCCAGAATGCCTTCGGCGCGTGCCAGTTGGTGGAACGCGGCCATGGCTTCGGCATCGGTAATGCCGAGATACTGCGCGCGGCCGGTATCTTTCAGCCAGGCGTGCTCGGGACCCACACCCGGATAATCCAGGCCAGCCGAGACGGAATGTGTGTCGCGCACTTGGCCGTTTTCATCGCAGAGCAGGTACGTGCGATTGCCATGCAGGACGCCGGGCCGACCGGCGGCAAGCGATGCTGCGTGCTCACCCGTCTCGAGCCCAAGACCAGCAGCCTCGGCACCGTAAATCGCGACGCTCGGGTCATTCAGAAAGGCATGGAACAGACCAATGGCATTCGAGCCGCCGCCGACACAAGCGGTAATCGCATCCGGCAGCCGGCCGTACTCGGCCAGCATCTGCGCACGGGCCTCACGACCAACGACCGCATTGAAATCTCGTACCAGCATCGGATACGGATGTGGACCCGCAACCGTGCCGATGATGTAGAACGTGTGATGCACATTCGTGACCCAATCGCGGAGCGCTTCGTTCAGCGCATCTTTCAACGTCTGCGAACCGCTGGTCACCGGCACCACCGTAGCGCCGAGCAACTTCATGCGAAAGACGTTGATCGCCTGGCGTTCGATATCGGTCGCGCCCATGTAGACAACGCATTCCAATCCGAGGCGGGCCGCAACCGTGGCACTGGCGACGCCATGCTGGCCGGCGCCCGTCTCGGCGATGATGCGGGTCTTACCCATGCGCTTGGCGAGCAGGGCCTGGCCGATGGTGTTGTTGATCTTGTGCGCACCTGTGTGGTTCAGGTCCTCGCGCTTCAGCAGAATCTGCGCGCCACCCACGATCGAACTGAGGCGGCGGGCGTGATAGATCGGACTGGGACGACCGACGTAGTGGGCGAGATCATCATCCAGCTCGGCCAACAAGTCCGGATCCCGTTTCAGCTGCTCGTAGGCAGCTGTCAGTTCCTGCAATGGCGCCATCAGCGTGTCGGCAACGAATTGACCGCCATAGGGGCCAAAGTGGCCGCGGGCATCGGGCATTTGGGAGTAATCGATCGGGGCAACGCTCATGACACAACCTTTGGAGATAAAGCGCACGGGGCAAGCGCCTATTCTGTCATGGCAGGGCCGGCTACTGGTAAATTCCAACGCTCATGTTTGTGAAGACCGACACGATGCAGACTTATGAATTGACCCGCCCGGATGACTGGCACTTGCATCTTCGCGATGGCGAGGCTTTGGCCGCCGTGCTGCCCGATACCGCGCGCCAGTTCGCGCGGGCGATCGTGATGCCGAATCTCAAACCGCCCGTCACAACCGTCGCGTTGGCCGAGGCTTACCGACAACGCATTGTTGCCGCGCTTCCCGCGGGCTCGGACTTCGAGCCGCTAATGACTTTGTATCTGACCGACAATACGCAGCCCGACGAAATCGCCAAGGCCCGGCAGAGTGGCTTTGTGCACGCCGTGAAACTGTATCCGGCGGGCGCAACCACCAACTCCGATTTCGGTGTGACCGATCTCAAGCACTGCCGCGCGGCGCTGGAAGCGATGCAAGAGGCGGATCTCGTTCTTTGCGTACACGGCGAAGTCACGGATGCCGCAATCGATGTGTTTGATCGCGAGAAGGTCTTTATCGATGACGTGCTGATACCGCTGCGCCGCGACTTCCCGAACCTTCGCATCGTATTCGAGCACATCACAACGGCAGAAGCCGCCACCTACGTGGCCGAAGCGGAAGGTCGAGTCGCAGCAACGATTACGGCACATCATTTGTTGTACAACCGCAATGCCCTGTTCAAAGGCGGCGTGCGGCCGCATTACTACTGCCTGCCAGTGTTGAAGCGCGAGCATCACCGCGAAGCCTTGGTGGCCGCGGCAACCTCCGGCAATCCGCGCTTCTTCCTGGGCACCGACTCGGCACCGCATGGCAAGGCCGACAAAGAGGCCGACTGCGGTTGTGCGGGCTGCTATACCGCCCTGCATGCGCTGGAGTTGTATGCGACCGCGTTCGAGAATGCCGGTTGCCTTGATCGCCTCGAAGGCTTTGCCAGTTGGTTCGGCCCGGATTTCTACGGGCTACCGCGCAATGCCGGGCGAATTCGATTAGAGCGAAAGCCCTTGACGATCCCGACTAGCCTCGAATTTGGCGCGAAACAGCTGGTGCCGCTGGCTGCTGGCGAAACCTTATCCTGGTCTTTGATCGATTGAGTCTGTCCATGAGTTATCAGTTGCCTGAAGCGCTCCGTTCGTTCTTGTTCATTACCGAAGTCGATCATTCGAATCCGTTTGGCCTGAAGATATTTCGCCGCAAGTATCGGCAAGAGCCGCCAGATTTCGAGAAGCACCTGGTGTGCTTCTATCAGGACAACTACGGCGCCTATCATGTCGCCGGGTATTCGCATATGACGCCGCATGGCGAGGTGTTCCTGTCTGGCGGCTCATGCACCGATGGCGATGTCATTCGCCTGATGAGCGAGAAGCAGCGCGCAACGGTCAGCGAACATGGCGGCATTCTGCATCACATTCTCAAATATGCCTTCGTCAAATACGCCGACCAGTGCAAGGCGTTCTTCGGACACTGTGGCGATGCCCGTGCCTGGGAGGTGGTGATGGCGGTTGGATTTGTGCCGACCCAGCATCAGTATCTGATTGCACATTGGCACCAACCGCTGGCCGAAGCGGAGAAGGCGACGCTGATTGGCCAGATCAATGCGATTGGGCCGTTCTGAGATTGGGCCGTTCTGATCTCGACGCAACGGTCGGTGGTTGAAGGTCGCTGCGCGGCGTTGCGCGTGCGCTCCGCGACCTGCAAGGCGCGTGCTCGTCACCAAGTGTGTTCCAGATTGTCACGGCGGAATCGTCGGTGATCGTCTAGCGATGGTTTGAACCGGTCCACCCTGGACCGTCAGACCCGCGTCGAGTGTGGTGCGTATCCGGACTCGGTTCCAAAGAATCAATTACTTACGTCATTGGTTTCAGGCAGGCCATTCATGGTTTGCGTCGACTCTGCGCGCGTGCAGAGGCTCCTCAACACGATGCGACTGCTCGGCAAGCGGAGTAGTACCATCAACTTGCGGTGTGCGATCCGGCGCGCTCAAGCGTTGGTTCCTGCACCGATCTACCAACAGGAGCCCGCCATGTCTCGCTTTCGCTTTGGTCTTACGTTCCTGCTTGGTCTCGCCGCCTTACTGAGCACTGACCTCGCACTGCCTTACAGTTACACCATGATGCGGGACGCCGACCTGCGCGCGCAGGCACCGGTGGTCTACACCGCGCGCGTTGAGGCAGTGCTAGGCGGCTTTGCGACCCCTGGCGGCATTGAAACCCGCTATCGGCTCAGCCTTGGCAACGTGCTGCAAGGGCGGCTGCGCGACCGACCAATCGTGCTGGCGCTGCCAGGGGGCGAACTGCCCAATGGTGCGGGGCAAATGGCCTACGGTGTGCCGACCCTGAAAGCTGGCGAACGCGTGCTGCTGTTTGCGGCAGTGCGCCGTGACGGCATTCACCAGGCCATGCAGCTGAGCCTCGGTGTGTTTTTTGAACAAACGGTGGGCGGGCAGCGTGTTTACATGCGCTATCTGGACGCTGACAGCGCGACACCCAAGTCCCGCAATAGCAGCTACCAGCGCGTCCGCGATGCCGCGGGCTTCGAGATGTGGCTGCGCGACGCCGACGCGGCACCCGACGATGCGCCGTATTTCTTGGATGGGCCAGCGTTTGCCAACGAGCAGGCCAAGTTCAATCTGCTGCGCGATACGACGAGCACACAACCCATCCGTTGGTTTCAGTTTGATACGAACACGGCGCTGCTTTGGGTGTCGACCGTCGGCAGTGATCCAACGATCACAGCAAACCGCTTTACCATGCTGACGAACGCCGCCAATGCGTTGACCAATGATGCTGGGAGTCGGCTGACCGTGACGCACGCGTCGGGCACGATCGCGTCGCCCGACACGCACTGCAATGACTTGGTTTCGGATGGCCATAGCGTGCTGTGGAACGACCCGTTGAATCAGTTGGCGGGTTCATACAGCTGTGCGGGCGGCGGCACGCTCGCGTTTGGTGGCCCGTGCTACTCGAATGCCCTGCAGAACTCCAACGGTCAGCAGTATCACAACGCTTTCGAAGGCCGCATTACGGTGCAGGATGGCGTCGGCTGTGAGTTCAACGGCAACAGTGGTGCGGATGGCGCCGAGGTGATGCTGCATGAGATGGGGCACGTTGTCGGGCTCGCGCACTCGTGTGGCGACTCGGCAACGGGCAGTTGCTCTGGTGGCAGTGCTGCCGATAACGCCATCATGCGGGCGTTTGCGCATCTCGATGGACGGGGTGCCACGTTGCAGCCCGACGACCTGGCGGCCCTCACATTTGTCTATCCGGTTCCCGCCGTTCCGCCGAATCTGACCATTTCTGACGTGTCCGTCACGGAAGGCAATGCGGGCACCACTACGGCGACGTTTACGGTCAGCCTCAGCGCGGCCACGAATCAGGCGGTTACGTTCAACTTTGCGACCGCAGATGGGACTGCGACAACGGCCAATTCGGACTACGTGAGCAGCTCCGGATCGCGCAATATTGCCGCAGGGCAGACCAGTACGACGATCAACGTCACGGTCAACGGCGACACCGCCATCGAGGCCAACGAGACGTTTGTTGTCAACCTCACGAATGTCGTCAATGCGGTGGCGGTCGATGCCCAAGGCACCGGGACCATCACGAACGACGATGTCCCACCGACACTCAGCATCAACGATGCGAGCGTGACCGAAGGCAACGCAGGCACCAAGCTGATGACGTTTACGGTGAGTTTGAGTGCGGCCAGCAGCCAATTGGTCACCGCAACGTTCAATTCGGCAAACGGTACTGCCACGACTGCGAACGCCGACTATCTGGTCGCGAGCGGCTTGGTTTCATTGCCGGCCGGGCAACTCAGCGCGTCCGTCAACGTGACGATCAATGGCGACACGGCGCAAGAGGCCGATGAGACGCTGTTCGTCAACTTGAGCAGCCCAAGCAATGCGACATTGGCCGACGGTCAGGGCCTGGGCACGATTCTGGACGACGACAATCGAATCTTTGCCCATAGCTTTGAGTAGTATGCGTGCTAGCTACAGACTGCTACACGCCACTTTACTAAGTGGCGGTGAGCACTTACCAAGACGCGATGAGCGCTGGCAGCGCCAAGCGCTTTGCTTGTTGCGCCGTACGTAATTACTCAAAGCCGTTTGCAAAAATCAGACTGCTGGCACCGCTGATCGTGATGTCCACACGCTGCATGCTGCAGGCATTCGTGTTGCCACTAGCGCAGACGCGGTAGACAAACCGATCGGTCGTTGCCGAGTTGCCATTGTGCGTGTAGCTGAAGGTGCCATTCGCGTTTAGCGTGATCGAACCATTCGCAGGGCCCGGAAACGCAGTCGTGCTGAGTACGAGTGCAGTGCCATTCGGATGGGTGTCGTTTGCCAACAATGAGCTGGCGCCGCCGCTCGTGGTGGTCGCAGTGCCGCCGGTGGCCACATTGATGGTTTCCGCGACGGGCTCGGGCACGCGTATCGTGGCGAAATGCCAGTTGGTGGTCGAACTGAAGCGCATGCGCGCACTCGTGATCTGGATGTTATTTCCCGACAAAAAACTGCCGCCCAGTTCGCACACTGCGAGACCGGTGAACGTCGTGTCGATGATTGCTGTGATCTTGCACCCCGTTCCGACGCCGCCGTACGTCAATTGGACCGTGTAGTCGTCGGCATTGCCTGCAGTGCGGTCGTTGCCAGCCCGCGCGAGACGCAAGGTGGCCACATCATCGGCAGTCAGCGTGCGCTGATCTTCATCGGAGAACTGGCCCTGCTGCATGATCGCTTCGGTGCCGCTGGCGCTGAGGAGGGTAGAGACCGTCCGATCGCCATTCGCCGCAAAGGTTTGTCCAGCCGGCAGCGCCGTCAGATCACGGGCGTAGGTGCTGAAGTCGAACGGCGGCTCTTGCAGCGCGAATGGATTATTGCTGTTTCGGCGGTACCAGTGCATGTTGACGTCATCGCCGCGCGTATCGTCGCCGCTCCCGCGAACATTGTCGGCGCCAATGGTCAAATTGAAGGCATTGTCCGCACCATCCGTGGTCTTCGTGTACTCGAGATCAGAGCCGGTCAGTCCTGATTCGTTCGCCAGGTTCGGGTGGGCGAGCCCGATGCAATGGCCGAGCTCATGCATCATCGTTGATTCCCAGTCGACCTGGCTTGCGGTCAGCTGATTGTCGGAACCTGAGCGCAGATTGCCGACCGACTGTTGCATCTGATTCCAGTGGGCAATCGCGTTCTGCAGTGGTACGACCATGTCGGTCTGATTATTGGTAGTCGGCTCGATGCACACGTCGACGGAGATGGCACCGCCGGTGCCTGAGTAGCCCTCGGGATGCGCGACCATGTCGACGCCATTGCCTTCACCTGCGAACACGAACGTCCCCGCCGTGCCGGTCGAGCTCATCAGGGCGATACTCAAGCCCAGTGCCAATCGATTCATGCTCATGGCTTGGCCTCCTGCTTTTGGGTCGCTACGCAACGCGAATCGGTGGCGAGTGCATACATGGCTTGCGCCAGGCTCTGCCATTCCTGCAGTTCGCGAAGATCGGGGTGCCGACTGGCGTCCCAGTCCAGATCACGGTACGCGAAGATCTCAGCAGTCGACCGTCTGAGTGGGTAACGGGTCAGTACGGTCAGTACCGCTTCGGAGCGTTCGAACACTTGGCCCGCCGTGCGCGCTAGTTCATTGTCTAGAGATTCAACCTGCTCCGCCAAGTTCGGCCCGCGGTTTTGACGCCAAGTCACCGTTTGCAACGCTTCCAACAAGTCCTGATGCAAACGGTCGTCCAGTCGGAATGCGCAGTCACCGGGATGCTTCCAATGTTCGGGCCGATGCACCCGCACGCCACCGTCTTCATGCAAATCCACGATAACGGCTTTGTCTTCCGCGACCAAATCAGCTGACCAGCTTTGGTACCGCAGCTGTACCGTTTGCGCGAAGCCCACCTGGCTTAGAACCAGCAATCCAATCGATATGCAAAACCGACGCATGAGATCATCCCCTCTGCTACCCGTTGCAGCTTAGGACATTCGCCGGTTTTTCGCTTCTGTCTTCAGTCGGGTTTTTTGTGAAGACGCTGTGCAGACGCACCCTCACAGCGAATGACCGCAGGTGGTCCCGGTGGCGCGTCGCGTGTGCTCACGGTCCGTAACTCAGTCGTGGCCAGCGGAAGT
This sequence comes from Ahniella affigens, assembly GCF_003015185.1. GTDB lineage: Bacteria > Pseudomonadota > Gammaproteobacteria > Xanthomonadales > Ahniellaceae > Ahniella > Ahniella affigens. The sequence continues at coordinate 1,756,557 of NZ_CP027860.1, forward strand.
CAGCGGATTTGGCTATCATCACCCTCCGAAGCGGGGGTGCCGGCCCGCCTGAACGGGGTCGCCGGCTGAGAAACACCCTTCGAACCTGATCCGTCTGACCGCGGCGTAGGGAGCTTCATCGGTTTCGGCAGTTTGCCGCCGCCGCATGGGCTTGCTTGCGTCTGGAGAAAAGCCCATGAATGCACAATTGAATGAAGTCATTGCTGCCACCGAAGCGCTGAGCGAATCCGTCACGCGTCCGATCCCTGGCTCGCGCAAAGTGTATGTGGGCGGCTCTCGCGCCGACCTCAAAGTCCCCATGCGTGAAATCGCCGTCAGCGATACGCCCAAAATGTTCGGTGCCGAGAAGAATCCACCGTTTACGGCTTACGACACATCAGGCGTTTACACGGACCCGAATGCGCGCATCGACCTGGCCAAGGGTTTGGCGGCGCTTCGTGCAAACTGGATCGCTGAGCGCGGCGATACCGATCTGCTGCCCGACCTGAGTTCGGAGTTTGGGCGCAAGCGTGCCTCCGACCGTGGCCTGGATTCAGTCCGCTTTCCAGCAAAGCCCGCCGTTCGTCGCGCAAAATCGGGTCAAAACGTCAGCCAGATGCACTATGCGCGGCGCGGCATCATCACGCCGGAAATGGAATACATCGCGATTCGCGAGAACGCAAAGTTGGAGTCGCTGCGTGAGCTCGGGCTGCTCCGTCAGCATCCGGGTGAGTCGTTTGGGGCGGCGATCCCGGGCTTCATCACGCCTGAATTTGTCCGCGACGAAGTGGCGCGCGGCCGTGCGATCATTCCGAACAACATCAATCACCCGGAGTCGGAGCCGATGATCATCGGCCGCAATTTCCGGGTAAAGATCAATGCGAACATCGGTAACTCGGCGGTCACGAGTTCGATTGCCGAGGAAGTCGAGAAGATGGTGTGGGCGATCCGCTGGGGTGCTGACACCGTCATGGATCTCTCAACGGGTAAGCACATTCACGAGACGCGTGAATGGATTCTGCGCAACTCGCCGGTGCCAATCGGTACGGTGCCGATCTACCAGGCGCTGGAGAAAGTGCATGGCCGAGCCGAAGAGCTGACGTGGGACATTTTCCGCGACACGCTGATCGAGCAGGCGGAGCAGGGCGTGGACTACTTCACGATTCATGCGGGCGTGCGGCTAGCGTACATTCCCTACACGGCCAAACGCGTGACGGGCATTGTCTCCCGCGGCGGCTCGATCATGGCCAAGTGGTGTCTCGCGCATCACAAAGAGAGCTTCCTGTACACGCATTTCGAAGAGATCTGCGAGATCATGAAGGCCTATGATGTGGCGTTCTCGTTGGGCGACGGCCTGCGTCCTGGCTCGATTGCCGATGCGAACGACCGCGCGCAGTTTGCCGAGTTGGAAACGCTCGGCGAACTGACCAAAATTGCCTGGAAGCACGATGTGCAAACCATGATCGAAGGCCCGGGCCATGTGCCCATGCAGCTGATCAAAGAGAACATGGACAAGCAGCTTCGTGAGTGCGGCGAGGCGCCGTTCTATACGCTCGGTCCGCTGACGACCGATATCGCCCCGGGCTATGATCACATCACGAGCGCCATTGGCGCGGCGATGATCGGCTGGTACGGCACTGCCATGCTGTGTTACGTGACCCCGAAGGAGCATCTCGGTCTGCCGAACAAGCAAGACGTGCGCGACGGCATCATCACCTACAAGATCGCTGCGCACGCGGCGGATCTGGCAAAGGGCCATCCGGGTGCGCAAGCGCGTGACAATGCACTCAGCAAAGCGCGCTTTGAGTTCCGCTGGCAGGATCAGTTTAATCTCGGTCTGGACCCTGAGAAGGCGCAGGAATTCCACGACGAAACCTTGCCGAAGGACGCGCATAAGCAGGCGCATTTCTGCTCCATGTGCGGCCCGAATTTCTGCTCGATGAAAATCACCCAGGACGTGCGTGATTTCGCCGCGGAGTCTGGGTTCAGCGAGCAAGAGGCATTGGCCGAAGGCATGCGGCAGAAGGCGGAAGAGTTCCGAAAGCAGGGCGCCGAGATCTACCAGCCGGAATAAGTCAGCCGATGGTCGTCGCGGCTGGCCCGTGGGTGGTGCCAGCCGCCAAGCAATTCGCCTGATAGTGGCCCACAAGACTCGCCACTCGAGCTCAAGGAGACCGCTAGATTGTGGGAGCGGCTTCAGCCGCGAACCGGCCTTGCCGCAGGCTTCGGGTTTGCCGCAAGCTTCGGGCTTGCAGCACGTTCATCTTCGCCAAGGAGCCTCTGAACAAGTTCAGAGGCGATGCGGGCCATGGATGGCCCGCCCAGAATCAAGCACGCAAGTGCTTGATTCTGGGGCATCGTGTCCGGACATGTGCCGGACATGATGCGGGTCTGAAAGTCCAGGATGGACTTATTCAGACCCTTCCCAACGGTTTGGTCCGCCATTCAGCCCATCAGCAATGCGACCAGGGCCAAGACGTGCAAAGGCCGTCAGTCGAGCTGCAAACCGTGAATGTTCGCTGTTTGCCACACAAGTTCCTTCACGGCGAGCAGTTCCCCTTTCTGCGGATGCTCAGGCCATTTTTGCTCGGCGTAGCGGATCAACTCGGCAGCCTGTTTGATCATGCTGAGCTTCTCGCACATGATCCGGGCTGACAGCAGCGTGTTCTTCAGTGCCTGTTCGTGTTTTGGGTAGCGTTGGGCAAAGCCGTGCGCGATATAAATGGCGAGTTTGTGCTGACCAAGCATCGTGGCGCGATTGGCCAGCCGAAAGACTTCGTCCGGAATCTCGGGCCGGAAACCGTTGTCCAGGGCCAGCGTCTCGGCATAGACCTCGACGGCGCGCTTGTCGTTGCCTTGCGCGGCCAATACGGCGACAAAGCGCTTGCCATGGTCAATCAGCGCGGCTTTGTCCTGATCCTTCTTGACCAGCTTGCGATAGTGCTCGTGGGCAAGCGTCGTCGCGCCGCGGCTGCTCATATGCTCAAGCAACTGGGCGCGTGCCTTGGCGTTATCGCCAGCGTCGGAAATGGCCTGGGTCTGATCGATCAGCTCCTGATCCGGGTCGGCGCGCAAGTTGCGCATGTTCCTTGGTAACTCGTCGGACTTGACCTGATGGCCCAGCTGATCGGCATATTGATAGACCACATAGCCCATCAGATGGAAACTGGCCAGGATCACGTAGGACATAGCGAACCAGCTGAGCAACTCGCCGACGAAGCCCCCGGTGCCGCCGCCGGATGCCAGCGCAAAGTACACGCTGGCGGCAATGCCGATCGCAAAATAGATCATGCAAAACAGCGCGAGCAGCACATAGGCGCCACCGATCAGGCTGATTGTCTCGAACCACGCAGCAGGATTCAGTGCTTCGCGCAAACTGCGGGTCATGGTCAGCAGAATGATCGCAGCAGGCAGAATGTATGCGAACAGGAGGCCAAGAATCAGGCCTGCCCAGACGTTACCAAACACGCCGACCAGAATGGCCGTAATCATCAGCACGAATTGCAGGATCAGGTGCTTGACCGCGACTGCCTCGCCGATCTGCATGCTGTACGGCGGTGCCTTCATGTCGGAGTGCGAGGTGGTCAGTAAACACTCCGATGCGTAGCGGAACAGCGCGATATTCACAATCGTATTGATCATGATGCCTAGCATGAAGCTCGGGAACAGTGTTGCCAATTTGACCAGGGTGAGCACGAACAAGGTCATGATCGCGTTGCTCTGCATCGGGTACGCCAATGTCTCTGGGATGCGCTCCCAGAATGGCTGGATGCGAGCAGCTGCGGTTGGGGTGGCGGCTTGGCTCATGATTGCTTACTCCCAAGATCGAATTGCAGACGGGCGAGTTCGGCGTACAGGCCACCCTGTGCGATCAACGCATCATGGCTGCCTTCGGCAACCACTTCGCCCTGGTCGATGACCAAAATGCGGTCGGCCTTTTGGACCGTTGCCAGACGATGTGCAATGACGATCGTCGTGACCTGATGGCGGACGCCTTCCAACGCATTCTGGATGGCCGCCTCGCTCTGGGCATCTAAGCTGCTCGTGGCTTCATCGAGCAGCAGAATCGGCGCCTTGCGCAGCAGCGCGCGCGCAATGGCGATCCGCTGTTGCTGACCACCCGAGAGCTTGACGCCGCGCTCACCCAGGTCAGTATCGTAGCCTTGCGGCAGCGCTTCGATGAACGCTGCGGCCTCGGCCTGCGCCGCCGCGTGGCGGACGTCCGATTCGTCCGCCTTGGCCCGGCCCACGCGGATATTCTCGGCGGCACTCATGGCAAACAGCACGCTATCTTGCGGTACCAACGCAAAGGCCGAGCGCAGGGATTCCAGCGTCAGTGCCTTGATCGGCTGACCGCCGATTTCAATGGACCCGGCGTCAACATCGTAAAACCGCAACATCAGTTGAAAGATCGTGCTCTTGCCGGCACCGGACGGACCAACGAGCGCGATCGTTTCGCCCGGCGCAACGCTGAACGACACGGCGTTCAGCGCGGGCTTCTCGCGGCGGCTCGGATACGCGAACGTCACTTCGCGGAACACCACCGAGCCTGTCGCCCCATCTGGGAGACGGCGGGCGTCGGCGGCATCTCGAATGTCGGGTTTGGTATCCAGGACTTCGGTAATGCGATCCATGGCCCCGCCGGCGCGCTGCACTTCGCCCCAGACTTCAGTCAATGCACCGACCGAGCCCGCAGCGGTAACGGCATACAGCACGAATTGAGTCAACACGCCAGCCGACACGTGGCCATCCAACACCTGGCCGGCACCGACCCAGAGCACGAGGGTGATCGAGCCAAACACCAGGGCGATGATCAAGAACGTCAGGAGTGCGCGCGTGCCGATGCGTTGATTCGCGGTGGCCAGGACTTTGCCGATCGAGCCATCGAAACGATCCGCTTCGACTGATTCGCGCGTGAAGGCTTTCAGAATATGCATCGCACCAAGGGATTCGGCAGCCTGCGCGCTGGTTTCGGCGAAGCGGTCCTGCGATTGCCGGGACAGCTTGCGGACTCGGCGACCGAACACCAGGATTGGCAGCATCGCGAGCGGAATCGCGAGCGCGGCATACGCGGCAAGTTTCGGATTTGTCCAGACCAGCAGGGCCGAGGCGCCTACCAGCATGATCACGGAACGCAGCGCCACCGACATGCTGGAGCCGACGACGGTTTGCACCAGTTCGGCGTCTGCGGTGATCCGGGACAGCAGCTCGCCGCTCCGATTCTTCTCGAAGAACGTGGCGTCCAAACTCAGCAGGTGCCGGTACAAGCGCTTGCGCAGATCGGCCGACACGCGCTCGCCGAGAATCGAGATGAAAAAGAATCGAAGCGCCGTTGCGATGGCTAGCACCAACGCGACCAAGCCAAGCAGCAGGAACGCCTGATTCACGGCGTCCCGATTGCCGCTGGTGAACCCTTGCTCGATCATCAACCGGGCCGCGAACGGGAGCGTCAGGGTCGCAGCCGAGCTCAAGCCCAGAAAGGCCAGCCAGCCGAGAATCAGCCCGCGATAGGGTTGCAAATACGGCCAAACTTGTCGGACCGCGGACCAACGAAAACCCGAGCGGGTGCCTGCTTCAGTACCTGAACTCATGCCTGACTGCCGATCAAAGCCGGTAAGTGTACCGGCTTTGGTGCGGCGCAATGCGCCCGTTGTGCGTGGACGACTGAGCCAACCTTACAGCGGCAGCCGCTGACCTGGCGCCAGGGCTGGCGCAACTGCCGCTTGGATCGCGCCAAGCGTTCGACCTAGCCCTGCAGCCCGGGTCACTGCGCGATCTTGTTCAACGTCGGGCGCGGAGCAGCAACAGACCGAAGCCCAGCAGCAGCGGCATGAGCCACCAGCGCAGGTTGGGGGACACCGGCACCGGCCGCGGCGGCCCACCCACTACCGGGGCATTCAGCGTTTCGGCAAAGTTGTTGCCAAAGCTCCCGATCGGCGGCACCACCAGCACGATCTGGCTATCAATGCCGCCCGTGCCTGTCCCGCCGAGTTCGAGAACGCCGCCTGATCCGAGGGTGTTGTACGCATTGTAGTAACCCGAAGGCTGCGGCTCGGTAATCGTGCAGGTAGCGCCCACCGGCACGTTCGAGAATTGATAGCGTCCGCTGCTATTGGTGGGTTCAATGGCGTTGCCGGCATACGGTGGGTTGCATTGGATCGACACGTCGAGCATGAGTCCTGGATCTTCGTCCTCATCGTCATCGAACACATTCGGCGGCACACTGCTTTCCAGATACACGCGGCCAAAGACATTCGCAAGCAGCGGGAATTCGGCAAACGCGTACAGCGTGCCCTGGTCGCCTGCGCCAGTGATCAGATTGTTGGTGACGCGAATGCCGTTGAACACATCATTGCCGACCGTTCCCGCGCTCCCGCCATTCGCGAGCGTGCCAAGAACTTCGTTGCGATCAGCAAAATCGGCCGGCTGGATTTCTTGCAGCGAATAGCCCTGACTGTCGGCGCTCGGCAGTCGGCAGAACAGGAACTCCCCTCGAGTCAGGCGTGTACTCGGGGTACACGTGAAAGTCTGATCGGGCCCGCCATCGATGCTCAGGACGTTGGCAATGGCGGCGGCCTGCGTTCCCGACACCGTTGATAGCCGCGAACTGATGTTGCGGCCTTGGGTGTCGCGCCCGCTCAAGAGAATCGTCACGGCGCCAATGCCGAAATCGCCGTTGCTCAGCAATTGATTGCTGTCGATGTCGGCAAACACCACGCCGCGGATCGTTCCCTCCGGTAGGTAGACCTGGGTACGCGTACTCGCAACCGTCAGTGACTCGCCAGGGGCCACGGCAGCAAAGCTATTTTCGTACCGATCACCGGCGCGATTGCCCAGTGTGGCAAATTGCAGTTCCAATTGCTGCACACTGTTGGCCTGCAGGCCGTTTTGATCGTCGATCCGAATCGCGGTGACATCGGCCGGAAAACTGCCAGTGGCGCTGGCCAACCACGTGGCACCGACGGCCGGGCAACTGCCGCTGCCATCCGGCAGGCTGCCCCCGTTGGACGCGCAATTGGGGTTTCGATTGATGTCGGCGCGTGGCGACAGGGTGTAGAACGCCAGATGTTCGCCAGTGTTCAGCGGACCGACTTGACCGGCACCCAACGTGCCCTGAAACGAATTGCCCAGGTTGACGATGTCGCCGACGGCCGGCAAGACATCGATGAGCCGCAGCGTGCTGAACGGCGCGCCCGACGTATTGGCAAATTGTAGTTGCCAGCGTGTCACGCCATTGACGTCGATGAACGGTGTCAGCGTCTGGTGGCTCAGCAGCAGCCCGACGGGCATGCTGGCCTGCAGGTCCGTGAACGCCAACCGGTCCTCCAGTGAAGACTGGATCGGGGTGACGAACAACGGGCCGGGATCGAGCGCATGTTCGACAGTCGCGCTGCTGTGCACGGTGGCCTGGTTGCCGGCAGAGAAATTCAGCTGCGAGTGGTAGACGATTGGTGTGACAAATTGCCCAGGTATCAAGTTCGGCAAGCGCCATTCCAGCACCGTTGCCGCCTGGCCACTGTCTGGATTGAGACCAGCGTACGGCAGCACTGCCAGCGCAGGGCTCGCGCTGCCTGCCACATAGTCAATGCTGGCGGGCAAATAGGCCTTGACGATCAACGGGGTGGTCGACGGGCTGCCGAGATTGTCGCCGCTGCTGAACTGGGTCTGGATCGTGGTTTCGATCACTTCGGCAAAGCCAATGGTCGTCAACGGACCCGTTGCCCCGGTGGTGAGGTTGCGGGTCGCCGTCATCGTGATGTTGGTATCGGCCAAGCGCACGATGGCGTGATCGTTTTCGGCATAGGTCCAACTGGTTGCCGCGCCCATCTTGTACGACGTGCGATTCGGGAGGCGCGTCAGACCTTGCGTCGCCACGACGTCGTAGCTGCCCCGTAACGCCATGGATACAAATGGTGGCAGGGCTTGGGTGCGGACGCGCATCCGCCGGATGCTTGGGTAGCGGCCGCTGCCCGGAGGGCTTTCCAGCGTGGTCGGAAACTGCAAGGTCATGCGACCCTGCGTCAAGGTGGCCGGCAGTGTCAGCGGGATCCACGTGCCCGAACTGCATTCTGGCGCCGAGGCCTGACTGCGTGACAGCGTGCGGGCCGGCTCGGCACTGTCCCAATCGATATTGGCAACCGTACCTGCCTGGGTGCTCACTTCGACCGAGAACTGCGCGCCATTCAAGTTTCCATCCGTGGCATTGCCGCCCCCGAGTTCCAGATACGCGAGCACGCCCGGCGGTAAGTCAATCGGCAAGGCAGCCGTATCAAACGGCATGCGGAGGATGGTTCGGCTGGTGTCCCACTCATCGCAGAATTCGGCTTGTTCACGAGCGGTAAACGAGTTGTTGCTGAAGAAGAAGTTGGATTGCAGATTGCGGCCGGGGAACGTATAGCCATGCCGACAGTTCGGGTCGGAATGATCTTTCAGACAGGCATCGAATGGGGCGAAGCCACCATCTCGCCGCGGGTTCATCCAAGTCTTGCTGTACTCAGTGCCGCCGGTATCGAGCGTTGCAATGCTGAAGTTGTTGTTGTCGTCGTCGTATTGGCTGACGCCGCCAAAGCCGTCGTTGATCGCCAACGCATCGGGCTCGGTTTCGCCGCCTACGCTCAGTGCCCGCAGTTGTCCGGCCTGCAGCACGCCGACATCAATTCGGATCCCGACCGAGCCGTCGCCCGTCCCACCGTCCTCGGGCCGGAGCACCGGTGCCGACGGGTAGAACATCAACACCATGCCGACAAAAACGTAGCGTCGGGGCACCACTTGATTGTCGACCTGTAACGTCGGGAATGCACTTGGATTGAACGTGTTCGAGTTTGGCGTCAAGGTGATCGTGATGTCGCCGCCAGCGGTGCTCTGGGTGCAGTGCATTTGCCCTGCATCAGCCACCGAGTTGTCCGGGTTGCTGCCGGGTACACCCTGTTGCCCATAGGGATGGAACGTGCCTTTGATGACGGTGCTCTGATCCTGGCCGACCGCCCAGCCGGCTGGCACCAAAGTGCCATTCGGAACCGGGTCGTCGCTGCCATTGTGATCACAACCGATCAGCTCGCCGAAGTTGCTGAGGCCATCGGTGTTGCGGAGCCGCTCGGTCAGGACGATTGGCTGACTGACCGTGGCCGGTGCGCCGCCGAGCCCTTCACCAGGCAGCGCAATGGCGATTGGATACGCAATCACAAAGCCATCGCGGAGGCTGCTGCCGACCACGGTCGTGACCGTTGAGTCGATCCCGCGCTCGACAATCTGCGGCCCGCGGGCACCGCGGTCGAGCAGGTTAGTACTGCTGTAGCCGGAAAACTCGAGATCGAAGCGCGGTGCTGCAGACACGATATCGCCGCACGGTGTCAGGTTGACCGTCTGACCAAGACGCGTCTCGGTGCAACTGAGGTCCTGTCCGCTCAGCGGGTCCTGGTAGCCGACACGTGTGACTGCTCCTGTTGTCTGCTGATTGCTGGCACTGATGACGGTCTGCAGCCGCAAAATCGCGCCGTCGAGCAGGCCAAATTTCGGACGCGTACGAAGGACGACATTGCGCGTTGTCCCCGCGGCAACGCTGCCCAGGTGACAGGTCAGAATGTTGCCCGCAATGTTGGAGCCAGCAAGGCAGAAACTCGGGATCGACTGTCCCAAAAAACCGGGATTCGGCGGCTCCGCCCATTCCACCTGGCTCGGCAACGTCGCCTGCAGTTGCAGATCGGCTGCGACATCATGCAGAACCCGGTAGCGCAGTTCGTACTGCAACACATCGACGGTGCGGACAACATGATTATCGGCCGCGGCGTCGCGGCCTGGCTCGTTGTCCAAATCAAAACTGCTGATGCCCGTGCGCCCGAGCCCCGTTGTGCTGGGTGGTGCGATCAACACATCGACGCAGCTACGGCCCGACTCAGGCACTGCCACGCAAGGCGGCTCCTGTGCATGGGCTTGGGCCGAGACCTGCAACATCAGGCCTGCTGCAAGCAAGCATCGCAGCAGCGGCACGCGATGCGTCATGCTCATGACACGTGACGACGATTCAGCCACAGTCCACTGCCCAACAGCACCAGCAGCAGGGCAGACATCGCCAGGCCGTTCAGCGCCGGGACGGGCCGATTGCCGGTTCCCGCTGCGCGAGTCGCCGAAATCACCCCAAGCCCTAACACAAAGTTGTTGTCTGGCCCGGTGAATCCGCCCATGCCGTTACTGGTGCTCGGGTCCGTATCGATGGCCTCGATGGTCAATTGGTTGAGGTCGATTGCGGTCTGGACCCAGATGCCAATGCTGTCGGCGCCTTTGGTGTAGCCAACGGTTTGTCCCGACACTGGCACCGGCACATTCGAGCATGTCGGCACCGGCACACTGATGTCGCCATACCGCCCAATCAGTTCCAGCTGGGTCGTGGTCTGCGTGATCGCAGGTCGGCACGTGGGAAACGTCGGATCGGTTACCGATATTGGCAATGGAAACGGCGACGAAGGGCGCGGCAAGCTGGAATCGCCGGCATGGATCGCACCGATCCAACCGATCGGGCCGTTGACGCGTACGCGTTCGCCCTGGTCGACACCATCCAGAAACAGCCACGAGCCGGTCGGCAATACGCCGCCGGTCAAGGTCGCGAAATTGAATGTGGCGGTCGCAGTGGTGCCGTCACCGGCGTCAAAATAGAGCGCCTGTCGATTGTCGTCTGGTGCCGGGCTGCCAGGCGGTGCGCCTGCCAGGTTGTAGCCATTCGTCAGAGCAATCGGGGCCAGATTCGGAATGCCGTTATTGAAACCGGGTGCGCCATTGACGAACGTGACGCCGACAATCGGCTGATCGGGCCCGGAATAGTAGCCATCGTCGTTGCCAGCAACGCCAAACCCGTTCCAGCTGTTGCTGCCGCCGGTCACCATGAGTTGCAAGCTGAAATTGCCCGCGCCAATGGCCGCTCCCGGAATGCTGCCCGTATGGGTCTGCGGGCTGGTCATGTTGCCATTGCCATAAGCCGGCGCGGCTGGAAAAGTTGCCCACGTGAGGCTTTGTGCGTTTGCGTGAATCGGCCAAGCCGCGACGGCCAGGGTCAGAATGCAGGGCAGGGTAGTCAGTCTAGGTGTCAGGCAGCGCACGGGAAGCTCCGGAATGATCGTGGCAACGCGAGCCTGGCGTTGGGCATGGTGCCAACCGCCAGGTTCTCAAGGCGCCACTTTCCGGGTCAGCGGCCAATCCGGCATCCCAGATTCAAGTGACACATGCGGGATTGCGGTCAGCAGAACGTGCTGGCGCGGGGTTCGAATCGACAATGGCGTCACGCAAGTACCGGCCCGCGGCGCGGCAGGATCGCCATCGATACGCGCTTGCAGGCGATTCCGCCGAAAGCTCAGCCCCGTCTGACGAGAACTGCGGAACCGCTCACAAAACATGCGGTTGGCGCTGGCGGCCTGCTAAACTGCACCATTGTCAGGATGCTTGTTTGCACCATGCACGTACTTGTTGCCAATGATGACGGGGTGGATGCCCCAGGAATTCGTCACCTCGCCGATGCCATGCGCCAGATCGGCCGGGTCACGGTCGTCGCGCCCGACCGCAACCGCAGCGGTGCGAGCAATTCGTTGACACTCGATCAGCCGATCCGCGTTCAGGAGATCGAGCCGAATCGTTTTCGGGTGAATGGCACGCCAACAGATTGCGTGCATCTGGCCTTGCTCGGCATGTTGGACAAGGATCCCGATATCGTGGTGTCGGGCATCAATGATTCGTCCAATCTGGGTGACGATGTGATCTATTCCGGGACCGTCGCCGCGGCCATCGAGGGGCGCTATTTGGGCCACCCTGCGGTCGCCGTGTCGTTGGTCTCGAAAGATCATCAACCGGAGCATTTCGAAACCGCCGCGCGCGCCGCTGTGCTGATCGTTCGGCAGTTGCTGAAGGACCCGTTGCCAGCCGACACCATTCTGAACGTCAACGTTCCGGATCGTCCGTTTGCCGAACTCGCTGGTTTCCAAGTCACGCGCCTCGGCAATCGCCACCGTGCCGAGCCGTGCGTTCGGCAGCAGGACCCACGCGGTCGGGATATTTGGTGGGTGGGCCCAGCAGGCCCCGAGCAGGATGCCGGTCCGGGCACCGACTTTCATGCCGTGCGCCACGGGTTTGTGTCCATCACACCGTTGCAGGTCGATCTGACGCGCTACAGCGCGCTCGACAAGCTGTCACGCTGGATTGCGCCGCTCAGTCAAAGTCTGCCGGGAGGCGGCTCATGATTGGACTGCGTCGCGACAGTCATGGCTTGGGCATGACCTCGCAACGTGCGCGCGATCGCCTGATCGAACGGCTCAAGTCGGAGGGCATTCGCGATCCCCGGGTCCTTGACGTCATGCGCCAATTGCCGCGCCACGTGTTCGTCGACGAAGGTCTGGAAACGCGGGCTTATGAAGACTCGGCGTTGCCCATTGGCATGGGTCAGACAATCTCGCAGCCTTACATTGTTGCCCGTATGACCGAGCTCGTTCTGGCGGCAACGCCCGCGAAAGTCTTGGAGGTCGGAACGGGGTCGGGCTATCAGGCGGCAGTGCTTGCGCAACTCGGGCTCAAGGTTTTCACAGTTGAACGTATCGACAATCTGTTGCGCAATGCGCGCCGCCGCTTCCGGGCGCTGAAGCTCGAACACATTCGCAGCAAGCATGATGATGGTCGCCTTGGTTGGTCTGAAGAAGGCCCGTTTGACGCCATTCTGCTCACGGCCGCCGGCGAGCACGTGCCGACCGAGTTGACCCAGCAACTGGCGGTGGGGGGCGTGCTGGTCGCACCGGTCGGACCGCAGAATCAGACGCAACGCCTGGTGCGAATCACGCGCACGCCGGACGGCCTTTCGGAAGATCAATTTGAGCCGGTGAGCTTTGTGCCGCTGTTGTCTGGAGTGACCTGATGGTTTTGTTTCGACCCTGGTACGAGCGCGTGCTGCGCTGGGCCGAACATCCGAAAGCGCCTGCTCTGTTGACCTTCCTGAGTTTCATCGAAGCGATCGTGTTTCCGGTGCCACCGGAGGTCATGCTGGCACCGATGACACTCGCGCGACCCAAGCAATGGTTCTGGTACGCGACGCTCAGTCTGCTCGGCTCGCTGGTAGGCGCGTTTTTCGGCTACGCGTTGGGTATGTTTGCGCTGCATCTGATCGAACCGCTGATCGAGTGGGCCGGGCTGATGCCCAAGTTCATCGACGTTAAAGCTGCTGCGGCCGAGAATGGTTTTTGGTTCTTGTTGCTGGGTGGCTTTGTGCCCATTCCGTTCAAATTGCTGACGATTGCATCCGGTGTGGTCGGCATGCCGCTGCTGCCGTTCTTTTTCGGCGCGCTCATCGGCCGCGGCAAGCGCGTGTACCTCGTTGCCGGACTGGTGCGCCTGATGGGCGCGCGCGCGCAGCAGCTTCTGGATCGGCATGTCGAGCGAGTCGGCTGGCTGGTCGTCGGCCTGATCGTGCTGGTCATCGGCTACTTGTATTGGCATCGGGGAGGCTGAATGGCCATGCGTTACGTGCCTAGCCACTGCTTGATTCCTGTGCGCGGCGGCTCCCGTATTGCGATGCTGGTGAGCATCGTGCTGTTGAGCGGCTGCTGGATTCAGCCGAAAACCTATGTGGAACCAGCGCCCCGATCGCCGTCCACCGCACCAGCCAAGCCGCCGACAGTTCCCGGGCCGATTGCCGGCAGCGTCTATACCGTTCGCTCGGGTGACACCTTGTACGCGATCGCGTTCCGCCACGGACTCGATTACCGGGAACTCGCGCGATGGAATCAACTGGTTGATCCGAGCCGGATTCTGGTCGGACAGGTGCTGCGCCTGAGCCCGCCGCGTCCGCCGACCGCGGTCGCCAGCGCGCCTTCGGCGCCGCCAGTGACCACAACCCGTCCAAGCGTGGTCGTAGCCAATGGGTCGGTCGCGTCCGGCCCAACCAACCCGTCCTCCCGGCCATTGCCACCAGCGACGGGGGCATCCCGGCCGACGACCGTTTCGGAAGCCATTGGCGCAACGCCTTCGACAACGCCAGCGCCGCCAGTTTCTGCACCGCCCGTGCCGGCACCGTCAGTAGGTAGCAGTCCGGCGACCACACCGATTGCTGACGCGCCTCTGTTGGCAGCACCGGTGCCGTTGGCAACTACACCGAGCACGTCGACCGGCACGCCCGAGGTGCCGGCAGCAACGTCGAGTCCCGGACCCGGAGCGCGCCCGGCAGCGCCAATTACGACGCCGCTGCCGGTACCGGGCCCAGGCCAATCTGGTGCGCCGACTGCCGCCGGGTCGGCTGTTGCGACGGCAGGCCCTGGCAATTCCGCACCTGCGCAAAACGGCTCCTCGGTGCCAGCAGCCGCCGCGCCGACGGCCGCAACACCAGCGGTCGCGGCACCAGCGACCAGCGCGCCCACAACCATCAATCCGAATGCGCCAACCAAGCAAGTCAGCGGGATTCGTTGGCGCTGGCCCGCCGAAGGCAAGTTGATTGGCCGCTTTGTCGCAGGCGATCCAACCGAATCCGGCATCGAGATCGGCGGCCGCCTGGGGCAAGCGGTCACTGCGTCCGCTGACGGCGAGGTGGTCTACAGCGGCAACGGTCTGCTGGGCTACGGCGAGTTGATCATCGTCCAGCACAGCCCCGACTTCTTGTCTGCATACGGCCACAACCAAAAGCGCCTGGTGAATGAGGGGGCAAAGGTCAAGGCCGGGCAGGCGATTGCCGAAATGGGTCGCCAAGGCGGTGTGGATTTGCTGCATTTCGAAATACGCCAGAGCGGTAAGCCGGTCGACCCACTGAAGTTCTTGCCGTAGCGGCCGCCGCCTGCTCGAAGGGCAAACGCGTTGCCCGAACTGCCGCGGCGTTCGGGATGCGTGAATGGCTTCGTCGTCGCTAGGAGCGCAGATTTTGCAACCGCGCGTGGCAACCCATGTCCTTTCCTGATCCAACATGGCGTCGCGGGCGCGACTGTGATCAGATCGCGGTTCCTGCCTTGGCTGCGGTTCTTCATGTCCCTTCGATCGTCGCGACTGTTATTTGTCCTACCTGCAATCCTCTTGGCGGCGTGCTCGCAGGTTGAGTCGCCGGAAACCGAAGCCGCCGTCGCGCCACCGGTCTCCATCGCGCCGGGCGAAGACTGTCCGGATCTGACCGGTGTGTACGGCATGGCAGGCGGCGGCCAGCAGTGGTTCTTGCAAGAATTGCCGGCGCGGCAGGAGCCGCAACTCGTTGCGTTGTCGTTGAATGAGCTGAAGACGCAGTATCGTCTCCGTACCTTGGTGACCGAGGCCACTTTGCAGCAATGGACGCGCGACTTGCGCGAGCGCGAGCCTGATCAGTACGAGCGCTGGCTGCAACTGATGAACGAGCGTGAGGCGCTTCGAAAAAAGGGTCAGGTGGTCGATGCCGTAGAGCGCGACATGGGCGGACTCGGCTTGGTTCCGGATCATGTTCGGATCGAGCCAAGGCGTCGTTGCACCGACTTCTGGATGCTGTTGGGCGAGGTGCCGAATGACTGGTATCCAGGTTCGAAACGGGAGCCGGCAGAAACGGAGCTTTGGGCCGGCCGAGCGAGCAACGGTGACTTGCTGCTCCGCTTTGATCGCTACGAAATCGTCGACAGTCTCATCATTACCAAGGGCGTCCGCAGCAGCGTGAGCCATTACTTTGTGCGTTGGCCGAAGGTGCAAGCGTCCGGCATGGCGTGGGAGATCGGGCCCGAACTGCTGCCGAAGCCCAAACCCAAGATCAATCTGGCCGCCCGGGCGGATGCGCTGGTGGCGTTGAACGCTGAGTTGTTAGAGCACTTAGGGGCGGGGATGGTGTTGACGCGCTTTGCGCCGCCTGATGACGGTGGCAAGGCGATGCGCGAGGCGCCCCTGGTGCCAATCAACCTGAGCGGCACCTCACCCAGCAATCAATTGATCAGCGAATTTCTGCGCTGGCTGACCAACTCTGGGCATTTCAAGAACGTCGAACTGGTCAGTATTCGGCAGGACGATGGCGTGATGGTGTTTGACATCCAGTGCAAATGGCAGGCGCCGCTACCGGACGACTCGGGTCCCTGACGGCTCGCTTGGGCGCCTGTTGCGTGGCGTCCCAGCGCAACTTGGAAGGCGTGGTTCATACTGGGATCTCGCGTTCAAGAATCGAGCTCAGACGGCCCGGATTGCGAGCGGCGACAAAGGGCCGCCGCGACTCCGCATGGGATCGGCGTTGGCTCAGTTGTCACACAACTCGCGTACGCGCGCGTCGAGCGCTGAGCGCTCGTCAAAGCTTAGGTTCATGTTCTCGCGTCGGCGACGCTCGCCCTCGGCACGGGCGGCCTCACAAGCGGCATCCGGATCGGTTTTGTCGTATTGAGGCAGGGGCTCCAGTTCGCCAGCATTGGACTCATCGACAGCGGGGCCACGCTGACCATTCATCACTCGGCCCCGACGTATCGGGCCCGCGGCACCGGGACCAACGCCCGGCCGCTGCGCGCCGGGACCAGCTGGGCCGTTCATGCCACGCTGCGGTCGGCAACCAATCTCGGCGGGGACGCGGATGGTCTGCCCGTTTGGCGTTTGGCACTCTACTGTTTCGCGGCCGGGTGGCGCCGTTGCGGGCGGCTGCCCCGGGTCGTCGATGGCCAATTGAGTCGCTTGGGGGTCCGCCGGCTTAGGCTTGGGAATGGAATCCTCCGGGGTGCCCGTACCCAATTTCGGTTGCTCTTTGACCTCCAAGACGCCCTCATCCGTCGGCCGGCCAGGACAGGGCAGCTGCTGGTAGGCGACCTTGCCCGCCGCGTCCATGCACTTGTACATCGCGGCCAGTGCACCCTGAATGGGGGTCAGGGCGAGCAGGGGCAGCAAGAGACCGAGTGATCTGCAGCGCATGGACGGGTTCCTTCGTGAAATCCAGATTTTCCGAATCATGCGGCGTGGAACAGGAGAGCGCAACGGATGGCTCGGGTGGCAGTTAGGTGTCGGCCAGAGTAGGTCATTGGTCCTAGAGAAATTGGTGTTATACATCACTACACTACCAGTACTGAAAGCCTGTGAACCCGATCGATGGCGTTCGTCACAGGCTCCCCGCCGAATGCCATGCCCAGGAGTTTCCCTTGCGTCAGAGCGAGTTGCAGTTGAATCAGGTTGGATTTCGCTATGGCCGATCCGGCCCAGGCATTCGCCAAATCAGTTGGCAACAAGGCGCGGGCGTGCTGGGGCTCCTTGGACCGAACGGTGCAGGCAAGTCGACATTGATGCGCTTGCTGGCAACGCTGGTCGTGCCGCAGGAAGGGCAAATTCTCTGGAATGGTCACGATGTTGCGAAAAAGCCCGATGCCTTGCGCCACGAACTTGGCTATCTGCCGCAGGATTTTGGCGTCTATGCGGCGCTGAATGCCTGGGAGTTTCTGGAGTTCCTCGCGGCAGTCAAGGGTCTCCACGGGGCCAAGGCGAAGGCGCGGATCGAGTTCTGCCTGCAAGCGGTCGGCCTGATCGAGCGCGCGGGGGACCGATTGGGCGACTACTCCGGCGGCATGCGCCAACGCGTGGGTATTGCTCAGGCCTTGTTGAACGACCCGAGTTTGCTCATCGTCGACGAACCAACCGTCGGCCTGGATCCAGACGAACGCATGCGCTTTCGGCACCTGCTGACCGAACTGGCAGCCGATCGGCTCATCATTCTGTCCACGCACATTGTGTCTGATGTCGAAGCCACCGCCACCGAACTCGCCGTGATGGCAGCGGGATCGCTGCAATTTTTTGGGACGCCTGAGCAAATGTTGGCGGGTGCCGAGGGTCACGTTTTTGAGTGGACCATTGCGTCGACCGAACTTGGCTTGTGGCGCGAGAAGTGCCAAGTGTCGGCCGCCGTTCGTCGGCCCGAAGGCATTCGCCTCAAGGTCGTCGCGGATGCGGCACCAACGGCGGCAGCCCAGGTGGTAACGCCGACTCTGGAAGATGCCTATACCTGGCTCTTGTCGAAGAGCCGGAAGGGGGCCTGAGATGGCGAACTGGTACCGGTTTCTCGGCATCCTGAAGGCCGATCTGCGCGAGCGCACGCGCACGGTGCGCTTCTGGTTGATGCTTGGCCTGATGAGTTGGGTGTTGCTCCGCTGCTTTCCTGGCCTCGATGAGGGTTACATGACCCTGACGCTGAACGGCAGTGATCGCGGCTATTACTCCAGCGCCTGGGTAGGGATGGTGCTGGCGATGGTCAACACCATGCTGCTTAGTCTCGGTGGCTTCTATCTGGTTCGCGGCACCTTGACCCGTGACTTCGAAACCCGGGTCTGGCAGCTCCTGGTCAGCACGACGATGACGCGAAGCATGTATCTGTTATCCAAGTGGATCAGCCATCTGGTCATCATGAGCGTGGTCGTGACCATCGGTCTGCTGATCGCCCTTGTCGCGCAATGGTGGCGAGCTGAAGACCGGCAGATTGATCTGATCGAGTTGATCAAGCCGTCGTTGGTGATGAGTCTGCCCGGCCTCGCGATCACGGCGATGTTCGCGATCTGGTTCGACCTGGTGCCTTGGCTGCGCAAGACCGCTGGCAATGTGCTGTTCTTCTTTGTCTGGACATTCTTGACGGCGATTTCGGTTGCCCAGTTTGCGAACGGCAAGGATGCCCAGGCCGTGAACAACTGGCGCAGTGATCCAAACGGCATGGCGGTGGCCGCACGCGACTTCTATCGATTGGAGCGGCTGCAGACTGGTGATACCAGAGACTTCAGCCTGAGCATCGGCTCGCCCAAACCGAAAGGCCCAGTGCATCGATTCGAGTGGAAGCACTGGCACGTGCGGCCGATGGATCTGCTCGGGCGCTCTCTGTGGATCCTGGTGGCGATCGGCGGGGTGCTGCTGGCGGTGCCGTTCCTGGATCGGGCCGCAGCCAAGGCCGGCGTAGGCCAGCGGCAGCAGGCCGGATCCGGCGCGCGGCTCTGGTGGCTGAAGCCCGTGTTCGGATTGCTTGCCTTGGTGCCAGGCACACAGTTGCTGCAGGCCGAATTGAAGCTGGCCTTGCGGAGTCGTCGTTGGTGGTGGTGGGTCGGGTTCGTGGCATTGCTGTCGGTACAGGCATTCGCCCCGGCGGAAGGCGCTCACGTCGCCCTGTTGATCGCGCTGGTCTGGCCGCTGGACTTGCTGGCCCATGCCATGCTGCGCGAAACCAGCACGCATACCGGCGGTTTGGTCCTCACGGCCAGTCGCGCCATCGAACGCCTGATCGGGGCGCGTTGGCTCGCAGGTACGCTGATTCTGGTCGCACTTTGTGCGCCAAGCTTGCTGCGCCTTGGCGTGCAGGCACCGATCTCGGCGCTGGCCTTGCTGGTCGTGCTGGCGTCGCTGCCGGCGCTGGCGCTGGCCATGGCCATGCTGAGTCGCAGCGCACGGCCGTTCGAACTCTTGCTGGTGGCCTCGGTCTATATCGCCACTCAGGGCGCGGCGCTGTTCCAAGTTGAAACACAGCCATGGGAATGCCTGGAAACCCATGGCTTACTGGGGGCTTTGGCGGTCTCGGTGCTGGCATTGGGTCGCCTGCATTGGGCGCGGGCGGCAATTGGGCGATAATGGCTGCTCGTGTCGTATTCCGCCAACCACTCAAGTAGATTGCCCGCTGATTGAACCAATGCTGTGTTGCTCGTCGTTGCCGTAGTCACCACTACGGCTCCGCCGTGCACCTTGCATTGGCTTGAAGCGCTTAAGATGTTAGCGAGCGAATTACGGAACCCGACACGCGCCACTGCAGCCCAACGCACGGCCCGCGTTCGGTCCGCGTACGGGCGACGGTTCTTGCAGACATTGCCATTGGAGATCGGCACATGACCCACGCACCCCATGCAGGAATCAGGCTTCTGAGTCCAACCCGTTCGCGATCGCTGATAGCAGGCCTGCTCAGCGTCGCGCTGGTCATGGGCGTCGAGGGCAAAACACCGGCCTGTGCAGACACCAACACCGTCCAGGCCTTGCGTACCGAATTGGCGCTGACGCAATTGCAGGCCGAACTGCTGCGCGAGAAAAGCGCGACCAAGGTGCTGGAGGCTTGGTGCGGTCGCTACCAAATTGCCGATCAGCCAGTTGTCCGCGCCGAGGTGCAAACGGCCGAGGCCAAGCCACCCAGCGCCGAGACCATGAATCGATTGCAAGTTCAGAACAGCAATGAGGTCGCCTATCGCCGAGTTGCGCTGCGCTGCGGCACGGTGGTGCTGTCTGAGGCGGACAACTGGTATGTGCCGGCGCGTTTGACCAAGGCGATGAATGCCATGCTGGCAAGCAGCGATGTGCCGTTTGGCAAGGTCATTGCCGAACTCCGACCGTTCCGCGTCACAATCGACGCCAAGCCTCTTTGGTCGGCCTTGGATCAGGGCCGGGTGTGTGCCGTTCAGGATCTGGACTCAGCGCCTCCGCCCAAGGCCGTGCTGCAGCTTCGGGCATTGCTGTATCGCGAGGATCTGAAGCCGTTTTCGGAAGTGCACGAGGTCTACCAGCGTCCGCTGCTGGATGCGGCGAGCCAGTGTGCGCCGTAATCGGCGAATGGCTTGGCAGGCTCTTGCAACCTGCACATGACGGGTGGTGGTGGTCTCGCGTGGTCGGCGCAACGCTTGGCCTGGCGACGACCGCACCCAGGACTTGCGCCCGCGGAATCAATCACTTGCGTGATTGATTCGAGTTTGGGTCAGCCACGCTGCCATCTCGTGGGCCGATTTGCGACAGCCAATTAGCGAACGTAAGTCAGCGCCAGGTTGTTCAGGTGCAGACGTTCGGCGTCGCGCAAGTACGGCGCAATGATCATCATCACTTGAAAAATGCCCTGGGTCAGGTCTTCGGAGCCCTTTTCGAGCTGACCGCCGCGTACCGAGTTGAAGCTCATCCAAAACGTCGCGACCAGAATGATATTGGTGGCGGTGGCTTCGATCTCGGCCCGGCTGGCGCGCATGATCTCGGCCGTGGTCAGACCCTTGAGTACTTCGTTCGCGTTGGCCGTCGCCCGCTTGATGATCCGGGCAAAATGCATCCGGAGCTTGCGGTTGCGGCTGGTGATATCCACCAGGTCGCGATAGATGAAACGGTATTCCCACATGGTTTCGAAGGCCTTGTGGAGCTGCATCCAGATGTCTTCAAGCGTGGGCAGGCGATCAATCGGCGGGACGATCGCGAGATCGATCGAGTTCTCGTAGCGGGCAAACAAGTGCTCGACGATGTCGTCTTTGTTGCGGAAGTGGTAGTAGAGGTTGCCGGGGCTGATTTCGAGCTCGTCCGCAATGTGATTGGTGGTCACATTGGGCTCGCCCCGGTCATTGAACATGGCCAGGCTGACATCGAGGATGCGTTCGCGGGTCTTGCCAGCGGTGGCCTTGGTGCCCATCAGCTGAGTTTCTTGACAAGATCCACGTACTGTTTCTGCGCCGCGTCCAGGGCCGTGCCCTTGAGCTTGGCCCAGGCCTCATATTTGGCCACGCCGACAAAGTCAAAAAACCCCGGCTTGTCGCCTGTGACATCACCTTGTGACCCCTGTTTGTACAGGGCGTACAGCTTTAGCATGGTGTCGTTGTCGGGGCGATCTTTGAGGTTGAGCGCCTTTTTTGCAGCGTCTTCGAACTGCTTCTTGAGGTCGGCCATGGAGGTCTCCGGGACGTCTAAGGGAATATCCCTTAGATAGCATGGTCATTCCATTCCAAACAAGAGCAAACTGAGACTTGCCCGCCATGATCGGCGGCGACCGGATCGCCACGTCACGCGCACGCTGTCGGGCAGCGTCTGACCAGACCACCGGGCGCTGGCGTCTTGCACTGCGGCAATCCGGCCCTTGTTGCCGAGAAGGGCTTCCGAGCGCCGGCGAACCACGGCGAATTTGCATGCGCCCACTAGGAAAATGTCGAAACTCCGGGCAATCTAGGGCGGTCTGTGGCTGCCGTGCTTCGGGGGCCGAGGCCATTGCCACAGGTTGCCAGATTGCAATTTCCACCCCGCGGCGCACATTGCGCCGCACCAGGATCGACGAGGGTAGACCATGACGTATTTCGTGACCGGCGCAACGGGCTTTTTGGGTCGTCATCTGCTGGAAAAGCTGCTCAAGCGGCGCGGCAAGATTTTTGCGCTGGTGCGCAAGGAGTCCGTCCACAAGCTTGAGGCCATCATCGAGAACCTGGGCGCGGGCAAAGATGAAATCGTGCCCGTCATCGGCGATTTGACCAAAGCCAAACTTGGCGTGTCGGCGGCCGCGCAGAAGCAGCTGACGGGCAAGGTCAAACTGTTCTACCACCTGGCTGCCATTTACGATGTCGAAGCCGATGACGAGACGAACGAAGCGGTGAACGTCGGCGGCACCAAGCACGCCATCGATCTAGCCCATGCCATCAAGGCGGGCAGCTTTCAGCATGTCAGCTCAATCGCTGCCGCCGGCAAGTATCCTGGGGTGTTCAAAGAAGACATGTTCAGCGAGGCTGAAGGTCTCAAGCATCCGTACTACCGCACCAAACATGAATCGGAAGGACTGGTCCGTAAGACCTGCAAGATTCCCTACCGTATTTATCGCCCAGCGATTGTCATCGGCAACTCGAAGACCGGCGAGATCGACAAGATCGACGGTCCTTACTACTTCTTCCGGTTGATCAAGAAAATCCGGCAGACCTTGCCACAATGGATGCCAACCATTGGCATCGAAGGCGCGCGCGTCAATGTGGTGCCGGTCGATTATGTGGTCGACGCCATGGATCACATCTCGCACAAGACGGGGCTCGACGGCGGCTGCTTCCAGTTGGTCGATCCGGAACCGCTGCGCGCGGGCGAACTGCTGAACACGTTCTCGCGGGCCGCCAATGCGCCGGAAATGACCATGCGTATCGACGCGCGCACGATTGGCTTCATTCCGCCTATGGTGCGTGGCGCCGTCATGAACCTGCCGCCGGTCAAACGCTTCACGAATCAGGTCATGCGCGATCTCGGCATCCCGAAGCATGCGCTGGAATATCTATCGAACCCGACCCGCTATGACAATCGCGAAACCGAGCGCGCGCTGAAGGGCAGCAAGATCAAATTGCCGAAGCTCGATCAATACGCCTGGCGTATTTGGGACTATTGGGAACGCCATCTGGATCCGGATCTGTTCATCGATCGGTCGCTGGAAGGCAAGGTCCGCGACAAGGTTGTGATGATTACGGGCGGCACGTCCGGCATTGGCAAGGCGTCGGCGCTCAAAGTGGCTGCGGCCAAGGCCAAGGTCATTGTCGTCGCGCGCGGTCAGCAGGAGCTCGATGATACGAAGAAAGAGATCGAGGGTCTGGGCGGCATTTGCTTCACGTACTCAGCCGACTTGACCGACGAGAAGAGTTGCAATGATCTGGTCGCAGCCATCATCAAGGATCATGGTGGCGTCGACGTGCTGATCAACAACGCTGGCCGGTCGATCCGGCGTTCGGTCGCGCTGAGCTACGATCGTTTCCATGACTTTACGCGAACAATGGAGTTGAACTACTTCGGTTCGCTGCGCCTGATCATGGGTTTCCTGCCCAAGATGACCGAACGACGCCGTGGCCACATCATCAACATCAGTTCCATCGGTGTGCTGGCCAATTCACCGCGCTTTTCGGCCTATGTGGCATCGAAAGCCGCGCTCGACGCGTTCTCGCGCTGTGCGCAAGGCGAGTTTTCCGACCAGGGAATCTGCTTCACGACGATCAACATGCCGCTCGTGAAGACGCCGATGATTGCGCCGACCAAGATGTACGATTCCGTGCCGACGCTGACCCCCGAAGAGGCAGCCGATCTGATCGTCAAAGCCATTATCGAACGTCCGAGCCGGGTCGCGACGCGCCTCGGGATCTTTGCCGCCGTGCTGAATCAGCTGGCACCAAAGGCCTACGAAGTCGTGATGAATACCGCGTATACGCTGTTCCCCGACTCCGCGGCTGCGAAGGGCATGAAGGGTCGCGACGAGCAGCCGAGCAACGAGCAGATCGCCTTTGCGGCGTTGATGCGTGGTGTGCACTGGTAGTTCGATGCAAGTAGCGGTCAGTGCGAGTTGGAACGAAGCGCGCTTGACGCGTCGGCAACCAAGTGAAGCCGATGCGTCAGTTCGAGGATGTGAAAGCGTGGGCAATTAGGAGTGGGCATGCAGAAGCCGCTACTGGTAATCGGTAATCAGAACTACTCGTCGTGGTCGCTCAGGCCGTGGGTGTTTCTGAAGGCGTTCGGCGTTGATTTCGACTGCGATGTGGTGCCGATGCTGACCGAGGATTTCGACGTCTTGGTCAAGCAGCGCTCGCCGACCGGCAAGGTGCCGTTTCTGCTGGACGACGGTCTGGTGGTCAACGATTCGCTGGCGATCTGCGGTCATGCAATTGAGCGTTGGATCGGCGCCGATCGGGCCTGGCCAGAGAGCCTCGCCGCTCGCGCACTAGCGCGCTCGGCTGTCGCCGAGATGCATTCCGGGTTCACCGCACTCCGGAATCAATGCCCGATGAACGTGCGTCGCCGCAGCCGGAACTATCGGCTCAGCGGCGACACCCAAAAAGATGTTGAGCGCATTCTTGCGATCTGGAATCAGGCCCGCTCTGACTTCGGCGGTGGTGGGCCCTATCTGTTTGGCGCGTTCTCCGTGGCCGATGCTTTTTTTGCGCCGGTGGTGTTTCGGTTCCAGACCTACGCCGTTGGCTTGGACGGCAACGGTGCAAAGTATTGCGAGGCCATGCTCGCGCACCCGGCAATGCGAGCCTGGGCGGACGCGGCCGAGCGCGAACCTTGGGCGCTGGAACGCTACGAGTTTGTCCAAGGCTGAGTGGAAGCCGTGAACAACGTGCGTGAGCGTTTTGGTCATTGGATTGGTTTGGCCGGCGTCGCGAGTTCCGAATCCGAGCGTGCCAGGCGCTGGTATCGGCGGTTTGAATGGATTCTGGTGCCGATGGCCGTCTGGCTGCCAATCCAAATCTTCCTGGAAGGCAGTCACGAGATCAGTCAGTCGATCGGCGACTATCTGGACTGGATTATTTGGACGGCGTTTTTTCTGGAAACGGTGGTCCTGAGTTGCTTGGTTCGGCGCCCTTGGCACTATTTGCGCAGCAACTGGCTAAACCTCGTGATCATCATTGCCGGCCAGCCTTGGTTCTGGGATGACTCACCGTTTCTGCCGGTTGCCCGTGGCCTGCGCCTCCTGATGTTAATCAGCCTGATCGTGCACGTCGGCTCGTTCTCTCGCGAGATGTTGAAGCGCAACAGCCTTGGCCCGACGATGATCGTGCTGATGTTGGTGACGAGTCTGGGCGGGGTGCTGGTGGCACACTTCGATCCGGCGTTTCATTCGCCTTGGGACGGCATTTGGTGGGCCTGGGTGACGGTCACCACGGTCGGATACGGCGATCTGATCCCGCAGAGTCTTGCTGGGCGGATTTTTGCGGTCGTGCTCATGCTGATGGGGGTTGGCCTGATTGCGTTGCTCTCGGCGACGATGGCTGCCTACTTCCGCGCGGATGAAGATCGCGAAGCCGAGCGGATGCGTGAACGGATTTTCCGGAAGCTGATCCAGATGGACCAAGAAGCCGATGAGCGTCAGAAGCATACGGACTTGCTGCTGGCATCCTTGGCAAAGATGGAGGCCGAAGCGTTGAGTCGGCAAGACCAGATCAACGAGCTCAAGTTGCAGCTCAGCGACATCAAGCGGGTACTGGAACGCCTGCCGCCGCCTGGTTGATGCGTTCTATGCACCTGGCACTCGCTCTTCGGTTCGGCTTGGGGGTGTCATCTGGCGCTGGACAAAGGCTTTGGCGCACCCGACGATAGGGCGAACAATGGTTTTGCAAACGGGAGAGTCGACATGATTTCAACGCAGTCTATCCGCCATCGGTGGTTGCTCAGTGTCCTGTTGTTGGTGGTCTTGGTTCCAGGGTTCAGTACCGCCGCGGAGTCACCGCCGACGGCGAGTGCGACGGACGCCGCGGCGCCAGTGCCTAATCCCAAGTTCGACGCCCAACTCGCGAAGCGCGCTGGCGCAGACCTGCACGGCATGCGCAATTATGTGCTGGTCATTCTGAAATCAAGCACGACACCGATGCCCAAAGGACCCGAACGTGACGCGATGTTTCAGGGCCATTTCGCGAATATGCAACGACTCAGCGACGCTGGCATTCTGAAAGTGGCTGGGCCATTGGATGGCGTCGATGGCTGGCGCGGACTATTCGTGCTGGCAGTGGAGACGGTTGAAGAAGCGAAGGAACACGTCGCCACTGACCCAGTGATCAAAAACGGCGAAATGGTGGCCGAATACCACAGGTTCTTCAGTAGCGCCGCGTTGATGCTGATTCCCGAACTGCACGAGCAAGTCGCCGAAACGCCGATGTAAACCGAGTCGCCCCCGGGGCCGACGCTTGAGTTGGCCCAGGCATGACTGGCCATGGGGGCGCGTCTGGTGTGGCGACCCGCGAACGTAGGTCCGCGACGCACTGGGCGTTATGGCGGTTTCGAATTGTGAGCGAATCAATTGGCTTCGATCTGGGCAGACCCCTGTGTCTGCCCCGTCGATGCGGCGCTGTCGATGTGTGTCTGCTTCGTCTGCGCGCTCGCGGTGCGGGCTTCGGTCCACGCCCATCCGCGAGCACGCCCTGCCATTCGAATCAGAGCTTGCTGTTCATGCAGCCACTGCTGACGCATTCGCGTGAGCGGTCTTTCAGGAACTGCGCGCGACTGATGGTCTTTTCGGTGGCGCAGCTCAAGTTGACGTAAAAGCCGGTATCGTCCTTGCGGCTGCATTCGCTGTTGCGTTCCTTGATCCAGGCGATCTGGCCCTTCTTGAGCTTCGCTTTGCCATCCGCATCCAACTGACCAACCAAGGCTTTGTAGTTCTCATTGAGTTCCTTGTCAGCCTCTTGATAGACCTTGTTCAAACAGTACAGACCGTCAAAATCGTCGCGAGGTTGATCGCAGGCGGAATTGGCCAGGGCAGCGGTGCTGAAGCAGAGGAGGGCAAAGGATACAAGCGCGCGTTTCATGGTTTTGGAGTTCCAGCTGGGTTGAATGGGGTGGGGCAATGATACGGCGATGGGACCCAAAGCATCGGGACGCCCGAACCGGCTCGCGTCCCAGAAACGTGGGAGGCTGTCGTTGGTTGACCGCAGGTCAGTGACAGGGCGGCGCTTTGAACAAGTCATCATGCGCGATCGCGGATCACCAGCAACCGAATTTCGGTCATATCCTCAATGGCAAACCTAACGCCCTCGCGACCCAGGCCGGAATCCTTGACGCCGCCGTAGGGCATGTTGTCGACCCGCCAGCTCGGTACATCGCCAATGACGACACCGCCGACTTCCAATCGGTCCCAGGCCTGCATGGCTTGATGCAGGTTGTCGGTGAACAGGCCGGCTTGCAGGCCGAACTTGCTGTCGTTGATCGCGCAGAGGGCGTCGTCCCACTTCGAGAACGACGACAGTACCACTGCCGGCCCGAACGCTTCCTCGCACACCAGCGGTTGATCGGCCGGGACCTGATCCATGATGGTTGCTTGGAGCATCGCGCCATCGCGCTCGCCACCGCACAGCAAACGCCCGCCCGCGGCTTTTGCACGCTGAATCCAGTCGTGCAGCCGCTTTGCTTCCGACTCCGAGATCATCGGACCAATGAACGTATCTTCCAGTTTCGGATCGCCCATCTTCAGTGCCTTGGCTGCAGCGACCAGTTTGTCTTTGACCAGTTCATAGAGCGACTCATGAATCAGAATGCGCTGAACATGAATGCAGCTCTGCCCGGATTGATAGAAGCCGCCAAAGATCAGGCGCTCGACCACTTGGTCGATCCGATCGGCCTGATCCTGATCGACGACGCACGCCGCATTGCCACCGAGTTCCAGCACCACTTTCTTGCTGCCGCAGCGTGCCTTCAGGTCCCAGCCGACGGCGGGCGAGCCGGTGAATGACAGGAGCTTCAGGCGCGGATCGGTCGTGAACAGGTCCGCGCCTTGGCGATGCGCGGGCAGGACCGAGAACGCGCCAATCGGCAGGTCGGTTTCGGCCAGCACTTCGGCAATGATCAACGCGCCGATCGGTGTGCGCGACGCCGGTTTCATCACCCAAGTGCAGCCAGCGGCGATTGCCGGGGCAATTTTGTGGGCCGCCAGATTCAACGGAAAATTGAACGGCGAAATCAGCGAACAGGGGCCAATCGGGACGCGCTTCCACATACCGCGATAGCCCCGGGCGCGGGCCGAAATCTCCAGATTCATGACTTCGCCGCCCAAGCGCACGGCTTCCTCCGCGCCGCATCGAAACGTATCGATCAGGCGGGTGGTTTCGCCGCGTGCGTCCTTGATCGGCTTGCCGGCCTCGATGCAAAGTGCTTGCGAGATTTCCTCAAACCGCTCCTTGAAGCGGCCAACACAATGCATCAGCACCTCTTGGCGCTTGTAGGGCGGAAAGCGCCGCATCGCGTCTTCCGCATCCACTGCGGCTTTTATCCCAGCGTCAATGGCCGACGCGTCCGCTTGCGCCACCCGGGTCGCGATCGCGCCAGTGTATTTGTCGGTGACTTCCAGTTCCTGATTGGCGAAGACTGGGCGATTGGCCAGATAGTACGGGTAGGCGGGCTTTAGCATCGTCATAGGCTCCTGGCACTCATTCAGCTGGCGGATTCAGCGCGGCGCTGAGCTGCTTGATCTCGTTGTTCAGAACCCGATCATTGTCGGAGTAGTCGACCGCGAGATCGATCACGTCAACGCCCGGTGAGGCCAACGCCGCCCGCAACATGTCGCGGAATTCGGCCACAGAATTGGGCCGCCAGCCGCGCGCGCCATAGGACTCGGCATACTTCACGAAGTCCGGATTGCCCATGTCCATGCCGAAGTTCGCAAAGTTCATGTTGGCCTGTTTCCATTTGATCATGCCGTACGCGTTGTCGCGCAGCACAATCTGTGTGAGGTTCTGGCCGAGGCGGACAGCGGTTTCCAGCTCCTGCGAGTTCATCATGAAGCCACCATCGCCCGATACGGCGACGACCTTTCGATCCGGGTGGACGAGCTTGGCCGCCATGGCCGACGGCAAACCGGCGCCCATGGTCGCCAACGCATTGTCGAGCAGCAGCGTATTGGGCTCGTTGCAGCGGTAGTAGCGCGCGAACCAGAGCTTGTACATGCCGTTGTCCAGACACACGATGCCATCGTGATCCATGATCTCGCGCATCACATGCACCATGCGCACCGGGTGGATCGGAAACCGATCATCGTCGGCATTCCGGGCGAGATGCGCCAGCAAGTGGTTCCGCACCTGGTCGAAATAGCCGAACTCCCAGTGCGACTGCGGCGACACTGCCTCGTGCAGGCGCCAAATGGCATTCGCGACATCACCCGTGACTTCGATTTGCGGGAAATAGACCGTATCCACTTCGGCGCTGACGTAATTGACGTGAATGACGGTGCGCCGACCGCGCCGCATGAAGAACGGCGGCTTTTCGATGACGTCGTGGCCCACATTGATGATGCAATCGGCATGCTCGATCGCCCGATGCACAAAGTCGCCGTCCGACAGCGCCGCGTTGCCAAGCCATAACGGATGCATCTCGTCGACGACGCCTTTGCCCATCTGGGTCGTAAAGAACGGGATTCCGGTCTTGTCGATGAAAGCGCGCAGCATTTTCGCAGACGACTTTCGGTTTGCCCCGGCACCCACCATCAGTATCGGGCGCTTGGCGGCATTGATTGCATGGGCCGCTTTGTGAATCGCTTTTTCGTCAGCAATCGGGCGGCGATGGAAGCTCGCCGGAATCACGATTGCGTCGGAGTGTTCATGGGCGATGTCCTCAGGCAACTCCAGATGCACGGCGCCCGGACGCTCCTCTTCCGCGCGGCGAAATGCTTCGCGGATCCGCGCGGGGATGTTGTCGGCCGAGACGATCTGCTTGGTGTACTTGGTCAGCGGCTGCATCATCGACACCACGTCGACAATCTGAAAATGTCCTTGCTTCGAGAGCTTCACCGGCTTCTGCCCAGTGATCATCAGCATGGGCATCGCGCCCAGTTGGGCATAGGCGGCACAGGTTACGAAGTTCGTGGCGCCAGGGCCGAGTGTCGCCAGGCACACGCCGGTCTTGCCGGTGAGTCGGCCATAGGTCGCTGCCATAAAGCCTGCACCTTGTTCATGGCGAGTCAGGATCAGTTTGATCGATGACGTGCGCAAGGACTCGAGCAGATCCAGATTCTCTTCGCCTGGAATGCCAAAGATGTACTGGCAGCCCTCGGCTTCCAGCGCTTTGATGAACAAGTCCGATGCCTTCATGAGCATGCCTCCGCTTGAGTGCGCTGATACCCCGACGTTGAGGTCAGGCGATCACGGTCTTATTGACGGACCGTCGCCAACCCCGTTCGATTGTGCGAGCCCGATCAGGCAGCGTCAATGCAAACGTATCGGACCCGCTGAGCGCACATGACGTGAGCGTGCACACGTCACTCTGGCGCGACTATTCGCCGTAAACCTGGAACGCCGCCCAGAAGAACGGATGCCGCGTGTCGCGCGCGGTACTCTGATTAGCCGGGGCCAAGCCGCCGACGCCGCGGCGTGCTTCGTTTGCCTCGCGCGCGGCCTCGCGGCTCTGTTGCATGGCCGTCTGCAACGCCTGGGCAGCGGACTGCCCGCGATCGCGCGCCGCGTAAAAATGATCCATCAGCGTTTCGGTCGATTGATCCGAAACCGGCCAGAGACTCGCGAGCGTGGCCTTGGTGCCGGCGAAGGCAAAGGCGCGCGAGAACCCGATCAAGCCTTCGCCCGCGAGTTCCTTGCCAAGCCCGGTGTCACACGCCGACAACACGACGAGATCGGCGTCCAATTGCAGGTCGGTCATGATTTCATGAACGCGCAAAAAGCCGTCATCCTGGCTCGATCCCGGGGCCTTTTGGTAGAGGACCAGCGACGAGTCGAGCACATGTTCGGGGTCAAGCAGCGCATGCACGGCAAAATGCAGTTGCCGCGATTTCGGCGCCAACGCCCGCACCCGCGCTTCGCTTGCGTCGCTGCCCAGCAACACTTCGGCGCTGCGCTGATAGCGTTCGGCCAACAGTTGCACCTCGCGCCGCGCAGCCGGCAACGGACGCAGACTGGTGGCGCCGCTGCGGCGAAGTTCGGCGGTCAGCGCGGCGCTCGGTTCGGCTTGGTCCGGATCGATCGGATCGCCAACGGCCAGCAATTGAATGCCCGTTGCGTCGTCAGGTTGGTCGCGCGATTCCGGCCGGGCACTCAACGCATCGACGATCGTGATCGCGTACTGATCGACCCAATAGCGCTGCTGGCGGGCGTCCCAGATGGCCGCAAACGGCAGGTTATGGAGCGCGCCATCCGGTGAAATCGACAGCGTCTTGGCCCCGCGCAGCGCGGGCATGACGGGCGCAAACAGCTGGTCGCGAAGGCGGTCAGTCTGGAGCTGCCAGTCGCTTGTTCGGCTGGGATCGTTGAGCAACTGCCGAAGCGCCGTGATCTGCGCCGAGAGCGCCGCCGCCTGCATCGGCAGGCGCGCGGCCATCACGGTGCCGTCTGAACGCAGTACCAAGACGGCGCTGCCTTCGGCCCCGATCGCGAACGCGACATAGGCCTCATCGGGATGCAAGCGTGCACTGAGCTCGCTCAGGTTGCGCGCCGACAGCGAGGGCAGGGCGCGTTCAAGGCGCTGCCGCAGCTGTTGCCGGTCTTGCTTCAACTGCGCGACTTGTTGTCGCGCCAAATCCTTTTGCGCAGCATCCAGATTCGGATCATTGGCGCGCGTCAACGCCTCTTGCTCACCTGCCAGGTTGATGGCCAGCGCATCGAGCGCCGCGCGCTCCTTGGGATCGCGCAGCTGCAGTTGGCGCATCTCCAGCGCCGCGCGAAAGCCACGAGCGCGGCCGCGCTCCAGCGCCTCCAAGGCCGGTCCGGCGGCGCCGAGTTCGATGTTTGCAAACACGCAATCGCGATAAATCTCGGCGAAAATCGCGCGAAAGCGGGCTTGATCCAAACTGTCGCCACCCACTTTCAGACTGGCGTCATCCAGCATGTTGCTTGCCTGGCAGTAAAACTCGCGGGCGCGCTTTGGCTGCTCTCTGGCCTCAGCCAGCGTGCCGAGGCTATGCACGGTTTCAGCGTGCTGCGCCGAATTCGGCACGTCGCGACGACGTATCGCCAAGGCTTCAGCCAACAGTTGCTCGGCCACATCGAAACGCTTCTCGGTGATCGCAAGCATGCCGGCACCTTGCAATCCGCGGCTCATCGACAACGAGCCAATAGTCTCGGCGCGGTAAAGGGCAATGGCGCGATCAAAACTCTGCCGAGCGTCCTTCAGGTCGCCGCGCGCGAGCGCTTCCATGCCACGCTCGGTCAGGGGATCGGCGAGCATCAGGTTGTCTTGCGGCAGCGCTTCCAGAATGGCAAAGGCGTTCTTCCAGGCCGAAGTGGCGCCGGCGGCATTGCCGAGTCGGCTCCGGAACAGGGCCTGTTTAATCAGGCAGAGTGCGGTGTCGTAGGCATTGGGGTTGATGCGCTGATTGATCGCCACGGCTTCATCAATCGTCGCGAGCGCGCCCTCATCATCGCCGCGCGCGAACTGCACTTCGGCGTAGTTGCTGAGAAACAACGCGTACATCGCGCCCTTGTCGTTTTTGGCCATCAGCGCGTTTGCAGCCCGCATTTCTTGCTCGGCCGCAGCCAGATCGCCGGATTGCAACAAGGTCCAGCCCAGATTGTGACGCGCATTAGCAATCTCGACCGATTCGTCAGTTGTGGGATACAACGCAATCGCTTCTCGAAACCAGCGCCCCGCTTGGTGGAAATCGCCGACGTACGCAGCGATCACCCCGAGCCCGTTCAGAAACGGCCCTTGCTCACGCGCGGGCACGCCGGCTGATTGCACAAGTTTCAAGGCTTCTTGCAGCTCGGCTCCGGCTTCTTTGATCCGACCCAGCATTCGGAGGCTGCGCGCATGCATGCGCAATCTCGGCGCCAACGCCATTGCCGGTTCGTTGAGCTTGCGGGCAATCTCGACCCCTTCGCGGTAGGCGGCCTCGGATTCGACGGACAAGTTGCCGTTCCCGAGCACGTCACCGTAGAAATTCAGGATGACGCCAAGGTCGGAACACCCATCGCAATGCTTGCGCGCCTTCGCGACGGCCGCCTCGATACGTGCCCGACCGCCCTTGAAGTCGGAGAAGCTTTCGATCTGGCCGAGGTTTGCTGAGAAACGCGCGTGGATGAGCGTGTCGGGCGCGAGTTCGTCGAGAGCTGCGATGCTCGCTTGCTGGATTTTCTGCCCTTCGCGCCAATTGCCCGCGAACGACGCGCAGTGCGACGCCTCCTCGCTGTAATGGATTCTCAGCATGGCGCGCGTCGTGCTGACTTGCGCTTCCGTCACACGTTCTTGGCAGCGTTTGAAGTCGTAGGCGCCGCGCGCGCTCCGAATGGCCCGCCAATGCACCAATGGCATCTGAGATGGTGTGGCGAGGCGCGTCGCGGCGTCGTGCAACGACTTGGCTTCCGTCCAGTTCTTCTCGGCGATTGCCAGCTGCCAGCGATCGTCGATGGTTTCGAGTTCGGTCGCTTCTGGTTGGCTGCGGACCTGGATGTCCTGCTTACCGTCAACGAGCTCTAAATCAAGCAAGGTCGCGCCACGGCGAACCTTGACGGTGATCGGCCCATACAGCAAATCGTCGAGCATCAATAATCGAAACGACACGGCATCGACGATGGGCTGCTCGACGTCGGTCGTGGCGTTCTGGGTGCGGTAGGTCAGCAGTTCATCACCAGGCTGAAACGGCACCGGCTGATCGACTGCGGTCGAACGCGTCGCTACCACGACGACCGACGCTTCGGCGCTGACCCCGACGCTTGCCAGCAGCAGCATGCGTAGCAAAGGCATCAGAGCAGTGCGTGGATTCATAGCCAAAGCGCCTTTATCGATAACCAGGTGACCCGAGTTCCGGCGTCAATCTGACGCATGCCGAGGGGCCGCATCGGCAGGATGCGGCCTGGATCATAGAGGGTCGGACAAACTCGGCACAGCCCTTGACTTTGGCAAACGCAAAGACGTGCCCGGCGAGTGCAACGCAAGTGGCGGGGTGTTCAGGTTGCCTTAGCCGCGAAGGTCTCCGAAGTCGCGATTGCAGCCGCGCCGGCCCGTCCCAACGGACTGGTGGCTAGCGGCGGCTGCTGGCCGAGATCGATCAGGGGTTCAGCAGTTCGAAGTGCTGGACACGGACGCGGGGATCGTTTTGACCCAACTCGCGAAGCCAGGTGCCGATCGGGAACTGGGAGTCGATGCTCTGTCGTTCGGACAGTCCGCCAACACCGCGCGTGAGCAGGGCGCTGGCGTAGAGGCTGCTGCGATCGATGGGGCGCCCAATGTCGGCCGTCGCAATGCCGGATGTAGCCGGATCGAGGGCTGCAATGGCATGGGGCGATACGAGCACATAGAAGCGTTCGCGGCTGCCGGTACTGGTCACCTGCCAGTCCCGCGCCTGTCCCGACACCTCGCCCGGCAAACGGATCGGACGTTTTGCGGGGAGTGGGTTGGCCAGCGCCGCACCGGGCAACGGAAACAGCTGATAAACACTGCCGGTGGCGTCTTCATTGAACACGTACACGTGGGCGGATTCGGCCAGTGCCAGTTGCAGTGACAGCGTGTCGCCAATCGTGATTTGATCGCCATCCACCAATTGAAACTCGACCCCGCCGGTGGACTTGGTCCAGCGCAAATCAGTCTGGATGGGTCCGTTCAGATCGTGCCAGTGTTGCACGAGCAGGATCGTCGCGAGGATTCCGGCCAGCAGGCCGAGCCCTACCCACCAGAATCGGCGGTTCGGGCGGCTTGCGGGAACGTTCTCAGTCGGACCATCCAAACGGTGGGTGACCTGCAGCGGCTGCACGGCCGGCAACGTGCGTCGGAGTTCTGCTGCCAACGCACCGGCGCTCTGATAGCGCTGGGCGCGCTTGGGATGCACGGCCCGCTCAATCACGCCGGCGAGTTCGACATTGAGGTCGGGTACCAGATCGAGCAAGTAGCGGCGACGCTGATCGCGGTGTGCGCTCTCCAGTTCCACCAGGGTGCGTGCATCAACCGGAAAGTGTCCGCTGATCATTTTGAACAGCAGCACCCCTAAACTGTAGAGGTCGTCCGGCGGCGTGTTCTGGCCGCCACCAACGAGCTCAGGCGCTAGATACAGCGGTGTTCCCGATACGGTGGCGCGCTCATGAATATTTCGCGCGCTGCCGAAGTCGACGAGAATGTGGCGCCCGTGGCGATCGCGCACCACGTTCTGGGCTTTGACATCACCATGCACGAGCCCAAGCTGGTGGATCGCGGCAAGGGCTGCGCAGAGTTCGAGCCCGATCAACACCGCTTCCGGCGCTGGCACGGTGGTGGTGCGGTCCAATCGGGTCGAGATGGATTCACCTTCGACCAAGTCGGACCAGAAACCGACTTGCGCGTCGACGATCTGGGCACCATGGATCTTCAGCACGCCCGGATGATTGACCTTGGCCATCTGCTGCGCCTCGTGCAGCAAGTCGTCGATCTGACCGCCATCCGGATTGCACAGCTTCAATGCCACGGTTCGTTGGAGCAGCGGGTCGAATGCGCGGTACACAATGCCGCTGCTGCCTCGGCCGATTTCGCCCAGGATCTTCAAGTGGGCGAATTGAGAACAGTGTTCGAGGTTTGGCTCGGCGACCGATTTCGGTGGCAACGGCGGCTCGGGGAGCATGTCCGCCGTGGTAGCCGTCGTGGATTCCAGTGATTGTTGAGCGGCGGTGAATTGCTTTGCCAGGTCGGCCAATGCGCGCAGTTGCTTCAGGGCTTCGGCGTCCAATTGCTGGGACAATGTGTCCCAATCGACCGGACGGCCGTCGGTGATGTCTTCGGCAACTTTCAGCAGCAGGCCGTCCTGGTCATCGATGGGCATTCATCAGCTCCGCCATTCGCATCAGCGCGCGGGCGATCTTCATGCGCGCTGCATTCGGGCTCGGGGCATCGATCAGTTTCGCGATCTCATCATGCGGCAGACCCAGCTCAATCCGCAGAATGACCGCTTCGCGCTGGTCGGGCTCCAAACTGTTCAGGGCCTGCTCGTAGGCCTGCAGGGTCTCGATATTGACCGCGCGCTCCAAAGGCAACGGATCACTTTCGACCACTTCGGCCGTGATTTCGTCGTGCACAGGGCGGCGCGCGGTGCGCCGAATTTCGTCTTTCAGGATGTTGCTCATGATTTGGCGCAGGTAGGCGAAGAACGCTCCGGGTCCTTGCACCTCAAACGCCGGCAGTGCCTGAAACGCACGCAGCAGCGTCAACTGCACCAAGTCGGCAGTCTCGTTCAGATCGCGGGCCGGATTGGGCAAGCGGCCGTGTGCCCAGCGGGTCAGCAGTGGCAAGTACCGCCGGATCAGGCGATCGCGAGCCTCGGCATCGCCACCCCGAATGCGTTCGACCAGCTGATGCGTGGTTTCCAGCACCGCGGCATTTCGGGCGATCGCAGTCATCGGCTCACTCCTGAGTGGTTTCATACCATTATGCCGTGTGACGATAGCCCGGGCACGGGGGCTTTTCCGTCGAATGCGGCCATATCATCAAACGCCGATACCCAAAGAACCGCATGCACGACTTGCTGGCAGACAGAACGTTTCAAGGTCGCGTGCGGGCCAGGGCGGTCATCGGCCACCTGACTCCCGTTGCAAAGCGTTGCTGAGCATCCGGTCGGGCGCCTTCAAGGTGTTCGCCCGGTCGCGTAGCGCTTGCCGATCGGCCGAAGGCCCGCCGTCCAGCCAGTCGAGCAACACACGCAAACTGGTGTCGGCCGCCAGGGCTTGCCGGCAGCTTTGCATCGCGGCGTCGGGTCGTCGCGGGGCGATATCGGGCAGTTGCAAGGCATAAGCAAGCCAACGCGCCCGGCAATCGCGCTCACCGTTTTGGAACGGCGTCATCGGGTTGTCAGCCAGCACGCGCTGCAATGCGACTTTGGCCACGCGGTGATCGCCGTTCAGCCACAGCGTTTCTGCCAACAACAGATCGGCGTACCGGCTTTCAGGGTGTTCCGGGCCGGACCAGGTTTGGTAGATCGCTGCCGATTGTTGGAGCTGCTCGATGGCCGGCGTGGCCTCACCCAACTGGCGCAGCGCCATACCGAGCCCGAGGCGCGGCAGCGCCGCCTCGCGATGGTCGGCACCAAAGGTGCGGTCGCCAACGTTTACCGCCTCCCGGTAGTGGGTGACGGCGTCGTCCAGCAAACCGATGCGTGCCTCAATAGCCGCGAGGTTGTTGAGGTTCGTAACCAGTCCTGCTTGTCGGCCAGGGCCCATCTGGCGCTCCATCGCGACAATTCGAAGAAACGCATCGCGGGATTGGGTCAGCTCACCAGACAAATACGCGGCGGTGGCCAACAATGCCTCGGCTCCGATGAGGGCCTCCGGCTCCGAATCGGCCAAGGGCAGCAGCAAGTCGCGCGCCTTGGCAATCACGGGCTTGGCAGCGTCGAGCCGATCCGTGTTCATCAGCGCCATGGCGCGTTGCTTCAGAATGTTGGCGCGCAGCACCGGTTCGCCGGGAACCTGCTCGAGCGCACGGTCCGCGGCATCCAGCGCGGTCAACGCCGCCGACCAGTCGGCCCGGAATGACCGCACTTTCGCCAGCGCGGCATACGCTTCGGCGGCCAGCTTGTGGTCTTCATTCAGTGCGGGATTTTGCGCAATCAGTTCCTCGAGCAGCGCTTCAGCCCGTTCAAGCTGGCCCAGCGCGCGCCATGTGTCCGCCAACGACACGGTGAGCCGTGCTTGGAGCAGCGGGTCGTCGTTCGTTTCCTCATGCAGTTTCTGTTGCCCGCGTTCCAGCAAGTCGGCGACGGTTGGCGTTTGCCCAGCGGAGTGACGCGGTTGTGCGGACTC
The DNA here is from genome assembly GCF_003015185.1 of Ahniella affigens. Taxonomy (GTDB): domain Bacteria; phylum Pseudomonadota; class Gammaproteobacteria; order Xanthomonadales; family Ahniellaceae; genus Ahniella; species Ahniella affigens. Next base: position 1,794,350 of record NZ_CP027860.1, read on the forward strand.
AAACAAGCTACTGAGAAAACCTGCCATGCGCTCGGCCCGCGCTGCCTGGTGACGCGCCAGATCGCGCTCGCGTCTGGCCTCGGCCCGCTGCTGAAACGCGATGACCGCACTGATGAACAGACCGCTCAGCGCCAACAATGTACCCAGACTGATCCACGGATGTCGGCGTATCTGCCGAAGCCCCAAAGCCCACCAGCCCGGGCGCCGGCTGAGTACCGGCTGATCCAACAGGATGCGATCCAGTTCTTCGGCAAAGTCCATCGCGCTCCGAAAACGCCGTTCGGTCTGCCGATCCAAGGCTCGTTGCAGGACTGCGTCGAGATCGCGCAGGCCTGAGCTGCCAAGGGCCTCTGTCAGCGACGCCGCAGCGGTTCGGCGGGAGAGCGGAATCGGTTGGCCGGTCAACACGCGTTCGGCCAGTTGGTGTCGCTCGGATTCGTCGGTCAGAAACGGGTGCGCATCGGTCAACAGCTCGTACAGTACGATGGCGAGGGCAAACAAATCGGTCCCAATGCCGATCGGCTCGCCACTGATCTGCTCGGGCGCCGCATACCGCAGCGTAAAATAGCGGGCAGCGGTCGCCTGAAAATCGGAATCCTCACCATCCAGGAGCTTGGCGATACCGAAATCCAGCACCTTGACCCGGCCAGATGCATCGACGATCAAGTTCGAAGGCTTGAGATCGCGATGCAGGACCAGTTGGCTGTGCGCATGGGCAATCGCATGCAGTGTTTCGATCATCAGACCAATGCGCGCGCGCACCGATGCGTGCTGCTGGTCGCACCAGGCATCGATCAACGCGCCGGCCACATACTCCATGACCAAATAGGCGCGACCTTGATCATCGTTGCCCGCATCGATCAATCGGGCGATCCCAGGCGCATTGAGCCGGGCCAGTGCGGCGCGTTCTTTCGCAAACAAGTTGCCAGCGCTTTGCTCGTTCAAGAACTTGATCGCCACCTGGCCGTCGAACAATCCATCGTGGCGTCGGGCCAGGAACACGCGACCCATACCGCCCATGCCCAGCACACGCTCGATCTGCCAGGGGCCGATCTGTTTGCCGACATAACTACTGGCCAGTACTGGCAAGACGAGTTGGTCGGGATGATCGAGCCGCAATTCCAGGACACGCGCATCGGAGTTCAGCATGTCGGTCAGAAGTTGCTTCTGGGTTGAATCAAGCGCCAATGATTCGAGTTTTTGCCGAGCTTCGACCGCATCGAGTTCGGCCAACAGATCGAAAGCCTCGCGGACCATCTGGAAGCGTTTCGGATCCATCGCTACTCGAACTTCAGCCGTGTGCCGAGGAACGCGCGCGCCGCCCTCAGGTCGCGTTTGACCGTGGGTTCGGACACGCCAAGATGTGCAGCCGTTTCCTCGGTGCTGAGGCCGCCGAACAAGCGCAACTCGAGGACGCGTTCCAGCCTTGGGTCCATGTCACGCAACGTGCTCAATGCCTCGTCCAGCGCCAGCAAATCAGCGAGATCGAGTTCGCTGCTCGGTTCGCGTTCGGCATGTTCAAAGCTGATGCGTTGTTGATCGCCGCCGCGGCGCTCAGCGAGCAGTTCGCGGGCACGATCGATCAATACGTGCCGCATGACTCGGGCCATCGCCGCCAGAAAATGACTGCGGCTCTGCCATTCCTGCGGATACTCCGACAGCTTGAGCCACGCCTCGTTGACCAAGGCCGTAGCGTTCAGCGTGGCCGATGCGCGGTGGCCGGCGATTTGACGCTGCGCGAGCGCGCGCAAGCGCGCGTACACCTCCGGCGCCAGATCGCCGTCGCGATCATTAAGTCGGGCAGTGATGTCGGATTCGTCCATGGGGGCCTGGCTCCAGCGCGTACGGCCCATTCAGCATAACGCATGATCCCGCTTGCCCTCGAATTCCGTACTCTGGTCCAGACCCCTTCCAGATAAGTGCAGAATGCAATCGTCGTGACGCTGATTCAATCGAGTTGCCGATGCTTGGGAGCCGCGATCTTGCCGCTGAGCTGCGGATGGTCGACAGCGGCTGTAGCTGCGACGCAAGAAGGATTTCCTGATCCGCGGTTCGGCGCCAAAGGTCGGGTCAAAGTGGCCGCATCAGGCGGCGATGGCGCCAACATGTTTGTGCTCGATCTATGGCATGAGCGTCACGGTCGCTTTGGGTAACTCGAACCCGATCGCAAGTCCGATTGCAAACGGACTCGCGATCGCGGCTCATGTCTGCATGGTGGGCGCCGGATCAAGCACTGGCCGGACGCGCCGGCATGAACCCAGGTCGACGGATCAGGATCGCGCAGATCAGCGACACGAGAATCCCAATGGGCAGAATCTCAGTCAACGTCATCATGAAGCGGAACCAGGGCTTTGCGTACATCTTGGCAAACTCCGCCATTTCGGCCGCTTTCTGGGCCAATACTTCTGGACTCGCCCCGCGCGCCTGTTCCTGTGCCAGCACCGCCTTGGTATAACTTTCCATGAAGTTCATATCGGTGCTCATCGTGATCACTTCCCAGGTGATCGAGTAGATCAGGCTGGCAACGATTGTAATCGCGAGCCCCATTCCAAGGGCCGGCCAGAACCGGATGACGCCCCCCAAGTTCAGGTCGCGGTGGCGCTTGGTCGCAACAAAAATCAGGCTGAACGCGAGCAACATGGACGTGTAGCCAATGACCATGCCCCACGCCATGGGGAGGTCGTGACCCATCACCACTGTCATGAACCCCATTGGCAGGGCAACGATCACACCGGCCATCAGGCCGTATTTCAGAATCAGGTTCTTCACGACAGGGTCTCCCTTTGAATTGGCCAAGTATGCGGCTCGGCAATCAGGCCCGATCGGCCCTGCGGCAACAATCGCCCAAATGGGTGATTTCAGTCAAATCAGCAGGTTGGCTGACGTCAGTCGGGCCGGATCAGGATGCGGGCAGGGTGGTCCGTGGGGCCCATTCGGGCAATCAAACTACGGGAGAATGCGGAGGCCGCGGGCACGATTGACCGCTTCGGTCCGATTCCCAGCGTCAAGTTTCTCGAACAGTCGTGAGACGTGGGTCTTGACCGTGTTCGGCGAAATGTCCAACTGGCGTGCGATCTCCTTGTTCGCAAGACCTTCGGCCAGCGCCTTCAGGACTTCCAACTCGCGGCCGCTGATGCCAAGACTCGCCTGCGCGGCCTCGTTACCCGGCTCGGCGCGCTCCGTCTTGGGGGCCTTGCGCTGCACGAGCCACATCCCCGCCCAAATACCGACCGCGAGAAACCCCAACGCGAGCAAGCCCAGGTAGATTTCGCTCGGGTACATCCGCGCGCGGAACGCATAGTCAAGCGTGTTCAGCACCGTGACGCCCAAGGCCAGGGCGAGGCCATAAATCAGCAGGGTCAGCCATTCCGGAGCTTGGCGAAGCCATTGTTGGCGCAGTGACTTGACCCTCGCGCTGAGCGGCAGCCGGCGCGGCGCCGATTGATTCCGCTGCGGGGTTGGTGCCACGGGCGTTGCCTCGGATGCGGGCGGCGCGGTCAACGGGTTGGGGTTCGGGTCGGAAGCCATGCACCATTGTCGGCAGCGCGACCGCAGGTGGCAAGTTGCCGGCTCAGACTGACGGCATTGCTGTAGCGCCGGACCCGGGCGGTACGAGACGGCGTCGGAATTCGCGGCGCAAAAGGAGCAGGGCAATGAACAACTGAATCAGTTGCGTGCCGACCGACAACCACCAGAGATGGGTCAACCGAAACCACGATTGGCCGACCATCCAAACCGCAGGCCCAACAAACAGGATGAGGCGCGATGCCGAAGCAAGCATGGATGGGACGGTGTTCCCAAGTGCCTGAAACATGCCGCCGACCACCAGGATCAAACCCGCTGCGACAAAGTTGTAGGACAGCACGGCGAGCATGCCCGCGCCGACGGTGATAACGGCAGGATCTTGGGAAAACGGTGTGAACAGCGAGTCCGGCAACACATGACAAGCCAACACAAACAGAAGCATCAGGATGCTGACCCAAAGCGCGCCCGCCTTGAATGTGGCGCGAACCCGTTCGAGTTTTCCAGCACCAAAGTTCTGTCCCGCAATCGGTCCGACTGAAAACGCCACCGCTAAAGCCGGCAAGAAGCCTGCTTGCATGATCCGCATGCCGAGACCGAATCCAGCCTGGGCATGCGCGCCGAAATCACGGATCAGGTAGTAGATGACCAGGGAATAGACACTGATGAGCAGAAACTCGGCACCGCTGGGCAGGCCGATGGATAACAGTTTGCGCCACAACGCCCAATCCGGAATGCTGTGCGCCCAATTGAAATCGAGCACATCGTGGCGTTTCCGCACGAACACAAGCAGCAGCAGGCCAGCGAATAGCACAGATAGGAAGGTCGCCAGTCCGGCACCGGCAACGCCCATCGGCTTGCCTGTGCCCCAGCCTGCGATCAGCACGGGGGCCAGGACGGTGTTCATGATCAGTGACACCACCTGCACCAGCATGGGACCCTTGACTTCGCCCGCGCCCCGAAGCGCCGCGGCCATGGCCACAATCAGAAACTGCAGCCCCAAAGCCGGCACAAACCAGTTCAAATAGGCGACTGCGGCGGCGGCGGTCTCGGCATCGGCAGCGAAGCGCTCTGCAAACGCATGCCGACCAAGCATCAGCACGGTCACAAACACAGCGCCCGTCAGCACCGCCAGCACCTGCGTTTGATTGAACAGCCGGTTGGCCAAGGCAAAATCCTTGCTACCAAACGCTCGTGCAATCAGGCTGGTGGCCCCCACGGTCAGCGCTTGTGTCAGCGCGACTGTGATCATCATCAGATTGCCGATCAGGCTGACTGCAGCGACTGCGGCCGTGCCCACGCCCGCAACAAAGTAGAGGTCGACCAAGTAGTAAAGCGTCTGAAACACCATCCCGACCAGCATGGTGCTGGCCATGCGAGCGATCTGGTGATGCAACGAGCCTTGCGTCAAATCCGCCATGTGTTCACTCCGGGTAGGTCGGCACGGTATTGCGAGGTACCGCGGCAGGCAATCAACAGAAGATCGGGCAGATCGACGCTCAGAACAGTGTCGCCGGTATCGCGAATTGAGACATCCGCCGCTCGGACCACCAGTCCGCAATCAATCGTCTACAAATCCGGGAATCTCTTCCGGATGCAACTGGCCGAGCTTGACTCGCACAATGCGGCCCTCGGCGTCGAGCAGCGCGCTGTAAGGCAGAGCGCCAGACTGATTGCCGAAAGCCAATGCCGGATTGCTCTGATCTTGGTCGGCAAGCCAGATGGGATACCGAACAGGATGCGCTGCCAAGAAGGGAGGCACCGCCTCCGGCAAGTCTACCGCAATGCCGACCACCGCCATGTCGTCACTCAATGCATCGAGCAGCGGCAATTCCTCGACACACGGCGGGCACCACGTGGCCCAGAAGTTGACGAGGACCGTTTTGCCGCGGAACGACGTCAGCGAGACCGTGTTGCCGTGGAGGTCGGTAAGCTTGAGGTCGGGGGCCACCCGACCGACCAGTGCTTCCTGACCCTGAGTCATTTGGTTCATTCGCACCGAGCGGCCGAACCAGAAGCCGCCGACGCCCGCAGCGGTGGCAATCAACAGCACAAGAAGCGGCAACAGTCGCGACAAACTCACGGCTCCCCGCGGATGGTCCGATCCACGAGATCAGGCGTCAGAATCGCGGGCAGAACGACGCCATCCGACGAGCCTTTGGCATAGAAGACGTACAGTGGCACACCGACCGCGCCATGTTCTTTCAGGAAGGCGGTAATCGTCGGGTCTTCGTTGGTCCAGTCGCCCTTCAGATACACGGTGCCGGTGTCTGCCAGGGCTTGCTTGAAACGATCACCGCTGAGCGTGCTCCGCTCATTGACCTTGCAGCTCACGCACCAGTCGGCCGTCATGTTGACGAACACCGGCGTTTGCGCGCCGCGCAGTTGGGTCAGCAGTTCGGCAGAGTAGGGTTTAGCGAATTGCGACGTGTTCTGTGCGGGCGCGTCTGCGGGTAGGCGATGAATGGTCCACAATGCCCAGAGGCTGGCGGCGACCAAAAGCGCTGCAAGCAGATGCCGCGACCATTGCCGATCGGCAAAGCGGTTCTTCTCCCACCACCAGAGACCGGCCGTAAGGGCCAATGCACCAATGAGCCAGATGGCCATGGCATCCACGCCGCGCTGATGGCCAAGCACCCAGGCCAGCCACACCGCGGTGATGTAAAGCGGATACGCAAGCCACTGCTTCAGCGTGTCCATCCAGGCGCCTGGTTTTGGCAGCCGATGCGCGAGCGCCGGCACAAACCCGACGAGCAGGAAGGGCAGCGCCAGACCCAAGCCCAGTGCCAGAAACACGATCAAGGCCACCAATGGCGACTGATTGAACGCAAAGCTCAGTGCGCCGCCCATGAAGGGCGCAGTGCACGGACTCGCGACCACCACCGCCAGAACGCCCGTAAAGAAGTCGCCCTTGGCACCGCTTTGGTCGGCCAGATTGGACCCGATGTTGGCCAAGCCCGCGCCAATCAGGATGAGGCCCGACAGGCTCAAGCCCAAGGCCAGCATGACGTAGGCCATCAAACCCACAAAGATGGGCTGCTGTAGTTGGAACCCCCAGCCAAGCGCGGCACCGCCCGAACGCAAGGCAATCACGAGCAGGCCGACCACCGCAAACGAGCTCAGCACGCCCGCTGTGTACCAAAGCGCATGCGCTCGCGCTTTGGCGGGGGTTTCGCCACTGCTCGCCAGGCTGATGGCTTTGAGTGACAGTACCGGCAGAACGCAGGGCATCAGATTCAACACCAGACCGCCGAGCAAGGCCGCAAGCAGCGCCTGCCAGAAGGTCAGCGCGGGCAGGCTGCCAGCATTTGGTTCAGGCGTCTGAATACTTGTCGCCGTCGGGGCTTTGGCGGGCGCGGCTTCATCGGCGATCAGTTCCGCGACCTTGGTCAGTTCGCCCGCACTCGCGGCTGGGAACTCGACCTGCAGCGTGCGTTCCATGGGCGGATAGCAGATGCCGTCCTTGATGCAACCCTGATAGAAACCTTTCAATGCCACAACGGTGGGTGCACCATCGCGGCGCGCGAGGCGCAGCGGGACTTCCACCAGATCAAAGTATACCTGCACCGCGCCGAATTCGGGGTCCTGTATCGTCTGTGCCGCGGGCCAGAGGGGCGAACCCAAGGTGCCGACGTTTGGATCGACCAGCTCAAAGCGGCTGTGATCGCGATACAAGTAGTAGTTTGGCGGCATCGTAAAGCGCAGCAGAAACTCGGTGCTGCTTTCAGCGATTGCCTCGAACTGGAAGGCTTGGTCCTCAGGCAGTGGTAGCGCGTCCGTCGCGCCCAGTACCGATGTCGTCTGACCGAGACCGGCCAGAGGATTGCTGGACGCACCACCAGCGGTTGCGATACTCGTGTCGCCCAAGCCAGGGCTCGTACCCGGCAAAAACCCAGCGGGGTTCGCGGGCGCTTGTGCGGGCAACGCGACCGTCACGGTCCGGCGCTGCGGTGGATAGCAGATGCCGATGTCGGCACAGCCCTGGTAGCTGATTTTGAGACTGACCTCGGCCAAGGTTGGCGCGGCTTGGCCAATCACGGTCCCGGCCGCGTTGAGGCGATACGTCTCGACATGCCCGAAGAATTCGTCTTCTTTCGGGTCGCCATTTGGCCATTGCGCTTCAACAATCGAGAAGCCGGCTGGGTCAGCGGACTCAACCTTCATCCGCTCCCGGTACAGGTAATAGCTGGGCGCGATCTTGAAGGCGACTTCAATCTCGTCGCGATTCAGCGCGCGTGTGGAGAGTTGAAACGCCTCATCGACAGGCAATAGATCGCTCTCGCTGGCTGCATGAGCCAACATCGGTAGTGCCAGGCAAAGCCCGAGCAGGGCGGTCGGCAGTCGGCTCGTCCAGTTCATGTAAAGGCGTCCAGTAACTTGAGGTATTCGAACAGACCGGGATAGCGGCCCGTTGCTGACGGCGACCGGCAGTGACCCAGTCTTGACTGGCGGGCACCACCGGAGTGGCTCCGACCACATTCGGCCCGAGAAGTTCAGACCGGTACCTGAGCTCCGGCCAATAATCAGTCGCGGAAGTTTTCGAACTGCAGTGGCAGCTCAAAATCCTCGCCGCGCAACAGCGCGATGGCCAGTTGTAAGTCGTCCCGCTTTTTGCCCGTGACTTTGATTTTGGTGGCGTTGATTTGCGCTTCGACCTTGATCTTCGATTCTTTCAGCTTGGCGATGATCTTCTTTGCTTTGGCCTGCTCAATGCCTTGCTGGACTAAGACCTTTTGCGTGGCTTTCGCGAGATTGATGTCGGGGTCCTTGAACTCCAGACAACGCGAATCGATGTTCCGGGCAGAGAGCCGCTGTCGCAGGATCAAACGCATTTGTTCAAGCTGAAAATCACTGGGTGCCGACAGCTCGATGGTCAGGTCATCCAGCGTGAACTTCGCGTCGGTATTGCGAAAGTCAAAGCGGTTGCCCAATTCGCGACTCGCCTGATCGATGGCGTTGGTCAGTTCGTGCTTGTTGATTTCGGAAACGATGTCGAATGAGGGCATGACGATTCAGGGCGTTGGCGTTGGGACGAAATTGGTCTGCACCCGTTGTGGCGCATTGCCGAGCAGCCAGAGGAACGTGGCATAGGCCTGCACATTCTGCCGCAGTGCAGCCGGATCGATCTTGTCCAGCGTATCGTTGTCGGTGTGATGCAAATCGAAATAGTCGGTGCCGTCCTGCAGCAGCTCAAACATCGGGACGCCCGCATCGCGCATGCCACTCAGATCGGCGCCGCCGCCTGCGTCCTGACCACCGAGCTCAATGTTCAGCGGGTCGAGTGCCGCCTGGATCTCTTGGACCAGCGGCCAATCTTTAGCCGGTACGCCAGCGTCGATTCGATAGATGCGGCCCGCACCGAAGTCGGACTCCGCGGCACCCACATGGTTGGCGAGTTCCGCCGCATGTGCGCGGGCGTAGGCTTTGCCGCCCCATACGCCTTGCTCTTCGTTCGCAAAGGCGACGACACGCAACGTTCGCGCGGGACGCAGGCCCTGCTTCTTGATCGCGGCAACCGCAGCGGCGGTGATCGCCACGCCAGCGCCATCGTCAATCGCACCGGTGCCCACATCCCAGCTGTCCAAGTGGCCGCCTACGACGATGATTTCTTCGGGTTTGGTGCTGCCGGTGATTTCACCCACAACATTGTGCGACGTGTACTCACCGACGTATTGGCCCGCCAATTGATAGTGCAGTTTGAGCTTGGGTTGGAGCTTGAGCAGTCGGGATAATTGGTCGGCGTCCGGGTTGCTCAATGCGGCGGCTGGGACCGCGGTCAGCGCGACGCGCTCGCCGTTGCTCAGGACCATTGCCCGGTCGCTCGCAGGCGTGCCCGGCTTGATGCCGCCGAGCCAGATACCCATGCCTGTATGCGGGAGCCGGTCCGAGTCGGTACCAATGGAGCGGATCAGCAATGCCACCGCGCCTTTGCTGGCGGCAATCTCGGCACCACTCGAACGTGCGGCGACGCGTCGCCCGTAGTCACCGCCATTGCGGCGCTTTTCCATTCGTGCCGAGACATACGCAATTTTGCCTTGGAGTTGCTCCGGGCTGGCGGCACTGAGCGCATCAAGGTCGTCGAACGCCACGACTTCGGCGCTCAGGCCGGCCTCAGGTGTGGACTTGGACCAGCCGAGCGCGATCGCATGCAGCGACTGTGGCGAATCGCCCAGAACGGAAATCCGGATATCGCCGCGCCGCCAGACCGGAAAGCGCACGGGCTCCAGCGTCACTTTGTCAAAACCCAATTGCTTGAAATGCTTCTCGGCCCAGGCCACGGCCCGGGCGTCTGCTTCGGAACCCGCGACACGCGCGCCGACCTCGGTCGTCAGCGACTCGACCAAATGGTAGGCCGTGTCGTCCGTCGCCAGTGCGGCCTGCAAGCTGGCTGCCTGGGCCTTGAGTTCTGGCGAGAGCAGCGTGCTCGGCGTTTCGGCTTGGGCAGCGAGTACAGGCAAGCACAACAGAGCTGCGGTCAATAGGCGCATGGTTGTTCCAGACGTTTGGCAATCCGCGATTGTACGGGCAAGGACTCAACCCACGCCATGAGCGAATGTCACTGGCTGGATCGCCAGGAATTCGAAACTTTGGCAACGTCGCGTCCGACCATCAAACCAATAATGGCGTCGGGGTGACCATTTGGGGTCGGCAATGCACGGATCGCCTTCAGCGCACGCTGTCGTTCCATCGACAACCCCGGATCAGGCCGGTGCCGATCACCCCGGGATACCGTCCGGTATCGGCGCGACCGGCTCAACGCGATGCCACCGGTCGGCCCGTGCTGTGCCGTGAAAAGTCAGACTTTGATCCCGACCTTGCCCGCAGGAACCGGTTCCAATGGTGACTATGGCCGGCCAAAGGTCGCCCGCAATGGTTCAGGGATGCACAGACGTTGTCGGTCTGGTATCTCTGCCATCTGCGGTCGACTGCAGCATTCCGGCCAATTCAACTCTGATCGTGGGAGACGGTGTCCATGTGGCAAATGATGAAAGATGGCTGGACCTGGGCGAGCTTCTTCGCCGGCAGGTTGTTTGCCGCGGTTGCCGGTGAATGGCAATGGACACCACCGCGCTGGGTGCAGCGGCTTGGCCGCGCGCTGCGGGCAAACTTCAAGCCCTTGCTGGCGCTCGGGTTGGCGATCCTCGCCGGTTGGTGGGGCTACGATTGGTGGCAATCGCGACCAAAGCCGCCTGAGCCTGAGAACTTGACGGCGAGTCTGGAAGCGCCGGGTTTGACGAACTATGTCCGGTCGCCGCCGGAAATCAAACCATTGCGGTTGCATTTTGATCATCCAGCCAAACCGATCGACGCGAAGGACCTAGCCAAGGGTTTCATTCTGAAGCCCGCCTTGAATGGCCGCTGGGTCTGGACCGACGAAACCAATGTGGCGTTCGAGCCAAGCGATGATTGGGCGATTGGTCAGACTTACGAGGTCCGCCTCGAACCCGAAAGTTGCTGTGCCAAGGTACGACCGCTCGGCGAGACGCGCTTTGAGTTCACGACTGAACCCTTCGTCGCAAGCGTTGGCAGCCGAGAGTTCTATCAGGACCCGACCGACCCGAAGACCAAGCGCGCGTTGTTCGAGCTGAAGTTCTCGCATCCGGTTGACAGCGCGGCCCTTGAAACGCGCGTGCAATTGAGAATGGTCGATGCCAAAGGCAAGGCCGTCAGCCAGCCCGAGTATGCGTTGACCTATGCTCCGAATCGCTTGAGTGCTCGGATCCAGAGCGCGCCGTTGGTGCTGCCGGATGAAGGCGGGCAGGTTGTCCTCAATGTCGGCGCCGGCCTGACTGCAATGCGCGGTAGCAGTGGCACTGGATCCTCGATGGAGGATATGGTCAGTCTGCCGGCACGCAACAGCCTGGTAGTGCAAATGGTCGACAGCACCGTGGTGACCAATGCTGCGGGCAATCCCGAACAAGTGTTGTTGGTGGGCCTGAATCAGGAAGTCGATGAGCAGGCATTGATGAAGAAGCTCCGATTCCGACTGCTGCCCATCAAGACCGTGACTGAGAAAGACCCCGATCCGGTGTGGTACCAGGGCAGCATTCCTGAGCCCATTCAAAAGCAGAGCGAGGCGCTGCGCCTCGACTTGATTGCGGGCGAGCGCGAAGTCAGTGACACGCACAGCTTCCGGATCAATCTGGAGCCAGGTCGGCAAGTATTGGTGGACGTGGACGGCGGCCTGACGTCGTTCGGCAATTTTGTGATGCCGAAGAAGTACCAGACCCTGATCAGTGCCCCCGACTTCCCGAAAATGCTGCAGTTCGTGGGCGATGGTGCATTGCTTTCCTTGCGCGGTGAACGGCGGCTCAGCGTGGCGTCGCGCAATGTGCCGCTCGCACAGTTGACAGTGGCGCGCGTTCGTCCGGAAGAACTGCATCATCTCGTGCGGTTCAATGATGGGCAAATGGCCAAGCCCAGCTTGCGCGGTTTGGGGCGCGATGATCTGACCGATCGATTCAGCGAAGTTCTGGAAACACCCGCCGAGCAAAGCCGTAGCGCGATCCGCTATTCCGGTGTGGATCTCGGCAAGTACTGGACGCCTGAAAAGCGCGGCGTGTTCATGATCAGCCTGCGGGCGATCTCACAGAACGATGTCGAGTCGAAGGCCGAGGAGTCGGATGATCCGTTCTCGGCGTATGACTATTACGATTACTACGACGACGATGGCAGCAGCCTCCGCGATAGTCGCTTGGTGGTGCTCACCGATCTTGGCGTGCTCGCCAAGACCGAGAAGGACGGCAAGCGCCAGGTCTTTGTGCAAAGCCTGAGTCGCGGCACACCCGTCGCGGGTGCGATGGTCTCGGTGCTGGCCCGCAACGGCGCACGCGTGATCAACGTACAGACGAACAGCGACGGGGTGGCCAGTCTGCCGGACTTCGACAACCTCGTGCGTGAACGCGAGGCAACGCTATTGCTTGTTGAATCGGGTGAAGACGCGAGCTTCCTGCCGCTTCGGGAGTATGGCCGTGCAGTGGACTATTCGCGCTTCGACATTGGTGGTGAGGCCACGCCGCTCGACAAGGGCACGTTGCGCGGCTACCTGTTCTCCGATCGCGGCATGTATCGGCCAGGCGAAACGCTGCATCTTGGCACGATCGTGCGTCGCGAAGACTGGCAGGCGCTGCCGGTGGGCGCGCCGCTGGAACTAAGACTCACTGATCCACGCGGCATCATGGTTGCGAGCCGGCCGTTGGCGCTGGATGCGTCGGGCTTCAATGAATTCAGCCACGAACTGTCTGGCATTGCGCCGACCGGCACGTATGAGGCGTCGCTTGTCCGTTGGCTGGATGACAAACATGTGAACGCCGACTATCTCGGTACGACAACGGTGCGGGTCAAGGAATTCCAGCCGGATCGGATGAAACTGAAAAGCCGGTTTGCCCCGGTGGCGAGCGCGCTCTGGTTGAGCCCTGATGGGCTTCTTGTCGAAGCTGATCTGGAGCATCTGTTTGGCGGCAGTGCCACCGGCAATCGGGTTACCGCGAAAGTGCGGTTGCGGCCGGTAGACCCCGTGCTGCCGGGATTCGAGGATTACGCATTTCCGCGTACGCCGAGCAACTTCGAAACGCAGGAGTTTGATCTCGACGAAGTAACGACCGACGAGCAAGGACACGTGCAGTTTGATCCGGGTGTTTCCGGAGTCGAAACGCCGATCTATCAGATGGACGTCATGCTCGAAGCGTTTGAGGCCGAGGGCGGGCGCTCGGTCATGTCGGACCTGAGCAGTCGAATCAGCAGCCGCGCCTATTTGCTCGCCATCAAGGCTGACGAACAGAATCTGGTGCTGAGTCGCAATGCTGATCGCAGCGTGCACTGGTTGTCGATCGATGCAAATGGCAAGCCCGTTGACCCGGATGACCTCCGGTTTGAGCTGGTCGAACGGCGCTACGTGTCGATTCTGACGCGTGGTAACGACGATCTCTACCGCTACGAATCGCGCCTCAAGGAAATCCCGGTCCTCGCCCAGCCCATCACATTCAAACAAGGCAAAGCGAGCCTGAAGCTACCGACTTCCACACCCGGTGAGTTCCGCTTACGAGTGTTCGATCGTGAACAAACCCAGCTTCTGGAGTCGATGGTTTCGGTGGCCGGTTCTGGCAACACGGCACGAGCGCTGGATCGCAATGCCGAATTGAAAGTGAAGCTGCTGAATCCGGAGCCGGAGCAGGGCGAGACGCTGAGCGTGTCGATCGAGGCGCCGTATCTCGGCGCTGGGCTCATCACGATCGAACGCGAGCACGTGCTGGCGCATGCGTGGTTCAAGATTGATGCGACCCGCAGCGTGCAGACCATTGCGTTGCCGGCGGATCTCGAAGGTCAGGCGTATGTCACCGTACATTTGCTGCGGGCACTGGATTCGCCCGAGATCTTCATGTCGCCGTTGAGCTATGCCGCCGCGCCATTCAAGATCAAAACCACGCCGCGCAACCTGCAGTTGACCATCGATGCGCCCGCCAAACACCGTCCGGGCGAAGACTTGCCAGTGCAGCTGACGTCGTCGAATCCGGCTCGTGTGGCGCTGTTTGCGGTGGACGAGGGGATTCTGCAGGCGGCTGGCTATCGGCTCGTCGACCCCAAGGACACGTTCTTTGCGAAGCGTCAGCTTGAGGTCAATACCGCGCAGATTCTGGACCTCGTCCTGCCTGAATTCAGCTTGCTGACGGCAGCACCCGGTGGTGACGCCGAGGGCGCGCTGGCGCGCCATCTGAATCCGTTCAAGCGCAAACTGGACAAACCTGCGGTGTATTGGGCCGGCATCCAGGATGTCGATGGCACCGCCAGCTTTGCCGTGCCCGTGCCGGACTCGTTCAACGGTCGTCTGCGCGTCATGGCGGTTGCGGTCAATCCCGACCAGATCGGTATCGTCGAAAAAACCACCGACGTGCGCGCGCCATTTGTGTTGAGTCCGAGCGCGCCGGCCTTTGTGTCGCCGGGCGATGAGTTTGAACTCGGCCTCAGCATCAATCGCGAACCCGGTAACGGCAAGCCCGAAACCGAATTGCTGATTCAGGCCGACCAGGGCTTGAGCATTGTCGGTGCCGGCAAGCAAACACTGAGTCTGGCCCCCGGCAAAGAGACCAGCCTGCGCGTGAAGATCAAGGCGGAACAGCAGCTGGGTGCGGGTCGGATTCGGATCACTGCAAGCTCGGGCGTAGACCGATCGACCCGCAGCCTCGAAGTCAGCCTGCGCCCATTGATGCCCTACAAGGGCCAGCAGCAATTGGGTCGCTTCGACGGCAAGCAAAAGACGCTGAATGGCCTGCGCGCATTGTGGCCGAATTTCGCGAAGCGCGATCTGATCGCCGGTCATACGCCCTTGGTGATGATCGGCGCCATCCATGCCAATCTGGAGGATTTTCCGCATCAGTGCAGCGAGCAATTGGCCAGCCAGGCCATGGGCAGCTTGCTACTCGTGCGCTACCCGGATTACGCGAGCAAGCCCGTGCCGGGCGACTATTGGACGGGCGTCTTCGATGTCCTTCGTGCGCGGAGCAACGAGTCGGGCGGCCTGGGGCTTTGGGTGGCTGAAGAAGACGCCAACGTGTTTGTCAGTGCCTGGGCGGGTTTGATGTTCTTGGAAGCTGAGAGCGCTGGCGTGCTGGTGCCGCGCGATCTGGTTCAGAAGAATCTTGGTTTCCTGCAATCACTTAGCGCCGATGACGAGAATGTGCCACGCTTTGAACGCTGGCTCAGCCTGTATGTGCGGGCGCGGCGCGGCGAGGTGGTCACGCTGCCGATGCAGGGGCTGTTGCAGTCCGAGCGCGCCGATGCGCCTGATGGACTGGGTTCGCGCAGTCTGCGCGCAGCGATCCGGATGCTCCTCCAAGATCAAAAAACCGCGCTGTTGGATGCCAATGGCATGGTCAAGGAGTTCCAGTCGGGAATCACGTCGAAAGGCTACGAGATCGACGGCTATGTGAATCCGGTCATGGCCCGCAATCTGGCGCTGATGGTGCTGTACCGTCACTTCCCGGAACAAGCCAAAGGCCTCCCGTCGCATGTGTTCTCGCATCTGGAACTCGCGGTCAACGAACGCCTGATGAATACCGTCAGCGCCGGCAGCGCAGCCTTGGCGCTTGCCGCGCAGGCGCAACGTCTGAGCGATCTGGGCGGTAGTAAGGACTTGAGCCTGTCCTGGCTCGACGCGGCCAAGAAGTCCGGGATGTTTGGCGTGCAGCGGCAGCTCGATGTTCGCGGCGATTGGCCGGAACCGGCCGTGGCGCTGAACATTGTGAATCAGGGTGCTTTGCCAGTCTGGTATTCGTTGCGCGAATCCGGATTCGAAAAGAAGCTGCCAGCGACGCCGCAACAACAGGGCCTGGAGCTGGCCCGCGACTACTTGACACTGGATGGCAAAGCCATTGGCGCCTTGAAGGAGGGCGACGAGATCGAAGTCAGCCTCCGCATTCGCGCGACCGATCTCCGCAATGGCCAACTCGCCATCGTCGAACTGCTACCAGCGGGCTTTGAGTTGCAGGAATATCCGACCGACGAATACGCGCCGCGTGAGGCCCGCTTCCTCGCCTTTGAGCCGGGCGCGCTGACATTTCTCGATGCCCGCGAGGACCGACTCGTGTTGTACGCCAGCGGCACTGAGGCGATGCAGACCTACAAGTACCGCATCAAAGCGACCCAACGCGGCAAGTTCCGCGTGCCGCCGACTTATGCCGAAGATATGTACGATCCGCGCCGACAGAGCATCGGTGCGGAAACGACGGTTCTGACGGTGGAGTGAGTTCAGCGCCGTGCACGCCTTTTCTGTTGGCTGCCGGCGCCTGGTGATCAGTCTCGGCGCGATTGCGGTCGCGCTCGTGATCTGGCGGTCGGTGCCGCATCCGGAATGGTCCCGTCATCAGCCCAGCTCAACGGCGGTGCGGGCGCGCGATGGCACGTTGCTGCGGCTGACATTAGCGTCTGATCAGCGCTATCGACTTTGGGTCCCGCTGGCCGACTATCCGCCAGCGCTGGTCGAAGCGTTGGCGCTCAAGGAAGATCGCTGGTTTCGCTGGCACCCGGGCGTCAATCCGGTCGCTGCCTTGCGCGCACTGAGTTGGCGCCTCAGCGATCAGGAGTCGCGGGTCGGGGCATCGACGTTGACGATGCAGCTGGCCCGAATCGCCGAACGCCTGGACACGCAGTCGTATCGCGGCAAGCTGACGCAGATGACGTCGGCGCTCGTGATCTCGGCAAGCTACAACAAAGACCAAGTGCTGGAGGCTTACCTCAATCTGGCGCCAATGGCTGGCAACGTTGAAGGCTTTGCGACTGCGAGCCGCATCTATTTTGGCAAGCCGGTGCAAGCGCTCAATCTCGTTGAGATACTGACGCTTGCGGTCCTGCCACAGCGACCGCGGCTGTTGCCGCATCCGCAAGGCTTGCAACTCACGCCAGCGGCGCGCGCAGCACGCTTGCGTCTGTTTGAGGACTGGCTGCTGCGCCATCCCGAAGACGCGCGATTTCGTGGCTTGATCGAGGCCGATACGGTCTTGCGGCGGCCTGCTGATCTGCCATTTCTGGCGCCCCATGCGGTCGATCAGGCACTGCGGCTGATCGCCATGCGGGGTGAGTCGCGAACCCACATCGACCTCAGTCTGGATGTGGCCTTGCAAAGTCGGGTGGAGCGCATTCTGGCCGAGTTCCTCAGGCAGAATCAAAATCAAGGCTTCAGCAACGGCAGTGTTTTGCTCGTGGATACGGTCGACGCGGACATCCGCGTGATGATTGGCTCGGCTGACTATTTCGCCGACGATCGCGGCGGTCAGATCAATGGCACGCAGATTCAACGCAGCCCGGGATCCACCTTGAAGCCCATGCTCTACGGCATTGCCATTGACCAAGGTCGGCTGCATCCCGCCTCGGTGCTGCGCGACGTGCCCACCCGATTCGGGCAGTTCTCACCCGAAAATTTCGACGGCGAATTTGTCGGACCGATCAGTGCGCAGGAAGCGCTGAACCGGAGCCGAAATATTCCCGCCGTGCAGATCGCGAGCCGCTTGCAGCATCCCAATCTGTACGATTTGCTGCGCGCTGCTGAAGTCCGCAATCTGCGCCGCGAGTCCTACTATGGGCTGTCGTTGGTGCTGGGTGGTGGCGATCTGAGCGCCCAGGAACTGGCCGGGCTCTATGCGATGATGGCGAATCAGGGCCGACATCGCGGTCTCCGCTTGCTTGCCTCTGACCCGATGCCGCCGGCGCTGCCGCTGTTGAGCCCGGAAGCAAGCTTTATTGTTCGCGACATGCTGGAGCAGCACGCGCGTCCGGATGGTCTGCGAAGCCGACTGCCGGTCGCATGGAAGACGGGAACATCCTGGGGGTTCCATGATGCGTGGACCGCCGGGCTGTTTGGCCGTTATGCCCTCATCGTGTGGCTGGGCACGCCCGATCACGCCGCGCATCCGAATTTGATTGGGGTGCAGGCTGCGGCGCCCTTGTTTTTCCGAATTGTCGATGCACTGAGTCTGGCCCCCGACCAGATTCGCGCCCCAATCGACAGCACGCCGCTCAATCTGCGCCGCGTGGCGGTGTGTCAGGCCAGCGGCGAGCTGCCTAACGCTGACTGTCCCAAAACCGTGCCGACCTGGTTCATTCCAGGCAAGACGGCCATTACCGTCAGCACGGTGCATCGGCGCGTGTGGTTTTCACCGACGGATGGCCGCCCAGTCTGTGGGTCGCCCATTCCGAAAGGCGCGCGCAGCGCCGTCTACGCGTATTGGCCGAGCGAGCTCCGCGAGTCCCGACTCAAGGCCGGTATTCGCGATCAGGCGCCGCCTGATCTTGCGAGTTGCCTGCTCGGTGCCCAACAAGCCGGTAGCGCGCCGATCATTCAGTCGCCGCGGCGGACCGGTACCTATGTCCTGGGCCACGAGTCGGATCGGATCGGCCTGATGGCGAGCGCTGATTCCCAGCAATCGGTGCTGTACTGGTATGCCGACGGCGCGCTGGTTGGCACGAGTCGGCCGCAGGAAACGCTTGAATGGCGGCCGGTGCGAAGTGGCGAGTTCCTGATCTCGGTCAGCGACGCCAGTGGCAACAGTCAGCAGCAGGCGGTAAAAGTGTTGCTTTCCAGTCTTTGAACGAGAGCTGAGTCGGCCCCACTTCGGTGCGAGACGATCATGCGGATTCTTGTGCGGCACGAACGTTTTGTGTGATCAAGCGCTCTCAGCGTGGTTATGATTGGCCAGAACTGGCAGCGGACGGGGAACGGACTCGTATGACGCATACACGACGGTTTGATTGGTGGGTACCAATCGCAGCGCTAGCAGCGCTGCTGTCTTGGCCTGTTGCTGCGGCAAACCCGGAGGCCGCGTTCGCCGGCACTTGGCGAATCGACGTGACGGCGCCGGCCGCGAGTGATGGCGCGCTCGGTTTTACCGTAACGCCGCGAAAACAGGCGCCGATTGCAGTGTCGGTGCCGATCAAGGCGGGGCGCCCACCCGATGGCGTTGCTCGTGATATCCGCGCCCAATTCAGCCGCAAGCTCGATCGAACGGCGTACAAAGTTACGGTGGAGCGCGCGTCCGTGGTCATCGCGGCGGAAATGGGCACGCCGCGCTTCGAGTTGGAGGCCGATCCGGCTACCACCGCGACGTTTGGCATCGCACTCAAACGCGAGTAGGCGTGATCGCGCCCGACACGCACGGATCAAGCAGCCGGGCGCAATATTGGCAGCGCAGCGGAAACCACGGCTTCGGGTGCTTCCCATTGTGGATAGTGTCCGATTCGGTCGAGCCGGACGATATCCGCGCGTGGTATCAACGCCTCGTATCGGGCAGCCATGTGGGCACCCGATATGGGGTCGGCCATGCCAACGATGAAGCGGACAGGAATCGATGCGTCAGTCAGTGCCGCGAGCCAGCGCGTTCGATGCAGGCGACGTTCGGCCAAATAGCCGAGCAGTGACGGAAGCACACGGCGTGCGGCGCGCGGATGCAACGCGGCCCAGCTCTCATTGAGAAACGCAGTGTCTGGCGGGGTCGCAGGGCCGAATATGGCCCGCATCGAGCGGGCGTAACTCGATGCCGAAATCAGTTGCGCCAGAATGGGGCCGATCAACGGTCGGCACAGCAAACGCTGCACCAAGCGGGCCCGATGCGCCTCCGGAAACAAACCGCCGTTGAGCAGGACCACCGCTCGGATGTGATAGGGCCGACCGGCTGACTGCTGACGCGCCAGCAACTCCTGCGTCACTGTGTCGCCATAGTCATGGGCGAGCAGGGCACAAGACGTGATGTGCAATTGCTTAAGCAGCGTGTCGATCAGATCCGCTTGGTCGGCGATCCGGTAGTCATGCGGATGGGGTTTGTCGGACTGGCCGAGCCCGAGCCAGTCCAACGCCAGCAACCGAAAATGCGGCGCCAGCAACGGCCAGACGCGACCGAAGTCGGCGCCGGAACTCGGGAAACCGTGCAGGCATACCAACACTGGCAACGCACTCGGTCCCGAATCACGCAACCACAGCTGATGGGGGCCGAGTTTGATGGCGCTGCCCGCCGGCAACTCGTGGCTCCGGTTGGCGCCGGCAGGCGTCGCCATGGTCAAGCCAGGCGCGTGTCGGGCAAACAGAGTCGGGCCGTGGTGCCGACACCGGGTTCGCTGCTGAGTTTGATCGGCCAGTGGAACCGATCGCTCAGGCGTCGCACAATCGTGAGGCCCACCCCGTGGCCCGGCTTGCTGCCATCGCCCCCGCGAAAGAACGGATCGAACACGCGTTGCAACACGTCTGCGCTCATGCCGCAGCCGGAGTCGGCAATCTGCACGCCTTCGCGATCGACGGTGACGCGGATCGAACCGTGGTCAGTGTATTGGCAAGCGTTACCGAGCAGGTTGGTCAGAATGATGCTGAGCACCGCGGGCGGCGCATCCATCACGAGCTGGGCCTGCTCGTCCAAGATCAGTTCGACCGCCTTCTGACTGACCATGCCGCGCGCGCGCTCATACACATCGCGGACGATGTCGTTGACGAGGATCTGTTCGTTCTTCAGGCTCATGTCGCCCTCGCGAGCGAGAATCAGAAACGCCTGAATCAGACTCTCCATGTCGCTGACGGCGCGCCGGATCTTGGCCATCGATCGTTGCCCGTAGTTGCTCAACGTCTCTTCAGAGACAATGATGTCGGCGGCAATCTTGATGACCGTCAGCGGCGTGCGCAACTCGTGACTGGCATCGCGGGTGAACGCCCGCTCACGGGCGAGGAACTCTTGGTTGCGGGCCGCAAAACTGTGTATGGACTCGGCGAGCGTGCGGACTTCGAGATCGGCGTTGCCCGGCAAATGATCGGGCGAGATGGACGCGAGGTCTGGCTGGCGCGGATCCAGTGCACGCACGGTCTCGGCGAGCCGCACAATCGGCGAGATAGCGCTCCGCGACATGCGGTACGTGAAAAAGCTGACGACGTATACCGCGCCGAGTACCAGCGCCAACGGAAAGAACCCGAACCAGAGTGCGAGCTTGTTGACCTGCTCCTGATCGAAGATCAGCCAGAGCCGGTGCCCGCGATGATCGGACACGAAAATGAGGTCATCACCACCGATCTGATTGACCGAGTGGTAGCCGGGCGCAAGGCCGCGGAGCTTAGCGGGGATGTTGACCTCAGTACCCCCATCGGCGCGCGCGTAGCCGTGCATGTTGTAAGTGTTGGGAAGGCTGGCGCCGGGGTCCTTGTCAAACAAGGTCCAGTAGTGCGCCGCTTCATTTACGAGCGCCTGTTTGATCAATACGTCGCGCAGCACGAGCATGGCCGCATAGACGCCGAAGAGGGTGGCGAGACCAATCGCCACCACTTGCATCACAAAGGCAACCCACAGCTTGCTCCGCAAGCCGCCGCCGGATTCACGCGACATTAGGAACTCAGGCGCTGTGCTGGGCGAGTTCGGCGTCGAGGTCGGCCAGGCGGTAGCCAGAGCTGTGGATCGTATGCAGTAGCGGCTTGTTGAACGGCTTATCGATCGCCTTGCGCAAGTTATACAGGTGGCTGCGCAACGTATCGGAATCGGGTAGCAAGTCGCCCCAGACTTCGCGCTCGATATCGCGACGGCTGACCACACGCGGCGACTCGCGCATCAGGATCATCAGCAGCTTCAAGGCAATGGGCGACAAATCCAGATCCTTGCCGGCGCGCGTGGCGCGCAGCGTGGCAGTGTCGAGCGTCAAATCGGCGACGCGCAGCACCTCGGCCGACACTTGTCGGCGATCGCGGCGAATCAGCGCCCTCAGACGGGCTTCGAGCTCGCGGATTTCGAACGGCTTGATCAGGTAGTCGTCAGCGCCAACGTCGAGGCCAGCGAGCTTGTCCTCCAGCGTGTCACGGGCGGTCAGCATCAGCACTGGCGTCGACTTCTTGGCGTCATGCCGAAGTTTGCGGCACAGCTGCAAGCCATCCATGCCCGGCAGCATCAGATCGAGCACGAGGGCGTCATAGTCGTTCGTGACGGCCAGGTGCAGGCCGGTGACGCCGTCACTGGCGTAGTCAACGTTGTAACCCCGGCGTTCCAAGAATTCGCCGACCATTTCGGCAATTCCACGGTTGTCTTCGACCAATAACACCAAGCCTGGGCCTTCTTCGCGCATTGTCATCGTGGTTGCTCCGGTGGACGTTCAATTGTGACGATTAAGCGCCAAAAACCGTGAAAGATACGTCAAATAAACATAATTGCGTGAAGACGCTCGCCTCGGCCCGGATCGTGCTTGTACTCTGGGCCGACTGCCGCTTGAATCCCGACATGGACGCCCACGAAAAACGCCGCCATCCGCGCAAGGACATTTTCACCGCCGCCCTGATCGTGCTGGCGGACGAGGGCTTTTTGACCGAAGTGTGGGATTTGTCCCAAGGCGGCGCCCGACTCGGCAAACCGCGCAAATGGGCGGGCGCGGAGCGTTCGACGGTCCGCGTGTTTTTCATGCTCGATCAAGAAACCGTCATCTCGGTTTCGGGCTTGGTGGTCCGCGTCGGCGACGACCATGTGGGCGTCCAATTTGATCCCGGCCAGGAAGCGCGGATCAATCAATTGATGTACGAGGCCCGCTTCCTGGAGGTGCAGGCCTGATGTCGACACTGACACCGGCCCATTGGCAGCCCATCCTGCTGCTGCTGGCCTCGAACGTGTTCATGACCTTTGCCTGGTATGGGCATCTGAAGTTCAAGCAGAGCGCGCTGTGGCTGGTCATTCTCGTCAGCTGGGGCATTGCGTTCTTCGAGTACCTGCTGCAGGTTCCAGCCAATCGCATGGGCCACCAAGTTTACTCCGCCGCCGAACTGAAGACGATCCAAGAAGTCCTGTCCCTGACCGTGTTCACCTTAGTTGCGGTGTACTACCTCGGCGAACCGCTGCGCTGGAACCATCTGCTCGGCTTTACGCTGATTGCTGCCGGTGCGGCACTGGTGTTTGCGAAGTTTTGAGCACAGCCAAAATCGAGCGGTCACTCCAACGCTTCGGCGGCTTCCATCCACTCGGTTTCGGCGGTGCCCAGATCCTGCTTCAAGCGACTCTGTTCGTCGGTCATCGCGCGGAGTTGGTTGGCGCGTGATGGTTCGTAGAGGCCGGCGTCTTGGAGCGCGTTGGCGATTTCATCCAGGCGGGTTTGAATCTTGGTCATGGCCTGCTCGGCTTTCTTCAAGCGATCACGTAGCGGTTTTTCGCGCGCGCGCTGATCTGCATCCGATTTGCGCTGGTCCTTGTTGGGCTTGGCTGGGGCAGGCTCGGGGGCCGCTTGAATCACGGCGACGGGCGCATTGGTTGCGTTCGCCTGCGCACGGCGGCGGCGACTCAGCCATTCGGCATACTGATCCAGATCGCCATCGAACGCTTGCACCGCGCCGTCCGCGACGCGGACGAACTGATCGCAGCAGGCCGCCATCAAGTGCCGATCGTGGGCGACGAGCACGACTGCGCCCTCGAACTCATTCAGCGCCATTTCGAGCGCCTGACGCATCTCCAGATCCAAGTGATTGGTTGGTTCGTCGAGCAGCAGCAAGTTCGGCTTTTGATAGACAATCATGGCCAGCGCGAGGCGCGCTTTCTCGCCGCCGGAAAACGGGCCGACTGGTTCAAATGCGCGGTCGCCGCGGAAATTGAAGGTGCCGAGCACATCGCGTAACGCCTGATCACCAACCCCTGGCGCCAACTCGCGGAAATGCTCAATCGGTGACTCGGCCGGGTTGAGCTGTTCGAGCTGATGCTGGGCGAAGTAGCCGAGTTTCAGCTCGGGGTGGCGGATCACTTGCCCAGCTCGCGTGGTCAGCGCGCCGGCCAGCATCTTCATCAACGTCGACTTGCCTTCGCCATTCGGGCCCAGCACGCCCAGGCGGTCGCCGGGTGCGAGATTGAGCTTGATATTGCCAATGACCGTGCGCTCGCCATAACCCGCAGCAGCCTCGTCCAGGCGGATCAATGGCGCGGGCAGTTTGTCTGGCATCCGGAATTCGAAGTCGAATTCGGCCTCGGCCAACACCGGGGCCACTTGCTCCATGCGCGCGATCATTTTGACGCGGGATTGAGCCTGCTTGGCCTTGCTGGCCTTCGCCTTGAAGCGGTCGACGAATCGTTGCAGATGCGCGATGCGCTTTTGCTGCTCGGAGAACTGCATTGATTGCAACCGCAGCCGCTCGGCCCGGGTGCGTTCGAACTGCGAGTAGTTGCCGACGTACATCGTGCCGCGCTCGGAATGCAGATGCAGTGTGTGCGTGCTGATCGCGTCGAGAAAATCGCGGTCATGTGAAATCACCAGCAAGGTGCCCGGATACGCCCGCAACCAGTCCTGGACCCACAGCACGGCATCCAAGTCCAGATGGTTGGTGGGCTCGTCAAGCAGCATCATGTCGGACCGTTGCATCAGCGTACGGGCCAGTGCGAGGCGCATCCGCCAACCACCTGAGAAGCTTGCGACCGGGCGGGTCTGCTCGTCCGGCTTGAAGCCCAGACCGTGCAGCAGTGTGCCGGCACGGGCTCTGGCGCTGTAGCCGTCAATCGCATGGAGCTGCTCATGGCAATGCGCAATCTGGTGCGCGTCATGAGTATCTTCGGCAATTGTCAGTGCCGCCTCGATGCTGCGCAGCTCGGCATCGCCATCGAGCACAAACTCGATCGCGGGTTGCGGGCTGGCATCTACATGTTGGGCGACGCTGCCCACCTTCCAATTGCGCGGCATGGAGCAATCGCCCGCATCGGCATGCAGATCGCCCAGCACCAGGGCGAACAAACTGGATTTTCCAGAGCCATTGCGCCCGACCACGGCCACTTTCTGACCGAGGTGAATTTGCGCAGACAGGCCCTGGATCAGGATGCGCCCACCGCGGCGCAGTTCGAGATCGGAAAATTGAAGCATCCGGATAGTCTAGCAGGGCAGGCGGGCCGCCGCCGACTCGGCCGTTGTGCGCGGGTGTGCAGGTTGCGACTTTTGGCCCATAACCGATCTTCACAAACTGATACTCTTGGCGGCTATGAATCTGGACCTTGCCACCGTTGTGCTGCTGTCAGCGCTGAACACGCTGATGATGAGTCTGGCTCTGTTCAGCGTGCGTCGCGCTGACAATGCGGTGTTGGACCGCGGCCTGCGGCACTGGGCTTACGGCGTCGTGCTGCAGCCGGCGGTCTGGTTGTTGATCGCACTGGAGTCACGGCTGCCGTTCTGGCTGTCGCCTTTAGCCGCTAATTTTCTGCTGGTTGTGGCAATCGCTGAGTTCTACCGCGCGTTCTGCCTGGTCACGGGGGCCAGTCGGGCGCCCCGCTGGACCCATTTTCTGGCGGCGGGTGAGCTGGCTGGGGCGATTGTGCTGACAGAGGTTTTGCATCTGGCGCCCGTCTGGCACGAACTCTGGACGACGACCATTCTGCTGATCCTGATCGCGCTCTCGGCGTGGCGCTTGTGGCGCGTGCGCACCCGGCCCTGGCTCGATTCGGATCGCCTGTGCTTTGCGGTGTTCACGATTGGCACGGCCATTCTGATGGCCCGCTGCATCATCCTCGGTCTCAGCGCATTCGGGGTACTGGACTCCGGCGCTGGCGACTTCAATTTGTCGATGTCAGTGTTCTTCCAGTCCTTGCCGATGATCGCGACGCTGGGGATCGCGCTGATGGCGAAAGACCGCCTGCAGACGGAGCTGGAACGCATTGCCGCAGTCGACCCATTGACCAGTGTCGCAAATCGGCGGTCGTTCGAGGCCGAAGCCGAACGGACCTTGCTGGCGGCCGCGCGACGGCAAACGCCGGTATCGATGCTGCTGGTCGATGCCGATCATTTCAAGCGCATCAATGATCGCTTCGGCCATGAGACGGGCGACCAGGCCTTGCTCGAAATCGTTGCGGCGCTCAAAGACAGCCTGCGCGCGAGCGATCTGTTGGGCCGGTACGGCGGTGAAGAGTTTGCAGCGCTCTTGCCGGATGCGGATCAAGCCAACGCCATGCATGTTGCCGAGCGGTTGCGGGCCGCAGTCGAGATCCGCGAATTCCGGGTGGGGGATCAAGTCATCCCGCTGCGGGTCAGTATCGGCGTGGCAACGGTGGTGCCGGAACAAGGGCAGAGCAAGTTGAGCTTGCTGCTCCGCGCGGCCGATCTCGCGCTCTATGCCGCCAAGGCGGCCGGCCGGAACCGCGTCCAGGCGGGGACGCATTAGTCGATTGAACCGAGATCCGTCTTACTGCTTGTCTGGCCCGACGGCTGGGACGTGAACGCAGTCGTTTCAGTCGGCGGCCACGGTCGCTGCGTCGGGCTCGAGCTGTCCGTGTTCAACCGCCAACATCGTGAGAAACATTCGCCAGGACGGAAACACCGTGTCGTTGCCAAGGTCGATGACGACGGCATCCGGGTGGCGTGGCGTCGCACACCACACAATCTTGCGTGGCCCCATGGGCAATTCGGGGTCGAGTGCCGTCATGAGCAGGCAATGCTGCAGGTCTTCCGGGGTCAAGTTCAACCGCCGTTCCGATTCGCCTTCATGCGCCAGATCGAAGGGCTTATCAAAGCGCCATGCCACGGGTTTGCTCGCCAGAAACTGGGCATCGACGGGTCGAACGGCGCTCAGCGCCGCGAGTCCGTACTGTCGCCAGCCGTTGTGGCGCTGATACAGCGCGGTCAGGCTTGGGGGCAACTTGACGCCGTGTTTCCGTTCAAAAGTGTTGATGTCGCTATCGCTGGCGGCGCTGCCCGGCCGGTCTGAGGTCAGCAGCAGCATCGTAAAGGTGGGCGCCGGCAACAGGTCCAGCAGTTGGTCGTCGGTGTATCCTTTCACGGCTTGAATTCGCGCGGCCACAACCTCACGATGCGCCACTTCGTAGTAGTCGCTGATCTTGCCTTGCTGGTATTGCTCTCGCAGAAACGCAAGCAATCCGGGGTAGGCGTGCGAGGACTCGAAGAAGTAGTTGATGACACGGCGGTCTTTGATCGCGGGTGTCGCCGCGAGATCAAGCAGGATCAGGTCATCGCTCTGAAATCCGCCCAGATAGACCCAGTCGCGAATCAGGTCTTTCTTGACCGGAATGAAGTCCCAGTCCTGATCCGGGTCGCTGACTTCGATGTCAACGGTATCGCCAGGAATCGTGGGGTCATCGAGCAGCATCAGATCGCCCTCGACATCTTTGACACGCTTGATTTCCTCGACCGGCAGGATCGCCACCGCCGGGTGCCCGTTGTTTTGCGCGTAAAACTCCAGCAGTGCTTCGGGCAAGGAGGTGCCGAGGCGTTCTTCCGTCGCGGCAATGGCCTCAGGGCTGGCCGGGCCGGGCACGGGTTCCGGATCGTCGATCGACAGCGCGTTGAGCAGTTGCGTCATCGTCAGATCGCTCGCTTCCGCGCGGAGGCGGCGATCTTCGCGCTCGACGCGCTCATTGATCTGATTCTGCATTTCGCTCATGCCGAGATCAGCGCCGACCGCTGCAAGGCCGCCGGCCAGGCCGGCGTATAGCCCCAGGGCGAGCACGACGGGCAGCGGCGATACCAGCAGACCGGCATAAGTGGTCGCGGTTGCGAGCCGACCAATGATCGACATGCCACGGGTATCGAGTGTCCGGACGACGTCTTCCGCCTGGTTGATGCGCGCACCAATCACCACTGGTGGGCCGGCGACACGCTCCAACGCTTCGAGTGCCAAGCGCAGTTTGCGCGCCGTGGTCAAGTCCTGGAGGATGATCTGGCGGTCGATCATGTCCTTGACGGCTTTGCGCGTTTGCCATTGCGCGCTTACGCCGAGCAGTTGCAGGCCCGCCAGAATCGCAATGCCGACGAGGCCAAAACTCAGACCGAATGCAATACCAAGCCCGGCGCCGATCAGCAGGAACACGATCCGCACGACGTACCAGCGCGGCGGCAGCATGGCCTGCACGATATGGCCGCCATCCAGCGGCAGAAACGGCAGAATGTTGAGGTAGTTGATCAACAGCAGGGTGTACGTGGTGAGTGTCAGCGGTGACTCAAACTCGAGGAGTTGCACCGGGTTGGTCAGCCCAATGTACAAAAATAGCGCCCACCCAATCAGCAGCCCGGGCAGGGGCCCCATCAACGACATCCACGCGCGATGCAGCGCATCCGGATGTGCTTCCTGGCCAATGGTGACGCCACCGACCAGCGGCAGCGCCAGCATATGGACGTTTCGATAGCCGAACGCGCGCATGGCCAGGTAATGACCCAGCTCATGGACACCAATGACCCCCATCAAGACCAGCGCAAACGGCAGGCCGAAGAAGTGCCACCCCAGGGCCACGAACAAGAGAACGCTGAGCCCGAAAATCAGCCACTGATTGCCACTGTGCGGCATGAATTGTCGGGAGCGGTGCGCCATCTGGGCGATCAGCGTCAAGCGGTTGATCGGTACCGGGTCTTTGTTCGCCGGCCATTTAGGGCGCCCCCAGAAGGCCTTCATGGCTCGCCAGGAAAAGCCAATGCGAAACCGCGTCAGCCCGTCGGGCGCAGTCTCTGCCATGCCGGCTTCCACCATGGCCTGACGCCGCTTGGTCAGCCAGTTGCCCAGCAAATGCAGGCGCTCGGCTGAATCGATGGCCACACTGTGGCCATGGGTATCGCGCCAAGCGCGGTGAGCTTTGATAGCGTCGCTGAGGCTGCTTGGCGGCAATGTCTGCGCCAGTTCGTCGCCGATGCGCGTCAGTTCAAAAAACGGATCGGCCAATTGCGAGATTACGAGTCGACCATCACCCAACCGGCTGATCAGGTAGACGAGGCAGCGGTTCGGGTTTTCCAACGTGAACAGTGGGAGCAGGAAGACCTGCGTGCCGTCTTCATGGCTGAAGACTGCCAGGCCGCGCACTTGCTCGGGTTCCTGCTCCAGCGTGAACCAATGCGGACCGGCAAAGTGAAGCGCGTCGAGCTCGGCTTGAAGCGGCGGCAACAGGTCGTCCATCGCCAGTGCCCGCGCCAAGTCGATGTTGCTGGCTCGTGCCCGTTGAACGCGGAGCGGCATCGACAGGAGCGCCCGCCACTGGAGAATCAGCACGAGAAACGCGATCGCGCCAATCAGGGTCAGCAGGTCGAACAAGGACGCATTCATCGGCTCGTATCAGTCCGCAGCAATCAGGCAGGTGGCACCATGACATTGGCCAGCCCGATGGCCGCGGACTTTGAGCCAGAGTGCCAGCCTATGCGATTGGCCGACTTCATTCAATTCTCAAGGCGTCGGGGATCTGGCAAAAGTCATGGTCGTTGTGAGCGGATGAATGGAACCGGTGTCATTGACCGCTTCAAACACGGCGATCTTGTTCTGGTGGCGGGCGACTGCTATCAATGGCGGCCGCCGCGGTCTGGCGCAGGTCGCGGCAGCCTGAACCTCTGGTGTCCCCATAGGTCGGAATCAAATTGCCATTCAACCGGACTCAGACGCGGAGGGCGTTTCGTGCATACGGTCGCAACATTTTCAATTCCCTACGTCGGGTATCTCGACGAAGATGGTCAGCTGTCGGCCGATGCGCCGGCTCTGGCAGCCGACAATGATCTCATTCTGGACTTGTATCGCCGCATGAGTTTTTTGCGCTTCTTCGATACCAAGGCCGTCGCGCTGCAACGGACGGGCAAGCTCGGAACCTACGCGTCGTGCCTGGGGCACGAGGCGGCACATGTCGCCATCGGAATGGCCATGCGCTATGAGGATGTGTTTTGCCCGATGTATCGCGAATACGGGGTCCAGTTTGTGCGTGGCGTCAAGCCGCGCGACGTGCTGATGTACTGGGGCGGCGATGAGCGCGGCAATGATTTCTCCGGCCCGAAGCACGATTTGCCCTGGTGCGTGCCGATCGCGACGCAATGCCTGCATGCCGCCGGTGCCGCGCTGGCGTTCAAATTGCGGAAGGAGCCGCGCGTCGCCGTGTCGGTAGTCGGAGACGGCGGAACGTCGAAAACCGACTTCTACGGCGCGGTGAACTCGGCTGGCGCGTATCGTCTGCCCTACGTTGGCGTTGTGGTCAACAATCAATGGGCCATTTCGGTGCCACGTTCGGCGCAAACGGGCGCGGAGACGCTGGCACAAAAAGGCATCGCCGGTGGTCTCCATTGCGTGCAAGTCGATGGCAATGATGCAATCGCGATGCTCGCTGTGATGCGCGAAGCGATCGAGCGGGCGCGCGTTGGCGGTGGCGGCACGGTCGTGGAGGCCGTGACGTACCGGTTGTCGGATCACACCACGGCCGATGATGCGCGGCGGTATCGCCCTGAGGACGAGGTCAAGAATGCCTGGGCGCGCGAGCCGCTAAAGCGGCTTCGCACCTTGCTCGAAAAGCGCGGGCTTTGGGATGCGGCGCGCGAAGAGGCGTTCAAGGCCGAAGCCAATGCCGAGGTCGATACCGAGGTGAATGCGTATCTGGAAACGCGGACGCAGCCCGTGAGCGCCATGTTTGATTTCATGTTCGCGGAACTGCCACACGATCTCGCTGCTCAGCGCGCCGAGGTCCTTCGATTGGAGGGCGGTACGCATGGCTGAGGTGACTCTGATCGAGGCGGTCACGCAGGCGTTGGCCTATGAGATGCGCCAGGACCCAAGCGTGGTGGTGTTGGGCGAGGACGTTGGCGTTAACGGCGGCGTGTTCCGCGCCACCGCGGGTCTGCACGCCAAGTTTGGCTCGGAGCGCGTGTTGGATACGCCGCTCGACGAGACAACGATCGCCGGTCTCAGTGTTGGCATGGCGTTCCAAGGCATGAAGCCGGTGGCCGAGGCGCAGTTCGACGGGTTCATTTATCCGATGATGGACCACATCGTTTGCCACGCGGCGCGCATGCGCACGCGCACGCGGGGGCGTCTCAGTTGTCCGATGGTGCTGCGTGCGCCTTGGGGCGGCGGTATTCGTGCCCCTGAGCACCACTCCGAAGCGCCCGAGGCGTTGTTTGCGCACATTCCCGGTTTGCGCGTGGTGATCCCGTCGAGTCCGGCGCGCGCCTACGGATTGCTCTTGGCATCGATTCGTGATCCGGATCCGGTGATCTTCTTCGAACCCAAACGCATCTATCGCCAGTACAAGGAAGAGGTTCCGGATGATGGCGAGGCGCTGCCGTTGGACGTGTGTTTCGTGTTGCGCGACGGTACGGATATCACGCTCGTGACCTGGGGCGCGCACGTCAAGGAAACGCTGGAAGCCGCCGACCGGCTGGCTGCCCAAGGGATCAGTGCCGAGGTCATCGACGTGGCCACGGTCAAGCCGATCGACTTCGATACGATCCAGGAGTCCGTCAAGAAAACGGGGCGCTGCGTCATCGTGCATGAGGCCGCGCGTACTGGCGGCATTGGCGCCGAGATCGCGGCGAATCTGGCTGAGAAGTCCCTGTTCGATCTGCTTGCCCCAATCGAGCGGGTCACCGGCTATGACGTGCCGATTCCGCTGTTCCGGCTAGAAATGAAGTATCTCCCGAGTGTCGATCGCATTCTTGCGGCGGCACAGCGCACCCTGGCTTATCGTTGAGGCATGGCCATGTCGATTAAATCCTTTTTCTTGCCGGACTTGGGTGAAGGGCTGCCAGACGCAGAAATCGTGTCCTGGTTCGTCAAAGTAGGCGATGTCGTCAAGCTCGATGAGCCCCTGGTGTCGATGGAGACCGCCAAAGCCGTCGTCGATGTGCCGTCGCCGTTTTCTGGCCGCGTGACCAAACTCTACGGCAAATCCGGCGATGTCATGGACACCGGTGCACCGATCTGCGACATCGAGATCGACGCCAACCTCCCGCAGCGGGCGGAAGCTCAGGATACTGGCCATCACCATGCGCCGAAGCCAAGCAAGCCTGCGCCTGCGGCTGCAGCACCAGCAGCCGCCGCAGCGCCCGCTGCGACGCAGACAGTCGAGATTCGCGAAGACGCCGGCACGGTCGTCGGTGCGATGACGGCGAGCAACGAAGTCAAGCAGGAACAAGCGTTGAGCGTTGGCGGTGTCAAGGCGGTGCCAGCGGTTCGGGCCATGGCGAAGAAGCTCAATGTAGATCTCGGTCGTGTGCGCGGTAGCGGCCCCGATGGCGCGATCAGCATGGCCGACGTCAAAGCGGCTGCAGCGAATCCGGCTTCAGCCTTTGTGCCTGCGACGCCGATTGTGTCAGCACCCGTGCCGACCGCAGCGCCGACGGTTGCGGTCAGTTCGGCACCAGGGCCGGCGACGGGATTCGATCGCGCGCCGGTATCGAGCGCGGGCAAACCGGTCCGCACCACGCCTCCTACGGTCACGGCGAAAGGCCAGCCCGAACCCTTGCGCGGCGTGCGTCGCAATATGGCGCGTATCATGGCCGAGGCGCACGCGCAGGTCGTACCCACAACGCTGTGTGACGACGCCGATATCAATGCTTGGATTGCCGGTCAGGACATCACGGTTCGCCTGATTCGCGCGATCGTATTGGCGTGCAAGGCCGAGCCGGCGCTGAATGCGTGGTTCGACATGGCGAATCAAACCCGGACGCTGCACAACCGCGTGGACGTGGGCATTGCCGTGGATACGGACGAGGGCTTGTTTGTGCCGGCATTGCGTAACGCCGACATGCTCGATGCCCGCGCGATTCGTGAGTCGGTCAATCGACTGCGTACGCAAGTCGCCGATCGCAGCATTGCGCCGAGCGAGCTCTCTGGCTACACCATTTCGCTGTCCAACTTCGGCATGTTTGCGGGTCGCTACGCGACGCCGGTGATCGTGCCGCCGTGCGTTGCGATTGTCGCGGCCGGACGCGGTCGCCACCAAGTCGTGCCCGTGATGGGCGGTATCGAAACGCACAAGATCATTCCGATTTCGCTGACGTTTGACCACAGAGCGGCGACGGGTGGCGAAGCGGCACGGTTTCTTAAGGTGCTGCTCGACGATCTGGCGCGTGCGCAATAGCGCCGTGGCTTAAGTGCAGGTCGCAGTGCTATGGAGCCTCTGAACACGTTCAGAGGCGATGCGGGCCATGGATGGCCCGCCCAGAATCAAGTACGCAAGTGCTTGATTCTGGTGCGCTGAGTCCGGACATGTGCCGGACTCAGTGCGGGTCTGTAAGTCCAGGATGGACTTATTAAGACCCTTCCTATGGGTATTGAGTATTCGGCGAGTCCGGCGTTTGCCAGGACTCGCAATATCGTGCGTGCTTGATGGTCTACTTAAAGTGATAGGACACCCGCACCGCTAATCGATCCGAGTCGACTTCGTCCACCACGTAGTGGGTCCAAGTCAGTGCCGCAGACCACTGGGGATGCCAGCGGTATCCAAGTTCCAGACCTGCTGCCAGGTCATTGTCACTCAGGTAGTCTTGATACGTGGCGTCGATGCTGGGTGAGGAGAACATCGCGCGTCGGCTCCAGCGATGCACGCCGAGCCGGCCGCCAGCGAAGAAGCCCGTTTCCTCTGGGCGATATCGGTAGGTGGCGAATAGCCCAATGCTGTCGTACTCGGTAAAGCTCCGATCGTACGTGATGCCATCGTCGCCATAGAACCAATACTCTTGATACCGCTCGCCAAGTTTGTTCTTCGACAATTCCATGCCGAAGCCGGATTGAAACTCGACGCCTGCACCATAGCCGATGCGTGGCCCATTGCCCGATTCGCCATCTGGATGGACCTGATAGCGGTCCACGTTCGAGCTTTCACCGACATCGGTGTACAGGTAAAAGTTCTCAGCCAGAGCGGGCTGAATCAGCAACAAAGTCGTGATTGGCAATGCGCACAGAAACGCGCGCGCAGGCGACATCCTGATCATTCAAGATCTCCATGATGGGGTAAGGGGGGCGAAGTGCGCGAGGCCGTGCAGCTCTTGCTCGCGCCCCTGATCAGACTGGCGCGAAATGGGATAGTTCCCAATTGGTGACAATGTGCGCGGGATCAGTTCAGCGGCCGCTTATTATGCAACCAGCCATGCCGCGCGTCCGCTCAGGTCCACCAGAATCGAATCACATGAAAATAGATCGGCGCCGCAAACACGAGCGAGTCAATACGATCGAGCACACCGCCATGGCCTTCGATCAGATGGCCCCAGTCCTTGACGCCACGGTCGCGCTTGATGGCGCTCATGACCAATCCGCCGAGAAAACCCATCAGGCAGATCACGAACGCGATCGATGCAGCCTGTAAAAGCGTGAACGGCGTCAGGCGATACAACGCGGCGCCAAGCGCAGTGGCACAGAGGATGCCGCCGATCAAGCCTTCCCAAGTCTTCGATGGCGATAGCGCAGGCGCCAACAGGTGCTTGCCGAACAACTTGCCGAAGATGTACTGCAGCACATCACTGCCTTGCACGACGATGATCAGGAACGCAATCAGCAGCAAATTGCGCGTACCGTAGTCGCGAATCTCCAAAGTGACGAGGGCCGGTACGTGCGACAGACAGAACACACAGATCATCAGGCCCCACTGGACTTTCGCGGCGCGCTCCAGGAATCGGGTCGTGTCGGCTGACAATGCCGCGAGAATCGGCAGTAGCAAGAATGCGTAGACCGGAATCAGAATCGACCAAAGCCCATACCACTCGATCCAGATCAGAAAGAACTGCACCGGCAATGCAATGAAAAAACTCACGGCGAGCGCAGCGTGGTCACCACGGCGAGTCTGGGTCAACGTAATGAACTCCCGCAGTGCGAGAAAGCTGATTAGCGCAAACAGCACGATCACGCCATCACGCTTGAACAGAAACGCCGCGCCGAGCAATCCGACCATCCACCACCAGGCGTTGATGCGCGCGACCAGATTGTCGATCACTGCGTGCGGCTGTCCCTTGG
Organism: Ahniella affigens; assembly: GCF_003015185.1. Lineage (GTDB taxonomy): Bacteria > Pseudomonadota > Gammaproteobacteria > Xanthomonadales > Ahniellaceae > Ahniella > Ahniella affigens. The sequence continues at coordinate 1,829,025 of NZ_CP027860.1, forward strand.
CGATCCGCCAGCGCAGCACCATGGCAATGCTCGATGCCACCGTCAGCACTGCGCAGGCCACCAAAAACACGCGCAATGTTTCGCTATGCCAATAGGATTGCCAGTTAAGCATGGTCGCGGTCCGGGTCGAGGTCGAGCAGGGCAGATTGCGCACGCGCGAGGAATGTGGCCTTGTCCTCGCCCGCAACCTTGGTGAGCGGGGCACCAAAGTGCACCGAGCAGATCAATGGCAGGGGAATCAGTTCGCCCTTCGGCATGACGCGATTCAGATTGCTGATCCAAACCGGCACCAGTTCGGCGTCCGGATGGGTCTCTTGCACGTGGAACAAGCCCGACTTGAACGGCAGCAGTTTCTGATCGCTCAAATTGCGCGTGCCTTCTGGAAACAAAATCAGCGAATCGCCCGCCGCCAACGCGGCCGCCATCTGCTGAACCGGATCTGGGCGCTGTTCGCCCGGTGCGGCTTTGGTGCGATCAATCAGCAGGGCGCGAAACACGCGACTGGCTACGTAGCGTTTCAGAGCGGAGCTGTTCCAGTAGTCGGCACCGGCGACCGGGCGCGTGCGATACCGTTCGTGGGCGGTTAAGCAGGACCAAAGCAGCACGAAGTCGCCATGACTATTGTGATTGCCAAAGTACACCCGACCGGGGCGCGCCGGCAGCGGCTGTCGCCACCAGGCGTGCACGCCCGTCAAGGTGCGTGCAAAGCTCACAATGGCCTGGGCAAACAGGCGTTCAAACATGGGGCGCGCTCGGCATCAGGACGTTGCTTGCAAGCATCAGCGCGAGCGTGAGCGAGGTCAATAGCGCTTGTTGACGAAGCAGGCGCCAACCGCCGCGCACGCGATCCGTCATGCTGCGATCGGCGCTGACCTGTTTGTGGCGCCCCATCTCGGACAAGACGTCATCCAGGTTCGACGGCGACAGTGCGGACAATGCGAAAGCATGGAACAGGTGGGCGTCGAGCGCCATCCGCCAGGCTAGCAGCAGTTGCCAGAGCAGCAGCACTGCGGCCGCTGTACTGACCCAGATCGATTGGTCGGTGATGCAGAGTGAGTGCCCAAGCAGTGTTACCCCCTGCAGGACGGCGCTGAACCAGGCTGGCCCTTTCGCCGCGGCAAGCATGGCGGCCATCACCGACGCGCTTGCGCCATCGAGCGCGGCCTGTTCGTCGGGGTTCATGGTGCCGGCAACGCCCGTAAGGCAGCTAGTTGCTCGGCGCCCAGCACCAGTTCGGGGCGTTTGGCACGGAGTTCTGCGAACGCTTGTTCAAACGAGCCGACCCGTCCGCTGGTCCGGAGCCAGGCCAGCACTGCGGCGCTGCTTCGCGAATAACCCAACGCACAGCAGACGAGGACCCGACCGCGCTCCGAGAGCGCCAGGTCGATTTCGGCACTGACCGACTGCAAGGTGTGCATGGATAGTGGCAACAAGTCCAATGCGGGTAAGGCCCGTGCCGCAGCGCCGGCCTGTGGCAACTCAGCCGTCAAGTCGATGATCTGTTCGAACTGGCCTCGCGTTGTCGCATCTGGCCAGCGACCCACCCACAGGCGGTCAGTCACGGGGACGGCGGCCGCGCCACCCAGCGTCCAGAGACGGCTGTTGATAAAGGCACCCAATCGGTGCGGTGCGAGCAACCAAGTTGCGGCGAGACTGACTCGACCATCTCCTGATTTCTGAAACACACCGACGCCGAATCCGGCGTAGGCGAGGGCAACCAGCAGCAGTGCCAGGGCTGGCCAGATCAGGATCAGCGCGTGTCGAGGCCAGAGCAACGCCCCGCAGAGACACGCCGCTGCGCCCGTGGCGTAAGCGGCCGCGAACCAACCGGCACGTCCGCCCTGCCAACCCTGCCATTGCGGACGCGGCGTGTTGAGGTCCAACGGCCAGAGCCACAGGCAGATCAGGCCAAGCATCGCGCCTGTTGGCACATCAATCGCGTGATGCTGGTAGGTCGTGAGCACCGACCCGGCGATGAGCAATGCCCACGCGTGCAACACGGGCTTGGCCCAGGGTGGCAGCAGGCGTCTGTAGAAGTCCCAGAGAATCATCAACAGCGCGATGTGCAATGACGGCCACTGGTTGTAGGGCTTGTCGAAACTGCCGAGGGCCTCGAACATGAAGCCGGCCAAGCCATCGGTTTCGGGTTTCGCAAAGGTCGCTTTCATTGGGAACAACAGAAAGCACGTAACGGCAATGACTTGTGCGGTGAGCAATCTTCGTGCGTGTCGCCCGAGTTCGAATTCGCTGCGGGCCAAGAAGAGCGAGAGCCCGTAAAACAGGTTGATCGACCAATACGGGATGATGGTCCACGCGAGGAACGGCACGTGCCGCTCCCATGCCATGACAAAGCTCAGTATTGGCTCACGCAGACTCGCAACGTAATTGCTGAGGCCGTAAGTCACATAGAAGAACGGCCCGAGAAACGCCAGCCACTTTGCTCCGAGGCGCCAGTGTCTCATTGCTTGAAAGCCAGGCTGACGGTGAAGATGCCAAACGAATCGATGCGCTGCTCAACCTTTTCGAACCCGGCTGCCGCAACCAACTGATCCATTTCCGCCTGCGAGCGCCTGCGCATGACCCACGCCTGACCTTGCCGGTGGCTGGTCAACGCGCGCGCAATCAGTTCCAACTGCGGGTGCCAGGGTTGGCAGGTATAGATCAGATAGCTGCCGCGCGGCATCACATCGGCGAGGCCAGCCAAGGATTGCGCGACCGCGTGGTTGTCCGGAAACAACTCGTAGAGACCGCTGACTATCGCGAGGGTAGGCGCTGGCACCAGCGCCGCGAGGTTTTCGCGATCGAACGCATCGCCCAGGGCAAAATGGGCACGGCTACCGAGGCCAGCCGCATTGATCAGAGCTTGGCCGTCGCGAACATTGCGCTCACTGTAATCGCGGAGCAGCATGTGATCCGGCTTGCTGGTGAGCCGCTTGACCGCATCGACGACGTAACGACCGTGACCGGCGGCAATATCCACCAGGCGCACCGGCTGGCGTTGTTGATGCAGCCGATTGACCGCCTGGTGCAGCAGTTCCTCCAGATGCAGCTTGCGTATGCGGATCCCGCGCCAGCCAATGGCATTGAGGTACACCCGATCAATCAGGGTACCCAATATTGGCCAGCCACGCGCTTGATTCTGGTAGATGTAGTCGAGGGTGCTGCCAGAATCAAACCCAGTCTCCTGGCCCAAAGCCAGACCCTTGCTGACCCACGCGCCGACGCGAAGCCCAAGGCGCGTGACCGACCAGTACCAGGCCCGCGGTGACCAGGCAGGCAACGGCTTGGCCAACGCCTGCGCTTCATCGAACGTTGGGCCGAGTCGATCGGCATTGCAAACATCCAACGGCGGCGTCGGCTGTTCGAACAGTCCCTTGATAAACGTCCGCATTTTGGACATGACCGGGGCGCGGTCACGTTCACCTAGTGTGTCGTGATACAGGCCTTTGAACACGTGACATTCTTTGCGCGGGTTTGCGAGTCCGGCAAAAAACCGATGCTGTGGTTCGGCGCGAACGACCCAATCGGCACCTGAGATCAGCAACTGGGTCGGAAGCAGAATCGCACTCGAATCGGCTACCACGCGATCAGCGGCTTCGTACAATCCGAGCAGAATCCGGACTGAAATGGGCCGCGTGATCAGCGGATCTTGCTCGTATGATTGAATGCGCACCGCATCGTGCGTCAGGAATCGCGCCTTGACGTAGGAGTTCACAAAGAAGTTACCGAACCACTGGTGCAGCAACGCGAGGCCAGGGCGGGCGAACGGCACGTACAGTTTTACGGAGAACGCCGGCGACGCGAGCACGAGGCCGCGAATCTTTGGCGCGTAGTCGTGCGCCCAGGCGCTTGCCACGACGGCGCCGACGCTCTGGGCGACGACCACGATGTCGGCCCGCGCGATTCCATGATGCTGCTGAATGTGCGTGACGAATGTCTCCAGATCACGCACTAGCGTCGCGAAATCGGGGGCATCGCCGCGCACGCCAGGCGATTGGCCGAGGCCGCGGGCATCGTAGGCGAAGTAAGCGAGGTCTGGCAGCCCCAGTTCGTCGGCGACATGCAGCATCCGACCGGAGTGTTCATGCCCCCGGTGCAGCAAGACAACGGCACCGCGTGGAGCGGTTGGCACTCGGTATTGATAGAACAGATCCAGGCCGTCGTGAACGCGGAAACGCGCGGTTTGCACGCTTCCCGCATCGGTTGCGGCATCGGTCTGGACAGCTTCGGACATAGCAGTGGATTCGGTCGGATTAAGGGTCATGGTTTGGTCCATACATCAATTCGGCGGTGCGCACGTTCCAAGTGTGGATACGAAATTCGGCGTGGCGACCCGCCAGCGACGCCATGTTCATGTCAGCGTTTGTGCCTGATCATTGAGACCAGCGCGAATCCGACGGCACACCGTCCAGCCAAGCGACACAACCAGTAGCACTTGGAGCCACCCGAGCCACGCCGGCAGGGTCGGCCAGATCGCCACGGCGAGACCGAGCGCCCCAAATACGAAGGCGCGATCGCTCTTGCCCATTGGGCCTTGGTATTGGCGCGTCCGTCCGATGACTTGACCGAGCACGCCGGTCATTTCGGTCATTGCGGCGAGCACGATGATCGTGCCGATCCAAAACCCGCTGAATGGCGCGATAAGCGCAAACGGCAGGTACATCGCGCTGTCTGAGATCACGTCAGTCAGCTCATTCAGATACGCGCCAAGCCGCGATTGCTGGCCGAACTCACGGGCCAGAATGCCGTCGATGGCATTCAACGCCATCCGAAGAAAGAACCAGATCGGAATCGCCAGAAAGCAGATGCGCGGGCTTGTGACCCAAAACAAGCCTAGGCCAATCGCCACCGACACCAGCGCCGCGAATACGGTGACTTGGTTTGCGGTCACGCCAAGTCGATACAACAGGCGGACGAGCGGACGGAGCAGATTCTGAAACTTCGGCTTGAGGGCGTAAATGGACATGGTGGACTCTGGATTGGCGTGAGGGTGGGCTGCGAACTGGCGGCGCGAATCCTGACGAACCGTGGCGGTCGCAACGCCCTCGTTGGGAGTAAACGGAATTTGGCGCCAAAGCGGACAATGACCATCCGAAACGACCCGGAGTGATCGGTTCGTACGGTTACCAGGATCGAGGGCGGCTACAGGGCGCCGATGGCTTGCAGTGCCTCGATGCGCGTGCGCTCTTCGGGAGTGAACTGCTGAGCGAGCCAGGCGGCAAGCTGCTGTTGCCGAGTATCGGCGCTTAGTCCCGTGAGGCTCATGATCCGGGCGTGCTCGGCCTTGTACGCCGCCACGCGCTGATCCCACAGCGCACGCTGCTGATCGAGCGTCGCGAGGCGATCGGCGGCGTCGCGACCGACCAGGGCCTCACGCTCGGCGTGCCGGGTGGCGGCGTCGGCACCGCGGGCGTCCAGCTCGCGCGTTTGTTCTTCCGCGACCACTCCGAGCGTGGCTTGATGGATCGATTCGCGAACCGTCGGTGGCAATTGTGCTTCGAGTGCCTGCAGCGCTTGATCGCGCTCGCTTTCGCTGAGCGCTGCATTGTTCAGGATGTCGAGCCGATCGAGGGTATACCCCAGATACTGCTCTTCCTCAGCGAAAAAGGCGGCGGCCATCTCCGAGCCGAGCAGCTTGGTGCGGAGTGCTTTCAAGGCAGCAAGGCGTTGGCGTTGGTCAAGCGCGTTGAGTTCGGCGCTTGCCGAGGCTAGACCGAGTTCGACATACCGGTCGAACAAGCTCAGCGTTTCGGCAACGGCCGCATCGCCGTAACGCTCGCGGACGTAAGCCTGCAGCCAGTTGCGAATGGCTGGCACATCCATCTCGCCGAGCCCAGTCAGGAAATAGTCAAATAGACGGCGCAGTTCCAGATTGGGCAGCACGCGACCGTTGGCAATTGTCAGGCTGCCATCGACCTCGGACCCGCGCAGCGATGGTGGTGCCAGATCGGCTGCAGTTACGCCGGGCGTGCTGGTTGCCGCGAGCGTCGAAGCTGCTGGCGCTGTCTGTAGATCCGGGCTGGTCGAAGTTGCCGTCGTTTCATCGGTAGGGGCTGGTACGGCCACTGCGGAGGGAGCTGGCGGCAGCATCACATCGGCTGCGCCATGGATGAGCCGCCAGACGATCGACGCGATAACCATCGCGACAAACATGAGAATGGCGTACAAAAGAATCCGGCCCGGTCGTAACCGGGCCGGGGCCTTCTGGGATGCTGCGTGGTTCAGTTCAGAGTCCGGCATTCTTCAGGCGATTGGCATGGGCGCGAGTGACCGACACTGGGTTCGACGCAAACAAGCCGCGCAGTCCGAGAATCTGGTTCACTTCGTCAAGGTGGTTCCAGCCGTAATCATCGCGCAAGACCACACCCAGATGCGAGGAACATTGGCCGACCAGGCCATCGTTCTGCTCGAAACCGAAGAACAGGGCGCCGGTACCCATCAGTGCGTCGCTGGCGTCCAGAATATTCGTCAGAACGGAGGTGCCGCCCCAGCTGTAGTACTTGATGCCGTTGACTGTCGCGGCGCCTTGACCGCAACTCGTGGTCGGCATGCCCTGCGGGAAGCGGGCGTTGAACGTCGCCGAGCCTGCGCTCGACAGCGAGGCGAGGGCACCCAGTGCGTATTGTGGATCGTTATCGCCAGAGAGCACTTCAATCAGCGTTGAGAGCGCATCGACGAATCCCGCAACCAGCGGACGGAGCGGCGAGCCGGCTGGGAGCGTGGTCGCAAGTGCATCGGCGACCTTGCTGCCCTTATGCGGGCTGCCGACCGACGTGATGGATGACACGAGGTCCGGGCGCACAGCGGCGACATACCGGATCGTCGGGCCGCCATGACTGTGGCCGATCAGATTGAACTTGGTGTAGCCATACACCGCGCGCAAGGTATCGAGCTCCCGAATCAACTGCTCGCCACGAACCTCGGAATAGTTGCTGGACGACACGTTTGCGACATGGACTTTGGCGCCGCCAGAGCGAAGGTCCGAAGGCATGCCATACCAGTAATCGTAGAACCCGAGCAGCGAGTCGAAACCCAAAAGCCCGTGCACCAGCACGATCGGGTAGCGCGTCTTCGTGTAGTTCGTTTGCGCCTGTGCTTCGGGCAGCAGCGAAAAACAGGCGAGCAGCAGTGCAAATAGCTTCAGCAGCAGTCGGTTGGTCATGGTCTCCTCCCAGAGATTGGCGTGGTCCGGCTAATGTTTTTTGGTGCCGGTGATCGGAACTTAACCAAGTTTTGCACCAAAATCAAACGTATGTTTCAAGCAAATGTTTTGCGCTGCATCAAAGACTTGCCGATTTCCGACGGAAGCGCTTGTTAACAGGCCCGGAGGCGGATTGTTGGACCGCACCATGGGCCCGGCCGACGCAATTTCGCCGCCCCCCTTGAACCAACCGCCGACACCGCATATGATGCGCGCCCCCGTCGACCCGGGGTCATTTCTGGAGAGGTGGCAGAGTGGTCGAATGCGCCGGATTCGAAATCCGGTTTACGGCTCCGCCGTAACGTGGGTTCGAATCCCACCCTCTCCGCCAGATAACAAAAAAGCCCCCTCGCGGGGCTTTTTTGTTATCTGGCGGAGAGGAAAGGCGTGAGAACCCGGGGCCGCCGAAAAGGCTTCACTGAACACAACCGACGATCCGGCCCCCAGGGTTCGACAAAAATTGTCTGGAACAATTTTTGGACGGCGACACGTCTGCAGCAGTCGCCCGCCGTAGGCCGTATCAGGCAAAACCGTCCATCGAGGCTCGGCCTACTGATCGAGCCCCGGCTTGATCTGGCTGGCCAGCGCGGCGTTGCCGTTCGCAGCCGTAGCGCTTGCTACGGCCCGCTCACGGCGCCTTGCGCTGACCACCCATCTCGGCGCCGGCATCTCGATCGCGAGCGACTGCTGCAGACTCGGCCCGCGCGCAGCGCGGGTGAAGCACAGGATGTGCTTCACATATCCCACCCTCTCCGCCAGATAACAAAAAAGCCCCCTCGCGGGGCTTTTTTGTTATCTGGCGGAGAGGAAAGGCGTGAGAACCCGGGGCCGCCGAAAAGGCTTCACTGAACACAACCGACGATCCGGCCCCCAGGGTTCGACAAAATTGTCTGGAACAATTTTTGGACGGCGACACGTCTGCAGCAGTCGCCCGCCGTAGGCCGTATCAGGCAAAACCGTGCATCGAGGCTCGGCCTACTGATCGAGCCCCGGCTTGATCTGGCTGGCCAGCGCGGCGTTGCCGTTCGCAGCCGTAGCGCTTGCTACGGCCCGCTCACGGCGCCTTGCGCTGACCACCCATCTCGGCGCCGGCATCTCGATCGCGAGCGACCGCTGCAGACTCGGCCCGCGCGCAGCGAGGGGGGTTACGGCCGGTTGATAGCGAAGATCAAACCCACCCCGGATCAAGTCCGGGGTGACGAGAGGAGGATTGGGTGTCTTTCGGTAGACGCACTCTTCGGCGACTTGAAGTTGCGATCGGGCCCAGACACACGCTCCTGCGATTCGTCGCCCCGGACTTGATCCGGGGCGGGGTTCGAGATTGCGAAAGGATGACCTGACGGCTGAGCCTCGTGGTGGTGGTCTGGCCCAGACACACGCTCCTGCGATTCGTCGCCCCGGACTTGATCCGGGGCGGGGTTCGAGATCGCGACAGGATGACCTGACGGCTGAGCCTCGTAGTCGTGGTCTGGCCCAGACACACGCTCCTGCGATTCGTCGCTCAGGACTTAATCCGGTGCCCAGAACAATCTCGCCCCCGTCTGGCAAGTCAAGATCGAGACAACCAGACTTGATCACATGTCCGCACTTCGCTGGACTGACGCCAACTGCCCCAAATTAGTCGCTCCACCCAATCCTGAACCTTTACAATCCGCAATGACTTGATTCCCAGCGTATCGACCCTATACTTGAATCATCTAGCAATTCCAGTTCAACCGGGGGCGATCGGCTTCGACGGGGGATTCGAAATCGCTGGGTGCATGCCGAGGGGGTAGCTTTCCTCGTTAATCCAGCTGCAAAACTTTAGTTGCCAACGACGACAACTACGCACTGGCCGCTTAAGGCCTAGCCCCGACCGAGCTTGTACCGGTGCTCGCGAAGGAAGGGTCATGATCACCGGATAAGCGCTGCCTGTGCCTGGGTGGTAGCGACGAAAATCAACAGGCTGGTTCACGGGTAAGCGCGCGTTTCGGCATCCTGCGAACGAGACCAAAGAAGCGATAAGCATGTAGTACCTGGGACGTAGGTTCTTCGGACGCGGGTTCAATTCCCGCCGCCTCCACCAAAAAGAAAAGGCCACCCAACAGGGTGGCCTTTGCTTTTTGGTGAAGATGGGGAGGAACTGGCCCGCAATCGGGTTCACAAATTTGTCAGGAACAAATTTGGACAGCGAAGCTGGCCCGCGCGCAGCGCGGGTGGGGCCCATGGATGGGCCGAACATATTCCCGCTGCGGGAGGACTGGCCCGCAATCGGGTTCACAAATTTGTCAGGAACAAATTTGGACAGCGAAGCTGGCCCGCGCGCAGCGCGGGTGAGGCCCATGGATGGGCCGAACATATTCCCGCTGCGGGAGGAACTGGCCCGCAATCGGGTTCACAAATTTGTCAGGAACAAATTTGGACAGCGGAGCTGGCCCGCGAGTCAGCGCGGGGGAGGGAGCCGCTCCCTCTCCCACGCGAGTGGGAGAGGGCTGGGGAGAGGGCTACTTGCCACACTGGAACGTCGAGAAAATCTCGCATCGCCGCTGACAGTCTGATGCGCGAATCAGCGCACCTTCGGTGCGGCTGGACTCTCATAAAACATCACCCGAGGCATTGTTTTTATCGCCATTCCAACGAAAGCTGGAATCCAAAATTTGAGGCGACCAGTGTGCGACAGCCAAAATAGATGCCAGCTTTCCAGATTGTGTGAAAGCGGCTTCGGCGGCTGCATTCATCGCGTCTGACGCTATCGCAAGGCGACTTACTCTGTTGTCGTCATCCCGACGAAAGTCGGGACCCAGAATACTTGCGACACCGCGGCCAGATCGCCCTGGGTCCCGACTTTCGTCGGGATGACGACAATGAGATGGCGCCGCAAACGCCAACCGTTTTCACACAACCTGGAAAGCGGAATGACGGATCGGGACAATCAATACCCGCGTGCCCGCAACCCGGCGAATCCGACAAGCATCAACACAAAAGCCAACACGAGCAATCCGATCTGCGAGTTCGCCGGGACATCCACCACGCCCGCTTCACCCAAAATCTCAAAAGATTGCGCGATGCTGGTGTCGATCCCGCCATTGCTTGTGCCGCCATCATCTTGCAGCACCACCGTCACCATCGCCACACCCGCGGCGCCCGGTGCGACGGCAAAGCTCAGCGTGCCATCGCTTGCAATCTGCGGCGACGTGCTAAACAGCGTGGGGTTGGTATTGCCGATCACCACAATGCTCAATGCTTGATCACCCTCATTGGCCGGCCCGGCCGACAACGCGCTCGCAAACCCAGGCACTGTCTGCAGCCCCATGTTCGCGCCGACACTTGCCGATGGGTTGACGTGGAAGCTCGGCGCATCATTGACTGGCAGCACGGAAATCGCCACGGTTGCGATGTTGCTCAACGCGTCGCCGTCGCTTACTCGATACGTCAGCGAGTCGCTGCCGAAAAAGTCCGGGTTCGCAGCGTAGGAAAACGCGCCATTTGGCGCGAGTCCGCCGACCAGCGCGCCATGCTGCGGCCCGCTCAACAGTGTCGCCGTCAGGGGCGTCGATTCTTGATCCGTGTCCAGACCACCCAGGCTGCCATCGAGCACATTGGCGTTGGTCGCCGCACTGTCCTCCAGCACCACCAAGACATCGTCCACCGCGATTGGCGCATCGTTGATTGGTAACACCGTGATCGAGACCGTTGCGATGTTGCTCATGGCATTGCCATCACTGACCTGGTACGTCAGCGTGTCACTACCAGCGAAGTTCGCGTTGGGGCGATACGTCAACGTCCCGTTCGGTGCGAGTCCACTCACCAAGGCGCCATGCTGTGGCCCGCTTACCAGTATTGCGGTGAGCGCATTGGATTCTTGATCGGTATCCAAGCCACCCAAACTACCATCGAGTACATTGCCGGTGATGCCGGCGCTGTCCTCCGAAAGGCTCACCGTATCGTTGGCGGCGATTGGCGCATCATTGACGGCCGATACGGTGATGGTCACCGTCGCGACATTGCCTGTCGTAACGCCATCACTGACTTGATACGTGAATGCGTCCATGCCCTTGAAATTGGCATTCGGCTGATACGTGAACGTGCCATTGTTGGCGAGACCACCGAGCAACGCGCCACTCGTCGGCCCACTAACGATAGTGGCGCTCAGGGTGTCCTGATCGACATCGGTGTCCTGCCCTCCAGCGCTGCCATCCAATACGTTGCTGGTCACCGTACCGCTGTCCTCAGGCATCGTCACGGCATCATTCTGGGCAACTGGGGCGTCGTTGATTGGCGTCACCGTGATGGTCACGGTTGCCAAGTCACCAGTCGCCGTGCCATCGACGCCAACATAGGTGAACTGATCGGTTCCGTGAAAATTGGCATCCGGTTGATAGGTGAACCCACCGTCGCTTGCCAATCCGCCGATCAATTGTCCCGAGCTTGGTCCGACGATCAGCGACACGGTAAACGGATCAGCTTCCTCATCCGTGTCAGCGCCGCCGAGTGTGCCGTTGATCACATTGCCAGTCATACTGCTGTCTTCAGCGAGGCTTGCTGCATCGTCAAGTGCGAGCGGTGGATCGTTGACTTCGAGTCCACTGGACACGGTGTTGGCCACAAACTCAAGCGTCAACGGCAAGTTGGATACTGCATCGATTGCTGAACTGGTGCCCTGGGTACGATGCCGAATTCGAAGGTCGTCCGGCACGGCTGCAGCGGCCGTGGCTTCGAGCTCGGCGACTACAAAGTAGGTTCGCGTCGCGCCGGCCGCAATCTGTGTGTTGGCTTGGCCGGGTGCGAAGGGAAGCGTGAGCCCGCCTGCGTTCAGCACAAAGGTCGACACCGCAGCGACCTCGATATCGCCACCAGGATTGAACGCGCCCGAGCCGTCATCCAGATACACCGTTAGCCGCGCGAGCAAGGCATCGGCTTGGGCATTGGTCAGCGGCGTGCCCAGCGCGTCTTCGAGCTGCAGGTCGAAGCTACCGAGCGCCATCGCCGAGTCTCCGCTCCGACCTCGGTGCGTGGCGTGCACTCTGAGCATGGGCACGTCGGAGCCGTTGTCAGCGCGAGCAGGCGCCTGATTGACGGTGGCGAGCGCAAACTGGCCGCCGCGGTTGTCCCACCACGCGATATCGCCGAGCCCACGCGCAGCGGCCAACAGATCAAGGCGACCATCGCCATTGACGTCACCCGCGTCGACCGAGTAAATGAAATTGAACCCAGTGGTGATGGTGCGACTGATCCAACTGGTGCCATCGCCCTGCGTGTTCTCCCACCAGGCCAGCCTACTGGAAAATGTGGTGGCCATCATGATGTCGAGGTCGCCATCGCTATCTAAATCGGCAACGCCCGAATGGGAGATATTGCTTTCCGAGGTGCCGACGATGATTTGGGTCCAGACTCCGGTCGCCTGGCCCGGGTTGGCCCACCAACTAAGGGTAGCGCTCGTGCCCTTGGACACCAGGTCAAGATCGCCATCGCCGTCGATGTCACCAATCGACAGCGCGTGGGCGCCAGTTTGCGCCGCCGCGACCGAGTGTTTGGTCCAGGCGAGACCAGTGCCGGCGGTGTTTTCCCACCAAGCCAATTCATTGCCGCCAATCGATGCTGCTGTTACATCTGGATCGCCATCGTTGTCGAGGTCGGCCGTCCGCACACTGTATGGGCCTAGAAACGAGCCGTCGATCACGTGCTTGGTCCAGGCGCTGCCGTTGCCTGCAGTGTTCTCCCACCAAACCACATTGTTGTGGTCGAACGAGCCCGATACCGCATCAAGATCGCCGTCGCGATCGACGTCGGCGGCCGCGATCGTCTCCGCGTTTCCGTAGTTGTTGTCGATCACCACGCGTGTCCAAGTGCTGCCTGTGCCTGACGGGTTCTGCCACCAGACTACGTCATCGGCCGCGCGACCCACGCCCATGACATCGAGGTCGCCGTCGTGGTCGATGTCTGCCGCGTCGAGCCCGACTGGTGCTTCGTATAAAGCGTCGATCATGTGCAGGGTCCAGGCGCTGCCATCGCCGGCAGTGTTCTCGGACCAGTAAACCTTGTCGGAGATTTCGCCACTGAACAGCAGGTCTTGATCACCGTCACGATCCATATCCGCTGCTGAAAGCTCGCGCGCGCCGCCAATGCTGTCGAACGCCAGCTGTTTGCTCGGAAACGTCGCGCTGCGATGAATGGTTTGGTTTTCCCACCAGATCAGATCATCGGCATCGAAGGCTGCGGCAACCACATCGGGATCGCCGTCTTGGTCAACATCGGCAACTGTGGCCATGGCCGCACCATTCAGGCTGGTGGCCAATGTGCGCTGAGTGAATGCGGAGGCGTCGCCAGCGGTGTTCTCCCACCACGCAAGGGTGTCGGTCGTACCGTCGGCGGTCGACACCAAATCGAGGTCGCCATCTTGATCGAGATCGGCGGCGGTCATCGACGAACCACTGGAAGATGCAGGGCTCAGCACATGCCTCGTCCAAGCGTTCGCGTTGCCGCTCGTGTTCTCCCACCACACCGGATTCGTGCTGCCGGCCGATGCAATGAGCACATCCCAATCGCCGTCGCCGTCAAGGTCGGCCGCCTCTGCCCAAACCGGCGTGGACGTCACCGTGTCGATTGTCCGCTTGGTCCAGACGAGGCCGGTTCCCGCGGTATTTTCAAACCAGACGACGCCGTCGGCCGCAGTGCTCGCGGCAAGCAGGTCCGAGTCGCCATCTCGATCCATATCGATCACCGATACCGATACCGTGCCCGTGATCGTGAGGCCGCTCGTGCGCTTGGTCCACGCCGTGCCATTGCCCGCGGTGTTCTCCCACCAGGCAATCGCCGGGCCCGAGGTCGTGCCGGCCACGAGGTCGGTGTCGCCATCCCCGTCCATATCGGCCAAGTCGACCGTCACCGATGTCGAAAAAGCCGCATCCACCGTATGTTGCGTCCAAGTCGAACCGTTGCCGGCACTGTTTGCCCACCAGAGGATGCTTTGTGAGGTTGGCGATGTGCCAACCAGGTCGGCGTCACCGTCGCCGTCGACATCACCGGCCTGCATGACCGGCACACCCGACACGGTTGAGCTGACTTGTCGCTTGGTCCAGACCGAACCATCGCCCGCAGTGTTGTCCCACCACGACACCGGCGACGCCGAATTTGCCGCCGCGACCAGATCAAGATCGCCGTCACCATCCAGATCGGCCATCTCGACGGACCGCGCCGCATCGACGGATCCGTCAATCACATGCGCGGTGAACGGCAACGCTCGCGCGACTGCGCCTGGTGCCACCAGCGCGAGGCAACTGAGCGACGCGAACAAACCGAATACCTGCCACCGCGCCTGCGTTTTAGCCGACCGACCGCTCACCCAGAACTCCTGATTCATTGCCTGCCACCCTGTGATTTAACCGCATCGATGCCATGTTGGAGCGCGACACCGTTCGCAGCCGAGCGGTCTGCACGGTGGACCGCGTGCTGCAATTCGACGGCCGAGCCAACATTGTGGTTGGGACCAGGTCAAGTCGGGCAGGGGCCTCGCTCCTGATCACATAGGCGCAAGAATTGGCCAAATACCGTCAGCGTGGTCTGAAAATTCCTCAGGAACCTCTGAAACAGTTCAAAGGTGCCTGGGCGCGAGGATGGCCCGAACCAGATCCTGCCGCGAGCAATCGCTGCCCGCAGCATTTTGCCGGGCACATCGTGCATACTTGCGGGCCTCTTTTTGGGTGACCCTCATGCGCATGCTTTCGTGGTTCATTGCGGCGAGTCTGAGTTTCGGCGCGTCGGCTGGCGAGTTGTTGATCCGCGCTGATCGCATTCACACGATGGATGACGAGCGGCCCCAGGCGGAGGCCATGCTGGTCGTAGACCAGAAAATCGCCGACGTCGGTGATTTCGCTGAGTTGTCGGAGCAGCACCCGGATGCAACGGTCCAGGATCTTCGCGGACACACTGTGATTCCCGGTCTGATCGACGCCCACGGCCATGTCTTGAGTCTGGGCTTGAGTCTGGCACGTGCCGATCTGGTCGGCACCCGCGATCTACCCGATGTGATCGCGCGCCTAAACGCAGCTGCGGACAAGCTCCCCAAAGACGCCTGGCTGCTCGGCCGCGGTTGGGACCAGAACGATTGGCCCGTGCAGAAGTTTCCGAGCGCTGCGGATCTGGATGCTGCGTTTCCTGATCGCCCAGTCGTGCTGGAGCGCGTTGATGGCCACGCGACCTGGATCAACTCAGCTGCGATCAAACGCATCGGCCGCTCGCTGGACGGCGACTGGCAAGTGGATGGCGGGCACATCGAGCGGGTCGATGGCAAGCCAACCGGCATCCTCATTGATGCGGCGAGTGCGCTGATTGATCAAGTGGTACCGCCGCTCAGCGCCGAAGACAAGACCGCTGCATACAAACTGGCCTTCTCCAACTTGCTCGCCGCGGGCGTGACAGGTGTGCACGATGCCGGCACCTCACTTGATGACCTCAACGTGCTGAAAACGCAGGCGGACACTGGCGCCTTACCGATACGGCTCACCACCATGGCGGATGGCGATAGCGCGGCGTTGGCCTGGCTGTGCAAAAACGGCCGCTACCGTCACGCCAGTGGCCGACTGCAGATGCGCACCGTCAAGCTCTACGCCGATGGCGCACTCGGGAGCCGCGGCGCCGCCTTGCTCGCCGACTATGCGGACGATCACGGCAATCGTGGTTTGCTCGTGACTTCTGAATCCGCGCTAGAAACGGCCATGCAAAAGGCGGCGCAATGCGGCATCCAGATTGCGACCCACGCCATCGGTGACCGCGCGAATCGCATCGTGCTCGACCTTTACCAGTCACTCGCTGGCCAATCAGCGAGTGATCGCCGCTGGCGCATCGAACACGCGCAAGTGCTCGCGCCCAAAGACTTGGCACGCTTCGCCGAGCTGAATGTGATCGCTTCCATGCAACCGACCCACGCCACCAGCGACATGCCCTGGGCCGAGACCCGCCTTGGGCCCGACCGCGTACTCGGCGCCTATGCCTGGCGCAGTTTGCGCGATCGCGGCACCCGCTTGGCGCTTGGTTCCGACTTCCCCGTCGAGCGGATCGAGCCCATCCTCGGCATATACGCCGCGATCAGCCGCCAAGACCAAACGGGCCAACCGGATGGCGGCTGGACCCCGAACCAGCGGCTCACTACGTATGAAGCCCTGCGCGGCTTCACGAGCGATGCCGCCTGGGCCGGCTTTGCCGAATCCGAAGTGGGCCAATTGAAGCCCGGCATGCTGGCCGACTTTGTGGTGCTGGACCAAGATCCGTTTGCCGTGCAGAACGCTGCGATTCCAGGCCTGAAAGTGATATCGACGTGGGTCGACGGCGAGCGTGCCTGGCCGCGTGAGCCACTACCGTGCGCGACGCCCCGTGTCGAAGCCGACGCAAGGCGCTGATTGATTCGATACCGACTTTAAAGCCGCCAGACCGGCGTCAGCCGCACGTCAAATCACCGCGCCCGTATTGTCGTCATCCTGGAAGCCGCAAGCGGATTCCAGGATCCAAGGCAATCTCGCCGCATGCCAACAGCAACTAGCTCAAAGCTCCCAGACGTCAGAACCAGGAGCGGGTTGCTTACGATACCCAATCATTGAGTCGTTCGCAGAAGGGTACGCCAAATACCGTCATCTCATCATGGGCCGCAACCCTTGCACCCACTAGTTTCAACATGCTGCCCCCTAGCGAGCATGATGATCATTGTCTTGGATTCGATTCATCCTTAACTGCCCAAGGTTGTTGCATGAGTATCGGAATGCTATTCAAGTATACGAGAGCATGCGCGCGATCCGGCACCGGTGGCTGTGTTGACGCCATTCTTGGGTATTCCTGTGCACAGACATCGCCGTTTCCTTGATGATCGTCATGGTCGTTGTTCTTCTCAATATCAGTCAGGAAACCGCTCGACATGCGTCTCGCCGCGGCGTCCGAGATACGTCACATGGCGGCCGGTGATCCAGACGGTATACGCGGCGCAGCCGGCGCGTTGGGAGCGCGGTTTGAACTCGGGGTACATCACTTGGCCTTGTTGGGCAGCCACAATCGTGGCGCGGAGCGCGTTGGCATCGAAGGGTTCGGCAATGCCTTCTGTTGGGCGCTCGAAACTAAAATCGGCGGTACTGCCATCGGGGAGGTAGTAGGTGGTCCGGCCGCTGCGGTAGTCAACGTGATAGGACTCCACACCGGCTGCGACCAACTGGCCAATCACTTGGCCGAAGTGGATGGTGCCCTGGTTGGAGGCGTCGAAGGTGGCTTGAATAGCGGCGCGGGTGGTGTCATTCATGGCTGACTCGTGTGCAATGTGAGAAGGGGCGTGACTAGACTGTGGGGAATTCTTTGAGTTGGTGATGCTTGACCAGGTCTTTCATGATCTTGGTCAGCGCAACACGCTCGGTTGCGGGCAAGTGCGCAAAGAAGTGGGCGTCATTCGCGTCGGCCAGCGCGGCGAGTTTCGGGACCAGTTTCTTGCCAGCGACGGTGAGGCGCAGGGATTGCTCGCGGGCGCGGCCGTCTGCCAACGCGCGCTCGACCAAGCCTTTCTCTTCGAGGCGGGAAATCACCTTGGAGGTAGCGCCCTTCGTCATGCCCAGGGCTTCGATCAACGCGGCATGCGTGGCATCGGTTTGCGACCACAGTGACCGCAGCGCAACCCATTCGGAAACCGTCACGCCTTTGGCCGCCATGTGCTGTTGGAAGCGTGCAGACACGTGATTGGAGACAAACCTTAGCCAGAAGCCGATATGGGCTTCGAGGGGTGCGGGAGCTGGCTGCGTCTGGCGCGTGATCATTAGGTTTCCCGGGAAACTAGGTGGCAGTAGTTTCCATGGAAACCTGATAGCGTGCAAGGCCCGTGCGAGTGATTGACGTTTGTTTGGGGCGAGTGGGGTAGGGCGCGACCGATATCGAGCCGGCGGCGCTGCGGGTTGGGTGGGGTCAGCGCGCATGCACGGTGCGCTCACATCCTTTGCACGCAGCGTTGCCAAGCATCGCGGAATTGCTCTGACACGCCTATGCCGCAACAAGCTCTAGTCTGGTTCAAACGTGATCTCCGGATTGCTGATCACGCGCCGCTCGCCCTGGCAGCCGGCGCGGATGCGGCGGTGGCTTTGTTCGTCGTCGAGCCGGAGTGGCTCACGAGTCCGGAATGTGACGCGCAACATGTGGCGTTCATGCGGGGCCACGTGTTGGCGTTGCGAGCGGCGCTCGCGGCGCGGGGCTTGCCGCTGTTGATTCGGGTGGGTTCGGTGCCGACGGTGCTGTCGGAACTGCGGCGAGTTTTTGACTTCACGCATCTCTACAGTCATGAGGAGACGGGGCCAGGTTGGACGTATGCGCGCGATCGCGCCGTCGGGAAGTGGTGTCGGCGCGAGGGGGTGGTCTGGCACGAATCGCCGCAGAATGGCGTGGTGCGACGGTTGAACGATCGCAGCGGTTGGGCGCGGCGTTGGCAGCAGCGGATGGATGCGCGGCAAGTCGTGGTGCCGGAGCAATTTCGGGGTATCTCGGGATTGGATCTCGGTACGTGGCCGGACGACCTGGTGGCGCAGCATGGGCATGCGGATTCCCGGCCATTGCCGGCGATCGGCGAAGTCGCGGCGCATGCGTGTCTGCAATCGTTTCTGGACGGGCGTGGGGCGCGCTATCGCCGCGATTTGTCGAGTCCGCTGACGGCGGAGCAGGGTTGCTCGCGGTTGAGTGCGTATCTGGCGTTTGGGTCGTTGTCGATGCGGCAAGTGCATCAGGGCACAGAGGCGAAAATCACTGCATTGAAGTCGCTCGGCACCGCCGATGCGCGCAGCATGGCGTATCACTTGCGTGGCTTTGCCGGGCGCTTACGCTGGCATTGCCACTTCATGCAGAAGTTGGAGTCGGAGCCGGAGATCGAGTTTCGAAATATTGCGCGGAGCTACGATGGGCTGCGTGAAGACGCATTCGACTGGCAACGGTTTGAAGCCTGGAAGCGCGGTTGCACCGGGTATCCGATGGTCGATGCGTGCATGCGCTCATTGAATGCCACCGGCTGGTTGAATTTCCGGATGCGCGCGATGCTGGTGAGCTTTGCGGCGTATCACCTGTGGTTGCATTGGCGGGAGCCGGGGCTTCATCTGGCGCGGCAGTTTCTGGACTTCGAGCCGGGGATTCACTGGAGCCAGATGCAAATGCAGTCGGGTACCACTGGCATCAACACGTTTCGGATGTACTCGCCAAGCAAGCAACAACTGGATCACGATCCGCATGGTGAATTCATCCGGCGGTGGATTCCTGAATACGGCACCAGCGCGTATCCGAAACCGATTGTTGACGAGAAAACGGCGATTCGAGAGGCGAAGAATTGGCTTTATGGCGTGCGGCTGACAGCAGGGGCAAAGGCGGAAGCGGCTGCAGTGCAAAAGAAGCATGGCTCGCGCAAGAGCGGTTTGCCGCCGAGCGGCAAGCGCCGCCGTGCGACGCGTCATTCGGACGTGCCGCGACAGGCGTCGTTGTTTGCGGATGAGGGCTTGTCGTGAAGCTTGGCGACAAGAACGGTTTTCGTGGTAATAAATCCTATCTGCCGACCAAGCCGTGCGCGGTGTGTGGGCGCACGATGACTTGGCGAAAGGCTTGGGCGAAGAATTGGGAACAAGTGCGCTATTGCTCGGAGCGGTGTCGGCGGGCGCGGTTGACTTGAGGTTGGCGTTCGTCAACTTGCTCACTTCGCCGACCTCTGGCCTGAATCGGCCGCCTACCAGCGCTTGGCAGTCGATTCTTTTCCATTCATCGCGCTACTCGAACCCGTTGCGGAAGATATCCGGGGATTGTGCCGTGTGATTGACGTTCGCAGAGCGACTAAAGCCTTGGGTCCAGGAACCGGTGAACTCAGCGTGCAGCGTTCGGGCGCCGGGCGTTAGGAACGTGATGGAACAGGCAAAGGCCGCGGTATCAGAGGTCCAGTCGATTGGGCTTTCGTCGGTGCAGGATTCGCCGGTGCTGGCGTAAATACGAACGGTCCCGAGCGCTGGCGCGGCGTTGGAGGTAACGAGCGCCGTGATGGTCGTGGCACTGCCGACGGCGGAGGTGGCAGGGTCTACCTGG
This sequence comes from Ahniella affigens, assembly GCF_003015185.1. GTDB lineage: Bacteria > Pseudomonadota > Gammaproteobacteria > Xanthomonadales > Ahniellaceae > Ahniella > Ahniella affigens. Next base: position 1,849,273 of record NZ_CP027860.1, read on the forward strand.
AAGATCTGCGTCGTGGTCGCAGTGCCCGGTTGGTATCGCACGACCCGGTTGGAGGCCGGTTCACCAACGATCAGCTGGTTGCGCGTGTTGTCATAGTCAAAGTTTTGAGTGTCGCCGCCATTAACTTGGATACCAATGACGCTATTGCTTGAGGTTGGCGTTCCGACTGTGCTGCCGTCGCCGCGGGCGAGCATGACGATGCCGGCATCGGTGGCACTGGCGAAATTGTCGTAGAAGCGAGATTGCACGATGTAGTTGCCGTTGGCCTGCGGATAGACGTTGAGGCCCAATGCATCCTGGGCCTGTGCGCCGCGCAGGCTGTTGGCCCCAGTCACGGGCAGGTTGAAGCCAGCGTCCCACATTGAATGACCATAGAGCACTGCACCACCATTCGAGGCGATGCCATCGTAGCCATTCCAACCGACTACAAAGTCGCCGTTGCCGAGGACTTGGACGGGTTCGTTGGCGCCCCCGGCAATACCCAAACCATCTGACGGCCCGCCGACGAGGGTAAATGCGCTAGGCGCCTGCATCCCGGTTAATCCGGCGCCACCGTTACCGAAACCGATGATGCCGCTGTAGTCAGCGTAGCCGGCGTTGATCGCCAAGTAGTTTCCGTTGGGAAGCGTCACGACGCGCGTGCTGTTCGATGGCTCGTCGTTCGGCGAGATCCAGGAATTCGTAGCGGTCAGCACACCACGAACGCCGGTGTTCCCCGCGCCCCAAGTGAACGCAGCCCGTTGCCCATGCCAGCTGTTCGATTTGACGACGTAGTTGCCGTTGCTGAGCGCGGTTACCCCGTGAGAGCCAACGAAGTCATCTACCTGGTCGCCGACCAGCGCATTGCTCGACGACAGCTCAAAAGCAGTCATTGGGGTGCCCGAGATCCAGGCAACGGCGCCCACATTTGCGAGTGTCGGGCTGTCCCAGCTTGGCGCGGCAATGACGAGATTGCCGTTCGTCAGGGCAGTGCCGTCGATGCCGACTTCGTCATTCAGCCGCGATCCGACCACCGAGTTGGCTTCGCTGACGACGCCGGTCATGCCGGTCGTGCCCGAAACGATCGTTACCGCACCCGCTCCAGCAACCGACCCGCGGTTGAAGTAGCGGCTCATGACTGCGTAATCGCCGTCGCTCAACACGACGATGTGCGACGGGTTGTCCGGAGTCACATTCTTCAAGCCGATGCGGTCGTTACTGCGACCGCCGATGAGGGAGTTGGCGGCCGTGACGAAGCCGGAGATCGCACAGTTCGGTGCGTGCGTGACGGCGCCAACATTGGGTGTTGCGCCGTCGTCCCACAACGGGGAGTTCACCACGCAGTGGCCGTTGCCGAGTTCCGTGACCTTTCCAACCTGGTCGCTCGTGGTATTGCCGAACAGGGCATTAGCTGACGTTACGACGCCGATCCGTTGACTCGGGGTGTTGACGAAGGCAACGGCGCCGACGTCCATCGTGGGGCCGACATCCATGTAGGGAAACTCAACCGCATAGGCCCCGTTGGCCAGGGGCAATACGTTCATAAATAGGCCGTCACCATCCTTTGAGCCGACTAAGGCGAACGCGCCCCAAGTTGCGTCACTGAGGCGGCCCGTTCGGCCCGTCTGCGCGTCACCCCAAATCACGGCGCCGTTGACCGAGGCTCCCTCACTTGTCATCACATAATTACCATCCGTGAGGACGTAGATCTTGGTGGTCATGGAGACGGCATTGACATTGCCAATGTCGACGGCAGTGGCGACAAGAGCGTTGGACTCGTCCATCGTGCCGATACCCCCGGATTGACCATTTACAAACCGGATAGCGCCAATCCGTCGTGGGTTGTCAAGACTTAAGTCCAGCCAGGAATCGCTTCGCACCAGAAAGTTGCCATTGGGCAGGACAGTGACCGAGGCCTTCGAGCCGAACTGGATGTCGAACGCCGAGATCATCGAATTGCTGATCGACACAATGCCCGAGACGCCCGTCGTGGCGCGGCCGAAGCTCAATGCACCTTCCTCGCCGTTCCACAAGGGACTATGGATGAGGTAGTTGCCGTTCGCGAGCACGGTCACGCCATCGCTACCGACCCGGTCGTTCGTCGCACTGCCGCGCAGCGTGCTGATCAGTACGCCGTCTGCTCGATAAAGATAGACGGCGCCGACATCGATTGCGCCAGCATTCAGGTCGAATTCGGGGTCAAGCACCACGAAGTTGCCGTTTGGCAACACCACGACATCCTTGCCGAACTTGCCCGAGCCAGCCGGTCCTGTGATAACCGATTGCGCGGCCACTGCCAAGGTCGGGATTGCGCCGAGGGCAAGCGTGAGGAATAGGGTGGTCAGGCGGTTCATAATGAGCTCCAGGATCGGGGTTACCGGCTGATACGGAGCCAGATGCGAAAACCCGCCAATCCAACCAGGCTCGGATCAATAAAGGCTTGCCTCGTCGGCACAATCGCAATATTGGGTGTCACCACTCTCGGTGCGCCGCCCAGACTGCTACCCTTTACAGGTCATCGGGGAGTAGCCGCACCGGTATTCGGTGGCAAGCGTCAACATACTTGGCCCACAGGCCATGGCGTTTGCAGCATCCACTTGGCAAGACCTTTGACCACTGCACCTCCGATTTGGCCGGGGTGGGCAGTGGTCATTGTCGTCTGTCCGGCCAGGGAGTTTTGATGGAATCCTTATTCGTTTCGACTGGTGTGGTTGCCCTGGCGGAAATGGGCGACAAGACGCAACTGTTGGCCTTCTTGCTATCGGCGCGGTTCAAGAAGCCAGTGCCGATCATTCTTGGCATTCTGGTTGCCACGATTCTGAATCACGGGCTCGCGGGTGCGCTCGGCGCTTGGATCACGGCCACGTTGAGCCCGGAAGTGCTGCGATGGGTGCTCGGGTTGTCGTTCATTGGAATGGCGATCTGGACGCTGATCCCCGACAAGATCGAGGAGGAGGAAAGCGCGGTGGCGAAGCACTTCGGTGTGTTCGGCGCGACGCTCGTGACGTTCTTCCTGGCCGAAATGGGTGACAAGACCCAAGTGGCGACCGTTGCGATGGCCGCGCACTATGCGACACCAGTACTCGTTGTGATCGGCACGACGCTCGGTATGTTGATTGCCGATGTGCCGGCGGTGTTTGTTGGCGACAAATTGGCCGACCGCATCCCGATCCGCGCCGTGCATGTGGTCGCCGCGATCATCTTCGCGCTGCTTGGTGCGGCCACCCTGATCGGCTGGGGTGGCAAGTTGTTGGGCGCTTAGCAGCGTATGGGCAATCGGTGGGCTGTTGCGACGTACCGGTACCGTGAAGCCAGAGTCTTGCCATGACGAACATCCTAGCGATTCGTCGCCCCGGACCTGATCCGGGGCGGGTTTCAAGTTCGCGGCATGCTCACCGGTCGCATGCTGGCGCCCATCCCGCGCTGCCTGTTTGGCCTTTGAATCTACCCAAACAAAAGGCCCGGTCGATGCCGGGCCTTTGTTGATCGAAGCGCCGTCTATTGACTCAGCTTTCCCAACCGCAGGACTGGCCCTTGTTCTGCTCCTTGAGCCAGCCCATCAGCGGTGCGAAGTAGTCGATGATCGCGGTGGCGTCCATCTGCTCCGTGCCCGTGAGTTCTTTCAGCGTGGCTTGCCAAGGCTGGCTCTGACCCTTTTCCAGCATCGCAAAATAGCGCTTGCCAGCTTCCTTGTTGCCGTAGATCGAGCATTCATGCAGTGGGCCGGTGTGACCTGCGGCTTGACATAGTGCGCGATGAAACTGGAACTGCAGGATGTGGGCGAGGAAGTAGCGCGTATAGGGCGTGTTGCCGGGCACGTGGTATTTGGCGCCTGGATCGAAGTCCACTTCGTTTCGGGCCACGGCTGGCGCCACGCCCTGATATGTCGCCTTCAGATCCCACCACGCCTGGTTGTAGTGCTCAGGCGTAATGCGGCCAGAGAACACGCCCCAGCGCCATTGGTCGATCAGCTTGCCGAACGGCAGGAATGCAATCTTGTCGAGTGCCAACTTCATCTGCTCGTTGATCACCGCTTCCTTGCTCTGCACCGGCGTTCCCACCAGGCCGACACTATTCAAATATTTCGGCGTCAGCGACAGCACGATCGTGTCACCAATCGCCTCATGAAAGCCGTCGTGCGCACCGCTCTGAAACAGTGGCGGCAACTTGTTGTAGGCAAGGTAGTAATACACGTGCCCGAGCTCGTGATAGATCGTGCTGAGCTCTTCCTCCGTCGGTGTGATGCACATTTTGATGCGCACATCGCCCTGGTAGTTCATATCCCAGGCTGACGCATGGCACACCACGTCGCGGTCGCGCGGCTGAATGAACTGCGCCTTGCTCCAGAAGCTCTCCGGCAGTTTCTGCATGCCGAGCGACACATAGAAGTCCTCCGCGCGATGCGCCATCGACTTCGCATTCGCGAGGTCCGCCGCATGGCCGGCCTCGACGATCTCCTCCGGCGTCAGCTCCTTGCGCTGCTGCTTGGCGGCATTGGCTAGCGCGATCTCCTTGGCTTTCGCAAATTCGGCGTCGCGCTGTGTCTGCAGAGCGGCGCTGACGTCCAGGCTCGACACGCCGGGATACGGCTCCACTTTCGAATACAGATTGCCCCACTGCTGGGCCCACATGTTGCCCGTAAGGTGGGCCGGAATCATGGTGCCGACGTGGCCTTTGTCGCCGTATTGGTCGGTCAATTCCTTGCGGACGTAGCAATGCAGCTGTTCGTACAAGGGCTTGACCTGGCCCCACAGGCGGTCCGCCTCGACTTCAAACTCGGCCGCGCTCATGTCGTAGCCTGCCCGCCACATCTCGCCCGCGTCGGCGTAACCCAGTTCCTTCGCGCCTTCATTCACAAGGCCGGAGAATTCCTGATAATCCGCGCGCATGCCGCGCGCCACGTTGTGCCAACCAGTCCAGGCATCGAGTTGCGCATCGTAATCGCCACCTGCCGCCAGCACTTCCGAGAGCTGACCCAAGTCGCGGCATTGATCGCCCGTTTCACCATCGCGGCAATATTTGCCGGCGCCGTATGCGCCTTCGAGTTTGGTGGCGAGTTCGGTCAGGCGCGACAGCTTGGCCGGATCTTTCGGGGCGGGCATCGACGTGGACAGTTTCAACAGCTTGATCGAGCGTTCGGTGTAAGGCTTCAGCGCGGGCTTGATCGCATCGAAACGCGCCGAGTCTTCAATGGCTTTCTTCAGGTCACCGAGCGAACGTTCGTTGATCTTGGCAGCCAGCAATTGCGTATCGTCCGAAATATGGGTTACCGACAGCCATTGTGCGGCGGCAGCCTCCGGATAATCCTTCTTGATCTTCGCGTTCAATTCGCTGACGAACTCATCGGCGTCGGCCGAGGTGGGCTTTGGCTTCAGCGAAGTGCCGCAGCCAGTCAGGGCAGCCAGCAGCGCGCTGGCAAGGAGGGCGCGTTTCAACATATCAGTCTCCGGAACGTCGATACAAAAGAGGGTTGAGGGTAGATATGTGCAGTGCAGCACGCAAGCCGTGGCACGGGATCCGGGCGCAATCGGCGCGGTCACTGGGCTTGGTCCGGCTTGCAAGCTCCAGGCGGCTATGACACAAACGCCTTTTGCCGCCGGAGCCCCCATGACTCACGCCCAGTTTCCGAATCTGCTCAAACCCTTGGATCTTGGGTTCACCACCCTGCGCAATCGGGTGCTGATGGGCTCCATGCACACCGGCCTGGAAGATCGTGCCGGCGACTACGACAAGTTGGCGGCGTATTTTGGCGAACGGGCCGAAGGGGGCGTGGGCCTGATCGTGACCGGCGGCATCGCGCCGAATCTGGTGGGTTGGCTCGCGCCGTTTGGCGGCAAGCTGAGCTGGCCTTGGGAAGTGTCTCGGCACAAGAAGGTCACCCGGGCGGTGCATCAGCACGGCGGCAAGATCTGTATGCAGATCCTGCACGCTGGCCGCTATGGCTACCACCCGTTTTCGGTGGCGCCGTCAAAAATCAAAGCGCCGATTTCCAAGTTCACGCCGCGTGCCTTAAGTGCTGGTGGCGTGGAAGCGCAGATTAAGGCGTTCGTGCGTGCAGCAGCCTACGCCCGGGATGCGGGGTATGACGGCGTCGAGGTCATGGGCTCGGAAGGCTACCTGATCAACCAGTTCCTCTGCGCACGAACAAACCAGCGCACCGATGAATGGGGTGGCAGCGCCGAAAACCGCATGCGTTTTCCGGTCGAAATCGTGCGTCGCATGCGCGAGAAGGTCGGCAAGGATTTCATCATCATCTATCGCCTGTCGATGCTGGATTTGGTCGACAATGCGCAGAGCTGGGACGAAATCGTGACGCTCGCGCAGAAGATCGAAGCCGCCGGTGCCACCCTGATCAACACGGGCATTGGCTGGCACGAGGCGCGGATACCGACCATCGTCACGTCGGTGCCGCGCGGCGCGTTTACGTTTGTGACGGCGAAGATGAAAGCGTCGGTCAAGATTCCCTTGATCACGACGAATCGCATCAACATGCCGGCCGTCGCCGAGCAGATTCTGGCGCGCGGTGAGGCCGACATGGTGTCCATGGCGCGGCCGCTGCTGGCCGATTCGGCCTGGGTCCGGAAGGCCGAGTCGGGCCGGGTCGACGAGATCAACACCTGCATTGCGTGCAACCAGGCCTGTCTCGATCATGTGTTCGAGAACCGGCGGGCGAGCTGCCTGGTCAATCCACGGGCATGCCACGAAACCGAACTCGTGATCAAGCCGACCGGCAACAAGCAGAAGATGGCGGTCATTGGTGCCGGCCCGGCTGGTCTCGCGGCGGCTACGACTCTGGCCGAGCGCGGGCACGAGGTGCACTTGTTTGATGCAGCTCCGGAGATTGGCGGACAGTTCAATATGGCCAAGATCATTCCCGGCAAGGAAGAATTCCACGAGACGATTCGCTACTTCAAGCGCAAGCTTGAGACCACGGGCGTGCACGTCACGCTAGGCCAGCGCGTCGATGTGGATGCGTTGAAAGGCCAGGGCTTTGCGCAAGTGATCGTGGCGACCGGCATCACGCCGCGCACGCCGAAGATTGATGGCGCCGACCGGTCGAATGTCTACAGTTATCTCGATGTGCTGCTGCACCAAAAACCGGTAGGCAAGCGGGTCGCCATTATCGGTGCTGGCGGCATTGGCTTTGATGTGGCGGAGTTTCTCGTGCATCAAGGCGAATCGCCATCGCTCGATCCCACGCAGTGGCTCAAGGAATGGGGCGTTGATCAAACGCTCACCGCGCGTGGCGGTGTCGACGGCGTGCGGCCCCATCCGGAGGCGCCGGCTCGTCAGGTTTATCTCATCCAACGCACACCTGGTGCGCCGGGCAAGCGGTTGAACAAGACCTCGGGCTGGGTGCATCGGGCAACGCTGAAGATGAAGCAAGTACAGATGATTGGTGGCGCCGAATATCACCGCATCGATGACCAGGGCTTGCATGTCACGATTGACGGTCAACCGAAGACGCTGGAAGTCGATCACGTTATCCTCTGCGCGGGCCAGGAGCCGAATCGCGGCTTGTACGATGCGTGTGTCGCGGCCGGATTACCGGTGCACAAAATCGGCGGATGCGACGTGGCGTCGGAGTTGGATGCGAAGCGCGCGATCGATCAGGGCACGCGGCTGGCAGCGGCGCTGTAAGCTACGGACAAAGCGATCAGCATTGGGTCAGGCGCTCTTGCTTGCAAAGGCGTGTGCCGGCCGAATCGCGTCAAAACCTCGGGTGCGCGCTCTCTCTCTCACGCGAGTGGGAGCGGGCTGCTGTGAGGGCTGCTTGCCATCAGCATGGTCACACGTGCAGACTGCTGGCGCTGCAAGAACCAGGGCTAGCGTCTGCTTACGAGAGGGTCTGCTCGCTCAGCGACACTGTTGCAAGTTGTGCGCGGCATCCGCCTGTTGCGGATCTATTTCCAGCGCCATTTCGAAGTGCCGTGCCGCTTCGAATCGCGCGCCGTGTTTCAGCCATTGCACGCCGAGCTGGTTGTAGGCGATCGCCAGCCGACGGAGCAAACCGTCGGGTGCTTGATACAGCGTCAGCCCTTCCAAAGCATAGATGGCCTGTTGTGGGCTCTGCGCTTGAATTGCAGCGTTCACCGCTTGCACCCATTGTGCAGCCGACCGCGCCTGGTGGTGTTGTGCCTTGCTCGACCAGGCCTCGGCCAACAGCTGCTCCAGTGCTGCAACGAATGTTGGCCCCTGATGCAACGACGACGCAAGTACTTGTTCGCGCAAGGAATGCCGGCGGCCGCGCATCAGTTCGACGTGCTCCAGCATCTGCACCGCCTGATCGATCAGCGCGTCGTCGGTCGCCGCAATCCAAGGTTGCAGATTCAGGGTTTCGAGGATGCTGGCCGAAGAGCGTGTATGTGGCAGATGGCCAGGGCAGCTCAGCACCGGAATTCCTGCGGCCAACGCATCGAGCGTTGACGTAGCGCCACTGAATACGGGCGGGTCGAGGCACAAGTCGACGGTGGCAACCAACTCGTGATACGTCGCTTCGTCGACGCGATCGAACAGATCGATTCGCGCATGCAATGCCTCGGGTAGCAGCGACAAGGCGTGTGCGCGGGCTTGTTGACCCGTCAGGCCGAGCACCAGCAGCCGCGCCTCCGGGACGCGTTCGAGTATGCGCGCGGCCCAATTCAGCAATCGCGCCGAGAGCTTGACCGTGACATTGATCAAGCCAAGCGTCGGTGGGCGCTGATCGTCCGCCTGGGGTTGGTCTGCCGGCTCGGGCGGCGGTACGGCGCACCATTGCGCAAACGGCAGGCGCAGCACGGGCTCCGTGCTCCGGTTGTCGTCGGGATCGGTCACGGCATCGGCAACGCGGAAGTCGATAGCCGGGACACCGGTGCCCGCCACGTAATCGAGCCAGGTCACTTGGAGCAGCGCAGGTCGATAAGCGAGGGCTTGCAACGTGCCGCCGAGGCCGTGTCCGGACAGATCAACGGCAATATCGATACCAAGATGTGCCAAGGCGCGCGCATAGTGGCGGGCCGAAATGTCGCGCGTTGCGACATGATGAACATGCGGCCAGCGCGCGCGTGCGGCTTCGAGTGCAGGCAGGTCGGCGAGGCCATGGCAGAACACCAGATCAAACCGTGAACGATCATGGTGTTCTGCCAGAATCGGCATGAACCGCTTCAGGGCTGTGTGCGCATCGACGCCAAGATAAGCGGTCTTCAGCTTCTTGTTTGGATCGATGGCGCGCGCCTCGGCCAGACAGCCGCCAGCGGGCGTAAAGCGCGCACCAAAGGCACGGTGCAAATCCAGAAACCGCGCAGGGGCTTCGGGCTCGCGCAATTTTTCCAGAATGAGCTGATTCTGCAAAATTGTGGCGTCATGAGGTGCCAGCGCCACGGCCTTCTCGATCTCGGCTAGCGCATCCGGGCCGCGGCCTTGCAGCGACAGGGCGATTGCCAATTCGGCATGGGCTCGGGGGGCTGCGTGCGGCGCTTCGGCAACGATTTGGCGCAGGCGTTGTTCGGCCTGATCGAGCTCCCAACGGGCCACGTTCAGGGCCGCGTGCTCGAATGCCTGCATCAAATCCATACTGTTCCGCTCGGAGAAAAGCGGAAGTCTAGCAGGCTGGCCTGGAAATGCCTGCCAGTTGGGCTTTGCACCCAGAGATGGGGATTGTGGCCAAAACGAAAAAACGCCCCAGGCGGGGCGTTCTTGATTTGTGTAGAGAAGACCCGAAAGTCACACGATGGTCGTTACGATTAACCCAGACTGGCAAGCCACTCGTCGTCAGAGCCTTCGTTGACGCCTTCAAACAGAAAGGTCGTGAGATACCGTTCACCCGTGTCGGGCAACATGATCAGATACACATCGCCTTCCTGCGCGTGATCCTTTGCGTGCTTGATGGCAGCTGCAAACGTCGCTCCGGCGGACAGACCGCAGAAAATGCCTTCCTGAGTCGCGAGCGCACGGGCGTAATCGCGTGCCTCATCATCGCTGACGGGCACATTCTGATCGATCACCGTCCGATCCAGCACTGGCGGGATGAAGTTTGGCGTCCAGCCTTGAATCTTGTGTGGGGACCATTCCTTGCCGGCCAGCAGCGCGGCGTTGACCGGCTCAGTGACCACGATCTTGGTTTGCGGACGCGCCACTTTCAGCACCTGACCCACGCCGGTCAGCGTGCCGCCGGTGCCGTAGCCGGTGACAAAGTAGTCCAGACGGCGACCGGCAAAGTCCTGAAGAATCTCGGCGGCAGTGGTGCTTCGGTGATAAGCCGGGTTCGCCGGGTTCTCAAACTGCTTGGCGAGAAAGGCGCCGTGCTTGTCGGCGAATTCCTCGGCGCGCTTGACCATCCCTGTCGCACGTTCCGATGCTGGCGTCAAAATGACCTTCGCGCCCAAAGCGCGCATGAGTTTGCGGCGTTCGATCGAAAACGTTTCGACCATGAACGACACAAACGGATAGCCCTTGGCCGCGCAGACCATGGCCAGCGCTATTCCAGTATTGCCGGACGTGGCTTCCACCACGGTCTGGCCGGGCTTCAGCAGGCCTTTGGCTTCGGCATCTTCAATAATGCCAAGTGCGAGGCGATCCTTTACCGAACTCATCGGATTGAAGGCCTCGACTTTCACGTAGAACTGGGTGTTAGCCGGGGCCAATCGGTTGATGCGAATGACCGGGGTCTTGCCGATGGTGCCGAGAATATTGTCGTAGATCATGGTTGCTGCCTTCAAAAGTGGGTCGGCACATCGGTGGCCGCACCGGTAGTGCCTGGGTACCGCTATTGTGGGCTCAAACCGGGTCGGTCGTCATAAGACCCGGCCATATGCATATTCAGGCATGAGCGCGCGGGGGCGAGCTCATTCCGTGTCGTCGGTATCCTCGTCGAGATTGGTCATCCCGAGCTCTTTGCTCAGGAACGCAAAGATGTCGGCCGTTTCCTCGATCTGCTTGACCGTCGGCTTGCCCGCGCCGTGGCCGGCACGCGTTTCGACGCGGATCAGGGTTGGCAGTTCGGCGTTCGGATTGGCAGCCTGCATCGCTGCGGTGAACTTCAGGCTGTGGGCCGGGAAGACGCGATCGTCACGATCGGCGGTGGTGACGAGCAGGGCCGGATAGCGGGTATTCGGCTTGATGTTGTGCAACGGCGAATAGGCATACAGCGCCTTGAACTCTTCTTCGTTCTTGACGGTGCCGTAGTCGGACTCCCATGCCCAGCCAATCGTGAAGTCACGGAAGCGGAGCATGTCGAGCACGCCGACGGCCGGTAAGGACGCCCGGAACAGATCCGGATATTTGAGCACGGTTGCCGCAGCCAGCAGGCCGCCATTGGAGCGCCCGCTGAGCGCGAGCTTGTCGGCGCTCGTGTACTGTTGTTCGATCAGGAATTTGGCGGCGCCAGCCGCGTCATCAAACACGTTTTGCTTTTGGGTCTTGGTGCCTTGTTCGTGCCAGGCCGGACCATATTCGCCACCGCCGCGCAGGTTGGCGCTTGCGTAGATGCCGCCCATCTCCATCCACGCAATGTTGGCCGGCGAGAACCGCGGTGTATTCGGGATATTGAAACCACCGTAGCCGTACAGAATGGTTGGGTTAGTGCCATCGAGCGCGAGGCCTTTCTTCATCGTGATGAACAACGGCACCGGCGTACCGTCCTTGGCGCTGGCAGCCTTGACCTGAATCGTCTCGTACTTGCCCGGGTCAAAATCGACCTTGGGGGTCTTGAACGCGCTGACTTGGCCGGTGGTGGCGTCATATCGGTACATCGTGTCGGGTACCGCAAAGCTTGCGTAGCTGAAGAACGCTTCGGTATCCGTCACACTGCCGCGGAATCCGTTGGTGGCGCCAAGGCCGGGCAGATCAATGTCACGCACCTTCTTGCCTTGTTCGTCATAGACCGTTACGGCGCTGCGCGCATCGACCAGATACGACGCAATGAACTGGTTATTGAGGTGCGACACTTCCTGAAGTGTGCCCACGCCGCCGCCGCCGGACGGAATCAATTCGCGCCACTTGTCGCGCGCTGGCTGATCGAGATCCAGCGCGATAAGGCGGTATTGACTCGCCTGGTCGTCGGTCCGTAGAAAGATAGTGCGACCTTGATTGCCGACGAAGTCCCAGGTGGCGTCCAGATTTTCGAACACAGTTTCGATCGGTGCGTCCGCTTGGCTCAGGTCTTTGACCCAGAGCCGGTTCCGCTCGTCGGTGCCTTGCGACCCGCTGATGACCAGCAGACGGCCATCATCGCTGACGGTTGCCGAGAAGCCCCACTCCGGTTGGTCCTTGCGCTCGAAAATCAATTGATCGTCTTGTTGCGCGGCACCGAGTTTGTGAAACCACAGTTTTTGAAACCGGTTGACCGCTTTGAGTTCGTCCTCGCCCTCGGGCTTGTCATAGCCGGCATAGTAGAAGCCGCTGTTGTCTTTCGCCCACGTGATGTTGGTGAACTTGGCCCACTTGATCACATCATCCAGGTCTTTGCCGGTTTCGACATCCCGCACGCGGATCGCGCGCCAGTCGGAACCACCATCTGACGTGGAATAGCCAAACAGCTTGCCATTCGGACTCGGCGCGGATTCAGACAACGCAATCGTACCGTCCGCCGACAACTCATTGGGGTCCAGCAGCAAGCGCGGCGTGCCATCCAAGCCGTCCTGAACAAAGATCGGCGACTGATTCTGGAGGCCGGTGTTCTGGGTATAGAAGTAGCGGCCGGCCGCTACTTCGGGCAGGCCGAATCGCTCGAAGTTCCAGAGGGCGCTCAGGCGCTTCTTGATGAACGCACGACTTGGCGCATCCTCCAGGTAGGACTGCACGAGTTTGTTTTCGGCGGCCACCCAGGTTGCGAGATCTGGGTCATCCAGATTCTCCATCCAGCGATACGGGTCTTGCACCTTCACGCCGAAATACTCGTCCACCTGCGCGACCGTCTTGGCTGCCGGATAGCCCCATTTTGAGGTCGCCTCACTGCCGGAAGCGGCGGTGGGGTCAGCACCCGGAGCAGGTGCTTCACAGGCACTCAGTGGCAGGAGCAGGGCAAGCAAAATGGCGGCGTGTAGACGCATGATGGACTCCAACGATTCAGGATTAGCGGGCGACCATAGCTGATGCCGGGCAGTTTTGGCGACTGACGAATGGGCCAGAAGCATTTGTCCGGTTGGTGAACGTTTTCTGGCGGTGCTCCTGACATCCGCCGTCAGCAGGAGGGACACATCAGGCGCCTCAATCTGCCGGGATGGCCGGCCGGCTGGCTAAAATACGCGAATGTCAGCGCCGAGCCCTCGGAAAATCGTGCATGTGGACATGGACGCGTTCTATGCGTCTGTGGAGCAGCGCGATGCGCCCGAATTGCGCGGCAAACCGGTCGTCGTAGCCTGGCGCGGCGCGCGCTCGGTGGTGTGTGCGGCGAGCTACGAAGCCCGCAAGTTTGGCGTCCGCTCGGCGATGCCCGCAATTCGGGCAGAACGATTGTGCCCGCAAGCGATCTTTGTGCCGCCGGACTTTTCGCGGTATCGCGCGGTTTCGAGGCAGACCCGGGAGATTTTTGCGCGCCATACGGACCTGATTGAGCCTTTGTCGTTGGATGAGGCGTACCTGGATGTGACCCAGAACAAACAGGGATTAGCCACTGCTACGGAAGTGGCGGCGATGATCCGTACGGCGATTCGCGAAGAACTGAACCTGACGGCGTCAGCAGGCGTGGCACCAAACAAGTTTCTGGCCAAGATCGCGTCTGACTGGAAGAAGCCGGATGGACAATTCGTTTTGAAGCCGCACCAGATTCGAGCGTTCTTGGAGCCGCTGCCGGTTGGTCGGCTGCCGGGCGTTGGTAAAGTCACCGAGACCAAACTTCACGAGGCTGGCTTGGTAACCGTAGGTGACCTTGCACGGGCGCAGGAGGCCGATTTGGTCGAGCGTTTTGGCAACTATGGCCACCGGCTGTTTTTGCTGGCTCAAGGGATCGATGAACATCCGGTCTGTGTCGACCGACCGACCCAGCAGATTTCGGCCGAGGACACGTTTGCCGAAGACGTGCCGCTCGACGCGATTGACGAAACGATCGAGCGTCTGGCCGAGAAAGTCTGGACTCAGGCATGCCACGAAACCGAGCGGGTGGCGCGGACGATCATCCTGAAGCTGAAGACGCGTGAGTTTCGAATCCTGACCCGATCGGTGACGCCGGCGGTGCTGCCGACGTCTGCCGAAGAGCTGGCGGCCGTGGCGTTGTCACTGAAAGCGCGTGTCGAGTTGCCGGAGCGGACACGGTATCGCTTGGCCGGGGTTGGTCTCGGCCATTTCCAGGATCGACAAGAGCTTGAAGTGCAAGGCGAGTTATTCAAGGGTTGATTGGCCCCCTGGCTGCTTGATTGCTTGAATGCCTGATCGCGGCGGCTATTCCCAAAACCAGGTTTTTCCCGATGAGATTGTGATGATCCAGCGGTGTTGCAGGTATGCATCAACTGAGCCCTCCCGCACCCGCAGGGGAGTCCAGCCGCTCCTTTGTTGCGCTTATTCGCGCATCAAACTGTCAGCGAAGGGTCGCGATTTTCACGACGGTGCGGTGCGGCAAGTAGCCCTCTCCCCAGCCCGCTCCCACTCGCGTGGGAGAGGGAGTCGGCTCCCTCCCCCGTGAGCGCGGGGGAGGGTCGGGGAGGGGGTTACTTGCCATCAGGATGGGCATCAGTCGTAGGTGTACTGAGTACATCAATCAACGGGTTATCGTGTGCTTGATGAGAGAGGGAGCAGGCTCCCTGCCCCGCGACCGCGGGGGAGCAGGGAAGGGGGCTGTTTGCGATCGGCTTCCAAAGCGCACCACCGATTGCCTGAACCAAGCAACGCGCGTTCCCTAATTACAGCTGGCTGGTGGGGTTCACGTTCAAAAGGCGCTTGCATTCTAAATCTAAATACGATTAAATCGCATTTAGATTCCGGAACATCATCGAACTGTGAACGCTTTGCTGTCTGCCACGACCTTGGTCACACCGCCTCACCCCGCATCACCCGCGGGGGATACGTCGGCTGCAGATCATTCGTCGCGGTCGGTTGAGGCAATGGCGCAGGCAATCGAGACATGGTCGCAGGCGTCGCATTTTGCACCACGTCCCAGTGTTTCCGCCGACGACTTTGGGTCGATGTGGGCCCGCTTGCGCTGGTGGCGGATTCTCGCCATCGCGCTCAGTTTGTTTGTACACCTTGGCGCCGGCATGTTGTTGGCGCATGCGTCGCTTGTGCATGCCCCGACACCTGTGGCCGTCGCTGAGCGCGACGCGCTGATCGTGGAGTTTCTGACGCTATCGGACCCGAAGCCGGTGTCGAAGCTCCCGCCAGTGGTGCAGAAAGTCGTTCCTCCGCAGCCTGCGAAACCGCTGCCGAAACCCATTGAGCCAATGGCGCAACAGGAGCCGCTCGTCGCGCCGAAACCAGCGACGCCGGAGCCGCCCGCGACGGTTGCCGTAACCGATACGCCCATGCCGGCGCCCGCGCCGGAACCGCAGATGCCGGAATTGGTCAGTACGCCCGTTGCCAGCGCGCCTCCGGCAACACCTGAGCCGGTCGAAGCACCGCTGACGGCGAGCGGCAAGCGCGCGCAGAGCAAGTACTTGCGCGAGTTGATGGCCTGGCTCGCCAAGCATCGCGTCTATCCGACCGAAGCGCGCAAGGAAAAGGCCGAGGGTATCGTGCAGGTTCGCTTTTCGCTCGACCGCGAAGGCCACTTGCTCGCCGCCTCCGTGCAACGTAGCGCCGGCTTCAGTGTGTTGGATCAAGCGGCGCTGGACGTGTTGAGGCGCGCCGCGCCTATGCCCGCATTCCCCAAAGGACTGGATCGTCAAAAGATGACGGTCAGTCTGCCTATCGATTTTTCCTTACAAACCGATTAGAGGTTTCCCATGTCGAAGATCAAGTCGGCCGAGCGCCGTCCGGCCTCGTTGCGCCCGCAATCTGCCCTGACCCTGCCGGGACTGGCCCTGGGCATCTCCTCTGCGCTGCTGAGCGGTGCGGTGTTGGCCGAAGAGGAAGTGGTCGAACTCGACACGCTGCGTGTGGAAGACCGTGCGATCGACAGCAACCCGAACGCCGAAAAGGACGCGCCCTATAAAGCCAAGACGTCGGGTGACAAGCGTCGTCGCACCGAGCTTGCCAAGACTCCTGCTACCGTGCAGGTGATCACGCAGACCGAGATCAAGGACGCAGGGGTATCGGATCTGCGCGATATCGTATCGGCGCAACCGGGCATCACGATCGGCACGGGCGAGAACGGCAACGCGTTCGGCGATCGCTATGTGATCCGCGGTCAGGAAGCGCGCAGCGACGTATTTATCGATGGCCTGCGTGATCCTGGCATGACCATTCGCGAGAGTTTCGCGGTGGACCAGGTCGAAATCGCGAAAGGTCCGAATTCGACCTACGCCGGCCGCGGTTCGTCGGGCGGCACGATCAATAGCGTGACCAAGCAGGCGAGTCCGGAGTACGACTTCACCAAGATTGAGGCAGGCGTCGGTACCGACGACTATCGCCGCGTGACCGTCGATACCAATCAGCCAATCGGCGACAAACTCGCGCTGCGCGCCAATTTGCTGCACGCGTATGAGGAAGTGCCGGATCGTGGTCCGGCCGAGCGCGAACGCGATGGCGCGGCACTGTCGCTGCACATTGCCCCGAGTGATCGGGTCCAGATCCTTGCCGACTATTACGGATTGAATGCGGCCGGCGCGGCCGATCTCGGTACCTATATTGTTCCGGGCGGCGGTCGCCCGGTTGCGGATTTACCGGTTTACCAGCAGGCCGAGGATTTCCTCGAATCGAGCGTGGACATCGGCACGCTGCGCGTAAACGTCGACACCGCAGCCGGCTGGCGTTTTGAAAACGCGCTGCGCTATGGCCGCACGGATAATGGCTACGTGTTGACGGGCGCCCGTGGCACCTCGCGTGCAGCGGGCGATACGGCGGCGCCGCTCGCGCCGACCGTTACGCTGAGTACGCATCAAGGCTGGCAGGAAGTCGACTACTGGGTTGATCAGTTCAACGCGTTTCACGATGCGGAGTGGGGCAGCATGACCCACAAACTGGTCTTCGGTGCCGAGTACGCCGAGCATGATGTGCTGAACGGCAACTACACCGTCACGAACAACGGCGATCGCAACTGCCGTACGGGCAACGGCGCTGGCACGTTGAACTATTGCATGCTCGGCCCGGATGGCAATGCGGTGCCAGACCTCGAGCACTTGCTGCAGCGGAGCATTGTCCGCGGCGCGTATGATGCGGACTACGGCATCGAGACGGTGTCGCTCTACGCACTCGACGTGGTCGATCTGACCGATCGGTTGCATCTGACGGTCGGCGTGCGGTGGGATGATTTCGACTACCAGAATACGCTTCGCAACAACGCTGGCGTCGAGACGGTGTATGCCTATTCGGACTCGCTGTGGAACGGCAACGCCGGTCTGGTGTTCGACTTGAATGACTATGGCAACGTTTATGTCAGCGTGGCGACCGCGAGTGACATCAATGGCGGCGAGTCCGACGTGGGCGGGAGCTGCGGCTACGGTGGTCTGTGCGGCACGCCCGATCAGGTCGTGCTAAGCAAGCCGGAGCGCGTCGAAAACATCGAACTCGGGACGAAGTGGAATGTGTTCGACGAGAAGCTGTTGCTGACCGCAGCGGTCTTCCAGATCACGAAGGACGACGTGATGGAGAGCGTCGGCAGTGCCTACGACACGCTCGGCACGTTGAACACCGGCAAGAATCGGGTGCGCGGCGTCGAGTTCGGGGCGGTGGGCAACTTCACTGAGCGCCTGTCCGGTCAGTTCTCGGCCAGCGTGATGGATTCTGAAGTGCTCGAAGCGTTCGTCGCCAACCAAATCGGCAAGACCCTGGCCAACTTCGCCGAGAAAAGCGCGAACCTGCAGATCAAGTACCAGTTCAACGACCAGTTCTCATTCGGTGGTGGTGCCAGTTACCAGGGCGAGATGTACGCCGGCCAGCCGGATACGGCAGCCACGTTCGACGCCACGACCGGAGCCTACAGTTACCGAGTGCCGTCCTACACCAAGTTCGACGCGTTCGCGAACTATGCGTTCTCCGAGCAATACAAGCTGCGGCTGAATGTAGGCAACGTGTTCGACAAGGACTATTATTTGGCGGCCTATCGCAGCGGCGCGTTCACCTACATCGGCGATGCCCGCAATGTGACCCTCACGTTCAGCGCAGAGTTCTGATTGACCGACCAACCGTCGAGCCAGCTGTTGCCGCCTGATCTGCTCAGCGCGGCCGACTACGAGCGGCATGCCAACGTCCGGCTGCCGCCCGCTGTGTGGGCATGGCTTGAAGGGGGAAGTGGTGATGAGGCGAGCCTCATCGCGAACCGACGGGCTTTCGAATCCTGGTCGATTGTGCCGCGGGTATTGCGGCGAAGCGGGCAGGGCAGTACGCGGGTTCGGCTTTTGGGCCAGCAGTTGGCAATGCCGATTCTGCTCGCGCCCATTGGGCAAATGGCGCGCTTTCATGTTGACGGAGAAGTCGCCGTGGCAAGAGCCGCTGCGGCAGCCGGCACACAGTTGATTGCGAGCAGCAACAGCAGTCTGCCGATCTCCGACATTGCGAACCAGGTCGGCAACAGCAGTTGGTTTCAGCTGTATTGGCAGGGTAACCGGGAACGGACGCTCGCGTTGCTTCATCGCGCCGAGGCAGCCGGCTGCACCGCCATCGTGCTGACGCTCGACACACCGATTCAACCTGCGTCGCCGCGCGCGCAGGTGGCGGGGGCTTCGGCGCTGCCGTTTGCGTGTCCCAATTTGCGCGACTTGCCGGCACTACCACCACGCAGCTTGCAGCCAGGGGACTCGGTGATCTTTCAGGGTGCGATGGCCGATGCGCCGGATGCCGAGGACGTGGCTTGGCTCCGCGCGCGAACGAAGCGCCCGTTGCTCGCCAAAGGCGTGATGCATCCCGATGATGCGGCGCTGCTGATCGCGTTGGGTTGCGATGGCTTGGTGGTATCGAATCACGGCGGACGCGCCTTGCCATCAGCGCCAGCAAGTCTGACGGTCCTGCCTGCGATTCGACGGCAGGTTGGTCCCGCTGCCCTAGTGCTCATGGACGGCGGCGTGCGGACGGGTTGCGATGTGTTCAAGGCGCTTGCGCTGGGCGCCAATGCGGTATTGCTCGGTCGCCCACAAGCCCATGCATTGGCCGTCGCCGGGGCACTCGGCGTGGCGCATCTATTGCGACTCCTCCATGACGAGCTCAGCACCTGCATGGCGTTGGCAGGGCGCTTTCGTGTGTCTGATATTGTTTGCGACGATTTATTGGCGAATCCTTGAATGCGCTGACGCTGCCACGGAGCAATGTATGTTGATGGTGCTTGATGAGGTCTTGGATGCGGCGACGGCGCGTCAGTATCGCGACGCGCTGCAGGCGGCGGATTGGCAGGATGGCAGGCTGAGTGCCGGAAGCCTCGCCAAGTCGGTGAAGAGCAATCAACAATTGGAACCCGACCACCCTGTTGCGGCGGCATTGGGCCGGCAGATTCTCAGTCGACTCGGTCAGCATCCAGGGTTTCTGTCGGCGGCCTTGCCGGAGCGGATTTATCCGCCGCGTTTCAATCGCTACGAATTGGGCGGCCAATTTGGATTGCATGTGGACAGCGCCGTGATGGTGTTGCCGGACAGCTTGCAGACCCTGCGCAGCGACTTGTCGGCAACTTTATTCTTGACCGAACCAGACGAATACGACGGTGGCGAACTTGAGATCGAAACGCCATTCGGCGCGCAGGCGGTCAAGCTCGCGGCCGGGGCCATGGTGTTGTATCCGTCATCCAGTTTGCATCGCGTGCGGCCCGTGACGACGGGCGCACGGATCAGTTCGTTCTTCTGGATTCAAAGTCTGGTGCAAGACGATGCTGCCCGCGGGATGCTGTATGACCTGGATCGCAGCATTCAGGGGCTCCGTCAATCGTTGCCAGCCGAGCATGCCGACCTGCTGACTCTGACGGGCGTCTATCACAACCTGCTGCGGCGCTGGGCGCGGCCCTGACCCACACGATTTGAGTGATGAGGCGAGACAACTGGCGCGCCCGGAGGGACTCGAACCCCCGACCCCCAGGTTCGAAGCCTGGTGCTCTATCCAGCTGAGCTACGGACGCGTGCGGATAGTCTAGCAGGCTGGAACCAAAACGCTCATGTTTGCTTGTTCTGATGTCGCCGCCACGATCAGAACGCCAGAGACGCAAACAAAAACGCCGCGACGGTTGGTCGCGGCGCTTCGGTGCGAGCCCGAGTGGGCGCGGCGTTACTTCGGCGGGGTCGGATCGCCACCCGGTGTGCCACCACCTGGGCCCGGACCATCAGCGAGATTGCTGCGCGCACGGGCATACGCGAAGTAGACGATGATGCCGATGACTGCCCAGATCACGAAGAACTTGATCGTCGGGTTCCAGCCCAGGCTGAAGAACAGGAGTGCGCAGCCAGCCACTGCCGCCGGACCGACGACCCAAATGAAGGGCGTGCGGAACGGGCGCGGGCGACTCGGCTGCGTCACCCGCAGGACCATCACGCCAATCGCAACGGCGAAGAACGCAAACAGGGTGCCGGCATTCGAGATGTCAGCCAGGATATCGACCGGGAACACGGCCGCAAACAGCGCCACGGCGATACCAGTGATGATCGTCACCACGTGCGGGGTCGAGTACTTGCTGTGCACGGCGGTGAACGATTTCGGCATCAGGCCATCGCGGGCCATCGTGAACAGAATGCGCGTTTGGCCGTAGATCATCATTAGCACCACCGACGGCAGCGCGACGATGGCCGCGCCAGCGACCCAATCACCCACGCGTGGATAATCCAGGCTCCGGAGCACGAACGCCAGCGGTTCCTTGGACTGCGACAGCTCGCCACCTGGCTGCGCACCGGCAGCACCGATAACGGCGTACGCAACAATCAAGTAGAAGACCGTGCAGACGCCAAGCGAGCCAATGAGGCCGATCGGGATGTTGCGATTCGGATTCTTGGTTTCTTCAGCGGCCGTCGACACCGCATCAAAGCCCACGTACGCAAAGAAGATCGACGCCGCGGCACCCAGCACGCCCACGCCGGACAACGGTGTGCCCCAGCCGTTTGGCAGCATCGGGGTAAAGTTCTCAGACTGCACAGCCGGCAGCGCCAACGCCACGAAGACCGTCAGCGCGATGATCTTGATCACCACCAGAGCGGCCGTGACTTTTGCACTCTTCGAGGTACCAATGACCAGCAGCCACGTCACCAGCAGCGATAGCAGGAAGGCAATCAGATTGAAGCCACCTTTGTGCGTCACGCCGTCCACCATCCGAACGACCGTACCGGCATCGGTGTGCTCGGTGTAGAACGGGCCTGCGGTCAGAAAATCAGGCAACGACAGGCCATAGTGGGCGAGCGCGCCATTGGCGTAGCCCGACCAGCCTACGGCAACCGCACCCGCGGCAATGGCGTATTCCAAAATCAGCGCCCAACCGACCATCCAGGCAATCACTTCGCCCAATACGGCGTAGGAGTAGGTATAGGCGGAGCCGGCGACCGGCACCATCGAGGCGATTTCGGAATAGATCAGCGCCGTCAACGCGCAAACGATACCGGCAATGATGAACGAGTACATCATGCCCGGACCCGCCTTGTTGGCGGCCACGGCGGTCAACACGAAGATGCCGGTACCGATGATGGCGCCGACGCCGAGCATGGTCAGGTCAAAAGCCCCCAACTGCCGCTTCAGGCCTTTCTTCTCGGCTGTGGCCAAAATCTGGTCCAGTGGTTTGATACGGTCAAATAGCATCCGGTTACTCCGTGTTCTGGTGACTGATCGTCGGAACCATGGCCACGCCCGGCAGCTCCCTCGTCTGCGTTGAGCGTCGGCTGGCATGAATTTGTGTCGGCTTGCTAACGAAACCCTCGCGGCCCAGACGGGCAATCGGGTTCCGGGCACGGCCACAACGTGGGCTAAGATACGCACGAACTCCACATCGGGCAAGGGAAATCCGTGATACCAGTGTTTGAATCGGCCCAGGAAAAGGTCCGGGCCTTGCTTTTTGACAACCAACATGTGCCGGGATTGTCGCCAGAGATCGTGCAGCTGTTCTTGGATTTCGCCGCTTCCAGTGCTGATTGCTGCGAGCGCCATCACGCCCCTGGGCACTTCACCGGCTCGGCGCTGGTGCTGAGTGCCGACAGTCAGCGAACGCTGCTGACCCATCATCGCAAGCTCGATCGTTGGCTCCAACCCGGCGGTCATGCTGACGGCGATGGCGATCTGCGCGCAGTGGCGCTCAGGGAGGCGGAGGAGGAGACGGGCTTGGTCGGGCTGACGGTCGAGTCGGCCATTCTGGACCTCGATCGTCATTGGATTCCGGAGCGGAAGGGTGAGCCTGGACATTGGCACTACGACGTGCGCTTTCTAGTCCGGGCGACGGCGAGTGAAGCGTTTGTCATCAGTGAAGAATCACATGCCCTGAAATGGTGGCCGTTGACGGCGGTGGCTACCGATGCGGCATTCGATCCGTCATTGATGCGTATGGCCGCGCGTTGTCTGGAACGCCCGGTTTAAGGCGGGGCGGAACAGACTAGTCCTGGGCAATCAGATGCGGCGAGCCGCCCGTGCCTGGGCGGTTCTTTGGCCCAAAACGCACAACGCGCCGATGTGGCGCGTTGTGTCAGAAGCGGAAACTGGCGTGCTTGCCGATGTTACTGGCCGCCACCTTCTACTGGTTTGTAACCGAAAAAGCTCTCGAGCAGTTTGTCGTCGCCATCGTATTCGCTCGCATTGGCTTCGACGAATTGGCTGATGCGAAGCTCATTCAACGCGGCGTAGCCGTCGTTGTCTTCGTGCATATTGAGCAGCGCGTCCTTGATGGCAGTCTTGACGGCCGGGTCGACGCCCGCGGCGGCCGAAAAGGCAGGTCCCGTGAATTCGCGCGTGGTCGTCATGACGATCAGGTTGGGATATTCGTCCTTGATGATCGACGGCACGATGGCGGCTTCGGCCTCGCCAGCAAACACGATTTCGACACCGTCG
This sequence comes from Ahniella affigens, assembly GCF_003015185.1. GTDB lineage: Bacteria > Pseudomonadota > Gammaproteobacteria > Xanthomonadales > Ahniellaceae > Ahniella > Ahniella affigens. The sequence goes on from NZ_CP027860.1 coordinate 1,872,250, forward strand.
CGCCAGCTTTGGGCTGTGGACATGACATTCGGTTGGCGAATGGCGTCGGGCCAGATTTCGGCCAGTAGCGCAAACCCCATGCTCGGGCTCGGCATTGTGACAACGCGGGCACCGATCAGGCCGCGTAGGCCCTTGGCGGCTGTTTCGTCCATCGCCAGTACGGCATAACTGGTTTTCTCCGCGGTTTTGACGAACGGTTCATAGCCAAAGCGCTTGGCGCGATAATCGGTGAGATGCGCTTCGGCAAACATGAAATCGGCGGGCGCGTTTTGACGAACGTCGCGCCAGAAGAAGTGGAAGTTTCGGGGATAGACCAGCGTGACCGAATGTTTCATCGGCTTGAGCGCCTTGTTGAGGTGCGCCTCCAGCGGCGCAAACACTTCGGCAGCGCGCTCGGGCCCGTAATGCGGCTCGATTATGATCTTGAATTCTGCCGCCGTCGCGCCGCTTGCGCCCGCAACCAGGGCAAGCGAGGCTGCCAGACTACGAAACATCCGCTTCATTGACGCCTCCAGGGTCGATCATCTGAGTGGTGGTTTAGCACGTTCTTATTGACCTGCCAATGCTTTGAATAGGCTAGTTCAACCATGGTGTGACGAATGTTCAGGAATCGGCGAACACTTGCTCCAGAACCAAGTGGCGGCCGGCGGCGTCGGTGATGGCCATACCGGGCTGCGGCTCGTGCAGCACGGCCAAACCATCGCCGCCGATGGCCAAGGCCAATTCTCCCAATGGCTGGCCGCTGTCGGCGCTCAGAATCCGATGGTCGGTCTGATTCGGGTCGAGCCCGCTGAGCCGGCACAGCGCACGCTTGTTGCGGCCCAGAAAATGCGTTCGGGCGACGATTTCCTGACCGGGATAGCAGCCCTTGCCAACACTGATGGCACCCAGTCGCTTCAGTCCCAGCGCGTGGCCAATGAACAGTTCCGACCGTGTGGCATCCAGAAATGGCAGGCCGGCTGCAATGTCAGCCACGCCGGGCTGGGCCTGTGACGGCGAATCCGGTGACGATGCTTGGAGCCAGAAATGGCGTGTGTCGGACCCTGGCACGTTCAAACCGGCCAGCACCGACTCCGGAACGCTGGCACCGTCGCGCACGATGAGGTCCGGGCGCACGCGGATCGTGACTTTGCTTCGAAACACAAAGCGGCGCAGGCGCTCTGCCAACTCGGTACTCCGGCCAAACGCGATCGCCAGAACGAACGCATCCGGTGCCAGTCGAAACAGCGGAAAAAACGCCACGACCCGCCCTTGAGGGTTCAACCAGGCGCTGAACTGGCCCGAGCCTTGTGACACTGGTCGCAGGTCGCTCGCCAATTGCGATTGCAGGAAGCGCTCGGCATCCGGTCCGGCGACCTCCAGCAGCTCGAACGCGGCAAGGGCAGGGGACATGAACGTCGACTCCAGTTGGCAGGAGCGTTCACCCTGGGGGCGCTGTCGCAATTTTTCAAGGTTCTACCGACCCAGGGCGCTGATCTAAAGGCGCCGGCCCGCGTGGGCTAGCGCGAATTGCCGCGCTTGTAAACGACTTGTTCGTTCTGGGCGCGCTGGCTACCCTTGGAACGCTTTGTAAGCAGACTGCGCCGATCTTGAACGATTCCACCGCCAAAACCACCGAACTCGTGCCCGAGACCTCGCAAGACTCGCGGCCGGCAGCACCTGTGCTGCCCAAAGAGATCGGTGGTCGCGATGGGCCTGAGCCCACGCGCTTTGGTGATTGGGAAAAGAACGGACGCTGCATCGATTTTTGACGCGACGTCGGCACCATCACGTGCCTGACGCTGGACCACGAGAGGTGCTCAACATGGCAGGACAACGCCCCATATCGCCGCATCTGCAGATTTACAAGAAACAGCTGACGTCCACGCTGTCGATTCTGCATCGCATTACTGGTTTGCTGCTGGCCTTGGGTGGCGTGCTGCTGGTTGGCTGGGTGCTGGTACTGGCCGATGGCCCGGACCACTATGCCCATCTGCAGGGCACACTCGGTGGCTCGGTGCTGCATTGGTTTGTCTGTGTCGGGTTCTACGTGTTCAGTTTCAGTCTGAGCTATCACTTGCTGAACGGCATCCGGCATCTGTTGTGGGACGCAGGCATCGGCCTTGATATTCCAAACGCGTACAAGAGCGGCTGGATCGTGGTGCTGCTGGCCCTGGTGTCGACGGCATTGTTGGCCTTCCGCGCATTGAGTGGAGGTGCGGCATGAGTCTCAGAACCCCTCTGGCGCGCGTGCGCGGCCTTGGCTCAGCCAAGGATGGTACGGGCCATTGGCTCGCCCAGCGCATTTCGGCCGTGCTGCTCGTGCCCTTGTCGATTTGGTTCCTCGTCTGCTTCTGGCCGGTTCTGGGCCAGGAATATGCAGATGCCCGGGTGTATTTGGCCCAGCCAATGCACGCCTTCCTGCTGCTGGCGTTTGTGCTGACGCTGATCTATCACGCCCTGCTTGGGGTGCAAGTGGTGATCGAGGACTACATTCATACGCGCTGGCTCGAAGTCAGCCTGCAAGTTGCGATCAAGCTGATTGCGTTCCTGGCCGCGCTGGCCACGGCGTTCGCGCTGATCCGCATCGTTCTGGGAGCCTGAACCATGGCGATTGACGCCTACAAGATCATCGAACACAAATACGACGTCGTCGTGGTTGGCGCGGGTGGCGCCGGTCTCCGCGCAACCATGGGTATGGCCGCCAAAGGCCTGTCCACCGCGTGCATCACCAAAGTGTTCCCGACCCGCTCGCACACCGTCGCCGCACAAGGCGGCATGTCGGCCGCGCTGGCCAACATGGGCCCGGACGACTGGCGCTGGCACTTCTTCGACACCGTGAAGGGCTCGGACTGGTTGGGCGATCAGGATGCGATCGAGTACATGTGCCGGGAAGCGATTCCAGCCGTGATTGAGTTGGAACACTTCGGTGTGCCGTTCTCGCGCACGGACGATGGCAAGATCTATCAGCGCCCATTTGGCGGCATGACCACCGAATTCGGCAAGGGCCCGCCCGCCCAGCGCACGTGCGCTGCGGCGGACCGCACCGGTCACGCCATTCTGCACACGCTGTATCAGCAATCGCTGCGCTATGACGCCCGCTTCTACATCGAATATTTTGCGCTGGATCTGATCTTCGACAATGAAGGCGTCTGCCGTGGCGTGCTCGCGCTCGACATGGCCGAAGGTACGTTGCATCTGTTCCGCGCGCAGTCGGTCGTGCTCGCCACCGGTGGCTATGGTCGTGCCTACTTCTCCTGCACCAGTGCGCATACGTGCACGGGCGACGGCGGTGGCATGGTGCTGCGTGCGGGCCTGCCGCTGCAGGACATGGAGTTTGTGCAGTTCCACCCGACCGGCATTTACGGCGCGGGCTGCCTGATTACCGAAGGCGTGCGTGGCGAAGGCGGGCAGCTCAAGAACAGCAAGGGCGAGCGTTTCATGGAACGCTATGCGCCAAGCGTCAAAGATCTGGCGCCGCGGGACATGGTCAGTCGTTGCATGACCATCGAGATTCGCGAAGGCCGTGGCGTTGGCAAAGACGCCGACCACATCTTCCTGCATCTGGAACATCTGGGCGCCGGCACGATTCACGAAAAGCTGCCGGGCATTGCTGAATCGGCCCGCATTTTCGCTGGGGTCGACGTGACTCGCGAACCGATTCCGGTGCTGCCAACCGTGCACTACAACATGGGTGGTATTCCGACCAATTATCACGGCGAAGTCGTGACCAAGCGGGGCGACAACCCCGATCACGTGATTCCGGGCTTGTTTGCCATTGGCGAAGCGGCATGCGTGTCCGTTCACGGCGCCAACCGTTTGGGGTCGAACTCATTGCTCGATCTCGTGGTATTTGGTCGCGCTGCTGCGAATCGCTGCGCCGAAATCCTGAAGCCGAACGCGCCCCACAAGCCGTTGCCGAAGGACGCTTGCGACGCCGCGTTGAGCAATCTCGACCGCTTGCGCTATGCCAAGGGCGGTACGCCTACGGCCGACATCCGTCTGAACATGCAGCGTACGATGCAGCGCGATGCGGCGGTGTTCCGCACCGGCGAGACGTTGCTCGACGGGTGCAAAAAGATGACCGAGATCTACGACTCGTTTGGCGACGTCAAGGTCACGGACCGCTCGTTGATCTGGAACTCCGATCTGATCGAAACCCTGGAGTTGCAGAATCTGTTGGGTCAGGCCGTGGCAACCATCTATTCGGCCGAGCATCGCACCGAAAGCCGCGGTGCGCATGCCCGCGAAGACTTCAAGGATCGCGACGACAACAATTGGATGAAGCATACGCTGGTGTCAGTCGACACGGCGGGCAAAACCAGCTTCGACTATCGCCCGGTCCACATGTACACCAATGGCGACGTCGATGTGGTGCCGCCAACGGAGCGTAAGTACTGATGGACGCTTCGGATCGCAGCGGTGGCTTGATTGCTTGGCAATGGCGCACCTATGCCCGCAATCACCGCAGTCGGGTGAATCTGGTCGTGCACATGTTCGCCGTGCCGCTGTTCATCGCCGCGACGTTTGCAGCCATCCGATTGCTGATCGCGTCGGCGTTTGTGCCGGCGTTGCTGTGCCTCGTGATCATGGCGGTGGCGTTTCTGCTGCAGGGCATTGGTCACAAGCAAGAGCGCGAGCCGCCAGTACCGTTCAAGGGGCCGTTCGATTTTCTGGCGCGGGTGTTCGTTGAGCAGTTCGTGACCTTTCCAAGATTCGTGCTGTCGGGTGGCTGGAGCCGTCACCTGGCGGGGCAGTTTGATTCCTGAGGTGAACCATGGCTGAGTTTACGCTTCCGAAGAATTCCTTGGTCGGCAAGGGCAAGCATTTTGCGTCGCCAGGCGCCAAAGCGCCGCGGCAATTCAAGGTGTACCGCTGGAATCCGGATGACACGGCCAATCCGCGCACGGACACGTACGAGGTCGACTTGTCGAGTTGTGGCCCGATGGTGCTCGATGCGCTGATCAAGATCAAAAACGAGATCGACCCGACGCTGACTTTCCGCCGCTCTTGTCGCGAAGGAATCTGCGGCTCGTGTGCGATGAATATCGATGGCACCAACACGCTCGCGTGCACGAAGGCGATCGACGAGATTCAAGGCGAAGTGCGCATTTACCCGTTGCCGCACATGCCGGTGGTTAAGGACCTCGTTCCGGATCTGACGCACTTTTATGCCCAGTATGCGTCGATTCGGCCGTGGATGCGGACGCAGAGCGTGCCGCGTCCGGATGGCGAGCGCCTGCAGTCGAAGGAAGACCGCGCGAAGCTCGACGGACTGTACGAGTGCATTCTGTGTGCCTGCTGCTCGACGTCCTGCCCGAGTTACTGGTGGAACGGCGATCGCTACCTTGGTCCGGCCATTCTGTTGCAGGCCTACCGATGGATCATCGATTCGCGTGATGAGGACACCGGCGACCGTCTCGACAACCTCGAAGATCCGTTCCGTCTGTATCGCTGCCACACCATCATGAATTGCGCGAAGACCTGTCCGAAGGGTCTGAACCCGGCGAAGGCGATTGCTGAAATCAAGAAGCTGATGGTTCAACGGCGCTCGCTCTGAATTGGCAATCATGAGCGAACTAAGCCCCGAGCAAATCCGGGCCAAACGAATGCGCTGGCATTGCCGGCGCGGCACCACGGAGCTTGAGCGGCTGTTGGGTCGGCATTTGGACCGGCTGCTGGCGGCAGGCGATAGCCGGGCGCTGGATTTGTTCGAGCAACTGCTCGCTGAGGAAGATCGCGATTTGCAGCGTTGGCTACTGGGCTACGAAACGTGCACCGTACCGGAGTACGTGGCGTTGATTCATGATCTCCGCCAGCCCGCTTGACTGGACGCTGCGGCCATCGCGCCTGCAGCCGCTGTTCAGCGTTGGCGCAGTCACCCTTGGGCTCGCCGCACTCTTAATCTGGACCGATCTGCGGCTCTGGCAGCTATTGTCCGTATTGATCATCGTGCTCGGCCTGGAATGGTGGCGATTTCGCCGCTTTGGCCGCACCGAAGCCGGGCGCTATCTGATTCGGCCCGACGGGTTCTGGCAGTTGCCCGGGTCGGACGCACTCTGGCAGCTCCGGTCGGTCTCCTGGTTTCCGGGGCTCTGTCACTGTCAACTTCAAGAAGCCACGCGCCCAAGTGAAGCGCGGCAGTTGCTGTTCTGGCGCGACCAAGTGGACACGCATAGCTGGCGGCGTTTGCGGGCTCGTCTTCGAACATATCGTCCGGGAGCGGCTGAATAAGTCCATCCTGGACTTTCAGACCCGCATTGCCTCAGATTTTTTTCAGAGACTGCTCAAAACTGCGGGCGACGTTCAGGCGGTTGCGCGCTGCGGCCTGCGGGCGATATGGCGGTTTCGGACATCCCGTCGAACTGTGATGCAGTTCGCATAACAGGCTGTCAACTTCGCCACACTTTGGAGTGGAAAGGCGTCAACGTCGGCACGTCAACAGGGACATCGATGCAACCGACCCAGATCAGTAGGGCTTGTGTTTTCATAGCGCCCCAACCGACCGCAGCGCCTCGGCATAGCGGCTCTGAATCAGCGCGGACAAACGGACGCGTCGCCTGATTGCAAACCGGTCTGATGGCGATCAGGAGTGGTGTCATGCGTAGGTTCGTAAGCTGCTTGGTCTGCGTGCTGGCAATGGCTGCGACGCCGGTCTGGTCTGCCGTTGAGACTGCGGTGTCCCGCGATCCTGAATTGGGCACCAGAACCGCGCTGCCCAACGCCAAGTTCAAAAAGCGTTTGCATCGCTACGACGAGCCGATGCGAGCGCAGCAGTTTTTCAACTGGCAGCGGAGCAAAGATCAATCATTCGACACTGATCGCGCCATCGCCGAAGCGCGTCGGCTTGCCGAGCAAATGCCGTGGTTTTCCAGTGCCCGCAACGAAGTCGTGGCGGGTGTGCCGAATCTTGATCAGTCGGGAACAGAGCCAAACAGCGCACTCGACAGCTGGACGGCACTCGGCCCCGGCAATGTCGGCGGACGGACCCGTACGCTGGTGTTCCACCCGAACTTTGCCTCGAACAATACGATGTTCGTCGGCGGCGTCGCGGGCGGCATCTGGCGCACTACCGATGGTGGCAGCACATGGAGTCCGTTGGGCGATTTCAATCCGAACATCGCGGTGACGGCCATGTTGATTGACCGGACCAATGCGAACCACCTTTGGGTTGGTACGGGCGAAGGCTTCTTCAATGTCGATGGTGTTCGTGGTGCTGGCATCTTCGAGTCCAACGACGGCGGAACAACGTGGACGCAAATCCAGACAACCGCGCCGTCGGCCAGCAATACCAATTTCCGCTATGTGATCGACATGGCGCAAAGCCCGAATGCGGCAGCGACGTTTTATGTGACGACGCTCACCGGGTTATGGCGTACCACCGACAGCGGCGCGACCTGGACACGCTACATCGATCCGACTGCGGGAACCGCCGCCAACGGTTGCCACGACATCATCGTGCGGCCGGACATCACGCCGAACGACACGGTTGTGGTCAGCTGTGGCAATTTCGCGCCGACTGGCACGGCGACTGGCATTTGGCAAAGCACGAACGCGAATGCCGTCACGCCGACTTGGAGCAAGCGACTGGGCCCCGCCGGAACAACCGTCCTGAATCGGATGGGACGCACGAGTCTCGCTGTAGCGCCCAGCAATTCCGCCACGATGTATGCGCTGATCGCGTGCAGTGCCCAGGCAACATCGGGCACGACGGCTTGTGGTGATTTGGGCGGCACCGCCAACGACAATCATTTTGATGACGGGCTGCGTGCGATCTACCGCTCGACCGATGGTGGCGCGACCTGGGCCGCGCAATACACGAACGGCTTTACCGAAGCGACGACCGCCAATCGCGAACTATTGCTGACGAACCCGCTGATCGGCCGCTGTGGCCTCTGCACGTCCATCTGTGGTGTTGGCGCGACCAGCAGCTATGGTGGTCAGGGCTGGTACGACAACGTGATCGCGGTCGATCCGGCCAATGCCAGTCGGGTCTGGGTTGGCGGGATCGATCTGTGGCGGTCCGATGACGCTGGTGTCAACTGGGGAATTGCGTCGTACTGGGGCCAGCAATACATGCCCGGAGTGCCAGTCACCAACTACGCCCATGCGGATCAACACGGCATCTGGTTTCCGCCCAATTACGACGGCAGCACGGTCAAGACGCTGTTCGTGACCAACGACGGCGGCGTACACCGAACGCTGGATGCGACAGTTGCGGTTGGAACGTCGTCCACCAATAGCCAGGCGACGAATTCCATCTGCGGCCAGGCCAATCGGCCTGCCATTGCGTGGGGCAATCTCAATAACGGCTATCAGGTAACCCAGTTCTATCATGGCACCGTGTTCCCGAACGGCCAGACCTATTTCGGTGGCGCTCAGGACAACGGCACGAACCTGCGCGCGGAATCGACGATGAGCGCGAATCAGTGGAACGAGGTCAACGGCGGTGACGGCGGCTATGTGGCGGTGGACCCGACCAACACGAACATTCTGTATTCCGAAACGACTGGCATCAGCATCGACAAGTCCACTGACGGGGGCGTCAATTGGGCAAGCGCGATCAGCGGCATCACCGATGTGGGTGGCCTGTTCATCAATCCGTTCCTGCTCGATCCAAACCTGAATACGCGCCTGTTCACCTCCGGTCGAAGCATTTGGCGTTCCGCGAATTCCGCCGGGACTTGGACGCAGGCGTCGAGCGCGCTGGCCACGCGGACCTGTGGTGCGAGTGCCTTCAACGACAATTACTCGGCCTACGCAGTGGCGCCGGGGGACAGCAATCTGATGGTGATGGGCTCCGATCTGGGGCGGCTCTGCCGGATCACCAACGCCACCTCGTCAACCAATGCGACGACGCCGGTGTGCACGACGCCGCTCGGCACCAATTGCGCAACGATCTCCTCGATTGCGTTCGACGCGACTCAGGCAACGTCCACGGCGCAGAACAGCCGCGTGGTGTTCGCGACCGTTTCGGATTTTGGTTTCAGCCATGTCCTGAAATCCACCGACGGCGGCCAAACCTGGACTGCGATCGACAATCAGGCCGGCACCACCGCGCGACTGCCCGATGTCCCGGCACACTCGCTGGTCACGGATGCGGCGTATGGCGTCGGGCAGCGACTGTATGTTGGCACTGACCTCGGCGTGTTTGTCAGTATCGATGCGGGTCTGAACTGGATGCGCGAAAACGCAGGCTTCGCGAACACGCCAGTGGAATGGTTGCAGATGCATGCGCGGACGATTGGCACTGGGCTCGCTGCGGCAAAGGCGCCTGCCACGGGCCAACTGTTTGCCTTTACGCATGGTCGGAGTTTGTTCAAGACGAGTTTGCGCGCCGCTGGTGGTTTCTGTGCCAGTCCGGCGGCCGCGATTCCGGACAACAACGTGGGGGGCGCGACCTCCAGCATCACTCTGAGTAACATCAGCGCGACGCAGACCGGTTGGATCGACCTCGATCTGCAGATGACGGTGACGCACGCGAATGTGGGCGATCTCAGCGCCACATTGACGCGCACCAGTGGTGCGGGCGCACCGGTGTCGGTGACCTTGTTCTCCCGTCCCGGTGTGCCGAGCACGAGCTTCTGCACCGGCAGCGGCGACAATATTGCGGCGACGTTCGATGATGACGCGGACTTTACTGCCGAAACGCGTTGTATCGACGCCAACACGCCAACATTGGCGGGGCAGTTCCGTGCCGAGGGCGCTCTGTCATCCGTCTTGGTTGCCGGAACGGCGACCTATCAACTCACCATCAATGATCAGGCCGCGGGCACGGCGGGCACGCTGAACAGTTGGTGTTTGGTTCCGACTGCAAATACCGACGCCACCGTGCCCGTAACCTTGAGTGCGCTCACTTCCGAACGCGACCAACAGGGCGTGCTCACGGTGCGCGTGACGACCGATGTGCAGGTGTCGGTAGCAGCATTCGAACTCAGCAGTACACGGCGAGAACAAGAGGTATTTGAGCGCGCAGCGGCAGGAGCCGATCGCACGATGCCGGATACCCTGCAGTTGCGGGCGCCCTACAGCGGCAATCAGTTCTATCTGCGCATCCTGAACATCGATGGTTCGGCTGATACGTTGGGGCCGTTTCAGGTTGGTCAGCACTATGGCCGAGCGGCATCCAATGGTGAGGCCGTGCCCATCGACTGGCCTGCCGTTCGCCAGGAACAGAACCAGATCGGTCGCAGCCCGGCCAGTGTCAGTGCCGGCACGGGTGTGGCGCGGCCAGCCGTCAACCTGCTCGTGGCAGACGATGGGATTCAGAATGTGAGTTACGAAGCATTGATGACAGCTGGCGCAACTGGCTTTGCCGACGTGCCATTGGCCGATCTGGCACTGAGTCTGGAAGGGCGCCAGGTGGCCGTGAACGTGAGATCTGCAGACACGATCTTCAATGCTGGCGATGAGATTGAGTTCGTTGGGCACAGTCTGCACCGTCCGAGTCAGACTGGTGCGGCCTACGAGAGTCTGTACAGTCGCCGGCTTCCGTATCGGTTGAGCGTCGACCCGGACCATGCATTGCGCGTTCGGCCGGCTCGAACGAACGATACCCCGACCGATGGTCCGGCTCAGGTTCGCCAGCAGGTGACGGTGGAGGACAACCAGCTGTATGTCTACAGTGCGCCGCTGAACGACCCGTGGGCATGGTCCAGAACGCTGGCGATGAACGGATCACCAGCCACGACGCAGCACCAGTTTTCGCTCGCGTCCGTGGACGTCGCGGCGCCGGCGTCGATCGAAGTGAGTCTGTACGGTGGCAACGACTTCCCGCTGGGGGGCCTCGATCATCACGTCGAGGTCCTGTTGAACGGACAGTTGTTGGGCGAAACGCAGTTTGATGGCCTGCAGGCGCAGACCATGCGCTTCAGCCTGCCGGCAGGTAGTCTGCAGGCCAACAATACGTTGAGCGTGCGCGTGCCTGGGGATGTGGGGCAGGTCTACGACATGGTCTATCTGGAGGATATCCAGGTTGACTATTACCGCACGTTGCAAGCAACCGATGGTCAGCTGTCATTCGTGTCGGAGACCGGCGCCGGGCAGCCCGTCGCGCTGCCGCAAGGCTATCTGATGAGCGATGCATTTGAGGATCCGGTGCCCTTGTGCGTCCCGGAGGCCTGTCAGACCCTGACAATCACCGGCCTGCAGCCAGCCACTGCCAGAATTTATCAAGGTGCTGGCGAGGACTGGTTCGAGATCGCGGCGGTCGAGCAGTCGGGCGCGCTCAGGTTTACCGCGCCGGTTTCGGCGGGGCACCGTTTTGAAGTGGCTGACGCCAGCGGATTGAAGCATCCAGAGGTTGCGGCCATAGCGGATACCACGATGTTGAGCGCGGGGCCAGCCGAATATCTGGTGATCGCGCACCCACAGTTTCGGTCGGCATTGAGTGGCCTGCTTGCCGCCCGACAATCGGACGGACTCAGCACCAAGCTGGTCGATGTGGACGCGGTGTATCAGCAATACGCAGGCGGCCGTGTCGATCCGCAGGCGATCGATGACTACGTGGCGTTTGCGTATGCGAACCTGGGCACGCGCTATGTGCTCTTGGTTGGGGGCGATACTTACGATTATTTCGATGACTTGCATTTGGGTGCGATCTCGCACATGCCCACGATCTATCGGGCCGGCGATGCGTTTGTCCGATTCGCGGCCAGTGACAATGCGTTCGCCGACATCGATGGGGACTTGGTGCCGGAACTTGCGATCGGTCGCTTGCCGGTTCGAACAGTGGCTGAACTCAACACGCAGATCAACAAAATCTTGGCGTACCAATCGAACCATGCCAGCACGCTCGTCTTTGGCGCTGACCTGAGCGCCGATGGTGTGGACTTTGACACCCTGGTGGACGCGCATCAGCTTGCCTATGTCGGCCCCGGCTCCAAGCTGAGCATCTACCCTGACGTGAGTGGCATGCCTGCTGCTAAGGCCTTGCTGGTGGATACGATCAATGCTGGCGCACGTTATGTCGAGTACTTTGGTCACAGCTCGCCCGATCGCTGGAGCTATTCGCCGATGTTGACCGCCAGCGATCTCAATAGCGGCGCCCTGACTAACATCAATCAGCCGATCGTGGTCAATCAACTTGGGTGTTGGAACACGTTTTTTGTGTCGCCACAGGCAAACGGTATGGCTCACGCGTGGCTGAACAATACCGCGGGCGCAGCGGCGGTGATTGGCGCGACGGCGCTCATTGAAATTGGTAGCGGCCACGAGCTCGGGCTCCGGATCAGCGAGCGATTGCAACCCGGGGCACGAATCGGCGATGTGCTGAAATCAGCCAAGCAGGACCTCCAGGCGGACGGCATCAATGCCGTGGATGTGCTGGTCGTGTCGACGCTTCTTGGGGATCCGGCCATGCCGTATTGATCCCGGCTGCGGTTGGTCGCGGCAACGTCGGCTTAATCGGTCTTGCCCGAGTCTTGGCTGGCGATCGGCTGACGCTTCCCCGGAAGCGCTTGTTTTATTTGGCGATTCCAGCCCGCTTGGTTACACTTCCGGTCTTTACTTTTCGGAATTGGCCCGAACCATGATTGAAATCAATCCAATCGTCAGCCGCATTGCGGACCTGACCGAGCGCACGGCGTCGCTCAGGGGGTATCTTTGACTTCGACAGCAAGCGCGAGCGGCTGGAGGAAGTAAGTCGAGAGTTGGAGCTCCCGACAGTCTGGGACAATCCCCAGCGGGCCCAGGACTTGGGGCGTGAACGCGCCATGCTCGAGAAAATCGTCAACGAGCTGCAGGGCGTTGGCGCCGGCCTCGTCGAAGCGAAAGAGCTGCTCGACATGGCCGTGGCCGAAGGCGATGAAGGCACGATTGGTGCCGTTCAGGCCGATGTCGAAGGCTTTGCGGCACGCATCGAAAAGCTTGAGTTCCAGCGTATGTTCTCGGGCAAGATGGATTCGCACAGCTGCTTCGTCGAATTGCAGGCGGGTGCTGGTGGTACCGAGGCTCAGGATTGGACGGAAATGCTGACCCGCATGTATCTGCGGTTTGCCGAAGCGCGGGGCTGGAAGTCGGAAGTCGTCGAAGCCTCCGATGGCGAAGTCGCGGGCATCAAGGGTGCGACAATCCGGATCGAAGGCGACTACGCGTTCGGCTGGTTGAAGACCGAAACCGGCGTGCATCGTCTGGTGCGCAAGTCGCCGTTCGATTCCGATAATCGCCGACATACGTCGTTCTCGTCGGTGTTCGTGTCGCCCGAAGTCGATGACGATATCGACATCGAAATCAACCCGGCCGACCTGAAGACCGATGTGTATCGCTCGTCCGGTGCCGGTGGTCAGCACGTCAATAAGACCGAATCCGCCGTGCGTATCACGCATGTGCCGAGCGGTGTCGTGGTGGCGTGCCAAACCGAGCGGTCGCAGCATGCGAACCGCGATCGCGCGATGAAGATGCTGAAAGCAAAGCTGTACGAAATCGAGATCCAGAAGCGCAACGCCGAGAAGAATGCGATCGAGGCGTCGAAGTCCGATATCGGCTGGGGCAGTCAGATCCGTTCGTATGTGCTCGATCAGAGTCGCATCAAAGATCTGCGCACTGGCGTGGAGCGCACCGACACCCAGAAAGTGTTGGACGGCGATATCGATGAATTCATCGAAGCCAGTTTGAAGGCCGGGTTGGAAGCGGGCGCGAAACGCGCTGATGCGAACTGATTTGCCGTGTTTGTCCCGAAGCTATTGACTACGTAAAGAGCCAGCCCATGAGCGAGTCCAATTCCCCCGCGCCGACCGAAGTCATCCAAGATGAGAACCATCTGATCGCCGAACGTCGTGCCAAATTGGGCGCGATCCGGGAGCTGGGCATCGCGTTTCCGAACGACTTCAAGACGGACACGTTTGCCGGTGACTTGCAGGCCGAGTACGCCGACAAGGAACAGTTCACCGCGGAAGCATTGCTTGCGGTGAATCGCGATGTGTCCGTTGCGGGTCGCATGCTGCTGAAGCGTGTGCAAGGCAAGATTGGGTTTGTGCAATTGCAGGACATGACCGGGCGCATTCAGCTGTTCTTGAGTGCCGCCGAGCTGGGCGCGTCGTTCGAGGCGTTCAAGTCTTGGGACATTGGCGACATTCTGGGGGTCCAGGGCGTCGTGATGCGCACGAAGACTGGCGAATTGTCAGTCAAAGCCAAAAGCCTGCGCTTGCTGACCAAGTCGTTGCGTCCGCTGCCGGACAAGTTTCATGGCTTAGAAGACGTCGAACAACGCTATCGCCAGCGCTATGTCGATCTGATCGTCAACTCAGAGTCGCGGCAGGTGTTCCAGCTGCGCTCGAAGGTCGTCACGCATTTGCGCAGTTTCCTGGACGCTGAACGCTTCATGGAAGTCGAAACGCCGATGATGCATCCGATTCCGGGTGGTGCCACCGCGCGGCCGTTCGTCACGCATCACAACGCGCTCGACCTGCAGATGTATCTGCGCGTTGCGCCGGAGTTGTACCTGAAGCGCCTTACCGTGGGCGGCTTTGATCGCGTCTACGAGATCAATCGCAACTTCCGGAACGAAGGCGTCAGTACCCGGCATAATCCGGAATTCACGATGCTCGAGTTGTACCAAGCCTATGCGACCTACAACGAGGTCATGGACCTGACCGAAGCCATGATCCAAAGCGCGGCCAAGGCGGTATCCGAGAACCCCGTGTTCAATTGGGATGGGATGGCGATCGACCTCGCCAAGCCGTTCCGCCGCTGGCCGATGGAAGACGCCGTGCTGGAGCACAATCCTGACATCAAGCGCGAAGACTTGCGCGATCGCGAGCGCATGGCCGCACATTGCCAACGCCTGAAGATTCAGGTCAAGCCGAATTACGGCTGGGGCAAGCTGCTGCTCGAAATCTTCGAGAAAACGGTCGAATCCAAGCTGATCCAACCAACATTCATCACTGATCACCCGGTCGAAGTCTCGCCGCTCGCGCGTGCGAACGATCAGGATCCACAGCTCACCGATCGCTTCGAGCTGTTCATTGGTTGCAAAGAACTTGCCAATGGCTTCTCCGAGTTGAACGACCCGGAAGACCAGGCCGAGCGCTTCCGCGCCCAAGTCGCGCAGAAGGACAGCGGCGACGACGAGGCGATGCACTTCGACGCCGACTACATACGCGCGCTGGAATACGGCATGCCGCCAACGGGTGGCCTGGGTGTCGGCATTGATCGATTAGTCATGCTGCTCGCGGGCGTTGGTTCGATTCGCGACGTGTTGTTGTTCCCATACATGCGACCGGAAGCCTGAATGGAGTAGGGGTCATGCGACGACTGCTGCGGGTGTTGGCGGTACTGGCGGTGCTAGTCGGACTGGGTGTTGGCGGGTTCGTGTACATGAACTGGCCAACACCCGAACGGATGCCCGGCGTGCCGAACGTGAGCATCGGTTCGATCAAGAGACTCGACGGCCTGACGTTCCATGCGATCGACCCGCGCCCGGTCGATGTCTGGCTGCCTGCGGGCTACCCTGCCAACGCGCCGTATGACGTGCTCTACATGCACGATGGGCAGATGCTGTTTGATGCCGCCGAGACCTGGAACCATCAGGAATGGATGGTTGATGAGATCGCCGGCGCATTGCAACAGGCAGGTGACGTGCAACCCTTCATCGTCGTCGGGATCCACAACCGCAGTGCCGATCGCCACGCGGAATACCAGCCGCAGCGGGCGTTCGCGCGACTGAGCGACGCCGACAAGGCGGCCCAGCTGGCACAGCGACGCACCCTTCTGGACCCGTTATATCGTGGCGACGTGCGCTCGGACCGCTACCTGCAATGGTTGGTCGAAGAATTGAAACCGGTTATTGATCGCGACTTCAGGGTCTCGCCGCTCATGTCCGACACCGCGATCATGGGTTCCAGCATGGGCGGATTGATTTCTTGGTATGCGTTGGAACGCTACCCGACGGTATTTGGCGCGGCGGCTTGCTTGTCGACGCACTGGCCCGGTGGGTTTCCGGACGGTGACAACACGTTGGATGACGCGCTGCTGGCGGAGTTCGAGGCCGGTTTGCCCGAACCAGGCACGCATCGGTTCTGGTTCGACCACGGCACCGAGACACTTGATCAGCATTACCCTGAACTCCAGCAGCGCGCGGATCAGATTCTGAAAGCCAAGGGCTACACCGACGCCGATTGGCAAACCCGGGTCTACCCGGGCGCTGACCACAGCGAGCAGGCGTGGGCGAGCCGATTGGCCGACCCGCTGCGGTTTTTGTTTGCCAAACCGCAGTCCTGATTTCGGTCCAGATCGCTCGGCGCGGGTCCGCTTTCGGATCGATTGACGATCCTGACCCAACAATCAATGGCTTAGCTGCTATCACGTCGCGCTTGTTTTGCGCCTGGGCGTGGTCGTGCGGTGCAGCGAAGTGTTAACATGCCCGCCCGTTTTTATCCCTGAAGTGCTTTTTCATGACCCGGATCATCGCCATTGCCAATCAGAAAGGCGGCGTCGGCAAGACGACCACGGCGGTGAACCTGGCGGCCGCGCTGGCGGACGCGCAGCGTAAAGTGCTGCTGATCGACCTGGACCCCCAGGGCAATGCCACGATGGCGTCGGGCGTCGATAAGTCGCAGGCAAAGCCGAATGGCTGCGAGGCCCTGCTCGAAGAGGCGACGGTCGAGGAATGCATTGTCCCGACGCAAGGTGGCTTTGATCTGATCCCGGGAAATGGCGATCTCACGGCTGCCGAAGTCAAGCTGATGGACGAAATCGCACGCGAAACGCGGCTTCGCCAAATACTCGCGCCGATTGTGGCGCGCTATCACTATGTGATCATCGACTGCCCGCCGTCGCTGAGCCTGTTGACGCTGAACGCGCTGACCGCGGCGCAGGGCGTCCTGGTTCCAATGCAGTGCGAATACTTCGCGCTTGAGGGCCTGACGGCGCTGATGAACACGATCAAGGCAGTCAAGACACGCATCAATCCGGAGCTTGAACTTGAGGGCATTCTGCGCACCATGTACGACGTGCGCAACAACCTCGGTAACGACGTCTCCAATCAGCTGACCAAACATTTCGGTGAGAAGGTCTACCGGACGGTAGTGCCGCGCAATGTGCGTCTGGCGGAAGCACCGTCGCACGGCCTGCCGATTTCACAATATGACCGCGAATCGAGAGGGGCGATCGCGTATCTGGGGCTGGCGGGTGAAGTCATCCGTCGTGAACGCACCAAGGCACCGGAAAGCCCGGTCACGCCCTGAGGAACCTGCATGTCTGTCGCAAAAAAACGCCCCGGTCTGGGCCGTGGTCTCGATGTTCTTCTCGGCATGGATTCTGGCCCGTCGGGCGATCCTGGCCCCTCTCCTGAAGACACATTGACCGAACTCGAAATCTCGGCGATGCAGCCGGGCAAGTATCAGCCGCGTACGGGCATGGACCCAGAGCGACTGGCTGAGCTTGCCGACTCGATCAGAGCCCAGGGCATGATCCAGCCGATCGTGGTGCGCCCGATCGCAAAGAACCGCTACGAAATCATTGCCGGTGAGCGCCGCTGGCGCGCAGCGCAGCTAGCCGGACTGGAACGCGTACCCGTTGTGTTGCGTGCTGTGCCGGATCAAGCCGCGATTGCGATGGCTTTGATTGAAAACATTCAGCGCGAGGATTTGAATCCGCTGGAAGAGGCCAACGCACTGAAGCGCCTGATCGACGAATTCGCGCTGACGCACCAGCAAGCGGCTGAAGCGGTTGGCCGATCACGTGCCGCCGTCAGCAATCTGCTTCGCCTGCTCGAACTGCCTGAAACGGTTCGGAGTCTGCTGGAAAAGCGGCGTCTGGAGATGGGGCACGCCCGGACCCTGATTACGTTGCCGACGGCACGCGCCGTGGCGCTCGCGTTGATGGCGGCTGACAGTGGTTGGTCGGTGCGCGAACTAGAAGAAAAAGTCCGTGCCGAGCAGCAACAGAATGGCGCCAAGCCGGCTGGTAATGGCAAGAGCAAGGCCAAGGCCGATCCGAACGTCACGCAGTTGGAGACCGAGCTGTCCGAACGCTTCGCGACGCGCGTCAATATTCAGCATTCGGCGAAAGGCGGCAAGATCGTGATTGCGTATCACAGCCTTGATGAGTTGGACGGATTGCTGGAACGTTTCCGGCGCTGAGGCGCTTGCTTCTGTGCGCGCTTATGGTCCTGAGGCGGATCAGCAAGTCCAATTTACCTGGACCCCAGCCGTCCAGACTTTGTGAAAACGCCGCGATCAGCCCGCCCGAACGACTGAAGCGTTCGAATGTTGGCGCCACTATGGTCGTCATGCTGGAAGCCGCGTAGCGGATTCCGGGATTCAGGGCAATCTCGCGACACGCTCGCAACGATGGCACACGGCACTCCAGATTATCGTTTGGCGCAAGATTGCCCTGGATTCCGGCTGCGCCAGGATGACGACAATCGGGTCCGCCATCGCGAGGCGCGAATGACGCCGATCGGCGATCCTCGATAATTGACTTGCCGTCGCTCCGGTTCAGGCCGGCGCCCAGGGAAATCTAGCGGCGCGCCTGCATTCAATGCGCGCCCGAATCGCATCGATCCAGCGCCATCGCTCGGCCACGCAATGCGGGCCGCAATCGCAGTCTCTTGACCAACAGGTCCCCCTGCAGCGAATCATCATCAAACGATGTGCGCGCTTCTTGGCGCACACCCTGGCGCCGACACCACAGTCCGAATAGCCTTCCACGATCGCAACGCCAGGAGGGCAGGTTGCGAGCATGCGCGCGATGGATCGCACGCACCTTCGGGCCATGGGTCCGACTCACCAATCAAGGAAGATGTTCATGCATGCAAGGACTATGTGTCTGGCCGTTGCGGCGTTCGCCATCGGCATGACCTGCGCGGCCGGCGCCACGTGTCAGCTCAGCGACATTCAACTCGAAGGACCGGTTGAAGGGACCCGCAAACTCGGTACCTGGTGGCCCGATCAAGGGGCGCCAGCATTTGTGATGACGAACGATTTGAACCTAAACCCGCAGCATTCAGTGCTTTCTTGCGCCGACGCTGAGTGCGACGTTCAGAATCTGGACGCGCTCGATATCGCAGCGCTTGGCGCCTCAGCACCAGCTGCCTTTGCCGACCCAGTCACGGCGCAGCCAAGCATCGTCGCAGCACATCCGACCGGTCTGGTGCTCTATCGGTGCAACGACGTATCGTGCACGACTAGGCAAATCATCGCGCTGCCCAATACGCAGGGCGTCGTCCTGCACAGCAATGTGGTTCGCTTCGGTGCAAATGACTGGGCAGTGGCGTACATCGATGCGCCGACGGAACAAGGGCATCTTCGGCTGCTGCATTGCCAGAACGCGGATTGCTCGGCGTCGGCGACGCGTATCATCTTCAACCAGTTTGATCACGCAATGCACCAGATTCGTGACGTGCACCTCGCCCGGGCGAACGACGGCGGGATTCAGGTGGCGAGCCTCGATGTGGCATTGACTGCCAACCCGGTCATTGGCGTTCGCATGAGTTACTGCCAGACGGCCGAATGCGTGACGCCTATGCACCGCATGTTTGCCTTGGGTCCGCCGACGCCCGATCTGGATCATCTCGCACTCGCGCTGCGGCCCGACGGTCGTCCGTTGGTACTGATCCCCCGACGCGATGATCCGGTGTTGCTGGATTGCGGGGATCGCCTCTGCTTCTCGTCCCATCCGTTGCGACCATTGCCAAGCGACACGAACGACTGGTACGCGGGCTTGGTGCTCGATTCTGAAAATCGCCCAATCATCGGCCATATCCGCGGCAACGAAGCGGGCTTTCTGCAATGCCTGGATTCGCAGTGCGACAGCAGTGTGTCGAATCGGATCCCGCTGTCGCTGTCGTCGCCGCTTGCGGCGACACTGAGCCAGAACACTCATGGCGACTTGGTACTCAGCCACATCGATCGTGAGGAGGGCGTCCCCCATGCGACTCGTTGTGTGTCGACGGTGCTGTTTGCCACCGATTTTGAAGCCGACGACTGACCGCTCCGGCCCGCGCACTGAATTCACGCATCGACCGACGAGACGCCGCCGGCCCCGCTTCGCTAAGATCGCTTGGCACGGAGGCAAATCGATGGCGGACGACAAGATCATACTGGGCTGGCGCGAATGGGTGGGATTGCCAGCATTGGAACTGGAACAAATACGCGCCAAGCTCGACACCGGTGCGCGTTCCTCCTCGCTGCATGTGGAGCAGTCGGAGGAGTATGTCGAGGCCGGTGTGCTGTGGGTGCGCTTTGCGATCGACCCAGTAGCCAAGCGTGACCGCACGCGGACTTGGTTTGCAGCGCCGATTCTCGACAAGCGCGAGGTGACCGACTCGGGCGGCAATCGGACGTTGCGGCCGTTCATCAAGACGCCGATCTGTATTGCCGGCCAAACGTACGAGATTGAAATCAATTTGACTAATCGACGTGAGATGCTGTTTCCGATGTTATTGGGCCGGACGGCATTGGTCCCGCGAATCATGGTGGACCCGGCGCTGTCCTACACTCTCGGCAACTTTGATCCGGAAGCAATGGCATGAAGATCGCGATTTTGTCCCGGAACAGCAAGCTCTATTCGACGCAACGTTTGGTGGAGGCCGCGCGCGCGCGCGGCCACCGTGTGCGTGTGCTCGACCCTTTGCGTTGTTACCTGTGTATTGAGCCTGGCAAGTTCGCGATTCACTACAAGGGCAAGGATCTGCCGCATTTTGATGCGGTCATTCCGCGTATCGGTGCGTCGGTCACGCGCTATGGTTCGGCCGTGCTCAGACAGTTTGAAATGATGAAGGTGTTTACACCCAATCGTTCGGAATCGGTACTGAAAGCGCGCGACAAGCTGAAGTGTCTGCAATTGCTGGCCGAACAGCAGATCGGTTTGCCGAAAACCGTATTTGGTGACAATCCGGACGACACGAGCGATTTGATGTCGATGCTGGGCAAACCGCCGCATGTGATCAAGCTCGTCGAGGGCTCGCAAGGGCAGGGGGTCGTGCTGGCAGAGAAAATGAGCGCTTCGCGGAGTGTCATCGAAGCCTTTCGCGGTCTTTATGCAAATTTCATTGTGCAAGAGTTCATTGGCGAAGCCAAAGGCGCCGATGTGCGCTGTTTCGTGGTGGGTGGGAAAGTCGTTGCGGCCATGCGTCGGCAGGCAAAGGCCGGTGAGTTCCGGTCCAATCTCCATCGCGGCGGCTATGCCGAGTCGACCACGCTGACCGTTGCCGAGCATGAAGCCGCCATTCGGGCGGCGGCGGTGATGGGATTGGGCGTTGCCGGTGTGGATTTGTTGCGCTCCAGACGCGGCCCATTGGTGCTCGAAGTCAATTCGTCGCCGGGTCTGGAGGGAATCGAGAAAGCCACGGGCGTCGATGTCGCGGGTTGTATCATCGAGTATCTGGAAGCGCGCCAAAAACGGAGCCAAGCTGCTGCCAAGCGAAGATCGGCGGCGCGCGATGCCGAAGCGGCGCAGGAACAGGTGCAAGCCAAAGCGCGGTTGCAGCAGGCAAAGTCCGGCAAGCGGAAGTCAGGCAAAGCCAACGCAGGCAACGCAAAGCCGCGGCGACGCCAACGCGCCGGCGCACTCCAGTGACAGCCACGCCATCGCCCCAATGGCAACGTTGGCTGGGTCTGGCGGCGCTGAGTCTCCTACTGATCGGGCTGTGGCAAGTACCCTGGCTTGGATGGCTGGTTTACCCATTTCGGGTCTTTGGCACGTTTGTGCATGAACTCAGCCATGGCATGACGGCGATTGCAACCGGCGGCACCTTCCTGCGGTTTCAGGTGTCGTCCGATCTGTCGGGGGTCGCCCAGTCATCCGGCGGAGTGCGGATGCTGATAGCCAGCGCCGGCTATGTTGGCAGCGCGGTGTTCGGCGGCGTCTTGCTCCTGATCAATGCGCGCGGCGTTCGCGCGCGCTGGTTGCTCGCCGCGATGGGCCTGATCCTGGCCTTGCTGGCGGTTCTGTTTCTGCGCAACGCGTTTGGTTGGCTCGCTGCAGGGGTGCTGAGCGCCGGCTTGCTGGGCGCCGCGTGGCGGCTCTCTGAACGGTGGCAGCAATGGCTGTTTGATCTGCTCGCCTTGCAATTGGTTCTGGACGGCTATTCGAGCCTATGGACCGTCTGGCAACTTTCAGGAGACGCCAGTGTCGCGACCGATGCACAATCGATGGCGAACCTGACGTGGTTGCCGGCCTGGTCCTGGGCGGTCATTTGGGCGCTGTTTTCAACGATCGTGCTGGTCTTCTGCGTCCGCGCTTCCATTCGGCGCGCGTGACATCGGGTGTCGCGACCGGCCCGTGCGGGGCGGGGCGATGTTCCGGCTCGTCGGCGGCAGCTTTTGTGGCAGAAAATCGCTTCAAGATCCTCACAAGCCCTTGATTCCGTAGTCACCGCCCCAATCTGCGCCGGGTTTGGAACTTTTGGAGACTCCCATGACGCAGACCGCCCCCGAGGGCCAGGCATTCGACGGCGACCCGAACGGCGCCGAGTCGGAGCTGGACCAGCTTCGCAATCAATTGCAGACCGCCAAGGAAGACCAGATTCGGCTTTTGGCCGAGATGGACAACCAGCGCAAGCGTGCGGCCCGCGAGGCCGAGCAGGCCCGCAAGTTTGCCGGTGAGCGCCTGCTTGGCGACATCCTGCCGGTGCTGGACAGCCTGGAAGCCGGTCTGGCCCAAGCCAGCGCCGACCCGAGCAAGCTGCGCCCGGGCATGGAGCTGACGCTGAAAGTGCTGCAAAAAGCTGTTGAGAACAACGGCATGCAGACCATCAATCCGGTTGGCGAGGCGTTCAACGCTGAATTGCACCAGGCCATGGCCATGCTGCCGACCAGTCAGCACGAGGCGGGGACGGTGGTGAATGTGATGCAGAAGGGCTACACCCTGAACGGGCGCTTGCTGCGTCCGGCCATGGTGACGGTGGCCGAACCACTCCCACCGCCTGAAGATGCCTGAACAAAAGTTTGTTCGGCGCCTTGAAAAGCATTTCACGAAACCATAACTCCGTACCAGTCGGCCAAACGGCCAAAATATTTGAAGGGGATTTCCCATGGGCAAGATCATCGGTATCGATTTGGGCACCACCAACTCCTGCGTCGCCATTATCGACGGCGGTCAGGTGCGGGTGATCGAAAACTCGGAAGGTGACCGCACGACGCCTTCCATCATCGGTTTCACCAAAGACGGTGAAGTCATTGTCGGTGCCTCGGCCAAACGCCAGGCGGTGACCAATCCGAAGAACACGTTCTATGCGGTGAAGCGCCTGATCGGCCGCAAATTCACCGACGCTGAGGTGAAGAAGGACATCGACTTGGTGCCCTACGGCATCATCGCCCATGAAAACGGCGACGCCTGGGTGTCGACGAGCGACGGCAAGCGCATGGCGCCGCCGGAAATCTCGGCCAAGGTGCTGATGAAGATGAAGAAGACCGCCGAGGACTTCCTGGGCGAGCCGGTCACCGAGGCCGTGATCACGGTGCCAGCGTACTTCAACGACAGCCAGCGCCAGGCGACCAAGGACGCGGGCCGCATTGCCGGTCTCGAAGTCAAGCGCATCATCAACGAACCAACGGCCGCAGCGCTTGCTTACGGCCTCGACAAGTCGGGCGGCAAGGATCGCAAGATCGCGGTGTACGACCTCGGCGGCGGTACGTTTGACGTGTCGATCATCGAAATCGCAGAGATCGATGGCGAGAAGCAGTTCGAAGTGTTGGCGACGAACGGCGACACGTTCCTCGGTGGTGAGGACTTCGACAAGCGCATCATCGACTATGTGCTCGACGAGTTCGAGAAGCAGCATGGCGTGGATCTGCGGAAGAACGCGATCGCACTTCAGCGCATCAAGTCGGCTGCCGAGCGCGCCAAGATCGAGCTGAGCTCGCGCGCGCAGACCGACATCAACGAACCGTTCATTACGCAAGTCGACGGCAACCCGGTGCATCTCGAAATGCGCCTGACGCGCGCCAAGCTCGAAGCGCTGGTGGAAGACTTGATCAAGAAGACGATCGAGCCGTGCCGCATCGCGTTGAACGACGCCAAGCTGAAGCCGTCCGACATCCATGAAGTGATCCTGGTCGGCGGTATGACCCGCATGCCCAAGGTGGTGCAGGCGGTCGCTGAATTCTTTGGCAAAGAGCCGCGCAAGGACGTCAACCCGGACGAAGCGGTGGCTATTGGTGCAGCGATTCAGGCCGGCGTGCTGACCGGTGCGGTCAAAGACGTGCTGCTGCTCGATGTGACCCCACTGTCGCTCGGTATCGAAACGATGGGTGGCGTGTTTACGCGTTTGATCGAGAAGAACACGACGATCCCGACCAAGGCGTCGCAGGTGTTCTCGACCGCCGACGACAACCAGCAGGCGGTGACCGTGCATGTGCTGCAGGGTGAGCGCGATCAGGCCCGCTTCAACAAGTCGCTGGCCAAGTTCGACCTCGCGGGCATCGACGCCGCCCCGCGCGGTATGCCACAGATCGAAGTCACGTTCGACATCGATGCGAACGGTATCCTGCACGTGTCCGCCAAAGACAAGAAGACGGGCAAGGAACAGCGCATCGAAATCAAGGCGGGTTCGGGCTTGTCGGATGACGAAATCCAGCGGATGGTTCGCGAAGCCGAAGCGGCCCGCGACGAAGACCAGAAGTTCAAGGAACTGGCGGAGACCAAGAACAAGGCCGACGGCCTGGTGCATCAGGTTCGCTCGATGCTGAAGGAGCATGGCGGCAAGGTGCCGGGCGAGCAGGTTGGCCCGATCGAAGATGCAGTCAAGGACTTGGAAGGCGTCATGAAGGGCGACGACAAGGCCAAGATCGAATCGAAGATCGCGGCGCTGGAGCAAGCTGCACAATCGCTTGCGGCAGCGGCATCGGCCGGTGCGCAGTCGGGTGGCCCGGGTCCAGGCTTCAATCCGGGTGCAGGTGCGGCCGGCGGCAAAGGCGACGACGTGGTCGACGCCGAGTTCACCGAGGTCAAGAACGACAAGTAAGTCGACACCATCGACACTCAACAACCCGGGACGCGCAGGCGTTCCGGGTTCGTTGTTTCCAAAGCCACCGATTTGCAAGGTAGTCTGGCACCATGAGCAAGCGCGATTATTACGAAGTACTGGGTGTTGAGAAGAACGCCTCCGAGGACGACATCAAGAAGTCGTACCGCCGTTTGGCGATGAAGTTCCACCCGGATCGCAATGATGGCGACAAGGAAGCCGAGGCCAAGTTCAAAGAGGTCAAGGAAGCCTACGAAGTGCTGTCCGATGGCGACAAGCGCGCCGCATACGACCGCCATGGCCATGCCGCGTTCGAGGCGGGCATGGGTGGACGTGGTGGACCGGGATTCAACGATGTCGGTGATATTTTCGGTGACATCTTTGGCGATATTTTCGGTGGTGGTCGTCGGCGCGCGCAGCGTGGTCAAGACCTGCGCTATGTGATGGAGCTCGATCTGGAAGAGGCCGTATTTGGCGTCCAGAAAGAATTCGAGATTCCCACCGCGGTGGCGTGTGAACCGTGCAAGGGCTCGGGATCTGAGGACGGCAAGTCCAGTGCCTGTCAGACCTGTCGCGGTCGGGGTCGCGTGGCGATGGCGCGGGGCATTTTCCATGTCGAGCAAACGTGCCCGCATTGCAATGGCGCCGGCAAGAAGATCGAGAACCCGTGCAAGACTTGTCGCGGCCATGGTCTCGTGCAAAAAAACAAGACGCTGTCGGTCAAGATTCCTGCTGGCGTCGATACGGGTGACCGGATTCGCCTGACCGGCGAAGGCGAGGCGGGTGCCAATGGTGTGCCGGCCGGCGATCTATACGTCGAGGTCAATGTTCGCGAGCACAAGATTTTCGAGCGGCGCGAGAACGATCTCTACTGCGAAGTGCCGATCCGCTTCTCGCAAGCGGCGCTCGGTGGCGATGTCGTGATTCCGACGCTCGATGGCGAAGCGATCATCAAGGTCCCGTCCGAGACGCAGACCGGCAAGCTGTTCAAACTGCGCGGCAAAGGTGTGAAGTCGGTGCGGAGCAATCATGTCGGCGATTTGCTGTGCCGCGTCGTCGTGGAAACGCCCGTGCGCCTGACGAAGCGTCAGAAAGAGCTGATGCAGGAATTCGAATCGACCTTTCATGAGGACGGTCGCGACCACACGCCACGGCAATCATCGTGGCTCGATGGCGTAAAGTCATTTTGGGATCGCATGACGTCTTGATGATCGGCCGCCTGGTCGGTCATGCCTCGGGCATCGCGCTCGGTTGCGCCTTGGTTGGTGACGTTGAATCCAATAGCGCCGACACGGTGACAAAATTGTAGCCACGGGCCTTCAGTCCCTCGATGATGCGGGGCACGGCTGCCAATGACGCTTGTCGGCTGGGATACATCACGTGCAGCAAGATGATCGACCCTGGGCGCGTTTCAGCCAATGTGGTCTCCGTGATGCGCTCGGATGTTGCGGTCTTGCCCCGCTTGGAGTCGGGTTCAACATCCCACATGATCGTGCGTCGCCCGGTGCGTTCGAGATAGCGGGGCAGCGTGATGCCCTTGGCGCCATATGGCGGTCGGAACAGGATTTCGCCTTCAGCGCCCGCTGCGCGGATCAATGCATCCGTCCGCTCGATCTCGTTTTCGACAAAGGCCGCGGACTTGAACACCATTCGCTGATGGCTAAAACTGTGGTTGCCCAACTCATGTCCGGCTGCAAGCAATTGCTGGCCGAGTTCAGGATGGCGCTCGAGCTCCGCGCCCGTGACAAAGAACGTTGCCTGGACGCCGTGGGCAGCGAGAATGGGCAGCAAGGCGGCTAGCGCGTTGGCATTAGGGCCGTCGTCAAAAGTCAGGGCTACCATCGGTGCTTCAGTCTCAACACGAGCGACCAAAACCCCAGCAACCTGGAACGTGCGTGACTTGCAAAGGTTCCAGACCGCCGCAGTGGTCATGATGAGCAATAAGGGCAACAAGAGCACCCAGGCTTGCCATCGCCGCCACATTCGCTTACGTCTCATGCTGCTGTCCTAACGCCGCTTCGGGAATTTCGATGCTGCCAGAGAGGTCGGCCAAGACTGGGGCGCACTCCTGGCAAGACTGCGGCATACAGAGCTTGTGTGTTTCAGTTTTCACGATGTAGCCGGCGTTGCCGAATCAATTCAGTTGCTTGGGCGGCAATCGCGCGAGTTTGCCTGCGACCAGCGCAACGCGCTTGCGGCAATCGATTCAACGACTGCCGATTTGTGTTGCTGATAAGCAGCCGCCACACCAGCGCTTGCAGCGCGTGCTTCGAATTTCGCGCGGGAATACTGTTCGACCGCTTCAGGGTGCGCCAGTAGGTAGTCCCGAAACCGCAGATGCCGGGCGACTTCCGGGTGGCCGGCAACGTAGGCGTGCAGATGATGCGTGCGCGTCGATTTACCGCGCTGAAAATAGCACCGGCCGCTAATGCCGTTCTCGCCGCGCCAAACATAGCCCAGTGTTTCGAAGCCGGATCGATACAAAGCCAAGGCATCGAGATCGCGGACTTCCATGAGCAGATCGATGGTGGGCTTGGCGACTAGTCCAGGCACCGCCGTGCTGCCGATATGGTGAATCGCGAGTACCTGGGTGCCAAGCAAGTGCAGCAACTCATCTGCTGCAGACTGAAAGCGTGTGGCCCAGCTCGGGTCGTAGGGGCCGATGCAAATTGTGCGGTTCATTCCGCAATGGTGGATGTTGCGGTTCGCCGCAAGCAAGTGTAGATCGTGGAGGGCAGCGACCATGTTCGTTCTGCGGTCATCCTGTTGCCCGCATGGCGATGAGCTCAGGTTCGACTGCTGCTGGCGTTTCGTACGATGGGTTCAAGCACGCTGCAAGCGGGAAAACGCGAACGATCGGCCATGACCCATCTTGATGGCGAGATGTATCCAAGTCATCGCAAAGGGTTCCAAATATCGAGCTGCCGCCAAACTGCCTGCATCGACCGCGTCAAAACCGATCCGTGTTGCCAAGGCCATGACGTGTTGTTTGGCCGCCGCATCGTCACCACAAACCGGCATGAACGGCACGCCGCCTGGATACCGACTGTCTGCCAGGTTCTCGGCACCGGTCGTGTTGAATGCTTTGACGACGCGCGCTCCAGAAGCCATGGCGGCCAGAGTTTCTGCACCGGAGGTGTGAGTGCCAAGGCTCAGGCCACTCAGTCCGGGTGCCAAGGGGTTCGTTGCGTCTACGAGAATCTTGCTGTGCCAGTCAGTCCGCATCGCGGCTATGGTGCCTAGCGCGCTGTAAGGCACGGCGAGAATAATCACGTCGCCTGCAGTGATTGCGGCATCGGTTCCCAGCAGACGCACGCTGGGGAGTTGAGCGGCAAATTGGTCACGATATTTGTCTCGGTCCGGTACGCCAACGACAACGGCGTCACCAGCGCGGGTGAGTGCGGTGGCCAATGCCATGCCCACATTGCCCGCGCCGAGAATGCTGATGGTCTGGCTCATGCTGGCGTCTCCTTAGCGACCAAGGGTTTCGACGATCAAGCGCGCGGTCTCTTCGCCTGAAAAGTTCTGCTGGCCGGTGATCAGGTTGCCGTCTCGTATCGCGAAACTGCGCCACAAGCCAGCGTGCACGTAGTTTGCGCCCAGTGCCCGCAGGCGATCTTCGATCCGCCAGGGCATGACATGCTGATCGCGCGGCAGCAGGCCATAGGTCCAGACGGCATTGTCGGCGAAGTCCTCTTCGACATTGGCGAAACCCGTTACCGTCTTGCCTTCGGCAATCAGCCGGCCGTC
The DNA here is from genome assembly GCF_003015185.1 of Ahniella affigens. GTDB lineage: Bacteria > Pseudomonadota > Gammaproteobacteria > Xanthomonadales > Ahniellaceae > Ahniella > Ahniella affigens. Next base: position 1,900,886 of record NZ_CP027860.1, read on the forward strand.
TTGGTTACGGGCGTATGCGAGGATCGCCACGCCGTGGCAAAGCGCCGCCGCCACTTTGCCCTCGCCGTGAAATGCCGCAAAGATCTGGTGCAAGTCGGTTGCCGGTTCGAACGTGAACATCGGTGCTTGTCCGCCTGCCACCAGAATGGCATCGAAACGGTCAATTGCGATCTCGCGAACCGGGCGCGTCTGGTCGATCAATGCGCGCAGTTCGGGGGTGTGGATGAACCCCTGGCTGATCAAGTCCGTCCGGCTATAGCCACTTGAGTCATTCGGATCACTCATGGCATCAGCCTGACAGGCGCCGCCATTGGGGCTGAATAATTCGACCTCGTAGCCAGCTTCGGCGAACACGTGATACGGGTGGGTCAGTTCACTCCACCAGAAGCCGACCGGCCAGCCAGTGCTGCTCGAAATGGCCGGATTGGCGATCACGATCGCCACACGCTTGGGTTTGGAGGTCGAGCTGGGATTGGGGTCGCGAAGGCTCATCGTAAGGGGCTGGTTGCTGGGGGTGTCAGCATTGTTCCAGTTACCAATTGTGGTAAAAATAGGGCCAACGTGAACACACTGTTGCCGGAATAGACAACAATGGACTTCATCCAGCTCCAGGCTTTCGTTAAGGTCGTTCAAACCGGCAGCTTTACCCGTGCCGCCGATCTTCTGGACACTCAAAAGGCACACGTGTCCAGATTGGTCTCGCAGCTTGAACGCGAACTCGGTGTGCGCCTGCTGTCGCGTTCAACTCGGGCTTTGTCCTTGACCGAGATCGGACGCGAGTTCTTTGAGCGTGCAAGCGTGATCCTCGCATCGGTCGATGAGGCAACGCGCGAAGTCCAGAAGGCGCAGGGTCAGCCACGTGGCACGCTCCGTCTGACCTGTGGGGTCGAGTTCGGGATGATTGCCGTGAGCGCCTGGATCCGCGACTACCTGCAGCAGTATCCGGACGTTCAGGTGGACGCCGATTTCACGAGTCGCGTCGTCGACTTGGTCCACGAGGGCTTTGATCTAGCGATTCGCGTTGGACCGCTGAATGACTCCAATCTGGCGGCACGCAAGCTCGGTGAGCTCCGCTATGGTCTTTTCGCTGCACCCGATTACCTGATTCGGCATACGCCGCCAGTAGCGCCAGAAGATTTGTCGGCGCATCCGACCCTGGTGTTTGCGGGCGGTAGCCATCACCCAGTCTGGACGCTTTCCCACAATGGCCAGAGCCAACGGATCAGCTTGCAACCGCGACTGAAGGCCAACAACGTGTTTGCAATCCGCGACGCCGCAATGGCCGCACAGGGCATCGCCCTGTTGCCTCGGGTCGTCGCTGATCCGGCCGTAACGAAAGGCGTGTTGCAGGCAGTATTGCCATTGTGGGAAGCCCCCAACGTGCCCGTGCACGCCGTGTTCGCCAGCGCTCGCTACCTGACCCCAAAAGTGCGTGCGTTTATCGATCTGGCTGTGGCACAGATGCAAGGTGTGAGTGAACAGTCATGATGGCCGCGGGCGGTTGCAACTCGCAGTGGAGGCCGGCCAACGATCAGTCAGACGGGACACAATGCAGCGGCTCGATCGCACCGCAGCAGCATTGGAGTCCGGCAAAGTGCAAGCGTCGCTATTGCTGCGTCGTGTTGCGTCGGCCAATGGCACGGTCACTGGAACGAACATCGACGGCGTGTCCGACCTGCCACTGACGATCGCCAATGCGGTTCGGGTGACAGCGACAGCGTTCTCGAATCAGACGACGCCTGGCGGCACGAACAATGTGTTCAGCAATGCAAGCGGCAACTTCATGTTGTCGCTGCCGCCGGGCCGCTAGGGAGGGTGTGAATCAGTCCATCCTGGACTTTCAGACCCGCACTGAGTCCGGCACATGTCCGGACTCAGTGCTCCAGAATCAACCACCTGCGTGTTTGATTCTGGGCAGGCCATCCATGGCCAGCATCACCTCTGAACTTGTTCTGAGGCTCCCTAAGGCATTTGGTGGCGCAGCCTGCAACCCAAATGACTGCGCCAACGTCGTCGGTGTGACCTTCGCGACCAGTACCGGAACCGAGACGGTCTGCGGCACCGGCATCGCGCTCGCCGCGGTACAGGCTATTGCTGTGAATGGACTCATTGCGAGCCGTGCGCAGACCAACGCGACTGGTGACGATACGCTCGGTGGCCTGTAGCTCGGCGTCTGCAAACTCCGCGAGACGAATACCGCGGACTTGATCAACCTTGGTCTGCAAGATAGCTTGTTCGGTGGCCCTACCTGCATCGGCTCATGCAATGTTCTGAGCGGCACCGCGATTACGGTGAGCGTGGCGATCACCACGGCCAATGTCGACTTCGCCGTGGCGCAACAGCCACTCGTCTTCTGCGACGGATTCGAGTAGACATTGAAACCGGATCGCCCCTGGGTGGGCGACCCAGGCTTGCTGGTCAGCGACGACCCGCGCTTCGGAGAGGTGTGATGACGGCTTCGCTCCACAAAACGGCGTGTCCACTGTGTTCCAGAAACTGCGGCATCACCGTGGAAGTGGAACAAGGCAAGTTGGGTAAAATTCGCGGCGACGACGCGCATCCCAACACGCGTGGCTACATGTGCCAGAAGGCGGCGCGGCTGGCCTATTACCAGGAGCATCGAGAGCGCCTGCGCGAGCCGTTGAAGCGACGGGAAGATGGCAGCTTCGAAGCGATCTCCTGGGAGCAGGCGCTCAGTGAGATTGCTGCCAAGTTGAGCAAGATTCGCGATCAGCATGGGGGCGATGCATTCGCATTCGTGGGTGGCGGTGGCCAAGGCAATCATTTGGGTGCGGTCTATAGCGCGAGTCAGCTGTGTAAGGCCATGGGCAGCCGCTACATCTACAACTCGCTGGGACAGGAAAAGACGCCGGATTTCTGGCTGAATGGTCGCTTGTTTGGCGATCAGCGTTGCCACACCACAGAAGATGTCGAGCACGCGGACTTCGTGTTGTTCATCGGCTGCAATCCATTTCAGTCGCATGGTATTGCCAATGCCCGCGATACGTTGCGGGCGTTAAGGAAGTCCGCGGATCGGACCATGGTGGTCATTGATCCGCGCCGCACCGAGACCGCGGAGCAGGCCGATGTGCATCTGCAATTGCGCCCGGGCACCGATGCTTTTCTGATGGCGGCCATGCTGGCCATCATGTTGCGCGATGGGTTGCTTGATCGCGAATTCATCGCCTTGCATTGCACGGGTTTTGAGCAGATCGAGCCCTTGCTGGCGGCCGTGCCGATCGAGGATTACGTACGTCGGGCCGATGTTCCACTCGCAGAAGTGGAGGCGGTCGCGCAAGGATTTGCGCGTGCGAAATCGGCATGCGTGCGCATCGATCTCGGCATCCAGCATACGCTGCATACCACGCTCAACGGCTATCTGGAAAAACTGCTCTATTTGCTCACCGGCAATTTCGGCAAGCGCGGCGGCAACAATCTGCATACCTTTCTGCTGCCGATTCTTGGTCATACGGACGAGCGCGTGCAGAAGCGGGGCAGGCCGCTGAAACGCACCCAGTATCATCAGATGTTTCCGATTGCGGGCGTGCTGCCGCCGAATATTTTGCCTGACGAGATTCTGAAAGCGGGCGAGAAGCGCGTACGAGCCGTGTTTGTCGACAGCAGCAATCCCTTGCTGACCTATGCGGACACCGATGCCTATCGGCGCGCGTTCGCCGCATTGGAACTCTTGGTCACGGTCGATGTGGCGATGACCGAAACCGCACGCGCCTCGCACTATGTACTGCCAGCCGCCTCGCAATTCGAGAAATGGGAAGCGGCCGGATTCACCTTTGAGTTTCCGGACAACTTCTTTCATCTACGTGCCCCTTTATTGCCAGCCACAGGCGACGCATTGCCTGAGGCCGAGATCTATACCCGCCTACTGGAGGCAATGGGACTAATTCCGAAGTCCATGCCGTGGCTCAGACGGATTGCGCGCTTCGAGCCGGGATTCACGAACCATCTCGTCTATCTGGGGGCGCTTGGCGTCGTGCTGTCCCGGCATCGCTCGTGGCGGGATTTTGCCGCGAGTATTCTGTATCGCACGCTCGGCCCGAGTCTGCGGAATGGTGCTGCGGCCGCAGCACCCTTGCTGCCCTTGGCCAAGATGTTTGTGGATCGCTATGGCGAGGCGGTTGCACGTGCGGGCTTTGACGGGCCGGTTTGGACACGTGCCGCAAAATTGTTCGCGGGGATTCTGTCATCTGATTCCGGGCTGATGATTAGCCGGCATACGCACGAGGAAGTCTGGTCCTTGCTCGCCACAGCTGATCGCAAAGTGCATCTCGCGATCCCGGAAATGCTGGGCGATCTTGCTGCCTTGCAACGGGAGTCTGAGCCCACGCCCGACGAGGCATATCCGTTTGTGCTGATGGCTGGCGAGCGGCGCAGCTACAACGCCAATCAGATCCTGCGCGATCCGGCTTGGCGCAAGGTAGACCCAGACGGTGCCCTGCGCATACATCCCGACGATGCCGCAGCGTTGTCGCTTCACGATGGCGGCTTGGCCCAATGCGAATCACGACGCGGGCGGATCGTAGTCAGCGTGTCAATAGATGCCAGCGTCCGGCGCGGTGTGGTGAGTCTGCCGCACGGTTACGGCATGGAAATTGAAACGGGGCAGCAAATCGGTCCGGCGATCAATCGTCTGACTGCCAGTGATGATTGCGATCCGTTTACCAAGACGCCGTATCACAAGCACGTTCGGGTCGCGTTGTGCGCAATTCAATCGGACGCGAGTGCAGCGTGAGTTCTTGATCGTTGGCGGCACGAGGCTTGTCAGGGCTCTCGGTCGCACGGAAGGTGCGCCTGTTAGCGCATCAAACGGTCGGTGACGGAGTGCCCGGGGGCGGACGCGCGTTTCTGTTTGAACCCAGTGGACGCGGGATCGCGATGACGTGGCGATTCTCGTTGACGCAATTTGGCCTAGTGGGCCTGCTTCCCTTGTGGCCCTCGCAGCGTGCTCGGGCCGAACGTTGGCGGTAGGCAACCGCAGTCAACGCCAATCGAACATCTGCAATGGGACTTGCGGTCAAGTTCCGCGCGATTTTTGGGTCGCACGGACCACGAGCTTGTGTGTGGATCGAGGCGCTGCCAACGTCGCGTTGGCAGCGCCTTTTGTCGTGCACAGGACGCTTTGCCCTGTGCAGGTTGTCGTTTACTCGAAGCTGTTCGCAAACACGTCGTTTGGAATACCGCAGCCTTCCACGCGGATATCGTCGACATACCAGCCGTGCGGGACGCTGCCGACCGACGAGTCCGTCAGCGCGGTGAAGCGGAAGCGCACCGATTGACCCTGGTACGGACCAAGATCGAAGCTCGCCACGCGATAAGGCCGCGTTCCACACCACGCCTGCTCGCCAGTCGGCACCGGTCCGGTGTAGTTGTCTTCCAGCTGGCTGCCAGGCGGCAGTTGCGTCCAAGTCGAGCCGTCGTTGGTCGAAATCTCGACAAAGCCACCGTCAAAACAGGTGGTGGCGGTGTCCGGCTCCATCGTGACGTCATGCAGGAAGCGCAGCGTTGGCGAATTCCGGTCGTTCGGAATGGCAATAGACGGCGAAATCAGCCGTTGCTGCGACGTCGTGGCGACGTCGACCGCGAGCCAGGCGAACGAGCCGGAACCACCTGCGGTGTTGCTCGGGCGTGCCGTCGAGCGCGTCCAGGTGGTGCCCGAGACGGGAACCGTGGTCCAGCCGTTCACGCCATTGTCGACGTTATCGGAGAACGCGTTGATGATTTGCTCGCCGACCGCGCAGATGCCTGGCGCAAACCGGGTCGTGAAGCTGGCGACGGCTGAATTGCTGCCTGGGCCACAGGCATTGGCGCCACGAACGCGCCAGAAATAGGTGGTGGCTGGCGTCAGGATGGCGGGCACTTGTACCGAGGTACCAGCGGTGGGGCTCGACGTGAACACGATATTGGTGAACGCGTTGTCGGTGGCGATTTCGGCAATGTACGACTGCGTTTGCGCGGTGGCCGTCCAGGTCAGTAGCGGACCATACGCCACACTTTGGGCGCCGTCGGCAGGCGAGCTGGCTGTTGGCGCGACCGGAGCGGCCGAATCAACGGTGAGGCCGACCGTGCGTTCGCGGAGCAGGCTTGGGCTCGTCGAACTACCCGACACACGCAAGGTGTAACTGCCCGCAGCCACCGCATTCAGATTGCTGATGGTCCAGGTTTCGGTTCCAGGCACCGCGCCGAAGCTCGCTGGCAAGCTCGATGTCGCACCGGCCGGCAGATCATTGGCCGCCAGGTTGACGGTTCCCGAAAAGGCGTTGTACGCGTGCGATTCGACCGTGTAGGTGGCATTGGTGTTCGCGCAGACGCGCTGATTCAAGGGCACTGCGGCCACGCCAAAATCGGGGTTGCCGCAATCCGGGAACTTGAATGAGCCGGTTCGGAGTGTCCAGGTGACGCCGGACGTGGCGAAAAACTCATTGATGTACCAGAACGTGCAGTCGTCGGTTGGATCAATGTTCATCGACGTGTAGTCGCCCCAGCGCCGGGTGGTTGCGGTGTGGCCGCCGCCGCCGGCAATGAACGTACCTTCGCCTTGCGTCATCGTATCCAGCGGGTCACTTTCCAGGCGGCCGGTGTAGCGGACGCTCGGGAACACCGCAGTGCCGCTGGCGCTGTATCCGAGACCCATGTTGCCGGACTTGTCCTGGGCAATCGAGCCCATCCAGCGGTGCACACCATCGGTAATGCCGGGCGCGTAGGTGCTGTCTTGGTACAGCACCGCGTTGGCGCCAGGATTGCGGACTTCCCACCAACGGATGCCGGCCATCGCGGTCGCAGCTTCCACCGATTGGTTGGTCACAATGGACTGGTAGCTGCCAAAGTTGCGATAGGCGGCCCGATTGAGCGGCCGCTGGCGGTACGACAGAATGTCGACCGGATTCAAGGGCGCAGGCTGCGGCACGCAGGCCCGTGCATCGGTAGGCAAGCAGGGGAAGATCGTGTCATAGGGGTCGATCGGGATCGTTGCCGCGAGCAGGAACGTCGACGAGCCGGGTGTCGTGAAATTGATATTGAATTCCCACAGGCTCAGGGCATCCTGCGTGGCGCCGTATGGCCCGCCGTTGTCCATCGATCCCAGGAAATACGCTGGCGCGCCGGGTGGCGGCAGCGTGCTGCCATCGATGTCTGCCGGGAGCAAGCCATCGCCGGAGTTCTCGTCAACCGGGACGGTGAACTGAATGACGGTTGGCGCGGTATTGCCCGCCAGCATCTGCGTTCGGTCAATGGCGTAAGCGCCAATCAATCCGGCATTCACTTCGCGCGTGCTGATCAAGTAGGCATTACCCCAAATGCCATACTTCGGATAGTCGGGAAACGTCGCAGTAGGGAAGGCCCAGCGATAGTAGGCACCCGTTGGATCGGACGTCTGCGACAGTGCCACGCAGTTGAAAAAACCGGGTCCTGCGCTATCGGAGAACTGGGTCAACAGCCAGCGATCCGCCAATTGATCGTAGAGCACGATCGGATCACCGGCGTTTTCGGTTTCGCAAGCGCCGCCGAAACCCGAGAACAGCGTGTTGATATTGGCCGGCCCAAAAACCGACGTGCCGGTCTTGTTGAAAATCTGGAACGACACGTTGGACATGCGGACATAATGATTCGGTCCAACGTCGCCAACTGGATCAGGTGGATTCGCGGTGCCGCTGCCAGCGTTGAAATTGGCGATCGGTGCGGGAATGGCTCGAAATGGACCAGGCAACACAGGCTGCACGTTTCGGTCGACGTCCTGGGGACCAAATCGGTATTTGCCCATGGGCTCGGGATCGATCATCAGCGTCCCGAAGAAGTTTGCCGGAGGTTCGGGCTTGATCGGAATGTTGCGAAGTGGCGGCGACACATCGAACTTGATGGCGCTGAACGCTGCCTTGAAGGTGCCATGTGGGACATCGCTGGATTCTGTGGAAACCGCCGACGCTGATACCAAACACCCGCTGAGAACCAGTAAACCTCTGAGATAGGACTGCTTCATCGTAAACCCCTTTGCCGAGAAACGTGACCTTACCGACGAAAATTGAGCTCGGCAAGGTCCTGGGGCGGATGCGCCGCGCAAATGCGTGTGATAAGTCTGTCAAAACGCTACGACTGCAGGCGTATGACTTATGGCAGGGGGGCAAAATCCGTCGGCGGCGCGTGCTTGTGCACGTCTGGTCAGAACGTCACCGATCAATCGCCACATGCTACCGACTCAGGTCAGCGGTAAGCTCGCTGAAGGAGGTCGTGTGTCGCATCGACCCGGGCATTAGGTAAAACGGGCGGGAGGAGCGTTGATCATGAAGCGCCGATTATTGTTGACGCAATGTGGTTTGGCGGGCTTGCTTCCGATGCTGCCCTCAGGGCGCGCTCGCGCTGCACGGCGGCGGGACGCTGCGGAAGTCGATGTGCTGGTGATTGGCGCCGGAATGGCCGGTCTGGCGGCGGCATCGCATCTGCGCGACGCGGGTTTGCAAGTGCAGGTTCTGGACGCGCGCTCACGATTGGGCGGGCGGGTCTGGACCAGTCGCGCTTGGCCCGATCTACCAATGGACTTGGGGGCGAGCTGGATTCATGGTGCTCAGGGCAATCCGATGACGGCATTGGCGCGCGCGGCGGGCGTCAAGACGGTCGCGACGTCTTACGAGCGCGCGTTGGCCTTTGATGCTGCGGGCAAGGTGATCCGGGGCGGTAGCCTGCGACACTTCGAGACCGTGCAGGAGCGTGCCGAAGCGGCCCTGAAAGCCGCGGGAGATGCGAAACGTGACCAGTCGGCTCGAAACGCCGTGGCCAAGCTTCGGCGCGAATGGCAGGACGATCCGCAGTCTTTGCGCGAATTGGAATTTGTGCTGAACAGTACTTTGGAGCAGGAGTTCGGTGGCAGTGCGGCGGATTTGTCGAGCTACTGGATGGATGATGGCGAAGGATTTGATGGCGAGGATCGCTTGTTTCCGGACGGGTACGGGCAGTTGATCGCGCACTTAGCACGTGGGATTTCTGTTCAGCTGAATGACGCGGTGCAGACGATTGATTGGCAACATGATCTTATCGAAGTTCGAACCACGCAGCGTCGCTGGACCGCCGAGCAAGTCGTGGTGACGGTACCGCTCGGCGTGTTGAAGGCCAACAGCATCGTCTTCACGCCGGGCTTGCCAAAGCGCAAGCAGGAAGCCATCGAGGGTCTCGGCATGGGCCTTCTGAACAAATGCGCGTTGCGCTTTGAGAACGTGTTCTGGCCCGATGATTTCGACTGGTTGGAATTTGTCGGCGAGCGCACGGGCGAATGGGCCGAATGGATCAGCTTTGCCCGCGCCATCGGTGCACCCGTGCTGCTGGGGTTTCATGCGGCCGATCAGGCGCGGGCCTTGGAGCGGCGCTCGGATCAAGAGACCATCGCTGCCGCGATGCGCGTCTTGCGGCATCTGTTTGGGGCCGACACACCCGATCCTGTTGCAGCGCAGATCACCCGCTGGGCCAGAGATCCATTCGCGTTCGGCGCGTATTCGTACAATCCCGTTGGCGTGCACCCACGCATTCGCGACGATTTGGCGGAAAGCCTGGAAGATCGATTGCATTTTGCCGGCGAGGCGACCACCCGAGCCCACTTCGGCACTGTGCACGGCGCCTATCTTTCCGGTCAGCGAGCGGCTTTGGCCGTACTTGCCACGTTGGCCTGAGAGAACCTACATTTTCAGTGCACGGATCCGGGTTTCTGGTTCGGCGCGCTCCCACAGACGATCGAATGCCAGCTGCAGTTCGCGGAGACGCGGGCGGTCGTTCAAGGCGTACTCGCCGTCGTACCGACTCGGGTCTTGTCGCTTCAGCCAGCCGCCCTGATCATTAAGGAGCAACGCCGGACGATCATTGCCGGCGTACTCAGGATTCGGCCGACGGACTTCGATCTTGCTGGAAAGGCGCTGGGCGAGTTGAATCAGCCGGTGATCGCGCTCCAGGGCCAGGCGCACATCATCGATCAGCAAGCGGACCAATGCCCCGCGGCCAGACAAAGCGACTGCTTTCAAGGCTTCGATGAATGTTTCATCATCATAAAGTTCGAATTCCAATTCGCGACTGGCGAGGCACAAACCGTGTCGGGCCGATTTGGCAATCTCGATTGCCGCCGCCCGCACGGAAGCAGCGCGATCCACTTGCAGTACCTTGCCTGGGAGATTGGCCGCTTTGAGCGGCAATCGCATGTTCTGATGCGGCGCGCCGCACTCGTCGAATGGCTCGCCTTCGGCCACAAAGCCGGCGCGCTGGTAGAAGGGGATCGCATGCATCTGCGAGTGCAACGACACCGACTCATAGCCCAACTCGCGCGCAATGTCGATCAATCGCTGCACGATCGCGAGTCCCACGCCGGCGCCACGCCAAGCCGGCAGCACCGCCATGCGGCCAATCTTGTGTTCCGGGGTCAATCGACCCGTCGCGATCGGCTTGCCATCGGCATCGATCGCGAGCACATGCCGGGACAGCGGGTCCAGTGCATCCCATTCCTCCGCAAGCGGAAACTGTTGCTCGGTGATGAACACCGGCTCGCGGATCGACTGCAATGCGGGAAAGTCGGCTTGATAGTCGGCGTCTCGAAGTTGGAACGTGCGCGGACTCATCAACGTTGGTCCCGTGCCAGCACCATCAGGCCCTGCCGATACAAGTGGTGCAGCAGATCACGCTGGACTTGGTTCAGTCGCGTCCAGTCGGCGCCACGTACGGCGCGTTCGCGAAGCAATGCATAGACCTCGGCATCCGTGTCAATGGTCTGGCCGGCGATCACAACCTGTGCGTTCCGCCCGCGATTGAGCCTGGCCATGCGCGCATAAGGATGCAGCGTCAGCAAATGTTGCTTGTTCAGCCGATCGCCGAGTTGCGTCAAGCTCAAAGGTCTGGGCGGTGCCGCTGGTTCCTGCGCGGCGCGGTAGCGGGTGATGAAACTGGCGAACCAGTTGCCCAGCGCCGCGTCGTCGAGCGCCAAGAGCGGCGCCAGACTGTGGCGCACGCGCTTGATCGCAGCGGCGTCGATGTCGTACGGATCGTTGGCAGCGCGCAGGTCTGGGTCGACCAGGCGTTGATCTTCGCTCAGCTTTTCGGCGAAGGAATCGGCGAGGTCACCCAGCATCTCGTGAATGGCTGGTGCACGCATGCCCACCGAGATCGTCAGACACTCGTCTTCCGCTACGCCATGATGCGGCACGTTCGGCGGCAGATACAACATGTCGCCAGGACCGAGCACCCAATCGTGGGTCGGCCAGAATTCTTTCAGCAGCTTGAGTTCAACATCGTCACGGAAGTCCCGCGGACAGTTCGGGTCAACATCGATCTGCCACCGGCGATGGCCCATGCCTTGCAGCAGAAACACATCATATTGATCGACATGCGCGCCGACCGAACCGCCCGCGACAGCGTAGGAAATCATGATGTCGTCGATCCGCCAGCGTGGCAGAAATCGAAAGTGCTCGAGCAGGGCGGCAATGTCCGGGTCCCATTTGTCAACGTCTTGAACCAAGAGCGTCCAGTCCTTCTTGCCCGTGCGTGCAAAACGCTTTTCCGGGAACGGACCTGATTCGAGCTTCCATTGGTCCTTCTTGCGATCATGCGTGACGATTCGCGCAAGCGCCAACGGCTCGAGCGCCAGACCGGCTAGGTCGTTCGGGCTCACCGGGCTCTCGAAATCCGGAAACGCCTCGCGTATCAGCAGTGGATGCTTTTGCCAGTAGTGTTTCAAGAACTGCGCGACGGGCATGCCGAGCAGGTGGCCTCGGCTGGCACGGACTTCAATGGGCAAGGCCTTTGTCATAGCGATCTCGGATGCAATCAGATAGGGCGGCATTGTGATGGCTGGCGGCCACTGGCGGCAACGGTGGTCGTTAGGCTGCGAACGCGGATGGTTGCGCGTCAGTAGACCCCACGGCTGCGGCGGTCCACGCGGATCAGTTCGCCGACACGTTCGATCCGAAAGTAGTAGCGAAACGGTGTGCCATCCAGTTCGACATCGGCCTGCGCCAGAAAATGCGTGCTCTGCACGCCCAGACCGCGCTGTTGGTCTACATGCAAGCTGAGACCGGTCAGCTGCTGTTCGATCCCAGCCAATTCACGAAACCGGGCGCGCCCGTGGTCACTGAGATTCGCCGCTTGGGCTTGGGTCATTCCCGGTACGACCGCGACCCACACCAGATCGGTAGCCGTATTGAGATTAATCGGCGCACCCGGCGGCAAGGCGCAGACATGCGGACTCAACAACGCAAAGACCTTTGCATCGACGCCGCGAATCAGGCGTAGCTCGGAGAGATCAAGCATGGCCTGATTTGCTGCGCGGTAGGGCGGTGTGCGTGCACTGTAGACCGAGTCTTCGGCACCGCGGTTTAACGGGACGGTATCGGGATCGACCCAGTCGGTCAGCGCATCGATCAAGTCGCGGCTGAGCCGGAGCTCGTCAACCAGTCGTTCGAAGCGCGAGCGGGTCAGCGCGTCCGGCTGCCCGTTCTGGACGAGGTTGTTGATGTTCAGGCAACCGTTCAATTCCCGCATTCGACCCGTCACGCGGCCACCGGGCACTTCCATCGGGGGCATGGTTTGCGCCCAGGCGTCTTCGGCGTGATCAAACGCGCCGGCGCTGCCGTCCCGCGCCAGGACGTCTTTGCCCCACGCTTCGAGCCCGCTTGCGTACTGCCGCGCCTGTAGTTCGCGCGTCAGATTGCGGGCACGCGCCTGCGCCAGCTGATTCGACTCGATCAGATTCGCCGCGATGATCAATCCCACCGCAATCAGCAGCACAATGATGATGAGTGCAATACCTCGGGGGCGTCGCGTGATCGGCGTCATGGCGTACCCTCCGGGCGCAGTGCAGTGCCGGAAAAATCGGTCAATGCGACGATCCGGTTGATCTGGCCGTAATCGGGGCACGTCACCTGAATGCGCACGGCGCGGGGCAGGCGATCGGGAAACGGCGAGTTGTTCGCTGGCCAAGCGTCGAGCCAGCGGCCTTCGGCGTCCATGAAGCTCAACTCCAGACGATCGACCTCAGTCAGCATTTCGGCTGCCTCGACCTGATCAAAGCGGGCACCATCAAGGTTGGGCCACGCACGCCGTTCGAGCCTGCGATCGCGCCATTGCCACGCGACGCGCTCGACGTTGGCGCGTGCGAGATCGAGCGGATTGGCCCGACCGGATCGGCTGACGCGAAATGCATCGCGGCGGCCGCTCAGGGCGGGATCAATCACGCCCTGACTATCGCGGGACTTGCGGCTGATGGCGTACCGAAGATCGCGCTCCATGGCGCCGAGCGCGGTCTGCAATTCACGCAAGCGGGTCTGTTTGTCATCCAACGTTGACTGAACCCGCGTGAGCTGTGCGATCGATGCATAGGCTGCCGCCGCAATGATGGCAAACACCGCCAGGGCGACCAGCAGCTCAACCAGCGTAAAGCCGCGTCGGGCCAAGTGTTTCACTGTGGCTCCAGCGCGAAGCCCGCCAGGCTCGTAATCGGGTGTTCGTCCGGGCTCTCGGTGTTGCCGGCGAAAACATGCACGTCAATTCGCCGAATGCCAGGCTCGGGTGTGTTCTGGATGACGACCCGCCAATGCAGCGGATAAGGCCCCAATTGACCGCGCCCGTCGCGCTGGCCTAGGGCCGGAAACGGGTCGGTGAGCGCGAGTTCGGTCAGCACATTGTCGGCGGCCCATGAGGCGAAAGTCAGTTGTTCCAGCTGCCCTGACTGGCGCGCCATCAAGGTGGCCGAGCCGAGCAGGGCCGTGATGGCGGTGGCCACCAACGCCAAAGCAACCAAGACTTCGATCAAGGAAAAGCCTCGCCGCATCTCAGCGCTCCAATGCCTGCCAGGTATTTTGTTCCGGCAGCTGCCGTTCGATCAGCGTCGGCTTAGGCCACTGGTCGCGCAGTCGAAAGCGTTCATCCGTCGGCCCCGCAACGACGTGCAATTGAAACGGCGACACTTCGCCGGTCGCAAAACACAAAATGCCGGGCGTCAGCTTCTGGCGTTCGGCGGCGCTGACATCGCCACCCTCAAGACGGACGCCACTGGGCAGCTTGAATGCCTTAAGACTCGCATCGGATTCCAGCTGCCACTGTTCGCCTTCCGCGCGGAGGAAGCGATAGCTTTCAGCCTGCACCGTGAGGCCGATTGTGCGGCCGCTCAGCTCTGCCCGCTCGCACGCATAGTCCAGGCGGCTGGCCAGGCGGATCGCCTCCTGCCGTGCCCGGGCGCTGCCATCGGCGGCACGCACCGATAGCACCAGGATGCTCGATACCACCCCCAGTATGACCAGTACCACGAGGATTTCGATCAAACTGACGCCGCGAGCGGCAATGCGGGTGCTGGATGGGACAACAGTCATGCCGAGTCGATGCCGTCAGGGCGCGTTCGTCCAATTGCCGACTTCGGCGTTGAAGCCATCGCCGCCCAATTGGCCGTCGGCGCCCATCGAGTAGACATCGAACTCGCTGTGTTGCCCGGGCGACAGGTACTGATAGTCACGGCCCCAGGGATCTTTTGGCAGTTCCTGGATATAGCCGCCGCTCTGCCAATTTGGCGCGTCCGGCGTGCCGGCTGGCTTGGTCAGCAGCGCTTGCAGACCTTGATCGGTACTTGGGTACGTGAAGTTGTGCAGCTTATAGAGATTCAGCGCGGTGGCGAGGGCCTGGACATCGGTTTTGGCCTTGGTCACGCGGGCCTTATCGACTTCACCAAAGAATTTGGGCACGACGATCGTGGCGAGAATGGCCAGAATGACCAGCACGACCATGATTTCGATCAGGGAAAAGCCTTGGCTGATTGGGCGCGGCATGATTTCAGGTTGTGTCGGGGAGAGGTAGCCGCGATCATAGCGGGATGAATGCCGAATGGATGCGACGTGATCTGGCCGTGCTCTGGCACCCCTGTACCCAGATGCACGATCATGAGACGTTGCCCCTGATCCCCATTGCGCGTGGTGCGGGTGTCTGGTTGTACGACCATGACGGCCGGCGTTACCTAGATGCCGTGTCCAGTTGGTGGGTCAACTTGTTTGGACATCAGAACCCACATATCAAGGCCGCCATTCAGACTCAACTGGATCGGCTGGAACACGTCATTTTTGCCGGATTCAGTCACGAGCCCGCCATTCGGCTGGCCGAGCGCCTGCTGGCCGTCGCGCCACCGGGTCTCGGCAAGGTCTTTCTTGCCGACAACGGCTCAAGCGCGGTCGAAGTGGCGTTGAAGATGAGTTTTCATGCGCATCATCTGGCGGGACAGACACGGCCACGGTTTGTCGCCCTGCAAAACAGTTATCACGGCGAAACGCTGGGCGCCTTGTCGGTCGGCGATCTTGGCTTGTATCGCGAGTTGTACGAGCCGCTGTTGCTGCAGCCGCTCTTTGTCCCGAGCCCGGATGCCTATGAGGCGGCACCCGGCGAGTCGGCCGAAGCGTGCGCGCTGCGCGCTGCGGCGGTTTTGGCCGAAACCCTGGAACAGCACGCGCACGAGATCTCGGCGCTGATTTTGGAGCCGCTGGTGCAATGTGCGGGCGGCATGCGGATGTATCACCCGGCCTATCTGCGCGAGGCCAGGCGTCTCTGTGATCAGTATGGCGTGCATCTGATTGCCGATGAAATTGCCGTCGGATTTGGCCGGACCGGCACGCTGTTCGCTTGCGAGCAGGCACAGATATCGCCGGACTTTTTGTGTCTGTCGAAGGGCATTACGGGCGGTTTCCTGCCGTTGTCGGCGGTGCTGATTCCGAACGCGATGTATGACCTGTTTTATGATCGCTACGAGACGCGCAAGGCGTTCCTGCACTCGCACAGTTACACAGGCAATCCGTTGGCGTGTGCCGCGGCCAACGCGGTACTCGATTTGTTTGAGGCGACGCCGGTGCTCAGCCGAATTCAGCACCTGGGGCAAACGTTGGAGCACGCATTGGCGCCGCTGCGGGAGCATCCCCATGTGGCCGATGTGCGTCGAACGGGGCTGATCGCTGCCGTCGAACTGGTGCAGAATCGGCAGACGCGGCAGCCCTTTCCATGGCAGGAGCGGCGCGGGCTTTTGGTGTATCAACACGGTCTGCAGCACGAAATGCTGCTGCGTCCGCTGGGCAACGTGGTGTATTTCATGCCGCCCTATGTGATTACCGACGCGGAAATCGAGCAAATGGTCGCCGTGGCGCGAGTTGGTATCGAACGGGCCACCGCATCGCCCTGAAGCCATAGCGGTTGTCTCGTGCGCTGACGTCAAACGAAGTCATGTGGTCGGACGGGTTGGTTTGAGCTCGGGCGTCCGCTCATGCTTAACTTCGGGCATTAGGGATGGGCCGGCAAAGGAGACCGCCATGCGCAAGATTCGAGTTTATGTAGACGCGCCGATGCAGATTGGGCGCCAGGTGTCGTTGCCCGAGTTTGCCGCGCATCATGCAGTGCGCGTGCTCAGGTTGCGTGAGGGTGACCCGTTGACGCTGTTCAATGGCGACGGGCAGGACTATCACGGCGTGCTGTCGCACACCCGGAAAGACCTGGTGACTGTGACGTTGGGCAGCGCCGAGCCTGTTTCACGGGAGTCGCCGCTAAAGATTACGCTGATTCAGGCGATGGCACGCGGCGAGAAGATGGATCTGATTCTGCAGAAGGCTGCCGAGCTTGGGGTGACCAATGTATTGCCGGTAGTGACGGAGCGGACCGAAGTCAAACTCGAAGAGGATCGGCTCGACAAGCGCATGATGCACTGGAAGTACGTGCTGGCCAGCGCTTGTGAGCAGTGTGGGCGCGCTGAGGTTCCGAGTGTTGCGGCGCCCGTGGTGCTGCACGAGTTGCCGCAGCTGCTGGGTGCGAAAGCGGATGGCGAGCTTCGGCTCGCGCTGCATCCGGAGCCCGCTGGCAGTCCGGACTTGCCCGCACAAGTCACCTCAGTCTGTCTGTTGATTGGGCCGGAAGGAGGCTTGACGGCTCGCGATCTCGCTCAAGTCAAACAAGCTGGATTCCAGACGTTTGGCATGGGACCGAGAATCCTTCGTACCGAAACGGCTGGCCTGGCGGCGATTACGCTGATGCAGGCGCGATACGGCGATTTTGCCGTAGCCTGAATCACGCCAACTGCGGCTCGCAAAAAAGGGGGTGGTGTGTCAGCGCCAGCAGGGGAACTAATCACTGGCACACCACACCCGGGGAACCGGCGCCGGACCAGCCCGGCGCAACGTGTCGAATGGGTCCGACTCTGTGCCGGACTCAAAGCGAGCCGATCGTTCCAGGATGGACGTATCCAGACTCGCCCTAGAAATAGAATCGGATCCCCGTCTGGAACGTTCGACCCGGCAGCGGAACATTGTCCTTGAGGAACGACGTGTGCAAGTGCGCTTCCTCGTCAGTCAGATTCTTCGCGCGGACAAACACTTCCCACTCGTTCTCGCCTTGAGTGAAGGCGTAGGCGGCACCTAGGTCAACGGTGGTGAATCCCGGCGTTTCGGTCTCGAACTCGGCAACGTCGTCCTGACGCTGGTAATCCATCACCAGCAAGTCGGCACGCCAACCTTGCAGTTCCCAGTTTAGGCCGGCACCGACGCGCCCTGGGGCAATGCGCGGCAGGTTGCCGCCGTCATCGAGCTCGGCTCGGACGCCGTCGGTGAGTAGGCGCAGAGACCACAAGCCAGTGGCATTGTCAGCCAGTTGAACGTTGGCTTCGAGTTCAAAACCCTGAAACGTCGCATCGGCTTGCGACCAAGCGCGCAAAGGCAACGCTTCCTCGGTTTCGCCGGTGTCAGCGAGATAGATGAAGTCATTGAACTGGTTGCGATAGACGGTGCCTTGCAACGACCAGAAGTCGGACACAAAGTCGACGCCCAACTCGAATTGATTGGCGACTTCGGTGCCGAGTTCCGGTTCGCCCAGTTCATAACTGCCGGTCGCCACGTGCACGCCATCACTGAACAGTTCTTCGGTCGTCGGCGCGCGTTCGGCGCGGTCATAGCCTGCCCGAAGATGCCACTGTTCGTTCAAGTCCCAATGACCGTTGATCGAAAAGCTGGTGCCGCTGAAGTCGCGGGTGTCGGCATCGGTTTCGATATCCGTTTGGTCCAAACGCAGGCCGAACTCCAGCTCAAACGCACCGAATTGCTTGCGTTCGATGCCAAAAATGCCCATGTCCTGGGTGTTGGCAGCAGGAATGAATGCTTCTTCGCCAATCGCTTGCAAGTCCTTGTCGGTCGCCGCGACACCAAACACGCCGCGCCAACCATGCCAATCGTCGTGAACGAGCTCCAGTCGCGCGTCGACGGCACCGACTTCAAAGCGCGTGCCAATCTCGTCACCTTCAAGTTCGTTATGGGAATAGTCCGTGTTGGCGAATTCGACGTTGAGACGATCGAATCCCGGTAGCGGGCCGGACAACGAGCCTTTGCCGTCGATTCGCGTCTGCTCCAGATCGATGCGAACCGATTCCTCGTCACCCGGAATGCCGTAGCGCGAGTCGAACTGGGCCGCCGAGACACCAAAGAACCCGCGCTGGCCGAAAATGCTGCCGCCGAGCGCGCCGCCCTGGGTATCGATGGCCGAGTTGGCCAGTTGGTCGTCGCCATTCGCAAGGCCGGGTACGTTGACGTTGTCGGCGTTGCGATCGTACGCGTCGGCATGGAACAGGAACTGATCGTTGCCAGCATCCAACCGGGCCATGCCGGATCGCTCGTTGGCGCCGGTATCGCCGCGCAATTCGGCGCGGCCATGAATGCCGTCCACGGGTTGCTCGGCAATACGGCCGTCGATCACGTTGACGATGCCGCCAATGGCGCCGGAGCCGTAGAGCAGGGTGGCCGGACCTTTCAGGACCTCGATCTGATCAGCCAGGAACGGCTCAATGGCCACAGCATGATCGACACTGACCGTCGATGCATCCTGTGTGGCCATGCCGCCACTCAGGATCTGCACGCGGGCGCCTTCTTGCCCGCGAATGATCGGACGGCCGACGCCAGGCCCAAAATAAGTCGATTGCACCCCGGTTTGCGTGGCGACGGTCTCGCCGAGCGTGGCCGCACGATGGTCTTCCAGTTCCGCGCCTTCGATGACCTTGATCGGTTGCACGGTGTCGTCGCGACGGCCGAGCGGATCGGCACTTACCACAACGGCTTCGAGCTTCTTCTCATGGTGCTTGGCGCTGTCGGATCGCCCGTCTTCCGCCCAAGTCGCGGTGAGCGGCAGGGCAAACAGGATGGCGATCACCAACGGTTTATGACTGAGCATGGCGGGGCCCTTGGATTGAAGTTGGAAATGTTATAACATCACCAAATCAGCTCGACAAGTGAGAGATTTCCCTGGACACTGCACTGATGAAACATGCAAATTGCGACCATGACCATCGTCATGGTCCACTCACTCGATTCGATCAGTTCGGTGCGATCGCCGGGTTGTTGTGCGCATTGCATTGCGCGTTGCTGCCGTTGTTTGTCGGCCTGTTGCCGAGTTTCGGACTGGAGTTTTTTGGCAGTCACGCCTTCGATATCTGGATGGTCTGCTTTCTTGGCGTATTCGCGTTGATCGTGATCAGTCTGGGTTATGCGGTGGATCGCGCCTTTGTGGTGTGGTCCATGATTCTGGGGGGGCTCGCAATCATGGGGCTTGGCCTGTTACCGGGCTTGTGGGCATGGGCGCATGCCTTGCTCTTGGCGATTGGTGGCATGTCGGTGGCGCTTGGGCATTGGCTGAATCGCCGCGCGATTGCGCTGGGCTCGCCCGTTACGCATCTGCTCCGGTTGCGATCGCTGATCGATTGAAATAGCGCGCTCGAATACTCGCGTCTGGTGGCGATGCGCCAACGCGCCAACGCTCCTGAGTTCGTACCGAGTCCAAATGGCCATCACAGGCTTTGATGCCGCGCCGTGGCGGCGAACAACGCAACGCCCCGATGGCGCTGCTGACCCAAGGGGCCAGGGTGCATCGGGGCGTTGGTTTACCGGCAGCCGATCGGCGACCGGCAGGTCAAGTGTTACAACGCATCGCCATCGAGTTCGCCGGTGCGGATGCGCATGACGCGCTCCAGATCGTAGACGAAGATCTTGCCGTCGCCGATTTTGCCCGTGTTCGCAGCGGTCTGGATCGCCTCCACGACACGGTCGACTTGATCGTCGACGACCGCGACCTCCAACTTGATTTTCGGCAGAAAGTCGACCACGTACTCCGCACCGCGATAGAGTTCGGTGTGGCCTTTTTGTCGACCGAAGCCTTTGACTTCGGTGACCGTGATACCAGTGACGCCGACGTCGCTCAAGGCTTCGCGGACATCGTCCAGCTTGAACGGCTTGATGATGGCAGTAACCATTTTCATGAGGAGATTCCTGTCTGAGCGAAGGGCAGGGTTAGAGGATATAACCGCGTTCGTTGTGCAGCGAGAGGTCCAGACCCTGGGTCTCGTCATCGGCATCGACGCGGAGGCCGATCGTCCAATCAATCAGCTTCAGCGATACCGCCGACACGACGACCGTCCAGAGCACCGTAAAGCCAACGCCCTTGGTCTGGATCCAGAGTTGGGCACCGATTTCGGTCACCGTACCAAAACCGCCGAGCGCCGGCGCCGCGAAGACCCCAGTCAGGAGCGCGCCGACGATGCCGCCAATGGCGTGCACGCCGAAGACGTCGAGGGAATCATCATAGCCGAGTTTCTGTTTGAGCTTCGTGGCGCAGAAGAAACAGATCACACCGGCCGCAAAGCCGATGACGAGCGCGCCGCCTGGACCTGCTGTTCCGGAAGCAGGCGTAATGGCAACCAGGCCCGCCACCGCGCCCGAAGCAATGCCAAGCACGCTGGCTTTGCGATGCAGGACCCATTCGGTTGCCATCCATGCCAGAGCCGCCGCGCCGGTCGCGATTTGCGTGACCAGCATGGCCATGCCGGCCGTGCCGTTGGCGGCGACGGCGCTGCCCGCATTGAATCCGAACCAGCCGACCCAAAGCAGCGACGCGCCGACCAGGGTGTACCCCAGGTTGTGTGGAGGCATCGCTGTGGTGGGGTAGCCTTTGCGCTTGCCCACAAGCAGCGCGGCGATCAGTCCAGCAACACCAGCGTTGATGTGCACGACAGTGCCGCCGGCAAAGTCGATGACGCCCCAATCCCACATCAGCGCACCGTCACCGGCCCAGACCATGTGGGCGACTGGTGCGTACGAGAAGGTGAACCATAGCGCCGTGAACAGAAGCAGAGCCGTGAACTTCATACGCTCTGCGAACGCGCCGACGATCAACGCTGGCGTGATGATCGCAAAGGTCATCTGGAACATGATGAACACGCTCTCTGGAATGCCGAGCACCAGACTGTCCGTTTTCAGACCGGCCAGCATGGCCTTGTCCAGGCCGCCAATGAAACTGGCGAGGGTGATCTGGCCCTTGACCATTTCGGAACCATCGAACACCAGGCTGTAGCCATAGAGCACCCAGAGCACGGTGATCAGGGCAGTGATCGCGAAGCATTGCATCAGCACACTGAGAACATTCTTGGCGCGGACCATGCCGGCGTAGAACAGGGCAAGTCCAGGAATCGTCATCAGCAGCACGAGCGCAGTCGCAACAATCATCCAGGCGGTGTCGCCGGTATTGAGGACCGGATCGTCCGCGTAGGCAAGACTGGGTAGAGCGAGCAGCGCAAACATACATCGTTTCATTGGTCGGTCTCCGGGGTGGGGGCTACCCGAAACTCGCAAGGGCTTGATGGAGCCGTTGTTCTAATTTCTGCACAATTTTCAGGTCTTATTCCCGAATACGATTGCGCTGCACAAAACCTTTCAATTTTCTGAGGAATATGACTAAGCTCGAAGTCCCGCAGTGCAATATCCGGCGCTTTTTTGGCGGTCGGCGCTTGCCTGGACGCTGTCGAGCAGCGTCGTGGCTGGATGAATTTCGTCCAAGCCGGTAGCGTGCCGACGCAATCGCGAAGCTGCTAGGCTAGTCAACAACATGCCCCAGTTCGATCTTTCAACGTCTACCGCAGAAGTCATCGCGGCCAGTACCTATCGGCGTATGCCGGGGGTATATCGCTACGTGCGCGTACGCGAAGTGCGTCACCCCGAGCGGCATCTCCTGGTGACCCGCGACGAGCGCGAGGTCACGGTGGTCACATTGAGCGAACATCTGATCGACGAGCCTGTGATCGAAACCAGTGCCCGCTCCTGGGTCTTGTTTGTCGTCGATTGTGCGAAGCCCTTCTTCTGCGTCGGTTTCATCGCGCACACCACCGCCTATTTTGCCAAGGCGGGAATTGACGTGCTCGTCGTTTCAACCTTCAGCCGGGACTATTTCATGGTCCAGCGCGAACATGCCGACTTAGCCGAGCAGGTGCTGCAGGACGCGGGCTTTGCGGTCGGCAAGGAAGCTCGCGTCGCTTGATTTGGCACCAATCGGACGGAAGCCCACGGAACGCCGTGGTCAACGACGTTCTGTGTGCGTTCGGTGCGTCGACCTAGGGCCGACGCTTACCGCGGTTGCCGCTCAGGATTGCGGCTTTTTCTTGGCCAGCCAGCGGTCAATCTTGGCTTCCAGCACGTCCAAGCGGACGCTGCCGTCGCGTAGCACTTCGGCGTGGAATTCGCGCGGATCAAACTGGTCTCCCAGCGCTTGTTCGGCGCGCGCCCGAAGTTCCAGGATCTTGAGTTCGCCAATTTTATACGCCAGTGCCTGACCCGCAATCGCAATATAGCGCTCTGTTTCGGACACAGCATCGGTATCGCTGGTGGCAGAGTTGTCCTTCATGTACTGAATGACTTGCTCGCGGGTCCAGCCTTTGGCGTGGATGCCGGTGTCCACCACTAGTCGGATGGCGCGCCACAGTTCCGCTTGCAGTCGACCGAAATATTGATAGGGGTCCTGATACACACCCAGTTCCTTGCCAAGCGATTCGGCATAAAGGCCCCAGCCCTCGGCAAACGCAGTTTCCCCACCGAAGCGCCGGAACATCGGCAAATCGGTCAGTTCTTGTTGCAGCGCGATCTGGAAGTGGTGGCCCGGAATCGCTTCGTGCAGGAACAGGCTCTCCTTGTCCCAGGTCTTGCGCGACTTCAAGTCGTAGGTGTTGACGTAGAAAATGCCCGGCCGCTTACCGTCTTGACTCGGGCCTTGGTAGCTGCCACCAGCCGAGGAGGCCGCGCGGAAGGCTTCCACCGGGCGAATTTCGAACCCTGCTTTTGGTAGCAGCGAGAACAGCTTCGGAATGCCTTTGTTCACGTCGTGCAAGTAGTCGTTGTACGCATCGAGAAGCGCCTGCTCGCTCTCGAATTCGAAATTGCCGTCTTTCGTCATGTGCGCAAAGAAGTCCTGGAGACTGCCCTCGAACTTGACTTGTTTCATGAGCTCTTGCATATCGCGATGAATGCGATCGACCTCACTCAGCCCTATCTGATGGATCTCTTCGGGCGTCTTTTCGGTGGTCGTCATGACCTTGACGCGGTACGCATACCAGGCCTGACCGTTGGGCAAGGCGCTGAGTGCCACCGAGTCGCGGCAGGCGGGTAGATACTCATCGCGAATGAACGCTTCGAGCTTTCGGTAAGCCGGATTCAGCTTGCTGTCGATCAGCTTAGTGTATGCCGCTTCCAGCCGTTTCCGATCGCGCTCCGGGAAGCTCTTCGGCATATTGGCGATTGGCTGCCAGAACATGCTCTTGTCGGCTGACTCAGTTGGGACTGCAGCCAGTTGCGGCAACACCTTCAGCATGATCACCTTGGGCTGCACGACGCCAGCCTTCATGCCCTCGCGCATGTTGTCGATCATCGTATTGAACAGCGTCGGCACGCTTCCCGCGCGTTGAAGCCAGTTGTCGTAATCCTTGACGGTCACAAATGGCTGAGCGCTGCGACCCGAACCGAGAATGGGGACAAAACTCGGAATACTCTGGAATTGGCTGACGGGCAGCATCCAGTCCGGAAACGCGTCGCCAGCGCGGTCTTGTTCCAGTTCGGCCAGCAGCAGGTCGTAAGAGAGTCGATTTTGTTGATCGAGCGCATTCGGGTCGTACGACTTGAGCTTGTCGATCCAGCCATCGCGCCACTTGCGTTGTGCCTTGCGGTAGTCCGCGGCGAAGAAGTTCGGCAGTTGATCGTTATAGCGGGCATCGCCGATGAAGGTCGCCTGGATCGGGCTGCGCTTGAGATTCTCTTCCCAATAGGTCTCAAACAAGTGGCGGGCGGCGGCTGCGTCCAAAGGCTTGGTGGATGCCACCTCGTCGCCCGCGACCGCGTTGGCTGGAATCGAGACAGCTGCACCGGTACCGAGTACCAGCGCCAGCACCAAGGAAAGGGGTTTCAAGCTCATGATGCAGGTTCCAAGAAATAGAACGCTGATGCTTTCATTGTCCCAAGGCGCTGACAAGCCCGACTTTGGACACCCCATATCCAAGCCAGGCGCGCGAACTTTGTTGTGAAGGAATTGCAAAACACTCTTGCGGAACGCGTGGCGGGATGCTTCGATTCACGTTTGTTGAATTGAGACCGACCTTATGGCTTCCAGCCTGCTTGCCCTGCTTGACGATATTGCCACCATTCTCGATGACGTTGCGGTGCTTAGCAAAGTCGCGGTCAAGAAAACCTCCGGGGTCCTGGGAGATGATCTGGCCCTGAACGCTCAGCAGGTGTCGGGCGTCGCTGCCGAGCGAGAATTGCCCGTGGTCTGGGCGGTTGCCAAAGGCTCGATGGTCAACAAGTTGATCCTGGTGCCCGCGGCGCTCGCGATCAGTGCGCTCGCGCCGTGGGCGGTGGTGCCACTGTTGATGGTCGGCGGCGCGTTCCTATGCTTTGAAGGCGCTGAAAAAATCCTGCATAAGCTGCTGCACTCGAAACAGGAGGATGCTGCGGAACACGCCGAGCATCTGAAAGGGCTGCTGGATCCCAATGCCGACTTGGTAGCAATTGAAAAAGAGAAAATCAAGGGCGCGGTGCGCACGGACTTCATTCTTTCGGCCGAGATCATCGTGATCTCGCTGGGTTCGGTGGCTGGTGCGACTTTCGCGAAGCAAGTCGGCGTGCTCAGCGTGATCGCTATTGTGATGACGGTGGGCGTTTACGGTCTGGTTGCCGCCATCGTCAAGCTCGACGATTTCGGACTGTACCTGACGCGTGCCAAGGGCGACGGTGTCGCTGCCCGGGCAAGACGCGCGAAGGGCGCCATGATTTTGCGCACGGCGCCCTACTTGATGAAAAGCCTGTCCGTGCTTGGCACCGCGGCGATGTTCCTGGTCGGCGGCTCGATTCTGATCCACGGCATTCCGCCGTTGCATCACGGCATTGAGCACGCGCTCGCAGGGCTCAAGGCCGCTGGTGGCATGCAGGCCTTTCTGGCGCTGCTTGGCTCAATGTTGATCGAAGGCCTGATCGGTCTCGCATCCGGGGCGGCGATCGTTGGCCTGGTTGCCGGTGTCAAAAAACTGCTCCCGAAAAAAGCCCCGACGGGGGCTTGATTCGCGCTGCATGGCGCGTCTAGTCGCGCTGGTCGAGCGTCGACAACTCGGACATCAGCCGTCCTGGCAGGCACTCAGCACGAAGTCGGGGAGCGGTACGGACTTCCCGGATTGTCGGTCGATCCAAACCAGTACCGTGCTGCCTTCGGCGTACAGACGGTTCGTGTCCTTCGCGCTGACCATCCTGAAGGGCAGGGACAGCGAACTGCGGCCAACGCGATCGCATGCCAGCTCAACCACCAGTTCCTCGGGCCATTCAATGGGCTGGCGGAACTCGATCCGCATCGACGCGACGACCGGCCCCATGTCCGGACTCACCCACGGTCCGTTCAACGTGGCAAACCAGCGCAGCCGGACCTCTTCCAGATAGGTTGCATAAACGCTGTTGTTGACATGGTTGAACGCATCCATGTCGCCCCAGCGAACAGAAAGGGGAACCGTGATCAAGTGTCGCATCATGCAGACTTCCGTTTGGTGGCAGGTTTCTTCTTGGCTGGCGTGACCGGTGTTGCTTTCTCCTTGGTGCGCTTGGTATCGGAAGCGTTACGGGGCAGCGGTTCGGCAGACAGGACGCGTTTGAGGAACCGGCCCGTGTGCGACTCGGGATGCGCCGCGACGTGCTCTGGTGTGCCGACCGCCAGAATCCGACCGCCACCCGCGCCACCTTCGGGGCCCAGATCGACAATCCAATCAGCGGTCTTGATGACGTCCAGATTGTGTTCGATGACGATGACCGTGTTGCCTTGATCACGCAGCCGCTGCAGCACCTTGAGCAACTGCGCAATGTCGTGAAAATGGAGCCCCGTCGTAGGCTCATCCAGAATGTACAGGGTGCGTCCGGTGTCGCGCTTCGACAGTTCTTTCGAGAGCTTCACGCGCTGCGCCTCGCCGCCCGACAGTGTCGTCGCGCTTTGACCCAGTTTGATGTAGCTGAGCCCGACATCCATCAGGGTTTCGAGCTTGCGGGCGATCGTCGGAACTGCCGAGAACAATTTGTGGGCATCCTCGACCGTCATTTCGAGCACTTGGTGAATGGAGTGACCCTTGTACGTGATCTCCAGTGTTTCGCGGTTGTAGCGCTTGCCTTGGCAGACATCGCATGGCACGTAAACGTCGGGCAGGAAATGCATCTCGACTTTGATCATGCCATCGCCCTGGCACGCTTCGCAGCGCCCGCCTTTCACGTTGAAACTGAAGCGACCCGGACCGTAGCCGCGGCTCCGGGCTTCCGGCACCCCGGCAAACAGCTCGCGCAACGGCGTGAAGAGCTGCGTGTAGGTTGCCGGATTCGAGCGCGGGGTCCGACCAATTGGGGATTGGTCGATATCGACGACTTTGTCGAACAGATCCAGGCCTTCAATCTTGCGAAAAGGCGCCGGCTGACCACTGCTATCGTTGAGATGCTGGGCCGCCAGTTGATACAGCGTGTCATTGATCAACGTCGACTTGCCCGAACCAGAAACCCCCGTGACCGCAACCATCAATCCGGCCGGAATCTCCAGATCGACGCTCTTCAAATTGTTGCCGCGCGCGCCGAGCAGGCGCAGCATGCGCGCTTGATCTGGCGGGTGACGCTTGGCCGGGATCTCGATCGACTTGCGCCCAGACAAATAGTCTGCGGTCAACGAGCGTTTGGCGCGCAGGATGTCGTCGAAGGTGCCTTGGGCAACGATCTCGCCGCCATGCACGCCAGCGCCTGGGCCAATGTCGAGGATATGGTCGGCGGCACGGATCGCGTCTTCGTCGTGTTCGACGACAAGCACCGTGTTGCCCAGATCGCGCAGGCGCGTCAGCGTGGCGAGGAGCCGTTCATTGTCACGCTGATGCAAGCCGATCGACGGCTCGTCCAACACGTACATGACGCCAACCAGGCCCGCCCCGATCTGCGACGCAAGTCGGATACGCTGTGCCTCGCCGCCAGAGAGCGAGTCGGCCTTGCGCTCCAACGTCAAATAGTCGAGTCCGACGTCGACGAGGAAACGTAGGCGTTCGCAAATTTCTTTGTTGATTTTCCGCGCGATCTCGCCGCGCCAGCCGTCCAGTACCAGCGTGTCGAAGACGCGCAGCGCATCCGTCACAGCCAGGCGCGAGACCTCAGGCAGACTGCGGTTTTGAATGAACACATGACGCGCTTGCCGATTGAGCCGCAGGCCTTGGCAGGCTGGGCATTCCTGTTCGCTGATGAACTTGGCAAGTTCTTCGCGAACCATCGGCGAATCGGTTTCCTTGTAGCGGCGCTCCAGGTTCGGCAGGACCCCCTCAAACCGATGCTTGCGCGTGACATGGCCACCACGGTCGGTCAGGTAGCGGAACTCGATCTCATCGGTGCCGCTGCCATGCAGGACCGCATGCCGGGTCTTTTCCGACAGCTTCTGCCAGGGCGTCTCAACGTCGAATCGGTAGTGCTTGGCCAGCGCCTGCAGCATCTGAAAATAGTAGGCATTGCGCCGATCCCAGCCACGCACGGCACCGTCTGCGAGCGACTTGTCCGGGTGCGTCACCACGCGGACCGGGTCGAAGAACTGGGTCACACCCAGGCCATCGCACTTTTGGCACGCACCCATTGGCGAGTTGAATGAGAACAAGCGCGGTTCCAGTTCGCTCAGTGAATAGTCGCAGACCGGGCAAGAGAACTTCGCCGAGAACAGCGTTTCCTTCTGATCGGTGCTGTCCAAATCCACGAGCACGACCATGCCTTCGCCCAAGCGCAGCGCGGTCTCAAACGATTCGGCAAGGCGTTGTTTCAAGTCGGCCCGCGGACGGAAGCGGTCGATCACCGCTTCAATGGTGTGCTTCTGCCGGAGCGCGAGCTTGGGCGTTTCTTCGAGCTCGATCATCTTGCCATTGACGCGCGCGCGGACAAAACCCTGGGCACGCAATTGATCGAATATTTGTACGTGTTCGCCCTTGCGCTCGCGAATGACCGGCGCGAGCAGGGCATAGCGATGTTCGGAATCCATCGCGAGGGTCAGATCAACCATCTCCGACACGGTTTGCGCAGCGAGTGCTATGCCGTGATCGGGACACTTGGGTGTGCCAACGCGCGCATACAGCAGCCGCAGGTAATCGTAGATTTCGGTGATGGTGCCAACCGTCGAGCGCGGATTGTGCGAGGTCGATTTCTGTTCGATCGAAATCGCCGGAGACAGACCCTCGATGTGGTCGACATCGGGTTTCTCCATCATGGAAAGGAACTGCCGGGCATAAGCCGACAGCGATTCCACGTAGCGGCGCTGACCCTCGGCATAGATGGTGTCAAACGCCAATGAGGACTTGCCTGAGCCAGACAGCCCAGTGATCACGATCAGGCGGTCGCGGGGCAGCTCGAGGTCGAGGTTTTTCAGATTGTGGGTGCGGGCACCCCGAATGCGGATGGTATCCATGCTCGGACCGGTCTTTAGACAGTCCGATAGTCTAGCGTCTCATCCGGTAGAGACTGTGTCGATTCCCCCACCTGCTGACAGATGTTGTCAGGAGGCTTCAGGGGCCTCGTCGAGCACATGGGCAACCAGTTCGGCCCGCGTGGTAGGGGCTAAGGTCGTCCGGGCTGGGTAGCGACTGTCGGCGATTCCGATTTCGATCGAATCGCCGCGCCGAATGCCGGAAACCGCCGCGTCGTCCAATTGAAAGCGGATGAAGTGCACCGCCGAGGTCTTGACGTCACTGCTCCGGTCCAGATCTTCGTCAGCGATCGCCTGGATGGCCGGTAGTTCACCGACGCGCACATACAGCTGGTGCTCGATCCCACGGAGCTTCGCCAAGTGAATCGCGCGTTGCGCCGGATCTGGGTATTCGAGCAGAAGCGTTGCCTTGAGGTTGTTCCGCTCGGGAATCAGCGGGTTGTAGGCATCAAGTTCTTCTTGAATGGCAGCCGATTCGAAAATCCGCTCGGCACGAAGCATTTCCTGGATCTGATACTGCACGGTGAGCCGGTCTTCGAACAAGAGCGTCATGTTGCTGCCAAGCGCCACGGTACGCGCGCGTTTGTGCGCGACCGCGCGGGCACGGAACGCGTCGCGCTGCTCGGCGTATTGCTCCAGCGACAGCAGATCCTGACGGGACAGTTTGTTGGGGCTCATCACTCAGACTCCATAAGCGCGGCGCAGCAGGGATAACGGGTGATCGGCTTCGGCCTTGCCACCGGTGCCGGCAGCAATATGCTGGGCGGCCATCGGGCAATCGCTGGCAAAATGGTTGGCCTCGGCTTTCACCACCCGATCCACCACAGGCTTCGCAATCTTGCGAGCAAGCGGATACGTCTTGGTCTTGACGCCGTAGGTGCCGTCATGGCCTGAGCAACGCTCGATCAGTTGAAATTCCGTACCTGGCACCAGCGCGAGAATGTCGCGCGTTTTGGGGCCGATGTTCTGTACGCGTTGGTGGCAGGGCACGTGATAGGCAATCTTGCCCAGCTGGTTCTTGAATTCGGTCTTCAGGAGCTTCGCCTGATGGCGGTGCATCAGATACTCGAACGGATCAAACATGCCGCGTTTGATTTTCTGTACCTCAGCATCGTTCGGGAACATCAGCGGGAGTTCCTGCTTGAACATCAACACGCAGGACGGGATCGGCGCAATCAGGTCATAGCCATCGTCGATTGCCTTGGCCAGACGGGGAGCGTTGACGTTTTTGTACTGCTCAACCGTGTCCAAGTCACCCAGTTCGAGCTTCGGCATGCCACAGCACTGCTCCTGCTCGATCAGCTTGACTTCGATGTCATTGTGTCGAAACACGGCCACCATGTCCTCGACCACTTGGGGCATGTTGACGTTGCCATAGCAGGTGACAAACACGGCCACCTTGCCGCGCGTCGGTCCGGCCGGCTGCACGGTGATCGGCGCCTGCGGTTTGATTCGTTTGCGCGCCGTCAACCGGTGGTAAGTCGGCACTTCGGCCTCGGGGTGGACGCCGAGCGTCTTGTCGAGAAGCTTCCGTACCGTCGGGTTGCGATTGCCCGCGTTGACCACGTCGACGACCACCGGAATGCTGGCCAACTTGCCAACCGCCGTCGTCGACGACAAGAGTTTGGCCGCCAATGTGGTTTGCCCTTGCCGATGCTTGATGGCTTTGGCGCGTAGCATCACATGTGGGAAGTCGAGGTTCCATTCATGCGGCGGCACGTAGGGGCACTTCGTCTGATAGCACAAGTCGCAGAGATAACACTGGTCGACGACTTGTTGATAGCTGGTTTTGGGGATGCCATGAACCTCTCCGTCGGCGGTTGCGTCAACGAGATCGAATAGCGTCGGGAAGGCGTGGCATAAGCTCACACAGCGTCGACAGCCGTGGCAGATATCAAAGATGCGCTCGAGTTCTTTATTCAGCGCCGTCTCGTCCCAGAAGTCCGAATTTTTCCAGTCCAACGGGTGTCGGGTTGGCGCTTCCAGACTGCCTTCGCCTTTGCCGCGCGGGGGCTGTGCCATCGAGAACTCCGAGTAGGGTGATGAGCGGCCTTGAGCGGCGCGCAGTTTGATCTGGTGCAGGGCTTGCGACCCAACGAGGTAGTCGATTGGGTCGCAAGTCCGTGCAGCGCGACGCGCCTGGTCAGGCGATTTCGTTCAACGCCTTCTGGAACCGGTTCGCATGCGAACGCTCAGCCTTGGCCAACGTCTCGAACCAGTCGGCGATTTCGTCAAAGCCTTCATCGCGCGCAGTCTTGGCCATGCCCGGATACATGTCGCTGTATTCGTGCGTTTCGCCGTGAATCGCGCTTTCAAGATTCTGCTTGGTTTCGCCAAATGGCAGGCCGGTCGCTGGGTCCCCGCAGGTTTCGAGGTATTCGAGATGGCCATGGGCGTGGCCGGTTTCACCCTCGGCCGTGGAGCGAAATACGGTGGCGACGTCGTTGTAGCCTTCGACATCGGCTTTCTGGGCGAAATACAGATAGCGACGGTTGGCCTGTGATTCGCCAGCGAACGCCGCTTTCAGATTTTCCTCGGTCTTGGAACCTTTCAAGCTCATAAGCATGCTCCCATTGATAAAGTGAACCGCAGTGCCACGGCGGGACACGCTGTGACAGCCCTTTGCTCCAGATCGACCACCGCGGTGAGCCGCTCAGGCAAGCCCTTGCCGACGGCGACGCCGGCATGAATTGGCTGAGCTGGGGTAGCGCAGGGCGGTCCGGCTGGTCATTGGAATCTAGACTGCGACCGGGGCAATGAACAATGGAAAGTTCGATCGGAGTCGATAGAGCTTGTCTATCGCTTGTGGGGGTTGCCCAGGCGCTCACAATTTCGCACGTAGCAAAATCAATGCGTTGGCTTTATATGAGATTGCTTCCCATTTATGTTCTCAATCGGGCGCCGTCGCTGAGGGCCAAGTTGTGCCGCGTTCCTGAGGCGCCATGGCATTCGGCGCGATCGCACGATCTGTCGAAAGCGGACTCTTGGCACCTGGAACTGCGGCGCAACGAACAAACGACTTCGCGGACTGAGTCGATTCGTTGGAATCGCCGCTCAAGCCGCTTCGTAGGCGCCCATCAGGCGCAGCTTCTCGTAGCGCTGGGTCAGCAGCACGTCGCGATCGAGTTTCTGCAACACGGCGAGCTCACCCAAGAGCACGCGCTTCAAGCGTTCGGCCATGTCTTTGGGATCCCGATGGGCGCCGCCGAGTGGCTCTGGAATGACCTGGTCGATCAAGCCGTGGCCTTTCAGGCGATCGGCCGTCAAGCCCAGGGCTTCGGCGGCGTCACGCGCTCGCTCTGCGCTCTTCCAAAGAATCGAGGCACAACCTTCTGGCGAGATCACCGAATACGTGCTGAATTGCAGCATCAGCGTACGATCGGCGACACCGATCGCCAGCGCGCCGCCAGAGCCGCCTTCGCCAATCACGGTCGCAATGATCGGCACCGACAGTTGCGACATCTCGAGCAGATTGCGCGCGATCGCCTCGGACTGGCCGCGCTCTTCTGCACCAATGCCTGGATACGCGCCGGGGGTATCGATCAGCGTCAATAAAGGCAGGCGGAACCGTTCTGCCATGTGCATGAGCCTAAGAGCCTTGCGATAGCCCTCTGGCTTTGGCATGCCGAAATTGCGTTTGATCTTGGATTTGGTGTCGCGACCTTTTTGATGGCCGATGATCATGACCGCCTGCCCATCAATTCGGCCAAGGCCACCAACGATGGCCGCGTCATCCGCAAAAGCGCGATCTCCGGCGAGTTCCTGAAACTCGTCACAGATCAAATTGATGTAGTCGAGCGTGTAGGGCCGCAGCGGGTGGCGGGCGAGCTGCGCAATCTGCCAGGCCGTCAAGCCGCTGAAGATTTCTTCGGTTTTCTGCCGAAGTTTGACGCCCATGCGCTTGATCTCATTGTCCAGATCCAGGGACTGGCCCTGACCAGCTTGGCGAAGCTCGGCGATCTTGGCTTCGAGTTCGGCTAGCGGCAGTTCAAAATCAAGGTAGTTCGGATTCATGGATGCTCACGGAACGACAAAAACCAAGAATAACGCGAAAGGGCGGTCGATTCGACCGCCCTCTGTTTGAATGGCAGGGCTTAAAGAATGCCCAATCACATCAAAGTGTTACTGAGCTGGCTCGACTTTGAGTTTGTTGTCTAAGACATCCAACACGCGAACGCGAGAGCCGACCGCGCAGTCTTCGCCCAGCACGCTCCATACCGTGTCACCAACCCGAACCTTGCCTTGGCCGTGCTCGATGGCTTCCTCCACCACGAACACGCGGCCAATCATCTGCTCGCCACGACGATTCAGCAGCGGCTGATCGCTCTCATGGTGCGTGGCGCGGAAAAACTTCCAGTAGATCGCCAGGGTGACCGCCGAAAAAATTCCAAACAGCACCACTTGGCCAATGATGCTGAGTCCGGGGATGACCAGCACCACCAGCCCGACCCCAAGGGCCGCCAGGCCAAACCAGAGCAGCGTGGCACCTGGCACCAGCGTCTCCAGTGCCAGGAGCACGAATCCGATCGTCCACCAGAAATAAACGATCTTGCCCATGATCAGGCTTCCGGCATCTTGGGCGGTGCCTTGCCAGTACGGCCTGCGAAGCTTTCCCGGGCGATTTCGGCAATGCCGGCCAAGCTGCCCAGCACACCGGTAGTTTCCAGCGGCATCAGCAGTGTCTTCTGGTTGGGCGACGTGGCCAACGCTTTGAGCGCTTGCACGTACTTGTCGGCGATGAAGTAGTTGATCGCCTGCAAATCGCCCTTCGCGATCGCCTGCGACACCATCATGGTGGCCTTGGCTTCGGCTTCGGCCAGGCGCTCGCGCGCTTCGGCATCGCGGAATGCGGCTTCGCGGCGACCTTCGGCTTCGAGCACCGCCGCCTGCTTCTCGCCTTCGGCGCGCAGAATCTCGGCTTGGCGGGCGCCCTCGGCTTCCAGAATCTGCGCACGCTTGTCGCGCTCGGCTTTCATCTGGCGTGCCATGGACTCGACCAGGTCACGCGGCGGCGTGATGTCCTTGATCTCGATCCGGTTGACCTTGATGCCCCATGGATGCGTCGCCTCGTCAACGACGCGCAGCAGGCGGGCATTGATTTCATCGCGCTTGGACAGCGACTCGTCCAGGTCCATCGAACCCAGTACGGTACGAATGTTGGTCATGACCAGATTCATCACGGCCAGTTCCAGATTGGTCACTTCGTACGCGGCGCGGGCGGCGTTCAGAACTTGATAGAACACGACGCCGTCGACCGCGACGACGGCGTTGTCCTTCGTGATCACTTCCTGACGTGGTACGTCAAGAACTTGTTCCATCATATTGATCTTTCGACCAACATTATTGACGTACGGCAAGATTATGCCGATGCCAGGGCCCTGCGAATGGGTGTATTTCTTGAAGCGCTCAATCGTGTACTCGTAGCCCTGCGGTACCAGCACCACGCCTTTCCAGAGCGTCAGCAAAATGAAGAGGACCAGACCAATGACGAAAAATCCCATGCTCGGCTCCTTGTCGTAGTGCCGACATTGTAGCGATCCGTCTTGTGAATGCACGGTCTTGCTGTGCAGGACGGCCGGCGGTCGGCCGGCCGTCTGCGTGAATCACTGCCCGCGGGCCCGTATCAGGCGGCGTGGCGCAGCGCTACCACGGGGAAATCCACTGGGACGCCGAACGCAATGTTCGTGTAGTTCGTGAACACATTGAGTGCTACATGGGCCAGGATTTCGACGATCTGCTCATCGGTGAACCCGACTTGGCGAAGCGCGCCAACATCAGCGTCCGTGACCTGACCGCGTTCCCGGGTCAGCTTCAGGGCAAAGCGCAGGGCTTCGGCGGTTTTCGGATCCGACGATTCCCCGACTTGCGCCTGCGCCAACGTATCGGCACTCAGACCAGCACCCTGGCCAATGTAGGTGTGCGCGGCCAAGCAGTAGTCGCACCGGTTTTCATTGGCGATCGCCACCGCGATCTGTTCGCCGAGACGGGCGCCGAGCTTGCCTTTCCCCAATGCGCCGAAGCTGCCCCACATGGCCTGCAGGGCGGCCGGCGAATTGGCGACTGCGCGAAACATGTTAGGGGTTGCGCCAAAGGCCTTGTGCACGCTTTGCAGCAGGGCTTGTCGATCGGGGCTGGCGGATTCGGTCTGGATCAGCGGAATGCGGTTCATGGTGGACTCCTGTGGTCGTTGGGTTGGCCGGCGTGTTGCCGGAGTGAGGGCATCTTGCCGTGATCCAATGTTCTAAACGTGTCATAGTGGACGCAATAAATACCAATTCGTACAATTGCGACATGAGCGAACCCATCGATCGACTGTCAGCCCTGTTCGAGCGCTTCCGCGTCCGGGCCTCCTTGTTTCATTCCGGCAAGCTCTGCGATTTGGTGCGGTTTGACGCCGAGCCCGGGCGCGGATTCCTGCACGTCCTGCGTGCCGGCGAGCTGGAGTTGTCGCATCCCGGAGAGCGCGGCCGCGTCCGCGTGAATGAGCCAAGCCTGATCTTCTATCCCCGCGCCAAAGCGCATGTCTTCCATGAGGCGCCGGCGGAAGGGCTGGATCTGGTGTGTGCAACGATCGCCTTTGCGGGCGGCGACACGCATCCCGTGGCACGGGCGTTGCCGCCCTGCGTGGTACTGCCGCTTCGGTACGTGCCGGACCTCAGTGCAACGTTGGCGCTGCTGTTTGCCGAGAGCGAACCTGGTCGTTGTGGACAGCGCTTGCTGCTGGATCGATTGTTCGAAGTGCTGCTGCTGCAATTGTTGCGGCATCTGCTGAATCATCCCGATGAGGCGGGGCTGCCGCCTGGCATGCTCGCGGGGCTCAGCGAGCCGCGACTTGCGCGCGTCCTGACGGCGTTGCATGAGGCGCCGGAGCAAGCTTGGTCCTTGGCGCGGATGGCTGCGATGGCCGGCATGTCGCGTACCGCATTCATCAACACGTTTCGTGATCACCTGGCGCAAACGCCCGTCGACTATCTGGCCGCTTTGCGAGTGCAACTGGCGCAACAGCGTTTACTTGCGGGTGAACCGGTCAAGCGGATCGCCGATGACCTGGGCTACAGCTCGGCGTCGGCATTCACGCGCGCATTCACCAGCACGACCGGGCACGCGCCCAGGCATTGGTTGCAGCAACAGCGCGCCTGAGAACGCCGAGCCGGCAATGATCCGGACGGCAAGCGCGGCAACCCGCACATCAATGGGATGCCGAAGCTGCCGTCTTCCGGAATATTGGGGCCTGGAAACCGGGTTTCGGGAGGCTTACATGCTGCGTTCGGGACCGCCAAGGTGGCAACGCCACTGGCAAACATTGGTGTTGTGGATGGGCCTGTCGCTGGTGGCGAACACGGTGGTT
Source organism: Ahniella affigens (assembly GCF_003015185.1). GTDB lineage: Bacteria > Pseudomonadota > Gammaproteobacteria > Xanthomonadales > Ahniellaceae > Ahniella > Ahniella affigens. Next base: position 1,937,031 of record NZ_CP027860.1, read on the forward strand.
GCGGGTGGTCCCGCGGTGCTGCTCACTGAGAGCTTCGGCAGCACCATCGTCGAGGAAGGCGGCAACGGCGACACGTACACACTGGCGCTCAGCAATCAGCCAACCGGCAATGTCACCGTGACGGTTCTGGTGGGCTCGAACATACAAGTAGTGTCAGCCTCCGTGCTGACGTTCACAACGAGCAATTGGAACACGCCGCAGACCGTGTCGCTGAATGCGGTGGATGACACCTTGCCCGAAGGCACACACTTCGAGCTGGTCAACCATTCCGTGTCGGGCGGTGGCTTTGGCGGCGCCACGACGCCGATCGTGCAAGTGACGATTTTCGATAACGATCGCGCGATCACCGATCTGGCCGTCACGATGCAACTCGTCAACAATCCGATCGGACCCGGTCAGCGCATCAGTTATCTCGTGGACGTGACGAATTTGAGTGCCGAGAACGCTCTGGTGCCGTTCTTTGCCATGGGGACGCCGAACGACACGGATGACATGAGTTGGGTCTGCGTCGCCGATCCGGGGGCGAGCTGCCCGATGAGCGGACAAGGGCCACCCCTTCATACGATCAGTCTGGCCGGCGGTACCGGTGTGTCTTATCTGGTCGATGTCACCGTGAGCCCGCTGGTGACGGAGGGTGCCCCGATTAATGCCGTTGCGTCAGTCGAAGCAAACGACAGCACCGATCCAGAACTGAGCAACAACTCGGCTTCAAGAACCGATCTGGTCGGCCCGGACAGTTTGTTCAGGAATGGCTTCGAGCTCTGATTGGGGCGCGCCGCGCCAGCGTAGCGGCACATACCGCGCTTGGCGCGCCACGATGCGGATCAGGCTTCGACGTCGCGAAAATAGGGCTCGACCGGGCCGAAGTACTTCATGGTCATCGAGTTGCCGCGGCGATCCAGAGCGCGGCCGACTGCGAGTCGGACCCAGCCTTCGCTGACGCAGTATTCCTCGACATTCGTGCGATCTTCACCCTTGAAACGCACGCCCACGCCCCGTGCCAGCGCGGCCTCATTGTAGAACGGGCTTTTCGGATTGACGGACAGTCGATTCGGCGGCGCTTCAGACATGGATTCAGTTCCTTCAATGAGTCTTGCGATCAGGCAGCCTCGTAGTTTAGCACTGCGCTATGTGGCCGTGCCAACCAAGGGTCAGGTGCGGCTCAGTACAGACCAGTTTCGCCCGCCGGTCGCGTCTTGAAGCGCTTGTGTATCCAGAGATACTCATCGGGTGCCTCACGCACCATTTGTTCGATGAGGCCATTGACCCGAGCGGTATCTGCCACCGCATCGTCGCTCGGAAAGTCGGCCAACGGTGCGCCGATTCTCAGAACGTAACCGCCCTGGCCGTCGCGGCGATGAAAGAATGGCAGCACTGCAGCACCGGTCAGCCGGGCGAGTTGGTGGGTGGCGGTGATGGTCGAGGCGGGAATGCCAAAGAATGGCGCAAACACGGCGTCTTTGCCGCGCATGTCCTGATCGGGCGCATACCAGATGATGCCGCCTTTCTTGATGTACTTGACGGCCGCCCGCAGTTCTTCACGCGCGAACATGGCGTCGGCGTAGGTCAATCGCCCCGCCTTGACCGCATGCTCCAGCCAGGGCTGCTTGTGGCGCCGGTACATCCCGGCCAATGGTATGTGCCGGCAGAGCATGCGTCCGCACAGTTCGAGCGTCATGAAATGCCCGGACAACAACAGAATGCCACGACCTTGGCTGCGGATGGCGTCGATATGTTCGAGGCCGGTGATCGTGTAGGGCTCATGAATCGATGGGCCCCACCACGCGCGGACGAATTCGTAACCGCCAAGACCTACCGATTGCATGGACTGCCGGAGCAAGCGCTCGCGTTCGGCATCGCTCCGATCCGGAAAACACAGCTTGAGGTTTTTCCGGGCGACCCGCCGACGGCCGCGCATCAGATGCCAAAGCACCGCGGCCAGGCCCCGACCAAACAGACGGCCGAGCCAGGGTGGCGCATTCGCGAGCATCTTCAGGAACCAGAGCGCCAGACGCCCCGGCCAGGAGCTTTTGCCGGACAAAGGCTTTTCTTCCGCAGCGGTGGATTTCGACAAGACACTTTCCAGGGTGGGTTGCTATGCTGGCATTTTACGCGGAGCGCGCGACTGCCTGTGTTCTGGCAACGATTGCTTTACACCGTAACCATGTACCTGCTAACGCCGGTGATTGTCTATCGCCTGGCGTGGCGTGGTCTGCGCTACCGCGATTATTTTGGTCGCTGGAAGGAGCGCTTCGGCTTTTTTCCGGATCCAAACATCAACCAGAGTATTTGGGTCCATGCCGTGTCGGTCGGCGAGGTCAATGCGGCGTTGCCCTTGATCGAGGCCATGATGAAGCGCTTCGCCGACACCCGCATTGTGGTGACCACCGTAACGCCGACCGGTTCGGCCAGAACCTTGAAGCTGTTCAACGACCGGGTGTTTCATGTGTACCTGCCCTATGACTTGCCGGCATCGATCGATCGGTTTCTGGATCGGATCAAGCCCAAGATGGCAGTCATCATGGAAACGGAAATCTGGCCGAATCTCTATCATCTGTGCGAGAAGCGCGGGATTCCGATACTGATCGCCAACGCCCGCCTGTCCGAGCGGTCGCTTCGCGGCTACGGCCCAGTTCGGCCGCTGGCGCGGGCCGCAGTCCGGTCCGTCGCCCAGTTGGCGGTGCAGTCCAAGCAGGATGCCGAGCGCCTGCTTCGATTGGGCGCGATGCCCGAGCGGCTGGTCATTACCGGCAACGTCAAATTCGACATGCCGGTGCCGAGCGGTTTGGAGCGCATTGGCAAGGTACTGCGCGAATATTGGGGTGAACCCCGGCCGGTATGGATCGCCGCGAGCACGCATGAAGGCGAGGAGGCGCGCGTGCTGGAAGCGCATGCGCGCGTCTTGCGACGATTCCCCGACGCGCTGTTGGTGATTGCGCCGCGCCACCCGGAGCGGTTTCGACCCGTGCAACAAATCTGCAAAGGCTATGGCTTTCGCACGCTGTGTCGCAGCGAGGACACCGTGGCGCACCACGACACGCAGTGTTTTGTCGTCGATACGCTGGGTGAGCTCTTGAACTTCTTTGCGGCATGCGACGTGGCGTTTGTGGCCGGCAGCCTTGATCCCATCGGTGGGCATAACGTGTTGGAGCCGGCGGCGCTCGCCAAACCCGTGCTGGTCGGCCCCCACACGTTCAACTTCGAGCAGATCACCGAGAACCTGATCAACGACGGCGCGGCGATTCGAATTCAAGACAGCGCCAGTCTGGGCGACGCCGCATTGCGCCTGCTCGCTGATCGCGATCTGCGGTTGAAAATGGGGCACCAGGCCTTGCTGGCGGTGGAGCGTGAGCGCGGTGCCGTCAAGCGTACGATTGACCTGATTGAAGCCGTGTTGCATCCCGGAGTCCGTCGGGCGGAGTCGGTATCGGTTGGCCCGGGACACCAATCCTGACCCGCATCCGGCTTTCGTCGCTGTCCCATCGCCCGGTTTTGCGCCAAAATCCCAAATCTGAACTCCTGGAAACGCTGCATGCAGATCTGGTCTTTGCTCGGTAACAGTCAAAAACTCGATGGTGGCGCCATGTTTGGCAACGCCCCGAAGGCCTTGTGGTCGCGTTGGCTGACGCCGGACGCTGACAATCGCGTCCCACTCGCGTGTCGCGCGATGCTCGTGCGCGGCGTCAATGGCAAGACGGTCCTGTTTGAGACCGGCATCGGCGCGTTCTTCGATCCCAAAATGCGCGAGCGCTATGGCGTGGTGGAAGACCGCCATGTGCTGCTCGATTCGTTGGCCAAAGCTGGGTTTGCACCTGGCGACATCGACACGATCGTACTGTCGCACTTGCATTTTGATCATGCCGGCGGATTGTTGGCGCCGTTTGCCGACGGTCAGCCGATGCGACTGGTGTTCCCGAATGCACACTACCTGGTCAGCAAGGCATGCTTTGAACGCGCGGAGTCGCCGCATGCCCGCGATCGGGCGTCGTTCATTCCGGGCTTGAATGCGTTGCTCAAAGACACGGGTCGGCTGGAGCTGGTCGAAGGGCCGTTCAGTCAGCGGCTCGGCGAAGCGGTGCGGTTTCATTACAGTGACGGACATACGCCCGGCTTGATGCTCGCAGAGGTCATTGGCGATCCGGGCGTCGTGTTCTGCGCTGATCTGATCCCTGGCAAGGCCTGGGTACACGTGCCCATCACGATGGGATACGACCGCTTTCCGGAATTGCTGGTCGATGAGAAGCGCGAATTCCTGGAGGACAAGCAACAGCGCCAGGTCCGCCTCTTTTTTACGCACGATCCAGACTGCGCGATGGCGGCGCTGGATCGGGACGCGCACGGCAAGTTCGTGACGCGCGATGAGCAGGCGACGGTCGCCGGTCAAGCCGTGCAGCAAGCTGCGAGCTAAGTGAACCGATTCGGCATTCAGCGCGTCGCGATCCAGATCCCGCTTCCGCGGTTCTTGATGGCGGCCGCAGCAACCTATGCAAACCAATCAATCCCTCAAACATCCAAAGGAGTGACCCATGAAATTGCTCGGAATGCTCGCCGTTCTTGTGCTCTCGACCGCCGGTGCCAACCACTTTGGCACTGAGGATCCCGCGAATCTCGAAGCCAAGTCATTGGCGTCGGCCGTCAGTTCGTTCAAAGCCGATGATCAGGATGTGCAGGCCTACAGCGGTCGGGTTGGCAAGGTGTGCCAAGCCAAGGGCTGCTGGATGCAATTGATCGATGGTGATGTGATGGCCCGCGTCAAAACCGGTCATAAATTCTTTCTACCCAAAGACCTCACGGGCAACGCCGTGGTGTACGGCAAGCTGGTCAAAATCGAGCTGAGTGCCGAACAGGCCGAGCATTTCGCGAAAGAATCGAATGATGGCGCCGTGGCAGGTGCCGAGTATCAGATCCTCGCACAATCCGTGACCATGCAATGAGCGACTGGAGTCGATTGAATCGGCGCCGCTTTTTGAGCGCGTCGAGCAAGATTGGGTTGGCATCACTGCCACTGTCGTCGATGTTGCTGAGCGCTTGCAGCAGCGGTAAGTCGGATGTTGCGCTCAAGAAGCAGTCTGGGCTGGACGGCTATGGCCCGTTGCAACCGACGCGCGATGAAACGACCGGGCTCGATTTGCTGCGCCTGCCGGCCGGATTTCGGTATCGCACGTTCGGTTGGACGGGCACGCCGCTACAAGGCGGATTTTTCACGCCCAGCGCTCATGACGGCATGGGCGTGGTGCGCCAACTCGGGCGCCGCGTGACCTTGATCCGCAACCACGAAGTTACCCATGACCGTGGCGCGTTTGGTGATCCGAGCCAGAGCTACGATCCGAACGGCGGTGGCGGCTGTGTGGCCTTTGAATTTGATCTCGACACGGCTGAAGTGTTCGCCGAGCGCTGCGTGCTCTCTGGGACAGCGATCAATTGCGCGGGTGGCGTCACGCCCTGGGGGACGTGGCTGTCGGGCGAGGAAGTGGTCTTCAAGGGCGGCAACCTGATCGACGCGATGGCCGTCAAATTGGGGCGCACTGGCTGGCAGCGTGATCATGGATTCCTGTTTGAGGCACATCCTGATCGTCCCGGCCCGGCCGTGCCGATTCCGGCTGCGGGCATGTTCAAGCATGAGGCGGCCGCCGTGCATGTGGCGAGTGGGATCGTTTATCTGACCGAAGACAACAACCCGGAAGCCGGATTGTATCGGCTGATTCCGAACGAACCGGGCAATCTGCTGGCAGGAGGCACACTGCAAATGCTGCGCGCGAAAGAGCGTCGCGACTTGCGCCGCGGTATTGCGCCCGGCGCGCAGTTCAGTGTCGATTGGGTCGATATCGATGACCCCACAGAGGGACACAGTCCCGGTACCTACGATGGCCGCGGCGTGTTTGCGCAGGGCTTTGCGAAGGGCGGGGCACAATTCACCCGCGGCGAGGGCATTGTCGCGCACGGCGACCAGCTTTGGTTCACGTGCACGAACGGGGGCGACTTTGAGCGTGGACAAATCTTCATGCTGGATGTCAACACATCGCGCCTCACGCTGATTTTTGAAGCGCGGTCGCAAGATCAGCTCGACATGCCCGATAACCTGATCGTCAGCCCTCAGGGCGGCCTGGTGATCTGCGAGGACAACGACCTCGGGCGGGCGCAAAAATTGGTTGGCATGAATCAAGACGGCCAAGTGTTCGACTTCTGCGAGAGCAATGTCGACCTGCGCGGGCAGAATCTGCCTGGCATTCCGGCCGAGGATTACCGCTGGGAGGAATGGGCGGGTGTATGTTTCAGTCCGGACGGCCAATGGATGTTTGCGAATGTCTATGATCCCGGATTCACGGTGGCGATCACAGGCCCTTGGAAGCAGGGCCCGCTGTGACCGAAACAACACCACCGCGGTTGTTCCTGGCGTCGCAGTCCCCGCGCCGTCAGGAACTGCTGAGTCAGATCGGCGTCACGTTTGCCCAAATCGACGCGCCGATCGACGAGGTGCGCGGTGACGGCGAACCACCTTTGGACTACGTCCGGCGTGTTGCCCGGGAAAAAGCGGGCGCGGGCTGGCTCGCGGTCGCTGCCATACCAGGTGCAGTGGTCCTGGCTGCCGATACTGAAGTGGTGCTCGATGGTCGGGTCTATGGTAAGCCGGCGTCGCGGGAAGAGGCCGAAGCGATGTTGCGTAGCCTTTCGGGGCGCACGCATCAAGTGATCTCGGCGGTCGCGGTCATGAACGCCGGTCGGGAGCAGGAGGCGCATTGCATCACTACCGTGCGCTTTGCGGCTTGGTCCGAATCGTCGTTGCAGCGCTATCTGGACAGTGGCGAGTCGTTTGGTAAGGCGGGGGCTTATGCGATTCAAGGTCGCGCAGCAGCCATGATCGACCGGATAGAAGGGAGCTATTCCGGCGTCATGGGCTTGCCGTTGTTTGAGACGGCCCAACTGCTGCGCGCGTTTGGTCTGCTCACGCAGATCTGAGTGAAGGTGCCGCGCGCATGCGGGCGAACTCGCCACCCGTCGTATCGAATCAGCACGGGCCGCACCCCGACTTGGCGGAGGTCGTCGCGCGCCACTTGGAACATCCGTGGCGCGCCCCCTTGCATCAGCCGAGTGCGCGCGTGTTCGCGGCGTGGGTTGCCGCGGTGGCAGCACCCGGCCGCGAGTTGATTCTGGACTCCGGTTGCGGCACTGGCGACAGCACCCGACTGCTGGCGCTACAGAACCCAGAGGCGCTGGTCTTGGGGATCGATCAATCCGAAGTCCGCTTGCAAGCCGAAGACAGCGACCTGCAACAGATCGGTGCCCATGCCTGGTTGCTCAGAGCGCGTGCCGAAACCATCTGGCGCTGCCTGCTGGCGGCATCATTCCGGGTCAGCCGGCATTGCCTGTGGTATCCGAATCCCTGGCCCAAGTCCGCACATTTGCAGCGGCGATGGCACGGTCATCCGGCCTGGCCGGATTTGCTGCAACTGTCGGCGACGATCGAGCTCCGAAGCAACTGGGCGACGTACGTGGACGAGTTTGCGCTCGCGCTGGCGCAGTCAGGATGGCAGGCCGAGCGCGATGTCGTGGCGGGCAGCGAGGCGCCGGTCAGCCCGTTCGAAAAGAAATACCGCGAGTCCGGGCATGCCCTGCATCGACTCAGGGCACAACCTCGCTGATGGTGATCTCGATCGGGCCGTCGATATTGGCTTGCGTCAACGTTGGCGTCAGGCCCTCCAAATCGCCACTCTGCGCATTCGCGACCCCCGACTGACTGATGCGCGCGCCGATGACGATTTGCGGGGTGCCGGAGAGTTTCATGGTCGGCATCATGCCCATCGAATCATCAAGCGTGAGATCGACCGGCAGCACCGATACCGGCAGACGCTGAATTGCCAGCGGCATCTTGGGGCCCTCGGCCGGGCGCGCAAACACATAGAGCACGGCATTGGGACCAACTCGTGCGCGAAGCGCATCGTTCAAGCTCACCTTGACGCGAATACTGGCGCCCGTGTTCGCTACGGCAGGCGCATCTGATGCAGCAACTGCCGAGGGGGCAACGGTTTCGCCCGTCAATTCGGCCAATTGCTGTTCGATGCTCTGGCGGATCTCGGACTCTGGCGGCAGCTGCGCCTGCAGACGCTTCCAGTAGTCGATTGCCGCGGGTTTATCACCGCGTTGGACAGCGGCGATACCGAGCAGCCACAAAGCACGTTGGTGAGCACCATCGCGGCTCAGCGCGTCTTCGAGCAATCGCAGCGGCTCGCCGGTGATCCGGCGCTCGGCACCGGCCAGCGCCAGCGCCTCAGCGTATTCGACTTGCACATCGAGATTGTCGGGCGCCAAGTCACGTGCTTTTTGGAGCGCAGTCAGGCTGCCTGCAAAATCCTGCATACTCTGCTTGCCCCGTGCGAGCAGGCGCCAGCCTTCCATGTCCTCCGGATTGGCCGCCATTTTCTGCTCCAGCGACTGAACCGCACTTTCCAGACTCGGTGGCGGCGTATTATCACCGCCGCTGGCACTGCCATCGGCAGCGACCAGATTCGCAGGGTCCAGCGCCAGCGCGTTGCCGAACTGACGGTAGAGGCCGAGCATGCCCAAGGGGACCAGCACGGTCAGGACGAGCGCCAGCTGACGTGCCGGTGCGACGCGTGCCGGGGCAGCAGGCGCCGGCTGATCGGCCTTCAACGCATTGAGCTTTTGATCGTACTCAGCCTGATCAATCACGCCCGCCGCGCGCGCGGCAGCGAGTGCCTGACGCTTCTTGCTGTTTGGATCGTCCAGGGTTTCGGCAGTGTCTGGTTTCAAGAGAACATAGACCAAGGGGCTCAGCGCCAGAATGGTCAAGAGGGCAGCCAGAATCAAAAAGGTGGTCACGGAATCATCTCGTTCGGGTCGTCTGGACCGGTGCTTGGTGTCGCGGCCGTGCTGGTCGCCTCAGCACGAGCGCGCTGACGTCCACGAATGTGGCGGATCAGGAGGAAGCCGCCTGCGAGCAGCACCAGAAACGGGCCAAACCACAGTAGCCACGTGCTGGGCTTCATGGGCGGCCGATAGAGCACAAAGTCGCCATAGCGCTCGGTCATAAAGGTCTTGATCTCGTCGTCGGACTTGCCTTCGCGCATCATCTCGAAGACTTCCAGGCGCAGATCACGGGCCAAGTCTGCATTCGAGTCAGCGATGTTCTGGTTTTGACAGACCAGGCAACGAAGCTCGCGCGTAATGTCTTGGAACCGGAGTTCTTCGTCACGGTCCTTGAACGGCATCGGATCCAATGCGAAAGCTGCTGCGCTAAAGCAAAGCAAACACCACAACAGGCACGTGCGGATCATGATTTGACGCCTATTCTTGGCAGGACCTCGCGTTCAAAATCGTCCGGAGTCAGCGGGCCAATTTTCTTGTACCGGATGATGCCTTGAGCGTCGATCAGAAACGTCTCCGGCGCACCGTAAACGCCATAGTCGATCGCTGTGCGGCCATCAGCGTCAACGGCGATGGCGCTGTACGGGTCACCGAAGCGCTGCAGCCACTGCATCGCGGTGGCCGGATCATCCTTCCAGTTCAGGCCAATCACCGTGAGGTGGTGGCGGCGCGCGAATTCGACCACCACCGGGTGCTCATCGCGACAGGCCGGGCACCAGGATCCCCAAACATTCAGCAGGTACGGCGTGCCAAGCAATGCCTTGTTGTCCACACGCTGCGTTGGATCACGCAGTTCGGGCAGATTGAACGGTGGCGCCGGTTTGTCGATCAGCGGCGACGGCACTTGTTTCGGATCAAGACCCAGACCGACAAACAACAGCACCGCGAGCGCAATGAAAACGGCGATCGGGAGATAGCGCATCATGCCGTCTGCACTCCGTCGCTGATTGCCGCTTTCGCAGGCTCGGTGCGGCGCAGGCGGGCGTCGAACGATGCAATCAGGCCGCCGAACATCATCATCAGCGCACCCAACCAGATCCAGCGAATAAACGGTTTGTAGTAGACGCGGACGGCCCACGCGTCGTTGCCCCCGAGCGGTTCGCCGAGCGCGACATACAAATCGCGGGTGAGTCCTGGGTCAATGGCGGCCTCGGTCATGACCTCGCCGCGGCGGTAGCCGCGTTTTTCAGGATGCAGACGGGCCACCTCCTGGTCGCCATCCTTGATGACGAAGTGGCCCTGATCGGCATTGAAGTTCGGGCCCTGGTAGTGATCCATCTTCTCGAACACGATACTCAATCCACTGATCTCGACGGATTGGCCAGGTTCCAGCCGCACATCCTTTTCGATGCTGCTGGATTCCGTGACGAGCACACCGATCACGAATACCCCCATTCCGGCGTGCGCCAGCAGCATGCCAAGATGCTCACGCCCGAGGCCTCGACTGCGGCGTGCCGGGTCGGCGCGAAATCGCCGCACATACTCGATGCAGCCGACCAAGATCCAGCTGCCGATCAACACGCCCACCGCCGCCTTCCAGGGCGCGCCGAATGCGATGCAGACACCGGCGATCACGACGGCGGCCAGCGCTGCCCACTTCACCGACGGTGCCACGCGCGCGACCTGATCTTGCCGCCATTTCAGGAATGGGCCAAACGGCAACAGGAATACGATTGGCATCATCATGATCGGGAACGTCAAGCCGAAGAATGGCGAACCGACCGACACTTTGCCCCAGCCCATGGCGTCGGCAAGCAGCGGAAACAGGGTTCCCAGCAACACCAGCAGGCAGGCCGTAGTCATTACCAGGTTGTTGATCAACAGACCCGTCTCTCGCGACACCAGGCCAAAGTCGAAACTGCGCAGAAAATGGTTGAAGCGCCAGGAGAACAGCGCGAGTGCACCACCGGCGATCGCGGCCAAGAACGCGAGAATAAACACACCGCGCTCTGGATCGGACGCGAACGCATGCACTGACGTGAGGACGCCCGAGCGCACCAAAAAGGTGCCAAGCAGCGACAGTGAGAACGCAAGGATCGATAGCAGCAACGTCCAGAGCACGAGTTGCTGCCGCTTCTCTACGACCGACTGGCTATGGATCAATGCGGTGCCAACGAGCCATGGCATGAACGAGGCATTTTCGACCGGATCCCAAAACCACCAGCCACCCCAGCCGAGTTCGTAATAGGCCCACCACGAACCGAGCGCAATGCCCAAAGTCAGAAAAGACCAAGCCCAGAGCGTCCAGGGCCGTACCCACTTGATCCAGCGCGAATCGATTCGGCCTTCGATCATTGCGGCAACTGCAAAGGCAAACGCGACCGAGAAGCCGACATAACCCATGTACAGCATCGGCGGATGAATGATCAGACCCGGATCCTGCAGCAACGGATTCAGGTCGGCACCATCGGGCAAGCCGGGCAGATGGCGCAGGAACGGGTTCGAGGTGATGATCATGAAGGCCAGGAAGCCGACATTGATGAAGCCCAGAACCGACAGCACGCGCGCGTAGAATGCAGCAGGCAGATCCCGGCTATGAATGGCAACCAGCGCCGTCCACAGTGACAGGATGAGTGCCCAGAGCAACAACGAGCCCTCGTGCGCACCCCAGACCGCCGAGACGCGGTACATCGCCGGCAGATCGAGATTGGAATTCTGCGCGACATACGCGACGGAAAAATCCTGCACGACAAAAGCGTGGGCCAGCAGGCAGAACGACACCAGCATGACCAGAAACTGCATCAGCGCGGCCGGGCCGGCCAATGCCATCCAACGTGCCTTCTGATAGTGCGCACCGAGCAGTGGCAGCGCGAACTGCAGGGCCGATAGCACCAATGCCAGCAGCAACGCGAACTGACCAAGTTCGGGCATCATGGGGTGGATCCTTGCGTCGGGTTGATGGCGGCGCCAGCTTGCTTTTCCTTGGCGCGCTTGATGGCGTCGGCCACCTCGGTGGGCATGTAGTTTTCGTCATGCTTCGCAAGCACTTCGCTTGCCACGAACACGGGGCCATCCATCATGCCGGTGGCGACCACGCTTTGACCTTCACGAAACAGATCGGGCAGGATGCCGTCATAGCGGACTTTCTGTTGCTGAAAGCGGTCCGTGACAACGAACTCATTTTGCAGCGATTCCTGAGCGCGTGTGACACTGCCCTCCAGCACGATGCCCCCCAACCGGAAGCGCTTGCCCGTGGCCGGGGCTTTACCCTCGGCAATATCGGTTGGGCTGACAAAGTGCTGCAGGTTTTCGCTCAAGGCCGTGAGCACGAGGCCGGCCGCCACGCCGAGCGCCGCAAGGCCAGCGAGAATCAGCAACAAACGGCGTTTTCGAATCGGATTCATAGTCGGTCCGTAATGTCAGCGTCGGGCGCCGGTTGTTGTTGCCGCTTCTGCTCGCGCTTCAGGCGCTGCCCAAGTTCGCGCACCAGGGTGCGCCGAGCCAGCCAGGGTGCGAGTCCGTCGATCAGCAGAAAAAGCGCGAAGACAGCATAAGAAATCGCGATGAAGGGTGTGTGATTCATGATGCCAGCCCCTGTTCGTTGCGAATCATTTGGCGGACCCAATCCTTCCCCGATTCCTGCTCCAGTACCAGCACCCGGGCCCTGGCAAGCAGGCTTGCGGCAAACCAGAATTTGGTCGCGAATGCCATCAAGATCAGCGGTGCCAGCATGCTGCTGTCGATCGTTGACTTGTCGCTTGCAAACAGGCGGATCGATTGACCCTGATGCAGCGTGTTCCACCATTCCACCGAATAGTGGATGACCGGCAGATTCACCAATCCCACCAGCGCCAGAATGGCTGCGGCGCGTGCGGCCTTGCGCGGGTCTTCGATGGCCTGCTGAAGCGCGATCACGCCGAAATACAAGAACAACAGCACCAGTTCGCTCGTCAGGCGCGCGTCCCAGACCCAATAGGTGCCCCAGGTCGGTCGGCCCCACAGGGAGCCGGTAATCAAGGTGACGGCGGTAAACATCGCGCCGATGGGGGCGGCGGCGCGGGCAATCACTTCAGCGATTTTCACGTGCCAGATCAGTGCCATGGCGCCGGCGAAGGCCATGAACGCGAAGATGAACATCGACATCCAGGCGGACGGCACATGGATGTAGATGATGCGGAATGAGTCGCCTTGAAGATAGTCGGCCGGTGTGCGGAACAAGCCGAGGTAGAGCGCAGGCAAGCCGGAAAGCGCCGCCAGCGCGTACATCCAGGGCAGGAACAGACCGCTGAGCCGATAGAACTCAGGCGGTGAACCGGTGCGATGAAACCAGAGCAAGAGTGGATGCATGGTATGTCGGGTGATTTAAGTCGTTTGGGTCTGGTCGATCGATGTCTCTGGCGTTAAGACGCTCAACCGGTCTTCAAAGTTTCAGCCACCAGCCAGGGACCAAAGGCCACCGTGACCACCGCCCCCGCTGCCAAAAATAGCAGGGGTTGGCGGGCACTCCCACCGGTGATTACCGCCTCGACCGCACCCGCGCCAAAAATGAGGACCGGCAGCGTGAGCGGCAGTACGATCAGCGACAGCAACACACCGCCGCGTCGGAGGTGGGCCGTCAGCGCCGCAGCCAATGCGCCAAAGGTGCAAATGATCGGCGTGCCCAGAAGCAATGACAGCAGCAGGACGGGCAGGGCGCCTTGATCCAGGTCATAGGCGTAAGCAATCACGGGCGTCAGCAAGAGCAGCGGTAACGCGGTGCCGAGCCAGTTCAGCAGCATTTTGCAGGCGACAATCAGCGTCAGGCTGCGGCGACTGGCCAGCATGACATCGAGTGAGCCGTCCTCGACATCGCTTCGAAACAGGGCATCGAGCGACAAGAGGCTGGCCAACAGGAAAATGACCCATGCGACGCCACCCGCAATCCGGGTCAGCTTGGCCGCCTCGGGCCCAAGCGCCAACGGGAAGGCCGTGGCGACGATCAGCGCAAACCAAAGAGGCGCCAAGGTCTCGCTGCGTCGGCGAAACAACAGCAGCGCATCACGTTTCAGCAGGGGCCAGATCACCGCATCAGACATGGTTGCCTCCGCTGAGCGCGAGTGTCTGAATCCGGCTGACCCGCGTGCTGATCAGGCCGTGCGAGGTCAGGATGGCGGCACCGCCCCGACCGAGATGGGCTTCGAGCATTCGGTCGACCAGCAATTGCCCGTCCCGGTCGAGATTCGCATAAGGTTCGTCCAGCAGCCACATCTGCGTAGGCCAGGTCATCAGTGCCGCCAACGCAGCACGCCGGTTCTGACCTTGGGACAGCTTACGGAGCGGCGTGTCCTCAAAACCCTCCAGTCCGACACTTTGCAGCGCCGCGCGATGGCTAATGCCAGGCCGAAGACCAAACAGTGCCGCCAGCGCGCGCATATTCTCAAGTGGCGACAGCTCCGACTTGAGGCCGGTTCGATGGCCGAGCCAACCGATTGCTGCGGGCGGCGTGTCGCGCGCCGTCCCTTGCCAAAGGATGTCGCCATCGGATCTCGCAATCCAGCCCATCAAGGTGCGTAGCAGGCTGGTCTTGCCGCTGCCGTTGCTGCCCTCGAGCATCAGTGCTTCGCCGCTTCGCAAGCTAAAGTCCAGCGGGCCAAAGATCCGTTCTTCGCCGCGACTGAGGCACAGATTCTGGCATTGGAGCAAGGGAATGTCGGCAGGATCGAGCACAGCGGGTCGGGGCCTTTGGGCAAACAGCCCGAAAGTGTACCGTGTTGGGGAGGCTGAACAAACCTGAATGCGGCTGATCTGGCCCCAGAGCCGGCGCAAGACCACCAGAGGGTCCACCGGGTGCGCACATGCCGGTCGTTTGGCTGCTGCCGGGCGGTATCCCGATCATTGCCCAGGTAGCCAATCCCTGGTCGCCAAACGATCGTGGCGTGGCCGTTGGCAATGGGTTCAGCTTTGTGCCACGGTAGTTGGATAAGTTACGGAAGCGTGGGGAAGCGTGATCCGGTAAATGGCTCGGAGTTGGCGCTGCCACTGCGGGCGACAAAGAGCGAAAATTAGGAGTGCAGTGATGATCAATCGACAACAATGGCGACGCTTGGTTGTGATCGCGGGATTGGCCGTGAGCCCATGGGTCAGTTTTGCGGCCACCGTGGAACAAACCCCGTTGGCGATCGGCCCAACGCAGAAAGCGGGCGCGTCTTTAGCCGATCATGCGGCCAAACGACATCACACCAATCGCTACCTGGTGGAGCTCAAAGAACCGTCAGCCGTCGCTTTTCGAAGCCTCGACCAACTTGGCAGCATCGGCAAAGCCATCCGGCTGCAGCCGACTGCGCCCGAGGCGAACGGCGGCCAGCGATTCCGTGCCGATACACCAGCTGTCATCGCATATCGCGAGTATCTGCATGCCGCGCAAGATCGCGCTTTGTCGGAACTGTCGTCTACGGTCGGCCGAACGCTGGCGAGCGAATTGCGCTGGGACCTCATCGGCAATGGCTTTGCGTTGACACTCTCGGAATCCGAAGCGGCGGCGCTGCGAGACCATCCTTTGGTGCAGTCGGTCACGCGTGAGACTGTGTATCAGCTGCAAAGCGATGTCGGCACGCGCGACATCGGGGCCGATCAAGTCTGGACCGGCACGATTCCCGGCAGCGTCTTGCAGACGCGCGGTGAAGGCGTCGTGGTAGGGATTGTCGACTCTGGCATCAACTACGGGCACCCGTCTTTCGCAGACTTGTCTCCGGACGGTTACAACCATACAAACCCCCGCGGCACCCGCTACGGCGTGTGCGCGGGCGGCACGGATCCGCGGTGCAATGACAAGCTGATCGGAATCTACGATTTCGTCAACGAGACCGGCGCGCAGGGCGCGAGTGCGGGCCTCGACTTAGGTGGGCATGGCACCCATGTGGCCGCAACGGCCGCCGGTAATCCGGTTTCGGGACAGGTTACGGCCCTATCGGCTTCGTTCCCGATCAGCGCAACCGGTGTTGCGCCCCGTGCGAACATCATCGCCTACAAAGCATGCGGCGAAGGTGAGCTCTCGTGTCCTTTCGCCGCCACCTTGGCGGCGCTAAATCAGGCCTTGGCAGATGGCGTCGATGTCATCAACTTCAGTCTCGGTGGCGCGGCGCAGTCACCCTGGGGCGATCCCCGGGCCTTCCTCGATCTGCGGGTGGCTGGGACGCTGGCAGCGGTCTCTGCGGGCAACGCCGGCCCGATCAACTTTACCGTGGGTTCGCCGGCCAATGCGCCTTGGGTGGTAGCGGTTGCCAACACGTACAGCAGCAAGCGCTACACGACCGTGCTCGGCAACATCAATGGCACCGGCATCACCACGCCATTTTCGTTGGGCGGGCAGGGTATCAGCGGTGGCGTTGCCGAGGCGCAGGTGGTGTATGCCGGCGACTTTGGCGATCCGACTTGTACCACGTCGTTTCCGGGCGGCACCTTTACGGGCCGAATCGTCGTTTGCGATAACGGCCGGTCGGACTTCTCAATCCAGAAGTCCCTTCGCGTTGCGAGCGCTGGTGCCGTTGGTCTGGTGATCGCGAACCGTGAGATCGATGGTAATGGCAATGCGCCCAATCCGTTCACGACACTGCCAACCGTGCACGTGACCTTTCAGGATGGGCAGCGCCTCAAAACAGCGCTGCGCACTGCGCGACAGGGCAATGGTCAGATCCGTGCGCGCATCGATGGGCTGAATGTCCAGACCGGCGGCGCGGTCGGCACTTTGGCCGAAAGCAGCAGCCGTGGTCCGGTCGCACCGTTCTCGGGCTATCTGAAGCCAAACATTGCGGCGCCGGGGACAAACATCGTCGCCGCTTTCCAACCCAGTCCAACCAGCTTCGATGTGCTAACCGGCACCTCCATGGCGTCGCCCCATATTGCCGGGGCGATTGCATTGCTTGCTGCCGCGCATCCAGATTGGACGTCTGATCAACTGGAATCAGCATTACTGACGACCGCCAATGCAACGGTCCTGAAGGAGGACGGGCTGACACCGGCTGCGTTCTATGAAGGTGGTGCCGGCATGGCCAACATTCCGGCAGCAATGAAGGCGGGACTTCATTTCAAGGTCAGCAAAGATGCGTTCTTGGCTTCGAATCCAGCAGCTGGCGGCAATCCAGAAAGCCTCAACATGCCTTACCTGCACAGCGAGGCTTGTGTGTCTCGCTGCACATTCGATCGCACGGTCACGGCAAATGTGGGTGGTAGCTGGTCGATTGCATCGACCGGGAACTCGGGCTTCAGTGTGCAAGCCGAACCGAACGCAATCAGCCTGACCGCCGGCCAATCAGTCACCGTGCGTATCACCGTGTCTGTCACCGAACCGAGCGCTTACGGCCGCTGGTTGGAAGGAACACTGCGGTTTACGAGCACGACTGATCCGAATGGCGTCAGCCCAACGGTGGTGCCGGTTTCGGTGTTTGCATCGGGTGGGGCGTCGGCGTTTGCATTGAATGTCACCAACGCCAATTCCGCCGGCGCCCTCACCATGAACGTGCCCATCGCCGCCAGCTTGGCAGAAGCCACGGTCAAGACCACGCGCATGAAGGCGATTGTGTCGGCGAATCCGGTCATTCCGGTCGATAGCACGAACGATGATGCATTCGATAACACGGGGCAGAACTTTGTCCGCTACGTGCCGTTGCCGACGCTCGGGCCAGAGGGTAACGATGGCATTCTGTATGTGGACGTTCGACCCGCCGCGACCCAGGACATGGACTTATTCGTTGGCTTCGATCGCAATGACAACGAGATCCCGGAAGTCGATGAACTGCTTTGCGCCAGCACGCGTTCAGTCGGCGATGCAGATGCCTGTTTGGTGGAATTGCCAGCACTGTCTTCGAGCCGGCCGATCAACTATTGGATCATGGTGCAGAATTTCTCTTCGGCAGCGGACAATCCGGCACCCGAGATCAACGTGTATACGAGCACGTACCTTGAGGTGGATAGCAATTTGGGTGGGGTCGCCAAAGCCATGCTTGGCCGAACCAACGAACGCCAGGAGCTGCCGATTGATTTTTCATGGCTTCTGACGGACGTGGCTCCTGGCAAGAAAGCCATCACGGTGATCCGAATTGGTGCTGATCGCAACCATGCCGGCAACATTGTCAACATCCCGGTGATCGTGACGCGCAATACCGACGCGCAACTGCCGCCGATCGTCATGAACGCCCGGTCCGACACCAAGACCTTGTCGCTGCAGCCCGGTCAGGTGCACGAGCGGATTGTGGTGGATGTGCCGCCGAATCAAACCGCGTTGGTGATGCGTGCTGAGGGTATCGGTGGCAACGTCGACCTTTACGTGTCGAAGGCGACCGCGGCGCCGACGCCACCGGTCTTCGCACCAGCGCCGCCGCGCAACCAGCAGCCGTTCAGTTCGGCCACTGCGAGCAACAATGAAGTCGTGGCATTGGAAGGCTCGCAGTTGACCGCCGGGCGCTACTACATCACCCCGGTGAACAGTGGCACGACGGTATCGACGGTAACGTTGTCGGTGGTCGGCGAATTCAACAGCAACACGACGCGCGCACCTTCCAACGGCTATTTCAATCCTGGCCGGAGCGGTCACGGGTTGTTCCTGGCGACGTTGCCAAACCTGTGGGCGATGGCTTGGTACACCTTCGATTTTGCTGGGAATCCGGTTTGGTATACGGCGCAGAGCTCGTTTGTCAACGAGACCGATAGCGTGTGGACGGCCAATCTGTTCCGCTCCACATGGAACGGCAGTCGCGATCAGCCGCAGCTCGTGGGCAAGGTCATTCTGACGCAAACCGGCAACGGCACGTTCGTGTTCTCGTGGATGGTCGATGGCGCCTACGGCAGTGAGCCGTTCCAGCCGATCGGCGTGCCGCAATGCGCGAATGGCAACTTCTCGGTCGGTGGCGGTTGGTTGCGGCCGGATCAATCCGGTTGGGGCAGCTACTTCCTCAACTTTGCCGGAAACTTCGAAGGTGAGGCGCTCTATGTCTATGACGATCTCGGTCTGCCACGATGGCTGATTGGTGATGGCACGTACGCGCCGACCTTGCAGAAGACATTCTTCCAGGTCAGCGGGTTCTGTCCGACTTGTGCACTCGTACCGACGACGCGAACGTCGGTCGGCACGGCGAGCCGCACGCTGACCACAGCCAATCAGGGCTCGTTTACGAGCAACCTGACGTTCCGCAACAACTTGACCGGAACGTGGGTTCAGAACAACGTCGACTGGTCCAAGCTGACGCCGGACCTGTCTTGCGCGCCTTGACCAGTTGTTGACTGACGTATCGCCGAGGGGCGGTTCAATGAGCGAGCTCGATCTGATGTCGGACTCGCTCGATTGGAGCCCGACACCAGATTGACGCGATCAAATCGCACGGCGGCGAGCCGTGAAGCGACGCTTATGCTGATTCTGCGCGTTGAAATGCCATAAGAATGCCGCGCCGTTGAGCGCGCGGCAGCGCTAGCATTTCAGGCTTTCCACGATCTCTTCAGTCCATGTCTGAAACGCACACAATGGCACCAACCAACCGGTTCGTGGTGCTGAAATTTGGTGGTACGAGTGTTGCCACGGCGGCCCGTTGGCGGGCGATCCATGAGATCAGCCAAGCGCGGCGTCGGGACGGATTCCAGGTCGTGATCGTCGTGTCGGCGCTCAGCGGAGTCACCAACCTTCTGCAAGCCATCATCGATGCCACTGGCGCATCTGTGCGGCAACAGGCGCTGACCGACATCCGGAGCAAGCACGAGCAATTGCTCGACAGTCTCGGTCTGGCGATGCCCGAGAGCGTGGTGCGGCAACTCGCCGAATTGGCAGCGCTCGTCGAACAGGCCTCAGACTTATCGGCCAAACTGGATTGGCAGGCCCGGCTCATGGCGCAGGGCGAACTGTTGTCCAGCCAGCTCGGCGTCGCGCTGTTCCGGCACTGGCAGACCGAAGCGGATTGGCTGGATTCCCGCCAGGTCCTGCAAGCCATCGATGAAGAGAACCAAAGTGATTGGGGCCGGTGGCTATCGGTCAATTGCCAGTGCCAACGTCAGCCCATTTGGAATCAGCGGCTGCTGGCTGAAGCCTCAACCCACATCGCACCTGGTTTCATGGCTCGGAACGCCGATGGCCAGACGGTCATTCTCGGGCGCGGCGGTTCTGATACCAGTGCGGCGTATCTGGGAGCCGTTCTGGGGGCTGAACGAGTCGAGATCTGGACAGACGTCGCCGGCATGTTCAGCGCCGATCCACGGCAGGTGCCGGAGGCGCGGTTGCTCGGTGAACTGGACTTCGAGGAAGCGCAGGAAATCACGACCACGGGCGCCAAAGTATTGCATCCGCGCTCGATTGGTCCGGTTCGCGAAACAGACACCCCGTTGTGGATCAAGGACACGAATCGGCCGGACCTCGCCGGAACGGTCATTTGCGCGAAGACAAAGGAGCGCGCGCCGAGCATCAAGGCGATCAGCCAGCGCAAAGGCGTGGTGCTGGTGTCGATGGAAACGCTGGGTATGTGGAATCAGGTCGGATTTCTTGCCGATGTATTCGCCGCATTCAAGCAGCATGGATTGTCGGTCGACCTGATTGGTTCGGCCGAAACGAACGTGACGGTGTCTTTGGATCCGAGCGAAAACCTCGTCAATTCCAATGTGCTGGAAGCGCTGTGTACCGATTTGGCGAAGGTTTGTCGGGTCAAAGTGATTGGCCCATGCGCAGCCATTACGTTGGTCGGTCGTGGCATGCGTGCGATGTTGTCCAGATTGTCGGCGGTATTTGGCGAAGTCGGCAGTCGGCGCGTGCATCTGATATCGCAGAGCTCGAACGACTTGAATCTCACGTTTGTTGTCGACGAATCCGAAGCGGTTGGCCTGCTCGGTAACCTGCACCAGGCGTTGGTGCATGCCGGCGTCATGCGAGTCGATGATATGGCCGTATTCGGCCCAAGCTGGAGCAGTCTCTATCGATCCGAGCACAGTGCGCCCACGCCTTGGTGGCAGACCGAGCAGGCGGCACTGCTGGATGTCGCTGCCGGTCGGAGTCCGCGCTACGTCTATCACGCCGACACCATTCGCGAACGCGCCCAGGCGCTCCGGGCGATCAGCAGCGTTGATCGCTGGTTTTATGCGCAGAAGGCCAATGACCACGCGTCCGTACTGAAACTGATTGCCGAAGCGGGGCTCGACATCGAATGCGTCTCGCCGGGGGAGTTGGCGCAGGCCCAGGCGGCGGCGCCCAAAGCGGCGCGCTTGTACACCCCGAACTTTGCGAGCGCCGACGAATTGCGTGCGGCGTGCACGCAGGCTACCGAGTTGAGTGTTGATGCCGTACAGGCATTGCAATTCGCGCCGGACGCCTACGCCGGGCGGCGGATCCTCTTGCGCCTGGATCTTGGCGTGGGTCGCGGGCATCACGACAAAGTCCGCACGGGCGGTGCGCGCTCCAAGTTCGGTATTGCGCTGAACGACCTGCCTGCAGCATTGCAAGCGGCGCAGGCCGCGGGCGCGATCGTGTATGGCCTGCACGCGCATCTCGGTTCCGGCATTCTGGACCTTGGGCATTTCCGCGAGGTTTATGCCCATTTGGCAAGCTTGGCCGAGCGGATTCCGTCGGTCGCGGTACTCAACATTGGCGGCGGCTTGGGTGTGCCGTACTGGCCGGATGAACGCCCGCTCGATCTGGCCGCGTTGGCGGCCACGTTGGCTGAGGTCAAGGCGGCCTACCCGCAGTTTGAACTGTGGATGGAACCCGGGCGCTTCTTGGTGGCCGAGGCGGGCGTGCTCCTGACGCGGGTGACGCAGATCAAGCACAAACAGGGCGTGCAGTTTGTCGGCGTCGACGCTGGCATGCATGTGCTGGCGCGCCCGGCGCTGTATGAGGCTTACCATGGCATCTGGAACTTGAGCAAGGCGGGCCAGCCAGCTGATACTTTGGTGACGGTGGTCGGCCAGATCTGCGAAAGCGGGGATGTGCTCGGCCGGGACCGTCGTATCGCTGCCCCGGAGGTCGGCGATGTGCTGCTGCTGAGCCATGCTGGCGCCTACGGCGCGGTCATGGCGTCGCAGTACAACCGTCGCCCTGCTGCTGATGAGGTCATGTTGTGATAGCGCTCGATCCGAAATCGCTGCGTCGTTTCGAGTTTGTCTCGGCCGACTACGACCCTGCAACCGGGGTTGCGGCGCTCTGTTACCGATTCGACCAGGGGCCAGACCTGGTGGAGCGGATCACGTTTCCGAATGCGCCTGCTGTGCACCCTGGTCGCGAGCAGGCACTGGCCAGCGCGTTACAGCTCCTGCATCTGATTGTCGGGGTCAGCTATTACAAAGCGGCTGTGCCCGAATCGATCGTCATTCACGGCGCTGGGGTCGATGCGCCGCGGGCCGCCATGCTGGAGGAGCTGTACTTGCATGGGCTGGGTGAGTTCGCTCACCAGAATCAGCTTGATCTGCGCGGCCGGATTCACTTCCCGGCAGCATCTGCTGCAAGCGCTCCGGCTGCCCATTTGGGTCTACGGAACCGCAATCTCGTGCCCGTGGGTGGTGGCAAAGATTCCCTGGTCACGTTGGAAGCACTGCGCGAACTCGGGCAGGACAATCTGGCTGTGCAGGTGGGCAGTTCGCCGTTGATCGCCAACGTGATTGCCGAATCGGGCTTGCCTGGCCTGATGATCGGCCGGGAACTGAGCCCGCATCTGTTTGCCCTCAATCGCGCCGGCGCGTACAACGGGCACATTCCGGTCACGGCGATCAATTCGGTGATCTTGGTCGTTGCGGCGTTGATCTATGACTGCTCCGCCATTGTCTTTTCGAACGAGCGGTCGGCATCGAGTGCGAATCTCGTCAAGGACGGCTTTGCCGTCAATCATCAGTGGAGCAAGAGCCTTCGTTTCGAACAGCTCTTGCGCCAGGAAATTGCGCGCACCATTGCGACCGACTTGAACTACTTCTCGGCGCTCAGAGCCCTGTCTGAGCTCGCCGTGACCCAACGCTTCGCCAAGCTTGATCGGTACTTCGCGAGCTTCTCCAGCTGCAATCGGAATTTTCGAATTTTGGGTGACCGGCCCACGCAGCGTTGGTGCGGCGAGTGCCCGAAGTGCCACTTCGTGTTTCTGGGCCTCGCGCCGTTCCTGTCCAAAACCAAGCTGCTCGGCATCTTTGGTCAGAATCTGCTCGATCGGGCGGATCTGGCTACGGCGTTCGATGGCCTCCTGGAAGTCAATGCGCAGTTCAAGCCCTTTGAATGTGTGGGAGAGGGGCGAGAGTCGCGAGCGGCGATGGCCGAGCTGACCCAGCGCGCTGAGTGGCGCGAGGACGCCATCGTCAAGCGCTTTGCGCAGCACATTGCCCCCGAACTCGATTCGGCCGAATTGGCATTGGCGCCGCTGCTGGCTGCCGAGGGTGATCACTTCGTGCCAGCGGCCCTGGCCAAGATCCTGCATGCAGCTTGAGGCACTCAGGGGTTGCAAGGTCGCGATCTGGGGGTTTGGTCGCGAAGGTCGCGCGGCGTTGCTGGCCGTTCGGCGCGCATGCCCCGGTCAGGGCTTGGTCGTGCTGTGCAGTGCCGCTGAGCGCGAAGACGTTGCGGGACTGAACCTGGATCATGTCGACATCGATTGTTCCGTAGTGGACGCGACCGTGTTGCGGCGATTTGATGTGGTCATCAAGTCGCCCGGCATCAGTCCCTATCAAGTAGCGGTCGAGGCCGCAGCGGACACCGGCGTGCGCTTCGTGTCGGGCAGCCAGCTGTGGTTCGCCGCACACCGTTCGGCGCGCACGATCTGTGTCACCGCAACCAAGGGCAAGAGCACAACCACAAGTCTGATCGCGCACTTGCTGCGCAGCTTGGGCGTTCGCACGGGCCTGGCTGGCAATATTGGACTGCCGCTGCTCGAAGTGCTCGATCCTGATGAGCCGCCAGCCATCTGGGTCATCGAGCTATCCAGCTTTCAGACCCGCGATGCCGACGCGAAACCGACGCTTGCCGTCATCAACAATCTGTTGGAAGAGCATCTCGATTGGCATGGCAGCGTGACGCGCTATCGGCAGGATAAGCTCGCATTGATTCAGGGCGCCGAACAGGTGCTGTTGAATGCGAGTGATCCCGTACTGGCAGCCATGCCGACAGACGGTTCCCGGGGCAGTACGCATTGGTACAACCAGGCGCAAGGCTGGCATGTGGCAGGCTGTTTTATCTGCCATGGCCGCGACGCGGTGTTTCCGATCGATCAGCTACCGATTCCGGGCCGCCACAACGCGGAGAACGCCTGCGCGGCGCTGGCCGCGATTGCGTTGCTGGGCTACGACGCCATTCTTGCGGCACCGGCCTTGGCAACGTTTCAACCATTGCCGCACCGGTTGCAGACGCTGGGTGTGCGATCCGGGATTCGCTATATCAACGACAGCATTGCCACCACCCCGGCGGCCGCGTTGGCCGCTTACGAATTTGCCGCGCGAAATGGATTGCCAGTCGCGCAGATCGTTGGCGGCCATGATCGCGGGCTCGACTGGCAAGACTTCATTGCCAGGATGTGCCGTCAGCCGCCCACTGCGTTGATTTGGACGGGCGCAGCCGGCGCACGCGTGTTCGCCAGTCTGACCGACGCCGAGCGCGCAGCGATGCGTGCCCAATTTGCCGCTGGGTTCGATGCGGCGTTTGCGCTCGCACAGCTGGCGTTGTCAGCCACTCAAGACCGCAGCGAGCGCGGCACAGTGTTGCTGTCGCCGGGCGCGCCGAGCTTTGGGCAGTTCAAGGACTACGTGGCGCGGGGCAAGCATTTCGCCGAATTGGCAGGGTTTGCCAGCGACGACATTGCTGGGATTGCCGGACTCGGAATTGCCTGAGCACTCAGGGTTTGGCGGCGTTGGCCAAATCCAGTGCAAACGACACGGCCATGCCCAGAAAGATCAGCGCGCCCGCCCAGTGGCTCAGCCGGAAGGCCCGAAAACAAGCGGCCGGGTCGCGTTTCCGGATCAGCCAATGCTGCAGTCCGATCCATAGGGTCGCAAGCCCCAAGCCGAGGTAAAACGGCCAACCCAGCCCGAGTTGCTGCCCGGCGAAAACCATGCAGACGAGAAAGGTCACGTGGATGATGGCGATCGCGATCAGATCGAGGTCGCCGAACAGAATGGCGGTGGACTTGGCGCCGGCTTTCAAATCATCGTCACGATCGACCATCGCGTAAATGGTGTCGTAGGCCGTGGACCACAGCACATTGCCGAGGAACAGCAACGCGGCGATCCGGTCAACACCCCCGGATTCGGCCGCGTAGGCCATAGGCACTGCCCAGCCAAATGCCGCACCGAGCCAGAGCTGCGGCATGAACGTGACGCGCTTCATGAATGGGTAGACGATCGCCAGTGCCGCGCCCACAAACGCCAGTTCGATGGTCAGCAGGTCGGTCAGGCAAACGAGCAGAAACGCCAGCACCATCAACGCAGCGAATAGCAGCAGCGCCTCCCGGGGGCTGACCTGGCCGGACGCAATCGGGCGCTGGCGCGTGCGGGCAACCTGCGGATCGAGCTTGCGATCGGCATAGTCGTTAATCACGCAGCCGGCCGAGCGCATCAGGATGACGCCGATACTGAAGATGATCAGGTTCTTCCAAGACGGCACACCACGCGCGGCAGCCCAGAGCCCCCACCAGGTTGGCCACAGCAGCAGGAGCCAGCCGATCGGCTTGTCCAGGCGCATCAGGAGCGCGTATTGCTGCCAGCGCGGTGCGCGGACCACCGCAGGCGCGACTGAGGGTCTGGATGACGGAACCGCGTGGCTTTGTTTCGGCATGGCCGAAGCCTGTCCTCGAAGGGTAAGGTGGATGATTGTGCCAAGTGGCCGCCGATGCTTCCAGCCACTGCGCGACAGCGTTCCGAGGGTTTACAATGACGCTGCACACCGGTGTCCGGTTCATGGTTCGTTCCGGACAGAAGAACCGCGGCTCGCTACAATCCGCGGCCGCGCCGGTGGCGCCACCCCTTTCCAAGGCGCCCGAAATGCCCAAGTCCGAAGCTCCTGCCGCAGAGTCGCTGCGGTTCGATCAATTAAATCTCCCGAAGAGTCTGCTCGACGCGCTAACTGCCGTTGGCTACGAGACGCCGTCGCCGATTCAGGCCGCGACGATTCCGCCACTGCTGGAAGGTCGCGACGTGCTTGGCCAGGCGCAAACGGGTACCGGCAAAACGGCTGCCTTCGCACTGCCGGTTCTGGCGCGCATCAGCCCGGACCAGCGGCTGCCGCAGGCTTTGGTGTTGTGTCCGACGCGCGAATTGGCCATCCAGGTCGCCGAAGCGTTCCAGAAATACGCCTCCAAGTTGGAAGATTTTCATGTGCTGCCGATTTATGGCGGACAGGGCTATGGTCAGCAATTGCAGGGCTTGCGTCGCGGCGTTGATGTGGTGGTGGGCACACCAGGCCGCGTGATCGATCATCTGGAGCGCGGCACACTGGACTTGTCCAAACTGAAGACGCTCGTGCTGGACGAAGCGGACGAAATGCTGCGCATGGGCTTCATCGATGATGTCCGCGCCATTCTCGACAAGACGCCGCCCGAGCGCCAGATCGCGCTGTTCTCGGCGACCATGCCGGCGCCGATCAAGAAGATTGCCGACACGTATTTGAAGAACCCGGTTGAAGTCGCCATCGCGTCGAAGACGCGCACGGCCACAACGGTCAAGCAGCGTTACTGGCTCGGTTCGCCCGCGCAAAAGCTCGAGGCGCTGACGCGCATTTTAGAAGTCGAACCGTTCGAAGGCATGATCGTGTTCGCCCGCACCAAGCAGGCAACCGAAGAACTTGCCGAGAAGCTGGCCGCGCGTGGATTTTCGGCGCAGGCGATCAACGGCGATATCCCGCAGGCGCTGCGGGAAAAGACGATTGCCAAACTGAAAGACGGCTCGCTCGACATTCTGGTGGCCACTGATGTGGCCGCACGCGGTCTGGACGTCGATCGCATCAGCCACGTGGTCAACTTCGATGTGCCGTATGACGTGGAAAGCTACGTGCATCGGATTGGCCGGACCGGCCGCGCGGGCCGCAGTGGCGACGCAATCCTGTTCGTATCGCCACGCGAGCGCGGCATGCTGCGCACGATCGAGCGCGTCACGCGCCAGATCATCGAGCCAATGGATCTGCCGACAGTCGATGCGATCAACCAAAGTCGCGTCAGCAAGTTCAAGAGCCGGATCACCGAGGCGCTGGCTCAGGGCGGTCTTGCGGTGTTCCTGGAGCTGATCGAGGAGTTCGAGCGGGAGCACGGCACCAGCACCATTGAAATTGCGGCCGCGCTCGCACGCATGGTGCAAGGTGAGACCCCACTGCTGGTGTCGCCGGATTCGAAGCGCGAACCGTTCCAGAAGTTCCGCCAGAACGACAGCCGCGACGAGCGTCCGTTCACCAAGCGCGCCGATCGCGACGAGCGGCCGACCCGCCGTCGGCACCAAGATGCCGAACCGTTGCCGCCGCGCCAGCACGCCATCAGCGCGGAAGCGCCGAGTCGCGATGAGTCCGCGCCGACTAAGCGCCCCCGGATCGAGCGTTTTGACGACGAGGCGCCTAGTGCCCGCGGCAGCGAGCGTCCGGCACCGCGCGAACGCCGTGAGCGTCGCAAGGAAGATGGGTTCGAAACGTTCCGAATTGCGGTCGGCCGCGTCAACGGCGCCATGCCGCGCAATATCATCGGTGCAATCGCCAATGAGGCGGGCCTGGAATCCGGTCATATCGGACGGCTCGAAATCTTTGACGACTACAGCCTGATCGACCTGCCGGAAGGCATGCCGACCGACCTGTTCCAGCACCTGAAGAAGGTGTGGGTGTCGGGCAAGACGTTGGATATTCGCCGTTGGGAAGATAGTCCACCGCCGTTCCGCGGGAAACCAGAAAAGTTTGCCGGTGACGATCGTCCGCGTCGGGACAAGCCTGTGGGCAAACCAAGTGCCGGCAAGGGTGGTCCAGGCAAACCGGGCCTAGGCAAACCGGGTCTTGGCAAAGCAGGTTTGGGCAAACCAAAGCGGAAGTACTGATCGATCAGAGAAAGACGCCCCGAGCGAGGATATGATTCAGTCCAAGCTGGACTTTCGGACTCGCACTGAGGCACCGACCCGCATTGAGTCTCCGGCACGTGTCCGGACTCAATGAGCCAGAATCAAGCACTTGCGCGATTGATTCTGGGCGGGCCAGCCATGGCCCGCAACGACTCTGAACGCGTTCAGAGGCTCCCTATAGGGCGTCTATCGGTTTTAGGGTCGTTAGCAGCGTGTCGACTGCGCAAGCCCGGCCCAGATTGAACTGGTATACTACCGAGCTGTCTTTTGGAGAATGAGCTCATGCAAGTCGCAACGAATTCGGTGGTGTCTTTCCACTATGTCCTGACCGATGCCCAGAACGGCGAGGTGATCGATTCCTCACGTGAGCGCGGCGAACCTTTGGTGATCCTGGCTGGTCGTGGTCAGCTGATCCCGGGTGTCGAGAAAGGTCTGGAAGGCAAAATCGTCGGCGACAAGTTTGTGCTCGAAATCGCACCGGAAGATGGCTACGGTCAACGCCGCGACGACGCCGTGCAGCGCTTGTCCAAAAAGTATTTCCCAAACGCTGAGCGCCTGAAGGCTGGCGACGAAGTGGTATTGCAAACCAAGTTCGGTCCGCAGCAGGTGCGCGTGCTGAAGGTCGGTGCCAGCGTGGTGGATGTCGATGTCAATCACCCGCTTGCCGGCGTGACGCTGAATTTCGACATCGAGATCACCGACGTGCGCGATGCGACGACCGAAGAACTCGAGCATGGTCATGCCCACGGTCCGGGCGGCCATCATCACTAAGCCGAACCCTGCGCGCGACGATGTCGGCAGTGCCTGCCGATTCCCTGCCTGACCAAGCCGACGTCCTGATCATCGGCGCCGGTGTCATCGGCTTGTCGGTGGCGTACGCCTTGCGTCAAGCGGGCCGTGATGTGTTGGTGCTCGATCAGGGCCGAGCAGGTGGCGGTGCTTCACACGGCAATTGCGGCACGCTGACGCCATCGCATGCGTTGCCGTTGGCGCAGCCCGGCATGGTGGTCAAAGCGTTGCGCTGGATGTTGAAGCGGGATGCGCCGTTCTACGTGCAGCCGCGTGTGGATCCGGCGCTCTGGACTTGGTTGTTTCGGTTTGCCGGGCGCTGCAACGACACCGCGATGCGTGACGTGGGGCGCTACAAGGCGGCGTTTCTGAAGGCGTCGCGAACGCGATTGGCCGACTGGATCGCCGCCGAACAGTGGGAGTGCGAGTTCGCTGCGCGGGGGCAGATCGCCGTCTACAAAGACCCGGCCA
Organism: Ahniella affigens; assembly: GCF_003015185.1. Classification (GTDB taxonomy): domain Bacteria; phylum Pseudomonadota; class Gammaproteobacteria; order Xanthomonadales; family Ahniellaceae; genus Ahniella; species Ahniella affigens. The sequence goes on from NZ_CP027860.1 coordinate 1,966,110, forward strand.
CCTTTGCCGCGCAAGAAGCGCTGCGCCCACTATTGAGCGAGATCGGCATCGACATGTTGCCGAAGAGCGGTGCCGAAGTCCTGCGAATGTCGCCTGGTTTGAAGGCCGATATCCATGCGGGGCACTTCTACCCGGGCGACGCCGAGTTTCGTCCGGATCGCTATGTTGCGGCGCTTCTGGCAGGAGTTCGCAAACATGGCGTAACCGTCACCGAGCATTGCGCGGTGTCTGGATTTGTCGAGCAAGCAGGGCAGGTTCAGGGCGTCACGGCCGGCGGGAAAACCATCAAGGCTCGCGAGGTCGTTCTGGCGTCTGGGGTGTTGTCGCCAAAGCTCGGTAACACGCTCGGAATTCGACTCCCCATCCAACCTGGCAAGGGCTACTCCATTACGTTCGAAAAACCTAGTCAGCCGCCTGCGTTGCCGCTCGTGCTCAAGGAGCGCGCGATTTGTGTCACCCCTTGGGGTAGTGCCTATCGACTAGGCAGCACAATGGAATTTTCTGGCCTCAGCGAGCGTCTGAACCCACTTCGCATTGCGGCGATCAAACGTGGCGCGGCCGAATATCTGCTGGAGCCCTATGGGCCGAGCGAAGTCGAGCAGTGGTACGGTTTTCGGCCCATGACGTTTGACGATTTGCCGATCATTGGCCCGGCCCCTAGGCATCGCGGGCTCTGGATTGCCTCTGGCCACGGCATGCTCGGCATGAGTATGTCGGCGGCCACGGCCGAGCAGCTGGCCGCCATGATTCAGGAGCGTGCCACGCCGTTTGACCCAAAGCCGATGCTGCCGGCCCGGTTTGGGTGACTACAAACGAAAACACCGCAGGGTCTCTGCGGTGTTTTCTGGATGCAGTGCACTTGGTGCGCAGTTTCAGTCGTCGCCGCCGAAGATGCCGAAGATTCGGAGCAGCGAGAGGAACATGCTCCACACTTCCGCAAATAGGCCGACTGCGATCACCACGTAATTCGTTTCGCCGCCATGTATGGCCTGGCTGGTGAAGTACAGAATGCCGATGGCAGAGAGCAGCACCACGACCGCCGAGATACCGAGCGACAGTGCCGGAATCTGGAAGATCAAGTTCGCGATGATGGCTGCCAGCACAATCAGCGACCCGACAAAGAAGAATCCGCCAAGGAAGCTGAAATCCTTCCGCGAGAACACGGCAAACGCCGACAGACCACCGCAGATCAGCGCGGTACCGGCAAACGCGTTCAGCACGATCTGCGGACCGGCAGCGAAGTAGAAACCGACAATCGGCCCAAACACATAGCCGATCAACGCGCCGTAGAGCAGGGCAGCCGGCACGCCGAGCGCCGACCGTGCCATGCTCAGCACGAGGAACGGTGAGCCGATGACAATCAGGAGGATCAGCCACTTGTTGAGCGGTGCCACTTTCGCCGAAATAGTGTAGGCCGTCACCAAGGCCGACAGCCCGAGCATCATGCCCAGCAGCAGATAGGCATTGCGCAGGACTTTGTTGGTTAGCGGTTGGTCAAGGGCTTGGCTTGCCGTTTGAGTTTGGTATTGGCTCATTCGAGTTCCTCCTGTGAATCATTGGGTTGGCCATGGAATCGTGGCACGAAATTCGCCTCCAGTTGCATACGATCTGGCAAAATCCGCGCAAATCAACGCGCGATGAGTGAAGGATTCGTGGATAAATCAGCAGACATGCGTTTGATCTGGGTCGACCTGGAAATGACTGGGCTGGACCCTGATCGCGACAGCATCATCGAAATCGCCTGTCTGGTCACCGACAAGGACTTGAATGTGCTGGCCGAGGGGCCGGAACTTGCGATTCATCACCCGCTGAGCCGTCTCGAAGCCATGGATGACTGGAATCGCAACACGCATTCGGGTAGTGGATTGTGGGATCGCGTCCTGACCTCGCAGACAACCCTTGCGGGCGCCGAAGCTGCCGTCCTCGCGTTTCTGCGCCAGTGGGTACCCGCTGGCAAGTCGCCGATCTGCGGCAATTCCATTTGCCAGGATCGGCGGTTTCTGGCCCGATTGATGCCTGATCTGGAGCGCTACTTTCACTATCGGAACATCGATGTCAGCACCGTCAAGGAACTGGTGCGCCGATGGCACCCGGCTCTGCTCGAAGGTTTGCAAAAGAAAGGCGCACATACGGCATTATCGGACATCCGCGAATCTGTGCTTGAACTTGCTTATTACCGGCAACATATGGGAAGCATCGGGCAAGGGCCGGCGCGCTGACCGACAGCCTTATTCGTTTTTGCACCATTTCGTTTGACCGTATTCAAGGATCCTCATGACCGACCTCATTCAACTTGCCGAACACCAACTGCTCCGTCCCACGGGCCTAGGCCTTGCGGACCTGGACCGGGTGTTCGCCAGCCTGATGGGGCCTGCCATCGATGTCGGCGATCTGTACTTTCAACACAGCCGACACGAAAGCTGGGTGCTGGAAGATGGCATCGTCAAGGAAGGCAATCATTCGATCGAGCAAGGTGTTGGCGTGCGTGCGATTACCGGCGAAAAAACCGGGTTCGCTTACACCGATGACCTAGTGCTCCCCGCGTTGCTGGAAGCGGCAGGCAGTGCTCGGGCGATCGCCCAGGCGGGTCAGGATGGTCAGCGCCAATCGTTGGTGAAGCGGCATCCAGATCGCGCCGCTTTGTATGCGCCGATTGACCCGATCGAATCGGTGCCAGTCCCACGCAAGGTCGCGTTGCTACGCGAAATCGATGCGTTTGCGCGCGCGTTGGACCCACGCGTGCGCCAGGTCGTGGTGTCGCTGTCGGCCGTCGCCGATACGATTCTCCTGGCCCACAGTGATGGCACACTCGCCGCCGATGTGCGGCCGTTGGTGCGGTTCAATGTGCAGGTGATTGTCGAGGCCAATGGCCGCCGCGAACAAGCCTCAGCGGGCGGCGGTGGCCGCATGAGCTATGCCGAATTGCTGGATGGCGACTTTGCGCAACAGCAGGCGCGCGAAGCGGTGCGCCAGGCGCTCGTGAATCTGGACGCGATCGACGCACCGGCAGGCGAAATGCCCGTTGTGCTAGGCCCGGGTTGGCCAGGCGTGCTGTTGCACGAAGCGGTGGGCCATGGCCTGGAAGGCGATTTCAATCGCAAGGGTTTGTCGGCCTTTAGTGGTCGAATGGGCGAGCAAGTGACGAGTCCGCTGTGCACCGTCGTGGATGACGGCACCCTGGCGAGCCGTCGCGGCTCGTTGAATGTCGACGACGAAGGCACCACGACGCAATGCACGACCTTGATCGAAAACGGCCGCCTGGTCGGCTACATGCAGGACAAGCACAACGCCGGCCTGATGGCCGTTGCCCCGACGGGTAACGCGCGTCGCGAAAGCTTTGCGCATCTGCCCATGCCACGCATGACCAACACGTATCTGCGCCCGGGTACTTCAGACCCGAACGAGATCATCGCGTCGGTTGATCGCGGCCTGTACGCCGTCAACTTCGGCGGTGGCCAAGTCGATATCACGTCCGGCAAATTCGTGTTCTCAGCGAGCGAGGCGTATCTGATCGAAGGCGGCAAGGTCACGCGTCCCGTGAAGGGCGCCACGCTGGTCGGATCTGGCCCCGAAGTCATGCAGCGCATTACGATGCTCGGCAATGATCTGAAGCTCGATGCCGGTGTCGGTGTCTGCGGCAAGGACGGCCAAAGCGTGCCCGTGGGTGTTGGCCAGCCCACGTTGAAGATTTCGGCGATGACGGTGGGCGGTACTAACGCAGGCTGACGGGCCTTCAGCCTCGGCCGATAGTTCACTCAACACGGCAATATCCATGGGATGCGGCCAAGCGGGGCAATCAGCCACTTGCTAGCATGCTGCCGCGACAGTTCGGCTGCCCGCATCGGCATTGCCAAGCCTTCAAATCAGGATGCACTGCCGCGCTTGCGAGTTCCAGCGCGTAGTCGATCGTAAGTTCCTCACCGGTCTCGATCTCGCGCAGTGTTTCGATCCAGACCTTGTCCTTCCGTGAATCGCCGTTGATATCGACCCAGATCACGGCCTCGCAGTTAGGTTCACAACTGTGATTGATAAAGCGCGCGCTGTTGCCACCAACCTGGCCGTCAATCAACCAGTCCTCATTTACAGCAAACAGATAGGTACTGCCGAGACTCGTGTTGTCCCCGTATCGGCCGACCGCTTCATCGCTGCTGATGCGCTCGCCCTGATAGAGCATCAATCGCATGTGCGCTGTGAGCGGTCTGAACGCGAAGACGCCGCGGCCGTGGATCCTTGATGTCCTGACAACGAATCTACGCATGATCATTTCTTGAGGCGCGTGGTGAATGGCGTCGACGCCAATTTGAAGGTTGCTTTTGCAAACGTCGGTGCATGTCAAGGTAGTTGTCGCGTCGTTACTTCGGCACTTCGTGTTTAGGCTCTTGTAGCCGGCCGCACCTCCGAGCCGCGTTCGAACTGGGCACCAGAGTCGACGGGCGCTAGAAGGCGCCCTTTTAGTCGCCTCTGGCGCTCGCGCTGACTGGTGAGCACGGCGTCATTGTTCGCGGCGAGACGCATTGATGCCGTCTTCATGCTGCTGCCCGCTGTGCTGCTTGGCTTTGCGATAGCGCCGGCACCTTCGCATCGCGTTCGGGATTCAGCGCGACTTTGCTGATGTGCGACCAGTCCCGTGTATTGCCGGACCAGCGCGCCGGATTCGAGCGTTTGGCCTGTTCGTAGACCTCTTTGCGTGCCGCAAGAATGGTTACATCTTCGCCAGCGTGGCGCTGTGCCGGGGTGACATAGCGGATGCCGCTGTGGCGGTGATCGTGGTTGTACCAGCGCACGAACTGACTTGCCCAGGCGCGCGCTTCCTCAAGGTTTGCGACGCCCTTGCTTGGGAACTCTGGACGGTACTTGGCGGTGCGGAACAGTGACTCGACAAAGGCGTTGTCGTCGCTCACGCGCGGGCGCGAGTACGAGGGTTTCACGCCAAGCCATTGCAGCATGGCCAAGACCGTGGTCGCTTTTAGCGTCGAACCATTATCGCCATGCAAGACCGGCTTGGTGGTGTGTGTTGCGATGCCTTCAGCCAAGGCAGTCCGTCGAACCAGATGTGCGGCGTAGTCGGCGTCATCGTTGGCATGCACTTCCCAGCCTACAATTTTGCGGCTGTAAAGATCCAGGATCAGATACAGGTAGAACCACTGGCCTTGGACATCGGCCGGCAAATAGGTCATGTCCCAGCACCAAACTTGGCCTGGTGCCGTGGCGATGTGCGTGGTTGGTGGGCGACGTGGCGACGACGCCTTGGCTCGGCCCCGATGTGCCATTTGCTGATGCGCATGCAAGACGCGGTAGAACGTCGACTCGCTGGCCACGTACACGCCTTCGTCCGCCAACTGAGGCACGATGCGCGCGGGTGGTAGATCAGCGAACCGCGGCTCATTGGCGACGCGCAGCACCAACTCGCGCTGATCAGCCGTCAATGCCTGAGGCAGCGTCGGCCGTTCTGCGTTGATGCGGCCATCCGCGGGGATCGGCACATCGCTGTTTGGCCGCATCTTCTTCCAACGCTGCAGCGTTCGGATGTCGATTCCAACGATCTCGCAGACAGCATGCAAACGAGCGCCTTTCGTGTGCGCTGCCTGAATGTCCTGGACCAGGGCTTGGCGATCCTCGAAGTCGATCATTCGACCTCGCCCTTGTTGAAGATCGCCGCCACTTTTTTTGATAGCACCAGTAACGCCGCTGTCTCCGCCAGTGCGCGTTCCTTCCGCGCCAGATCTCGCTCAAGCTCCTTGATCCGCTTCCGGTCCGCGCGCGTCGCTTGTGGGCTCGCTCGCGCTTCATCAGGCGATGCCAACGCCGTCATCGCATTGCTGCGCCACTGCTCCAGATCCGTCACATACACGCCCTGAGACCGGCACCAAGCCGCCTTGTCGGCTTCATTCATCGCTGCCGTCACGATCACGGCTTCCAACCTCGCTGCAGCCGTCCACGAGCGCACCATCGCCGGTTTCGCTTGCGCGTCCTTCAACCACCGCTCAAGTGTCGAAACCGACACGCCGACCGCCTCCGAAACCACCTCAATCGAACTGCTCTCCGGCGGCAACAATCTGGCCACTGCTCTGTCTTTGAATCCTTGTCCGTATCTGGCCACTGCTCATCTTCCTATCGCCCCAGGGGTTGGGAATTCTATCGAGGCGACAACTAGTCTGACGTAGGGGGAACGTTGCCACTCTAGCAAATGACCGATCGATTGGTGCTATCAATTTGCGTGAAACCGCAGTAGTCGTTCGGCGCTGAGACCACGCTCAAGACAACAACTGCGACCTGCGCTGGCACCAGAGTCGAAGCGATGGTCTCTGTCTGAGTCATCAGATAGCGCCGATTAGCCATCACTTCAAGTAATCAGTGAATCTCACTTTTCGATGAGAGGGTGCTGAGGGTGACTAGAAATCCGCGCACTATGGTTGTTGAACCTACCTGCACACCAATCCATTATCGCCCCGACTAAGTCGCCGGATTTCGTCTCGCAGAATCGATTAGAGAAGCGAGTGGATTACGGAAAGAAGAGACGTTGTCTCAGTACTTGATATACCCGGACGCCAAGATTGCGGTCCATTAAAGTCCACAAAGATGCCCCTGTTGGGGCGACGTTCGACGGCAATAACCGTCGATCTAGCTTATATTGGTGAGCGACATGCAGATAGGTTTTTCGAATGGCGTACTCTCCCGAGCAATGTTGCTCTTTACGCTCTTGTTCGCAGGTACGGCATTGGCCGCCATTGAGGGTGCAACACCTAAATTAAATTCGGACGATGACTTCGCAATAGCGGAGTTTCGGTTCGCTGGTGCCGCTTTCGAACCCTATTTCAGCATGCCGGAGATTGAGCTCGATGACAATTTCGTCTATCGGCGCGTCCATGCCGGAACAAGCCAGGAAGTGGCGGGTACCGCGAAGCTCGCTGGTTATTCGTTTAGCCAAGTTGAGCTCCAAATGGCGTGCGACGACGGCGAGGTCCAGAAGGCTTTGGTGTCGAATGTATCTGGGTCCACTTTCTTGACGGAATTGTCAAAGGCGACGCCATCGGTCTGTAACCTTACGGTGAATGGCACGTTGACGAACGGTTCGAGAGTCAAAACATCGTCGCAAAGCGTTACGGTGGTCTGGTTGCACCCGGGTCGACCTCACTATACGCCAGATTCGGTCGTCTTTAATGTTGATGAGTCAGACAGCTATTGGCCGATGGCTCCGAGAACGATGACAACCGACACGGCCGGACTCGCTCCTTTTACGGCCACGAAGGTCGAGTACTTCGAGTTTCACGACCTATACCCCTATCAAAGCAGCAATCGTGAGTTTCGGAAGATCGGTGAATCGACTACACCGCCGTTCTCTGTGCCTGTCGGTGGCCTATTGCCCGGGACGTATGTTCTCAAAGCGGTCATTACGGATTCGGCGGGCGTCAAGTGGATTCCAAACCGTTATCGCGGCTTCATGGTCGTCCCAGATATTGCGGCCGAGATCAGTGTGTCCTCTCCTGTTACAGGAAGCACATACCAGTCAAATTCTACTATTCCGATCGTAGCTTATGCGTATTCGAGTTTGAGCTACGTCGCGAGCTTCAAGATTTTCGACGGACCCAATTCGACAACGCCGATCGCTTCTTTCACCAGAACTAGTGCATCTTCGCTGCCATTTGAATTCAACTGGTCGGCGCCGCCATTGGGCACTCGGCAGTTGTTTTTTGAGGCACGCGACGCCCGCAACAAAGTCAGTCGAGTCGGGCCCGTACAAGTCATCGTCAGCAATGCTGCGCCAAAGGTTTCGGTTTCGGTTCCTGTGGCCGATGGTGCATATCTCGCTGGAGGCGTTCCGACAACGGTGACAGCCACGATCACGGATGAACGACTTTCGGCAACGACATTGCCGTCGTTTCTCTTCACTGTTCCAAATTATTCGGCAACGGTGCTGACCGGTAGTACGCCGGTAGAGACGTCTCCCGGTTCCGGGGTTTGGACGAGTTCCGTCTCATATGTGCCGCCGACTTCAACTAGTGCGCAACTCAATTATGGTGGCAACTCTACTGTTCAGGTGACGGTTGTCGATGCGCAAAATTTGTCCGCAATCAGCGAAGCTCGAAGGTATGTGGTAACCAACGGGAGTGTTTACGATCCTCCGGCATTTGTGAAGCTAATTGAGCCCACAGCCGGTACATCTGTAAGGTCCGGATATGGTGTGACTTATGCGGCCTGTGCTGCAGATACGCCGCAGAGCGTGGGTGCAGTGAAGTTCTTCATGGGATCCACGCAACTTCACAGTGTCGGTACTGGTGCTGGTGTGACCTCACCGAAATGCCCGTTTGGGAAACTTTTCACCATATCGTCTCAGCAGCCGTTTCCAACTGCGGCACTCGGATCTGTCAATATTCGCGCCGAGGCTTTTCCTTCCAGCGCTTCGACCACAAGCCTTGGAATGTCGCCGTCGGTTTCGGTCAACGTGGTGTCCAACCTTCCACCCAAAGTTTCACCAGCGTTGAGCAATGGGCAGCTAGCGTTGACAATGCCTGTTTCCGGAATATCGGTGCAGGCTGGTGCTACCGATCAGGACGGCTCAATCGCGAGTATTGAGTACTGGTTGAATGGCGTCAAACAAACAACGTCTGCAAACCAGCCGACATTGGCTTGGACGCCAACGGAAGCGGGCACTTACTCCTGGGTGATAAAAGCCAAGGACGCGTCGAATCTGGAAACTGTGTCGGCGCCATTGGTGATATCCGTCAGTTCTGTCTCGGGGAATGTTGCACCGACAGTGAGTATCCAGACGCCGCTCGCAGGCCGTGCGTTTGAAGCTGGCACAACGGTGGTCCGACTCATCGCCGTGGCCACAGATACTGCTCCGGGTTCGATCAACAAGGTTGAGTTCTTTGACGGTGCCACCAAGTTGCCCGGGACGGTCACAACGACCGCCAACTCGGGCTACCAGCTGGATTGGGCGCTTCCGTCCGAAGGCCCGCATCGAATCACCGCAAGGGCCGTCGACAACCAAGGCGCAGTCACTGTGTCTTCGCCGATCTCAGTGCTGATTGCGCCGGGTCTTGCGCCGACGGTCAGTCTGATTTCGCCCACTGCTAGTGCCACGTATATTGCCCCTGAGAATTTCGAACTTGCAGTCAGCGCATACGACGACTTTGGCATCACCAAGGTGGAGTATTTTGACGGCACAACCAAAATTGGCGAAGTGACGAGTGCGCCGTACAGCATGGCGTGGAATGGCGTCAGTGCAACGGGACCGCACAATCTGCGCGCTGTTGCTTGGGATGCTGCAGCGAACTCGGCCAGCTCGGCCATTGTGCAGGTTCAGGTCAATGCAAATCAGGTACCGACGATTACTTTCACCTCGCCAAGTGGCCAGACCGTTCTCGAAGGCACCAATGTCCCACTTGGTGTGACGGTGACCGATCCCGACGAGCCTTCTGCTGTCGATCAAATGGAGGTGGTGTATTACCGTAATGCCGCCATGGATGCCGCGAGTGAAATTGGTCGATCGAACTACTTCCCGTATCGCTCGACTTGGCTGAACGTTCCCTTTGGCAATGGCACCCAGCAGGTGTGGGCAAGGGTTTGGGATCGGCGCGGTGGGCCATCGGCAGCGGCAACCGCTACTTTCAGCGTCGTGCAGAACCAGGCCCCGACAGTGTCGCTGACGACATCTGCGTCGAGTGGTGCTTTACTGGAAGGCGACCAGATCAACCTCACCGCGCTTGCTCAAGATAGCGACACAGGTGTTTCCAAGGTTCGATTCTATGTACGCCAAGGCAGTAACGACACGTTCCTGAGCGAGGACGCAGCCGCGCCATACAGTGCCGTTTGGACGGCGCCGGTAGTGACTGCAGGTGGCGAGCAACGTCAGCTGTATGCGGTTGCGTTCGATGCTGCAGATGCGCAGTTGTCGACAACCAGCTCGTTGGTGACGTTGACGATAAACAAGAACCGCCCACCGAGCCAGTTGATTATAGAGCAGCCGCTGGCACCGACCGGGGGTGGTATCAATGGTCTGGGGACGCCGACGATGCAGGTGGTGGCACCTGGGCAGACGCTAAATTTGCGAGCGAAGGTGACTGATCCGGACAATAACATTGAGTACGTGCAGTTCTTGTTTGAGAACTCGGTGGTCGCACGGGTTGATCGTTCCTCGCCTGGTCAGGACCTTTTTGGGACCGAGGTTGTCGTGCCGAGCAACTGGTATTCGGGCACGATGAATGATCGAGCGCCTTTGATTAGTGCGAAGGCGTTTGATACGAAGGGCCGTTGGATTGTGACAAATGCACCGGTAGGTATTGATGCCAGTGGTTACGACTTGTGTGGTGGTAGTGCTGGGCCGTGCGAAAATTTGAGTGTGCCGATTCTGGTCGTGCCGACTGGTGCGGCTGGGGCACAGGCGCCCTGCGGTGGTTTGAGTGGAGCCTGCACCAATTTGCGTCATGAGGTTGCTAACGGGACTCGGGTCGAGGCCGAGCGCTACGATCAAGGCGGCAATGGTGTTGGTCATTTTGAGCGCGACTACTATGTTGGTGGTGTAGACGGATTGACGAGCGCGCGTGGTGATGCGGTGGATGTGTTGCCGACGAGTAGTTGTCCGTTGGTGGCAGGGCAGTCCTATGTGGATTTGGTGCCTGGTTGCGTGGTTAGCAATTTGGACAATGGCGAGCGTCTACGCTACTCGGTGACGGTGCCTGTGCCGCCGCAAGGAGCGAGTGGGACGACGTTTACGCCGAAATATCGGATGTGGATTCCAGCATTTGCTGAGTTTGATTATCCGATTGCGAACCAACAGGTGTTGAACAACCAATCGATCAGTACGAGTCTGAATGTTCATGGTGTGGCAAATGGGGTGTCAAGGACTCTGAAGTTCTACACCTCTGCGACATCAACGACTCCGATACGGACGTGGACAGGAACGGCGAGCAGCGACATTTCGGTGAACTGGACGCCATCGGTGACGAGCGTGCCCGGCAATGCGACCTTGTATGTTGATCTGCATGAAGGCAGCAGCGCTGCACTTTCGCGGAGCAAGATCACGGTGCGGGTGGTGTCGGTATTGGACGAAGCCCAGCCTCCTTCCGAGGTGCTAGGTGTTCAGCTGCCGGAGGATGTGGATTATTCAGCCGGCTTTGAAGTCTACGGTTCGGGTGGATTGCTTCGCCAGCCGGACGCGGTGACGTCGGGATGTGTCCCGGCTCCGCGGGTCAAAGAGTCGGACTCGCCGACGGATCGCTGGTATTTGGTGTCCGGCTGTCAGTTCACTTTGCCGCAAGGTGAGTACGTAATGTCGTACAGCTCGCCTTCGGATGGTTTGAAGTTGGACTGGTTCCGGTTTGATACGGGGAATGGGGGCGCTACCACGGTCGACGCGAGCATCGTGTCGCCTGCGAACCAATCGCAGTTTCAGCTTGGTACGCCGATTACGATCCAAGCGGACGTGATTGGTGCGCAAGCTGGCAGCACGGCCGTGAACTTCTATCAGAACGGCACGTTAATAGGTGCAGACGAAGACGGTTTGGCGCCGTACACCCTAACTTGGACGCCTCCGGCCCTGGGTTCCTACAATCTCACGGTGCAAGCCACGGTGGGTTTGGTTACCGATGTGTCACCTGCTGTGTCCGTCACGGTGGTGCCGGGCGCATCGAACGCGCCGCCGATGCTCGCCATTCAGAAACCTTCGGGGGATGTTACCGTAGGTGCCGTGGTGGAGTTGGAAGGCACGGCCGTTGATTTGGATGGGACGGTGGCGCCTGCAAGCGTTTACTTTGATATTCGGAACAGTTCTGGCGCTGTGTTGGAGTCCTTGGCGGCCGAGCCATCGCCGATTGGCGGTAGTGGTGCGTACAAAAAGAACTGGACTGCCAACGTGGCACCTGGGAGCTACAGCGTTCGGATGCGCGCGCTTGATAACCTTGCGGCGAGCGGGGAGGCGATTCGGTCATTCTTGGTGGTGAGCCCAGGTGTGGTGATCCCGCATGAGGCGATTGCGGAGATTCCGGGCTCGGTGAGTCCGCAGTCCGATGGTGTCGGCGCAACAGCCGGTCAGTTCCGGGTGGATGAGGGCGGCAGCGCGACCTATAGCATTCCGCTGCTGACGCTGCCAGGTCGAGCGGGTGTTGGTCCGCAGATGAGCCTGAATTACAGCTCGCAAGGTGGCGGTGCCGGCGTTGCCAAGGGCTGGTCCATTGGTGGCACCTCGGCGATTAGCCGCTGCCGCAATGCCTTTGAGCATGGCGATGACGCCGCGTCGATGGTGTTGGACGGTCAAGAGCTTTCAGCGGGCAGTCCTGGAATCAGCTTTACCGACCAAGACCGGTTCTGCCTGGATGGGCAGAAGCTCGTGGTGGTACCAGGAACAGGTAACTACGGCGATAATGGCACGGAGTACCGTACCGAGATTGACCAGTTTGCCCGGATTCGCTCGTTCGGCGGCGGCGCCTTGGGTCCGCGCTATTTCCTGGTGGAGCGCAAAGATGGCTCGGTGGCGTGGTATGGCGGATCGATTGACACTTCAGCGCTGCCACAGGTTTTGAGCCCAGGCCCGATCGCGCGCCCTGATGCCTATCTGCAGCGCAATCAGAACGCGGGCGTTGAGAGCCCGATCGCGCCAGCCCCATTCAGCCAGCCGGCCTTGACCTGGGCGCTCGCGCGGACCATGGATTCGATGGGTAATTACATCGACTATGTCTATACCAAGGACGATGCGCGTGCGGAGCTGCTGATTTCGGAAGTACGCTATACCGGCAAGATGTACTTGCAGGGGCAGCTCCCCCAGGAGGCCTATTCGGGAACCTTCGCGGCGATCCAGTTTGTCTATGACCCGTTGCCAGCGGCTGCAGTGAGCGTGTCTTACCAAATCGGCATGCTGAGTAGCCAGACAAAATACCTGAAGCGCATCAAGTCAGTGACCGGTGCGACGGTGATGCGCGAGTACATTCTGAATTCAGAGCTGTCGGCGAGCGGCTCGGATGCGATGTTGTTGAAGTCGCTGACCGAGTGCCGTGGCAGCGTGTGCTATGCCCCAACGACGTTTGAGTGGGCGGAGCAGAAGCACGTCATGCAAGCCACGCAGACCTTGGACTGGGCGTCGTCAGTGAATGGCGTCATCAACACGGGCAAGAGCCGGACCAATCGGATCGGTGACGTGGACGGCGATGGTCTGATGGATCTCGTCTGGTTGGGTAAGGCGCAGGTCGGTGGAACGGTGTATGACACTGGGATTTGCAGTGCTGAGCACACGGCGATCTGGGTGCGTTATGGCTCGGTGGTGGACCATGGCGACGGCAGTAAGCGCTTCGAGTTCAAAGATGTGCCGCAAAAGCCGTTCTGCGTGGCCGATGAGATTCCAAGGGATAAGATCGAGGGGTTGATGAACCTCATCGATTTCAATGGCGATGGTGCCGATGATTTGATGCTCGGCGATTACATTGATGTTGGCGCGAACGAGACGACGGGGCGCTGGCACATCTATCCATCAATTGGTCGACGTGCTTTCTATGCGCGACCAGACGATACCCAATATCCTCCTGATCAAGATAGTACGGACGATACGGCGTTTGTTCGGCAGCCGTACGCGCCATCGACCAACGATCTACTGCCGGCTTGTAACGACTCAGACCCGACCGAGGCGCAACACTGCTTGCCCATTTCGAAGAACGGGGCTTTGGTGCAGTTGTCGGATTTCAACGGCGATGGTTTGCAGGATGTGCTGTATGGCGTCAATAACGAATACGGCTTTGACCAGCTGCGCATTCGGCTGCAGGAGCCGGTCCCGGGCAGTAGTCCAAGAAGGTATCGATTCAGTCGAGAAATCAAGGTTGCAATTGACTGGTCGCGTGACGTTGCAACGGAGCAGTACTGCGGCTTCGAGCCCGGCGCCAACATCCCGATTGACGGTATCGATGGAAGCGTTCCATCTGGCGACGTATTCATCACCTGTACGCTGAACCTCCGTGCTGCTGAGGATCAACGAATCCCTGGGCCATCTGTGATTGATTTGGATGGCGATGGTCACGCCGATCTATTCGCGACGGTCAAGCACGTCCGGACACGGTTCGATGTTGATAGCAGCAACACCGAGTGCGTTGATCCCCAGCGTCCCGTGAGCCGACTGCCGTCTGGCAGCTGGAATACGAATTCACTGGTCTCCTATGGCAGTCTGCCACAGGGTGACCGCGACGATCTACCTTCGGACAATAGCAACGAGGAGGTTGAGGCGGCCAATTTGGAAGCTTTGGCCATTGCCTATGCCGGGAACCCAGACACGAAGCTGTGGGATTGCGCGGGTGGCGACTTGATCGAAGACCGCCATACCGGCTTCTTGCTTGCTGGCTTTGAAGCGAGCAGCGATCCAGCCTTTGCCATGGTGGCGCGCTTCAAGGAATACGATTATGTGCCTGGCAGCCAGAAAGTCACCAATCGAGGTTGGCTGCAGACGCCTTCTGACTTGGCCTATGAACAACTCCGCCTGCCACGTATGGTGGATATGAACGCGGATGGTTTACAGGATTTGGTGTTCTTGGACTATCGGCCGACCTTTGGTGGCGATCCGGTTGGCAAGGTGTTGACCTTGCTGAATCTGGGCACCCGTTTCCAGACCTTGGCAGAAGGGACGGTGTCGCACGACATCAGCACCCAAAAGTTCATTGAGTTTGCCGACATTAGCGGCGATGGCTTGCCGGACTTTCTGTTCCCGCGTGCCCTGGACCAGAGTGGCGGTGAGGAAAACAATCGCTTTGTCTATCGCATTACGCGTAATGATGGTCGGCCGGGTGTGCCAGATTGTGCGCTTGGCAATTTCTGCGACACCACCGGCAATTACGACACGCTGATCCATGGCAATGATCCGAAGAATTGGACACGGTTCTTTGGCGACTTCGATGGCGATGGTGCGTTGGACTACGTCGGTATCCAGATGGCACATAGCAACGGTGGCGGGGCGGGTGGTCCTGGTGCCCAGCAGAACAATTTCAAGACTTCCCGAGGGGCGGCGCGCTCATCGGCCAGTCCAATGCGGTATCGCAACCGTGACGCCTTGTTGAGCTTTACCAACGGGTTAGGGGCGAAGACCGAGATCAATTACGAGCCGCTGACGAACGGTGCGGTCTACCAGCGTAGCAAAGACGCGCGTGGCTTCAACGCTGGGCGCGGCAGCGCTATGCATGATCTGTTGGCCTCGATCTATGTGGTGGCCAAGGTTCAGAGTGATGCCCCGACCGATGCCGACCCGAATGGCAAGGCGAAGGTCTACTACCAATACCGCAATGCTCGAATGCAGGGTGGTGGGCGTGGCTACCTGGGTTTCGGCGAAATCCGCACCTTTGATACGAATTTCCCAGATCAGCATGTGGTGACCATCACGCAGTACAGCCAGACATTCCCGTTTGTCGGGATGCCGCGCGAAACGCGGAAGTACCTGGTTGGGACTGCGTACGTTGAGAGTCAGTGTTTGGGCGCCGAAGGGCCTGAAATCGTACCGACCAATTGCTTTAGCCCTGGCGATCCGATTGCTGGCCTGCACTTCAACGAAACGGGTTTCGACAAGCTGATCAGCTATGCCTGGAGTGAGTTCGATTTGACGGCAACGACGCCAGGTTCGGTGTATCCGTTCGTGAAGGCGAGCTTTGAGGCGACCGGGAACCCGGACAGCAATAACAGCCACGAAACGATCGGCACGACAGTCACGTATTTGCGGCCTGATGTGAGCAATCCCGAGCCTGCTTACCGCAGTAACCAGATTACTGCCGATCAGTATTTGCTGAAGGGCCAGAACTACGCCTCGCTGACCGCGCTGCGTGCAGCGGCGCAAACAGCGGTGGTCTCGGATAGCGGGCTGTGCAGTACCGGCAAATGCGTGACGCGAGTGTTTACCGATTCCAGCTTTGGCGACAATGTCGATGATTGGCGCTTAGGCCGGATGTTGACGACGAAAGTCGATCACTATCGTTACGATGCGAACGGCAATCCACCGATTCAGCCGACGACTCGCAGAACTGCATTCACCTATGACTTGCTCAGTCCCGCGAAGACTGGGCTGCTGGTGACGCAGACGCTGCAGCCGGATCGGACCGACAGTCAATTCCTGAAGACGATCCACTTCCGGGATCAGTACGGAAACATCACCAAGACCATGACATGTAGCTACGTCGCTGCAGTGGAAACAGATTGCGACGAGGAATCCGATATCAGTGCGATCCTGCAGCGTCCTGTCGGCGTCAGTGATTCGCCGCTGGACTATGTGCATCGCTACGTTGAAGCCAAGTTCAGCGCGGACGGGCGGTTTGCCGATGGCAGTTACGTACCGTACTTCAGTGGCTCGGAAGGCTCCACAACCCAAGTCGACCGTCGGTTGAGCGGCGAGGTCTTGGTTCGCGACGAATTGGGCAATGTGCTTCAGGCCCGAGACGTCCATGGCATCACGGCGACAACGACGTTTGGGCCCTTTGGTCGCGCGCAGACCACGCAGGGGCCGGATGGCTCGGCGTCCGCCAATGAGTTCCATTGGTGCAACGGCAAAGCGCCGGCGAACACCGGTCAAGTAGCGGATTGCCCCAGCAATGCCGTGTTCCGGCAGACTAGCTATGTTCGCGGCGGTGCGCGCAGCGTGGCCTTCTTTGACAAGCTCGGTCGAAAGTTCCTGAGCGTTTCGGAAGGTGCAAATGCCGACCTGTCTGGTGACAGTCGCTGGACGGCGGTCTGCAATAGCTATGACACACGCGGTCGCGCCGAGTCGGTGTCGGATCCGTTCTTCGTCGATACCGCCACCACGGGCTTGCTGCCACGGTTGGTGTCGGTTCCGGACTGCAGTAGTCGAATTGGCTCCAGAACGACCTACGACTATCTGGATCGCATCCTGACGATTCGCATGTCGGAGGACTTTACCGACCAGGGACCGGCCAATACGGTCAAGACCTACAATGGTCTGACGACCATCACCACCGTCAACTTCAAACGAAATGGTATTCTGAAGGCGCTGTCTCAGACCGAGATCAAGGACGCTTCGGGTTTGATTGCGCGATCGATTGATCAGGACGGCAAAGAGGCACGTTATCGTTACGACAACACCGGTAACTTGATCGAGGTACGCCGGAATGCCGCTTCGAACACGCCGGAGATCGTGTCGTCGATCACCTATGACGACCTCGGTCGCAAGACGGGTCAGTCGGATCCGGATGCCGGGCTTGCCAGTTACGTGTACAACGCGGCTGGTGAGATGATCTGTGGTCGCGATGCGCGAGGATTTGTCACGGTCACCGACTATGACATCCTGGGTCGTGCGTGGCGGGAGCGCAACGAACGCGGGACTTGCGCGGTGACGACCGATCGAAGGACGATTCCGGTCGGCGAGGCGCTCGCCGCCCCGACTACGGGCGAATCGCGGATCGTCGAAATGACCTGGTTCGACTACGGCGTCAGCGGCGGCCATAGCGGCCTCGGTATGGCGTTCAAGACGGCGCGATACCAGACCATCGGTGCGAACTATGGGCAGACGGACCTGATGACCAAAACGGTCAGCTGGGATCATCTGCGCCGTCCGACTGGTTCGACCACCAGCTTCGCCTATGCGGTCGACAATGACCCGACCGTCGAGTCGTACACAGATGCCATCACCTACGACAGTATTGGCCGCCCCGCGACCAATACCGATGCCAGTGGGGGCGTGACCGAGAACATGTACTCGAGTCATGGGTTCCTGCGTCGCGTGCGCAGTGCCACCCAGCCGAGCTTGGTCTACTTCGAAGCACTGGCAGCCAACGAGCGCGGACAAGTCACCAAAGAGCGCAAGCATGGCAACGTGGCCATCACCACGAGGCGGGATTACAACCCCTACACTGGGCGTATCGAAGGGATCCAAACCGGTACCGATAACGGCAACGCGCTGCTCGACAATCCGGTGCAAGACCTGAGCGTGGGCTGGGATGTGCTCGGCAATTTGACCAACCGTCAGGACCTGCGCCAAGGATTGGTGGAGGCATTTACCTACGACAACCTGAATCGTCTGCTACTCGGTCGCGTGCACCAGAACGGCGCTTTGCGCGGGGACTCGATCAGCCTCGGCTATGACGCACTCGGCAACATTTGCAGCAAGGCCACACCGGCTGGCGCGCAGACGTATCAATACGGCAATGGCAGTGCCTGTGGAACCCCCGACACGAGCAACCCACGGCCGCATGCGGTCACGCAGATGCAGGGACCAACCGGCACGTTTACCTATCAGTATGACGAAGCCGGTAACCAGACGCGCGCCGATCACAGCAACAACGCCAAGGATCGCGACATTCGGTTTGGTGCAGAGGGTCTGGCCGATCGAATCGTGGTCGGCAATGGCAACTCCAGCTCGGACTTCCGTTATGGGCCAGGCGGACGCTACCTGCGTACGGACGTCAAAGACGGGATCACAACGATTACCCGCTACGTCAGCGGCATCGAACTGATCACGAAACGGCAGGGTGGGGTAGAGACTAGTCGAGAGCGGAAGCGCTATATCGGTGGCTTCTTGATCCTGACGCAAAAAATCCAGAGTGGCGGCACCGTCACTGAGGACTACCGCTACCTGCTTGGCGATCACCTGGGTTCCACCGATACCTTGGTCGACGAACAGGGCGTGGTGAAGGAGCGCCTGAGCTTCGATCCACACGGCAACCGCCGCGCGGCCGAAGGTGCCGGCGTCTGGATCACCGCGGTCAGCAACTACCAAGCTGCCAACACCACGCACGGCTTTACCGGGCACGAGCACATCGATCACGCCGAGATCGTGCATATGAACGGCCGCCTCTACGACCCGATCCTCGGCCGCATGCTAAGCCCGGATCCGATCGTGCAAGAGCTCTACAACCTGCAGAACCTGAATCGCTATACCTATGTTCTCAACAACCCGCTAAGCCTGACGGATCCGACCGGGTTGAGTTGGATGGACAGCAATTGGCGATCGGTTGCGGCAGCAGTGATTGTGGTCGCGGCGATTGCAATCCCAATTCTTGCCAAAGAGGCGGCTGCGGCAGTCAAGTTCGCCGTAGCGGTCTCAGCAGGTGCCGCGTCCGGCGGAATTGGCTCTGCCAGTACGAAGGGGGCGCTGATTGGTGCCTTCAGTGCCGCGGTATTCTTCGGAATAGGACAACACTTTCAGGGGGTCGCAAACGGAAATCAGTTATCGAACGGTGCGGTTGACTCGCTCGTTGAATCGAGTCTCGGCAACTACATCGACTTCTCGGGCTACTATGCGAAGACTCTCGAAGGCGGGCTCACGGCTGGTCAGATGGCGGCAAAGGTTCTTGCGCACGGAATCGCTGGTGGCGTGACTCAGACGCTTGGAGGTGGAAAGTTCGGGGCAGGTTTCTTGGCGGCCGGCATTACGCAACTGCTGGCTCCGGGCATTGACAAGATCGGTGGCGACAACTTCGTCGGGAAAGCTCAGCGAGTGATTGTATCGGGCTTGATCGGTGGCACCATGTCCGTCGTTACCGGAGGGAAGTTTGCAAGCGGAGCGCTAACCGCGATGTTCTCTCGGGCCTTCAATGACGAGATGTCTCACATGCCATGCGAGAGCTCATTCGACTGTGAGCAAATGAGAGCGATCGATCAATATCTCTCCGGAGATATTTCTGAGAAGCAGATGAATGATGTGTTCTTCTGGCAGGGTGCTGGCGGAGTCCTAGGCGCGGCGACCGCTGGCGTTATAACACGCTATGGCGTGCCACTTGTAAAGTTGGGGCAGAGGGCGGCACAGGCACAGGCGCTGCAATGGGTACTCATACCCAATACGTTGAGATATCAAGACCAGAACTACGTGAGACTTGTCCTTTTCATTGCGGGCTTCAGTCCCGAGAAGTACACTGGTGAAACCGTCGGTGCATGGAGGATGGTCTGGAAGAACCCGCCATCTAAGCCGAGCATACTTCGTCGACTAAAGGGAACTGCAGTTCAGTGGTCCCCAGAAGGAAACAGGATGCATTTGTTTCCTTACTACAAGGTAACTGGAGGGCCGTTAGGCACTACACGAGTTCCATACCTGTTGGACATTAGCAATGTTCCTAGCAGTCGGTAGTTGGAAGGTGTTACTGAAGGATATTCGTTTTGAAAGAATTGCAGAGGTTTCAGATATTGAGACGAGTGCTTATGTGGCGAGACCATAAAGACGTTGTTTTAGGCGACATTTGTGAGAAGCTTAAATCGCACATTGTTAGCGATTATTCGCCTGTGTTCATTCAGCACTTTGAAATTGATAGTGCACTCAGCACTTTCGGATTTGATCGAGCTGTTGTTGCGTCGGCGGTTGAGTCTGCTTCGCTGTCGAAAACTGAGTTTCTTGTGCATGCGTTGGCAGAAATATTCGAAGAGTTTGAGGTACGGCCTTCCGAGTTTTTAGCTCAGCACTGTAGTGCTACGGTGGCAGCAAACTGTCAGACGGATGTTCCGGATAGTGCTGAGTCATTAATTCGAGGTCTTTCGACTGGATCGAGCTTCGATCATGCGATTCCAAAACTTGTTGTATATGCCAGTCAGGTGGCTCTCGCTATCTACTGTGAAGGGAACGGGGGGGCACTTGTTGTAGTCTTCTTGAAAACTGAAGCTGTAGGTTCGCTGGGTAGGTGATATTGCCCCCGAACGCCCGAATGGCGCAATGCGCGCAGCGCATTGTGCCGAATGGGGTTGTCGAGTGGGTAACGATTGCGAGACTTGCAATACGAGGTTCGAAGGGGCAGTCACGATGGCGGTCAAGTGGTTTCTCCGCGTGTCTGCGGCGCAATGCGCTGTGCTTATTGCGCCCTACGTGCTACGCCGTCAGCTATGTCCGGCGCGCTTGGTTGTTGCTGAACAAGGCCACGAGAACGGCGAAGTCATGCGATCTAGGCCTAGACTCTTTGCGCAGTAGCTGCGGCCAGGCGGACCGATGATTGAAGGGATGTATCAATGCTGATGACGCTGATTTTGATCTTGGGTTCGCTCATGAGCGGTCTTTCTGCACAGGAGGTCGTTGCGGTGACTGTTCGACATGAGGTGACCGGGCAAACGACTTCGCTTGATGCGGCAGCGTTGGAGCGCTTCAATGAGCAGTGGCGCGGGAAACAGGTGTCGGCGAGTGACGGCGATCCAAATTGGGAGGCCCGTCTAGATATCGCGTTTGCAGGTGAGTCGGGTGGTCGCTGGTTCTATGCATTGAACGGCGACCTCCAGGTTTTGGCGATGAAGCACGTCACGCGATACCGGGTTCCGAATCCGGAAGCGATGAATCGATTGCTCGGCTTGGTAGTGCCTGGACGTGTCGACGAGGCGGCGCCTGCCCGCGATTGATCACGTTGGACGTTGCGGATAGACCTGCTCCACGTGTACCTCCAGTAACTCCAGTTGACCGGCTGCTCCCTGCGCGCGTTGGGCTTCGACAAACAGCGTGATTTCCGGAATGGCGCGGAGGAGAACCGGTGCTCGAAGACCTACTGGCGCAAATCCGAACCGTGCAGCCTGCTGTCCGGAGGGCGCAATAAGCAGAGCGCATTGCGCCGAATGCGGCTGCCCCTAGGCAAAGGTTGTGGAACTGGTCATACGGCGGTCGAAGTAGCGGCCCAGATGCCGATTTCTTGGCTTCTCGGCGTGTCAACGGCGCAAAGCGCTGCGTTGCTTCGTCCCATTTGCTGGTTTGGAGTTGACCATAGTCGCTCTGGTCAGCAGGTAAGGGGGCACGGACATCGATTCGGCGTCTCGGTGACGATTGGGTGCCGCGCCATCGTGATGAAATGGCGCACACGCATCACGTCGGAAATTTCTGAGGCGAAATTCGGAAATCCGCCCATGTAGTAGGCGCACGATCGAAGCTGAACGACTCGCCCCAACGGAAGGCGCTGAACATGCCCCAAGCCCGCGAACAAACTGTTCCGCCGAACTGAACGGGCAATCGTCCCTGCGGCAGCCGCTTTGTCCTGCGTGCTTGGATCTTCGGCGTTGATTCCGTCCCGGACAAGAACTTACGAGTACTGCCAGCAACGGTCGGAAGTTCGACTGCTGATGATGGACGAGGTCAATCCAGTCTCGCCGCATGCCTATGCGCTCATGAGCCATCACCTGCACGTGGTGCTGAAGATCGATGCGCAAGCGGCGGTGAGTTGGCCGGACGAAGCGGTTGCCAGTCGTTGGTGCTGGGTGTTTGTGGGCTCTGATGATCGCGCGTCACAGAAAACGCGCATTGCCGAAATCGCTGCGGCGCCGGAACTGGTTGCAAAGTCTCGTGACCGGCTTCCGAAGATGAGCCGGTTCATGAAGCGTCTGGTGGAACCGATTGCCCGCAATTCGAACAGAGAAGCACTCTGTACCTTTAGGTTCTCGGAACGCCGGTTCAGGGCGCATGCGCCGGTCGGCTCACGGGCGCTGTTGACTGCCATGGTCCACGACAACTTGTATCCACTTCGAGAAACAAACGCCAAAAAATCTCTCAAGATCCCAATCGGCGAAGGTCCCGGGTAGCAGGTTTGCTAGCTTTCAAAGCGATGTCAGTGGCTCAGGGTATTCTGAACTACGTGAGGCATAGAAATGAGAGCGCATGTTAGAACTGTGAACTACCGCACAGTTTTCTCCGGGAATGCGAAGGTTTCTAGTGGAAGGCGCTCCGTAAAGCATTGATTTGTAAACGGCACTTGCAAAAGCATGGGCCTCGGGCGATTATCACACGATTGTGCGACTCGTCTGGGAGCGGTCATGCGTGCACGTCTGGTAGTGCTGTCTTGTGTGGTGTATTGGTTTTGCTTGGGTATCTCTGAGGCAGCGACTTCGCCTGCGTCTCCAGTGAAAGAAGAGCAAGTCCTCTTGCCGCCTGATCTGCCGCTCGCGATGTCGCCCGAATTGGATCGGGTGACGGTTCGGGGCGGTGATGTCCGTCTGATCTGGAACGAGAGCAATTTGGCGCTATATCGTCTGGATCGTGGTGCGCCCAAAGGTCGCAATATTGAAATTGCGAATACGGAGTTTGCCCGGTTTGCCACCCAGACTCGCTTTGAAATCAATGCCGAAGGTGCCTCGGTGCGCGGTCTCGCTGGTGGCGAGGGTGTACTGAAGACACCGTATCGCTTCAACGTGAATGGCAAGCAAGTGGACGCTCGACGCCTGAAGGCTTTGGTGCGTCCGGGCGCCGCGCCGCGCATTGATTTGCAAGATTCCTATGGTCGGACACTGTTTTATGTGGACCGGATCATGTTCGAATTCCTCGATGACGGCAGCATTTTCTCGATTCGTTCCGCAGACATTCGAATTGCACCTGCTCTTGCCAAGATGATTGGCAATGCCGACGCAGCCGACCAGCCTGTCGGCGAATGGCAATCGGCGATGCCGGTAGAGTCGCGCATCGGTGGCAGTCGGCCCAAGTCATGTGCGGCGCCGAATTGGCCAGGAACGCAAGTAGTCGGCCAGCCGGATGGCACGAAGTATCAGGCCGACGTATTCATGTTCAGCTTCACGAGTGCGCTCATGCGTTGCAGCAATTGCAGTGCCGGCGAGCCGGGCAGTTGCACGACCGTCTCCGGTTGCGGAGCGGGCACTACGCACGTGATCTATGCGCCTTCCTCGACGCTTGCGAACAGCCGCAATCGCGGCACTCCTATTGCAAACGTCACTGGTGACCCTCTGGGCACCAGCACTGCGCTCTACGGTGCCGATGTGCCTTGGTACCAGAAGTTCACGGGGGCGTCAGCGCCCTACAACAACGATCAACATCCTTACTTGATCTGGAACCTGTATCGGCTCGATACCGTCGACGGTGTTGAGCGACTGACTCAAGTTGGTCGGTCTCAGGCCAAGCACGCGTTCCTTACGACGAATGTTGACCCTTACGCCGGTGACCCATGTGATGATTGCGGAGCTTGGGGCAATCACATTTTGGGCAAGTCCTGTGGCGACACCTATGGCACAGGCAACAACGATAGCTCCAGCGATCTAGGGCCGCGGTCGGAAATTGTTGCGGCGACTGGTGTTTGGGGACGTTGCGGTTCGATCTATGATCCTGACTGCAATGGCGCCTCCAACGCGAGCGGCAATACCAGTCACACCAATCGCATGCGCGTGCCTGTCGGCGAATTGACGCCGGTTTCTGCGACGACGCGTTACTTGTTCGAGTCCTGGTACATCGTCCGAGAAGACATCAATATCTACAATACGATGGCCTCACGAAGCGTCGTACCGACCACCAGCAGCATTTCCAATTCGGGATCGCAAGGTTTTCTCCTTGGGCCGGTGATTGATCGCTGGGTCGATCCGAACAGCACCGATCCGATGGAGACCAATCGCGGACTTACCTCCGCCGACACCAACGGCGAGGGCCACGTCAAAGTTGCAATGAAGGTCAAGGATCTCGGTGGCGGCTTGTGGCGCTATGAAGTGGCCGTCGCAAACATGGACTTCTCGCGCGCTGAGGTCGTAATCGGCAATGGCCCCGGCACCAACCAGGTTCCGCGCGTCATCAGCAATAACGGCTTTAATCGGATCCGAATTCCGCATGCGGGGGCGACGATCACTGACATCAGCTATCGCGACGGCGATGCGCTGCGCGCCG
The DNA here is from genome assembly GCF_003015185.1 of Ahniella affigens. GTDB lineage: Bacteria > Pseudomonadota > Gammaproteobacteria > Xanthomonadales > Ahniellaceae > Ahniella > Ahniella affigens. The sequence continues at coordinate 1,990,630 of NZ_CP027860.1, forward strand.
ACTGGACGACCAATCTGACCAGCGATGCGCTGGAGTTTGTTGCGCCAAACGCAGATGCGAGTCTGAATTGGGGCGTCATGACCAACATTACGTTCACCGCCGACCGGCCGCCTTCAAGCGGCGACGTCACGCTTGGCGTGACCCGCGATGGGTCTGGGCAGGGGCTTCCAAACAGCTACGATGTGGCGAGTTTTGGCGTTGGGCTGCCAACGATGTTCTCTGACGGGTTTGAGTGAAGGCAGTGTTTCTGTTTGTGCAAGCTGGCGCGCGTGCTGTCCTGCAGCGCGCCATGTTCTTAGCGGTTGTGGCAGTGGCCGGTTCGAGTGCTGCGGGAACGCTGGATTTCACCCCTCATGGGACCCAGCCCGGGTTGGCCTATCCATTGCAAAACTCCGGCGATTGCCGGGGCTGCCATGATGGCTTGTCAAACGCGAGTTACCGGGAGTTCTTTCCGATGAACACGTGGGCCGGATCTATGATGGCCCATTCAGGTCGCGACCCGCTGTTTTGGGCGGCTCTGGACGTGGCAAATCATGATGCGCCTGGCATTGGCGAGTGGTGTCTGAGATGCCACTCACCCGGTGGCTTTCTGGACGGGCGCGTGAAAGCGGTTGCAGGTGGTGATCAAGGTTGCGCGCTGCTCGGCGATTACTCGGCCACCGAAGACGGTCTCAATGATTTTGCCGGAATCGGTTGTCATACCTGTCATCGACAGGTGCGGCCGGCTTCGCCGATGCCCAGCCCACATCGGAATGACAGCGGCAACTTCTTTTTGGACGACAATACGCAGTGCGGGAATTTCTCGGGTCCGTGTCGATACGGACCATATCGCTATGATGAGGACAGCCCCAACTCGCCGCCGCACGCCAACGCCTATTCCAGCTTCGTCAAGCAGGGCGAGTTCTGCGGAACCTGTCACGATGTCACCAGTCCCATCGTGAATGGTGTGCCAGTGAAGACGCTGATCCTGAATTCGGGTGCGAATACGGGAATCGCCTTTCCGATTGAGCGAACCTTCAGCGAGTGGCGTTCCAGCGTCTATGGCGACGTCTTGTTCAACGATGGACTTGCCGACAACGAGCCGGGCACTGATTTGGGTCGGTTTGGCCGGACCTGCCAGTCGTGTCACATGGCTAGTTCGACCTCGCCGGATGCGTTTGCGTGCATGATGACTGATCCCGGTTCCCGCGTCGGCAACCTGCCGGTACATGAGTTTGTCGGTAGCAATGTTTGGGTGCTTGGAGTCATCAAGAACCTTTACGGCGCCAGCATTGGTCGCGCCGATGAGCTTGACCTGTCGATCAGCCGAGCGCTCGAAATGCTGCAGAATCGATCGGCGACCTTGGCAGTGACGCTTGATCCGTTTTCGGGTCCGGGCAACAACCTGACGGCGCGGGTGCGAGTAACCAATCTCTCCGGGCACAAATTGCCAACTGGGTACAGCGAAGGTCGCCGAATGTGGCTGAACATTCAGGCGCGTGATGCGAACGGCGCGCTGATCTTCGAAAGCGGCGCGTATGACGCGAGCACTGCAGTCTTGACGGAGGATTCCCAGGTAAAGGTTTACGAAGTGCAGCAGGGGATGTGGAACGCAGGAAACAACAGCTGCGAGATCAAGGACGCTCAGAACCGCAAGACGTTCCACTTTGCGCTGAACAATTGCATCGCTAAGGACAACCGGATCCCGCCCTTGGGCTTCCGAGGTGGCAGCAACCCTGAGATCCAGCCGGTCAATTACACCTATCCTGAGACCACTCCTGGGTCTGGCGTGCTGGTCAACTTCGACGACTCGGTTTACACCTTCTCGGTGCCGCCGGGAACGCCGACTCCAGTCTCGGTGCGTGCGCGGCTCCTGCATCAGATTGCCAGCAAGGAATACATCGAGTTTCTAAACAATCAGGCGGCCGAGCATGGCTTCCTGAGCGAAAACGCCTTGTGTGCACCACGTGTTTTGGGTTCGGGACCACAGACACAGACGCGTGCTGCCTTCTTGTTTGACCAATGGGCCACTTCAGGTAAATCGCCACCGGTAGTGATGGAAGAGCAGATGCAGTCCACCAGTGCACACTGAACCCGAATTGACCGGCTTCTGAGTCCTTAACAGCCTTTTAATCCTGCCGCCCTTACCTTGCTCCCACGTTAGTTGATTGCGCGAGCTTCTGGCCCACGCACTCGGATGACGGTAATCGGGGCAACATCTTTTCAGCCCAAGGTTTGCGCCTTGGGCTTTTTCTTGCCTCGAATCTGTGGAACCTCGGTCGTCGACCTGGGTCCATTGCAAGTCCTGGAGCGAACCGTTACCTCAGTTTGCTCAAATCAGGATGAAGGGTCTGGACGTGCGCCAGACGGATCGATCAACATCGGACACGATGATCGTTCTTGCCAAGGCAGGCGCAAGACTGTGCTTGGCAAGTGCGACACCATGCTAAGGTTGCAGTCATGCATATTCTAGTCATTGAAGACAATTCCGACATCGCTGCCAATGTCGGCGACTACCTCGCTGATCGCGGGCACGTGGTCGACTTTGCGGCGGATGGCGCGACGGGGCTGAATCTCGCGCAAGCCGAGAATTTTGACGTCATCGTCCTCGACGTCACGCTGCCTGGGATCGACGGCCTGGAAGTCTGCCGACGCCTTCGCAAGGACCTGAACAAGACCACGCCCGTACTGATGCTGACGGCGCGCGACGCGCTGCCGCAAAAGCTGGCGGGTTTCGAGTCCGGGGCCGACGACTACATGACCAAGCCGTTCGCGCTGCAGGAACTGGAGGCGCGCGTCAATGTGCTGGGCCGTCGTGGTCGCGGCAATGTGTCGCGGCAATTGCAGGTGGGCGACTTGAGCTACAACCTGGATACGCTGACCGTTCAGCGCGCCAGCAAGGACATCACGTTGAACCCGATTGGCTTGAAGCTCTTGCAAGCGCTGATGGAGTCGTCGCCATCGGTGGTGACCCGCAAGGAGTTGGAGCTCCGCGTCTGGGGCGAAGAGCTTCCCGACAGCGACTCGCTGCGCGTCCATATCCATGGGCTGCGGGCCCTGATCGACAAACCCTTTGGCAAGGCACTGATCCATACCCGTCATGGCATCGGTTACAGCCTGAGCGACCCGGATGCAGTATCGGCAAAGGCTTAAAAGCCGCATCATCATATCGTTCTTGTTGTTCGGTACCGCGTTGACGGCGGGCTTTGCGCTTGCGGTCGTGCAATTGCGGGCGTATCTCGAAGACCAGTTGATTGGGCGCCAGCTCAGTCTTGAGCTGAAGAACTACGAGAGTCAGTATCGGCACGACCCGAACAACATCGCCACGTTCAGCCGGATTCAAGGCGCCGTGTTCAGCGAGCGCAAGCGCGCCAATGTGCCGAACAACTGGCGTGACCTGCAAAACGGCGTGCACACGATTCTGGACGACAGTCAAAGCGCGTTCTCCAACGCCTACAAGCTGGCGGTGCGCAAAGACGACGATTTCTGGTTCTTCCTGCAATACGACATCTCGCACGAAATCAAGCTGCGGAATCGTATCAATTGGGCGCTGATTGGTTTCGTGGTGCTGTTTTCGGGACTGTCCGCGCTGATCGCATTCTGGTCGGCATCGAGCGTGATGCGTCCGGTGGCGGATCTGGCTGACAAGCTGACGAGCTTTCGTGGCGAAGCGAAGCCGCAACCGTTGAAGCCGCATTTCGCCGAGGACGAGGTGGGGCAGTTGGCGGCCACGCTTGATGACTATGCCGAGCGTTTGACCGCATTGGTGGAGCGCGACAAGGAGTTCAATGCCGACGTCTCGCACGAATTGCGCACCCCGATTGCGGTGATCAGTGGTGCCACCGAGCTGCTGCTGGCGCAGGATGATCTGCCAGAAAAGGCCAAGCAGCGCCTGCGCCGAATCGAACGCGCTGTCCGCCAATCGAACGAATTGATCGAGGTCTTGCTGTTGCTCTCGCGTCAGGAAAAACAGGCGCCAGCGCATGGTGAGGAAACGCGTTTGGTGCCGGTCGTTGAGCAGGTGTTCGATACCCATCGGGTGCAGATCGGTCAGAAGCCCATTGCACTGAAGATCGAAGCCGAAGCCGATGTGTCCATCGCGGCGCCACCAGCGGTTTTGGCCGTGGCGTTGGGGAATCTGATTGGTAACGCGATCAAGTACACCCCTGCGGGCGACGTGCGCGTCGTGATCCGACCGCATCAGGTCGAGGTCCACGACGAGGGCCCGGGCATTGATCCGAATCAGGCTGAACATTTGTTCACGCGCGGCGTGCGCGGCAAGGACGCGCCGGGCAAGGGCGGTGGACTTGGGCTCGCGATTGTGCGCCGGATTTGCAGCTTGTACGGCTGGAGCGTCAGCTTGAAGCCGGGCGTCGAAAAAGGTGCTGTGGCCAGCCTCCGTTTTTCATAAGCGGCTGGCGACGGCCCGCGTATACTCTGGGGCTCGCTGTCATTGCCCAAGATCATGCCGATATCCGCTGCAGAATTCGCCGCCTTGAAGGATCAGGGCTACAACCGCATCCCGATGGTTCGGGAAGTCTTTTCCGATTTGGACACGCCGCTATCGGTCTACATGAAGCTGGCCGACGGTCCGTTCGCGTACCTGCTGGAATCGGTTGAAGGTGGCGAGCGTTGGGGGCGTTACTCGATCATTGGGTTGCCAGCGCGGCGCACGTACGCGTTGCGCGGCCATACGCTGACTGTCCGGCAGCTGGGCGAGGTCGTGGAAACGCGCGAACTCGCTGACCCGCTGGCCGAGATCGAACAGATCCGTCAGCAGTTTCGGGTCCCAAGGCTTCCGGGTCTGCCCGATTTCAGTGGCGGGCTCGTCGGCTATTTCGGATTCGAGACCATTGCCTATATCGAAGACAAGCTCAAGCAGAGCGACAAGCCGGATCAACTCGGCACCGACGATGTGCTGTTGATGTTGTCGGAAGAAGTTGCCGTGTTCGACACCTTGAAGGGCCGCCTGTACCTGATCGTTCATGCCGATCCGGCGGTGCCACAGGCGCAGGCGCAAGCCGAGCGTCGGTTGGACGAGCTCACGTTCCGGCTGCGTCGATCCGGGCCGAGCTATCCCGAAGTGCTCGATCCGCAGTTGCTGAATGAGGCCGACTTCGTCTCCGGGTTCACTCGTGAAGGCTTCATGGCGGCGATCGACCGCTGCAAGGAATTGATCCGCGCCGGCGACATCTTTCAGGTGGTGCTGTCGCAGCGCCTGTCGGTCCCGTTCAAAGCGCGTCCGGTGGATGTGTATCGCGCGCTACGCGCGTTGAATCCGTCGCCGTACATGTATTTTCTCGATCTCGGTAAAACGCAGATCGTGGGGTCTTCACCTGAGATTCTGGTGCGACTCAAGGGCGGCGAAGTGACCGTGCGGCCGATTGCCGGTACGCGTCCGCGTGGCCAGAACCCCGAAGACGATCAAGCGCTGGAGCGCGACCTGCTGGCTGATCCCAAGGAGCGCGCTGAGCATCTGATGTTGATCGACCTTGGGCGCAACGACGTGGGTCGCGTCGCGGAAGTCGGTTCGGTTCAGGTGCCCGAGCAAATGGTGATCGAGCGCTACTCGCATGTGATGCACATCGTCAGTGAGGTGCGCGGACGCCTCAAGTCTGGGCTCAGTTACATGGATGTGCTGAAGGCGGCGTTTCCGGCAGGCACAGTCAGCGGCGCGCCGAAAATCCGCGCGCTCGAAGTGATCCAGGAACTGGAGCCCGTCAAGCGCAATGTCTACTCGGGCGCCGTCGGCTATCTGAACTGGTGGGGCGAGGCCGACACCGCGATTGCTATTCGGACGGCCGTCATTCAAGACGGATTGCTGCACGTGCAGGCAGGTGCCGGCATTGTGTACGACTCCGATCCCGAGAAGGAATGGGACGAGACCATGAACAAAGGGCGCGCGTTATTTCGTGCGGTCGCGCAGGCGGTCAGCGGACTCTAGCGGCGGGTTCTTGGGCGCTTGCCGTTCATCGAGCGTCGCACAGTTTGCGGGCCATCCTTTGTCACATGCCGTGGCTGGTGGGCGGCTGGCATAGTCGGACGATGGTGTAGACCTCGGACGGTGCGCTCATGGCGGGATCCATTACTGATCGCATCAGCTTATTCGAGCGCCAAGACGCGCTCGGCTGTTGGCGCGTGGCAACCTGCACACCGAGTCCCGCGTTAGCGCCATTCGTACTCAGCTACTGGTTTGGCGAAGGCCAAGTGTTCTACCAACGCGACCGAATTCTGCCTGGCGGCACCAGCTTTTTGTTGATCAACCTGGGGCCGACGCAATATCGCATCCTGCCCGGGCCGCCTGAGCAGCGTGTACCGTTTCGGGACATCTGGTATTCCGGCATGCACGAAGGCCCGATCGAAACCGAAGCACCACATGGGAACGCGTTGCTCGGTGTGGTGTTTCAGTCAGCGGGCGCGCGTGGCGTCCTGCATGTCGACGCGCAAGCGTTGGCCAATCAGATTCAACCGCTGGAAGACTTGTTGGGCAGCAGCGTGCTCGCGCTGCGCGAGCGCTTGCTGCAGATGTCGGACTGTCGGGCCCGCTTCGCGGAACTGGAGCATTGGCTGCTGTGCCGTTTGCGCTCGCAACACGCGCCACATCGACTGGTGTCTTGGGCTGTGGCCAATTTGCAACGGTCTGCGGGACAAGGCTCGGTGGAACGATTGGCGGCAGAAGCCGGCGTCAGCCGCAAGTATCTGGGCAACCTGTTTCAGCGTGACGTCGGATTGAGTCCGAAAATGCTGGCCCGCGTGTTGCGGTTTCAATCTGCGCTGAGTCTGCTGGCCTGGCGCGATACCGTGCCTTGGGTGGCGCTCGCCGAGCACTGCGGCTATTACGACCAGTCGCACCTGACCCGCGATTTTCAGGCGTTCAGTGGTTATGCGCCGGGTGCGTTCGTACGCCAAGCGCGACCCGACGGGCAATCGGTGGTGGTGGCCGGGTAACGCGCCCGGTGTTCATCCGAGTTCCGTTTTTTCCAAGACAGGCGCGCCAAGACGTTCTAAATTGTTCTTGCGCCGATGGGAGCGCACAGAAAAGCGGGAGAACGCAATGCCGGAGTTCAATATTTGGGCCGTGTTAACAGCTGCAGCCGCCAGCTTTGTGCTGGGTGGCATTTGGTATTCGCCGATGCTGTTCGGCAAGGCCTGGCAACGGGAAACCGGGTTGTCGGACGAGCAACTCGCCAAGGGCAACATGGCCTTGATCTTCGGGCTGGCGTTTCTCCTCTGCCTCGGGGCCTCGTTTGTGTTTGCGATGTTTCTTGGGCCGCGGCCACCGCTGGCGCTCGGCCTTGGCGCAGGGTCATCGGCGGGGTTGTTCTGGGTCACGTCGAGCTTTGGCATCAACTATCTGTTCGAACGCAAGTCGCTCAAACTGTTCTTCATCAACGGCGGTTATCACACGCTGCAGTTCACGGTGATCGGGCTGATTCTGGCGCTTTGGCCCGTGCCGCCGGCTGCCTGAGGAGAACGCGATGCAAATCGATTGGCGAGCCGAACAATCGAGCGACGAGGCCGCGGCGCGCGCGGCAACCGGGAAATCGATGGGAGAGTGGTTCCTGCTGATGGATGCCGAAGGGGGGCCGACCTTGGGCCGGCGGGCGCTGGGACAGGTTCTGGTGGATCGGTTCAAGCTCGATCCATGGTGGATGTCGACCTTGTTGATTGAGTACGAAGCCGCTCACGGTCTGGTCGAAAAAGACGGTCGGGCCAAGGGCTACACAATCTGCGCCACCAAATCGGTCAAGGCGAGCCCGGAGCAAAGCTACGCGGCGTTTGCCGCGGCGGTCTGGCTGGATCGCTGGCTCGGGCCATCGCACCAACTCGATTTTCGCGATGGTGGTTCGTTGCGGAATGCCGACGGGAATCAGGCGGTCGTGAAGAAGGTGAGTCCGGGCAAGATGATCAAACTCATCTGGCAGGGCGACCACGGCGCAGAAGACACCCCGGTCGAAATCAAATTTCAGCCAGCCGGTACCAAAACCACGATCATGATCACGCACGAACGCTTGCAGAATCGAGCCGCTGCCGATGGCTTGCGGCGGGCCTGGGGGCAAGCCTTGGACCGCCTGAAGCAACAGTTGGAAGCCGCGTAAGACCAGTTGGGCCGACGCTCGCACAGGCGTCGGCCCATTCAGCGCGGCCGGTCAGGCTTTCAGAACACCCAATTCGCGACCAACGTCCGTAAAGGCTGCAATTGCTTGATCGAGGTGCGCGCGGGTATGTGCCGCACTCATCTGCGTGCGAATGCGAGCCTGGCCTTTGGGCACGACCGGGAAGAAGAAGCCGATCACATACACGCCGCGGGCCAGCAGGCCCTCGGCCAACTTCTGCGCGAGCGGTGCGTCGTAGACCATCACCGGGACGATCGGATGCTCGCCTGGCTTCAGATCAAATCCGGCCGCAGTCATCCGGGCCCGGAAATACGCAGTGTTGTCGCGCAATTGCGTGCGCAGATGACCGGCGCTGGCCAACATATCGAACGCCTTGATCCCGGCAGCCACCACATGCGGCGGCAGAGAATTGGAAAACAGATACGGGCGGGAGCGCTGGCGTAGCAGCTCGATGACCTCGCGCTTGCCGGTGGTGAAGCCGCCCAGCGCGCCCCCCATGGCTTTGCCGAGCGTGCCCGTGAAAATATCGATCCGGCTCAAGCAGTTGCGCACTTCTGCGCTGCCTTTGCCGTGCTCACCCAAAAAGCCGGTGGCATGGCATTCGTCGATGTGCACCAGCGCGCCGTACCGCTCGGCCAAGTCGCAGATCTGGTCGAGCGGGGCGATGAAGCCGTCCATCGAAAACACGCCGTCTGTGGTGATCAGAATGGTCTTCGCACCCGCTGCTTTGGCGGCTTTCAATTGCGCCTCGAGATCGGCCATATCGCAATTCGCATAGCGAAAGCGCTTGGCTTTGCAGAGGCGTACCCCATCGATGATCGACGCATGATTCAGCGCGTCTGAAATGATGGCATCGTCCTCACCCAGCAACGGCTCAAACAGGCCGCCGTTAGCGTCGAAGCAGGCGGCGTAGAGGATCGTGTCCTCGGTGCCGAAAAATCCGGCGATCTGCGCTTCCAACTGCTTGTGCAAGTCCTGCGTGCCGCAAATGAAGCGGACACTGGCCATCCCAAAGCCGTGACTGTCGAGGGCCGATTTGGCCGCCGCAATCACATCGGGGTGATCCGCGAGCCCGAGATAGTTGTTGGCACAGAAGTTCAGGACGTTCCGACCGTCGGTCAACGTGATTTCGGCGCTTTGCGGGCTCGCAATGATCCGCTCACGCTTAAAGAGGCCTTGTGATTCAATGGCTTGCAGCTCGGATGCGTAACGCGCGTAGGTTTCGGCTTTGCTCATGGCGACCTCAATCGGCGGGCAGACAACGCCCCGGGCAGAATTGGCACTGGCCGGGGCCGATTAACTCATTGATTTTGCTGGCTATACCGCTCAGGGCAGCTCAATCTTGGGCTTGGGCTTGAAGCCCTTCGCCGCGTGTTCGGCCACGACGGTCGTGTAAATGCCGCCGCGGACGTACCATTCGGCGGTGAGCCGCATGAAGCGTGGCTTCGTGGCTTTGGCCAGATCTTCGAGGATTTTGTTGGTAACGGCCTCGTGGAACGCGCCTTCCTCGCGGAAACTCCACATGTAGAGCTTCAGCGACTTGAGCTCCACACAGGTCTTGTCCGGGATGTATTCCAGGTGCATGGTGGCGAAGTCGGGTTGCCCGGTTTTGGGGCAAAGGCAAGTGAACTCCGGAATCCGCATGCGAATGGTATAGTCGCGTTTCGGCTCGGGGTTCGGAAACGTCTCCAGCGTCTTGGACGGCTTGGTACTCATGGCCGTATTCCTGATTTGTGGTTGAAAGAAGGCCGCGCACGTTAATCGACGCGGCACCCGATGGCAATTGCCATTGGCTGATACGTTGCAAAAACTGAGTGAAACATGCGTCTATCCAGCATCAAATTGTCCGGTTTCAAGTCGTTTGTCGACCCAACCGTACTGCATTTGCCGACCAACATGACCGGCATTGTCGGTCCGAACGGCTGCGGCAAGTCCAACATCATTGATGCGATCCGCTGGGTGATGGGCGAGAGCGCCGCCAGCCGTCTGCGCGGCGATGCCATTACCGACGTGATCTTCTCCGGCTCGGGCAACCGAAAGCCGGTGGGCTCGGCCACGGTCGAGCTGATCTTCGACAATTCCGATGGCACCATCCAGGGCGAATACGCGAGCTTCAATGAGATCTCGATCAAGCGCCAGGTCAGCCGCGATGGGCAGTCGAACTATTTTCTGAACGGTGGCAAGTGCCGCCGTCGTGACATCATTGATGTGTTCCTTGGCACCGGTCTCGGCGCGCGCTCGTACTCGATCATCGAGCAGGGCATGATCTCGCAGATCATCGAGGCCAAGCCTGAGGATCTCCGCCTGCATTTGGAGGAGGCGGCTGGTATCTCCAAGTACAAAGAGCGTCGCAAAGAGACCGAGTCGCGCATCAAGTCCACTCGCGAGAATCTCGATCGCTTGAACGACGTGCGCCAGGAAGTCGACAAGCAGCTGGAGCACCTCAATCGGCAAGCGAAGCAAGCGGAGCGCTATCAGAAGCTGAAGGCCGAGGCCACGCGCGTCGAGGCGGAGCTGAAGGCGCTGCATTTGCTCAGCCTGCGCGGCGAATTGGATGAGCGCACGCAGAAAGTCCGCAACATGGAATTGCGGATCGAGGAATTGGTCACCGAGCAGCGCGCCATTGAGGCGCAGCTGGAAGAAGAGCGAGAGAAGCAGGTCACGGCCTCCGATCACTTCAATCAAGTGCAAGGCGAGCTGTATCGCGTCAGCGGCGAAATCGCGCGCGTTGAGCAGCAGATCAACTTCAACCGCGATCTGAACGAACGTCTGACCAAGGCGCTGAAAGAAGCCGAGCAGGCGCACGGAGAGTTGGCTGAGCACATTCGCGGCGACCGCGAGCAGATCGAGGCGCTGACGCTGTCGCTGGCCGATTCCGAGCCACAGCTGGAAATGCTCGAAATCCAAGCCGACGAGCGCGCCGAAGCGCTGCGCCTGGCCGAGCAGGGCATTCTGGATTGGCAGACGCGCTGGGACACTTATGCGCGCGATTCGGGCGAGTCGTCGCGACTGGCCGAAGTGGAACGCACCCGCTTGAACTTCCTCGACAAGCAGGCCCTCGATGCGGCGCAGCGCTTGTCGGTGCTTGAAGAGGAACAGGGCAAGGCGAATCTCGATCAACTTGCGATGGCGCAGGACGATCTGCTGTTGCGGCAGGAAGAATTACGCGAAAAGGTCGAGCAGAACACGGCTTTGCTGGATGAGCGCAAGATCCTGCTTGGTCGGGTTCAGGATGAAACCAAGTCGCTGCAGACGCGACTCAATGATTCGCGCTCGGAACTCTCCAAAGCCCGTGGCCGATTGAGTTCGCTCGAAGCGTTGCAGCACGCCGCGCTGGGTCAGGAAAAGGGCGGGGCGCAAGCTTGGTTGGATCGCATTGGTCTCGGCCAGGGCAAACGCCTGGGCGAGGTGCTGAAGGTCGACGATGGCTTTGAACGGGCGGTTGAAGTGGTCTTGGGCGCCTGGCTCGATGGCGCGTTGACCGACGCGCCAAGCAGCTATTTGGATGAGTTGACGAGCCTCGGCGAGCATAACGTCGTACTGTTGTCAGGCGATCTGGGTCAGCGACGCATGGGTAGTCTGGCGCAGCATGTCGAAGGCCCTGAAGCGGCCTTGCGCGCATTGGAAAAAGTCCGAGTGGTGAACGACTTGGCTGAGGCCCGCGCGCTGCACACCAGTCTCGCGGCCGATGAATCCGTGATTACCCGTAGTGGCGATTGGCTCGGGCGCGATTGGGTGCGCATCAGCCGTGCCAAAGAAGCGCATTCGGGCGTCTTGGCGCGCGAGCGCGAGATCGAAGCCTTGCAGATTCGCATTACTGATCTGGAGCGCGAGATCGAGATCTTGCTGGCGAAGCAGGACGAATTGAAGCAACAGCACTTTGAAGCTGAGCGTGCTCGAGACGACGCACAGCGCGACCTGTATTTCGCGCATCGGCAATTGTCCGAAGTCGCCGGTCAAATCCAGAGCGAGAAGGGTCGCCTGGAGAGCATGACGACGCGGATGGGTCGGGTTGGTACCGAAATCGCCGAACTGCGCCAGCGCGTTGCCGAATTGGACGTCGAGTCGCGGGACGCACGCGCCCGCCTGGAAACGGCGACCGAGCGCATGGGCGATCTGGAGGACCAGCGCGCGCAGTTGGATGGCGAGCGGCGCTCGTTGTTGGAGCGTCGTGAGGATGCCCGCGCCAACGCGCGCGAAGCGCAGGATGCCAAGCATCAGATTGCGTTGCGCTCCGAGGCCAAACGATCCACGTTGAGCTCGTTGCAGCAGTCGTTGCAGCGCATGGTTGGGCAGTTAGCGACCCTCGACAGCCGGAAGCAGGAACTCGCGCAGCAACTGGCGCAGGGCACCGAGCCCGGCACCGATCTGGACGCCGAACTGCGGACTTACCTGGATCAGCGCATGCTGGTCGACCGTCAGCTGATCGATGCCCGCAAAGCGTTGGAATCGTGCGATCTCGCGTTCCGTGCGTTGGAGCAGGAGCGCTCGCGCGTGGAGCGACTCGCAAATGAGCAACGCGAGCAACTGTCTGGTCTGCGCCTCGAAGAACAAAGCCTCAAGATGCGTGCCGATCAGCACACGGATGCGATTCAGACGGCCGGGTTCGAAATCGAAGCCGTCGCTCAGGAATTGCCGCCAGAAGCCGAACCCGGTCTTTGGGCCGAGCGGCTGGCCGAACTGGAGCGGAGCATCAAGCGTTTGGAGCCCGTCAACTTGGCGGCGATCAACGAGTATCAGGAACAGTCGGCGCGCAAGGTCTATCTGGACACGCAGTTCGGCGACTTGACCACCGCGCTGGAAACGCTCGAAGGCGCCATCAAGAAGATCGACCGCGAAACCCGGACTCGCTTCAAGGAGACGTTCGACAAGGTCAACGTCGGCCTCCAGGAGTTGTTCCCGCGCTTGTTCGGCGGTGGCCACGCGTACCTGGAACTGACCGGCGAAGACTTGCTCGATACGGGTGTGTCGATCATGGCCCGGCCGCCCGGCAAACGCGTGACGTCGATCACGTTGTTGTCGGGTGGCGAAAAGGCGCTGACTGCAGTCGCGCTCGTGTTTTCTATTTTCCGTCTGAATCCGGCGCCGTTCTGCTTGCTGGACGAGGTTGATGCGCCGCTTGACGAGGCCAACGTTGGCCGGTTCTGCAACATGCTGAAGGAAATGTGCGAACGCGTGCAGTTCTTGTTCGTGTCGCACAACAAGGCGACCATGGAAGCTGCCTCGCAGCTTTGCGGCGTGACCATGCGCGAACCGGGTGTGTCACGTTTGGTGTCGGTGGATTTGGCTGAAGCGGCCAAGCTGGCCGGGGCCGCCTGATCACAACAAGGGTCGGTCTCAGTTCGACTAGTGGCACCGGTTGCGACCGGTCCTGCCCGCGTCCCGCCATGATGGTGGGCCGGAACTGAATTAATGTTCAGTTTGCAGGCCTTACACTTGTGGCCTTCGGTGGCCGCTGCGCGCAGCGTGTCACCCTGATGCCTTGCAATGTGGACGCAAAACACTGTGGAAGCCTGGATTCTCCGTTTGATCATCGTTGTGGTTGGCCTGGGCGTGCTTGGCTTGATTTACTGGCACGGCAGTCGGCAGTTTGGCCAACAGGGTCGGCGGGTGTCTGCCCCGAAGTCTCGGGATCGTCAGGAGCCTGATCTCGGCCATGCGTCGAGCGTTGGGCTGGATGGCATGGACCCCGATTTGCAAGCCGAACTGACCCGGCTTTCCCGCGAGATCTCCGATCACCGCGGTCAGAGTTTTGCCGAGTCCGATTCGGATCACTTCACTGACACAACAATGTCTGGGCGGCGTGAGCCCAAATTCGAGTTTGACTTGTCGGGATTTGCGGCTGAGCCAGACGCAGAATCGGCTGAGCCCGGCCTCGCAGCACCTGAATCGTCGGCGACGCCGAATCCAGCGTCCCGCGCCCGGCCCGAATCGGAAATCATCTCATTGCCCGCGGAAAGCTCGGTTGGCGCGCGTCGTGAGGAGCGCATCGATCGAATCGTCACGCTGTTCATTTGTGCGAACGACGGCGAGATGTTGCGCGGGAGCGATATTGTCGTTGCAGCGGAGAAAACCGGCCTGGTGTTTGGGCACCTGGGCATTTTTCACAGCCTGATTCCCGGCAAGCCGGAATCGGGGCCAATTTTCAGCATGGCCAGCATGGTCAAGCCTGGCCATTTCGACATGCGGCGAATTCAGGAGCTTCGGACCCCTGGATTGACCTTGTTCATGGCGTTGCCTGGGCCCATGCGTGCGCTGGATGCCTGGGATTCGATGTTCCCGATCGCCAATCGGCTCGGCGAGTTGCTTGGTGCGCAAGTTCTCGACGAGCATCGCAACGCGCTTGGGCGCCAGCGAATTCAACATCTGCGTGATGAACTGCGAGCGTATGACCGCGAGCAGGACAAGAATGTCATCAAACGGCCTTGGTAACCAGGCACCCTGAAGACTCATGGACAGCCACCCGAACCGCCCCGCGACCATTCGTCAGACCCCCAAACGGCACTATCTGGGACGCTGGCGGGAACAACTGCGGTGGGCGGATGGACTCGAGCTTCTGATCCGGCCGATCGAGGTGATCGATGCGGGGCCATTGCGCGAGGGCTTTTCCAAGTTGGAGCCGGAGGAGGTTCGCCTCCGGTTTCTGCACCCAATGACTGAGCTGACTGAAGCGTACGCTCGCGAGCTTTGTGATTTGGACCCAGCGCTGGCCTTCGCGTTGGTCGCTACTGAACCGGGCGAGCCGGGTTCGGCGGCGATTGGCGGCGTCGCTCGACTGGCCTTCGATCTTGCGAAGAAGCGGGCAGAGTTCGCGATTATCGTCGGCCATCAAATTGGTGGACGTGGTATTGGTCGTCTGATGATGCAGCGCCTGATTGAGTGCGCTCGGAAGCGTGGCATGCACGCGATTTTTGGCGATGTCCTGATTGAAAACCTGCCAATGACGCGACTCGCGCACGCGCTCGGGTTTCGAACGCAGTCGATCGGTGAGCCCGGATTGATCCGAGTTTGGAAGGACTTGCGCGTGACGACCGCGACGGAGCTCGGCAGTGGCTCCGGTCTTGCTGCTTGATTTGTCGCGCCGCTTCGCTGTTTACGTAGCGGGCGGGCCGAAAAGGCGCGAAAAATTCGCCTCGGTTGCAGCGGAAAGGGCTTCCAGGCTGATTGATCGCAGGTCTGCAACCGCTTTGGCGATCAACAGCAGATCGCCCGGTGTGTGCCGCTGCCCGCGAAGACTGCAACTTGGTTGATCGGGCGCATCCGTTTCGAGCAGCAGGAACTCGATGGGCATGCGCCGGACAATGTCGCGCAGACGCTGTGCTCGTTCGTACGTGACCGGCCCGCCGATGCCAAGCGAAAAACCCAGCGCGAAGAGTTGCTCCGCTTGCTGCCAGGAACCGCTGAAACTGTGCACGACGCCGCCGGTAGGCCGGAATCGCCGCAGTTGCGCGATGACCGCATCGACAGCTCGGCGGGCATGCAGAATGACGGGCAGGCCGTGATCGACGGCGAGCCGCAAGTGTGCGCCGAGCACATCGGATTGCTGCTGATGGTCGAGTCCCTCGACAAAATAATCGAGACCGCATTCGCCGATCGCCACCGGTCGATGCGTGGCGACGAGGTGGGCAAGCGCGGCACATCCGGCCTCGCTGTAGCGGTCCAGGTACATCGGATGGAACCCGAAGGCGGGCAGCAGCGTTGCGTCGGCAAAGTGCAGGTTCCAGATTGCCTGGCTACTGTCCAGATCAATGGCAGGCAGCAACTGCCGCCAGACGCCTGCCGCTTTGGCGTGAGCCATGACGGCGCCGCGATCGGCATCAAACTCCGGGGCATCCAGGTGACAGTGGCTGTCGCTGAACCGAATCACTGACAGGCTGCGTCACGCTCAGGGCAGCTTGGGTGGCGTGCCATCTTGACCGATCGCTTTTGGCCCAGCCTGACTGGTTGACGCCACCGTCTTCATCGGCACCGGGCGGCGTTCTCGCCACATTGCAAACAAAGCAGTCATCGCGGCGAGCGTGAGCTCGTCAATAAAGGGCACGAAATCCGGGATCAGCACGTCAACAATCAGGGCGATCATCGTCAGCGCCAAGAGCCACGGGTACTTCAGGCGAGACACTGCTTGGGTCACGATCGGGTTGCTCATACGGTTCTCCAGGTGGCCGGGGCTGATAGCATGCTGATCATAAGGAAACCCGAGTCGTTTGCGTGGTCACGACGGATCGTAACAGCTGCATCGATGCCAATTGTTCAGCCCAGCCATGGCGCGGTCTGCGTGAATGGCTGTGTCTGTTGCTCGGCCTTTGGATTTGCACCGGCGTCGACGCGCGGCTGTACCGTTGCCAAGATGCCATGGGCCGGTGGGCATTCCAGGACCGACCCTGTCCAGAAGGAACGGAGCGTCAGGAAGTCCGACCACGCAATCTGGCCCCGAAGGGCCCGCCGCAACTGCGGCCAAAGCCCAAGTTGGCCCTGCAATGTGCGGTGCGTAGTGAGCCGTTTCGCTTTGAAGATGAGGACTTGTTCGGCGTCGAGGGGCAGTTTCTGCTGGACCGGGACGGCCAGAGCTACCAGCTCAGTGTTCAGCTCAAAGGTGAGTGGGTCAACGCCGATTTCGACCCAATTCCGCTTGCACTTTCCACGCATCTGGCTGAGCAAGGCATCGTGGTTGGGCAGCGTCCGTTGCTAGGCGCTGACTGGCTGGTGGATCTGCGGCGACTGGGTTTTGGGCAGTCGCGCTCCGTGTCGATGCTGGACATGAAACCGGAGGGCGACTTGGTTGTAATGATCTGGATTCGTGGCCGCCAGCAAGTGGACTGGAGCCTCCCCTTGGCTGGCGATACGCTGCAGAAGCTCAAAGTCGCGGCCCAGGCTTGCACCGAGCCTGAGCCCACGGCCGACCCCAATGCGCCACCCGGACCCAACACGACGCCATGATCTGGAACACGCTCGACGGCCAACCAACCCGCATCATCGCGCATCGTGGCGCGTCCGGATACCTGCCCGAACACGCATTGGCGGCTTACGATCTGGGTGTCCAGATAGGGGCAGACGTCATTGAGCCCGATCTGGTCATGACGCGTGATCACCAGTTGTTGGTCCGGCATGATGCCGGTTTGGACCGTAGTACCGACATTGCGACGCACGTCCCATTTGCCAATCGGAAGCGGGTCGGGCTTGACGGCCACATCGACTGGTGGACGAGTGACTTTGCACGCGCCGAACTGCGGGTGTTGCGTCCGCGCCAGCCGTTTGCGACGCGAGCCCAGACTTTTCCGGAGTCGGTCATTTTGGATTTCCAGGAAACCTTGCAATGGTTTCTGATGGCACGTGAAAGCCGGCCCTTCGCGCTTTATCCGGAACTCAAACATCCGGAGTGGTTTGCCGAGCAACGTCTTGATGTAGTCAGCCAGTGCGTGCGGGATTTGCAAGCGGTCGGACTGCAGGGACGTGCGAGCCCGGTCTGGATTCAGTGTTTCAAACTGGCGCCACTCCGGCTGATGCGCGAGCAGACCGACAACCCGGTGTTTGCGTTGTTCGATTCGGCGCAAATCGGTGATGCGGCGTGGTTGACCGACACGCTGCATCGCCATCCCTATCTCGATGGGGTCGCCTTACCCAAATCAGCCTGGTTCGGCCACGCTGGCGCGAGTCTGGTGGATGTCGCTCACGCTGCAGGTCGGCAGGCGCACGCCTGGACGATCCGCGATGATCAAGTCGGTGCCGGTTTTGCCTCTAGCGCCGCCGAGCTGGAACGGCTATTTGCGCTCGGCGTGGACGCGATCTTTTGCGACTTTCCAGATACCGCGTTGGTCGCCAGACAACGGTTTGGCGCGACGCCAGACAAGCCATCGCGCAGCCCCTAGTGCTGCCGGCGATCAGGCCTTGCCGAGTCGATCGAGCACCGCCAGTGTTGGCTTGGCGCGATTCAAGGTGTAAAAGTGCAGCCCAGGCGCGCCGCCAGCGAGCAAGTCCTGACACAGTTTGCCGACCACGTCCGCACCAAACTCGCGGATCGATTCGGCGTCGTCACCGAAGCCGCGCATGCGACGCTCGATCCAACGCGGAATCTCGGCGCCACAGATGTCCGAGAAGCGCTTCAGCTGCGAGAAGTTGGCAATGGGCATGATGCCTGGCGTGATCGGGATCGACACGCCGGCGCGACGCGCTTCGTCGACGAATCGAAAGTACGCATCAGCATTGAAAAAGTACTGCGAGATGGCACCGTTCGCTCCGGCGTCCACTTTGCGACAGAAATTGCGCAGATCGGACTGCATGTCGGCCGCTTGTGGATGCGCTTCTGGATAGCAGGCGACTTCCAGGTGAAACGCGTCACCTGACTGGTCGCGAATGAACTGCACGAGCTCGTTGGCATATCGGAACTCGCCAAAGCCGGCCATGCCCGAGGGCATGTCGCCGCGCAGCGCGACAATGCGCTTGCAGCCCATCGCCTGGTAGAGCTTCAAGAGATGCTTGATCTCGTCGCGCGTGCCGCCCATGCAAGAAAGATGAGGCGCGGCGTCGAGCTCAAACTCGGTGCGCAGACGGCGAACCGTTTCAGGCGTATAAGACAGCGTGGACCCGCCGGCACCAAACGTTACCGACACATACTGTGGCGACAGTTGCTTTAGGCGTGCCGCCGTGTTGTCGAGCTGCTGCCGCTGCTCATCGGTCTTGGGCGGAAAAAATTCAAACGAAATTGCAGACGCCATAGCTTTAAGGACCCATCAGTTTGCGCAAACCCTGGCATTCGAAAGGACGACTCAAGCAACTGCCTGTGCGTCCTATCAAACCCAGTGAAACCACGAGTTTCGCACAAATTTACAGGATTCGGGACCAGCCTTTGCACGAGCATGTAACGATCGGTTCTGACTTCGATCGGCTTCGTCTGCTCTGTCGATTGCGAAGGATTGTCGAGCCGAGGGCCCGGCGGCACCAAGGAGGCGACTACAACCGCCTTCGCACGGTATCCTCGGGCATCTCCATTTGATGACAGACATGACGGCCCCAGTATTGATGCCCGACACGCCCGACGCCCTGACCGAACGCGCGCTCCGACGCGTTCAGGAGTATTTGGCGAAGGGCTTGTTCGATGCGGCCGAGGCTGCTGCAGTCACTCAAGCCAAACGAACGCCGCAACGATTCGATGTCTGGTTGGTCGCGAGCTTTGCTCATGCCGCCTGTGGGCACCTGCGTGCGGCCCAGTTTGCGATCCAGCGTGCGTTGAGCATCCAACCCGAGCAGGTCAGCGGCTTGCTGCAATTGGCTCGTGTTGCGATGGCCAATGGTCGGACGGCGGTCGCATTGGCTGCTGCGAGGCGGCTCGCCGAGCAGCATGTGTTGGACCTGGACCCGGGATTGCGGGTGGTTGAGATGTTCAATCGACTGGGGGAATGCGAAGACGCGCAGACGCTGATTTTTCGCCTGCAGGCTCGACTGACTGAGGCATCGATCCCGCTGATGCTTGCGCAAGCCGAAACCTACGCTTTGGCAGGCGACGTCGACGATGCGGCCGCGATTTACGAGGAACTCGTGCGCGTCCATCCGCGCATGGGTTATGCGCGCCTTGGACTCGCGCGGCTGCGCCCGGATCGGGCAGCATTCGAACCGATCCCCGAGTTGCTCCGCGAGGTCAAGCCTGGAACCGATTCCGAAGTCTGGCTGTTGCACGCTGCGTTTCGAATTCTTGATGCTCGGGGACAGTATGCCGATGCGGCGCAGTATCTTGAGCGTGGCTTGCGCAGCAAGCGTAGTCAGTACCAGTACCATCTGGAGCGCGAACTGCCGGTGTTTGATCGCTTGAAGCAGGCGGCGCAGGAGGTCCAGGCTGCGGTCAGCGAATCCTCCCAGGCCATCATTGGCAAACCGGTGCCGATCTTTGTGATTGGGCTGCCCGGCTCTGGCGCAAACCTTGTCGAGCGCGTGCTGGGCAATCACCCCGATGTGCGCAACGGTGGGGAATTGCCGGAGTTTGCGGCGTTGGTGCGCGAGTTCACCGGAGTGGATGCGAATCTGGCGATCAATGATGCGATCCTGGAGCGCTTACCCGATCTCAATTGGGAGGAGTTGGGTCAGCGTTATCGTGAGCGTATCGGCGAGCGTTTTCCAACGGCACACGCAGTCACTGACCTTGGCAGTAGCAACGTTTTGTTCGCGGCGGCGATCTTGCGGGCGCTACCGGAAGCACGTCTGATTCATGTGGTCTGCGAGCCGATGGAACAGTGCTTTGCGTTGTTGCGCGAATGGTTCGACGAGCAGTATCCGTTCAGCAACGATCAGTCCGAACTGGTGCGGTACTACTTGGCCTATGCGGACTGGATGCGCACGATTGAATCGGCGTTCCCGAAGCGCGTACTGAGTGTGCGCTACGAACAGTGGCGGGCCGTGCCAGGACTGGTGTCGCGCGCCATTTTCCGATTCTGTGAGTTGCCATTCGAAGCCGGTTTTGAAGACCCGAGTCGAAACCGACGGCCGATCGGATACGGCAGTACGTCGCGCCGACAGGCCGTTCCCAGTGCCGCCGCGTCCGAATCCTGGCGCAACTATCGGAGCCTGCTGGCGCCCATGCAACAACTGCTGGTCGACGCGGGCCTCGTGGCGCGCGACGCCTAGTCGCCAATAGGCGTTAGAGCTCGATACCCAGCGTGGGTGCCCGCGACCGATCGGTCTACGCCTGTTTGGGATCAATCTCGCCGAATCGATTCCTCGCGCAAACCAGTGCGGTATTCCAGAAGCCGTTTGACGAGAATCTTGAAGAGCCTTCGTGAGGCTATGGCCGAGGTTGAATCCAGCCGCGTTGCAGCCAGTCGCTCAGCTGTGCGTCCAAGTCTGCGATCAATTGCGCATCCGGGGCCGAAAAGTGTGCCTGCAAGCGCGCCAAAAGCTGCGCCTTGGATTCGGCCTGCTGGATGCCCAGCACAAGTTGATTTGCGCTGGCATTGGCTTCGAAGTAATGGCCGGTTTGCAGATCCAGCAGGATTGCCGGGTCCAGATCGGTTTGAATCAACACCTGGGTGGTGAACTGGTAGGACATACGGAGCGTAAGGGGCAGTGTCGGGACCATGTCACGTCCGTCCGTCATCGGCAAGTTGCCCGCCAGTTTACAATCGTTTGCGTAACTGAATGTTGCGTTGCATGATGGCGCTAAGTGTTTGTTGTGGCGACGCTTCAAGCCTGCCAGGCAGCCATTCCTTGTGCGCACCGCACAAACGAAAGTTTCAAACATACGTTTGCAATTGCAAGGAATTCTTTCCTAGGATCGCCGGGTCGGATGATCCACATCCGCAAACAGCGCCAACGGCGCCCCAGCAAACGCAGGCACGCAGCCCAAGCTGGTGCATGGGTTCGGCCCGAGGGACCGCAACGCTTATCCATTTCCTGGGAGGGAAACACGTGAACAAGCTCTTGATCGGGCTCGGCTTGAGCCTGGCGGCATCAACCAGCGTCGCCAATACGGGTGTGGCTTTTGTGCATGGCACGGGCAAACAGACCAACGCGGCGAAAGATTATTGGACGCAGGAAAACATCGACTCGATTCGTCAGGGTTTGCCGAATCCAGCCAACTACACAGTGATTAACTGCGATTTTGAGCAGTACATGTGGACGAGTGCCGCTGCGGGCTGTCTGGCGGGACAACTGACCACGTTCATTCAGCAGAAGGGCATTACCGACCTCGTTGTCGAAACCCATTCGAATGGCGGCAACGTCATGCGCTGGATCATGTCGAACCCGACTTACGACAGTCGCTACCCGAACATCATTTCAAAAGTCCGCTGGGTCAATGCACTCGCGCCATCTTCGGCCGGCACGCCGCTCGCAAACGCCGTGATGAACGGCAACGTGTTCGAACAATCGCTGGGTTGGCTGGTGGGCTACAAATCCGATGCTGTCCGCATGCAGCAAACCAGTTGGATGGCGACTTACAACGCCAACAACCTGTACGGCACTGCGGGTCGGCCAGCGCTGCCAAAGCCGTTCTACAGCGTCGTGGGTTCGGATGTGGATTCAGCGATCTGGGATCCCGACAGCTATTGCGGCGGCTATTTCGAAAATGTGGGTCTGGAAACGACGCAGAATTGGTTGGCCTCCTGCTCGGATGGCTTCTTGAACTGCACATCGCAGGCCGCCGCTGGCACGGTCTGGTTTTATGACACGTCCCGGATGGCGGGCAGTGAGCCGCTTTCCCACAACCAGAGCCGACGCAAGTGCTTCGGTCTGGATGTGATCCTGCGTAACGACCTCTGATCCCTGCGAGAACACAAGCCATGAATACGATTCGTCCCCTGGTTTTGAGCCTCGCACTGGTGCTTGCACAGACGACGGCTGCCCGTTCCATTGCCTTGCCGGCGGCATCGGACCAAGATCTGACGCCGACCACCCTGACCGCTTCGCCAGCCAATCTGGCCAAAGCCGCGCGCTTGGAGACGCTGCCGGTGCAGTTCGCGTGGGTGCTCCCGCCCGAACAAACCCTGCAAGCGCAGTCGCCCTATGCAGCGGAGAGCCGCGAATTTTGGATGCGCGTTTCGGCAGCCGAATTGCAGTCGGGCAAACGCGTCCAGACTTCAGCCCCGGAAGCCCTGTTTCGCTTGTCGCCAATCGGTACCAGCAAATCCGCCATTGATCCGCTGCAAGTGGAGATCACCTCGGGCATGGGTACATTTGCCCGCGGCAACGGATTGAAGAACGCCGCGAATGCTGCCGAGTTGAAAGCGGCAAACGCGCCGTTTCCGTCCGGCACGCTGGCATTTCAGCTGAAGGCCGATGTTGGTCAGGGCGCGATGCAGATCCGGGTGGCCAAGGCGGCGCAGGACTACTTGCTCCATGTCTATGAGCCGAACAGCAGCCAGACGCTGAGCCTCAAGACCGACCGGATTACCGCCGTGCATGGTCAAACGTTCAAGGTCATTGCCGCCGCCAATGACGGTGGTGCCGTGGAGGCCATCGGCGGCTTCTTGAGCGCCCCGAACGGCTTGGAGCGGGCACTCGATTTCAAACGCGAGGGCAATCAATACGTCGCCACGGTCGCGCATGACGGCTTGGCTGGCGAAGGCGAAGGACTTTGGGAAATCCACACCTTCAGCTCGCAAGGTGGCATCCAGCGCGACGCGAAGACGGTCATCGTTTCCAGCGTGCCGCGTGCCCGACTGGGTGGCAACCTGGAATCGCTAACGGGCAAGAAAGGCGCGTTAAGCGTGAGCGTATCGATCGACGTTGCCGCCGCCAGCCGGTACGAACTTCGAGGGGTGCTGCAAGGCTTTGATGGCAAGACCGTGCGGGTTGGCGCCGTGGCGTCGAGCGCTGCATCGTTAAAGCCGGGCAGCCAGGCTCTGACCTTGGTGTTTGACGCCGAGACGATTGCCAAGTCAGGCTTGCAAGCGCCGTTCTCGGTGCGCGACCTAACGCTGACCGATCAGGCCACGCTTGCCGTTCAAGAAACGCGTCAGCAGGCGATTGCACTGTAATTGACAGGCGGCCGCAGTAGCTCGATGCGTGTGACCGCCACCTGTTCTGAAAAGCGCCAGGCGCTGGTGCCTTTCGGATGAAACTCAGATTGACAAGTTGCTTCCTGACGTTGTTTGATCCCCCGACAGATCGATCTTGACCCGGCTCGCCCGGGTCGCTTTTTTGTTGGGAGCAGATCATGCCTGATGTACTGATCACGGGTGCGGGACGTGGCATCGGTTTGGAGCTGACGCGCGCGTATCGCGCTGATCACGCCAACGTCGTCGCGGCGACGCGAAGTCCGTCTGACGCGCTGTCAGCAACCGGTGCCGACGTCCATGTTGGCCTGGATCTGAGCCGTGACGCTGATCGCATCTGCCTGGTCGAGCAAGTTGCAGATCGGTCTTTTGATCTGGTCATTCTGAATGCAGGCGTCCTGAATGAGGACGCCCTCGGCGGCTTGTCTTTGCAAGTCGAATTGATTCGCGAGCAGTTTGAAGTGAATGCGCTGGCGCCCATTCTGCTGATCGAGTCGTTGCTGCCGCGCCTTCGGGCTGGGTGCAAGATCGCGCTCATGAGCACACGCATGGCATCGATCGCCGATAACAGCTCGGGCGACTACTACGGCTATCGAATGTCCAAGGCGGCCCTCAACATCGCAGGCAAGTCGCTGGCGATCAGCCTGAAGCCGCGCGACATCGCCGTATTCATGTTGCATCCGGGATATGTGCAAACGGGCATGACGGGCGGTCGTGGTGACATCACGGCCGCCGAGTCGGCGAGTCGTCTCAAAGGACTGCTCCAGCGCTTGGACCTGTCGCAAACGGGCACGTTCTGGCACAGCAACGGTACCATGTTGCCCTGGTAGCGAAAGGGGCTCGCACTGCGCTTCGTGTGGACTTATCCTAACGCCACACATCGCTGGACCCCGCATCACGCCCCGATCCAATAAGGAGTGCACCATGAATCATCCCAATCGCCGTTTGCACCGCAACCTGCTCGCTTTGAGTGTGGCAAGTCTGCTCGCCAGCCCGCTGCTCTATGCGCAGGACGACACCAAAACGGAGTCGGAGTCGGCAACGCTGGAAACGGTCACGGTGACGGCTCAGCGCAAAGAGGAGGATGTGCAGAAGGTACCTATTGCGATCACGACCGTCGATGCCGAGAAGCTTGATGTGATCAACTCGGGTGGCGACGACATCCGCGTCTTGTCGGGTCGCCTGCCGAGCTTGCAAATTGAGTCGTCGTTCGGTCGCGCGTTTCCGCGCTTTTATGTGCGTGGCTTGGGCAATACCGATTTCGATTTGAACGCCTCCCAGCCGGTGTCGCTGGTCTATGACGATATCGTGCAGGAAAACCCGATCCTGAAGGGCTTTCCGATGTTCGACATGGATCGCGTCGAAATGGTGCGCGGTCCGCAGGGCACGCTATTCGGGCGCAATTCGCCGGCGGGCGTGATCAAGTTTGAATCGATGCGACCGAGCCAGACCAGCGAGGGCTACGGTCAGATTTCATACGGCTCCTACGGCAACACCAACCTTGAAGGCGCGATTGGCGGTGGCTTCAATGATGCTTGGTCCGGTCGGCTGTCATTGCTCTACCAACATCGCGATGACTATGTCGACAATACGCTAAACGGCGATGGCGACGATCTCGAAGGCTATGACGAAACCGCGGTGCGCGGTCAGTTGTTGTATGCGCCGAGCGATGACTTCGAAGCGTTGTTCAATCTCCATGCGCGAAACCTGGATGGCACGGCCCGATTGTTTCGGGCGAATATCATTCGGCCGGGGCAGGGTGGCCTCGTGTCCGGATTCGATCCCGATTCCATCAGTATCGATGGCGACAACTCCCAAGAACTCGATACGTTTGGCGGGAATGCCCGATTGCGCTGGGATTTCGCTGGCTTCAGCCTGTTCTCGATCACTGGCTATGAAACGCTGGACACGCTCTCGCGTGGTGACATCGATGGCGGATTCGGTGCCGTGTTCGCGCCACCGTCGGGGCCGGGGCTGATTCCGTTTACGGCCGAATCGGCCGATGGCATGCCAGATCATCATCAGTTCACGCAGGAGTTCCGCTTGCAGTCGCAGACTGACAGTGCGCTGCAATGGCAAACCGGCTTCTATTATTTTGATGAGCGCATCACGATCGAGAGCTTCAACTACGACACGCTGTCACCGGGGCGTCCGCAGAATGGTTATGCCATTCAAAAGCAGGACAACACGGCGTACGCGCTGTTCGGCTCGCTGGAATACGCCGCAACCGACGATCTGACCCTGCGCGTGGGTCTTCGCTATACGCGCGACGAGAAAGACTTCGAGGCCGAACGCACGCAGTCGCCGTTGTCCTTCCTCGGCGTTGGTCCGATTGGTCCGCTTTATGCCAATCCGAGCGATAGCGATGTCAGTTGGGATCTGAGCGCGGCTTATGCGATCAATGACGAATGGAACGCTTACGCACGCGTCGCGCGTGGCTTCCGCGCACCGAGCATTCAGGGGCGCCTGTTGTTTGGCGATGTCTTGTCGGTGGCAGATAGTGAGACGGTTCTGTCGTTCGAGTCGGGCATCAAGGCCAGTCTGTGGGATAACCGGGCGCGGCTTGGTTTTGCCGTGTTCAGCTATCGGGTCAGTGACCAGCAGCTGACGGCAGTGGGTGGTGGCGCGAACTTCAACACTTTGATCAATGCGGATCGGACGGTGGGCTCGGGGTTTGAACTCGATGCCGAGGCGTACCTGACCGATCGACTGCTGGTCACCGCGGGCGTCAGCTACAACGATACCGAGATCCAGGACGACACCCTTGCCGTGCAACCTTGCGGTGGCGGCTGCACGGTCTATGATCCGGCGGGTCCGGTCGCTGGAACGGTGCTGCTCGATGGCAATCGTTTGCCACAGGCGCCACTGAAGATCGCCAACGTGACGGCGCGCTACGGCATTCCAATGGCAAATGGCGAGTTGTTCTTCTTCACGGATTGGGCGTATCGCAGTGAGGTCAGCTTCTTCCTCTACGACTCTGCGGAATTCAACGGCGCTGCGCTGCTCGAAGGCGGGTTGCGGGTTGGCTATAACTGGAACAACGACCAGTATCAGGTCGCGCTGTTTGGCCGCAACATTACCGATGAGCGTCAGGTCGTTGGCGGCATCGACTTCAATAACTTGACTGGCTTCATCAACGAACCGCGGATTATTGGTCTGGAGTTCACCGCGCGATATTGATGGAATCTGGCCCCGGGGCGCCGTCACCGACGGCGCTTCGAGGTTTGATCCTTGCTGATCGCGGCGTTCGCGATCCCAACCCGATACGCCCAACTGCGACGTGTTCATGAACCTTAGCGCTTATCTCCGCGCCGCTGCCGTATTTGCCTTGCTCAGCGCCGGGTTGTTGGGGCTCTCGTGGATGTTCGCGCCGGCACTCACCGGCGCCTCGGCGCATGCGTCGGTCGACCCTTGGTTGCTGATGGACCGCGTCTCGACACTATTGGGTTTACTGACCACGGTACTCGCGATTACCGGTTTGGTGGTGGGTCTGTTCCGGGGCGGCTGGCTGTGGCGGTTCATTCGCCGCACCAACTCGTTCATCGATGCCGAAAGTGAGGAGATCACGGCCAATGCATCGGCCGTGATCATGAACTACAACCCAAAGAACATGGAGCTCGTGCGCACAGCCGTCAGCATGCTGAAGCCCGAAGTATTAGTGCTCCTTGGCACGAGCCGCGATGAACTGCACGACGCCTGCCGTACGTTGGCCGGCGAGAACCTGGATGTCATCGCCATGCCGGCTTTGGAAAACGTGCATTCCAGCAGCGAGGCCAGGCAGCGGGCGCGGCACGGCATTCAACAATTGCGTGAACGATTTCAACCGCGAGCGATTGTCTGCGATGTGACGGGCGGTACCAAGCCGATGACGCTTGGACTATTCATGGCGGCCGAGGAGGAGGGCATTGCCACGGTTTATCTGGCAACTGAACGCGATCCGGCTGGCAAGCCAATCAAGAGTACCGCCCGACTCAGCTATGTGTCGAAAGCGCGGAGCCCATCTTGATTGCCACCACACCGCGGTGAGTTGCGGTGTGGCGGTATGGTCAAGTTGACATCGAAGCCAGCTATTGCTGGACGCGGCTCAATAGATGGCTCATGTCAGCCTGATTGAAGGCCGGCTGTCCGTTTTGGGCTGGAACAGCGATCGTCTGCGGCTGATGGCACGCAAAGCAGTCGGCTGCAGAGCTGACATTTTGGGGATTGCTGGGATCGGTGACATACAGAAAGTTCTGCGTCCAGGTTTCCAATGTCGTGTTAGCCATCGTGGTCGATCCGGCACGCGTGTAGGACGGCGCTGAACCACCTTCGCCATGCTTGCCGTAGTTCGGGCAGTTCGTGGAGCTCGCGTCGCCATCCTCGTACAGAAAGCAGCCTTGTCCAAACGCGCCACCCTCGGTGTTGCCATTGATGACCCATTGCATGCCGATCAACTGGTAATAGCGCCAGTAGTCGGCCAGTCCCGAAGGCGAATTGTTGACAACGCTCTGATTCAGACAGGCGATATCGAGACTGTTTGGATGCGGTTGCGAGAGATTGACACAGGCATTCGCCGGCTTTTCCATGCGGTCGGTGCGGCACACCTGGACCTGCTGCCACGCTGTGCCCGAGCCCGGCCACGTCAGACAGATTGCGCCGGCCTGAACATTCTTGACGGGAAACGGACATGACTTTCGATCGCCTTTGGCAGCCAAGTAGTCGTTGTAGTCGAAATAGTTCCAGCCGGACTTGCCCACGCCATTCAAGTAGTTCTTGTTGACGTTCATGGTCTGCCCGGGCTCGGTCGGATCTGCCGGGAAGTTGGCGACCGGGTTGGCGCCGCCCGGGCTGCAGTCCGGCGCATTGCCCGCATGCTCGAACGAGGCCCAGACGAACTCGCCATGAGTGTTCGTTTTTTGAACCAGATGAAAGCCGACGAGGCCCCAGGCGGTTCCATCGTCATCCACCGTGCAATACATCAAGTCACTGGGGCAGAGCTTCGAGATGACGGCGCCGAAGTTGCGCCAAGCGGTCTTTAACTCAATGACGCCTTCGGTCTTGTCGCCAATTTCGGTCGGCGGAAACCAGATGCCACCGCTGTAGCTATTTTGATTGAACGCATTCGCGGCAGCCGTCAAGGTGGCCTGCTGGTAAAGCTGTCGGTTCTTGATCTGATTGAAATAGACCTGATTGATACGGATGTCGTAGGACGTGGTCTGATTTGCGACGTCGAGCAATTGAAAGCCATTTCCTGCTTCAGTCTGGTTCATCGCCTTCGACAGCTGTACGCCATCGAGTGGCGTGTAAGTGCCGGTCCATACCGGAACACCTTTGGCAGGCAGCGCGTCGTACCAGGGGACATAGCTCATGAAACGGGGGTTGCCGCTGCCGTCATTGCCCGCCAGATACAGAAAGTTGTTGAATGCGAACTGATTGATCAGGCAATTCGTCTCGAAGGGTGGCAATTGCGCTGCCGGAATGCCGAAGGTCGTTGTCGGCCACAGGCTGGCGCCGTTTGCGACACGACCGTATTGATTGTACGTGCAGCCAACCGGCCCAGAGCTTTGCGCGGTTGCATCAAGGCTGATGGCAGCCAGAACCAAGAGTGCAGCTTTCATGACTTGTCTCCCGAAGTGAGCGTTGTGATCCGTCAAGAGCTCCCCCTGCCAGACGGCGCAGTCGCTTTGGTTGCCTGCTGCTCCAACAAGGTTCATCACGTTCGAGTGCCAGAACGCTGGCGTCAATCGACCGTCGACTGGAGCACTGAGTCCGGAAACGTGCCGGCTTCAGAGCGGGTCTGAAGGTCCACGATGGACTGATCCAAACCCTACGTAACGGGTCGAATTGTGCGCAAAGGCGCGCATCTCGTTCTAGATCGCTATTGATTCACCCAAGTACAGATTGGCAATTCCGCGGCCCAACACGCATTCCAGCCAAGTTGGATGGTGGTGGCAGACTCTTAACATTGGTGCTGCCCCCGGAGACAGTCAGCCGAGCCTACGCCTTCAGGCCGGCCGCGGTCAATCGGCATCCGAAATCGGTACCGTTCGCTTGGTTGCGCTACATCTCCGCGCCGTCACCCAACCAGAGTTCAGTGACCAAGTCCTCGAATTTCAGCCAGCCGCGCGTCGCTAGGCCCTTGGCATTCACGAACGCGGCGTCAACGAATACATCGTGCTCGCCATACTGACGCACGAGATCGCCTTTGATGACGTAGGTGGCGCCCTTGGCTTCGGCGGCTGGTCGCTGGTGAAAATAGGCGCGGTCAGCGTTGACCCATTGCACTTTGGTCCATGGCGCTTGAAGCGTTTGCGTCAACTGAACCCCTTGTTCGCTGGCAAACGTGCTCAGCTCTGGGCAATGATCAGGTAGTTGACCGAGCCTAAGTCGCAGTGTGGGCGTGCCTTCGGTGCTCTGGCCCGGTTTCAACTCCGCAGCAAAGACCGCCTCTTCAGTTTGATGAGTGCCAAACGCGTCACGATGCAATTCGGCCTTTGCGGCCAGCGGTTCTGGGTCAAGATGGGCCAGGCCGCGAAGACGAACGCTGCATCCTGGCTGGCTTTGGACCATCAGCACCGCTGAGAAGATTCCCTGGTCTGGGTCGAATCCGATCGTGAGCGGTCCATATTCTCCAGCTCTCAACTCGCGCGCGGACGCCCCATGGTCTGCTGACCCGTCATCGAACTCAATCTGCTCCTCGAAGACTGCCAGTGCACCCGCAAACGCGAGATCGTCGGCATAGCGTCGCTTCAGCGTAGCCAGCTGCTGGTCAGTGCCGCTACAGGTTTCGGCAATCTTGTCGGCGACAAACTGACGGCGCGCAATGGCTTCGGGATCGTCGCCCTCGACTGGTTCGCCGCGGAAGTGATCGCATGCCTGACGGGTCATGACGAAAGCACGCAGATCTTCGGGCATTCGCGCGCGCACGGCCGGAGAACTTGGGTCAGAGCCGTCATCGCAATACTGCTGACGCACCTCTAACAGCTGCCCATTCGCAACGAAATGGCGCACGACCTGTCCGTTACAGGGCTCAGCATTCTGGCTTTGCTCCGGATCGCTGATCGTAATGAGCTCGCCGTATTCGATCAGGATGTTCTTCAAGTAACCGTCAATGGCGGCTCCGCCGGTCAACGTCAGCAAAGGGTGGACATCGCCGCGTTGAAACCGAAACGTCAGGACACCGGTGCTGGATGCGACGGCGCCATCGTCCTGCCAAAGTACCGCTGCATCGTCCATCGCGTCGCCGTCGAGATCGCCATATGCAACCTGGACGCTGAAGCTGGACACCGCGGTCTTGCCGAAGCCGTTGCGGACGCGCACCGGGCCTTCAGCGAGCGGACTGTCGAACGTACCATTCAGAAAATCGAAGTCTCGGATCGCGGATGCCTGAGGGGTGGCGGCTTGAATCTCTGGCACTGCCCCGGCTGTTACGGGCAGTGCCAGCAACAGGGCCGTCGCGCTCAAAGATCCCGCCAGCGCGGGGGTGCAGGTTCGCGCTATGAATCGGTCGAAAGCTGAAGCAATCATCGGGGCAGGGCGCTCACAGGACGGGAGCGGGTTCTATCCCACGGGAATTGGTGGCGGTGCAACGCGCTGAACGATTGTTGACGGTTTTGGATGTTTGGCAGCCCCAGCGCGAATCGGCGCGGGCTGGCGACGATCAACGCGGGCGCATGGCGGTGCAAAGCTTTCTGCGCAATGCCGGCCTGGTGTCTGCTGGCGGTCGAACTCAGCGTGTCAGAAGCAAGCACCGGGATGCTCGATTCTGGGTGGGCCGTCCATGGCACGTAGCGTCGAAATTCCGGCGGTGGCCGTGTCGAAGCCCGGCGACCTGCCACTCGCGCTGAGTGCGACCGGTTTCGGCAGATCAACTGAGTCCGGGCTCCGCTTCCTGGCAACTTCGGCGCGCCATCGCCAAGTTTGATTTCGCCCGATCCAGAACGAGGTAAATGAACAGTCCTGATTTGGTCTGAATGGGGCGGATGATGTGGTAGTGCTTGCCCAACGTAATCAGAATGTCCTCGATGCGATCATTCAGACCAAGGGACTTCATTGTCTTCATCTTCGCCCGCACCACTTCCGTATTGCCTGCGGCTGCGAGCTCCATATCGACGCCGGTGCCGGCGGAGTCGAGCAACATCCCGCTGTTGGCGTCGACCACACAGCAGCAAAGCGCACCATCTGTTTCCAACAATTTTGCCAGAACGTCCTTGATTGCCATTTTGTATCTCCCGTTAACTTCAATGCGGCTTTTATTGCTTCAGCACGCTGCCGCGTTGCGCGCTGCGTATCTCGCTAGGGCTCAATCTCATGCGTCTCCAGCGGCGCATTGAGCTCTGGATTCAGGCGGTCTCCTTTCTCGACTCAATTTCGGCAACAAGATTTCGCGCGGACCAGAGCAGGTGCCCGACAATTGCCGATCGGTTGGCCACGAACGCAAGGGTCAAGGGGACTCTCGCACCCGGAACTGCCACGATCAGGGCGATACCCGTGTCGGCCTCAATCAAGGTGCTACGAAGCCCAACCAGCCCGGCTTCTGAAGAGAGTGCAGAGGCCAGCGCTTGAATCGAACTGCCCATGGCAGCGAGCTTTGCGGTGACACTCTTGCCTGCCTGGTAACTCGCAACCTCGAACCCATCAGCGGTCATTGCAATGGCGGCTTGAACACCCGGAGTCTGCCGCCCGAAGTCCGTCAGCAGTGCCTGGATGTATTCCAGGTGCAAGGATTGGACGATTCGATTTGGCATCAGTGGCTCCCAAGTTCAGCTTTGCTTTCGATCATGCACAGCAGCGTGTCCAGCAACAGGACAACATGCTCCCGCTTCCGGACATCGGTGCGAAACATCGGTAGATTCAATGAGGCCTGATTCAGTACGTTCTGAAGGGTTGCCATTGACACGGCGCCAGCGGCATCGTGTCGGCCAACGCCGATCACGGCCAGTCTGTTTTCACACAGTTTTTGAAATGCGATGGTGTAGTTTCGAAGATGCGTCGCGGCCATCGGCTCGGCTGCGTTGATCAAAATGATCACGCCCATGGCGCCCTGCGCCAAGATATCCCACATGAACCGAAATCGTTCCTGGCCCGGAGTGCCGAAAAGTCGCAACGTTTGCCCATCCGGAAGGTGCAGTAGTCCGAAATCGAGCGCCACCGTGGTGCCGTCCTTGTCAAAGGTTTCGCGATCGGAGTTGAATGCGTCCGTCGAAATCGGTGTTACCTCGCTGACCGCCGCAATGGCGGTCGTCTTGCCGGCACCCATGGGGCCGGAGAACAAGATCTTGGTCTCGGCGTTGATCATCAGCGCGCGCTCCCATAAAGTCGGTCGCGAATCGTACGAATCAGACCCATGAACGACATCGCTGGTGGCGCCCTCACGACTTGCTCGACCAGTGTTGGTCGGTGTGGTGCTTGCGCGTTGTGTGCGGTGGGGATCAGTTGTTGTTCGACTAAGCCGAAAACATCACAGATGGTTGCGAATGCGGCGATATCGTGAGCGCTTCGATGTGTCCTATGGGCAAGTTCGTCGATCCGACTGAAGCCCACCGAAAGCAACGATGCCAGCTTGATTTGCCAATGCGGCGCCAGTACTTCGCCAAGGTCAGGCCAGGCCGTCAGGCGAATCTGCAGACCATCCCGATAGATCCAATCAGGTAGTGTGAGATTCGGCTCGTCAATCAATGCCCAGACCAACTGGTAAAGCGACGTGGTCGACCCACTCGGAGTCAGATCGGCATCGACCGGAAGCGGTGTGCTCCAGTGCGACCAGTGCTCCGGCAGGTTCAGCGCCTGTGGTGGCGAGACTGCACATTGGAGGGTGCCTGAGTGGATCCAAAGACGTGCACCGCTGCGCGCGGCAGTCTGATACCAATGGGAGGGCGTTCGAAGCTTTAGCCAGCTTTTCAGGACCTCGAACAGATCATCGTGTGCAGGTCGCTGCGCCATGTTGGCTGCGAAATGCGCGCTGGCCCCGTTCAACAAGGCATCGCTCTCGAACTCGGAAAGCAGCTGCAGGATGGGTGCCATTCTGAATGGCCATTCGATTTGCAGACTCGCCGATCGCACAGGCTGCTCATCATGCCAGACCGTAACGGTTTTCTGGTCAATGTGTAAACGTGACCGAATAGTCTCTGCGAAGGTATCTGGGCAAAACACAAGATGGGCATCTGCTTGGGTCGAATGGTGCCAGCGGCAACTGAGTCGCGGTTGCAGCAGATCAATCATCGCGCCGAGTTTGGTCGTATGCTCTCGCGTCAAGCCAATGCAGGCATACTTGCGAACTCTTGAATCAGCAGATTCGTCCATGATGTGCCCCAGTACGCTTTCGATCTTTCACTCTGTGTCGTGATGCACATTACGAGCTTTGATTAGCAATTCAATCAGGAGCATCCCGCATTGAGTACTAGGGGTTCCCCTAGGGAGGGTCTGAATAAGTCCATCCTGGACTTTCAGACCCGCACTGAGTCCGGCACTCAAGCCTGCCCCGGCGAAGGCCGGGGTCCGGACTCAGTGCTCCAGAATCAAGCACTTGAACCGGCACAAATTGGAAGTTCAGACTCTCCTTAAGCGGTTGCCTCCGGATGGCAGGGCGCTTAACGCTGCTTCGACCATAGCGCGGCAAATCGAATCAGTTCGACGGCTGTTTTGAGTCCCAGTTTGCCGCGCAGCGTGGCGCGATGCGCCTCGATGGTCTTGACGCTGCGATGCAATGTCTCGGCGATTTGAGAGGAGCTCATGCCTTGTCCGAGAAGGCGCAGGATTTCTCGTTCCTTGTCGGAAAGTGACGCAACCGTCCTAGTTCCCTCGGACATTGCGTCCTTGCGGCCTCGGAAGATGGCGCTTTGCATGACGCTCGAAAGCGCAATTTCCCCCCGCTGCAAACGACGAATCGCGTCTGCGAGTTGCTCGGTTGCAACTTGCTTCATGACGTAGCCATCGGCGCCATCGCGGAGGCAGTCCTCCGCGTTGTCGCGCTCGTCATGCATCGACAGCACCAAAATGTGTGTTTCTTTGTTCAAGGCTCTGATGGAACGAATGACGTTCCGTCCGTCCTCGTCGCCAAGCGCCAGATCAACAATCACGAGTTCCGGGCGATGTGCGGAGAAGAGCTGCAAGGCGGATTGCAGGTTGCTAGCCTCGAGTACGAGAGACGCGAGCTTCTCTTGCCTGATCACTTGCGCGATTCCCTGGCGGACAATCGGGTGGTCGTCGACTATGAGGGTCGTCACTATGTCCATAGATCTACAATGGGTTCAGGGATGCTGACGATCAAGATGGTGCCGCGATCAGTGTGCGGCTTGCTGCGGCAACGCAGGCTTCCGCTCAATGCAGCAGTCCTGGTTCGCATATTGACCAGGCCGCTGCCGGTGCGGAGCAGGCTCACGTCGAACCCGATGCCGTCATCGA
The DNA here is from genome assembly GCF_003015185.1 of Ahniella affigens. Classification (GTDB taxonomy): domain Bacteria; phylum Pseudomonadota; class Gammaproteobacteria; order Xanthomonadales; family Ahniellaceae; genus Ahniella; species Ahniella affigens. The sequence continues at coordinate 2,025,587 of NZ_CP027860.1, forward strand.
GAATGCAAATTCGCAGTCTGGCGCTGCGTCGCTCCAGAAACACCGAAATGATATTGGCGCGGCCATGTCGGAGCGCATTGTTGATCGCTTCTTGCACGATTCGAAATATCTGTGCGGCGACGGCTCCGCTAAAGTGCAGATCGGAGCAGCGGTCGATCAACTCACAGGACACGCCACAGCTTTCGGTGACGTCGTTGACCAGGCGGCGCAACGCCAAGCCTAGATTATGGTGTTCGAATCCGATCGGATTCAGTTCCCGCGACACTTGGCGCACGTCGTCGATTGCCTGATTCAGCAGCGTGACGATCCATTGCGCCGATGGAACATGCTTTGGATCGTCGCCTTCGAGTTTGGTTACCAGTACTTTTGCGAGAAAGCTGATGCCAGTCAGGCGCTGCCCCAGGCCGTCGTGCAAGTCGCGTCCAATCCGCCGTTGTTCTTGTTCCGCGATGTCGAGCATTCCCCATTCCAGCTCGCGGGCCCGCGCTTCGGACTGATCCAGAGCGGCTTTGGTCCGAAAGCGTTCGGCCTCAAGCATGATCATCTCGCTATGCATCGCGACCCATTCGGACAAGTCCGTCGCCATCAGAAGGAGTCTGTCGTCACCAAAATCGAGCGGAATGGCGACCAGTCTGACGGGCATCGGCGCGGTTTGGCGGAGACGCATGCTGGTGGCGAGTTCGATCGTGCCGTGTTCCACTGACACGGCGCGGCGGATGGTTTGAATCGCTTCTGCAGTGAGTAGGCTGTCTAAGTGAAACTGCTCGGGGTCGAGATTGTGAGCGCGCAGCATCTCTGCAAAGCCAAGATTGCAGTAGGTCATCTTGCCGTGGTCGTTGCAGACAAGGACAAACGTGGAGGCCGCGTTCAGGATGCTTCCAAGGCGCGCCTTGTCCTGGGCGACGAGGTGGGCGCTGGTTGCGGCACTGTCTATGACGTTGCGAATTTGGGCCAGATAGTCGGAATGACTGTTGGCTTTCGCGCGATCTGGCGCGTGCTCCGTCTTGGCTGGGTACTCACGAGTGAGCAGACTGAGCGGTCGGAGGAGGCGGCTGTTGATGAATTGGTAGCCCAGAATCAGGATCGTGGACTGAGTTGCCAGGCTTAGCAGTATCCAAGGTGCCAATCGCGACCCTGCGGCGCTTTTATTGGTGTGCAATAGCAACAGTATCAATGCTGCAAAGACCAACAAGACTGCCAAGTTAAGCAGCATTGTCAGTTTTATGGCGCGCGCGTTCCGCAATCAGCCACCCAAGTCATTCGCGATCACTAATGTGGAGCGTATCGCTCTTTGATCACCAAAAGCGCTAGGGAGGGTCTGAACAAGTCCCGCAATTTCTGGTTAGATACAGGTGTTGCGGCGAGGTTATTTCAGCATGGACCAGATGAGTTTCGGTGACGCGGAATATGCGGCTAAGAAGAAGCAGACGCGTCGGGAGGTATTCCTAGCCGAGATGGAGCAAGTCGTGCCGTGGGCAGCATTGCTGAAGGACATTGAGTCGGTTTATCCGGTCGCCGGTCGCGGCCGTCGCCCGTACCCCGTTGAAGTGATGCTCCGGGTTCACCTGATGCAGAACTGGTTTGGGTTGAGCGATCCGGCGATGGAAGAAGCGCTGTATGAGATCGTGTCGATTCGGAACTTTGCCGGTCTGACGCTGAGCGGCAGCATTCCAGACGAGACGACGATCCTGAACTTTCGGCGTCTGATTGAGACGAATGATTTGGCTTCGTCGATACTGGAGCGGATCAACGGTCATTTGTCGCGCAAGGGCTTGCTGCTGAAGCGTGGCACGATCGTCGATGCGACGATCATCGCGGCACCGAGTTCGACGAAGAACTCAGACGGTGAGCGGGATCCTGAGATGCACCAGACGAAGAAGGGCAACCAGTGGTACTTCGGCATGAAGGCGCATATTGGCGTGGATGCTGACAGTGGTCTGGTCCACACAGTGGTGACGTCGGCAGCCAATGATGCCGATGTTGATCACGTTGAAAGCCTGCTGCACGGCAAGGAAGAGACAGTATGGGCAGATGCGGGCTACCAGGGCGCCGACAAAAACATGCGCGAGAACCATCCGCGCAAGCAGCGCTTCCCTGAGTGGAGGATTGCGATGCGCCGAAGCGCGATCAAGGCGATGGAAGAAGGTCGGGCAAAGAGCAATATCGTGAAGATCGAGCGTAGGAAGGCGCAGGTTCGCGCGCGAGTCGAGCATGCGTTTCAGAAGGTGAAGTGCTTCTTTGGGTACAACAAGGCGCGCTTCAAGGGATTGGCCAAGAACACCAGTCACATCGTCACCCTGTTCGCGCTGGCCAATTTGCATCGTGTCAGAAAAGTGCTACTTGAAACTGCAGGGGAGTTGCGCCCGAAGTTCGCGAGCTGATCACGAAAGAGGGGCAAAGTAGCGCCAGAACCGCTTTCCCAAGTGAAGAACGATACCGATTAGGAAGGATACTTAACGGATCACCGACCGAAACCCGCCTGAGAATCCGGAGGACGGAATCCATCGCCAAAAACCGACTTGTTCAGACCCTCCCTAGCCGATTGCCTAATCACGGTGGTTTTGGCATTTCTGACAATCTACATGTGACGCATTTCTCGTTTCTTGGCCGGATGGCCGCCAATGCGGGTTGGTACCAATGTGTTGACTGGTAGCAATTTGATGCTGGGGGAAATCCGGCCTGAAAGTCATGCCTTGTTCGTTACCCTGGCGGGAGGACGGCGCAACAGGTGCTTGCGTTCGAATTCATTAGTGTGCATACTGTGTATAGACAATATACACACCCATCAAATCCGCCCCTTCCTGTGTCCGCCGAACTGTTCCTCTCCAACGAAGCTGGTACGCCGATGTATCAGCAAATCATTGATCAGATCACCGCCAAGATCACAGCCGGCGATTGGTCTGCGGGGCAGGGCTTGCCGTCAATTCGCGAGCTGGCAAGCGCCAGTCGGGTCAGCGTCATCACCGTCAAGCGCGCCTATCTCGAACTCGAACGCGCAGGCCTGATCGTCACGCGTCAGGGGCGGGGGTCGTTCGTAACGACCAGTCAGGAGCTGCCGAAGGCGCTGCTTCGAGCCAACGCGGCCCAACACCTGTCGGCCTGGATTGCTTGTGCAAGGCAGCTTGGCCAGGACCCACAAGACATGGTTCAGCAGTTGCTTGCCGCGCTGAACGCAACGATCGAATCCGATGAGAAGGATACGCCATGAGAAACGCACTAGCATTGCAGCAGATCAACAAGACCTACGATCACTTTCGCCTGCACGATATTGATTTGTCGGTTCCCGAAGGCCAGATCATGGGCTTGGTTGGCGTCAACGGCGCGGGCAAGACCACGCTGATGCGGATCCTGATGGGCTTGATCCGACCTGACAGCGGTAATGTGGAAGTGCTCGGTCTGCCGATGCCGGACGCGCAGGTGGCGGCCAAGCGTGACATTGGTTTCGCGTCCGAGGATATGCGTCTATACCAATCGCAGTCGCTGCGTTGGCATATGGATTTTGTCAGCAGCATCTATCCAAGCTGGGATGAGCACTATGCCGAAGAACTGATGAAACGCTTTGACCTTCGGGCTGAACAAGTGCTCAGAGGCTTCTCGCACGGACAGCGGGTCAAAGCCATGCTGCTACTGAACCTGGCGCGGCGCCCAAAGCTGCTGTTGCTGGATGAGCCGACAACCGGCCTGGATCCGGTTGCCCGCAGCGAGGTGCTCGAAGCGCTTTCTGACGTGCTGCGCGATGAGACTCGTACCGTCATGTTTTCGTCGCACAACACGCACGATGTGGAGCAGCTTTCAGACACGATCACGTTCATGCATCAGGGCAGGATTCTGGCCTGCAAGGACAAGGAGTCATTTCTCGACGACTGGCGCCGCATCTTGTGCCAGGGCACCTTGTCTGAACAAGTCAAAGGGTTGCCCGGTGTGGCGATGGCCCGACAGAACGGGTCGATCGTCGAAATCAAAGTCAGGCACTATCGCGACGACTTGCCGGAGGCCCTCCGCAAAGAAGGGCTTCTGGTGCAGCGCGTTGAACCGATGAATCTGGAAGACATCTTTGTGACCACCGTTCGCGCAGGAGCGTCAGCATGACCACGTCCGTCATCAATTTTTCGCTGATCAAGAAGCTGATCCACAAAGACTGGCTACTCTTTCAGAAGCAAATGGCCTTGTATGTCATTGGCGCCGTCGTGGCGCTTTGTCTGATGGGCAACTTGCATAAGTGGACATTCTATATCGGCTCACTGTTGCTGATCATTGTCGTCGTGGCGGTTGCTTGTTTCTCGATCTCGAACTCGTTGTTGGTCGAGCGTCGCGATCGCACGCTGGCATTTATCATGAGTCTGCCCGTGTCGCCATTGGACTTCTATCTCGCCAAGCTGGCTGGGAATCTGGTGACGTTTCTGGTCCCGCTCCTGGTGATTGCAGCCGGGACTTATGGCGTCATTCTGTTTACCGGCTTACCGGACGGGTTAGTGGTTCTGGCGACATTGCTGTTTACCCACATCGTGCTTGCGTTCTGTGCGTCGCTCAGCACCGCCATGGCGGTCGAGTCTGAGGGATGGAATACGTTTGTGATGATTGCCAGCATGGTGCTGATCAATCCCTACATCATGTTGATTGGCCAGACGCCGTCGATCGCTGAGCCAATCAAGACTGAAGCAATCGTCTGGTCAGGCGCCGCGCTGTCGATCATGGGCATCCAGGCGATTCTAAGTATCTTGATACTGGCATTGACCGGCTGGTTTCACTGCCGCAAGAAGTCGTTCTATTGATGAGTCGGACAGCACGCGTCTGATCCAATCTGGGTCGTCGGTAGCGACGTGCCACCGGGCCGATCGCGCCCGAACGCCTGTGAGCAGCAGTTCAAGCGCCGCCCCTGATGCCGCGCACCTTGGTGAGACTAGAATATGATCAACACTGAAAAGGTCGCAGTCGCGCCCGGTCGTCGACGTGACTTGGAGCAATTGCGGGCGCTGGCGATGCTGACTGGGGTCGTTTTTCATGCCGGCTTGGCCTACAGCGCCTGGGCTCATCCCTTCATGCCCACAGCAGATCGCCAGCACTCGGTTTGGGTCGATGTCCTGCTTTGGTTGCCGCATCTCTGCCGTATGCCGGTCTTTTTTGTAATCGCCGGTTTTGCGGCAGCAACACTCATTGCGAGACAGGGGACTGGTGCGCTGATACGCAATCGGTCGTTGCGAATACTCTTGCCATGCTTGGTGTTGGTGCCAGTCAATCATCTGACCATGCAATGGCTGCTGGCCGAGGCCATGACTAGAGTAGTGCACCGACCGCCCCTGCTGGATTGGCTCGGCACCCATAGCGAGGCGTCCGCGATGCTGGCAATGCCTGGCACCGGTCATCTTTGGTTCCTCTACTATCTACTGATTCTGACGGTTCTGACCTGGTCAGTGCGGCAGTTTAACTGGTCTTGGCTGACCCGACTGTCTTGGCTCCGTCGGGAATCGTTTTGGCAGTGGGGATTACCGTGCCTGCTGATTCCGGCACTGGCTTCCGTGTCCGCGCCGCATCCGGCGCCGGAGTCGCTCTTGCCGAATTTTTGGGCGCTGACGTTCTTTGGCGCGTTCTACGTACTGGGATTCTGGATGGCGACGTCGAATCCGATACGCGTAGCGATCGAATCAAGGTCAATCCGAAGCTTCCTACTGATCATTCCGGCCTATGCGGCGTTTTTGCTGCTGGTTCAAGAACGCATTGACTGGCTGGGAACCCAGGATTGGACAGAACCGATGTCGCTCAGTCGCGATTGGCGAATATGGCCCATCGCCGCGCTGGAGGCCTACTTGAGCGTTTGGACGAGCGTGTGCCTCCTAAATGCGGCAGCGCGTTGGTTGTCGCGTCCGTCCTTCATACTCAGCTATCTGTCGGAGGCTTCGTATTGGACGTATGTGGTGCACCTGCCAATTCTGTTCGCGATTCAATACCGGTTGCTGGACCTGGAATGGCCTGCTGTCGGCAAGTTTGCGTTGGCGGTGGCGCTGACATTGTCCTTTAGTCTGGTGAGCTATGCCGTGCTGGTTCGACATACGCCGTTAGCGCGCATTTTCGGTGTGGTGAAGCGATCTGACGATCGTGGTGTGGCGTTAGCCGCGTCCCGCACGACCAGTATTCCGCAGAAAACATGATTGCGCGGCTGCTGTTCCAGGAGCTCTGGCCGCAGATTGCGCGCAACGGGCGTGGCGGCGGCTACTACGTTTTATGGTGACGGGTTATTCTTGCCACCTTGCTGCGGTTGGCAGCTCGTGCTGAGTCCCGATGTCGACCTTGACGCTGGTGTTGGATTGTCATGATGAACTGCCCGGTATCGATCCTTCGGACTGGCAACTGTTGAGTGCTGACGAGCGGCACAAGGCCAATCGATTCGTGTTTGATCGCGATCGTCAGCAGTCCATTCGCGCTGCCGCCGGACTTCGGCGGGCGCTCGCTGCATACTGCGGTCTGCCGCCGGAGACGCTGGTTTTTCAGCGGAATGCTTATGGCAAACCATGCCTCGTGCCGGGACCGGCAAGCGCGTCGACTGCGGTGCCGCAGCCGACGACGAATTCTGTTCAACTGTCGCATTGCGAGTTCAACTTGTCGCACAGCAGTGGTGCCATTCTGATTGGTATCGCTCGGCATCCCTTGGGTGTGGATGTGGAGCACTTTGCAGGACGCCCGTTTCCCGAGTCGGTCATGAGTTCGGTGTTCACGGATCGCGAGCGCGAGATGGTCTGCAGTGACCGGTTGGGCCTGCAAATTTCGGGGTTCATGCATTGGTCGCGCAAGGAGGCGGTCATCAAAGCAGATGGCCGCGGCATGAGCCTCAATCCAGCGGGGTTTGATATTCGAGTTGAACCATTGCCGGCGCAGTCGGCCGAGTTGGCACGCGACTGCTGGCGTTGCGACATTGACGGCCAGTCGTACTTTGGTGCGACCGTTGCGTTGCGAAAAGGGTGGGTGTGCGCCATTGCCTGCCGCAATCAGGCCGACCGCGACCGCGCGCTATGGCTTTGGGACCGCTGGTAGCGTTCGCGTAGCCCCGCGCTGTTCGCGGCGCTGGAAGGTAGCTTGACACCACCCTCCAGTGCGCTTGCCGATGCACCGCGTTGCCGCACCAGATCAGGCCTGGCGCAAGGCTTCCGTAATGTGCATTCGCGCCGCACGAATCGCTGGGAACGATCCACCAATCAAGCCAATCCCCAAAGCCCACTTCATGCCCGTCCAGAGCAGTTCTGGGGTTACCCTGAACTGGAACACGATCTGGCTGAAATTCTCCGACAGTGTCGACACGCTATAGCCGTTGAAGAACACCCAGGCGAGTGCGGCGCCAAGGACACCACCAGCGGCGGCGAGCACCATCGTCTCGATCATGATGGCAACGACGACTGGCAGTCCTTTGAAGCCCAACGCGCGCAGCGTTCCGATTTCCCGGGCGCGGCCGGCCACGGCCGCGTACATCGTGTTCAGCGCACCAAACACCGCGCCGAACGCCATGATGGCGCCAATGATAGTGCCGAGCGCCGTGATGAGTTGGGTCAGGCCCTCGGACTGCTTGACGAAGTAGTTGCGCGTGGTCTCAGCATCCAGCTTGAGACGCGGATCGTCATCCAAGGCTGCCTTGAGCTGGGCCAGGCCTTCGGCGCCCGTCAGTTTCACGGTCACTGACTGGTACGCTTGGCGACCGTAGGCCGCCGCGAGCGTGGTGGCGTCCGCCCATAGTTCGGAGTCGTGAGCATTCCCCGACTGGAAGATGCCGACGACAGTCCAGTCCTGATTGCTGAGTTCGACGACATTCCCAAGCTCCAGGCCTTGGAATTCATCGCTGGCGCCTTTGCCAACCACCAGTTCGCGCTTGCCTGTTTCAAAGCGTCGACCGGCAATCAGGTTGATGTGGGGGCGAATCGTCCAGGATGATTCGGCAACCCCGCGAATCTGCGCGTTTGCCTCAAGGCCATCACTTTTCTTGAAGAACGTCGCAATCTGCGACATCTCGGCACTGATCAAGGCCTGATTCCCGGTATCGCGTGCGATGCCCGGCAACGACGAAATCAACGCAACTTGTTCGCGCGTCACAACCGAGTTCACTTCGACTCGGGAGCCGCCGCGGAGAATGATGGCGTTGTCATCGGACCCACTCGGCGCCAGGGTTTGTCGGAAGCCTTCGGACATGGCCAACATGGCCACCAGCACGCCGACCACGCCTGCGATGCCCACGACGATGACCGACGAGATCCCGATTCGTTGCGGCAACGTGGAGAGCCCAATCTGCGTGATCGCCCAGGTCTGCCGGCCCATGCGGGTGAGGCCAAGCCAGAGCGCGACCAGTGCCAGCAAGCCCACGGCGAAAGTCCAAGGCAAGATGACCCAGATTGCAAGTAGCATGATCAGGATCAACAAGATCGCAACCTTGATCAGAAATTCTTTGAGTCGATTCATAATTTCCTCAACGTCCGGCGAGCGCGTCGACGATATTCAGCCTGAGCGCGCGCAGGGCGGGCGCCAGACCAACGATGATGCCAATCAACAGGCTGAGCAAAATAGCCGCCGCCCAGGTTTGCGCGGGCACCGATGGCAGCTGGATGATGCCGCCACTGTTGGCGCTGATACCCGGCATCATGGCGCTGGCGACGCCGACACCGATGGCCGCGCCCAGCACAACAATCAGGCAAGACTCGAGCAGCACCAGGGACATGACGGTCACATCGCTAAAACCAATGGTCTTCAGAATCGCCAACTCCGGGATCCGCTCGCGAACCGCTTGGGTCATGGTGCTACCCGTCAGCAGCATCAGCGTGAAAAACACCGCGCCCATGATCAGGGTGACGATCAGTCCGACATCCGCGAACTGTTTGGCGAATGCTTGGTTGAAGGCCTGCTCAGTTTGCGTCCGGGTCTCGCGGTCTGAATTCTCCGAGAGCTTGTCGATCGCTTTGCCGACGACCACTGCATCTTTGTTGGCATCGAGTTCAACGATGATCCAGCCGACCTGATTCTTGATGTAGTCGTTGGCTTCGTCGAAATACTTCCAGTGAAACATCAGCTGGTTTTCCTCACCTTTTCGCTTCTCGTCTTTGATGCGAAAGATACCGGTCAAGGTCATCGGCCAGTTGTTGCTGCCCTTTTGTGGAAAGATCGTCGCTTGCAACGGAATCACGTCGCCCACTTTCAAATTGAAGCGCTGGGCCAGTGATTCGCCAACGATCGCACCGGTCTGATTACCTTCAAAGCGCGCCCGATCCTCAGCCGACATCTCGTATTCCGGGTACAGGTCCAAGTAGCCCGGACCAATCGCGAAATTTGGGAAGAACTGCCGATTGTCCTTCAGCACGCCGCCAAACCAGGAGGCATAGCCGATGCGCTTCACGCCATCGACGGTCTCGATCTGACTCAGCAGACTGAACGGCAATGACTGGGTGATCGACAGCCGCGACGAGACCACCATGCGGTTCGCGCCAGCCACGGCGCCACCGGCGTCAAACGCCACGCGGACCGAATCGAGCATGCCAAACAGCAAGAACGCGGTGACCACCGAGAACAGCGTCAAGAACGTACGCGTCTTGCTTCTGAGCAATGACGCCCAGATCAAGTGGACGTATTTCATGCGGCCTCCGCGTCGTTCACGCCTACCAGTGTGCCTTTGTCCAGATGGACGGTGCGGTTCGCGTATTCAGCGGCCTTGGGATCATGAGTGACCATGACAATGGTCTTGCCGTGCTCACGATTCAGGAGCTGCAGCAGACTCAGGATTTCCTCGGCCGATTGGCGGTCGAGATCACCCGTGGGCTCATCGCAGATCAGCAGCGTGGGGTCGGACACAATGGCGCGAGCGATCGACACGCGCTGTTGTTGACCGCCCGAAAGCTCCGAGGGCAGGTGCTTGCTGCGGTCGGCCAGACCGACCAGGGCCAATGCGATCTCGGCGTTGCGACGGCGTTCCGATGCACTCAGATTGGTCAGCAACAGTGGCAACTCGACGTTCCGCTGCGCGCTTAAGGTCGGCAAGAGATTATAGAACTGGAACACGAATCCGACATTCCGGCTACGCCAGTTGGATAATTTGTTGGAACTCAACGCGTCGATGCGCTGGCCGCCCACATTGATCTCGCCACTGCTTGGCGAGTCCAGGCCGCCAATCAGATTCAGCAATGTGGTCTTGCCAGAACCAGAGGGGCCCATCAACGCGACAAAGTCGCCCTTCGGGATCGTGAGATCAATGCCGTGCAGAACTTCGATTTTCTGCGTGCCGCGCTGATACGACTTCTTGATGCTACGGAGGGAAACCAGTGCGTCCATGTTTGTCTCCAGACTCTGAAGGGGAGGGGAAATTCGGGGCAGTACAGGAAAAGGCTGCATGGGGGATGCGACGAGTCAGGGCGACTTGGCTTGCGGGGCCGCCAAGCTGCCGTTGGTGAGGCCTTCGGGTGGGTCGACGATGACCGTCTCGCCGCCGTTCAGTCCGGCGCTGACTTCCACGTCATCGCCGATACGGCGGGCAATTTTGACTTCAGTCTGAGTGGCTCGACCATCTTGCAACGTGAAGACAACGTCCTTGCCATCGCGCTGTACGACAGCACCACCGGCGACCATGACGCCCCGGTCGACCAGAACTTTTTTCGTCTCGATCTCGGGCTCCAGGAAGCTGACGCGCACGCCCATGTCGGGCACAACGCGGTCGTCTTTTTCCTTGAACCCGATTCGAACCTTGACTGTGGCCTTCCCCCGGTCGGCGGCCGGAATCGTGGCGATCACGGCGGCGGGAATTCGCCAATCGGGGTAGGCATTCAATACGGCTTCGACTGGCATGCCGGCGGTCACCCGACCGATGTATGCCTCGCCGACATCGACTTCGATTTCCAGCGAGTCCATGTCGACGATGGTGCCGATGCCAGTGCGCGTAAAGCCGCCACCGGCGGAAAGCGGCGACACGATTTCACCAGGCTGGGCTGCGCGCGCAATCACGACACCCGCAAACGGCGCCCGCACGATGGTGTTGTCGAGGCCGTTCTCGGCGATTCGCAGTTGGTCCTGGGCGACTTTCGCATTTTGCTCGGAGTCGATCAGCTGCGCGCGCAGACTGTCGCGGGCGGCAATCGCTTCATCCAACAAAGACCGCGCCACCAAGCGCTTGTCAAAAAGTGCGCTGACGCGCTTGGCATTGGCTTCGGCCTGCACGAGCTGGGCGCGAACGGAGCCAGACAAGCTGCGTGCCGCGGCCAGCTGTGAACGTGACAGGTTGAGCTGGGCTTCTGCATCGATTGGATCGAGCGTGGCCATGACCTGGTCCTGCTCAATCCGCATGCCTTCCTGGATCAGCACTTCGCGGACGCGCCCAGTGATCTTCGATGAGACGGTCGCCATGCGACGGGCCACCACGTAACCGGTGGCGTCCAGAACGGACGCGTTGCCGCCAGACGCATTGGTCCCAAGTTTGACTGCCAGCGCGGTTTGCACGGGAACCGCGGATTCCCGCAAGTACAGAAACGCCCCGACGGCCACGGCCGCCAGAAGCCCAATGCCCAGTCCCCATTTCAGTGTCGGCGACCAGCCTTGGTCGTCGTCATTGCGGTTGATTTTCAACTCTTTGAGGAGTTCTCTCGAATCTTGCATGAAAAGGCTTCCAGGTTGTGTTGATGCTACACGCGCTACCAAACTTGCCAAGCGTGGCGGAACCTTCGGTTCGGACACGTTCGTCTTGAAACTGGGCCAGGCGCAGACTCCGTGCGAGGCTGAAGGTCCCGGTTGGACGAGTTCAGACCGTCCCAAGAGACCCGCGCCAATTCGGGAATCGGCGAGGCGGCAATCCCGCTTCGTCGAGCGCACATGGCGCCATCGGTGACTCAGAATCGATTCATCCGTGCCACCGCGGCATCGACGCTGACCACACGGATCAGCGCCCAGTCTATCAGCGTCTGCATTCACCCAAGCGGTTCCCAAACCGGAATGGCCGGGACACTTGCGTGGATAGCAGGCTAAATGCCGAAAGCGGCAGCTGTTTCGCGAACAGAGCGTAGATTCACCGTGTAAGCGCAGAGTTTAGAACGCGGACATGGCGGACGGTAATGATGGACGTCATGTTGCCACTGTTGCCTCTGACACCTTGCGTTCCCGGCGGCGGTGTGGTTGTGCCTGTCGGCAACGGGCGCGGTTTGTCCAGGACCGGCAAGTGCACTGGACATTACCAGTCGCCGCGAACGGCATCCGTGAAGGCGCCTACTTGCATCACGCGTTCCGAATCGAATGGGACGGTCGTTTGGTCCTTGCAGTCCACAGTCAAGGACACGAGCGTCGGAGATCGCGCTCGGCAGTTGGCAACGGGCTCTGGCCACGCCCCGGTCCGACTTGCCGCGCGTGTTGTTGCGCGCGGCAAGCCGGCCATGGCGTTGGCCGACTCACAGCCAAAGGCGGTTAACGTCGGATCAGCTTCAAGCGCGCGCCCAGTTTGGATGCCTGTTGTTTCCGCTGGTCATCGAAGTAGGTTTCGCGAATCGTCCCGAGCTTTTCAGTCAAACTGCTGAGGTGGTCGTCGGGTTGGTCGGCCAGCCAGGTCAATAGCGGCATCAGCTGTGCATTCAACATGCCGATGCTCGCATCACTGAATGCAGCACCGCGATATTCGAACTCGCCGAACGCATGATCATCGGCTTCGTTCAGCGTGAACAGCAGATCGAACTTCGCATCCCGACGCGTCACATCAACCTGCCGCTCTGCGACATTGCGAGCCGTACTGGCGTCGATCCGTCGGTAGACGTAACGGACGCGATACAATGGCTCGTCCTGAGTCTGGTCGGTGCGGCGAAGGTCCGACTGCAAGGCCTCGCACGGGTAGTCTTTGTGCTCGAAGGCCTCCATGCATGCGCGTCGCGTTGCGTGCAGAAGTTGCGTTCCGGTTTTGACTTGTTGACCCACCAGACGGATCGGCAGCGTGTTCAGCAGGAGCCCGATGCACGGCTCGAGATTGGGTACACGCCGTGTGCTGATGGGCGTACCAATCGCGAAGTCGGTCTGTCCGCTCAGGTTGGCCAGAAGCTGGTGCAGCGTTGCGAAACCGAGCATGAACATCGACAGGTCAGACGCACGAGTGCGGGCGCGCAGTCGGGTGAGCAGGTCACCATCGATTTTGAACGACTGCCATCCGTCATGGTTCTGTTTCGTGTCGCGCCATTCAAGGCGCGGGAGTTCGTGCAGATGCTGCAGCCAGAACTCGCGTTGGCGGGTCGCTTCGGCGCTCCGCAGGAAGTCTGCTTCCCAGAGCACAGCGTCTGTGAAATGAAGTGGCAGTGCCTTGGCCACAAGATCTGCTTCCGAGTACAGGCGATTGAGATCATCGACCAGAATCTCCATCGACAAGTAGTCGGCAATGATGTGGTGGATGCTGAGCATCAGAATGCGGCGGTTCGGTTCGATGGTCAGTAGGCAGGCTCGCAGCAGCGGGCCCTTGAACAAGTCGAAAGGTCGGATTGCAGCGTCGGTCAACCACTCTCGGGCTTTCGCCTCCGCTTGAGTGCGGTCCAGCGCCGAGAAGTCGACGACGTCGAACGCCACGCGTTGCACGTGATCGACGCGTTGCCACACCGCGCCATCCCGGTACTCGAAGCGGGTCCGTAACGCTTCGTGCCGATCAACCAACGCTTGCAGCGCGTTGCGCAGGCGACCAGTGTCCAAGTCGCCATCGAGGTGCATGGCCGAGGAGATGTTGTAGGCGGTCGCAGTCGCATCGAGTTGTTGATGCGCGAACAACTGCTGCTGGGCGAGGCTGAGGGGATACCAGGCATGATCAACACCGGCGGGGTGTTGCGCCAGCCAATCGGCGCGTAAACGCTCAAACGCATCGACGACGGGCACACCTGGTTCCGGCTGGCTGCCCGAAACGATGCTGCCTAGTGCGCTCAGAACCGGATGCTCAAACACGTCCCGGATGCTGAGCTCAATGCCATGGTCGATTCGCAAGCGAGAGGCCAGTTGCATTGCGACCAGCGAATTGCCGCCCAAGTCGAAAAAGCTGTCGTGCCGCCCAACTTGGTCGATCTTCAGCAATTGGCACCAAAGCGTCGCCAGCAGGCGCTCGGTGTCGGTGACCGGCGCCTCAAACGCTTGCGACGGACGCTGCATGTCGGGCTTCGGTAGCGCCTTGCGATCGACTTTGCCGTTTGCCGAGAGTGGCAAAGCGTCGAGGCCAACAAAGACTCGGGGCACCATATAGGCAGGGAGTCGCGCCGCCAGATACGCCGCCAATTCCTCGGCGGTCAGTGTGGCCTTCGGTGTCGCATTGGGTTCCCAGGTGCGCCATTGCTCGGCATCGATCGCGCCAGCGATGAATCCGTGCAGAAATTCGCGTTCGCCAATAACAGTGAGCGCGCTGGCCGCTGGGTCCTGAATGGCACCTACCGGGCAAACGCCGACGTCCAGCCGCCAGCAGCGCTCCATCAGCGCCTGCGATCGTTGTCCGACTGCCGCGAATTGTCGGTCTGATGGCTCGCCAACCATCAATACAGCGAAGCCTGCGTGACGATAGATGCTTGAATTCGCGTCATTGAACAAGGCCGCGCCATCCAGCGCGATCGGCTCCGGCGACAGCGCGTGTTTGCCCGGCCAATAGCGGTACCAGCCTGAAGGCAACGCTTGGCCGGGCTGAACGTGCAGCAGTGTGTCGGTCTGGTCGACCTGTGCCATGGCCAGAACGGCCGCGATTTGGTCGAGGCTGCAACCACGGTCAGCGAAGCGTCGGAAACTCTGGCGCTGCAGGAGGTGATCTGCGGGCTCCAGTGATTTGGGCGGCGGCAATGCAATGAGATCGGTCGGTTCGATTGGCGATGCCGACGACGATGCAATGGGGGCGACGTCGGCGACGCCGAGCACAATCGAGCCCAACTGCAAGGCCCGCGGGGGCAGGGCGGCGGCGTGGATTCGCTCGGTCGACCATCGGACCGACAACACCACGCCGTGCGCTTGCGCCGCGTCTTGCACGACCGCAGCGAGATAGCCTGCCTCCAGGAGACAGAATCGCCGGGATTCGTCCTGGCCATAAAGTGGTTCGATCGCATCGAGATCGGCAATCAGGCGCAGTGTCAGCGAATCTGGTGCGCGCGCATCCGTGCCAAGGTCATCGTCCAGTTGAATCAGGCGATGTTCCATGGGGTGGTAGTAGTGCGTTCCGGCGTTGAGTGCATAGGTGCTACTGAGTGATGGCGGCACGCTCACGTAGACTTGCACGGGGTAAAGGCTTGCGGCCGACGCGTAGCGGTACTTCGGTAGCGGCTGGTCGTCCATGCGGTGCGCGCGGAGCCCTTGCATCAGCATGTCCAGCGCCGGCGTCGTGATCGTAATCCGCGGGTGACCATCGCCAAACCGGCGGATACCGCGTTGCTCCAGTTTGAACAACGTTCGTTCATTCGGATCCTGGATCCGACCGCCGCCGTCGTTGCCAGCAACCTGCTGTTTGGCGACGACATAAGCGACCAGTGTTTTGCTGTCCTGGTGGTCGCCAATCGCGTTCACCGCTGCCTGGGCAATGTCGGGGTGACTTTGCAACGACGTTTCGATATCGCCGAGTTCGATGCGATAGCCCTGAACCTTGACTTGCGCGTCTTCGCGGCCCAGGAACTCAATATTGCCGTCGGGCAAGTAGCGGCCCAAGTCGCCCGTTCGATACAGCATGGCGCCATCGCTACCAGGCACAAAGCTCAACGCGGTTCGCACCGGATCACGCCAGTAGCCTTTGGCCAGTCCGATTCCACCAATGTACAGTGGCCCCGTGACTCCTTCTGGTCGCGGCTGCATCGCGCTGTCCAACACATGGAAGGACTGGTTGCCCAAAGGCCGACCGTACGGCACGCTGCGCCAACCGGAGGTCGCTTCGGTCACCGGGTAGTAGATGGACCAGATGGACGCTTCGGTCGCGCCGCCCAGGCTGTAGACGGCGGCATCATCGGCCAGTGCCCGAATGCGATCAGGGAGTGACACTGGAATCCAGTCGCCACTCATCATCACGACGCGAATGGGGCCAAGACCCGGTTCAGGCAACCGCTCGCAGTGATCGACGAGCAACTGCATCAACGCGGGGACGGTGTTCCAGACCGTGACCTGGAAGCGGTCAACGCATTCCCACCAGTGCGCGGCGTTGTCATGGCGACCATACTCCGGCAGCACAATGGTTCCGCCCACCGCCAGAATGCCGAAGATGTCGTAGACCGAGAGATCGAAACTCAGCGACGACAGTGCCAACACAGAGTCGCCAGCCCGAACGCCAAAGCGGTCGTTGATGTCCAGGACCGTATTGACGGCGCCGCGGTGGCCAATCACCACGCCTTTGGGTTTGCCCGTTGATCCAGACGTGAAGATGACGTAGGCAATGTCATCAGGCGTGACGTGGGCAGAGGGCGTTCCCGCTGGGAGCGCATCCAGCACGTTGGGGTCAAGGCTCAGGCAATGCAAGCCGTCCAGCGCAAATGCCGTGTCCGGTTGCACGAGGGCAATGCGCGCCCCACCTTCGGCAATGACTTGCGCCTTGCGCTGGTCGGGCAGATCGGCATCGACGGGCATGTAGGCCGCGCCGGCCTTGATCACTGCGAGCACCGCAACAATTTGCTCCCAGCCCTTGTGCATCAGGACCGCAATCAGGTCTCCCTTACCAGCGCCGGCGCGTATCAGCGCGCAGGCCAGCGCGTCGCTCCAGCGGTCCAGCGTGTGATAGTCCACCGCAAAGGTTGGCGTCTGCACCGCGACATCGTTTGGTCGAAGCTGTGCCTGGTGCACCATGAGCGTGTGGAGACATTCGCTGCTCTTTAGGAACGGCACATCATTGATCCGAGCGCGTCGCTCAATCTGGTGCGGGGGCGTGAGATTGTGCGGCACCTGCCAGCTATCGGAATGCTCGGCCAGCTGGACCAGCCGGGCCGAATACGCCGCAAACATGTCGTCGAGCATGCCATCTGGAAACACGGCGTCCAGCGCGTCCCAGACCAGGGTCAAGCCGCCGTTTTGCTCGGCAACCTGGTGGTCCAGCCAGACTTGTGATGTCTGCGAGGCGCTATAGCCTTCCTGGGCGTCTTCAGCAGCCGCTGATTCATGGCCCTGACCGGGCGTTTCGAGGCCCAGAATGCTGGTGAACACCACGGGCATGGCTGCGCCATGACTGCCTCCACGCGCGCGTGCGAGCTCGCGGATCATGTCCACACCGGAGAACAACTTATGCTCCAGGTCATGCCAGAGCCGCTGCTGCAGCGCTTTCGCGCGGCTGGCAAAAGGTTGCTCGGGAACGTATTCGCAAGCGAGCAGCAGCGATGACGTGAAATCGCCGACCAAGGACTCGACGTCCCGATGCAACGGCAAGCGATTGAACAACGTGAGGTTGAGGGCAAATCGCGGGTCCTTGCTCCAGGTGCCCAGTACTTCTGAGAACGCCGTCAACACGAAGCCAGTAGGCGATACTTGCAGGCTCTGCGCCCGCTGTTTCAGAACCTGCCAATGGGCGGCCGAAATCGTTTGGCGGCGGCGCGAGAATTGTTGCTGTTCGAGTCGTGCGGGATCGCGGGCCAGGGGCAAATCGGGGCGGCTGGGAAACGTCGGCAGGCGGTCCAACCAGTAGCGCTTGGCGCGTTCGAATCGAGGCGAGGCGAGCAGCGCCTGCTCGGCCAGGACGTAATCGCGGAAGCTGATCGCAATCGGCGCCAGACTGGATTCGGGTTGGCGGTAAAGCTGGCCAAGCTCGGCAAACAGAATGTGGTTGCTGACCACGTCGGAGATCAGCATGTCGATGCAGAAGTGCACACGCCAGTGCGTGTCGTCGATCTGGCTGAAGCGCAGATCAAACAGTGGTCCCACGTCGGCAGGGAGAATCTGGCTCTTCATCTCCTGGCGCAAATTCAGCAAAACGGACTCCGCATCCGGATTGTTGCGAAGGTCGTAACGTCTGGGCTGATAGAGCGGTAGGGAGGGCAGGATGCGCTGCGAGCCATCAATGGCAAACACCGCGCGCAGCATGCCATGACGCGACACCAGCTGATTCCAAGCGTGGCCAAACCGCGCTGGATCCAGATCGACGATGTCAATCTCCAAATAGTTCTGTGTCGCGATATTGCCGAGTTCGAAACTGCCGCTCCGACCGAGCCAATACGCTTGTTGAATACTGGTGAGTGGGAATGGGGCATCAGCACTCGCGGGATCGGATTGCACCACGATGTCCGTGACCGTTTCCTGGGTAACGGCCGAGTCGCGACGTCGCGCGATGTCGTCAACCAGTGCCCCGAGCGTTGGCCGCCTGAACAGATCCGGCAATGCGAGCGTCACATTAAGCGCTCGCTCGACTCGGTCAAGCAGTTGCACCGCCAGCAGTGAGTGGCCGCCGCAGCGAAAGAAGTCCTGGTCCATATAGGCGGTTGCCAGGCCCAGCACGGATCGCCAGATCTCGGCGACCTGACACGCCAGCTCGCCGTCGGGAACAATCGATGCCTCGGATTGAGCGTTGTGTGCCTGTGCCGTGGCGAGTGCCGCAAGCGCCTTTCGGTCGATCTTGCCATTCATGGTCAGCGGGAACGCGTCCACCCTGTGCATCTCGCCGGGCACCATGTAGGGCGGCAGGTACAGACCGGCAAACCGTCGGAGTGCGTCCACATCCAATGGTTCGGCGCTCGGTCGCACAAATGCCACCAACTGTGCCGATCCCTGGGTATCACGGCGCGTCACCACCACCGCTGATGCGATTGCCGGGAATTGCCCGAGGACGCTCTCGATCTCGCCGAGCTCAATGCGATAGCCGCGCACTTTGACTTGGTGGTCGAGTCTGCCCAAGAAGCTCAGCCGGCCATCGCCGAGCCAGCGGACCAGATCGCCGGTTCGATACAAGCGGGCGCCGGAGGCACCGGCATACGGGTCGGGCAAAAACGCCGCTGCGGTCTGCGCTGGATTGTTGCAATAGCCACGAGCGAGTCCATCACCACCAATACAGAGCTCACCCGGCACACCGATTGGCACAGGATGGCCGAGATCATTGAGGACGTGTAGCGTGGTATTGGCCAACGGCACGCCCAACGGCGCGTTACTCACATCGCGAATGCTGGCGTCGCTGAGTTCGACTGCGGCCGACCAGATGGTCGTCTCAGTAGGACCATAAACGTTCATCAAGCGGACGCCGGCCGCCAGCAGTTGCAAAGCGAGTTCCTGAGGGAGTGCTTCGCCGCCGCAGAGTCCGAGCAGCGGCAGAGCCGAACCGGCCGCTGCCTGGAGCACCATGCGCCAGGTCGACGGGGTTGCCTGCAGCACACTGACCTTTTCTGCTCGGGACGTGGCGAGCAGCTTTCGGCCGTCAGCGACTTCCTCACGGGTCGCTACCACAACGCGAGCACCGCAGAGCAGCGGCAGATAGAGCTCCAACGCCGCGATATCGAACGAAATGGTTGTGACCGCCAGCAGCGTATCGTCCTCGGACAGGCCGGTCTTGTCCTGCATGCTGACCAGGAAATTGCAGAGGCCTTGATGGCGAACGGCGACGCCTTTGGGTCGCCCGGTGGATCCCGAGGTGTAGATGATATAGGCGACTTGCTCAGGGTGCAGCGCGGGCCAGCGAGTGGCCCGACTCACTGGCGCCGACGCGATGGCATTGATTGGCAGCGTGGTAATCGCCTCAGGCAACGCGACCTGCTGTTCGTCGCAGATCGCAATCCGCGCGCCACAGTCGGCCAGCATGTAGGCAATGCGTTCGGCCCCGTACTCTGGATCGAGCGGGACATAGCAGGCACCGCTGCGCAACACCGCGAGCAAGGCGATCACCATGTCAATGCCGCGACCCAGGCACACCGCCACCGGTTGTTCGGGTTGCACGCCCAGTTCCAAAAGGTGCGCGGCAAGTCGGTGCACGCGATCCTGAACCTCGGCATACGTCAAAGTTGTTTGTGCGCACGTCAAAGCGGGGCGCGTGGCATGCTTGACCGCCGCGACGTCGAACCAGTCGGGCAGAAGGGGCGCCTCGATGCGTCGTCGCGTGTCGTTCGTGTGGGCCAGCTGCGCGCGCTCGGGCGGCGACAGCCAGGTCAGCTCCGACAGCGGGCGCGTGGGCGCAAACGCCATCTGTTCAAGCATGGACAGGTAGTGCGCTACCAAGCGTTCAGCCGTTGCTTGATCGAACAGGTCGGTGCGGTACCGCAGCGATCCCAACATGCCTCCTGCCTTGGTTTCGGCGAGTGCCAGCAGTAGATCGAACTGCGAAGTAGACTGAATCTGTTCCAGGTACGTCGCTTGTAGAGCCGTGTCTTCCTCGCGTGCGGCGGCCGTGTTCTGCAGCATGAACTTGACCTGATACAACGGCGTGCGACTCAGATCGCGCGCCATGTTCAGGCGTTCAACCAACTGGTTGAACGGCAGGTCCTGATTGGCAAATGCCTGAAGGCAAGTGCCCCGCGTCTGTACCAGCAGATCGTGATAGGTGGTGCTCTGATCCACGCGAAAGCGCAAGGCCAGCTGATTGACCAGAAAGCCGATCAGCGATTCGGTTTCGGCATAGTTGCGATTGGCGACATCGGTCCCGACCACCAAGTCGCCCTGGCCCGACCATCGATGCAACAAGGCGACGTAGCACGACAGCGTCACCATGAAGAGACTGGCATTGGCCTCTCTCGCGATTCGCTTCAACGGCTGCAGCAGGTCGTCAGAGATCCGGAACTGCAATTCGTGCCCGGCAAATGTCTGCGTAGCCGGGCGCGGCCGATCGGTCGGCAGTTCGATCAGATCGGGGGCGCCTCGCAACTGGTCCTGCCAGTAGTCCAACTGTTTCGCGAGGCGTGCGCCTTGCAGCTCCTGTTGTTGCCACACGGCGTAGTCGAGATACTGCACGGACGGCGGCGGGACGGGCGGGGCTCCCTGCAAGATCGCGCCGTAGTTGTCCCAAAGCTCATCGAGGATCAAGGTCATCGACCATGCATCCGACACAATGTGATGCATCGCGAGCAGCAGAATGTGATGTTCTGACGCGAGCTGCAACAGGGTTGCCGAGAAGAGTCCGCCCTGCTCAAGATCGAATCGTTGTTTAGCATGCTCGACGATCAGCTGATCCTGTCGCGCGCGCTGTTCGGGCTCCGGTAACGAGCTCAGGTCGAGCTGCTGGAGCGTTGGAACGATGCTGCCGTCGGTTCGGCGCGTGGGTTCGCCCGCATTGAGCACATAGCGCGTGCGCAGAATCTCGTGGCGGGCGACCAGGCGATCCACGGCGCTGGCCAACGCTTGCTGATCGAGCGGGCCACGAAGCAAGAGGCCGGCATGCAGATTGAAAGCGGCGCCCGTATCGGAGAAGCGATCCAGGAACCATAGGCGCTGCTCAGCCGATGACAAGGGAAAGTGCTCGCGATCTCGCGCCACGGGCAAGATGGCCGGTGCGACCTCGACAGGCTGCTGGGTGGCAGCACGTTGCTTCAGAATTCTCTCCAGCGCAGCGCGCTTTTCAGGGGAGAGTTTGGCAATTTGGTCCGACAAGGTACTCATGGGGTGTTCCTGATAGTTCGTGGCACGCTTGGCCCGCGACTGCCGAGAGGCAGGCGGGGCGATTCAGCGCGCCAGTGTTCAATGCGACATTTGCCACGATGATTCATGGGCGCCCGGGCACTGGGCGTTTGTGCGGACCAACTGCAACAGTTGAGGCCCGCGCTGGTCATGATTTTTCTTGCGCGTTCAACAGGTCTTCGAGCGCAGATTCGTCCAGATCCGCAAGTTCGCGGACCAGATCCAAGACCTCCGCGTCACCAATCACGGATGTCGCTTGCAGACTGATGAGGTACGCAGCAAGCCGCTCAACCACGGCGTGCTCGAAAATGGCGGAGATCGGCAAATCCACCTGACATAGCTTTCGAAGCCGCGAGCACAGCTGTGTGGCGAGCAACGAATCGCCACCCAGTGCGAAGAAGTCGTCTTTGGCGCCGACGGGTTTGGTTCCAATCAGTTCCTCAAACGCCGCTGCAATGACGCGCTCAGTGTCGGTTGCAGGCGCCACGTATCCTGACCGATCGACGTTTGGTGGTGTCGGCGTGCGGGTCTTGCCCAGGCCACGATCCACCCACTGCCGCCAGCGAGAGTCCATGTCCTCACGCGAAGCCTGGTAGACGCCTGGCGCCTCAGTGCCGAGCACCTGTTCGATCAAGCTAGCGACGTCTTTGCTGCTGAACGGCGCCGCCACCGCCGGGTCGGCACTCAGACCATCCCAGCCAATGGCATACCATTGTGCCGGGCGCGACGCGCTCATCGGCCCCTCGACCAAAGCTTCCATGAATGCATTGGCTGCGGCATAGGCAGACATCCCGATGCCGCCGAGGCACGCAGCGAGTGACGACATCAGCACGACACTGCCGACGTTCGCGGCGGCTGTTGCCGATACCAGTGCTGCCGTTCCGGCAATCTTGGCAAGGTGGTGGCGTTCAAAACTCTCGGCATCGGCAGAAGCCAATAACCCGAGACCAGTGTGGTCCATGTTCGCTGCGGCGTGAATCAACAGATCGACGTGCCCGTAACGGTGCTTGACGTCGAGCAGAAGCGCCGCCAACGCATCGACATCGGACAAGTTGACGCCGTGATACGTCACGCGATCATTCAGCCGCTGCAGCGCTGTCAGCCGGTCCTGTACCGCAGTGGGCAATTGCGTCAGGGCACGTCGCCCGGTGAGGACGACACGCGCACCACGGTTGGCCCAGATGCCGGCAAGAGCCAAACCGATCTGGCCGGCGCCGCCCGTAATGACCACCACTTTCCCGTGCCAATCCGTTTCGGCTGTCGCCGCGGCGACTTCAGCGTGCGCGAACGTGGGAACAAAGCGGAAGCGCCCGCGCAGTGCGACAAGGGGGACGATCGGCGAATCGGTCGGGCCGCCAAGTGCAGCATGGAGCGCGCGTGGATCGACCTGATTACCCAGGTCGATGACGCGACACGACCAGTCCGGCTCTTCTTGTGCCAGCACCGTTACCATTGCAGCCAGCGCACGTTGGCTTGGGTTGATCACGTCATCGCCACTGACCTGAAATGCACGTCGAACGAGCATGACGAAGTCGGTTGGGGCCAATGCGGCAGCGCGTTTGCGCGCCGCGACCAAGTGGGCGAGCGCACATTGCATGGCGAGCAGGTTCGAGCCGGGCACGAATGCCGCCGTGTGTTGCAGCGGCCAGGCAAAAACAATCTGATCGACAGGCGGGGCGTCCACGGCCAACGCCGCGAAAAGTCGTTGGTAGTCTTCTGCCACCTGCGGGCGAATGGTGAAGGCACCGTTCAATCCGGCGAAGGTATCGCCCGCTTGCACCAGGGTGATGCGTGCACGGTCGCGGTGATCCAGCCACTCCGCAACCGCTTCGAATGACTCGCCGAACACGAGTCGATGACTGACCGGTTTCACAGTCGCCGCCGGCTTGGAATCGCGATTCCAGTTGCACGTGAACAGGGGCAGAGCCGCGGCGTTCATGCGGGGAGGCGGCAATTGCTGGGCATCACCCGGTTCCAGCCAATGTCTGGTGCGCGCAAACGCATACCCAGGCAAGCGGACTTTGCGCCGGGTTTCGCCAGCGTGCAGCGCTTCCAGATTCAGATCCTTGCCCGCCGCCCAAACGTTGCCAACGGCATTCAACCAAGTGGCTCGGGCGCTGCCGGAATGGCCGTCACGTGGCAAGCAACGAACGACTCGGTTCATCGTGACGCCGTTGACTCTCGCGAGCGAGGCGGCCGTGCCGGATGGCCCCAGGTCCAGGATCATCCACGAGTCGGGGAGTCCGCGGATCGTCTCCATGGCCGATCTGAATGCGACCGTTTCGCGCAGGTGGCGCACCCAATAATCGGGGTCCAAGACTTCTGCCTCGGTCACCAAACGTCCGGTGGTGGACGACAGATACTGGCGCTTCGGTGCTTGCCTTGGCGTGCGCGCAACCAATGCGCGGAATTCGTCGAGGATCGGATCCAGCATGGCGCTGTGAAAGGCGTGCGAGACGTCGAGCACGCGACCTTCGATGCCGCTGCCGGCTAGGCGTGCGAGCATGGCGGCGACGGCCTCGGTCGGGCCGCCAATCACACAATGCTCGGGGCCATTTTCGGCACAGAGGTCCACGCCAGTCAGCATCTGGCTGAGTAGCGACGGCGCGTCGATCTGCACGCTCGCCATGGTGCCATTGGGTAAGCTGGCAATCATGCGGCTGCGCGCATCCAACAAGTGCAGCGCGTCCTCGACTTCCAGAACGCCAGCGACACAGGCGGCCACATACTCGCTGAGGCTGTGACCAACCATGAGGTCGGGCTCGCCGCGCAGCGAGCGCCACAGCTGCGCCATGGCGTACTCGACGATGAACAATGCGATCTGCGTATAGCGCGTGTTGTTGAGCGCTGCCTCGGCTTGTTGCTGGTCGGCGTCTTCGTCTGGATACAGCAAAGCGATCGGATCCCAGCCGGCGTGCTGACGAACCCATGCTGAAAGCGTCTGAACCGTGTCTCGAAACACCGGCTCCTCGAGATACAGATCCCGGGCCATTTGCACATGTTGTGAGCCCTGACCTGGGAACAACCAGGCGACCTTCAGATCGCTTCTGGCCTCACGCTGAATCCAGTCGCCCGTTGCGAGGTTGGATTGGGAGTCGTATGCACGCGCCGCCCGGAATCGATAAGCCGGACGGCCAGCGATCAGCGTAAAGCTCGCGTCCGCGAGGATCGGCCGGTCGCTGGCGGTGAGGGCCTGGTCGAGCGCTTCTTGTAGCGGCGTCAGCGTTGCCGCATCTTTCGCTGAAGCGACGATCAACTGCGCGGGTCGCGAAGTCGACGCGGCCGTTTGGCCGGGCTCCCACTCGCGCAAAACGATATGAGCGTTGGTGCCGCCGATCCCGAACGAACTCACACCGGCGCACCGAGCCCCAGAGAGCGGCCAATGCTGGGTCTGATTGGCGACAAAAAAGCGTGTGCGCTCAAGACCGATCTGAGGATTCGGCGTAGCGAAATGCAAGCTGGGCGGAATGGTTCCGCTGGCCACGGCCAATGCCGTCTTGATCAGTCCGGCAACACCTGCGGCGGCATCGAGATGCCCGAAATTGCTCTTGATCGAGCCGATCGCACAGGCTGGCAATGCTGCATTCTTGCCGTGTGCTTCGGTCAATGCCGCGATCTCCACCGGATCGCCCAGTGGGGTGGCGGTGCCATGTGCCTCGACATAGCCGATCTCTGCCGGGTCGGTGCGGGCGATTGCCAGGGCTTCTCTGATGGCGCGTGCCTGGCCGCGGACACTGGGGGCCGTGAAGCCGAGCTTGTCAGCGCCATCGTTGTTCACCGCCGATCCGGCGATGACTGCGTAGATTGTGTCGCCATCCGCCTCGGCATCAGCCAGCCGTTTCAGCGTGACGATGCCGGCGCCACTGCCGCTGATCGTGCCACTGGCTTCAGCGGCAAACGGCCGGCAATGGCCATCGGCCGACAAAATGCCACCTTGCTGATAGTGATAGCCCTCGACTTGCTGTGCCTTGATGCTCGCGCCGCCAGCCAAAGCCACGTCGCACTCGAAATTCAGCAGGGCGGTACAAGCCGTGTGGATGGCGACGAGCGAGGTGGAGCAGGCCGTCGCGACGCTGATTGCCGGTCCGGTCAGGCCGAGGCGGTATGCAATCTGTGACGCCGCGAAGTCCTTGTCGTTGGCGATGGTCAGCGCCATGACGCCCATCGCCTCGATGACATCAGGGCGCGTTGCGAGCACTTGCTGGGCGTAGCTGCTGGATGAGACGCCCACGTACACGCCCACGTCGCCGATCTGGTCAACGCGCGCGTATCCCGCATCTTCGAGAGCGTGATAGGCGCACTCCAGCAATAGGCGTTGTTGTGGGTCGAGGATTTCGGCCTCGCGGGGGGTAAAGCCAAAGAACGCCGCATCAAAGGCGTCGATGTCGCGAACCACGCAGCCTGCTGGAATGTACGCGGGATCGCGAATCTGCTCGCGGGGGACGCCGGCGGCAAGGAGTTCGTCGGCCGTGAATAGGCGAACGGATTCATGGCCCGCGCACAGGTTCTGCCAGAGTTCGCGCGGGTGATCGGCATCCGGGAATCGACAGGACATGCCGATGATGGCAATTGCATTGTCGGTGTGACTCATGTCGGTGCTCCGACTGGGCGGGCTTGGCGTCGCTCGGCACGGTCCCGACTCGCCATCTGTCTGCGGGCGATTCGGTCATCGGACAGAGGCGCCGCTTCCAGAGCAGGATCCGGCGCGAGCAGATTGGCCAGATCACGGACGGTTGGGTACTTGAACAGGTCAGCGACCGAGAGGGCTAAGCCGCATCGCTGTTGCATGCGGTCCTGCACCTGAATCAGCAGCAAGGAGTGACCGCCGACATCGAAGAAATTGTCATCGATCCCGACCGCATCAATGTCCAACACCTCACACCAGATTCCAGCGATCAGCGCTTGTTGCGGTGACCTGTCCGCCATACCGGCGTCGTGGCTGCGTTCGCGGTGGGGTGTAGGCAGTGCGGCCATATCGAGCTTGCCATTGGCCGTGGTGGGGATACGCGG
This sequence comes from Ahniella affigens, assembly GCF_003015185.1. Taxonomy (GTDB): domain Bacteria; phylum Pseudomonadota; class Gammaproteobacteria; order Xanthomonadales; family Ahniellaceae; genus Ahniella; species Ahniella affigens. The sequence goes on from NZ_CP027860.1 coordinate 2,052,083, forward strand.
CACCGTGGTTACCGTGCGCGGAATCATGTATTCCGGGACTGCGAGTCGCAGGGACTTCTTCAAACTCGGCTCATCGGCCAGAAGGCCGCTCGTGGTGACGACATAGGCATGCAATTCGGCCGGATTGCCGTTGGCGATGACGACTGCCGCGCTGATGCCAGTCTGGCCGAGCAACGCACGTTCAATCTCGCTGAGTTCGATGCGGTGGCCGCGAATCTTGACCTGATTGTCGAGACGACCAAGGAACTCGACGCGGTGGTCACGCTGTGTCCGTGCCGAATCTCCGCTGCGGTACGCGCGCGCACCGGCGATGTCGGAAAAGGGGTCGGGCACGAATCGAAGCGCGGTTTGCGCCGGATCGTTCCAATAGCCGCGACCAACGGCCGGACCAGTGATCCACAGTTCGCCCGCCGCCAATGGCAACGCCAAGTTGCCACTCGCATCAACCACATAGAGCCCGCAGCCATCGATCGCATGACCGATTGAGCCGGCAAACCCACCGCGATCGATCGCATAGGACTCGACGCTGGCGCAAACCGTCGTCTCGCTCGGCCCATAAGCGTTGTAGGACTTCGTGATGCGCGCCCAAGGACGGACGTGCTCGTCGTGACAGGCCTCACCGGCCAAGACTAACGCTGCCAAGGATGCTCCGGCAGTCGGAGACATCACGGACAGCGCCGTCGGTGGCAGCGTGACATGGGTGATTCGGTGCTGGGCCAACGCACGCGCCAGATCAGCGCCTGGCATCAGCGTCGGCCGCGGTTCTGCGACCAGCGTTGCGCCTTGCGCGAGCGCCATCAACAACTCCCAGATCGATGCGTCAAAGCTGATCGACGCAAACTGCAGGACGCGGCTGGTGGCATCTACTGAAAAGGTCTTCGCTTGGGCGCGTGCCAAATTGCCGATCCCGCTGGCCGCAACCATGACGCCCTTTGGCTTGCCCGTGGTTCCAGACGTAAAAATCAGATATGCGAGCTGGTCGGGATGGGTTGGCAAGCACAGGTTTTCGGCGGACTGCGTTGACCACTCGGATGCGTCGGTGTCGGTCTTGATGACGCCGAGAAAATTGAGCTGATACGCGGGAAGTCGGTCGAGATGTTGACTCTGGCACAGCAAAACCTGCATTGCCGCTGCGTCCAGAATCTGCGCCAGTCGTTGCTCCGGATAGGCGGGGTCCATAGCCACCAACACGCCCCCAGCCTTGCTGATTGCGGTCACGGCCACCACGTAGTCGATCGAGGCATCCATGCAGACGCCGACGGGGGTTTCCAGATCCACGCCCCAGTCGCGCAAGTGTCGCGCCAAGCGATTGGCGGCTTCATTCAGGGCGCCATAGCTGATCGAAGCTGAACCCGACTGGACCGCAATCGCCGCGGGCGAATGCGCCGCCCAATGCTCGACATAGCGCCCGATCGTCTCGCTTTCGGCAGGAAACTGGGTGACGCGCCGCGCCCGCTCAATCTGTACCTGCTGACCTGCGGGATCCAAAAGATAGGTGCGAATCGATGCATCCGGTGCAGCGATCACTTGCGCGAGGAGTTCGGAGTAGTGTCCCAACCAGCGCTCAAAAGTCGTTCGATCGAACAGATTGCACGCATACTCCAAATCGAGCATGAGGCCCTGCGCGTCCTCGCTCATGGACCAGGTCATATCAAACTTCGCGGTGCGTTCCGGCAGGGTGATGTTGGCGGCGGAATCGGTCGCTGTGGCGCCCGGCGTGTTCTGCATGATGAACTTCACTTGGAAGAACGGCGACACGCTCGCGTCGCGCGCCTGCACCAAATGCTCGACCAGTACGTTGAACGGCATGTCCTGGTGCGCGTAGGCATCTTGAGTGAGCCCGTGAACGCGCGTTACGAGCTCGGCAAAAGTGGGGGCACCAGAGAGATCGGCTCGCAGCACCAACTGGTTGACGAAAAAGCCGATCAGCGGCTCCCACTCCCGGCGCGTGCGATTCGCGACGTCGGTGCCGATGACCAGATCATGCTGCCCGGAGAGGCGATTCAACAGGACGTAGAAGGCGCTGAGCAACACGGTGAACAGGGTTGTTCCGCGTTGCTTGGCGAGCCGCTGCAGCGCCGCCGTCTGATCAGCCGGGAAGTGATGTTGCAGCAGTCCGCCGGGTGCGGTCGGATGGTGCAATCGTGGTCGATCGGTCGGCAGTTGCAGCATCGGTGCCGCTTGCAGCTGCGGTCGCCAATAGTCGAGCAGTCGCTGCAGATTCGGGCCGTCGAGACGGCTCGATTGCCACGTTGCATAGTCGACATACTGCAGACCCAACGGCGGCAGATCGGCAGCGGTCTGGCCCGCGCGAATCGCGGCATAGTGCTGGTGCAGCTCATTCAGAAAGATCGAGTTGGACCAACCGTCTCCAATGATGTGATGCATCGCCAGAAACAGGACTCGCTGACCGGCGCCGACATCAATGACGCGTGCCCGAAAGAGCGGCCCGCGCTCCAGGTCGAAGCCCGACTGCATTTGCGCTGCCAGCGCCTCTGTGAGCACGGACTCGGGTGATTCAGTGGGTGCGGCCGAATTGGGCAGGGTGGTGCAGGCGAGATCCAGCAACGGCTGGTCATGAACGACCTGGTAGGGCACCCCGTCGACCTGACAGAACGTCGTGCGCAGGCTTTCGTGTCTTCGGGCGATGGCTCGAATGGCCGCAAACAGCGTCTCGACATCGATGTCGCTTGGCAGCGGCATCGCGCTTGGAATGAGGTAGGCGCTGCTGCCGGGTTCGATGCGATCCAGAATCCAAAGACGGCGCTGGGCATGCGAGAGTGGATACCGTTCAGCCTTGTCCGCCCGGGTTGGCGCAGCGAGTGCGCGCTGGCGGAGCAACGTCTCGGTGATGGCATCCTTGTGGCGGCCAAGTGTTGCGCGCAACGCGTCATCCAGGACCCCCGAGGGCGCATTGACGCGAAGCTTGCCGTCGTCCGTCAAGGCGAGTCGAACACCCAGTCTGGCACAGTGCGCGATGGTCTGATCAAGATTCACAGCAGGAACTCCTCTTCGGAATCTTCAATGCGATCTGTTGGCAACGGGTCGCTCATGCGTTTCATCAACAACGCGGACTCGATCTGGGTCGTCAGACCACGAGCGGTTGGTTGCTCAAAGACTGTGCGCAGGGCCAGATTGACCCCAAATTCGTGTGCAATGTGGGCCACGAGTTGGGTTGCAAGCAACGAATGTCCGCCCATCTCGAAGAAGTTGTCGTCGAGTCCGACTTGGTGGCGTTCGAGGAGCGCTGACAGAACGCTAGCGAGCCGAATCTGGTTGTCGGTACTGGGTGCGACGTATTCCGCGCGTCCCTGTAGTTCGAGATCGGGGGCTGGCAAGGCACGCCGGTCGATCTTGCCATTGATGGTCAGCGGGAACGCTGGCAACAATACAAAAGCGCTGGGCACCATGTAGGCGGGGACACGGTCCTTGAGCCACGATCGCAGGTCGGCAATATCCATGCTGGCGTTTGCCTTGGCAACGACATAAGCAATCAACTGAACGTGGCCGTGGCCATCCATGTGTCCGAGTACCAGCACCTCGGCCAAATCGGGGTGGCGCGCAAGATGGAACTCGATCTCACCCAACTCCACGCGATGGCCACGAATCTTGATTTGATGGTCGATGCGCCCGACGTATTCGAGCTCGCCATCAATGGTTCGCCGCGCGATGTCGCCCGTACGGTAAAGGCGTGCGCCTGGAGCGGTCGCAAACGGATTCGGGACAAATCGCTGGGCAGTCAAGGCGGGGCGCGCAAGATAGCCAGGTGCCAAGCCAGCGCCCGAAACATAGAGCTCGCCATCGACACCAACCGGAACCGGGCGCATTTCGGAATCCAGGAGATACAGCCCCAAGTCCGGAATGGGTGGTCCGATCACGCTGCCGCGACCGTTCAGATCGGCCACTGTCAAGTTGCGCCGGGTGACGTGCACGGTTGTTTCAGTGATGCCGTACATGTTGACGAGACGCGGTGCGGCGTCACCAAACCGGTCGTACCACGGCCGCAGACTCTGCAACTCCAGCGCCTCGCCACCGAAGATGACCCACCGGAGCGCGTGATTGCGTGGCGCGTCGTCACTCGTGGCGGCGCGAACCAGCTGTCGGAACGCTGACGGCGTCTGATTCAACACCGTGACCTGTTCGTCGATCAGCAGATTCCAGAAGTCCTGCGGCGCGCGCCGGATCCAATACGGCACGACCACAAGCCGCCCGCCATAGCAAAGCGATCCCCAGAGCTCCCAGACGGTGAAGTCGAACACGTACGAGTGGAACAGCGTCCAGACGTCGTTGGCACTGAACTGGAACGCGTCCTGACAGGCGTCGAGCAAGCGACCAACGTGCGCATGCGTGATGACTACGCCATTTGGCTTACCGGTAGTGCCGGACGTGTAGATGACGTAAGCCGGAAGCTCAGGAAATGCCCGCGACTGAAAGAGTGGTGCAGGCTCGGCATGCAACGCGTCCAGCATCACTGCTGACTCGAGACCCGGCAACGGATGCTCAGTCAGCGTTGATTGATCACTCAATACCAGGGCCGGCGTGCAGTCATCCAAGATCATCTGTATGCGTTCGGCGGGCGCGTGCGGGTCGAGTGGCACGTAGGCTGCGCCCGCTTTCAGCACGGCCAGGATTGCAACGACTTGCTGGACGCCAACGTCGAGATAGAGCGCCACGCGCTGGCCGACGTCGACGCGCTGACTGAGCCACGCCGCGAGGTCGTTGCTTTGGCGATCCAGTTCGCCGTAGGTCAGCAGGCCGGCGCCCGAGAGCGCCATGCTGGCTGGTTGTGTTGACGCGATCTGGCTGACCCGTTGATCGATGCTCAGCGCTTGTGCGTAGGTCTGCGTGGGCGGATAGGACGCGAGCAGGTTGTGGTGCGCTTCGGCGGTCAGATAGTCGAGTGCACCGAGGCGCTTGGTCGGCGCGGCCAGCATGGCGCGCAACAGTTGCAGGAGATGCGTCACGGCAGCTTCCATGCGCGGACGTGCGAAGAGCGCCGAACGGTATTGGAGGGTGCCGAGGAATTGCGATCCGTCTGGTTTCAGCGTCAGGACTAGGTCGTATTGGACCGTATTGAACTCATGGGGACGCGGACTGGTGGTCAGGCCCTCGAAGTCGAGTTCGGTATCCGCGACGGACAACATGTTCAGTTTGACCTGAAACAGCGGTGTCGTCGCTGGGTCACGCGCGAGTTGCAATCGGTCCACCAAACGGTCGAATGGCATCGCTTCATGTTCGTACGCACCGAGCGTCTTGTCCCGCACCGTGCGCAGCAATTGCTGCGTGTTGCCGTTGCGATCGATACCGGTCCGAATCACCAATTGATTGATGAAGAAGCCGAGCATGGACTCCGTTTCTTGTGGAAAGCGATTGGCCGCGTCGGTGCCAATCAGGATGTCATCAGCGCCGGCATAGCGATTCAGCAGCAACGCGAAGGCGCTCAGAAACACCATAAATGGCGTCGCGCCCTCATTGGTGGCGAAGCGCTGAATGTCCTCGCTCAGCGCCGCATCCACGCTGAAAGGAATGGCTTCGCCAGCGTAGCTCTTGGTCGCTTGCCTTGGCGCGTCGGTGGTCAACTGCAAAGGGGCCGGCAACTGGGCCAACTCCGTGAGCCAATAGGTTTCGTGGGCCTGCATCAAGCCCTGATCCCAGACGTGCTTCTGCCAGCGGGCGTAGTCGGCATATTGAGTGCCCAAGGCGGGCAACGTCGGGGCCACTTGCTGGCACGCGGCACGGTACAAGGACTGCAGTTCGGCAAGCATCAGCCCAGCCGACCAGGCATCGGTCACGATGTGGTGCATGCCGATGATCAGGGTGTGCGTCGTGGCACTGGTGTGCAGCAGGACACCACGGATCAACGGCGCTTCAGCCAAATCGAACGGGGTGTTCATTTCAGCCGAAACAACGTTGTTCACCCAAGATTGGGGGAGTTCGCCCGTGGGCAGGTGCAGTGCGCGCCAAGGGAGTTCTGGCGCCTCGAGGACTTGCGCGACCGGCTTGCCGCCAACCTCGACAATCGCGGTGCGCAGGACCTCATGACGGGCGAGGAGGCCCGTCAGTGCACGCTGCATCGCGACATCGTCGACCACGCCTTGCAAGTCGAGTACGAGTGGCATGTTGTAGGCCGCTGCATACCCGTTCGTGGTGTGCTCAAAACGATCGATGAACCAAAGCCGCTGCTGCGCGTACGAAAGCGCGACCTCACCAGTGCCCGCCTCCTGTCGCGTGATTGCGGGCAGGCTGTGCTCTGGCCGAAGGGCCGAAATGGCATTGGCAAGCGTCGCGACCGTTGGGTGCTCAAAGAGCATCCGGATTGCCACCGGAACCGATAGGGCCTCGCGCAGCCGGGTTGCGGTACGCGCGGCCATCAGCGAGTGGCCGCCGAGTTCCAGGAAGTTGTCGTGAACGCCGAGGTCGCATAGGCCCAACACCGAGCGCCAGATCTCGGCGATTTGGTGTTCCAGCGGTGTACGCGGGGCAACGCGATCGTCACCGTGAGTGGCGACGCTCGACTCTGCGGCTGGCATTGGGAGCGCATTGCGATCGATCTTGCCGTTCGGGCTGAGTGGCATGGTCGGCAGTACGACGAAGTACGCAGGCACCATGTAATCGGGCAGCGCCGCCTGACATCGCTGCTTCAGTTCGGCGATGCGGGCTGTGATCGTGCCGTCGTCTGCTTCGTCTTGAAACTGGAGATAGGCAACGACCTGCTTTTGGCCCGCGTGCACTTCTTTGGCCGCAACCACTGCCCGGCGGATTGCGGGGTCGCGGCCGAGGAGCGCTTCAATCTCGCCGAGCTCCACGCGATAGCCGTTGACCTTGACCTGAAAATCGCAGCGCCCCAGGATCTGAATATTGCCATCCGGGAGATACCGGCCAAGGTCCCCGGTCCGGAACATCATCTCGCCGGATCGCGGATGGCGAACAAAGCTCGCTGCCGTTCGCTCGGAATCCTGCCAGTACCCACGCGCATTGCCGGTATCGCTGCCGATCCAGATCTCACCAGGCACCCATTCAGGCTTGTCGTCGAGATTCGTGTCCAGGACATGGCATGTCCGGTTGTGCATGGGCTTGCCATAGGGGATGGACGGCCAAGCGAGATCAACGTGCGTGACCGGATACACGATCGAGTACGTCGCCGTTTCGGTCGGTCCACCCATGCTCTGGATCTGCATGGTCGGTGCGAGGTTCCAGATTCGATTGGGCAATGTGACCGGGATGAAGTCACCACCCATCATGATCAGCCGGAGCGCAGCTGGCATGGCACTGCTGGACACTTCTAAGTGATCAACCATCATGTCGATCAGTGCTGGCACCGTGTTGATGATCGACACGTCGAATTCGCGCGCGAGTGCGGTCAGGGCAGCAGGGTCTTTCAACGTGTCATGGGGCGGTATGACCAACGCGGCGCCAGCGGCGAGCATCGCAAAGAGGTCGAAGACTGACAGATCGAAGTTGAGCGACGACACTGCCAGAGCGCGATCGGATGCGGTCACGCCGAAGCGCGTGATCGCATCGACCATCGTGTTCGCGGCCGCATGATGCTCAATCATCACTCCCTTCGGAACGCCCGTAGACCCTGACGTGAACAGCACGCATCCGAGGTCGCGGTTGGACCGGATCGATGGCGGTCGGATCGCGGCGCGCTCTGTCGGATCCGTGGTGACGACATGGACCATCAGTTCCGGATGCTCGTCGGCCAGCGCGGCAAAGCGTGGCTGCGTCAGGGCAATTCTCGGATGTCCGAGGTCGATCAGCTGCTGTCGACGATCCTTTGGCTGGTGTGCGTCAATGGGCATGTAGGCAGCGCCTGCCATCTGAATGGCGAGCGCTGCGACCACTTGCTGCCAACCTTTCTCCATCAGCACCGCAACCAGCTCATCGGGCTTGACTTGCTGGCGCTCCAGTTCATTCGCAAAATACGACGCCCGTTCAAGCAACTCGCGATAGTTCAGCGAGTGCTCGCGCGACAGCACCGCCACGGCATCGGGCGCCTGCTCGGCGTGACGATGGATCAACGTCGCCAACGACACTTCGGGGAATGGCATTGTGGTGCTGTTCGCATCGGTCCTGACCTGGCGTTGTCGATCTGGAAGCAGATCGATGTGCGTGCCGAGCCAAAGTTCGTCGCCATCAGCCAGTGCCGTCACCGTGTCGATATAGGCACCGAACATGTCGTCCAGCATCCCAGCCGGGAAAATCGCGTCGACGGCATCCCAGCTCAATACCAATTGCCCGTCTTCCTCAGAGGCCACATGATCGATCCAGACTTGCGGTGTCTGCGAGATCGCGTGACCATCTTCCATGCCGTCAAAGAGTGACGGGCCGTCCATGGGCTGACCATGGTCGGCGTCCAATGGCAGGGCACTCGTGAACACCACGGGCATGGTGATCTGCTCGCCATTGCCGTGCAGCCGCGTGAGCTCGCGCAACACGTCGAGACCGCTGAATGCGCTGTGTTCGACGTCACGCCAGAGCTGACGTTGCACCAATCGCGCACGATCCTTGATGGACATGGCACTCGTGTAGTCCATGCTCATCAAGGTCAGTGTGGTGAAATCGCCCACCAGTTCGTTGACGCATGCATGCAGCGGCAGCCGATCGAACAGCGTGACGTTCAGGGTGAAATCCGGTCGCTTGCTCCAACGGGCGATTACCAGGCCGTAAACCGTCATCAGCAAGGCAGAGGGCGTCACGCCGATGCCCTGCGCTCGTCGGCGCAGGCGGTGCCAGCGTTGTCGATCGATGAGCTTCAGCCGGCGCGAAAAGCTGGGCTGATGCAACTCGCTCGGATTCGCGATCATCGGCAGGTTCGGCGCCAGAGGCATCGTCGGCGCGCGCTCGAGCCAATAGGCCCGCGCTTTCTGCTGGCGCTCGCCGCCAATCATGGCGTTTCGAGCCAGCACATAGTCGCGATACGAGACGGGCAGGTCCGGCAACATATCGTAGCGGCCACGGTACAGCCATTCGAGGTCGCGGAAGAGAATCTGGTTGCTGCGGACGTCCAGCATCAGCAGGTCGATACTGAAGTGCACCCGCCAGCGCGTGTCGCTCTCCTGGGTCATGCGCACATCAAACAGCGGCCACTGATCGGCAGGGCGCACTTGATGCGACATGTCGTTCCGCAACTGCGTCAGATGCCGAGCGAGGTCTGGGAGATTGTCGCGGTAGTCGTAGCGTTGCACGATGTAGGCCGGAACGTCGGGGAGCACCCGCTGTTCGTTTTCGTCCAGAATCACCGCGCGCAACATGGGGTGACGCGCGATCAGTTCGCGCCAGGCGCGTTCGAAGCGTTCTGGGTCGAATGCTGGCGGCGTGAGTTCGAAGTAGAGATGCGTGGAGACGCCACCAAGACCGAACTCGTTCGAGCGCCCCAGGAAAAACGCTTGTTGCAGATCGACCAGCGGAAACGGTTCGAATGCATTGCTGGGGTCGGCTTCGACAACTGGCAGCACTTCCGGCGCCACGCCACCTTGCGCCAAGTGTTCGAGCGTCGTCGCGAATTCGGTCAACTTGGGATTTTGCACGACCGCATGGATCGGCACAGCAATACCCAACTCGCGCTCGATCTGCGCAATCATCTGCACGACCAGAAGGGAGTGCCCGCCTAGTGCAAAGAAGTCGTCCTTGCCTGCTACTTGCGCGACTCCGAGCAAGTCAGCCCAGATTGCGCCGACGCGCTGCAGCAGGGGGTTCGTTTCGGCCGGTATCTGCTTGGCCTCCACGTTGATCTCGGAACCAACCGGATTGGCGTCATCGTGACTACTGGTGGTCGCGACCGCGCTCTGGGGTTTGATTGAACCCTTTGGCATCGCGACGACATCGGGTAAACACCAAAAATCACGGTGTTGAAACGGGTACGTGGGCAGGCTCGCACGGCGGCGCAAATAGGGCGCGTCAAAATGCTGCCAGTCAATCGCTACACCTTGAATGTGCAGCGCGGCGATGCTGGCAAGTAGCGTCTGCCAGTCAGTGCCATGCTGATCGAAGCTCGCGAGCCACAGTGGCTCGGGTCGGTCCGGCGATGTCGGTCTGGACATCGTGCGCGCCAATTTGATCAGAGTGGCTTTGGGTCCAATCTCAATGAATGCGGTCGCGCCTTGTTCGAACAGCCGCTGCATGCCTTGGTCGAACTGTACCGGTTCGCGCGCCTGCGCCAGCCAGTAGTCGACCGAACGCATGCGCGCGCTCTCGAATTGGCCGCTGACGTTCGCGACGATTGGCAGCTTGGGTTCCAGGAACGCGATGCCCGCCAGCGCGTCGCGAAATGCTGGCAACGCGGCGTCGATCAGCGCCGAGTGGAAGCCGCGGTTCATCGGCAGTGCCACGAACGGGGTGCCGGTTTGCTCCAGATGCTGGCGCAGGTTTGCAATCGCTGCAATGGAACCAGAAACGACCGTGCTTCGCGGGCCATTGATGGCCGCGACGCTGAGCCCTGGGTCGGTCTCGGCGACAAGTTGCCTCGCCGCTTCGGGTGTGATGGGCAGCGACAGCATGGCTCCAGGCGCTGTTGCAGCCATGGCGCGCGCGCGTGCGCAAATCAGGCGCATGCCGTCGGCTTTGGAGAACAGACCGGCAAAGCATGCGGCCGCGATTTCGCCGACGCTGTGACCGATCACAAAATCGGCGCGTACGGAGAAATCATCCCGCCAGGTTTCCGCCAAGGCCATCTGCAGCGAGAACAAGGCGGGCTGCGTATAGGTGGTGTCGTCCAGCGTGGCGCGATCGTCGCCAAACAGTAAGTCGGTAAGGCGGACGGGCAAATGGTCGGCCATCATGACGGCCAGTGCATCGAGCCGCTTTCGGAATGGCGGATGCGTGTCATAGAGCACTTTGCCCATGCCCAGATATTGCGCGCCCTGTCCCGAGAACAGGAAGGCGGTTCGACCGGCGAAGGATTGGTTGCAGACGCCTTGTCGCCGCAGCGGACTCTCCGCGTCGGCCAGAGCGCCTGCGGCCTCGGCTGCACAGCGCGCCAACACGGTCAAACGGTGCGGAAATTCAGCACGTCCGACATTGGCCGTATAGGCAATATCGGCGAACGGTACCGAGGGCGTGGCGTCGCTGGCCACCTGAGTCAGGAACTCAATGTATCGGTGGCGCGAAGCCTCCAGAGCCTCTGGCGTTTTGGCCGAAAGGCGCAGCAGATGCCACGGCCGATCGCCTTGATCCTTGGCGCGCGTCAGCTCTGGTGCCTGCTCCAGGACAACATGAGCGTTGGTGCCACCGATGCCGAAGGAACTGACGCCGGCTCGGCGTGGTTTGGACTCAGGCCAGTTGCTAAGTGTCTGATTGACAAAAAAGGGCGTGGCCGCGAAGTCGATCTCGGGGTTCGGTCGCCGATATCCAACACTCGGTGGCATGCTTTCATGCTTCAGCGCCAAAGTCGTCTTGATGAGACTCGCGATGCCAGCCGCAACGTCCAAGTGGCCAATGTTGCCTTTCAGCGAGCCAATTGCGATGCGCGTCGACTTGCTGAAGTCGCCTTGAACAAACGCCTCGGTCAGCGCGGCGATCTCGATGGGGTCGCCAAGACTGGTGCCGGTACCATGTGCTTCGATATAGGCAACACTGTTCGGGTCCACGTCGGCCATTGCCAGGGCCTGTGCCACCACGCGGGCTTGTCCCTGGATGCTCGGCGCGGTGAACCCGATCTTGCGATCGCCGTCGTTATTGATCGCAGACCCTCGAATGACGGCATGAATGGTGTCGCCGTCATCCAATGCGTCGGCGAGGCGTTTGAGCAGTACCATGCCGACGCCACTGCCGTGCACGGTGCCACCCGCGCTGGCATCAAACGGCCGGCACGATCCGTCGGGAGCGAGAATGCTGCCGGGTTGATGGACATAGCCTGCACCATGCGGCACCGCAACCTTGGCGCCGCCAGCGAGCGCCATATCGCACTCGTAAGAAAGCAACGCCTTGGCGGCCATATGGACTGCCACCAAAGAGGTCGAGCACGCGGTATCGACTGCGACACTCGGACCTTGCAAATTGAGCTTGTGCGAGATGCGGGTACACGCGTAGCTCTTGTCCGAACCCACGAGCAACTGCATGCCGTCGACACTGGCCAGAAAATCCGGTTGGGTCACGGCGTTGGCCAGGAGGTAGTCGCTCAGGGCGACGCCGGCGTAAACCCCAACGCTGCCGCGCAAGCCGAACGGATTGTAGCCGGCGTGTTCAATGGCCTCGTAGGCGCATTCCAACAGCAGGCGATGCTGCGGGTCGATAATCTCGGCCTCACGCGGCGCAATTTCAAAGAACGCCGCATCAAAGCCGCGAACGTTGCGCAAGCGGCTGCCACGACGAACGTAGCGTGGGTCGGCCAGGGTCGTCGCGTCGACCCCGAGTGCACGCAGCGTGTCCTCATCCAGATCCTCCACAGACTCAATGCCATTGGCGATGTTTTGCCAAAAATCAGCAATGGTCTCGGCGCCTGGAAACCGTCCGGCCATGCCAATGATGGCGACTGATTGCAGGACTTCATCGCTGTGGCGTGCACTTTCCATTCTTGCGTTCTCGCAGTTGTTCGACAAAGAGGCTCCCCTGTGTGTTGTCACACGGTCGCCGCTGGGCTCGGGGTTCGAGCTATGGTTCTTCAGGAGTTGGAGCTATTTTGGGTGGGGGCAGGTTTCGGCAGCGTCCGCTCGCGCTTCTTGGCCAAGGCGGCGCGTTGCCGCAATGCCTGTGCACGTGCGTCGTCCAAATCTTCAGTCGATGCCGGTGTGGCCGAAGCCTGGTGCTTTAAATGCTCGGTCAGACTGGCGATATCCGAGTGCCGGAACAACGACACAATCGGCAGCGTGATGGACAGTGCATCCTGCAGCTTCCGATGAACCTGGATCAGGAGGATGGAATTGCCACCGACCTCGAAGAAGTTGTCGTGTACGCCTACCTCGGATACACCCAACACCTCGCACCAGATTTGCGCCATGGTGTGCTCCATCGCGGTGCTCGGTTGTTTGCGGCTGCGTGCAACGGGCTGGCTCAACTCGGGTTGCGGCAACGCTTTGCGATCCACCTTCCCATTGCTTGAGAGCGGAATGGCGTCCAGCAGCGTAATGTGCGCCGGCACCATGTAGGCAGGTAGATGCGCCGCCAGATATTGGCGGAGTTGTTGCGGCAGGGTCGGGACCGGCTTGCTCGCGTGGTAAGGCGTCCATGCCTCGGTCTGTTGGGGCGCAATGCTGCCGCCCAACAGCACGTGCACCACGTGCTCTGTCTCGGCAATGCCGGCGGCGGCAAATAGTGCCCGCGCATCGACGCTGCCGATCGGACAGAGGCCGAGGCCGCGCGATGGTGCGCTGCTCATCAGGCGCTGCGCGCATTGTCCGACCGCAATATGGTCGGCGGCGACTGATTCGCGTTGACCGGTGAACAGCAGCGTGAACGCTGCCTGCTCCGCAATGTCCTGGTTGAGCCCTTCGAAACGTGGCGCCTCGTCGGAGTCGAGTTCGGCCACCAGCATCAAGCCCTCGGGACCAAGCCGACTCAGACGACCGCCCTCTGCGGTTTTTTCATGCACAAAGAGTTGGCCATCCGGCACACATTCGGTGAGCAGACGAGGCAGCTGTTCGAGATTGGCAGCGTCGCCGTGAAACTCCCGAAAGCTCTGGCGCGCGAACATGCTCAGAATAGTTGGGACAGCGGGCTGATCCGCTCGCGGCTGCTGCCGCCATTCGGCTTGCAGCACGCATCGCTGTGAAGTGGTCAGGGCCAGCCAACCATCGTTCGGCACTGCGCAATCCAGCACCTGACATTGCCAGTCGAACGCGTTGCCATGCGCCGTCAGCAACTCCTGCACATAGCCTGCCTCAAGTTCGCAAAACGACGCTGCCGATGCGCCATACAAAGGCGCGATCGCGGCGTGTTCCGCGACCAGGCTGATCGTCAACGGCAGTCCTGCCGGCGCGTCGCCGACTCGAAACAGGGTGTGTTCGAGCGGATGGTAGTAGTAGACCCCAGCCGGTAGACCCGGGTGGGAGTCGCCCCAGGCCACATAAGCCTGGACAGGGTAAAGACTACCGGCCGAAGGATAGTAGTGCTTGCCCAGAGCGCTGCCCGGAACGGGGAAGCGCACCAGGGCGCCGAGCAGGAGCCCGAGTGCCTGTGCCTCGCCATCCTGGAACGCCGTGTGCGGTGCGTGTCCGCCTGCCGCGTAGACTGATTCTGGCTGGCGCAACAGGATTCTTGGCGCGCGCATCAGGTCGGTTCTGATGCTCCGCGCAGACAGCGTAAAGGCCGTGCGCTCAGCTTGATCCAAAATCACGCCAGGCAGCGTCGCATCAGAACCGGTTGTCGCTGGGACCACGTAGGCCACGATGCTGTTGCCATGCGAGCCCAGCGAAAACACATTCGCCGTACTCTTGGACACCGCTGGGTGCCGATCAAGAAGACTTTCGATCTCGCCGAGCTCGACGCGGAACCCTTGGATCTTGACTTGCGAGTCGCGGCGCCCCAGAAACTCGATCTCGCCATCATCCCGATAGCGACCCATGTCGCCGGTGCGGTACAGGCGTTCATTGGTCAACGGGTGGCGGATGAAACTCTCCGCAGTCTTGGCCGGATCGCGCCAGTAGCCTTTCGCGAGCCCAATGCCGCCGATATACAGATCGCCAGCAACCCAGTCTGGACAATGTTGGAGATCCCGGTCCAAAACATGGAACCACTGGTTGGTCAACGGGCGGCCGTACGGGATGCTCTTCCACGACGGATCAACCGTTACGATCTGGTGGTAGTTCGACCAGATCGATGCCTCCGTCGCGCCACCCAGACTCACGAGTTCGAAATTCGAATGTGTTGCCGCACGCCGAATCCGGGCTGGCAGGTCCACCGGAATCCAATCGCCACTCAACATCACGAGACGAAGTGACGGCGGTAACTCACGGTTCGCATCGGTTTCGAGCAGTAGCTGCATCAGCGCCGGCACCGCATTGAAGATCGTGATCTCGTGGCGGAACATGAGCTCAGACCAGGCATCCGGATCGCGACCTTGGTCGGCACCAGGCAATACCAGCGCGCCACCCACGGCGAGCAACCCGAACAAGTCATAGACGGACAGATCGAAACTCAAGGCCGACAGCGCCAGAACGCGGTCCTCTGTGCCCACCTGCCAACGGCGATTGATATCGAGAATGGTGTTGACCGCCCCGCGATGATCGATCATCACGCCCTTTGGGGTGCCGGTGGAGCCGGAAGTGAAGATGACATAAGCCAAATCGTCCGGTTGCTGCACGTCGGCCATCGCAACAGGTTCGGCAGCTTGCAACAGCGACGACTCGATCGCGAGCCAGCGCCGGCCATCATCGCCCGTCCGATCCGCGAGCAGCGCGGGCTGCGTCAGCACGGTCTTGACCTCTGCGCTGACCAGGATTTGCTCGCGTCTGGCCGCGGGCAAATTGCCGTCGATCGGCAGGTAGGCCGCGCCAGCCTGCTGAATTGCGAGACAGGCAACGATCTGCTCCCAACCCTTGTGCATCAGCACCGCGATCAGTTGATTCGGTTCCGCGCCTTCGGCGCGAAGTTGGGCGGCCAAGGTGCTCGCGGCATTCCAAATTTCCCGGTACCGCCATTGTCCTTCAGGCGCAATGACCGCGATTCGATCTGGCGACCGCGTCGCCTGTTCACGGACCAGCGCATGCAGCAGTTGGTCTGTAATCGGGGCTTCAGTCGCGTTCGCCGCGTTGCGGCGCTGTTGCTGGATTTCTGGCAGCACGCAAGCGTTGCGATGCAGACCGGCAAGATTCTGAGCGGCGATGTGCTGCACGGCGTCGCGATAGAAGGCGAACATGGCGTCGAGCACGCCAGGCTCGAACAACTCATCCACCGACTCCCAGGTCATGATCAGTTGGCCATCGGTTTCCGCGACCACGTGATCGATCCAGACCTGCGACGTCTGCGACGAGCCATATTCGTCGCCGGCGACGAAATCTCGGAGACGGTCTGCGAGCTTGGTGCTCTCCGGAGTGCCAGCACTCTGCGTCAGCGAACTGGTGAACACGACGGGCATGACCGCGCGTTTGCCATCGCCACGCGTTCTGGCAAGTTCACGAAGTACATCAACGCCACTGAAGTACTTGTGGTCCAGGTCGGACCACAGCTGTTGCTGCAGGCGTTGCGCGAAGTGGGCGAACTCTGGAGAACTTGCGTCAACTTCGAGCAGTGTCAGCGACGTGAAGTCGCCGACCAGCGCGTTCACCTCGGCGTGCAAGGGCAACCGATTGAACAACGTCAGATTCAGCATGAAGCGGGCGTTGGTGCTCCAGGCGGCCAGCGTGCGGGCATACGCGGCCAGCAGCAGGTTAGTCGGGGTCAACCCCAGGGACCGGGCCACCTTCTGAAATTGTTGCCACTCGACCTTAGGCAGCGTGGCCGTCCGGCGACGGAACCGACCGCTCGCAGTGTCTTGCCGGCCCGTTTTGAGTGGCAAGTCTGGTGGTGGCGGCAGGTCCGCCACGCGCCCGGTCCAATAGTCCTTGCTGCGGGCGTAGGCGTCGCCGTCCTGAATCTTCTGTTCGGCCAACACATAGTCGCGATAGCTGAGCGTCAGCGGCTCATGGTGTTGATCTTGGTCGAAGTAGAAATCCAAGAACTCGCGCATCAACAATTGCGTGCTCCAACCATCGGCGATCAGCGCGTCGATGGTGGTGTGCATCCGCCAACGGCCACTCGGCAGACGGGTCAGGCGGTTCTCGAACAATGGCCATTGCTGGCCACTGCGAAGTGCACTGCTCATCTCGTGACGAATGGCAAGCAACCGCTCGGCGGCATCCTGTGCCGGCAGTTCGGACAGATCTTCGACTACGACCTCATAGGTCGGAACGTCACGCAAGATTCGTTGTTGCAGATCCGCAGTCAACACCATGCGGAGCATCTCATGGCGCGCGATCAGCTTCTGCCACGCGCGATTCGCGCTCGCCGGATCGATGTCATGAACATCGATCTCCGAGTAGGCCTGGGTGGCGATGTCGCCCAAGTCGTAGATGCCTTGGCGACCCACGAGGTAGGTCTGCTGGATTGGGGTCAACGGAAAGGGTTCGTAGCGTTGTTCGGGCTTGCTGACCAGCACCGGCAAGGCCTCATCCCGGCTCTGGTCGGCTTGGCTGAGTACCACAGCAAGCTCCGCAATCGTCGGGTGATCAAGCAGCGTTCGGACGGTGCACTCGCGACCAGTGGCTTCCTGAATCTTGGTCGCAATCTGCATCGCGAGCAGCGAATGGCCACCGACATCGAAGAAGTTGTCGGTGACGCCGATGGGGGAATAACCAATCAGCGATTCCCAGAGCCCAACCAGCAATTCTTCTTGCGGCGTGCGGGCAGCTAGCGTCGTGCGCCCGGCGCCGTCAATCGTCTCCGGCTCGGGCAGTGCGCGCAGGTCGACCTTGCCGTTGGCGGTCAACGGCAGGCGATCGAGCACGGCCATCGCAGTCGGCACCATGTAGTCAGGCAACTGGTCGCTCAGCTGACTGCGCAAGCGCTTTGGCAGTCCTTCAATTCTGCTGGCATCACGGGGCACGATCCAGGCAGCCACTTGCTGGCTACCGCTGCTCGTTGCATGGAGGCGAACGATAGCGACGGAAACATCGCCGGTGCGCTCCAGCGCAATGCGGATCTCGTCCAGCTCAATGCGGTATCCACGCAGCTTGACCTGACTATCGGCCCGCCCGCGGAAGTGCAGGACGCCCGAATGATCCCGACTCACCAGGTCACCGGTTCGGTACATGCGCGTGCCGGGTACGCGGGCGAATGGGTCCGGGATGAACCGCTCAGCGGTGCCGGAAGGCTGCGCCACGTAGCCACGGGCCAGACTGGCGCCAGCGAGGTACAACTCGCCGGCAATACCAGCGGGAACAGGGTTGAGCGATGCGTCGAGCACATAGGCCCGAACACCGGTGATGGGTAGGCCGATGGGTGGGGCATCTTGCCCCGGCGTCACGTGATGCGCCGTGGCGACCACCGCATTCTCGGTCGGCCCGTAGTGGTTGACCAGCGCAAATTCCGCGTCTCGAGGTGCTCCCAGCGTGAGCCGATCGCCGCCCGTCAATAGGGCACGCAGCGGCAGATGATGAACGCCCTCAGTGCGCAGCAACGCTTCGGCGAGCGGCGTCGGCAGGAAACAGATTTCGGCGCGCTCGCGGCGCAACCAGTCGCTCAGTCGCACTGGATCCACGCGCGTGTCGGCGTCGGCAATCAGCAAGGTGCCGCCAGCGACCAACGTTGGCCAAAGCTCCCATACTGCCGCATCAAAGCCGAATCCGGCGGCTTGGGTGGTTCGAGTCCCAATGGTGAGCTGATACCGCGCAATGTGCCAATCCACCAGGTTTTGCAGCGCGGCATAGGACACCGCCACGCCCTTGGGTTGCCCAGTGGAGCCGGAGGTGAAGATGACATACGCGAGCTGTTCTGGAGCAGGTTCCCGCCAAGTCGCCAGCGTCGGATGGTTGCGGAGCTCGTGTGCCATCACTGCCTGAGTCGTACCCGGCACGCTGACCGTTCCAGCCGAATCGGTCACCATCAGACGGATGTCAGCGTCTGCACAAATGCTGGCGATGCGTTGCAACGGTGTCGTCGGATCGATCGGCACATAGCTGGCTCCGGCCAGCATGATCCCAAGCATCGTGATTACGGCTTCGCCGGACATGGGCATGCATACGCCGATGCGTGACTCGGCCACAGTGCCCCGCGCGCGCAATCCAGCTGCGACGCGGCTCGCTTCGGTGATCAGGTCGCGATAGCTGAAGGATTGCGTGCCGTCAATCAGCGCAATGGCCTCTGGTTGCGCGGTTGCCTGTTCAGCGATGCTGGCGATCATGCCAGCGCTGGTGCCGTGGTCGGAACCGTCTGGGTTCAGCGTTTGGGTCAGCCAAGTTTGTTCGGTCGCGCTCAGTATCGACAGATTGCGCAGATGCGCACGCGAGTCGTCGATCAGCGCCTGGCAGAGTTGCAGCCAGTGCGACGCCATGGCGTCGATGCGCCGACGCTCGTAAAGATCGGTATTGAAGGTGAAGCGTGCGCTTAGTTGGCCGGCGCACTCGCGCATTTGCAGCGAAAGATCGAACTTGGCGGCATGCTCCGGCAGCTCAAGCAACGACCAATCCAGTCCGTCAGTCGAGAACTCGGTGCCTTCGAGATGCTCCAGAGCGAACGTCACCTGCACGAGTGGGTGGTGGCTGCTGGCGCGCTCGGGCTGAAGTGCTTCGACGATCTGCTCGAAGGGTACGTCGGCGTGCGCATAGGCATTGAGCAACGTGCGCCGCACGGCGGCAAGATGATCAACAAAACGCGTTGCCGGTTCGACTTGGGTACGCACCGGCAACGTGTTGACGAACATCCCAACGACGTCTTCCAACAGGACATGATTGCGATTGTTGAAGGGCGTTCCGATGATCAAGTCGCGCTGACGGGCATAACGCGAAACCAGTATTGAAAACGCGGCATACAGCAGCATGAACAACGTGCTGTCGTGCTGCCGTGCCAGCTTGTGCAGGTCGCTGGCAAGCGAATCCGGGAACGTCACTGTCACCGCATCGCCGCGATGACTCATGACCACCGGTCGTGGAAAATCCTCAGGCAGCGTCAGCAGGGTTGGCGCATCGCGCAGCGTGTCCCGCCAATAGTCGAGTTGCGCCACGAGGCGCGGCTCCGCCGCGGTTTGCGATTGCCAAGCCGCATAGTCGGCATAGCGAATCGTCGGGGCTGGCAGCGGCTTGCCGCCGTGCTGGCGATAGGTGGTCAGTAGATCGTCGACCAGTACGCCGGTGGAGTAGCCATCAGACACGATGTGATGGATGATCAACAGGAGAGCGTAGTGTTGATCTGCGATTTGCAACAGACGGCAGCGAAACAGCGGACCACGGGTCAAATCGAATGGTTGCCGGACCGCTTTCAGAGCCTCGGTTTGCCAGTCGGCGGAGACCGGCTCAATTGAAAGCGTTACCGGCGTCGGTGGCATGATCTCGACCCGAGGGTCGCCAGTCTGGTCGATGATGCGTGAGCGCAGGACTTCATGGCGCACCAGGAGATCGCTCAAGCACTGTGCCAGTCGATCGATGTCGAGCTCGCCCCGGAGCTCAAGCGTCAGCGGAATGTTGTAGACATGACGATCCGTCGTCGCCAGACGATCGAGTAGCCACAAGCGTCGCTGTGCATTGGAGAGCGTGTCCGGCAGGTCATCATGGCGGATCAATTCGGGCGCCGCGGTGTCCGCGCCCGAAAGGTCTGAGCGTCGCGCCTGTTCGACGCGATTCAGAAAATCGGCGAACACCGGGCTTTCCAGAACGGCGTTACCCGGCAACTGGAGCGCGAGCGCCCGATTGACGCGCGCGACAACCTGGGCCGATAGCAAGGAGTGACCACCCAGGCGGAAGAAATGACTGCCGCGACTGATCGTTGGCACGGCGAGAAGATCCAACCAAATACCGGCCACCATTTGCTCGATCGGCGACGTTGTCCCAGTGGCGTTGGCATCGGAAGCGGCCGCGCTTTCGGTGGCGGCCAGATGCGTTTCTGGCTTGGGAAGCGCACGTCGATTGAGCTTGCCATTGGGCAGCTTGGGCAGGGCGTCGAGCCAGAGATACAGCGACGGCAGCATGTGCTTCGGGAGCTTGGCGCCGAGCGCTCGCTCCAGCAAGGCAGCGTCCTGCTGCTCAGAGTCGGCCGCGATATACGCCACAATCCGCAAGGCGCCATCCGGACCTGGGAGTGCCGTGACGTGAACCTCGCGGACGTTCGGTAAACCGGAAAGGACGAGCTCGATTTCCGCGAGTTCGATTCGAAAGCCGCGAACTTTTACCTGATTGTCGGCGCGCCCAAAACAGTACAGTTCACCCGATTCAGAAACCATACCGATATCGCCCGAGCGATAGATGCGCGCGCCGGGCACGCTTGGAAACGGGTCCGGCAGGAAACGTTCGGCGGTCAGATCGGGGCGACCATAGTAGCCACGGGCCAGACCCGCGCCGCCCAAATAGATCTCGCCGCAGACACCGTTCGGGACCGGCCGCATGGCGGCGTCCAGGACGCAGGCATAACGAAACGGGAGCGGCTTGCCGATGGCTGGCAGGTCTCGGCCGCCGCGCGGGAGCAGCTTGCCCACGTCGTAGGTCGTGTCTTCCGTCGGCCCGTAAAGATTGTGGACGTCGACCGTTGGCAACAACTGATGCAGCAGGTCGGTTGTCCGTCTTGGCAGCGGCTCACCGGCAAGCAGGATGCTTCGAGTGTTGGGAGGTAGACCATCCTGCTTGGCCAGGGATTCGATCAATGTCGGGATCGACACGATCATTGAAATGGCGTCGAATTGCGCTGGTTCAGGACGAACCATGATGTTCTCGACCAACAAAAGGGTCGTGCCACCAGACAGGGCGGCAAAAATCTCCATGATTGAGAGGTCAAAGGAGATCGACGTTGAGCCAAGCACGCAGGCGCGGCTTCGTTCGTCGAACTCAGACAGCGCCCATTCAATCAAAGCCTGACCGTTACCATGAGTCAGCGCTGCGCCCTTTGGGACGCCCGTCGAGCCCGAGGTATAGATGAGGTAGGCGAAATGGTCCGCAGTGAGTGGCGGGTCGATCGCATTGGCGATGCCCGCTTCAGGGGGCGTGGCGAGCAGCGCGTCCAGTTGGAGTCGCGGCGTGTCGATGTCCAACCCGGACTCGCCCCTGCCATCCTCGATAATCAGGCTGGGGTGCGCACTTGCGACGATTTGCTGGAGTCGCGCCAGCGGATAGTTCGGATCGAGCGGCAGGTAGGCGGCGCCCGCACGGAGCACACCCATGATCGCGGCGATTGTGTTGGCCGTTCGGGGCAACATGAGACCAACGCATGTTTCGGGGCCCGCGCCCAACGCAACCAGATGCGTGGCGATTCGTCGGGATTGCGCTTCAAGTTCGGCGTAGGTGACCTGAGTCGTGCCAGCAATAATCGCAATCGCGTCAGGTCGGCGCCGGGCCTGTTCGACAAAGCGGGTATACATTGGAACGTGCGGCAATTCTGGATCAGCCTTTGGCGGCGCGATTCGGAATGCGTCCGGCCCCTGTTCGAGTGGGCAAAGGCTAAATTCGTCCAATGCCAGATGGGGTTGCTGTACCGCTTGCAGGACCACATGCTGGTAGCTCGCTTCAATCTCGGCCATGAACGCTTGGGCGTAAAGGCGCTCGGAGAAGTTCCAACTGCACTGGAAGGTGTCGCCCTGATCCGCAACTGTCAGACTTAAATCGCAGATCGACCCGGATACGCCATTGCTGGTTGCGTGCAGCGTGGCACCGAACACATCCGGAGCCGCGAGATCGGCCGAGTCGCCGTCACGGCGTTGCCGCTGGTTCCAGTTGAACAACACCTGGAACACGGGGGAGTGATTGGTGTCGCGCTCTGGCGCCAGCCGTTGCACCATCAACGGGAATGGGAAGTCCCGATGCTCGATTGCTTCAAGCACGCGGGACTGGACGATCTTCAACCAATTGCTGAAGGACAGTGTGCCCTCATACTGTGCCCGGATGGGCAGCGAATTGATGAAGTGGCCAATCGTATTCCCGACACCTGAGTCGCTGCGATCGGTACTCGGCATGCCAACGATCAAATCGCGCTTGCCGGTGCACTTTGCGAGCAGCAGATAGTAGCTGGCAAGCAGAAAATTGTAGACCGTGACGCCGTGGTTTGCGGCGGCGGCTCTTATCTGCGAGCTGAATGAGGTTGACCAAATGATCCGGTCGGTATGGCCTCCAAGCTCTGCGGCAATCCCGTTCGGGCGATGGGGCTGAAGGTCCAGAATCGGCAACTCACCGTTGAGCGATTGACGCCAGAACTGCCAGTCGGACTCGGCGCGATCGCTCGCCAGATACGTCCGTTCCATTTCGAGAATGTCGGCCAACGTGCGGTCTGGCTTTTGCAGCCGTGCTTCGCTGCCATCACAGGCGGCGGCGTAGAGCGCGCGGAGCTCAGAGAGCAAAATCTCAACGGAGATGAAGTCGGCGACGATATGGTGCAGCGCCAATATCAACAAGCGCGCCCGATTGTCGACCTTCAGGACGAGCAGGCGGTTGGTCTGGCCGGACTCAAGTTGGAACGGCTCGTCGATAGCCTGCTGCATGTCCGTTGGCAGTGCGGCCTCGCTGCTTTCGATCACGCGGACCGTCAAGCGACGGCCGGTAGCGGGTTGCTGGCACGCGCCTTCGTGACGGTTGGCAAATGCCATACGCAGCGATTGATGACGTTCGATCAGACGCGCGTACGCGCGATCGAGGGCATCAATATTGATGTCCTGCATCAGCTCGATCGCGTAGGCGACGTTATAGTCAGCCGCCGTTGGATCGAGTTGGTAGAGCGTCCACAAAGAAGCTTGTGCGCTGGTCAACGGCTGTCCTTGTTCACCGTTCTGGTTCAACCAGTCAATGACCATCGGTTTGAACGTTCGAAGCTGGCCCACGAGCTCAGGGCTTAGCGCAGCCTGGGGCCCACGAAGCTTCAGGCTGCCGTTGTCGAGCCACAGTTCCAGGCCGGCGTTGCGAATGTCGTTGACGAGGGCTTCAATATTCATAGTTCAATCTCGACCAAGGTGTCACGGTGCGAGCGGTCAAACGATTCAATATCGATCGACGCCGCTGGGACCTGGGTACTGGTGATGGGGTGGGTAGATGACGCGGCTTGCGCGTGATCCAATTGCTGAGCCAGCGCTTGGAAGCTCATGCCACCAAGCAGCTGGGTGACACCGACTTCCGTTCGGAATTGGCGTCTGAGATAGCCTTGCAGTTCCATCGCCTTCAGAGAGTCGAGGCCCAGACTAGGCAGCGGCAACGTGTGTTGCTCGGTGTCGATGGGCGCGCCGAGCACGCAGCTCACCGTTGCCAATAGCCATTGCATGGCGCTTCCTGGCTCGGCGGTCGCGAGCGGATCAACGGCTCGCTGTGCCCGTTCGAGTTGGGCGAGCGCGGCTCGTGACAGCGCGCCGAACCGAGCTTGACGCAAGGTCACGACCGGTAGTCCTGAGTCGTCATACAGCCAGAAATCGGCGGGCGCGTTGGCGTCCGAGGTCTTATCGATTGTCAGGACGCACGACTGCAACGGGGCCATCGGTCGCCGGATCTCGATGGCTTCGACGCCAGCAGGGAGCCGCAGTTCTCCGCCCAGGTTGGTCGCTGTTTGCAGTGCCAAGGCGTGGAAGCAACTGTCAAGCAGGCCGGGATGCCAAGAGAGTCCCTTGGGGCATCGGGCGTCGGGGTTCTTGAGACCGTAGCGGGCGCTGTCTGGGAAGTCGCGCATGGCGGCCAACCATCGATAACTCGGACCATACTCGTAGCCCGCGCGGGCCATCGCCGCATAGAAGTCGGGAGGAACAGGGTGCATATCGCCCGTTTCGGGAAGACGCCGACTTGCGCTCGCGGTTGCGCTCGTCGTGAACTCACACGTCAGCACGGTCTGCCAAGCTGTCGGGTCGTCGCGCTGTGTCGTCATTAGCTGACACGTCCCGCAACTGGGTCCGTCCGGCTCGATGATCAGCTGTGCATCAACGGTGCTGGTCAGGCTCAGGAACGTGGGGGCAAGGAATTGAACGTCAGATAGCGTCACGTGCGCGGCGGCTGCCGCATGGTTCATCAAACCTTCGGCAACCAATCCGATTTGCGCCGCGGCAGACAGAATATAGTGGCCATCGATGACGTGATCGGCGAGCACCGAAGAACACGATGCATCGAGGCGGTACTGTCGACGTCGCTGGTTGAGCAACGGCAGCGGCAGTTCCTGTCCCGTCCAGTCGGCGTCCTCTTTGCTCGTGGCGCTCGCCGATACCGGATTCACAAGCGCTGAATCCGGTGGCGCTGGCCAGTGATACTGATGTTGGAAAGGATATAACGGCAACTTCGCGTGTCGCGCGCCTTGTGGGTAGAGCACCGACCAATCGAGCCGTGCACCCTGCAGATAGAGGTTTGCCAGCAAGTCAGTTAGGAACCGGTCTGGTGCCAAAGCCAGATCGTCCGGTTGGCAGAAGATCGTGCGTTTTGGATCGGGCTTACCCGGGCTCAGCAGATGTTCCCAAGGCTGTTCGGAACGATGCGACCGATAGATGGGCAGACGTTTGCTCTGCGCGTGCCAATGTCCCAGTCGTGCAGGGTTCTCGCAGAGCATCGGCAAGTCGCTGGCGGCGACACCGCTGAGCCTCGCGATTGCCGCGAGTTCACCGGTCGGATCGACCTGAAACGCCAACGGCGAACGGACGAACCCTTCGAACCACGCGGCAACGCAGTAGCACAGCGCCGCCCGGCAAATCGCTGCGGACCATTCCGGCACCGTGCCGCCGCTGATCCAGTGATTCAGCGGTACGTCGGACGGCAATTGCGCCGCAGTATCGTCGACAATCTGCGTGAATGCCGGGCAATGGTCGTAGAGCCATTGCCACACTTGAACCATCTCAAGAACCTGATCGTCGAGAGCGACGCAAACTGTCCGCCTGGTTCCGGCATCAACGGACTGGCTCGCCAACAGACTGGCGCGAAGCGCCGCCGCATCGCGAAACGGAACGGCGACGCGGTAGCGATGTTGCTCCCGACCAAGCGCCGCAGCACTGGCAAAGGCTTGCGCTTCGGCGAGATCCGCTCCTTCCAAGTGCGACGCTGCAGCCTGAATGAGCGATTGCAAAGCTTCCGGAGCGCGCGCTGACAGAGTGAGGAGGTGCCAGTCAGGATGCGCGACACATCCGTCGGCGGCCGCGCGGGCCGACTCCGGAGACTGCACGCCGCGCACGACGACGTGTGCATTGCTGCCGCCAAAGCCGAAGCTGCTGACGGCTGCGATCCGCTCCGAAGTTGGCCGATTCCACGGCACAACGCATTGCGGAATCGACAATGTTGCATCGTCCAACTGGCATAAAGGATTGAGCGTCTGACTATGGAGACTGGGTGGAATCTGACCATGCTGGATAGAAAGCAACGCCTTGATCAGCCCAACGATCCCGCCGGTACCTTCAAGATGCCCGAGATTGCTTTTGACTGACCCCAGCATCAGCGGATTGGCGCCGGGACGCTCAGCCACCAGCGCGTCCTTGATCGCCTTGACTTCGATCGCATCGCCCATTCGCGTGCCGGTCGCCGCTGCTTCGACATAGTCCAAGGCGGCCGTATCGATCCCGGCGGTGCGAATGCATTGACGAATCAGATGGGTCTGCGCTTGCGGATTCGGGGCGGTCAAACCGTTGCTGCGGCCGTTGTGGTTGACGCCACTTGCCAAGATGACACCGAGAATGCGGTCGCCGTCGCGCTCAGCCAAGTCCAGGCGCTTCAGAAGGACCATGGCGGCGCCTTCACTGCGCACATAACCGTCGGCGGCGCCGCCAAATGAATGGCAGCGTCCGCTTTTGGAGATGACCCCAGCCTCGGCGAGATTCGCGGTCACTTGCGGCAGCAGCAAGACGTTGGCGCTACCCGCCAGGGCCTGTGCGCATTCGCCATCAGCGATGCTGCGACAGGCAAGATGTACCGCCGAGAGCGACGACGCACAGGCGGCATCAATCGCGAGGCTCGGGCCGTGCAACCCAAACTGAAACGAAATCCGGTTGGCCGCTACGGCATTCGATGTTCCGGTGCCGAGATACAGGCTTTCACTTCGTTCCCAGTGCTGAATCGAGAAGTCATGGCCGCAGAGCCCCACAAACACACCTGTATCGGAGCCTTCCAACGCGGAAGGCGCCACACCCGCGTGCTCGAACGTGTGCCAGGCCAGCTCGAGCAGCAAGCGCTGCTGCGGACACATGAACGCAGCTTCCGACTCAGAGACCGAGAAGAACGCCGCATCAAAGCCAATGACATCCGCCAGGAATGCTCCGTGCGATACGAAGTCGGGATGCGCTGACGCATCCCAGCGATCTGCCGGAACGCTTCCCACAAGATCCCGGCCATGCAATAGCGCCTGCCAGAATGCGCCAGCATCGGCAGCACCCGGGAGGCGGCATGCCAGACCGATTACAGCAACCGGAACGGAAGGACGAGTTGGGTTCATAGCGTTACCTCGCTGCGCGAGACCTTTGGTAGTTCGAGCGTCAGCCGCCGCACGCCGCGGAGCAGGATGGTCTTTCGACGAATCGTTTCGGCCGGGACCAGACGGATGGTCGGGTAATGGATCAATCGCTCCAGAACCACTTCCACCATCATTCGCGCCAACGCGGAACCGAGGCAGAAATGGATGCCAGAGCCGAACGGCAAATTGCTGGTTTCGGTGCGTCGAATATTCACTTGATCGGGATGTTCGAACACCGCCGGATCGCGGTTCGCTGCGCCAAGCGCCAAGTAGAGTCGATCGCCAGCGCGCACCAACTGATCATCGATCATGACGTCCTCGGTGGGCACGCGGGTTACAAACTGAACCGCCGAGTCATAGCGCGCCAACTCCAACGCGGCCTCGGGGAGCAATGCAGGTTCGTCGATCAAAGTCTGGAACTGCTCACGATGCTGCAGCAGCGCCATGACCGAATTGCCGATGTAGTTCTCGCTGGTTTCCTGCCCTACGCTAAACAGCATGGCACTGAAGCTGATCAGTTCGGCATGACTGAGGTCCCGATCGCAGGCACTGAGCAGCTTCCCAAGCAAGTCCGGCATCGATGGCTTGTTCGCTCGCGCGACAAACTCGGCCTCAAAGAACGCGCGGAATGTGTCGGCGGCCGCAGCCATTTCGCGATAGCCGCGGAACGAAATCGGCTGTTCGAAAATGCTGAAGAGACTCTCGGAACACGCGACCAATTCACGGACATCAGCACGTTGCAGACCGAGCACCGCAGCAGTGATCACCGCCGGCAGTGGGCGCGCGATGACCTCCATCAGATCGATGTGGCCGACTTCCTCAAGACGCCGGAATGCAGTCAGCACATAGTCCTCAGCCAACGGGCGCACCCGGGCGATCGCATTGGCTGTGAAGTCCCGGCTGACGACGTGCCGCAGCCGACTGTGATCCGGTGGATTCACAAAAAACAGCCAACTTCCGAGTTCGGTGCTGAGTCGCTGCAAGCCCGGCGCGTCCTCAGGCATGAATGGCACCTTCTGGGCGACGCGTTCACCGAGATTGAGCACGCCAAAGCGCTTGTCGGTCAGAATCGCACGCACGTCCGCGTGCCGAGTCAGAATCCACTCACCGTCGCCAAGCGTCCGATATCGATAGATGGGGTCTTGCTCACGCATCCGCTTGAACGTCGGATACGGGTCGTCAAGATAGGCTGGCGAATACGGGTTGAATCGGAAGCCAGTACTTGGTCTCTCGGCAATCTCGTTCATCGCAAGTCTCTCAACATGTCATCCAGCCCAGCGGGCTCCCCTCAGGCAGCTTGCGCAATCCGAGCGCTCAACGCATTCAGCGTCGGGTATTCCCACAGCAGGGTCGGTTCGACCTGCTGACTGGTCAGCTGGGAAATCTCTTCGATGAGTTGCAGAGAAATCGTCGAGTCGAGACCGTATGTGGACAGCGGCTGATCTGGATCAATCTCGTCCGGAATGGACTGCAAATATCGCCGGATGCGCGTGCTCAGCCAGGCTTGGACCTGCGCTTCGTCCTGGATATCGACCGGTTGGCTCGCCTCGTCAACGTCGGCTTCCGACATGGTGATGTCGTGAGTCGAGGCCGTCCAGGTCCCCAGTACGGGCAACCCCTGATTCAGATACAGGCGACGTGCTGCACTTCGCTGGATCTTGCCGCTCGATGTCTTGGGGATTCGGCCGGGTCGAATGAGTACGAGGCTGTAGAGTTGCAGTTCGAAGGCGTCCGAGAGCGCTGCCGATGCGGCGGACACGATGGCGTCGAGATTGAACCGGCTGCTCGCATCCCGAGTCAGCTCCTGGACAATGACCACGCGCTCCTGACCGGCCACGTCGATCGCAAACGCGGCGCCGGCGTCTTTGGCCAGTGCGGGATGGCAGTCTTGGACGACTTGCTCGATGTCGGTGGGGTAGTGGTTGCGTCCGCGCACGATCAAGAGTTCTTTGAGACGCCCGGTGATAAACAACTCACCTTGCGCGTCCAGGAACCCGATGTCTCCGGATCTCGCGAACTGGCGATCCGTGCCGTCGATTCGAGCGCGATAGATCTGGTCTGTGAGTTCGGGCTTGTGCAAATAGCCTTGGCAGACGCTGCCGCTGGAGACCCAGATCTCGCCGCACCGGTTGGCACCCAAAGGGAGCCCTGAATGCTGATCGACAATCTGGATCAGTTGGTCGCTGTTGGCGGCACCGCGACCGCAACCCACCAGCGCATGCGCATGGGGATGTTGCGGCGTGACCGCGACCACGCGGTGCTGTTCCAACTCGTGTTTGTCGAACCAGGCAATGACCGGTGCCGCATCTTTGCTGCCGCCGGTGATGACCAGTGTGGCTTCAGCCATGCCGTAGCACGGGTACATGGCGGTTGCTCGAAAGCCGTGTCGGGCGAAGCGCTGCTGAAACGCCTCAATGGTTGCGGCTCGAACCGGCTCGGCGCCGTTATAGGCAATCTGCCACGACGACAGGTCGAGACCTTCGATCTGAGCGTCATTGATTCGGTCGACGCAATATTGGTACGCAAAATTCGGCGCACCGCTTGCTGTCGCCTGGTACTTGGCGATCGCACGCAACCAGCATGCTGGGTTCTTGATGAACGCACTCGGCGACATCAGCCAGCACGGTGTGCCGAGATAAACGGACTGAAGGATATTACCGATCAGGCCCATGTCATGGTAATGCGGCAGCCAACTGACATGGCGAGACTGTTCATTGAGCGCGAAGAATCGGCGCTGTGCCTCGTGGTTATGTAGCAGATTGCCATGCGACACCATGACCCCTTTCGGGGCGCCGGTCGAGCCGGACGTGTACTGCAGGAACGCGAGGTCGTTACGCCCGATCTCGCTCCGAGTCCAAGCGTTGGCACGCGCGTCTTGCAGCGGATCAGTGTCGACAATCCGGTAGCGCTGATCTGAGGGGTCGCTCGCGTAGATGTCGGTGAGTTTCGGCAGGAGCGATGAGCAAGTCAAAATCACGTCGGTCTTGGCGTCCGCCATGATGGCGTCCAGGTTGCCCAGGGCGCGATTGATGCGCGGTGGCACCGCTGGTATGGCCACGACGCCTGCGAACATGCAAGCATAGAAGGCAACCACGAACTCAAGACCAGGCGGGTACAACAGCAAGGCCGCCTGGCCTGCCATACCGTCGGCCTGCAGCGCGCCTGCCACGGCCTTTGCGCGAGCGAGCAGTTCGGCAAACGTGACGCCGCCGGTGTCGACGGACCCATCCTTCAGAAACGTGAAGGCGAGTGCTTCAGGATGCGTCTGGGCGCGCTGCTCAAGCAGATCGACCGTGCTGGTCACGGTATCGAGGTCAACGCCATTGATGATGTTCATGATGCTCTCCAACAGGCTCTTAAGCGCAGCGCAGGACCGGTTTTCCGGCGGCGATCGTCGACTCGATCACTTCCGACAAGGCAGATGCCACCGGGTGCTGGTTGCCATGAATGAAGAAGTGATCGCCCTCAAACACCCGCGATGAAAAAGTGGTGGTGAGCTCGCGCCAAGCCGCAAGTTCGTCAAGATTGACGTGCGGATCGTCGGTTCCGCCGAACGCCACAATCGGGCAGGGCAGTGGTCCGCTCGCGCGGTATTCGTAGTCGTCAAACAAGCGGGCGTCGGCGCGGAGTCTTGGGAGCACCAACTCCATCAGTTCGCGGTTCTCAAGGACGCTTGCCGGCGTGCCTTTGTAATTGGCGATTTCTTGGATGAATTCTTCGTCAGGCAAACGCGAGAACGGCCGACGCCGCGAAGGCATTTGCGGTGCACGCTTGCCCGACACAATCAACGCACTCGGCAATGGCCTTGCCTGAGCGGCGAAATGACGGGTCAATTCAAACGCAATCAGCGCTCCGAGGCTATGACCGAAGAGCAGATAGGGTTTGTCGAGAACGTCACCGACGGCGCGGGCCACACCGTCCATGACTTCGGGCAACTGGGTCAATGGCGATTCATGAAAGCGACCCTCCCGGCCTGGGAGCTGGACGGACAAGATCTCAACGCTCGACGGCAGCGATCTTGCCAAGCTTGCAAAGGCGGATGCGCCGCCACCTGCATAGGCAAAGCAAAACAGACGAAGACGTGCACTAGGGTTGGACCGCGTCGGTACCAACCAGGGACTGGCTTTCATCTTGACTTACTCCAGAAAGAGGATGAGACCTAAGGAGGGTCTGAATCAGTCCGTCCTGGACTTTCAGACTCACGCTGCGGCCGGCGCGGGGCCGGTCTCAGCGTTGCCAAAGCAAGCACCTGCGTGCTTGTTTCGGGGCGGGCCGTCCTGGTCCCGCATTGCCTCTGAAACGGTTCAGCGGCTCCTTGAGCCGGCATGCGTTCGCATGCCTCGGGCGATCAGGCTTGCGCGACCGATTCCATGTGCTTTCGCAGGCTCAACGGACGCATGTCGGTCCAAACCTGAGCGATGAAATCCAAGCATTCCTGCTTCGTGCCCACTTTGCCGGCATCGCGCCAGCCCAAGGGGTTTTCGCGATCAGCGGGCCAGATCGAGTACTGTTCTTCGTGGTTGATCACGGCCTTGAAGATGGTGTTTTCGTTGTCAAACATGGTGGCTTACCGATGGGAGTTGAAGAAATTGCCTGCCGAAGCAAGGCTGGTTTGGGCGCTGGGCCCGGTGCTGACTTCGCGGGTGTCTGGCACGCTGCCGAAGTCTGGATTCAGAAGTCGCGCTCAGTGGCCTCCGAGCAGACCGTTGGCTTTGACCGACCGCACGTAGCGCCCGAAGAAGAACATGCTGACGACGAGGTAAGTGATTGCATTCAGTGCGGCCAGGACGATGTGCGTCTCCCCAAGCGGCTTGCCCGCGGTGGTGAGTTCGCGCAACGTGACGGCGCTTGGGACGACCGGCAAGAGCATTGAGAGGTTCAGGATTTCAGGCGACATGTTCTCGAATGGCGTCATCATCATGAACAGCAAGGGATACTGCGCGAGCATCAAGGTGCGACCGACTTGCTTGAAGCGGAGTGCAAACCCACCGGCAAAGAAGCCTAGGCTGATCGACGCAATGATGGTGGTGGCGACAGCCAGGATGGCTGAGGGCGGGAACTGGACCGACCGCCCGGTCAGCCACAGCAGCAACAGCAGCACACCGAACGTGAGGACGAGATTCTGCAACGACCCGGCGAGTGAGCGCGCGAGATAGATGCTGTCGATTCGGTAGGTCGACAGGAAGATGCTTTCGAGCGTGCCGCGCTGGGCTTCGCCGGTGATGTCGGTTGGAATCTGATTGAGACCGGCGATCACGATGATCCACGTGCCGTAGCCGATGATGATGCCATTCAAGCTATCGCCCACGCTGTCGACCCCGGTCATGTGCTGGGCGCCGATCAGCAAGCCGTAGAACAGCAGTGTCAAGATCAGCAGGCCACTGACGAACTCCAGCGGATACCGAAGCTGCAGACGCAGTACGCGCCAGAATTCGAGTAGAAATAGTCTAAGCATGAGCGGCGACCCCTTTCTGGGTCAGGGCAATGAAGATGCTGGTCAAATCACTCTGGTGACGACGTACCGAGTGGACCGGTGCAGGGCGAATGATCGAAAGTGCCTCGTATAGGCCAACGGGGTCGCAGGCGAGCTGCAAGCAATTCTCCCGATAAGTGACCGCGCCGATCGCCTCGAGCGCGCGCATGCGGCCATCATCAACCTGTTCGCTCAACTGAATCTCGTAGACGTTCTTGGCAAACTCGGCGAGCAAGTCAGCCATGCGCGCTTCTTTGATGATGCGGCCCGAAGACATGATGGCCACCCGATGGGCCAGAGCCTCGGCGACATCGAGCTGGTGGGTCGTCAACAGAATGCTGACGCCATCTGCGACCAAGTCTCTTATTAGGCGGGTGACTTCGATCGACGCGTGGGCATCAAGGCCGAGCGTGGGCTCATCCAGCACCAGCAAATTCGGCTCGTGCATCAGCGCTACGGCAATTGCGAGTTTCTGCTGCATGCCGCGCGAGAGGGATTGCACCTGGGCATCGCGTTTTGCGGCGAGGTCGAACCGGTCGAGCAGCGTGCGGGAACGCGCACGTGCGGAGGCGAAACTCATCCCTTTGAGCGCGCCGAAATAGATCAGGTTCTCGTGGCAAGTCATCCGCCAGTAAAGATTTCGGTTCCCTTCCAGAACCGTACCGATCTGAGCCAGCGCATGCCGATCCGTGAAGGGATCCATGCCGGCAATCCGAACGATTCCGGTGCTTGGCTCAAGCAGGCCGGAGATCATTTTGATTGTCGAGGTCTTGCCGGCGCCATTGGGCCCAAGAAATGCGTAGATTTCGCCACGCTGGATATGCAATGACACGTCATTGACAGCAAAAAACTGTGGGCGATTCGGCAGGGTGTACGACTTACGCAAATTCTCGGCTTCGAGAACGAATTCCGGCAACACTTTAACGAGCTCCTGGTGTCATTACGGTCGAGAAAACCTGAGGGCAGTTTGCCCTGTCACTTATGTGACATACGCTAATGTAAATGGAATCCCCGATTAATGACCTAGCTTAGAGGCGACGGGAGAATACCGAAACCCTATTGGAAATTCAACTGTGACGAAACATTTTGTGGTGATCAGTTCAGCTGCAGAGCATGATATTGAACGTGATTTTTGCGACTTTAATGTGTCGATTTCGAAGAATATTCAGGGATCTCAGAAAGATGCATTGTGTGTGTCGATTCAATTATCGAGAGTGCAACGTAACGTACTGATGTTTCGAGTTTGTTCCGAGCGAGCGGCCCGGTTAATACGCGTGCCGGTACTATCTGAATGCCCGGTATCTCATTGATAATGCGCGTGAAAACTACAATTGCCACTGATTTAACGGGAAGCCGCGATTGGTGCTGGAAATCGCCGAATTCAGCAAGTCGTTTTCGTTCAGGTGTATGACCAAAGCCGACGAATTATCCAATCTGTTTAGTTGACAAGTAGGCGCAGTCTCAATTATGTTGTCGGTCTTAACTGCGCACAAAGGTTACACTAATCTGACATTAAGTCGATAAATGCATTGCCTCGGATCAGGTTGTTGATTTGGCAGGTGATGTCAAGCGATTGTTCCAGTGTGTTGACGTAACGCGAATGGGCGCTTGGCGCCTCAGCGGCAAAAGGGAATTTGGCGACCGTGTCGCGCCACTCCGGGGTTTAAGTGCGCGGTTCGCAGCACCTGATCGACAGTATTTCGACGACTGGGATTCAATGGCTTTGCAAATCGCCAGCGCTTTTGGCGCATTGCAGTCACGGGTGCTCGATATGGCTCAAGCGGCGAATCGCGGGTCGAATTGACAGTCGGGGTTGCAAAGCCTGGGGTGACGCAGCCTGAACTCGACGGGAAATCGAGCGACTGAGTGGAAGATGGGTTTCTTGGGCCTTTTTGCGCCGGGAACTCGGACTGATGCAGAACGCTGTCAGTGCGCAAATGATCGATCGGCGTTGCACGGCATACCGCCGCGCTTGCCTCAACTCAAATTTGGTATTGCTTCACCATGATCAAAGATACAAGCACCACCGATATTGCGCGCCCAGTCAAGCAGTTTCGCAGCAAGCTTCCACTGTTGGCGTTGATTGGGGGCTCATTGGTGGTTGCAGCAGCGTTTGCCTACCCAACGTATCGGGATTGGAGTGACACGGACCGTAGCTATCCGATGGACCGAGTCAGAATTGCCGAAGTACAACGCGGTGCGTTTGAGCAGAGCGTGGCGGCTGATGGCAAGATTGTTGCCGAGATCAAGCCGACACTGTTCGCGCCGGCCGAGGGGGTGGTCACCCTCAGTGTCAAACCAGGCGACATGGTTCAGAAAGGCCAAGTCCTGGCAATCGTCGCGAATTCCGATTTGCAGACCCAACTCAAGCAGTCCGAGACTGCGTTGGTAAAGGCCGAGATCGAGCAGGCGCGGCGCGAACTCGAAACGCGGCAATTGGTTCTTGAAGGTGAACAGAATCGATCGGTGTCGCTGGTAAAGCTGGAGGCGGCTCGCCGCAATTTGGAGCGTTACAAGAAGGCGCTTCGCGACCAGACGGTCAGCCGCGAGAATTTCGAGAAAGTTCAAGATGAGTTGGAGATTGTCGAGCGCACCGATTCCAGTGTCGAGGCGTCAAACAAGTTGCTCGCTGAGCGCCTCGAGTTTGAACTGCGATCCAGAGAACTTGAGATCAAGCAGCAACGCGTACTGACGGAAGACTTCCGTCGGCAAGTCGACGAACTCACTGTACGCGCGCCGATCTCTGGGCAGATTGGTACGGTGCTGGTTGCGGACCAGGACTCGGTGACCCCCAATCAAGCCGTGATGACCGTGGTTGATCTGACTGCCTACGGTGTCCTGATTCAAGTCCCTGAAGGCTATGCGAAAGACCTGACGGTGGGC
This sequence comes from Ahniella affigens, assembly GCF_003015185.1. GTDB lineage: Bacteria > Pseudomonadota > Gammaproteobacteria > Xanthomonadales > Ahniellaceae > Ahniella > Ahniella affigens. Next base: position 2,087,439 of record NZ_CP027860.1, read on the forward strand.
TTGGCGACGGTGATTACTTACGAAGGACGCCCATATCGCGGCGAGATCACCTCCATGTCTGCGGAAGTCATCGCTAATGCCATTGAAGCCCGTGCCAAGTTTGTTGAGAAGCCGGAAGGCGACCTGAAGCAGAACCAGCGCGTGTCGCTCAAGATCTTTTTTCGGACGATTGACGACACCGTCAAATTGGCTCGTGGTCCGTTTCTCGAGGCGGGCGGTGGCAAGGTCGCCTATGTGGTCGACGGCAACCAGGCCCGCGCCGTTCCGATCAGCCTTGGGGCGATCGGTACGTCAGAAGTCGAGGTCCTCAGTGGCCTGAAACCTGGCGACCGAGTCGTGATTTCGAACACCCAGGTCTTTGAGAACGCGAGCAAGGTACTGCTGCGCTAGTGCGCATTACCCCCTTCAGACCGTCCATTGCCATCAGCTCGAACCAACCGCATCACGCATCAGGAGTATTCCGTGCTAGTCATGTCGCAAATCGTCAAGTCCTATGTCACCTCGACCGTCGAAACGCGCGCGCTTTCGTCTATCGACCTGCACGTGGCGGAGGGAGAGTTCGTCGCGTTGACCGGCCCGTCTGGTTCCGGCAAGACGACCTTGCTGAATGTTGCAGGCCTACTGGAATCGCCCGACTCGGGTACCTACACGCTGAACGGCAAAGACGTCAGCAGTCTGAACGATCGGCAACGCTCGCAATGCCGCAGCGAACTCATCGGCTTCATATTTCAGGGATTCAACCTACTGCCCGATCTATCTGTCATCGACAATATCGAACTGCCGCTGCGGATTCGTGGCATGAAGGCAAGCGAACGTCGGGCACAATCGACCAAGGCATTGGCAACGGTGGGTTTGTCGAACCGGGCTCAGCATTTTCCGGCCCAGCTGTCCGGCGGCCAGCAGCAACGTGTGGCGATTGCGCGAGCGATTGCAGGTGAACCCAAGCTGATTCTTGCCGACGAACCAACGGGCAATCTTGATTCCGGCATGTCCGAGCAGATCATGGGTCTGCTCCACGAGATCAACCAGAGCGGAACGACCATCATGATGGTGACGCACGATGTCGAGCATGCCAAGAAGGCGGCCCGCCGGGTTGTCATTCGTGACGGGAAATTGCAAGAGGATCTGAGTAAATCCGACAACGCCAGTGCCGCGAGCAAGCGGCCGGCAGCGGCCGCACCACGATCGAATGCCGCAGTCGAGTTGGCTTAGGAGTCGGCTCATGTTTGGTTTTCTGTTGAGTTCGGCGCTGAATAGCATTCGGCGAACCCCGATCCTGTCATTGCTGGCCGCTGCGACAGTGGCGGTGGGAATCGGTGTATCGATTCCGATGATGACGGTCTTTCACCATATGAACGCCAATCCGGTTCCGGACCGGGGTGACCGACTGTTTCGGGTCAGCCTCGACAACTGGAATGCCGAGCGTCCGTTCCGTGAGCCCAATGATCCGCCCTCAGTCTTGACGCTGCAGGATGTCAAGAACTTGGCCAGTGCGACGCAGCCGGTGGCCCGTGCCGGGATGTTCGCGGCAGAAGCGGTGATCAAGCCCGAAGGGCAGGGCGCGCGTCCGTTCAAGTTGGCGGCGCGAGTCACCGAGAGCGGCTTCTTCGAGATGTTCGATCCGCCGTTTCTCGCGGGTAGCGGCTGGGACGCCCGTGCCGATGCGAATCAGGAATCCGTTGTCGTGATTGGCGCTGGTTTGAGTCAGAAATTGTTCGGTACCACGGATAGTGTCGGACGCCAGGTAACCGTCAGTGGCCGCCCATTGACCGTGGTCGGCGTGCTCGCGCCTTGGGAGCTCACGCCCGTTTTTTACGACATGCAGAACCCGTTCGCGGAGGTCGAGGAGATCTTCGTGCCGATGTCGTTGATGTTCCAACTGAACTTGGTGCCAACGTTTTGGCGCTCGCCGCTCGTCCTACCGAGTGCGCTGAGCTACGCCAACTTCGAGCAGCTTTTCACGACAACCGAGATTGTGTTTGCCCAATACTGGGTCGAACTCCCGGATCGTGCGTCGGCAGACGCTTATCGGACGTGGCTCGATGAGTATGTCGTCGCCCAGAAAGCGCTAGGTCGCTTTCCGCGCCCCATCAACAACCGCTTGGATGATGTGGGGGCGTGGCTCGATTACACGATGAAAGATTCCCGTGACGCTGGCGGTGTCGCGGCGCTGATTGTAGTGACGCTGCTGTTCTACGCCGTGTGTCTCTTCAATACAGTCAATTTGCTGTTGACGAAATTCGTCCGGGGTCAGAGCCGGGTGAGTTTGATGCGCGCGTTGGGCGCGGCACAGTCGGACATCTTCGTGCAGTATTTGATCGAAGTGTGCCTGATCGCCATCGTCGGCGGTCTGGCCGGCGTCGCTATCGGGCTGGTTGGACTGGATATCTCGCGCAGCATGTTCGAACACAGTTCTGCGCTGGCAGTTGGAAGCGTCAACAGCGGCGACGGCAGCGGATTCTGGCAGATGGATCTACCCATGGCCGTGACGGCAGTGCTGTTGGCGCTCGTTGGTGGCGCGGCCGCCGGCATCTACCCGGCGCTGAAAGCTTGTCGTGTATCACCAGCAATCGGCCTGAAGACGCAATAGGATCAACATGAACGAGCTCCCAGTCATACTTCGCGCACTGTTGCGCAATCGCAGTTCGGCGCTTCTTACGGTCTTTCAGGTCGCGCTGACGCTTGCGGTGCTGGTCAATGTGTTCGCTGCCAGTGATGGCTATCGCGCCGCGATTGCCCAACCTATGGGGATCCCCGAGTCAGAGCTTCTGGCACTGACGAACGAGTGGTTCGACAGTGAAGGTCAGGCGCCCGCAACAGGCGCCGAAGCGCTTCATCGTGATCGCATCCTGCGCGACATGGACCTGCTGAAGCAAATTCCGGGGGTGCGTGAGGTCAGCGTGACCAACGGCTTTCCGCTCAGCGACGCAGCGCCGGTGCGGGCAGTTCGCCTGGAGCGCGACAGCGAGACGGCCCTGTCTGGCACTTTCTATATCGGCGATCGTTCGTTTCTCAAGACGCTCGGCCTGGAACTGGTGAGTGGACGCGATTTCTCGGATGCCGAGATTCAGTGGAGCTCGGATCCCAATCTGAGTGAAGGCGCGCCCGTGGTGATCATCGCCCAAGCGCTCTCGGACAAGCTCTTCCCAGACGGCAACGCGCTCAATCAACAGATCACAATCGGCGATCGACTGCTCACGATCGTTGGCGTCGTCAAGCGCTTGCCTGGTCTGCATCCGCTTTGGAGCAACGTCGAGATGTCGATGATTGTGCCAGGCGTGCGCGCGCAACCGATGTCGCGGTATCTGCTCCGCGTCGACCCCATGCAGTTGGATGAGGTGGCGATGCTGGCAGAGCAGCGGCTCTATGAGGCCAATCCGGAATCGATGATTACGGTCGAGGGGCTTGTCGAAATCAAGAAGCGCACGTTGAGTGTCGCGATGTCCACCGTCACCGTGCTGACGGCTGTCTGTGTGCTGTTGCTGTTGGTCACCGCACTTGGTTGCTACGGGCAGACGACGTTCACGGTCGCGAAGCGCACGCGGGAGATTGGCGTTCGCCGCGCGATCGGTTCTACCAAGACTCAAGTCGTGACCAACTTTCTGATCGAAAATTGGCTGATGACCACCGCAGGCTTGATCGTCGGCGTGCTGTTGACCTACATGTTGAACATCGTCCTGGTTCAAGGCCTTGGCGCTGCCAAAGTCGATTTTTCAATGATCGCGCCGGGAATCGTGTTCCTGTGGGTCCTGGGCCTCTTTGCCGCCTTCCTGCCTTCGCTCCGCGCCAGTCGCGTGCCGCCAGCGCTCGCAACGCGGTCGGCTTGATTGGGATTGAGACTTCGGGACACGCCTATGCAAACCGCTTCCGCCAGAACGACCGAGTCCATGGTCTTTGACCCGCTCTCCAAGCGCTTCAAGGACAATCCGTACCCCGTTTTGCGACTCCTCCGCGAGCACGATCCGATCCATCGTTCTGGCTATGGATTGCTCATCGCGACACGCTACGACGATGTTCTGCAAATCATCAAGGACAAGCGCTTCAAGCGCGACTTCGATGCCGGCACCATCTCGATGTATGGCGAGGCTGGATTGCAGGACTATTCGACGCAGGTGATCAGGCATTGGATTGTCAATCACAATCCGCCTGAACATACGCGATTGCGAAAACACATGGTCCGGGCGATCAGCAGTGCGCGCATGCTTCGGATGGAGCAGCCGATCCGGCGCTTCTGCGACGTGTTGATCGACCGCGTGGCGCAGAGTCAGCAAATTGATTTGGTCGCCGATTACACGTTTCCGTTGACGGCGCTGGTGATCTGCGAAATGTTGGGGATTCCCGAAGGCGAGCGCTCGATGTTTGTCGAGAACTCGATCGTGCCGGATCCGGGTTTGCTCGACATCGTCCCGGTGAATCCGGCGACCATGGCTTCTGCGACGAAGAAGATTCGCGTGATCATTCAGTACTTCGAGGAGTTGTGCGAACGAAAGCGCAAGGCGCCAACAGACGACTTCACCAGTGACTTGGTTCGGTTCCAGGCCGACGATCCGGAGTTGACGCTGGACTGCATCACCGCGCACATGTTTTTCATGTTCTTTGCCGGTCACCAGAGTACTCAGAACCTGATTTCGAATGCGCTCTATGCGCTGTATTCGCATCCGGATCAGTTGCAGGTGCTGCGGGCCAATCCCGCCCTGATCGACAATGCGGTCGAGGAACTGATTCGTTTTGACACGTCAGTTCAGACGGCACACGTGCACTACGCGATGGAGGACGTCTTAGTTGGCGAGACGATGATTCGTCAGGGCGAGCTGGTGCTGCCGCTGTTTGGCGCCGCGAATCGCGATCCGGTGCGCTACCAGAATCCTGAGATTCTCGACCTGCAACGGCCGGCGCCCACGCACCTCACGTTTGGCGGGGGCGCGCACTACTGCATTGGTGCCCGCCTGGCAACGATGGAGCTGAAGGGCGCGATCGAGGCGCTTGAACGCAGGCTCCCGACGTTGCGCTTGCGGAGGACGCCGCCGAACTGGTTGTCGACATACACCTTGCGTGGATTGAAGACACTGCCGGCAGAATGGTGAAGGCGGCGTGGGGCAGAGATGTGGTTGACGAGGCTCGGTTCGCGGAATGTTTTGGGAGAATAGAATGAGTGCGGTGATGAACGCCCTGTCTGGGGGACAGCACGAGTTGCCAGTGGTAGTCGGGCCACCGCGCCGGGACACTGACATCGTCGCTTGGGTAAAAGCAGAGCGGGAGACACTGGGCAGGCACTTGCACACGATTGGTGGCGTACTGTTCCGCGGTTGGCGAATCAACGGTCTCGCGCACTTTGAGCGCTTGATGACCGAAGGCCTTGGCCGCGAACCGCTTGAGTATCGGAATCAGTCGACGCCCCGGTCGGAGGTACGCGGCCGCATCTATTCGTCCACCGAGTACCCGGCCGATCAACACATCGAATTGCATAACGAAAACGCCTATACCAGTGCGTGGGCTGAGCGAATCCTGTTTTACTGTGTGAAAGCGAGCGACACCGGCGGCGAGACGCCGATTGCGGATTCCCGACGCGTGCTTCAGCGGATTCCCGATGCCGTTCGGGCACGATTCGAGCAGCATGGCGTGATGTATGTCCGCAACTATGATGGGCTCGACCTCCCGTGGCAAACCGTGTTTCAGACGACGGACCGGGAGTCGGTTGTGGCGCAATGCGTTGCGGCGGGAATTCAATGGGAGTGGCTCGGGGGCGATCGCCTCCGGACCCGCGAAGTCGCCCAGGCGACGCTGGCCCATCCCATCACGAGCGAACCGGTGTGGTTCAACCAGGCGCACTTGTTTCATGTCTCAGCGCTTCACCCCACAGTTCGTGCTGCGCTGGCCGGATCGATGGATGAGCGTGATTACCCGCGCAATGCCTACTTCGGAGATGGCAGCCCGATCAGTGACAGCGACTTGGCACAAATTCGCGCCGCCTACGCTGCCGAAACCATCGCTGCACCCTGGCAAGTGGGCGACATTCTGTTGCTGGACAACGTCCTGGTTGCACACGGTCGTAGGCCTTTCACCGGTGCCCGCAAAATTGTCGTGGGGATGGTATGACGACGCTGCATGAACCTGTTCAGGGTGACGCACCTGTAATGCAAGCCAACGATGCGTCGGTGTTGGAAGGCCAGACAGCCTATGCTGGCGTCGTGCAATGCAGTCGGCTGGTCAACGGACCGTTTTCGCAGTCTGCGGCGGTCAGTGTGTTGCGTCAGCTGATGGACGCCCAGCCGCTTGGAATGGGCGCGGCTGACAGTCTTGGTGACGTGGCCAATTCAGCGCGGTTACCCAAGATGGTTGTTCACGACTGTCGGGACCAAGGTCTCGATCTCGCGCCAGGTCGCACTCGCGACCTGGCCGCGCGGCAGGTTGCGCAGATTGCGGAAGATCGCGCTGGCGCCGGCTCTTGTCCGTTGCAGATTGACATACTTCTGTGGTCGGGGAATCAGTATCAACTGCTGCTGGCCGCACCCACATGGTGCTTGGACTTGGCCTCACTGCAGCTCATTGCCGAGAGTCTGGTCAACCACGAGCTGCCTGAGCCCGATCTCGCGTTGCCCTACGCAGATTTGCTGGCCTTTCGAGACATTCTCCAGACCGCCGCTGAACATCAGAGTGAGCGGGACTATTGGACGGCACAGCAGGATCTGTGGCCTGACTACCGCTGCGACGTCAATCCCGCTGCACGACGAGTGCACCGGCTGAATGAGTCGGCGCTGCTCGATCCGATGCTCAATGAAGCCGATGAAGCCAGTCTCCTGGTGTGCTGGCAGCAACTGCTGGAGCGCCACTTTGGCTCGGCGAAGATCATCAGTTGCGCCGTCAGTCCGCGCGAAATCGCCGGAGTTCAGGCAACGATTGGCCCGGTAACCATGAATGTCCCAGTAGCTGCCAGCAGTCACGGCGGTTTGCTATGGGGGCGCCAACAGGTTCGGGAGCAGTTGCAGTCGAGCAATGCCAATTGCCTGTTCTTCGCTGACCCAGAGTCAAAGGGATCGGGCACAACGCGAGGTTGGCGATTCGGATTCAGTTACGCCGCCACTCTTGGCGCGTGCGAAGTGTTGCGAAACGACAGTGGCAACGAAGCGTTGCGCCTGTCGATTGTCGGCGAAGGCCCAAGTCGGGTGATTCGGATCACCTACGATTCTTGGCGATACGAGCACGACGACGTTCGGTGGCTTAGCCGGCAGTTTCTCAATCTTCTGGCGGCAGCACGCCGGGCGCCGACCGAATCGATCAACACGCTTGCATGGTTGACCGACGGCGATGCCGACTGGTTGATTGGTAAGAGCCGCGGCCCGAGCGTGCCGAGCATGGCCTGCGATTTTGTATCCCAATTTCGCCGCGTCTGCGCGACTCATCCAGACGCGCCGGCGCTGCATGCCGGCTCAGTTCGATTGACCTATGCTGGTTTGGATCAGTGGACGAATCAGATTGCCCGTCTGCTGCAAGAGGAGGGGGTTCGGGCAGGTCAACATGTCGGCATTTGCATGCCGCGTACAGCGTTGCAAGTTGCGACGCTTCTCGCAGTCCTCAAGCTCGGCGCGGCCTATGTGCCGATTGATCCCACGCTGCCGGCGAAACGGATTGCGACGGTCGTCGCCAGCGCCAATATTTCGTTGGTCACGACCGATTCGTCAGCGCTTGATCGCGTCAGCGAATTGGACACCGAGGTGCCGTTGATCGACCTTGAGCGCGACGCCCATCACATTGCCGGTATGGCGTCGACGCCGCTCGTCATTGCGGTACCGCCGGAGCAAGTTGCCTACCTTATTTTTACGTCGGGATCGACCGGTACACCCAAGGGCGTTGCCGTCCCACACCGAGCGCTGATGAACTACATCGGGGCGATCGAAGAACGGGCTGGCCTCAGTCAGTATGAGTCGCTCTGCGCCTTGTCGACCGTGGCCGCCGACCTTGGCTATACCGCCGTATTCGGCGCCTTGGGCCTGGGTCGTTGTCTACGGCTGCTTGATGAGTCGCTGAGCCTGGATGCCGCAGCGCTCGCAGATGCGTTGGCTTCAGCGCCGGTGGATTGCCTGAAGATCGTGCCATCGCACTTGCAGGCGCTGTTGGCAATCGATCGTCCAGAGCGGGTGTTGCCGCGCAAGTGCCTGGTGTTTGGTGGTGAAGCTTTGAATTGGGAGTTGGTGTCGCGAGTCCAAGAGCTTGCGCCTGGGCTTCGCGTGCTCAATCATTATGGACCGACCGAGACGACCATCGGCGTGATCTGCAATACCGAGCTCACGGCGCGCGGCGCCGGTTTTGGCGTTCCGCTCGGAAGGCCCCTCGGGAATTGTGAGGCCTACGTCTTGGATGGTGGCTTGCGTCTCACTCCGGTCGGTTTGGAAGGCGACGTGTATTTGGCCGGAAGCAGTTTGGCAATGGGCTACTTTGGCCAACCCGCCGAAACGGCTGCGAAATTCATTCCCAACCCGTATGCGAACGAGCCTGGGGCACGCCTTTACGTTAGCGGCGACCGTGCGCGCTGGAACGGGAAGGGCGAACTGTGCTTTCTTGGCCGCGCCGATCATCAAGTCAAGCTGCGCGGCCATCGAATCGAACTCGGTGAGATCGAGTCAGCGATCAAAGCCTCAAAATCGGTCAGCGAATGCGCGGTCGTGGCCGCCAATGGCGGACATACGACACGCTTGGTTGCGTATGTCGCCGGAACGAGCGCGATGGAGACCGAACTGCGCGCCAGCCTAGCCGCCCGCTTGCCGGAACACATGGTTCCGACTGCCTGGGTGTGGCTGGATCGATTGCCGCTGAATGCGAACGGCAAGCTGGATCGACGGATGCTGCCAGACCCGGACTCAGCGCCAGTCGTCAGCCGGAATGCGGCAAACGCGGTTGAGGCAACGTTGCTCAGGATCTGTCGCGAGCTGCTCGGCAATGAACGAATCGGCGTGGACGACAACTTCTTCTCGGTTGGTGCGGATTCCATCGTAGCCATTCAGCTGGTCGCGCGGGCGCGGCAGGCCGGATACTTTTTCCGCCCGAAGCAAGTATTCGAACAACAGACCATCGCCCGCCTTTCAGAAGTCGTGCAACATGAGCACGAATCTCCGATGAGTGAGCAGGGTGAGGTCGTTGGAACGGCGCCATTGACCGCCATCCAGGCGCGGTTCTTTGCGTTGGTGGACGTGGACCCGCAGCAGTACAACCAAGCCAGTCTGCTGGATCTGGCCGCAACGATCCAGCTCGCTGATTTGCGCCCAATCGTGGCGCGACTGCTGGCGCATCACGATGGATTGCGCGTGTGTTTCGAACAGAGCGCGGAGGGCAGTTGGCAGCAACGCTTCCTGCCAGTGAGTCCTGAGCTGGTTGATCGCTGCCTGGACGTGCACGTGCTGGCACAGGACGATGCAGACGCGTCGGGGCTGGCCGAGATTGCCAGCAAGCATCATTCGAGCTTCGATCTGACCGAGGCGCCGTTGGTTCGTTTCGTACTGATCGTCGACTCAGGCGGTGCGAACAGCAAGTTGCTGATGATTGCCCACCACTTGCTCGTCGATACGTTCTCATGGCAAGTCATCGAGGAAGATCTCCGGCTGCTGTTGCGCGCTCCGGCCGCAGCGTTGCCGATGAAGACGGCCTCGATGAAGCAGGTCGCCGAACAGGCGGTCTTGGCCCTGAGCACGCCTGGAAGAGACGCCGAGCTGGCTTACTGGCAGCGCACGCTAAACCGTGTGCCACGTTTGCCGTTGGCGTCTGCCGAGGATCGGGTAGGTGGCGCGCGCAGTCGACATGTCTTGGTGCCGGCGACCCTTGCCAGGGCGCTGAGTGGTGATGTGCATTCGCGTTTCAACACCAATACACAGGATTTTCTGCTCGCAGCGCTGTTAGTTGCGATGTCGCCATGGAGCCAATCAGAGTCGATCGGCATCATGTTGGAAGGACATGGTCGCGATGACGAGGGGCTGCCCGGTTGTGATCGCACGGTGGGCTGGTTCACGGCGATGTTCCCCTTGTTGCTGACGCTACCGAACGATTTCACGACACGCGGCGTGACGGCCGAGCTGATTATGGCCGTGAAGGAACAAATTCGGACCGTACCAGGAAATGGCTCCGGCTACTGTCAAAGCCTGTTTTTGGCGGCTCAGGGGGCACGCGTTGCGGTGTCGGAACCGGAGTTGTGTTTCAACTATCTCGGCCGTGTTGCCGCCAGCGGCGGTGATGCCAGTGACGCGATGGCACAAGCACTCCAGGCGGTGCAGACGGGCACACGCGCGTTTGGTCAACGCCGATTGTTCGCGCTCGAAATGCTCGCCATGCAGTTTGGCGATCAGTTGGTTTGCAATCTGATTTACCAGCCAGCACGCGTTCCGGAGGCGGTGATCGATCAGCTCTTTGCGCGGTTCGAGCATGCCTTGCACGCACTCATTGATGCGTGCAGCACCGCAGTTGGCGCGCTGACGCCATCCGACGTCCCCGATCTGAATCTGGGGCAGGACGATCTCGATGCGCTGATGTCCGAACTGAGCGAGGTGGTATGAGCGAGACCATGAATTGCGCCCAAACTACGATTCCGGGCGCACCCGACCAGCAGTTGTTCCTGCGCGGCGACGTGAAGGCCGAACCGTTGATCAACCGCTGGTATGCCTGGTCGTACATGATCAGTCCGGTCAGCTACGCGCTGATTTCGCGCAACCTGCATATGCGCGTGTTGGAGTCATATCTGAAGTCGCCAAAGCTGCATGCGCAGGCAAGCCGGAATCAAGATCTCAAAGGTGGGTTGTTTGTCGATTACGACGGCGATCTCGCAACCATGCGTCAGTTTGTTGATCAATCAAGAGGCGCGCTGCAGTCACTCACCCAACTGGGCAGCGATATCGTCGAGTTCGATTCGCTTTTGCAGACGGAAGCGACTGGGGATGCCATGGCATCACTCTATGCGCGCTTGCCGGAGTCGCTGCGGGGGCGCGTCGAGCTGACCTACGATCTTTACAATCACCCACGCATGCGCTTTATCGAGGCGTTGTTTTACGACAGTCCTCTCTATCGTCAAGACTTGCAGTGCATGTCGCTGTCGCTGATGACAGGAGACGAACGGCCATTCGTGCTGAGTAGCCCGCGCTTGCCTGACGAGAAGAGCCTGACCGTTAGTTGGCCGTTTGCCGATCCACGTTGGGACCAGCTCTTTGCGATGCGGCAGAATGCCAAGTCGGTAAGTGAGTTCTGTGCGCTCGTTGGCTGGGAGCAGCTGTCTCTGGATGAACGGGCGCATTGGTCGCGCTTTGTCACGACCACGCCACCGCCGGTCCGCTCGACGTCGTTGCCGGACGGCGAGGTCCGGATCCGCTATTTTGGGCATGCGACCGTGTTGATGTATAGCAACGAGGTCAGCGTGCTGACCGACCCAATCGTGGCCTATCCGATGGATGGGGCGGTACCGCGGTACAGCTTCCACGATCTGCCCGATCGAATCGATTACGTGGTGCTGACCCACAACCATCAGGACCACGTGATGTTTGAGACGCTGCTGCAGTTGCGGCATCGAATCGGCACGATTGTGGTTCCGAAGAGTGGCCCGGGCACGCTGCCGGATTTGTCACTGAAGCTGATGCTACAAGCCACCGGTTTTGCGCATGTCGTGGAGCTTGGTGAGCTTGAGACGTTGCCAATCGCCAATGGGCAGATACTTGGTGTTCCGTTTCTCGGTGAACACGGTGATCTGGAACTCCAGACCAAGCTCGCGTTCCGGGTTCAGATCCGGCAGACGTCGGCGCTGTTTGCGGCCGATTCCGACAATCTGGACCCCGAGCTCTATCGCCGAGCGGCCGCGAAAATTGCGCCGCTCAATCATCTGTTCATCGGCATGGAATGTGTCGGTGCGCCCATGTCGTGGGTGTATGGCCCGCTCTTTACGCGGCCGCCAGACCGACGATGCGACCAGGCCCGGCGATTGAACGGATCGGATGCTGAGCGCGCATGGCACATGGTCGATACGTTGCAGCCCGATGCAGTGCACATCTATGCCATGGGTTCGGAACCCTGGCTGACCTTTATCTCGAGCATTGAATATCACACCGATAGTCCGGCCATTGTCGAATCGGATCGGCTGATCGCACGTTGCAACGAGGCTGGAATTCCGGCGTCGCGTCTTTATGGGCGTCACGAAATACCGTGTCAGCGCATCCCCGTGTCTGCGGCGCCGACGGCGGACATGAGCCGACCGGCCTTGGACGCCTTGGCGGTGGCATGACGCTCATGATTGACTCTGTGCTGGCCTTGATCGAACGTCGCGTGCTGGCGGCGCCGCATGCGATTGCGATCGAGTCCGGAACTGATCGCGTCAGCTATGCCGCGCTGTGGCAGCGTGTGGCAGCGATTGCCGCACAGCTGGACACCTATGGGTTGCGCGCTGGCGACGCCGTCGGCGTCGCGCTCCCGCGTGGGTCTGATTGGGTCGCGTCGCTGCTCGCCATTCTGAAGTCCGGTCTCGTCTACGTGCCCGTCAATCCTGCGCTGCCCCGGGCGCGGCAGTATGAGATGGCAGACATAGCCAGCATGCGGCTTCTGCTGACCGATGCGCGGCAAGACTGGGCGATCTGTCCGGCGCTCAACATTGCGGGGTGCCAACCCAGCGCATCCGTCTCACCAGTCAACGCGGTGATTGAGACCGCGTTGGCCTATCTGATTTTCACCTCGGGGACGAGCGGCACACCAAAAGCGGTCGCGATCAGTCACGGCAATCTAGTGGTTCACTGCGGCAGCATTTCGAATGCCTACCGTCTGCGCGCCGAGGATCGCGTGTTGCAGACCTGTGCCATCGGATTCGATATTTCCATCGAGGAAGTCATCCCGACGTTGTGTGCCGGGGCGTGCCTGGTGATCGCGCCAGACCAGATTGGTCTCCGTGCGGGTGGGTTGACGGGCTTTCTCGCTGAGTCGGCGATCTCTGTAGCGAATCTGCCGACAGCGCTCTGGTCTGCCTGGGTCGACGAGTTGCGCGCCGGCGTTGCCCTGCCTTCGGCGCTGCGCTGCGTGGTAGTGGGCGGCGAAGCGTGCCCAATCGCCAAGATTCATGCCTGGAATGCCCTGGCGGCGACGCGCGGCGTGTTGACCGTCAACGCTTACGGTCCCACCGAGACGACGATTACAAGCACGCTCTGGATCGTGCGGGATCGCCCCGCACATGTGGTGCATGTGCCGATTGGCGAAGCGCTGCCGGGCGCGCACGCCTATGTGCTCGATCCGACCGGAGCGCCCGCCGGGTCTGGTGAATTGTTCTTAGGCGGCGCGCTGGTTGGTCAGGGCTACGTTGCGCAGCCCGCATTGACGGCTGCTGCGTTCGTACCGGATCCATTCTCGAATCAACCCGGCGCCCGCATGTACCGGACCGGCGATCAGGTTCACTGGAACCTGGATGGCGCATTGATCCTGACCGGTCGCGTCGATCGTCAGATCAAGCTGCGCGGCTATCGTATCGAACCGGCGGAGATTGAGCGTCGGCTGGAGCGCGCTCCGGGCGTGCGCGCGGCCGTCGTCAAACGCTGCATGTACGGTGTCCAACCAGTGCTTGTGGCCTATGTGGCCACCGCGGCTGCGCCACTCGGCACGCCGCAGTTCTTTACGGCTCAGATGCCCGCGGTCGCATCGATGTCGGCCAGTGTGAACGCTTTGCCTGACTACATGCGACCTGCTTGGTACGTGTTGCTGAGCGCGATGCCGCTAAACGCGAATGACAAACTGGATTATCGTGGCCTGCCCGAGCTGCCGGTCGCGGACGAGTCGGCGGATGCATCTGGCGCCGAGCGGTTGGTGCAGGATCCCGTGGTCGATTGCATTCGCCAATGCCTGGGGCGAGACCCGAATGATTGGTCGCTCCGGTTCTTTGAAGCAGGCGGCGACTCCATTCAGGCCGTGCGCGTATTGGCGGCGTTGCGACAACGGGGCTTCGGACTTTCTGCCAGTACCTTGCTGACGCTGCCGATGGGCGAGCTGTCCTGCCATGTGACGACGATCGCTCCGGTCAGCGCGCCTGCAAATGCGATCGATCATTTGCCGCCAGACCTGACCCCGCAGGAGCATTTGCGGCTTCGAAATGCCGTCCGAAACTGGACTGATGTCGAGCAGGTCAGCGTTCTGACACCGGTGCAACTCGGCATGGTCTATCGATCGTTGCATGCCGTCAACGAAGGCCGCTATGTGGAGCAGGTGGAGGGCGTCCTCGAAGATCTTGACGTGCATCGATTCCAGCGAGCTTGGCGCCACGTCATCGCCCGTCACGGGATTCTGCGCGCTTCGTTCTCCTTGTTGTTGCCGAACAAGCCATTGCTGCTGTTTCGACGCCAAGTGGAGATGGACTGGCAAACCGTCGATTGGACCGGACGATCCGATGAGCACGATGAAACGCTCGCTTCCTGGTTGGCAGCTGATCGCGCACGCGGATTTGACCTGACCGAGGGGCCACTGCAGCGCTTTCATCTGGCCGCGCTTGATCAGCGGCGAATTCACTTCTGTTGGTCCTATCACCATGCGCTACTCGACGGCTGGTCCGATATCGACGTGCTGGATCAGGTATTCGACCAATACGCGCGCGTCGAAGACGCATCTGATCCAGCGCCTTCGCCGGCGACATCCTTCTCGACATATGTGAAGTGGCTGCAGCGGCAGGATTCTGCGAGTTCTGCGGCGTTCTGGCAGAACCGACTGCGCAGCCTCGATCCGCGCAAACCATGGCTGATTGCAACCGACACGATGCACGCAACACCGAATGTGTTGCGTCTTGAGTGTCGCCTTGATAGCGCAACGACCACCGCAATCAGGTCGGCGGCCCAGTCTGCCGGCTGCACGCTCAACACGGCGCTGGTCGCCGCCTGGGGCGCGTCCGTGGCCGAGCTCAAAGCGTGCCCTGAAGTCGTGCTCGGCGGCATCGTGGCGATACGACCGGTTGAGCTGGGTCCAGAGGTCATCGGGCCCATGCTGAACTTGCTGCCACAGCGATTGAGCCTGCCGAAAGTCGCCATGAACTGGTCGAGTTGGCTGGCGCAGCTCCAACAGTTGCAGTCGGCGGCGTTGGATCACCAGTACCTGGGACTCGACCAGATCGAACGAGCCGAATCGGGACCGTTGTTCGATACGTTGTTTGTGTTCGAAAACTATCCGGCGGCACGGCATCCCTCGGCGCGCGCATTGCGGAGTCACACGCAAACAGAATTTCCATTGAGTCTGCTGGTTTGGCCGGACGCGATGATCAAGATTGAAATACTGCTGGACACGACGCGCGTTAGCACTCCGCTGCTGGAGCAGCTTTGGGCAGGGTTTCTGCGTGCATTGAAGTCGCTCGCCGATGACCGCGTCATTGCGGGCGTTGCGGCGTCCACTGGAGCCGCGGAGATGCCTGACTGCGTGGAGCTCGAAATATGACCCGCTGCATGGCACACCGGCGTCCGCCTCAGCACGCCGCTTCCGCGGCTCTGAATTTCCCGCACGCGAGCACGGCTCGCATCAGTTTTGGAGAAGGATGATGGACCTCAGTCTCATGGATCAACCGGCAGTGGCGGCCGATGAGGTCGAGATCGGCGTTCCGCAAGGCGCGCATGCGCTGCCCGTGCTGATTCGCCGTCTGGGTTTTGGTGTTGATTTGGTGACCTGGGCGGTCGCTCATCAGGAACTGCTTGAACGCCTACTCCTGCGCCACGGTGCGCTCGTGTTTCAAGGATTCAAGATCAATGGCAGCACGCATTTCGAGCAGCTGATCGCGAAGCTGTACCAACGCGAGCTATTGGAATACACGAATCGCTCAACACCGCGGACCCAGGTTAAAGGGCGCATCTACACGTCGACGGAATATCCGCCTGACGAGACGATCCCGCTGCACAACGAAAATGCTTACACCAGCGCTTGGCCGAGCCGGGTGTTCTTTTTTTGCA
The DNA here is from genome assembly GCF_003015185.1 of Ahniella affigens. GTDB lineage: Bacteria > Pseudomonadota > Gammaproteobacteria > Xanthomonadales > Ahniellaceae > Ahniella > Ahniella affigens. The sequence goes on from NZ_CP027860.1 coordinate 2,103,359, forward strand.
TGACCCCGTCTTCGCAAGGTGGCGAAACGACGATTGCCGACAGCCGCCGGGTGCTCGCTCGGATCAGCCCTGCCACCCGGGCACGGTTTGAGCGGCTTGGAGTTCGCTATGTACGCAACTATGGCGTGCTCGATCTGCCTTGGCATGAAGTGTTCCAGACGCACGACAAGGGCGAGGTCGAATCGTTCTGCCATCAGCGCGGGATTTCATGCACCTGGCAATCCGATGGCGGCCTCCGGACAGAAGAAGTGTGCCAGGCCACGACGGTCCATCCCGTCACCGGAGAGTCGGTGTGGTTCAACCAAGCGCATCTGTTTCATGTCTCGTCGTTGAAGTCAGATGTTCGCGACGCGTTGGTGGACAGCATGCCGGAGTCCGCTTGGCCGCGGAACGCCTATTACGGCGATGGCTCCGCCATTGAGCCGGACGTGCTTGCCGAGATTCGACAAGCGTTCGATGCGGAAACCGTGGCCCGGCCGTGGCAGGCCGGCGACGTGCTGCTGGTCGACAACGTGCTGGCAGCGCATGGCCGAAAGCCCTTCACCGGGACTCGGAAAGTTCTCGTTGGCATGGTCTGAGCCGAGCCAGGTTCCGATCAAAACGTAGCAGGCAATTGTTGTCATTAAGGTCGAACATGAGCGCAAGCGCAAACAGCGGTATCAAACAACAGATCGAGGCGATGTATCCAGTCACTGGGATTCAGCGCGGGATGATCTTTCATTCCATGCTTGCGCCGCAGTCGGGCGTCTACATCCTGCAGGACAGTATTCGATTCTCGGCCGCGTTTGATCCGGAGGTGTTCTGGCGCGCTTGGGAATACGTGATCCAACGCCATCCGGTGTTTAGGACCCTGTTTGTGCGGCTCGATACCGACCAGCCCGTGCAGGTCGTTCTGAAGCAGGTTCTGCTGCCCAAAGTCGAGCTTGATTGGACCGAGCTTCCGGAAGCCGAGCAAGATTCGGCGTTGCGCGAGCTACTGGTTAGTGAGCAGCAGCGCGGCTTTGATTTCGCGCGCGCGCCGTTGATGCGGCTGCATTTGATTCGCTGTGCCGAGCAGAGTTGGTACTTTGTCTGGACCCGGCATCACGTGTTGCTGGATGGATGGTCAGGCCCGTTGGTATTGCGCGACGTCATGGCGTGCCTTTCGGCATTTGCTGCGGGTCGTGAGCCGGAGTTGCCCCCGGCACGTGGCTATCAGGATTACGTACGCTGGGTCAATTCACAGAACCACGACGTGGCGAAATCGTTCTGGCAGAGCGAGTTGTCGAACTTTGATCTGCGCACACCATTGCCGATGATTCAAGAGTCAACCCGCGAGCAGCGGCAGGTCGAGGACTTGCAAGCGCATGCTGTACTCGTTGACACCAGCCTGAAGCAGCAGTTGGACACGTTCGTGAAGTCCGAACGTGTCACCCTGAATTGCGTCTTGCAGGCGGCCTGGGCGCTGTTGCTGGCGCGCTACGCAGATTTGGACGCGGTCACGTTTGGCGTCACCGTTTCGGGTCGACCGCCACAGTTGCCCGGTGTGGAATCGATTGTCGGTCCGTTCATCAATACGTTGCCAATGACCATCGCGATCGATGGCAGTGCCCGCGTGGGCGATTGGCTGCGGGCGCTGCAACTCCGGAATGCCGCGCGAGCCGACTACGAGTTCATGCCGTTGGCCGAAGTGCAATCGTTGCTGCCCGCGAATTCGCCGGCAGGCGGTGGGCTGTTCGACAGCCTGTTGGTGTTTGACAACTACCCGGTCAGTGCTCGTAGCAGCAGTGCGAGTGGCCCGAGCGCGGAGCCGCTGACCAGCTTTTCGTACAACAACTACCCGCTGACCTTGATGGTGATGCCGGGCGATTCATTGCTCCTGCAGTTCAAGTACGACGGTGCTTGCTATTCCCGCGCTGCTGTCACGCAGTTGCTGACGCATCTGCAGCAGCTGCTTGGTAACTTGACCGCAAGCGGCGAGCAACGCGTTGCAGCGTTGACGCTGGTGGCCGCGGACGAGCAACACGCCTTGCTTGTCGACGCGAAGGGTCCGGACCGAGAAGCGTCAAGGGACACAATTGTCAGTCGGGTTGCGGCGGTCGCAACCAGTGACCCCACGCGTCCAGCCTTGGTTTCGGGTGATGTCGAGCTCACCTATGCCGAACTCGACGCATCGGCCAATCGTCTAGCGCATTGTCTTCGCGCGTATGGATTGCAGGCGGGGCAGCGCGTCGGGCTCTGCACCGCGCGCAACCCAAGTTTGGTGATCGGACTACTTGGGATCATGAAGGCTGGTGGTTCTTATGTGCCGATCGACGCCGATTGGCCCGAACATCGGATCGCCCAAGTGCTGTCGCGTGCCGCGGCATCGATCGTCGTTACCGAGCAGGCCATGTTGGATCTGGTGGCGGGCGATGGCGATCGAACCGTCGTATCGATTGATCGGGATTGGGCGGAGATCAGCAGTTTTCCGGCGACTAGTCCGGCGATTTCGGTTTGCGCCGAGCAACTCGCCTATGTGATCTTCACGTCGGGCTCGACTGGCACACCCAAAGGCGTTGCGGTATCGCATGGCGCAGTGGTCGATTATTGCGATGGCGTCTTGGAGCGATTGGGGGTATTCGGGACAGCCTCGTTTGCGGCGTTGTCGACCGCGGCTGCCGATCTTGGCCACACCGCGCTGTTTGGCGCCCTGTGCTCGGGACACACGCTTCGGTTGTTGCCGGAGTCACTGAGTCTCGATGCGCACGCGTTGCATGACGAGTTAGTCCGTCGTCCCATCGATGTGCTGAAGATCGTGCCGTCGCATCTGGAGGCGCTACTCAGCGCAATGCCGGACCAGTCCTTGCTGCCGCGGCAGTGCTTGGTGCTGGGAGGCGAGAGTCCCTCGGGGTCGCTATTGCAACGCATTCGTGCGCTGGGTGCATGTCGAATCGTCAACCATTACGGACCGACCGAAGCCACCGTCGGCGCGCTGTCATGTGATTTGACTGCCACAGACCGCGTTCTCATCGGTACACCGATGGCAGCGCGCCGGGCTTATGTACTCGATCGCCATTTGCAGATCTTGCCAGCGGGGGCCCTGGGCGAGTTGTATCTCGGCGGCGCGGCGTTGGCTCAAGGTTACGTTGATGAGCCGGCGCAAACGGCACTCCGCTTTGTACCTGACCCGTATGCAACCCAACCCGGAAGCCGTATGTATCGGACGGGCGACCGCGTTCGGAATGTTGCAGGGGCTGGCGTGCAATACCTCGGCCGTATCGACCAGCAAATCAAGCTTCGCGGCTTTCGCATCGAACTGGGTGAGATCGAGTCGGCAATTCGCACGCTGGACGGCGTGCAGGCCGCAGCCGTTGCGTTGCAGGACGCCGGCCATGGTGAAACAAAGCTCGTGGCCTACGTGGTCGGAAACGTATCACTGGATGACTGCGCCAGTCGGGTTGCGGCGATACTGCCGGAGCCCATGCGCCCAAGCCATTGGCTGCCACTGCACGATCTGCCGCTGACTCGCAACGGAAAGCTGGATCGCAAGGCATTGCCGGGCCTCGCGGCGGTCGCGGCGCCCGTTGCCGCCCATGTTCCGCCTGCGAGCGGAATCGAAGAGCGGATTGCGGATGTTTGGCGGGACTTGCTGAAGCGCGACCAAATCGGGCGCGACGACAACTTCTTTCAGTTGGGCGGGAATTCACTGCTGATCATTCAAGCGCATGGCCGACTGAAGCGCATGTTCGGCACCGAGTTGAGTGTGCTCGATCTATTCAAGTATCCGACGCTGGCCAAACTGGCGAATCACTTGCGTGCAGGCAGTCAGGCACCCTCGGAGGGCGTCAGCCAGAGCGGCGAGCCACTCAAGGCGCACACCCCGATCACGGAGCAGCTGAGCCATGCATGAGCCGCGTGACGGGATTGCAATTGTGGGTCTGGCCGGGCGGTTTGCTGGCAGCGACGACATCGACGCGTTCTGGAACAATTTGTGCGCCGGTCGGAGCGGGCTGCGCCAGTTCAGTCGCGAGGAGCTTTCGGCGCGCGGGGTTCCGAGTGAGCAGCTCGATCACCCCGACTTTGTCGCAGCCGGTGCCCAGTTCGATGGTATCGACCTGTTTGACGCGGCGTTCTTTGACTACGCGCCGCGCGAGGCAGAAGTCTGTGGTCCGCAGCAGCGGCAACTTCTCGAGTGTGTGCACCGGGCCCTTGAAGACGCGGGTTGCGCACCTGACAAGCTTCAAGGACGTGTGGGCACGTTCGTCGGCGTGGGCCAGAGCAACTACTTGACGGTGAATCTCGGGACCCATCCCGAACTTGCCCAGACGGTCGGTGCACGCACCGTGCAGTTTGGCAACGACAATACGTTTGCCGCGACCCAGATTGCCTATCGATTGGACCTTCGTGGTCCTGCCATGGGCGTCGCCACCGCGTGCTCGACGTCTCTGGTGGCAGTTCACTTGGCGTGTCGCAGTCTGCTGGAAGGGGAGTGCGACGCGGCGATTGCTGGTGGCGCGCAAATCTCGATCGAACACGATTGCGGCTACCAGTATTACGAGGGCGGTATTCACTCGCCAGATGGCCATTGCCGGACCTTTGATGCCGACGCGCAAGGAACGGTCAGTGGCAATGGGGCGGCAGCGGTGGTGCTGCGTCGGCTCAGCGATGCCATTGCGGATGGTGACCGGATCTACGCGGTGTTGCGGGGCAGCGCGCTGTCCAACGATGGCAACGACAAGGTGGGCTACGCGGCACCAAGCGTCAGCGGGCAAGCGTACGCCATTGCACGCGCGCAAGCTTTGGCGGGCGTACATCCCGATCAAGTTGGTTATGTCGAGGCGCATGGGACGGCGACACCGCTGGGCGACCCGATCGAGATTGCGGGATTGACGCAGGCGTTTCGACTGCGCACGCAACGTCGACAGTACTGTGCGATCGGGTCTCTGAAATCGAATCTCGGACACATGGGTGCCGCCGCCGGTGTGGGGGCACTGATCAAGACGGCTTTGGCCGTGCACCACGGCAAGATTCCAGCCAGCCTGGACTTCAAGAACCCGAATCCGGCGCTGGCGCTTGAGCAAAGCCCGTTCTTCGTGAATACCAGCCTCTGCGACTGGAGTGATCCGTTGGAGCGTCGGATTGCCGGGGTGTCGTCATTTGGGATGGGCGGTACGAACGCGCACGCTGTGCTGGCCGGGCTGCAGACACCCGCGGCAACGCCGCCCTTGCGAACGAGTCAGCCGATTCTGCTGTCGGCGAAGTCAGAGTCGGCATTGCATGAGTTGCAGCGTCGCCTCGCCGGGTATGCCTTGCAACATCCTGACGGTTGCCTTGCGGATCTCGCCTATAGTCTCGCAGTCGGTCGACGTGATTGGTCGTGGCGTCGGGCGTTGGTCGTCGACAGCCCCGATGCGCTGATCGACGCGTGCCAGCGTCCCGCAGGCGCCAAGGCGCTCGGTGCTTTGCCCGTTGTGTTCATGTTCCCAGGCCAGGGCGCGCAACACCCTGGCATGGCGGCGCAGACTTACCAGAATGAACCCGCGTTTCGAGACGCGCTGGATCGCTGCGCCGAGATTCTGAATTTGCACGGAATCGACCTAAAGCGCTGGTTGCGTTCTGACGTGGATCGCAATGACTTGGACCAGACCGCGATCGCGCAACCTGTTCTGTTCGCCGTCTCGTACGCTTATGCCCAGTTCTGGATGTCGGTCGGAATCACCCCCTCGGCGATGATCGGCCACAGCCTGGGTGAATACGTTGCGGCAACCTTGGCTGGGGTCTTTGACCTTGATGCCGCATTGAGCCTCGTGGTGCAGCGTGGGGCACTGATGCAGCGTATGGCGCCGGGCGCGATGCTCGCCGTCGCGGCGTCGGTGTCCGAGCTGCGCGACGTGCTGGCCGAAGATTGCGAGCTGGCTGCAGTCAACGCCGAGCGCTCCGCGGTCCTGTCTGGTACCAAAGAGCGCTTGCAGGCGGCAGCCAATGCGCTGGAGGCCCGCGGCATCGCCTGCCGTTGGCTGGCGGCGCAACATGCCTTTCACTCGTCGTCGATGCGACCCATGTTGGCAGCGTTCCGCGTCGAGGTTGAGAAGGCGGCACCGCGTGCACCGACGTTGCGCCTTTGGTCCAACGTGACCGGCGAACCGCTCACCGCAGAACAAGCCATGGACCCGGACTACTGGGTGAAACAAGTGCAGCATACCGTTCGGTTTGCCGACGGGATCGAGTCGCTCCGCCGCGAGGACCGCTGCCTGTTCCTGGAGGTGGGGCCAGGCCAAGTGCTGACTCGCCTACTGAAGCAGTTCGTCCCGGCGATTGTGGAAAGCGCGCCGTCCGCACCGCATGCTGGCAGTGCCGCAGACGACTCGGCAACCTTGCTGGCAGCCTTAGCGAAGTTGTGGGAATCGGGCTACACGCTCCGTTATCGCGCGTTGTTTTCCGCTCAGCGCCGATTGAAGCTTGCCATTCCTGGGCATCCGCTCGAACTGCGCCGATTCTGGATCGAGCCGCGTCTCGACGCCATTGGTGCGCGCGCTGACGCTCGCTTCGTCGCGGCCGATGCAAGCAAGGCGACCCTCTACACACCAACTTGGCGTCAGCAACGTCTGGCGCCACGAGGAATCCATCCTGAAGACGCGTGGCTGATAGTCAGCGATGGCGATTCCGTTGCAACCGAGTTAGTTCGATCGCTCGCGGCGTTGGGCGCCTCGGTCCATGTATTGGGTCGCGCCGTCGAAGCATCTTGGTCTGCACTGCCGGTATTTCACCATCATCTGGATCTCGATCAATCTGGGGCATTGGATGCGGTGAAGCTGGATCTGGTCCAAGCAATCGGCGACGCTGCGACGATCCATCTGATCGTTTGCCGCGAACCGGTCGCACCGACCCGCGCCGATGCAAGTCGCCAGCTAGTCAGCTACGGGTTCCCGATCGTGCGCTTCTTGCAAGCGTTGACTGAGGCCAAAGACACGCGCCGACTGCGATTCACTGTCGTCAGCCCGGCCGCGTATGCGCTGAGCGATGATGACGCCGTCAATCCGGCGGCCGCGGCAGGCTTTGCGGCAACGCGCGTTGTTGGTCACGAACTGGCTGAGACGCGCGGATGCCATTTTGACCTGGGTGGCAATGAAGCGCCGCCGACCCAGGTTGCCATCGCAATTCTTGCTGAGCATGCTGCGGACTTGCCGGAATCGGTGGTCGCCTGGCGCTCGGGCCGTCGCTATGTGCGGGCGTTCCAACCAGTCGATCCATTGCCCGCACGCGCCAATCTGCTTGGTTTGGGCGAGAATATGTGGCAAGGGGCAGAGCAATCGGTGTGGCTGATTACCGGTGGCCTGGGTGGCATCGGGCTGGCATTAGCTCGGCACCTTGCCCGTCGATTCCGGGCGCGTCTCGCGCTGGTCACCCGCACTCCGATTCCGGCGAAGCAGGAATGGAACGCCTGGTTGGCCACTCAAGCAGCGGATAACCAGACGAGCAAGTTGATTCGTGCGTTGCGGGAGATCGAGGCCGAGGGCGGCGAGCTCTTGGTATTGGCTGCGGATATCGCCGATGCGAGTTCGGTGGGTTACGTTGCGGAGCGCGTTCGAAACCGCTTTGGGCGAGTGGATGCGGTGATTCATGCTGCCGGTGTCGCAGAAATGCATCCACTCGCGATGATCGAACCCGACACGCTTCGGCAAGCGGTGGCCGCCAAGACTTCGGCGCTCGACCATTTGCATGCGGCGTTCGGCGCCGAGCTCAAACTCATGTTGCTGTGCTCGTCACAGAACGCCTTCAAAGGCGGCATTGGCAAATACGCCTACTGCGCCGGCAACGCGTACCTGGACGCTTGGGCGGAGGCCCATGCCAACCATGTGGGCTATCGTTTGCTGTCGCTCAATTGGTGCATGTGGCGGGACGTTGGAATGGCGGTCGGGGCAGGGACTGAGCCGATCGACCCACAGCGTCAGCGCGAATCCATCAGCAACGACGAGGCGATGCTCGTGTTTGACACGGTGCTGCGGCAGCCTGAGGCGCGACTGGTGGTGTCGAAACTGCCGCCCGAACAGGTCCTCAGCAGCTTTGACCGGCAGCAGGCCGCAGAGCGCGATGCGATGGTCGCGTACACCATGCAAAATCGCCTGGACTTCTCAAAGCGAGCAGCCATGCGCTCGGATTATGCCGCGCCGGCCTCGTTGCTTGAGCAGCAACTCTGCCAGATCTGGACTGAGGTGTTGGGTGTCGAGCCAATTGGTGTCGCGGACAATTTTTTCGAAGTCGGTGGCAACTCGTTGCTCCTGACTCAAGTCGCGCTGCGCGTGCGTCAACGCGTTGCCGGAACCGTCAGTATGCAGCAGCTGTTCGGCGCGCTGACTGTGCGGGAGCAGGCCGCGCAAATCCTGGCGCAGCAGACCAACGCGACGTCGGCTGAGGATCTCGAGGCCATGTTGAGCGAGCTCGAATCCTTGTCTGAGGACGAAATACAAGGGTTGCTCAATGCATAACGACACGCAGAGCCGCTTCAGGAACCAAGCGGAACACGGTGCGCGAGCCATGCATCCAGCACGGCCAGGCGTGATTCTGGGCGGACTGTCCAAGGCCCGCATCGACTCTGAACGTGCTCAGAGGCTTTTCAATGTTGTGCTGTCTTTTTCTGTTTTCCGGAGTTGCTTGACGTGAACCAATCCCATGCGCTGCTGCAAAGAATCGAATCGCTGTCACCGGAAAAGCAGGCGCTGCTGCTGAAGAAGTTGGCGGCGTCCGCGCAATCTGCGGCCGTCGCTGCCGAGCAGCCCATCGCGCGGCAACCCGATCGACGGCAGGCGCCGTTGTCGCATTCGCAGCAGCTCTTGTGGTTGGTTGAGCAGCGCGAGGGTCCGAGCCCCAAGTACAACATGCCGTGTGCGTATCGGCTCGTTGGTGCGCTGGATGTCTCTGCCATGGCGCGGACGTTTCAGGCCATCGCCCGTCGGCACGACAGTCTGCGAACCTATTTCAGTGAGCAGAACGGTGAGCCAGTCCAATGCATCGATCCGACCCATGTACTGGACGTCGAGGTCATCGACCTGAGTGACCTGACGTCGGCAGACCAAGAGGCTCGCGTCCAGTCGCTGGTGCAGGCAAATGTCGACTGGAAGTTCGATGTCTCGCGTTTGCCACTGATGCGGATCGTGTTGATCCGGACACGGACGGACGAGCACTTTCTGTTGATGAACCTGCACCACATCATCTACGACGGTTGGTCCAAAGGCTTGCTGCTGCAGGAAATGGCAGTGCTGTATCCGGCCTTTCGTGACGGGCAGCCAGAGCCTTGCGAGCGCCTCCCTGAACTGCCGATTCAATACGGCGACTATGCTGCCTGGCAACGTGAGGGACGGAGCCAGGAAATCGATCGGCAGCTGCAGTATTGGAAGGATCGCCTGCGCGGTAGTTTGGCGCTGTTGGAACTGCCCGCCGACCGCGCGCGGCCGGCCGCACCAACGGGCAACGGCGCCGGCATGCTGATGCACATTCCGTTGTTCTTGACGAAAAAAATCGACGCCTTGGGCCGTAGCGAAGGTGCCAGTACCTACATGGCCGTATTGGCTGCCTTCAAGGCGCTGCTATGCCGATTGTCCGGGCGCTCCGACATCGTGATCGGCAGCCCGGTCGACAATCGCAGTCGCCGCGAATTGCAACATGTCATTGGGTATTTCTTGAATACCAGTGTGCTGCGCACGCAAGTAGACCGGGGCGGGAGCTTCCGCGATCTGCTCCGCGCCGTGAAGCAGACTTGCCTGGAGGCCTATCAGAATCAGGACGTGGCGCTGGGGCAGGTGATTGATGCGCTGAATCCCCCGCGCAGTCTCAGCCATACGCCCTTGTTCCAAGTGATGTTCGTGTTTCAGAACGCCGGGTCGGCCAACTTCGCCATGCCAGGCATTGAGATTGAACGCGCGGATGCGGTCAACAATACATCGAAGTATGACCTCTACTTGAGCTTTCAGGACACTGACGACGGCCTCAAAGGCTGGTGGACCTACAACACCGATCTGTTTGACCCAGACACGATCAAGTACTTCTCGCAGTGTTTGCTTAACCTCCTTCTGGACTGCGTCGCGAACCCGGACAAGGCGGTCGGTCGATTGTCGCTCACCGAGGCCGACACTGCCCGACCAGACTTCTCCGCACCCATGCCGTTCCGTTCGATGGCAGCGCTCTTTCTGGAGCAGGCGAACGCCAATCCGGATGCGGTCGCGCTCATCGACGCAGACCGTGGTGTCTCCTATCGCGAGCTGGCATCGAGAGCGGCCGCGTTCGCGGAACACTTGCGCGCCCAAGGCGTGCAGCGCGGTGATGCGGTCGCGATCGTCTTGCCGAGGTCGGTTGCGCAGGTGGCCGCCATGGTCAGTGTGCTGTTGATTGGTGCCGCTTATGTGCCGATTGACCCGGAGCTGCCGGCACACCGGATTACCCAGCAGATCGAAGACGCGGGCCCGAAGTTGGTGGTGTCATCCGAAGCCGTCGATCGCGAATTGCTTGCCGGTCTCAATGCGCCCGTGCTGTTGGCTGAGCAGGTCGTTGTCAGTTCGAACGTAGCACTGCCGGAACCACCGGCGATCACCCCGGATGATCTGCTCTACATCCTCTATACGTCCGGCTCGACAGGCAAGCCGAAAGGCGTGCGCGGCACCTTGGGCGCGACCTACAACCGCCTTGCTTGGATGTGGCGCGACTTTCCGTATCGAACTGGCGATGTCTGCGCACTGAAGACCACCATCAACTTTGTCGATGCGGTCGCCGAGCTGTGGTCGCCGTTGCTCGCCGGCGTGCCCTCAGTAACGGTGCCCGCCGCCGATGGCAAAGACGTGTATCGCCTGGTTCGATTGCTCGCGCGACACCGCGTGACGCACTTCATCGCAGTGCCGTCTCTATTGCGCTCCATGACGGAGGCCTATCCGGAGTTGCACGAGTCGCTGCCGTCGCTCCGCAGCTTGGTATCGAGTGGCGAAGCCTTGACGGTCGACTTGTTCCAGAAACTTCAGGAAGCATTGCCTGAGACCACCGTAATCAATATCTACGGTTCGACCGAGGTAGCCGCCGACGCGACCGCGAAGTGGGTTCAGACGGTCTCCAGCGCAGATCGCAGCGTACCGGTGGGGCAGCCGATTGCCGGACTTCGCACGTATGTGTTCGACTCGATGCTGGAGCTCTCGCCGACTGGCGTCATTGGTGAGTTGTACATTGGCGGAGCCGGCGTGAACGGGGGATATCATGGCCACGCGGCGCTGACTGCCGAGCGGTTCTTGCCGGATCCATTGGCGGCGTCATCCGGCGCGCGGATGTTCAAGACGGGTGATCTGGCGCGGATGCGCCGCGACGGTGATCTGGACTTGCTCGGTCGCAGCGATCACCAGGTCAAAATCCGCGGCATTCGCATTGAATTGCCAGAGGTCCGCACAGCGCTGCTGAAAGATCCAGATATCGTCGATGCGTATGTGGTCCGGAAACACGATGCCGAATTAGGTGATTGGCTCGGCGCCTATCTGGTGGTTCACCCAGATCGCGAGGTCAATCTCTCCGACATCGTGGCGCGTTTGCGCGACACGCTGCCGGACTACATGGTTCCGACCGCCTTCCAACTGCTCGACAAGCTGCCCTTGAACGCCAATAGCAAGATCGATGCGCAGGCGTTGCCAGAGCTGTTGCGAACGACTGCGGGCAGCGATGTTCCGTATGAGACGCCGAACACCGATACCGAACGCCTGATTGCCCAGATCTGGCAGGCCAAGCTGAAGCTCGAACAAGTTGGCCGGCAGAGCAACTTCTTCGACCTCGGCGGACACTCGCTGATTGCGACGAAGATTGTCGCCGAGGTGCGACAGCAGCTCGAGATCGACATCACGGCTCGCGACCTGTTTGCGACCATGACGGTCGAGGCGTTTGCCCGGCGTATCGATCAGATGCGCAGTCAGTTGGTAACCGAATACGAACTCAGCGAGTACTGATTTTTTTCCGTGCCGTCGGACCTTGTCTGCCGGCGCGCTCCCTTCAAGCCCACCCTTCATTTTCTGCGAGGACCTCCTAATGATTCGCCTGATGCACGCCAAAATTCACCGCGCCAAGATCACGGCCTGCCACCTTGACTACATGGGCAGCCTGACGATCGATCCAATCTGGATGGAACAGGTTGGCCTATTGCCACTGGAAGAAATCCAAGTTGTGAACGTGACGAACGCCAACCGGTTTGTGACCTACGCGATTCCTGGTACGCGCGGCGAAGGTCAGATCGAGCCCAACGGCGCTTGCGCCCACCTCTGCAAGGTCGGCGACATCGTGATCATCTACGCCATGAAGTCGGTGCCGCGTGAGAACGTGATCGATTCCGGCCACTTGGCGAAAGTGTTGATCTTTGGTGCGGACGGCACCCCGGAGCTACTGCATCAGCATCTGAGCACGAACGGCGAGCAATTCAGTTTTGACTCGCAGCCAGTTGACTTGCCGGAACGCGAGTCGATCGCAGCCTGAGCGATTGCTGGCAGGCGTCGTCACGGTGACGGCGCCTATGGCTGGTGAGCCCGCCAGGCGGATCTCGATTCGAGACCGGCTCATCAGCACCTTGTGCTCCGCGCGCCAGCGATCCGTAGTGGTACCGAACGAAGTTGTATCTGGGCTTTGGTCGCTCGTAACACGCAATCGCCGCCAAATACCTACGCCTCTGTCATCGAGAAGTTGCAATGAATGTCGAAGAGCTGATTGACCGTCTTAAGTCCCTGAGCATCAGGCTTGAAGCCCAGGATGGCAAGCTGCGCGTGCATGCCCCGAAGAATGCGATCACACGTGAACTGGATGACGCAATCCGTGCGCACAAGCAGGCATTGCTTGAGCGTGTCGCGAAGCCGGCTGAGGCGGCGCTGCTCAAGGCACCGCGGGATCAGCCGATACCAGCCTCCTTCATTCAAGAAATGATCTGGTTCTTCGAGCAGATGCATGACCAGACCGCGGTCAACAACAACCCGGCTGCGTATCCATGTGTCGGGATCGGATTGCAAGTCGAGACGCTGTCGGCGGCGTTGACCGAGGTCGTGCGGCGCCACGAGATTTTGCGAACGCGTTTTGTCGGTGACGGCGAGACCTTGCTGCAGGTCATTGATCCGCCGCATCCAGTTTCGATTCCCGTCACCGATTTGCAGCATCTGAGCCCACTGCCGGCCGACGAACGGGAGCGTTTGCTCCGCGACACGCTGAGGCAGGCGTGTATGCGTCCGTTCGATCTGAGTCATGGTCCGCTGCTGCGGGTTGGCCTGTTTAAGCTTGGCGACGATGAGTACGTGTTCCAGATCGACGCGCACCACATCATTTTTGATGCCTGGTCCAGCGGCGTGTTCTTGCGCGAACTATTCGACTTGTATGCGGCATTCGCCAGCGGTCAACCCAGTGCGCTGAAAGAGCCTGAGTACCAGTACGCCGACTTGGCCTACAGTCAACGGCAGCGGCTTGGGCCCGAGACTCTGGGCCGTCAGGAAGCCTACTGGCGCCAAAAGCTCGCTGGTTTGCCGCCGTTGCTGGAGCTGCCTTATGACCGTCCGCGACCCTTGCGGCAATCATTCAGTAGTGGCGTGCATGTCTTCGAGATTCCAAAGCCCTTGATTCAGCCATTGATGGAGATGGGCGGGCGAAACGGCTGCTCGCTGTTCATGACGATGCTCGCCGTCTACAGCTATTTGCTGGCGCGGTATTCCGGACGCGACCGAGTGCCAGTGGCGTCGCCCATCTCGTTTCGCAATCAGCCAGAGCTCGAGAACATCATCGGGCCGTGCTTCAACACGTTGGTGTTCTGCAACGACGTCACATTGGGCCTGGACTGGTCAACCTACGCGGGTGCGATTCGCGACACCGTTCTTGAGGCATTCGCGCACCAGGACCTGCCGTTCGGCCGGGTGATTGCGGCGGTTAATCCAAGCCGCAGTCTCGCGCACGAAGCCATCGCGCAAGTCAGTTTCAATCTGAAGCTGTCGGAAACGCCGACTGGCGACGGTGGTGCCAATGGCACAAGCCAGGAGACCGACTACGACACCAGCATGAAGGGGGCTCGCGGCGGCGACATTTACGATTTGTCGCTGAACATGTTCAAGGACGCGTTCGGCTTGCATGCGTATTTCACTTACAGTCATGCGCTCTTTGACGCGGGAACGATCGAAACGATGGCGCGTCGGTTTGTCGATTTGTGTCAGGCAATCGCCACATCGCCGAGTCCGCGTCTTGATGCGCTGCCATGGGTTGGCGTCGATGAAGCCCGGGTTCTAATGCAGCAGGCACGTGGTGCGGACCTCCCGGACGTCCCACCCGTACTTACTGCGCTCGCGATGCGAGCAGCGCGACAGCCGGACGCGCTGGCGCTGATCGACGGCAACAGTGCCTACACTTACCGCGAGCTGTTTGAACGAATTGGTCGGATTGCTTGCTGGCTGCGAGCACAAGGTGTGGGTCCGGAAACGACGGTCGCGGTTCATGCCGCACGCAGCGCCGAACTGATGCAGATCGTACTGGCAACACTATCGGCAGGTGCCGCGTTCCTGCCGATCGATCCGGCATTTCCCAACGCGCATGTCAGCAGAATACTGGACGCCGCGCGTCCGACTCTGGTCGTCAGCGATGCCGCGGACGACGGGCGTCACGGCTCGCACCGTGCAATCACGGTCGACGCGGTGGTCACCCAAGCGCAGACATTCGCATCGGTCGAGCCGTTCGCCGTGCATGGCGAAGCGGCCGCGTATGTCATGTATACGTCGGGTTCGACCGGACTACCCAAGGGCGTGGTGATCCCGCATCGGGCGTTGGCCAATTACTGCGCCGCAGCCGCCGAGGCCTATGGGGTTCGAGCCGGTGATCGCGTGATGCAGTTCAGCTCCGTGTCGTTCGACTTGTTTGTCGAGGAACTGTTTGTAACGCTGACGCAAGGCGCCACCCTGGTGCTCTATCCCCGTGAGCGTGAGTTGTCGGTGCCTGTGTTTGAGCGATTCCTGCTCGATCAGCGGATCGACGTCGCGAGCATCCCGACTGCCTACTGGCATGCCTGGGCGGCAGTCACTGCACCTTTGCAGGCTGTGCCTGCGCTCCGCACGCTGATTGTGGGTGGCGAGCAGCCAAGCCCGGCTTTGCTGGAACGATGGCGTGCGGCATGGCCGGGCGTAGAGTGGATCAATAGCTATGGACCGACTGAAACCACCGTGATTACCGCGTGCTGGTCGGACTCGGCAAAGGTCATGGAAGATCGAGAGCGGCTGCCGATTGGACGCGCTATCGCCAATGGCCAAACGTATGTGCTAGACGAGGCGCTGCGTCCGTTGCCAGAAGGGATCAGTGGACTGCTGTATCTCGGCGGCCCGAATCTGGCTCGTGGTTACCTCGATGATCCCGTCGCCACCGCATTGCGGTTTGTGCCCGATCCACATGCTGACAAGCCCGGCGCGCGTCTGTACCGAAGTGGCGATCTTGCACGGTGGCGCCGTGGTCAGATCGAGGTTCTCGGTCGTTCCGACACGCAGGTCAAGATTCGCGGCTACCGGGTGGAGCCAACCGAAGTGGCGGAGCGACTGAAACGGCTCTCCGGGGTGGCTGATGCAGCAGTTGTCGCCGTCGCGGATTCAGAGGGTCGTAAACGCCTGGCCGGATTCTACGTGAGTGATCGCCGCGTCGACGCGAACGCCGTTGCACAGGAGCTCCGTCAGGACGTGGCCGATTTCATGTGTCCGGAGACGCTGACTCGGATCGAGACAATGCCTTACACAGCGAACGGCAAGATCGATACGAATCGTCTGACCGCACTCATCGATACCAATGCTCGCCGGTCGAGCATCGTGCCAATGGTTAGCGACACGGAAAAGCGCCTGGCTGCAATTTGGGGACGCCTGCTTGAAGCGGACCACCTGGGCCGGAACAGCAACTTTTTCGAGGTCGGCGGGCATTCGCTGTTGGCGATTCGTTTGGTGCATGCCGTTCGCAACGAGTTTTCAGTGGAGCTCGCCGTGCTCGAAGTCTTTCGAGCGCCAATCTTGAGTGACATGGCCGAACGGATCGAACGGGCCCGTGCAGCGTGCGCCGTGATTATGGCGGAGACCGATTCGGCGGACGAAGACCTCGAACTCTTTCGCATCTGAGCGCCAGTCGGCGGGGCCTATGCGGCTGCGCGTTCTTGCGCGGCATGGCCGCCCGGATTGGCGACGTGCGGACCCGATTCGGGAAGCGGTTGGTGGCAAGTCGCACTAGCCGAAATCAGTGACATTTAACAACCGAATGATCGCATCGAATCCGTTTGATGCACTTCAGAAGTGGGGATCAACGTGAACAATCTGAATGCTGGCGCAGTTGGCGCCGAAGTCTCTGAACTGATCGCAGTGCTGGCGCAAAAAGGCATCCGCATTGGATTGCGCGACGACGGGCTGGACATTGCCGCGCCAAAAGGCGCCATGACCGGCGAACTCAAAGAGCGGCTGGTTCGGAACAAGGCTGGTCTGGTGCAATGGCTGCGTGCGCATGCCGTGCAGAAGCTTCCCAAGCGGCCTGATCTGCGCGCCCGGATTGTTCAGCATGATTTGCGTGCTCACGTCGATCCGGAAGCTGCCATGCAGGCATTGGTCGATGCCGATGCCGTGGCGGCGTTCGACCTGGAGCAGGGCCCGCCGCTACGAGTCAGCACGGTACAGATGGATGACGAGCATTTCGTCCTGATGATCAACTTGCATCATCTGTTTGGCGATGGGCAATCGATGTCGGTACTCGCCAGCGACCTGGGCGCACTTTACGAGGCAGAGCGGCAGCACGCTGCGCCGAACTTGCCCGACCTGCCGATTCAGTACGGTGATTACGCTGTGTGGCAACGCAGTCGGCTGGATGCTGAAGCGTTGGATCGTCTCAAACGCTATTGGCTTGAACGGTTACGTGGCGCACCCCCGTCGCATGGCATTCCGATCGACTATGCGCGCCCGTCTGTGCCGAGCCATCGTGGTGACGGCGCGACGCTTCAGGTTTCGGCGACCACGGCGGTGTCGCTGCGTTCGATCAGTCGGGGGCTGGGCGCTACGCTGTTCTCCACGTTGTTTGCGGCATTTGCGCTGGCACAGCATCGTTTCGGGGGCGCGACCGATCTGGTTGCCGGTACCGTCGCGGCCAATCGCGAACGCGTCGAACTCGAAGGGTTGATCGGGTTCTTCGTCAACACGGTGGTGCTGCGCGCGCAGGTAGACCTTCAAAAGAGCTTCAAAGAATTTCTCCGAGGTGTCAGCAGCGATGTTCGCGACGGCTTTGCGAATCAGGACCTGCCGTTCGACCAACTGGTCGAGTTGCTGAAGCCGCCGCGCGATCCGTCACGACACCCGATTTTCCAGTTGATGTTCACGGTAGTGCAGTCGACGACCGAGCCCGCGGCAACCGATGGGGCAGAGTCACTCAACATGGAGCCCGTGGGCAGTGAAATCAGCGCCAAGTTCGATCTCGCGCTGGCCGTGCATGACCGTCCCGACGGCTTGCATTGTGCGCTGAACTATGCGCGCGACTTGTTTTCTGCCGAGACTGCCGACGCACTGCTCGAGACCTATCGCTCCGTTCTGGATGCGGTCGCCAAGAGCCCCGATGTGCCGATGGCCAGTCTGTTCGAGACCAGCACGGAAGCGCCAGCAACGCTGGTTCCGGCAGACGCCGTCACGCTGACCGCTCAGGAGTGGTTTGAGCGGCACGGTGTGGGCGACGTCTTGGACTATTCCGCGCAAGGCGTGCATCGCCAGTTTGAGCGCGAGGTGTTGCGTTCGGGTGAGGTGCCGGCGGTGGTGTTTGGTTCGGAGGTCTTGACGTATGCGGCGTTGAATGCGCGTGCGAACCAGTTGGCGCATCATTTGCGGTCGTTGGGGGTGGGGCCTGAGTGTTTGGTTGGTCTGTACTTGCCGCGTTCGATTGATCAGATCGTTGGGGTGATGGCGATCTGGAAGGCGGGTGGGGCGTATGTGCCGATGGATGTGTCGCACCCGACGGGACGTTTGGAGTCGATGTTGGCGGATGCATCGCCGTTGGTGATTTTGACGCATGAGGGATTGGTGTCGCGGTTGCCGGAGACGTCTGCGGTGGTATTGCGGATGGAGCAGTCGGCGACGTATGCGGGTTATTCGGCTGAGAATTTGTCGGATGATGGCTCGGGGTCGCGGTTGGCGTATGTGTTGTATACGTCTGGGTCGACGGGCAAGCCGAAGGGTGTGGAGATTGAGCATGGCTCGTTGAGCAGTTTGGCGGCGGCGTGGGTGCACCAGCGTGGCGAGCAGAAGGTAGGCCGGCATGTGGCGATCAATGCGCCGATGGTGTTTGACGTGTCGGTGCAGCAGTTGTTGCAGTTGTTGAGTGGCGCGACGTTGTATCCGGTGCCGGAGCAGACGCGTTTGGACATTGATGCGTTGTGGCGGTTTATGGAGGCGTCGCGTCTGGATGAGTTTGATTGCACGCCGAGTTTGATGCAGGTGTTGTTGGACACGCTGACGGAGGCGCGTCGCGGGTGGTTGCCGAAGATGTTGTTGGTGGGTGGTGAGGCGATCAGCGAGCGGCAGTGGCGGCAGTTGTTGGGATTGCGTGGGTATGGGATCGAGGCGTGCAATGGTTATGGCCCGACGGAGTGCACGGTGTACACGACGTATGGACCGGTGGTGCCGGAGTCGGCGCAGCCGGTGATTGGACGTCCGGTTCCGAATTTACGGTTGTATGTGTTGGATGATCATGGCGAGGTGTGTGGTCCTGGTGTCGCGGGCGAGTTGTATGTGGCGGGCGCTGGGGTAGCACGCGGCTATCGATCACGGCCGGATTTGACGGCGGAGCGGTTTGTTGAGCGTATGGTGCTTGGCCGTCTGGAGCGTTTGTATCGGACGGGCGATTGGGTCCGTTGGAAGGAGGATGGGACGCTGGAGTATTTTGGCCGGCGGGATGGACAGGTGAAGTTGCGTGGGTTCCGGATTGAGTTGGGCGAGATTGCGGCGGTGTTGGAGTCGCAGTCTGGGGTGAGGCAGGCGGTGGTGGTGGTAGCAGGCGAGGGGCCATCGGCGCAGTTGGTGGCGTATGTGGTGGGCGAGGCGGACACGGATGGGCTTCGGGATGCGTTGGCCGAGCGGTTACCGGCGTACATGGTGCCGACGGCGTGGATGTCGTTACCGGCGCTGCCGCTGAACACGAATGGCAAGATTGATGTGCGGGCGTTGCCGGCGCCGGTGTTGACGGCGCGTGAGTATGTGGCGCCGACGGATGCGTTGGAGCAGACGATTGTGTCGGTGTTCGAGGAGTTGCTCGGGCAGTCGCCGATCAGTGTGCACGATCACTTCTTTGCGCTGGGTGGGCATTCGTTGTTGGCGATGCGGGCGGCGGCGCGGATCAATCAGTTGTTGGGTGTGGATTTGCCGGCGTATCGGGTGTTTGATCTGGCGACGGTGGCCGAGCTTGCGCCGGTGGTGCGTGATCTGCAGCGTGCGGGCAAGGCCGTGCTGATTCCACGCTACACCGGTGATCGCCGACGCATGCCGTTGTCGCCCGGCCAATATCGCCAATGGTTGTTCAACCAGGTCGACAGCGTCCGGCGAGGGGTGTTCAATATTCCGGAACAGCGCAGCATTCGCGGCGAGTTCGAGCATTCACGTTTGCAGCGCGCCTTTACGGCGCTGCTAGCACGACATGAATCGTTGCGGACCCGAATTGTGGTTGAAGGCGATGAGCCGTGGCAATGCGTCGAATCGGGTATTGAGTTCGATTTGCCATTGCTTGATCTGTCCAACGTGCCCGATGCCAATGCTCGCCTGGAAGCGCTGGCGATCGAGGACGCACAGGAGGTTTTTGATTTGGAGCAAGCCCCCTTGCTCCGCGCCAAGCTCGTTCGGATGGCGCCCGACCGCCACATCATTCTGTTGAACATCCACCATATAGTCAGCGACGGCTTGTCTCAGGAAGTGCTGTGGCGCGAACTCGCGGCGCTGTATGCAAACGAGAGCCTCCCGGCGCTGCCGTTTCAGTTTGGCGATTACGCCGCCTGGGAACAAAGCCAAAGCGCGCGTCCTGCCAACGTGCATTCCGAGGCCTATTGGACACAACACCTTGCGGATCTGCCGGTGTGTCATAGCTTGCCACTTCGCGCCACCCGCCCGACGCAGCAAGGTATCCATGCCCTGACCGCGCGGCACCGCTTGCCAGATGGTGTTACGGCCGCACTCAAACAATTGGGTCAGCAAGAGCGGACGACGTCATACATCACGTTGTTGGCTGCGTTCCATGTGCTCCAGGCGCAGTTCTCTGGTGTGCCAGACAGCATCGTCGGCACACCGGTATCGACCCGGCAAAGCGCCGAGAGCGAGGGGCTGATTGGTCTGTTCACGGACATTCTGGTGATGCGCCAGAACGTCAGTCTTGCCGTGACGTTCCGCGAGTTGCTGCAGCAAGTTCGTAGTCGCGTGCTGGAAGCCTACGAGCACCAGGACATGAACTTTGAGCAAGTCGTACGGGTGCTATCCCCGCCGCGAACGTCGAGTCATCACCCGCTGTTTCAGATCTTGTTCTCGGTTGAGCAGGAGCCCGCAACAGTCGGCGCCTGGCAGCCGATCCCGGTCATCGCCGAACAGCCACCGCAGTTTGACCTGTCGATGGTGATTCGAGAAGGCGAGGCACTGACGTGCAATCTGACCTACAACACCGATCTGTTCGATGCATCTGGGATGAATCGAATGCTCGGTTATTACGAGCGATTGTTGACGGCGGTGTCGGCGAATCCTGATCTGGCGTTGAATCGACTGGATTTGCTGAGTGATGCCGAGCGGGCGTGGTTGTTGGCGCAGGGCACGGGTCCGGTGTTGCCGGTTTCGGAGTTGGGCGTGCATCGCCAGTTTGAGCGCGAGGTGTTGCGTTCGGCTGATGTGCCGGCGGTGGTGTTTGGTTCGGAGGTCTTGACGTATGCAGCGTTGAATGCGCGTGCGAACCAGTTGGCGCATCACTTGCGATCGTTGGGGGTGGGTCCTGAGTGTTTGGTCGGTCTGTACTTGCCGCGTTCGATTGATCAGATCGTTGGGGTGATGGCGATCTGGAAGGCGGGTGGGGCGTATGTACCGATGGATGTGTCGCACCCGACGGGACGTTTGGAGTCGATGTTGGCGGATGCGTCGCCGTTGGTGATTTTGACGCATGAGGGTTTGGTGTCGCGGTTGCCGGAGACATCTGCGGTGGTATTGCGGATGGAGCAGTCGGCGACGTATGCGGGTTATTCGGCTGAGAATTTGTCGGATGATGGCTCGGGGTCGCGGTTGGCGTATGTGTTGTATACGTCTGGGTCGACGGGCAAGCCGAAGGGTGTGGAGATTGAGCATGGCTCGTTGAGCAGTTTGGCGGCGGCGTGGGTGCACCAGCGTGGCGAGCAGAAGGTAGGCCGGCATGTGGCGATCAATGCGCCGATGGTGTTTGACGTGTCGGTGCAGCAGTTGTTGCAGTTGTTGAGTGGCGCGACGTTGTATCCGGTGCCGGAGCAGACGCGGTTGGACATTGATGCGTTGTGGCGGTTTATGGAGGCGTCGCGTCTGGATGAGTTTGATTGCACGCCGAGTTTGATGCAGGTGTTGTTGGACACGCTGACGGAGGCGCGTCGCGGGTGGTTGCCGAAGATGTTGTTGGTGGGTGGTGAGGCGATCAGCGAGCGGCAGTGGCGGCAGTTGTTGGGATTGCGCGGGTATGGGATCGAGGCGTGCAATGGTTATGGCCCGACGGAGTGCACGGTGTACACGACGTATGGCCCAGTGGTGCCGGAGTCGGCGCAGCCGGTGATTGGACGACCGGTTCCGAATTTACGGTTGTATGTGTTGGATGATCATGGCGAGGTGTGTGGTCCTGGTGTCGCGGGCGAGTTGTATGTGGCGGGCGCTGGGGTAGCACGCGGGTATCGGTCGCGGCCGGATTTGACGGCGGAGCGGTTTGTTGAGCGGATGGTGCTTGGCCGTCTGGAGCGTTTGTATCGGACGGGCGATTGGGTCCGTTGGAAAGAGGATGGGACGCTGGAGTATTTTGGCCGGCGGGATGGACAGGTGAAGTTGCGTGGGTTCCGGATTGAGTTGGGCGAGATTGCGGCGGTGTTGGAGTCGCAGTCTGGGGTGAGGCAGGCGGTGGTGGTGGTGGCAGGCGAGGGGCCATCGGCGCAGTTGGTGGCGTATGTGGTGGGCGAGGCGGACACGGATGGGCTTCGTGATGCGTTGGCCGAGCGGTTACCGGCGTACATGGTGCCGACGGCGTGGATGTCGTTACCGGCGTTGCCGCTGAACACGAATGGCAAGATTGATGTGCGGGCGTTGCCGGCGCCGGAGTTGACGGCGCGCGAGTATGTGGCGCCGACGGATGCGTTGGAGCAGACGATTGTGTCGGTGTTCGAGGAGTTGCTCGGGCAGTCGCCGATCAGTGTGCACGATCACTTTTTTGCGCTGGGTGGGCATTCGTTGTTGGCGATGCGGGCGGCGGCGCGGATCAATCAGTTGTTGGGTGTGGATTTGCCGGCGTATCGGGTGTTTGATCTGGCGACGGTGGCCGAGCTTGCGCCGGTGGTGCGTGATCTGCAGCGTGCGGGCAAGGCCGTGCTGATTCCACGCTACACCGGTGATCGCCGACGCATGCCGTTGTCGATGGCCCAGCAGCGGCTCTGGTTGGTCGAAAAGATGTCGGCAGCGGGCAGTCGCAGCCTCTACAACATTCCGGTGCATCTACGGATCCGGGGTGAATTGGATCTGGCAGTGCTGGAGCGTGCGTTCCAAGCGCTCGTGACGCGTCATGAAACCTTGCGCACGCGCCTGATCGAAATCGACGGTGAGCCCTGGCAATGCGTTGAGCCGGCTGAAGGGCGTTTGGTCGCGCCCGTCTCGTATGCGCAACGGCAGCTTTGGTTGATCAACGAACTGGAAGGTCGTGACGCGAGCGGTCTCTACAATATCCCGCTATCTTGGAACTTGGACGGCCCGGTTGATCCATCCCAACTCGAATCGGCATTCGGCGACTTGTTGGCGCGACACGAGGTGCTGCGAACCCACTTTGTCGAAATTGACGGCGAACCCTGGCAGTTCATCGCGCCAGAGGAACCGTTCAAGCTGGTCTGCCGCGATTTGCGCGATCAGGTCGATCCCGTCGCGGCGGCGAGTGCCCTCGCGGCGGCAGACTTGCAGCAAGGTTTCGATTTGCGCCGCGGACCGTTACTTCGAGCGCAGTTGCTGCGATTGGCTGAAGACCGACACATGCTGCTCGTCTGCCTGCATCACATTGCGGCCGACGGTTGGTCCATGGGCATCCTCGCGCGCGAACTGAACGAGCTGTATCGCGCCCGGGTCGAACAGCGCACGCCCGTGCTGCCGGTGTTGCCAGTCCAATACGGCGACTACGCACATTGGCAGCGGAACCAGGTGCAGAATCTTGAGTCGCAATTGCAGTGGTGGCAGCAGCAATTGACCAACTTGCCCGCTTGTCACAGTCTGCCAACCGATCGTCCGCGACCGTCGCGTCCGAGCCATCGTGGTGCCACGTTGAGCCACGACATGCCCGCAACGGTGGCGTCGGCGCTCCAGGCGCTGTCGACCGAAGAGCGGGCCACCGCGTACATGACGCTTCTTGCCGGATTCCAGTTGTTGCTGGCGAGGTTGTCGGGCGCTTCGGACATCGTGGTCGGAACCGCCGTCACCAATCGGCCGTTCGCGGAGTTAGAAGGTCTGATTGGGTTTTTCGTCAACACCTTGGTGCTTCGCCAGTCCGTTGATACATCGTTGAGCTTCCGCGACTTGCTAAAGCAGGTGCGTGAGCGCGTCCTGGCCGCCTATCAGCGCCAGGACGCACCGTTCGAACAGGTGGTACAGGCCGTTCGACCCGAACGCAGCGCCAGCTATCACCCGCTCGTGCAACTGATGTTCTCAGTCGAGCGGTTGCTCCCCGATGCCGAGTCTGCCGCGAATCAGGTTGCACCATCGAACGCTGAGGTTACCGACGATGTCAGCAACTGGGCCAAGTTCGATCTATCGCTTCTGGTGCGTGAAGGCGAAACGCTCAGTTGCTCGATCACGTATGCGACCGACTTGTTTGATCGCGCGAGCATGGTGCGCCTCTTGTCCGAATACGAGCGATTGCTCACGGCGGTGTCCACCGATCCCGATCGGCCGTTGAACCAACTGGACCTGTTGCAAGCGAGCGAGCGGGCGGAGCTGCTGGAGACTGGAGCTGGCGACGTTGTCGCCGTCCCGAGCGGTACCGTCCACGCAGCATTCGAAGCACGCGTGAATCTGCATCCGGAACGCATAGCCGTGCAGATGGATGGGCGCGGCATCAGTTATGCCGAATTGAATGCCACGGCCAATCGATTGGCTCGTCGGCTGCTGGCTGCGGGGATTCAGCGGGAATCGATCGTTGGCATTTTCTGCCCGAGATCAATCGAACAAGTCGTTGCGATTCTGGCGATCCTGAAGGCCGGTGCCGCCTATTTGCCGCTGGAGCTGAGTTACCCGAAGACGCGCCTGGCCGACCTCACGCGCGAGGCCGGTGCCGCTTTGGTCTTAACGTTTGACGGACTGCAGGACAAGCTTCCGGACACGCTGCCGACTATCACTCTGGACGCTCCAAACGACTGGCAGCAGTTTGACGAATCCAATCTCGCACTCGAATGTGCCGGCAGCTTGCTGGCCTATGTGATCTACACGTCCGGATCGACCGGAACCCCGAAAGGCGTCGAGATCGAGCATCGACAGTTGCTGAATCTTTGGTCGTCGCTGCGTCGGCCGATTGCCGACGCACTCGGTTCGCGCGATTGGCGCACGTCGATGAATGCGCCGCTGGTGTTTGATTCCTCAGTCAAGCAATGGCTGCAGGTGCTTGACGGCGCGACGCTGTGTCCGGTGCCCGAAGCCGCCCGGCATGATGCTGGGCAGCTGTGGCAGTTCATCGAAACGGAACGCATTACGGTCCTGGATCTGACGCCGAGTTTGCTGCAGACCTTGCTTGACGTTGCGACCGAGAGACAATTGGCATTGTTGCCGCGCGTACTGTTGATTGGTGGCGAGGCGATCTCGGCGCGACTCTGGCAAACGCTGCTCGAACTGAGTGGCCGATACGGCGTTCAGGCGTTCAATGTTTATGGCCCAACTGAATGCACCGTCGATACGACCATGGCCGCGATTCAGAGCGCTTGTCCCCAGCCGGTGATTGGCCGGCCATTGAACAATGTCCGACTCTATGTTCTGGATCATGACGGCAATCCGTGTGCGGTTGGCATGGCAGGCGAGTTGTATGTGGCGGGCGCTGGGGTAGCACGCGGGTATCGGTCGCGGCCGGATTTGACGGCGGAGCGGTTTGTTGAGCGGATGGTGCTTGGCCGTCTGGAGCGTTTGTATCGGACGGGCGATTGGGTCCGTTGGAAAGAGGATGGGACGCTGGAGTATTTTGGCCGGCGGGATGGACAGGTGAAGTTGCGTGGGTTCCGGATTGAGTTGGGCGAGATTGCGGCGGTGTTGGAGTCGCAGTCTGGGGTGAGGCAGGCGGTGGTGGTGGTGGCAGGCGAGGGGCCATCGGCGCAGTTGGTGGCGTATGTGGTGGGCGAGGCGGACACGGATGGGCTTCGTGATGCGTTGGCCGAGCGGTTACCGGCGTACATGGTGCCGACGGCGTGGATGTCCTTGCCGGCGTTGCCGCTGAACACGAATGGCAAGATTGATGTGCGGGCGTTGCCGGCGCCGGAGTTGACGGCGCGCGAGTATGTGGCGCCGACGGATGCGTTGGAGCAGACGATTGTGTCGGTGTTCGAGGAGTTGCTCGGGCAGTCGCCGATCAGTGTGCACGATCACTTTTTTGCGCTGGGCGGGCATTCGTTGTTGGCGATGCGGGCGGCGGCGCGGATCAATCAGTTGTTGGGTGTGGATTTGCCGGCGTATCGGGTGTTTGATCTGGCGACGGTGGCCGAGCTTGCACCGGTGGTGCGTGATCTGCAGCGTGCGGGCAAGGCCGTGCTGATTCTACGCTACACCGGTGATCGACGACGCATGCCGTTGTCGATGGCGCAGCAGCGGCTCTGGTTGGTCGAGAAAATGCATGGCGATGCCATCGCCGGCCTCTATAACATTCCGTTTCGAACACGGTTGCAAGGCCCGCTCAGTGTGCCCGCCCTGGAATCGGCGGTCAGCAATTTGGTCGCACGGCACGAGAGCTTGCGAACACGCTTTGTCGAGGCGGCAGATCAAGTCTGGCAGTGCGTCGAGCCGGCAGCAACGGTTCAAATCGAACAGCGCGACCTCCGCTCGGAGTCCGATCCAATCGCGGCACTGCACGACGTTTCACAAGCTTGGGCTGCACAAGCGTTCGATCTGGCTGCCGGCCCATTGTTCCGGATTCAACTAGTCTGTCTTGGCGCCGATCAGCATGCGCTGTTGATGTGCCTCCATCACATCATTGCGGACGGTTGGTCGATGGGTGTGTTGGCCGAAGAACTGACTGAGCTCTATGACGCTGCATTGAATCAGCGCGAGCCCAACGTGCGGCCATTGCCGATTCAATATGGCGACTTCGCGCACTGGCAGCGCACCCAGGAACACGACTTCGACGCGCAACTGCAGTGGTGGCGACAGGAGCTGTCCGATCTGCCAACCTGCCACAGCCTGCCAACCGCGCGACCGCGCCCCGCGCAACTCGGGTATCGCGGCGCCACACTGAGCCACGACCTGTCCGCGTCAGTGGCGCGTAGCGTGCAGGCGCTGGCGCACGAAGAGCGCGCCACGGCCTTCATGACGCTGCTGGCCGCCTTTCAGGTCTTGCTGGCGCAGCAGTCTGGTGCCAGCGACATCGTTGTCGGTACGCCAACGGCCAATCGACCGAATCCCGAGCTGCAAGGTCTGATCGGGTTCTTCGTCAACACACTGGTGCTCAGGCAGCAGGTCGATGACACACTGAGCTTTCGCGGATTGCTGAGGCAGGTGCGTGAGCGTGTGTTGGCCGCGTATCAACGTCAGGATGTGCCGTTCGAGCAAATCGTGCAGGCCATCAATCCAGAGCGTAGCGCCGCGCATCACCCGTTGTTTCAGATTCTATTCTCGACCGAGCGCGTCGCCGGCCTGGCGAATGCGAATCGCGAGGCCGATGGTGGCGCCGCAGCGGACGAAAGCAGCGACTGGGCGAAGTTCGATTTGTCGTGGGTAGTGCGTGAGGGCGACACGCTGAGTTGCTCGTTGACCTACAACACCGATCTGTTCGATGCAGCTGGGATGAATCGAATGCTCGGTTATTACGAGCGATTGTTGACGGCGGTGTCGGCGAATCCTGATCTGGCGTTGAATCGACTGGATTTGCTGAGTGATGCCGAGCGGGCGTGGTTGTTGGCGCAGGGCACGGGTCCGGTGTTGCCGGTTTCGGAGTTGGGCGTGCATCGCCAGTTTGAGCGCGAGGTGTTGCGTTCGGCTGATGTGCCGGCGGTGGTGTTTGGTTCGGAGGTCTTGACGTATGCAGCGTTGAATGCGCGTGCGAACCAGTTGGCGCATCACTTGCGATCGTTGGGGGTGGGTCCTGAGTGTTTGGTCGGTCTGTACTTGCCGCGTTCGATTGATCAGATCGTTGGGGTGATGGCGATCTGGAAGGCGGGTGGGGCGTATGTACCGATGGATGTGTCGCACCCGACGGGACGTTTGGAGTCGATGTTGGCGGATGCG
The DNA here is from genome assembly GCF_003015185.1 of Ahniella affigens. Taxonomy (GTDB): domain Bacteria; phylum Pseudomonadota; class Gammaproteobacteria; order Xanthomonadales; family Ahniellaceae; genus Ahniella; species Ahniella affigens. The sequence goes on from NZ_CP027860.1 coordinate 2,130,991, forward strand.
TCGCCGTTGGTGATTTTGACGCATGAGGGTTTGGTGTCGCGGTTGCCGGAGACATCTGCGGTGGTATTGCGGATGGAGCAGTCGGCGACGTATGCGGGTTATTCGGCTGAGAATTTGTCGGATGATGGCTCGGGGTCGCGGTTGGCGTATGTGTTGTATACGTCTGGGTCGACGGGCAAGCCGAAGGGTGTGGAGATTGAGCATGGCTCGTTGAGCAGTTTGGCGGCGGCGTGGGTGCACCAGCGTGGCGAGCAGAAGGTAGGCCGGCATGTGGCGATCAATGCGCCGATGGTGTTTGACGTGTCGGTGCAGCAGTTGTTGCAGTTGTTGAGTGGCGCGACGTTGTATCCGGTGCCGGAGCAGACGCGGTTGGACATTGATGCGTTGTGGCGGTTTATGGAGGCGTCGCGTCTGGATGAGTTTGATTGCACGCCGAGTTTGATGCAGGTGTTGTTGGACACGCTGACGGAGGCGCGTCGCGGGTGGTTGCCGAAGATGTTGTTGGTGGGTGGTGAGGCGATCAGCGAGCGGCAGTGGCGGCAGTTGTTGGGATTGCGTGGGTATGGGATCGAGGCGTGCAATGGTTATGGCCCGACGGAGTGTACGGTGTACACGACGTATGGACCGGTGGTGCCGGAGTCGGCGCAGCCGGTGATTGGACGTCCGGTTCCGAATTTACGGTTGTATGTGTTGGATGATCATGGCGAGGTGTGTGGTCCTGGTGTCGCGGGCGAGTTGTATGTGGCGGGCGCTGGGGTAGCGCGCGGGTATCGGTCGCGGCCGGATTTGACGGCGGAGCGGTTTGTTGAGCGGATGGTGCTTGGCCGTCTGGAGCGTTTGTATCGGACGGGCGATTGGGTCCGTTGGAAGGAGGATGGGACGCTGGAGTATTTTGGCCGGCGGGATGGACAGGTGAAGTTGCGTGGGTTCCGGATTGAGTTGGGCGAGATTGCGGCGGTGTTGGAGTCGCAGTATGGGGTGAGGCAGGCGGTGGTGGTGGTAGCAGGCGAGGGGCCATCGGCGCAGTTGGTGGCGTATGTGGTGGGCGAGGCGGACACGGATGGGCTTCGGGATGCGTTGGCCGAGCGGTTACCGGCGTACATGGTGCCGACGGCGTGGATGTCGTTGCCGGCGTTGCCGCTGAACACGAATGGCAAGATTGATGTGCGGGCGTTGCCCAAACCATTGCTTCGATCGGGCGCTATGGCGCCGCCTCGAAATCATCTCGAACACGTGCTTCAAGACATCTGGCAGTCGGTCCTGGGCGTTGCGCCAATCGGCATTCATGATCGCTTCTTCGCCTTGGGCGGGCATTCCCTGTTGGCGGTGCGCATGCTCGCTGCGGTGCGTCAGGCGCTGGGGCGCACCGTGACCGTTGCGCAGATTCTGGGCCACGACACGATCGCCGAACTTGCCGGCTTGTTGGGCCGCGAATCAATAGCGGCAGCAGCGCCAATTGTGACGCTGCGCCATGGGCGCGATGATCAACCCTCGGTGCTGTTTCTGCCGCCAGTGGGCGGGAGCTCGGTGACCTATCACCGTCTGCTGTCGGCCTTTTCGCCTACGCAAACGTTACTCGCGGGACATCTGGATGTGCATGAGACGATGCCGACTTTGGACGGCACCATCCGCGCGGCCGCGAGCCGGTATTTGGATTACCTGATTGCGGGATCGTTCCCGTTGCCACACTGTCTGGTCGGCTGGTCGATGGGCGGCGTGCTTGCGCATGAGATCGCCGCATTGATGATCAACCGCAGCATGCCGGCGCCAACCATCGTCCTGATCGACAGCCACGTTCCAATCGAGCAGACGGCATCGGGGCCTTCCGAGCGCGGCGCTGCACATACTTTGGCCGCGGAACTTGGCTTGACGGATCAGGCGTTCGATTGGGATGCGGACCAAGGCATTCATGGACTACATGCCCGGTTGACCGCGGCCGGCTTGATTCCCGATGAACTGGACGTGGCGCAACTGCAACGTCGGTTGACGTTGATTCATCACCACATGCGAATTCTGGCACAGCATCAGCCGACGCCAGCCGCCGTGCCGGTTCTATTATTTAAGGCTCTGAACAGCCGCGATGCCCGTCATGACAACGGTTGGACGCCGTTCGTTGCAAGCATTCGCATCCAAGCGGTAACTACCGATCACTTTGCAATCATGCGTACCCCGAATGTCGAGCGCTTGGCGCGCGAGATGGCCGGCGTGCTCGTCGCGGCTGCGGCGTCTGCAGACCAAAGCGACCTGACCGAGATCAGCGCGCATGCTGATTGATCTCGAACAGTTGCCGCTGCCGACCGCCATTTGTGCCGACGTATTGGTGGTTGGGGCCGGGGTGGCCGGCTTGATCCTGGCTCGCGAACTGGCGGACGCCGGCATTGACGTCGCGATTCTGGAGAGTGGCGGCATTGAACCGGAAGCCCGCAATTCCGACTTGTCGCGCGGCACGGGCGTCGTGTCTAGCCCTGAGGGCCCCGAGCTCGTTTGCGATGATTATCTGCACACGTCGCGCGAGCGCGGCGTTGGCGGAACATTGAACCTCTGGGGTGGCAAGTGCGGTGAGCTGGACCCGGTCGATTTCGAGCAGCGCGAGTGGATTCCAGGGAGCGGCTGGCCGTTCAGCAAGGGCGATTTGCAGCCCTTCTTGGATCGTGCATGTTACCGGTTCGGGATTCCCACGTTTGCTGGCCGGCGCCGCCAATTGGAGGCAGCCGGTGCATGGGTCAAGATAAATGCTGAGCGGAATTTCACCAGCGCGTTGCGGATATTCAGTGGGGTGACGGGAACCGCGCCCGGTGAGGGGCTGCATCAGTTCAAGGCGGCAATCGCAGAAGACCCGAACATTCGTATCTACTTGCACGCCACGGTCACTGAGCTCGTTCCCGATGCCAGTGGTCGATCGATTGCCCGTCTTCGTGTGGCTCGCCCAGATGGCCAAAGCGTGGAAGCGCGTGCCGGGCGCTATGTGTTGGCTGCGGGTGGTCTGGAGAATCCCCGCTTGCTGTTGCTGTCCACCGCGCAATCGGCCTCTGGCCTTGGCAATGCGCATGATCTGGTCGGGCGGTATTTCAGCGGCCACGGGATTCTGCGCGACATCAACGGGCCGTTGCTGCCGCCCGCGCATCTCAAGCTGACAGACGCTCAGAAGCAGTCGCTCGCGCTGTATTTGCACAAGGATCCCGCACATCCTCAGGCGCTGTTGCTCGCAACCAAAGGACTGCAGTATCGCGAGCAGACGGCCGGGTTTGCCGCCACCCTTGAACCTGTCGAGGACAGTCGGTGCCCCGAAGCAACGCCGATGTTCTTCGCGATCGAGCAGACCCCGAATTCGGCCAGCCGGGTCAGCTTATCGTCGACCGCGGACGCATTTGGCTGTCGACGCCTGCACTTGGAATGGCGATTCAACCAGTTGGATTTGGATTCGATGCGCCGTTCGATCCAGGTGCTCGCTTCGGACCTTCAGAAGGCAGGATTCGGGCAGCTCGTCTATCAGGACGATTCCCTGCGTCTGGCACAGGCATTGGAGTTGGCTCGACACCACATGGGTACCACCCGCATGCACGACGACCCAACGCAAGGCGTCGTCAATCGCGATTGCCGCCTGCACGGGGTCGACAACCTCTATGTGGCCGGAGCGTCCGTCTTTCCGACGTCTGGCGTGGCCAACCCCACGTTGACGCTGGCGGCGTTGGCGATTCGGCTGGCTGACCATTTGCGGGCCGGTATCGGTGCTGGTGCGACGCGCGAGCTGGTCGCCGCAGCGACATGATCCGCGTCCGGTTCCGTTGCCATCTGGGTCCCAAAAAAAGGGATGCGCCCGCGGTCGTCCAAACCTCACAATGTCCTTGAAGTCGCGGGGGAATCGTTATTCTAATCAATAGGATAGAGCGACAATCTCATGTATTGAGACAGGTCCGATCAGACCATTACGGGGCGCCATTCGAGCTGCCCGCCTGTCGCTTTCGACGCGTCCATACGTGCAGGACCCAGTAACCGACCGCTGCAGCCAGGCAGATCAGTGCCGGAATCGCCAAGGCGTCAAACCCGAGCCGGCGCAGGGCCCAGACGCCCACAAACACGCCGACGACGAAGCCAGAGATCACGAGCAGGCAGAGCCGGAGTCGCCGCCGATCGATCGGCAGGCCACGCGCGGCATGACCCAGGTAGATTCCCAGGTCGGTGATCATGCCAGTGAGGTGCGTGGTTCGAATGACGGCGCCGCTGTAGGTGCTGACCATCGCGTTCTGCAATCCGCACGCGCAGGCAATCAAGTAGAGGCCCGCTTCCTCGTGGCCGTCGAGCAGCGGAATGGCCAACAGCAGCAATCCAGCCGCCCAGCCAAGCGCGACGCTGTACCGGCGGCCAAGCCTCAATGTGCTGTCCTGAATCAGAATGCCGCTCAGCACGGTGCCGGCAAAAAAAGCGAACAGGATCAGCGCGTGATGGAGTGCCAGGCGCCATTGCCCGGTTGCGAGACTGCCTGCCACCAAGGTGGTGGTGCCGGTCAAATGCGTAATGGATTGCTGGTAGGCGCTGAAGAGTCCGATCCCGTTGACCATCCCGGCATTGAGCGCCAATAGCCAGGCACCGATCCACACCCATCTTGGTAATAGTCGAATCATTCGATTGGTTCTTTTGGTTCCCGATTGACCGTTCGATTATCGGGTTCGTGACCCGATTTGGCGGCTTCTCGCGGCGCGTTGCGGTGAAAAGCCATAAGCCTGGTGCTTGCTTTAATTCCATAATTCCGGAAATATAGAAATATGGATACCCCATTGGCCTTGGCCGCGCTGAGTGCGTTGAGTCACGAATCTCGTCTTGCTGCGTTTCGGCGTCTCGTTGAGGCCGGCCCGGCGGGCATGACGGTGGGCGACCTCCGGCAGACCCTGGGATTGCCGGCTGCGACGTTGACGGCGCACCTGAACGTCTTGCGTCAAGCCCAGTTGGTGCGCGATCAGCGTGAGGGCCGGGTCATTCGCGTTCGCGCCAACTTTGATCAGATGAACGCGTTGGTCGCCTATCTCACCGCGAACTGTTGCGCGGGCCAGATCGATTGTGGCGTGGTTCCCCAATGTGTGCCCGATCCCACTGGCTCCGACCCCGCCGGCCACTGCTCCGCTTGTTGAACACTACCTCTAGAGTTGAATCATGAAACGCGTGCTGTTTGTTTGTGTCGAGAATGCCAACCGAAGCCAAATGGCCGAAGCCTTCGCCCGTATGTTTGGCGGGCCTGATGTCGAAGCGCTGAGCGCCGGATCGCGCCCATCAGGTGTGATCAATCCCAAAGCCATCCGTTATATGGCGGAACTGGGCTACGACCTGAGCCAGCACGCCTCCAAATCGCTGGACGACATCGAAGGCAGTTTCGATGCGGTGATCACGATGGGCTGCGGCGACTCGTGCCCTTGGGTGCCCGCGCGTCGGCGCGAGGACTGGGCGCTGCAAGACCCCAAGCACCTGGATGACGATGCCTATCGGGCGATACGCGACGACATCGGTCAGCGCGTCAAGGCACTGCTGGCGTCGCTCTGATGCCTTTCGCCCGCAAGCTGCTCGCCGAAGCAGTCGGCACGATGATCCTGCTCGCCAGCGTGGTTGGCTCCGGCATCATGGCTGTGCAGTTGGCGCAGGGAAATGCCGCCGTCGCATTGCTCGCCAACGCAGCTGTAACGGCCGGCGTGCTGTATGTGCTGATTGTGTTGCTTGGTCCAATTTCGGGCGCACAGTTCAATCCGGTGGTCAGTCTGGTCATGCGCCTTCGAGGTGACATGCGCTCGGGTGAGGCACTTGCCTATGCATGCGTGCAGATTCCCGCCGCCATTGCGGGTGTGATGCTGGCTCACGCCATGTTCGACTTGCCGCTATGGCAGGCCGGCACGCATGTCCGCACGGGGGCGCCCCAATGGCTCAGCGAAGTGGTGGCCACCGCCGGACTGATTCTGACGATCCTGCTCGGGTCAAAGTATCGGCCGACCGCCATACCCGCGCTCGTCGCGAGTTACATTTTCGCTGCCTACTGGTTTACCGCGAGCACATCGTTCGCGAATCCGGCCGCAGCGATCGCCCGTGCTGGAACGGACACGTTCGCCAGCATCCGACCGACTGACGTGGTCGGATTTGTAGCGGCGCAGATCATTGGTGCGCTGCTTGGGCTCGCACTGAGTTGGCTCCTCATCGATTCGGAACCAGTTACGCCAACGAGCCGCCGATCCGAAGCCTGATTCTCAGATTGCTGAATCGGTCGATTGACAGGTCGGCGCCAACCGGCGTAGCGTTCGCCAACCGCAGGTTGCGGTTCTAGGCTTGGGGCCAGTTGCACGGGCGAGCGGGTTGGTCCTGCCAGAAGTGTCTATCCGAAGTGGTTCGCCCAACGGAGCCCGATATGGCCGGCCTGTTTCATTACTTCGAACAAATTCTCAAGCTTGATCGCAGCGAGATTCGCTATCTCGATGCCGATCTGGTGTTTGCCCGACTCGAAGACGACAGCATTTATGAGGCGGCCTACGGCGATGCCGTCATGGATGTCACCGAAGAGCAGGACGCGACGACCTTCATCATTGTGGGCGGGCGGCTGCACGGCGTGCGCGCGAGTGTCAAGAACAAGCTGCCACTGCGTGACACGCCCATACTGCGCTGGTCCATGATCGATGTGCAGCAGGGCGATGGGCTGGTGCTTGAAACCGCGCGTGGCGAGATCGTGCTGATTGATGGTGGCGACAACAAGTTGTATGCCCGCCATCTCGCCGCACGTTACGCCGGAACAAGTAAGGCGCTGCCGTTGCAGCCCGATGCGATCATTGTGACGCACGGCGATGCGGATCATTTTGCCGGGCTGAGTGAGATCCGGAAAACTGAGAATCAGAAGAAAATTGATCCGAAGAACCGCTTGTTTCTTGCACCCGATCGCGTGCTGCACAATGGCTTGGCCAAGCGCCCGGGCAAGCGCCCGGACAAGACCGATCGGCCCGATCGCGAGCAGTTTGGCGCGACCAAAGTGGTCGACGGCACGCGCTTCATCACGGAACTGATCGATGATCTCGAGTCGTTGCCGAACGAAGAACTGAACGTGCCATTCCGCGAATGGCGCGACACGCTGCAGCATTGGCAAGCGCGGCGCGAGGCCTTGGGGCTCAAGCCGATGTTGGTCCGTCGCGTCGATCACACAATGGCGGCCGCGTTTGATTTCCTCCAAGGCGAGACCGGTCTGGACACGCAAGTTCTCGGGCCGATCGTCGAGACCGTGGGCAACAAGCCCGGACTGCGCTTTCTGAAAGCGCCGCCCAATACGGCGGAATTGCACCTGCAAGAAGAAGTCGGTGCCACGGGCAGTGACTCGGCTTCCCATACGATCAACGGCCACTCCGTCGCATTTCGAATGCAGTACGGCAATGTGCGCATCATGCTGACGGGCGACATGAATCATGAATCGATGAATCGCTTGCGGCATGCGATTCCCGAAGCACAACTGCGGGCAGAAGTCCTGAAGACGCCGCATCACGGGTCGGCTGATTTCGATTTCAAGTTTCTGAAAGCGGTCAGCCCGGTGGTGTCGATGATTTCATCGGGCGACGAAGACACGAGCAAGGAGTACATTCATCCGCGAGCCACCCTGGTATCGGCGCTTGGTCGCGCGTCTCGAGGTGACACGGGGATTGTGTTCATTACCGAACTCGCTGCGTTCTTTGCAGTTCGCGGCTATGCCACGGAAGTCGATCCGAGCAATGCAGCGCGCAAGAAGGCGTTCTTCGCGTTTGAACGCACGAACTTCGGCATTATCCATGTGCGCAGCGACGGCGAGCGGGTGCTGGCCTTTACGCATAGTGGCAAGCGCGGCATGAATGAGGCGTACGGTTTCAGGGTGGATGGGCAAGGGAAGATCAAAGTCGCACCCCGGCTGACGACGGTGCGGTGACGGCCCGGCAATCATCGGGGATAGGCTGGCCACACGTCTTGCCGCAACCTGCCGACCGGCGTTGGAGCAGACGTGTCGTGATGAGCCCGCTTCGGGAAGGTGGTCAAGGTGTGCGGTTTGTGGTGACTGATCGTTTTGGATGCATGAGTCGGCAGTAGCAAAGGTAGGTGGGATCACGCTGGTGGCCATTCGGACTACGAATGCCACAGCGGACAGACTTGGGCGGGGCGGCGCGTTGATTGCGGATGGCAATCGCGCCGTCGCCACAGACAACAGGAGCATGGCACGATGAGCATTCTCAAAGTCTTTGTGGATCAGGCGGACGCAGCAACCGTGTTGGCAGAAAGCCGACTGATCGAGGCCTACGAGGCGTTCTTGCTGGTCGAGACAACCGATGAGCAAGCGAGCGCGTTGGCTGCGCGTTTTCCGGTCGAAGACATCAGTGACCAGTTCGAGGTTCAAGTCAACGAGATCAAGATTCCCATGAAGGGGCTGGCTAAGACGCCGACTGGCGCCAGTATGAAGGCGTCTGCCTGGGCGTCGGTGGCCATCGACGCTCAGCCGCACCACTACATCGTGCAATTCATTGGACCGATTAAACCCGCCTGGCTCACCAAGGCCAAGGCAACCGGCGCGCAGTTGCGCGAGGCACGGGGCAACTTCAGCTATATCGTCTGCGCCAACGCCAAACAGATAGCGCAACTGAGCGAACTGCCCGTGGTGCGCTGGATTGGACATTTGCGGCATGCCGATCGGGTTTGCGGGACACTGTTCTCGGCACCCGCAGAATCCAGCACTGATCGGCCCCGACGGGCCGCACTCCCTGGCATGCTGCGCGTGCAGTTGTTTGCGAGCAAGGATTTGCCCGCGGTCGTGCGTGCAGCTAAAGCGTTGGGATTCAAAGTGCTGGGCAAAGACGCGCAAGCCGGGATCGTTACAGTGTCGACTCAAGCAGGCAGCTTGGCCGCGCGGCGCAAGCAGGTGACGGCATTGTCCGCCGTTCATGGCGTCAAGTTCATTCGCCCCCACATCATGCCAAGAACGTTCAACAACATTGCCACCGGGCTAATGGGCGGCGGCTTTGCGGCCCAGAGCCCAGCAGGAATGCAGCTGACAGGTGCGGGTGAGATCGTCGCCGTCTGTGATACTGGCTTGGATACGGGAGATCCGGTAACCATTCATCCGGATTTCGCTGGCCGTATCAAAGCGATCCGCAGTTATCCGATTTCGGACGATTACGCCGAATACCTGATGAATCCTGGTGCGGACGATGGCGCATCGGACCTTGACTCCGGACATGGCACACACGTGGCGGGGTCCGTGTTGGGCAGTGGTGTCGGCGCTGCAGGGAGCCCCGACTTGGCCCAGGGTTTTGCGCCGAAAGCCAAGCTGGTGTTTCAGGCTATCGAACAGGAAATGAAATGGAAGCCCCAGTTTGTGGGTCAGCCCGGCACGGATCGGTTCACGCTGTCTGGCATTCCCAACAATTTGAGACCGCTGTTTCAGTGGGCATATCAACAAGGCGCTCGGATTCACTCCAACTCTTGGGGCGGCGGTGTGCCCGGTGCGTACGACGCGCAATCCGAACAGTTCGACCGCTTCAGCTGGGATCGCAAAGACCTGCTGTTTGTCATAGCTGCGGGCAATGATGGCGTCGATTCCGATCGCGACGGAACAATCAACCTGGGCAGCGTCAGTTCGCCTGCAACGTGCAAGAATGGGCTGACGGTGGGTGCCAGCGAAAACCTTCGACCTGAGTTCAACGCCATGCGTTACGGCGCTTGGTGGCCCAAAGACTTTCCGGTACCGCCGATCCAGACTGACCCGATCGCGAATGACCCGGGGCAGGTAGCTGCATTCAGCAGCCGCGGGCCGACGCTCGATCAGCGCATCAAGCCGGATGTGGTAGCGCCGGGCACCTTTATCCTGTCGGTCCGCTCGTCGATGATCGCCAAGAATCATTTTGCCTGGGCAGCCTATCCGCCGAACAAGCAGCGTTACATGTACATGGGCGGTACGAGCATGGCGACGCCGCTGGTCGCGGGCGCGCTCGCTTTGATTCGCCAATATCTTCGTACGTTCGCAAAAATTGCAAAGCCGAGTGCGGCGTTGATGAAGGCCTTGGTGATCGCGGGCGCCGAGCCCATCGGCGGAACTGCCGAATCCAGCCAACCGGACAACCATCAAGGTTATGGCCGGGTCAATCTGGAACGAAGTCTGAAGCAACCATTGGCACTGGTTGAAGGCCCCTCGTTGAGCACTGGCAAGAAAGCGACCTTTGCGCTCGACGTACCCGAAGCGGGGAAGACGCTGCGCCTGGTGCTGAGTTACACCGACGTGCCTGGGCCGAGTCTGATCAACGATTTGAACTTGATCGTCAGCGATCCGCATGGCAAGAAGTACGTTGGGAATCAACGTAGCGATGCCGTTGGCTTGAGCCTGGACAACCGCAACAACACCGAACTGGTCGCCGTGCGCGCGGCAAGCCAGGGCCGTTGGCAGATCGATGTGGTGGCGTCCAATGTATCATCCGGCCGACAGCCGTTTGCGCTTGTGGCGGTACTGATCTGAACTATCGTCGGGAGCCTCGGTCTTCCAAAGATCTTCAAGTCACCGCAAGTCACCCCGGACTGGATCCGTCTTCGAACCGGATCTGATCCGGAGTGGGTTTGGTCTTCGATCGGATAAGCAGAGGCCTTGCTGGATCAACAACACATGGGCTGCTCCGAGGCTTTTCACATTGCATGGCTAGACCGCCGCCTCAATCGACCACTTCTGAATGTCGCGCACCTCGTTCTCGGTCATCCCCAGCGATCGTAGAAACGCGCGATGTGCCGTTGGCGCTTCGCGTTCGAACTGACAATGCCAGTCACGCATCGACTGGTCATCAAAGCCGGCTTGGCGGAGCAGCGCCACCCAACTGGTCTTGCTGTGTGGCGATGTCCTGTCGTTCAGTGCCTGGGTCGCGAGGAGCCGCGCGAGCAGTCGCTGTTGTGCGCGCAGCGTCGACAATGCGACCGAAGACTCGAGCAAACGTTGCTCCAGAATGGCCGTTGCGCTGGTGGCGGTCTGGTTGGTCGAGGACCGCTGCCGTTGGAGCAGTTGACCAATCTCGGTCAGCGACAAGCCCGCGCTGCGAAGCTCTCGAATCATCTGGGCCTGGGCACGCGCTTCGGGCCCATACAGCCGGTAGCCGGCGGCGCTGCGCCGTGTCGGGTGCAGCAGACCGATGGATTCATAGTGCAGGACCGATGCACGCGCCAGACCCAACTCGCGGCACAATGTGCCGAGCGTGATACAGGTGGCGGGCAGGGTATTGACTCGGAGACGCGGCGTCATGATGCTCGCATGGCAGGGGTGATGGTCATCGCCTCGATCCTATTCCGGCAGGCGCTCGCGATCCGGTACCACGAACATCGTGCGTGCCGGTGTGGACTGCAGCAATGGGTCTGAATAATGCCGAGACAAAACTTGTGTCGCATTGTGCAGCAGGTCCTGATTCTTGGCCAGAAAGTCGGGCCAATCCTGGTCACGCGCTTGTCGGCGCCGCGCATCCATGATCCGCACCAACGCCTCAGTCAGCGTGCGGTGAAACTTGGAATGCGCGCCGAGTCGGGTTGCAATTTGCAGGATACCGGCGCAGATTGTTTCGATCGCCTGATCACGCGGTTGCCGGCCCAGGATCAGCCAGGCGGCACGCAAGTGGCCTCGGTGGTCGAAATCTGACGCAGACAAGCTGCCGGCAAGAAACGACAACAGAAAGTCGTTGTCGGACAATGGGGTCGGTTCGGGTTGCGTGATCATGGACAGATGGTCACCGATTCGGATGGGTTGGCCATCGTGGACCTGACGGTAGCCGACAGGTCAAGAGATTTCTTGATAGCTGGTTCGGAACGCAGGCGCCACGATCTGCGGGCGTGCAGGGTAGGGCAGCGTCGGGAAGACCTGACACAAGGCAATGCAGCAACGGGTGACCGGGTACCAAGCTCGCCGTGATGCGAGACTCGGTGCGGGTTAGATGCTTAACCCCATTTGCCGTGGCGGTGCGTAACAAGTGTCAGCCGGCTCCCACGCGAGTGGGCGGGGGCTACTTGCCACACTGGGCCGTCTTCAGAATCACGCTTCGTCGCTGACAGTTTGATGCCCGAATAAGCGCACCAAACGGGCGGCTGGACTCCTACCGGCGTGGGAGCGGGCGCGCTCCCGCCCTGGCGATTGCGTGGAGGGTCGGCGAGGTGGTTACTTGCGGTCAGAAGAGTCATCAGTCGCGACATTGCTGGAATGGACTGGACAATGGGTTATTGTGTGTTCGAAAGGAGCGCTATGTACGTGCGAATGATCATGAAATGGTTCAATATTGGGATACTCTTGAGCGTCTGTACGGCGGCGCAAGCCGAGGATGCGCCCGATCGCCGGTCATTGGCCGATAACATGATTGCACGCGCGATTCACCATGATGGGCGCCTGTGGTTACTAACTGACTCCGGTGATTTGAGCAGTATTACCGACAACGCCAGTGAGCGCGTCGAAGAATCCGTGCCTGGGCCGGTTCTGGACATCTGCCAATCGAATCGCAAACTGTATGCACTCAGCTGTGACACCAAGGCTTGCGGCAATTGGCGACTCAACCAGCAGGAGCAGGGCCAATGGCGATTGCTGACGAGCGTCGCCAGTAACGGCGAGCAGATTCTGGCACTGGCTTGCGATGCCAGTAGCAACCAAGTGCTCAGCGCCAAACGCCTGATCGATCTCAGGGGTTCGCGGGTGTCGGTGACGCACCTGTCCGAAGCCATCAGTGCGCCTTATGTTGCGGCCAGCCTCGTGACACCGACGGCCATCTTTCTCGGCTTGAACAGCGGCGAGTGGGGCGGCGGACTGCGCCGGATCACGCGAGCCACCGGCAAAGTGACGAACGTCGAGCACCTGGATGGGGGCCTCTGCAGCGGCCCGCTGAGCTCTGACTGCGACCCCGTCACAGGGCTCGCAGTCATCCCCTGGAAACCCACATGCGTTGCCGCCAGCATCGGCATCGTGCACTTTGCCGCCCGTGGTCGCATTGTCGAAGTCTGTGGCCAGCAGGTGACCACCCTCTTGGTCAAAGCGTATGGCGACGACGATATGTGGCGGTTTAAGGACCAGGACCAAGACCAAGACCAAGACCAAGATAATGAGGAAAAAGAGCCATTTCCGTCGGTCGCCTTTTTTGGCCTCAACGCGCGCGGACAGTCCCTGCTCGCCGTTGGCATCGACGGCCTCTACGAGATCAATGAAGATGCCCCCGCTAAGGTGTTCACCCTCCCCGAGTTCCGCGAGGTCGATGGCGTGTATCTGAATGACGCCGACCCAGACACCATCCTCGTGCTGACCAGCATCAACAGGCGCCGTTCCGTCAGTGGCGCCGCGCCGCTGTTTGTGCGACGTGGTGAATGAGATGGCCGAATTGCCACGAAGCAAGCTGCGAAATGGCGCCTTTTTGTAGTTCAGCTTCCGGCAGCTGGGCGGCAGGTTTAAGGTGATGTCGCGCTGAACTAGGGAGGGTCTGAATAAGTCCATCCTGGACTTTCAGACCCGCACTGAGTCCGGCACATGTCCGGACTCAGTGATCCAGAATCAACCACTTGCGTGCTTGATTCTGTACGGGCCATCCATGGCCCGAATCGCCTCTGAACTTGTTCAGAGGCTCCCTAGCGTCTATCGTGGTTTTATGCTTTGCATGATTTCCCTGCAGAACTCTGCGCTTGTTTAACGACTCCCAATAGGTGTGTAAATGGAAACTGCAGTCTCACTATTAATGGGAATTCTTGGTGTCGCGATTGGCGCCTACGTCCGGTCGGCTTTCTTCGATGTCGCGCTTTTTGACCGTGTGCGCGGATTTGCGCTGACATTGGTGAGTTCAGCTGCTGGGTTCTGTACCGCCTGGAGCGCGGCTTCGATTTCGTCGAGATCGCAAGTCGACGCCTATTTGCAGAGCTTGCCTCCCGGCTATTGGCTGGACTGGGGCAGGGTCGTTGATTGCGTTCGAGTCGGCGACACGGCGTGGTGGTTGATGATTGCTGCCGGCGTGTCGGCAGTCGTCTTGCATGGGCTAGACTTGGCCGCAGCCGCCAGAACATCCGTCAAAAATGGTAGGTATCGGTCAGCCTTGAGTTTTCAGACGTGCACGGAGTCAGTCAAAATGGTTGATTCACGGTGCCAGGGTCAAACGCGATCATGGTTCAGTCTGGATCGACTACCGATTGACCAATGGAATCTTGAACGGGCTCGGCGTATCGACAGCGCCTTTTCGCTCTTGAAATCATTGATGTCGCGACTGAGGCTCGGCGATTTTAGCCGTATCAATGTACTTGCGGTGGCATGTGGAGTCTTCTCTGCGTGCGCTGGATGGATTTTCGGTGTTTTCCGTGCCCACGAAGCTGTTTCGGAAACCATGCGCACTTCACTCACAGCGAGTTGGGTGGATTCGTCGAGAATCAGCATCGACATCCTTTACTCTGGTACCCCATGGTGGATGATGGTTGCTATCTTGCTTGCGGCGTTAGCGCTCTTGATCCTGGGGCGCGTTGCCGATACCGGTCGCAAGGCTTCAATTGGCTCAGACTCCGATCGGCGCATCATCATTCCCGCTACCTATCGTTCCCGCCAACCATAAACTACTGCGCCACTTTTGACGATCGAACCTGCATGTGAGCATCCAAGATAGTTCGCGTGCAATTTGGAGCCGAGTCATATGCGCTAGTGCGAGGTGCCGCGTGGCTGCAGACGTAAACGAATCTGGACGAATAAAGTAGTGGAACATCGCGCTGATGGTAGCCACGGCCGGTGCAACCGCTCGGCAGCAAAGACCGGATATTGCAGCAATTTGGCAACGCCAATCGCCGTTGACGCCAAGAAATTGGTGGCGCATCCCCAACACTGCCGACAGTTCGGCTGGTCACTTGGCGAAGTGCCTCATCCAGGTGTTCGTCAACACCGCACTTCAGTTGATCGAAACATCGGGCGGCCGAATCGACGCCATTATGGTCGCTTCGCTTCTCGAAGCCGCACGCCGCGCCCGGACCCTTGGCTCGCAGCATGGTCACTTATCAGCTCAATACCCGCGCGATCCAGAGCATCGATCACCTTGTTCAAGGTATCAATGACCCCGCGCACAATGCCCTCGCTCGACTCCATGCGCTGAATGGTCGGTAGCGAGACGCCCGCCATCAGGGCTAGTTCTTTCTGGTCGAGGCCGGCAAGCGCACGTGCGGCGCGAAGTTGATTGGCAGTGATCATGGACGCAATCGCTCAAGATGATGCGCAGAATATCATTTTTAGCGCTTGGTACATCAACTATGGCACGAAAAACATCGACAGCGATGTCCTGAATCTCACAGTGATGGCTTTATGTGGTAAGATGATGCATCAAACATCAGTATTGATTGTTTCGGCCCACAATGGAAGCCTCATGAGCATAATTGTCGACAAAGTACGCCCACCCAAGATTACCGTGCGGGCCAGACCGGTGGTGTCGCCGAAAGCAGACCGTGCACCGACATCACCAACGCCCGTTCAGGCCGCGCCGAGCGCCGGCGACGTTGGATTCTTGATGCAAGCTGCTGCCGGCGAGCAGGTGAACGTGTGCCTGTTGGCCTGGCCGCTTGTGCCCAACGGTTGGCCGGCGCTGGCGGCGCATTGGCGGGCGTTGAAGGCCGACCGAGAGTTCTCAACGGCGGCGGCGCCGGTCGATGGTTGGGTTGCAGCATTGGCGCCAAGTTTGTGCGCGCCGTTTCGCGATGCCAACGCCGCTGAAAGCACCATTGGTGCCGCATTGGCCCGACTGCCCGTTGGTCTGGCAATCGGTGTCGCCGACACGGGTGAGGACGCGTTGCTCGGCTGCGTCGATGGATATGTGACCACAGCCGCGTCGGAAGGTCGTTCGCCGCTGCGCCTGATCATTACCGAGTGCGCCGGTGGACAGGCCATGTTGCAGCACGCAGCAGGCCGGAGCTGGCGCATCGGGCTGCTCAAGGACTGGCACCAGCGCGTGACCGTCAATGAATGGCGTGACCCGCAAGCGCCATTGCCACTGGAACTGTGCCGACTGATCGCGCAAGCCGCAGCGAGAAAGCTGGCTGAACCAAGCCGTTGGAACCCGATTTACGACGGCGCCGAGGCCAAGATCCGGTCCATGCCCGTTGCGCTCAAGAACCTGCAACGCCGAACCAAAAAGTCGTAGTGACCAAAACACCACGACTTACCAATCCGCCACCGGTCGCATCCGAGCCGAGCCAACAACAAGATGTGCACGAACTGATTGATCCTGCCGAGCGCAATCTCTGAATCGAAAACGCGACTGCCTAAAACCTGGGAAAGCGTTAGGCCGATCTTTGGCAGGGAAACAGCCTTGCCGTTGACGGGTTTGCCATGACCTAGGCCGCAGCCGGCCGGATCTGCGCTTCATTCAGGCCTCCCAGGATCATCAATTGCAAGTCACTGGCGATCCGTCGCGGATCGACAAACGCGTGCTGGGCCAGCCAGAAATGCAAGGCAAAGCTCTGACTGTGCTGATCAAAGGCTTCCAGGTAGACCTGTGGGTTCGGCTCCTTGAGCACGAGTCCGTGGCGCCGAGCGATCTGTTCCAGCAAGGTCTCGACCTGACGCGAGTCAGCCTCAGCAGCGACCCTTATGCGCAGACTGTGGCGAAGTACGCTGGAACGGTGCGTGATGTTCTTGACCTGACTCTCAACGAGTATGGAGTTCGGTATTAACGTCTCGGCCCCATCACCATCGCGGATGACCGACGCGCGGAGATCGATATCCATCACGGCCCCGCGCAGGCTACCGACTTCGATCACGTCGCCCAGGCGGAATGGTCGCTCGATCAGGATCAAGATGCCACTGATCAAATTCTTGAACAGCGTCTGCATGCCAAATCCCGCACCAATCGCCACCGCGCCGCCGATGAAAGCGAATGCTGCCAGCGGAATCCCGGCGAGTGCCAAACTTGCGAGCGCACAGATGCCAGCAAGCACGCTGTACACCCAGCGCTGGATCAGGCGCGCGCGGCCGTCATCGAGCCGGCTTCGGCGTTGCAGCCACAGAGTCAGCCAAGCCGCGACGCGGCGCGACGCAAACAGCCCGAACAGCAACAGAAGCGGCGCCTTGATGATTTTCCCGACGGTGATGCTCTTTGCCACAACGGTCTTGCGACCCTGTAGGTCGACGGTTTCGGCAACGGCAAACAACTCCAGGTCCCACAGCTGGCCGATCCAGATTTGGGCCGTGGCGCTGGCGGTAGCCAGGCGATCTGACCAAGACATGTTCATGGCGCGCTGTTCGAAATCATCGCGCAAGCGCGCAATCAAATCGAGCAAGCGTTGCTGCTCCTGAATGCCTGCCTGCGCGCGGCTCAGTTGCAACGCAAGCGCGGCATGCAGGGCCGAATATTGATCGTCTGCGATGCTCGGCCCGCGCTGCGTTGCGTGCTCGATCCGGATCAGTAGAGTTGACGCCAGTTCCTCCAAGAAATCGCGGCGTCGCGTCAGTCGAGCCGTCAGGGTCGGTCGGTATTGGCGCGCTTCGACCAGGGTCACGGCATCGTGTGTCTTTTCGAAATGCAAGGCCATGCGCCAAATGTCCCGTTCCAATGCGATATTTGCAATTGCTTCACGGCAGAGCTCAATGCCGAGGTCTGCTGCGGCGAGTTGCTCCTTGCTGATTGCTGCCGAAAAGGGTGTTGATTGCTCCGCTGGAACATTGGACTCCGCCTCAACACGCTCGCGCTCGGCCGTCAGCCGAGACAGGTTCTCGGCCAGATTCGCACTGCGTAAATCCAATTCAGCTTGAAGAGATGTCGCATCTGCTTCGCTCGCCGCAAGCGCTGGCAGTGCCGCCAGCGTAGCCATTACCTGCTCGCGGCGATTGTTCAATGCGCGTTGCTGGGCGCTGACCAGATCAATCAACTGGTCGAGTTCGGCAGTAGTCGATTCGGCAATACGGGCCAATAGGCCCGTGCGCGTATCCG
Source organism: Ahniella affigens (assembly GCF_003015185.1). Lineage (GTDB taxonomy): Bacteria > Pseudomonadota > Gammaproteobacteria > Xanthomonadales > Ahniellaceae > Ahniella > Ahniella affigens. The sequence continues at coordinate 2,148,906 of NZ_CP027860.1, forward strand.
AGGAGCCTTCAGAGTCGGACACCTGCCGAAGTTGTCCGGCCAGGGCGGCTAGCTGCTGCGCTGCCGCCTCCCGATCATCGGTAAGCAAAGTCAGACGCTGTTGGCTCCCTTGCCAGACGGCGTCCAGCAATTGCAGCTCCCGACGCAGGGCATCGCGATTTCGCGACGGTGTGTTCGGATCGGCTGATTCCGACGGCAGCCAAGTGCTGAGTCGCTGGACGTCGGTCGCCTGCGTTCTGGCAAGATCGCGGCGCCGTTCCAACGAGATCAGCAATTGCCCCCGCAAAGGCAACAAGTCCGAATCGGCATCGGGTGCCTGTAGCGCACGATGCAACGCATCGATCTGATCCTGCAACGATCCGCCGATGGCGTGAGCCGGAAGCGAGAAGGCTGCCGTCAGCCATAGCGCGAACGCTAGCCACCGGGACGTGGCGCTTGTCAATGGCGAGTATCTGTTCAAGCGTCAGTCCTACTCGTGTGTGCAGCCTCGCACTGGGGTGTACTCGTGCGAACGGATTGAATGCGATAGACAGTCGCATACAGCGTAGGCAAGACCAGCAGCGTCAGCAATGTCGCGACACTGAGTCCACCCATGATGGCCCACGCCATTGGCCCCCAAAAGGTCGAACGAGTCAGCGGAATCATGGCCAGGATCGCTGCCAGGGCGGTGAGCGTGATCGGCCGGAAGCGCCGCAAGGTCGAGCCGACGATTGCCTCCAGCGGGTCCAGTCCCTCGCTTCGATCCTGCTCGATCTGATCCAGAAGAATGACCGAATTACGCATGATCATGCCGGCGAGCGCTATGGTGCCGAGCAGCGCGACAAAACCAAAGGGCACGCGAAACAATGCCAACACTAATGACACCCCAATCATGCCAAGTGGCGCGGTCAATAGCACGAGGAGCATTCGTGTCATGTTCTGCAACTGCAACATCAAAAGCACCAGGATCAGGCCAAGCGCCAAGGGCACGACGGCAGCGATTGAGTCTTGGCTATTCTGACTTGACTCGCTCGCGCCCCCGATGTCGATTCGGTAGCCGAGCGGTAGACGGTTTCGTATTTGCTCGATCGCAGGCAGCAATTGTTCGATCACATCGGGCGCCTCAGCACCGACCACGTCGGCGCGCACCGTAAGCGTTGGCAGGCGGTTGCGGCGCCAGATCACACTCGGCTCGCTGGTCAATTGCAGATGTGCGACTTGGGACAGCATGACGAATTTGCCTTCACGCAGATAGACCTTGGCGTCTTTCAAGTTGTCGAGATCGCTGCGCTCGTCCTCTTCCAGTCGCGCAACCACATTGATCAGTTGATCGCCTTCGCGATATTGCGTAATGGTTCTGCCACTCAGCGAGTTTTGAGTTGCACTGGCAATGTCCTGAGAACTCAATCCCAAAGCCCGGGCCTTGTCTTGATCAATCACCAGACGCATGATCTGCAAGTCTTCGCCCGCATCACAGTGGACATCGCGAGTTGTAGTCTGCTGGCGCAGCAAATCCTGGAGCTCTGTCGCGATCGATACCAACTGGTCCTGATCCCGGCCGGAAATTCGGATCTTGATCGGGTATCCCACCGGTGGTCCATTCTCCAGGCGCGATACCCGCGCTCGAAGATCGTGGTTATCCGTGTCGAAGCGCTTCTGCAAGCGGGCAAATACCCGCTCGCGCGCGGCTTCACCTGATGTCATTAGCATCAACTGGCCGAAATTCGTATTCGGGAGCTGCACGTCAAGGGGCAGATAGAAACGCGGACTGCCGTTGCCGACGTAGCTGGTCACCGCCAGCACATCCGGGTCCGTCCTGACTTCCTGTTCGAGTTGTTTGACCGCCGATTCAGTCGCTGCAATGCTGGCTGCCTCTGGCAACCACAGATCCACCATCAGTTCTGGACGACTCGATGCAGGGAAAAATTGTTGCGGCACGAGCGTGAACAGTGCTAGTGAACCAATGAATGCGAGACTGGTAGCTGTCAGTACTTTGTAGCGATGGCGAAGGCACGCCTCCAGCATGCGCTGAAACCAGCGATAGAAGCGACCGTCGGGGTTCTGGTTGTGTGACGATCCATTGTGTTCAGTAGTTTGCGGCAACAGCTTGAAGCCCAGATAGGGCGTAAAAAGCACTGCGACCAGCCACGACACGATCAGGGAGATTCCGACAACTTGAAAAATGGACATCGTGTATTCGCCCGCACCAGACTTCGCGAGTCCGACTGGCAGAAAACCGGCAGCAGTAATCAAGGTGCCCGTGAGCATCGGAAAAGCAGTTGCACGGTAGGCGTAACTCGCTGCGCGCATGCGATCCCAGCCTTGCTCAAGCTTCAAGGCCATCATTTCCACAGCGATGATTGCATCGTCGACCAGCAAGCCGAGCGCAATGATCAACGCGCCGAGCGAGATTCGCTGCAGGTCTATGTCTAGGGCGTACATGCAGAGAAAAGTGATTGCCAGCACCAATGGAATCGACAGCGCGACGACCACGCCGCTTCGCCAGCCGAGGGAAAGGAAACTGACTAGCAGGACGATCGCGATCGCTTCGAACAGACTCTTGGTGAATTCGTGCACGGAGTCCGCAACGACTTTGGGTTGGTTCGATACCGCATCGATGTCGACACCGATTGGCAGCGCTGCCCGAATGCGGCGCACCGTTGTCTCCAGCGATTGCCCCAGGCGAATGACATCGCCACCCTCGCGCATCGCGATGGCCAGTCCGATCGCGCTTCGTCCATTGAAGCGCATTCGACTACTGGGAGGGTCGATCAATCCACGGCGAATGCTGGCGATGTCGCCCAAACGCAGCGAGCGGCCGTTGGCTTGAATGCCGATTTCGGCAATGGCCGCGACCGTGTCAAATTCGCCAGACGTGCGCAGCATCACCCGCTGCGGCCCAGCTTCAACGATTCCGGCCGGCGTCACCACATTGGCGCTTCGCAGCGTGTCTTCGATCAAACGCGGGTCGATGCCCAGCGAGGACAAGCGAGCTGATGACGTTTCGACGTAGATCACTTCGTCTTGAACACCGAGATACTGCACCTTGCTGACATCCGGAATGCGCAGAAATTCGTCACGAGCGAGATCTGCGAACCGTTTCAGCTCGGCATCGTCAAAGCCATCGCCGGTAAAGGCGTACAGATTTCCGAAAGTGTCGCCAAACTCATCATTGTAGAAGGGGCCCTGCACGCCAGTCGGCAGTTGGCCTTTCATGTCATCGAGCTTCTTGCGGACCCGGTACCAGATGTCGGCAACGCGATGTCCGGGCACGGATTCGCGCAGCGAAATAGTCAATTGCGCGACTCCCGGTTTGGCGTAGCTGGTGACATAGTCGATCTCGGCGATTTCCTGCAGCGTGCGCTCAATTCGGTCATTGACTTGCAAGGCGACGACATCGGCACGTGCGCCGGGCCAATTCGCCCGGACCACCATCGCCTTGACTGTAAAACTCGGGTCTTCGGCCTGGCCTAGGTGCCAATACGACAATACGCCAGCACCCGAGCACAGTAGAATCAAGAACAGGACAAAGGACTGATGGGTCAGCGCCCAACGCGAGAGATTGAACGTGCTCATGATTCTGTCACCGCAGCGCGGGACTCGCTGGCAAGTCGTACACGCTGACTTTCATGAAGTCGATGCACGCCAGCTGTCACAACGGTCTCACCGTCCTTGAGCCCCGAGCGAATCAGCACGCCATTGCGGTCGACCCGCACCACGCTGACACTTCGCGCGTGCACACGGCCATCGGTTGAGTCTCGTATCCAAACCGAATGCCCACCGCTTTTGCTGACCAGTGCTGACAGGGGAACCCGCCGGAGGCTGCCGTCAGTCGGTAGTTGCACCAAGAGTTTGCCGGTCATGCCGAGGCGTACATCCGAATCGTCGGTGAGCACGCTGATGCGCGCCGAATAGGTACGGGTAACTGAGTCGGTGTCCGGTGCCAGCTCACGCAGTTTTCCGGGGTAGGTTTGCCCAGGTTTTGCCCATAGGGTCACCTCTAAGCCGCTCGCGCGATGCAGTTCATCGACTCGCGATTCCGGCACGCTGACCACCAGCTCCCGAGCGCCGTTTTCAGCAACACGAATCAGGACCTGACCGGCCTGCACGACCTGCCCAACTTCGACATCGATGGCCGTGATCACCCCTGCACAGGTCGACATTAGACGGCTATAGCGGGCTTGGTTCTGGGCCAGCCGATAGTTTGCGTCTGCCGCCTCGAGTGCCTCGTTGCTAGTCTCCAGGTTCAAGCGCGCCTGTTCGTAATCATGTCGGGGCAAGTAGCGCTTGTCGACCAGCCGCTCGAAGCGTGCGAGATCCAACACGGCCTGTTGTTGCTGGCGCTTTGCAGATTGCCACTGGCTATAGGCGGCCTTGGCATTCAGTTCGTGATCACTTGGGTCCAATCGGAGCAACGGATCACCGACCTTGATGGCATCGCCAACCTCCACCAGCCGCGCCTGGACGCGGCCGGAGACCAGAAATCCCAACGCGATTTCGCGGCGGGCGCGAATGTCGCCGGCGTAGACGGCTGATGCCGGGTGCGAATCGGCGCCTATTGTTATGGTTTGAACACTGCGCTCTTGTTCCGGTGCCGGTTCTTGGCGGGAGCATGCTACGAGCATTGAAATGGCAACGAGTACCCAAGGCGCCCGACTCGATAGCAGGCGACGAGGCGATTGCAGCAATGGCAGCAATGGCAGCGCGCTCATGGCGCCGACCCTTGCTTTGTGCCTGGATTGGCCGGGTTCTTACGCCAGTGTGAACGCTGGGTGACCAGCCCCCACAAATCGGTAATCGAATGAAACGGTTGCGCGCGGCCGGTTTTGACATCTTCGACCACACCGGCGATGTGATCCTGGTTGCGCCGATAGATGCGGACCACAAAACTGTAAAGCGGGTTCATGCAAGTCTCCATAATTGAGACTGCAGTCTGCATCTGACCCGGCTATTTATTGCCTACTTATTGACGGAGAAGCTGCAACAGTCGTTCGGTGGCCGCTGCAGGCGGCAGCCCAATGGTGGCCAACAGGACTTGCCGCAATCGTTGGTACGCCGCAATGCCCTCGCTTCGCCGGCCGAGACGCTGGTAGCAGCGCATCAGGCCCTGATAGAACGATTCGATCGCTGGGTCCGCATCAAGGCCCTTCAGGTAAAGCGTGATCGCTGCGTCGTCCTGTTGCCCGGCCTCCAGTTGCTGCGCATGGCGGGCGAGGGCATGCAGAAAGCGGCTTCGCAATCGTTCTCGTGTGGCAACTGGCCAGGATTCACCATCTTCCTCCTCCAGGAAGGCGCCACGGTACAGGTTCTGGGCCCGAGCCAGATGGGCCGCCTCCGACACATCGCGGCGCTGCGCCGCCTCGTCTGCTTTGACCAACGCTTGCTCGAATGCAAACACATCGACCCACCAGCGGCCGGGCTGCAAGCTCAGACGACCGCCCCGTTGCTGGAGCGCCGCCGGATCGCCCAACAACACTCGCAGCCTGATCACGGTGGCGTCCATTGCGCGCGCTGCGACATCGCCATCGTCATCGGGCCACAGAGCATCGAGCAGGCGTTGCTCGGACACGCTGGTGCCGCCGAGCGCGATGATGGCTTTCAACAACGCCAATGTCTTGCGCGGCAGCTTGCGGGAATACTCCAAGGGCTTGCCATCACGCAGCAGTTCGAAGCGCCCGAGCATGCGGACTGCAAAGGCCCAAGGCCAGCCCGGTGCGTCCACCTCTGGCGGCGCCAGACCGAAATTGCGCACGGCACGGCGCAAATCACCGGAATCGGGTGATTGCCTGAGCGCTTCACCCAGAACGACCGCTAGGGCGCTTGGGTGCTGGCGCAGGAAATAAAGGCCTTCCAGGTTGGCCACGCAAGCCTGCAAGTCTCGATGAACGGATTTCGCCGGATCGGTCCGGACCTGCGCGTACACGCGTACGACCGCGCTCGCCGAGGCGAGGTGATTCAGGCAGGTACCAACCAACAATTGGTCAGCCGCATCAATACAGTGGTGAACAATGGCGGTGTCGCCGGCATCTACGGCATATAGCGCCAAAAGCAAGCGTGCCTGGCTGCGCAGCCACAGCGGCCCGGCCTGATCGAGCAGGTCAATTTGTTGGCGCGCCCGCTGTACCGCTTCGGCAGGTTCGCCCAGGTGGCTGGCAATGCCAGCGCGAAGCCCCAAGTCCAGGGCCCGATCCAGTCGTCGCGTCAGACTTGAATGCGCGCTCGCGGCATCGCATTCAATCCGAGCACGATCTGCATCACGCTCACACAAGGCCAGGATCGCGCGCCCGAAGCGTGAATAAATGCGCAAGAGCGGTAGCTGCAAGGCATGTTCGTGGGCGATACCTTGGGCGCGTTCATACAGTATCTCAGCGTCACGGTCGCGACCTTGGCGGACCCGGCAATGAGCCTCCTGCAATGTCCACAGCGCACGGTAGTTTGGCGTGAGCACCGGATCAGACAACCACGGCTGGACTATCGCGATCAGGCGATCGGCTTCGACGAATTGGGCAGCAATCTGCAGGTGCGCCAGCACCAGCGTTGCCGCATCGACTTTGGCGTTGGGCGACGCTCCGCTGTCGGCGAGCAGCACCTGAATCTTGGCGATGACCGGGTCGATTAGTGCCGCCAGGGGTCGCTGATAGGAGAGGGCAAACAGCACCGCGCCATACACACGCAACGCCGCCGCTGGCGCTGGCAGGGCCGGATCATCATCCAATAGTGGCAACAGGCGATCCAACCAGCGATCCACCTGGCCATGGTCAAATTCAAGATAGTGGGTGGCCAGAACCGCTGAACAGCTCAGGATTTTCCCAATCCGATCGTCCTCGCCAAAAAGCTCATGGCTGTGCTCGAATTGCGCGCGCGCCTGCATGGGCGAACCTGGCGCGAGCGCGACGCCATACCAGAGGCTCAGCCAGGACGACCCACGGACCAACGCCTCCGGCAACTGCGTGATCCAAGCGAGCAGCGAGGCATTGCGGCCTTGTTCAAACATCAATGGTGCGAACCGATTGACGATTTCGGCGGTCAACGGCCAATTGTTGGCCGCTACTGCCAGTTCGAATGCCGGCTCCGGCAATTCGCGAGCCATTAGGCAAACGGCAGCCTGCGTGCGCGCATTGGCTACTCCTTGCGCATCTTGTCGACGCTCAAATTCTCGAACCAGAAAGGCGCGGAACAAGTCGTGGAACTGATAGATGTCGCCGCGTCGCTCGACGAACATGCGCTTCTTGTAGAGGCGTTCCAGCAAAGGCCAGACTGCCGCCCCGGCAGCCATTGCACTGGCATCTGCAGCGGTGACATTCGGCAGCAATGCCGCGCGCATCAGCGGCACATGTGCCTCCGGCTCAATGCTCGCGAATATTTGTGCGGCGAAGTAGTCGAACAACCATTCGCGATTCTCAATGGCATCGGCATTCAGGCCTTGAGCCACGCGCCTTCGATGTTCGATATTCAAGGTCAAGGCAACGGGCCAACCACCGCTCTGATCGAAGGCAACGCGAATACTAGGCTCATCCGTAAGTTGGCGCAGCGCAGCGATTTCCCGAGTCTCTGCCAAGTTCAAACGCAAAGTATCCCAGCCCAGAACGTGCATTTGCTCATTCGCAAGCAATCGCGCACATTCAGCAGGCGGGTCCTGCCGACTGGTGACCATTAATGCCAAACCCGTTGGCGCCTCGCTGACAATCAGCTCCCAGAGCCGATGCCAATCAGCGTCTGCCGGCAACTCGTGATAATTGTCGAAGACGAGCAATGCTGGCGTCTTCCATTGGGCGAACAGACTGCGAAAAAACAAGCGGGCGAAGCCCATTGTGTCGGGTCGATGCTCGTTGCCAAATCTGGGCAATGCCGGGCCACGCTTGCGGCTGCCGCTGGCTTGCGCCAGATAGTGAAAGAGCGTTGCCAAGTCGCGATCACTTGGATCCACCTGGTACCAGCAGCCTGACCTTTTGCTGGCTTCTGCATAGCTGGCCAGCATGGCAGTTTTACCGGCGCCCGGTGGTCCGACCACCCAAGTCAGTGGCCGTTCACTGCAGCGATCAAGCTCGGCAAACAATCGGGTTCTAGGCACAACACGGTGCAATTTTGGACGCGTGAGCTTGGCTAGATGGGACACATCGACCTCGTCTCTTGACTCAGTACCAAAACCGCTGCACGCCAGCATTGTTCAAACCGATCGCGGCAAGTGTCGTGTCCTGCTGACAACTTCAGCAAGTTTCTTGCCGTTCGAACTGATACCGCATAGCGAGACGTCGCCGCAGCGGTGACTGCGATGCCTGTTCGCGCCTTGCTTTGGCTCACATTGCTGCCAAAGGAGCCTCTGAACAAGTTCAGGGGCGACGTGTGCCAAGGACGCCCCGTCCAGAATCAAGTGCGTAAACGCCTGATTCTGGGGCAATGAGCACGGACACGCGCCGGACTCATTGCGGGTCTGACAGTCCAGGATGAACACACTCAGGCCCTCCCAAATTCTCTTCAAACGATTGTCGGAACACAATGCGAACGACGACGCGGCTGGCAGGCTCAGAATATCGTGCAGACTTGCTTACAACAATATGTCCTCGTCTCAGTGTTGGCCAATGACGCACGCATCGACTGATGACCGTGACAGCCTTCGACTCATGACGACGACCAAAATGATCAGATCACCAAAAGACTCCGGACCTCGGCATAGCCCCGCGATGACTAGCCTACGTGGCGGCGGAACGCCATGCTGAATGTGGTCGATGACGTATAGCCGATGCGCTCGGCGACCCGTTCCGGCGACATGCCGCCCCTGCAATCAGGTCTTTGGCGATAGCCATTCGCCACGTCAGCAGATACTCCATTGGCGGTACTCCAACCGCTTGCGTGAAACGTTGAAAGTCGGATGAACGCGACCGCGCGGCCGACTTGGCCAATTGCTCGACTGTCCATGCGCGCGCTGGGTCTTGATGCATCGCGACGCCGCGCACATGGATGATTTTAGGCAGGAAGTGCGCGAGACGTTCGACATCTGGTGACTCGAATGCAGATCGATCCAGAATCAAGCATTTGCCTGCTTGATTCCGGGCAACTTCAAGCGAAGGTTGGTCAGCAAACGCGCCAAGCCCCTGTGGAAGAAGGCGCAACCTAGGCACCCCTGATACGACGCGAGTTCCGTCGCGACGAGCGGATATTCGGCAGCGGCGAGAGTTGACAATGGTAGATTTGACGGCGCGGTTCGGGGCACTGGTAACGACCCGCCGGAGGTCTGCTTTCGGCCCAAGGCGGGAATCGTTTCGGTGTACCCGGAATGGCCAACTTGCCAGTAAATCAAACCTGGAGCCACCGGTCCGAGAAGTCCGCTTGCGTCGCTCGTTCTGCTAGACCGACTCATCGAACCGTCGGCGAAGTCCCCGATGCTCGAACGGGAGATTGTTCCCTTGGGAGGGTCTGAAGAAATCCATCCTGGACTTTCAGACCCGCAATATTGCTCCAGAATCGAGCACTGGCGTGCTTGCTCCTGGGCGGGCCAACCATGGCACCCATCACCCCTGAACTTTTTCAGAGGCTCCCAAGCCGAGGCAACCATTGATCAGCCTGTTCATCGGCACCTTAACGATTTCCGCTCGAGTCCGATCGCAGCATCGCGACCTGCAGCTCGACCCGCTTGATTTCGCGCAGTAGGCGATTGCTCTCCATGCGATTGCCGAGAAAGGTCTTGCACAGGATCGTGACTTGGAACAGCACGAGCGCGCCCAGGCCCCACTTGAGTGCCAGCAAGACATCCATTGCGTTCAGCGCTTGCCAGAACGCGTAGGCACCGCCGACGAAAGCCAGCGTATTGACGATATAGACGAACCAAAGCACCCGAGCCATTGGTCCAGTCAAAATGCCGAATGCTTGCGCCAGGTAGCCCGGCTCTTGATGGCTCGCCAACAGCGCGCGGTCTTCTTCCGTCAGGGCACGGCCAATCAGATCATCATACTTGCTCACGATTGCTCTCCTTCCAAAATCGCGCGGACCTTGCGCCGCGCGTGCATCAGCCGGGTTTTGACCGTCCCAGGCGGTACGTCGGTGGCGATTGCGATCTCCGCCACACTAAGCTCTTCGAGATAAAACAGCGCCAACGAGGCGCGCTGGTCAGCCGGCAACGTCGCGATGACGTCCATCACGATCGAGACCTCAGCTTTGAAGATCCCCGATTGGTAATCAGGTGCCTCCGGCCCAGAGTCGTCTAAATCAATGGCAGCCTCCGAAACATGGTCGCGAGCGGAATTGATCCCGCGCTGGCATCGACGCGTCACGATCTGATAGGCCCATGCCGGAAACGCCGCTACATCATTGAGCCGACCAAGCCCCTTCAAAATATCCAGCCAGGCCTCCTGCACCGCGTCCTTAGCCCGTTCGGCATCGCCCATCACCCGCCAGGCATGGCGCAGGAACCTTGGTTGCCACCGTTGGACCAAGCGTGCCAGCGCAGCCCGATCGCCTGTATTGGCCGATGCCACCAAGAATTCTTCGTAGATGCGCTCACGGTCGCGGTTCACTCACTGAGTCCTTCTGAATCGATGCCTACAAGGTGCATGCTCGGCGCGAATCGGTTCAATGGTGTTTGGGAGAGAGGGCAGGGCGAAGTCATTGCCTCTGGACTCAGTGCGTCAGAATCTAGCACTTGCGTGCTCGATTCTGTGCGGGCCATCCATGGCCCGCATCGCCTCTGAACTTGTTCTGAGGGTCCCTAGGGGCGAAGGACCAGGGCATGCTGGCTCGCGCTCGAATTCGAGCCCCACGCTGCCGTGCACCGTCAGGCAGTACCGAGCTGCAGAGGGTACGACGGTAGAAGCAGGTGCGGTTCCGCCCGAACAGGCGTATTGCGCCAAGCGCTGCCGGTTGAGTGCTCGGTCGGCATCCGAGATGGGCCGGGAGCGATCGAACGAAGGAACCTGATCGCATTGCCACGCTTCGTCCATGACACCATTCTTTGCTGCGCTGTTGCAGCCGTTTCCGCACCGCGCCTTCACAGTCGTGCGAGCCCTTGCCGATAGACTGCCGTCTGGCCGGCCGGCTCTCGAGGGAAGGAATGCGTCACACGTCCGTTTTGCTGTTGTCGTTGCTGTCACTGCATGCCGCCGTCGCGGCACCCATCTCCAAGGTGGTCGGGCAGAACGACGCGCCGGTGCTGAACACGGCTCGCACGCCGACCCTGTCGCCGCAGGACCAGGATGATCCGATCCCGACCAATGGTGAAGCCGTCGGCTCGCCGGTCTCCGCCCTCGTCGATGACGCCACCTCAGTCGGCCAGATCGACAACGTCACGGACGTGGATGCCGACGAAGGCGATCCTGCGCCCGGTCTCGGTGTCGCGATCACCGCGGCTGCCACGGCCAATGGCGCGTGGTACTACTCGATCAACGATGGCGCAACTTGGTCGGCTCTGGGTTCCGTATCGAACACCAATGCCCGACTCGTCGGCGTGCAGGGCGGCAGGCTGTATTTCAGGCCTAATGCCGGCTATTCAGGGACCCAGGCAAATGGCCTGACGTTCCGCGCTTGGGATCGCACGAGCGGAACGAACGGTGCGCTCACGAATCCAGGAAGCGTCGGCGCGACGTCTGCCTATTCGTCCGCCACGGACACGGCGACCATCACCGTCCTGCTCGCTGAGCCTTACGTGTTTCGCGGGCCGACGACCGATGTCGCGGTGGCGGGTGACACCAGCCTGGTGATCCCGAAGCCAGCTGGAACGGCCGTGGACGATGTGCTCGTCGCCTCCATCGTGCTGCGGCCCCAAACTGCGACGATCACCGCGTCCGGTTGGACCCTCGTCGACCGGATCAACAACCCAAGCCCCACCTCGAGCGCGCTCGCGACCTATTACAAAGTGGCGACCTCGACCGATGCTGGCGCGGGCGTCACCGCCTACACATTCACGCTGCAGGCCGCCCATACGGGCGCGGTCGGCGGCATTCATGCGAGCGCGGGAATCAACACGTTTTCGCCAATCGACGCCTTGGCTAGTCAGACGACGGCCAGTGCACTCGATCACGCTGCGCCGAGCGTGACGGCGACATTGACCGGGCCGCTGTTCACTGCCCACGGCTTCGCAAGTTCGGCGACGTGGACTGCGCCGGCTGGCATGAGCGAGCTGTTCGATGTGGCGAGCCTGTCGCCGGGCACTGACGGCGCATCGATGCTGAGTGCCATGCTCGCCTCGGTACCGTCCGGCGCCACGGGGTCACGCCTCGCCTCAGCCAGCAACGATGCGGACGTCGGCGTCACGCAGACACTCGTGCTCGCGCCGGCGCAGGGCAATCGTCCGCCGTTGCTTGATACGAGCAAGTCGCCTGCGCTGGCGACGATCACCGAAGACGCCGGGCCCCCTTCGGGCGCCGTTGGCACGCTGGTGTCGTCGCTGGTCGACTTCGCGCTGCCTGCGGGCCAGGTCGACAACGTCACCGATCCAGACGGGCGCGCCCGACTCGGCATCGCGATCGTCGCCACCGACGCGAATGGCACGTGGCGCTACACCACCAATGCCTCAACGTGGAACGTTCTTTCCACCCCTTCCCATATCAGTGCGAGACTCCTTTACGCCGACGCGAACACGCGCATCCACTTCCAGCCCAATCCGAATTTCAGCGGCACCGTGGACGCCGGCATCACCTTTCGCGCTTGGGATCAGAATGGCGGTTTCTTCAACGGGGCAACGGCCTCGGTAGCCGAGCATGGCAACAACACGCCGTTCTCGGAAGCGACCGACACCGCCAGCATCATCGTCGTCGGTACCAACGATGCACCGACCAGCGTGGCGCCCAGTAACGTCTTGTCGCCGGAGGACAGCGTGCTGGCCTTCTCCGGCGGCAACCTGATGTCGGTGGCCGACCTCGACGGCGGATCGTTGACCGTCAGCCTGACGGCGAATACCGGCGCGATGAGCATGAGCGCCTTGTCCGGACTGAGCTTTAGCATCGGCGACGGCAGCGCGGATGCGGCGATGACCTTCAGCGGCGCGATCGCGCAAATCAATGCCGCGCTCGCGACGCTGGCCTACACGCCTGTCGCGGACTACCACGGCGGTGCAACAATCGCTTTCAGTGTGAGCGATGGCGTCGCCCCCACGGTCAACAAGACCGTGAACCTCACGATCACCGCGGTCGCCGACATCGTCGACGACAACGTGTCGCTGCCCGAGGACAGTAGCGCGAGCTTCAACCCGGTCACGGGTCTGGATCCGATTGGGGTCGTGGTCGCGAACGCCGACAGCTTCGAATCGCCGGGCGCCACGATCACCGCGTTTACGCAGCCCACTGTCGGCAGCGTCAGCGCCGGCGCTGGCGCTGGCGGCATGCTCACCTATACGCCACCGCCCAACTATTTCGGGTCGACCAGCTTCACCTATACGGTGACGTCCGCCGGGCTCACGGAGACCGGCAACGTCACGCTCACCGTCGTGTCCGTTAACGATCTGCCGCAGGCGACCGCGACCGGATCGCAGGTCGTCAACGAGGACACGTTGCTGTTGCTGCCGGCCGCGCTGACGGTTTCCGATGAAGATCATCCGACCCTCACGGTGCAGCTGGGTACCACAGGCGGCAGCCTCACGTTGACCCAGACCAGTGGCCTCGCTTTCCAGACCGGCGACGGTACGGCCGACGCGTCGATGACCTTCTCCGGCACGCAGCCGGCGCTGAACGCCGCGCTCGACTCGCTACGCTTCCAGCCGACGCCGGACTTCAACGGCGCGACGAGCATCGCCACGAGCACCAGCGACGGCGTGGCCCCCGAGGTGCTACGCAGCATCCCAATCACGATCACGCCGATTGTGGACATTGCCAACGACGCGGTCGCGACCGACGAGGACACCGCGATCGTAATTGACGCACTCGCCAACGATACCTTCAACGGCATGGCAGCGATCAGTGCGGTCGGCATCGCGTCGAACGGCGACGTGAGTTTTACGGCGAGCGCGATCACCTACACGCCCGACCCCGAGTTCAGCGGCAGCGACGCCGTCACCTACGTCGCCACGTCGGGCGGCGTGCCAGAGACAGCGACCATCACGATCACCGTGAATGCCGTCAACGACGCGCCCGTGATTTCGAACGTCCCGCTGGCGAACGCGCGCGAAGGTGTGCCCTACACGCACGACGCGGAGTCCGTCGACGCAGATGGCCCCGGCGGTACCTGGAGCCTCGCTGCGGGTCACACCTGCGGTGGCAGTGTCGCCCCCGCCACAGGCGTCGTGGACTTCACGCCCGCTGGCCCCGATGCGCCGCCAAGTTGCGAGCTCGCGCTGCGCGTCTGTGACGAAGGCACGCCTGAGCGTTGCGCGACGCAATCCACATCGATCGCGATCGCGCCGAACGCGGCGGCAACGAGCACGGCACCCGCCGCGGTCACCTCGCTCGAAGATCAGGCGCTCGCCTTCATCGGGACCAATGAATTGCAGGTCGACGACCCCGACACCGCACGACTCACCGTCGATCTCGTTGCCTCCGTCGGGACGCTGACGCTGTCGACGGCCGGCCTGGCGTTCGAATCCGGCAACGGCGTTGACGATCCCTCGATGCGCTTCTCCGGCACGCTGGCCGCGCTCAATGCCGCACTCGCGACGCTCGTGCTCGATCCGACGCCGGACCTGCACGGCGCCGCGACGCTGCAGTTCGACGTCGGCGACGGCATCGATGCACCACGGCAGCGCACGATCGCGCTCACAATCGCTCCAGTCAACGATCCGCCGACGCTCGACGTCGTCGCGCCGGGACCGCCGGTTGTTGCCGGCAGCGGCCCGTATACGATCATGCTCACGGGAATCGGCCCGGGCAGCGGCGACCTCGTGCAGGGCATCGCAATCAGCGCACTCTCCGCGACGCCCTCAGTCGTCCCCGATCCGACGATCCTCTACACCAGCCCGCAGGGCACGGGTACCCTCACGTTCTCGCCGGCCGCCGCGGGCTCCACGGATATCACGGTCCTCGTCGTCGACGACGGCGGCACCGCGAACGGCGGCATCGACTCATCCAGCCGCACGTTCGCGCTGCAGGTAATCCCGGAGCGCGTGTTCAGTAATGGGTTCGAATGAATGGAGCCAGGTGGATACTCGGAACACGGAAATCAGGAGCCAGAGCCTGAGGATTCGTCACGGTTCACGACCCCGCAAGCCCACCACCGACACGAGCGATGATGGTTGCGCCATCTCGAGTGTCGGCCCGCTGTCGTTGCTGCCAGCACTGCGATTGTGAGCTGACATTGCCCGGTCGCGCGAGCAACCGCGCGCGAGCGACAATAGCGTTTTTCACGGTAACAACCCAGGCAGACTGACCGATTCAGGATTGCCTCGGTCGGCTTCTCCGCGCTGCCCAGTTGGCGTTGGTTGTCAATTGGTTCCACAAGACTGAGTCCTACGGGCGGGCTAAGGGGTCGCACGGCTCAGTTCCAGGCCGCTCAGAACTCGCGTCGGATTCCCTTTGTCGTCCCTTACCGCGCAGCCGCTTTGATAGTCGTACAAAGCCCACGACCAGTTCTGTTGCGTCGTGATGTCCCGCATTTTGCGAAGATAGCTCGTTGCGTAAGCATCGTCTGACCCTTCGCAGACGCCGTATTCGGCAAGATAGAGCTCGCGTCCCCAGGCTGCGCGTTTGACGGCTTCGATGTATTGTGGGTAATAGGCTTCGAAGGGGGAGGATTTGTGGTCTTCGAACGCCAGAGCCACATTCCAGTCAGATGCAATCACATCGCTCTCCATGACTTCGGCCAGCGTCGCCAGCTGCATGTCGCGTGAAGTGAGATACACGACGCGATCAGGGTTGCTGGCGCGAATGGTTTTCAGCATGGTCTCGTTGAAGTTCCGCATGCTGAGCTTGTCTGTCGCGCCTGGGCGGTGCAAGACCTCGAAGCGCAAGTGTTTACCCTCATCGGCGTAGCGGCGTGCCAAATGCCACCACACATATTCGGCGTCATAGAGTGTTTCGATATCAGTGAACGGCGAGCTCTTGTCGGTAGGCTCCGGTTCGCCAATCACGGCATGCCTGAAACCTGGCAGGCTCAACATGGTGAGTACGATGCCAAGATGGTGTCGGCGCGCCCAGCGCAAGGCTTTGTCTATGGGAACGATATTGGCCTCGTCGATGTCGCCGTTCTGGTCGATCAGCCTGTCGCCCGCGATGCGAAGTCGCAGATGATCGAAGCCTTGTGCAGCGATCCAGGTCACGTCCTCTTCGTCGAACCAAGTTGCACCGTAAGGCGCCTCCGGCAAGTAGTTGTGCGATAGCCAGTGCGCGATGTTCAGACCGCGCTTGAAATGCGGCTCGAACGCCAGTTCGGAAACAGGTTCCGCGTCGCTGTTCAGAGGAGGGTGTGGCGGACTGACCCCCTTACCGCCGCCGTCCGTCGCGAAGCAATAGAACAACCCGGCACTGCCAGTCTGACTGATGCGCGCCGCATCGCACCCGCGCGAAGGGTGGGATGCAACCCAGGAGCGACTCCAATACGGAAACCTTGCACCACGGCTCAGAAAGCGGTCATGGTGGCCCATCATGGCCGTGCCGTCGCCATTGCTGGTCCAGTTGCTGCAGGTTGCCGGTTCGCCATAAGCGTAGGCTAAACGACCAGACTCGTCGCTACCCGTCAAGATGTCGTGTGCCTTAGCCGGAACGGGCTCGCCCTTCTCCGTCAAAGCGATGCGCCGGTCGAGACGATTGCGGCCGCTGTGCAAGTCGTCGACGTCTCGTGCGACAAGTTCGCCATTGACATTGTGCCAAGGGCCGGTGCCGATTCTGTCTCGCGCGCTAATTCCTGGACTCGCACCTTGAGCTGCAGTACTGAGGTAGGCGTGCCATTCGCGCCGGCCGACACCCGCGGCCTCGGCCAAGCGCTGGCAGTGCGCGTCGGCACCGCGAAGCCCACCCAATCGGGCGCTACCGTCAATGCCTTCGGAGGTGACGAAGAAGGTCATACGCGAGTCGCCGGCGTGGGCGGCGGAAGTAGCGATTAGTAGCGCCAGGCATAAGCGGAATTGGTTTGGTCGCATCAGCGGTCTCCATCAGTCGTGAGTACTTGCCCAGCCAATGGACGGGTGTCTGCGCCACCTTGAGCGACGCGCCGCAGGTGCGCATCGCGTCCGACGTGTTGGCGCAAGCATGGTTGCCTGTCTGTGCGCATGCAGACAATCGCTTTGGGATGAAGCGGGCAAACCGTGTGATGGACTTGGCCGTCGAGGGTGGACAGGGAAGCGCGCGAGCATGCATGCTGCGCTACCGAAGTAACTGATCAGAAAATGTTCCGTGGCATCCCCAAACTGGCGATCGGCGCCGTGGCGCTGTTCTGGGTACTGAGCGTGGTGACTTCGGTCGCCTCGTTGTACTTTGATCCGGAACTCGTGCGCGCCGACATCGGCTGGCCGCAGGTCTGGCTAAAGCGCGGCTTGCTAGCCTGCTACTGGCTGTCGGCGTCCCTGTTTGCTTTAGTTTGGTTTCGAGACCGAGTTGTTGGTGTCTCCCGTTTCCGCAGTCATGCGATCGGCGCGTTGTGGATCGCGATGCTGATGACGGTACTCGGCGTGCTGTACATCAGCATTGTGGTGGTCGCGATCTCGCATGGAAAAATTGGCTTTTTCAGGGCGCTACAACAGCAATGGGGATTCGAACTGCTGTACACGTGGTTCAACGGCATCCAAATCGTGGCCGCCGCCAATGCCTTCCATTACTTCCTCTACACGCGGCGACAGGAACAAGCGAAAGCTTTGCTGCAACTGAAACTCAGTGAGGCGGAAATTTCGCTGCTGCGAGCGCAGTTGGAACCGCATTTCTTATTCAATACCCTGAACTCGATCGCTTCGCTGGCCCGGCTAAACCGGGTCCAGGCTACCGTCGATGCGCTGAACCAGCTGGGCGGCCTGCTACGGGGCGTGTTAGAGGTAGGGCGTCGACAACTGATGCCCTGGCCCTGGGAACTTGAGTTCACGCGGTTGTACGTGGCGTTGCAGACACTGCGCTTCGCCGACAAGCTTGATGTGCGCTTGCATGTTGGCCCGATTCCCGAAGGAACGCCGTTCCCGGTGATGCTGCTACAGCCGCTGATTGAGAATGCGATCCACCATGGGCCGCTCGCCGATGGTGAGCGCTGCGTGGTTGACGTGAGCGTCATACTGGACCAGCGATATTGGCAGGTTGAAGTCAGCAATCGGATCGGGCATACCGCCGCGCACGGAAGTCACGGCGTGGGCTGGAGCAATAGCAAAGCGAGGCTGCGCGCGATCTATGGTGATCGGGCGAGCTTCGCGCAAGCACGGTCAGCGGCGTTTTTCACTGTCAGCGCCCGGTTTCCAGAACAGGTCGAGCATGAGGGGGTAGGGGCGTGAGCGCTGGCTTTTCTGTATATATTGCCGAAGACGAGCCGCTCGCGCGCGAGTCGCTGCTCGGCATGTTTTTGGGTGTTCCAGGATGGCATGTGATTGGCAGCGCAGACAACGGCGAGACCGCCTTGCACGAGTGCCTGTTGCGACCCCCCGACGTGTTGCTCACCGATATTCGCATGCCACGTTTGAACGGGCTGGAACTCGTTGCATGCCTGCGCGAGGAAGTTGAGCGGCTCAATGCCGTATTCATCACCGCGTACGATCAACACGCAATCGCCGCGTTCCGACTGGCCGCGGTCGACTATTTGCTAAAGCCAGTCGCCGATTCCGAGTTTCAGGCCTGCCTAGCGCGTGTGAAAAAACGGATTGCAGAACAGCGCGCGCTGCACCTGGTGCAGGAGAATCACCCGCAATTTGATGCCCTGTTGCGCCACCAACGCAAACAGTTACGACGCTTGGTAGTCCGTTCCGTTGGCCGGACCGAAATCGTTCCCTTGAGCGACGTGATCGCCTTCTCTGCAGACGGCAACTATATGGAGGTGGTGACGGCGACCCGACGCTTGTTGCACCGACAGACGATGAAGTCCCTACTGGCGCAACTTGATCAGGACGCGTTCATACAAGTCCATCGCTCGGTGATTGTCGCCAAAGTGCAAGTTCGCGCGCTGAAGAACACAGCGGAGGGTATGCTGGTGCTTACAAGCAATGGCACTGAATTTCCGGTCAGTCAGCGCTATGTTGACGATCTGAGGCGAGCGCTAAGCAATTCCTAGGCGTCTATGGGGGAGGGTGCAGGAGCGGTCTCGACCCGTTGTCGCGATTTCCCAACGCTTGCCCCACGCCTGCGATTCATAGCGGCGTGGAAGCCAGAATCTGATCCATTCCGATAGCTCCCAAGAACCTGCAAGCACGAAGCAGGAAGTCCTATCGACCAAAGCCACTGGTTTCCTGCAGCTCGCCTTGCCGAGTTCCAGTACCTAACGCCCGCGGACTTTATTCGCGTTGGGCGAGCGTGCGAGCTGAAATAGTATCTTGAGAAGACATTCGGGCACGGCGATCGGCCGCAATGTCGGTGACGACGCTACTGCATAAGATACTGACAGAGGGATTTTCTCCTCGCGCCGCAGCAGTCGAGCAGCTTGTTCAAGGGCGCATCAGCGCGTTCCGTTCGAGTCCGATCGCAGCATCGCGATCTGCAGTTCGACCCGCTTAATTTCGCGCAGTAGGCGATTGGTCTCCATGCTCGGCGCGAATCGGTTCAATGGTGTTTGGGAAAGAGGGCAGGGCGAAGTCATTGCCCTCGGGACCCATAGCTGCGCGGTTTTTGAGCATTCAAAAGATGCTTAACGAAGTGTCTGGAAGACTGGAATACGATTAAACCTCCTGGAATAGGCGACCTTGGATAGTTTAGTGCGATGCAACATGCATAATGCCGTTTGCGCATGCATCATTCACCTACCTTGGGTGATCGCGGACGTGTCATGGCCAGCAACTTCATTGATCCGTCGAGTGAAGAGACTCCGGGGGACGCAGAATCCGCGGTAGGCCCAAACCCTGAAGACACTCCCGGCCAGAACGAAAGATTCGACACCGACGATTTCGAGTCGGCTCAGTCGTCGTCAGCAGGACTGTCGCCAAGCGATGGCGGTTCTTCCCGAGGCGGTGGTGATGATACGTCCGACCCGCCGTCGGGCAATGGTACGCCCCCAAGCAAAGAGGTGAGATTCAGGTTACGTGGTGCAGAGCCCGCCAACGCTGAAAACGTTGCTGCGTGCAAAAATTCTATGAAGCCGCTTTTTGACGGGCTGGACAACGCTGACAAGCCAACGATTCAGCACTTTCGAGTGGGCCATACTGGGCGTGATCGAGCCTCGTCTGCCGAGGTCTCGCTGAAGGCGACCGACCTCGTTCGGGTGCAAAGCGACCATGGCGAGATCTGGCTTACTGCGGAGGACTTTCTAACATGGCCAGAAATCCGAACTCTAGAGAATCGAGGTGATCTGCCCGAAATCGAATGGGTACCGACATCACGTGATGATGGCGCATTCTGGAAAGCGCTTACCGTGGTATCAGGTTGGTTGGGTCGGACGCTGGCCAAGTATGGTAAGGGCAAGGCAGCTCAGTTCTTGGAGAAGCAGGTCCGCGCCGGGAACCAATTGTTTCGCTGGTTGCCAGGGCAGGGCTGGCATCCAATTGTGTCTGCACCACAGGCAAATCTGGAAAAGCCTTGGCTGCTATTCATTCACGGTACGTTCTCCAGCAATCATGGCTCTTATGGCGCACTCTGGAACTCGTTGAGTTTGGCCAAGCTCGCGACCGACTACGCGGGGATACTGGCCTTTCAGCATCGCACCGTCAGTGAAAGCCCGATCGACAATCTGTCCGATCTGACGCCATTGCTGCCGAGCCAAGCCAAGCTCGTCGTGGTTGGCTTTTCTCGTGGCGGTTTGGTCACCGAGTTGCTCGGTCGATCGGCACTCGTAGCGCGGCAAGGTCGTGAAGAGCCTGGTCTACGCGACCAGGACATCGAACTGCTGCGACGAGCATTGATTGCAGAGAGCGATCGGAAAACGGCGGATGATCAAGCCGCGAAGCTTAGAAATGTCGTGCGGGGGTTGGCGGATAAGAAGATCCAGTTAACGTTGCAAATTCCAGTCGGCGCTGCGGTTTATGGTACGACGCTGACGAACACCAAAATCTCTCAGCAGCTGACGTTGTGGATCAACCTACTCCAGGGAGTGAACTTAGAAGCGGTAATGACCCCGGAGACTTCGTTCGCGGTGCGCTTGTTGAGCAGCGTTGCCGAAGAAGTTCTCGACATCAGTGACTTGCCGGGTCTGCAGGCAATGCACCCGTATGGCGCGCTCGTGCAGTTTTTGCGCAAATTTCCGTCGCCGGTGACAACCACGGCATTGGCCGCTGTGGCTGACGAGAGTGGTTTTCGGCGACCGCTGGCGGCGCTGATCAATGGCATTTTCGGAGTGCCCAATGACTGGGTGGTGGATCGTGCTTCGATGGTGCCAGATGCGAGTGCAGAGCGATGGGTCGGATATCAGGATGTTTCAGAGCCGAAACTCTATCACTTGAGTTACATGAGCTCCACACGAGTCCAGCAACTGTTAAAGAAGACGCTGGAGCGTGCAATTAGTGCGCAAATGCAGCCAGAACAGCTTGTGGCACTGGCCTACGAACCAGCCAAGCAGCCCTTGGTCCATGCGCCGCAACGTGCTCCTCGGCCGGCCCGCGCGGATGCGCCAATCCTATTCCTGCTACCAGGGATCATGGGGACGGAGCTTCATGTCGGGGCTGATCGAGTCTGGTTGGATAAGTTGCAGCTGTTCTTGGCCGGGATGGACTCGCTTCGGCTGAACCCGGATCAGGCGAGGCCTGGCCGACCGCTTCCTGAATACGACGAGCTGAGCGATTTTCTCGGGCAGCACTACAGGCTGGTTTCATTTGGGTATGACTGGCGAAAGTCCGTTTTTGAGAGTGCCGTGCTTTTGGACCAGCGCGTGCGCGAGGAAATGGAGCGCGCACCCGGTAGAAGTGTAAGTTTCATCGCGCATTCAATGGGCGGCCTGGTTGTCAGGGCGTGGATGGGGTTAGCTAATTCCGCGTGGCTCGAACTCTCCAAGTTGCCTGAATCGCGCTTCTTGATGCTCGGCACGCCAACCGCTGGGTCTCATGCAATGACCAAGGTATTGACCGGCGAGGAGCGTGTGCTGAAGCTGCTAGCCGCAGGCGCTGCGAGCAGGCGGAGCTTGGTTGAGATTTGTGCACAGTATCCTGGTGTTCTCGACCTATTGCCAGAGTTCAATTCACGGCAATCACCGCCTGACACGTACTTTCGGCCAGACATCTGGGATCAGTTTAAAGACGTCCATGGCTATTCAGTGCCAACTGCAACGGCCCTTCAACATGCAATTGCGAGTCGTGATCGACTGAGAAGGCTAAAGTGGCCAAGTCAAACCTACTATGTCGCCGGGCGAAGCGATCGCACACCAATTGATGCAGAAGTCAAAGAGAACTGGTTCGGACGCCGAACTATTGATTTTACATATACCGCCGAAGGCGATGGCAGAGTCCCTTGGGCGCCCGGGATTCCC
This sequence comes from Ahniella affigens, assembly GCF_003015185.1. Taxonomy (GTDB): domain Bacteria; phylum Pseudomonadota; class Gammaproteobacteria; order Xanthomonadales; family Ahniellaceae; genus Ahniella; species Ahniella affigens. The sequence continues at coordinate 2,171,310 of NZ_CP027860.1, forward strand.
TCGGGCGTCACGGCTTGGTATGTCGACGTCGTGCACGGCGATTTGGCCAGTAAGCGCGAGCTCTTCAGTGGCTATCTCGATATCCTCCAGCAGGGCAAGACCAAAGCCGATGCGTTCGCCAGTCAGCCGATTCGACTTGGTAGCAGTCGGGGGACGTCGCTGCGTCTCAAAGAGAATGGCGGACTTGCCGAACAAGGTTCTCTGGTTGATGACCGCGCACTGGCAAGTGCTGCTTTGGGGGGGATGCCACTTCGGCAGCGCACCGCTGGGGTTCAGCGAGTCCCGCGGATTCGGGTGATCGTCAGTTGTGCCGATGTTGCGTCGGCCGTTCACCCGATTATGGTCGGGCACTATCGTTCCGATGGCTTGCACAGTGCAGAAAAAGTGCTGGATCAATTGTTGGGAGGTGCCCTACAGCGGTCATTGGATGCGGGCATACATCCGCAAGAGATCGGTGAATGGCGGTGCTTTGACGTTCATAGAGGCCAATCCAACGACAAGGCTGTGATCATTGGCCTGGGAGAGTTCGGTGGGTTGGGCATCAATCAGCTGAGTCGAAGCCTCGAACGCGCCATTTGTGGCCATATTGAATCGAACTCGCAGCGCGGAACAGGGAGACCTGCCAATCTCAGTACGGTGCTAATTGGCACTGGGCTCGGTGGCATTGGTGTGGAGCCTGCAGTGCAGGCCCTACTGGAAGCGCTGCTGCGGGCCTCGGATCGCTGCATGCAGGCGGGAATAGTGTCGATTCTGCCCGAGCAGTTGGAGATTGTCGAACTGTACTCAGATCGCGCGCATTTGGCCTACCATGTACTAAATCGATTGCTATCAGGAAGCGCGCGATTGCGCCAGGCATTTGAGCTGGCTCCGCACTTGCGACATCGCAACACTGGTCGGCGTCGAGCGTACTCTGACGCGGATTTGTCTTGGGCGCAGAGAATTAGGATTCGGGGCAAAGGTAATCTCGATGGATTTCCGGAAAGGCTCAGCTTTGAGCTCTACTCGGTGTTGGCCAAGGTCAACGTCGCCAATGTCCGCCTGAACATCCGTTTGCTCGATGACCTAATACGGAGCTCAAGCACACACGGTCAGAACGCTGCGAGGGAGAGCGTGGCGCTTTACAACGCGCTGCTCCCGCCAGAATTCAAGGCAGCGCGACCCAGCGGGGAGCGCTTGCTATTGATCGTCGATCGGAAGTCGGCGACGCTGCCTTGGGAGCTGTTACGGTCAGAGTTGCCTAGTTCCGGCGCTCAGCGAAGCCTTGGCGCGCAAGCGACGCCACTGTCCATTGCTGGCGGCATGATTCGGCAACTATCGCTGCCCAGAGCACCGGAGTGCTTGTCGAGAGTCGGTGATAACACGGCACTAATCATTGCCGATCCGTCATTGGGTGGCGGACAGTCGGCGTTCTGGAAGGCCGAATTTGGACAACTAAGAGCGGCGCACGAAGAGGGGGCATTGGTGGCCAATCTCCTCGGCTTGGCGGGCTTTCAGGTCACAGGCCCTTTGCAGGCGCAGGGGCAAATCACAACTGGGCTGTTCAGTGATCGGGTCAAGATCCTGCACATCGCGGGGCATGGTGTCTACAATTATGGCGACACGCAGCTTACCGGATTAGTCTTGGCAGATGGTTGCTTTAGTCCCGCTGATGTGCGGCAACTGCCGAGCGTTCCGGAGTTGGTGTTTGTCAATTGTTGCCATCTCGGCAAGATGCCAGGGACTGACTTCCCTAAGTTGGCAGCTAACTTAGCTCAAGCCTTTATCGAGATTGGGGTGCGTGCCGTTGTGGCAGCGGGGTGGGCAGTCAATGATCAAGCGGCTCTCAGGTTTGCCGAAGTGTTTTATCAGAACATGCTCGAAGGTCGGATGTTCATCGATTCGGTAAGGGAAGCGAGGGTGGCTGTCTATGACGCGTTTCCTTGGGATAACACCTGGGGTGCCTACCAATGCTACGGTTCGGATAGCTACACCCTCCAAGCGAGCACTTCGAAAGACACAAGTTTGGTTCGTGCGCGAGCAGATGCACTTGCCGGGTCTTGGCGCCACTTTGGTTCCTATCTGGACATCCGGAGAACTCTAATTGAACCCGCCATTCATCTTGCGATGCGCGCGCAATCGGGGCAGCTGGCCGGCGAACACGTTGATACCGTAATTGAAGCTTTGCGGCAACAGTGGATTGGCACAGGGCGCGCAGAGGAATTGAACCGCATCTATGGCGGCGGTGAACTTGCGCTGACTAGACAGTTGCCGGAGATCAATCCAACGAAGCGAAGCACTATTCCGGTGTCCATCCATCGTGCCTTGGCGCGCCTGTGCGATAGCTCGGGGCGCAACCTGGAAGCTGCAATTCATGCCGCTTGGGCATGGCTGGCGGACCAGTACGGAGTCAATACCCGCTCGCTGACGCGCGTGCTTGTTGGTGCGGGAAAGGGCGCGCTGGATCTTATCGAGCACCATGGCGCTACGGCCAAGAAAGACTGCATTGCGTGGCTGAAAGCGTCCTCCGTTTATGCGGAACAAGTCGATGCGCTTCCCAGGACTACCAAGCGACTGCATACCTTGTCGCAGTTTCACGCGCGCTCAGCGCTTGCCTTGCTAGAACTTGGCGAGAAACCTGATGTCGTGCTGCCGCGCCTTGGAGCTGCTATCACTTGCTTTGAGGAGACATTGCAACGACGCCTTGCCGCTGCTGGTGACCGACCAGCGAGCGGGTCGATGCTGGCGCTCTGGTGTCGGCAGTTCTCTACACTATCGGGGGATACGTCGCGGCAGCGAGCGATCGCGAGGTCAGAGATCACCGCGAATGCTCTGGTGATGTGTAGGTTGGTCCAGGGTTGGATGGGGGGTGAAGGGCTAAGTGACCCAGAGCAGCGTGCATACTTGAATACGCCTTGGCTAGAGCTCAAGTCCCCGCTGTTCTGGCGCGTCCATGCGCGGTGGCAACGCAAGCTGTTGTGGACCTTGATCAGATCGTCCAGTCGGGACAAAGTGCTCAAGAAGTCCATTAAGGCGCCGCGAGGTAGTGATCTCGTTGAGTCCTATGTTCGTGCCCTGATCGCGGCGTTGAACCGGGACCCTGGCCATCACTATATCGGCGACGTGCGCTACTTGTTGCGTTTCCTGCTGGCCTTTGCCAAACGAGGCGAACATGAAGCACCCATCGCGTTAGTCGAGTCTGCCTTGCGGAACTGGAATGCCGCTGTGCTTGCTTCAGAACGAGATACAACGCTCCAGTAGAGAGCTCTTTCGAAGCAGCATGCGAGTCAGTGGCGGCTACTCAACGCTGCTCCATGGAAGATGCGCCACATTGGCCGCAGTCTTGACGCTCCGAGTTCTGCAACGTTGTTCCAAGTAGCCGTTCAATTGCGGTGGCCCAGTCGGCACCGCGCGGCGCGTGCTTCAGGAAGCTGGCTTTGAGACCTGTCTTGCGGATTCCTTCAAGCCAAGACTGCACATCCGGAAGCGCATAGCCTTGGGCAAGTGCGGCGCGGCCCACGAGTTCATACTCGCGCTGCAAAGACGTGTGGAAGATACCGGCGTCATCGGTGCCAATGGCGATCGGAATGTTGCCGATCTCTCCGGCAGCGCGTTGGCCTGGTCGGCTGATTTGGGTATACGGGAGACGCTCGACCGTCGAATAGCCTCCGACGATGCGATTGCTGCTCGGATTGACCTCGATGACGATCCCAGACTTGAGGATCCGCTGTCGTAGAATGTGCTGACAAGACCGCACGATGCTCTGCCATTCCAGAGGGCGAATCGGGCGCGGCGCGAGCCGGTCCCAGTGCGCTTCCGGTATGCCAAGTAAAAGTAGCCATTCATCCTCCCGGAGCGCGCGCGGGGGTTCGTTATCTCGCTGCCGGTGCTTTAGGCTGCGAGCGCGGGTACTAGCCCAGGCATGCGGCCCGTCTAAGTCCCATTGCGCGATCAAGCGTTGCAGGCCGTCGACCTCACTGCCGTATTCAGCCAGAAGTCCGACCAAACGGTCGCGCGCATCACGCTCCTGTTCGCCATAGCCATCGAACCGGAGCAACAAGGCAATCGCCCAACACAGGTCCAATGCATGGTCGGCCACGGTTGGAAAGGACTGCGTCCGCGAGATGTAGAAGTCATCCACTGGCCAAGACAACGCTAGGCCGTGGCCGATACGATCGCCTGGGCGCATCGCCAACAAATGCGCCGCCTCGTCGATATGCCGTAGGCCGGTGAGCAAGTCGCGAAAATCCTCGCCAGCGTGAAAAGTAAAGCCTAAGCGGATCGGCGGTTCCGACTGGCCGGGGGCTCCGCAATCCAACTGTTCACGCAGCCAAGTAAACGCTGCCGAGAATGTACGCGGTGGGCAGGCCAGCTCATTGGCTGCTGCATCGACGCCGACGAGAAACGGACGAGCCTCGGGGGTGCCTACCAAAAAGTGCCACAGCGCCTCGAACTCGGCGCGCGCCTCTTCGCCTTTGCGTCCCGCAGCCTTGATAGTGTGATGGATCAAACCCGCCCGAAGCGGGATTTCAGGTCGTCGTTCGGCCACCGCGGCTTGTGCGGCAACAAAATTCTGTATCAATAACAGACATTCTCGGCCACGGAAGGGTAGGGTGAGGCGAAGCTCGAGATCGACGCTGGCACCCGGTGCAGCGACTCGATCCTCTAGCCAGCATTCCATAACCAGTTCCTTGCCGAGCTGTTCGCCGCGATAGGTAGTTGGCGCGTTGCGCAGCGGCAGCCCCATCCACAGCGCGGAACGGCGGTCGTAGAAGCCAAAGAACTGGCTCAGCCCACGCTGGCCAGAAGGCTGGCTCAGCAGTGCATTGAAGGCAGAGCGAAGGCCCAAAAGCCGCTGCAAAGCCTCCTGCAGTGCGCGATCGTTATGAGCGGCTTGGCATGCCCGATACCATAGCACCCGTTGAGGCAATAGCAACGCCAGAGTCGCGCGGTCCTTGATGGTGCGCACACAATGCGGCCACTCGCTAAAGTCGGGGTCGCGGTCGAACTGCACCCCTTTCCAACCAATGACTGCTGGCGCAACCGCATATTCGGCACCCGAGCGGATTTCTGGGATGCAGGCATCTCCGTACACCAAACGATGCAGTGCCAGATGGGCTTGCAGGCCTTGTTGCAACAGTTGCCCCCAGCGCCCACGACGAATCGGCTCCGGTCGATACTGCTCCAGTGCCATCGCGCTTAAATGACCGTATAGAAATAGGGACCAAAGCAACGGCGTTGGGAGGCTGCCACCCAAATGCGCATGAATCTCGGCAACGGGCTCGTGACTGAGGTCATAGAACTCAGTGTCCTGCGCACGCAACGAGCAGGGCCATGCCAGTGCGTCCGAAAGGTCTGGAGTTTTGACCACGACCCGGGGTAAATCTGGGTGGCTCAGCGCAATCAGATCTGGATCGACAATCCGGCACACAACATCCCAGGCTTCTTCATCGATCACTCGCGGCCAACCACGTTCAATCCGCAACGTAGACTTTGCAATAATGGGCAGGCCGTCAAGCGGGTCTGGCGCCAATATACGCGCCTCGTTCAGTGCTTCTAGAGCCAACTGAAAGGGCAGGCCATGTAACCCCTCGCAGAGCCGTCGCCGCACAAACCGCCATTCAGCGTCCGCATGATCCTCAATCTCCCGTTCCTGCAGCGCCCAGTCGCGATCCACCAAGCGCCAGGCCAAGGCCTGGAGCACTGGTGGCAGGCACCGCTCGGTCATGCGAGACCTCGGAACCAGGGCGCGTTGACGAGTAGGCCAACGCCATGGTGAATCGAATTGTCCTTAACGATCGCGATATCACTGGCCTCGTCGAGAACTGACTTGAAGTCTTGGGAAATCGACGACTCGGATAGGCTCTCTGGCGCCCTATGGTTCTTGTTTATCACCTCGTCCAAACAAGGCCTACGCTTTAGGTTGCCATGGGCTGCCGTCCAATGTGCACAGTAGGTCAACATTGCGGCCAACCTGGCTAAGCCGACATAGCTGACTCTCGCAGAGACAGACTCCAGGAGATTCCAAGGCTGCAGTGCCAGTGCATCAGCCATTTGCAATATCATTCTGCAGTTCCGATAAGGTAGCAATTCGCCGACTTGACCCTTAGTCAGATTCAGGAAGTCCTTCTTTAACTCCTCATCGGCGCCGGCAGCCGCCAGAGCTGCTAGGCCTGTTGGCTGGAAATCGGCCATAGCCTTTGTCAACTTCCTTCGCTCGCCGAGCTGTAGAGCCATCACGGGCCAAAATCCGATTTGAGCCGTATAGTTATCAGATGCTAAGTCTATCCAGTGAAGGGCAGCCGCGGCTGGCAATGGCGAATCAGAGCGATCGCGATCCATGGTAGAAAGATCTCGAAGAACGGTTGCCTTGCAGTGCTCGTAGTGCGCCCGAAGCCAAGGAATTCGGCTCACTAGGCGTTCAGGTGTCAGCGTGTTTCGGTACAATGCGAAGTCGATTAGCGCTTCAGCAAGCCGGCCATGACTGGGGAGAAGCCTTAGGCCTCTGTCCTGTGCTTCGGGAACTAGTTCCGGAATGTCTTTGCTCCAAAAATCCTCATCCGATTTAGCCCGATTCCATTGCATACGATCACGCAACTGTCTCCAAAGATACGAATGGTCGGCACTTGCCAACTGCCAGCGAAAGCTTGGCGCAAAATCTTGGAGCGAAAGTGGGTCCTTTAGCTGGCTTGCGAGCTCAAACTCGAAACGGCTCTCAAGAAGGAACGTCAAGATTCCTGACCAATCTTCGCCTAACTCCCTCTTCAGCTCTTGCGCATCACTATCTACTGCTTCCGCCTCTAGTATGCTGCTCCGGAAGCTGAGCTCTCGCCATACGTTCTCTAGGCCCCGAGCCCAAGGAGGTAACAACGCTGGGAGATGCTCGCGCAAAACCGACGGAACCGAAATCTTGTCAAGTAGCGCTTTAATAGTGACTTCTGACGCCACCCGTCCGGTTGACGCTTTCGCAGGTGGAAAGTTCAACCGATCCTTCGCCGGCCAAGGCGGCAATTCAATCCGATTGGCCTGAGGAAGAACTTTGTAGATCAGGTCCTGCGCGGCTTGTGGATCCTTGTCGGAAATCTTTGAGCCGCGGCGCACACTGGCGTCTTCCTCGGTCAAACGAGTCTCCAGACGCTGTAAGTCGCCTGCCATGATCAGAAACAAGCGGTCCTGGTGCAGTTCATCCAGCAAGGACCAGATCAAACTGTGGTGGCGATTGGCTGGGGGTAGGTCGACGTCATCCAGAGCGAGCACGAAGCCATCGACCCCACGAAACCTTGCCTCTTGATCCAACCATGCGCCAATATCTTGATGGAGCGTCAGACGCGCTCCGATTTCCTTGGCCGCTGCGCCGGCATAGTGCTCCGGGCTCAGCGCAAGCTTTCGCACGAGTTGATTGAAGCCATTCGAACCTCGAAAGTAGCTTTGGGCGACCTTTTCAAAACTTGCGTCAAGCTTGCCGCAGCGGGGTTTGCAGGCGTCAGTGTGCTCGGCCAAGCGCGCATGGAGCCAATGGACCAGCGTCAAGCCATGCGGAAATTCCCGTGGCGCCATGGACAAGTCCAAAGGTAGCGTCAACACATGCCAACCATGCTCGGCCCGGCGCCCATGTAGTTGATCAATCACTTCCGTGAGAATGGTGGTCTTACCACTTCCGCGACGCCCGAAAATGCCGAGCGCATTTGGCTTACGGGGTGCCTTCAACTTCTCATATGATTCAGTTGGAAGTGCTTGATTGGTCAGACCATTAGGTTTTGCGCCGCTGATCTGGGTCAACACGTTAAGTTGCTTGGTTGCCAAAGCACTCAGCCGTGACACAAGGTACTTCTGTTCCGAACTTACCTGAACCGTACTCATTGACTGCTGCTCCGAATGAGGAAGGCCTTTGGATGCCTGACGACTGGCTGCGCCCAAAACTGATGCAAGTCAGAAAGGCGCCAGATGCGGCTATTGCCATCTTCGGATAGACCAGGACTCAACCAGCCCGCCAAGCACAAAGGGCGCAGGCACATGGGTGCCCAAAGGTCGCTCTCCTCGACGTCAATTGGATAGCTCTGCCCCTTTAGCAAGTCTCGAACAGCATTTGAAAGTTCGGTGGCATAGGGTTTTCCGCTGCTGTCTTCTAGCATTTGAGCAAGGCGACGTTGCCAGTTCAGCACGACTGGGGGTGGATTGTCACGTAGTCTCCGCATCAACTTTGGTTGGTGTAGGTCCTCAATCGTCTCAATCGCTGAGAGAAGGCTCTGAATGAGCAGTGGTTGTCCGCCTGTCCAGCGGAGTACGGTCATGGCGCCAGCGCGATATGGTTCCGGTAGTGCTTCTGGTCCGCCCAGATGTCTCGCCAATAGCTTCGTGATTTCCTCATGGTTAAGCCGAGGAAGTCGCGTCACAGACGAGATGTTGGAGAACTCTGAGTAAACTCCAGAGTCGAACACTCGCTCGTCTCTGCCAGTAAAGTACAGGCCGCGGTCTAGTGGCGTTTGGTCTGAGAACCCTTCAGAGAGAGACCGTATCTGTGCAACGATTTCACCACTCGCGCTCAGTCGTTCTAGATGCGCGAATAAAACTGGGCACAATTCATCACGCGGCCGTCCTTCTGGAGGGGAGGAATCGATTCCGACGTCGCCTGATCCTCGTAGCAGGTCGGTCAGACTAGAAGAACTGTTAGTAGTGAAGTCGTGAGATCGAAATTCGAGTCGCTTGTCATGGAAAGCAAAGAAGCTCGTCAGCCCGGCTCCTTCCTCGCCGACAACCATTACTGGCTTACCCAGCAATACTCGGTCAGTGCTGAGTGCATGCTCAAGCCGCGGGAAGATGTTGCGCCGTCCCAAAGCGAGGACTTCGAGTCGGTAACCTTTTGTCCAGTCTATTCGATACGCGCCGCCCGGTGCTACCCAGTCGGTCTTCAAGGGTTCGTGTGTTGCGTATTCGCCCAAAGTTTCGAATTTAAACGTGCGATTCATGGGCGAATCTTCCCCTTGTCAATTTGAGTCAATAGATTATTGGTGCGTTCCAGAAGGAGGTCTTCCAGTGTACGATTCTTAGAACTTGCGCGCAGTAGCTCAATCGGGTAAAGGTTCTGTGCGAAGCAGAAGTAGGGCTGCGCGTCTAGTCGACGGCCTGCCGATATAATCATAGTCAAGGTTAACGCGCTGAGTAGTTCCCGGAAGTCGACACGGTCTAGCCATTGACGGAGCTGGCTTCGTTCTTCTTCAGTCAGCGGGAGGGATTCAATGACTTGCAGGCAGCTCGCCCGCGCATCCTCGGGAGTAAACTCAGGGGCTTGCATGAGCATCAGCCGACGCCAATTGCTATCGCTCGGATAGTGCGAGTTGACCAGTGCAAGCAAGATCCACCAGACACCAGTTTCTCGGATCTCATTCGCGCGCGAGTCGCCGAGAACCTTCCTGAGCTCAGCGGATTCCAGCTTGTTCAGCAGTGGCGGATGTTGGTCCAGCATACGGCGCACATCATCCAAGGTGATCACGCCGCTGCCGCGCGCCACCAGTTGGGTGACCAAGGCTTGACATAGATCCTGTAGCAACCAAGGCGTGTCATAACCGGCTTCCAACAATAGCGTTTCGCCAGCTTCTTGATGGCGTTGGTCCAGCCACTCCAAGTCGAGCGGCGGTTTGATGAGCCAGCCTAACAACTGTCGTGATTCCTCCCGTTGCAGTGGACCGAGCAGGAAATGCCCCCCGGTGCCGGACGTGAAGTGATACATTGGGCCGTGTATCGCTTGCAGCGCCCATAGGACCGGTGCATAGCCGACGAAAATGAAGCGCATTTCACTATGTTCGTGACGACCGCGGAGTTGTTGCAAGAACTCAGGGGAGTCTTGCAGCAGCCCGTCAATCTCATTGATGAGCAGAACAGGCATACGACCCATTTCGGCGGCCGCCCGAACAAACGCATCCAGAGCTTGATCGGTCGTAGGCGCGGGCGTGAGATTGAATCGGGCCAACTCACGGTTAAGCGGCTCCAGCAGTTGTTCCGGGTGGTTTCGGCCTTGGCTGTCGATTAAAGCCGGCAAAACATCACTCCGTCTACTGGCTTCAAACCATAACTGATTCAGTAGACTCGTCTTGCCCGCCTGTCGCGAGCCAAGAATCAGAAAACTACGGCGGGTTAAATGGGCCGCCACTTCTTCCCGAATATGCCGACGCCCAACGAAAAGGGGACTGTCGGGCGGCATTGCCCCAACGTGCACGAATGGCGACAGTAGTTGCAAGTTGAGTTGCGAGCGTAGCGAGGCCCAGAACGCCCGGCGCGGGTTGCCGCTTCGCAAGATGCTGCGGAGGTGATCGGTGTCGATCACGGGCAGTCGGGTTTGCCGCAGCGTGTTTGGCCCGATACGCACTTCCAGCCATAAGCGCCCCGCGATCGTGACCTTTTCCGATTGTTTGGTCTCTCGCTGTAGGCTGACCGCAATGCCAGCGGAATTTGGGAGTCCTTGTTGTTCTAGCAATGCGTAGCCGTCGGTAACGGGATGGTTCAGGGCGGCGCCGGTCAGGCTCTCAATCCAACTCACCAGTATTGCTGTCTCTGTGTTTCCAAGCCAGATGCGGCCACTGGCATGAGCGAGCTTTAGGCTGGCACTCGCCCCCGGCTGCCACTGCGACCAGTCCTCGGCGCGAACATGCGCCACTGCAGACAGGTCAATGCCTTGCCACCAGGCATCTTCATCGCCCAAGGCTTGCGCGCAGTCACGCAGCGATTTGCCCTGGGCTCGTAAGTGTTGCAACAACTGCGCTAGGTCAGGACGTAGCAAATGCAAGCCGCCAACTTGGTGAAGCAGACCCATCTTTGCCAAGCGATTGAGCATATTCGAATTGAAGCCGCTGAGCTGCAAGAGCGCACGGGCTTCGGCGTTGAGCGCGTCCAAGTCTTGTTCTGGGTCCATGCCGAAAACGAGCAAGTCTCGACTGACGTTTTGTAATCGACGGAGGCGACGCTGATCTCCCATCACCTCTCCCACGGTTGCCAGGGTTTTAGGTTGGTGCTTGCGCGCTTCCGTTTGGACCAGTTCTGCGGCGATCGCGCCCGAGGGAATCTCGTTGAGCCTGAGCCGCACTTTGGCCTCGGCTAAAGCGACTAGGGCCAGGAGTTCAGCAGGTCGAAGTGCTGCAACTTCGGCGCGTGCCCAGTACAGGCGTAGATCGTCGAGCCGGGTCCCAGCGCCGAGTAAGCGAAGATCTTCACCTGCAGTTGCGACTTGTTGTCTTGCCTCAGAAGGTGTACACAGTCGAGCTTGTGAGAGTGCACGCCAGTCCTCGTCTGTCCAGGTCTTGATGTGCAACTGGGCGGGATGGATCAGGTCAATACCTGCCTTCAACAGCTCCACGTGCCACTGTTGTGCCAGAGGCGAAGGTAAGACGATCATCCAGCGCGCGGACGGCTTACTGGTTGCAATCCGGCGCAACCAGGCAAGTATTTGTGCGCGGAGGGGTTGCAGAACCGGCTGCTGCAAGCGTTCAGCCAATCCACAGAAGTTCAGGAGCATCAGTCCCTGGGCGCTCGCTAGTGGCACGTGATCGGCCGAATAGCGCTGCTCGAAATCCAAGGGGTCGAGCCCCTCAATCGCGCGTAACACGGCATCAAGATCCAGCATCTTCGGATAGAGGCGGTCGGGGCCAAGCTTTGCGGTTGCGGCATCCAATGCGAAGCTTTGTGCGCCGGTCTGCTCGCTGAGCCACGCCAACACAGCCTTTGGTTGCAATACATCATCCAGCACTAGCAAGTGTGCGCCAGGGGTCGCATCTCTGATTCGTCTCAACAGCATCAGATCGAACGGCGGGCTGAGCAACGGACTGCGCTGGTCGGTATCCACGTGGCCAGCTACCTCATCAAGTGCGACCTGCCAAACGCTTACGTCAATCAACTTGCCATTCAAGAAACAGTGCAAGCGAAGAAACAACTGACGTGTGTCCCGTGGCGGCGTTAAGTCTAGTCGGCAGCGCCAAGGCGGATCGCTCGGAGCGACGCGGGTTGGGGCGAAGTCGAGTACCAACGAATTGGCTTGATCTTCGAGCCCTGGCAAATACCACTGCAGTTGTAACTCTGGGTTTTCTAACACGAATTTGCCGTCGTGGATGAACTCCAACTCCAGGCGCAATTGCCAGCCGGTCCAGCGCAGCACACGGGCTTTCAGTCGTAACCGAGCACGCGCCACCAACCTTCCCAACTGAATGTTCAGTCCTTCGCGATACAGGTCTTCGGTAACCCGCAACAGGGATTCAATCGCTACAGCCCAGGCAGGCCAACCGCGCTCGACGTCGCGTGGAAGCTGCCAACGCTGGCCCAGCTGCAACGTGATCCAAGCTTCCTGCTGCGCCAATGGCACACTGTCTTCTGGAATTGGGCCTCTTTGGCAAATCCCCGGAGCCCGAAGTGCAGCGGGAAGGGGTCCATTGCCAACCGGGCTTTGTGCACTGGCCGTGAGCAATGCGACGACATCCGCCCATTGCTCAGGTTGCAGTTCCCGGGCCGCGGCCATGGTGCGTAAGTAGGGGTGCGTCTTGTCTTGGGCGGCATCAATCCTTGGCAGTTTGCGAGTCCACCGCTCTGCATTGCTATTCCTAATCTGCCGACCCAGCGACAGATTCGGGGCAGGCCCCTTCTCTAAGTGCTGGGCCGCCTCGGTTAGCAAGTTCAAGGCAGGAAGTAATGGGTCGCTCGCTGGAATCAGAATGCGGAGCTGGCGCGCCACGGCCAGCGGTAGGTGATGCAGGCGCTTGAACCCGGTATCGATATCAGGCAGGGCATTCCACCACGCCTGAGCCGCTTGCAATGCAGCATCGGCGGCTTTCAGAAAAAGAGCTTCAATGGTCTTAAATTCGAATCTCTGGGACAACTCCTCGAAACTGTGCTCAATCGCATTCAAATCCTGTCCTCGGCGACGACGTAGCGCGTAGATCTCAGCAAGCATCTCGCCCTGACGACTCTTCGGATAATCTTCCAGTAGGTCCAATGCCTGTCGCCAAAGCAGGTCGACATCAGCGTCAGTGCGGTTTGGGTGCAATTCTCGTGCCATTGCTGCTACATCAGCGCACCGAATCAACGGCAAGGCAAAGTACTCGCTAAGCTCGAGGTGCTTGCAACTTGCCGCCTGCGCCAGAAGCAGCCTTCGTGCTTCCGCGCGCTTGACCTCACTTGCTCGCACCACACTGAGGTCACCATGGGCCAGGGCAAGCCCAACGAGCAACCTATCCCCGGGTTGTAGTTCTTTATGGGTAGGCATCAGCTGGCTTGCCCGATGTTGGTAGCGCTCGCGGTCACTGCGACGATACAAACTGAAACAGCCGCCTTCGTGGAGCACGCCAATTCGCTCCAACGTGCCCTCGTGATCTGCCATCAGAAACAGATCGCTCGGGCGCCGGCCCACATGATGCCGCCAGCTTCGGCGACCTTGAACATCGAGCAGCGTTAACCAATGGGGGGTACTACAAACACCGACCAGCAACGCTGTGCCAGCACCGATGCAGTTTAAGGACTGGACGCTAGTACCAGCGCGGTAGGTCCACAAGACCCTTCGCTTGAGCGCGTCGAAGCAGTAGACCCAGCCAGCCTCGGTTCCAACCAGTAAGACGGGCTGATCTTGACCGTTAACTGCGCCAATGGCGAACTGCAACGTCACTGCATTGCTATCCAGCCGCTGGCTGCTTTGTGAGTAGAAAGCGTCTTCGCGAAGCCTCATCCAGTGCAGCTCCCGCGTGCGCGTCGCGGCGACCAGCTGCTGTCCCTCGGAATCAGGCAAAAGCGCTAACGTCATTGCCGGGACGCGTAGCGGAAACCGGCCACAATGCTGCGGGCCTTTGCCAGTCAACTCCCAGCAATCCAGCAAGACCTCAATTCCCGTTTGCCAAGCCAGCCAGACTCGCCTGCAGTCCAGATGTTGGGCTGCTGCTTCTGCAAAACCATAGAGCGCTTGGGCATCCCCATGATCTGGCGCCCAGTCTAGCGTCACCCAGCTCCCGTCAGGCTGGAGGTCTAGCAAGCTGACGCCAGACTCATGCCCGATCAATGCAGCATTGGATAAAGTGTTTAGGCCGCGTAACCAATGAGGCGCCTTGAAAGGCGCTTCTTCCCCCACGCTTCGAGGGCGAATCGCCGCCGCTGGCAGCTTGTTTCGACGTTGTTCCTTTGTAGGGATCGTGCCACTCAGCGACTCCAGGCAAAGCAAGCCACACGAGGTCGCTAGCAGCCACCGCTGTTGAGCGCCATCATGAACACCTGCCACCGAGGACGCAACTCCACGCCATGTCGCCTCATGCAGGAACGGGCGCGTGGTCAAGTTCCCGATGGCTGCTGCCTGCGAATAGCCGACATTGCTGTCTTCGGCGGCCTCCCAGGCATTCCGCAGCAACCGATTTGCCAGATCCTCGCTAGACGATGGGCGCATACGGTCCAGCTGTTCCCGCACAGCCAAACCAGCCGACTGATAGAGTTTCAGAACATGGTCAGCTCGATTGGGGTCCTCTTGCAGTAGGCGAGCTAGTTCTTGCCCGAAACGAGTGCCGGGACGGTCTTGACTAGGTTGCCTCAGGAACTGTTCAAGCTCCATCAGCAAGTGGGGATGCAGAAAGCTCGCATGTAACCAGAGCAGTGACTTGAGTTTGGGAACCTCTGGTTCGGAATCGTCTTGCAGCCAGCATCGCCAGTCTTCGCCAGTCTTAAAGTCATCGAGAGCGGACTCAACTTGCTGATTCCAGAGTTGCCGCAGGCGCGCTTCGGGGACCTCACGCAAATGGCGCAGACTGCCGTCGCGGCAAGCCAATACCACCTCCAGCTGTTGTTCGTATTGCCAACAACCCAGCACTGCGACGCCAGCATCAAGCGCATGAACCCGTGCGGGCTGGTTCTTCCGGTACACGCACAACTGCCCTTGCGCTGAGGCGACAACCAAGGCTTCGCCATTTCGATCCAATGCCATCGCCTTGGGGGGTTCGGGTCCAAACGCCAGATTCTCCTTGTCCCAACTTAGTCTTCCAGTTGCATAGCGCGCGACGCCCGAAATGCCAGCGGCGAGCAAGGCATCGCCTATGTCGATATCCGGTAGCGATAAATCGTCGTCTCGCGCGTTTTGAATCGGAACATCGAAACATGCCCTAGGCGGCCGCTTCGTTTCGTCGCCAGGGGCTGGCACCGGCACCCAAGCATCGCGTCTGTCCAAATCCATCTCTTGAATAGGATTCAGATAGAAGCGGTCGTCGGCGTGCCAGAACGACGCTCGCCAATATCGGTGCTCCGGTGCTTTGCTGCCCTCCCAGCGACGGGTGCAAATATACACATCGCGCTCCCGGCTATACCGTCGGGAGTCGACCAAAATGTTCTTAATCTCATCTTTGCTGGAATCAAACTCCTGCAGCGAGTGCCGGCTCTGGATCTGAATCGTGTCGCCAACACTGATCACCAAGATCTGCCCATCCGCGTTGCCGAGCAGAACATATCGATGGCCGCCCATGTCGCCGGTGGCCAGTTCTACCATGCCATCCAAGTCTTCAAGTGGCTCTGAGACATCCAGAAAAACGTCCGAAAGCACATTGGCGAGTTGTTCTAGAAGCGCCCAGTACTGACCATTCCGCGGTGCAGACCATCGTTCTAGTTCCAGCAAACTCTGCCAATTCATCGCGTTCCCCAGGACACAAGTAATCCAGCTTTCAAGAAAAGCCGTCGTAACGCTACGACGTAAAGCTTGAACGCGCGGCTTCGGGCGCAGTATGCTCAGGCTTTGAGCTGAGGTCAACCGCTTGGGCTGGCTAAGAAAGGCTTCAGGTTTTTCCGTTGCGGCGACGCTGCTGCTGATGGGTATCTTTGGTTTCGTTGTTAGCCTGACTCGTGAGCCGGAGACCGTCGTTGTCGTAGTTGCGCGCAAGCAGGCTCGTGCACTGCCGCCTTTCGAGTACGTTACCGACCGTGATCGCCTGCTCGGTTTGGTGTTCGAGCCGCTGTGTCCACCACCCCAAGGGCAGCGGCCCCTTCAGATACCTGTCCCGGCGGTGGCCGAGTGCAGGTCGCGTGAAGACCATGTGCAGATTAAATTGCGATCTGATGCCAACTGGCATGGGCAGCGGCTGACCGCGGAAACGGTGAAGGCACTATTGGATGATCATGAAGTGCGCATGGCTCAGGCAGTCACTGGGACGCCGAAGCTTTGGAGTAAGATCTCGATCTTAAGCAGAGATGAACTGCAATTGCAGGTTCCGAGTAACTCCAAGAGCGCGCATGCTTTGAGCTTTGCGCTTTCAGAAATTCACTTGGCTGCCGAGCAAGACGGATGCCGCATCGGTACTGGGGATTGGTCTGAAACCCGCTGCACTCAGGAGGACTTTAGTTTTAAGAAGAGGCTATTGCCGCCAGCGTTGCGCGACAGTCCGTATGTCCGGGATGTCGCACTGTTGGAGCAAAATCAATGGCTGCGCCGGCGCCGGGTGCTGGTGGTTGGTTTGGACTCCGAAAAGAGCGAGTTAGAGGGGCAATCTGTGTTGATCCAGCCGTTAGCCCTGGCTCTAAGTGCCGAAGCGGGTCAACGGGTTCACTTGATCCGTGGTCTCGAAGACCCGGAGATTCAAGCACTTCGGGTGAAGTTATCGGCAGCAGCGGATTGGTCGTTGCTTAGCCGGCGGGGAGATCGCAGTACTTGGCTGGTTGCGCGTCCAAGCTTACCGAAACAGCGACGCTTGGAGCTTCTGAGTGCGGCTGGGAAAGTCCTGAGCCAGCCTTCATACTTTGACGAGAACAGTGGCTCTCCATCGCGCTCCCTGCTACCGCAAGTGTACCCACCGATGGTCTTCTCGGGGGCCTCCAACGACGGGTCAAGCTGCCCCGCCGACGATGCAGTGTCTTCGGACGACTTCGACCGCATGAACGCAGTTCCGGTGCTTTTGACGCACACGCGATGGCGCGGGCTCGCTGCAAGGCTGGCCGAAAGAAGTGACGCCAATCTGGAAGTCGTGGTCCTCGACGCCGAGAAGGAGTCGAGTCGTCGCCGAGCCTGGGGCTATGAACTCTCGATCCAATCGCCCGTGGCCCAGGATGACAGCCACCCGTCGCGTGTGTTTGCCGATAATTTGGCCTCTTGGTTCCCGACAGATCATCCGTTGTTCGAGTTGGCGCAAGAGGTTGCTGAGGATGAAGCGCAGAATCCTGCAGCCGCTGTGGACCGCCTGAAGCATTTGATGCGATGTCTCGATAGCTACATGGTGCCGATCAGCAATCCGCCAACCTGGGCTCTGGTTCATCAGGACTTGCGCGGTTGGAACGCAGCTGCCGATTGGTTGAACCCAGAGGACGTGGGCTTGCGGAGCTATGAGTATCGCAACTTGGGTTGGTGGGGAATAGGCTTGATGGGTCTCGGCGTATTGCTGTTCGGTCTGCTGCTTCGTCATAATGCATATCGCGCGCGGAGTGCGGCAAACATTGCAAGCTTTCATCATGACCTTTCCTCACCTCTGGCGAGTATTCGCGCCGAGGCTGAGTACCTGCGTGAAAGTTTGTCGGCGCAGGCGTCGCCAGCACCAGAAAGCCTTCAGGATGTTGCCGACTTTATCGATCAACAGACCAGCCATGTCGTCGATTTGGTGGATAACTTACGAACCACTAGTAGCCCCGAAGGTTGGCTCTTCGAGCAGGACGCGACTTGTGAGCTGGCGCCTGTTTTGCGAGCTGAGGTAGAGGCAATGCAGCGTCGCGCAAAACGGGAAGGGCTAGTTCTGAACATCCAGGCGCCACAGATGGAAGTTCGAGTTGCGCTGGGTTCCAGCAGTCTCCGGCGTGTGCTGAGAAATTTGCTGGACAATGCCTACAAATATCGGGGCCAAGGGATTGAAACAGTTAGTATTCGTATCCAAACGGCTCTCAAGGCCAAGGAACTTGTGATCGATATTGAGGACGACGGTCAGGGCTTTGACGATTTTCCGACAAGTCAGCATTTTGTGCCGCGCCAGCGGGGGGGGCGCGCCAGGGAACATCAGTTGCCTGGTCAAGGGTTGGGATTGAGCAGTGCGCAACGTTTGCTCCACGCAGCGGGTGGTAGAGTTGAGGTCAATCATTGCAGCAAGCCCACCCGAGTTAGATTGCGCTTGCCGGTGGCTGACAGGAGCGAAACATGAACAGACCGATCATCCTGTTTGTGGACGACGAAGACCGCAATACGGTGAGATACCGAGAGCAGCTTCTAAGCCTGGGTCAGGTGGCGCATCTGAATAGCGCCGACAAGGCATTGGGCTACTTCGGCGACGACGAGAAACTGAAGCATTTGTCGCTCGTGGTGTTGGATCTCGCCATGTACACCGGTCAGTCCATGTCCGAGAAGGACACGGGCTACGGCCGCATTACTGGCGAGGCGCTCCGCAAGACTTTGCGCCGGCGGTGGCGTGGGCCCGTGATCGTATTGAGCAACTCACCCGATGAGGTCATTCGGCGCATGGTTGAAGATGACGGCGACGTTTTTCGACGCAAACCGCTGACGACTCCGATCGAACTGCGCGAGCTTGCAGAGGCGTGTCTGGCAGCAAACCGACCGTAACGGCAGATCGATGTTCAGTCACCGCCATGAGAGCGGGTAGGGTGGTGAACTGATGATCGTGCCCGGTGATGTGTCTGGACATAAGACTTCGACTAAAAAAGAGAGCCGGTCGCACCTGCGAGCATCGCTCGTTATTGCACAAGGTCTGCCCCGAACTTGGGCGACAACGCTGGTCCAGCGCGGTATCCACAAGGCAGTCGGAATACTTGAAAGGGGCCATCACAGGTGGCTACTACGGCGACGATTTGGCTTTCGTGATGCTAGTCTCCTTTTACGCGCCGTTTCTCCGCCCGTGATGTCTACGTGGCATCCGCGGTAGAGGGGCTGCCGAATGAATGAACCACGTTGCTTCCCTGGATCGCTGGTCCCAGTCGCCGTCCAGTAGTTCTGTGATTTGGCCGTTCGGCGGGCAAATCACATGTTTACCTGGAGAAAACTCACAGAATTACTGATCCCGGCTCCTTTTGATCCATTCTGTCGGATACCTGCAAACTATGTCGTAACGAGTGGCGCGTTGCAAGTTCCTGTTTCTACGAATAATTTATCATTGTGGCAATCGCGGAATCAGTCAATGCGCCACGAAAGCGACATCGTATGCGGTGCGACGACGGGAGAACGCCAGCGTAAGCGGATCGTTGGTTGGTAGCGACATCGTATGCCGCCTTACTGATTGCGGTCGCGGCAGCCCAGGGATCGCTCACACTGCGCACTTCCGGACAACGCAGCACTCCACTGAGGTCCGTTCGAGAGGACATGTCGTAGCATTGAGGCCTTACTAGCCGCGGCCGAAAGTTGATCTCATTCTTGACCATTGACCTGAAGGGTGGCCGAGCACAGCTTTCCGCTCACGGCTGCATGGCAAATCGCGAGTTCGCTGCACATGCTCGCCACAAGTTGACCCTTTACCTACCTGAAGGCAACGATAGCGATTCGACTGTTGCAGCCAACGGCATGGCGCTTCGTACTAAGCGATTTCTCGAGTTGCTTGTTCGTCAGCCGTGTCCCGACCGCGTGGCTGGACATTCCGACATTGCCCCAGACTCGAGTGCGTTTGCAGACAGCGCATGGTGGCGGATCGATGCACACTCCGAGCAAATAACTGTGTGCTCGGCATCGGATGTCCTGGCGGGCATCCTGGCGACGACCACCATCGACGGCGCCGCCGCCTATGTTTTTGTTCCTGTATCTGGCGCCGAACGCAAGAGATTGATTGCAACACTGCAGTTCGAGTTGGAAGAGTCCGTGTTTCCGGAAGGAATGGCAAATGCGCATTGATCACGCGCATCGGAAATCCCCGCCCAGTCAGCGCGCCAGGCGTACCCGCAAACGACGAGCACGTTCGCGGAACGCCGCCTCGCCGCCTTCGAGGATGTCGCAGACCAATGCGCGGATCTCTGTGTCCTCAAGACCACCTGCGCGATACGAGATGGCTGGGAGGCCGCCAGCCGGGTGGGGGCTCGCGTTCGCAACGATGACCTGATCTGCGTCGGTGTTGATGACCAGGTTGGCGTTGTGCGTGACAATGATGACCTGGCGCTTCGACTTGGCTTCGACGAACAGCGCGACCAACTCGTCGTACACGGACTTCGGATCGAGATTTTCCTCGGGCTGATCAATGATCAGCGGGCGATCGTCCGAGTCGTCCAAAGCGAGATAAAGGAGCAGCAGCACGATGCCGCGCGTGCCCGGCGACAGCTTGCGAATGTCGACGCCATCGTACGAAATTTCATAACGGACCGTGATGTGCTCCGTTCTGAAGAGCCAGTGCGCGAACTGCACCAACCATGCACGAAATTCGGCCTGTTGGGCCCGCGCAACGGGGGCATGGGCCAGCAAATCCTTGGAGTAGGTCGTAATGAAATCGCCAATGGCCTTCTGAATTTCCGCTGCGGTTCCGGTCTCCCAAGTGGACTTCAGATTCGCAACCGCGAGTTTCACGAGTGAACCGCGTCCGAAGAATGGCCCGGATTTTCGGCAGTCGATGAGATTGCGTTCCGCTGCTTCGGCCCACGCAGCGGCATCGGCAGTGCGCGCCACGGAAAAGCGTAGCTTTTGCAGCGTTCCCGTTGAAGCCACGAGGCGATTCATTAACGGTGCGTAGAGTTCCGCGAGCGCTCGTTGCTCGCCGAGGATGGCGTCGAACAGCCGGCCGTAAGCCTCCTGCCGTTCGTCCTGCAATGTCTTGCGCCGATCTGCAGCCTTCTCGGCATCCTCGAGCCGAGACTTCAGCGCCTGCAAGGCGCCGCTTTCGGTAGCAATGCGCTTGGCCAAAGCCGCATACTGATTTCGAACAACGGTGTCGGCGCTGATGTGTCGTTCGAGGCGCTCGATCTCCGCCTTTAAGAGGGCCAGTGAAATCGAGCCCAGGTCCGCGTCCTGCGCGATCAGCGGCACATCAGTACCGCTCGCCGCTGGTGCGACACCAGTCAGCTTGTGGATTTCACCATTCGCCCAATTGATGTAACCCGCCAGTGCGGCGTCCACATCGCCCTGATACACGAGCAGGAAGGCTTGCCACTTTGCGGAGTCCAAGCCGCTGGCGGAGTGGCGCGCCTGGGCGTCGCGGAGCATCTCTGGGGCCTTCGTGGCCCGCATGGTTTTCACTTCATCCTGGATTGCCACGAACGCGCGCCGCTGGGCGTTGAACTTCGCGATCTTCGAATTCAGCTTCTGGATTGCATCGTTGATCGCCGCGTGACGCTTCGCCTGCTCTTCGGTGCCCTTGACGACGAGCTTCTGGAGATCAGATTCGTAACCTTTGATCAAGGCACTCTTCTGGCCGACTTGTGTGGAGAGGGCGGCGACGCTGGCCTCCTTCTCGAGTTCATCGGCAATGCGCTGCGAGATCGCCGCAATGGAGTCGACTTCGCGCTGCCGGGCCTGTTGGTACCGCATGGTGCGGTGTTTTCGAAGCTCCTCGAAATCCGCGGCACCCTCGCGTTCAGCGTCGGGATGCGACTCGTAGATGACGCGCTCGATCTCGCGGACAAGACCCTCCGAAGCGCCCTTCGAAGAGCACAGTTCCTCAACGAATTGCTGCGATAGGTATCGCGCTCGGGCATAGGATGACGCGCCGTTGGCGTCTTCGCCGTCCAGCCGGCGCGTCGTCGCGGAGCCACCGCCCCACGTGAGCTGGACGCGAGCGTTTCCGATCAGTGGTCGCGCACGCATGAGGAACGAAGGGCTGATGTCTTCATCCGCGATCCAGACTTCGGCGGGAATCGCGTCGCACCCGGCGGCGATCATGTCGGCCAGCGCCGTTTTCCCTGAACCGCGGGCGCCGATGATGGCGACCAGACCGGAATTGAGCGGAATGCAGGGCGTGGCGGCCCAGGGCGCCTCGACGATCTCGATGGTCGAAATCACTTGCGAGGGCAACGCCATTCGCGGCGGCTCGGCACCGACATACGCGCGCCAGCCCGGATCGATGCAGGCCTGACGCAGCGCGTCGAAAGTCGGGGCTCCCTTGATCCAGGAATAGCGTTCACCGCCCGGCTGGCCAGTCGCTTTGTGATCATGGGCGTCGCAGCCATGGAGGCAGGGCTTGCAGCCATCGTAGCGTTCGCGGAGCGCGTTTGGGCTGGCACTGCGGCGGCCAAGCCAGAACTCGCGTTGCGCCGTGCTGCTCGCGAAGATGATGTGCGCGAACTTCTCGATCTCTTGACGAATCGTGGCGTCGGCGGCTTGCCGCAAGCCCGACGTTCCATCATCAGCGCCTCCAGCAACCGCAACGAGGATATTGGCTTTCGCCCAATCGCTCTGGTTGAAAACCTCTCGAAGCAGGGAGAAATTGACCTTGAACTGCGTTGCGCCGCACTCCAGCGCCCTGCGGTCGTCGCCAGTGCTGCCAGCCCTATTGCCGAGCCGGATCAGCTCCTCGCGGGTGCAGTCGAATTGGTCGCCGAATGCGCTGAACTTGAGTCGGGCGAGGATCCGCCGCAGCTGCGCCAGGTGGTCGGCGTCCTCGGGACTGACCAAGAGGTGAAGGTTCACGAAGCCGGTTCGGGCGGCTACGTCTAGGCGAAGTTCGACGTTCGGCAGGATCAATTGGACTGTGGGAAGTCGACCTGCGTCCTTTCGGCGCAGGACCTCTTCGTACGTATCGGTCACGTAGTAATCAGTGACAGCGATCGCTTCGATCTTTGGCGTTGCGGTCTCCAATGATGTTAGGTACGTGTTCCAGGGATCAGCGCCACCAAACTGATCGTTGAGGACGGTACCTGGAGCGTGGATATGCGGCTCCCAGCGGCGCCACAGTGAGCCGCGTCTAGTCATGATATCCCTCTTTGGCCAGTGTACTGATCCGTGTCAAGCCGCCAAGAAAACTCTGCACAATTTGGTCGCTCGCTTGCTCCGCCTCAAGTCCCGCCGGCTTCGGCGGCGCCGAGATCCGGCGGTTTGAGCCGGATTGCATACGATCGAGTCGCCATTCGGCGTCCTCCCAGAAAAGGTTATTCAGTAGGGCTTCTGCGGCGGTTGCGGCGGGGGACGCGGCGATGATGGGACAAAAGGGTTGCAGCGCATGAGCTGGTGCCGTCCAGGGTTTGGCCGGCGTCAAGGGACGTGCAGTAGCAATGAAATACAAAATCGATCGGATCGCGCGCAAGCCGGAACGATAGAGGCGTCGATCCCGGCGCAGGTGTTTGCTTCGGAAGATACGTGTCCAGGCGCGAACGCTGAGATCCTGATACACCTGTGTCATCGGCCGTGCCCGGTCGAAGCAGATCCATTCTTGAAAGAGCAGCGTTACGAGCGTGGCCTGGCCTGGCGACGGCGAGCACGATAGCGCGTAGCCGGGCCGCTTGAGCATCGCCTCGAGTAGTTCAGGTCGACCGCGAAAGGCGTGCTCATTCAGGAAGAGCGTCGCAGACGGATGCAGACGGGTCAGGCCGATTCGTGCAAGCTGGTCGTGTATGGCAGTCTGAATCGCGCGCTCGTCGTGGGGCAATTCCTGGGCCGGTCGCTTTAGGTCCTTGCATAACCAATCCGCGCTGCCCGGCAGATGAAGCTCGACGCGCTTGAGCAGGTTGAATCGGTTTTCTGGTTCGTTGGGATCGCTGTACATGGGCGCATCGGGCCAGTGGCCATCGAGCACCACACGCTCGAAGACTTTCGGGACGCCCTTTGGCGGGTAGGGGGCCGGATTAGACAAGAACTTAAACGGGCTTTCGTTGGGAGCGAACGTCAGGCCCCGGTTCAATCCGGTGATGTCGGTCTCCAACCGACCAACGAGGTGAGCGCCCCACAGGCTGGGTAATCCGCGGACAGCAAGATTCTCGGAGCAAATTTGCATGAGTGTCGCCCGCCCTCCAAAAGCTTCGATGTCGGATTGTGCTGGCTTGAACGCAGGGTTGGTTTCCAATCCTGTCTGACAGGTTTGAACGGCAAACCTGCGCGCAGGATAGCGGGGGAATCCTGTAAATAGGCATCTCCGGCCAAATCGCTGCGCCCACGCCCGAAAATGTCTCGCCCCAAAGCGCCGGCGAAGGCGTTGCGCGCGAAAGAGGCCGGTGCTCCGCCAGCTCTGGAGATTCTTATGACCTAGCCACCCCGCGCTGTACCCCAATTTTCGGAGGCCCAGAAACGGCGACGGCCCGGGAATCGTGATCCCGAGCCGTCTAGGTGTTTCTCGAAACGGATGCAGTGTTCTCGACGCGCAATCCGGCACCCACAGTAACTGAGACCGAGCGCTTCTGCAAGTGCGCTCTCGGCTTCACTTTGCTGCGAACTCGGCGTTGCATCCGCCCTGCCTCCTGACCCGATTGACAATGCCAATCGCGGCTGCGCTTCGCTGCCGCTCAGGAGAAAACAAACCATGTGCAAAGCTATTGACATCCCTTTGCCGAACGCGCGCTTCACGCGCTCGGTCCGAGCAACCACGCGCCTCGAACCGAAGCGTCGCAGCATACCGTTGTCTCGGCAGCGACACATCATCGGCCGCTATGCCCCGGGCGCTGGGCGCCCCGCCATTCCGTTCGAAAGCCATCTGGAGTGTTTGGCGATGCGCGCCATACACGAGCAGGCGCCTACTGCTGAAATCCAATCGCAGCCCACGACACTCTCGTTTGTCCACCGAGACCGAGTGCGCACGTACACCCCCGATTTGGTGGTGACGATGGGAGACGTGCCGCAGTTGCTGAGATCTCATGGTTTCGATTTCGTGACCTTCATCGAGATCAAGCCGTTCAAGCGCCTCAAGTACCTGCATCCCCTATGGCCACTGATTGTCCGGATTCTGCGCCACACGACCGGCGTCCCGCTGATCATATTGACAGATCGCGACCTGGCCACCTGGATGGCACGCGAGGTGCAGTCATGATCCTCGAAATGACCCCCGGTTGCCGCTACGCGCTGGGCGATCAGTTGGTTGAGATTGATGGCGCAAGATCGATGAGTACGGTGGCCGTTCGCAATGTCGCCACGGGCGCTACATCGATCGCTTCAACGGAGACTTTGCGGCCCGCGGGCAGCCGCCCGCTCGCCGAGGCGTCACCCAACGTAATCCCAGAAGTGCAGTGGCGCCGTGCTGTAGCCGCGGCGATACGACTGCGGCCGCTCGTGCCATTGCGCAAGGTGCCCAAGGACACCTTGATCGGGGTTGCGAGGGAACTGGGCATATCGGCGCGCACGGTCCAACGACGACTCACCACGCTGCGTCGATCAGAGCAGACCAGTGACCTGGTGCCGCTGCCGGGCGGGCGACGTCCAGGCAGCAAGCACCTGGATCCCGATGTTGAAGCGATTGTCGCCGAACAGATCGAGGCGCACTGGCTGGTTCGCGAGCCGATGGCGTTCGAAGACCTTTACGATCGCGTCCTGATAGCACTGGAGGCGATCAACAAACGCTTGAGTCGCAATGCCTTGCGTCGCCGACTGGCGGCGTTGGATGCCGCGCATGTCCTCAAACGCAAGCGCGGCAGGAAGTCAGCAAAACAACAGTATGAGGGTCGACCTGGAGGGCTGGTAGTCTCTAGACCACTGGAACTGGTTCAGATCGATCACACACCGGTAGACCTGATTCTGGTCTCGGACGATGCACTGCGCGAACCCGTTGGGCGCCCGTGGCTGACGATCGTGATCGACGTCGCCACCCGGGTGGTTCTCGGCTTCTATGTAAGCTTTGATGCGCCAAGTGCGACTTCTGTAGCCCTGGCACTGGAACACGCCGTGTTCCCGAAGGAAGGCTGGCTCAAGGCCTGTGGTGTCGACGCGCTCTGGCCGATGTATGGACGGCCGCTTGCGGTTCTTGTCGACAACGGCAAGGACTTTCACTCGGTAGCGCTGACCCGAGGCTGTGAACAGTATGGAATCACGCTGCAGTACCGTCCGGTCAAGACGCCCCATTTTGGCGCTCACATCGAACGCTTAATTGGCACCTTCATGCGACGCGTCCACCGGCTGCCGGGAACTACATTCAGCAACACGAAGGAGCGGGGCGACTATCCCAGCGAAGCCCGAGCGTCGATGACCTTGCGCGAGTTCCGGGCTTGGCTGGTCAATGAAATCACGACCTGGTACCACACCCGGGCGCACCGAACGCTCGGTCGATCGCCATCAACAGCGTGGACCGAAGGGCATACCGTTTCGGGAGTTTTGACGCCGCCCGCGGTCATCGGCGATGCCGTACGTTTTCGGGTGGGCTTCTTACCGCGCAAGCGCCGTGCGGTGACGCGCAGTGGGATTGAGTTGCACGGTGTCCACTATTGGCATGACGCCTTAGAATCGCTAGTCGGGCGGGGCGAGCCGGTCGATGCTTGCTACGACCCGCGTGATGTTCGCCAGATCTACGTCGAATTGCCAGACCATGCCGGATTGGTGGTGGTCCCGGAAGCCGCTGCAGCGTTACCGGCACTTTCGTTAACCGAGCATCGCCAGCAGCGGGCAGCTGAACGTGAACGCGTTCGCACTGCGGAAAAGGAGCTGGAAAGCGTAAGACTCCGGGGCGCGGGCCATAGCGACGCATTGGTTAGGGCGGCGCGAAGCGCAACATGCCTCGCTCGCCGCAAACCAAAGGCAGACTCGGCCACCGTGGTCGTGGTCACCGACCCGGCCCAAGCCCCGCATCGCGCAGCCGCACCAGCACGCACTCGGAGCACTCCTAAAGATCTATGTGCGCCGCCGCCATCGGTGACGTCGTTCGCTGTCGATGCTTGGGCTTAAGCAGAGGACATCGCTATGAAAAGCCCCCAACGCTACTCGCACCTTGACGATCACGCCGCCGCAGGGATGACGCTCCCCGATGACGAGCGCGTGCAGTTCATCCTCGCTGACCGCTTCATCCGGCATCGGGCTCTGAACAAACTCATGATTCACCTGGAGACCCTCGTGCTGGAGCCTCGCCGCGTCCGGGCTTGGGGTCTTGTCATCACCGGTGACCCCGGTGCGGGCAAGACGATGCTGGCAACCTCACTAAGTCGACGTTTCGCCCCGATAACGGCGACCGACGACGCGCCGCAGCAGGTACCCATCGTGTCGATCTCGATGACCGGTGCGCGAGAAGCCAAGACGATCTTCAATCGCACGCTCGAGGCACTCGGCATTCCGATCGTAGCAACTTTGCGTGGATCGGACCGCGAAGAATTGGCTATCCGCATGCTCCGTCAGTTGGGCGTGCGCCTACTCATCGTTGACGAGATCCAGGACATCCTGAATTCGACGCCGCGCCAGCAGCGGATTGCTCTGGACACTGTGAAGCTACTGATGAACGAGGTAAAGATTCCCATCCTTGCGCTGGGAATTCCCAAGGCGATTTTGGCGATGAAGGCGGATCCGCATCTCAACGCGCGTTTCGACTACCGGGAGCTGCCGTCGTGGAAAGACAACAACGACTTTGAAGTCCTCCTGCACTCGTTGGTCCGCAATCTGCCGCTCGCCAACCCGTCACACCTGACTACGACCACATTGGTACGGAGCATCCTGGAGCGCACTGAAGGCACCTTGGCGCGCATTGTGCGGCTGATCCGCTACGCCGCCGTCCACGCTATTCTGACCGGTCGCGAGTGCATCGATGCGCAGATGCTCGATCTGGCCGACGAGGTACCTGATCTAAGCGGTTTGACGCCACCGCAGGAAGCGGGGATTGAGCGGGGCAGCGCGGGCCGGAGGCAGGCCGCATGAGTATGGTGCTGACACGCGACTGCGTTCACCGCTTGCCAATCGCGCCCCCAGCACCGGACGAAACCATCAGTTCGGTACTCGATCGCGCGGCGTGCCTCATGGGCACGTCGCGCGAAGCGCTGCTTGCGGCCATCGAACTCCCAGATGCGGGTGACGGGCGCGATCTCGATGACGCACTGCTGCCGCTCGCCGCGGAGATCGCCCGGGCGCTGTGCTGGGACCGCGAGTGGCACCCGCCAGCGCCGCCGGTGCCCACGCGGCGACTTGCGGCGAGTGCTCGCAATGCGTTTTGTGCTCATTGTTGGGTCGAGGATCTCGCCACCGCACGGGGAACCTACTTTCGAACGACCTGGCTGGACGCTATGGTGCCCTGGTGTGCGCGTCACCAGACACCGCTTGACACAATGTTGAGTCGATACCCCGAGCGACGGCGCACCATCCTGGTCGCTTCCGAGGCAGCCACCGCAGAACATCGGAAGGAGGCCGAGTCATTGCGGAACCGCCTGGATGGCAGCGTGGACGGAGCGGCCCAAGAAGCGGCGCGGATCGCCTGCGAACTTGGGCGCCATCTGCCGCTGCACGACGAGCCTGTGCCGCCATGGCCGAACGGGTGGCGCGGCAATGCGGCACTGGCCCAACTGCTGTTGAAAACGGCGTTGGATCGACTTTCGGTCGGCACCGATTTGCCGGTGCATGCGGTGCTATGGCCGGATGCTGGTGCTGGCCGATGGGGTGGGGTGTTCCGGGTGGGGAAGGCAATCGGACGTAGCGTTCGCGCGGACGGATTAGGCCCACACTTTTGCGCCATCGCCGACCCCGCCGTTCGGCGCGCCGCCCTGTACTTTGTCGCCCTGGCCCTGGTGCCGAACACGCCGTTGCCGGCGTTTTACCGGCTGGCGGGGCATGTCGCAGCGGCACACCATGACTGGTGGCACCGCGTGATCTGGCCAAGCCTGTTGGGAGGACAAGCCGATGATTTGGTTTACGCTGTATCCAGCCTCGGTGACTGCGGCGCAGATTGGGCTGCAGCTCGTACACCGCCGACTGCCATCTCATCGCTTCGCCCCAAGCGACGTTCTCCCGAATCCGTCGCGCCCGACCGGCATCGGCTGCCGCGGAACTGGGTCAGGCACTGGCGCCCTTTGTTGGCGAATCGTCGGGATTTTCCCTGACCTTGCTGGTGATCGAACCAGGCTCGCAATCTGGCCCTCCGGCGGCCAGTTCACCGGCGCGATGGTGAGGGCCGGTTGAAGAGCTCGACGTCGAGCGGTTGCGAGATCTCTTGTTCGAACGCTGCGCGCGACTTGGAGAACCTGTGCAACATTGACGATCACGTCCAGGCTTTTATGGCCTCGCAACTCGGGATGGACTCCGAGGCGTAGTGCCCGCAAAGGCATGCGATGCATACCGTTCCTTCTGTGCAGGTGCATCGGGCAGCTGCCACCACGGGTTTGTCGCTGAGCTGGCTGAAATAAGCGGGGACGAGCGGCCCTAAGTCCCAGGAATGCCTGACCGCGGACCCACCGTCATCCGTCAGCCCAATCGATAGCGGAACACTGGAGCGTTGCAACGGTGTCCCGCTATTGATCTCAAGCAACCCGGAGCAGCCCAAGGAGTGTTCCACCGTCGTCGATACGGGATCACGCACCCCTGTCGGCACCGGCGGCTTCTCTCAATTACTTCGCGTCGGCGTTGTGCCATAACGAAACTGCTTGCGCCAGAACGCGAGCGGCGACGGCGCCAAACGCTGCCGACCACACTACGCCTTTTGTATCAGCCCCCTCTGGTCTTGAACTTGTGATTACAGCCGCCGTTTCGACATTGTCACGTTCTTTGCCAATGCTTCGACTTCAGATTAGGGACCAAAGTGTGCCAAAGGTGCGAGACGTTCAATGCGGTTTGGCGGGTGGCTTGACCTCTGTGCCGTCTATCAGAAAGGGGATCGCGTCAGTGGGTATGCCACCGAGTAGGCTTGGCCTTGGCGTCTCAGACGACGTCTCTGCGCGCGAAAAGGGTGCCAATGTCACGGGCCTAGTCCGGCAATGCGTCGCTCGAACTCCTGAACGAAGCGGGGCAGTGTCCGCCCGAGAATGGTGACCAAATCGCGCAACTGAACGAGGTCCAAGCGCCGCTGTCCGCGTTCGACATCGCTGATAAACGATTGCGTGCGACCGAGGCGTTCGGAAAGTTCGGTTTGCTTCAGGCCGGCCGCGATTCGGTACTCGCGGATCAGAGCAACCAGAATCTGGGCTTCTTGGCGATGGATGGACTTCGGCATGGCAATCCGGATTGCGGGGCCGATAGAAGCTAGATACGATTTCCAGATATCTAAAAATCAGATATTCCCTGACATTCGACTTTGAGCCACGCCATGCCTGACTTTCGAACGGTTCGACGCACTTTTGGAATCCTGATGCTGCTATTTGCAGCCAGTGCTGCAGTTGCGGGAACGCCTGAACCTTCAGTGACATTGATTCAGCTCGATCCGCAGTTGCAGACCACTTTGACCGTGACCCAGCGCGTCCGGGCCAAAGAACATCGCAAGGGCTTTGCAAAGCTATTTCCGGCGTCGGGCAGCTTGCTGATCGAGCCTGGCCGTTACGCCATTACGCTTGGTCTTCGGTCGGCTGAACGAGAATGGCTGCTGGTTCCGTACCAGGTTCGGTCCAACAATCAGTTCTTGTCTCCCGATAGCCGGGTGAGTGTGGTGTCAGGTTGTCAGTCGTGGTTCCGACGATTCCTGGCTTTGGATCGATCGACGCTGCGTTTCGAGCCGAAAATTTGGCGGATCCACGATCACCGGTGTGAGACGGGCCTAGCAGAG
This sequence comes from Ahniella affigens, assembly GCF_003015185.1. Taxonomy (GTDB): domain Bacteria; phylum Pseudomonadota; class Gammaproteobacteria; order Xanthomonadales; family Ahniellaceae; genus Ahniella; species Ahniella affigens. The sequence goes on from NZ_CP027860.1 coordinate 2,201,756, forward strand.
TCCAGTATCGAGGGCGCCTGGAGTCGAGCGATCGACATTTTGGAACCGGGAAGCCTGCATGTGAGCGCAATGACCTTGCGCGCCTCAATGGGCGCCATCGAGCAGGTTGCGAACGTACCTGACCCAGCGACTGAAAGTCAGCAAGCAGCCGGTCCGCTTGACCAAGCACCGATGCCACTTCAAATCGGTGCGCGTCTATGTAAAGACCAGGGTCAGTGGGCCTTTGTCGGCTTTATGCAAGCTGTTAGTCCCGACAAGGGCAAGATTCAGGTCCGGATCGTGTCGAAACAACGCGGGCTGCAGGCGAGTCCGTTGCCCGATTTTGAAACGCAAATCACCTGGGAGTCGCCAGATCTTTGGCACTTGTGCGAGTGAGACCTGGTGCCAGGGGCTGGCCAGAAAGCGGTCGCATGTTCCCCGACGTTCGTTGTTTCTGCGTGCGCTCGGCGCTCAACTCATTGTGGTAGGCTGGCTGCGGTCAGTTGCCTGGCAATGCTTTCCAGGTCGCCGGACTGTCCAGGCTCGTGAGAGTCTCACGGCGGACCCTCGGCTCGAAAACGCCTCGTTCGCTGGGCCTCGGTGTTTCCCCTAGCACCGGGGCCAAATTTGGCTTCGGCGTCAACAGTCTTTAGAGCGGTACCGAGACCGGCATGCAATTTCGACGCAATGGCGGGTGCAGGACGCCTCGCGGGATCCCAAATAGGTCTTTGCAGACGTGGCCGAGTTGAGTGACAATCGCCGGGAACTCTGCTGATCACCCTCGGTCTATTGCCATCATGTTGCGCCGACTTACTCTGTGGTTTCTAATGGTGACACTGGTCCTGAATGGGACGGTGACGCCTTTGGCCATGGCGCATGGCATGCACCCAGGGATGACAATGAGTATGCACACTGGGACGCATGAGTCACATCTGACCGCAATGACGTCGGAACACGGGAAGATGGCGCACCAACATCGGTCAGAGTCGACTCGCCAGGAGCAAGCGCCCAGCAAGCCCATCAAGCCTTCACCGGGCGGTTGTTGTGATGGTCAGAGTTGCCAATGCGGTTGTGTGCTGCCGCCAGCGTTGGCGTTTTCACTAGGTGCCGTGATTCCGCCCGAGTTCGACGTCGTGCGGCCGATTCCTGTTGTCACACATTGCGTCGCCTATCGCGGCCATCCGCCGTTCCGTCCCCCAAGTCCTTAATCGGCTAAATCCTGTCGCGCCTGATGCCTGTTGAGGTGTCGGGTTTTCTGTGACTGTGGCCCTTGACGCTCCCAACTTGGGATGCGGGCTGCCATTGAGGAAGTATTCATGGCTTTTTTGTTCCGAGCTGCCGCACTCTGCGCGGCAGTAATGGGCTTGGCGGCGTGTGCCAGCCTTCCGCGCGAACGCGGCGATTCCGAAACGCGCGATCTAATTGCCAGTCGGCGGCCATTGCCGCCGAACTGGTCCCCTCTATCGCTTGAACCAAGGCCGCCAATTCCGACCGAGGCGCTTGAGGTCGAACAAGCGGTTCAACTGGCGTTCTTTTACAACCCGCAGATACGGGAGCAATTTGCCCGCCTGGGCATCGGCCGTGCTGATCTCGAAGACGCGCGGCGCATTGCGAATCCGAGTCTGGGCTATGTGCGCTTGGCGCCGAGTGCTGGGGATAGCCGTCAGGTGACGCGAAGCTTGACCTTTGGGCTGACAGAACTACTGCTGCTGCCGGTGCGCAAGCGTTTGGCAAGCGGTGAACTTGAGCGTATCGAGAGCGACGTTGCGAACTCGGCACTGTCGTTGGCTACGGCGGTCGAAATTGCTTGGTTTGAGGCGGTCAGTGCGCAGCAAGTGGCCGCTATGCGGAGTCTGGTTGCACGGGCAGCCGAGGGCAGTGCAAAGCTCGCTCAACGCTATTTTGATGCCGGTAACATTAGCGCGCTGCAACTGGCGCAAGAACAAGCGGCCGCGACCGAAGCGCGAATCGATGCTGTGACCGCAGACACGGCGGCATTGCGTGCCCGGCATGCACTCGCTGGCTTGGTCGGGCTTCGGGCCGAACAAGGCTGGATCATTCCGACTGAACTGCCAGCGCCGAAGAAGGATGCGTACGCTCCAGAAACGCTCACGACCCTTGCCCTGAGTTCGCGGTTGGATCTCAAATCGGCGCAGCAGGTGGTGGCGCTCCGGGAGCAGGCACTCGGTGCGAGCCGTCGTTGGCGCTGGCTCGGGGGGGTAGAAGTCGGTTACGAACGCGAACGGGAGTTTGATGGTGCGCGTACACGGGGACCGGTTGCATCGTTGGCATTGCCGATTTTCAACCAGGGACAGGGGGCCATTGGGCGTGCTGACGCTGCGCTGGTGCAAGCTCGCGCCGATCTGGATGCCACCGTTCTCAGCGTCCAGAATGACGTGCGCTTGGGATGGGAGTCGCTGACGGTCAATCGCAAGATCGCCGAGCGCTGGCGCGATGACTTGGTGCCCAATCGAGAAACGATCGTGGCACAGACGCAGGCGCGCGTGAACTTCATGTTGGTCGGCGTGTTCGAACTGCTCTTGGCCAAGCAGCAATCGTACGACGCCTATCAGGCTTACTTAGAATCCGTTCGAGATTACTGGGTGGCTCGGGCCAACCTTCGCGGCACAGTCGGCGGGCGTCTGCCTGATGACGGCACGGTAACCGAACCGACTCTGGGTGTGCAGGTCGTGCTGCCGGCTGAGGCCGTGGGCATGAGCGACCCCGTCTCGTCGCCTCGGGCGTCTGCGCCAGATCCCCATGCCGGGCACCGGATGCCGGATCAAGCATCGATGGCCGATCCGCACGCCGGACATCAGACTTCGGGGCAAGCACCCATGGTCAATCCGCATGCAGGCCACCAGATGTCGGGTATGCCGATGTCCGACCCGCCAGCACGGGAGCCAGTGACGGAGAGGTCACCGCCGGCTGTCGAAATGCCGAAGCCAGAACCCCAGGCCCATGACCACCAGCCTGCGATGGCAGCGCCGGCCGAATCGGATCCAACCGCGCCGGCGCCCATGTCTCCCGATGAGCCGCTCGTCGAGGACCCTGAATCCGACTCCCATCAGCCACATTCACACGGAGACCGTCCATGAAGCTATCGCGTCGTCGTTGGTTCAATTTTGCCGGCCTTGGCGCCTTGGCACCGCTGGGCTTGTTGCCGAAACTGAGTCAAGCGCAAGAGCACGATGCGCATCTGGGCGCCCGTTCAAAAGGAGAATGGCTCGATCGCGCAGCACCCAAGGCCCCGCCATCGGCGCCAACGAGTGCATTCAATCCCGTGCGGACGCTCAATGGCTGGACGCTACCGCACCGAATGGTGGACGGCGTCAAAGAGTTTCATTTGGTCGCTGAGGAAATCGAGCATGAGTTTGCGCCTGGGTCGCGCGCCAAGTGCTGGGGCTACAACGGATCGACCCCCGGGCCAACCCTGGAGGCGGTGGAGGGTGATCGGGTCCGTATATACGTGACCAATCGGCTACCCGAACACACCAGTGTGCACTGGCACGGGATCATGCTGCCCAGTGGCATGGATGGTGTGGGTGGGCTTTCGCAACCGCACATCAAACCAGGCGAAACCTACGTCTATGAGTTTGTCCTCAATCAGCATGGCACCCACATGTATCACCCGCATGCTGATGAGATGGTGCAACTGGCGGTCGGAATGATGGGAATGTTCATCATTCATCCTCGCGCGGGTGAGCCGGAACCGATTGATCGTGACTATGTTGTGCTGCTTCATAACTGGGCCTTGCATCCGGGAACGTATCGGCCCGACCCCTCGGTCATGCAGAACTTTGATCTTTGGACCATGAACAGCAAGGTCTTTCCAGCCATTGAGCCGATGGTCGCTCGCACCGGCGACCGCGTGCGGATCCGGGTCGCCAACTTGTCGATGTGGAATCATCCAATCCACATGCATGGCCCAAAATTCCTGGTGACCGGCGGCGATGGAGGCCGCTGGCCGCGCACGCAATGGCGCTCTGAGGTCACCGAGATAGTTGGTGTCGGGCAAATTCGCGATTTCGAATTCGTCGCATTGCCGGGTGACTGGGCCTTTCACTGTCATATGTCGCATCACACGATGAATGCGATGGGCCATGAGCTCCCAAATGCCCTAGGCGTTGATCAGTCTGGAGTAGCTGAAGAAATTCGGCAGTTGTTGCCCGGATTCATGCCCATGGGGCAGGGCGGCATGGCGGAGCACCAGGAGCACACCGATTCGGGGCATATGCAAGGCCCGGAAAACACGTTGCCGATGATGATGGGCAAGGGACCGTTCGGCAATTTGGAAATGGGCGGCATGTTTACGGTGATCAAGGTGCGCGATGACCTTGCTGCCAATGATTATCGGGATCCGGGCTGGTACCCGAATCCGCGAGGCACGGTCGCACACCGGATCAGCACTGACCCTGACTTTGGCGCGCCAACCCGGCGTGCGCCACTCCCTGGCTCACCGGCGCCTCTCGAGGCCAAACCGATGGACCATGCTTCCATGAAACACAGTTAAGGAGACCTTATCAATGAGCACGCTAAAGACTTTGTTGGTGCTGGGTGCCTTGGGTGCGGCTGGCGCGGCTGCAACGATTGGATTTGGTTGGTACAACGTGGCAGCTGATGATCCGCACTGGCCAGTTACCTATCGAGTGATCGATCTGGCCCGAGCGCGCTCGATTTCGGTTCGCGCTGAGGATATCGAAGTTCCAGATCTGCGCGATCCTGAGCTCATCCGTAGCGGCGCTGGTAATTACAGCGCGATGTGTGTGACGTGTCATTTGAGTCCGGGTGCCGAAGAAACTGAGCTCAGTGTCGGGCTCTACCCCAAGCCACCGCGGTGGGACGCACTGGGGCAAGCTGATCCACGTGCGGCGTTTTGGGTCCTGAAGCACGGCATCAAAGCATCAGGGATGCCGGCTTGGGGAAAAAGCATGGACGACAAGTACCTCTGGGGCATGGTCGCCTTCATCAAGCAGTTTCCGACGATGACGGCAGCGCAATACCGCGAGCAAATCGCGGCCAGTCCGGGCCACGATCATGGTGGGGGCGAGACTGACGTCGGCGCAGGCGATCCGCACGCGGGCAGTCATTCGTCCCCCTCATCCTCGTTTGAACCGGAAGCCGATCCCATGGCCGGCGACGACCCAGTGACCGACGCCCACGCGTCATCGGAAGGACACGATCACTAGGTCATCAGGGGGCGATCTCCCCACCTGAATTCAGCTCCCTCTCATTCGAATCCAATCAACCCAAGTCAACTCAAATCTTACGAGGACTACACAATGAACACATTTACCCATCGACTTGTCATGGCCTCCATGCTGGCCCTCAGTGCGCCGATTGCTTGGTCGCACGGAACCGAGCAGCACAAGGCTTCGATGATTGAAGCCGGCCGGACGACGGCCAAGGCATCGGTATCGATCCCAATGGCGGCCGATGATGCAGTCGCCGCGCTGGAACGGTTCAGCAACGCATTGGCAGCGGGTGATCTGCCGGCCGCCAGTCAAGAGCTGTCGCCAACCGTACTGATCCTCGAGAGTGGCGGGGCCGAGCGTAGCCGCGACGAATACTTGAACGGTCACGCCAAACACGATGCCGAATTCCTGAAGTCCGCTCAGATCACCCTGAACCGCCGAACCGCGAGTGTTTCCGGTGATCTGGTCTGGGTTGCCAGCGAGTCGCAGATCCACGCCATGAAGGGCGAACAAATGCTGATGATCTTGTCGACCGAAACGGCGGTTTTGCAGAAGGTCGGCAAGAGTTGGCAGATCGTCCACTTGCATTGGTCGTCGAGGGCACAGAAATGAGACGCTACCTGCTCACGCGATTTTCCCGAATAATGTGGGTGGTCATGGCGGCGTTGGCCGGGACCAGCGCGTGCGCGCGGGGCCCGGACAGTCGACCAGCAAACGCGCCAGCGGCGCCGACTCATTCGGCGCATGCCCAGAAGCCCCTCGTGGTGGTGCATAAGTCACCGAGCTGCGGTTGTTGCGGCAAGTGGGTCGAACACTTGGAACAGGCGGGGTTTCCGGTGGAGGTGCGGAATGACTCGGACTTGTCAGCCCTGAAATCACGCCTCGGCATTCCCCCCGAAATGGTCTCGTGCCACACGGCCGAAGTCGATGGCTATGTAATCGAGGGACATGTTCCAGTTACGGACTTGGAGCGCTTGCTGGCCGAGCGGCCACCGGCTCGGGGGCTGGTCCTGCCCGGCATGCCACTGGGTTCGCCCGGCATGGAAGTGCCTAACGGCCGGAAGGACGCTTTTAGCGTTGAATTGCTCGACAAGCAGGGTAACACCCGTACGTTTCAGCAGCACCCGAGTCAATGAAGAGCTCGGGCGCCTCGGCTCTCGATCACTTTTGCACCCGAAGTTAGTGCTCTGGTTCCCGGCGGCCACCATTACCAGGGGTCGCCGGGATGAATGTCAACCAACTTTTGACAGGCCTTAACCATGAAATCGTCACGCAGCCGGTATCTTAGCCGCCATGATGCGAATCGACGTGCGCGAACCATGAAGATCCTATTGATCGAAGATGAAGGCAAGATTGGTGACTACCTCAAGCGTGGCTTGAGCGAAGCCGGGTTCACCACCGATTGGGTGCAGGATGGCTTGACCGGACAGCAGATGGCCATGGAGGAAGACTACGGCCTGGTAATTCTGGACGTCATGTTGCCTGAACGCGATGGCTATGCGCTGCTTCGCCACATTCGTGAGGCGGGCGTGCAGACGCCAGTGATTTTCCTGACGGCGCGAGATCAGATAGAGGATCGCGTGCATGGACTGGAACTGGGCGCCGATGACTATCTGGTCAAACCGTTCGCTTTTTCGGAACTTTTGGCGCGGCTTCGCAGTTTGCTGCGACGGTCGCCGGTCCGAGAGGGCGAGACCCTACAAGTAGCCGACCTGGAGCTGGATTTGCGGCGTCGACGGGCATTTCGAAAAGGGCAGCGAATCGATTTGACGGCCAAGGAATTTGCTTTGCTGGAGTTATTGATGCGTCGGGAAGGGGAAATCCTGCCGCGGGCTTTGATCGCATCGCAGGTGTGGGATATGAATTTTGACAGTGACACCAATGTCGTGGAGGTGGCGATCCGGCGTTTGCGGACCAAAGTGGACACGGACTTTGAGGTCCGCTTGATCCACACGATCCGCGGCATGGGTTATGTGTTGGAGCCTCCGGGTGCGGCGCCCGTCATTGCATAGTTCGATCGCCTGGCGCATCACGCTCGCCTATACGGTGTTGGCGGCGGTGGTTTTTGCTATGGTCGCGATTGTGATCCATCTCGCCGTGGAGCAGCATTTTCAAGGCCAGGACCGAAAGGCTTGGGAGGGCAAGTTTGAGCTCATCGGGCATATTTTGGATGATTGGCGAGGGGAGCAAGATAATGCTGCCGTATTCGCGTTGTTAAGCGATGCCATGGTCGGCCACCATAATCTCCTGGTCCGGGTTGACGACCCGACCGCCAATTTCCGATTCGTCAGTGGCCACGCTGACATCCCGCCCTTGTCCGAGGCGCGTGTTTCGGCCCTGCTACCGGGTACCTTTCGACCGATTGCCTGGTCGGGAGCAACCGCCGCTTTTCAAGGTCTGACCACCCAACTACCCACCGGAAGGCGGGGCCATTTCATGGAAGTCACCGTTGCCTCCGACATTTCCCGGCATCAAGAAATCCTGTCGACGTTTGATACCCAACTGGCCTTGATTTGCGGCATGGCGCTTCTGGTCATGGCGGGTTTGTCGGTGGTGACAACGCGACGTGGTTTGGCGCCGATCGCCGACATGGCGGCGGTGGCCGAATCGATCTCAGCGCAACAATTGCAGGAACGGCTGCCCGTGCAGGAGGTGCCCATTGAGCTGCGGCCTTTGGCGGAAGCATTCAATGGTATGTTGGATCGCCTCAGCGATTCACTGCAGCGACTGACTGATTTTTCCTCTGATCTTGCTCACGAGCTTCGAACGCCGATCAGCAATCTGATGATGCAAACGCAGGTCAGTCTGTCGAAGCGGCGCAGTGAAGACGAGTATCGCGAGGTGTTGTATTCCGCACTGGAGGAGTATGAGGACTTGGCTCGCATGATCAGCGACATGCTGTTCCTGGCCAAAGCGGATCACGGTCTGGTGATTCCGACCCGGGAGCAGATCGATCTAGCGCAGGAAGTCACTGCGGTCTTCGAGTTTTATGATGCCCTGGCCTCGGAACGGGGCGTGCGTCTCAAACATCACGGTCAGGCGAGCATCCAAGGCGATCGTGTGATGATTCGGCGCGCACTGGGCAATTTGCTCGCCAATGCGATTCGCTTTACGCCGCGTGGTGGCATGATTCGTGTCGACATCACACGCTCGTCTGAGGCGGCCTCAATCCTGGTCGAAAATCCGGGACCGACGATTCCGCCTGAACAAATGGTGAGGTTGTTTAACCGGTTCTATCGCGGCAGCGCCTCGCGCACCCGTACCGACGAGGGGGCGGGGCTGGGATTGGCGATCTGCCAATCTATTGTGCGCGCGCATGGTGGGGATGTATCGGTGGCCTCGTTTGCCGGCGTGACGCGATTCGTCATGCAGTTCCCGATGGAACTTGCCGGCCTCCACGGTGAGGCTGAAGGAAGCGAACCCGGACCGCGTCCACGGCGGCCGCACTGAACGTCGGGATTCGACTGGACTGGCTGCTAATTGCCTAGTTGCGATTGGCATTGGCACAAGCAAAGCGAGTTGGGTCAACAGCGACCGTTCAGCTCGAGCTTGAATCATCCGATTCTGGATCGGTATCACCCGTCTGATGTCGCGCTGGAAAAAACGCGACCGGTGGTTCTGGCGAAATGCCCATCTCATAGCAGAGCACATACAACTTCTGCGCAGAATAGGGCATGAGCAGTGCAAAGACCTGATCGAGAAACTTCAAAACAATCGCGTTGTCATCGGGACTGATCGGATAAGCCTTGCGATTAACGTGCATGAAGGCACTGATCACCACACTGGCGTCGTAAAAGGGCTGCCCTTCGACATCCACGGCGGACACGAAGTGCCGGTACACAACGCGAGCCGCTTGGAATTCAGGCGCGCCCTCGGCGTGGTCCGATGACAAGGTTCCATCTTCGAGTTCCAGCAATTCAACGCCAGAATTGACCGCTGCCTGAACGCCTTTTCGACGTGCGCTTACTTTGGCGTCGATGCCATCAATCTGGATCGAACTAATCTGCACGGATGGTTTGACGATCATATCGGTTAGGCGCTGTCTTGCACGACTTCGTGAGTCAAAACGTAGGACTTATCAACCAGTTTGAGAAAGGGTTTTCTCAGGCCAGCAGCGCTTGTGCTCGCGACGCGGGCGCTCTGCAGCAGATGCGCCTTCACCGCCAATTTTACTTCCGCGTTGATCGTGCTGCCCTTGCTCGCCGCAAGCGTCGCGAGCGCATAATGATCCACTTTGCTGTCGAGGCGGACCTGCAAGGTCCCGCTAAAGGACTCCTCCGGACGAATGCCGCGCGCTTTGCAATCATCTAGATAGTCGTCAATCGTGGCGTGAAAATCCCGTTCGGCCTCACTGGGTGTCTCGCCTTCAAACAACAGTGCAGCGCGGACATTTGCCACGCGGCCGACAATCATCTTTGCATCAAGATCGATTTCGAGCGTTGCATAGTAGCCGCGATATTGAAGCGCATGGGTCATATCAATTCTGCCTCGATTAGCGTCTCAAGCACGTAACGAATGTAGATGCGTTTGACGGGTTGGCTACCATGAGGTTCGTGAAGACTGATCGGTGCCAAATTGTCGGCGCGCCAGAATTTGCGACGCGAACCGGCACCGTTGCTGAGCTGGTAGCCGAGAGCCGTCAGGACGGCAACCAGTTCATCCCAGCCGTAATCAGTCGGGATCGAGCGGAGTCGTTCGAGCCTTCTATCTTGCCGCGTCATGGTTGTAACTAATGCATAGTTGCAGAATAGGGCGGTTTGTCTCAGTGCGCAAGTCCCGACCAATTTTGCCTGCCCAGTTTGTCACCGCGAGCAATACCAAGGCTGCCTGGCCGATGTGGCGGCCGGTGGCTTGTGGCGATCGTGCAACGTCTCGGTGATGATGCCCAACGTGGATCGCCCATGGCCATCGCGTCGCCCGCCTACGAGAGGCGTTCCGGCCGGCGGTTTTCAATGCACATTGGCAGCATCCTCAATGAAGTCGGTGTAGCCAGCGGGGTTTCGCTAGCGCAGCCCCCGTGATCTGGGGGTTCACGTAGCGGCCGGATACTTCATGCCGAGTCGTTGCCATAGGCGACGGACCACGTATAAGCCCGCCAGCGTCGCGGTGACCAGGAACAGTGGATGCGTGACGGCGGTGGCCCACCCGGCGCTGGTCTGAAACTGGGCTGATAGCGTCTCCTGAACGGTGTGCTGGCCCGATGCTATCAAGCGCAAGACCATCCAAGTTTTGGTGACCACCAGCAGCAAGGCTCCCACACCGAGCCCGCGGATGGCTTCTTGGAACAGAAATGCCCCCGTTTGCTCCTGCCTATTGGCATTGACATAGTAGGTGTCGAGATATCGTTGCAGTCGTTCGAACCCGGCGCGTGCCGCCGCGATCCCCTGCTCGATGTCGAGATAAGTCTGGTCGGTGCCGAGTGCGTTGAGGCGCGCGTGCACGCGTTTTCGAGCACGTCGTCCGGCATCGGCGGCGTACTTCCGGAACTCGGCGTAGTGATCAATGTTTGGGTGCAGTCGCGCGGCGATCGTGTGCGAGAGCAGGCTCGCGCGGATCGTTTTCAGGATGTTGATATTGACGGGAATGCGGTACTGACGAGTGAGCAGGAAGAACCCGATCCACAGATTGGTGGTGGTGCGCTCCCACCAGTGCGCATGTTTGCTCTTGTGCGCATGCAAGTCGCGCCAGAACTCAGCTTCCAGGCGTTTGGAGAATTCATCCAGGTCGACCGGCGGTAAGGGGTCGAGCATGCCAATGATTGCACGCACCATACCGCTGACATCGCTTTGACCTTGGGCATGAAAAAACGCACGCCAGATCCGGCGTTCCTTTTCAGTGGAGGTGCCACAAGAGCCGAAGTCAATCAAAATCAAGCGGTTGTCAGGGCGGACCAGGATATTGGCAGGGTGGAAATCGGCGTGAAACGCCCAACCTTCAAAGGCCCCGAAGCGGGACGTCCGGAGCACCCGGCGTGCCAGTTTCTTGGGGCGGATCCCCTGTTCCGACAGGTGTTGCAAGATGGTCTGATCTTGAGTTTCGACGGCGTGAAGGATGTCAGTCATCCAAACGCCGGACACGAATTCAGACACCAAGACTTCGAAGCTGCACCAACGGTGATGTACTTTGGGCGCCGACACGAACTTCAGTTTGGCTTGTTTGACTTGATGTCGGAACAATTCGGTGAAACGCGCCTCGCGCGCGAAATTCAGTTCTTCGAACAGCATGGTACGCAGGTCGTCGACGAAATTGCGCGTGAAGCCAGGTGGGAAGGCAAACAGCTCCAGGGCCAGACAACCCCAGCGTAACACTGTTAGATCAGCGGCGAGTTGTTCCCCTATCCCCGGTCGACGGACCTTGACTGCGACGTGCTCGCCCGTCTGCAGAACGGCTTGAAAGACACAGGCGATGGATCCCGAACCAATGGGTTTGGGGTCGAAAGTCTGAAATATCTCGGTCAATCGTCGTCCGGTGGTTCGCTCAATGATGGCGATGGCCTGCGCAGCGGGGAAGGCCGGTACGTCGTCGAGGAGTTTCTCCAGTTCGAGAATATAGGGATAGGGCACCAGATCGACGCGCGCGGACAGCTGCTGACCGAGCTTGATAAAGGTAGGGCCGAGCGACTGGAAGGCAGCCCGCACGCGTCGCGCCCGACGTTCAGCTGAATTGCGTCGTAGCAGAATGTCGATCGTGATCACCGCCATCAACACGAGCGCGGTGACCCCGCATCGACCCGCCCGATACAGGCAGCGAATCAGACTGGCATGGAAGAACTCGAAGCGCCGCAATGGGGGCGTACGCCGAATGGCGCCGTTCGGCGTCAGGCGTTTCGGTTCGGGCAGTGACGACAACACTCGTGCCTGGTTGTGCCTGCCATCAGCGGGCACCATTGGGAGAGGGGGCATAGCGACCAATCTGGACAGGAAGAGGCGCAGTGGAGAGGGCGTGTTGGGGGCCAGCGCTATCCTCCCCACTGCGTTACAACACTGGGCGGTCGCAAGCCGCCGCCGGCAAACGCGCTATCGCCAGAATAGACGAATCAGGTTGCGACTGCGCTTGTAGAAGCGACGGGTGCCAATTCGAGACATCCAATCGCCTGGGGCCTTGCCGGCTTCGGTGAAGGCCACTTCCATCGCTCGCGCGACATTTTTTGGTAGATCGCGAAGCTCGCCATCGCGCTTCTTGCGAGAGGAGCGATCACTGCGATCTCGATAATCTTGAAGGGCCTGCGAGATTGCGTCGCTGAGCCGAAGGCTACTTCGCGACAAACCTCGGAAATTGCGTTGCCAGCGCTTGGTACCTTGGGAGTAGGTACGCGCCGCTCGTTGCGCGGTGTCAACCACCTTGGTGGGGGGGGCAGCAGGGAGTACAGTTGCCATAACGGGCTCCTTATTGAGCGTGCGTCAGTCAGTCCGATCAGTACAGGCCAAAACCGCGAGCCCAACCGGCGCGTTTGCGCTTACGCCGGTAGACGATAACCACCGGAACCAAAATCTTGCCCTCTGCTTCAGCGGCGAGGTCCGTGCGTACTGATTCTAGGACTCGGGCAACCTCGTCCTGCGCGGCACCGCGGCCGTTTTTCAGTTGGCGGATGTGCTTTTTCTTGCGGGCGCCGAGGTCAATCACAATCGGCGGAACGGATGCGTTGGTCATCAAGAAGTTCCTCTGTTGGTTTGGGAGATCGGCGCAGCGACGCGTTGGGGACGTTACAAAATCGACAAGTCTTGAGGCGACCCATGCCAAGCGCATGGAGTGCGCATCGGCATGGGCCGGCAGCACCGACGCGCCCTGCTGCACGTCGAGTATCGACGAAGCGCCGAATTCGTACTTGTAGTAGGCGGAACCCGCTCACAGCACGCAAGCCGTCGTCCCCTGGTGGGTGTTGCTGCAAACTCGGTTCTGACGGCGGCACGACACTGATCGTGCCGCCGTTGCGCACTCACGCGGCCACCGGCACATTGAGAGTTGCCGCCAAGGCGTCCCAAAGGGCGATTCGAGCTTTGACCGCACTAATGGCGGCGCGAACCAAGGCCATTCGCTGCTCTAAGTGATCGCCGACAATGTCATCGATAATGGCTTCTGCGGCTGGGCCATGAGCGTCGCCATCGAGCTCGATGTGTCGCTTCAGGTAGTACACGAACGTGGGCACAGTCGACTCATCAATGGTCCACTTCGAGAGCAAGGCCTCGAACATCCGCGGGATCACATTTTCCCGGCCATAGAAGAAGCTGCCAAGGACTTCGGCAGTAGTGCCGGATTCAGCGGTCGCAAGGGTCGCGCGAACAAAGTCACCAATCGGTGCAGGCACCTTGACGCGTCGCAGCGCCTCTGGGACGTCGCCGGTGGCGGCCAGCTCGGCCAGGAACGCGCGGATTTCGACAGGATCAGCGCCGACTTCCTTCATCCCATCCAAGTACAAATCGTAGTGGCTGGCATGCGCGTGATCGGGGGTCTCATCCGACTCTTCGCCGAGCACGATTTCATTGATCAGGCGGGCAGCCTTTGGATATTTCGGCGGCATCCACGGCAGCGACACACAGGTCAGATCGATTTGCAGGCGCTTGACTAGGGACATGAAATCCCAGACCGCAAAGACATGCCAACGCATGAACGTTCGCAGGTCTTCAGGTGTGTGCACCAGTGCAAACACCGGGTGGACATGTAGGGCGGCGCTGTGCTGCCGGAGCTCGGCAAGCGCAGCAGGGTATTGGTCGGCCAAAGTGGCCGTAGGCGGCGTGGCGGGTACAGACAAGGGAGCGATTAACATGGGCGGGCCTCAACAATTCAAGTCGTTACAGGAGAAGGGTTAAAAGGGTTCATTGCGCGCACGAAAGATTTCGATCCAGTCGCAATGAAACTGTTCGAATGGCAGTCCATGGGCTTGCAACGTGCGGTAGACGGCGCGCGCCATGGCGGCCGAGCCGCTGCAAAATACAGAGAGGCTGGCAAAGCTGGGGTGTTCCCGTTTGGCCACGAGATGCGGCAATCCGATGGCACCTGGCCAGCTCGAAGACGCCTGTTCGACGACTGGGCGATAGTGCAGGCGAGGATGTGCGGCCGCCAAGGCCCGGAGTTCAGCATCCAGAAACAGCGCCTCGGGGCTGGTTCCGCCCCAGTACAACCAGATCTCTCGGGATTCGCCGCGAGCAATCGACGAGGTAATCATTGCGCGCATAGGCGAAATTCCGGTCCCCCCGGCGATCATCACGACTGGACGCGGATCCTCGGGCAGACAACAGTTCCCAAATGGTAGCTGGCAGGTGATCGTTGTGCCGGGACGAAAGTGTCCGAGCAGCACTTGTGATGCGGGGCGGTCTGGTGACACCCGGACCTGGAGCTCGATATGTTCGGCTTCGGGCGGGCTCGCTATGGACAAGGCCCTTAACGTGCCATCGGGGAGTTGAACCTTGAGATACTGGCCGGCGCGATAGCGCGGAGCTTTAGCCTGACTGGGTATGAGCCGAACTTGTACGACGTCCGCCGTTAAGGCAGCACACTGGCGTACCTCAAAGGCGATGGCGGATGAAGCGACCGTCATGGCTGCGTCCGCGTCGAATAGGCCGCTGACACTTCCTGCTGTAGGTTGCGTAGCAGTGCGAGCATGTCTTGGCTGGACTCGCGTTTGGCGATGACCTGGACAATCTTGGCGGTAATCAAGGAAATGTTGAGATCAAAACGAATTCGTTCCGACACCGTGACACGCGTCTTCGTTGCGTCCAAGGCAGCAAATTGCACCCGGGCGTCGACCTCGACATTCCGTTCTGGCCCTGGCACTGACTGCCAAGTCAAGGTGCGGGGTGTTTCGAACGAATACTGCAAGCGATACCGTGGCGTGATTTCCAGCCCCAGTTCGCGCTGCGTCTGCAGGGTAAAGTCGAGGGTCTGCGCCGAAATGCGCTCGTAAGCTGCCACCTTGGGCGTGCACCGGGCAATAACCAAGAGGTCCTGAAACACCGCTACCACATGCTCCACGGCGTGGGGGAAGACATGCTCGACTTCGTATTGGAACTTAATAGCCTGCATCGGCAGCCACCTGTGTGGTGAGCGTAGGCTGGGCGCGATGCCGAAATCGCCAAGCCAGCATGGCTGGGATCATCGTAAAGGTTGCCAGTCCAGAGAACAGCATATTGATGCCGACCAAGTAGCCGAAGTTCTGAATCGGCGTAAACGTCGAGAACAGGAACGCGGCAAAACCAAAGACGGTCACGGCAATCGTGAAGAGAATCGCTGGCCCCGAATTATGGATCGCTTCCTTGACCGCACTGTGGACCGCGCCGGTCGGATGATGGGCTTCGGCACTACGGTAGTGGTAAAGAAAGTGGTAGGCGAAGTCGATGCCGATGCCAATGGTGATGCCAGTGATCACAGCGGTCGAAACTTCGAGGCGTATTCCAAAGACGGCCATCAGGGCAAAGGTCGCCAGAATTGCGAGACTGATTGGGATCGTCGCGAGCAAGGCATAACGCCAGGATCGGAAAAAAATGGCGCAGAGCAAAAAGATCATGACGACTGAGGAGATGATGTTCTGGATCTTGCCGACGATGATGTAATCCATTTGGGCAAGCCAAACCAACAAGTTGCCGCCATACTCGACATGAATCTCGTGGTTCGGAAGTCCTGCCGCAAACGTTTTGAGTTGCTCGTAGATCGCGACGTGCGCCTCCTGCTCTGAGGTTTTGACTGGGATGTAGACTTTCACTCGGCGATTGTCATAGTCGACCAGATCTGAGAAGTCTTCCGGCGAGCTGGAGATGGAATACAGCAACAGGTATTGGGCCGCCTGGTCGAAGGATTCGGGAATCTGACCGTCCGTCCGGTTTTGGATCACCGCATCGATCCGTTTCAGCACATCGACGAAGGACATGGTCTTGCCGACATTTGGCAGCGACTCGGCGTAGTTCTGGATGGCCTCGACGCGTTGCAGGAATCGAGGATCCTGCACGCCGTCTTGCTCCGGAGCCTCGATCAATAGATCGAAGTAGCGCGATCCGCCCAGTCGAGCGTCAAAATAGGCCATGTCCGTCTTGATTGGATGACCATCGGGGAGGTAGTCAGCAAAATTGGCGCCAGTTCGGAGCCAGCCGAGCGCCACAAGCGAAAATATCAAGACTGCGGCATAGCCCGCCAACGTCAGACTCGGTCGGGCCATGCTCAGTGCTGCCATTCGGGTCAACTGTCGTTGCGACCACTGGGTCACTGCTTGTGCGCCTGCGGGACTGGACCTCAGCCCGGCACGACCCGCGGCGGGCTCAAAGCCGCGCAGCAATGTCGGCAGCAAGGTCACCACGACGATCAGTGCGGCGATTGTGCCAATGCCGGTCACGACACCCAGTTCGGCAATGGCGGTGACTTTGAAAACGAGCAAAGAGATGGCACCGACTGCGGATGTCAAACAAGCAATGACCAACGGAAACGCGACCTTGGCCATCGCTTCAGCCA
The DNA here is from genome assembly GCF_003015185.1 of Ahniella affigens. Taxonomy (GTDB): domain Bacteria; phylum Pseudomonadota; class Gammaproteobacteria; order Xanthomonadales; family Ahniellaceae; genus Ahniella; species Ahniella affigens. The sequence continues at coordinate 2,218,366 of NZ_CP027860.1, forward strand.
GTGCGATCACCGTTGAAGCCTGGTTGGGTCGTTCCTCCAGCAACGTCTGTACGACATAGATGGCATAGGAGCCAGCTGTGATGGCGATCAAGATTGGGATCGAGGTCGTGACGACTGTTATTGGGTAGCCCATCCAACCTTGCAGGCCCATGGTCCAAACAATGCCGATAATCGTGGTCACGACACTGGCCAGGACCAAACGCGTATTGCGAAAGACGAGGAAGAGCACGATCAACTGAATCACGACTGCCAGCGGAAACAGCACCAAGGCGTCCGTCTGGATACCGCGATCAATGGCTTCGGACAGGATGAGGTCGCCAATAATCCGGACCTTGAAAGCAGATCGGTAGGGTTCCAAGATTCGATAGGTGTCTTCAAAGACTTCCGCTTGGTTCGAGCCGCGAACAACGTTGATCAGAATGAGCGAGGCCTTGCCGTCCTCCGACACGGCGAAACCATCAATCAAGGGGTTCGAGGTCGCATGATGGCGAACCGCCGCGGCAACCTCGGGGGTCAGTGCTTCGGCACCATACAATGTACCGACCTCCAGGCCCTCATCAGTCCCTTCGATATTCTTGATGGTCGCAAGACTCTTGATTTCGTTGCCGACGACCCAAGGCAGACCGACGAAGGCATTGGCAATTTCCCGAGTCGCAGTCAATGAGGGCAGCGAGAAGGCGTCGTCGCTTTCTAGGGACACCAGGACGCGGTCCTTGCTGCCGAAGATCGCTTCGAAGCGATCATTAGTCTGCACAATTGGGTCGTCGGCGGGCAGGTCAGCGTCATCGTTGTTGCGAAGGCTCAGTTTGCTGATCCCGATCGCCATGACAATCAACAGCACGGCATGACTGAGCAGCACCCATACTGGCGGCAGAGTTGCTAGGCGCTTGAAAAGGCTGTTCAAAACGTGTACTCCAATCGAAGGCCGAGTCGGTCATTGCGGGTGTACTGACCGAAGAAGGTTTCGGCGTCCCCGCCCAGCACGTCGGTCGTCACGAAAAGATCGAGTTGATCGTTAAAGCCGTGCCGGTACTCGAACAGCAGGGCGTTCTGTGACTGAAGGTGGTCATAGACCACATCGGCGACTACGCTGTCGTGATCGCCCAAGGTCACATCAACTCGCGCCAGAAACGCGTTGGCAAGGATGTGACGCAAGTCTTCCTTGTTCCAGTCCTGACCGTCCCGTGCGAACTGTTTGCTGTACTCAAACGCCAGATAGGTTTCTTGCCCAAAGAGCCCATGCTCAAGACTTAAGTCAAATCCGGCCACAATATGATCGTAGTCATCTCGGCGACCGTCTTCGAAACGCCGCTTGATCCGTGCGGCTTCGATCCGCAGCACGGCCTTCCCGACGAGCAGTTCTGCATCGGCACCCCAGGCCTGTTTATGAGCGAAGGTCTGATCAATCTCAACTTGTAGACCGGACGGGCCCAGAATCGGGGCACGACTATCAAAGGTAGGCAAGGTATCTTCGCCATCGAACCACGACAGCGCATAACTGAAGCCTTCGCCTTCATGATTGAGCTTGAATTGGGTTTGCGGCGCGCCGAGGTGAGTAGCGTCGTAGTCCGCCCAAGAGTAGGCAATGGGCACAATGGTGCCATCGCCAAGATCTGCGCTGGCTGGGAGTTGGAAGAACCAGCGGGAATCGGGGTGGGGCATCAGGCTCTTGGTATGGACAGGCGTGGTCACAAACGTTGCTTGCCAATTGTCGAGAAACCAAGCCAAGCGCATTGCGTCAACGGCGCGCACGCGATCCGTTGCGAGCAAGGCGTCGCGAGAGTCGCGAGCGTCAAAGACATCGGTTGGGTTTACCAAAGTCGCCCGGCCCCCGCGCACCAGCTGGCGGCCCAGCGTGAGGTCGATTGGGCCGAGCGCCCGCTGCGCTCGAAGTTCGAGCAGAGCGACCGTATCGTCGTACTCATTGCGATCGCGCTCTGGATTTTCCTCGGCGCGAGCAAGGCCCGTCAGGGTCCACCCACCGAGTTCATGCTGAGCTTCAAACAGCGCGGAAACGCCCGCCAAGTTGCGGGCTTGGTCTTCCGACGGGTCACTCGTCATCATCGTGCTCACGCTCAGCGTCGTCGTGGTTTCCAGAGCCCACGCCGGAGCGCTGGCGGCGCCCATCACAATTGTCGGAACAGTCAGCCAATTGCGCATTGCTCATCACCCCTTGGTCAAAGCCCGCTGAGACACGTCATCCTCGGACACTCCAGTATCAATCTGATAGCCCTGAAACGCCATGACAGTCGTGTGCTGGTTGATAAGATCGACCATCTGCATTCGAAATGGTCGAAGTGCACCATTGGCATGGACGGACTGAAAGTCGCTGGCTGTAAATGACTTGGCGTGAATGCCGGCTTTGTTGTAGTACTCGATGCGGAGCACCATGTGTGTGCGCGTATCGAGCGTGATCAGGCGTTTGCCATAGCCACTCTCAATCCTTTCTTGTTCGGTTCGCGGTGTTGCGATGACCGTGACGCACTGCGTGCCGCAGTCTTGCGTTGCTGGAAAGGCATAGTCATATTTTTCTGGCTCTTCGGTTACCAAGTCTTCGTATGCGAAGTCGGTACCCATAAACGTGTCCGACTTGTCTGAGCCCGAAATGCGGCGGGTTTTCTTCAATGCCGGCAAGAACAGCCAACGTTCATCGTCGCGATCCTTATTCTCAAACGTCAGCAGGCTGGTGCCCTTGATGGCTTTAGGCAGGTCAAACGTGACCAGCGAGCGTTTGTCGCCCGAGGCCAGAGTCAGTGTGATCCAGTGCAAAGTTCGCTCTTGCACTTTGCCCTGGGGGTTGGTCAGGGTGATCCGGACCGTGGTCCGTTCATCTTTCGAGGCTTCCGCCTCGATATTGGCCAGAATGTGGGATCGGGCATCAGAGGGTGCAGCGACAGCCAACTGGGGGAGTAAAATTGGAGCGAGTGCAAGCACACTGTGAATGGCGATAGTGTTCAGAAAGCGAAACATGGCAATCCTTGTCGTGGCTGATTCCGGGCTGGTTAGCACAGCACCAAAGGGGCACCACGTAACCAGCGCGCGAGGTAGTCGTGCATGGAAACGCGGGAGGGAGGATGGAAGGCCAGAGCCTTGCTGGCTGCCAGCAAGTAGGCGACTTCGGGGTCCATCACAAAACGCAAGCCGCCCATGCCCTCAACTGCACGCGCCGCTGCGGCATCGAGGAGGTCTTGGGTCGTATAACGGGTCAACAGAATGCGACCTAACAGATCCGACTGCTGATCGGGCGGGGCCTGCTCGAACTCGGTCGCGAGTTGCAGCAGGGCTTGGGTCGAACAAGTTAGGCGCGAGGCGACAAACACCAAGTCAGGACTGGTGGCCCGAGGTGCTTCCAGCAGTTTTTCCAGTAGCCGCGAGCCAATACCGAGGTAACTGGCTGTCAACAAGAGTTCGAACCAAATGAAGCCGGCCAGTTGCACTTGATCGAGCTCATCGCGTGATCCGGAGTAGGAGATCATCTTCTCGTGAACGAGTACATTGTCGAACACGACTTCTTCGGACTCGGCAGCAGCGAGAATGGGGGAGTTCCAGAACTTGCGAACTTCGATGCCGGGGGTATCCGCCGGAATCAGCGCAACCGCGAGCTTCGAGCCATCGGCAGAGGGGACCCGAATCGACAGCGTGATCAGTTCCATGGATCGAGCCAAACTACAGGGTTTTTTCGAGCCGCTAATCCGGAAGTTGGAACCCAGAGGTTGGGCCTCCAGGAAGGGTTCCAGGATGCTCGCGCCGGCCGCGCCCTCGGCGAATGCCGAAGCAACCAGCAACTGGCCTTCGGCGATCGCCTGTAACAGCATCCATTCGACGCCGGACGAGGCTTTTGCCATTTCGACCAAGGTCGCAACAGAGAACTGATGCATGTTGATAGCGATGGCAAGTGAGGGCGACAGCGCGCCCAAGGCGCGCTGCGCCCGAACCAGCGCGGGGGCGGACAGCCCTTTGCCGCCATGACTTTTCGGAATCGCCATGTCCACCCCTCCATGGGCCTTAAACAGTCCGAGCAACGGGCTATCCGCCCCTTCGCGATCGGCGAATGGACAATTCTGGACCGCGGCGACGAACCCCGGCATTGCGCATTCCAGCACGGCGTAGTCGGCATCCAGAATGCTCACGCCGCCCCCACTGCAGTCGCCGGATGGGCGCGCACATGGCCGGCAAACAGCCCGTTGACGATCGACGTGATGTTTTCGCGCAGTGCCTGCACGGCGATCGGCTCGAGCAATGCTGCCAGTTGCGGTAGGCCAAGATCCAAAATTGCGTGAAACGTCAATTCCGTACCCTGGTCTAAAGGGTCGGCCTGCCAATGTCCGTCAAATACTGCGAGATCACCCTTGGTCTGCGAAAAGTCGATACGGCGTTCTGCTGGCGAAAACGCGTCGCGCTCGTGCCATCGCAACAGGCCATCGCGAAATTTCACTTCCCAGAAGCTCTCGCAGAAATTGGCTTGCACGTTGTACAGCTCGACCTTGCGGACGGCGTCCGCGTAGGTCTCATAACTGGGAAAATCGGCAATAACTTCGTACACAGAGGTGGCAGGTTGCGCAATGAAGAAGCGCAGCTCGACGGTTTTCATGCGAGGTGTTCCTTAGATCCGAAATAGCGGTGATGAATGGCGAGGAGCGCGTCCTCTGCTGCGGTCAGCAGTTCGGCGACATTGGCGTCGCTGAGGGTGACCGGCGGCGTCAAACGTGCCGTGGCATGGGCGTTTAGGGAATGGGAAATGAGGACGTGATGGGCAACCATTTCGAGCAGGAACTCGCCCGCAAACGCCTCCTCCGAAAACTCCAGCGCGAGGAGCAGACCGCGGCCACGGATAGCCTTGAGAAAGGGGAACTGCCTCCGCGCCTGAATGGCATTCAGGCCATTCCGAATTTGATCGCCCAGCTGACGCGCGCGCTGTGGGGCGTCCAAAGCAATCAGTGCCTCGATGGTGGCGCTCACGACCGCAGACACTAACGGCGACCCCGCGAAAGTCGAGGTGTGTACCAGCGGATTGCGGTTGAAGGCTTCATAAAGCTCAGCGCGACAGAGCACGGCACTGACCGGCACAATGCCGCCCGAAAGCGCCTTGCCGCAGAGCAGGATGTCAGGTGTGACGCCTTCGTCCTGACAGGCCCACCAACTTCCGGTACGACCAAGCCCCGTGGAAATTTCGTCGATGATCAACAAGGCGCCACGCTGACGACACAGGTCTTCGACCGCCTTCAGATAGCCAGCAGGCGGCAGGATCACGCCGGCCTCAGACTGAATAGGCTCTAAGACCACGGCGGTCTCCGAGCCGGTGTCGGCCAATGCGTGGGCGAGCGCGTCGACATCGCCATAGTCAACAAAGCTGACCCCGGGCAGCAAGGGCGCGAAGGGCAGCCGATACTTAGGGCTGTGGGTCAGACTCAGGGCACCTAGCGTCTTGCCATGGAAACCGCCCTTCATCGCAACGAAGCGTTGCCGACCATTGACTTTGGCCAGCTTGATCGCGGCTTCAACCGCCTCCGCACCGGAGTTGGCCAGCCACACATACGACAGCCCGGAGGGCGCAATCTGTGCGAGGGCCTTTGCGGCTTCCGCTTGCTGTCGGTTGACCAACAGCCGGGAGCCTAAGGCTACATGCTCAAGCTGCTGGTAGGCTGCTTGTAAAACTCGTGGATGCTTGCGACCGAGCAGGAACACGCAATAGCCGCCACAGTCCAGGTAGCGCGTGCCCTGATGGTCGAGCACATGCGCGCCATCGGCGGTCGCCTCTACCCCCAAATTGAGTAGGCGCATCAACCTTGCCATGCCACGATTGACGTGATCATGGTGGGTATCAATCAATTCTTCGACATCAGGAATCAGGGCGATCACGCAGCACGCTCCTTGAACCGGGTTTCTGCAGCCCAGTACTCCAAGTTCGCCTGGATGACGGCATCACGGTCCGGCATCGGCGGCAATCCGAATTCGGTCGCGAGGGCGTCGTAGTTACTCGGAAAGGGTTCGCTAAGATTGAAGTAGCAGGCATGGTCGACCAAGGCCTTTAGGCGTCGGCGCGCACCTTCTGGCAGGCTTGGCATGAACACCGGAATGAACAGACGATCAATGACCTCGGGATCGACGACTTTGGGTAGGGTGCGGTCGTAGCCGCAGTGCCGCACATAACTCTGGAACACGCCGTGCAGGGCGAGCACGCGATCGGCCTGTTCACCACGGGTAATCCAGTACTCGCGCTCTTGCCCGTTCCGGCCAGCTAGCGCTGCAATGGCATGGGCCAGTGTGTCCTGAGAGGCACCAAGTCGACAATCGCATCTTGTTTAGCCGGAATCACCGGCGCGAACCCCTGCAAGATCGCGCCAACAATAGTGTGCAAGCCTTGGAAACGCGCAATCGCGCCGGTGCGAGAATCGCCAACGACGATTGAAGGCCGAATGATCGTCCAGTCAGAAGCGTTGGCGCGCACAAAGGCTTCGGCCTGCCGCTTAGAGTCACAGTAGGTGGAGTACTCCTGTAAGTACTCGGGCAGCTTTAGGTCGTAAGTGTAAGCGGTGCTGACATACAGGAAGCGGGCACCCAGCGCTTCGGCGACCGCGACTGCATGTTGCGTGCCACGTACATTGGTGGCAAGCATTTCGGCTTCCGACTTGCCGAAATGGGTCAACGCTGCAGAGTGGATGACGCAATCGATCGGGCCGTAGGCCAACGCGAGCGCGCTCAAGTCCAAGCCAAAGTCCGGCTCCGAAATGTCGCCAGTGACATTGACCACCTGCGGGTCGGCAACGCGATTCGCACGCGTCAGGGCGATGACCCGAAAACCGCGCTCGAGCAAGACTGGCCACAAGGCAGCACCGACGACACCAGAAGCGCCGGTCAGTAGAACGGTGCCAGTCGCCCGTAGCGTCGGCGCATGCAGATGGGAGACCATACCGGTCATGGGAACACCGGATTGTCGAGTTCAATCTTGAGCGTGCCTTTCCGAATCATGTAGCCAATGCGCGTGCGAATGAAGGCATCAACAAACGATGGCAGGTGACGCGCCGCCCACAAAGTCAATGTGCCCATGCGAGTTGTTCCGACATCCCGGTATTGTCGACGACAGGCGCGGACGACGCCGGCTGCTGCGGCTGCAACCGGTTCTTCCAGACTGACTAGTTTGAGACCCAACGGGCGGATGTCGATGATCTTGGCTACAGACAGTCCTTGACGAACGGCATCCGTATGAATGGCCGTGTTAATGAACCCCGGATACATCGTTGTTACGGTGACACGGCCGTGGTACTGCATGCGCAGGGAGTCCGAAAAGGCCACGACGGCACGCTTGCTGGCGCCATAGGACGGAATAAGCGGTGCATTGACTGCCGCAAATAGAGACGCAATATTGATCACCTTGCCGTTTGTTTTCAGCAGATGCGGCATCGCTTCGGCGGTCAGATTCCACAGTGCCCAGAAGTTCACTTCCATGCTGTGGCGGGATCCAAGTGTCGGCTGGATGCCGGCATCCTGCAGCGACAACGTGCCTGCGTTGTTGACCAGAATGTCGAGCCCGCCCAGGGCCTCAATGGCCCGATCGATTGCCTCTCGCGCTTCCTCACGCTTGGTCAAATCAGCCGTGACAAAGCGGGTGCCTGGCCAGTTGCCTTCGGGCTTTCGGATATCGACCCCGATCACCCGCGCGCCAGCGCGTATCAAGAGTTCGGTGGTCTTGCTGCCCAAGCCGCCCGCAGCACCAGTGATCAGAATTCTTGCGCCATGCAAATTCATCAATTTGTCTCCTTCGTATCGTTTTAGTTGCCGCACGTCACGACGACGGGCGCGCGGACTTCAAAATGCGTTCGGCCTCCGCCAGTCGAGCCGGGTATTCGAACCAGGGGGTGCGTGGCCAGAAATGGTGAACGAGGTGCAAGTTATGGTTCAGCATCACGACTTGTAGCAGGCGTGACCGGATCAACCGGGTATGCCGGAACTTGTCCTGGGATTCCTGCGGGTAATGCACCAGCCAGGCGACGAGCAACTCGACCGAAGCCCCTGCGATCGCGAGCGGAATAACCCAAAGGAACACCGCCTGAACCACCCCGAACCAGGTCGCCAGCAAACTGAAGTAGGCGACCTGCAAACCGATGGTCACCAAGTGCTCCAACAAGTATCGGCGGCGCGTACGCCACAAACCTTGGCGCAACATGTATTGATTGTCGTGCAATAGACGCACCACGACCCACAGCGGCAACAGCCAGCGCGGCTTGCGCCCGATGACCCAATCAGGGTCCCAGTCGGGATGATTGGTGTAGCGGTGGTGCATCATGTGCGAAATCTTGAACAGCGGGTAGGTCATGCCCTCATGGAACGCACATACCCGCCCCAATACATCATTCAAACGCCGATGCGGGGTCGCAATAGCGTGGATGGCGTCGTGGCTCACGCTGTACATCGCATAGAGTGAGATGCCATTGACCAGAGCCGACAGCCATATCGGCCACCACCCTAGCGCAAAGGCGGCCAGTGAGCCGTAAAAGGCGATCAGCGTGGTCAAGGCTAGCCACACGGTCGGGTTGAAAGTCTTGCTATCTGCTGTGGGCATCAGAACGAGTCAAATCATGGGGCGCAAGTCCGGTCGTTGGACTGGCGCCGACAATGGAAAAGTGACGGTTGGGTCAACCGCAATGCGTGCCCCCGACGACCCCTGCATTGTGCGCGCTAGCAATTGCTTCAGCTTGTAAAAAGCGGAACGTCAAACGCTTACGTGATGCTCAACTTGTAACTAACGGAAGTCCAACGCCCTGGCGCGGGCTCGCATTAAGGTGACTTAGATGTCGGATGAGGGCGCGCGAAAGTGTTGCGCGCGGCGCGCGGAGGATTCAAAAATCATTGACGGCGGGGCGCCAAACATGTCGCGAAATGTGCGCGAAAAGTGCGCCGAGTCGGTGAACCCGCCGGCAGCGGCACCATCGGTGAATGAGGCGCCGGCAACAATGCTTGCCAAGGCTTGGCGCAATTTGCTCCATTGCCGATAGCGTTGCGGCGACAGTCCAATTTCTTGTTCGAATAGCTTGCGCAAATAGCGTGAACTGATGCCCAGTCGATTAGCGACATGCTCCAGCCCATCAGGTTCGTGCAAGTGACTGTCGATATGGTGTAGCGCCATGGCAACCCGTCGATCCATTGCGCGGTGACGCCATGCACCGCCAGTGAGGATGGAAACCATTTCGCGAACCAAGCGGTCGCCGCCCTCGATCAAGAGCGCGTCCAGGCGATGCCGCATCGTTGCCAGTCGATCGGCGTCAATCGGGACCATCTCCTGCTGCAGCCCTGGAAAGGCATCGAAGAGCAAACGCCCCAAGTCCGAGTTCGGCTCCACGAACAACATGAATGTGTCTGCAGTCGCCTTTGTTGGATTGGAGACGCAGTGTCGCTTGCCCGAGGGAATCAAGATGCCATGGACGTCGTGCGAACGGCCATCATCGTCTCGCACAGAAAAAGAACCGCGAAGCGCGATGCACACCTGAAGCGCATAATGCGCGTGCAGTTCGTTGTCATCGGCGCTACCAACGAAGTAGGCGGCTGCTGCGCCAATCCAGACATCCCCATGCCACACCTTTGCCATCGATTCAGTCCTGCAAGCCAACTTAGCCATGCCTTACAGAGTTGCAGGAGAGCCCGCGACTAGGTGTGACTAATGAGTTACATTCGCGTCATCTTGACGGAAGTCAGCGCAGCCCCGATCGCTCAGCGTAAATCGAGATTGCGACGTCGATTCCGACCATAGGGGAGGCCTTGGTCTGTCAGTTTAGGGATCCCGTTGATTCGCCGGAATAAACGTGGCAACCCGGCGAATGCGGCCTTGCGAACCATCAGGACTGACCGGCCCAGTAGGGGGTTGGAACATGCCTCCGCCGGTCGCTCGCGTCGCGTGCGACGTAATCAACGCGATGGCAGAACTCGAAGTGATCTGCTTGCATAAATTGCGCTTTGCTGGCGCCGGTGGCTCGGTTCTACAGGCCGCCGGAAGCGGCTGAGCCCGAGAGCAACTACGCCGTTGTCGGCCAACTCACAGACTGCCGAGGTCGCTTGGTTCAGGGGTCTTGCTTGGGCTTGATCAGTTCTACGGTGTCGTACTGACTGGCCTTGCCACTGACAAGTGTTGCTTCAGCGTAATGGTCATCAAGAATCGCGTTGATCCGGATCTTGCCGATGGTGTCTCGCTTGAATCGACCGACACCCTTTGGGCCAATACTGGTGCGGCGGTGGTGAATGACATCGAGTTCTTGGCCAACTTCAGCGCCATCGGAGCGGCCAATACAGACAACCAGTGTGGCGTTGTCGACATCTACAATCTGACCGCGCATGAACAGGCCATGTGCCAGTGAGACCGGCGTGGCATCCGCGGTCGCGCTCAGCCCGATGACACACATGCTGAGGCCGAGGAGCATACTGGTGAGGTTTCGATGCATGTGGGTAGCGCGCAAAAAATAGGGAAACATCAATCGTCCTCATTGTGAGCGGTGGGAAGGTGGCTTGAACGGATGTCAACCATCCACACAAGGTGCCAAAACCCAATCGGCAAATCAGTGACACCAAGATTACATGTTGGTTATCTTGGATCTTGATGCCGTTATTCGTGATTGAACGATGAACAATAGGCACCCGACCCCCATGCCGGGCGCGCCTAAGAGCAACGCGGTGCGCGTACTGGCAGCATGGCGCGTCACCCGGTCGACGCGGCCAGACTATCATTGTGAAGCAACAGGAGTTCCGATGCAGACCCCGCCGAAACCAACCGATCATTGTCACGGCACTGAAGTCAATAACGAATCGTGCGAGGCCAGCGCGCATGGCGGACGGATCGCAGGTGACAACGATGCCGAAACGTTGTCGGATCGCGATCCGGTTTGCGGCATGGTGGTTCGAGCAGACTCAACATTTGTGTCGGCGGTCGGCGGGCGAACTCTACGGTTCTGCTCACCACAATGTCTGCAGCGGTTTCAACAAGAGCCGCAAAAGTATCTGGCAGATCGAACGTCAGCACCTGACGATCCCGTTGAGCCGGGTCAGCAGTTTGTGTGTCCTATGCACCCGGACGTGATTCGCGATCGACCCGGAAATTGCCCGCGATGTGGAATGGCATTGGAGCCGATGATGCCGAGTCTGGATGCAGACGGTTCGCCAGAACTTAGGGACTTTCAGCGTCGGTTCTGGTGGTCGTTGCCGTTCTCTTTGGCGGTATTGGTGATCGCCATGTTGGGCGAGTCGATCTGGAAGGAGTGGGGCTCGACCCGGATCTGGTTGGAGTTGCTGCTCGCCACGCCGGTGATCATTTGGGCTGGCGGCCCGTTTTTCGGGCGCTGGTTGGACTCGATCCGAGAGCGCAGTCCAAACATGTGGACGCTGATCGGAACCGGCGTCGGCGCTGCCTATGCGTATAGCCTCGTTGCGACGATCGCGCCTGGACTGTTTCCGGAGGCGTTTCGAGGCCACGGCGGCGTCAGTGTCTACTATGAAGCAGCGGCGATCATCGTCTCATTGACCTTGCTGGGTCAGATTCTGGAGTTGCAAGCGAGACAGAGTACTTCGGCTGCGATCCGGTCGCTGTTGGGACTCGCGCCAAAGACCGCGAGGCGACTGCGAGACGATGGCAGTGATGAGGACATCCCGTTGTCGCACGTTCATCAAGGCGACCGATTGCGGGTGCGCCCCGGGGAAAAGGTGCCGGTTGATGGCGAGGTCTTGGAAGGTCGTTCAGTGGTGGATGAGTCGATGTTGACAGGTGAGCCGATTCCGGTTCAGAAAGGCCCCGGCGATCCGGTCATGGGAGCAACCCTCAACGGGTCGGGCAGCTTGGTCATTCGTGCGGACCGATTGGGGCGTGATTCACTTCTCGCACAAATTGTCCAGTTGGTCGCACAAGCCCAGCGTTCGCGGGCGCCGATGCAGCGGATGGCGGACCTAGTCAGTTACTGGTTTGTCTTGGCAGTGCTTTGGGCGGCGATCATCACCTTTCTGGCTTGGGGCATGTACGGACCGCAGCCATCTTGGACGTATGCAATTGTCAACGCGGTCGCCGTGCTGATCATTGCTTGTCCCTGCGCGCTTGGATTGGCAACACCAATGTCTGTGATGGTGGCGACCGGAAGCGCAGCGCAGCGGGGCGTATTGTTTCGCGATGCTGAAGCCATTGAGCGTCTGCGCTTGGTTGATACGATCATTGTCGACAAAACCGGCACGTTGACCGAGGGGCGACCGAGGTTTCAATCCATCGCTGTGTTCAATGGCTGGGGTGAAAACGATCTGCTTCGTTTGGCGGCCAGTCTGGATCAAGGCAGCGAGCACCCCCTCGCCGAGGCCATTCTTGCCGAGGCGCGTGCGCGTCAACTGGTCTTGGCGCCGGTCTCGGAGTTTGAGTCGGTGATTGGACTGGGCGTGCGTGGTCAAGTCGAAGGCCATGACTTGCTGCTTGGGAACGCAACGCTGATGCATGATCATGGAGTGGAAATCGAGCACGCGATCGAAACATCGGCACGCTTGCTGGTCAACGGCGCCAGTGTCATGTACTTCGCGATCGATCAACGATTGATTGGGCTGTTAGCAGTGGCAGATCCGATAAAGGCGACGACTCCGGACGCCATCACTGCCTTGCAGCGTGCCGGAATTCGAGTCGTGATGGCGACGGGCGATAGCCGCAGTACCGCTGAGTCGGTGGCTCGTCATCTCGGCATCGATGAGGTCCATGGCGAGGTGCGGCCGCAGCAGAAAGCTGCGCTAGTCGAAGCTTTGAAGGGGGAGGGACGCTGTGTGGCCATGGCGGGCGATGGCATCAACGATGCGCCAGCTTTGGCGGCTGCTGACGTGGGCATAGCAATGGGCACTGGGACTGACGTGGCGATGTCGAGTGCGCAAGTCACTTTGGTCAAGGGCGATCTGCGTGGCATTCTGCGGGCGCGGCAAATCTCCGAAGCCACCGTCTCAAACATGAAGCAAAACCTTCTGTTTGCGTTTGTGTACAACGCCCTCGGCGTACCGATCGCGGCGGGTGTCTTGTTTCCATTCTGGGGATGGTTGCTGAGCCCCATGCTCGCCGCTTTGGCGATGAGCCTGTCCTCGGTATCCGTGGTCGTGAATGCGCTTCGACTTCGTTCGGCTGCGTGATCAGGCGTTTGGCTTCCGCCGGCAATTGCGTTGGAATCGGTCACTGGGGTTTTGCATCAATCCCCGCAAGCAATCGCAAGCTGCTGACTGCCACGGGCGGCGCGGTAACAATAGGCGCCTTGATGGCCGGACATATCTGACTACCGGTTGATTCTCCGGCAGAGTGTGGCGGTCGAATGTTGCTCAGTCGTTCTGAATCCATGGGGTGAAGATGTCGCAACGGGAGCGACCGATTGTTCTTCCCTCGCATCGTAGCGCGCCGATCATCAACCGACTGAGATTGAAGGCTCGGCTGGCGAGTGTGCCCAGGGCGCACTCGATCATGGTCTCCCTCAATCAGAAGGATTTGCGGTGAGATCCGGGTGCAGAGGTTCTGAGGACTTTGACCGATTGACGGCGGTGTTCATGGCGCGGTGGTCAAAGGACTCGGCCGGCGAAGCGATGAGGCGCTGAGGCCTCAAGCGGGTGCGCCCCATTTTCTTATGCTAATACTGAGTCATTTAAGACTATCGACCGAGTGCTTGACGTCACCGATAACTGCTCCCGGTCAGTCAGCGCGCTCAAGGACTGCTATGGGGGGGCCGCGAGAGTGAGGCGCGAAAGACGGGTCGCACTTTGACCTTGTCGCTGGGCTTTGGGGGTTCTCCCGGCCAGTGTCTGGGGTTTCCAGATGGTGCCGTGGTCGGCGGTACTTGGCTGTTGGAGCGTGACAGGGTTCGCGGCGATCGAGGAGAAGTAGTTCAATGGCTCCGTTTTGGCGGCGGTAGGCTCCACGTTTCAATATTCGAGCGTCATGGGTAGTTTTCGTTGCGGTGTCGGTCCCTCGGAAGATGACAGGATTGTAATTGCGAATACGTCGCATTACTGTTTGAATGCTGACTCCTTTGTTAGCGGCCCGAATTCATGAACACCTCGACATTGAAGCGCGTTGTTGTGCCCTGGATCCTTGCCACCAGCGCGTACGCTGGATGGGGGTTCGCAGAACCGACGTCACCGAAGCTGAAAACGGTCGTCGTCGTTGGTACTCGCGAACAGGCAGCCGATCAGCCCGGAAGCGCGCACACGTTAGAGGCCGCCGATCTGGAGCGCGCACATGTGCTATCGGTCAATGAAGCGCTGCGTAAGGTTCCGGGCGTCGTTGTCCGCGACGAGGAAGGATTTGGATTGCGGCCCAATATTGGCATCCGAGGCCTCAACCCGACGCGATCGACCAAAGTTCTCCTGCTCGAAGATGGATTGCCATTTACCTATGCCCCCTATGGTGACAATGCCAGTTATTTCCATGCCCCAATTGAGCGCTATGAACGCATTGAGGTCTTGAAAGGGACGGGCATGCTGCGATTTGGACCCCAGACCATTGGTGGCGTCGTCAATTACTTGACGCCTGAGCCGCCGGAGACGTTCACCACAGCGATTGACTTATCGGCCGGGTCCCTTGGATATCGTCGTGCTCGCGCCCAAGTCGGGGGTAAGGGGCAATTACTTGACGTCGTTCAAAAACAGGGTGATGGCGCCCGCGACAACCAAGCGCTGAAACAATCTGACGCGCACTACAAATGGACCCATGAGTTCGGCTCGGATCAGCGACTGACCGTTCGAGCAAGCGTGCTCAGTGAAGACTCGATGGTGACCTATTCGGGTCTGACGGATGCTGAGTACCGAAACTTCGGTCCGGCGTACAACCCATTCGCGAATGACCGCTTTCAGATTGAGCGCTTTGGCACCTCCGCGACATGGGCGACGCCACTCGGCACGCGATCGAGTCTGGTGAGCAATGCGTACTACTACGAATTTCACCGGGATTGGGGCCGACAATCGAGCAGCACGACCGATGGTCAGTGTGGCTCAACTTTCACGAATGCGCGACTCGCCGGCACGCGGGTCAATGTAGACGCCTGCAATTCTCGGCAAAACCGCAACCGCGACTTCACGACGCTCGGCTTGGAACCACGCTTGCAGAGCTCTTGGTCTTTGGGCTCGGCGGATAGCAGCCTTGAAACCGGCCTGCGAGTTCATCGAGAAACTCAAGATCGATTGCAGTTCAATGGCGATTCGCCGATAGCTACGACCGGACGCTTGGTAGAGCACAATGAGCGCACGGTCGACGCCTGGTCGGGATTCCTGCAAAACCGATTCGAATTTGACCGCTTTGCGCTGATTCCGGCCCTTCGATACGAAAACGTTGAGCTGACACGCCGCAACCGACTCGGCTCGGGTGCGCGCGGCCGAGACCGCGTGACAGCCTGGATCCCAGGCATCGGGCTCACGTTTGCGGTCAATCCGGACACGACGCTTTTTGCCGGTGCTCACCGCGGTTTTGCCCCGCCGCGAGTGGAGGACTTGATTGGCAACAATGGCGGCAGCGTCGACTTGGATCCCGAGTCCAGTCGCAACATTGAATTAGGATTGCGCGGGCAACTCCTTGATCAACTTACTTACGAATTGGCGGCATTTCACAACGATTTTGGGAACCAGATCGCCATCGGTTCGATCGCTGGCGGCAGCACGCCCTTGGCCCAAGGCCGCGCACGCTACCAAGGTGTGGAACTGTCGGCTCGGACAGAATTCGCGCCGACGACGCGCCACGGCCTGAGTCCGTTTCTGGAGTTCGCTGTAACGTCAATGCCTGTGGCCGAGCAACGGTCCGCATTGATTCGTGTCGACAATAGGCAGATTGTTGCAGGCAGCGGTGCCGGCCGGCGCATGCCCTATGCTCCCAAGCAAACGGCGTCGTTGCGGATGGGGCTTGGCAACCCAACGTGGGACGCTGCCATTGAAGGCGTTTTCGTTGGGAGTCAGTTTGCGGATTTTGCCAACACGGAAGCAGCGCTGATGCTCGGCAATGGACAATTTGGGGAATTGGGTGCTGTGACCTTAGTCAATCTGTCAGGGAACTACCACCCTCAACTGTCGGGATGGACTTTCTACGCGACGATGAAGAATGTCTTTGACCGCGACTACATTGCGGACCGGACGCGTGGGATCCTGCCCGGTGCGCCGAGGCAATTGGTGATCGGTGCCAGCTACCGATTCTGAATGCCGGTCCGCAATCCTCTGGCGGTCCGATTTGAGCGCTGCGGATCTCGCCGGTATCGGAAAGTCGCAGTGACTTCTGGACTGTTCGCATGGCCTGTCCGGGACTGCCGCAATCTCCGGTGCGGGGCTGATGTTTCGGCAACGTGCGCGGATTAGCGCAGCGGGCGAGCCAGAGCCTCCAAAGGCTTCAAACCTGAGCCAAAACGACCCATCGCCACCCGATGTTCCTGTAGGCTGCTGTACGGCAGAAACTTCAAATTGAGCTCGCGTACGCGCTGAAACGCCGGGCGCGCGAACTGAGCGCGTGAATC
The DNA here is from genome assembly GCF_003015185.1 of Ahniella affigens. GTDB lineage: Bacteria > Pseudomonadota > Gammaproteobacteria > Xanthomonadales > Ahniellaceae > Ahniella > Ahniella affigens. The sequence continues at coordinate 2,234,835 of NZ_CP027860.1, forward strand.
GCCTTCACGATGATCCGGGGTGACCAGGAAATAATGGCATGCCAGACCTTGTTCAGCACCGAGTGCGAGGTCCAGCATGCGGACAATGCCGGAATACAGACTGGTGCTGTGCTCTACTTCAAAGGCGGCAACGGCACGATTTTCGGTATCGAGCCATAATACGTCGATGAGACCGATGGCCTCAGCAGCAGGTGATTCTGCCAGCGCAGCCGGCAGGGCGGTCAGACAGCCATCGGCGAGTCGACCCTGACCATAACTGCGTCCGCGATCATTGGACGCAATCCAGACGCGAAAGCCAAGTTGTAGGCCGAGATCGCGAAGCCAGCCTTGGACGTCAGTATGTGTCTGGTCGTCAGCGTTTTGAGTGGCGCGCAAGCGCAGCGCCGCGGCATCGTCACGCACGCGTGCCAGATCAGCTTCCCAGTGTGCATGAGTTCGTGGGTCTGCGACCCCTGGCGGGAGGGGCAAGTGCCCGACGCCAAGATCGAATAGGAATCCGGCGACGGCACCCAGGTCGTTCGATAAGTACTTGGCGTGTTCACCGTTGATCGCGAGGATCCCGTGTCGCATCGCCAAGTAGTCGGCCCAACTCCCCAGTTTGACTTTGGCGCCCGTCAAAGCGTTGTAGCCGCGAACGATTGCGGTGTTCGAGGGCACCACCCAAGTAGGGTGAACGAAGTACAACAAGTTGGCCGCCGCCGGTCCCAGCCCTTTGATGCGTGCCGCATCCAGTGCATGAATGGCGGCAACGATGTCTGCCTCGCGAGTGCAACAGTCGCAAGCATTGAGAAACTGCCCGAATCGCCGTTGATTGTCTGGGTGTTCGTAAATGTCTGGAATCCGTAGTTTTGGCTTCCACAAGAAGGCATGATCGGCGCCCTTGAACAGTTGGCGTTGCTCGGCGACCGCGCGCACCACGGTTTCTAGGGACGAGCCCCGATAGGCGTATCCGAAGGTTCCCTGCGCGATCTCGGTCGCGACGGTCTGCAGGCCTCTGCGAATCGAGCGGAAGTTCTTCAATCGCTCTTCCCAAAGAAACCAACTTTGATAAGTGCCAGTAGCCAAGGCTCGCCAGCGCGTCAGCAAGGCTTCGACGTCGGTCCTTGGCAGCAGGCTATTCACGGGCTTGGTCCGAGATCGGGTCGGGCGGCGCCACGGTCGGCGCAGCGAAACACTGGCGTGGCGCACCCGGGGTCAACACCGGCCCGAGACAAGGCTCGCAAGTGTCCAGCCAAAACGTTGGCGATGGATCATCGACGCTAACCAATAGCACGAGACCGTCGCTGACCCGGCGTCCTTGCGTCCGAGCTGGCATCGCACACTCGGTTGCCGGAGAGGTGTAGAAATAGCGTAGGGCTGAGCGCGCGATCTGCTGCCGGCTGCTCTCTGCGGCGGTGACCGACTGGGTGGCGATCCAACCCCAAATTAGCCAAGCAACTGCAAACCACAGCAGTTGAAAAGCAATGGGCCAGACCTGCGACCATAGCATCGCCTTGCCGTGCCATGGTTTCACCAGCAGCAGCATGAGGATGGCAACGGGAATCATGATGGCCAGCATGCCTGCGACTTCGAGATAATAGGCCGCCCAAGCCAGTAACACATGACTTGGCGCCAGGAAGAGGCCGAGCAAATAGGGTGCTGAATCAAAGACAGCGGGATCGACGCCCGTGAGGTCCGCAATCAGGCGACTGGCCGTGGCATACAGCCAGAGCGGGATTATTGCGAACACGAAGGCAGCCAGTATCTGATAGAACAGTGCATCTCGGCGCGCCGTAATCCACGCGAAAACTGACACCAAGATCGGGCTAAACGCAAATGGCAGCACCAATAGCAAGATCAGGCCCTGCAAGATGAGCCGGGAACGCGATGTCGGCGACCAGTCAAACAGGTTAATGAGCAATTGCACCGAAAGCGCGAGCGGCACGGTCTTGAGCAACGCGCGGGCACACAGGGCGTAATCGGGCAGGCGCTGCTCGATTTCCCCAAACATCGTCTTGAACATCATGCGATCACCATTGCCAATTGATCCCTCAATACCCGAAACAAGTCTAGCGCGAACCAGAAACCCCGACGCTTGCAAGCACCGGATCAGGATCTCGAGTGTCGCCAGCAATTGACGTCGTCCAGCGGTTGCCTGGCAGCATCAGTCACTGCCGCATCCGCCGTCCGAGCGCTTGCCCCCGGAGAGGCCTTGCCCCGCCGCCAGCGACCGGCGGCGAGGTGGCGCAATCGCTTACTTGTCGATCAATTCAACGCTATCATTGACCCGCGCGCTGCCATCCAGCAGTTCAGCCGTGGCGTAGTGTTCGTCGAACAGGCTGGTAATCCGGACCCGACCGACTTCCTTGCGGAGAAAGCGTTTGCCGTGCTGCTTCGGGTTGGCGACCGTGCGAACATGTCGAATCACGTCGAGTTCCTGGCCCACTTGGGCGCCATCCTGCTTGCCGATGCACACCACCAGGGTCCCGTTTTCTTTTTCAAGAATTTGGCCCCGCATCAGGACGCGATGCAGGAGGCCAGGCGTGTCAGCGGCGGCCGCTGAGGCGACAGTCAGAGCGACGATTAAGACAAGCGCAAGGGACGACACAAGCCCTCGTATACGCTTTTGCGATGTCCAGCGGGACACAACGGAATTCGGATTCATGGATTTTCTCCTGATGAGGTTGAATGGCCTGAGCAAAGGTCAATTGCTGCTGGTCAAAAAGTCTGTGATCTCGCGAGCTGTTTGACCGTCCAGTCCGGCACGCAATCGCATGTGGGTGACCGCGACCGTCCACTGCGCGTCGGTCAAGTCCTTTGGATCGCGCATCGCATGGCAGCGAGCGCAGGTTTCCGCCCACGCCTTGGCGCCGCGTGCGAACAATGCAGCGTCAGAGAGTGCGCGAATGGGGGTCGCCCCCGCCGGGAGCCCCGCCTCCGCGGGGACGGTCTGGGAGTCGGACGCCGGCGCGGGATCCGGCGGGGGCGATGAAGTCGTGGTCAACTGACGAAGGTAGGTGACGAGTGCTTGGGCATCGGCCTCAGTCAACTTGGGATTGCCGCCTTTTGCGGGCATGGCCATGGGCGAGCCGGATGTCTGAAAACCATCCAGAATGCTGCGGATGAGTTCCTTGTCCGATTTGGTCATCCGTGGTTTGAGGTCTGGGACGCCCGGAATGGTGCCTTGGCCGGTAGCGCCGTGGCAGGCGATACACGTCGCTTCAAATAGAGCCTTGCCGTCTGCAGCGAGCCCGATCTGTGGAGCGAGGGCAGTCGCCAATGCGAAGGGAATACCTAGCCAAGGCGCCACAACCCGAGGTATCAGAGAAAGTTGCAACATATTTGATCTCCTTAGAAACCGTGAGCAAGCTGAAGCAGTAGACGGTCGGCTGCCGCGTCGGCGTCGTCACTGCTGTTGAATTCCCAGCTGAGTTTCAGCTGGGTCTGGGGTTGGATCAGATAGTTCAGACCAACGGCCATTTGTTGAAAGGTCGATTCTCCGTGCGGCGAAACCGAGTCCCCAAACCGGAGCACCGACTCCCAACGGTCGCTACCAAAGTGGTAGCCACCCTGCAGGTACCAGGCCCGCCAGGTGGCAGCATCGGGAACCAAGCTCGACGACGCACCGCTAACCTGCTGTCGGATCCATTCCCCGCGCAGATCGATGCGTGGCAGTGGTCGCCAGGCGACATCCATTCCATCAACCCGGTAAGCCCGACTGGGTTCTTCAGACGCCGATTGATCGCCGGGATCAAGGATCACCTCACCTCGGGCCATCGACACGCCGAGTTCCAGTCTCGGATCGGGTAACCATCCGACACGCCCACCCCAAACACGTCGACCATCGCGGTTGATCATCGAGCCTTCGACGTCGAGATCCAGATCGTCCATTCCCTCCAGGCCTAGCCTTGGACCATTGGCGTAATACAGTGCATAGTTGAGTTGGTGTGAGTCCGAGAGGGTGGCGCCGCCACGCCATTGGACGCCAACATCGGTGAGTGGTGCCGCGCCGCCGTGACCAAAACCCACTGGCACGGCGGCCAGCTTGTTGATCCAGGACGGGTGCAGGTTTTGAAAGAAATACCCGACTGGACTGAGAAACTTGCCGACGACAATGGCTTGACGGTCGGTCAGCAGCCAATTGAGCGCGGCGTATTCCAAAGCCGTCTCCTGCTCACCACGGTCGTCCATTTCCATTTCCAATTCTGCTTCGAGCAGAAAGCGATCGCCGAATTGGGCATGCAAGATCGGCGCCAGAGTCACGGTACCCAGGCTGCCGCCAACGCCTCTCGTATCGACGTACGTGACATCGGCGTAGCCTGCGATATGCAACTGCATTGCTTCTGAATACTCGTTGCGCGTCGCGCGGCGTTCGGCGGCCGCGGGCGTTTGTGCGAGCCCCGGGATCGGTGTCGGCAGCGCGATCAGTAGGATGGCTAATCGTAGACGTAACATAGGTTCTCCTCAGGCATCAGGGCGATGGATTGCGCGTCCGCCAGTAACTGCGAACGGCAACAGACGTGTGAGATCGGATTGGAAGCAGCCCGATAGCTCGCGTTGGTGCGTGGAATGGCAACTCATCAGTCGTGCTGACAAGGCCTAGCGAGATCAATTTGAGCGATTGACCGCAATGACAACGGCAGTAGCCCGTTGTGAGTCGACTCAAGTCAGGGTGACTCATGCGTCCTCCTGTGGTCGGGAACCTGCGGTCGGGCCGGACTGTTCGATGCGGAACCAAACAGAGCGCGTCGTTTGACTAGTGCGTAAATGGCGGGAATCACGACCAGCGTGAGGATCGTGGAGGACACCATGCCGCCGACCATGGGCGCTGCAATTCGGCGCATCACTTCTGAGCCGGTGCCCGAACTCCACATGATCGGAAGCAGGCCCGCCATGATCGCGACGACCGTCATCATTTTAGGTCGCACGCGCTCGACCGCGCCTTCGACAATTGCATCGGTCAGGTCCGCAGGGGACAATGATTCGCCGTGTTCGCGGCGTCGCGCCGCGCGAGCGGCCAAGGCATGATCGAGATAGATGAGCATCACCACCCCGGTCTCGGCGGCAACACCTGCCAAGGCAATGAAGCCCACTGCCACCGCAACGCTGAGGTTGTAGCCCAGCGACCACATCAGCCAGATGCCACCGACCAACGCAAACGGCACGGACAACATGACGATCAAGGACTCTGTGACGCGTCGGAAATTGAGATACAACAGCAAGAAGATGATGGCCAGGGTCAGCGGCACGACGATTTTCATCTTCGCGATGGCGCGCTGCATGTATTCGTATTGGCCACTCCAAGTCGCATAGGAGCCCGGCGGGAACACCACACTCTGTGCAACGGCAGCCTGGGCCGATCGCACGTACGCGCCGAGGTCGGCCTCGCGCGTGTCGACATAGATGTAGGCGGAGAGCAGGGCGTTCTCGGTACGAATCGAGGGGGCACCCTTACGAATACGCAAGTCCGCTAATTCACCGAGGGGAATCTGCGCGCCGCTCATGGTCGGAACCAGCACTTGCTGCGCAATAGTCTCCGGGCTGTCGCGCAATTCGCGCGGGTAGCGTACGATCACGCCGAAGCGTTCGCGTCCTTCCACCGTGGTCGTAACCATCTCGCCGCCAAGTGCGGCCGCGATTACGTCTTGGACTTCGCCGACCGGCAAGTTGTAGCGTGCCAACTGTTCGAGGCGGGGTTCGATGTCCAAGTAGAAGCCACCCGTCAGACGCTCGGCATAGGCACTGGTTGTCCCAGGTACACTGCGGACCGTTGCCTCGATTTGCCGAGCGACCTGCTCCATTTGCTCTAAATCAGTTCCGAACACCTTGATCCCGATTGGCGTTCGAATGCCGGTCGCTAACATGTCAGTGCGAGCCTTGATCGGCATGGTCCAAGAGTTCGCAACGCCTGGGAATTTCAGGGCGCGATCCATTTCGGCGATGAGCTTGTCCACCGTCATGCCCGGTCGCCATTGGTCTTCGGGCTTCAAGTTGATGACCGTTTCGGACATTTCCAAAGGCGCCGGATCCGTCGCTGTCAGTGCGCGTCCCGCTTTGCCGAACACTGACTCCACCTCGGGAAATGACTTGATGATGCGATCTTGCTGCTGTAAGAGTTCAGCGGCCTTGGTCACCGACATGCCAGGCAGCGAAGCCGGCATATAGAGCAGAGTGCCTTCATTGAGCGTTGGCATGAACTCACTACCCAGTCGGCTGGCGGGCCAAGTGCTGGCTGCCAAAACAATTAGTGCAGCTACTACTGTGGCAATTTTGTGGCGCAGGACCAGGGCAATAACCGGTCGGTACAAGGCGATCAAGAATCGATTCACTGGGTTCTTGGCCTCTGGCAAAATATTGCCCCGGACGAACAGCAGCATCAGCACCGGGACCAAGGTGACAGAGAGCAGCGCGCCACCCGCCATGGCAAAGGTCTTGGTGAAGGCGAGCGGATGGAATAGGCGTCCTTCCTGAGCCTCCAAAGCAAACACCGGCAGAAACGACACGGTAATGATCAGCAGACTGAAGAAGAGCGCCGGCCCGACTTCCTGGCAAGCATCGATAATCAATTGCAGTCGGGGCTTACTGCCATCGTCGCGCTCTATGTGCTTGTGGGCGTTTTCGATCATCACGATAGCGGCGTCCACCATGGCCCCGATGGCTATGGCAATGCCGCCCAGGCTCATGATGTTCGAATTCATGCCGAGGAACCGCATGGCCAAAAAGGCAATGAGGACGCCAATCGGTAGCATGACAATGGCGACGAGTGCACTCCTGGCGTGGAACAGAAAGACCACGCAGACCAGGGCGACAATCAGACTCTCTTCAAGTAGGGTGGAACGTAAGGTGCGGATGGCGCGGTGAATCAAGTCGGAGCGGTCATAAACGGCTTTGAGACTGACACCCTCAGGCAAGCCAGCCGCAATTTCAGTCGACTTCTGGCGCAGCCCGTGGATCACCGAAAGCGCATTCTCGCCGTAGCGGGCGATCGCAATGCCGCCCACGGCTTCGCCTTCACCATTCAACTCGGCAACGCCCCGGCGTTCATCGGGAACCAACTCAACGCGAGCCAGATCGCCTATTTTGACGGGGGCGCCATTTTCCGCCTTGACAACCAGTTGTTCGAGATCAGCAATGCCGCGCAAGTAACCGCGGCCGCGCACCATGTATTCGGTCTCGGACAGTTCCACCACGCGCCCACCGACATCGCGATTACTCTGCGCGATGACTGCCATGACTTCGCTCAGCGCAATGCCGTGTTGTCGCAACCGACCGGGATCGATGGTGACCGAGTATTGGCGGACAAACCCGCCAATGCTGGCGACTTCCGCGACGCCTGGGGCCTTGGTCATCTGGTAGCGCACATACCAGTCTTGAATAGCCCGAAGTTGATCTAGTGACTGCTGATCACCCTCCAGTACGTATTGATAGACCCAGCCGACCCCCGTCGCATCCGGTCCGAGTGTCGGTGTGACGCCCGCAGGCAATTTCTTCGAGGCGAAGTTCAAATATTCCAGGACGCGTGATCGCGCCCAGTACAGGTCAGTGCCGTCTTCAAAGATCACGTAGACAAACGAGGCACCAAAGAACGAGAAGCCGCGCACCACCTTGGAGCGAGGGACCGCCAACATAGCGGTCGTGAGCGGGTAGGTGACCTGGTCCTCCACCACCTGCGGACCCTGCCCAGGCACTTCGGTAAACACGATCACCTGCACATCGGATAAATCAGGCAGCGCGTCCAGCGGCGTTCGAATCACCGCATATGTTCCCAAAGCGGTGACTGCAAGGGTCATCACGACCACCAGGAAGACATTTCGGGCGGACCACTCAATCAAGCGTGCCAACATGGTTAGTTCGCCTCCCCGTGATTGCTGTGCGCGGGACTCGGTGTCCCCTGATCTGCTGCATCGCGCGTGGCATTACCCTTGGTTGCCGAAGCCGTGTCGTCATGGCCGCTGTGATTGGTCTCGGCCCCTGTATCGACGGCCGATTGGGCACCATGCGACATGCCCTGCATGGCCGCGCCGAGATTGCTCTCCGCATCGATCAGGAAGTTTCCGTAGGTGACCACGGTCTCGCCGTCCCGCAGCCCATCCAGGACGGCGACACGATCGCCACTGCGTGCACCGAGACGGACCTCACGTGGCTCGAAGCGACCCGGACCCACCTCGACCAGAGCGATCTGCCGCGTTCCACTGTCCAGAATCGCCGAACGCGGCACGACAATCGATGGTTCCCCCGGGGTGCTAGTCAGCAACGCATCACCGAACAACCCCGGTCGCAACACTCCATCAGCATTCGCCAGGGCAATGCGAACCCGAACGCTCCGGCTGGCACGATCCAAAATCGGCTCCAAAAATGTGACTTGACCTGCAAACTCGCGACCAGGCGCACTGGGTGTCGTGAAGGTGGCGGCATCGCCAACGGCCAATCTTCCTAGTTGGCCGGCGGGTACGTTTGCGACGACCCAGACCGTCGATAAGTCAGCCAGACGCAAAATCGTCTGCCCTGGTTCAAATCGGTCACCTTGAACCACGAGCTTCTCGACCACCACAGCATTGGCGGGTGCTTTCAGCAGTAAGCGGCCTTTGCCAGCTGCGTCTAAGGCGGCGTCGCTCACCTGCCAATTGCTCAGGCGGGTCCGCGAGGCATCGCGAAGACGGCGCATGGTCGCGGCGCTGGATGGATCCGTTGCATCGAGCTTGGCGGCAGCGGCTTCGGCAATGCGCGCCTCTTCAAGTGCGGCGAACAATTCAGGACTGTACAGCGCCGCCAGGGTTTGGCCGCGTTTGACGGCCAAGCCCGTTTGATTGGCATACAAGGTTTCGATCCAGCCCTCAAAGCGCGGTGCCACCACAAACTGTTTGGTTTCGTCTACCTCAACGGTGGCACTCGCGCGGACAGTTTGTGCGAGCCTGGTTCTGGTCGCGGGCGCTGTTTGTACGCCGAGCCTCTGCACTTTCTCCGGGGTCAACGCGACGCTTCCCGGCGCCATCGGCGCTTGATCCGCATAGACCGGGATGTAATCCATACCCATACTGTCCTTCTTGGGTACGGCAGACGTGTCGGCCAATCCCATCGGATTGCGGTAATACAGGATGTCGCGCGCATCTGTCGGATCGACGGATGCGGCTGCCGGCGCCGTCGATCCCGCACTGAATCGACCCAGCCACCAGGCTCCCGTCAGTGCAATGGCAAGCGACAATGCCAAGATGAATTTCATCCATGTGCTCATGAGTTGCTCCCAAGCAGCGAACGCAAGGACGCGGCTGCTGATAGTTCATCGCGCCGAGCATCTAAGCGCGCCAAATCGGCGCCTTGCCAGGCTTCCAAGGCTTCTAAGAGGGTGCTGAAATCGACATCTCCGACCCGGTAGCTGGCCAGCGCGGAGTCAAAGTTCGCCTGGGTTTGCGGCAACAAGGTCTGCTCAATTAATTGGCGACGTGATCGCGCGCTGTCCCAGACAGACCAAGCAACTCCCAATTGACCTTGCAACTCGGTCAGCGTGGCTTCAACTCGCAAATCCGCCGCATCGCGTGCGCGCGCCGCAGCATGTTCGCGCTCATGGAGCGCACGACGCTGCAGTGGTACCTCCAACTCGATCATCAACTCGTAACCTTCAATACGGTTTCCGACTTGCATTGCACCGAGACCCAAACTGAGGTCAGGGTAGCGTTGGCGGCGCTGCCATTCCGCAGCTTGGCTCGCTGCAGCGGCCATGGCGCGCTGCGACCTCACGGCAGGGTGCTGGCCTTCGCGAACGAGAGTCAGGGCCTCTTTCAAGGTCGCTACCGGCAAGGCAAACTCTGGCGCGGACTGCGGTCGCCGCAGGGGCGCGTCGGCGGGGCGGCCCAATACCGCATTCAACATGGCTGCGGCGTCCTCACGCATGGCCAGTCTCTCAATCCGCTCCGCTTGCATCTGAGTTCGGGCCACTTGCGCGCGAATGGCATCCTGTTGCGCGGCAACGCCCAGCGCATAGCGCGCTTGGGCAACCTCGCCCATCTGATCGAGCAAGCCAATCAGCCGATCAACTACGGCGATGGTTTCGTCCACCTGCCAAAAGCGCACGTACGCTTGGTCAGCACTTGCCAGCAATTCCAGAATGGTTCGGGCACGCGCCGACTCGATGGCGCCCGCCTCACTCTTGGCAACGCTTCGCATCAGCTCGCGCTTGCCCCAAAGGGGGATGTTCTGGCGTATCCTCCAGGTGCTACTGCCGACCTGAGCGGGCGCTAGGCTTAGTCCACTGGGATCGATGCCCTCTAGTTCCAGCCCGACCATTGGGTTTGGCAAGGCGCCAGCGGGTAAGATGCGCGCCTGAGCTGCTTCGAGTTCAGCCTGCTGGGCGCGCAACTCCGGATTGTGTTTAAGTAGCCAGTGGTGAATAGAGGACAGGTCGGCGCCAGGTGCCAAACCCTCGGTCGCGGGCGCTTGTCCCGTCATCACCAGGCTGAAGGCCAATAGCACTCGCGCTGGCCCTCGGACCGCTGACGCCATTTGGCCGCCGCGGGTCGTTCTCGGAAAATGGATCATGAGTATTGTCCTGGGGCCATCGATTCAAGATCGATCGCAGGGCAGGGGCGCGGCATCAGAAAACGCGCGCAATTGCCTCGACCTGTCGGTCGAGGTTACTCAGCAGAAGATCCGAGACTTAGATCAGCAGGACGCTGGCAGGATGTCGTGTCGGTCGATGCCAAGCACCGAGCGGCGCCGGATGAAACGTCGTTTGACCAAGTGTTGGCAGCGACGCGACGGAAAGCAACGGTACCCATGCCACTGCAGGCATTGCCGGCAGATCGGGTAGGCGGGTGACGTCAGAACTGAGATCGCTCCGGCCACAATGTGACTTACAGAGTGCCCCACCGGCATGATCGTCCGCAGTCGTCTTAGTCGCGTCACTGCGGTCATGACAATGTTCCTGCGCCGCACTCTTTGCCTGCGCACGGAGCATCATTGCGGCATCGCAGGCCGGATGAGCGGCCAACACCAGTTGCGACCAAAGCAACGCCCACATCGCCAACAGCGATAGGGAAGTGCGCAAGCGGCGGCGGCGAAAGAGCGTCATGACCCGAAGCATAATGCAACGCGCTCGCGATTCCTTTGATATGAATCAAAATTCTGCGCTTGACATTGAGGCGGGCGCCGGTCGGCGACGGGACTCACGTGAGCCATTACCGCACAATCGCGATTGTGTAACATGAATCGGAGCGGCTATCGTCTCACAATGCTTGTTCGTCATTTCCGACTTACCCGACTGTGCCAAATGCATTGGATGGCCTAGGCGTTCGGTCCATATGTTGAAGTCGAACCTAGGTTCACGCTACAACCCCTGGAGCAATTCAGGGGTTTTTTCTTGTCCACAAAGGTCTCACAACGAAGCCGGCCGAGAGTGCCGCCCACCGTCGACAGTTTGCAGCACAACTATTGCAGGAACAAGCTATGCGATCGTTTCGGGCAGCCGCCCGATGAAGTGAGGTGGTGCAGGAATGGCGAGGTTGATCGCTACGAGGCAGTGGCTGTGGGAAGTTCCGCGTTGCGTAGCTGCACATGCAAGGAGCAGACTTCTCTGGCCAGCAGTCTGGCCGTGGTTGCGGAGCGTGACCGACTGCCGGCGTTGATGGCGGCGCTGAGCGGTGATCCCTGTGGCAACGAAGAGTGCGCGAATCAGGGTCGTAATGCCTTGCTGCATCCCGATCTGAATTAGGCGTTCGGTCGCACGTCGGCCGGCTCAAAGCGGTACCGGTGTCGTGGTTGTCGTAGGCCGTCAGGCGGTACTTGGCGCCGCTGTCGAGCGCCGTAAAGCAGCAAATCAGGGACAGGCCCGAACCCTTTCCCCAGGCCTTGAAGTCGAGGCGTGCGCGCCACGTGCCGATCGGCACGTCCTGCCAGGCGTAGTCGGCGAGCCCGAGTTCCAGCGCGTTCGCATACGTCTCTGCACGTTTCGCCGTCCCGTCCATCGCCTGCGTTCCTCAGAAAATGGTCCCACAATATCGAACATGGCGACCCGCTGCAGAATGACTGGCACCGATGTCGCGTCGAGCGCCAGCATACCGATGAGGCGCGCCAGTTCGCGGAAGGCATTCACTTGCGCCGCCTGTGCCCGATGCACGCAAAACCCGACATAGCCCAACGTCACGATGACTGGTCTGTGCCTTGTCGCCGCGACGCGTGGCGAGCCGTCATGTGCGCCCTCGATAGGCGAGGAGTCGAAGCGCGTTGGCGACCACCAGAAGCGTCGATCCTTCATGAAAGAGCACCGCCACGCCCATCCGCATGCCGAAGATTGTCGCCGGTACCAGGAGCGCAACCATGCCCAGACTCGCCCACAGGTTCTGACGGATGATGCGCCGCGTCTGCCGGCTCAGACCAACGACGAAAGGAAGGTGATCGAGATTGTCGGCCATGAGAGCGACATCGGCGGTTTCGAGGGCAACATCGGAACCCGCCGCACCCATCGCGATGCCGACGGAGGCGCTGGCCAGCGCCGGCGCATCGTTGACGCCATCGCCGACCATTGCGACTTCGCCATCTGCTCGCAGCTTCTGGATGGCTCGGACTTTGTCTTCTGGCATCAAATCGCCGAACGCCCGATCGATGCCGACGCTGCGTGCGACCGCATCAGCGACACGCTGGTTGTCGCCCGATAGCATGACGAGTTGGGTCATGCCGAGCGCGCGCAACTTCTCGATCACGGCAGGTGCGGCCGCGCGCGGCGTGTCCATCAGCCCGATTGCGCCGAGATACCGCTCGCCGTGCCGCACGACGAAGACGGTGCGGCCCTCGGTTTCCAGTGCCACGATGCCGGCCATCAAGGCGTCGGGAATGCCGGCGCCCCCTATCTCGGTGAAGAGGCTCTTCTTGCCAAGATGAACCTGGGCACCATCGACTGTTGCCCGCAGGCCTTTGCCGGTCAGGCTTTCGAGACTCGTCGCGACCGACGGCGGCGTCGGTCCCAGACGCTCGCCGCCATCGCGCACGACCGCCGCCGCCAGAGGATGGTCGCTCAGCCGTTCCACCGCGACGGCGACTTGTAGCAGCTCGATTTCGGTTACTCCATTGGCGGCCAGCACATCGGTGACTCGCGGCCTGCCTTCAGTCAGCGTGCCGGTCTTGTCGAACGCGAGCGCGTGCAGTGTGCCCAGGAGTTCGAGCGGCGCGCCGCCTTTGATCAACACGCCGCCGCGGGCCGCGCGGGCTACGCCGCTGAGTACCGCGCTCGGTGTCGAGATCGCCAACGCACAGGGGCTGGCTGCCACCAGTACCGCCATGGCCCGATAGAACGTCGCGCCGAAGGGTTCATCGATAACGACGCCAGCGAACAACAGCACCACCACCAGCCCGAGCACGGCTGGTACGAAGATACGTTGGAACCGATCGGTGAATACCTGAGTCGGTGACTTCTGTGCCTCGGCCGAGCGCACCAGTTCGACCACGCGCGATAACGTGCTCTGGTCGGCGTGCCGGCTGACCTCGATTTCGATCAAGCGCTCCTGGTTGATGGTGCCGGCGAAGACGCGGTGCTCGGCCGATACCGCATCGGCCTTGAGCCTGGCGGCCACCGGATCGGCGACCGCCCGTTTGTCGACCGGTACGCTTTCGCCGGTGATGGCGGACTGATCGATGCTGCTCTCGCCCAGCACCACGAAGCCATCGGCCGCGATGCGCTCGTCGGGTTTGACGACGACGATGTCACCGATCTGCAAGTTTTCGACAGGCACTTCCACCACCTCGGTACCGCGTCGCACCAGCGCGGTTTGGGGACGCAATTGCGCCAGCGCCTCGATGGCGCGCTTGGCACGGCCCATCGCATAGTTTTCCAGTGCGTGGCCCAGGCTGAAGAGAAACAGCAGCAGCGCGCCCTCGGCCCATTCGCCCAACGCGGCCGCGCCGATCGCGGCCACCAGCATCAGGCTGTCGATCTTCAATTGCCATGCCATGAGGTTTTCGATGGCCTCGCGCAGCGTGTAGTAGCCGCCCGCCGCATAGGCGCCGACGAACAGCAGCCAGGGTCAGCGGCTGCTGTCGTCCATCGTGCGATCCAGTAACCAACCACTCAACAACAATGCGCCACATAGCAGGGACAGTATGATTTCGGCGCGACCACCCAACGCAGCGCCATGTTCATGCGCGTGCGTGTGACCGCTCGAATCCTTTTCCGGTGGGTGCGGTTCTTGCTTCATTAAAGATTCCTCAGGGGGTGCCACGATCGTTCGCGGCACGCCCATGTTGATCATGGCGTCGTGCGGCGGCATTGCGGCCGTCGCACCGGATGCTTCAGCCGGCTGGATCTGCGATCGGTATCCCTTGCTCAACCGCGGACACGAATATCCATCCGGAGTTGTGTGGGCCTGTTCGACCGTGTTGCCGAAGCAGCGCCACGATGTCTTCGACACGGTCTGCCTCACAGAACACGTCCAACTGGATCTCCTGTGTCACCCGTTCCCCAAGTTGGACCGAATAGTCCTGCTCGCGGGCGCTGGAAGCACGTAACAGGCCGGTCGAGTGGACGATACTGATCCGGCGTTCACCCAAAGCTTCCAGCGCGTGGACGATGTCGCTCATGCGATGGGCATGCAGCAAGGCAGTGATGCGTTTCATGGCGTGGCCTCCTGGGCGCGTCGTTCGGCGCGGGTTTCCAGCCACTCGTAGAGCACGGGCAGCAGGATCAACGTCAAAAAGGTCGAACTGATCAGGCCACCGACCACCACCGTCGCAAGGGGCCGCTGGGTTTCCGCGCCGACGCCGCTGGAGATCAACATCGGCACCAGGCCGAGGATCGCGACGCTCGCCGTCATGAGCACCGGTCGCAGACGCAGCGCGGTGCCTTGCACCACGGCCTCACGGATCGAGAGTCCACGTTCGCGTTGCTCGTTGAGGAAGGTGACCAGCACGATGCCGTTGAGCATGGCGACACCAAACACCGCGATGAACCCGATCGCCGATGGCACCGACAGGTACTGACCAGTGACGAACAGCGCGAGCAGCCCGCCAATCGTCGCGAACGGCACGTTGGCCAGGATCAGCGCCGCGAACTTGATCGAGTTGAACGCGGTATACAGCAGCACGAAGATAAAGAAGATCGTGATCGGTACGATCAGGCTCAACTTGGCCAGCGCCCGCTGCTGGTTCGCGAACGCGCCCCCCCACTCGACCCAATAGCCGGGCGGCATTTTCACCTGCGCGGCGATCGCGGCACCGGCCTCCTTGACGAAGCCGTCGACGTCGCGGCCACGTACGTCCATCTGGATCACCGCGTAGCGTTGCAGTTGCTCCCTGCGCACGAAGGAATAGCCCTCTGCCACCGTGACGTTGGCCACCTCCGACAAGGGCACCAGCGCGCCGGACGCCGCCTTCAGCGGAATTCGCCGCAGCGATTCCACCGAATCGCGGGTCTCATCATCCAGGCGCGCGGCGATGTCGAAGCGCTTGACCCCATCGAGCAGCACGCTTACCGGCTCGCCACCGAGACCATTGCGCACGATGGTGAGCACGTCTTCGGCATTCATGCCGTGCCGGGCCAGCTCTTCACGATCCACCTCGATGCGAATCTGCGGCTTGCCCACGTTCGCTTCCAGGGACAGGTCGGCCACGCCGGCGATGCCAGCGAGTACGGGCTTGATCTCGGCGCTGATCCGATCGAGCTCATTCAGATCTTCGCCATAGAGTTTCAGCGCCAGCGTGGCGCGCACCCCCGAGATCAGTTCCTCCACACGCATCTGGATCGGCTGGGTGTAGCCGGGCACCACGTTCGGCACCACCGTCTCAAGCGTCTCCTGCATGTCGTCTTCGAGCTGTTTGATGGTGCGGCCGGATTCCCACTCGTCTTCCGGGGTCAACGCCGTATAGATCTCCATGTAGTTGACGTCGGCAGTCTCGCCCTTCTCGGCGCGACCGATCATCGCGAGTGTCGTTTCGACCTCCGGGAACTTCTTGAAGGCGTCGGAAATCGCCTTGCTGGTACGGATCGACTCGTCGAGTGAGGTCGACGGAATCCCGGTCACGCGCCACATGATCGAGCCTTCCTGCAACTGCGGCATGAACTCCTTGCCGAGGAACGGAAACAGCGCGAGGCTGCCGATCAGGGCGACGACGGCACTGATCACCACGACCTTCTTTCGCCCCAACGCGGCATCGAGCATCGGCCGGTAGCCGCGCTTGAGCCGGGCAACCAACCACGTGTCTTTCTCCTCCTTGGGCTTGAGTATCATCGACGCCAGAACCGGGATCAGCGTTAAGCTCAAGAGCAGCGAGCCGCCCATCGCGAACGCGATGTTGAACGCCATGGGCTTGAAGAGCTTTCCTTCCAGTCCTTCGAGGCTGAACAGCGGCAGGAACACGACGATGATGATCAGGATCGCAAACGAGATGGGATTGGCGACTTCCTTGGCGGCCGCCAATACGGCCGACGTACGGTCCACTTTCTCGCCATGCGCCTGTCGCTCGGCCATGATCCGGAACGCGTTCTCGACCATCACCACCGCGCCATCCACCATCATGCCGATGCCGATCGCAAGACCCGCCAACGACATCAGGTTCGCCGAAAGTCCGAATTGGCCCATGCCAATGAAGGCGATCAGCATCGCAAGCGGCAACGTGACGATCACGACCAAGGCCGATCTCAGCTCCCCGAGGAACAAGAACAGAATCACGGCCACGAGGATGGAACCTTCGATCAATGCTCGCGTCGCGGTACCGACCGCTTTGTTGACGAGATCGGTACGCTCGTAGATCGGCTTGACGATCATGCCCTCGGGTAGCGCATTGCTGACCGTCGCGAGCTTGGTCTTCACCGCCTCGACCACCTCCTTGGCATTCTCGCCAATCCGCGACAGCGCCATGCCGAGCACGACTTCCTCGCCATCACGCGTGACCGCGCCGAAGCGTGGCGCCGGGGATTCGATCACACGGCCAATGTCGCGGATGTAAACCGGTACGCCATCCTCGGCCTTGAGCACGATGCCGCCGATATCCTCGGCCGAGGTGAGGAGGCCGAGGCCACGCACCAGATACTGCTCGCGGCCCACGTCCATCACATTGCCGCCGACCTGCCCATTGTTGGCAGGGAGCGCATTGATCACGTCGGCGAAGCCGAGCCCACGGGCATACAACCGCTGTGGATCAATGCGCACCTGGTACTCGCGCTCGCCACCACCCCATGAGGTGACATCGTCCACGCCCGGCGCCGTGCGCAGGATCAGACGCAGCGTCCAGTCCTGCCAGGTGCGCAGGTCCATGTCCGTGATCTGCGCGCTGGAGACCCCCGGCGCCCGCTCGACGGTGTACCAGAACACCTGGCCGAGTCCCGAACTGTTCGGGCCCATGCTCGGCTTGCCGTAGCCTTCGGGTAATCGGTCGCCGACTTCCTGCAGCCGTTCGTTGACGAGCTGGCGGGCAAAGTAGATGTCCATGTCGTCCTCGAAATAGACGGACACATAGGACAGTCCGAACAGGCTGACCGAACGGATCTCCTGCACCTTTGGCAGGCCTGCCATCGCCGACTCGACCGGGAAGGTCAACAACTGCTCGACATCTTCCGCCGCCAGACCGGGTGACTCCGTGTAGATATTGACCTGTGCTGGGGTGACGTCGGGGAAGGCATCAATCGGCACGTCGCGGACGGCACGTGCGCCGAGAAATGCGACAACACCGAAGATGATCAGCACCAGAAACTTGTAACGCAACGAGAGTTCGACCAAGCGGTTCAGCATGACGCACCTCGCGTTGAAAAGATCAAGCCGTCAATGCGCATGACCTTCCCCTAATTGCGACTTAAGCATTTGCGCCTTGAGCGCGTACGCGCCCTCGACGACGATGGCATTGCCCGCGGCCAGGCCATCGAGCACGATGGTCCTGCCGCCGACGACGGCGCCGACTCGGACCGCGACGGGCGTCAACGTGCCGTCCTCGTCCTGGCGGAACACGATCGTCTCGCCTTCGAGCTGCAGCAGTGCATCGGTCGGTACTGCGAGCTGCGGCTCGGCTTCGCCGCCAGCGTCGAGATAGGCCTCGACGTAGTCACCACCATGCAGCTGATCGCCCGTGTTGGCCACCTCGATGCGAACCAGCGCGTTGCGCGTGTTCTCGGCCGTGCGGTGGGCGCGTTGAACGACCTTGCCCGGCAAGGTCACGTCGCCGAGCACAACGCGTGCAGGACTATCGACCGCGACACGGCGGGCCGCGTCCGCGGGCAACTTCGCATCGACCCAAACGATGGATTCGTCGACCAGCCGGAAGAGTGTTCGCCCCGGCTCGATGCGCTCACCAACGACGAATGCATCTTCAGTGAGGCGTCCGGCATGCGGCGCATGCAGCGTGAACTCGCCGTTGGCCGCCCCCTTCGCGCCCGGTTCCAGCCCGTACGCGCGTGCTGTGGCACGGGCCTGCTCGACGGCGACTTGCGCTTCGCTGTAGCGACGGCCCGACACCGCCTCCTTACCCAGCGCCTGCACGCGCTTCCAGTCCTGCTCAGCGATCGACAAGGTGCCCTGGGCGGTAGCGACTTCCACGGACGACAGCGTCACCAGCGGCGCGCCAGCCTTGACCTCGTCGCCAAGCTTGGCGTGCCGGCGCACCACCAGCGCTTCGACGCGAGGTGTGATCAGCGTAGTGCCGTAGGCGTTGTCGACGACTTCGCCGGGTGCCCGCAGTTCTTCGCGCAGCGCCGCCGGTGCCAGCGCCGCAACGCGGATACCGGCTGCCTGCATCGCTTCAGCGTTCATGCGGATGGGTTCCATCCCTTGCTCGCCATGCTCATCGACGTCTTCGCCGGCGTGCTCGTCATCATGTTCATCGCCATCTTCTTCGGCATGCGGTTCTTCGGCCTTGGCCTGAGCGGCAGGCTTTGCCGCCACACCTTCGGGACGCTCTGCGTCATCGCCGCAAGCGGTCAACGCAAGCATCGCGGCCAGCAGCAAAGAAGCGGTCGCGGTGGAAAAACGATTCATGGGGTCACCTCGGAGGCAGAAGATTCGAAGCCGACCCAGGCATCAAGTTGCCCGGTGGCGTACAGGGCATCGACATAGGCCCGCCAGACGCGGCCTTGCAGGTCGGCGCCAGCGAGTGCGGTGTCGAGTGTCTGCTGCAGTTGGATCAGGTAGTCAGCGGTACTGATCTCACCGGCGCGCCATAGGCGCTCCAGCAAGCCGGCTCGAGCCTCAACGTCTGTCCCGGGGCTCTTCGCCCAGAGTGTCCAGGCGTCGCGCACCGAGGCGTACGTCACCCGTGCGCGCTCGGCCCGTGCCTCAACCTGCAGCGATACGAGTTGCAGCTCGGCCGCCGCAGCCGCACTGTCGGCCTGCGTCGCGACGCCCTCGGCTCGATAGCTGTTGCGGACAAAGAGCGGCACGCTCACCGTCAACCCGATGACGTTGTCGCTGGTTGGGCCGAGATCCACCTGGCCGGCGCGCAGGCGGACCGTCGGATCGGCGCGGCGTTCGCTTGCCGCCACCGTCACCAGTCGTTCGGCCTGCAGCGACTGCGCCATCGCGATTCGCTGCTCGGGCACGGCGCGGAGATTCTCGTCGGCAAGCGTCAGCGCCGGAGGTACTTCATCAGTGCCCGAATCGGGCACACGCCCCGGCAGGCCGCCCACGACCCGAAACGCTTCATCGGCTGCGGCTGCATCGGCCAGCAGCGTCGCCTGCTCGGCCATCGTTTGATCCCGCGCCAGCAGCGCGAGGTCACGCTCGAGCGACGAGATGTCGCCAACACCGAACTGCTTGTCGGCAAGTTCGGCAAAGCGCTTTACCAGGGCCACGCGCTGCGCGCCGAGCTGCACGCGATGCTGCGCGGCTTGGCGTTCGGCCCAGCCTTGCAACCAGGCCTGCGTGAACGTGGCACGGCGCAGGTGGGCCTGCGCTTCGGCGAGTGCGAGGGCTGCATCGCCGGCTGCGGCACGCGCATCGCGCTTGCCAAAGAGGTCCAGCGTCATGCCGATGCCGGCGGTAGTCGTCCGATCCTGACCTTCGTCGTCGACGTCTAACTCGATCTCCGGGTTATAGAGGGGGCGCCCTGCGGCGTCAGCGCGAGCGCGTGCCGCCGCCAACGTCTGCTCGGTCGCAGCGGCAGCGGGGTGTGCAGCCCAGGCCGTGCGTACGGCATCGGACAACTGTTCCGGCGTCGCGGCCATCAGCGGGGACGAAAAAATAGCGGAGGCACTCAACATCAGCACGGCGTGCCAACGCCGTGCACGCACGGTCAGCCGACCGCGCGGCAACAAGAAAAACCACATGGAAATATTCCTCTGAACAATGAAAGCAGCCCGACGTGCTGGCGCACGCCGGATCGTGACGATCAGGGTTCAGACGATGGGAGGCCGGAGCTCGCGCTGGGGCGACACGTCAGTGTGCGGAATGTCTTCCAGGGTTGTGACCGTAGACCCTGTCACGACTGTGAAGGTGACGGGCAGTGACGACAACGTCACGCCGTGGTGGCAACTGCACTGACGGCAATGATCGGACGCTGCGTTGTCGTTGAGCGGCCCACGATCGCTGTCTTCACCGGACGCTGCGATCTGCACCTGCTCAGTCTTGCCGCCAAACAGCTCGGCGAACTCATGCGGTTCACACGCCATCGTGATCCCTATCCGCATCAGGAACACAACCAGCACGAAGCCCGCCAGCGCAGGAGCGCGGCGCAGCGATGCAAGTCGGAAGGGGCGGAGATTAGACATCGTTGTCAGCATAGTGTGGAGGCTTGGCGTTACACAATCTCAGTGGGCGCGTTGTGCGGGCCGGCGTTCGGATCGCCGCGGACAGGTATCGGTCGAAACGCACCGGCGCTTGCGCTGCCCGCCCCCCCCGATGCGCGAAAACAACAATGCAGCGAAGTCGCGCGGGAACTGACCGACGATTTCACGCGCGTCCCGTTGCAACCGGCCAACGCGCAACATGGCCAGATGGCATCTAAGTTGCATCCTGGTGATGCGTTGGTTGCGGATATGCGCCCGCACTAAGCGCGAGAACGCTCTACCGCGCGCGCCTGTTCGCCGCGCTATTTCTGCAGCTTGCCACGCCCGCTCACCTGCTGTTCCCAGCACGACGATCCCTTTCATACCGATGAGCTCGATTGCGACGTCCTCGCAAGGCGTTTGTTGACCAGATAGCCCGCCACCAGCGCTGCCAGCGTGATGCCTTGCGCCGTCAACACCTGCACAGACGGATACACGCCCAGCCAATCAATTCGTGGAAAAGCGACCGGCGCGACAGCAAACCAGCCGGCCTCCTGCAGCGCGGCGATACCTTTTCCGGTCAGCACGACTGCGAGGATTGCCATCAGCAAGGAACTCAGCGAGAAGAACTGACCGATAGGCAGTCGCCGCGAAAAACGCAGCACCGCGATCGTCACACCGACCAGGATCAGCACTCCGGTGAGGAAGCCACCGATCACCATGCGGTTGTCACCTTGCTCATTCCACATCGCGGTGTAAAACAGAATCGTCTCGAATACCTCGCGATAGACGGCAACGAAGCTGAGCCCAAACAGGACCCAAGCCGATTGTCGCGACAGCGCTTGAGAGAGTTTTTCCTTGAGGTATTGCTGCCAGCGACCAGCGTGGCTCTTCTGATGTAGCCAAAGGCCGACACTGACCAGCACCACGGCGGCAAGCAAACCGGAAAGCCCTTCAACAACCTCACGCTGCGCACCACTGATGCTCACGACATAGGTGGCGACTACCCAGGTCACCACTCCTGCCGCAAGGGCACCCACCCAACCGGCATGCACGTACCGAAGAACATCGCGCCGTTCCGCCTTGCGCAGGAACGCAACCATGGCAATCACGATCAGCAACGCCTCCAATCCTTCGCGGACCAGAATCGTGAGTGCCCCGAGAAAGGCTGACCAGCCACCGCCATCGGCGCCAGCAAGCGCATTTTCGGCCTGATCCACCAACACAGAAACATCGCGCGCCAGTGCCTCAACCTCAACCGCTGAGGCACTGCGGTCGATGCTCCCGCGCAATGCCATCATCGCCTGTTCGACTTGCCGCATCAGGGCCGGTTGTCGCGCAGCGATGATGGGCTCCAACGGTTCAAAACCGTCCAGGTAGGCTGCTAGCGCTGCTGCCCGTGCTGCTAGATGATCGCCGCGCCGGTAGGCGGTGACCGTGTCGTTCAGTCGTGCACGAACGATGCCCCACTGATCGCCAGACGCCGCTGGGACGACCGGCGGGTGGTGACGCAAATAGCCCATTATTGCCTTGGCACGGATATCGCCAACTTCCGCGGCGAGTGTCGCCGGCGTCTTCTGCACCAACTGCTGAAGGTTATTCATGTCGAGGCGGTCGTCAAACGGGGCTGAAGCCTCCGGTGTCGGCGCCGGGTAGGCGATGCCGCCCACATGAAAAGCGAGCGCCCAACGGTCGTCGTCCGGCAGGCCGGCATAGCTGACCATGGCCGTGCTCTCAAGCCCCTGCGTGATGACCTGATAGAGCGCAAAGACGCTGCGCTCTCGTGCTCGTGCCTCGTCTGTGAAATCGACCGGAGCGGGATCAAGATTCCCAGCTGCCGAACCATCTCCAGCGCCAGTAGCACCATGGCACGTGGCGCACAACGATTGGTATAACGCTGCACCGCGTGCCAAATCCGGTGCCTGTGCAGGCGCAAGCGGAACCGGATAGGCCGCAATCAATTGAGCACCCAACTTCCGTGCAGCCGTTGCTACCTCATCGGGGGCCGCACGCTGCTCGACTAAAGCTGTCAGTCGCGCGGCTTCCTCTTTCAATGCGGCCTGCTGGGGTGTCGCGCGAAGCGCAGCGAGCTGCTTGGTGACCGTCATCGAGAATTCGCGCATCTCCGCGTATTCGGCATCGTTGATGATTGCTCCTGCGTGAACAGCGCCCGCATAGTCCACGGCGATATAGTCGAGCAAGCGCCAGGTGACAGCCGCTTCCGGATCTTGTGTCTGTCCAACGACCAGCGATGCCCATGCCGCGAGTAGAAATACAAGAGCGATCCGTATACGGGTCGTCGTCACACCCCAACGACGCAGGGACAAATGGGGAGAGGCTGGCGTCATTGGTCAGCCTCTGTTGGTTCTACCGCAGCGGCGTCATCGCGTGTCGATCGGGCCTCGCGCAGGATTTCCAGCGCTTCCTTAATGACATACAGGCCAATCAGCCCGCCAATCGCCAGATCCGGGACACGAGAGTCGAGCCATGCCACGAGGGCGCCAGACAGGATCACGCCGACATTCGCGACGATATCCGCGCGGGTGAAAATCCAGCTGGCCCTAAGGTGCACACCGCCATCACGAAGCGGCGACAACAACCGAAGGACCGCGACATTGACGACCAATGACAAACAAGCGATGCCAATCATCCAGGCGCCCTCAGGCGCGCTGCCATAAAGCGCCCTGCGCCCAACTTCGGCAAGTACGCCGACACCCAGCAGCAGGAGCACGCCACCGCTGGCGTACGCGGCGTTGACTTTGAATCGGACAGCGCGACCGATCGCCGCCAAACCGATGGCGTAGGCAGTCGCGTCCGACAACATGTCCAGCGCATCGGCGAGAAGTCCGGCCGACTGCGCGATCCAGCCCGCCATTGCGCCAATGACGGCCATGGCGGCATTGAGGCTCAACGCGACCCAAAGGACGCGGCGTTCCATCGCATTGCGGGCCTCGTGCTGACAACCACAGTTACTCATGCGGACTCCTTTTGAAGGGGCGGAGCTCGACGCAAGTGTCAGCGCCAGCGGCATCTGGGCATGATAAACCCCGTAGCAACTACAGGGTCAAGACATGAGAATCGGAGAAGCCGCGGCCGCCTTAGGCTGTCACTTGGAGACGGTCCGGTACCACGAACGGATCGGCTTGTTGCCGGTGCCGGAGCTCGCCGGTAGCGGCCATCGGGTCTATCAACCCGATGACGTGCGCCGCATGCGCTTCATTGCCCCGGACGCGAGCTCGGCTTTTGCTTGGATGAAATCCGCATCCTGCTGCAGTTCAGCGACGATCTCAAACTCTCCTGCGTCGAGGCCGACCAGATCGCTCGGCATCACCTCGACGAGATTCGCCAGCGTGTGCTTGAACTGACCGAAATGCCGCGACAACGTCAGGACACGATCTAGGCCTGTGGCGGGGGTGAACGGGGACAATGCGCCATAGAGCCGCGCCGGCGCGCCAGCGAAACGATCGGCCGACGGCGTAGAGACTCAGCATATAGGCCAGTGCATCGCCCGGACTGTCGAGGGAAACGGCCTACAGTCCGCTCGAACCGATCCAAGCGCCGATGGAGAATTCGCCAGCGAACAGGACCAGGCTGATCGCCAGCACGCCGACCAATGTGCGCCGTAGCGTCGCGTCCTGGGTGGCGGTCAGACTCTCGGCAGTGTCGTGACAACCGCAACTGGAGGTGGACGACTTGCACGTGGGCTGCCATGCTGAACCCTGTAGTTACTACAGAGTCAAGACATGAAAATTGGCGAAGCAGCCGCTGCCAGCGGTTGTCATATAGAAACCATTCGGTACTACGAGCGCATCGGACTCCTGCCGCGGCCAGCGCGCACCGGCGGTGGATACCGCGACTATCACGAGGACGACCTGCGGCGGTTGCGCTTCACGACCCGAGGGCGCGAGCTCGGCTTCAGCCTTGATGAGATCCGCAGCCTGTTGCAGTTGAGTGACGATCCAAAGTTGTCGTGCGCAGAAGTGGACCATATGGCCCGGCACCACCTCGCCGAAATCCAGCAGCGGATAAGCGAACTCAGGCGCATGGCAGACGAGCTGCAGCGCACGGTCGCGGCCTGCGGGGGCGGCGAGCGCGCACGATGCGTGATCCTCAATACGCTTTGGCGGGAACGACCCAACGCCGGCAAGGCCAATAGCCCAAGAGCGATGGTGCCGTGACCGTCAGGTCACGGAACTTCGTTCCACCGATGGATGTCCTTCTGGTGCAAGCCCGTCGTGCTGGCACGGGTCTTGGCCAACTAACATCCTTCGACTGTCATCTAGTTCCTGCAGAGTCTCTTCGCCGCGGATCGAGAAGCAAGACCGTGGCAATCACGTCCCGACCTGCAACACCTTTGCCTTGCTGGGTCGGGTGCTGGGCGGGCCCTCGTCTTCAAAAATCGATCGGCAGCGTGAAACTTTTTCCGGTAGCGCGGGTCTTAGAATCGTTGAAGGAAGTAGACTGCCCACATATCCTTGAGATCAAGCGCAAAACGACCATGCGTTGCTCCCCGAAAATCTTGACTTGGCTATGCCTGCTGGCGCTGGTCTTTTGCCAGACCGCAGCGGCCATCAACGCGTGCGGGCCGGTTCAATCCGGGCTGGGTATGGATACAGCGCACGCTGCGCCCACGATGCCCTGTCATGGTGCCGGCGAAGATACCGCACGCTGCGATGCTTCCCACTGCGTTGTCGGCCAGGCGCTGTATGACGTCAATGGCACAGCCTTTGCCGCGCTGCCAATCGCGCCCGATCACTTCGACTGGACATTCAACCGGATCGAGATGCGTATCGCACCGATGTCAGCGCGAGCGCGCGAGCCGGGGTATCCACCACCTCACTTCCTGGGGCGGCTGCTGATTTAAGCGCTAAGCCCGGTCGGATGCGCCAAACCTGGGCGCTGAACATCGAATCTTTGTCCTGCTGTGCATCTGGCGACGCGCGAGCATTCTTGCCGCCGATACCGCCGAACATCCCCCTGCTCGCGATAGGCCACTAGGTCTGTCCAGCTATTGGAGACCTCCCATGTCTATTTTCAAATCCACTGTCTTACTGTCGTTGTTGGCGTTGTCAATGTTCGTCCACGAAGCTGATGCCCGGTCGTCGCGCCAATCAGTGGGCCGCGTCACCCACGCCCATGGTGACGTTGTCGAACTACGGGTCTTTGATGGCTCACCAGCTGTAGGTGCTCTCTATGACCTTCGGCGCCGCCGGGCGCACAATCCCAAACGCGTTCCATTGACCCCAGTCGCCCCCGTGGCACAGGTGCGCGTCACCGAGGTCATCGACGACAATCTCGTGCGGGCCGAAGTCGTCGAGGGCTCCGCCCGGCGCCGAGATCGGGCGTTTCCTTCGGCTGAGACCCCTTAGGCCGCTGCATTGCATGCCCTGACGAGAGTACTTGGCACTGCGCCGCACGCAATCGAGCGGCTTGGCTGAGGTCCGAGATGCGGCCCGCCAGCGGCTCGGGCTGCTCGGCATGAGCGAGGCGCAGATCCGCGCTGTCGAACACGCCAAGCTGGCGCAGACCCGAATCAGCGTGGTCGCCCGCGACGGACATCGAGCACGTGGTCAAATCGGTTCCCGGAGTCAGCTCGGCACACGCTAAGTGCCTGACCGGCGGACGCTACATCGATATCGACATCGACCGTGCTGCGGCGGCGCGCCAGGGCATGAGCGTGGCTGGCGTGCAGTCGATCGTGTCGACCGCCATCGGTGGCGAGACGATCGGGTAAACCACCGAAGGTCGGCGGCGATTTCCGATTAGCGTGCGTTTTCCCCGTGAGCTGCGCGACAGCGTCAGCAAGCTCCGCAATCTGCCGCTGCTATCGCCAACCGGTGCGCAGCTGACACTGGGTAGCCTGACAAAAGTCCGCATCACTAATGGACCACCGATGCTGCGCAGCGAGAACGCCCGACTGAATGCGTGGGTCTACGTCGATATTCGCGGTCGAGACCTTGCTTCGGTCGTGCATGATCTACGCACCAAGGTGGCTCAAAATGTGGTCCTGCCCGCAGGAGTTTCCGTCGCATGGTCGGGCCAATTCGAGTATCTGGAACGCGCCGCAGCCAAGATGCGCGTCGTCGTTCCCTCGACGCTCGCGATCATCTTCGTGCTGCTGTACTTGACCTTCCGGCGCCTGGACGAAGCGGCACTCATCCTGCTCAGCGTTCCGTTTGCGCTGATCGGCGGATTTTGGCTGCTTTATGCCCTCGGTCACGCGCTGTCCATCGCCAGCGCCGTCGGCTTCATCGCACTTGCCGGCGTTGCCGCCGAATTTGGCGTCATCATGCTGCTGTACTTGAAACAGGCTTGGGAATCGCGACTGGCCAGCGGCGAAACTGCCACCACCGAAACGCTACTCGCCGCGATCCAGGAAGGTGCTGTACAGCGCGTGCGCCCTAAGGCCATGACTGTCGCGGTCATCATCGCTGGCTTGCTGCCGATCATGGTTGGCACCGGTACTGGCTCCGAAGTCACGCAGCGCATTGCCGCGCCCATGGTCGGCGGCATGATCAGCGCGCCGTTGTTGTCGATGCTCGTGATGCCGGTGGCGTACCGACCGCTGCGGCGGCGCCAAACCGCGTGCAAACGCCCGGACCCACAGATATCCACGCAGTGAAAGGTTGGCGGTCGAGTCGCCCGAAATCGTTCGGGAACTCGCAACCAAAAAGCCCCCCTCAGCTTGCTCCGGGAGTTCAAGAGCAACCGACTTCACCGCGAACGGCGGTCCCGCAAGTTGACTGATGGCGAGTATCTCTTAAAAGGACAGCGAACCGCTCAAATACATAGGCAGATGAGGCAGTTTTCGGCGGTTAATCAATCACCTAACAATCCCATTGCGGGAAATCGCGCATTTACCGGCAGAGCCTCCCATTGGCTGAACCAGCTGCCATCGGCGCCGATCGATGGCAGTGGATGGCGCGCGAGGGAATTTGCGCCGGCTACATGGTGGGGCGTTGATCGTGTTTGCGTGTTTCGTTCCACCGTCTCATGGAGGCTCCTCGGATGTGCTGGACAAACGGGGAGCTGCAAGAACGGTTGACATCCCAATTGCGGCGGCCACACGGAATCACTCTCTGGCGATTTCCCACACCATCGGCAAAGCGTTCTTGCCGAGAATCGCGCAGTCGATGCAAGTGACTAATTCCGGTCCACCTTGACCAGCGATCAACTTGAACACCATGTTGGCGCGCAGCGACCGACCGTTGCTCAATACCTTGAGTTCGTAGAAGGGCAGGGAAGCAGCACCCCGCTGTGGGCCAAAAGAGACGTCAACAGTGTCAGGCACTCCGGCTGCCAAGTACGTGAGTTGGCCTTTGCCATCTTCTTTCAGAGTGACTTCGGCAGATGGCTTACCCTTGCCATTGAGGCTGATGAGCCGTGTTGGATCCCATCGACCGAAAATGTGCCAACACAGCATCAAAAACGATGTAATCAAGACAGCAGCGTAGACCCTTTGCATTTGACTATTCCTTGTACCCGGATGAATCATCTGACTCTACCGGACTGGTCTGCAGGCGCGTCGAAAAACGCGCATTGAACTACCGTAACGGCCATCCGGTGCCCGCGCTTACTTCGAGCCATTGCCAGGTCGCCGAGTACTCAGATACGTGCGCTTCCAGGCCAATCTCAATTGAAGTCGGCGAAACGACACAGCGGACGAGCACCGAGAACGTTGCCCTATGGCAGCATATAGATACCCTTCGAAACCTTTTTCACGATGCGCTTTATCGACAGGGCCCCAAATGCGCTCGCGATCGCGATCCGCCACTCCCGGTCGCTGGTGTCGTCGGGGAGCGGTACCTGTGGCCGAATGCGATCAGCCAATTTGTTCACGACGAATGTTTCGCCAGGCGGGGCGCGCACCAGGTCGGCCTGGACGCAGGCAGCCGCTGCCCGATAGAGCAGCGTTGTTCCGGTCGGTAGCGGTGGTAAACCCAACGCCTTGTGGCGCGCATTGCTACGAGCATGAGCTGAAATGGCCAAGACAAAGAGCGCCAAGGGCAGGGCCCGGATCGAACTCCAATCGGGTGTCTCGGAACCCAATGACGAGAGCGCCGCATCAATCTGAACCAAACGATTCAAGAGTTCCGGCGACGGCCTCGGGACCCGAGGCCGGAGTTCACCGGCGCAGGCAAGACATTCAAACTTCGTTCGCGTATGCGGCATCACCATTTTGCAACGCGCACAAGATTGTGCGAGCAAGGGGCCGATGCAGGTGCCTCCAGGATACGGGTCATCCAACTGCTCAAAATAGGCAAAGAACTCGCGTCGAGACTTGGCGTACCAGAAGTAGACGGGCGCTGAGTGCTGGCTGGTCAGAAATCCACGCCAATAGCGCCGTGGATCGTCCGTATCTTCGAGCTCGAGCACCCAAGCGCCCCACTTGGCAGACCAACCCAACGCGACGGTGCGCAATGGCTCAAATCGGGCCGCGCTTTCAGCTCGCACGATAGACGCCGCCGCCGAGTGGTGACGGGCCTTAGTCAATCGTTCACGGGTCTTGGGCGACTCAGTCAGCGCGTTCTGGAACAGACCCGCCGGGCGCCAAGCCAATCCCTCGCAATCGAACAGGGCAATACAGACCGTTGTCGCACGCGAATAGGCACAGAACAACTCCTCATCGGTCAGTGAATGCGCATCAGCAATGACGACCGCAGGCGATTCCATTCCGCGAAATCGAGCCGCAGTCTCGACATCAATACTTCGGCCCGCCAATCGAGCAGTCATCGCGAGCTTGCTGACCGAACTGGTCAAGACCACAATGTCGCGCTCGCTCATTCCCTCTTTGATTAGTTTGTCGATGCAGGATTCAAGCTCGGTAGGCGAGGGGTCCAAGATGCGTTCCTGCAGCGTGTCCTCGGCCGGCGCGCGCGACGAGCTCACTTGGTAGCTCGGCTTGGCGATATCGATCAAGCGATCGGTGATCGCGCGTGGCATCCGCGCGACCTGGGTCAGCAAGTAGGAATCCGATGCCCCGACAATTGTCTGGATTTCGGCTAATCCGGCCCCCTCGCGCTCGAAACAGAAACGCTGGGTCTCGTCGCAGAACGCAGTGGCCGGTCCCGACCCAACGGACCTAATCAAGAGTTCAAGCCAGGCAGGGCGGAACGCTTGTGCCTCGTCGACCACCAACGCGTCGAAACGTGGAAGCGCGCTCTTCGCCAGGGCCGCTGATAAGTCACTCAAACATTCGTGGTCGAACCAATCCCGAGTGTCAGTGACCGGACAGCGCTTAAGAACGCGACGTGCATCAGCGCAGTACTTGTGCCAGTGCGTGGCCAAGCAATTCGGGCCGAGGCTAGCCAGCTGCTCACGAAGGCGGTCCGCGAGCCGCGCGTTGAATGTCACAACCAGCACCCGCTTGTTCTGGCGCGAGAGCATCCGCACCAATTCGATGGCCAACAGGGTTTTGCCCGTTCCTGGCCAACCCGTGACAACATTCCGCTGATTTCGGCCGAGATGCTGCAAGGCGCTCGCCTGTTCAGGTGTCAGGCGCAACCAGAATTCGCGATCCGTCGCAGCGCGCGCTGCCCACATGGGGCTGCCATCAAAGGCTGGACACAAGGCGTCCAGGATCTGATTCAAGCGGAGATCGCCTAACGCCCCAACCCTCAAGGCTCGCCGCCAGTATGCCATCAGGTCAATGACTTGTTCTCGCATTTTCGGTAACGCGCTCTGATCAATCACGATCCGTCTCGGCGACCCCATAGAGCGGTCAACCAGCCCGGGCCCGAGCGCCGCGTCCGGGAACACGCTGTGCGGGAACACCAAACCATATCCGATTTTGACATTCACGCCGGTGCCGCCGAGCCAGCGGGCCAATCCATGGACGTTGTGCCGGGTTTGTCGAAGCACATCGACGTCTGTGCCGCACGTGACTCGCGCGAAAGCCGCACCGTGAATCGTGTAGCGACCTGACTTCACTTCCAATGCCAAAAGGCCATGGTCCGGGTGAAGAATCAGAAAGTCGATCTCGCCTGTGGGCGCATAGTTGGGATCTACGGATCGGACCGCCGCACTCAGCCAAGGCAGACTGTGGATGACGACGAAGTCGTCCGGGAGTTGAGACTTGAGAAGATAGAAGACGCTGTACTCGCCGGGTGGCGCGTCAGCCTGGATTGGTCCACCCGCCGGAATCATGCGGGCCATCAGTGCGTCTGCCCTATGCCAGTCAAGGTTGCCAACACGACGTTCATTCGCCAATGCGCCATGATCCGACTATTCGTCATCTTCGCTGTCCGGATCCACTGCCAGCAACTGCGATAGCGCTTCCTGGATCGACTCCAGCTTGCTTATCATGTCTGACACCTGATCATCGAGGTCGGCGGCCAGTTCAAGCAGGTCACCGATCTTGCTTCGCGCCCCCTCATTGAGGGCGGCCACGGCCAGTTGATGCAACCGAAGCAAATCCGTGCGGAGCTGCAGCGGGCGGCCACCTTGCCCGTCTTTGAAATCATCCCTCAGCTGATCAACCGTATCAACCGCTTGCAACAACGCGAGCGTGTCGAATTCTTGGTCCGAAAGGCGGTTCTTCGCGGGTTTGTTTTTACGCTGTGTCATGGTCCGACCCCCAAATCCTCGGTCAATATCGTTACGCGCCAGAGTTATCTAGAATGCTTCCGGGAGAATTGCCTGGATTTCGGTGAGGCTCGCATGCAGTTCTGTCGCGAGTGCCTCGATGTGCCCTCTCGGCGACTTGAACTCCTTCAACAACTGGCGACGCATCTCGGTCGCTTCGTTGCCTCCCGTATGAGCGGAGAGCTTCGATCGCAGTTGCTGAAGCTGCTCCAGCGGGGCCACGAGTTCGCGGGCACGCTCGTCATCGACACTAAGTCCAATCAGCGCCTCGCGTAGCCACCTGATAGAACGCCAACTTTTGTCTTCGGGGCGTCCCAGCGTCTTGGCCAATTTCTTCAACGCACCATGATCGAGCCCTTCAACAACGACCTTGGTCAAGTCGATGATGACGTCATCCCAAGGCTTGAGCGCGGCCGTGAGCGGGTAGTTCACATGGTCGAGCAATTCAGGCTGCTTGAGACGGAACCAATGCGGGCATTCACGATGGAGTCGAGCCAGCAAGGCCTTCAAATCGCGCAGTCCATTAGGTTCCGTGTCTGGTCTTCCCTCGAAGTCACTGACGAACGCACGCTTTGAGATGGTCCCTTTTGGAGGCTCATTAAACGACTTCCAGTAGCGCTGCTCGGCGATCGGTAGGTTCCCCAGGTAGACGATGTACGTCTGAACTTGTGCAGCTTCGTTGACGTCGTAGGTCTTCAGCGACCACGCGTTGCGACAGCTCAGCGTGCGGTCAGTCAAGCGGTATTTTTCTCGATCAGCCTTGTACTTGTCGAGTACTTGTGACTTGAAGAACACCGGTGAGGTTTCATAGGGAGCTCTGGAATCTGGCTCAAAATAGCTTGCCAGCGCGTCAGGCGAGCAGCTGCATTCGACGACCTGATCATTCTTCCTATCCTGGACCAGGAACGTCTCGTACTCCTCGGCTGCGTGGACTCGAGCGTACGCTAACTCCCCTAGTTCACGAGCCGATCTCGCTGGCGCAACAAACTGTACACCACGAAAGCACGAAGCCTTCTCATAGATTGCGAACTTGCATACCAAGGTCCTTTCATCATCCGTGTACCTCTTGATGCGATTCGGATCGAATGGTATGTCGAATGTTGGTAGCCACGCACAATCAAACATTTGCGCGAGACAAGCATTGGTACTTGCAAGATAGGCCTCGAGCACCTTTCCATCGATCCACACCAGTGTCGCCATGTCGTCGGCTGAAAGGCGATGCTCAATCACACCCGCAATTTCCTCAATATCGCCCTCATCATCCAGCCGGCACCAAGCCATTCGCTCTTCGAGCCAATGCAATCCGTGGGCGATGGTGATGTCCTGTGACAACTCGAAGTAGGTCTTTTGGCCAATTCGTCCATCAAAAGATCGGCCGAAAACCAGTTGGGTCGCGCCTTGCAATGGCTCTGGCTGCTGGTCGTCCCAAGGTGTATGCCGTTCGATGCGAGCGCCATCTCCGCCGCCATAAACCAGGCCACAAGTGGCTGCGTCGAAGGGGTTGGCACTCCATTCTGTCAGCCTGTCCCAGGAGCGTTCGATGTTCGTCGCCGGTACACTCACCGCATGCACGAAGATCGATGAAGTGCCTAGAGAAGAAGCATATAACGCTACGCGTTCACTGCTGCGCTGCATGCGCAGCCACTTAAAGAACTCAAGGGACTCAAGGTCAGTTGCATTCCCTGCTCGATGGCCTATTTGCCATATCACATCCAGCTTCATGGTAGCCATAGTGTGAGGTGATTTTTTGGGACCCAATTGCTTACCGAGTTTGCGATGTAATCCTTACAACCGCAAGAACGCTTTTCAGTTTTCTGATGCCGAGCCAGTATGGGCTTGCGCCGTGCTCAGACGATGTCCCCTCGCAACACGCTGGGTGACATGGTAGCCGCTTGCTGCTCTTCCTCGGCCATCGTACTGCGGCGCTGGCCGGGTTTCGATTTGATCTTGTTTCAGACTTCCAAGCAGATGGCATCCTGGAGAACGATTTCGCGTGGCAGTTTCGCGACCAAAATGGCTAGCGCGTCATTTTCGCCGCTTCGCGCTCTTTCGCCGAGGGGATGCTCTCGAATCGCGCGGCGAAGACGGAATCGCGTCAGCATCGCAGGGCATCAAGTATCGTTGCACTGACCGGGCATCCCGCAGCCCCATTGAGGTGGCCAGCGTGCGCGCATGTAAGGCATGGATCTGACCTAACGCGTGCCCCAAGGTGGCGCGCGCCTGCCGAATATTTAGCGGCTCGGCCAGTCCCGCTGCCTCGCCAGCCTTTCTCAGGATGCGCCAAATGGAGATGCGGGAGAGAGAGCCCCCGGATCGGCTCCGAAAAAACAGGCTACGTGGCCGAACTGGATCAGCGAGCGCCCGCCAAGCGCTAGAGCGCTCGGTTCGAAGGGGTAGCCAATCGCCAGAAGTGCTACGTCGAATTCGGCCAAGCGACAAATCGACGTCTTGCTGCTGAAGTGCTGCGACCTCGCCAGCGCGGAAACCATTGAGAACTACGGCCTCAAATGCGGCGATCGACTGTTCGCTGAATCCCTGCAATGCAAGGATGCGTGACAGTCCAGCAAACGGTGCTGGCAATTTCAAGGGAGCGTTTCGCATGTTGCTAATGTAACATAAATGCAGTAACGTTACACTAGTCAAAAGGAACTACGAAGGTATCGGGGTATGGCACGGCGAAAGACCATTAAAGTTGGCGACCTATTCGCAGGAGCGGGCCTCTTCAGCCAAGCGTTCAATGAGGCAGGAGGGAATTTGAAGTTTGCGATCGAGCTCGACCCTTTGGCCGCGAGTTCCTATGCCCGAAACGTCGGAACCGAGATCAAGACCGGTTCGGTTGTGAGCCAAAAGGTCTTCCCGGCTTGCGACGTTATCGTCGCCGGCCCACCTTGTCAGGGGTTTAGCACGCTCGGTCGACGCGATCCGAAAGATGTTCGGAATAGCCTGTGCCTAGTCGTCCCGCAGTGGGCAGAACGCTGCCGTGCACAAGTTGTGGTCGTCGAAAACGTGCCTCCGTTTTTGGCGTCTCCGTCATGGAAATTGATGCGTGACGCATTTGAGGCTCGTCAGTATGAAGTCGCCACTTGGACTTTGGATGCAGTTGACTTTGGCGTGCCGCAACGTCGACGGCGATCATTCACGATCGCTTCGAAAATCGGACTTCCGGAACCGCCCAAGCCTGTCCAAGCGACGACAATTGCTCATGTTTTCAAAAGGCTTCGACGCAATGATCCGATGCATGTTTGGCCGGAAGGCTCGGACTTGATGAAACACCGACTCGCGCTGCTTCCCGAGAATGGAGACCGTCGCGATCTACTTTTGGCTTCCCCTGAACTGTGTCCACCCTCATGGTGGAAGATCGGATGTCAAGCGACGGACGTCTGGGGTCGCATGAAGTTGAACGCACCCGCCAACACTCTGCGCTGTGACTTTCAGAATCCGTCCAAGGGTCGTTATGTGCACCCAACAGAAAGTCGCGTGATCTCGCTTCGGGAAGGCGCTCGCCTCCAACAGATTCCAGACTCCTGGGTGCTCAATGGCCACCGAACAGCGATTACGCGCCAGATTGGCAACGGCGTGCCGCTTGGTCTGGGCCGGGCAATAGCGCAACAGGTCATGAACTTGTTCTAAGTCCCGCAGCGAGATATCCCGGTCCGCTGGCGCGAACTATGTAGCATCCGTTCCAGGTGTGACTTGTTCGTCGTCCCTTTCATCACGCTCAAGGGCTTCAATGGCACCCAGGTGAATCGCTCTGGCGCGCTCGATCAAGTCGATCAAGCCAATGACCTCCCATTCTTCGCTTGGGCCGCGCTTCTTGATCTCTCGAAGCAAGCGCTTGCTGCCTTCCGCGCGCGAATTGGAATCTGGCATCGCACCAATGAGTATCCCGGTGACAGACACTGGTTTACCGGGGTACTCGGTTTCCAGGAAATCGTTAACCTTGCTGAGGTAGCTCTTAAGCTGTTCAAGATGTTCATAGGCGAGTGGCAGGCTCGGGGATTTCAGCTCGACCACTACGACATTTCGCGGGTCGGTACCGGTCCCGAGTAAGAACACCAGATCAGGCCGCTTCAAGTCTTGAATGGAGCTACTGACGTCGGCATGGCAGTCGATACTCAGGCACTGGGCAATCTTGGATACGACTTTGCTCATATCCATATCACTGACAATCGGGCGAATCCACTCGGGTCGAACCAACCAGGGCTGCGCTTTGAATAGTTCGTGAAGTTGTTTCTCTGAGCCAATTTTCCGCCAGTGCTCGGCCCCCTCGATTTCGAGCGCGATCAATGCTCTGATTCCATCCCGTCTGGCGCGATAGAGTTTAAGCGCATCGCTCTTCTCAATCGCCGCCAATTCCCGTAGCTCCTTTGCAACACGCCCAATCGTTTCGGGGTGGGTACCGAGCTCGCTCAATCGAAGGAGAACTTCGGTCGCGTTGGCTGCATTCAGTACCAAGGGTACGATCGTCCGGAATTCCTCACTGTCAACACCGTGCCTGGCCGCCATTGTCGTGATCAGCTTCTTCGTAGCCGAGCGCGTTCGTGAGGGGAGCTGCGCGGCAATCTTGGAAAGCATTTGAGAATTCGGGTTGGAGTCAATCTCGGTTTCGGCCTGTTTGTCCCGAAACTTGGAGTGAGCCGCGATGGCTGCCTTCATGATTTCGGTGATCAGTCCCAGGAATTTCTCGACCAATTCGCTGTCCTGACGGAGGTTGGTACGATTCGTGTTGATGATGTCTACACCAAATCGATCAAGGTCGTCCGCGACGACGATGCACTCCATGTACGACTGAGCATGGAAATTGTGCATACCGGTCGGCAAGTCAAGCAGGGTCGGTCCGGCGGCCAAGCGGCCATTGCAGTAAATGCGAGCGCCGCGTTTTGCTGCGGGCAAGTGAGAGCCCATGCGTCGAAATTTGACTTGGTACTTGAATTCAAGCGGTGCCATCAGGTCAATAGATACCGTGGCCGTCGAAAAGCCTTCAGCGTCACCACCGACCGGGTGAATGAACTCGTAGTCTGCGGCTGGCAATTCCACGGGCTCACCATTCAGCCTGATATCGAACTCTGTCGCCGGAATTCCGAAGAACGCTTCTGCGATCGTGTTGCGGATGCTGTCAACATTGTTCCTGACCGCATCGCACTTGAGCCCACTGAGCTCGACCTGGGTGTACTGCAGTGATGGCGGAAGGCCATCAATATATTGGGCGGGCAATTGGGTAGCCGTCAAGTTAGTCGCTTTCGCCAACTTCGCAAAGTGCATCTCGAACCGGGTGGCGAAGTCTTGCCCCGCACGTTTGGTCTCGATTGTCACGCACTCGGCTGAACCAAATCCCGCAAGCTTCCCCAGGCCTTTACGTCCCATCGCGTACCGCTTGCTGGTTTCCGTTCGGACGTTTGTTTCCAGGCCGGCGGCGTCCAGTCGTCGCTTTCGATTGATTGGCAGGAAAATCTGCTCGATCTGAGCAGGCGTCATGCCATGTCCCTTATCCCGAATCGTGACCTTGATTGCTTCCGGCAGGGCCATCAGCAGCACACGCGATCGGTGATGCGCGACGTCATTGCCGGCAGGGTCTGTATCCGATTCGGACGCCGACTTGGCTGAATCTCGGACACGCTTTCTCGCCACAGCAATGTCTTCGACGGGAACAGTAATCTCGACAATAGGCGACTCTGCGTCATAGGCATTTGCGACAAATTCCACCAGACACTTTCCCAATGTGGTGTACATATTGATGCCCAATGCTTCCAGCATGCCACCCTGAATACTCATCGTGAATGCGTCGGGACGAGACAATGGCATAGGCCCTCCAAGTAGCCACGCTAGTGTGGCAACAAGTGTCAAACAGAACAAGGCGGACGTCGCTGCGGTTAGCTGGCTGTCCACGGACTCGGAGGTTCGAGAGCACCTCGGTCAACTATTTGACTTGGAACAACTTGGTGCGTCTGGGCCATGGGTATGCGCTGTTGCCGCCACTGCGCATATATGATCTCTGAGATGGCGTTCCTGAGAGCCATCATTGAATTCAGATCGGCTTAGACTTGGTACTCGACATGACAAAGCCATTTTGGACTGTTCCAACCGATTCGGAATCTGCGCTCGGACTGCAGTTACTGACCTGGCCAGCGATCCGCGTAGTGCTAGACCGCTTGGACCTGTCGGACCGTTCCTTTCCGCATAAAGCTCGTCGTGCTTTTTCGCGTTTTCGACTCGAGGTGCAGCGATGAAAGCCTACGACGCTTCGTCTAGTATCGGTTGCCATTTCATTTCTTCGTCTTACTCGTAGGAAACTCCTTTAAGCAGACTTATCTCACGCCAAAATACACGGCCAGTTCAGGTCCGGGGTTTGACTCGATACTCGGATGAACCTCGGCATGCGCGGTCCATCAAAGATCGCGCCATTAAGTCATGCCAGCCGCCCCGAAGCGTCCCTGGGTCTGGCATTGCGGGGGATTGGCCATCAATTGACGGAGGCTCGCGATCCAGATATACATTGCAACAAATCCGCATTCGCGGTTACTTGGAGGGTAAACCAATGAAGCAAATTCTGTTGCTGGCAGCTATAATCTTGGGTCAAGTCGGTTCTGCGGCGGCCGCGCCAGTGAAGGCCGATGCCCACAGTTTTCAAGAATTGTTTGAAATGCTGTCTCCGAACAAGACCGATGCTAAGCAACTCGCCGCTGCAAACGAGCTGGCGATGAAAGCGTTTCCACAATCCGTGGATTCGGCATCAGCGCTGCTCGACAATCTGGAAACGTTTAAAGTCAAGTTGGACAAGGTTTCGCTCTCTGAATCGTTTGGCGAGACGTCCGGCTTTGCCGAGTCGATG
The DNA here is from genome assembly GCF_003015185.1 of Ahniella affigens. Lineage (GTDB taxonomy): Bacteria > Pseudomonadota > Gammaproteobacteria > Xanthomonadales > Ahniellaceae > Ahniella > Ahniella affigens. The sequence goes on from NZ_CP027860.1 coordinate 2,272,895, forward strand.
TCTGGCGAGAATTTCATCGCTCGCAATGCCGAGACGGCCATAGAGACTCTGTTGCAGAAGTCCGACGCCATGAAGGCCTTTATGGAGGTTTGCGGCGTGGTGGAGTCGGGCGGCAACTATTATCAGGTGTGCACGCGCTACGAGTGGCAGAATGGCAAGTGGGTTGCCGTGCGCTGGACGGTGACGCCGGTAACATCTGAGCCTTAGTCCGCTCGCTTGAACCCAAACAAAAGCGATGCCGCGGGAGTTTCTCCCGACTTCTCCGGTGGCATCGTTTTTTGGGTGCAACCACTGTGAGCAATCGATAGACCGACAGCCATGAATGATCTTCAACGCCAAAAGAGTCTCTGTACAAGTTAAGAGGCGATGCGTGCCATGGGTGGCTCGCCCTGAATCAAGCACGCAAGTAATTGGTTCTGGATTACTGAGTCCAGGCACGTGCCGGAGTCAGTCCGATTCTGAAAGTTCAGGATGGACCTATTCAGACCCTAAGGTTAAGGCGATCGTTCTGATGCTCCAGTGGGCACTCTTGCGGCGAGATTCAGTCTAGCAATGGTGGGGGCGTTTGCTGTGCTTCGGCGTTCGGCGAGGTGCCCAATAGGGTTGCGCTGCGACTGCTGAGCAGCGACCCAGCCTGGAAGTAGCCGATGACCGTAGCTACGCTGCGGTGCTCGGTCATCGCCATGACCTCGCCAAGCGGCACGCCTTGCCGACCTGCTTCGGTCACAAACCCCGACCTCAAACTATGTGCAGCCCAGTCGCCAGACAGCCCGGCCAACGCGGCGCGCCGCTTAACGATTCGCGCCACCTCGTCGCCGGTGATGCCGCGCTTTCCGATGTGCCCACCTCGCTGGAGCCGGCGGAAGAGGGGGCCCTCGGTGAGCTTGGCCTCGGTCAGCCAAACCTGGAGTGCACTTATCACGGGACCGCGCAATGGTTTCTCCCGGCGCGTGCCGCTGTCGTCCGTCTTGGTGGTCCCGAGCGCATAGACCCACGTCATATCATCGAGGCGTCGCAAATCTTCAACCTGGAAACTGGCAACTTCCGAACGCCGCCGCCCCCCGCCACTCCAAGTGAGCAACAGCAGCGCCCGATCTCGGAGACCGCACAGGCCATCGGTGCAAGTTGCCAGCATCGCCTCGAGCGGCTCACGCACGGCCGCGGTCTTCTTGCTCACGGTGACACCGCGGCGGACTTGAGCCGAGCGTGCTTTGGACAACAATGTCGCAACGCGGGCGTCGTCGGTTGCGGCTGGCCAGCCTCGCGATTTGTGCCAACGTGCAAGGACGGCCAAACGATGGGCCACGGTGTTGTAGGACAGCGCTCCGATCCCGCCCTTGGCCCCGTCTGCGACCAGCGCGGCATCGAGCGCCGGCGGTAACTCATGTTGCAACCCGAGCTTCGTGCGCCGCGGCAAGTGGTCGAGGATGAACTGCACGACCACCGGCACCGGCAGTGGCTGGTTACCGAAGGGGAGGGCATAGCGCCCTTGCATCCAGGCCGCCCAATAGCGCAGTGCGCTCGCATAGCTGCGCGCTGTGTTAGTAGGCGTGCCTTCGGCAACGAATTCAGCAACGGCACGCCGGCTAGCGTTAGAGAAACCGTGCGGATCCAGCGTCGGGATTGCGTCCACGGGGCAAGGAACTGGGGTATCTTTCATTACGTTCACCGTAATAATTTTACTGTTTTGCGTTAATTAGATCGGATAACATTTTCTTATCGTACCTAATTTGCGGGAGAGTAGGGCATGACAGTCGGAGTCCCTGAGACCGAGGTATTCGCGGCCGCCGATCGCGTACTGGCGCGCGGCGAACGTCCGACCGTCGACCGCGTGCGCGCAGAACTTGGACGTGGCAGCCCAGCACGCGTGAGCCAACTTCTCGATGCGTGGTGGAATGCGCTCGCCCAGCGCATGGCCGGCCAAGCACAACTGCCCGACCTCCCCGCCGAAGTCTCCCGCGCGTTTGCCGCGGTGTGGCAAACAGCTTGCGCCGAGGGCGAGCGCGCGGCGCAAGCGGGATTGTCTGAACACCGGAGCACTTTGGACGCTCAGGTTTCGTCTGCACGAACAGCGCAGCAGCAGGCCGAGGAAGCGCGTGATCGCGCATTGCAGGAAGCAGCGTCCGCGCGCGATGCGCACAGCCTAGTCTCCTGTCGGCTCACCGACCTGACTGCGTTGATCGAAACCCAGCGTCTGCAGATCATTGGGCTGGAACGTGAGGCGACAACGCTGCGCACAGAGGTCTCGCGGCAGACGGCGATGTTTGAGGACACGCGCAGCGCGCTAGATGCCGCACGAAGGGCCGCTGACGACGAACGCGCTCGCCTCACGGGCCATATTCAAGCCGTCGAGAATCGCGCCAACATAGAGATTGATCGCGCTCGCGAGGAAGCCAAAAACGTACGCCGCGAACTCATTGCAGCCCAACGCGCGCACCACATCAGCGCCAAGGACTTGCAAAGCACCTCATCCGCACTGCAAGCCGCCCAGAAGCGCTTGGCCGCAGCGGAGGCCCGCGCTGAAGCCTTGACCGTTCGACTGACGGCGCCGCGGACGCGCAAAGCCCCCCCACATGCCACACCGCAAGGGACGCCCCAGGCCAAAGCGAAACGCAGCCCTACCCGTGCATGAAGCAGACGGCGCGACGAGCTTTGGCTATGCTTCAACCTAATCAGGAATCGCCATGACGACGACATCGAAGATCGAGTGGACCGAACAAACCTGGAACCCGGCAATCGGCTGCACCAAAGTCTCGCCGGGTTGCAAGCACTGTTATGCGGAGACGTTGGCCAAGCGCCTGCAGCGCATGGGTGTCGACGCCTACCGCCAGGGGTTCAAGCTAAATCTCTTGCCAGACCGCCTTGACGAACCGCGCCGGCGCAAGAAGCCCACGATCTACTTCGTCAACTCGATGAGCGATCTGTTCCATGAGCGAATTCCAGATGCTTTTATTGACCAGGTCATGAAAACCATTCGCGAAACGCCCCAGCACCGCTATCAGATTCTCACCAAGCGTGAAGCGCGGCTCGGCGCATACTTCGCTACACGATCCGTACCGGACAATGTCTGGCTCGGTGTGTCGGTGGAGAATCGGCGCCACGGCGTGCCGCGTATCGACCTTCTGCGTACGATTCCGGCGCAAATTCGCTTCCTTTCCTGCGAACCACTGCTCGAGGACCTCGGGCCATTGAACCTCGACGGCATCCACTGGGTGATCGTGGGCGGCGAGTCTGGCGCCGAGGCACGCCCAATGCACCCCGACTGGGCGCGCGCCATTCGCCGCCAATGCGAAGCACAGGGGGCGACGTTTTTCTTCAAGCAGTGGGGTGGCTGGGGCGCGGATGGTCAGCGTCGCTCGAAGAAGGCGAACGGTCGTGAACTGGATGGTCAGCAGTGGAACGGCATGCCAGTCACTGTTGTCGATACGACGGCGGGCGTTAGCGCATGACCCAAGGCGGCTACCGCTGGTCGTTCGATGGACCGCTCCCGGTCCTCGAAGATCACAGCCGCGCCAAGCACGACGTGCTGCGTGCGTACCTGGTCAACTACTTACGGATCCTCGCGCTCTCGCCACGCAGTGAGGGCATCCGCGTTACAATCGTCGACGGATTTGCAGGCGGTGGACTTTATCGCGCGTTGTCGGGCGAGGAGGTTGGCGGTTCACCGCTCGTGCTGCTGCAGGCCCTACAGGAGGCACGCGCGCTCGTGGCCCAGGATCGGGCCGAGCGCGGCGTGCGCACTCCTTATGTCATCGATGCGCAACTGCACTTTGTCGAAGCCAAACAGACGAATCATGCTTTCTTGAACCGAGTGCTTGCCGAGCATGCGCTGGCGCACGCACCCCATACGACGGTGACGACGCATTACGGCACGTTTGAGGCGATGTTTCCCGCGATTCTCGCAGATATCAGGCAACGGCAGCGGCGTGGTGGTCGGAGCGTGTTCGTACTCGATCAATATGGCTGGAGCCAGGTTGACTTGAGCTGCGTGCGCTCGATCTTCGATGCGCTCCCGTCGGCCGAGGTGTTCCTCACCTGGATGGTCGACAACCTGATCAACTTCTTGTCTGAGCGCACTGCCGACAAGCTCGATCTGGCCCTGCGCAGGACCGGATTCGGTGCGCACATCACGACCGCGCAGCTGTTGGGCCTACGGGACGCCAACACCGATGAGGGAGCGCGAATCTGGCGGCGCTTGATCCAGACGCTACTCGCCGACGAAATTCGGACTGCTTCTGGTGCGGCGTTTCGTACGCCGTTCTACATTGTGCCGCGCGACAGTCGACGCGGATACTGGCTGCTGCATTTGGCACAGCATTTGCGCGCAAATGAAGAAATGAAGCGCATCCATTGGCAGAACAATAACCTCCACCATCCGGGCGGCGCTGGCCTCAATATGCTGGGCTACGTGGGCAGCAATGGTCAACTCGCCTTCGACAACCGGTTCGACGCGCACGCCAGCGACCTGACCATCCAAACCTTGTGCGAGGACCTGCCGCGCTGGCTCAGCGCGCAGCGAGGTCCGGTGCGTTTTGGAGATCTCGTGGCATTGACCGCGAATGAGACGCCAGCGCAACGCGCTCAGTTGCAGCAAGCGGTGTTCGGTCTTGCAAAGCGACGCGAGCTGTTACTGCACACCGTAAGTGGGGCAACTCGACGAGGCGCCAATGGCTTGGCTGACGACGATGTCGTTGAAACCTCACAACAACTGTGGCTGTTGCCACCACGCCAGACGTAATGACGGATGACTCAGAGCCCGGCTTCCAGGACGAGACAGTCTCGATACGCGTTCATCGTACACAGGTTGAGCACATGAGTCTCGACAGTCGCTGTCGGCCGATCGACGATGGACAGGCTCGCACGCTGGTTTCGCAGGCTTTGACTCCGCTACCTTCTTGAGTGCCATGCGATTCAACGACAACATTGTTGGCCAAATTATCCGGGCCGATTCCCTCGGAGCCTCGCCTCAGGAAATGAAGGAGCTTTATATCCAGCGCAATGCTTTCGAGGTGGACGTGCATGCCCCAATCTACCGGATCGTGCGGCTCGAGCATCTATATGAAGACCTTCGCGACAAGTGCTTGACGCATACCAAGATCGACAAGCTGGGATGGGGAGATTCGACGGAAAACCCGCTCCTAGATCGTTCGTTTGTGGACGAGGTTACCGGCAAGGAACTTACGCTCAACGGCGTCGTGGGCAGCGTCTTCGGCTCTTGTTGGTCCCGATCAAAACTCGATCAACCAGATGAGTGGGCCATCTTTTCGCGTCGCCAGCCTTCAGTACGTCTGCAATCGACGCCTCATAAGCTCCTTGCCGCTGCAATGAGTATCGAGAATCCGTTCTACAGTTTGCAGCACATGATCGGAAAAATGCGGTACCAGCCCGAGCAGGAAATCGAGGCGCACTTCGGGGACCCTGACTGGCAAAAGCACTTGGATAGCCTTGGACAGGGCATCGCAGCTTCGTTTCTGATCTTAAGCGAAGATCTTTCCAACGAGGACGAGGTTCGCCTTCTGTACAATCATCTCGACGAGCCATGGGCGCGAGTCAATGCCCGGTTGACTGGCCAATTTGCCAAGATCCCGTTTGACTGGGGGAAAGCAATACAAGAGGTAACGGTGGGGCCTTTCGTCGTTAATGAGAGCATGGCCACACTCAGCGCCAAACTGCGCGAGTTGGGCATTACTTGCCCGATCTCGATCGGTGCGGCAAAGAGCTAGGCCTGACGACCGAGAGCGACAGGGTATGCGTGCCGGCGCCTGAGAGTGACGGCGTATGCGGACTTTTCGGCCCGATACGCCAGACGACAGAGTTAGCGGATTCCCGACACATTCCATGGGCCGTACGGTAATATCGCAAGTGACATAATATACATTCTGCGCATTGCTATTGCTGACAAGTCAGTCTGGGAGGCCACCCCGAAACGCAACAAACTCCGGTTCCTCCCGCACGAGATCAAAATCCGAATCCCGGTCCAGCTTTTCCTTGCTAACGGAACCGTTCTCCTGAATCACTCGCTGAAGCCATTCGACAGTCTGCGCGACGATACCTTGCCTGGCAAATCCGCATGCGATGTTGAACATCGACTTCGCCCGTTGCACAACCGGAGCGTCCGGCATAATGAGGACCAAATTGTAGTCGGAAAAGGCTCCGACTCGGTCAGGCGGATCCATCCGATCCTTAGTAACGCCGCGGTTGAAAAGCGCACGCGCACGATGCGTCGCAGGCGCATCAGGCATGCTAAGCACCAGATCGTAGTCCGCGATCGCACCAATTCGGTCGGGGGGATCCAAACGACACTTAGCAAAGCCGCGGTTCACCAAGGCATGCGCGCGCTCCTCAGCTGGCGCATCGGGAATACTCAATACGGTATTGAAATCAGCGATTGCACCGACTTGGTCCGATGGTTCCATGTTGCTCTTCGCGGCCCCACGGTATACCAGGGCACGCGCGCGCTGCTTCACCGGTGCATCTGACATGCTGAGAACCAAATCGTAGTCCGAGATTGCGCTTTTCCGGTCGGGCGGTTCAAGCCGCCCCCTTACAAAGCCGCGATAAACCAAAGCTTGAGACCTATGCATTGGAGATGAGCTCGATGCATCGACAATCTCGGTCAGCCGCGCGATCGCCGAAACAAAGTCCCGCTTCAAGACATCTTGATCAGTCTTTACGAACAGTGATGCCCAATCGAGCGTCGGTGAACTTGATGTTTTGTCATTTGCTGCCGACTGACTTGGCACTTCTAGTTCTCTCAAACGTTGTATCTGGTTGTCGGCCATCCCCTTAACGCCAGCAAACATGGATTCACTTTCGGCGGGCCACTGAATACTTTCCAACTCCTTGATCATTAATCCTGTCGGGTTAGCGACGATGGCTGGTGCCTGGCCGACGAGGCGCTCGTGGAGGCGCTGCATCAGCGCGTCTGCACCGCCGCTGCCAAGCTCCACATAGAACCGACCATTACGATTCTTGGAAAGGAGTTCCCTCACTTCCCTTCTCAATCCAGCTGCGGCCTGCGCTGCGGGCTCCCGCCCGCACCAATACAGATTGCCACGGAAATCCTGGCACTGTTGCATGGCGTTGAAAGTCGTATCGTTCCAGCCGCTGTAACCCACGACAATTACACCTTGCCGCCCCAAGTAGCTGGACAGAGCACCTGCATTGACATTCGCCAGGCCAGCGATCTCTCCCGAATTGTTTGCGAGATGGTGCCGGTGTACGCTGCCATGGGTGTAAATGAGATGAACGGCCTGATCTTCGTCCTCCGGCGGTGCAATGCCGCCATGCGGTTGGTCCGTCATGAAGTACAGGACATTGTGCAATTGCAAGGCACGTTGTAGCAACGGATCGAAGTTTGTCGTAAGGATCGTCCGGCAGAATGGGCGGCGCTTGAGGTCTCGCCATTCAGAAGTAGATTGACTATGCAGCAACGACCCGAGATAGAGATGGGCGAGATTGATCCGGTTTTCTACGCGCTTACATAGTGCTCTAAAGTAGTCGCGACGCAGGTCGGCCGTGTTGAGTCCTCCCCCGCTCTGTCCAGACATGATCGCTTGGTACGCACGAGTGGTATTGTCGCCGTCAGAGTCGTCGGGCAACCCGGACTTCGCATCGATCAGGCAACGAAGCTCCGAGGGGACCGAAGAACTGACCGATTTCCAGAGATCCCGACTGAACTGATCAAATTGATTCCTGTACGATTCTGGACAATAGTCAGTAAAGGCCAGCCCTTTCTCGTCCGAAAATTGCCACCACGCGATGTCATCGCGCACCATCTTCCATGCGGTCGGGAACAAGGGAACGCTGAATCCAGATCCCAAGACCAACGTGAATGCAGGATTCATCAAGTACCGCTGGTTCTGGATACGCCTCACGACGAGTTCAATAAACTCATCAAGACTCAACACGCTAAACGGGATGTCTGCCACGATGCCCCTCAAGTTGATGCTCGGCCAACCGGCATGCTGACGCACTTATCTGCAGTCAGCATCAGTCAAGCATCGCTTGAAATGCCCATTGGATCAAGTCTCGAACGTTGCTGCCCGATGTTTGGGAACCATCTGTCGGCAGTCCTACTCTAGCGTTATCGGTTGTTGCTACCGGTTCCCAGTAACTCAAGTATCCGTCGACACATCATCCCAGTCTTGGTCCATGTACCCAATCAGCCAATTCAATGCGTAGTGGCGCTCAAGCGTCACGCTTGCATTGAGGCCGGTCGGCGGTTCCCTGTGGTTCACGCGCGCATCCACTACTGCCCAATGGTATCGGTAGATCAGGTCGGCTTCTTCGACAATGCGCTCGATGGGCTGAACATTGGCCTTGTTGATGAACGCTTTGGGTGAGCGGTCGCGGATCAGGTTGGTGGCATACTGGACATCGCAGATCTTGTCTGGTTTGCCCAAGGATTCGACGTAGCCCAAAGCCCACAGCAAGGTCCAGGCCGCTTCGTAGCGCCAGGAAAACTGCACACGATCGTTTTGGCTCGGATTTGGATCGTTGATAAATGCTGTTTCCTTCGGTGTGAAGTGTGGTGACAGGTCGAGGTCCGTCACGAGTTCATCGACCGTTTCCTGATCCAGGCCTGCGCCCTTCTCCGCCACCACCAGCAACGCCAGCGCGCGCCAGGCAATCTCGGTCTTGCTTCGAATCGTGATCCGCCGGACGTCTTCAATCGCTGGCAAGTTAGCATTCACTGGAATGCCCTCCTCCCGCAGTCGCTGATCCGATCTCGCCTTTCTCGCCAGCGCTTCCGGCGTGGCTCGATCAGCTGCCTCTTCGATTGCCTCGCGGCGTTCGATCATGGCCTTTGCCGGCACGGATGGCCATTGGGCTTCCGGGTCACTGGGTTCGGCACCGAATAGCATTCGTCCAGAGGCATCTCTGAGTCCGGACGGCGAGAACAACACGCCATTGGTCAATCGGGCCAGGCTTTGAATCAGCCCCATCCTCGGGTCGTCCGCGCCCAATGTGGAACTCTCGGTAAATCCAAGCGCAAACCGGAAATGAGGAATCAATGCTAACGCGCGTTCCTTTCCTGGCGCATCCGGGAACATCGAAAAGAAGCCTTGCATACCGCGAAGCTGCTTATCGAAATTGGCGGGCGCATACCAATCCGGATCGTGGGTCACGGTCAACGTCTGCTCGGGTTGCGAGCCGCGGATCGTGATCGTTGCGCGACGCCAGCGACTGGCGTCAGCATCCAGAGTGACTTCATGCGGCAAGGCCTTGAGCCAGGCGGCGATCGCAATGGGATCAGCTTGCTGGGAGAACAGCGTGATGGGTTCTGAGGTCATACCGGCTGGATCAGTCATGGTTGCGGAACCTGCATCTGCGTCGCTGGCATCATGTGCTACTTCATCCTGTCGGAGCGGCTCGGTCACTGCTTGCTTGGAGTCGTCAGCTCGGACTTCTGAAGGGGTATCCCTACCGCTTGATATGCCGCTGAACACGAGTATCAGGGTGGCGAGAATGCCAGCAATTGAGCGCGTCACACGATTCTGTTGCATTGTTGCCCCGAGGCGACCAGAGATGTTGGAATCAGCATCAGCATGGATATTCATGGTTCTACACTCGTAACCGCTGGCTCACCGCCATTGTCGCACGGCGCCATCTGAAACGTCCCGTCCGGGCGAAGAATCCTTGTTCCACCGGGATCGACGGCAGTGAACACCGAGCCATCGGTTGTGGCTCTTGAACGATCTGGCGCACTGGGAAGGTTCCGCCAGAGGGTGGCGGACCATTGGTCGTCTGGGCCTCGGGTCGAGCGGTAGACGTGTCTGACGCGGGTGGTCATATGCGTGAGTCCGCATCCTTGGACTGGAGCTTCGAATCGTCGCTTAGTTGGTCCGCCGAATCAGGCGGCACCTCAGCGGTCATTTCGAAACCAATCGTTATCTCCTGCTTCTACGCCGGTTCACCGACACTCACGCCCCGCCGGCAAGGTCTGCACGGCGACAAACCGGTACAGGAACTCGCTAAAGGTTTCGCCCCAGATGGCGTTGTGATTGGCGATGATGGCGGCATCGACGCTGACGTTGTAGATGGGGTTTTGGGGTTGACTGCCTTGTTGCATGTGCGGGCGTCGGCTGAGTTCGAGTTCGCCCAGGCGCCAGACATGCGTCGCGCCGAATTGAAAGTTCTGCCAATCGCAACCAATATCCTGGAAAGCTCGCATCTGGACCGTCTGGTCATCGCCCATGGCTGGGTCTTGTTTGAGGTCCAGATCGTGAGTGACAAAGGGCATGTAGTGACCCAGCGCAGTTCGGTTCTGTCGGGCCTGTTTCTTCGAAACATGCTGTTGCAGCGAGGTACTCAGGCCGCGTCCCAGCGGGAAGGCAATCTTCGTGGCGGTATCGCCGCGCGAGGTGAACACAGCCAGGATGGGGCGCTGATTGCGTGCGTGTTCGAGCGTGCGGGCGCGGCGTTCCAGAGTCGCGAAGCGCGCGGCTTCGAACGCCGGGTTCACCAGGGCAATCAGGTTGGCAGAACTGCGCGGGATCAGTCCGTTGGCGGGAAACGCGGTATCGCGCACCAGTTGTTGCTGCACCGCGCTGTAAATCAACGCGCCGCCAAAACTGTGTCCAGTGATGATCAGTTGGTTGTCATTGCCCTGCCCCGTCCGCTTGATGGCTTTGATCTTGGCGAGTTGGGCCAGTACTTCTACAGCGCCGTCGGTGCCAACGCGATGAGCGCGGGATTTGCGGGAGTAGAACGAGATTTCCTTGAACGGCTCAGTGGTTGCCGACAACCCGCGCCAACCCAGGTAGACGCCGATGACCTGGCGACCCGCGCAGGAGCGATGCGCGCAGACCATCTCGTCGTAATAGGCGATGCGGCTGAGAACATTGGCGAAGTCGATGACATTCGGATCGTCTGCCGACGCATTGTGCTTCCAGCCGTGAGCGAACACGACCATCAGTACGGACTGCTGCTGAGCCAGTGCATCGATGCGATTGATCACGGCGTCTTTCAACGACGGATCGTGCAAGGCGCCCTGGTCGTCGAACTCAACAAAGCCCAGATAGACCGGCTGCTCCGGTTGGCGCTTTTCCTCTGTTGCCTCGGCTTCGGCACGGACGCGATACCAAACCTCGTCGGCGCAACCGGATGGCAGCGCGGCGACGCACAGCGGCTCATCGGGTGCTGGCGCACGGGTGTGATAGGCGCGGTTGGGCGTGCAGGCAACTAAAGCCACACTGAGCAGCAGCATGAACAGCCAAAACCGCGAGCGCAGAGACGTGTTCAAGCCTGCATCCTCAACGCGCTGTCGTTCGCAAAGCAGCGGCTCATCATGACTCACCCCAAGGCGGTTTCTGCCAACCGAACTTACTCTCATGGATTCAGGTGCGTCAACCTAGTCGCAGTGTAGTTGGCCCGAGAGGAACAGAGACGTCGGAATCGCCATCTACGTGGACATTCATGGCATAGCCGCTGGCTCGGCCGCGTTGTCGCACGGCGCCAGTCGAAACGCCCCGCTGGGGCTCAGAATCAATGTGCCGCCCGCGTAGACGTCAATCAGCAGTTCGCCCTGAGTCGTGAGTTGGGCGCGCTCTGGCGCACCGGGCAGGCGGCGCCAGCCTTTGGCGGACCATTGGCCATCGGCGCTTTGTGTCAGTTGGAAAATTTGGCCCTCATTGGACGCCATATGTGAGAGTCCGGTCAGCGCGACAATCTGGTTGCCAAAGCGATGTATGTCAACGACGTTCTCTTTGATGATGATTTGCGTCGGACTATGGTCTGAGACGAATGCCAGAGCCCCACCCCACTCGCCTTGATTGCTGCCAACGAGCCAGCCCCGGTTCACTTGCAGCGCAACGATGGGCTCCTGAGGAATTTTCTTTGGCACGCGGATGAAGTTTTGATACCTCGGCTTCGGCGCGTTGTTTGCTGGTTCGTTTGGGTCGGGTGGCGCTTCGACGAAGTCATCACCTTCCAAGTCAAAGGCGAGTTGCTCAGCCAAGCCCGGATCGTCATAGGCATAGCGCTTTTCAGAATCCGGCTCGTTGACGATTTCAACGTCCGGGCGTTCGCATCGGGGCAGGTCTCTGCCAATGTCAAAAAAGCGGAAGAACAAACTCGGGAAGTGGTTGACGCGCTGCGCATCGTCTCTACCACTACCATGAATGATGTGCTGAATCGCTTGTTCGGCAGCGAAGCGAACCGGTGGATACCAGTGCTTGCTTGCGGTTGATTCCAGAGCGTCAATGGCCGAATGGCTCTGCAATTTCCCCAGAGAGTCAGCGGCGGCCCAGTTCAGCCGCGCATCGGTCGGGTCGTCGAGTAGCGGGATCAGTGCATCGGCGGCGCTGGGGTCGCCGATGAAGCCCAGCGTCGTGGCAGCGGCAGCGCGGATCTCCGAGTCCTCGTGATGCAGGAGCTGAACCACGACACCACTCGCGCCAGCACCCGCATGGCCAATCTCGGCGAGATCGCGCAAAACAAGGACATCGGGCGCTTTTTCCAGTCGCGCGGCAAAACTCAATGCGGCTGCCGAGGCTCGAACGCCGATCAGCGCTTGCTCAACGGCGTTGGCCAACTCGGGGCGTGCTTCGCGCAGTTTTAGAAGATCGGGGCCCAGGTTTGGGGCTTCGATCTCCAGGCCGGCGATGATTGTCAGCGCACCGATAGCAACTTGCTCTGAGGTCTCCGGGGCCTCGGCGATGGCCAGCAAGTCTGGCGCGAGCTCAACGCGGGAGTCGTCGAGCGTACGCATGAGTCTGGCGAGCTTGTCGTATTGGTCTGGGTTGCATTCTGGTTGGCATCGGGCTGCCGCAATGATGTGCGGAAATGCGCGCTTGGCACAGTTTCGGAGCGCATACCCCTCGCTATTGTGGCGCGCCGAATCAGCGGCCACATAGCGTGCGACGAGTTCTCTCATGGGGGCCTCGCCTGACATGTCGCATAGTACGAATAGCAAGTCATCCAGATCGCGATCGAGACCGGCTTGAATCTCGGGCAGGTAGCCGGCGTCAACTTCAGGGATGTCGGCGAGTGTTCTGGCTGCCAGGTTCGCGACGCTGAGATTGGCGTCTGACAGCGCTTCCACCAAGCCCGGCACGACCTCTGGCGCGAAGGATTGCAACCGCGTCTTCAGAGCCAAGTCGGCATCGCGATGTTGCTGATCATCGCCTGCCGTTCTGGCGTGCAAAGCGACCAGGCACGAGTCCAGCGTGTCGCAATGCGTGCTGTCTTCGCTTTCTGCCGCAGAAATGCCCACCGGTGCCAAGGCGAGAACGATAGCGATGCCGAATGGGATGGAAAGCGCGCGCATTGGAGTCACGGAGCACCTCAGTCAAGGGAAGATCTGGTCGCGAGCGTACTCGGCCTCGCCTAGTCGGACGTGTCCATAACGGTCATCCATGCACATTGGGCGCATGTTGCCGGTGTGACGAGCCTGGCGGGCCGTTGCCCAGGGTGAACACAGATACGTTACTTGGCCGGCTCAGGGGTTTCGTCAGGAACAATGACCTCGTCAATGATCGGAGACATGGTGACCTCGATCGAGGTGTTGCCTCCGACGTTGATCTCGATGTTTGGATAATTCAAGGTTGAGAAGCCCTCGAGTTCGGCTTTCAGGCTGTAGCTGCCCGGGGCCAGGTCCAGATACCGCGCCTGGCCTTCGGCATTGGTGACCTGAATCTGTGGTGGCGTTGGGCCGCTGATTGTCACGGTAACACCAGGCAGAGCCTGTCCGGATTCATCCGCCACGGACACAAACAAGTTGCCGCTTTGCAGCTGTGCGTGCGTGATTGGGACAGCGAACAGCGCCCAGAGTGCCAGCGCAACGAGGATCTTCCAAAGCGTTCGGGTATTCATGGCGTCAATCGGCCTCCGGCTTTGATCACAGCATAGCGGCAAGCACCCTGTCTTGTGCTGGGGCATCGAGTTTGAACGATTGCGAGTGGTCTTGGACCGTCCTGAATGGTTCGCGCGCCGACTTGCTACGCCTATCCGGCTGGCAATCCGGATTCGGACGGCATCGGCATCAGCTCGCAGCGTGTCAGTTGATTTAGTACTGATCGAATAGGCTGAGCGGTTCGGCGATTTGCTGCCGATCACGCCAGGCCAGCATCCCGAGCAGTAGCCCCCGAAACGCCAGCCATGCAAACGTGGTGCATAGCAAGATGGTCATCATCGTTGGGCTCCGAAAGAGAACAGGCGCCAGCTGCGCTCGGCCAACCACAGCACCAGAAGCGACGCCCCAAACAGTGGCAGCAGCAACCCCATCACAATGGCGCAGGCGGTCAGCCACGCAGGCCACCGTCCGATTGGGCGTGGCGGAATCCCGACTGACCGCGCTGGGCGTCGGCGCCACCACGCAGCGATGCCCGTAACGACCAACCACACTAACGCTGCCGCAAACACGGTGTTGACCCATGGTCCGGCGCGTCCAAAGAAGCTCCCCTCGTGCAGATCGACGCCCGTCGCGACGCCCTTTGCGAGCAGCGGGAAGTCGTCCCATGTCGCGGTGGCCAGCACGGCGCCGTCCACGCGATCGAACAGCACATAGCGCTCGGTCGACGCCCGCGCCCGCAAGGAGCGCACGGACACGGCGGAACCGGGTGGTCCATCGACCATATACAGCATGAGATCGCCCTCGACCCCGGCGCCACGTGCCTGTTGCACCATGGCGTCCAGTGACGCGGATTGGGAAGTGTCCGACTTACCCGCAAACACAGGTGCGAATCCGGTGGCCGGCGGTCCCTCTTGGTCGAGTGCACGTTGCACCCGCCCGAGCACCTGCGTGCCCCACAGGCTCGTCCACGGCAGCGCCGTCAGCAGAAACAGCACAATCGCCAGCGAAAACCAGACAGCCACGCAAGCATGCAGGTCGCGCCAGAACACGCGTCGTCCCGCGTTGATGCGCGGCAGTAGCACCTGCCATGGCGTGCGCGCGTCGCGCGGCCACCATAGATACAGACCGGTGAGTACCATGATGATGGTCCAGCACGCACCGAGTTCCAGCAGCCAGCTGCCGGCGTCGCCGAGGGGCCAACCGCCGTGGAGCATTCGGCTCCAGCCCGGCAACCAATCCGCGTTGTGCAGCACACCGAGTACGCGGCCGCGATAGGGGTCTACAAATACTGCCGCAGGCAGACCGCCCGAATCGGCAAAGGTGACCTGGGTGCTCCGAGCGGGCTCGGCTGGCAGCAGCACGCCGGCGATCCGTTGGCCCGGCATGGCGTCACGCGCGGCCTGTAGCTGAGCATCGACTGACGTGGCCACGGGCCCCGGCGCGACAAAGCGCAGCTCGGCATGTTGCGCGTCGATCCAAGCCTGCGACCACAAATACATCGTACCGGTCAGCGACTGCCACAGCACAAATGGCACGACCAGCACCGCCGACAGGAAATGCCAGCGCCAAGCGCGGAGGCGCAGTGTGCGTGCGGCATCCGTGGGTGCGGCATCCGTGCGTGCGGCAGCTGATGGTGTTTGCAAAGTCGTGGGAATCGAGGTCATGCCGCGGCCGGTCTTGAGCGGCGTGCGAGCGTAACAGCGCACACTGATCGGCCCCCTGCGACCGATTGCCGCAGGGCGCTTGTTTGCGCTTGGTTGTTGCGCGCGTAACGCCATGAGCGCGAGACGGTGCGACAAACGGTCGCATGGGCGTCGCGGCGAGACGTGCTTAGACTCGTCCGGATATCCCGGCGACGCGCTGCGCGCCGTCGCTACTGCTTTTCTTGCCTTGAAGGAACCCCGACCGTGTCCGATCACTTCCAATCCGTGCGACCCATGTCGCGCCTCGCTGTTGCCATTGCAGCCGCCTGTGCGGCGTTTGCGGCATCTGCTGCTGATGCACCTGATACGGCGCAACTCGATGCCATCGAAGTGCGTGCCGATCGTCTCGACGCGGCGGCACTGGAACGTGCGAAAACGCCTGGTGCGGTGACCATCGTCGATGGCGAGAGCTTTCACGAACGTCAAGTCAACAACACCAGCGACGCGCTGCGCTATGTGCCTGGTCTGTGGACGGACAGCGCCTACGGCGGCGACGCTGTGTTTCTGTCCAGTCGCGGCTCCAACCTCGACGCCACCGACTACGACACGAATGGTATCAAGTTGCTTCAGGACGGCTTGCCGGTAACGACGGCTGACGGCAACAACCACAATCGCTTTCTCGATCCCCTCGCCGCCCGTCAGGCGGTGATCGCACGCGGCGCGAATGCGCTGACTTATGGCGCGAGCAATCTGGGTGGTGCGATCGATTTTCTGACGCCCACGGCTCGCAATAGTTCGACGCGCCAAGTCTTTGTCAATGCGGGCAGCTTCGGTCACATCAACGGCCGCGCAACGCTCGGCGGTGTCGCCGATGATTTCGACGGCCTGGTGACACTTGACGCCAAGGCACGCGACGGCTATCGCGACCATAGTCGCCAGACGCGCGAGAGCCTGTTCGCGAATGCTGGTTGGCAGTTGGGTGACGATGTTGAAGTGCGTGTCTTCGCCACCCACGTGAACAGCGATGAGGAACTCGCCGGCGCGCTTACGCGCGCTCAGGCCGAGGCCGATCCGAACCAGGCGAATCCGTCGGCGCTCACGGGCAACTTTCAGCTCAACGTGACGACCAACCGCTTCGCGTCCAAAGCGATGTGGGACATCGATGCCAGCAGCCGATTGGAAGTCGGACTGTCCTACGAGGACCAGTCGCTGTACCACCCGATTGTCGACAAGATTCTGGTGGACTTCGATGGCAGTGGCCCGAATCCTCCGGTCGAGGTCTTCAGCCTGCTCAAGAACACGGATCAGAAGAATCTCGGCGGCATGTTGCGCTACAACGTCCGTGCGGGTGACCACGATCTGCTCGCCGGACTCAATCTTGGCGATACCCGTGAGGACGGCGGCAACTACCGCAACGATGGCGGTCGGCGCAATGGCCTGACCGGCATCATCGACAATGATTCGGACAGCGCCGAACTGTTCTTGCTCGATCGCTGGACGGTGGCACCAGACTGGACGCTCGTTTATGGCGCCCAGGGCGTCCTGGCGGGACGTGACGTGAGCACTACCGACGTTGCGAGTGGTAACGAGCGCAATCCGGCCGAAGACTACAGCGCGATCAACCCGCGCATTGGCGTTCTCCATGGCCTGGGGGCTGGCAGCGAACTGTTCGCAAGCGTCAGCCGACTATTCGAAGCGCCCACGACGTTCGAAATCGAAGATGACGTGCGTGGCAACGGCGATGCGTTGGACCCGATGCGCGGCGTGGTCTACGAGGTCGGTGTGCGCGGCGCCTCATCGGCTGCTATCGATACTGCCCGCTGGCATTGGGACGTGTCGGTGTATTACGCCCAGATCGACGACGAGATTCTATCGGTCGATGACCCGGCAGCGCCGGGCACGAGCCTCTCCACCAACGTTGACCGCACCATCCACGCGGGTGTCGAAGCCCTTGTCGGCGGTTCTATTCCGATTGGCACCACAGGCGTGCATCGCATCGATCCGCTCGTGAGCGCCACGTTCAATCAGTTCTCGTTCGACAACGACGCGCTTTACGCCGACAACGACTTGCCGGCGGCGCCGGACTACGTGATCCGCAGCGAGTTGATGTATCGACACGCGGGCGGCTTCTACATTGGCCCCACGCTCGATCTGGTGGGTGAGCGGTATGCCGACTTTGCGAACAGCTACCGGGTGGATTCCTACACGCTGCTAGGTCTGCGCGCCGGGTTCTCGGCTGAGCGCTGGGATGTCTACGGCGAACTGCGCAATCTGCTCGACGAGGATTACATCGCGACGATGAGTGTGCGCAACCGCGCGTTCGAGAGCGATGCGATTTTGCAGCCGGGTGCGCCGCGTGCGGTGTTTGTTGGCTTGCGCTACCAGTTCTGACGTTGGCAACGTCGCGGGCGGATCAATTCAGCGTCGTGTGGTCACGACGCTGCGTCGCTGCGCAGTGCGGTTCGCAAGGTGCCGTAATCCTTGCGCAGCGAATGCCAACTTGAGCGCGGCGCTTACTACCGGGTCGGATCGGGCGTGGCTTCAGACGGATCCTCGATCGTGATGACATCTTCGATGGCGGGCGACATCGTGACTTCGATTGAAGTGTTGCGGCCAACTTCGATGTCGATGCTCGGGTAGTTCAGCGTGGAGTAACCCTCCAACTCCGCTTTCAGGCTATAGGTGCCAGGAGCCAGACCCAGAAAGCGTGCTTGCCCCGCTGCGTTCGTGACCTGAACTTGCGGCGCGCCCTCGCCTGTGACGGTCACGGTCACGCCAGGCAGCGCTTGCGCGGATTCGTCCGTGACATACACAAACAGGTTGCCACTTTGCAGCTGCGCATGCGCGGGTTGGAAGACGGCTAGCACCAGGAACGCTAGTGCGAAGACGATGGTCGAAAGAACACGGGTAGTCATAGCAGTTACCTATCTCGGCGATCGAACAGGAAGAACCTTCAAGAACACCATTACCCGGGCCTGTTTGAACCCGTCCCGGACTGCCAGGCTCATGCTGAGCTTCGCGTATTGCCAAGTTCAGTACCTCAACATCGATTACCGGGACGACCGATTCTGGCGGGTCTTGGGTCAGACACTTGTTGGCGATGTGCCAGCACCGATGGCTGCCCCAGTTAGCAGTCTACCTTGGATCATGACGGCTTACTCGCAGTGATCGACAAACAGCCCGGATGCACTGGTGGTCTTCGGTGGGTGCTGGTTCACTCGCGTGATTGCGAATAGTTCTTGATCAATCGATCCGATCGTTAGGAACTTGGAAAACGTGTACGACGTAAACAACAACAAACGAAAACGCACCGAGCGGCTCACAGATATATAACGTGTCTCTAATATTGATTTAACCTCTTACCTTGACAATCGGTCGGCATGAATTCCGACATCACGCCCACCATGCCAATCACGACCAAAAGTGCACGCCCATCGGAGCATCGCAGCGTTGCGCTGATCGATCGCAGCCATGCCCGCCGTGGTGAGGTCGAGTCCTTCATCGCCGACGTCTACTTCGCGCGCTACGGCGCCACCCTGAGCACGTTCATGCCGCACCTTTTGGCGTTCAATCAGGGCCAGGACGAACTGCGCGCGGCGGTCGGGTTGCGTTCCGGATTCGAGGGGCCGCTGTTTGTCGAACAGTATTTGGAGATGCCCGCTGAGGCGGCCATTTCGGCGCAGATCGGTCGACCCGTTGCGCGGGGTGACCTGGTCGAAGCCGGCAACTTTGGGGCGCGCTATGCCGGTGACGCGCGCGAGTTGATCCTGAACATGACGCACTACTTGCATCTGGCTGGTTTCCGGTGGGTCCTGTTCGCGGCCACACGGCAGCTGCGCAATACGTTCGATCGCTTGCACCTGGCGACCGTCGAGCTGGCGCCGGCTGTCGCATCAAAGCTCCGCGACCAACATGCCGATTGGGGCAGCTATTACGAGACCGAACCCACCTTGATGTTTGGCGACATTGCTGCCGGCCATGCCTTTCTGACGCGCCAGGGCGCGCTGCCCGCCGAATCGAACGATGGATCGTGGCTGCAGATGGCGGGAGTGTCCGCGTGACACATGATTTTCAGACATTGGTCGCAACACTTGCCGGGACCAACACGCGAGCTCGCTTCAGTGGCGGCAGTTGGTCTGGAGACGCTTTCCGGGCTGAGATCCAGAAGCTGTCCGAAGCGCTGATTGCGAGCGGTCGTCGTCGCATTGCGAGTCGACTCGATAACGGTCCGCACTGGTTGGCGCTCGATCTCGCCCTCCGCAGTCTCGGTTTAGTTCACGTGCCCCTGCCAACGTTCTTTAGTGCGGAGCAAGTGGCGCATGCTTTGGCAGCCAGCGGTGCCGATCTGTTGGTAGTACCCGTGGGCACCAAGCTGACCGAGGCGATGGCCGAGCTTCCCGTTGTCGCCATGACTGATCCCTTTCTGGCGGTCGCCCTACCCGCTCATGTTGTGAGCATTCCAGCAGATACCGCGGTCATCACCTTCACGTCTGGCACCACCGGGACACCGAAAGGCGTTTGTCTGGATGCCACGGCGTTGATGAGCGTCGCACAATCCTTGGCCGACGCGGCCGCACCTTTGGGACCGAAGCGTCATCTCTGCCTGATGCCCTTGTCCACCCTGCTCGAGAATATTGGCGGCGTCTACGCCGCGTTGCTCGCGGGTGCCGAGATCGTTGTGCCCAGTCTGGCCGAGTTGGGATACAGCGGCGCGGCCGGATTGGACGTCGCGAAGCTGCTCGCGCGTCTGCACGCTGATCAGCCAGAGAGCATGATTCTGGTGCCGCAATTGCTGCTCGCACTGGTCATGGCGGCGGAACAAGGTGCCCCGCTTCCGCACTCGTTCAAGTTCATTGCGGTGGGCGGCGCGCGCGTTGGCGGCAACTTGATTGCTCGGGCCAAGGCGCAAGGTCTGCCCATTTATGAGGGCTATGGGCTGAGCGAGTGCGCGTCGGTCGTGTGCCTCAATCAGCCCGGCGCAGAACGAGCCGGCAGTGTCGGCCGGCCGCTCTCCCACGCCCAGGTGACGATCATTGATGGCGAGGTGGTGGTTCAAGGCGTCGGCATGCTCGGGTATCTGGGCGAACCGGAGCGGCAGAACGGGCCGATCACCACGGGTGATCTGGGATACGTGGACGCGGACGGCTTCGTGCACATTACCGGGCGCCGAAAAAATCTGTTCATCACATCGTTTGGTCGAAACGTGTCGCCGGAATGGGTGGAGAGCGAGCTGCACCAGCATCCCGCGATTGCGCAAGCAGTCGTGTTTGGCGAAGCGCGGCCATTCAATGTCGCGGTGCTGTGGCCACGCGACCCCAACTGCAGCGACCAGGATCTGGCTGACGCACTCGCTGCTGCCAATCGGGGGCTCCCGGACTATGCCCGCGTGCAGCAATTTGTTCGCGCCGAACAGCCATTCACGTTTGCCGACGGCTTGCTGACGAGCAATGGCCGACCGCGCCGCGAGCGTATTCATGCGCGCTATGAAATCGCGCTGACTGCCACCAATGGCGCGTCTGAATAAGTCCATCCTGGACGTTCAGACCCGCACTGAGTCCGGCACTCAAGCCTGCCCCGGCGAAGGCCGGGGTCCGGACTCAGTGCACCAGAACCAAGCACTTGCGCGCTTGATTCTGGGCGGGCCATCCATGGCCCGCATCGCCTCTGAACGTGTTCAGAGGCTGCCGATCAGTCTCAGGATCAGTACCCACTACAAGGAGTCGAAGCATGACCGATACGCCCACGCCAACCGCTGCAGTCCGCAAGCAACCGTTTCACGATCGCCTACTCGCCGAGACGAGCGCGGAACGTTCAGCGCTATTGTCGATTCCGATCATTCAGGAGGCGTTGTCGGGTCGGATCCGACGCGAGGACTATCTGAGCTTTCTGACGGAGGCGTTCCACCATGTCCGGCACACGGTGCCGCTGCTGATGGCCTGTGGGGCACGATTGCCGGCGCGCTTGGAGTGGTTGCGCACTGCGGTCGCCGAGTACATCGAAGAGGAAGTCGGCCATCACGAGTGGATTCTGGATGATCTCGCGGCGTCGGGCGCGAATCGCGATGCCAGTGCCGCCTCAACACCTGCAGAAGCCACCGAACTGATGGTGGCCTACGCCTATGACACGATTGCGCGTCGGAACCCGGTCGGGTTCTTCGGCATGGTGCTGGTACTGGAAGGCACCAGCGTCGCGCTGGCCACCCGCGCGGCCGAGACCATTGAGGCAAGCCTGGGCTTGCCACGTAACGCTTTCAGCTACTTGCGCTCGCACGGTGATCTGGACATTGAGCACACCGGCTTCTTTGAGCGCTTGATGAACCAACTGGACGACCCAGATGATCAAGCAGCCGTCATTCATGCTGCGAAGCGGTTCTACAAACTCTACGGCGATGTGTTCCGCGGGTTGCGTGCCGCAACGCCGGCATTGGCGGTGGCGGCATGAGCGCGCTCACTGATCAGACCGTTCTGCTGACCGGCGCCAGTGGCGGCATTGGGATGGCGCTTTGCGAGGCGTTGGTCAAGGCCGGCGCGCGCGTATTGGCCGTGGGTCGCAATGAGCAAAAGCTGCGCGAGTTGGCCGCCCAGCATCCTTTCGGCAAGGTGCTGTGGGTGAAAGCCGATCTGGCAAGCCCCGATGGCCCTGCCCAAGTCGTTGCGGCGGCCGAACGCGTACAACCGACACCATCCATTGTCGTCATGGCGCATGCCCAATCCGCGTTCAACCTGTTCGAGGATCAGTCGCCAGAAATGCTGCAACAGCTGGTGCAGGTGAATCTTCAGGCGCCGATGATGTTGGTGCATGGCCTATTGCCCCTGCTGAAGCGGCATGCCAATGCGTCGGTCGTCGCGATTGGTTCGACCTTCGGCAGTCTGGCGTTTCCCGGCTTCGCCGCTTACAGCGCCACCAAATTCGGCCTGCGCGGTTTGATGGAAGGCCTGGCGCGGGAGTATGGCGACAGCGCGTTGCGCTTCCAGTACTTGTCGCCTCGGGCCACGCGGACCGCGTTCAATAGTCCGCAGGTCGAGGCGATGAATCGCGAAATGAAGGTCAGCCAGGATGATCCGGCTGATGTCGCCGCGCAACTCGTTGACGCCATTGTCCGGGGCGATCGCCGGATGCAGATCGGTTGGCCAGAAAAACTGTTCGCACGCTTGAATGGTGCCCTGCCCGGCCTGGTCGATCGCAATCTGATCGCGCAGTTACCCATTGTTCGCCGGCACGCACGTTCTTGAGGGCGCTTGCCCTGAACCTCCCCTTCATTGTTCTTCGTCGCACCCACTATCAGGAGTCCATCATGGTTGCTCGTTTCCGTTTCTCACTCATCAGCATGACGCTGTTTGGGCTGCTCGGCTCACCGTTCGCCTTTGCGGGCGATCTCTCCCAGGAAGTCAGTGCGATTCGCGATCGCTGGGCCGAAGTCAACTACCAGGTTCCGAAGGACGATCGCGAAGACGCGTTTGCAGCACTTGCTGACGAAGCGGCAAAGGTGAAGGCCGCTGCGCCCAAAGACCCGTCGGCGCTGATTTGGGAAGGCATTGTGCTGTCGAGCTATGCGGGCGCGCGGGGCGGCCTGGGCGCTCTGAGTTTGACGAAGCAAGCGCGCGCCGATTTCGAGTCGGCCATCGCGCTCGACCCGAATGCGTTGGATGGCTCCGCGCAAACCAGTCTCGGCGTGCTGTATTACCAAGTGCCTGGTTGGCCGATTGGCTTCGGCGATGATGACAAGGCGCGCGAGCTCCTGTCTGAGGGCTTGAAGGCGAACCCGGATGGCATCGACGCGAACTACTTTTTTGCCGATTTCCTGAGTGATCAAGGCGATTGGCAGGGTGCCGCCACGGCGCTCGAAAAGGCGTTGAATGCTCCGGCCCGTCCCGGACGCGAGTTGGCCGATCAAGGCCGGCGCGACGAAATCAACGTGCTGCTGAGCAAAGTCCGCGAGCATTTGAGCGACAGCTGAGCCGAATTTGCTTTAGACCCTCGCTACGTCTCGCGAAACACCGCCAGAAACGTCTTGCTGACTGGCAGACGTTCTGGCCTGCCTTTGAGCTCCACCTCCGCGCTGTCCCGATCGATTCGAACCACCCGCTTGACTGCGTGCAAGTTCACTGCAGCACCGCGGTGAATCTGGCTGAAGCGGTCGGGGTCGAGCTGGGTGATCAGATCCTTCAGCGGGCTTCGGATCAGCGCTTCGAGCGGTTTGCCATCGGCGTCGTGATACGCCACCCGCGTGTACTTCTGATCGGCTTTGAGATAGTCGATATCGTGCACCGGAATCAGGTACGTGGCACTACCGAGGCTGGCGCGTAACCACTTGAGGTGCTCACTCTTCGCGAAGCCTTCCAGGCGTTGCAGGCGTCGGGCCAGATCGAGCAGCGTGTCGGCGCTCGGGCCTTGTTGGAGCATGCGCAGCTGTTGCTGCAAGCGCGCGACGCACTGGCCCAAGCGCGCGTCCGTCACCGGTTTGATGAGGTAGTCCAGCGCCCCTGCTTCAAACGCATCGACGGCGTACTGATCGAACGCCGTGACAAACACGAGTCGGGCCGCACCGCCAATATGCCGCGCCGCTTCGATGCCCGTCATGGCCGGCATCTGGACATCGAGAAAGCAGATGTCCGGCTGGCTGCGATCGAACAGCTCCACAGCTTCGCGCCCGTTGCGCGCCTGGCCAACGATGTCGAGTTCGGGCCAAAGTGTCCGGAGCCGCTGGACCAAATGCTCGCGCAGCAAGGGCTCGTCGTCGGCAACCAACGCCCGTGCGTTCATGGCGACGCCGCCACGGCTGGAAAGCGCAGTTTCGCCTCGGCGCCTTTGGGCGACCGCGCATTCAGTGTCAACGCAACGTCTGATCCAAAACTCAATTGCAGCCGCTCCAACAGGGCCTTGAGTCCGGTCCCGAGCCCCTTGCTGCCCGATTGCAGACCCTGACCGTCGTCGCTGACCAGCCACTCACATTGCCCGCCTTGCAGCTGCAATTGGATCCGGACCGTGCCGCCGTACTCGGTGGGGTCAATGCCATGTTGAACCGCATTTTCCACCAGAGTCAGCAGCGTCAAGGGTGGACAGCGCAAATGGTCGAGCCCGGGCGCGATCGCCCAGACCACTTGCAGCCGATCTGGCATGCGGAGTTGCATCAGGTCGAGGTATGCACGGGTCAGTTCGATTTCGTGACCGATCGTCTCATTGTTGGTGTCGAGTCGTGGCACGGCAGCGCGCAAGTAGGCGATCAGCGATTCCAGGACCTTGGTCGCGCGTGGCGAATCCATGCCGAGCAGAGCATGCACGTTGGCCAGTGTGTTGAACAGAAAGTGCGGCTTGACCTGCGCGGTGAGCAGGTTCATCCGGGCTTCCACGGCGTGTCGTGCCAGCTCGCTCTGCTTTAGCTCCAGATCGAGTGCGAGCCGGGAAACGGTTGCCTCGCGTTGGCGAACGAGTGCTGCGAGTGCCACCCAAGGCGCTACGAGGATGCCGAAGATCGTCATTATCCCAAAGCCCATCAGCCGGAGTTCGTCGTCCCAAAATGGCGGCGCGCCCTTCTTGGTGCTGAGTAGGTACGTCGAGATCGTGCACACCGGCACCGCAATGCCAACGCCGATGACCTGCAACGCCCAGCGCGCCACGCCACGTGGCAATCGGGCCGGAAACCGCTCCAGGATGCTGAACACGATCATCAACGTCGAGCCAATCCCAAGGACGCGCCACCAAAGCCCAGTGAGCGCAGTTTCCCAGCCCAACGACAGAATCGACGCCACCATGCTGGCGACCAGCAACGTCACGACGACGCGCATGGGCGGCACCAACCAGACTGGCGATGGCGGAGATGCGGCGGTTGCCGAGCTTGGTTTGTGGGGTGCGGTAGTCATCACGGTTGCCTCAGCGCCAGCGTTCCGCCGGCTGTCTTAGATACTGCTGGTAAAGATAGGCCCACGGCAAGACCGGCGGGATGATGATCAAGCCGAGCCCGATTTCCCAGGCAGACTGAAGTGCTTCCCCTTCCAGCTTGCCATGCGACAACAGCGGCAACCCGATAAAGAGCCACCAAAGCACTTTCCATCCAAGCTCGAATACGAGCAAGGGCAGCATTTTTTGGGGGTAACGAATCCCCAACCACGCCAGCACGCCAATCATGGAGAGGAGCGCGTGCTGGGCACCGTAGTCGGCCGCCCAGCGGTCGCTGTGGGTCAGCAGACCGGGCCACACCACCAAAGTCAGGCCAATCGCCATGAACGCATAGAGGCCACGCAAAAGGTTCAAGCGCCAAAGCGGCAACGAATTCGAGTCTGGTTGATTCATGATTGATCCTGGAGTTTGGAAGACGAAAGTGGACGGCGCGTGGGTCGATAGCGAACGAACCAGTAGACGAACATCAACAGAACCAGCAGCACTGGCGCGAACAAAAGCCCCGATGCCTGTATTGCTGGCGAGAACACCTGCATCTGCCCGAGAAACAGCGATGCGGTGGCAATGAACATCGCGGCGCCCATGCGCCAGAGGTGCCGGCGAAGCCGGACGTGCGTTGGCAATTGCGTTGACCGGATCAGCCGGTAATCGCCAATCAAGGCGAGCAGCACGAAGAGGCTGAAGATCAGTGCCGGTATGGCAAAAACGCCGCCGCGGCGAACTACATCGAGTAAGCCCATGCACGCGACGATTCCGAGCCCGGCCAAAGCCAGTATCGGCCGGACATTGATCGGGCCCGGTCGCTGCCGGATCGCGTGCCAGCTGCTCAAAACCCAATACATCGCGACGAGGCCCATCCAGAAATTCATCCATTGATCAGGCAGGTCTTGCGCCGCGCGAACGCTGGCGCTGAGGCTCATGGTCGCCATCGCGAACACAAAAATCGTGCCGAACCGACCGTGCGCGCCAGGTCCTTTCCGCATGGCCATTGCGACAAAGCCCGCCAGAATGCCCAACGTGCCGGCGACGACATGAAACATGACGATGGTGCTGAATGGTCCCGGCCATCGCCCATTGAGGTGGTACAGCGCGTAACGTGCCTCTTTGTCATGAGGCGACCGTCGGAGCAGTTCCTGGTAGGCCGAAATTGCCAGCGTCGGGTTCGGCGATGCGCGGGCTGCACGACCGAGTTGCCGCCAGGCGTCCGGCAGGTCTGGATGCATTGCCGCGCGGGTCTCCAGGAGCCGAACGGCGACGTCGGTCTGACCGGATGCGATCAGCTCACGCGCCCAGCTTCGTGTCGCGTCATCAGCGCATTGGCTTGCCGACTCTTGGTGCCCATGTTGTCCGCGGTACTCGGCCAGCATGGCGTCGGTGCCCTGCTCTGCCAACTTGAGCTGCAACGTCGTAATGTCACTGCCGCGATCGGCCGCGGTAGCTGGATGGCCAATGCTAAGCGCCGCGAGGCACCAGAGTAGCCGCGCACCGAGGTGATACCAGTTGATACTTGAGGTGCTGGTTTGCATTCGCAGATCGTCCCGTCCTTGGCTGACCGAGGCAGCGTATGGCCGGCGGTGCAGTTAGGCGACTGTGATGCGATGAAACGCTGAATTTGCGGATTGAAACGGCGCGTTCGTCGATCGGGATCGAACACTTGGGTCGAAGCGGTGCAGCTTGCAGGACTCGCGGGCCGCCTGCGCAGCGCTCCAACCAATTGGCTCGATGTGGGAGTCCCGCCGCCCCTTTGGTGCGCTGATTCGCGCATCAAACTGTCAGTGACGATGCGCAATTTTCACGACGGCACGATGTGGCAAGTAGTCCGCTTCCCAGCCTGCTTCCACTCGCGTGGGAGAGGGAGCCGGCTCCCTCCCCCGCGATCGCGGGGGAGGGCTGGGGAGGGGGTTACTTGCGACCAGGATTGGCACCAGCCACAACTGCCTTTGCGACACACGTCAACTATTTGTTGCGTGTTTGATGAGAGTAGTGGCCAACGGCGCAGGGCTGATGTCCGGTTCAGCCCTGCCGGTGAGCACTCGAGAACATGGGACTGGTTGTCTCAGTCTATTGAGGACAAACTGATCCGCAATGTCAGAGCGAGATCAGCGTGACGGATTCGCAGTTGTTATCGATGCTGTCAAACGGGTCGGCGCGAACAATGTCCTGACCCAAGCCACAATCGATGGTGTCACGGATGCCGTCTACGGCGTGGATGCGGTCGCTGCCGCTGCCGCCGCGCAGGATGTCGGCGCCAGTGCCACCATCGAGAAAGTCGTTGTAGCTGCCGCCATCCAGCGTATCGTTGCCGGCCTCGCCGTACATCGTGTCATTGCCGCTGCCGCCATAGAGTTGATCGGTGCCACTGCCGCCGAGCAGATCATCATCGCCCGCTTCGCCGTAAAGCGCGTCAATGCCGCCCTCGCCGTTCAGGAAGTCGGAGCCGGAGCCGCCAAAAAACTGATCCTCTTCGATGCCGCCGTTGAGGTCGTCATCGCCCAAACCCGCCTGAACCGACAGTTGATAGCCGCCGAGCGTCGCGACGGTCTCGTTGACGACCAACGTGTCGTTCTGGTTGTCGAGTTGCATCGGGAAGAACACCAAGTCGCCCGCCGCGCAGCGGATGGAAATGACGCTCCCGGTCGGGAACGGCGTGCAGCCACTCAGTCCGGCGAAGTCGCGAATGTCGAGCACTGGGTTTCCGGAAACAATATTCGGCTTGATCTCGATGGTGTTGACTTCGTTGAATCCGGCGTCGTAGTCGAGCACCGATGGCGTGTCCGAAATCGTTGCGGCGTAGCTGGTTGTGGTCGACAGCACTGCTGTCAGTAAAACGGCCAGTACGGCTTGTGGCGTGCGGGCATTGATGATTGCGCGACGAGCGTGGGTACTGATTGTGTGACGGTTCATGGTGATCCTCCAAGTAGTTGATCGATTGTTTGGCACCGTGGCGTGGCGACGGTGCGCTTCTGTCGGTGGTGTCGCGCTTCGATGCTCAAGGAGCCTCTGAACAAGTTCAGAGGCGATGCGGGCCATGGATGGCCCGCCCAGAATCAAGCACGCAAGTGGTTGATTCTGGAGCACTGAGTCCGGACACGTGCCGGACTCAGTGCGGGTCTGAAAGTCCAGGATGGACTTATTCAGACCCTCCTCAACGATCGATCTGGCGCGGGACTCGACGAGGGGGAACACTAGTGACGAAACAAAGCGGTATTCACTGCGGATCGTTAGGTCAGCGGCATGACTGAAGACAGTGCGCTTTGTGCACGTTTTACGCGTGCGCTTTGTGCGCATTCGGCGTTAGGGAGCCTCTGGACAAGTTCAGAGGCGATGCGGGCCAGGGATGGCCCGCCCAGAATCAAGTACGCACGTGCTTGACTCTGGAGCCATGAGTCCGGACAAGTGCCGGACTAATGGCGGGCCTGAAAGTCCAGGATGGACTTATTCAGACCCGCCTTACAGACTGTGTGAAAACCTTTGGGCAGCACAAAATTTGGCGCTTCAACATAGCCTCGGCGCGGCTGCAAGACCTTCAAACCCACCCCGGATCAAGTCCGGGGTGACGAGAGGTGGATTGGAACTCCTTGGGGAACCGATCCTTTCTAGCGTCTGAAGCAACGACTTTGCCTCGACGGACACTCTCGCGATTCGTCACCCCGGACTTGATCCGGGGTGGGTTTCAGGCTCGCGGCAAACTGACCCATCATTTGCACTCATCATCGCTTCCAAATCCGATCGGCGAGGTTGCTCGAACCAGTCCTTTGTTGTTTTCACACAGTCTGCTTAGCGGGCTCGGCTCATGAGGCGTTGTCCGTGCGAAAGCGCTTGCATGTCGGCGCGAATCCAGCACAATGCCGCAGTCGCGGTTGGCCGCGAGTGCGCACTGCATCGAACGTCTAGAACCGCTGTCTTGATCTGCTTGGGAGGCCGTTTGTCAGCAATTGAATCAACGCTTCAGCTCCCCTGCCTCGGTGCGGGTGTGGGATTGCGGGCCAAGCATTTTCGGACCGTGATCAAGGAGCGCCCAGCGATCGACTGGTTCGAGATCATTTCTGAAAACTTCATGGACAGCCAGGGCTGGCCGGCGGAAGCGCTCTCGGAAATTGCCCGACACTATCGCGCTGTTCCGCATGGCGTGTCGCTGTCGATTGGATCATCGGAACCCTTGAATCAAGCCTACTTGAAGCGACTGAAACAACTGGCGGATCGAATCGACGCGCCTTGGGTGTCAGACCATCTCTGTTGGACCAACTGCAATGGCTTCAACAGTCACGATCTGCTGCCGATGCCTTACACCGAAGCGTCGCTTCAGCATGTGGCAGACCGCGTGAAGCACGTGCAAGACTTCTTGGGTCGGCGTCTGTTACTGGAGAATCCGAGCAGTTATCTGAGCTTCAAATCGTCGACCATGCCGGAGTGGGCCTTTCTCGCGGAACTCGCGGAGCAGGCCGATTGCGGCGTGTTGTTGGACGTCAACAATGTCTACGTCTGCCAACGTAACCATGGTTGGGATCCCCACGCGTATCTGGCGGCGCTCCCTGCGGGTCGCATTGGGCAAATGCATCTGGCCGGCCATACCGACTATGGCAGCCATTGTATCGATACGCACATTGGGCCCGTGCCTGGGAGCGTGTGGGCGTTGTATGGCGACGCACTGGCTCGATTTGGATCGGTCTCAACGTTGATTGAATGGGACGAAGCGATTCCGGATTTTCCGATCTTGCAGGCCGAAGCGACGCGCGCGAAGGCCTGGATGCAAGGGCAAGAAAGGCCCGTCAGCGTTGCGACACCTACCAACCCGTCGTCCGAATTCAAGGTGTCCAATCCGGTCGACTTCATGGTGGGTTATGAGGTGGATGTTTGATGGCTTGGCAACAGGATCAGCAATGGTTGTGGCAGCAGATTCTCGCCGGCGCGTCGGTCGCAAGTTCGGCAACAGAAATGGTTCATGCGGGCCACCTGCCCGTCGACGCGCGCCTCGCGATCTATGCTGGCGGCTACCGACTGCGGTTATTGGAGTGCATGCGGGCCGCGTTTCCGCTGTTGCAATCGGCACTTGGTGACCCGCTGTTCGATCGCTTTGCGCTGGATTATCTGGATGCTCACCCGTCGCAGAGCTACACCTTGCATGATCTGGGCGCGGGATTTGCCGGCCATCTGGAACAGACACGCCCGACGAATCCAGAAGACGACGGCGACTGGGTCGACTTCATGATTGCCCTCGCACGCTTCGAACGCGTGTTGTCCGAAGTGTATGATGGTCCTGGCGACGAGCACGAGACGCCCAACGTTTTGCAACTCGCCAGCAGCTTGCGATTATTGTCGCTTAGCCACCCGGTGCACGAATCGCTGCGCGCGCATCAGCGTCAGGAGCCGGTGTCGGTGGTTTCGGCAAAACCGTTGTATCTGGCCGTTGTCAGACAGTCTTTTCGGGTCAGCGTTGAGCCCATTACGGCGACGGAATTTGCGCTCCTGCAGCGTGCTGCAACCGACGCGCTGGATCGTGTGCTGATCGAAGTGCGCGGGGGCGTGGGGGAAGCGGGTCTGGAGCGTTGGCTACACAGAATGCGTGAGCGCGGAATTATTGTTGGCGAGCACTGGCGCGGCTGACGGCCGTTTCAGTCGGTGCCAGAACCATCGAACTTCTAGTGCATCAGCGAGCCCGGAATGCATCCGGGCTCGCGTCCACATCGAACTATCAGGTGGAGGTTGGCGTTACCGCCGCGCGACGCGCGGTGCCGTCGTAGTTCACGCCGCCATTGGCGTGCTGACTATTCGGCGCCGGCAGATTTGCGACGTTTTGCGCTTTCGCAAACAGCTTCCGGGCTTCCTGCCACACGCTGTCGCCCTTCTTGACGTCCCGGCCCGTGCATGTGCTGGGCAGATCGGCGCTGAACAGTTGCTTGTCCGAGATCGGCACTTGGCAGCCGCCCTTGCCTTTGCACGAGTTGGCGCCGGGCACATAGAGGTCTTCGCACGGCAGCGGCTGGTTCTGCTTATCGGTGGCAATGAATCCGCAGGCACCCAAGTGCGTGCAGGTATTGCCGCCCACGCACGTGTGAATATCGGCCGTTGCGCACGCGCCATCGCCAGCCTTGGTGCCAAGACCGCCCCAACCCAGGCCTTTGCAGGTATTCAAACCTTGGCAGACGTTCATGTCCTTCTCGCCGCCCTTGCGGATTTCTGCGGTCACCGCGTCCCAGTGGTACAGGCACAGCGGATCAGCCTCGTCGAATGCGGCTTGCAACTGATCGTCGGTGACGCCCGGAACGTAGGAGAAGCTCGGCACCTGGCCCCATTGCCAGAGCTGCGGGATCAGATACTTGAAGGAGGTCATGACCTCGGTAAACGTGAATCCACCGCCAGGGGTCGCTGGATCCAGACCGCCGCCCGTCTTCATGCCCTGGTTGATGATATCGAGCGTCCGCGAATACGCGAGGTTGATGCAGGTGTCGAGTGCACCGGGCGAGGCAACCCAGTTTGGACGATCCGGGTCTTCGGCGTTGAGCGCATTGAACACGGTGCGTTGTGCCGGCAATTGCGCGACGGCGGCGTCATAGTCGACATTGCCATCGAGCGTGGCTTTGAGCGCGACAAATCGATCATAGTGGCTGGTGCAGTCCCAGGCGGCGAAGCGGCTATGCGGGGCCGACTGGTATTGCGTCGGAATCATGCCGTTGCTGCCATCGTCACCTTGCTGCAGGACTTTGGCGAGGTTCGGGAACCTGGTCGCAAAATCCTGCACGACGCCCGCGCCCTCGCCCTGAAAGCTGACGGCATTGGCCAAGTGCGCGATGTCGCGCTTGCACTTCACCACGGTGTAGATATAGCGGCTCTGGAAGGTCAGATAATCCATCTGATTCGGCGCTTCCGTCTGCTGGTTCGGTACCGCATTGGGAATCACTGGGCCGGGTTCGAGCGGGAACAGCTCCTCCAGCAGCACCGCTTTGTCGAGCAGCACCAACGTGGCGTGGTAGAGCGCCGAAATGGAATCGTAGGCGACTTCCATGTTGGGCGGTGGAAAGCCCCCTTCAGCCGGCGTTTCGATGCCGATCAGCACATCCAGTGTCGCCGGCAGATTGTTGAGCCCGACGCCTTTGACGGAGGGCAAATGCGGTACCGGACCCGTCCAGTCGAAAATGCTCGGGTCCAACTGTGGGCTGAAGCCCACGGCATTCGCAATGTTGGACGCGCACTGCAGGTGATACATCTCCTGTACGGCAACCGACAGCGATTTCTGCTGAATCCAGAAGAACAGATTCTGCTTGCTGCTGCCGCCGTTGCAGTTCTCTTTCGGAACGTACTGGTAGCTGGAATTGCCCGTTGCGACCGAGAACGAATAAGTGGCCGTCAGATACAACGGAATCGTGTAGAACTCCACGGCGCAAATGGCACTCAGATGCGCATGTAACGCCTGAATGATATCGCCGGAATGATTGAGTCTGCTCAGGGTGACTGCTGGCTTGCCGGTACTCATGATGAACCGCCCTCCTCAAGTAAAACCAACTGGGGGCAGCGTGGCAACAGCACCTGCAACGACACTGCAACAGCCCCCATAGATATGCAGTGAGTCGCCGCTCTGGCCACGCGCGCGTGTTGGCAACAACGAGGGCGCATCAAGCCAGAACAGTCCGTGGAGACTAGCCCGAAGTGTGGCAACCCGCAACGGACAATGTTCGGCGTAATCGTAACCCCGCGAGCTTGGCACCACCGATGTTTGGGATGCTGCCTTGGGGGCGATTTCGTACCGTCATCGGCACGTTCGTCACAGGGATTCCCATGATTCGTCCTAACCAGGTCGGCGCGCATCGCGTCGTGCGCACGTGTCTGTTCTTGCTGTTCTTGTGTTCTGGGCTCGGTCTGGCGCAAGTCCCAGCGCCATTAGCGATGCCAAACCTGCAGCTTGGCGAGGCCGGTTCGATTTTCGCGATGATCCAGCAGCCCGATGGCAAGCTCGTCGTGGGTGGTGACTTCACGCGCATCGCCGGTGTGTCCCGGGCCAACCTGGCGCGGTTCAATCCGGACGGCAGCCTGGATCTGACCTTCACCATGGCGGCCGACGGCATCGTCTTTTGCCTCGATATAGACAGCCAGGGCTGGATTTATGCCGGTGGCAACTTTCTGACATTGAACGGACAGCCCCGCTCCCGCCTCGGTCGATTCAACAGCAGTGGCGCAGTAGACGCGAACTGGCAACCCGGGACTGACGGCACGGTCTACGACATCGCGTTTAACGCGACCCAGTCGTTGCTCTATGTGGTCGGGGAATTCACCGAGGTGTCGGATGTGCCGAGAGAGCGTGTGGCGCGCGTGGCGACTGCCAACGGCGCCACGGTCGATGCAGCGTGGCGCGCTGGTGGCGAGGCCGATATCGGCGTAACGGATGTGCTGCCGGACGAGACCAACGGCGTGGTCTACATTGCGGGCTACATGGAATTCGTAGACGGCAACGTTCACCGCGGTGTTGCCCGGCTGTCGGCAAACGGCTTCGGTTCGGTCGACAATTGGAATCCGCAACTCAATGGCAATGTGTTTGCGCTCGAACAAGATGGGACCCATGTATACGTTGGTGGGCCCTTCTCCCAGGTCAATAGTGCGGGGGGCTTGATCACGCGGCAACGATTGGCGCGCGTCACGAAGTCTGGCGCTTTGGCCGATGCAGCGTGGAATCCCGGCATGACTGCTGGGGACGCCATCATTCACTTGCGCCGCGGTACTGACGGACTGTATGTCGCAGGTCGATTCTTCCAGGTTGGCGGACAAGCACAAGCGCATCTGGCACGCGTCGATGCCACTGGTACTGGGGCACTCGATCAGACCTGGCGGCCCGTCGTGCAAGATCCCGCAGAGTTCATCTTGCTTGATACGCAGGAGGATGTCTTTGTCGCCGAATACTACGAGCCGAACGTGGGCCTGAACGAGGCCGGTACCTTGTCGCGGCGATCCCGCCTCGCTGGCGCAGCCTCGTTGTGGACCGAGCAGATTGCCGCCGAAAATCGTGGTGTCCTGGTGTCCCAATTGCAGTTGCCGGACGGCAGTAGTTTGATCGGCGGGAAATTCGAAGTGATCAATGGCGCAATCCGCAAGAATTTGGCGCGGCTCGATGCCAACGGCGTTTTCGATCCGAACTTCGTGGCAGATACCAATGGCAGCGTGCAATCGCTGGTGCTGCAGCAAGGCCAGGTCGTGGCAGCGGGCTTCTTCACTCGGGTCAACAACATCGTTCGACCTGGTGCGGCGCGCTTGAACGCCAACACGGGCGCAGTGGACCCAGGCTTCGCGCCGCAGTTCGACAATGCCGTACTCGATGTGGCGACGGACGCCCAGAATCGCATTTACGCCACCGGCATCTTTCTGAACGTCAATAATGTGCTGCGCGCCGGTCTGGCGCGACTGGAGCCGGACGGCTCGCTGAGTCCCGCTTGGTTGAATCCGCTGAACGGCGTCGGCATCAGTCTTCTCGCCGAACCCGATGGCACGCTGATGGTGGTCGGGGCCTTTACCCAAGTCGCGTTCCAACCCCGTTCTCGCGTGGCTCGGATCACGGCCGCCGGCACGGTCGATTCCGGCTTTGTGGCAAACGCCGGCAATACGGTGTTCAGCGTCATTCGGAATGGCAGCGGCGGCTACATTCTGGGCGGCAGTTTTCGGCACTTGAACGCCATCAGCAGGGACCGCCTTGCGATGGTCGATGGCACAGGTGCCCTGCTGCCATTCCAAGTCGGCGCCAATGGCACGGTCTACAGCACGGTGTTGTTGCCCGACCAGTCACTCGTCGTCGGTGGTGAATTCAGCAGTATTGGCGGCAGCAATCGCAGTCGATTGGCCAGACTGAATCCCGCAACGGGTGTCGTTGATCCAGTGTTTGATCCAAACCCCGACCAAGCCGTGCTGAGCCTGGAATATCGTTCAGTGGACGACACCGTTGCGGTTGCTGGTGCGTTCAATCGGATGGGCGCAATGTCGCGTATTGGGCACGCATGGCTCCCATTGTCGCCGCGCGCCACACCGCCGAGGCCCGTTCCGGTATCGAGCCCGTTTGCACTGTTGCTGCTCGGCTTGTTCGTCGCCCTGGCACCGGCGAAATGGCTGCGGCGCGTGCGCCAAGGTTGACCTTGCGCAATTGCGCGATACGGGATCGACTCGTCTATGTGGAGCCGTCGTTGCGCCATGGCAATTCCGGTCCCATTCGCGCCGAAGGTCTTGGCGCGAATGAATCGGGGTGCGGCAAAATGTCGCAGTGGTGAGGCCGTCGCGGTGCCCTAGACTTGCGAGTTTTGACGTGCCCAGGGCTACAGTCGCCAGTACCCGCCCAGTTTGGACCAGCGCCACGTGGCGCGCCATGGGATAATCACTGGCTGACTGTTTGCTTCCAACATACGTGCCACCGATCGCAACCCCCACTGCTGCTGCACCGCGTTCCGGTCACGCGTCGGAATCCGATGGCGTGACGTTCTTAGTGGCGCTCTGTCACTTGCGCTGGCTGGCGGTGCTCTGTCAGGCGATTGTCCTGGTGATCGTGTTGGAGTGGTTGGACGCGCACGTTGATCGCTCTGCACTATGGTCGGCGACCGCAACGCTGGCGGGCTTCAATGTCTACGCAACATGGCGGTCTCGGCGCGCCCGGCAAGCCAGTAATCTTGAGATCGTTCTGCACATTGCTGTGGATGTGTCGGTATTGGCCTGGCTGATTGCCTGGAGTGGCGGCGTTGCCAACCCGTTCACTTCCTTGTTCCTGTTGCCGATCGCATTTGCTGCGATGGCCCTGCCGCCGCGTTGGATCTATGTGGTGGCCGGGCTGTGCGGACTCGCTTATGCGCTGTCCGCATGGTTGGGCAGACCCTTTCCACATGTTCACGGGTTCGCCGGCAGTGCGTTCGACCTGCACCTGTGGGGTATGGCCGTCAACTTTCTGATTTCGGTTGGCGTGGTGGTGTACTTCTTTGCCAGATTGGCCGTGGCGCTCCGTCAACGTGAGCAGGAACTCGCGCGACTGCGCGAACGATTTGCGCGGAACGAGGGCATCCTGGCTCTTGCAACGCATGCGGCCGCTGTGGCCCACGAACTCAACACGCCGTTGGCGACCATGACGTTGGCGCTCGATGACCTCATCGAGCAGGCGCCCCCTTCTTCATCGCGAGATGAGCTTGAGGATGTCCGCGGCTTGGTAGATGTGTGTCGCGATCGCGTCCGCGAACTGGCCGCGCCGGCAATGGGTGTCGATCGCGGCGCGCAGAATCAGCGCCTTCTACTCGACCATATCATCGACCGATGGCAGCTCGTTCGACCAACGATCCGCTTGCAGCGCCAAGGCTCGATAGAGCCAGCGCACGCAGAGGTCGACGCCACAGTCGGACATTTGTTGCAAGCGTTGCTGAACAACGCCGCGGATGCGTCCGAGGCCAACGCCAGCAATCGCGTCGACTTGATGCTCAGTGCCGACGCAACTGGGCTCAGGGGCGAGATTCGCGACTATGGCGCTGGCCTGTCTGACTTGCACTCGGCGATGATCGGCACGCTCCATCACACTACCAAGGCAGAGGGTTTGGGCATCGGTCTCGCCTTGAGCCATGCGACGGTGGAGCGCTTGGGCGGTGACCTCACGATGGTGCCTGCCGGCGATATTGGTGTGCGGGTACGCTTCCATCTGCCATCGACCGGGTTTCAACATTCATGAAACGCGGGCTGCTGATTGACGACGATGCACTGTACTTGCGGACGCTGAAGCGCTCGCTTGAGCGCCGTGACTTTGTCGTCACAACTGCCAGCACCGGCGACGAAGCCCTGGCGATGGCACGTGCCGGGCAACCCGAGTTCGTGTTGCTCGATCTGAAGTTGCTGAGCGAGTCTGGGCTTGATCTGATCAAGCCGTTGCGGGCGGCTTGTCCTGACGCGTACATCGTCCTGGTCACCGGTTATGCCAGCATTGCCACGGCCGTTGAAGCCATGAAGCGCGGGGCCGATCACTATCTCGCCAAACCCGTGACCGCGAACGCCATCGCTCGGGCCTTGCTCGGTGAGACAATCGAGCCCGACGCGCTGGATCCCGCCATGACCCCGCTGAGCCGGGTCGAGTGGGAGCACATTCAACAGGCGATGGTTGATACCGACGGCAATGTTTCGGCGGCGGCCAGACTGCTCGGCATGCATCGGCGAACGTTGCAGCGCAAGTTGGCCAAGCGGCCGATCTCCAGCAATCAGGAGTCTTGATCGGCCTGTCTGAGCAATGTCTGGGTCTGACGTCTGCACCTTGACCTGAGGACTGATGGAGCGCGGCGCGACCACTAGCCAAGTTGGTTTCAGGTTACCGTTGAGCCTCGTTGGACGTTCAGAGCACATGCCGGTGATCGCCGACCCGGCCCCGAATCACGACGGTAAGTGATTGATTCGGGGAGCTTCAGTCGGGCGCGGTGCAGAACGCGATATAGGTCGGCGAGTCCAGGATAGACGCGGTCGGACTCGCGTTATCGGAACTTGCTACTAAACTAACCCCTGTCCCACAGGAAGCCGACCCATGGTTTCAGTCAACGACACGCAATCCGAATCCCCTGACCTGCGGCAAACCGCGGTGGCGCGAATCCAGGACGCGATTCGGCAGGCGGACGCAACCGTGCGCGCCCAGCACCCTTGGCTTTCCTATCAAGACACGATTGGTGTGCTGATTCTGCTGGTTTCACTGGGCGGCATGCTGGCTTTGATTCCGGCGTATACCAACGGCTGGTTGCCCGGCTGGATCGTACCACCGCTGGCGGCGATACTGGCATCCATCACGCATGAACTGGAACACGATTTGATTCACCAGCTCTACGGCCGCAAGCGGCTGTGGCTGCAGAATCTGATGATGGCGCTGGTTTGGCTTGCCCGACCAAGCACGATCAACCCATGGATCCGCAGGCGCCTGCATTTTGCCCATCACAAGCTGTCGGGCACGGCTGCCGATGTTGAGGAACGGGCGATCACCAATGGTGAGCGCTGGGGTGTGCGCCGGTTTTTGATGACCGCGGACGCTGGCGTATCGGTGCTGACGCGCGCGCTCAGCCCCGTTGCATCGGGACGGCGCATGCGTCTGTTCGGACGCGCGCTCGCCGCGTACTTCCCACTCGGTTGGCTGCACTGGTCGATCTGGTGGTTGTTTGTCGCTGATCTCGTGGTGCGATCGGTGTCGATCAGCTTTGGCCTCACGCTGCCCTGGCCTGCGGCAGTCAACAGTTGGCTGCAAGACCAGCAGTGGCTGCTCGTGTGTTGGATTGGTCCGAATGTGCTCCGGAGTTTTTGTCTGCACTTGGTCAGCAGCAACATGCACT
This sequence comes from Ahniella affigens, assembly GCF_003015185.1. GTDB lineage: Bacteria > Pseudomonadota > Gammaproteobacteria > Xanthomonadales > Ahniellaceae > Ahniella > Ahniella affigens. Next base: position 2,311,531 of record NZ_CP027860.1, read on the forward strand.
ACTACGGCGACATCGCCGAAGGTGACTTGATGCGGCAATGTCAGGTACTGACCAAATGGTACTGGTGGCCGGCGCAGCTGTTCTGCTTCAACTTTGGTGGTACGCACGCGATGCACCACTTTGTGGTCAGCCAGCCGTTCTACCTTCGGCAATGGGTGGCGCGCGACGTGCTCCCGGTGATGCGCGATGCGGGCGTGCGATTTGATGATTTGGGTTCGATGGCGCGCGCCAATCGCTTTGGCGAAGCGACGACGCCGGCATGACCTAGGACAGAGTTGCCCGCTTTGGTTTCGTGTTATGAATCGCCGACCTATTTCGCTATCGGAAGCCGCCCATGTTCAAACCCCGCCCCTGGCTGTTGTCGCTCGCCATCACGGCCGCACTTGGCCTCGTCGCCTGTTCGGATTCGACCGCGCCGAGTAGCGCCGGAAGTAGTCCGGACACGGCCGCAGCCGCAGCACCCGTGGTTCAACGTCCGCAGAAGCAGTACCCGATCGAGGATTTCCTCGACACGGTCGCCGTCGGCGGCGCGTCGTTCTCGGCTGATGCCAGCAAGATTCTGTTCTCGTCCAGCAAGTCGGGCGTTTGGAACGCCTACACGATGCCCGCTGGCGGCGGCGACTGGACGCCGGTGACGCAATCGTCGACCGATAACGTCTACGCGGTCGGCTACTTCCCGCACGACGATCGCATTCTGGTCACCCGCGATCAGGGCGGCAACGAACTCAATCATCTGTTCCTGATCGATGCAACGGGCAAGGAGACCGATCTGACGCCAGGTGAAAAGCTGAAGGCTCAGTTTGTCGACTTCAACACGGCAGGCGACGCGTTTTATGTGTCGAGCAATGAGCGGGACCCGCGCTATTTTGATGTGTACCGCTATGACGCGGAAACGCTGAAGCGCGAGCTGATCTTCAGCAATGACAAGGGCTATGAGCCAGCGCTGGTCTCGGGTGATGGCCGCTTCGTGGCGCTGACGCAGTCGAACACGACGAATGACAATTCGCTTTACCTCTATGAGTTGGCGGGCAAAAAGCTCACCCTGCTGTCCGAACATGAAGGCAATGCGCTGTTCAGCGCCGAGGACTTCTCGCCAGACGGCAAGTATCTGTACTACACCAGCAATGCCGGCAGCGAATACGCACGCCTCCGCCGCTATGAACTCGCCAGTGGCGCGCACGAGGACGTTCAGGCCGAATCCTGGGACATTGCGTTCAGCTACTTCTCGCCGAAGGGTAAGTATCGCGTCACCGGTGTGAATGTGGATGGCGCCACGTCCATTCGTCTGTACGATGCGGCCACCGGCGCCGAGGTCGCACTGCCCAAGTTGCCTGCGGGCGAGCTTCGCGGTGCCACGTTCTCGAATGACGAACAGAATCTGGCGCTGTATCTGAATGGTGATCGCCAGCCGAGCGACTTGTACGTGTTCAACCTCGGCCAGCCTGGTGAACCGAAACGCCTGACCAATACGCTCAGCAGCAAGATCGACGCAGAAGATCTGGTCGAGACCAGTGTCGTGCGGTATCAGGCCCGGGATGGTCTCGAAATCCCGAACATTCTTTGGAAGCCGCATCAAGCCAGCGCGGCCAGCAAAGCCCCAGCGATACTGCTCATTCACGGCGGCCCGGGCGGACAAACCACGCGTGCTTGGAACTACCTCGCGCAATATCTCGCGAATCACGGCTACGTCGTGTTGGGCGTCAACAACCGCGGCAGTTCCGGGTACGGCAAGACCTTTTTCGCCGCGGACGATGGCAAGCATGGGCGTGAGCCGCTCTGGGACTGCGTCGACGCAAAGAACTATCTGAAGACGCTCGACTACGTCGACCCGGACAAGATTGGCATCATGGGCGGCAGCTACGGCGGCTACATGACGCTCGCAGCCCTCGCCTTCCAGCCAGAAGAATTCAAGGTCGGCGTCGATATTTTTGGCGTCAGCAACTGGCTGCGCACACTCGAGAGCATTCCGCCTTACTGGGAGAGCTTCCGCAAGGCGCTATATCAAGAAATCGGCGACCCGGCGACACAACGGGACTTCTTGATCGAAACCTCGCCACTGTTCCATGCTGACAAGATCACCAAGCCGCTGCTGGTGCTGCAAGGCGCGAACGACCCACGTGTGATCAAGCCAGAGTCGGACGAAATCGTCGCTGCTGTCAAGAAGAACGGGGTGCCGGTGGAATATGTCGTGTTTGACGACGAAGGCCACGGCTTTGCAAAGAAGGAAAATCAGATTGCGTCGAGTGCCGCCATTCTGAAGTTCCTGGACACCTATCTGAAGTCGGACGCTCCACCTCCAGCGGTTGATGCAGAGGCGACGCCAGAGGCTCCCCCAGCGGACGCACCGGCCAAACCCTGACCATTGGCGCCGCAAACAAAAAGCCCCGATTTCCGTCGGGGCTTTTTTTTGCCATCGCGAACCGGCCGATTCGAACGCGGCCTACGCCCAAGTCAGCCCGAGCATGTAACCAACACCGCTCAGAAACACCACGCCGCCCATGCCCAGAAAGCCCCAGCGAATCTTGGATTTGAAGACGAGCGCCAGACCGGCAAAGAACAACGACACGGTCAGGATCACGCCGGCCAGCGAGAATTTGTCGCCATGGTTGTTGGCATCGCGCCCTTCGTTGAAGCGCTTGTCGGCAGCGTCAAACTCATCGCCGCTGCTGCCAAACACCTCGTCGACGTAGTCCTGATCGAGGTCGATGTTCAGGGCTGCTTCCAATTGCTCAGCGTTGAGTTCGGTTGGCTTGTCTTCGCTCCCTTCGTTGTAAGCCTCGCGGACTTCCATCGGCAGACCAAGGGCCTTGTAGGCAGACTCCGACAACTGCGCCGTGTAGATCCAGCTGGCCATGCTGAGCTGACGGGCTTGGAGCGCTTCATCCTCGCTCTCCAATGCTTCCCACGACAGTTCCTTGGCGCGCTGATCGGCAGCAACATCCTGCATGTACGTGGTCAGTTCGTCGTTGTAGGTCGTCGACGCCTTGGTCGTGAGCGCAGCTGCTTCGCCGTACGCCTCGACACTCTGCCCGCCCCACAGCCCTTCCTGATGCCCGGCGATGGACGCCGCCGTGGCGCCCAAGCCCAACAAGATTGCGGCCGCCAGTTCGAATTTGTCGAATGTGCCTTTTTCGTCTTCTGCCATGATCAACTCCCCGTGTGTAGTGATTTGAGACAGGCCAGCAGGCGCCGGACTGTCGCTCGACCCCGTCGGTTGCCGATTGCCATCAAGCCACAATCGAATTCCGCTGCCTGCCGATTAATAACCCGAGCGGAATCGGCCTGCAAGGCCAGACGCGCGAGAGTTCACAGTTCCTGAGACCTCGGACCACGTGCCCGGCGATGGTGCGCAGCGCGCGCCAGACGGATGACATCGACCCGCTACCGGAGTATCGTCAACCGCGGGCACACTTAGGCGCAGACGAGGATCACATGAGTCTTTTTTCACGCGTTCGTCCGACCCTTCCGCAGAACGACTCCCCCGCAGCGCAGCAGCAGCGCCAAGAGGCATTGCTGGACGAACAGAGCAAGTATGTCTGGAAAGATGATTTCGAGACGCTTCCGGGAATCCCTTTGGCGGCAAGCGTGCCGCGCGACGATCGGCCAACCATCACCTGGCTCTTAGAAGTGGCGGACGTCGGCATCGACATTGTGGCCAACCAAATCCTGGCCCAAACGGGCCGCGGTGACTCACTCAAATCGCAGACTGCGGCCGCTGCGATCAGACCACATTTGGATAGCATGCGTCAGACCATAGCGACGATTCGCAGCGAGCAGAAGGCGACCCCGGACAGCCCGCTTCGAATCGTCGACCATGTGGCCGGGACGCTGCTCAGTCTGCATCGCTCCCGCCTGGACAACGAGTTGAAAACGCTGCAGAACATGATTGCGGCAACCTACCTCGGCAAGCTGGAAAACCCGAGCCTGGAGCAGTATCGAAAGCTGTTTGTCACGCTGCCCTTGCCGGCAATCGCCGATACCTTCATGGACGACGCGACATTTGCCCGGATGCGCGTCGCCGGGCCGAACAGCGTGCTGATTGCCGGCCTGAGTGCCTGGCCGTTGAAGTTTGGGCTCAGCGAGGCGCAGTATCAATCGGTGATGGGCACCAACGATAGTCTGGCCTCGGCGTTAACCGAGCAGCGGCTCTACTGGCTCGATTACGAGGAACTGAGCACTCTGAAAACGGGCACCACTGGTGGAAAGCCCAAGTTCTTATGTGCCCCGCTCGCGCTGTTTGCGATCCCGAAGGGCGGTGGCGCGCTGACGCCGGTTGCCATTCAGCTCGGACAATCACCGGCAGACGGCTTGTTCCTCCGGGTCAGCGACCAGAACAGTCCTGACTGGTGGTCGTGGCAGATGGCCAAGACGTTCGTACAGGCCGCCGAGGGCAACTATCATGAGCTGTTTGTGCATCTCGCCCGCACGCACCTCGTCATCGAGGCATTTGCCGTCGCGACGCATCGGCGGCTGGCGCCCGAGCACCCGCTGAACGTGCTGTTGCTGCCGCATTTTGAAGGCACCCTGTTCATCAACAATTCTGCGGCAGGCAGTTTGATTGCTGAAGGTGGTCCGATCGACCATATTTTTGCTGGACAGATCACCTCCACCCAGACCCTCGCCGGTAGCGACCGGCTGGCGTTTGATGTCACCGCACACATGCTGCCCAACGACTTGGCCAGCCGTCGTGTTGCCGACGTCGCCGCACTCCCTGACTACCCGTATCGCGATGACGCACTGCTGGTCTGGCAGGCGATTCAAGACTGGGTCCGGCAATACGTCAGCGTCTACTATCTGAACGATGCCAACGTCGCGGGCGACACCGAACTGCAAGGTTGGCGTGACGAGTTGCTCGGGCTCGGCAAAATCAAGGGGCTGCCGGAACTCAAGGACCGTGAGACGCTGATCAGCGTGGTGACGATGGTTATCTTTACGGCCAGTGCTCAGCACGCCGCGGTGAACTTCCCGCAGAAGGACTTGATGAGCTTTGCACCCGCAATCAGCGGAGCCGCGTGGGCGCCGGTGCCTAAGCCCGATCAGCCGCAATCGGAGGCGGCCTGGCTGAAACTGTTGCCGCCGATCAAGGAAGCACAAGAGCAGTTGAACGTGCTGTGGTTACTCGGATCGGTGCACTATCGGCCGCTCGGTGACTACCGGGTGAACCATTGGCCGTATCTGCCCTGGTTTCAAGATCCGCGCATCACGGGCAAGAATGGCCCGCTGGCACGTTTCAAACTGGCATTGAAGGCGGTGGAGATGGAAATCGATAACCGGAACGCCGAGCGCGAGGTGCCGTATCCTTATCTGCAGCCGAGTTTGATTCCGACCAGCATCAACATCTGATTTCGACACCGCTCAAGATTGGCATCCGGACACGATCTGGAGCACTAGATTTTGTTGCGATGTTGCAGCTGGTGCTAGGCAGGCGGACTTCCGCCGTGTCTGGCGATGAGTGTGACGTCCCGTCTAGGGAGGGTCTGAATAGGTCCATCCTGGACTTTCAGACCCGCACTGAGTCCGGCACGTGTCCGGACTCAGTGCCCCAGAATCAAGCACTTGTGTGCTTGATTCTGGGCGTGCCATCCATGGCCCGCATCGCCTCTGAACTTGTTCAGAGGCTCCCTAGGTTGCAACGATGCGCGAGTGCGTCTGAATCTCTGCAACAGCAATATGGACAGCCAAAAAAAGAGGCCGCTCGCCAATATCAGCGAGCGGCCAGGCCAGACTTCAAGTCATTCCGCACCATGCTCCTGCAACACGGTGCATTGTTATGGGCTGGATCCAATACCCCACGGTCCAGTTCCGACAAATCGACGCGTCCGTTTTCGGCAGTTGGTCGGCACCGGCCTAGCGTTGCCAGGCCGGCGCTTTCGTCAACTATTTGATACCCAGCGCCTTGAGTTTGCGCTTCGCTTTCCAACCGGTAATGAGCCAATAAAGAATCAGGATCGAGAAACCAATCACCAGGCCGATGAATATTCGAATCTGCCACTGAGTTGACAACCCCTTCTTCGGCGGCGCGGCGGGCTTGTCTGGCCATGGCTCCGCCAAGTACGGGAAGTCGGCGCTGAACGGTTTGTCATTGACGACCGGTCGTGGATAGATCTTGCCGACCGCAATCGCAAGCTCCACCAGGATGCAATCACCAAAGTCGCATGCGATCTTGGCAATGTCGTCTTCCAGTGCACGTCCATTCGGATACAGCACGGGATACCGTGACGTATAAATGCAGACGTCGGGCTCGCCGTCGTAATAGCGAATGGCAAACGTATCGTCATACAGGTTCGTTGCGGGCGCAACGTAGCTCATCAGGAACTTGCGGAGCATGTCGCTCTTGTGGGCCTGGGTGTTGATCGCATCGGCTTGCTCGGCCGGCGGCAGCGTGTTGATGAAGCCGAATCGGGGCAGCTGCGTCCGGAGACCACGCCCAATGTGATCCAGAATCTCGGTGGAACCCTTCTTGCGCGTAATGCCCCACAGAATCCAATCCTGCTGCCCTTCCGGGAACGCCGACATCGGGATGCTCATCACCATCGACACGACGTTCACCCCGAAGAACGGTGTGAAGATAAAGGGATCGTCACGAACGCCCACGTACCACTGGATGTCGTCCGGGTTGTTCAGTCCCTCTACCGTCTTTTCGGCAAGCTCAGCCTGATTGTTGATCCGGATCGTGATCGAGGCATCTGGCTTGATGCCTTGGGGATTGACCACCTGACCGCCGTAGCGTGCCCGGATTTCCGAGTTGCTGTAGTCAATCTGACTATGGAGATCCATGTAGACCACGAACTCGTAGTCTTCAAACTTGTAGGGCGGCGGTGAACTCAAGGAGCGAAAGACGTTATAGACCAAGATCAGGCGATCGCCTTTGGGAAAGACGAACAAGCCGGTGATATTGGGTTCTTTGACAAGCGACGGATCAAACTCGGCCGGAAGCGCCGGATCCGCATGGTCAGAAGCGCTGGCTCGAACAGCCAGTAGACTGAGAACGACTGCGACTAGCAAGGTAAAGAGACGCGACATACCCCAACTCCAGTGCCCGAGGAGACTTGATCCGGGACGGAGCCTATCCTGAAGCCCAGGCCCATGTACAGCCATTGCATCTCATTCGTGAAAGGAGTATATCGGCGAGAATCTTGGGGAAGGGTTTCTTCAGAATTCGTTTCCTCAGGGTTCACTTGTTGGATCACTGCCGGCCGGCACCTGTGCTGGGTCTCTAAGACTTGAGGAAACGTTCATGAAGAAATTCATTCTGGTGCTGCTCGCACTTTTTGGTGTGGCTGCGGTGTTTTTTTCCCGCGGTTGTCGACACGAGGACAAACCCGTCAGCGGTAAGGTCCAAGACGAAGCCATGCTTGCGGGGGTGACGGCTGAGCGCCTGCCCGGTTCCGAAGAAGACTACTTGCGGGACATGGACTACGGGATTACCAAAGACCCGGAAAAGGTCCGCGCGGCCTTGGAGCCCTACGTGCCTGGCATCAGCGCCGAAGACGCCGTCAAGGCGGCGGTACGCGGACGCAACAACTGGGTGGTGTGGACCGCCGGCAACGATCGTCTCTGGGACGAGTTGTCGCGGGCCAGCTTTGGCAACCTCGATCTGCTGAAAACCTTGTCCAGTCACAAGGCCCTCAAGAACAAGCGTTCGAACCGCTGGCAGTACCTCGGTCTGGTCAATGAGCCCTGCTTCAAGGAAGCGACCGGTCCGCGTGCGGATCGCTACGGTCTCTGGCTGGATGAGCGCGTGCAGAGCGACGAGTGCGCACCAGACCCGTATGAAGACGAATCCAAGTATCCGGGCGTTCCCTACGGCGCGCGCGGCAAAGACGGCCTGCCGGTGGGCTCCTACTATGGCTATGCCAGCGGTATCGTCGGCCTGCGCATCTTCCCGAATCCGGCGTTTGACGCGGCCGCACAGAAGAATTGGGATCCAGACAAGTACTACAACGATCCGAAGTACTACAACGACAAGAATCTGGTGAAGCCGTATCGCGTCGGCATGTCGTGCGGCTTTTGCCACGTGGGTCCGAATCCGACCAACCCACCGGCAGATTTCGAGAATCCGAAATGGGAAAACCTGAACTCGAACCCAGGCGCCCAGTACTTCTGGATCGACCGCATCTTCATGTTCGATGTCGATGAAACGAACTTCATCCATCAGCTGTTCGGCACGTCGCGGCCCGGTGCGCTGGACACCTCGCTGGTTTCGTCTGATCAGATCAACAACCCACGCACGATGAATGCGGTCTATCAGCTTGGCGCCCGCCTGGCCATCGCACAGAAATGGGGCAAGGAAACACTCAAAGGCTCCGAGTTGAACAACAAGCAGTTCAACGACTTTGTGCCGCCGATCCCAACGAACTCGCCACTCCTGAACTTCTACAACAATCCAGACGTCAAGACGCCACGCGTGCTGAAGGATGGTTCGGATTCGACTGGCAGTCTGGCTGCCCTGAATCGCGTTTACGTCAACATCGGCTTGTTCAGCGAAGAATGGCTGCTGCACTTCATTCCGCTGCTGGGTGGCCCGGATATCACGCCGTTCCCGATTGCCGCTGCAGCGAAAAACTCGACCTATTGGCAAGCGAACACGGCACAGACGCCTGACCTGGCACTGTTCTTCCTGGCCGCAACCCCGCCTGACTACTTGAAGAATGCGCCCAACGGCCCGACCTACCTGACCACGGACGAGGCCGTTCTGGCGCGCGGCAAGGACGTGTTTGCCGAAACCTGTGCTCGCTGCCACTCCAGCAAGTTGCCCGAGCAGGCCTTCACCGACTTCTTCCCGGATCATGGTTGCGTCAACAGCAATTACCTGCAGTGTTGGAACGACTACTGGCAGTGGACGAAGACGGAAGAGTTCAAGGCTCAGATGCGCGGGATCGTGGCAGCGCCGGACTTCCTCGATAACAACTTCCTGTCGACCGAGTTGCGCATTCCGTCCAGCCTGATGGAAACCAACATGTGCAGCCCGCTCGCCACGAATGCGATTGCTGGCGACATCTGGAACGACTTCTCGTCGAGTTCTTACAAAGGCCTGCCCTCCGTAGGCACGGTCACCGTGCATCATCCGTACACACTGGAGCCACGTCCCTACCAGATGCCTGCCGGCGGTCGCGGTTACACCCGCCCGGCCTCTTTGGTCAGCGTCTGGTCAACAGCGCCCTTCCTGCAGAACAACAGCCTCGGTCCATTCAATTGGTACGGGACGGTCGATGGTCGCATGGAGTCGTTCAACGCTTCGATTGAGCAGTTGCTGTGGCCCGAGAAGCGTGACGGCAACGTCCAGTTCCAGACTGGATCAGGCAAGATGGCTCCGGGTTGGATCGATCGAACCACCAAGACCAGCTATTTGAAGATCGCTGGCGGCTTCCTGCCGGAATTCCTGCAGAAGCATGTTGGGTTCCTGAGCTTCATCTGGCCCAGCGTCTTCGGTGACGGTGGCATCGATCTTGGTCCGATTCCGGAAGGCACCCCGGTCAACCTGTTGTCGAACATCAACCTGAAGGAAAAAGACAAGGTCCTGAAGTTGCTGCCGAAGATCCTGCATGACCTGAAGAAGCTGCCGCGCAACGCCACGGACGACGACGCTCGCAAAGCGTTCGCCAATCTGGTGGAACCGCTGCTCGACGTCAGCAAGTGCCCGGACTACATCGTCAATCGCGGCCACTATTTCGGCACGGATTACCTGCCGGCCGGTGAAGGCGAAACAGCGCTGACCGACGACGACAAGCGCGCGTTGGTCGAATTCCTGAAGACGATGTGAGGCGAGTTTCATGACCGACAACAAAGCGAAATATGAGTACATCGTGGTCGGTTCGGGCGCGGGCGGCGGCACGGTTGCCGCCCGCCTTGCCGAGCTTGGCCATTCGGTGTTGCTGCTGGAGGCTGGTGGCGATCCGCTGAAGCTTTCTGGGGGCGATCCGGTCAATCCCGATGGCAATCGCCTGCCGGCCGATTACCAAGTACCGGTGTTTCACGCGTTCTCATCCGAGAACAATGCGATGAAGTGGGACTTCTTCGTCCGCCATTACAGCGATACCGCAGAACAGCAGAAGGACGAGAAGTACCGGGAATACTGGAATGGCCAACGCGTGGACGGCGTGCTGTATCCGCGCGCCGGCACGTTGGGCGGCTGCACCGCGCATAACGCGATGATCACGGTGTATCCGCACAATGAGGATTGGGACTTCATCGCCACATTGACGGGCGACGGCTCCTGGTCCGCCGACAACATGCGGAAGTTCTTCATGAAGATGGAGAATTGCCAATACCGGCCGGTGTGGCGCTTTCTGTCCAACTTCGGCATCAATCCGACGAAGCATGGCTTTGGTGGCTGGTTCAAGACCGAGGTCGCTTTGCCGGTCAAGGCACTGGCCAAGGATGAGAAGCTGCTGGAGACCATTGCCGTCTCAGCGGCCGAAGCGTTCGAGCACAACGCCGAACCCGTAGAACGTCTGAAATGGGGCGTCGAGGGCAAGGGTGATCCGAATGATTGGCGCCTCGTCAGTGAGAACGCAGTGGGGATCCACTACCCGCCTCTCGCGACGGACAATCACGCCCGACACGGCACTCGCGAACGCGTACTGGATGTCGCCCAGCGGCACCCAGACCGGTTGACGATCGAAATGTGGGCGCTGGCGACTCGTGTGTTGTTTGATGACAGCAATCGCGCAATCGGCATCGAGTTCCAAAAGGGCGAATACCTCTATCGCGCGTCAAACAAGCCCGCCGACAAGGATGGCGATGTGCGGCAAGTGTTTGCGTCCCGCGAGGTCATTCTGGCTGGCGGTGCTTACAATACGCCGCAACTGCTGATGCTGTCTGGGATTGGCGACAAGGACCAATTGAGCAAGTTCAACATCCCGGTGCGTGTAGACTTGCCAGGAGTCGGCAAGAACCTGCAGGACCGCTATGAAGTCGGTGTCGTAAACCGCATGAACTTTCCTAACTGGGAAGTGTTGAAGGATGCGAAATTCTCACCCGGCGATCCGCAGTTCGAAATGTGGCAGAACGACCGCCAAGGCGTGTACATCACGAATGGCGCCGTGCTGGCCGTGATCAAGAAGTCACTGAAGGAACGCCCGCTGCCGGATCTGTTCATCTTCGCACTGCTCGGGCTGTTCAAAGGCTATTTCCCGACGTACTCCAAGCTCTTTGCCGAGCATCTGAACTACCTGACCTGGGCCATTCTGAAAGCGCATACGAACAACAGTGCCGGTTCGGTGACGTTGCGTTCGGCCGACCCGCGCGATGTGCCACAGATCGACTTCCACTACTTCAATGAAGGCAACGATACGAAGGGCGATGACCTCAAGTCAGTGGTCGAAGGCATCAAGTTTGTCCGCAAGATGACGGCGCCGTTAATCGCGAAGGGTGTCATGGCCGAAGAAGAACTCCCAGGCAAGGCTGTGCAGACGGACGAGCAACTGGCCGATTTCGTCAAGTACAACGCATGGGGTCATCATGCCTCGTGCACGTGCCCCATCGGGCCGCGTGACAAGGGTGGCGTGGTCGATGGCGACTTCCAGGTTTATGGCACCAAAGGCTTGCGCATTGTCGACGCCTCGATCTTTCCGAAGATCCCGGGCTTCTTCATTGTGACCTCGGTGTACATGATTGCCGAGAAGGCCGCGCACGTCATTTCGGCTGCTGCCAAACGGTAAGCCGTGTCATGGCGCTGGGCGTCGCGGCCGACGCCCAGCGCCATTTTGTTTTCTGCGCCATCGCAAGATGCCCGCCCTGAACGCCTGGAGTCCTCCATGTCCATCCTGTCCATGCTGAAGAAAGGCTGGGACTTTCTGACCAATCTGGTGAGCCGAATGATGCAAGCAAGTCCAACTCAAGTACGCGCCAACCTATTCACCGAAACCCATTTGCGTGTCGATCAGTTTGTGGCACCCGGCAGCACGCCGGGCAACGTGGGGATTTGCTTGTCCGGGGGTGGATCCCGCGCGCTGGTCGCCGGCATGGGCCAGTTGCGCGCCTTGCGGTCGATCAAGACGGCAGATGGCCGCGACCTGATCAGTCAGGCGAGGGCCGTGTCGGTGGTTTCCGGCGGGTCATGGTTGACCGTGCCGTTCATCTATCTGCAGGCTCAGACTTCGGACGACCAATACTTGAACGGTTATGTTGCTGATCCCGGCCGTCTGGTGCTGACCAACACGTCGGGTCATTCCCCAGCGGAGACGCTGGATCAGATTCCGGACGGCAATGCCGCGAAGGGCCCTTCGGACGAATCGTTCGGACCCGTCCTGCTCGCATTGCAGGTGCTCTTTCTGAAGAAGTTTTGGAAAGTTCCGACGCCCTACCTCTGGCAAACGGCGATTGGCCTGCATATCCTGAAGCCCCAGGGGCTTTATCCACACAATCGCAAGAAGGAGCCAACCTCCCTCTTTTCGTGGGATGCGGCGACGAAACAGAATCAGATCGTCAGCCTGAATCCTGATCTGGCGAATGCGACGGTGAGCCTGGTCGCCGATGGGTCGAATCGCAGCAAGCGGCCCTTCATGATCTGCAACATGTCGATGTTTCTGCGCATGCCGGGCACGACATTCGAGATGCTCGCACCCGTTCAGGGGACTGGTTTTGGTACCGGCATTTTTGGCAGTGTCGATGGCACTGACTACGCCAACAGAAGCCCCGGTGGCGGTGCCGTAGGCTCGTTTGCATTCAGCTCGTCGGTAGCCGCAGCCAACAACCCGGTCACAGTCTCGCAGAGCCGCCAGTACGCATTGATGGACATGGTCGGGACCAGCAGCGCGTTCTTTGCGGAAGCACTGCAGAACATCTTTGCCGGCTGGCGGCAAAATGCCGACAAACTGCATGACGACCTGATGCTCGCGCACCCGCATCTGACTCGCTGGATCGGCCGCTCGTTTCCGGCCGATGAGCAGGACGAAGCGATGGGCATGATGACGTCCATGTCTGCGGCAACGGGTGACCGCAGCAAGTCGATGGGCGTGGTCCGTGACAAATTGATGAGCATCATCGATGACGTGCGCGACCTGAGCCCTGAATACGCCTATTGGCCGGTCAAGAATCTGACCGTGCAGTCGAACAATCCGGTCACGCGATTTGCCGATGGTGGCAATCTGGAAAACACGGGCCTGGCCAGTTTGTTCAGCTATGAGGACATCGATCGTGCGCTGGCCTTTGTCAACGCCAGCAAGGCGATCTTCGCGTGTTCACTCGGTGTCTTCGATGCCAACGGTCAGGAAATTCCGGGCACACGCGTGTTGCTCGATTCCCAAGTCCCGATCCTCTTTGGCTATCAACCCTGGCAAAACGGCAAGGGCTATCGGCTTTATAAGGGCGACCCGAACCCGGTGTCGCCAATCTACCAGCACAATCAGATCTTTCCGTCGGAAGCGTTTGCCGATTTGTTGAAAGGTCTGTGGGCGGCGACCGGTAATACGAGCGACCCAGCCAACATGGGCATGAAAGACAACGCTACCGTGTCCGGCGTCAATGTGAACCCGCCGCTGTTCAAGCAGACGATGATGTTGCAGGCGAACGAATGGTTCGGTGTCCGGAAGCCAAGACAGGTGACCGTGCTCTGGTACTACCTCAATCGCTTCAAGCGTTTCTACGATGCCCTACAGCCCGACGTGCGGGCCGTGCTCGGGAACTTCGATCAGCCAGACAGCTATTCGAGCTTTCCGAACTTCAGCACGCTCAGTACGCACCTGAAAGCGCAGCAGATCAATCTGATGTCGAATCTGACCGCCTACTCGCTTGGCAACTCCGAGGACGTCGCCAAGATCACGTCGCTGTTCACGGATCCGTAAAGGCCTGGGCAACCTGCTCCAGGGTGGCACCACAACACCCTGGACGCCCAGTCCGGCAAGGTTCCTGATGACGCCTCGCGGGTTCGAACAGATTCTCCACACCATCGCCCGGGCGTTGCCCGTATGCTCGACGCTTCTTTGAAGGAGTCGATCATGAAGCAAGCCCGCTACAGCACCCGTGGCCCTGTTCCCCAGGACGTTATCGCCTGCGAAACGCTCGACACACCCGAACCGGGACCGGGCCAGGTCCGCATCAAAGTCCTCGCCGCGCCGATCAATCCCTCAGATGTTCTGACGCTTACCGGTGAGTACGGCATGTTGCCGCCGTTGCCCGCCGTGGGCGGAAACGAGGGGGTTGGCGTCGTTGAAGCGCATGGCGAAGGCGTCACCCAGCCGGCGGTTGGGCAAACCGTCTTGATTCCGGTTGGCGCTGGCACCTGGAGCACCCATGTGGTCGCCGATGCCGCCAAATTGATGCCCTTGCCGAACGGCGTCGACCCGATTCAACTGTCGATGCTCGTCGTCAACCCACCTACTGCTGCGTTGATGCTCAGTGAATTCGTTGACTTGCAGCCCGGTGAATGGGTCATTCAGAACGCGGCCAATTCGGCTGTGGGTGGCTATCTGATCCAAATCGCCAAGGCGCGGGGTTTGAAAACCGCCAATGTGGTGCGGCGCGAGAGCGCGATTGCCGACCTGGCCGATTCTGGCGCTGATGTGCTGATCGTCGATGGCCCTGATCTGCACAAACGCGTGGCCGAGGCAACCGGCAAGGCGCCGATTCGCCTGGGCATCGATGCGGTTGGCGGGCAATCCACCGAGAACCTCGCCCGCTGTCTCGCGGTCGGCGGCACGTTGGTGAATTACGGCGCCATGAGCGGCGAGCCCTGCTCCATTTCGCCCGCTTCTTTCGTGTTTCGCGACATCACGCTGAAGGGTTTCTGGCTGGCGCAATGGTTCCGCAAGGCGGCACCAGCGCAGCAGATGGCAGTCTATGCCGATCTCGCCAAGCGCATTGCGACTGGCGAACTGCACGCGCGCGTGCATGCGACCTATCCCGTGGAGGCAATCAAGGACGCCGTCGCTGCTGCGGCGAGCGGTGGTCGGAACGGCAAAATCGTGATTGTGCCGACACCCTGAGCAGACGGATCGGTGCGCCAGCAATGGAGGCGCCGTCCTACCACGACACATTGCCATGACCATTCCGACCAACAATCCATTTTCACCGCCAAGCGCCAACCTGGAGTCCGATGGGTTGACTGTTGACGGCGAGATGTCGCTTCACTATCGGCTGACCGCGCTGGACCACCTCAGATTCAACTTGCTCCACGTTTACACGCGCCTGTTTCCCCAGGCGGTCATGTTGACTGGCAGTGCGATCTTCGCGTCTTCATTCAGTGGGGGCGCGCCGAAGTTGTTGGTCTTCGTTGGGGCATATGCGGTCAACTCGCTGATACAACTGTTGGTGCTGGGTCTGATGGTCTTCAGCGCGCGTAACCGTCGTCTGTTGACCGATTACCAAACGGCTCTGACGGGCGCTGGACTCGTGGTTTCGACGCCATTTGTCAGATCGCTCTATTATTGGACTGGCGTTGAACGCGTGCGTTCTGGCCTCGGCATCACTGCTGTTTACGTAAACTCGAATGCCGCCCAGATCATCCCCAAGCGCGCCTTTGCCGGCGACGCTCAGCAAGCCAAATTTCTGTCAATCATTGCCGAGCGGCGCCTGGATGTTTGAGCCGGCATGGGCCTGACGCGCCTCTGATCTGTGTCAGGGACGCGTCAGTTCGTCCAGTGTGGCCTGACACCGCGCAGCGCTACGCCGGCCCCGAGACACCAACGATCAAGGTTGCGACGTAACCGGTTGATGTATTGCCCGCCACATTCGCAAGTTGGTAGGTGGTGCCATCGCGAAACACATTGTCGGCGGCGAAGCTGGTTACGGATGTGTTCTGCCCGCGGCTCGAATACAGACTTGAGTTGTAGACGGCGGTCGTGACATCTGGCGGGAACGCTATCTGCGATGTCACGGTCGCATTGCCGCCCAGCGTATTGTTCAAATACACCTGGAAGTGGATATGTGTGATCCGGCCGGCGTACCAACCGGGGTAGATGCTCGTGAAAACGACTTGCCCGGCGCTATCGCTGACTTGCACCCCGCGGAGGAATATCTGCCCGGTCGCGTTGACCCCGCCAGTCTGATTCGCGTATCCCGAATACACGCCGTCCTTGTCGCAGTGCCAAATGTAGACCGCGGCATTCGTGATTGGCGCGCAACTGCGATTGATGTTGACCAGCTTCAGCACCAACGTCAGCGGCACGCCCGTCTTCGATTCGCGAATGTCCTGGCGGACGATGCCGGTATTCGACAACACTGATGACAGTGGATACGGCCCTTCCGTCTCCGAGGGAATCAAACTGCACGTGCTGCCGAACAGGCACGCGCCAACCGCGCTCGGGCCGCGTTCGAGCGTGATGCTGCCGCTCTTACCGGCAAATTCGCCGCTGCCAAAGTGGTAGACGAGAGTGGCGGTCGTGCAACTCGTCAAGCTCAGCACGGCCGTTCCGACCGTTACGGTTGCAACGGTTGTCGCCGTATTGAACACGCCGCCAGTCGTCGACAGAATCTGAAATGTCAGGTTCTTGTCCCCATCCGCGTGCACCGCGCGCGCAGTGAACCAGCGTTGCCCGCTGACCCCGAGATTCGCGCCGTCTGGGGCATAGGTGTACCAAGCAAAGAAGCCTAAGTCATTCGCCGGATTGATCTCGAGAATGATGCCCTGACCTGCGACATTCGGATCGTGCCACGCGCCGCTGTAGCCGAAGTCGCTGACGGTCAGATTGCCCCCCGCCTCGGTGCATGCGATGTTCGCACCGAGTCTCGCCAAGGCAATGCTGCCGGTACGGCCATCGGTCAGGCTAAACGCAAACGTCGCTGCGAGGCAGGACGAAAACGTGAGGCTCGCGGTCCCAACAGACTGCGCAAACGTCACCGGCGCAGCGGCAAAGTTGCCACCAGTATTGCGATACACCGTGAGCGCTGCAGCCGAGGTGCCGGTGCGAATTTCGCCGGAAAACGAATACCAGCGTTGCGTGCTCGTGCCGCCTGCCGTCGTGTCGAATGTGAACCAACCGCCAAATAGCAAGCCGACCCCCGGTGAGATCAAGTCTGGATACACCTCCAGAATCAAGCCCTGCCCTTCGATGGCTGGGTCGTACCAGACCCCCGTCAAGCCTTGCTGATTGCCGTTCGGTGCCGCGGCTTTGCTTGCGGGGGCAACGGCCGATAGTCCGAGTCCGACACTCGCGAGGCCCAACGCGCCAAGCAACTTGCGGCGTCCGACGGTGGGCCCGGTGCTCAGTTCCTTTTGCACTGCTTCAGTCACTCTGGCGTTCATACTGATTCCTCTCATCAGGCACACAAAACGGTGGTTTCTGCAAAAGCCATACATTCGAGGACGGTGACGACACTGATTGCAAACAGCCCCGTCCTCGACGCTCCCCGATGCTCGTGGGGAGGGAGCCAACTCCCGCCCCCACGAAAAAGGGAGCGGGCTGGGGAGCGGTCTGCTGACGTCACGGGTTGTGCTCGAATGCGTGCGGGTCACGCCATCTTATGGTTCGGACCGAAGCGAGCCGTTAGAAAATCTGGGAGAAAAATCGAAGATTGCATGGCGCGAATGCGCAGCGCCAGCCAGAGTGCCCGTTGGCCCGCCTGAGCCAAGCCAGTATGGACGTGGCTTTGATCGCCTACGTGCAGGGTGACGCGACGCGCGTCAGGTCACGCTCATGTCAAACCGGAAGCCGACGCCATACACCGAATCGATCGGGTTGGCAGCGACCTCTTGAAACTTGCGCCTCAGGTTTCGGATATGCGTATCGACCGTTCGCTCAGTGACGACCCGATGATCGGTGTACATCGAGCCAAGCAACTGCTGACGCGACACAATGCGCGGCGATTCGCGCACCAGCACTTCGAGAATCCGGAACTCCACCTGCGTCAGGGCCAGCTCTTGACCGCGCCAGCGCGCCACGGACTGGGCCTGATCCAGCACGATCAGCGGCTGCGGTGAGCTTGTGTCGGCGCCGCCCTGCCTCGATCGCCGCAGGACGGCTTTGACCCGAGCGACCACTTCATTGGGATTGAACGGTTTGCAGACATAGTCGTCAGCGCCGGAATCGAGCCCCAGCATCCGATCAATATCGCGAACCTGCGCGGTGACCACGATCACCGGCAAGAACGAAGTCTGGCGGAGCTCGGTCAGAATGCTCAGGCCATCCCGACCCGGCAGCATCTGGTCCAGCAGCATGAGGCTGCAAGGCTCCTGCTTGAGCCACGGCAGTACGAGGTCGCCGTGGTCCAGCCAATGGGTGTTCATCCCAGCATGGCGCAAGTAGTCGACCAGCACGCTGGCGAGTCGCGGTTCGTCTTCAACGATCAGAATGCGCGGCGGGTTCATGATGACACCCGATTCAACGGTAACTGGACTCGAATATGCAAACCACCAAGCGGCGAATGTAACGCGCTGATCTGCCCATCGTGTGCCGCAACGATACTGGCCGCAATGCTGAGCCCAAGCCCCGACCCGGCCAGGCTACGGCCCCGGGACGCCTCCACGCGGTACAAGCGATCAAACAAGTGCGGCAGTGCTGCGTCCGGAACCGAAGGCGCCGAGTCTTCGATGCTGAGCACAACGTGATCGGCATCGCAAGCCATTCCTATCCGGACCTCGCCAGGCGGATCGGTATATCGAAGTGCGTTCTCCAGCACGTTATCGAGAACCTGGCCAAGGCGCTCAGGATCGCCATATAGCGGCGCGCTTGGCAATGGCGTGCATGACACGTTCAAGCCTTGTGCGAGCAAGCGGTTCCGAAAGCGATTTACGCCGGCCTGCACGATTGTTGCGAAATCGATCTCCTCTGGCTCACACGCAAAGCCCTGGCCTTGATGCAGGTCCAGCAGACTCAAGTCTTCGGCGAGTCGACTGAGGCGACGACACTCGCTCTGCAGTTGCAGCAATTGCTCGGGCGTCGCCGGACGAATGCCGTCGACCATCGCCTGAATCTCGGCCTGCAGAATCGCGACTGGGGTTCGCAGCTCATGGGCAATGTCACGCGTCCACCGCTCGCGCTCCTGCTGCATGTCGTGTAACGCTTGCGTCATCGCATTGAAGCGCTGCGCCAGCGTGCCGAGTTCATCGCGGCGATCGATCGGGAGCCGCACAGGCAACGCATCGGTCTGAAACTGCTCGATTCCGGCTTGCAGTGCACGCAGCGGTCGGGTCAGATTGCGCGCCAACCACACTGACACACCGACCGCGATCAGCACGGACACCAGGAGCGCAACCAGCAGCCCATGAGTTTGCAGTTTGCTAAAGGTCTGCTCGGGACCGAGGCTCAGCGTACGAACTCTTGGCACCTGCAGATAGCCAACGATCTGGCCTTGATGCGTCAGCGCCAGTTCGACCAGTACCTCATGCTGCGGTGGCAGCCCGGCCACCTGTTGGCGATCTGCATCAAGCAATCGGAGACGCGTCCAGGGCGTCGGACCAACCGGCTGATCGGGACGGCCCGCAGCACCTGGTGTTGCCATTTCAGGTGTTGGTCGCGGTGGTGGCTCGCCGAATCGATCGCGCTCGTCGCGCGGCGGTCGGTTGATTGGCGCATCCAGGTTGGACATTGGGGCCGTGGAACGTGGACTGATTGATTCGCTGGCATGACGCGGCTGTTGGGGGCGCTCCGTGCCGTCACGCCCCCCAACCAGCGCACCGAAACGACCGTCATCCCGTTGCAAGAACGTCCAACTGCCTTCGCTGTCGTAGGCTTGTTCGAGGCGCCGCGCTGCCGCCTCGGCCTGCTCAACCGCAATGGTATCGAGGTAGGCACTGAAGCCACGTTCAAACGAGTATGCCTGCCAAATTGCCAAACCAGCCAGCACCGCGACAATGAGCACGATGTTGCCAATCAACAGGCGATGCCAGAGGCGGCGCGGCATAGGGCTTGAGACTCAGACCGGAATCAGGCAAAGACCGAAACCAGGCAGCCCGAGTTCCGAGCTGCCCAAAGGACGCTGCGCATTGTCGCTCTTGAACCGCATCACGAGCCTTTCAATCAAGTCGCAATGGGCCCGCACCCGGGCGCTGCACGGGGTCGGTAAAGCCGTAAACCTCGTGGCTCGGCGGACCCAACGGGGCGACTGTTGGGTCAATGCCGGTCAGGCGTTGCACATGTTCTTTGAACCACACGTCGAACGACTGATCCGACGCCGCGTACCGCTCCGGTTCGTCGGTCAGCTCGTGCATCTGGGTGACGCAGATGACTTGATGCCCACCAGGAATCGCCTGCAGATGCCAGGATTCGTGCGCAATGTTGTAGCGACGATAGAACGCGTGCCGGGCCGGATTGGCCAACATCGCGTCGATGAATCGCTGCAGTTCTTCAGGGCTCACGAGCAACGGAAACGCACGGACGATCAGATTCACAGGTGACTCCGAATGTCGGGAACAGGTCCACGCGCTTCGATCGGCAAGTTTAAATGGCTCAGCCTTAGGCGTTGCCCCTGAGTCTATGACGACGGCGAAGAGATGACCACCGGCCCGCACACCGATGGATCAAGCGCTGCTCAGCAGGACCGTACCGAGCGCGATCGAACTGATGCCGATCAAGTAGACCACCAGAAACGCAGCATAATTTCCGGCCCGACCAAGCGCGAACAGGAAGTAGCCTGGAACGGTCAGGATCATGAACGCCTGAGCGCTGCTCTTCGCCTTGCACAGGAATATCCCGATGATCTGTGCAACCACCGCGATCAGGAGGCCACCAAGGAGCAGGATGCGACCCGCAGATTCGACGCCGCGAGCACCGAGCAATACAACGACTACAAGGAGGTACGCGACCACGCTAAATAGAATTTTCTGCTTCATTAAAGTTCTCGCGGAACATCCGTTTGGAGAGACGTCTTGATTCGGGGGTACTGAGTCTCAACGCTAGCCTTCGCCTGACCAAGCTATCGGCCGGACTGCGGGCGGGTCCAAGAGACGAACGTGGAACTATTCAGAGCACCTTTGGAGCCTCTGAACAAGTTCAGAGGCGATGCGGGCCATGGATGGCCCGCCCAGAATCAAACACGCAAGTGGTTGATTCTGGAGCACTGAGTCCGGACATGTGCCGGACTCAGTGCGGGTCTGAAAGTCCAGGATGGACTTATTCAGACCCTCCCTTTAAGTCCAGGACGGAGTTATTTAGATCCTCCTCAATGTACCTCAATCTGCGGTCTCAAAGTTTGATGCAAATAGGCGGTCTGGTGCTGATGGCAGCACATAGATCGCGGCGAGGTCTCCCCTTATGGCGGGCGCGGACGCCGATAGTCCGGCAGCGAGCGCCACGATCTGAGTACTGTCCGCGCTGAATCGAGGTTGTGCAACTTGGTTGTTGCTCGTTTCCAGAAGCGGGCTTTCGATCAACACATGCCGCCTGCCCGTCTGCCAATCAACGTTTATCAGTTGACGGTGTGTCGTACCGCGCTCCCCATCGCTCAAGTAGCTGAGCCAGACCCCATCAGGCGATAGTTCGCCAGCGGCGGGAACGAACTCCAGGTCCTGACTTACCAATATGGACTGCTGCGTCTGGCGATCATGGACAAAGACGTCAACGCGCTCGTCGCGATCGCCCGGGACGACATTGCCGGCATCTGTGTCAAATGCCACATAGCGACCATCGTCTGACACACTGGCATGATTAAGACGGAGCCCATTCAACGGCAGTCCGTCATAGCTCAGAGGCAGGGCCTGACTAGATCCTGACTGGCGATCGAGGAACTTGAGCGAGTTGCCGTGAATCCAGATCACATACTGGCCATTTCGACTGATCATCGGTGCAACACCGAGTCCCAACAACTCGGTACTGCCGAGCAGGCGATCACGCACAAATACAGAGGCCCCTGCTGGATTGGGACCTGCGACCAGATTGCTTGCTATCGACGTGAAGACGATGATGCGCGCGTCTTTTGACATACGCGCCTCATGTCCCCGGCCGATCGCGCCGCCGCCATCACCCGGCGTGCCAGCGCTGCTGACATTGACTTGCTCGATCGCCCCCGACTGCGTGTCGCGCATGAACAGGTCACAGATGAGTGGCGATGAGTCCAATCCCAAGGAATCGCAGGACTCGAACAATACCCATCGGCCGTCGGCTGACAAATCGGAGGCGGTCGATGCCTCAGTCGGTTCCGATCCATCAAGACGCAAGCCCACACGCCTGGTTTGCGCCAGCAAACGATCGCGGATAAATACATCCTCTACCTCGTTCAGATCGTTGCTTACCAAGTTGGAGGCCATCGACGAGAACAGTACAAAGCGACCGTCGCCGCTTGCTGCCTGCCGACGTTCGCGGACCAAGCCAAGACCAGGACCGACAATTCCTTGGCCAAGTCCGCTGGCGCCATTGGGCAGCAGATCCGCGGATTCGGTCGCTAAGGCGGCGCTGATCCAGAGCGAATTCCCTGGGCCCGGGCCTGACAAAATCAAGTCCGCGCGCTGATTCCGATCGTTGGGCAACAACGCACGCGAGGTTTGCTTGAGGATCAGGTCACCCGAGTTAGAAATCGCCTGGACGAGACCATGCGCCGTGCTTGAAGTCGTGACCTCCAGGGTCTGCAGGTCAATGATCTCCTGTACGGCGGGCAGATTGACCTCCCGGTCAGTACCCACGACCAAGAATCGGTGATCTCGAGAAAGCGCCAAGCCTACGTGCGCCTCGGACGCCCAGGCGTCGAGCGGCAGATGCGTATTGATGTTGTTGTCATTCAAGAAAAAGCCCGTAACGAAGCCACTGGGTGTGGCGCGTGGATCGAGACTATGGAAAATCAATCGCGAACAGTCGATCAGGGCGTGCCGCCCCGCGGTCACGGCATTCAACTCCTCACCGAAACTGCCGACACTTGCGCGGCGTGTCCCCAAACCGTTCGGTTGGGTGACAAAGTAGTCGACGATGCCATTCAGATCATCGTCCACATAAAGTTCCGACCGCGATTCGATCGAAACACACAAACCATCGCCACTGATCTGAGCACTGAGCGGCGGATGGTCGGTAATGTCGACACCTGAAGGTCGAACAGATGCGCGTGTTACGTGATTGGTTGATAGATCATAGACAAACACGTCAGCCATGCCGTTGACATCGTTTGTTACCCAGTTGTTGGCTTCTGACAGGAACACGATCCGTTGTCCAGACGCACTGATGCGTGGCCGGGTGCTTGGTCCGTTTGACTCTGCACCGGCAGGCGCCAGGCGGCGCAGCAGTTGGGTGCTGCGCTGGTATACAAAAATGTCCGAAGTGCCATTGTGGTCATCAGCGGTCAGATTGCTGGCATTGGACTGGAATACCAACCATTCACCGTCGGCGCTCAGATCTGGGTGCGAACTATCACCGTTGGCGGGCGCATCGCCGACTTGGGAGATGATGCGATTGCCGGCAAGCGTTTCGAACAGAAACACATCCCGATACTGGTTCTGATCCGCCTTCACCAGGTTGCTCGCCGTCGAGTCAAACGCGATCCAATTCAAGTCCGCGCTAGCGCTGCCATGCTCACTCGCACCGTTGCTTGCTGACATGCTTGCAAATGCTGCAGGTGACGCGAGTTCCAAAGCGTGCGCTGCAAACGCACTACTGAATAGGCCAGCCAGCAGCAAATTCCTGGATGCTTGGCTGAAGTGCTTCAGAAAAACCATGATTGACTCCTCGGATCGTCACTGTTCCCTGACTACTCGGCACAAGTAAGCCAGGATGATCACGATCATTTGGAATCGATTCAGGTTTGCTCGCATCTGCTGCCTTTTTACGAGACGCAACCCGCTCGGGTGATCCCAGCGGGCCTAGCTTTGACCAGATGTGCAGCAGCGATTGGTCTTGTATACGCATGGCGTGCCGATTCGACCAGTGCGTCGAATGGGCGTGGCGTCTGGACCTTGGCCGTTGCAAGACAGGCGCGCGTCAGACCCAATACGAAAGCCGTCGAACGTGACGTTCGACGGCTTTCACGGCCGACCAATCGTTCAGAATGAAACTGCTTCGCCGCAGTTCGCGATCACGGACAATGCGGATGTAAAGGTCGGTCGCGCTGAGTGGCATGCCTTGGTCCGGCTTTCGGTCTTGGCTGATTGCCACCTGGCGAAGCAATGGATAAATGGCTCGGGCCAGTTCCTCCTCTGCTGCCCGGTCGCCAGACTGCCAACGGCCAAGCAGACGGGTGATCGAAGCGTCATGATCCGTCATGGGTTGCCTCATGTTCCGAGAACGCGAGTCCGGTGACTCCGGACTCGCGTGAGCTTGCTGAACCCCGCTGTCAGTGTATTTGAGAGGTTCGTAAGCAGGACCGCGACACAGAACGCAACGCGATCTTCCGAAGATCGAGCGTTTTTTCCAATTCTTGCGACAACAAGAGTTGGGGC
Organism: Ahniella affigens; assembly: GCF_003015185.1. Taxonomy (GTDB): domain Bacteria; phylum Pseudomonadota; class Gammaproteobacteria; order Xanthomonadales; family Ahniellaceae; genus Ahniella; species Ahniella affigens. Next base: position 2,335,766 of record NZ_CP027860.1, read on the forward strand.
TAGAGGCGCTCCTGCCCGGCGCGCGCCCGAACATCTGTAAACGTCTGATCGCGAACCAGCAAGCCGTTCTCCCAGACGGTCTCCAACGCATCGACGAAGCCCATCGGCAACTGCGCGCCGGCGTCGGTCACTGGCACCGTCTGCCACGTGCCGTACTCCTGATGACGCGCCAAGGTGAGCTTGCCGCGCTTGCTGCGCTTGCCCTTATCGGTGATCGGGTCTTTGTAGACGTCGATCCATTCGCCATCAACGCGGGCCGCTGAGCACTTCAGCGCAAACTTCTGCGTGTCACGGTTCAACTGCTGCAACAGCGCGCCACCCATGCCGAATGCCAGGTTGTCGGTGCTGTAACCTGCACTGGTGATTCGCTCCAGAATCGCGCGGATGCTCGTTGGATTGACGCCATCACCTTGAATGACGCGGACGTGGTTCAGTACCTTGAAGCCCTTGCCGTTGACGGTGTGACCAAAAGACTCGTCCAGCAACGTCAAACACTGATGCACCACATCGACCGGCTCACCAGAGTCGGGCCGCACCACGAGCGTCGCACCGCTCTCGATGATCTGCTGGCGCAGTGTCTTGCCCCAGTGTTCACGCACCGCATGGAAGATATCGTAGCTATCGGAAACGACCGCGACGATCGAACCCGGCTTCGCGAACTGCTTCAGCATGTTGCGATAGGCGTCAACTTCGCGCTCGCGGCCCCATGACGTGATGGTTGAATGCTCGGCAGCTGGGATCGAAAAACCCGCAATGGACTCATGGTAATAGGCCCGTGCGGCCAACAATCCTGACACCGTATCGGTCCCCATGAAGTTGACCAGATGGGCCATGCCGCCGATTGCTGCTGACTCCGTGCTGGAAACGCCCCGGGCGCCAAAGTCGTGCAGCTTGAACGGCAACTGCGCCGCTGGGTCATCGCTCGTGCGTTCCAGAAACTGCCGAATGATCTGCTTGACGTGCCAGCTGATCGTCGCGACGGTCACCGGGTACCACAGGCGCAGCAGCAACGTCTCGAAATAGCTTGGCACCCAGAACGCCTGTGCGTCGGTGCTTTCGATCGTCACGAGACACTGGTGCGTCGGTACCACACTGCCTTCTGGCACCGCACGAATGCGGATCGGCAGGCGGCCGCCCAGGCGATCGACGATGTCGCGCCAGCCGGATTCATTGAACGGTTCGCCATGCGCGGCATACAGGTCGCGCGCCTCATCAACCTGTGCGTGGGTGATCGGATCGGCGAAGTATTCTTTCAGGATTGACTGCAAACCGAAAAACACCGTGCGGTCATAGACGCCGCCACGGCTCTCCACATAGAAGAACGTGGCATCGGTGCTCGGCGGATACTGCAGCCAATGGCTGGCCTTGTAGCTGTCGGTATTGAGAATCGGATTGTTCAACAATTGCATGACGGAAGCTCCTTCTCGTCTGATGGCTCAGAGTCTATCTACTGAGCGTTTTCTGGATGGCACACTGATTGCCCTGCTCACTGATTGCAGGCGCCCCGCACGGTGTCCCGTCGTAGCGAGGCTGTCGCTCAACTGCGACCTAAAAAGAACTCGAGAATATGCAGATGGTCCTCGAACAGCTGGGGCCCCATTTCGAGTGCCTCGCTGACTGGGATCCAGCGTGCTTTGTCGGCATCGTCGCCGCCCTTGACCACTGGCAGTTCACCAGCAGGGAAATCGAAATGGAACGCATGGGTAATCGTGCGACCACGAGCGCTCCGCTCGGGATGATCAAACACGTGGCTGTTCTTCAAGGAACCCCGGAGCACCGGAATCGGCAGCTTCAGGCGCGTCTCCTCGCGCAGTTCCCGGATACACGCATCGAACAGCGTCTCGGTCTGGCCCACAAAACCGCCCGGCAAGGCCCACAGCCCTTTGCCAGGCTCGGCGCGGCGCCGGACCAGCAGCACATGCCCGGAGTGCACGACGATGGCATCTGTAGTGACAAACGTCGGCGCATACGGCGCATCCGCCCATGCCGCCTTGTACTGTTCGATGAACTGATACTCGGATACCAATTGCGAAAATGCCGGTGACGACTTGCGGAATGCCTCCAGCATTTCGAACACGGGCTCCGGCACGTTACCGCGCAACATCAGCAAACCGCCGTGCACATTCACATTGCCCGCCTCGAACAGATAGCGGCGCAGCTCGGTCGCAGACAACGTTTCAGTGTGCTGCACGTCGACCAGTCGCCACTGTGGGAACTCCTGCAAGTAGTAGCTGGACGGGTCTTTCTGCTTGCCGATCAGACCGATCCGCAATTCGCCTACCGGGTCGGCCCCCAGGTCTTTGCGAATCGCCTCGTGCACGAGCCGCTGTACCGAGGCGATCCACTGCGCCTCGTTGTACAGGTGATCGCGCAGCGGCTGAATAATCAGCCGGCCAGCCGCGTCGCCCATGGTCGAACGAATCATGACTGCGCGCTCGGCAACGGACCAAGGATTCTTGACGGTTCTCGGCATATCGGCCGAGCCAATCAGGACGATCAATTTTCGGGCTTTGCCAAGCGCGTATCGTGCAACCGCAGCATGGCCGTTATGAAAGGGCTCGAAGCGCCCGATGAACACCAAATAGTCGTATTGTTCCATGAGACTCCCTCACGGCTAAAAAGGATGCCGGTGGTCTATCCACCGACACCAGCAGTATAGGTCAGGATCAGCGCTTGCCAAGGGAAAATGCGACCGCCTTCAACAACCATTCATCGCCAAATGCGTGAATTACAGCAAGCCGGGATTCAATCGCCACATGGCCCAGTTCAGCACCGATGCGAACGTTACCCAGGCCAGATACGGCAACAGTAACAGCGACGCCGCCCGACTGATCGGCCAAAAGAGCCGCATGCAGAGTGCAATACTGAGCCAAAGCGCGGTGATGTTGACCATCGCCCAGCCGCCGGCCTGCCAGGCGAAGAACACCCAGCTCCACAACCCATTCAGCACCAAATGCCCACTGAACCAGAGTACCGCGCGACCCGACTTGCCGGGAACCGCCAATTGCCATACGCGCCAGACTGAAACCGCCATCAGCGCGTACAGAACCGTCCAGACCGGGCCAAACAGCCAAGCCGGGGGCGCCCAACTCGGCTGCTGCAACTGCGTGTAGAAACTCGGCGCATTCATCGACCCGAATGCCCCGATCGCCGCAACGCCGAAGCAGCACACCAATGCTGAGCATAGTCCGAGGACAGATTGCCATAGCGGACGCGGTGGACTCATAACGGAACTCCAATTGATTTGAAGCGACAAGGATCGGGTGCCGATCGTGCAGGAGTCGACAAGACCGTGCGAAGTGCGAGCAGCTCCCCCTGCCCCGGGTTGCCGGAATGGGCGATAATGGCCTGTTATCCTGCGCTCCGGTCATGGCATGAACTTCAACTCCTGGCACTTCGTTGCATTTTTCCTGGTGGTCTTTCTGGTCACCTTGCCGATGCAGCGCTATTCCACGCTTTGGCGCGTGACCATGCTGGCGGCCAGCTACTACTTCTACGGCAGCTGGAACTGGATGTACCTCGGGCTGATCATGTTCAGCACCGTGTTCGATTTCTGGATCGGGCTGAAGCTCGATCGCACGCCGCACGTCAAACGCTGGATTGTCGCGTCGGTCATCATCAATCTCGGCGTGCTGGCGTTCTTCAAGTACGCGAATTTTGCGCTCAGCTCGGCGAATTGGGGGCTCTCGGCACTGGACGCCGCCTTTCGTTTCAATGCGATCGACGTGCTCCTGCCCGTCGGCATCTCGTTCTACACATTTCAGAGCATGAGCTACACGATCGACGTGTATCGGGGCGATCTGAAACCACGCAAGAGCCTGCTTGACTATGCCCTGTTCGTAGCGTTCTTCCCGCAATTGGTAGCCGGCCCAATCGTCCGTGCCAGTGAGTTCTTCAAAGATCTCGACAGCCCGAAGACCATTCCTTTGAAGGGCATTGGCTACGGCCTGATCCTGATTGCGCTCGGCTACGTCAAGAAAGTGGTGTTCGCCGATACGCTGGCCGAAGTGGGCGACCCGGTGTGGACGAACCCCGGAGCCCATTCGGGTTGGGACACCCTGATGGCGGTGTACGCGTTTGCGTTCCAGATCTACTTTGATTTCTCCGGGTATACCGACATCGCCATTGGCATCGCGATGCTGTTTGGGTTCGAGTTTCCAAAGAACTTCAATTACCCATACATGGCCCTGTCGATCCAGGACTTCTGGCGACGTTGGCACATGACCTTGTCGCGCTGGCTGCGCGACTACCTGTATATCGCACTCGGCGGCAACCGGATCAGCGTGTCGCGAACCTATATCAACCTGTTTCTGACCATGCTGCTTGGCGGCCTGTGGCACGGCGCCAGTTGGAACTTTGTCATCTGGGGGGCGTTGCATGGCTCGTATCTGGTCATTGAGCGCCTGGTCCTGAATCGAATTCCGGGTTGGCAGAGCGAGGCCCTGCCTGCAAAACTGCTGCGCTGGTTCGTGACATTCCACCTCGTCTGCCTGGCTTGGGTGTTCTTCCGTGCCGACACGTTTGCGGGCGCCCTGCAAGTGCTGAATCAGATCGGCGGAATTGTCGCGGAAGGCTTCAATCAAGGCGCTGTGAATGGACTCGCGATTCTTGCGTTTCTGCTTGGTGTCCAATGGGTCTTCGCCAAATTCGATCTCAAGCACCGGATCGGCGCAGGCCACTGGGCATTGCATGTCGCCGTTACCACAGCCGCCATTCTCACGTTGGTGTTGTTCACGCCGCAAACCGCGGCGCCATTCATCTACTTCCAATTCTGAGGCCAGACCCATGCGCTTTCTTCTGCCTCGAATCATTGGTCCGCTCCTGCTTCTGCTGCTGATCGAAATCCTGTTCCGACTCGGTGCCTGGGAGCCAATTGCTGCGCGCGACAGTCACAGCGGCACCAGCATCCGCGCCAAGCAGGCGGTCGCGGAATGGTCGGGGCCGATCGACTACATCACACTCGGCTCGTCGCGTGCCGAATACGGATTCGATCATGGCCTGCTGTTCAAGCATGCAAAATCGCGTGGACGCTCGCATTTGAATCTGTCGCAGCCCGGCTCGCACTGGCTGACGATCACGACGATCAGCGAGTGGTTGCGGAAACGACATCCCGAACTGAAAGGCGGCGTTATCGGTTTGTCGTATCTCGACTTTCAGTACCCCAAGAATGGCAGTTATGAGTTGGCCATTGCGCAACCCTTCCGACCGGTCCTGAGTCGTCCGGCGCTCTACCAGTTCCAGTTCGATCGGAACGATTTGTCCAGCTACGGCGCGTGGTCGGCGCTGTTCGCCTATCGCCAGGATGTCCGCGACTTTCTGGCACACCCGAGGAAGCGTCTGACGACCAACCAATGGTTTGCAGCCAACAAACCCTATCGTTTTGATGAGAATCCGGAAACGAACCGCGATGTTTGTGCCCTGCCCTGGGATAGCCTGGACCAGTGCCTGAATACCGTGCCCACAACGCCTGATGGCGCGGCCTTTCAGAACGCATGCCGAACGTTTGCGCCTACTGGTGCGCGCGTGGACTGGTCCAACCTGACCGAGCCATTGGCACCAGACCGCGCTGAGACGCGCGCGGCGATTCAAACTGCGATTCGAAGCTTGGACTGGCCCGAGCCACCCGTCATTGTGCTGCTACCGACGACCCATCACTGGCGCGATTCGATCACCGCACTTGGCGGCGCACGCTGGGCGCATCAGATACTGGACCCGCTTGCAGAAAGTGGTGAGATCGTCCTGATTGATCGCACGGAGTTCTTCGACGTGGACCAAAAGACGCGTTGCGATGTGTTCATCGATCTGCACCACCAGAACGGTTTGGGTGCGCGGGCGCTGACGGAGAATCTGTTACCTGAACTGGATCGCGCGCTGTATCAGCGGCAGTTGTAACGCCGTTCGGTGAACCTACTTCTTGCGGCGCGGTCGTGAACGGGACGGACGCAGCGACGCGGTCGGTACCGATGGCGCTGCCGCTTTTTTGATCGGCGCGGGCATATTCGCACCGGGCAAGTTTGCAGCCAGCCAGCGCCGTTGATCCGCCATGACCTTCAGACCAAACCCTGCCAGCACGGCTACCAGGATGGTCACGACAAAGATCACCATCATCAACGTACGCACCGACTCGGCAGCGTCCGAGAGCCATAGAAACATCGCGACAACCAGCAGCAAGCCCATGCCGCGGCCACCTGGTTGGAACTGCTGGTGGGCGATGGGCGCGCCGCTTTGTCGAGCCATCTGAAGGTCGAAAAGCCCGAGGAATGGCCAGAGCATGGCGAGTATTGCATTGAGCAGCCACCAGCGATCCTCGAACAATGCCGCGGGCTCCAGGCCCAGGGCACGCAGCTGCAAACCGAGGAGCGCGATGGCTGCTGCCATCGCATAACTGTCGACCATGACGCTCTGACCCGGATCAGTTTGCTGGAGTGCGGACGCGAAAATCCGCTTCTCGCCTTTCCGGTATGCCATGACCATCGCCCACACGAGGCGGTCTTCGTTCTCAGTGTCGACCGCAGCCCGGTATTCGGTCCGGAACAACAACCACTTCAATGCTTCGGCCAGCACGCCGCCGCTGTGCCCCGCGACCAACAACAGCAATAGCGACAGCGGCGACCATCCGAGTTGGTAGAGCCCAAACAAGCCACTGCTGGCAATCAGGCTCCAGTGGACCATGTTCCAAGCCTGCGCACGCAGAATGGCTGGAGTCAGTCGGGACAGCGCGCCGGCGGCGTGTTGGCGATACCGCCGTTCGAAATCGGTGGTGATGGTGACCTGGCTGGATGACGTCGATTCGGAGCGCACGGCGAACCTCTCATCTGACGCACGATAGCTGATTATTCTGCCTTGCTGAGCGATTTGCGTGTGATCGCCAAGCTGATTGCAAGTAGCCCTTACCCTAACTCGGTCCCACTCGCGTGCGAGTGCCAGTCGCAACGAAGGTGTGCTTATTCGCGTATCAAACTGTTGTCCCGAGGCGGCGCTAGCGCTCGGCCTACTCGCCGTCAGACCAGCGAAACAGAGTGTGTGAAACCGGCTTTGGCGCCTGCACACATGGCGTCTGACGCCATCGCAAGACGGCTTACTCTGTTGTCGTCATCCCGACGCAAGTCGGGATGACGGCAATGAGATGGCCTCTGGTGAGATCCAACCGAGACTCGCGCCTCAAACTGTCGTGCGACTACCCGACTGTGACGGCGGCCAATGACCGCTCCAATCGGCTAAATCCCAGCCCGCTCAGCGCGCGCCAATGGCCGGCAATTCGCGGTCGTCCGGACCAATGTAGTTCGCACTCGGGCGGATGATCTTGCCATCGATTCGCTGCTCGATCACATGCGCACTCCAACCGGACGTCCGCGCGATCACAAACAGCGGGGTGAACATCGCCGTCGGCACACCCATCATGTGATAGCTCGACGCGCTGAACCAGTCGAGATTCGGGAACATCTTCTTCAGGTCCATCATCAACGTTTCGATGCGTTCGCTGACGTCGAACAGCCGCATGTTGCCACCGTCCTGGCACAGGCTGCGGCTGATTTCCTTGATGATCGGGTTGCGCGGGTCACCGATCGTGTAGACCGGGTGGCCAAAGCCGATGATGATCTCTTTGCGCTCCATGCGCGCACGAATGTCGGCATCGGCCTCATCCGCACTGCGGTAGCGCGCAATGATGTCCATTGCGACTTCGTTGGCGCCACCGTGCTTCGGGCCACGCAGCGCGCCGATCGCACCGGTGATTGCCGAATAGAAATCGGAACCGGTACCAGCGATTACCCGCGCGGTGAACGTGCTGGCGTTGAACTCATGCTCGGCATACAGAATCAGCGACTGATCCAAGGCACGCGTGTGCAGCGCACTCGGCTTCTTGCCATGCAGCAGATGCAGGAAGTGTCCGGCGATGGTGTCATCCTCTGTTTCCACATCGATGCGACGACCATGATGGCTGAAGTGATACCAGTACAGCAAAATTGAGCCGAAGCTCGCCATCAACTTGTCGGCAATGTCGCGCGCTTCGTTGATGGGCCGCGACTCCTTCTCCGGCAGCACGGTACCAAGCACCGAGCAGCCCGTGCGCATGACATCCATCGGATGCGTCGCAGCCGGAAGCAATTCCAGCGCCGCCTTAACCTGAGGTGGCAGGCCGCGCAGACGCTTGAGCTTGTTGCGATACGCGTTCAGCTCAGCCTGATTGGGCAGATGCTCATGAACCAGCAGATAAGCAACTTCCTCAAATGTGGTCTGTTCGGCGAGATCCTTGATGTCGTACCCGCGGTAATGCAAATCGTTGCCGCTGCGACCGACTGTACAGATGGCCGTGTTGCCAGCGGCGACGCCGGATAGCGCAACCGACTTTTTCGGCTTGGGCAGATTGTTTGCGGGTGAATCGCTCATGGTCGGGAGACTCCAAATATTGACGCAGGAATTCTTTAGGGAGAGTCTGAGTCAGTCCATCCTGGACTTTCAGACCCGCAATGAGTCCGGCAGCTGCCCCCGACGAAGGCCGGGATCCGGACTCTTTGCCTCAGAATCACGCACTGACGTGTTTGACTCTGGGCGTGCCATCCATGTCCCGCATCGCCTCTGAACCGGCTCAGAGGCTCCTCAGCGGCGAACGGTCAAACAAAACCAAGCAATGAAAAGGACTCCAAACAGCAGCACTAGCGCTGTAACCTGATTCAGTCCCGGAATTGGGGTCGCTCCGAGCAAAACGGTGAGCGTCGCAAAATCGTTCTCGAAATTGCTGTCATGAACGAAATAGCTAGGCGCCGCAGTACCTTGAAATTGGACAATACGGGCCTGCGACAGTCGGTCGGACGTCGCATTCACCGGCCGCTCGAAGTAGCAAACACGTGACGAACGCGCCGGCAACGACTCCAGATAAGCGTAGGAGAAACAATTGTCTCCGGCCGGATCAAGAGCCGGTAGACACGCACCAGGGGACGCGCTCAGAAGTGGGTGCGCGATGACACCAGACCCCAATAAAGGGCAAGGGCCGAGATCTACTCGCCCGAGATCGTGATCAGAAGGATTGGTAACAGTGACTTCAAGGTGTGCGAGCTGATCTTCCTGGTTCGGGAATGGCGCAACTTGCCGCATCGTGACTTGCAGGTCTGCTTGCGGACCAATCTGCCACGTCGTCGGATGCATCGAAGCCGACCCAAGAGAAAACCGCTGGAAGACCAAGGTCGCGCCGCCTGCCACCGGCGCTCCGTCACGCGACACCTGCACTTGGCAGTTGACGGTTGTATTTGGCGGTACTGCGGTCGCAAGGATGAAGATTTGATTTCCGCCAGAATAATTGGCGGAACAGGCTCCGCTGGCGAAAACAGTGTGGTTGCTCAAACTATCCGGCACATTTGCAAAGTATCGGATGTCTTGAACCGATGCACTGGTGTTCTGAAACTGAACATCAACCAACTGCGAGCCGTTAGGCGCCACCAGCACCTCCACACGGTCCTGTGCAGACACCGCCCCGGAGACACTACCGATCAGCAGCGCGGAGCCAAGAAGGAACCCAAGCTTCATCTTCAAATTCCGGCAACAGCCCGTTGGCACCAGGACAGCAGCGGGCCGCCAAACAGGCCAAGACCAATCAACGCCAGCACGTTCAGGCCGAGTACCGTGCGGAACACCCAGTCGTTCGGGACGACCAGCGCGGCGTCGGATTTTGGCGCATCGAAATACACGACTTTGATCACACGCAGGTAGTAAAACGCGCCAACCACCGCGAATGCACCAGCGATCAGCGCCAGCCACAAGAACTTGCCGTTGATTGCAGCCATCAGCACTTCCAGCTTGATCAGGAAGCCGATGAAGCCCGGCACGCCAGCCAATGAGCCCATGACCACGAGCACCAGGAACGCGTACCAACTGTTCCGACTGTTCAGACCCGCGAAGTCTTCGATGTTCTCGGCCTCGAACCCGGAGCGCGACATCAACACAATCAGACCGAACGCTGCCGCTGCCGTGATGGCGTAACCAATGGCGTAGAATAGCGAAGCGGAAAAACCCACGACACCGCCACCAATCAAACCAAGCACCAGGAAACCGACGTGGCTGACCGTTGAGTAGGCCAGCATGCGTTTGAAGTTGGTCTGCGCGATGGCGATGAGGTTGCCGAGAATCAACGACAGCAACGACAACACGGCCAGCATGTTCGCCCAATGCTGCGACGCGTTGCCGAGCGCGTTTTCCAGCAAACGGTAAGCCATCGCAAACGCTGCGATCTTCGGCGCACTGCCGACAAACAGCGCGACCGCTGTGGGGGCGCCCTGATAGACGTCCGGCACCCACATGTGGAACGGCGCCGTACCAAACTTGAACGCGATACCGATCACGATGAACACGATCCCAAACAACACGAGCGTTGGATGCAGCATGTTGCTATTGATCGCACCGCGGATGCCCGTCAGGTCCAGTGTGCCAGTCGCGCCATAGACCATGCTCATGCCATACAGCAACATGCCGGAGGCCATCGCGCCAAGCACGAAATACTTCATGGCCGCCTCTGAAGCCAGCCCGTTGTCCCGATCCAACGCGACCAGTGCATAAGAGCACAGTGCGAGCAGTTCGAGCCCCAGGTAGATGGTCAGCATGGAGCCGCTGGACGCCATCAACATCATGCCCAAGACGGAGAACAGAATCAGCAGGTAGTACTCGCCGGTCATCAGCCCGCGCATTTCCAGGCTCGGCTTGGCATAGACCAGGACGAGTGATGAGCTGACCAGAATGAAGAATTTGGCGATTGTGGCCACACCGTCACGTACGAACATGCCGCTGAAAGCGCTGCCAAAGAGCGAAGCGTCCTGACCATTGCGCCAGACCAGAACGGCGGTGATGACCAGCACCAAGAGACTAAGATAGTGCGTCGCGGCCTTCTTGTCTTTTGGGATGTACAGATCGGCCAGCAACAGAATGCAGGCCGACAACGCGAGGAACGCTTCGGGCAGAATGGCCCAGAAGTCGAGCATCGACACAGGGCTCGGTATGGGGTTGGCAATCGTCACGGGTCGTTCCTCAAACTTTGACGCGCAGCAGCTGCGCAACCACTTCGTTGATCGAGCTGTCCATCAGGTTGGTCAGCGGCGCTGGCCACACGCCGACCAGCAGCACCGCGATCGCGAATGCCCCCAGCATCAGCGCTTCGCGAGCGTTGATATCGGTGAGATGACGGACGTGATCGTTGCCGATTTCACCAAACACCACGCGCTTGACGAGCCACAGCGTGTAGGCCGCGCCTACAATCAGCGTGACGGCGGCAGCCGCAGCAATCCAGGGGCTGGCCTGGAAGCTGGCCAGAATCACCATGAACTCGCCGACGAAACCCGAGGTGCCTGGCAAACCGCTGTTGGCCATACCAAAGAACACAAAGAACGCCGCGAACCAGGGCATCGTGTTCACGACGCCGCCGTAGTCCTTGATCATGCGACTGTGCACGCGGTCATACAGGACGCCGACGCACGAGAACATGGCACCCGAGATGAAACCGTGCGACACCATTTGCACCATGGCGCCCTGCAGGCCGAGCCGTGCTGCGTCCGTCGCGCCAGATTCGCGCGCGAGCGTGAATGCGATAAAGGTACCCAGCGTCACAAAGCCCATGTGCGAGATCGACGAGTAGGCGATCAGCTTCTTCATGTCTTCCTGCACCAGGGCAACAAAGCCGATATAGATGACCGCAATCAGAGACAGCGCAATCACGAGCCACGCGAGCTCGTGCGACGCGTCGGGCGTGATGGGCAGTGAAAAGCGGATAAACCCATAACCGCCGATCTTCAACATGATTGCGGCCAGCACAACGGACCCGCCGGTTGGGGCTTCAACGTGCGCATCGGGCAGCCATGTGTGCACCGGGAACATTGGCACCTTGACCGCAAACGCCAACAGGAACGAGAAGAACAGCCAGGTCTGCGCCGTCAGCGGGATGTTGGCCGCCGCGAGTTCGGTCAGGTTCCAGGTTCCCGTTTGCAGGTACAGGTAGATCAGGCCGATCAACATGAAGATCGAGCCAAAGAACGTGTACAGGAAGAACTTGATGGTTGCGTAAACGCGGCGCGGCCCGCCCCAAACACCGATGATGATGAACATCGGGATCAACATCGCTTCGAAGAACAAATAGAACAGCAGCGCGTCGGTGGCAGAGAAGACCCCGATCATCAACGCTTCCAGGAAGAGGAACGCCGCCGTGTACTGATGCACCTTCTCGTCGATGGCTTCCCATGCGCCGATCAACACCAGCACGCTGGTAAACGTGGTCAACACGATCAGGGCGACCGATATGCCGTCGGCGCCGAGGCTGTAGTAGGCATTGATCGAGTCGATCCAAAGCTTCGACTCGACAAATTGCAGGCCGCCGGCCTGAGCGTCATAGCCCAGATAAAGCGGTATGGACGCCGCGAGCGTCAGCAACGCAACGATCAGCGACACCCAGCGCGCGGTCGTGGCGCTGTTCCGCCCGAGCACGATGGTTGCGATACCGCCCAAAATGGGCAGGCCGATCAGCAGACTGAGAAGATGTTCGGTCATGTCGGTTGTCCCGTTACTTGAGCCACAGGAAAGCCGACAGCAGCACGATCAATCCAAGAATCATGGCGAAGGCGTAGTGATAGAGGAAACCGGTTTGGATGCTGCGGGTGATCAGCGACAGGCGGTCGATCAGCGCAGCGCTCCCGTTCACCAAGGCGCCGTCAATGACGGCCGTATCGCCCGCTTTCCAGAACCCACGGCCCAGCAGCACGCTGCCCCGTGCAAATACGGCCTGGTACAGCGCATCAAACCCGTACTTGTTTTCCAGAATTCGGGCAAGTGGCCGCAGCGTGTTGTAAGCCTTGGTCGCCAGTTCGCGATTGAACAGGTAGACGTACGCGGCCAGCGCAAAGCCGGCGAACGCCAGCCAAAACGGGAGCGTCATCAGGCCGTGGATTGCAAAGCCGGAGACAGAGTGGAAGTGCTCCGCCAGGTGGCCCAAAGGCTCACGGCTCGGATCCACGTAAATGGCACCCTGGAAGAAGTCGCCCAGCAGCATGGGTTTTGCGAAGAACCATGCGATGGCGACCGACGGGATCGCCAGCAACACCAACGGCACGGTGACCACCCAAGGTGACTCGTGCGGCGGATGCGCGAGCTCGCCGGGCGTGTGGTGATGGTCGTCGTGATCATCGTGGCCGTCAGCGTCGGCGCCGTCATGATGTTCGTGATGAGCCGGCGCGACCACCTTGAAGCGCTCCTGGCCATGGAACGTCAGGAACAACAGACGGAAGCTATACAGTGACGTGACAAAAACACCGAGCAACACAGCGACGTAAGCGTAGGTAAACACGCCGCCGTGCGAGCCCGAGGCGTGTTCGGCAGCAACAATGATCGCGTCCTTGGAATAAAACCCGCTGAAGAACGGCGTTCCAACGAGGGCCAGCGTGCCGAGCACACCGGTCCAGTAAGTGATGGGCATGTACTTCTTCAGCCCGCCCATGTGCCGCATATCCTGCTCATGGTGCATGGCCATGATCACGGAGCCCGCGCCAAGGAAGAGCAATGCCTTGAAGAAGGCATGGGTCATCAGATGAAACACCGCCGCGTTATAGGCCGAGACGCCGAGGGCAACGGTCATGTAGCCGAGCTGCGACAAGGTGGAATACGCCACTACCCGCTTGATGTCGTTCTGCACCAGACCAATCAGGCCAGTGAACAGCGCGGTGGTCGCGCCGGTGAATGCAATGAAGGCCAATGCCGTCTCAGACAATTCATAGAGCGGCGACATGCGTGCGACCATGAAGATGCCCGCGGTCACCATCGTGGCGGCATGGATCAACGCCGAGATCGGCGTCGGACCTTCCATGGAGTCTGGCAGCCAGACATGCAGCGGGACCTGCGCCGATTTGCCCATGGCACCAATGAACAGCAAGATACCGATGACCGTTGGCACGGCCCACGCGTGACCGGCGAGGATCTCGATCGTCTTGCCGCTGATCGTTTCGCGGTTCGCAAACACGGTCGCGTAGTCGAGCGAGCCGAAGTACCAGAGTACCGCAGCAATACCGAGCAGGAATCCGAAGTCGCCGACGCGATTGACGAGGAACGCCTTCATGTTCGCGAAAATGGCACTCGGGCGCTTGAACCAGAAGCCGATCAGCAGATAGGACACTAGGCCCACGGCTTCCCACCCGAAGAACAGTTGCAGGAAGTTGTTGCTCATGACGAGCATCAGCATCGAGAACGTGAACAGCGCGATGTACGAGAAAAAGCGCTGGTAACCCGGGTCTTCTTCCATGTAGCCGATCGTGTAGACGTGCACCATCAACGACACGAATGTGACCACTACCATCATCATGGCGGTCAGCCGATCGATCAGGAACCCGACATGGGCGCTGTAGCCGCCGATTTCGAACCAGGTGTAAAGGTTTTCGTTAAAGACCGGCGCGTTGTCGAATGCGAGCTGTTTGAAGACATAGAGCGACAGAATGCAAGACAGCGCCACACCGCCGATCGTGACCGTATGCGCGCCGATGCGGCCGATCTGCCGACCGAACAGGCCAGCCAGGATGGCACCGAACAACGGTGCGAGAGCAATGATGATCAATAGGGTCTTCATGACTCAGCCCTTCATGCTGTCGAGTTCTTCGACATTGATGGTCGAACGGTTGCGGAACAGCACGACCAGAATGGCCAGGCCGATCGCCGACTCCGCCGCTGCGACGGTCAGAATGAAGAACACGAATATCTGCCCGGCCGCGTCGCCGAGAAAGCTGGAAAACGCGACAAAGTTGATGTTCACCGCGAGCAGCATGAGCTCGATGGCCATCAGCAGAATGATGACGTTCTTGCGGTTGATGAAGATGCCGGCGAGCGCGATGCAGAACAACACGGCGCCTAAGGCCAGATAATGGCCGAGACTGATCATGGCGTCGGTTCCTCCTGCTTGGCCTGCTTCGGCAATTCGACCAGGCGAATGCGGTCACTGGCCCGCACTGCGGCCTGCTCAGATGGGTTCTGAGTGCGCACGTTCGGGCGATGTCGAAGCGTGAGCGCGACTGCGGCGATGATTGCCACGGTCAGGATCAATGCTGCAACCTCGAACGCCAACACATAGTCGGTGAACAGCACGCGACCGAGCCACGCCGTATTGCTGAATCCGGCGGCAGCTGCGGGGTCGCCGGCGGGCCCAATCTCTTGCATCTTGCCCTGGCCCAGCAGACTGAGCACTTCGACCAACATGATCACGGCAACCGCGATGCCCGAAGGCAGATAGCTCGCAAAACCCTCGCGGCCCGGCAGCACTTTGATGTCCAGCATCATGACGACGAACAGGAACAGCACCATCACAGCGCCAACGTAGACCAGGATCAGGGCCAGCGCGAGGAACTCCGCCTTGATCAGAAGCCAAGTGCAGGCCACCGTAAAGAAGGTCAAGACCAGGCTCAGCGCCGCATGCACGGGATTCCGTGACAGGATCACCCCCAGCGCAGCGCCGATGGTGACCACCGCGAATCCGTAGAACAGAATCAAGTCGTAACTCATATCGGCCTCACCGGAATGCCGCGTCTTGAGCGCGAGCCTCTGCGATCTGCTGCTCGTAGCGATCACCAATGGCCAGCAATTTGGCCTTGGTCATGATGTTCTCGCCGCGCTGCTCGAAGTGATACTCATGAATGTGCGTCTCGACGATCGAATCGACCGGGCAGCTTTCCTCGCAGAAGCCGCAGAAGATGCACTTGAACAGATCGATGTCATAGCGCGTGGTGCGACGTTGGCCGTCGCCACGCGGTTCGGAGTCGATCGTGATGGCCAAGGCCGGGCAAACAGCTTCGCATAGTTTGCAAGCAATGCAGCGCTCCTCGCCATTCGGGTAGCGACGCAGCGCATGCAGGCCGCGGAAGCGGTTGGACTTGGGCGTGACTTCCTCAGGGTACTGCAAGGTGTATTTGGGCTTGACGAAGTACTTCCCCGTCACGCTCATGCCTTTGATCAGTTCGAGGAGCAACAGACTCTTGAAGTAGCGAGTGATCTTTTCCATAAGGGGCTTCCCGTCAGGTGCCTGCTACGAACACGCCGGCATAGGCCATGATGCCCGTGGCGAAGATCCAGGCAATGCACAACGGAATGAAGACTTTCCAGCCCAGACGCATGATCTGGTCATAGCGGTAGCGCGGGAACGTGGCGCGGAACCACAGAAAGAGGAAGGCAAAGATAAAGGCCTTAATGAACAGCCACCACCAACCATCGGCCGACAGCAGCGGAATACCCAGACCCTGAAGCGGCGACAACCACCCGCCCATGAACAGCAACGCCGCGAGGAAGCAGATCAGGATCATGTTCGCGTATTCCGCGAGGAAGAACAGCGCGAAGGCAGAGCCTGCGTATTCGACATGGAATCCGGCAACGATTTCCGATTCACCTTCAGCCACGTCAAATGGCGCGCGATTGGTTTCGGCGACACCCGAGATAAAGTAGATGATGAACAGCGGCAGCAGCGGCCACATGAACCACTCGAACATGCCCGCGTTGCCTTGCTGCGCTTCGACGATCTCTGTCAGGTTCAGTGACCCGGCAGAAATCAAGACGCCGACCAGGCACAGACCCATTGCGATTTCGTACGACACCACCTGGGCGGCACTGCGCATGGCGCCCAGGAACGCGTACTTGGAGTTTGACGCCCAGCCCGCCAGGATGATGCCGTAGACGCCCATCGAGGTCATCGCGAGCAGGTACAACAGACCGGCGTTCAGGTTGGCAATGCGTGTCTGGTAATCAAACGGAATCACCGCCCACGCCGCAAACGCAGGTGCTAGCGCCAGGATGGGTGCCAGCCGGAAGAGCCATGGGTTGGCCTCGGCCGGAATCACCAGTTCTTTGAACAGCAGCTTGAACACGTCGGCAAATGGCTGGAGGATGCCCTTGCCGATATAGACCGGCCCGTAGCGAACCTGCATCCAGCCGATGACTTTGCGTTCCCACAACGAGTAGAACGCCACCGCGATGATCAATGGCAGCGTCAGCACCACGATCTTCAGCAGATTCCAGATCAACAGCCCAGTGGTTGGCCAATCGACAAACCAACCCATGAAGGTGCCGTGCACTTGATTGACGAATTCGCTGATCATGCCTCGCTCCGCGTCACCGTCAGGGGGCTGCCCATCACGCCCAATTTGAGACTGGCGTCCTGAGCTGATTCGATCCAAGCCGCGCCAACCGGGACGCGCTCGGTCACCAACAGTGCCAATTCAGCCTCGCCCTGCCCGCTCTTGACCTTGACTGTTCGCGCGTCCTGAATCTGCAGTCGCTTTGCATCCGCGGGATGCACCGCAACCGTGGCCGAAGCGGCAATCGGCGTGCTCTGCAACGCCGGGCTGCGGCGCACCGTTGCATCGACCGAGTAAGGCGCGACTGTCGCGACCAAGCGGAGCCCATCGCCGGTTTCGCTTTGCGCAGCAAGGGTCGTCGATTCTGCCGGCGTGTCGCTCGATGCCGCAGCGAGCACCTTGGCGACGTCAGCATGTACCTCGGCAAAGTCGTTGTACGTAAAGCCTGGCAATTCCAGATTGCCGGCGAGCGCCCGCAATACGCGCCAGCCGGGACGCGACTGGCCGGGCAGCTTCGCGCTGGCGGATTGACGCTGCACCGTGGCATCCACGTTCACGAGACTGGCGTCGATCTCGGGTGTCAAACCGATCGGCAGAATCACATTCGCACGAGCCTTCAGCGCATCATTCGCATAGGCGGCGAATGCAATCACGGATTTGGCGGCCAGCAACGCGTTTTGCGCCGCGGCCATGTCGGCGACGTCGTACGGCAGCTCAGCCCGATAGAGGATCAGCGTTTCCGGATTCGCGCGCAGGGCCTCGCCGACGGCCTTGCCCGACGTTGGCAAGACATTCAGCGCATTCAGACCTGCGGCATTGGCGCCAGCCGGGACTTCGTTACAGGCTGCGCCAGTCGCTTGCGCAATGAAGCGTGCAAGCGCGCGCAGCACCGACGCGTCGGCGTGCTGGTGCGCGGTATCACCCACGAGTACGAGCTTGCTTGAAGCGGCTTGCAGCGCGGCGATGGCAGCGCGGGCGCGGTCATCGGCGATCGCGCCTTGCAGCACGTTCTGAAGCGCGGTCGGCGCAGCCGCGCCCGCCTCTACGGCCGCCTTCGCAAGGGCGGCGAGACTCGCCACTTGCCGCGACGGCTCGCTGACCCACTGGTCGGCACAGTCGAAATGGAACTCGAACGCAATGGGGTTGATGGCGAAGACCTTGGCACCATGCTTCCAAGCTTTGCGGATGCGATGACCGAGCAGCGGCTGATCGAGTCGTGGGTTGCTACCCACAATCAGAATGGCACCGGCACGTTCGATCTCAGCCAGCGGCATCTGGAAACGCGGCAGCGACGCCGTTCCAGCTTGCAGCCGCGAATCGATCACGCGCAATCGGTGATCGATCTGCTCGATACCCAGCGCACGGAGTACCTTGCCGACAAGATAGCCTTCCTCGTTGCTCGTCGCCGAACCAACGAGTGCCGCCGCGCTGCTGCTCTTGGCTTGCTTCAGCAACTTGGCGGCGCCTTCGAGCGCCTGCTCCCAGCTCGCCTCACGCAGCACGCCGTCCGTATCACGCAGCATCGGTGCGGTGACGCGGTCGGCGGCAAGCAATCCTTGGTGCGAATAGCGATCGCGGTCGGACAACCACGACTCGTTGATGGCCTCGTTGGCACGTGGTACGACGCGCAGCACTTCGCCGCGACGAAGGTGCACGAATTGGTTCGAACCCAGCGCATCATGATCAGCAATTGCGTCGCGCGCGATCAATTCCCAAGGCCGAGCACGGAAACGAAAGACCTTGTTCGTCAACGCGCCGACCGGGCACACATCGATGATGTTGCCACCCAACTCGGATTCGATCGACTTGCCGATATACGTGCCGATCTCGGTGTTTTCGCCGCGACCAATACCGCCGAGCTCATAAGTGCCAGCGATCTCGCTCATGAAACGGACGCAGCGCGTGCAATGAATGCAGCGGGTCATTTCGGTCGCCACCAACGGACCGATATCTTCGTCGGCGACTACCCGTTTGCGTTCCGCAAAACGCGACACGGAGCGGCCGTAGCCCATTGCGACGTCCTGCAATTCGCATTCACCGCCCTGATCGCAGATCGGGCAGTCGAGCGGATGGTTGATCAGCAGGAATTCCATGACGTTGCGCTGCGAGTTCAATGCCCGCGCGGTTTGCGTCCAGATCTTCATGCCTTCCATCACCGGGGTCGCACACGCCGGCACTGGCTTTGGCGCCTTCTCGACGTCGACCAGACACATGCGGCAGTTCGCGGCGATCGGGAGCTTCTCGTGATAGCAGAAGCGTGGCACGGGGATCTTCGCGGCATCCGTCGCGTGAATGATCATCGAGCCTTTCTTGACCTGCATCGGCCGACCATCCACCTCGACATTCACCATATCGGGCGGGGTATTCGGAGTGACTGGTTGCGCGCTCATGCCGCCTTCCCTACTTCTGAATCAACGATCGAGCGCTTGTGCTCGATGTAGTACTCGAACTCATGCCAGAAATGGCGCAGGAACCCCTGCACAGGCCACGCGGCGGCTTCGCCGAACGCACAAATCGTATGGCCTTCGATCTGGCCTGCGGCTTGTTTCAGCATGTGCACATCCTCGATCGACGCTTTGCCGTCGACGATGCGCGTCAGCATGCGATACATCCAGCCCGTGCCTTCGCGGCACGGCGTGCATTGGCCGCAGCTCTCGGCATAGTAGAAGCGCGCGATGCGCTGGCAAGCACGGACCATGCACGTCGTATCGTCCATGACGATGACGGCACCGGAACCAAGACCGGAGCCAGCCTTCTGGATCGCGTCGTAGTCCATCGTCAGGCCCATCATGGTGTCCGCCGGCAGCACCGGCATCGACGACCCACCCGGAATCACAGCCTTGAGCTTACGCCCCGGGCGCATGCCACCGGCCATTTCCAGTAAATCTTTGAATGGCGTGCCGAGACGGATTTCGAAGTTGCCAGGTTTTTGCACATGGCCAGACACCGAAAACACTTTCGGGCCACCGTTGTTCGGCTTGCCGAGTTCGAGGAACCACTGCGCGCCGTTGCGAATGATCGCCGGGACGGATGCGTAGGTTTCGGTGTTATTGATCGTGGTTGGTTTGCCGAACAGACCAAAGTTGGCCGGAAACGGCGGCTTGAAGCGTGGTTGGCCCTTTTTGCCTTCCAGCGATTCCATCAGCGCGGTTTCTTCACCGCAGATGTAGGCGCCAGCACCGAGCGCGCCATAGATGTCGATATCGACACCCGTGCCTTTGATGTTCTTGCCCAGCCAACCGTTCGCGTACGCCTCTTTCAGCGCTTCCTCGAAATGCTCAAACGGCTCGTGATGGAACTCGCCGCGTAGGTAGTTGTAGCCGACGGTTGAGTTCGTTGCGTAACAGGCAATCGCCATGCCTTCGATCACGGCATGCGGGTTGTAGCGCAGGATATCGCGGTCCTTGCACGTGCCCGGTTCCGATTCGTCGGAGTTGCACAGGATGTACTTCTGGCCCGGTGCATTGCGCGGCATGAAGCTCCACTTCAAACCGGTCGGGAAGCCGGCACCGCCACGACCACGCAGCGACGACTGCTTGACCGTTTCGATGACCTGCTCGCGCGAGATCGGGTCGGTGAGGACCTTGCTCAGCGCCTGATAGCCACCAGCCTTGATGTAGCTGTCGTAGCTCCAGGGCTTGTCGAAATGCAGGGTCGTGAAAACGACGTTGTGTTCTTGCGGGGCGGGACCGACGGCCATGGGCGTCCAGTGCTCACTTAAGGTTGTCAATGATGGAGTCGACCTTCTCTGCCGTCAGCCGCTCGTGATAGTGGCCATTGACCACCATCATCGGGGCGCCAGCACAGGCGGCCAAGCATTCTTCTTCCTGTTTCAGGTAGACGCGACCATCCGCGGTCGATTCGCCCAGCTTGATGCCGAGCTTGCGCTCGCATTGCTTGACGATGCCCTCGGCGCCATTCAACCAGCAGGAAATGTTTGTGCAGATCGCGACATTGTTGCGACCGACGGGCGTGACTTCGAACATCGAGTAGAAGTTCGCCACTTCGTAGGCCCAGATCGCGGGCAGGTCCAGATACTTCGCGACGGCCGTGATCAGTTCGTCGGTCAGATGGCCGTGGTTCTGCTCTTGTGCCGCGAACAACGCCTGCAGCAGCGCCGAGCGCTTGCGCTCAGGCGGGAATTTGGCGAGCCAATGATCGATGTGCTCGCGCGTGTGCGCGGTCAGCACGACCTGGGGATCGACATTTTTGACTTGCTCGTAGTGACCAGTGGCTTTCATAACATTCTCAACGATCGATTTCGCCGAACACCACGTCGAACGTGCCGATCAAGGCAACGACGTCCGGCAGCATGTGGCCGCGGGCGATCTCGTCCATCGCTGACAAATGGGCAAAGCCCGGAGCGCGCAGTTTGACGCGGAACGGCTTGTTCGCGCCGTCCGATACTAGGTAGCAGCCAAACTCGCCCTTCGGCGCTTCCACGGCGGAATACACTTCGCCAGCCGGCACGGAATAGCCTTCCGTAAAGAGTTTGAAGTGATGGATGAGCGCTTCCATGTCGTCCTTCATTTCCTCGCGCTTCGGCGGCGAGACCTTGAAGTTACGAAGCATGACCTCGCCTTCGTTGGCACGAAGCCAGCTGACGCACTGTTTGACGATCCGGTTCGACTGTCGCATTTCGGCCATGCGGACGAGGTAGCGGTCGTAGCAGTCGCCGTTCTTGCCGACTGGAATCGCGAAGTCGAATTGATCGTACGCGGCGTATGGTTGCTTGCGACGCAGATCCCATTCAATGCCCGAACCACGCAGCATCGGCCCGGACATGCCCCAGGCAAGCGCCTGCTCAGGGGACACCACGCCAATGCCAACGGTACGCTGCTTCCAGATGCGATTGTCAGTCAGCAGGGTCTCATACTCGTCGACACGCGCCGGAAAATCGTCTGTGAACGCATCGAGGAAATCCAGCATCGAGCCTTCGCGCCAAGCATTCATGCGCTTCAGGTCGCTGCCCTTGTGGAAGCGCGATTCCTGATACTTCGGCATGCGGTCTGGCAGATCACGATAGACGCCGCCTGGTCGGTAATACGCAGCATGCAGACGCGCGCCGCTGACCGCCTCGTAGCAGTCCATCAGCTCTTCGCGCTCGCGGAAGGCGTATAGGAACAGTGTCATCGCACCGAGGTCGAGTGCATTCGAGCCGATCCACATCAGGTGGTTCAGAATGCGCGTGATCTCGTCGAACATCGTGCGGATGACTTGCGCGCGAGCCGGTGCTTCGACACCCAGCAGTTTCTCGATCGCCCGCACATAGGCGTGTTCATTGCACATCATCGACACGTAGTCGAGGCGATCCATGTAACCGATGCTTTGGTTGAACGGCTTCGACTCGGCAAGCTTCTCGGTGCCGCGATGGAGCAAACCCACATGTGGGTCGGCACGCTGGACCACTTCGCCGTCCATTTCCAGCACGAGGCGCAGTACGCCGTGGGCTGCCGGATGCTGCGGTCCGAAGTTGATGGTGTAGTTGCGGATTTCTTGCATGGCTTACTTCCCTGCCTTGCCAGCGGCGGCTTCGGCTTTGGCCTGGGCGTAGCGGGCGTCCTCGCGGACCACGCGCGGCACGCCAACACGTGGCTCGATGCTCACCGGCTCATAGACCACGCGCTTCTTGGCTTCGTCATAGCGCACCTCGACGTTGCCAATCAGCGGGAAGTCCTTACGGAATGGATGGCCGATGAACCCATAGTCGGTGAGGATGCGCCGGAGATCCGGATGGCCTTCGAACAGAATGCCGAACAAGTCAAACGCTTCGCGCTCAAACCAGTTCAGTCCACGCCACACATCGAGCAGCGACGACACCACCGGCAACCCATCGTCGGGTGCAAACGTGCGCATGCGCAGCCGACGGTTGTGCTTCAACGACAAGAGATTGACGACGACGGCAAACCGGTTCGGAATGTGCGCCGACTCCGGGCGCTCGGCCCAGGTGAAGCGCCCCGGTCCAAAGCCTTCGACACCGCGCGAAAAGCCTTCGCCGCTGACATTGGACGTATCCCACTCATCATCACCATAGCCAAGAAAATCGACGCCAGACAGGTCAACGGCCTGTTCGAATGCAAAGGCGTCGTCATCGCGCAGGCTGCGCGCGACCGCGAGCCAATCGCCGACGCGCACATCGATCTCGACCACATCGACCGCTTCCCGCACGGCCAGCAACTGCTCGCCAAAACGCGTCTTCAATTGTTCCGCAAACTGGGCGTGTGCAGTCATGGCTCAGGCCTTCTGCAGGAACTTGGGCAAACGATCCGCAATCGTGTTGGTGCGGCGGATCTTCTTCTGCAACTGCAGAATGCCCCAGACCAATGCTTCGGCGGTGGGTGGGCAACCCGGCACGTAGATGTCGACCGGCACGACGCGATCGCAACCACGCACCACGGAGTAGGAATAGTGGTAGTAGCCGCCACCGTTGGCGCATGACCCCATGGAGATGACCCACTTCGGATCAGGCATCTGGTCGTAGACGCGTCGCAGCGCAGGCGCCATCTTGTTGACGAGCGTACCGGCCACAATCATGACGTCGGACTGCCGCGGGCTTGGCCGGAACACCACGCCGTAGCGATCCAAGTCCAAACGGGCAGCGCCGGAATGCATCATCTCGACGGCGCAGCAGGCCAGACCGAAGGTCATCGGCCACATGGAGCCGGTGCGTGCCCAATTGATCAGCGCATCGGCCGACGTGAGCGCAAAGCCACGCTCCAGGAGCGGGTTATCACCATCCGGGCGCAGAATATCGTCGACTTCGCCGATCGGCACCGGATTGTGAAAGAAATCGGTCTTCACTCCCATTCGAGTGCCCCTTTCTTCCAGACGTAGACAAAACCAATGACGAGCAAGGCCAGAAACAGACCCATTTCGATCAAACCAAAGAGTCCCAGGTCGCGGAACACAACGGCCCACGGAAAGATGAAGGCGATTTCCAGATCGAACACAATGAACAGGATCGCCATCAGGTAGTAGCGCACATCGAACTTCATACGCGCATCTTCGAAGGCACCGAAGCCGCATTCATACGGCGTGAGCTTTTCGGCGTCCGGGCGTCTTGGCCCGAGAATCGTTCCCAGACTCAGGAGCGCGATTCCGATGATGGTTCCTACCCCCAGGAACATCAGGACCGGCAAATACTGCGACAGATCCATTGGGTGTTTCCTATGCTTTGAAAGCTTCAAAAAAAGAAGCCGCAACGCGGCTTCATTTTGGAATAAGTGGTGCCCAGAAGAGGACTCGAACCTCCACGACTTACGTCGCTACCACCTCAAGGTAGTGTGTCTACCAATTCCACCACCTGGGCACAGGATTTAATTATAGCGCGTTCAATCAGTTTTGGCTGCCCTCGGCATCTTTCTTTTCGACCTCAACGGGAGCCGTTGCAGTCGCCGGGGCGACGTCGATGGCAACCGGTGCCGTTGCGTCAGGAGCCGCAGCAGGCGTCTGAGCAGGCGTTGCCGCAGGAACGGATGCATCCGTCGCTGCACCCGTTGGCGCCGGCACAGTCGGATCGACCGGCTTGGCGTCAGCCTTCGGTGCATCTGCCGCTTTCTGCGCAGCGACTTCTGCCGCCATCACGCCCAGATCCGGGCCAGTCGTTGTGCGCGAACGCGAGATGAACGCGCCCATGCCGATGCTGATTGCAAAAAATCCAATCGCGAGCCACTTGGTGCTCGACGACAAGAAGTTGGCCGAGCCGCGCGCACCGAACACGGTGCCGGACGCGCCGGAACCGAAGCCAGAACCGGCCTGCGCACCAGGTCCGCGTTGCATCAGAATAAAGCCGATCATCGCAATCGCAACGACCACATAAAGCGCCAGCAAAAACTTTTCCATGAATCTCAGCCTCTGATGCCTGGCTTACCGGGCTGCCGCAATGATGCTCAGGAACTCCTGAACCACCAACGAGGCGCCACCGATCAAACCACCATCAACATTCGGTTTCGCAAAAATCGCTTCCGCATTGCCGGCTTTGACACTGCCGCCGTACAAAATCCGTAGCGAGTCCGCAATCATAGCATCTTGTTTGGCGATTCTGCTACGGAGAAATGCATGCGCCGCTTCAGCCTGTTCAGGGCTGGCCGTTTTACCCGTGCCAATCGCCCAGACCGGCTCATAGGCCAGCACGGCATTCGCCAACGCGGCAACTCCGGCGCGCTGGGTCACCGCATCGAGTTGACGGGCGAGTACCAATTCGGTCTCGCCGGCCTCACGTTCTGCCAGGGTCTCGCCCAGGCACAGGACGGGCAACAAGCCATGTGCCTGGGCCGCCACGAACTTCTCAGCGACTTGCGAATCATTCTCACCATGACCGTGCCGCCGTTCGGAGTGCCCGACCAGCACCAAGGTGGCGCCGAGCTCTTTCAACATCGGACCGGCGACGTCGCCCGTATAGGCCCCTTCTGCCTTCGGGCTGAGGTCCTGCGCACCCAGCTGAACCCGCGAACCGGCGGTCAGTTGCGCCACCTGGGCCAAGTAGACGTATGGCGGGCATACGGCGACTTCACAGTTGCCTTGGGGCAATCCCGCCAACACATCGGTCACCAGCGCCTGGTTGCGCGCCAGACTGCCAAACATTTTCCAATTACCAGCTACCAATTTGCGTCGCATGGGCGATTCGCGTCTGAAGGATCGATCAGGACATGATATCGGTTGGTGGACGTGCCGCCAATCCGGATCAGAAACCCGATCATTCTCCAGGCCGAAAAGACCATCGGCACGACAACCCTCTGCTAGCCTCCTCGGCCTTCAACGTCGCAAAGATTCTTTGTCATGACCCAGACTGCATTGATCACAGGCGCCTCGGCTGGTATCGGCGCCGAGTTTGCCCGGCAATTGGCCGCCAGCGGCCACGACCTCATCCTGACGGCGCGTCGGCTTGACCGGTTGCAAGCGGTGGCCAACGAACTCAGCAGCCAGCACGGCATTCGAGTCCATTGCATTGCCGCTGATCTGGCGGTGCCAGCCGACGTCGAGCGTCTGCTCGCCGACGTCCTGCAACTCGGCTGGCCGGTGGACTTGTTCGTCCAGAATGCCGGCTATGGCTTGCCTGGGCGCTTCCATTCCGAGCCCATGGCAACGCACCGGCAATTCATTGAGGTGATGATGACGAGCCCGTTGGCACTGATTCATGGCCTGTTGCCCGGGATGCGTGCCCGTGGCCGCGGGCGCATCATCAATATCGCGTCGCTGGCCGGCTTCATGCCGGGCTCGGACGGTCATACCCTTTACGGCGCCTGCAAGGCATTCTGGGTCAAAGTCAGTGAATCGCTCTCGCAGGAGAATCGCTCGCACGGCGTGCGGGTGCTGGCGCTTTGCCCGGGATTCACGTACTCCGAATTCCACGACAGCAATGGCTCGCGACCGCTCGTCAGCAAAATGCCCAAATGGCTGTGGATGCAGGCTAAAGACGTCGTCCGCGAAGGCCTCAAAGCCATCGAGCAGGACCGCATCGTTTACATCAATGGCTGGCACAACCGATTGATCAAGGCAGTGGTCACCACGATGCCCGACCGGCTCGCCCGCGCCTTTTCTGCGCGCCAGTCACGGCGATTTCGAATCACCAAGGATTAGCGCCCGGACCATTGGGTTGCTCGCGACACTTTGCGAAGGCGCTCAGCGGTAAATCTCGCCAATGCAGCAGCGCAGACTGCCGCCGGCCTTTTCGATTTCATCAATCGCGACCGGCACACACGTAAAACCGAATGCCGCCAATTTGGCGCGCGACTGGGGTCGCAACGCGGTGTCGGCTGCGGCACTCAACATGACGTGCCGATCCGACACTGCGAGGCAGTTACCAACAAACGCGGCTTTTTCTTCGTCACTCAGCCAGATCACGGCGTCCCCGTAGAGCGCAGCGATCGCGTCGGCATCGTCGGAATTTGCGAGCGACGCGCGATGCAACACCAGTGCCCGTCCGGCCAACACCGACATCACCACGTTGGTGTGATACTCGGTTGGCAGCAGCGGAAACGCAAACGTGGCGCGCAAGCGGAAGGCATCATGCATGGCCAGGAGGCCCGCCTCGTTGACTCGCTCACTCATCCCGCAATAGCCAAGTCCGCGCGCGCGGTCAATGATCAACGGACCAGTCAACTCAGCAACCACTCCGGGCGCATCGATCCGCACGACCTCAACCCCGAGGTCGTCGCGAAACCATGCTGGCAAGTCATGCCGATGGGATTCTCGCTGCCGTACCGGATGCTTCATGGCGCCAATGATCAAGCGACCGGGCACCGACGCAAAGACGTTATTCGGGAACACGGCATCGGGCGTCTCAGGCGAACCCGGGAACACGTGAACCGGAAGGATCGATTGCAGGACGCGCACGACATCGGCGTGTTGCGCCAATGCCCGTTCGGCGTCGTATCCGGAATCTGCCATATAGACGTTGTCTTGAGCCGATTCCAAGGCCTTGGCAAAGCCGATCGGACTGACCAAAAACGCCGCATCCGGTGCTGGCTTGCCCCAGTCGGTTGCCGGCGAGCGTTGTGCGAAGTCGTGGGTCCAGTGGCGTGCGTCGCGAATTACCATCCGGCGGCATCCCTCGGGTCAGTAGGCTTGGGCGGCGGCGTCATGGCCTGAGTCAAGGTCACGGCCGCCAACGCCTGAAACAACAGCATCGGGTCGGTTTGCGGCTTCGGTGCACCGTCGCTCAGTACACGCCGAAAGCTCCGCGCGCCGGGCAGGCCTTGGAACAGGCCAAGCAATGGCCGGATCGAATGGGCGATACCCTCGCCTTTCGCCAACCGCGTCGACACGTAGTGCGCATATTCGCGCACGACTTGCTCGCGGCTCGGCGGCTCAAAAGCCGGATTCATCAGCGCCTGCTCTGCAAGAGCCAGAACATAGGGCTCGTGCCAGGCGATCCGGCCGAGCATCACGCCGTCGAGCTCATCCAATGCGGCCGCCATAGATGACACCGTGGTGAGGCCGCCATTCAGCACCACGGTCAATTCCGGATGGTTGGCTTTGAGCCGGAACGCGCGCGGATAATTCAGCGGCGGAATCTCGCGATTTTCTTTCGGGCTCAAGCCTTTCAGCCAAGCCTTGCGCGCATGCACGATAAAGACCGAGCAACCCGCAGCGGCGACGGTATCGATGAACCGTTGAAAGTCGTGATCGTCGTCCTGATCATCAACGCCGATCCGGCATTTGATGGTGATCGGAATTACACCACCCGCCGCATCCTGCATCGCGCGAAAACAATCTGCAACCAGCGCCGGCTCCAACATCAAACACGCCCCGAATCGACCACTCTGTACCCGGTCACTCGGACAACCACAATTCAAGTTCACCTCATCGAAACCGGCATCGACCGCGATACGCGTGGCGGCAGCCAATGTCGTCGGATCCGAGCCGCCCAGTTGGAGCGCCAGCGGATGTTCGGAAGCCGAGAATTCCAGTAGACGCGCCCGATCGCCGTGCAGCACCGCGTTAGCGTGCACCATTTCCGTGTACAGCCGTGCCGATGGCGACAACAGACGATGGAGCACCCGACACTGGGTCGTCGTCCAATCCATCATCGGCGCGACGCACAAGCGCCAGGGGTTTGGGGCGGTGTTCATGTCAGGTAGCAAGGCCTGGGCCGGAATCGAATCGCGACGCTGGTTAATGGGTGATTGCGGCCGGGGGCAGGCGCACCCGGATCGGATTCCATTGTCCCAGGACCGACCGGAAAGTCCAAGCCGCCAAATGGGTGTTGCGGTGGCGCGCGTCACGATGAGTCCACCGCGAACACTCAGACCTGCAATCAGTCCGGCACGTGCCTAGGCTTATCGCTCCAGATTCAAGTACCGGCTTCGCACTGATTCACGCATCTGAAGCCACCAAAAGATGACACCTGCGCCTTGACGTTCAGCACAAAGCTCAGGACCCTTGCGGCAAAGACTCAGCGCTTGGTTCTGAGTTAAGCAAATGCATGGGATCACAGACATGAACGACGAGACGCTCAACTCCGGCACAAAAGCGCCAGCATCGGACCCAATCAGCGCGCCGGCCGAGCCAGGCGCGGTGCTCGGGCCGGTGTTGATTCATCCCAAAGAGCGACTGATGGCATGCGTCGGCGCTGCATTCTGGTTTGCCTTGCTGCTGACCGGTCCGAGCATTGCGCTCAGCGTGTTGCTGCATCTCGGTTTCGCCGCCGCAGCGTTGATCGCGCTGGCCATCGCCGTCGGCATCTGGCTCGGTATCCGCTTTGGCCAAGCCGAACACGCGCACTACGCAGTGTCGCAATTGAGCGATGGCCTGTTGGTCAAGCGCGGCGTGTTTTGGCACACCGAAACGTTTGTGCCGCGTTCGCGCATACAACACACCGAGGTCAATCAAGGGCCGCTCGATCGCAGCTGGGGTATGGCATCGCTCAGTCTGCATACGGCGGGTACCCACGTTGAAAAGGTCACGGTAAGCGGCCTGTTCCGCCACGATGCCATTCGGCTGCGCGACGAACTGTTGGATCGACAGGCAGGCAGCGATGGCGCCTGAGTCCTCTATCTTGCTTGGTGAGGAGCGCCGGCTGCATCCGATGTCTTGGTTGTTCGCGATGCTGACCCAGCTCCGCCCGTTCTTGTTGCCACTGCTGATTTTTTTGTTTCTGGGCAAGGGCAACTCTTGGGAACTTTGGGCTGCCCTGGGCGCCGTGTTTGCGGCCGCCTACGCGTTCGTGCATTCGCTCTTTTATCGCTATCGGGTCGATCGCGACGAACTGGTAATTCGCGAGGGACTTTTGGATCGGACAGAGCGTCATATTCCGTTTGCCCGGATCCAGAACGTCGTCCAGAAACAGAATGTGTTGCACCGTCTGTTCGGCGTTACGGAGCTGACGTTGGAGTCGGCAGGCGGCCAGGAACCAGAGGCCCGCATGCGGGTGCTAAAACTTGCTGATGCCCGCGCGCTGGAACTGCTGCTGCGTCGGCAAGGTCAAGCGCACGCCCCGGTCGGCGACAGCGCCGCCTTAAGCACAGAGCAGACGGACACGCTGCTGCAACTGCCAACGATCGAGGTGATCAAGCTCGGCCTGATCTCGAATCGCGGCATGCTGTTGATTGGTTCGGCGGCTGCGCTTTGGTCACAGTTTGGCCCGGGCTGGTCCAACAACTGGATCAAAACTGGCGCGAAATGGTTTGGCCCTTGGTTCAATGATGCCGTGCACGGCAAAGACCTGTTCTGGAATACGATTGTGCCTGCCGTGCTCGTGTTGCTGGCGCTGATGGCCGGCATGCGGTTGCTCTCCGTCATCCTGGCACTGCTGCAATTTCATGGCTTTCAGCTGACGCAGCACGGCGAACGCCTGAGTACTGAAGCGGGACTACTGTCGCGTGTGCGCGCAAGTGCACGCCCCAAACGCATTCAGCTGTTCCTGAAGCGCAGCACCTGGCTGTCTCGGCGGTTCAACCGAGAGATGCTGAAGGTCGATATTGCTGGCGGGGGCGCCGTCAAGGCTGCCGACGAACACGCCCGAGTCAAGTGGTTGGCGCCGTTGGCGCGCCCGGAACAAGTCCAACAGCTGTTGGGCGAATTCGCGCCGGGCAGTCAGGACACCGCGCTCAACTGGCAGCCACTGCACCCACGGGCGTGGATTCGGCGATGCCGCTGGCCAGCCATCATCAGGTCTATGCCCGCGCTGCTTGCGACGTTTGTATCGTGGTTTGGACTCGTGCTCTGGATTCTGCCGGTTTGGAGCATTGCCGAAGCACGCGGTTTTGCCCGCTTCAGTCGCTACGCCATCACCGATCGCTACTTCTTTTGGCGGAGTGGCTGGTTCGAGCAGCAGACCGTCATCCTGCCCATCGACAAAATCCAGGTCATCCGCATTCAACGCTCACCGTTCGACCGTCGCGCTGGCATGGCCACGCTCAACATCGACACCATGGGGGCCGATTCGTTCGGTCAACCCGTTCTGGTGCCCTACCTTCCCGAAGCGACCGCGCGCGAACTCGCAGCCCTGTTGCGAGCGCGTTTGTTGGAGCATTGCGCTCCGGTCGCTGCACCAGCCCCTGCCGCGATACCGAGCGAACTGGCATCGGAGACCGGCATCTGAACAAGCGTCTGCCCCGCTCTATTTTGCTGCTTGCGGCCATCATCGGGCTGTTGTGGTTCGCATGCTTCCCGCTAGCAGTTACCACTCGGACCGTGTTTGATCCCGAATTCCGGCGTGGCGCCGTGCCAATGGCGAGCTACCGGAATCTGGAATCCATTTGCCGTGGTTATCCCGATTGGGCCCGAGAGCGACTCCAGAGCAAACGCGCTGCGTCACTGTCGCTCGGCGATGTTTCGGGAACAGAGTGGCCGTTACTCGGCACCGTCTTCCTATTCTGGTCGGTGGAGCAATTGCAGCGGGACTGGCAAACACGCCAATTTTCGGGTCCCGCACCGGTCGACATTGCCCACGCATGTCTCGAAACGGGCGCGGCATTGCTCGCGGATCCAACGCAAGCGGACTGGGTCCAGCGCCATTGGGGCGATGACTACTTGCACGAGAAGAATCTCTTTTACCGGATGATGTTGATTGCCGGCTTGGACAGCTATGAGCGACTGACGGGCAACCCTCACTACCAGTCGTTACTGCGCGAGCAGGTATTGGGTCTCAGTGCTGAGTTGGCGCGCTCGCCGACAGGGCTTCTGGAGGATTATCCCCACGAGACCTATCCCGTTGACATCCTGCTCGCCTACGCCGCGCTTCAACGGACCATGCAACGACTGGAACTCCCATTCGAAGCGTTCGTGGCGCAGAGCTGGCGCGCCTTCTCCGGTCCCGTGCTTGATCCGGCAACCGGCCTTCCTGGGTATCTGGTTGATTGGCAGACCGGGCAACCCTGGCAACCAGCCCGCGGCGTAGGCCAAAGTGCGATGCTCGCGTTTGCACCTGAGCTCTGGCCGGAGCGTGCAACGGATTGGTTCGAGCGTTATCAGCAGCAGTTTTGGCAGGAACGCTTTGGTATCGCTGGGTTCCGGGAGTTTCGGCTGGGCCGAATCGATCATCTGTATGAGTTCGAGGTTGATGCCGGCCCCATGGTGCTCGGTTTTGGTGTCGGTGCGAGCGCCTTAGGCCTAGCCGCCGCCAGAGCGAACAACCGTACCGATATCGCCGTGGCGCTCGCGGCCGAAGGCTTGGCGCTCGCCTGGCAAACACCGGACGGCACCATGTTGGGCCCAAGACTCCTGTCGAACCTGAGTGACGCGCCGTATCTGGGGGAATCTGCGCTGTTGTTCGTGATGACGCGGCCGCTGCCAAGCCGCGCGCAACAGCCACAACCCGTCCCGCCAATTATTTGGTGGGGCTTGCTTCTGGGCTGGTTGACGAGTCTTGCATTTTTGACTAGCGCGGTCCGTCAGTTGATACGGCTTTGGCGCGCGCGGTCATCAGCAGAAGAACCAGCCTCGCTCTGGAGCCTCTGAAACCACTCAGGACCCGAGTCCGGACGCGAATCAACCATCAGCCAGATTGATCCAAGTCGCTTTGACCTCAGTGTATTTCTCGAACGCATGCAGCGACTTGTCACGCCCGTTGCCGGATTGCTTGTAGCCACCGAACGGCGCCGTCATGTCGCCGCCATCCCAGTAGTTGACCCAGACGCTGCCGGCCCGCAATTTGCGCGCGACGCGGTGGGCACGCGTGATGTCGCGCGTCCAGAGGCCCGCCGCCAAACCGTACTCGGTGTCATTGGCGATGCGCAGCGCTTGTGCTTCGTCGTCAAACGGAATCACAGCCAGAACCGGGCCGAAGATCTCTTCGCGCGCGATCGTGTGCGTCGGCGCAACATGCTTGAAGATCGTCGGCTCGATGTAGCAACCATTTGCGACCGGCTCGGCGCGCGCGCCACCGTGCACGAGCGCCGCACCGTCTTGTTGCGCGCGCTCGATATAGCTGAGCACACGGCGCGTCTGCCCTTCATCGACCATCGCGCCCATGCTGGTGCTCGGGTCCAGCGGATGCTTCGGACTCATGATCTGGCTCGCCTTGGCAACCAGCGCAACAAACTCATCGTGGATTGAGCGCTCCACCAGCAGCCGGGATGCCGCCGTGCAGACTTCGCCTTGATTGTAGAAAATACCCATCGCGGCCGCCTCAGCGGCCTTGTCCAAGTCCGGCGCATCGGCAAAGACAATGTTCGGGCTCTTACCGCCGCATTCCAGGTACACGCGCTTCATGTTCGAGCGGCCAGCGCATTCGAGCAGATACTTGCCCACCAGCGTCGAACCGGTGAATACGAGCCCATCCACATCCATGTGCAGCGCGAGTGGTTCGCCAGCGGTCTTGCCATAGCCTGGCAGCACGTTCAACACACCGGGTGGGATCCCCGCCTCGAGCGCCAGTTCGCCGAGTTTGAGCGCTGTGAGTGGCGACTTTTCGCTCGGTTTCAGTACGATTGAATTGCCGGTGGCTAGTGCCGGCGCAATCTTCCACGTCGCCATCAGCATGGGGAAGTTCCACGGCACGATCGCGCCGATCACGCCAAGCGGTTCGCGCGTGATCAAGCCCAGTTCATCCGGGCCCGTTGCGGCAACCTCACCATAAACCTTATCGATGGCCTCGCCTGTCCAACTCATGCACCGAATGCTCGCCGAGACATCGACTGCAAGCGCATCGCCAATGGGCTTGCCCATGTCCAGCGACTCCAGGAGCGCCAGTTCGTCGCGATCGCGCTCCAGGAGTTGCGCGAATTTGATCAACGTCTTCTTGCGATGGACGGGCTTGGTGTTGGACCAGACGCCCGATTCAAAGCTAGCGCGTGCAGCGGCCACGGCGCGTTCGACGTCTTCGGCCTGACAATCGGCCACCTGCGCGAGCACCCTGCCGTCGATCGGACTCAGACACGCGAACTGCTTGCCTGAGCGCGCCGGCACCCATTCGCCATTGATCAGTGCCAGATTCGGAATACGGACTTTGCCCGCCAATTCCAGCCAGTCTGCAAAGGTTTTCTTGCTCATGGGTTGCCTCAGAAAGTGGGTGGTGTGGAAGCGCTGACCAGAATGGCCGGGCCCTTGCCAACATTGCGGAATCGGTGCGGCTTGCGGCTTTCGAAGTAGTACGACTCACCCGGACCGAGAACGCGGACGACATCGCCAACCGTGACTTCCACTTTACCCTGAACCACGACGCCGCCTTCCTCGCCATCGTGGCTCAACATGGTGTCGCCGGTATCGGAGCCAGGCGGCATGACCTCGCGCAAAATGCACATCTGCCGGTTTTTCCGGCGTTGCCCAACCAGGTAGTAGTGGATGTCATTGTTGCCGAGGTCGGGCATTTGCTCGGGTGCGTAGAACGGGTCGTCCGCTGCCTCATCGGGCAGATCAAGGGTGAAGAACTCGGCGAGCGAAATGGGGATCCCGTCGAGCACCTTCTTCAGGGAACTGATCGACGGACTCACCTTGTTCTGTTCGATCAGCGAAATCGTACTGTTGGTCACGCCGACGCGCTTCGCCAGTTCGCGCTGACTGAGGCCTTTGGCCTTGCGCACCGCCATCAGACGGATACCGATGTCCACAGAACCTCCAGAGTGATGCGAAATAATTAACACCTGACCGAGCTGGGGTCAAACGATCGCTTGACTCGAAACACGTGGCCAAGCTTGCAAATGCGGCGCTAAAACCGGCAATAGGACCGGCTTGATCATGCAGGTGCCCGCGCTTTGGCGTCAAACGAGGACCGCGCCACCCTGGCCTGAGCCAGCGGACGCCAATGCCGCCGGTTGTCAAGTTTCTTCAACACTGATAGCGTCCCGGCCCAGCATCAACTGGAGCCTGTCATGACCGAATCCCTGCACGAGCACTATGCCCAGGTGGCCACCAGCCAGCCTGACAAGATGGACGCATTCTGGATGCCGTTCTCGGCCAATCGTCAGTTTAAGAAGAAGCCGCGTCTGCTCGCCTCAGCGAAGGGCATGTTCTACCGCTCGGTCGACGGCCGCGAAATTCTGGATGGCACCGGCGGGCTCTGGTGCTGCAATGCCGGTCACGGCCGCGATCGGATCACGGCCGCCGTGAGTCAGCAGATCGAAACCATGGACTTTGCGCCGACCTTCCAAATGGGTCATCCACTGCCCTTTCTGCTGGCCGAGCGCTTGGCGGCCATTGCGCCGGATCCATTGAAGCATGTGTTCTACACGAACTCCGGCTCCGAATCGGTCGATACGGCCCTGAAGATCGCCCTGGCCTACCATCGTGTGCGGGGTGAAGGGCAGCGCACGCGCATCATCGGGCGCGAGAAGGGTTACCACGGCGTCGGCTTTGGTGGCATTTCGGTTGGCGGGCTGCCCAACAACCGGAAGTTCTTCGGTCCACTGCTGCCGGGCGTCGACCACATGCGGCACACGCTGGATATCGCCCGTAACGGCTTCAGTAAAGGCTTGCCAGAACACGGAATCGAGCTTGCCGAGGACTTGGAACGCATTGCGCTGCTGCATGACCCGAGCACGATTGCCGCGGTCATTGTCGAACCGATCTCGGGCAGCGCCGGCGTGGTGCTTCCGCCCAAGGGCTACCTCGAACGGCTCCGCGAACTCTGCACCAAGCACGGCATCCTGCTGATCTTCGACGAAGTCATCACCGGCTTTGGTCGCGTCGGCAAAGCCTTTGCCGCGCAGCGGTTTGGCGTGACGCCAGACCTGATCACGTGCGCCAAAGGGTTGACGAACGGCTCGGTGCCGATGGGCGCCGTGTTCGCATCAAATGCCATCCACGATACGTTCATGAATGGCCCGGAAGGCGCAATCGAGCTGTTTCACGGCTACACCTACTCCGGACATCCGCTGGCCTGTGCGGCGGCGTTGGCAACGCTTGATGTCTACGCCGAAGAGAACTTGTTCGAGAAAGCCATCGAACTGGGTGACTATTGGGAACAGAAGATTCACGAACTGCGTGGGTTGCCGAATGTCATCGACATCCGCAATTTTGGCCTGATCGGCGCGATCGAACTGTCGTCACGACCTGGCGCCGTGGGCGCGCGCGCTTATGATGTGTTCACCACTTGCTTCCATGACAAGGACCTGCTCATCCGCGTCACCGGTGATGTGATTGCGCTGTCACCGCCTTTGATTCTCGAAAAGAACCATATCGATCGGATCTTCGGAATACTCGCCGAAGCCATTCGCGAAACTGCATAATCCGCGCCGCTTATTGCATCTGTAGCCCCGGGAGGCTGAAATGATCGTTGGTGTACCGAAGGAAATCAAAAACCATGAATACCGCATTGGTCTGACGCCGGCTGGCGCCCGCGAGTTGATCTCGCACGGCCACAGCGTGCTGGTACAACGAGACGGCGGCAAGGCCATTGGTCTCACCAACGAGCTCTACGAGCGCGCTGGTGCCGAGATCGTCGACACGGCTGAAGAGATCTTCAAACGCGCCGAGATGATCATCAAGGTCAAGGAACCACAGCCGGTCGAATACGCAATGCTGCGTGAAGGTCAGTTGCTGTACACGTACCTGCATCTTGCGCCCGATCCCGCACAGACCGAGGGTTTGATCAAATCCGGCTGCACCGCAATTGCCTATGAAACGGTAACCGATCGTAAGGGCGGCCTGCCTTTGCTCGCCCCCATGAGCGAAGTCGCTGGCCGTATGTCGATCCAAGCCGGTGCGCATGCGTTGGAGCGCGCGCAAGGCGGTTCGGGTGTGCTGCTCGGCGGCGTGCCCGGCGTCAAGCCGGCAGAAGTGCTGGTAATTGGCGGTGGCGTCGTCGGAATCAATGCCGCGCGCATGGCGATGGGCCTCAATGCCCGGGTGACGATCCTCGATCGCTCGCTCGATCGCCTGAAGTATCTGGACGAACTCTACGGCGACAAGATCACGACGCTCTACTCGACGATCGATACGATCGAAGACCTGCTGCCGATCACGGATCTGGTGATTGGCGCAGTGTTGATCCCCGGTGCGGCGGCGCCGAAACTCGTGTCGCGCAAACACCTTTCGATGATGCGCCCAGGCTCAGTACTGGTCGACGTCGCCATCGATCAGGGCGGCTGCTTTGAGACGAGCAAGCCGACGACCCATCAGAGCCCCACGTACGAAGTGGACGGCATCATCCACTATTGCGTCGCGAACATGCCGGGTGGTGTGGCCCGCACGTCAACGTTCGCGCTGACCAACGCCACGCTGCCCTTCGCGGTGCAATTGGCGAACAAGGGCAAACAGGCCATGCTCGACGACCCGCACCTGATGAACGGACTGAATGTGCACAAGGGTATGATCACATACGAAGCCGTGGCCAGAGACTTGAGTTACGACTATGTGCCCGCGGCGAAAGCCCTGACCTCCTGAGCCAACCTGACTGGGCGACCTGATCACAGGTCGCCCTTTTTGTATCTGCGATGAGCCAAGACCCACCCAGTTGGATGCCGGCGCGCATAGATCAGGCCTGGACGCGTGCCAGCCCTTACGGCACGCAGTCGGAACCGACGTTTTCCGGCACGCTCAGCTTTTTGCGCAGGCGTTACAGCAAAGATCTGACTGGCGTGGACGTGGCGGTTTTTGGTGTGCCGTTTGATCTCGCGACGACCAACCGCCCCGGTGCGCGCTTCGGGCCGCGCGCCATGCGTGAAGCGTCGGCATCACTGGCGTGGTGCCAACCTTACGCTTGGCCGTTCGATCCCCTCGATCGGCTGCATGTCATCGACTATGGCGATCTGCTGATCGACGCCGGCAAACCGGACACCATTCCCGCGCAAATCGAATCGCAAGTGGCGCCAATGCTCGCAGCTGGCGTGCTGCCCTTGGCATTGGGGGGCGATCATTTTGTGTCGCTGCCACTGTTGCGGGCCCTGGCCAAACATCATGGCGCGCTGTCGCTCGTCCACTTCGATGCGCATTCCGACACCTGGGCCGAGGCCGAGTTTCGGATTGATCACGGATCGATGTTCTATCACGCAGCACGCGAAGGGGTCGTTGCACCCCAGCGCTCCATCCAACTTGGCATGCGCACTCACCATGCCGAGACCCATGGGTATGAGGTCTGGCACAGCCCAATGTTGCATGAGCGCGGCATCGCCGAAGCCATCGCCGCCATCCATCAGCGCGTCGGCAATTCGCCTTGCTATGTGTCCGTTGATATCGATTTCCTGGATCCGGCCTACGCGCCTGGTACTGGAACACCCGTCTGCGGCGGCTTCAATACGCATCAGGCACTCAGTCTGATCCGCGGCCTCGCTGGGCTGAACGTGGTGGGCATGGATGTGGTCGAAGTTGCGCCCGCCTACGACCACGCGATGATCACCGCACTTGCAGGCGCCAGTATCGCGCAGGAGCTACTGGCGGTGGTCGCCAGTACGCGACCAGACCGGTAGGTCGGCGCGATTGGCAATCGAGCAGGCTCCAACCGGGCCGGCGCACACCGGCCCAATCGACAGCGCCATCGCCAGACCAATCACCAGGTGTAGCGAACCGTGTAGCGAACCTTGGCCTCGCCATCGGCTGCGATATTGAGCGGGAAATCAACCGTCGCCGCGTCCTTCTTGTCGTAAGTGCTGGAGCTCTGGGTGATGTTCCACTGGCTCCAGCGATACAGATACTCGCGTGCAACCACTTTGGTCGCGACCTGCTTTCGATTGCGGATGCTGATCTCGAACGTTTCTTCCAGCCACTTCTTGTCGGTGTCGATGCGGAAATCGACCTGCTTGCGCTCGCCAACCACATCGAAACTCTTGCCGAGCTTGATCCGCACATCTTCGTTGCGCGGTTTGTGCTTGATCAAGTCCTCGCCAATGAATTCCAGGCTCCCGTCTTTGGCCGCCTGGTTGACGCGCACGCGACCGGCCGGCAACGGAATGCCCATGCCGTTGGCTTCCTTGTTCTGGAACTCAAGATACGCGCCCACCTCGCCCTCGCGGGTGGCGTTATACCCTTGATCGGTCAGCGGACCCCACCAGCGGTAAGGCAATTCACTCGCCGTAAACACCAGTTCGCGCTTGCAAGTCGAACCGACGATCGCCGGGAACAACTCCAGCTGTTTGGTCGAGTTCTGCGGGAGATCGGTGCGGCGGCCAAGCTTGTACAGGTGATACTCGAACAGACTCTCCTCCTGGAACGTGTCGGCGGCGGCCGACGCAAGTTCCATGGTCTTCGCGCGCATCATGCCGACCATTGCCGGTTGCGGCGCGGCGGGTGCACGGTTGACCTCGCCTGCCACCAGTTTGAGTTCGGCTTCGGGGAAACTCGCGCCCGACTGGTTGACGATCGTCACCCAGGCCGACAAGTCCATTTTGCAGTTGTCCTCGGTGCCGCTCAGGATCACGTTGTAGTCGCTCCACCACGTCATGCCGGTGGTCTGATAGGACACCTGCGCGTCGTGCTTGCCACCGCGCTTCGCATCGACGAGCCAAACGAGTGTGGGTTTGGTGATCAGGCCGCCCGGCAGCGACGGAAACTGCACGTTGGCATAGTGCGTCAATGTCAGCACCTCGCCCGTTTCCTTCATCAGGATCAGCCCGTTGCTCGCCGACAGCAACGTGCCGGTGATCCGCTCCATCTTGTCGCCTTGGATCTGATCGACGCTGACCTTTTCGCCAATGTAGCGGTTCAGGAGCTTCTGACCATCGACCAGATCGAACTCGTAATTCTGTTCAATGACGCGGGTGCCAGCCGGGTCAGTAAGCGAGGCAAAGTTGACGGTGGTCGGATCAATCTGTGACGCGACATCGCTGAAGCGCAGTGCGCCGCGCCCCTGCTGCAGGCTCAATTCCCGGCGGTCGCGCACCAGAGCATAGCCGGGCAGCGACACGCCGTAGTTCTGCAGCGCCTGCGGGTTCATCTGGCCGGGTTGCGCCGAACTGTAAATGGTCAGCGAGTAGTCGGGATTGGCAGCCTGAGCGGTGGACATGGCCAGAGCAACTCCAAGTGCGGTAGCGAGGGGACGAAGGGTCTGAGACATCGAGCAACTCCATTTACAGGTTTGGGGGCTTCGATCAGCAACAGCGTGCGGCAATGATCTGATCTTGGCAGCTCAAACGGAAGACGCCGTGATCCGGGTCAAAGCCATTCAGCTTCTGTTGACGCGACACCGGAATGCAAAGCGCCCGGGCATGCCGGGCGCTCAGTCGACGAATCAAAGGAATTCGCTCAGAAGTCGCGATCACCCGACAACAGGCCGCCCAGACCGCCGAGCACCGAGCCCTCTTCCTTGCTGCCGCCACGCTGGTATGCCGCGGCGAACATGCGACCCGCCATCCGCGAAAACGGCAACGACTGCATCCACACATGGCCTGGGCCGGTCATCTGAGCCAGAAACACGCCTTCGCCGCCGAACAGCATCGACTTGACGCCACCCACAGGCACCACGTCGAACTGCACGGACGAGGTCAGCGCGACCACGCAACCGGTGTCGACTTCAATGCGCTCGCCTGCCGCAAGCTCCCGTTCAACCACGCAGCCACCGGCATGCACGAAGACGAGGCCGTCGCCCTCCAGCTTTTGCATGATGAAGCCCTCGCCACCAAATAGGGCAGTCATGACCTTCTTCTGGAAGAACAAACCGATCGACACACCGCGCGCAGCGCACAGGAATGAGTCTTTCTGGCAAATGATCTGCCCATGATAGTTGCTGAGTGGTAGCGCCAGAATCGTGCCCGGATAAGGTGCCGCAAACGCCACCCGCGCCTTGCCGTTGCCGCCATGGGTGAACACGGTCGTGAACAGGCTTTCACCCGTGATCAGCCGCTTGCCCGCCGACATCAGCTTGCCCATCAGGCCACTGCTCTGACTCTGCGCCGACGCATCGCCGAACACCGTCTCCATGCGGATCGACGTGTCCTTGTACATCATCGATCCCGCCTCGGCGACCGCGCTCTCGCCCGGGTCGAGCTCGATTTCGACGAACTGCATTTCATGGCCGACGATCTTGTAGTCGATCACGTCCGCCAGCGAACGCCCACCCGCCGCTGGTGGGGCCGGCACACTCAACGACCCGGGACTCAGTTCGGCGATCCGGTTGATGGGCAGCCATTCCGCGAAGCCTTGGCGCCACGCAAATCCGTTCGGATTCTGCTGCGCCTGCTGCACCGCAGCGGCTTGATCAAGCGGGCCAATCTGCTGACCGTTGTAACTGAGATACCACTGCGACATGAACGACTCCTAAGTTCTTGAAAGCGAATGAGAGACGAAGAAAGGTATCAGACTGGCTGCAAGGCTTCGTGGATCGCCAATCGACGTGCGTCGTCCATGCCGAGCTTTTGGCCCAACTGCCGAAGGAACGCGCGCTCGGCCTCGGTGTCGGCGTCCATTGCAAGGAGCGCGGCAGCATAGACTTCGTCAACTTGGTCCGGACGCGTCTGCGCGGCGATCTGGTCGAGACTGATGGGCTGATTGAGCGCGCCCTTCAAGAAGAAGCACGTCGCGGTATCGAGTCCGGAGCTCTCGGCGCGCGCCAAAATCCGCTGTTGCTCGCTGGCATCAACCCGACCATCAGCGTGTGCCGCTGCGATCATGGTCTGCACCAGCAGCACTGCCTCCTGCTCGGCGTCGTTCAATCGGGTCAAATCGACTGCGGCCGGTGGTGGCGGCGGCATGGCTGCCGGGCTGCTCGGGATCAGCGAAGCCGGTGCGGGCGGCAAAGCCCTGGGTCCGGGCTGAATCGGCATCGGTGCCGATCCGGTCGGCTGCCGCGATCGCTGTTGGAAATGCTCATAGGCAGCCATCGCGACCCCCAATGCGCCTAAGCCCAACGCCGCTTTGCCGCCGAGGTTGCCGGTGCGGAACACAGATTTCTTCTTGCGTGAACGGCCACCAAACATGCCGCCCAGCGCGTCGCCCACCATCCCTGCCAGCAACTTCTCGGGATCAAACACGAGTTGGTCTCCTTGGATCGTTCGGTCGTTTTGTCGGCAAATCCGCCATTTTCAAGCATGACTTTCGGGCTAGGAACCCGCCTGAATGCCACCGGCGTTGTGGCCGGTTGCCGCGCAATGTGCCCGGTGCGCGCGCCACTTGCCAGCGCGGTGATGCGTGAAAGACCAAGCCAGCGACCGCCGATTGGCCGACATTCGCGCGCCAAGGCCGGTGAACAAACGCAGATCCGCCAGAGCTGGGGCTTGTTGCGCGGGCTCTCGCAAGGCATCATAGACGACGCAGTTTCCGGGCTTTCTTCCTTTCACCGTCTGATTTCGAGCGCATCCAGCAGATTCCGACATGGCCGATAATCAGGGCGTACTACCCCGTGGTCCGGGGAAAATCTGGCGTGCGTTCATGTGGTCCTGCAAGGGGCTGGCGATCGCCTTCAAGATTGAGAGCTCCTTTCGCCTCGAAGTCTACTGTCTGATCGTGCTCGGCCCACTGGCGCTCTGGCTCGGCCAGACGCCGCTCGAAAAGGCGCTGCTGGTCGGATGCCTGTTCTTGGTGCTCGCCGCCGAGTTGCTGAATTCGGCAATCGAACAGGTCGTCGACAGGATCAGTCCGGAATTCGCCATCTTTGCAGGCCGCGCCAAGGATATGGGCTCGGCGGCAGTGTTTTTGACCATGCTGAACGTGCTCGCCATCTGGGGTGCAGTGCTTTGGCCCAGGCTGATGAGTTGACGCGTGGAGATTCTGTTTTCCCCTGAGGCATTACTTGCCCTATTGACGCTGGCCACACTGGAAATTGTGCTCGGTGTCGACAATTTGGTGTTCATTTCGATTGCAGTGTCCCGCCTGCCTCACGAGCAGCGCTCTTCGGCTCGGCGGTTTGGCTTGGCGCTCGCCTGCCTGACGCGTTTGGGCTTGCTGTTCACGCTGTCGTGGCTCGCATCGCTGACCACGCCCGTCCTGACGATCGCCAATCTGCCCTTGTCAGTTCGGGACTTGGTCTTGATCGGTGGCGGCTTGTTCCTGCTGGTCAAGGGCGGCATGGAAATCTGGTCTGGAATTACCGAAGACAGCGATGGCGAAGCCAGTGGTCGCGCGCCGAACGCATTCATGCTGGTAATCATCCAGATTGCCATCATCGACATCGTGTTCTCGCTCGATAGCGTCATCACCGCCGTGGGTCTGGTCAACCAAGTCCCGATCATGGCCACCGCCATCATTGCTGCCGTGCTGGTCATGATGCTCGCGGCCGACATAGTCGGCGAGTTCATCGACTCGCACCCCACCATCAAGATGCTGGCCCTCGCGTTCATTGTGCTGGTGGGTGTGGCTTTGATTGCCGACGGCCTGCATCACGAGATTCCACGCGGCTACTTGTATGGCGCGATGGCATTCTCGGCACTGGTCGAAGCCCTGAACCTGTTCGCGAAATCCAGAAAGGCAAAACGCGACGCGGCGCGCGCCGCGACGGCGGACAACAGTGCTGGCTGATTGACTGGTCAGCGCGAATAGTGCCAGTTCAAGCCGATAACGGGCTGCATGCGGCAGTTACCAACCGATCCAAGCGCTTTTGATAGGCGCGCTGGATGTCGCGTGCCAAGCCGCACACAGGACGCTAGCTCATTGGAGCCCGAAATAGGCGAAGTTCAACCGTCGGTCAGGACTTTGCGACGCGCGCGATCTGTCGGCGCCACCAGTTGAGGCACGCCGGCACGGCATCGATCGCCGGTCGCTCGACAAACCGATAGCTGAACACACATAGCGTCACGAGGACCGGTGTCAACAGGACAAGCGCCAACCAGTGCTCGCTCAAGCTGAACGTGCTCGCCCAAGAGGTGCCGAGGACCAGCCAGAACCACACGCAAAGCGTTAGCCCATGCAGCAGGTACATGCTGTAGCTCACGGTGCCCAAGACCTCGGCACTGTGCCGGCGGAGGAGTCCGAACAAATCCGCGCCAAGGGCAATCGGCACAAAGGCGATCGTCAGCAGCAGATTCGGCCACCACGAGAACGAACCGGGGAACACGCTGACGGTGGCCGCCATGGCGCAAAGACTGATCAACGATGCCCAATTGGGATGCGCCGCGACCAGGCGCGCGACGCGACCGCCACGCAGCCAAGCCGCGATGAACCCGCCGACAAAGGACAAGAGCCCGATCCAGGGCCAGCCAAACGAAAACCAGATCAGAATGCCGAATGCCACCAGCCATAGCGGCGTTCGATAGCCATGCAATATGGCGAGAACCGGTAACGTCAGATAGAAATACCACTCATAGACGAGCGTCCAAGTTACGCCGGCGACATAGAACTTGGTGTTCGCATCACCATTGATGGGCGGATCGCTCCGCAGCGTGAAAAACAACCAGTGCCCGGCCTCTCTGGCCAATTGCGACCATGGCTCACGACGCACGCCCGCACTGATCACTGCCATGAGAACGAACAACAGCACCACGGCGAGCAAGTAGGCGGGCACCAGGCGCAGTACGCGCGACAGGAACAGCCGGGTCCAGTCCATCGGCCGAATGTGGCTGTCCAGAACCTTGCCGTAAAACAAGAACGCCGTGATCATGAAGAACAGCACCACCGCTGCCTGACCAATCTGGGTGTAAAAGCGGGACGGCGGCTC
Source organism: Ahniella affigens (assembly GCF_003015185.1). Taxonomy (GTDB): domain Bacteria; phylum Pseudomonadota; class Gammaproteobacteria; order Xanthomonadales; family Ahniellaceae; genus Ahniella; species Ahniella affigens. The sequence goes on from NZ_CP027860.1 coordinate 2,380,238, forward strand.
CTGCCAATGCCCGGTCTTCAGGAACGCATGCCAGATCATCGCGTGGCAAATGAACACGCCAACCGCCAGGTAACCGCGAAAAGCGTCGAGCATGCCGTTCGGAATGCCCGGCAGTGGTGGTGGCATGAAGCGGGCCAGCAGCCGTGCCGATGCCATTGCGACCAACATGATCAAAACGTACGGGAGCAAATTCCCTGGGGCAATTTCGGGCATGAACAAGATGACCAGCGCGCGAGGCGTAGGCAGGCGACTGTAGCGGTTCGGGGCGACGCTTGGTATCCGCGTGAACGCGATGTGTGTTGCACATGCCGAAAGTTTTGATAGCAATTCGCAAAAGCCCCACTAAAATCAGGGCAATGGCCATTGTCTTGCTCGCCGTCATACTCGCCCTCACGCTCAGCCACGCCGTCCCCGCGCTGGCTCACTTGCGTCAGTTCGGCTGGTTTGACGCCTATCTCAGCGGCCGTTTCAATCCGTTTTTCAATGCCAACGCCTGGTCCGGCCCGTTCGGATCGGTGTTTTCACTTGGTGTACCGGTGTTGCTATGCGGCCTGGTGCAGTGGCTGGTACAGGATTGGGGCTGGGGTCTGCCAGAGTTTCTGTTTTCAGTCCTGGTGCTGTTCTGGTGCTGGGGCCCAAGAGATTTGGACCAGGACGTGGATCACTTGATGCACGCGGGGAGTCGCGAGGAACGCACGGCTGCGCTGCAACTGCTTCCGGAAGAGCCGCCAAGCCCGTCCCTGCCGCTCGAATGTCAGACGATCGTCGATCAGGTCTTTTTGGCTGCCCTGCGCCGCTGGTTCGGGGTGCTGTTCTGGTTTCTGCTGATGGGTCCGATCGGCGCCCTGCTCTACCGATTGGCCAAGACTGCCAGCGAACGCGCCATGCCGCGGGCGAGTCTCGGTCAGGCCCACGCCCAGGGCATGGACAAGGTGGTCGCACTGCTCGACTGGCCGGCCGCGCAACTGATGACATTCGGTTTGGCACTGGCTGCCGATTTCGATGCCGCCATCAATGCGTGGCGCGAGTTTCACATCAGCAATCGGCAAGGCTGGTTTGTCGCTGGCAGTGGCTTCATGTTGGCGGCAGCCCGGGCGAGTGTCGACGCCGAAGACGAAGCACTGCGAGCCGAGGACGAAACGCTCGAGCGCAAGTCCACGCTGCTGTCACTGCAAGAGGCGATGGCGCTGGTCTGGCGCGTCTTGATTCTTTGGTTGGCGATCCTGGCTTTGCTGGTTCTGGCGGGTTGGATCAGCTAGCCGCTTTGGCTCGCCGCGCCCCTGCTCGGCTTTAACGCTTGTAGTAAGGCCGATGCCCCGTGGCGTGGTCGGTGACATCACGGACCCCTTTGACCTCTGGGATCTGCGCCATCAATGTGCGCTCGACGCCATGTTTGACCGTGGACTCGACCTGGCTGCACCCATGGCAGCCGCCGCCGAACTGCAGGACCACGATCCCATCAGCGGTAAACTCGACCAGCGAGCACCGACCACCGTGCGACGCCAACCCCGTGTTGATTTCGGTTTCGAGGATGTAGCGGATGCGCTCCTCGGGACTGGCATCCGGTCCCGGCACGTTGCCCTTGATTTTCGGTGCCTTGATCGTCAGCTGACCACTGCCGAGCGTCGGCGACTGAAAATCGATTTGCGCGCTGTCCAGAAACGGCACGCTGGCCCGGTCAACGTAGATCGAAAAGTCATCACATTCGATCTGCCATTCATCGCCGAGCAGATCGCTAGGTTCGCAGAACTCCAGGCGACAATCTGCCTTGGCCGTACCCGGGGCAACCGCAGACAAGCGCACACCGAGACCATCAATGTCCTGCTGGGCAATGATCTTGCGAAAATGCGCGATGGCCGCCTTTGAAATGTTCAGCATGTCTGCTCCGTAGCCTTGGGCCACTCTACTTCATCAAATTCAGAAAATCCGGGCTGACGACGAGGCGCACGGCGTCGAGTCGCAGCCTGGCCGCCGGAATCACCTCGTGCAACTCGGCGCGTTCGGACTGGGCGTCCGCAATTTCCTGCGGCTTGACGTTGGGGTTGATCTGGGCGAGTGCCGTGAGTCGTGCAATCTCGGCGTCGAGCTCGGTATCAGCAGCAAGCATCGCCGCCTCCGTCTCGCGGCGCCCGAGTCGCTCGGCGACACCGGTGGCGCCCTTCAACATCGGGGGCACCAGCTGGCTCAATACTTTGCGGAGTTTTGCCGGATCGAGTTGCAGGTCGCCGGCTCGGCGCGCTGCCTCCTCCGAGGCCTGATAATCGGCGTGTTCCTTCAGCCGGGAATCGATAATGACGCGCACCGGCAGCGGCGGCAGGAAGCGATCGACGTGCAACTCAGGCGGCGCCAGGCACTCCAGCACAAATACGGTGTCGAGGTACGCACTGCGAAGCGGCAGGTCTGGATCGACCAGGAACGTCGCGTTCCCGGTTTCGGCACTCAGCAACAGGTCGAGCGCCGACTGCACCATGGGGTGATCAAGCCGCAGGAACAGCAAATCATCCCGGCTCAACGCAACGGAACGGTCGAAGGTCGCCTGGCGTGGGCCGTTCTCAAAGCCTGGAAACGCTTCAGTATTGAGGTATTCGGGGTCGAGCACCACGGTGCGCTCGGACAGTTCCTCGTTCTCGATTCCAAACTGCTCGAACAACTTGAGGATGAAATCGTCCTGCGTTCGATCCAGATCAGCACCGGCCATGGCGCGCCGCAGCCGCTCTTCTGGCGCCGCGCGCTGCGTGGCGAGTTCCAGCAGCCGATCGCGGCCATCTTGAATCGCGGCAGCGAGTTCCTCATGCGCAGCCTGCGTGCGGCCAATCAGGTCGTCCAACTGGTCGGATGCGTCGGTCTGGCCCAGTGCAAACGCGCGCGCCGCATCGATCAACTCGGCACCAAACCGGCGATAGAGCTCACGCCCGTCTTGGGGCGAGGTTCGGAACGCATCCAACCCCTGGTCGTACCACCGCGCGAGCGCCGCCTGAGCGCTGTCGGCGAAGCAGGCGAAATGAATGTTGACATCACCCTTCTGACCAATGCGATCCAGGCGGCCAATACGCTGTTCGAGCTGATCTGGGTCGATCGGCAGATCCCACAGCACCAAATGGTGGGCGAACTGAAAATTCCGGCCCTCAGAACCAATCTCGGCGCACAGCAATACGCGTGCGCCGTCAGCCTGTTGGAAGAACGCAGCATTGCGATCGCGCTGGACGATGCTCATGCCCTCATGGAACCGCGCCACGCCCACGCCACTGCGCAGACGGAGCGCCTCTTCCAACGCCAACACTTTGGCTTGCGAGCGGCATATGACCAGGAATTTCTCCTGCGGTAATGACTCCAGCAGTTGCACGAGCCAGTCGAGCCGCGGGTCCTTGCTGTAGTTCAAGGGCAACGCGTGCGCATGAACATCGACGTCGCTCAAGAATTCGGCCAGCAACTGGCCGCGCAACGCGTCATCTTCGGCCGGAGCGGGTAGCGTGTCGATCTCGGGCACACGTGCTGGAAAGCCGCCGACAATCGCGCGGCGATTGCGGAACATCACCCGACCGGTGCCGTGACGATCTATCAATTCACCGAGCAATTCGTCGCGGCTTGCGGACACCATGCGTTCCTTGCCGACCAGACCATGCAACTGATGGCGGTCCTCGCCTTCCAGCTCCCGACCATCGGCAATCTTCGCGGCCAGCTTCGAGCGCTGCGCGTAAAGCGTGGTTTCCTGCTGGAACTTCTCGAGATCGTGATACCGCGCGGGATCGAGGAGCCGCAGACGGGCAAAATGGCCACTGCGACCGAGTTGTTCGGGCGTGGCGGTCAGCAGCACGACGCCAGCAACCCGCTTGGCCAGCGCCTCCACGAGCACATATTCAGGGCTCTCTGACTCCGGCGACCACGCGAGGTGATGCGCCTCGTCGACGACCAGCAAGTCCCATTCGCCCTGCACCACCATTTTGGCGCGCTCGGGCGAGCTGACCAGGAACTCGGTGTCCGTGATGACCAATTGCTCATCTTTGAACGGATTCCGGCCATCACCAGCCGCTTCAATGGCCTCCACCCGCTCCTCATCGAAGATCGAGAAGCTGAGATTGAACCGCCGCAGCATTTCGACGAACCACTGATAAACGAGTGGCTCCGGCACCAGGACGAGCACGCGGCTCGCCCGCGCCGTGGCCAGCTGGCGGGCGACGATCATGCCAGCCTCGATCGTTTTGCCGAGGCCGACCTCATCGGCCAGCAGCACCCTGGGCGGGCGTCGATCGCCCGCAATTTCCGCCACCCGAAGCTGATGCGGGATCAGATCGACGCGGGCAGACTCCAGGCCGAATGCACGGCTCCGGCGGGCTTCAGCACGCCGCTTCAAGGCCTCCACTCGAAACTCGAACTGATCATTGCGATCGACCCGGCCTTGGGCGAGGCGGTCTTCTGCCTTCGACACATTCTGCAGGTCATCGAGTTCGGATTCCGACCACTCGGTCGCACCGCCCCGGTAAAACAGAATGCCGTCCCGTTCGTCGACCTGATCGACCTGCAAGACCCGGCCGTGCGCGTTAATGCGATCCCCCGGTCGGAAGCTGACCCGCGTCAGCGGCGCCGATTGCAGCGCGTATTGCCGAAGTGTGCCGCTCCGCGCGAACAAGACCTGCAGCATGCGGCCGTCGAGGCGGAGAATGGTACCCAAGCCCAATTCCGGTTCGGCATTGGAGAGATAACGTTGACCAGGAACAAGTTTTTGCATCCTGACATTATCGCCCATCAGGGCCGGAAACTCATCTGTCAGAGTGCGGGCAAGATGCAAGACATTCTGACTTTGTCGCCGTCCGCCGCATGGATCGCCTGCGCCGGCGGCATGGCGCCGCACAGCGGGGCCTGAATCAGCCCAGCCCGTACGCTCAAACGCGCATGGCCTCTCACCTGGCTCAGCGTGCCCCGCGCGATATCGCCGGCAAGCGCCATTCGGTCGAACCGGTTGTCGGCCCCAAGGCATGAACTAATGGCATGTGAAAGCCGAACCGTTCCGGATACAGTGAGTCCGTCACAACAGACGAAAACCCTGCCAAAGTCCGGAAATCGGCCGGGGGACGGATCAGCAAGCAGACATTTCTCGTCATGTCCTGTCACAGGATTTTCGCAATTTGCAGGTGGAGCTTGCCCAAACTTTGGCCTATGATCCGGGCATGTCTCAGACTCAGTCGCTCTCCATCCTTTTTGCCGATGTCAGTGGCAGCACCAAGCTGTTCGAGCTGCGTGGCGACGTCGAAGCCCGCCGCCTGATTTCGGCGGTCCTGGATGCCCTGAGTGGCATTGCAGGCCGTCACGGGGGCAAGGTCATCAAGACCATCGGCGACGAGATCATGTGTACGTTCCCTGGTGCCCTGAACGGGGTGCTGGCGGCCGTCGACATGCAAAAGCGCATGGCGCACGACCCGTTGTTTGTCAAAGAGAACCTGGCGATCCGAGTGGGCTTGCACCACGGGGAGACGCTGGTTGAGGCGAATGATGTGTTTGGCGATGCGGTCAATACGGCCGCCCGGATGGGCTCCACCGCCAAACGCGAACAAATTGTAACAACCGCCAGCACCGTCCGCGGGCTGACCAACTCCGGGTCCATCAAGACGCGGTCGCTTGGCGCCATACGCGTGTCCGGCAAACTCGATCCGATCGAAATCGTCGACGTCATCTGGCAGGAAGACCTGTCGAATGTCACGACCGTACAGCGTGCCATCCGCCTCGACGACATTCCAGGTTCTGGCGCCAAGCTCAGCATCCGCTATCGGGGCCGGGTCATCGAGATTTCCGCCACCTCACAGCCATGCACGCTCGGCCGCGATGCCAATTCGACGATTGTGGTCGACAACGAATGGGTCTCGCGCAACCACGCCACGATCGAATACAAGCGCGGCTATTTCACGATCACCGATCGCAGCACCAACGGTACGTTCGTCCGCATTGGCGATGACGACGAAATGCGGCTGCATCGTGACGAAATCCATTTTCGCAAGGCTGGCACGATCTCGCTGGGCCAGTCGGTTTCCAACAATACCGACAACGTGCTGTACTTTCAGTGCAGCTGAGTGTCCTAAACCGGTGATCAAGAACCATGGCTGATCGGCAGCTCTGGTGGGAAAAGCTGTTGTCGCATTGGCAACGTCTTGCAGACATTCGAACCGCCCAACTGTTTCAGGAGCACGCGGATCGACCCGGTTCGCTGAGTGCCGAAGCGGCCGGTGTCCGGCTGGACTTCAGCAAGCACAAGATTGATCAGGCTGCCCTGTCCGAACTGCTCGCCTTGGCCACAGACGCTGGCCTGTGCGAACGCATTGAGGCGCTGTTTGCCGGCGAACTGGTCAACCAGAGCGAGCAGCGGCCAGCGATGCACATGGCATTGCGCGCCCGGATTGATCAAGAGGCGTTGGCGCCCGCATTTCGCGATGCCGCGACGCTCGCGCAAGCCACGCTTCTGCAATGTCGCGCGCTCGTTGAGCAGATCCGCGGTCGTTTCGGCGCCGACGGATTCGACGTGATTCACGTTGGCATCGGCGGCTCCGAGCTCGGTCCAAAACTGTGCCTCGAAGCCCTGCGCGCCCCGCGCGAACCACAAACCGTGCGCGTGCACTACGTCAGCAACGTGGACGCGCACCCGGTCGATCATCTGTTGGCCAATCTGAAGCCCGAACGAACCCTCGTCTGCCTGGTTTCGAAAAGCTTTGGTACGCAGGAGACCTTGGCAAACGGGCGTATTTTGCAGGCGTGGCTGCAGCAACACCTGGGGGTCGAGCGCGGCAATCAGCATCTGTTTGCCATTACGGCCAATCCCCGTCGGGCCGAGGCGTTTGGCATCAGCGCCGACCAGATTCTGCCGATGTGGGACTGGGTGGGTGGACGCTATTCGGTGTGGAGTGCCGTGAGCCTGTCGACGATGTTGGCACTGGGCTTTGAGCGCTTTGCCGAATTTCTTCGTGGCGCGGCGGCCATGGATACGCATTTCCGCACCGCACCGCTTCGGCAGAACGTGCCGGTGCTGATGGCTTTAGTGGGCATCTGGACGCGCAATGTCCAAGGGCTGCCAGGGCATTGTGTCGTACCGTATGACGACCGGCTGCGTTATCTGCCGGCCTTTCTGCAGCAACTCGAAATGGAAAGCAACGGCAAGTCGGTCTCGCCGGCCGGCCAGGCGTTACTGCACCCGACCGTTCCCATCCTGTGGGGTGGTGTTGGTTCGACCACGCAACATGCTTTCTTCCAGGCCTTGCATCAGGGCGAGCTTGCAAACGTGGTTGAGTTTGTCGCGGCGATCAAGCCGGCCCACGCGCATGCCGACAGTCATCGCGCGCTGCTGGCCAACATGCTGGCGCAGTCTGCCGCGTTGATGCATGGTCGGATCACGAATGACGCCGACCCGGCCCTGGCCGCGCAGCGCGAATGCCCGGGCGACCGACCGAGCACCACGATCCTGCTTCCAGAACTGACGCCGTTCACGCTTGGCGCGCTGCTGGCGGCCTATGAGCACAAGGTCTACGTGCAGGCGGTGATCTGGGGCAATAACGCGTTCGACCAATGGGGTGTAGAACTCGGCAAGCAATTGGCCGACGACATTTTGCCGGTGCTGGCGGGTCAGGCCGACGGTTCGCACTTAGACGCCTCAACAGCGCAGATGATCGCCCGGATTCGCGAAACGCTGGGCTGAATCGCGCAAGCGTTTGTCGCCGCGTCAGGCTGCGGACGCTTTCGCCAGCTGAGCCTTGATGGCCCAGGCCACGTGCTCCTGCACCAGTTCGGATGGATGTGACTGCTTTGCGCGAAGCGCCTGGATGGTTTGCTCACTAAAGGGCGCGTTGCCCAGTGCCACGGCAATATTCCGAAGCCAACGCTCATACCCGATCCGGCGAATCGGGCTGCCTTCGGTGCGGTTTTGAAACGTGGTCTCATCCCAAGCAAACAAGTCGAGCAGGCGCGCTCGATCCAGGCCATGGCGTATCTGAAAATCCACCTCGATCGTGGCGTCGGCAAACTTGTTCCAAGGGCAAACCCACTGACAGTCGTCGCAGCCATAGATCCGGTTGCCGAGCAACGGTCGCAAGTCCTCGGGAATCGAACCGTGCAATTCGATCGTCAGATAGGAAATGCAACGGCGGGCGTCCACTTGATACGGCGCGATGATCGCCTGGGTGGGACAGACATCCAGACAACGGGTACAGGTGCCGCAGTGGTTCCGGTCGTGCGCTGGATCCGGTGCGAGTGGCAAGTCCGTGTAAAGCTCGCCCAAAAAAAACCAGGAGCCGTGCCGCTCATGGATCAGATTGGTGTGCTTACCGATCCAGCCTAGCCCCGCGTTGCGGGCCAGCGCCTTTTCGAGAACCGGCGCGGAATCCACGAACGCACGATAGCCGAACGGTCCGACTGCCTGACCGATGCGGTCCGCCAGTTTCTGCAGTCGCTGCCGCAGTACCTTGTGGTAGTCGCGACCCAAGGCGTAGCGCGAAATGAAAGCTGCGTCCGGGTCGGCGAGGATCTCGGCGATCGGAGCCGCATCCGGCTGATGGTAATCCATCCGGACAGAAATCACGGACACGGTTCCGGTATGCAATTCGGCTGGTCGTGAGCGTTTGCTGCCGTGGCGCGCCATGTAGTCCATGTCACCATGAAACCCCTGCTGCAACCAAGACAGCAAATACGCCTCGTCCTCGGCCAGCGGCGCTGTCGATACGCCACATTCCTGAAATCCCAACGCCCGCGCCCACTGACGAATCTGTTCGCGATCAGGCAGTGCCCGGGTCTCGTTCATGGCCAAAGTCACGCCATGGGTCGGGCGATCCGGAACCACACCGCCGTATGCCATGGCAGCATCAACGCGAGCCAGTAGCCATTGGCCTGCGCGTCGCCATCGAGCTTGAGCAACAAGGCAGCGGCGCCCGCCAAGACGCCGACCCAGGCCCAGATCTGGCCTGCGCGATTGTCGCCGCGACGCAATTGCCAGAATGCGCGAACCAACAGCAACGATGTCGGCAGAAACAGGAGTACGTTCTCGTTCGCGGCCGCCATGCTGTGGTCGGTCGCGGTCATCAGTGCGATCAACCCGGCGCCGATCACCGTCGAAACCAGACTGACGAGGATGCCTACCCATGCGGCAACCGAACGGCGCAGACCGGGCGCAGCCCCTGCCATCCACCACCACAGAGCTGACATCGCCGCGCACAGCGCCGCAAAAATCCAAACCCCAGGCATGCTGGCTGCACGCAGCTCGACTTGCGGCTCGACCAATTGCAACGAATCGGTGATCAACGGCTCGGAATCACCGAGCTCAGGGTTTTGCACCTCGAGCGCGAATCGTCGGAATTGCTCTGGCACAAACGCCTGTTCAAAGAAGCTGATCGGCCGGTCCGCGTGGCGCCCGAGCCCAAGATCCATGCCGACTGCCATCCAGGGAACCGTCGCGCCATATTGCAACGCCAAGCGCCGATACGTTGCCCCCTCGCTGCGCACCTGCAACTGATCGCGGGCAGCACCGTTCAGCACGGCGTCAATCACGTTGCGCACCCGCGTCGAACAGTTATCCACAAAGTAGTCGTAACGGTATTCGGCGTGTTCCGGCAGCGCGTTCTGAGCCAACATTTCGGCGACGGCATAGCGCTGGTCGGGCGTGAGATTCAGCCAATCCAACTGCACGCCCCGGCCTTCTTCGGCGTACATGTTGAGATCGCGCGCGGGCGCGCCGGCGGCGAGCCGATACAGCATTTTTCCGCGCAGGAAGTTCAGCAGGAAATTGGGTTGATCGAAATCGAACGTTCCAAAGTTGTAGAGCTGCGCCTCCTGGCGAACTGTGTTCTCAACCAAGATCGCATTGTGGCCAAAGCTCTGCCAATACACCGAGCCCGGCGACACCGTCATCAGACCGATCCGCAGCGCCTCGCCGCTATCGGGATCAATGCTTGCCGCCGCGGCAGCTGCCGCCACGGCCGCTGCTTCGGGGGTTCTCGATGCATCATCCGGGTTGGGCAGCGCCTGCGCGTGAACGCTCCAATTGCACCCGACGAGCCACACGCAGGCAGCGAGCAGGCGGCAAAACGCCACGCTTACGCCTTGTGACATCGTTCGGCCGTCAGTTGTACCACTCGGCGCTGGTCGGCCTTCGTCACATGAAATCGAAACGCACCCAGGTTCAGCTCCTCGCCCACCGTGGGCAAGCGCCCCAGCGTGTGGGTGATCATGCCGCCAATGGTGTCGAAATCGTCGTTCGGAAAATTCGTCTCGAAACGTTGATTGAAGTCCTCGATCAAGGTCACCGCATTGACGCTGTAACGATCCTCGCCAATGGGCCGGATATTGAGATCCGGGTTGGCTTCGTCATCGTGTTCGTCGTCGATGTCACCCACGATTTCTTCGAGGACGTCCTCAATCGTGACCAGGCCGGACACGCCGCCATACTCATCGATGACCATTGCCAAATGATGCCTGGACTGACGGAACTCCTTCAGCAAGACATTCAGTGGCTTGTTTTCGGGGATCAGCCGCACTGCGCGCACCAACCCACGGATGTTGCAAGGCGCGCTCTGCTCGGCCAGACAGCGGAGCATATCCTTGGCCAACAGCACACCGATGATCTCGTCTTTGTCTTCGCCACACACAGGGAACCGCGAGTGGCCGGACTCGAGCATAATCCTCAGAACTTCCTGAAGGCTTGCCTCGACCGGAACGGTCACCATTTGCGCACGCGGCACCATGACGTCGGCGACCTGCTTGTCGGCAACCGCGATGGCGCCTTCAATCATGGCCAGGGTGTCCGCGCCGAGCAGGCCGTTTTCTTTGGCCGCGCGCAGTTCCTGTAGCAGTTCTTCTCGATTTCGGGCTTCGCCGGCAAGCATGTGGCCCAAGCGATCCAACCAGGATCTTGCCGGCGTACTACTGGGGGGTCCGTCGTTCATCGCCAGATGGCAGGCTGCCCAAGGGGCGGGCCTTCAAGTGTATCGAATCCGGCCCCAGCCACCAAATCGCCGATCGCACGGCGCCTGCAATGCCGCGTTCACTCGTAAGGATTTGGAATACCAAGTGTTGCCAACGCCTTGATTTCTAAAGCTTCCATGATCTCGGCATCGGCGTCTTCAATGTGGTCGTAGCCGAGCAGATGCAGGACGCCGTGGATGCACAGATGCGCGAAGTGCTGCTTCAGCGCTTTGCCTTGAGCCTTGGCTTCATCCGCCATCACGGGCGCGCAAATGACCAAATCGCCGATCAGTGGCGTCTTGACGCCAGGCGGCAGTTCAACCGGGAACGACAGCACGTTCGTCGCATAGTCGCGACCGCGATAGTCTCGATTGAATGCCTGTGCCGGCTCGCGATCCAGGATTTGAATCGACAATTCGGTGGGTTTGCGCCGTCGCGCCACTCGCAATGCGGCCTGGACCCAACTCTCAATGTCCGACCGAGTCGGCAGTCCGCGCTTTGGCACCTGCACATCGAGATGAACGATGGGGCTGCTCACGGTGCGATGATCTCCAGGTGTGCACCGATTCTGGCCCGCATGGCAGCAATGGTCTCGGCATCGTCCGACACCAGAATCGGCGTACGCGCCGCCGCCAACAGTGGCCAATCGATCATGGCATCCGAGTACGCGCAATCAAACGGAGCGGGATACCCATCATCTGCGAGCGCCTTGACCTTATCCGCACCGTTGCACTGGCGGTCGATCACATAGCCACCCCAACCAAACCGGATTGTTGAGGCCACGAGAACCGGTTGCCGGGGCAGGTCCAGCCGAGCCAGGAGACCTAGGGCAAGCAGATCGAGTGCTCCGGTCGCCACAACGACCGTTTCGCCGCGCTCCAAATCAGCGCGCAGCCGTTTTGTTGCTGCGGGCAGGATGCGCATGGGGTAATTTGCCGCGCACGTCGACGCCAACCCCGGAATCCGACTGGCCCGCCCGACGCTCGCCACCCACAGAAAGCCCGAAATACCCAACTTCCGCCAGCGGACGGTTTTCATCAGCGGCATCAGCAAAGGCGTCACGATCGCTGCCAACAGCATGCGGTACCAAGTATCCGTCAGCAGCTGCTTGATGAAGGCGTGACCCACATCGCCATGGACCAGGGTTCCGTCCAGGTCGTAGACCACACAGGCAGGCTTACTCATGCGCCGATGCCGCCTTGGCTGCCTGTTCATGGCGATCGTAGGCGTCGATGACTTTCGCGACGAGCGGGTGGCGCACCACGTCGCGCGCTTCGAAAAACGTGAAGCTGATGCCGTCAACGTTGCGCAGCACCTCGATTGCATGTTTGAGCCCGGAGCGGACATGCCGCGGCAGGTCGATCTGGGTGATATCGCCCGTGATCACGGCCGTTGATCCAAAGCCAAGACGGGTCAGAAACATCTTCATCTGCTCCACCGTCGTATTCTGCGCCTCATCGAGAATGACAAACGCATCGTTCAACGTGCGGCCACGCATGTACGCGAGCGGCGCCACTTCAATGACGTTGCGCTCAATCAGTTTGCCCACGCGCTCGACGCCGAGCATTTCGTAGAGCGCGTCAAAAAGAGGCCGCAGGTACGGATCAACTTTTTGTGACAGATCGCCCGGCAGAAAACCCAGCTTTTCGCCAGCTTCTACCGCTGGCCGAACCAGCAGGATCCGGTGAATCTGGTTGTCTTCCAAAGCCTGGACAGCGCTCGCGACAGCCAGATAGGTTTTGCCCGTTCCTGCGGGCCCGACGCCAAAACTGATGGCATGCCGAACAATCTGGTGCAGATACTTCTGCTGGTTGGCACCACGCCCGCGAATGGCACCGCGCTTGACCCGGATGCTCACGTCCTGCGGTACGTGCGATTCGGGCGCCGAATTGCCAAGCGCTTCCGGCCCGAGTTGCTCGGTCAGCGCCAGATGCACTTGATCCGGCGTCAACGTGACGGACTCGGTGGCCTCGTACAGGGCGTGCAGGATCTTCACGGCCTGATCGATGGCCGCTGACTTGCCCGTTACTCGGAATATTGGCCCGCGATTAGCGATCACGACGGGCAGCGCCCGCTCGATCTGGCGCACGTGCGCATCGGTGGCGCCACACAAGTTGGCCAAGCGCTCGGGCGCGTCGGCCGGAAAACTGAATTCACGGTGTTGTTCTTTGGGTGCTGCCATGGACTGAACTCTCGGTGAGACAAACATTGTGCGGGGCCGAACGTATGCTGCCAAGTGGACCAGCCGGAGATGGTTCAGCTTGGCAAGACGCTAATGACACATGCCGGCCCGCTCACAAATGGCCTGGCTGGCGAGTCATGAAGCGCCACCCTGCCCGCCGCCGGTCGCGGCCATCGGCCGACTCCGACGCCATCAACCCACCAGAATTGGGATAGTCAGACGCCCCCAGTCTGCGCATAATCAGGCCATGCAGGATTTCGACGCAATTTACCAGCATGTCAAACGTCTGGCTCGCCACGAGCTCAGCAAACATGCGCCGATGACACTGAACACCACGGCGCTGGTGCATGAGGCGTATGTCAAGCTGAGCGAATACGGTGCGACGGTCGAGGACCGTCAGCATCTGGTGAACCTTGTCGTCCGGGCGATGCGCCAAATCCTGATCGACTCTGCGCGCCGCCGCGCCAGTTCCAAGCATGGCGGCGACATTGCGTTTCAAGCGCTGGAACCGAGCATTCCGGAGCCCACAGCAGAGTTCGACGCGGAAGCCGTCACGCAAGCCATCGATCAGATCAAGCAGGCGCATCCCCGCATGGGCCAAGTGGTCGAGATGCATTTCCTGGGCGGCATCGAGTTCAACGATATCGCCGAACTTCTCGGTGTCGACCGCAAGACCATCTACCGGGACTGGACCGCCGCCCGGGTGCTATTGACTGCTGAATTGGCGCCCTGACCCAGAACCGACGGGCAAACGCCCACGCCCTATTTGGCCTTGCGCCGGGCCTCGATGACGTTCGGTAATCCGGCGACTTTGTTCAGCAGGCCACTCAACTGTGCGAAATCGTTGACCCGCACGGCGAAATGCATTTCGGCGGTACCATGATCGGCGTCCAATCGGGTGCTCGCCGCAATGACGTGCGCATCGGCAGCTGAGATGGCGGACGAGACGTCCTTCAGCAGGCCTTTGCGGTCGTATCCCCGAACCAGAATCTCGACCTCGTACGAAAACTCCGGGCGTTGGCCCCAGCTCACGTCGATTCGCCGATCCGGATCGCGCTCAATCAACGCCTGATAGCTCGCACACCCCGCCCGGTGAATGCTCACCCCTTTGCCACGAGTCAGATAGCCGACGATCGGATCGCCCGGGATCGGCTGGCAGCAACGCGCCATCTGGGTCAACAGATTCCCAATGCCCTCAATCGTGATCGCGTCTTTGTCGCGCCGCTTGATTCGCGGGGGTTCGGCCGACATTTCCGGCTTGGCCGGCGCTTTGGGCTGCGTCAGCTCATGGAGGCCACGGGCGATCTGGCCGGTGGTCACTTCACCGATTCCAATCGCAACGTAGAGCTCATCAACCGTCTTCAAGTTGAACCGCGCCGGCAAGGCGCTCAAGTCGGCATCGCTCATCGCGATGCGCTTCAGCTCCTTCTCGACCAGTTCTCGACCAGCCACCACATTGCGTTCGTGATCCAGTTTGCGAAAGTAGGCGCGAACCTTTTCCTTCGCCCGCGGCGTGGTCAGAAAGTGATTGGCCGCAATCACCCAATCGCGACGCGGCTCGCTGACTTTGGCCGTGACAATTTCGATGACATCGCCACTCGTGGGTGTCGACTCCAGAGGCAGCAAGCGCCCATTGATCTTGGCGCCGCGACAACGATGCCCCACTTCGGTGTGCACATGATAGGCAAAGTCCAGCACGGTGGCGCCCCGTGGCAGGTCAACGACTTTGCCCTGTGGGGTCAGCAAATAAACGCGGTCATCGACGACATCGGTTTGCAAGCCTGCGAGCAAGGCGGCATCTGATTCAGTGTCGGCCTTGGCCTCCAGCATTTGCCGGAGTCCGGCAATCTTGCGCTCGAATGCCGCATCGCCTGCCCCGCCTTCCTTGTAGCGCCAATGCGCGGCAACCCCCAACTCGGCATGCTCATGCATCTCCAGCGTACGGATCTGCACTTCCAGAGCCTTGCCATCCGGTCCGATCACCGCAGTGTGCAATGAGCGGTAATTATTGCCCTTTGGGCGGGCAATGTAATCGTCGAACTCGCCCGGAATGGGCGGCCACAGAGCATGCACCACGCCGAGGGCGGCATAGCAAGTGGGCACATCCTGGACAATGACGCGCACGGCACGCACATCATAAAGCTGGTCCAGATCGACCTGCTTCTTGCTCATCTTGCGCCAGATCGAATAGATGTGCTTTGGACGGCCGGCGATATCGGCTTGAATCCCTTGCGCGTTGAGCTCCTTCAGCAAATCGGCCTTGACGCGCACAATAAAGTGCTCACGGTCCCCGCGGCGCTCATCGAGCGCTTTGGCAATGCGCCGGTATTGTTCGGGCTGCAAGTAACGAAAGGACCAGTCCTCCAGTTCCCATTTGACCTGCCACACGCCCAGTCGATTCGCCAACGGAGCGTGGATGTCGGCGGTCAGCTGTGCTGCGGCCCGGCGTTCACTCTCGGGCAACTGGCTCGCCTGCCGCAGGCGCAACAGTTGCTCAGACAGCAGCACAAACACGACGCGCAAGTCCTTGATGATCGCGAGCAGCAATCGACGCAGCCCCTCGGCGCCACCACTGGTGCCCCGTTCGGCATACAACGACCAAACGCGTTGCGCCTCGTTCTGGCCCTCAATCAGCGCACGCAGTCGCTGCGGCAACTTGTCGGGAATCTGCGCGCAGGCATGCCACGCGGTGGCGGCGAGTGTTTCGGTGTCGACACCCAACTGCTGCAAAATGCCGAGGACCGCGACAAGTTGCGCTTCCGGGCGGTCCGTCCGCGGTGCTTGCCGATAATGGTCGCAAGCGGCGCGCAAACCGGGGTCTTGCGCTCGTTCCGGCCCGAGTGTGGCCAGCCATGCTTCCAGGTTGTCCGGCACTGCCGCTGGCGTCTGCTGCATTCGCGCATGGTATCAGGCGGCACTCGAGTGGACACTTTGATTTGGGTCCGCTTTATGCCTGCCAGAAATGAGCGAGCCACGACGCAAGCCCTGCAGGCGCAACGAGTGCGCGTCAGCTCAGAAAGCGCTGCTCGTCAAAATATTTGTCGGTCAGGAAGACACATCGCTATCGCGTGTTGGCGAAGCGCCCCTTTACAACCACGCGGGGAGCGCCTTCGCCAATGCATTCTTCTCGGCCGTTGCAGCGCCGACGAGCGCGAAGCCGCGGAGATGGCCATCCGGGTCGACAAAGCGTGCCAAGACGCCCTCGGCATCGACCTGCTCCTCCCAAGTGCCGGCAACTCCCTCAGGAGGCGGGCAGACCACCACCGGCATCGCAGGGGTCTTCACAACAACTGGCATCGCGGGATAGCTCACATCAGTCGGCGTGCCCGCCAAGGTCTTGGCAAGTGCCCGTGCCGCTTGCATGATGGGCATCACGTAAGGCAACACCCAGCCATCGACCGCTGCGCAATCGCCCAACGCAAAAATGTTCGGATCGCTGCTCGCCAATTGCCGATTGACCTGGATGCCCCGACCGACTGCAAGCCCGGCGGCCTGTGCGAGCGCCACGCGCGGCCGGAGGCCCACCGCTGACAGCACCAGGTCAAAGGTCTCGACATCACCCTGATTGAACGTTGCCTGCAATCGGCCCGAATGATGCTCCAACGCGCTGACGGTCTGACCCAGCCGCCACGCGATTCCGGCGGCCATCAACGCACTTCGCAAGCGCTCAGCAGCGTGCGGGGGCAGCAATCGGGACAGTGGTTGGTCAGCGACATCGAGCACCGTGACCGACTGATCGGCGTACCGCAGATCATTCGCAAATTCGCAACCAATCAAGCCGGCGCCAAGCACCAGAATCCGTCGCGCCGATTGGGCGCGCTCGCGAAATCGCACGTAGTCGGCCCAGTCATTGACCGACAACACGGCATCCTGCGCATCGCCGGCAATGGTCAAACGAATGGGATCCGCACCGAGCGCAAGCACCAGTTGCCGATAACGCAGCGTTTCGCCCTGCAAATGCACGCAAGCCTGTGCGCGGTCGATCGCCAGGACATTGCAGCCGGACCGAGTCTCGATTTGGAGTTGCTCAGCCAACACATCCGCCGTGGTCGTCAACAGCGATTCGGGGCTACGGCCGCTGGCAAACGCGTTGGACAACATCGGCTTGGAGTAAAAGCCCCCAATGTCCGCGCTGATCAGGGTCAATGGCTGCGTCTTGTCGAGCTTCCGGAATTCACGCGCGACGGTCACGCCCGCCAAACCGCTGCCGATAATAAGGATGGGGGCGTCATGGTGCATCGTTGGGGTGCCAGGTGCTAAACCCGCAATGATAGCAGTGCTTTGACACCCGCCTGCCGATCCCGAACGCTGGCACAATGGCAACCCGACCGTCGCACCCTATACGAGCCGTCATGCGTGCCCTGCCCTCGCTCCGTCAACTGCGGTACTTGATCGCCTTGGCGGAGCACCTGCACTTCACAAAAGCCGCTGAGTCGTGCTTCGTTACGCAGTCGACGCTGAGCGCGGGCATCAAAGAGCTTGAAGAGTTGCTCGGACCGGCGCTGGTCGAACGCGACAGGCACAGTGTGCAATTTACGGAGGCCGGCAGTCTGGTCGTGGCGCGCGCGCGTGAATTGATCGCCGCTACTGAGGATCTGGTTGAAGAAGCACGGGTCTTGGCTGCACCGATGCAAGGCATTCTGCGGCTTGGTGCGATTCCTACGATCGCCCCCTTCCTCCTGCCGCCTTTGCTGACCGAACTCCGGTCCGCGGAGCCCGATCTGAAATTCGCCTTGCGCGAAGACATGACTGCCAATCTGCTCGACCGGTTGCGGTCGGGCCATCTCGATCTCGCGCTCATCGCGTTGCCCGTGGACGTCAGTGGCCTGCAGGTCAAGCCGCTGTTTGAGGACGAGCTCTGGCTCGTTGGGCCGATGCAGGACCCAGCACTGAAAGCGCGTCACGAGATCAGGCCCAACGACTGGAGTGATCGTCTGCTGCTGCTTGAAGAAGGCCATTGCCTGCGCGAGCATGCGTTGGCGGCGTGCGCAGCCCGCGACAAACTGCGTGCCGATGAGATTGCTGCAACGAGTCTGTTCACCCTGCTGCAGATGGTGGAGTCCGGATTGGGTCTGGCGTTGATTCCGGAACTCGCAATTCGCGCCGGCATCCTGACTGGCAATACCTTGCGCGCACGAGCTTTGCCACAAGCACCCACTCGAGAGATTGCGTTGGTCAGTCGCAAGACGAATCCGCGGGCTACCGAAGCGGCGCTGATCGCTGACTTCTTGATGCGATGGCGCAAACGCCAAAAAGCGCTACCCAGAAAACGCACCATGCATAGCGTTGCGGCCGACTGATCGCGGCACGCATCATAGGTAGGCGGGGACGCGCCGCGACACGCTGTCGCATGGCCCACCAACGCTCGGTTCAGAGGCTTTTCAAGAGGCCGGCTTGACGCAGGGCAACTTGGCTTTGTAATCAGCAGCCATGCTGAGGCCTTGCGCGGCAGCTTTGTCGAACCAGGCGGCGGCCTGTTCGCATTGCCCGGCACTCCGGGCGAGCATCCGGCCAACGTTCACCATGGCCTCTGGTTGGCCGGCGTCAGCAGCCTTGCGATACCAGAGCAATGCTTGATTGACGTCGCCAGAGCGTTCCCACCATTCGCCCAGATTGTTCATCGCTGCGCGTTCGCCACGCTCGGCGGCAATCTTGAGCCAGGGCTCGGCATCGACCCGATCCGCTGCGGGCGCATCGGATCGGCCGAGCCACCAACCCAGCAGACTCTGCGCATCGGTCCGCCCGGCTTGGGCGGCGCGACAGAGCCAACGCGTCGTGCAGTCGGCGCCCGCTGCCCCTTCGTTCAAGCAGATACGACCCAGCGCCTCCTGTGCCCCGGCGTGGCCCGTTGCGGCCGCTTGCTCCAGATATCGCCGCGACTCTCCGCCATCGGTCGCACACTGTGCCTGCCGGAACTGCCCTTCTGCACTGCCGAGTCCGGCCGCACGAAAAGCAGCATCGCAAACTGCTTTGGGTTCGGATTTCGGATCCGTGCGGAGCCGTGTCAAAACGGCTTCCGCAGCGCCCTGATCGTTGTTCTGGGTTTGATAGCCGATACGCCACTCGGTGTCTGGCAGTTGGTCTCGGACAAACCGGCGAATCGCATCGGCGCTCGTACGATCGCCTTCAGATTCCAACCGATTCGAGCGTACCCACAATGTCACCGCCAGATTGGCCATGGCTTCACGGGCTTGATTGGCGTCTTTCTTGACCTTGACCTTTTGCCGCAGCGATTTCAGTTCCTTCTCGGCTGGCGCCCGCCACTCGGTTGCCGGCTTGGGTTTCGGCAACGCGCAGCCGGCATCCGCATGCATGCTCGTGGCGAGGGCAAGCAGGAGCAAGCCGATGCGATGGTTCAGACAGCTCATGACAGTTTCACCATTGAACGTTCGGGCAGTGCCAGCACATTAACGGAAAGCGCCAGCAAAACATGAACCAGCCATAGATAGGCTGGAATCTGCAGATTGAAATCGGCCAGCGCATGCGTGCCCACGACGGCATAGGCGGTCAACAGCCCGACCGCACTACCGCGCAGCAGCTTGTCATCCCGTCGGGTCAGCACGCGCAGGCAGGCATGTACGGCAAACATCAGCGTTGCCAGCACCATCAACATACCGAGGAGCCCGCGCTCAACCAAGGTTTGCACCCAGTC